>NZ_AP024643.1:2467225-4934451 GCF_019977195.1 Arthrobacter sp. StoSoilA2
GCTGCTGGCCTTCGAACCGGACCTCGAGCCACACGTGACGGGCAGATGAGGTGTCGGGAGCTCCTGCCTTAACGAACGCGTCAATCTCCGGGTCGGGTGTTCCGCCCGTGAACTGGGCTTCTGTTGCATCCCATGAGCGCCGGATCATGTCGTCAGGCATGTCGGGGAGCCACCGATCGGCAAGCGCGATGTGACGTCCATTGTCGAGGGTGAAGACAGAGGATATTTGCGAGTGGAAAGATGTGCCCGTCGAATCGTTTCTGTGCGGGTCCCCCAGAACTGTCCAAGGTCCGTGGTAATCGTCGGCGACTGCGATTTCGGAGCGGTTGGGGAAGTACCAACTGGTACCTGACGTGATGAGGTAATGGCGGCCCTCATGGCGAAAATAGGCAGGCGCTTCCCTGACGAACGGAGGATGCGGGTGCGGGAAATGGGAGCTGTAAGTCCCCGTCACATTCGTCAAGTCGTCGGTCAGGTCTGCGCAGATGAGTTCGGAATGAACCCGTTCAAAGAAGTAATAGCCTCGTCCGGTTTCAGGGTCGATGACCAAGTCAAAGTCGCCGGCACTCATCCCTAAAGGTTCGAATCCTTGTTGCACCAGTCTGTAGGGTCCCTCGAAGCGCTCAGCCTGGTAGACCCAGGAGCGCTGCTTGCCGTCTGCATGCATCACTTTCATCCAGCAAACGAAGTTTCCAGTAGTGGGGTGACGAACGATGTGGGGTCGGTCCATCATGGATTCCGGATGCAGCGGAGAGTCAGGAACGTCCGGCTCCGCCGGAATGATGGTTCCGAGGTCGTGCCAGGTCAGTAGGTCGGAGGAGCGGTACGCCCTGACCCCGCTGTGCCATTGTCCCGTGGCTGGCGTTGACTGGGATTTATCCTCGCCGTACCAGTAGTACTGCCTATCAACTGCGAGGATGGAGCCACCATGGATGTGGATCCGTTTGCCTTCGGCGTCGTGCATGATTTCGCCGGGGCGGATGCTGGGTGTCATGGGAGTCACGCCTTGTCTGTGAGGTGTTGGTAAGGATGCGGTTGGCATTAGCCGGCGTAGAAGGACCGGTTCCTGCCGTCTATCAGTGCGTCTGAATCTATGTGTACCGAGCTCTTCAACCGGATGTCAGCGGACGAAGCACCGACCAGGATGTCCACATCGCCCGCTTCGACCTTCCATTGCATCGCAGCATCGAGGAAGGCCAGTTGAGACGTCTTAACGTGAAAGTCCACGCGGGTTTTTTGTCCCGCTTCCAAAGTCACCCTGCGGAAGCCGGCGAGTTCCAAAACGGGGCGGGACATGGAAGCAAATCTGTCACTCACGTAAATCTGCACGACTTCAGTCCCTGCCCGATCGCCTGTGTTGGTGAGGGAGAAGGAAACATCGAACCCGTCGCTGGCCAGAATGTGATCCTTGGACACTGAGAGTTCCGAGTAGTCGAAGGCGGTGTAGGACAGCCCGTGTCCGAAGACATACCGCGGAGTGTGAGGTGAGTCGACGTAGTCCGGAAATCCTATGCTTTCTCCTTGGTGCCAGGAGGATCCGTGGGGATGGTTGTAGTAGACCGGGACCTGGCCGGCGTTCCGGGCAATGCTGACTGGAAGTCGGCCGCTGGGAGATTGTTCGCCAATCAAGACGTCAACGATCGCTTCCGCGCCCCCTTCGGCAGGGCTCCATGCTTCCAGGAGTGCTGACAAGTACTTGTCAGCTGCGTCACTGGAAACCGGGCGGCCATCCAAGTGGATCCCGATCATGGGCTTTTCCAATTGCGCCAGTTTCACAATGAGCTGTTCCTGGCAGGCCGGAAGGTTGATGTTCGTTGCGTCAATTCCTTCACCCATCGAAGCAATGGATGCCGTGCCGTGCTTGCCTCCGAGCGTCAAAAGTACGACGTCGGCTTCAGCCGCCAGCGCTAAGGCTTCCTCGTGCCCGGATTCGTCAGCACCTGCGATGGGGTACCCGTAGGCCCACTCCACCTCTGTCCCGGGCATCCGCTCAACGAGCTCATCCATGAGGCTGCGGATGTGTGGCTTCTGATACTGCAGCCATTCCTCGAATACAGCGCCGTCAGAAGCCTCGATCGTCGTCCCGGGAACGGTATCGCGGATAGTCCTGAGGGCATCGCCGCCGGTGGCCAGTCCGGCCATTGAAGCGTTGGCGGCAAGCTTTCCTTCTGCCATTGAATAATGGGTGTAGCCGCCAAAGAAAAACCTTGCGGTGGTGGCGTGGCAGCCGATGACAGCCAGTTTCCTCACCTTCGGTGGCCGCAAGGGGAGGGCGCCATCATTGCTGAGCAGGACAAGCGACTCCCGGGCTGATTGGAGGGAGACTGCCGTGTCAGAGGCCACGTTAAATGAGGCGTCGCGCTCGTCAGGGCCGGGGGCGAATGGATGCTCGAAAAGACCCATGCGGAATTTTGCTTGAAGCACTTGCTGCACTGCCCGGTCCAGTAAAGCAATGTCGGCGCGTCCCTCGGCAAACCACGTCCTGAGTTCCGGGCCGAAGCCTTGGGGTACGTGGAGCTCAGCATCCAGGCCTGCGCGCAAAGCGGCCAGCCCGGCCTCCGCGGGGGACTGTGCGACACGCTGTACGGAGTGCAGATTGCCCACGGCGCCGTAGTCGGAGACGACAAGGCCGTCGAAACCCATTTGTTCCCTCAAGACTGTTCTAAGGAGTCTGACGGACGCTGTGACTGGTTCCCCGCCTATGGAGTTGTACGAAGGCATCACTCCCCTCAATCCGGCTTCTGAAATAGCAGCCTGGAAGGGCTTGGCATAAATTTCCATGAGGGTGCGTTCCGGCACGTTGCAGTGGGCCCCGTGGATACCGCCCTCTGTGTGATGTGAACCGACGAAGTGCTTTGCAACGGCCTCTGTTCGCCGACCGGCCAGGTCCTGGCCCTGCAACCCCTGCGTATAGGCGACGCCTAGTGCGGAGGCAAGAGCCGGATCCTCACCGTAGGTTTCGCCTTGTCGGCCCATTCGTGGGTCGCGGGAGATGTCCAGAACAGGTGCCAGCGTGTGGGTGATGCCGACCGCACGTTCCTGTTTGCCTACGATCTGGCCGATCCTGCGTTCTACATCCACGTTCCACCCTGCCGCCCTAGCGAGACCGGAGGGAAAGCTGGTCGCACCGGGCAGGTATGCACCGCAGAGCCCTTCCATGTGGAAGATCGCAGGGATACCGTGCCGTGAACGATCCATCGCTTCGGTTTGTATCCGCCGTTGGAAGGCGGTCACTTCATCCAGCGATCGCGCCGAACGGGCCTCAAGGCAGGACACTTGGCCAATTCCGAAGGGAAAACGCTCGGCAAAGTCGGCAGTGCTGGTGATGTCCGTGGGGAAGTAGCAGGAAACCTGGGCCAGCTTTTGGTCAAGGTTCAGTTCCTGAAGAAGCAGGTTTGCGCGGTCTTCAGGGGCTTTCGCGGTGTCCAGCCAGGGTTTTATGACGTGTGCGCTCATGGAAGTCCTCAATCCAGCAGTCGTTCAACCGGTTGAGGGAAATTCGCGTGCCCAACCGGACAGCGGGGGTCTCCCCGCCGTGCCGGACGACAGGGCGCCGGACTTCAAAGTGAAACGATGCACTTGCGTGCAACGTTATACGTCAGGTTATCGAGCCATTCTCCAGAAGGCAATGGAAATGCGGCCTGCGTTTGAATTACAGACATTAACGGCCCGAGGTGCGGTGGCATGGTGACCACCGCACCTCCCGGAAGGTTTCAGCGCTTGACGGCGTCCAGCTTGAGCATCTTGGCGATGACGCCGTCCAGTTCGGAGTCGTCGAAGATCTTCTTCCAGTCGTCCTTGATGATGGTGTCCTTGCCGTATTGGATCGCGATTTCGCAGGCTTCGGAGAAGGGATTGGACCCGCGCAGGGCGTTGGTGAGTGCGATCTGGACGTGGCCGAACAGCATGGCCTTGGCGGCTTCCTCGGGAACCCCGGCTGTGTGGACGGTCTCGTGCAGTGCTTCGTTGAGCAGGGTGCCGATCATGCAGGCCACGGTTTCCACCAGGGTGGGTTCCAGGATGGCGAGCTGCTTGACGGTGACCCAGTGAACGTCGATCACGGGTGCGTAAATGGTGCGGATGACCGCTTCGGCTACGTCGCGGGTGGTGCTGGGTGCGTCGTCGTCAATGGCTGCTACGACATTCTGCGGGGCCCCCTGGCCGCCGAAGGAATCGGCCCATTCTTCCTTGGTGGTGCGCTCCAGGAACACGGACGGGTGGCACGGGTGGGCGACGGCCTGGACAACGTCGTCGCGCTTGGCCAGCAGTCCTGCGTACGCGGCGGCCGGGTCAAGGGTCAGAAGGATCGCGCCGGCCTTCATCTGCGGGACGACGCCCTCGGAGACAATGCCAAGGACGGTGTCCGGGACGGCGAGGATGACGACGTCGGCGGACTTGACGGCGTCGTCAGTTGCCGTGATCTCGCGGCCTTCAGCGCGGACGCGCTCCTGGCCGGCGGGGGAGTTCTCGCTGTAAAAGACGGTGTGGCTGGACTTCTGGAGGTTGCGGGAAACGCGCATCCCCATTTTGCCACCGGCTCCGATAACCGCGACGGTCAATTGTTCTGCTGACATTTCACTTGCTCCTTAGGAAATCGAGGCTTTGTTGGGTCCACTGGTTTTCGAGGCGGATGGTCTCCGCCTCGGTGTCCTGCCACGGCAGCCAGTGTTCGACGATCTGGTTGATGTTTCTTTCTTTGGGCTGGATCTTTTCGACCATGTAGTCGTAGTCGAGAAGGCCCTCGCCCAGGGGTGCGCCCGAGTACGTGAACCCGACCCATCCCTGTTTGCGGCTGAACGCAAAGTCTTTGATGTGCATATTCAGGACGTAAGGCCCGACGGCGTCAATCACCTGCCGCGGCATCTCCAGCGCCGCCACGGTATTGGCTGGGTCGCTGCAAATGCCGAGATACGGGCTGTTGACGCGGCGGACGACGTCCAGGATCCGTTCAGTGGGGACCTGTTCATAAGTCTCGACGGCGATCTTCACCCCGGCTGCCTCAAACTCGGGCAGCACCTCGGTAAAGATCGCCACGGCTTCCTCGTTGTCCGGGGTGTGGCCGGGAACGTTGAACATGGTCCGCAAAAGGTCCGAGCCCAGCACCTGGGCGATATGCAGGAACCTTCGCAGGTGTTCCGCGCGGATGCCCTTCGTCCCCACTTCCAGGGTGATTCCCAGTTCGTCTGCCGTGTGGCGGACGGCGGCGAGGTCGGCGTCGTCCATGTCCTCCAGCGGCGCGTAATCGCAGATCTGGAAGAGATCCACATCCAGGTCCGCGGCCTTCCGCAGGGCGTCGTGAATGCTCAGCGGTTCACTGACCTGGTCCGAGAGCTGCCAGAAGAACGCGTAGCTGCTGAGTCCAATCCTGCTCATGCCGCCACCGCCTTATCCGCGGCGAGCCGCGCCGCTGTCTCGTCCAGGATGGTCTTCAGCGCTTGCGGATCGTGCGCGAAGCGGCCCAGGAACAAGCCCGCGACGGCGGTGTCCAGTTCCGTGATCAGGCCCGGTCCGGCGCTGCCGCCGTAGATGACCCGGCTGTTTTCCTGGCCCGGCAGCGAGCGGAGGTGCTCGTCCAGGCCACGAACCACGGCGCTGATGTAGTCCGGTGTTGCAGGTTCCGGTGCTCCGATGGCCCACTGCGGTTCGTAGGCCACGATGGTCCTGTTTGTGGGGCCAAGGGTTGCGGCACGGTTGAGCGCGGCGTCGATCTCTGCCGTGCAGTGGGCAACGGCTTCCTCGGGGGAGCCGGCGTTCAGTTCGCCCACGCAGAGCACGGGCGTGAGGCCATTGCGGTAGGCAGCTGCAGTCTTCAGGCCGATCACGCGATCGTCCTCGGCGAAGATCCTGCGGCGTTCCGCGTGTCCGACCTCGACGTACCTGCCACCGAGCTCGGCAACGGTCTTGCCGCCAACCTCCCCGGTGTACGCGCCTTCGTCTTCCCAGAAGATGTCCTGCGCTCCCGTTCCAACGTTGGCTTGCCCCAGGATCCGGGCCGCTTCGGGCAGGACCGGCAGGGTGGGCAGCACGAATACTTCGATGTCGCCGCTCACCACGGCCGGGTGCTTGAAAGCGATGGTGGCGACATCGCGGCAATAGTCCACGGAGCGCTGGTAGCCGAAGTACATCTTCAGGCTCACGCCGATTACCGCCTTGGATTTCACCCCGGGGTTGTTAGCAGGAAGTGACACCCTCGTAGTCCTTAATCAGTGTGACCTTCTCGGCCGAGGCAGAGGTTTCGTCGAAGGTGTACGTGAGCCACTCCTTGGCGAGGCGGCGGGCGAGTTCCAGCCCAACCACGCGCTGTCCGAAGGTGAGGACCTGTGCGTTGTTCGAAAGGACGGAGCGTTCCACGGAGAAGGAATCGTGGGCGGTGACGGCGCGGATGCCGGGAACCTTGTTCGCTGCGATCGCCACGCCGAGGCCGGTGCCGCAGACCAGGAGCGCGCGGTCGGCCTTGCCGGCGGCGATCAGTTCAGCAGCTGCGATGGCCACGGACGGGTACGGAGTGTGGCTTGACGCGTCGACGCCGACGTCGGTGACGGATTCCACCAAACCGTTGGCTTCCAAGTCGGCTTTGAGGGCCTCCTTGTACTCGAATCCGGCGTCGTCCGATCCTATGACCAGGCGCAGTTTGGTGCTCATGCTGTTTCCTTTACTGAGATCTTCCCGGCGGTGTTCCCGGCGAGGGTGTTGTGGATGGCCCGGACGATCAAAGCCATGGAGACGGCTCCGGCGTCGGGCGTTCCAAGGCTCTTTTCCGCGTGCGGGCGGGCACGGCCCATGAGGGGCAGCAGGTTCGCGGTGGCCTCCGCCGACTGCTCGGCGATGGTGGTGGCGATGCCCCACGCCTCCGTTAGGGACTGGCCGTGGTGGACACCCTCGCTGAGTGAGTCGCGGAAAGGGACCAGGACGTCAACCATGGTCTTGTCGCCCACCTTGGCCTTGCCGAAGTTCATGATCGCGGCGGCGGCGTCGGCCACACCGGTGGCGACAGCACCGGCGTCGGGCGCGTTGACATCACCCAAGGCGTCACCCACCGCCCGCAAGGCCATGCCCCAGAGGGCGCCGGAGGTGCCACCGGCTTTGTCTGCCCAGGCATCACCGGCCAGGTTCAGGACGGTTCCGGCGCCGGCACCGCGTTCGACGGCGTCTGCCGCGGCTTCCACGGCGGCCCCGACTCCGCGTTCCATGCCGATGCCGTGGTCGCCGTCGCCGGCGATCGCATCGATCCTGCCCAGTTCGTCCACGCTTGAGTCAATGACTGCCTTCGCGGCACCAAGTGCCGCAAGGACACGGACGGCTGCATCACGGGAGACCACGGAGGCAACTGGGATGGAACGCTCCGCCACGTCGTTGCCGGCGGCGAGTTGTGCGGCGTCGAGCGGTGTTGCTGTGACCGCACCACGGCGGAAAGCCGGGGCATCGGCGGGGGCGAGCCACAACGCCTCCAGCTCCGCGTCCAACCAGAACAACGTCAGGGACGTCCCGGCCATGTCGAAACTGGTGACCAGCTCGCCCACCTGTGGGTCCACGGCTTGGATGCCTGCCTCGGCCAGGAGCTGGGCCACGCGGCGGTAGACCACGAACAGTTCCTCGTACTTGACGCTGCCCAAGCCATTGAGGATCGGGACCACCCGTGCGCCGTGGGCGGAGAGTCCATCCGGAATTTCGGCGAGGAGGTCCTTGACCAGCAGTTCGGCGAGTTCATCCGCCGTCGGGATGTTCATCTCGGCAATACCGGGTTCGCCATGGATGCCCATTCCCACGGCCATACGCCCCTCGGGAACTGTGAAGAGCGGGTGGTCCGCGCCCGGCAACGTGCAGCCGGTGAACGCGACACCGAAGGAACGGGTGCGGTCATTGGCCCGTTCGGCAATCTCCACCACGGCATCCATGGAGTAGCCCGCTTCGGCGGCCGCTGCGGCCACTTTGAAGACCGTGAGGTCGCCGGCGATGCCCCGGCGCTTGTGCCGTTCGGCCAAGGGCGCGCTGGAAATGTCATCGGTGACGGCGATGCTCCTGCAGTCGATGCCCTCGGCGCGGAGCTTGTCCTGGGCCTGGGTGAAGTGCAGGACATCGCCGGCGTAGTTGCCGTAGCCGAGCAGGATGCCGCCGCCGTTGTCCGCGGCTTTGGCTACGTTGTAGACCTGCTGGGCGGAAGGGGACGCGAACAGGTTGCCCATCGCTGCACCGTGGGCCATGCCCTGGCCAACCAAGCCGGCGAAAGCCGGGTAGTGACCGGAGCCGCCCCCGATCACCAAGGACACAGAGCCCGGGATGCTGCGGGTGCTTCGGGCGACGCCACCGGGGACACGCCGGACCCAGCGGCCGTGCGATGCGACGAAGCCTTCGATCATTTCGTCAGCGAAAGCTGAGGGCTCGTTGAAGAGGCGGGTCATGGGGTATCTCCTGGGCTGTACTAAAGGTGTGAGGTGTGGTGGTTGTGCCCTCCCTGCTGGAAGGGCACAACCTGCTGCTTGGCGTGGTTACGGCTCCGCGTGGTGGCCGGCGCCTGCGGGGTCCAGGGCCTCGGCGGGGATGCCGTCGCTGGACCTACGCTGGCGGCTGAGGGTGACCATGAGGATCGAGGAGAGCAACATGAAGCCTCCGACGACGAACATGGGTACCGTGTAGCCGCCGGTCAGGTCCTTGAGCCAGCCCGTGATGTATCCGGCGCTGAAACCTGCCAGGTTGCCCACCGTGTTGATCAGTGCGATGCCTGCGGCGGCCGCTGCACCTGTAAGGAACTGGGTGGGAACCGTCCAGAAGTTGGGCAGTGCCGCGAAGATGGACATGGCCGTGATGGTGATGACGGCAATCGTTGCCGCGGGGGATCCGGCGAACAGCGCCAGCGGGATGCTGACACCGCCAATGAGGGCCGGAAGGGCGATGTGCCAGGTCTTTACGCCGCGCTTTGTGGCGTCCTTGGACCAGAAGTACAGGGCAAACGCTGCCGGCAGGTACGGGATGGCCGTGATAAGGCCCTTCTGGAAGACATCGAACTTGGTGCCGTAGAGGCCTTCGAAGCCGGCGATGATGGTCGGCAGGAAGAAGCCCAGGGCGTACAGGCCGTAGATGAATCCGAAGTAGATCAGGGAGAGCATCCAGACGCGGCCGTTGCCGAATACGGTGCGGACGCTGACGTGCTTGTTGCTTGCGGCGGTCTGGGCCTTCTCCTTTTCCAGGGCGCCGGTCAGCCAGGTCTTTTCCTCGGATGTCAGCCACTTGGCCTTGGCGGGGGAGTCCGCCAGGTAGAACCAGGCGATGATGCCGATGACGATTGCCGGAATGGCTACACCGAAGAACATGAAGCGCCAGCCCTCGAGGCCGAAGAACACGCCGTGCTGCTGGATCAAAGCTCCGGCAAGCGGGGCGCCGATCACAGTGGTGAGTGGCTGTGCCAAGTAGAAGAGGGCAAGGATCTTGCTGCGGTGCTTGGACGGAACCCAGAGGCTCAGGAAGAGGATGGCGCCGGGAAAGAAGCCGGCTTCGGCAACACCCAGGATGAAACGCAGGATGTACAGCTGCTCAACGTTTCCTACCCAGGTGAAAAGCAGGGACACGATGCCCCAGCTGACCATGATGCGTGCCAGCCAGCGGCGGGCGCCGAATTTGTGGAGGGCCAGGTTGCTGGGGACTTCGAGAAGGATGTAGCCGATGAAGAAAACTCCGGATGCGAAGCCGAACTGGGCCGCAGAGAGTGCCAAATCGTTGTTCATGCCGTTAGGGCCGGCAAAGGAGATGGCCGTGCGGTCAAGGTAGTTGATGAAGAACATCAGGGCGACGAACGGCACCAGCCGGATTGCCACCTTCTTGATTGCGGATTTTTCGACCACCGATTGTGTGGTGTCCACATTGACTCCTAGATGTTGGTATCCCTGCGGATCCTGCACTGGATGCGCCGGGCTGACTCATGTCATGCCGGTGGGGATCCGGCGATGGCGAAGCTTGTGAGTTAAACCATAGGGCGCTCGAGGCAAATTGGTCAACCGGTTGACCTCAAGTATTTGTTCCGGATCCCCAAACGCTCAATTGGTCATCCGGTTGTTACGCTGAGAGCATGTCAGCGAACACCGCCGCAGCAGCGGCACACATGACGGCAGCGCTTGCCCCCATGGAGCAGGGCTCCGTTGTGTCCGAAGTTGCAGAAAGGCTGCTCGCCTACTTCACGAGTGGTGACATCGCACCGGGAACCCGCCTTCCGGCGGAGCGGAATCTGGCTGCTTCCTTGGGGGTTGGGCGTTCAGCGATCCGCGAGGCCCTCGCCGCGTTGGAGATCCTCGGTATCGTCATCGTGCGCCCAGGTTCGGGAACGTACCTGCGCGACGGCGTCTCCGAACTCTTGCCCCGGACGCTGAGTTGGGGACTGATGCTGGGTGAGCCGCGTACCCGCGAATTGGTTGAGTTGCGCAGCGGCCTGGAAGTTCAAGCTGTCGAGCTTGCCGCGCTTAGGGTTACTGACGAGGCGCTTGAGCGCATGCAGACCGACCTGGACGTCATGGCCAAGAACCTCGATGACCTCGCAGCATTCGTTGAAGCAGATGCGGCCTTCCACCGCGAAATTGCGGCCGCCTCCGGCAACATGGTCCTGGAGGAGCTCCTCCAGAGCATTCGCTCGCTGCTGCGGATCTGGGTGGACCGTGCCCTGACCGACGAAGGTCACGCTGAAGCCGCGCTCCGCGAACACACTGCGATCTTCGAGGCATTGCGTTCCAGGGACGCGTCAGCAGTATCCGAGACGATGCGTTCCCACATGGCTACGGCATCACGGCGCCTTCTCGCCGGATTCGACGCCGCGCAGTAAGGCACCGCGCGATTCGCGCCAAACGCCGCGGGCTTTTGATTCCGGCAATGGTCTTACGCAGTGGCTTCCGAGACCGGGTGGGTGACCTTTCGTTACTTCCCGGTCATGTTGCGCTCATCACATCTATTTGCTTCCCTCGACCTGTGCGCTGGATCCTTGCATGACCTAGTTTTTTTAGCGCTTGTCAGAGCGTGCCCAATGGAGGACACAATTTATGACTAACGTTCTTTGGTTTTCTGAGCTTGGCTTGTCCGACCTTGACCAGGTTGGCGGCAAAAATGCATCGCTTGGGGAAATGGTCCGGAATCTCGCCTCTGCCGGGGTGAAGGTTCCAGGCGGTTTCGCGACGACGGCGGACGCTTACCGGCGTTTTCTGGCGGACTCGGGGTTGGATGCCCGGATTGAAAGAATTCTTGAGGGCTTGGACAGCGGCGATGTGGCCGCGTTGGCCAAGGCCGGCCAGGAAATCCGGACCCTGATCCGTGAGACGCCGTTTCCGGCCGGTTTCGAAGAGGACATCCGGACGGCTTATGAGCGACTGACCCAGGAGCATGGTGGGGGTGTGTCGTGGGCGGTACGTTCCAGTGCCACGGCTGAGGACCTTCCGGATGCGTCGTTTGCAGGGCAGCAGGAGACGTTCTTGAACATCCGCGGCATCGGGAACATCCTGCTGGCCATTAAGGATGTGTTCGCTTCCCTGTACAACGACCGCGCCATCGCCTACCGCGTACATCACGGCTTCACGCATTCGGAAGTGGCGCTCTCGGCAGGTATTCAGCGGATGGTGCGTTCCGACGTCGGTGCTTCCGGCGTCATGTTCACGATGGACACCGAAACCGGCTTCAGGGACGCTGTCTTCATCACGTCCTCGTATGGGCTGGGGGAGGCCGTGGTCCAGGGGGCTGTGAACCCTGATGAGTTCTATGTCTACAAGCCCGCTTTGGCAGCTGGACGCCCGGCGGTGCTCAAGCGCGGCTTGGGCGAAAAGGCCGTGCAGATGGTCTACACGGATTCGGACGAAGTTGGCCGGACGATTGACTTCGTCCCGGTGGCGCAGGATCTGCGGAACCGTTTCAGCCTGACCGATGCTGAGGTTGAACAGCTCGCCCGGCACGCGGTAGCAATCGAGGAGCACTACGGCCGTCCGATGGATATTGAGTGGGGCAAGGACGGTGTGGACGGGGAGCTTTACATTCTTCAGGCCCGTCCGGAAACCGTAGAGTCCCGAAAAGCCGCCGGGACCACTTCCCGGTACACGCTCACGGAGCGGTCCACGGTGTTGGTGGAGGGCCGGGCGATCGGTCAGCGGATCGGTGCCGGGCAGGTGCGGGTGCTGTCCTCGATCGACCAGATGGCCTCGTTCCAGGAAGGCGATGTCCTTGTGGCGAACATGACGGACCCGGACTGGGAACCGATCATGAAGAAGGCCGCCGCGATTGTCACGGACAGAGGCGGACGGACGTGCCACGCCGCCATCATTGCCCGCGAACTGGGTATTCCAGCCGTTGTTGGTACCGGATACGCGTCCCAGATCCTCAAGGACGGCACTCCGGTCACCGTTAGTTGCGCGGAGGGCGAGGCTGGGCTCGTCTATGAAGGTTTGCTGGAGTACTCGCTGCACGAAACCAGCCTGGAGACCATGCCGGAAGCTCCGGTGAAGATCATGATGAACGTGGGAACCCCGGAACAGGCGTTCAGTTTCGCCAAGCTCCCCAACCACGGTGTGGGCCTGGCCCGCTTGGAGTTCATTATCAACCGGCAGATCGGTGTCCATCCCAACGCCCTGTTGGCTGTGGCTGGTGAGATCGAGCGCCCGGCGACCCTGGATGACTACACCATCCGGCAAATCCAGGAAAAAACAGCCGCCTACGACGGTCCCCGCGACTACTACATCCGGCGCCTGGCCGAAGGCATCGCCACCATCGCGGCGGCTTTCGCCCCCGAACCGGTCATCATCAGGCTCTCGGATTTCAAGTCCAACGAGTACGCCAACCTGATCGGTGGTCCGGCGTTCGAGCCGGAGGAGGAAAACCCGATGATCGGGTACCGCGGTGCGTCCCGGTACCTGTCGGCATCCTTCCGGCAGGCGTTCGAACTCGAATGCGAAGCCTTGAAGTACGTGCGCAACGAGATGGGCCTGTCCAACATCAAGCTGATGGTCCCGTTCGTACGGACCCTGGACGAGGCCCGTGGCGTGACCGAACTGCTCGCCGCCAATGGGCTGCGGCGCGGCGAGGACGGGCTGGAGATCGTGATGATGTGCGAACTGCCGGCCAACGCGCTCCTTGCCGACGAGTTCCTGGAGTACTTCGACGGCTTCTCCATCGGGTCAAACGACCTCACCCAGCTCACCCTGGGCCTGGACCGCGACTCCGCCGTGGTTGCCGAAGGGTTCGATGAACGGAACCCGGCCGTGACCAAGCTGCTGGAGATGGCGATCACGGCGTGCCGCGCCAAGGGCCGCTACGTCGGGATCTGCGGCCAGGGCCCCAGTGACCACCCGGACTTTGCCGAGTGGCTGCTCGGGCAGGGCATCAGTTCGATTTCGCTCAACCCCGACGCCGTGACCGAAACCTGGCTGCGCCTGGCCCGCACCACCAGCACCACGGTCTAAATGGCCGACCACCAAAACGTGGGGGCGGGCTCCCCGCCCGCCCCCACGGTATTCTTCCTCTCGGACAGCACCGGAATCACCGCTGAAACGCTCGGCAATACGCTGCTGACGCAGTTCCCCGGCCAGCGGCTCGAACGGCGGACCATCCCGTTCATCACCACCATCCAGCAAGCGCGTGAGGTGGTGGCGCTGATCGACCGGGTGGCGGCCACAGGTCCTGTTCCGATCATCTTTTCCACCGCCGTGGGGCAGGACATCCGTGCCGTACTCTCCCAGAGCCGCGGGCAATTCTTCGACTTGTTCGGTACGCATATAGGGCAACTCGAACAAGTCCTCGGTGCGCAGGCCAACGGCAAGCCCGGCCAGGCTCACGGCGTGGGCGATGCCGTCCGCTATCAATCCCGCATGGCCGCGGTGGAATATGCCATAGAGCACGACGACGGCCAATCGCTCCGGGCGCTTGAACGCGCCGAATTGATACTCATTGCCCCTTCGCGGTGCGGGAAAACTCCCACCACCATGTACCTTGCTTTGCAGCACGGCATCCTCGCCGCCAACTTCCCGCTGGTGGAGGAAGACTTTGACAACATGGTGCTCCCGAAGCCCTTGTTGCCTTTCGCGGGCAAGTGTTTCGGGCTGACATCCCAGCCCGTCCGGCTCAGCCAAATCCGGCAGGAACGCCGCCCGGGCAGTAACTACGCGTCCCTGAACCAGTGCACCTTTGAGCTGCGCAACGCCGAAGACATGTACCGGGCCAATGACATTCCCTACGTCAACTCCGCGTCCATGTCTGTGGAAGAAATATCCGCCACGGTGCTCCAACGGATGCAGCTGCATCACTGATGGCGTGAGGGTCAGGTGTCTTCGGCCAGGTCCTGGACGTCGAAGGTCTCGCGCGCCTGTTCGATGAGGGGCATGTGCTTTGCGGCCCACTCCAGGAGCACATCGATGGGGTAACGAAGCGTCTTGCCTAAAGGTGTGATGCGGTACTCGATCGCGACGGGGCGCGAGCTAAGCAGTTCGCGTTCGATAATGCCGTTTCGTTCGAGGCGACGCAGCGTCGCCGTCAGGGACTTCTGCGACACCGATGGGATGGCCCGTCGCAGTTCGCTGAACCGGCAAGGCCGCTCGCAGAGTTCGTTGAGCACGCTCAATGACCACTTGTCGAGAACTTGATCGAGCAATTCCCGATGCGGCGTGCTGATCTCCAGACGGTCATCGTGGCTAGTGGTATCCGGCATGAAACCTGGTCTCGTTGAAGTGTCCTGCATCTACCAGGTATCAAAGATATACCAACGTTTACCTCTTTCCCAAGGAGTCTCATGCCTGTTCACCGTTTCAGCCCGGAAGGCCTGATGCAGCCCACCCCGTACCACCACGTCGCCGTCGGCACCGGCACCCGTCACGTTCACGTCGCGGGCCAGATCTCGCGCCTGGCTGATGCTACGCCCGTCGCTCCGGACGACTTGGCCGGCCAGGTCGGCCAGGCGCTCCGCAATACCGCGACCGCGCTGGCCGGCGCCGGGGCGAGCTTCGACGACGTCGTGCGTTTGACGTTCTATGTCACCGCCTGGGCTCCGGAGAAGATCAGCGCTTTCATGGAAGGTATCGAAAGTGTCGCTGCGGAGATCGGACTGCCCTCGCCGATGCCACCGTCCTCGCTGATCGGCGTCGAGTATCTGTTCGAACCGGATGTGCTCGTCGAAGTTGAAGCAACCGCGGTACTGGATTAGCAACACCACCACGGGTTCGTGCACGACTGTTTAAAGAGTCCTCAGCGCCTCAACCACCAAATCGTGATACCGATGGGGGCCAAGCCCACTCAGCGGTAAATCGGGTACTACAGTGGATGTATGGCTGCCAGCCGCAATCCGCTCGATGACCTGCGCGAAACCATCGGCCATCTGGCCAATCAGCTCAAGCTGCCCGGTTCCGAACGCGTCGACGACCTCGTGGGCGATCTCATCGGTGCAAGGCCCGGGCCGGCCCGACCGCTGTCCGAGGTGCAGGCCGAACTCGACGCGCTGGTTGGACTGGGGACCGTGAAGGAACAGGTGCGGGCCCTGGTCGCACTGCTCCAGGTCCAGGCCCGTCGTAAGGCGCACGGTCTGCCGGAGGTGGCCACATCCCAGCATCTGGTGTTTCTCGGAAACCCGGGCACAGGCAAGACCACCGTGGCGAGGCTCCTGGCCGAGATGTACCGCGCGGTCGGGCTGCTGCAGAAAGGGCACCTGGTCGAGGTCGACCGTTCGGGCCTGGTGGGGCAGTACGTCGGGGCGACCGCCATCAAGACGGACCGGGTGATCCGGCGGGCGTTGGACGGTGTCCTGTTCATCGACGAGGCCTACGCGCTGGCCCCGGAGGACGGCCGGATGGATTTCGGCCCCGAGGCGATCGAGGTCCTGCTCAAGCGGATGGAGGACCACCGCCACCGCCTGGTGGTGATCGTGGCCGGCTACCCGCGGCTGATGGAGTCCTTCTTGCTCTCGAACCCTGGACTGCGCTCCCGGTTCGCCCGGGAGATTACGTTCCCGGACTACTCAGTGGACGAGCTCGATACGATCTTCCACCACATGCTTGCCCAGCACGAGTACACGCTGGAGCCGGGTGCGGACCAGATGCTGCGGCGCATCCTCACCGGACTCCACGCGGGCGAGGACTCCGGCAACGCGCGGTTCGCACGCACGCTGTTCGAGCAGGCGCTCAACCGCCAGGCGCTTCGGCTCTCGCTCGATGAAGAACAAAGTCTCGACGCCCTCGATCGTGAGGCCGTCATGACGCTCACCGCGGACGACATCGCCGAGGCCGCGCTGGCCTTGGGTGAGGAGCCGGAACCGGAGACGGAAGCGACGCCGGAACGGGAACAGTCACGCTGGTGGCGCTGGCTGGTCTGAAGTAGAGACCTTCTCGCCGCCTCGGGCTCGGGCTCGAGGTGGTGGCACGCCGCCGGAAAGCCTTCAGTCACGGCAGTCGGGCCAGATTTGATGGCTCGTTTCCTGAATGCCAAAACCACGGGATTCGGATCGCAGCCCAGTCGCGGGGGGAGTCCGCCACGCGGTCGCCTTACATGTGACACCGCTCGACACTTTGACCGGCGAGCTTCCCTTGGGGGCTCGGCCAAAGGTAGGGGTGGCTGTTATGCGCTTCATGGCTCCTCCTGCATCCTGCTGGTTCAACCATGCTTCAGCTGGATCAAGAGTTACCCCGGTTTTGCGCAGCGTAGGCAAAGTTTATGGACAGGAAAAAGTGCGACGGCGGTACTTGCCGAGTGCCGCCGTCGCACGATTCCTGTTACTTAAGCCAGGACGTCACCGTTTCCTGGTGCGCGTCCACCCACTTTTTGGCTGCGGCTTCGGGGCTCATGCCGCCCTGAATATCCGTGGCGACTGAATTCTGGTCATCGTTGGTCCATTTGAAGCCCTTGGCCAGTTTGGCTGCCGGTGAGCCGCTGTCCGCAAACTTCTTGGAAATAATCTTGTTGAGTGTATAGGTGGGGTAGTCGCAGGCCACTTTTTCTGCGTCAGCATCGCAGCCCTCGGTCCAGGCCGGCAGGGAGACCTTCTTGAGGGGAATCTGGGACAGGAACCACTGCGGTTCGTAGAAGTAGCCCAGCAGCGGCGTCTTGTTTTGCTCCGCCGTCCGGAATGACTGTATAAGGGCAGCCTCCGAGCCGGAGAACACCACTTTGTAATCAAGGTTCAGGTTCTTCACCAGGGCTTCGTCGTTCGTGACGAAAGCGGGGTCGCCGTCAAGGATCTGGCCCTTTCCGCCGGACTCGGAGGTGGTGAACATCGACGCGTACTTGTTCAGGTTCTTCCCGTCCGTGATGTCCGGGTACTTCTCTGCCATCCATGGTGGTACGTACCAGCCGATGTGGCCTTCGTTGCCGGTGGGCCCGGCGTCTATAGCCACCTTCTGATCCGTAATGTACTGCTTGGTGAGGTCAGCATGACCCCAGTTTTCCATGATGACGTCCACCTCACCGGAGGCGAAACCCTGCCAGGAAATCTGTTCGTTGAGGTCCTTCTGCACCACAGTGCAACCAAGCTGGTTTTTCGCTACGTAGCTGTACACGGCGGCATTGGCCGTATAGCCGACCCAGGCGTTCATCGCGACACTAACAGCTCCGCAGGGTGCATCCGAGGCACCTGCGGGTGCGGCGGCCACCTGGTTCACGGAAGCACCCCCGCAGCCTGTCAGCAGCAAAGCAGCCGCGGCGACTCCTGCCATCAGGGGGATAGTTCGTTTCAACAGCGGTCCGGCTTTTTTCATTGTTGGGTCTCCTTGTTGGGGGGTGGGAGTATGGCGGGAATGGTTGTTCATTGGAGCGACCAGGTTCAGGGGGTCTTGGCCGCGGCAATTTTCCGCAGCGGGGTTGCTGCCGCAGCCTGGGTCATCCTGTCGAGCAGGATGCCGAGGAACACGATGGCAAGGCCTGCGGCCAGGCCCTTGCCGAACAGTGAACTTTGGACAAAGCCGGCGACGACGTCGTACCCGAGTCCGCCTGCACCGACCAGGGCACCCACGACCACCATGGCAAGGACGTAGATCAGCCCTTGGTTGGCGGCGAGTGCCAGGGACTTTCTGGCCATCGGCAACTGGACCTTGGTAATGACCTGCCAAGGCGTTGAGCCGCTGGAAATGGCAGCTTCAAGGACAGTGGGTGAGATTGCTGCGATGCCATCGGCGGTGATTTTGATGGCGACAGGAGCTGCGTAGATGATGCCTGCGATGATCGCCGTGAAACGGGTAGCGCCGAAGAGTCCCAGGAACGGAACAAGATAAACGAACGCGGGCATCGTCTGGCCGGCGTCCAGAATTGGCCGAAGGACTTGGTCTACCCTTTCGGAACGGCCCATCGCGACGCCGAAGACCACACCAAGGACCATGACAAGAGCGGTGGCCACCAGCGTTCCGGCGAGGGTGACCATGGAATCGCTCCAGAGGCCAAGGTAGATGATGACACCAAGGCAGGCGGTGGTTACGGCGGCGAGCTTCCAACCGCCCAACGCGTAAGCGGCCAAGGCAATGACGCCCACGAGGATGTAGAAAGGCGTGTCGGTGAGCAGGGACTGGAACGGGTTCAGGATTCCAGTGGTGACCGATTCACGCAGGGACACTGTGAACAGGGACAGGTTGCTCTGCATCCACTGACTTGCCGAGCTGACCGCTTGGACAATCGCCGGGCCGATGTTGAAGTCCTTCGGGAAAGCCGCGGCCCACAATGAGCTCCTGGACAACTGGACCATGACCAGGGCCAGGCCCAGCGTGACACCCAGGACTATGTATCGGTTCCTGCGCGAGATCCGGCCGTTCCGGGCAGCGCCCGGTTCCGCCCGGCGGCTGGCTGCGGTGGTTACCCGGTCCAGCACGATCGCGAGCAGGACGATGGAGAGGCCGGCATTTACTGCAGTTCCGACGTCGAGCGATTGCAGCGCGCGGACAACGACCTGGCCGAGTCCTGGAGCGGCGATCAGTGCCGCAATAGTGACCATGGACAGAGCCGCCATGGTGCTTTGGTTGATTCCCATGACAACTGTGCGCCTGGCCATGGGAAGCTGCAGGGTAAGCAGCCGCTGCAGGCCCGTGGTACCCAGCGAGTCCGAGGCTTCCCGGGTGTTCTCCGGGATGCTTCGGATACCGTGGGCCGTGAGGCGGATTACCGGAGGCGCGGCGTAGATGACGGTGGCAATGACGGCCGAGGCCGGGCCGATGAGGAAGATGAGCGCCAAGGGGGCCAGGTAGACGAATGTGGGCAGCGTCTGCATGAAGTCCAGTACCGGCGTGATCACTGTGGCAACTCGGCTGGAGACACCGGCGAGGATACCGAGCGGGATCCCAATCAGGAGTGTCAGCAGCACAGCGGTAAGAACCAAGGCAAACGTGTAGGTGGCCTCAACGAACAGACCCTGGATGCCGAAGAAGGTAAAGACGGATACGGTCAGGAGAGCCACGCGGACGTTCCCGACGGCGAACGCAATCCAGCCAAGTAGTCCTACGGTTCCTAGCCAGCCAATTTCAGGCAGCCGCAGGCCGGTTGAACTCGCCGCAAAGAGCGTGATGAAGAGGTTGGCGACGTTGTCCACCACGGCCCGCAGTGGTGTGAAGATATACAGGAAGACGGGGTTGTCGGCCCGGTTGGCCGCAACCCAGGCGTTGAACTGGTTGAGTGAGCGGTGCAGATCCGTCAACTCGGAGGCAGGCAAAGTCAGGGTGGACGTCCCGTGCAGGATCAGAAAGCCCAGGATCCAGATGACGCCCGCGCCAACCAGCAGCATGGTGCGGCGACTGGGCAGGCGGCGCGGTTCCTTAACGGGGGAGGAGGCTGGCTGGATCTTTTCCTGATCCCGGATAAGCGTAGTCATCAGGCCGCTGCTTCCGCTGGCTGCAGCACAGAGAGGATGCTGTCACGGTCGATCTGACCGATGATCCTGCCTGCTTCATCCTCCACGAGGACGGGGCAGGAGGAATGCATCACGGTTGTTATGGCGTCCCGGATGATCATGCTGGAACTGAGGACCGGAGCATCCAGGGGCGTTCCATCCATCAAGGGACGCATAATCCACTTCAAGGTCAGGACGTCCGCGCGGGGAACTTCGGACACAAAATCCTGAATGTACTTATCTGCCGGAGATCCCACCAACTCATCCCCGGTGCCGCACTGGACCATCTCGCCATTGCGCATGATCAGGATGCGGTCCCCGAGCTTGAGTGCCTCGGAAAGGTCATGGGTGACGAACACCATGGTCTTCCCCATTTCCTTGTGGAGCCGGATTACCTCGGCCTGCATGTCACGCCTGATGAGGGGATCCAATGCAGAGAAGGGCTCGTCGAAAAGGATGGTGTCCGGGTCGCCTGCCAAAGCCCGGCCAAGGCCGACACGCTGCTGCATACCGCCGGACAGCTGGTCCGGATAGTGCTGTTCGTACCCCTTCAGGCCGACCAGTTCAATGATTTCCCGAGCCCGGCCGTAGCGCTCGTTCTTAGCCGCCCCGCGGATTTGCAGCCCGTAGGATACGTTGTCCAAAACCGTCCGGTGAGGCAGGAGTCCGAAGTGCTGGAACACCATGGACATCTTCCGCCGGCGAAGTTCCCGCAACTCCCCAACGCCTGCCTGCAGGACGTCCTTGCCGTCCACCATTACCTGCCCTGAAGTGGGTTCAATAAGCCGGGTGAGGCAGCGGACAAGGGTTGATTTGCCGGATCCCGAGAGACCCATAACGACGAAGACCTCACCCTTTGCGACGTCGAAACTTAGGTTGCGGACGGCCGCTACGCAGCCTGAGGCTGCCAACAGTTCAGCAGAGCTAAGGGACGAAAGCCGGGGATCACCGGGGATCTTTTCACCAGCGGGGCCAAAGACTTTCCAGAGGTTCCGTACTGAGATGTCGGGGCTGTTCATTGCTGTACTCCTGCTTATGGCGGCTCGAACCAATGGCCGGGCTTTGAGTGGATGTCTTGCTGCTTGCCTTTTCGCCGAAGTCCCCCACTGAGCTTGGGGAAAGCTGGGGGATACGCCGGTGGAGGCAGCGCTCTCAACGCCATGCTCCAGACGCCCGCGGGCAAATCCTTGCGCGATGTCGCGAGGGCACTGTAAATCTTCTTCGCTGCGAACGGACCTGATCTGCATGTTGCTGGTTGTGCATGCATCAACATCACCCGTAATACGCAACAGTGATGTATCTCACTCCACCTGTCAAGGTTTGGAAATAAATAAAAACGATGGCCAACAGCCACCGTGGGTGACGCTTGCGCCATCCCAATGATTGGCGGGTTGGGCGCTGGACCACGTCAAGGGAAGGGTCACCGCGAGGGAAGCTGCTTTGTGACGGTGCCGTCGAGTCGTATGACGGCATTGGCCCGTACTGGTTCCGACCGGCGTCAGGATCTCAGAGGTCGTCTTCGGGCCGGGCAGTGAGAATTCGATTGGCGCTCAACTGGAGGATGCCGAGCGATTCCTGGATCAGGGGCGAGGTGATGCTGCCGCGGCGCACGGCAGCGACAATGCGGCGCGACGGCTTACCCCTGCCCGTGATCCGGAGGCGAACTACGTTTTCTGCACTACGCAGCGGCGCCAGTCTAGGCAACAGACCCACGCCCAGCCCTGCGCCCACGAAGGCGATTTGGGTTTCCCACTCGACGGCCTCGTGGGCAATTCGTGGTGTTACCCCGGCCGCGGTGAACGCCGCAGTGAAGAGGGAATGGTAGGTGGAGCCGGCGGCCTCCGTGATCCATGGTTCCGACGCCAGCTCCTGGAGTGTCACTGTCTCCCGCGATGCCAACGGATGGTCAGAGGGAATGATCACGTCCAGGGGGTCATCGAGCAGGACGGTCTGTTCGAAACGCGGATCGTCCTCGGCGTAAGTGTCGGACTGCATGGCGACGATGACTGCAAGGTCGATTCGCTCGGCAACCAACAAGTCGAAGCAGCGGGCCGGGTTGGCCTCGAGCACTTGCACTTCCAGTTGGGGGCGCGTTGAGCGAAGAGTCGCGGCGAGTGGCGCAAGCAACTGGGCGGCCGCCGTCGAGAATCCGCCGAGGCCAAAATGTGACTGGACCTGGTCCCCGGCCTTCATGGCTGCGGCGCGCAGGCTCTCCCAGTCGGCAATGAGCGTGTCCGAACCCGCCACGAGAAAGCGGCCCGTGGCGGTCAGCCGCACCCCCCGGCCGTCCTTCGTCAGCAGCTGCATTCCAAGTACGCGTTGGAGCTCCCGCAACTGCGCCGACACGGCGGAGGGAGAATAACCTGTGAGCTCCGCGGTGGCGCCAATGGTGCCGCAGCGGGCAAACACCCGAAGTGTGATGAGTCTCGCATCGATCATGCACCTATTGTGCACGGTTATCTTCCAAATGTTGCGCTTTTGTTGCAGCGCATTCGTCCCTAATCTCATGACTACAAGGATTTTGAATACAACATCGGTTGCACCCAAGCACCCTTGGTCGCCATGAATCGCACGCTAACCCAGGCCTCCCGGGAGGAAACACATGTCTGCTCCAGTCTTGCCCCTCAATTCACGCGGAAAACTCGCTTCATCATTGCCTGCAGAGCAGCTGGCAGAGATCAGCCAGTTGTTCGAGTTCCGGCGCACGGGATATTCCCTCGATGCCCCCTTCTACACAGACCCCACGATTTTCAAGATCGACATGGAGGCCATTTTTGGCCAGCACTGGATCTTTGCCGGCAGCGTCGCAGAACTCCCGGAGCCGGGTGACTACATCACTGTGGATTATGGCCCCTACTCGCTGATTGTGCTGCGGAACGACGACGGCGGCGTGAACGTCCTGCACAACGTGTGCCGCCACCGTGGCGCCCGCGTCCTGACCGAAGCTGCCGGGTCCACTGGCAACCTCGTTTGTGGCTACCACTCCTGGACCTATTCCGCGGAAGGTAACCTGATCCACGCCTCCGCTCCCGGCGAAGCGAAGTTCGACAAGAACTGCTTCGCGCTCAAGCGTGCGCACAGCCGCGAAGTTGCCGGCCTCATCTTCGTCTGCATCGCTGATGAACCGCCGACGGACTTTGACGAGACCTCCAAGATCTTCGAGCCCTACCTCGCGCCCCACGATCTGTCCAAGACGAAGATTGCCTACCAGCAGAACATCATCGAAGAGGGCAACTGGAAGCTCGTCATGGAGAACAACCGTGAGTGCTACCACTGCGACGGGCATCCGGAACTCGCCTGCTCGCTCTTCCCCACGTGGGGCCTGACCGAGGGGCTGATCCCGGCCCATCTCGAGGAAGTTTGGGACCGCAACAAGGAAGCACAGTCCTCGCTCGAAGAGCGTTGCCGCCGTTACGGCCTGCCCTACGAGGTAGTTGAGGAACTGGACACCCGTATCGCCGGAATCCGCATCTCGCGCGAATCCCTGGACGGTGAGGGCGAATCGTTCTCCGCCGATGGCCGCCGGCTGTCCAAGAAGCTGCTCGGTGACCTGCCCGACTTCCGCCTTGGCCGCTGCTCGATGCACCTGCAGCCCAACAGCTGGTTCCACTTCCTGGGCGACCACGTGATCACCTTCGGTGTCTTCCCGATCAATGAGCACCAGTCCTTGGTCCGCACCACCTGGCTGGTAGCCGACGATGCCGTGGAAGGCGTTGACTACGACCTCGAGAAGCTGACCTACACCTGGAAGCAGACCAACCTGCAGGACAAGGCCTTCGTGGAGCTGTGCCAGCAGGGCGCCGGCAGCCCCGCCTACGAGCCCGGCCCGTACATGAAGAGCGAATACCAGGTTGAGGCGTTCATCAACTGGTACGTACAGCGCGTGCAGGAGCACTTGGCATGATTGAACTCCTCACAGAGACGGCAATCCAGGAGCCACAGCGGATCCGTGGACTTGAAATGCCGTGGAACAGGGTGATGGGCAGCACCGAGGCACCCGCCCGTGCTGCCCGTGCCCTGGGCCCCTGGCACCCGCAGGAGTTCATGGCTGAATGCGTGGAAACCGTTCCGGAAGCGGGCGGCCTCATGACGTTCGTGTTCCGGCGCTGCGACGGCGCCCCTCTTGCGTTCCGTGCAGGGCAGTACGTCAACGTGGCCTTTCCCGTGAACGGCGAGGACAAGGAACCGGTGGACCGCAGCTACTCGCTGTCCAGTTCGCCCACCGAGCCGTGGACTTTCAGCATCAGCGTCAAGCGCGATGGTGGCGGCCTGGTTTCGCCGTGGGTGCACGAAAACGTCAAGCCAGGTACCGTCCTGGAGATGCTCGGGCCAGTCGGCGCGTTCCACCTGCCCGACGCGGACCGGCGTGCTCGTTACCTCTTGCTCGCTGCTGGAGCCGGCATTACGCCCATCATGTCCATGGTGCGGACCATCCACTCCTTGCCGGGGCATGCTGACGTTGTTGTCCTGTACCACGGAGCGGAAGCCGGGGGTTTTGCCTTCCACCAGGAATTGGCGTACATAGCGTCCGTGGACTCGCGCGTAAAGGTCTTCTATTCCCTGGGTGACCGCAGCAAACCCGAGGGGTGGGAAGGACTCAGCGGGAGGCTGACGGCGGCCATGCTCGACGAGGTGGCCCCCGATGCCAACGGCCGCCAGGTGTATGCCTGCGGTCCCGAGGGCTACCTGAACACTGCCACCGAGCTCCTCAAGAAGGTGGGCGTCGACGACACCTCCATCTACATGGAGTTCTTCACCGGCGACCGCCAGACGCTCCTTGAATACCAGGCGGAGCTGGCGCATGCAGCGGACATTGCCGAGGAAATCGCGGAGGAAATCGCCGATTCCGCCGAGGACTACTTTGAAAGCCAGCCCACAGCGTTCGGGCTCTACGAGCCAGGCTACGACGCCGAGGGAACCCTGAAGGCCGGGGGACTGCCGCTGGAAACCGTCGATGCTGATGCGGCTGGTCCGGAAGCCCTCGACGGCGGTTCGGACACCGAGCCGGAGACCGCGTCCCCGGATGCCTCAAGTTTCGACACCGTCGGAACGGGAAGCCTCACGCTGTCCTTCATGCGCACGGGAATCAATGTACGCATCGATCCCACCGAGCACATTCTGGGGGCGGCCCAGCGTGCGGGCGTCAGGATCGGCGCAAACTGCAAGGAAGGCATGTGTGGCTCCTGCAAGGTCGTCAAGCTTTCCGGGGAGGTGGAGATGAACCACCAGGGCGGGATCCGGGCCAGGGAAATCGATGCAGGCAAGTTCCTGCCCTGCTGCTCCACAGCCCGGACCGATATGGTGATTGATGCCTAGCTTCCAGCTGCGGAGATAGCGGGACAGGTAGCGTGGCCACGGTTACGGACGAAAGACGAGTACAAACTACTCGTGCACCAAGACTGCCCGTTGGTCTTTACTGGATGCAGCGGAGCCCAAATAACTGCCAATAACCCCCCAACGTTTGGCGGTTGGTGCCCAAGGGTTCCGTCGGCCAGGGCCGGACAACTGCAGCAATGCAGATGTCCGGCCCTTAGCCTTGCCACGGGCTAGGATGTGGCGCGTCGCGCTACGTTGTAGAAGCGGATGTTCTCGTATTCTTCGAGGCCCTCGGCGCTTCCTTCGCGTCCGAGACCTGACTGCTTGACGCCTCCGAAGGGGGCGGCTGCGTTGGATGGGACGCCTTGGTTGATGCCGACGATTCCTGTCTGGAGATTGTCGGCGACATTAAGGGCGCGGTCCAGGTTCTCGGTGAAGACGTAGCCGGCGAGGCCGAATTCCGTGGCGTTGGCGCGGGCAATCACTTCGGCTTCGGAGCTGAAGCGCTGTATCGCCGCGATGGGGCCAAAAATCTCGGACTGGGCGACGTCGGAATCCTCGGTGACGCGGTCCAGGACGGTCGGGGCGAAGAAATTGCCTGCGGAGTCGTAACCGTGGCCGCCGGTGAGCAGTGTGGCTCCCAGAGCCACGGCGTTCTCGGTGTAGGCCTGCATTTGGGCGACTGCACGGTCGTCGATCAGCGCGCCGAGTCCGGTCTGCTGTCCGAGCCCGCTTCCCACAGCGACCTGGGCGAAGCGTTCGGTGAGCGCTGCAACAAAGTCATCGGCTATTCCGTCCTGGACGTAGATCCGGTTGGCTCCAATGCAGGACTGGCCGCCATTGCGGAGTTTCGCGGCAAACGTTCCGTCCACTGCCCGCTGCAGATCGGCGTCGTTGAAGACGATGAGCGGTGCGTTGCCGCCAAGCTCCATTGAGCTTCGGAGGACATTCTGGGAGGCAAGCTGCAACAGCTGGCGTCCCACCGGCGTCGATCCAGTGAAAGAAACTTTCCTGACTCTGGGATCGAGCAGGACGGCTTCGCTGAACGCACCTGATTTTGAGGTCGTGATGACCTGGATAAGTTCTTCCGGTACCCCTGCCTCGACCGCGAGTTGAACGGCAAAGTACGTCGTGAGGGGGGTGAGGGTCGCAGGCTTGATGACTACGGGGCATCCCGCAGCCAGGGCGGGTGCGATTTTTCGGGTGGCCATCGCCAAGGGGAAATTCCATGGCGTGATCAGGACCGCCAGGCCGACGGGGGAGCGGCGTGTCAGGAGGCTCGCACCACCATCCGGTGTCTCGCGGAAGTTTCCTGCGGGGCGGACTGCTTCCTCGGCGTACCAGCGGACGAAATCGGTTCCGTACTTGACCTCGCCGCGGGCTTCGGCGAGGGGCTTGCCCATTTCGCGGGAGATCAGGTGGGCGAGGTCTTCGGTGTGTTCAACGAGTTTGTTGTACCAGGCGTGGAGTACGTCGGCGCGCTGGCGGAGGCTGGACCTGGCCCAGGGCGTTCCAGCCTTGTCGGCTGTCGCAACAGCTTCCAGCGCGGCCTCAACATCGGCGTCGGGGACATGGGCTATGGTTTCGCCTGTCGCGGGGTCCTGGACTTCGATGCCCGAGCTGGGAAGGCTGATGGATCGGATGACGGCATCGGCGTGTTTGACGCTGGCGGAGTCGGCCGCAATCAGGGGTGCAGCGACGTCGGATATGAGGCTCATCGATTCTCTCTTTCAGTACTGGCCTGGTCGATGGCGGTACGAAGACGCGTACATCTCCAACGGATGATCTGCGTTTCGCCGCGATCGATAACCAACGCATGATGGTTTTGTGCCTAAAGCCAATGTAATTACGTGCGAAAGTAAATAAAAGCGAACCTTTTTGACGTACTTATGTAAGTTTTTCTTACATGTTGTGTTTGGCGTGCAGCACTTGGGTTATTGCTTCCCGCACGGCAGTCAGGGAAGCGCTGCGCTCAGAGCCGGACCGAACCAGGAACTGGATGCTGCGCTGTTGATCCGCTGGCAGCCAGGAGCTGGGCGTCATCACACTGCCGGCTTCACGCAGCACCATGTCAGGCAGGAAGGCCGCGGCGAGGCCCTGTTCAACCATGCGGAGGTGGAAAAGAAGGTCCGAAGAAACATAGGAGATGACCGGATCGATGCCTAGTTCGCGGCAGACGCGCACGGCCCATTGTGATGAGGCGGTGTGCAGTGGCTCTGCTACCCAGCGCAGTTGCTTTAGATCGTCAAAGTCAGCAAACTCCAGGCCATGCGGCAGATAGCCGCGGATTGGGTCCTGGCCGATCAGGGTGGTGTGCACTCCTCCGGGCGGAGCCACTGCAGTCCCGGGAAACGCATCGCTGACCACGGCATCGACCTGCCGGGAGATCAGCTGAACGACTGCCTGCTCGGGATCCTCGCGTCGCAACCTGACGTCCAGTCCGGGATAGTTTCGGGCCAGTTCGGCCAGCGCAAAAGGCATTACGCTTCGGCTGATAGTGCTGAATGCCGCTATGGTCACAATCCCCTGGGGCCGTTCATGGGAGGTCGCAAGATCAGCTTCGGCGCGCTCCATCGCGGTCAGTATTGCCTCGGTATTGCGTACGAGTTCCTCGCCTGCAGGGGTGAGCCGGACATTGCGCCCCACCCGTTCGAGAAGAACGACACCTGTTTCCTTTTCCAACAAACCGAGCTGCTGTGAGATCGCGGAGTGGCTGTACGAAAGTTCGCGGGCGGCGGCACTCATGCTGCCGTGCAGCTTGACTTCCCTGAGGAGGGTGAGGCGATGGAGGTCGAGCATGCTGGTAGCTTACGCGTGCGCAGGCGGGGTAGTTTCCACTTCGGTGCATCCGGTGGGGTTCGAACCCACGACCCGAGGATTAAAAGTCCCCTGCTCTGACCACTGAGCTACGGATGCCGGAATCGCGCCGGAGCCATGCGCGCAGGACTCCGGCTCGGCCAGGGTCACATGGCGTGATTCATTGTGGGCGCAATCTTTAACCGTGCCTCACCACGAGGTATTCCCGGCCGGGTCAGCCGCTGGTTCCGGTGGCATCATGGGCTGCGCCAACAGGTTTGGACTCCGGTGATCCCCGTTGGCGAAGGTAAATGGAAAGGACCACCATGGATCCGACCGCAAGGAACTCCGACTGCCAGTTCTGCAGGGTGCGGTTCCAAAAGTCAGGTGATACCAGGTACTCAGCCCAGGACAGGGGCTCTTGGAAGTTGCGAAGTTGCTCTTCGTTGAAGGCAACGTGGCCTGTGATGGATTGGACCAGCCACGAGAGGATAAAAATCAGACCCATTGTTGCGGCGAGCGAGTTCGAGAATACGGTCAGGCGCCAACCTTTTGCCTTGGCCCATGCGGGGGACTTGGCGTTGGCATGCTCACCGACGAGTTGTTCTTCGTCGGATTCCAGGCCGGGCTTGTCCAGCTCTTTTGATTCCGGGGACCCCTTCTGAAGCAGCCAAATGGTGGCTGTGATGTAGAGGAGAAACTGCAGGTACTCGGATTGCCAGTTTTCCGACACGTCAACCGCGAAGCTGGAAGAAGTGATGTATTGGAGGAAGGTGATTTCATCAAGGCCGGCAGTGAGTTGGTCTTCGTTGAAGACTGCCTGTCCAGTAATGGCCTGACCCGCCAACGCAAGGATGAAGATCAGACCGAAAAATAGGCTTAATCCGTTGTTCCTCAAGGCTTTTTTCACGTCGCGTCCTATCCGTGAACCAGTCCCACGGAGGCCAGGTAGGCAAGACCACCGAAAATGAGAATGAGATAGAGGCTAAAGGCGACACGCATTGCTATCTTCCTCCTACTTCACAGGAATAGGGGGTTTCCTCCCTTTGAGTGCATCCGGCAGCTGTCACACGCCAACTTGAGCCGGAAACAGCGACGAAAACGTTACCCCTCTCGAACTGCACCAATGCTTCCCGGCCATAGGCTTCGGTTTTGACCACTTCTCCGGAGGCTCGAAGATGTAGCGACGCCAAGTGGGTCTGGCAGTCGTCACCGTCCTGCTCTTCAGATTTGTCCCGGACCGTGGGCTGCAGCAAATCACAGGCAGCAGCCCAGTCCGAGGCATCTACGGCACGATGGAAATCCTCAGCGACCTTGGTTGCGCCGGCAGTATCTACGGCGCAACCTGTCGCAGCAAAGAGGAGAAGGCTGGCGGCAGTGGCGGGGATTATTCTGCGCATGGGCCCCAGCTTAAGAGACTGGACCAGGCAACCGAACCTTCGACATGCACCCATGCGTCCCTCCCCGCCACCGACACTAAGCAACCTGAGGATCTGCTATGGCTTTAGTGTAAACCCAGGAACTGCTTAGCCAGGTGAACTGCACGTCGCCGCCTTATCCAGCGACTTTGGGCAGTTCCGCGGTGGTCCTCAATGCCTACCTTCATCAGGGCCTGTGCTCACCCTACGGGCGACCCAACTCTGGTGATGCCCGCTATGCGACGCGGGAACTGATCCAATTGCTCGCCGGCCTCCTCATACCACTGCGTCAGGACGGCTGGTGGCTCGCCCAGTGTGACGGCATTGGTGAAGGACTCGATCCATGAACCGGACTGTGCCAGATGATCGCTGATCACGGACATGTGATTGGCCATGGACTCTGCTTCGGCATGGACCTGAAGGCAGGTGATTTTCCGGCCTGATTCGTCGCCGAAGAATTGGAAAATAAGCATCCTGGGCTCGCGGCTCTCCACAAGCCGCGACACCTCGCGGCATGCTTCGAGGGCTTCCTCCAGATGACCGGCCCGCACCTTATATGTGCTGAAGTAGATGAACGGCTCTGACATGATTGCCTCCTGAATCAAGGGATCCGCACCTTGCGGATTACCTTCAGGATCCCGCTGGCGCCCCGCCCGGACATCGGGAGTTCGGGCCGGCTTCGCCGTCCCGGCGTTGGGTAGTTCTGCCCAGTCCACCGATGCATACTGGTGATCAGGAGGTGGACGTGGCCGACGAGGCAGATCACCTGGCGAGGGCCCGGACGCTCCACATGGAGTACCAGTGGCGGGAGGCGTGCGAGGAGTTTCGCGCCGCCGGCGGACTGCCGGCACTCGGGGTAGAGGATGTGGAGCGCTTCGCGGAGTGCGCACAGATCGCAGGGCTGAATGAGGATGCGATACCCGCGCTTGAGCGTTCCTTCGAAGTACGGGCAGCGGAGGGTCAGGTGCGCGCCGCGCTCGCCTCAGCGTTCTGGCTGTGGCAGGCCTACAACCTCAATAATGAGTTCGCCCAGGCCAGCGGCTGGATGGCAAGGGCTCGCGAACTCGGTCCGGACGACGTGGGGGGAGACCCCGGTTGGCTGCTCATCACTAAGGCTTACGGTCTCATCGCGGCGGGCGCGTATGACGAGGCGGGCGTACTTCTCGCGCGCGCCCGGGCGACGGCCACTGCCGCGCACGACGCCGATCAGCTGGCTTTTTCGACGCTTCTTACCGGCCGCGCACTGGTCAAGTCCGGCCACCTCGCGGACGGACTGGCTTGGCTGGACGATGCGATGCTCCGTGTTGTGGTGGGCGAAACCACCCCCAGGACCACGAGCCTGCTCTTCTGCGCGGCCATCGGCACGTGCCAGATGGAGGCCCGGGATGTGTCGCGGGTCCGCGAGTGGAGCATAGCCCTTGGATCCTGGTTGGATGCGGTGCCCCCATTCGGCGGGCCCTTCTATGGCAATTGCCTTACATACCGGGCAGTCCATCTCCGGCTCGCGGGACAATGGGCGGCGGCCCTCGCTGAGCTTCAGGAGGCATGTCGGAGTTTGGCCGACGGTGCGGGCACACGCCTTATCGGCCACGCCCGCTACGAACTCGGTGAATCGCATCGTCTTTTCGGCGATTTCCCCCAGGCAGAGGCGTCCTTCCGGGCAGCCGCCTTCTCGGGAGGTCCTACGCAGCCGGGGCTGGCACTGCTCAGGCTTTCCCTGGGCGATGTTCCAGCGGCGGCCGCGGGTATCCGGCGCGCACTCGGGGAATCCGCGGGATCAGGTGCCCGCGTGGACCTGCTGCCCGCGGCGGTGACGGTCCTCCTTGCGGCCGGGGCTGGCCGCGAGGCCGCGGCCGCTGCCGAGGAGATAGGCAGCCTCGCCGAGCATTTCGCCTCTGACAGTGTTCGCGCAGCCCACGCGCGGGCCCTGGGCGAGCTCGCTCTTGCCGACGGTGACTGTCAGAAGGCACTTCCCGAACTTCGACGGGCCGCTGACCTATGGCGTGGGCTGGATGTCCCCTACGAGGTCGCGCGGTGCTCGGTCCTCCTCGCGACGGCCTGCCGGGGTGTGCGGGACCACGAGGCCGCAGGCTTTGAGCTTGAATCAGCGCGACAGGAATTCACGCGTCTCGGCGCCCGTGCCGACCTGGCCGAGGTTGAGAACATGCTCCGGCAGCAGGGCGTTCCCCCTCAATACGGGCTCTCGCCACGCGAATTGGAGGTGCTCCGTTTGATCGTGCGTGGCCGGACGAACCGGGCAATTGCCGGCGAGCTGTTCATCAGCGAGCGGACCGTCCACCGGCACGTAACCAACATTCTCGAAAAGCTGGGCGTGAGCTCCCGAACGCAAGCAGCCACGCATGCCATCGGGCAGGGGATCGTTAACATCGCCCCGTAGCCGAGTGTCTTTGGGCGCCAGGTTGCCCCATCACGTCAAATGGTCAAAGTCGCCTCGCGCCCAGGCAGCATGCCGTTGGGCTGAATCGTGCAGAACGGCTTTGGCTTCGGAGACGATGATGTTGTTGAAGTTGCCGTAGATCCTGTCGAACGTGAGTTCTTCCAGCTGTGCGGCGACCCGCAATGCTACCGCTCCCGAAAGCGGTAGATGATTCGGGTAGCTGCGCATAAAGGCGATGGAGCGGCGGTCCGGATTTGGAAACACGCTGTCTCCGGTCAGCAGGACCCCTTTGCCTCCTGCTCCCGCAGTCCAGTGCGCTACCGCGCTGCCGGGGAAGTGGCCTCCGGTCTGGTGCAACGTCAATCCTTCGGTGATGGTCCTGCTGCCGGACCAGTAGGAGATGACCGCATCATTCCGACCAACCCACTGCCGGTCGGCGTCCGCCACAAGCACGGGGACGCCGCCAAGCCGGCGTGACCATTCCACCTGTACCCCGAACATGTGGGGATGGCTGGCTGCAATCGCCACAACCGGGCCTCGTTCAAGGATTGCTTTCACGCTGATGTCATCAACAAATCCAACGGGGTCCCACAGCAGCGAACCCTGTGGTGTCACTACAAGCTGGGCAGTTTGACCGATCCCGACTTTCGGCGCAGTTCTGATGCCGATAAGTCCCGGCTCGTTCTCTTCCAGCAGTAACTGCTGGCCAGCCTGCGCCAATTCGTCGAGTGAAATCCACGTTTGTCCGTCCTCGGGCACGTACTGGCGCTCGTCGGCGCAGATCGGGCAGACTTCCGGCGTCGGCTCGCCGCGTTCAACGGCACAGGTTGCGCAGATCAGCACAGCTATCCCTTCCCCCTCAGATCCCGGACGTATCCGGTCTGCGCCCGGACAGATTTTCGACCGCTTGATCGATCCCTACTATCTCGCGTTCGACATCCTCCATATACAGCCTTCCGGAGGTGATCAGGCCGTCCTTTACTTCGAAGAGGGTGACCCCACGGGCATGGAATGGTTCCCCGTCGGTACGATTGCCTGTCCACGACCATTCTGTCCACGTGATGTTCCCGTCGTCGACTGAACGGATCAATTCTGTCCGAAAGTCAGGGATTCCAGCGAACATCGCAGCCCAGTTCGCATGCAGCTGTCCTTTGCCTACGAATGTCCGACCGGGGTGGGCAGGCTGCTCGCTGTGGTAATCGGCGTCGAACAGGGCTGCCACCGCTTCGAGGTCGTGCGCGTTCATCGCCTCCAAGAGCCGGTCTATGACTTCACTCAACCGGGTCTCCTTCTGCTCCGTGATTACTTCTAGCCCCGTTCCCGAACGGGTAGACAGGAGGGCCGAACCTGGCGCCAATTTACGCTGTATCAGCCCACTACTCCAGCCCCTCTACGCGAGAAATCTATATGTCGATCTCTTTACGAGCGTCATAGTATCGATATAAACTTTTGTCTGGAAGCATTGGGGCACCGCAAGTGGTGGCCCGCTCCTCATGTCCGAACTAAGGAGACAAAGATGTCTGGTTCACGCTCTGATGAGATCAAGGCACATTCACAGGAACTGACCATGGGCGCTCTGCTCGATGAAGAGTTCCGCTCCGTGTTCGACGGCACTACGCCGGTTGCCACACCGTGGGCTGGCCTCATCTTCATCTAGACACACTTGAACAAATTCCTTGCGTGTACAGCACGTACAGCAGGTAGGGCCGTGAAACTGCATGGGCTGGCCGCCAAGGAGCTCTTCACCAAGCTGCACGGTCTCCTGGGTCCGAAGGCCCGTGATGATGCGCTGTCCATCGTTGGATCACCTGGGACATCGGATGTGCCGGCAGTCGCAGCCCTTAACAGTCGCAGCCCCTTATCAACTGTGTGAAAGTACGCAACCGTGAGAAGGGTTGGGGCAGCATCGCGCCCCAACCCTTCTCCGACAACCCATCCCGGGATCAGTGTCCTTGGAAGGCCTCCGCCAGCCACCAGGAGCCACCGTCCGAGGCGATCTTGGCATCGATAACCAAGGGCCGGTCCTGTCCGCCGTCGCGGAAGGCCGCAACCCATTCCCGCACTGGCTGAAGGTCCTCCAGGGTCCTGACTGTCACGCCGTCGGCCCCAAATCCCCTGGCGATTGCGGCAATATCCGTCTCTGGGAAGGACACGCTGCCCAGTTCCTCCTGGGCGTGGTGCTCAGCGAAGTGATGCACCTCAGCGCCATACGCAGCATCGTTGTAGACGATGCAAACCAGCGGCAGCTTCAGCCGGACGGCGGTCTCCAGTTCGCTGATGCCCATCAGGAAACCACCGTCTCCGGCACCCAGGACGGGCAACCGATGCGGTTGCGCCATTGCAGCGCCGATTGCCGTGTAGAGGCCAATGCCGATCGCCTGGAACGCTTGGGTGAAACAGAATCCGAATTCGTCCGGCACCGCCAGGTACTGGCTGGGGTAGCCCATGAAGTTGCCCGAATCCACTGCGACGATCCTGTCTGCCGGGAGGATTGTATCCAGTTCCCGGCTGATCACCCGGGGATCGATGGACGTCGAAGTGCCCAGGTCCGGAGTCTCCACGTCCCGCCACCGTGCACTCTGTTTGATGGCGAGGGCGTTCTGCTCGGTGCGGTACTTTTCAGCCGCAGCAGGCTGGATCGTCTTGAGGACTTCCAAGGCGTCCTCCGCGGTGAGGGCGGAATCACCCAGTACGCCCAGTGTGATCGCCCTGTTGGCGCCCAAGGAGGAGTCTTCGACGTCGATCTGGACTACTTTTGTTCCGGCAGAGATGAGCCTGCCGTGACGCATAGTCCACATATTCAGCGTGCAACCCCACCCGATAATCAGGTCCGCTGAGGTAATGAGCTCCGCGGTCAAAGGGGAGGAGAACCCGCCGGAGATGCCCAAATTATGCGAATCGCCGTTGAACAGCCCATTGGCCACGGCCGAGGTCGCCACCAGCGCCCCGGCGTGCCGGGCCAGGGCCAGGATGGAATCCCGGGCGCCCCGGCCACCGCGGCCTGCGACGAACACGGGGCGTTTCGCATTCGAGATTAGCTCTACCAGCTGGTTCACTGCACCGGTATCCGGACGAAGCCGCGCCGGCACAGGCACGGCGACGGTACCCACCGTGTCTGCGGCGGTTCCGCTTTGGATATCCAAAGGCAAGCTGAGCACCACGGTCCTGCGCTCGTTCACCGCCGTTCGGAAGGCCCGGACGGTATCCGCTACGGCCGTTTCGGGGGAGTGGATCCGTTCTGCCACGGCCCCTACGCTGCGCGCCATAGCATCCTGGTCGATCTTGAAGTTGGACCGGATGGCTGCCGCCTGCGTATCAGCCGTCAGCACGATCATGGGGGTGCGGCTCTTGGCAGCCTCTCCGACGCCGGTAATCGCGTTGGTCAGGCCACATCCTTGGTGTGTGGTCACCACGCCCACCTTGCCCGACATCCTGGAGTAGGCATCGGCCATGGTGGCAGCGCCGCCCTCATGGCGGGCCGCGGTGTAGGGAACACCGGCGTTCATCAGGGTGCTGGTGACGTCGAAGTTGCCGCTTCCCACCACCCCGAAGACGTGGCCGACTCCCAGCTTTGCCAGTGTCCGGCCCACCAGGGTGGCGACCCTTACCTGCTCGCTCATGCGCCCGGCTCCGATGCCGTGCTTGCCGTATGTGCTGAGTTGTCAACCAGAGCATAAACGCGGCTGGGGCTGCCCGTCCCGCCAACGATAGGCAGCGGTGCGACCACCAGCGTCGCGCCGGTGACCGGGAGGCGGTCAACGTTCCGCAGCGACGTCACGCCATATTTGTCAGCGCCGAGCAGGAACGAATGGACGGGGAACATAGGGTCCAGCGTGGCGGCCTGGCCGGCGTCGATGCCCACCGTTTCCACGCCGAAGCCGCTGATGGAGGCATTGCCGGCGAGCCACTTGGCGCCGGCCGCGGAGACCCCCGGGGTGTGGGGGCCGGCGTCGTCAGCGTTCATGAAGTCCGCGGCGTTACCGCCGCGTGCGGACCAGCCGGTGCGGAAGATGACCCAGCAGTTTTCCGGGAAAGGGCCATGCTCCTGCTGCCACTGCTCGAAGTGTTCGGGCTCCAGCAGGAAATCGGCGTCTTGTGCAGCTTCGGCGGTCTTGTCAATCACCACGACCGGCCCCACCAAACGATGCGGCTCGATCCGGTCCACCGACTTCCCGTCCTTGCCCGTGATCCAGTGGACGGGAGCGTCCAGGTGCGTCCCGGCGTGTTCGCCCACCGTGACGTCGTTCCACGCCCAGGCCGGTCCGGCGTCGTCGAAATTGCTGACGGGAGTCAGCGAGAGTCCAACCGTGTTGGCCAGGGGTTGCGGCAGATTCAGGATGGGAGTGTCACCGCTGAGCGGCGTGGTGAGGTCGACGACGTCGATGGCGCCGGCTGACAAGGCTGCGGTGAGCTCATTTAGAACAGACATTGTTCTCCTGTCGGATTGATGTGTGGGTTCATTTCAATTTCTGGGCCACCAAATGCCCCGACCCGCCGGACAGTCCGGGGCCGGGGTGGGTGGACGCGCCGATGTGCCACAAGCCCTTAACCGGGGTTTTGTGGTTTGCGGCCTCGGGGAAGGGCCGCCAGAGCAGGTTCTGGAAGAGTTCGGCGGATCCGCCGTACGGATCGCCGTTGACGGCATTGGGGTTTTCCGCAGCCAGATCGGTTGGTGCCAGGATGTCCCAGCCCAGGACGGACGCCCTGGTGCCCGGCGCGAATTGTTCGAGCCTGCTCAGGACGCGCTCCATGTACCGTTCCTTAAGTTCCTGTGTCCAGCCGCCGTCCACGGCGAGCGCGCCTGCGGCATCCGCCAGCGGCGAGAAGGGCACTTCCTGTAGCTGGAGCCATAGTGTCGCTTTGCCTGCGGGGGCCCGGGTAGGATCCAGGACGCATTGTTGACCGACGACGACGGTAGGTTCCGTAGGCAACAGCCCCGCCTCGGCTTGGGCGCAAGCAATTGCAGTGCTGTCCGAACCGTTGCTCAAGTGAACCAGGGGCACGGAATCCAAACGGGGATCGAGCCATTGGACCGGTTTGTCCAGGGCCAGGTGGATCTGCATGGCTCCGCGGCCGTTCTGGTAACGCGCGGCTGCTTCGGCCAAGCCCGCTGGTGGTTGACGCAACAGTTTGGAATACAAGGCCTGGGGCGACACATTTGCCAGGACGGTCCGTGCGCTGACCAGGCCGTTGGAGGTTTTCACTGCCGTTGCACCTTTGGAATCGACCAGGATTTCCTCGGCTTCTGTGTCCAGCATGATCCGGACGCCTTTATCTCTCAGGAGGGCCTCAAACGCAGCGATGAAGTTCGAGGCTCCGCCTTTCACGACAGGGAGGCCAAAGCTGTGCATGCTCAAGGCCATGACCGGAAGCATGACGCCGCCGGTCGCTTGGTCCGGGCCGAGGCCTGCGTGAAGGAGCCAAGGAGACCAGAGCTGGTCGGTTTGCCATCCATTGAAGCGGCTGCGGAGGTAGTTGCGGCCACTCATCACCGAATCGCGGACGAATGCTTCGGTGCCCTTGACCTTGCCTCGCCGCAGGGCGCCGGCGGCGATCGTCAGGACCTCCCTGAAAGACCGCAGTTCAGCACCGAAAGCACCGAAAATGGTCCCGGCATTGCAGGCCAGGTCCTCCAGCATCGCCAGGTAGGCGCCGTCGTCTCCGTTTGCCTGCAGAGCGGCTGCAGTGACCTCGGGATCGCGGTGGGCCACGACCGTTCTGTGCTGCCCTGTCTTTGGATCGGCTGCCACGCTGGCGGTCACCGCGCCGTCGGAATTGCAGTATTCCAACCCCCTCGCATGGAGCTCGCTTCCCAAAGCCTGGTAAGCCCCTCCGGAAACGAACAGGGGGTGCCAGGAAGAGAAGGAATCATGGATGAACCCGGGCAGCGTTCGTTCCGCTGAATGGATGAAGCCGCCCAGCCTGCCAGCCCGTTCAATGAGACAGACGCGCTTCCCGGCCATGGCAAGCTCCGCGGCGGCTACCAGAGAGTTGATCCCCGAACCAATGATGGCAATATCGGTCGAGTCCGTCATGGAGGACGCCGTCATCTCAGAAGTCCGGGTGGTTGGTCGCGGCGTGGTACTTCCCGCTGTGGAACACCAGGGGCGCCCCTCCAGTATTCTCGTACTTCTCCACCTCGCCTACGTAGATGACGTGGTCTCCGGCATCGTGTCGCGAGACGGTCCGGCATTGGAACGTGGCGACGGCGCCGTCCAGCAACGGGATCCCGGCGATTCCTTCCGTGGTTTCCGCGCCGGCGAATTTGTCTGTGGCGGGTGTTGCGAACTGGCGCGAGAGGACGTGCTGGTCGCTGGCCAGGATATTGATGGCAAAGTGCGTGGCGTCCTCGAAGTCCGCCAGGCTCGGAGCCCGTTTGCTGGGGCACCACAACACCAGTGGAGGTTCCATGGAAACGGACGTGAAGGAGTTGGCAGTCATGCCTACTTTCCGGCCGTCGGTTCCGAGGGTGGTGACCACCGTGACGCCGGTGGCGAATTGTCCCAGGGCGCCGCGGAAGTCCCTCAGGTCAAAAGCCGACGAATCTTCGTCCTTGCGTGCCTGCACGAACTCGGCGGCAGCTGCGGGATCGAACCACCATGGGTAGAACGTGCGGGGATCATCGAATCCTGCAGCGATGCTTGCGGCCAGGGCCGGGTGGTCTGCAGCCTCGGCCAGGACAGTCTGCTGGTGTTCCCGCCGGGGTTTGAGCATGTCATTTGTCCATGCCACCGCCCACTGGCCCCAGCCCCGCCAGAACTCGTCAAAGGTGCGTTCCATCCATTGCTTGTCGAAAGGCTGCTGGCCTCGCCTCACGATGGAATCCAGATAGTACTTGGCGGCCAGCGTCGCGTTATTGGACCCTTGGCCGGTGAGGGGATCGTTGAGCAGGACGGCGTCGCCCAGGCCGAAGACGAGGTTGCCGTTGCCCAGCTCACCCACTGCTGAGCGAACCGTCGGGGTGATCCGGCCCAGGAGGGTTGCGCCCTCGTCGGTGAGCCTTGCGTTGGCGAAGTTCTTCGCCTCGTGGGGAAAATACTCTTCCAGGATTTCCAGAGATCGACTCAGCTGCTCCTCCGGACTGGTGACGTCGGTCCACTTATCCATCGGGCCGCCCACGACGCCTTCAAAGACCATCATCTGGCATGGCCCGGACACGGTGAGTCCGGGAAAGGTGAAGAATTCCCCCACACCGGGGACTACCGACATGCGGATGCTGTCGCTGGGCTGATCGGCCGGTTCGCTGGTGGATGCATCGAGAGAGGCTGTATCGAGAGAGACCGTATCGAGGCAGACATAGTTCAGGGCGAGGACTCTTTGCGGCCGGTCAAACGGGGACTTGGACCTGTCCTTGGGGAAGATCTGGGCGATCTCTCCCTTTCCGGTGCTGACGATAACCAGTTCGTAGTCCCGTGCGAGCTGCTCGAGCATGCGCGGCGTGACTTTCTCTATACGGAAATCACCGCCGCCAGCCACAAAGGCCTCGATCCAGACAGCACTCTTGATCCGCTGATCCACCGAGTGGGCGGTTCCCTCAAGGAGCGCCTCCCACTCGATGGCGCCGAAGCCGGGTTCGCCTTCCACACGCAATTGGATAGCGCTGATCCCGGGCACGGCTTCATCGTCATAAAGCCTGGTCAGGGCCGAACTCAGCTGTGCTTCGGCGGCGAGGGCCGTGGGGAACATGCATTGGCTGGACATAACCTTGCCGGTGCGGATTTGGGCGGCCGAACGGTCCGAGAACAGCGTGACTTCATACCCCTCCCGCTGCAGGCCCAAGGCCAGTTGAGCGCCGGATTCGCCGGCTCCGATAATTGCGATCTTTCGCATGTCTGGTTTTCCTTCGAGGAACGTTGTTGCCAGGGAAGTGGAACGACTATCAGGTCGCGGGTACGGCGGAGCCCACGCTTGCAAGGTATGCGGCCGCCTTATCCGGGTCCATGAACCATTCCTGGAAGTCCGGCGGGTTGTTGAATCCGTTCGCGAAGCGGTGGGCGATTTCGGCCGACTGGCCGGCCGCTCCCAGTAGCGAAAGGACATGCGGCGGCGGCGGAGCCAGCAGCGCATTCGTCCACTGTGCTACGTGCTGGGCGTAGTTCCAATACTTTTCGAAAGTGGCCTGCATGAACGCTGCGTCGAAGGCACCTTCGCCGTGCGCCGCGATGCTCTGCAAGTAGGAAGCCGCGCACTTGCTGGCGTTGTTGGAGCCCTGTCCGGTAATGGGGTCGTTCAGGACAACGACGTCGGCGAGTCCCAGGACCTTCTTGCCGCTGGGGAGCGTGGCGACGGGATGGCGGACAGTGGGTGCGAACCGGCCCTGCAGGAACCCGTTGGGGTCGGTCAGCTCGACGTCGGCTGCCCGGCTGGCTTCCCACGGCAAGTACTGCTTCAGGATGTTTTTGGACGTCTCCAGGTGTTCCGCGGGAGTCAGGCCCTTCCAGCAATCCATGGGTCCGCCCGGGATGCCCTCGAAAACCATGATTTCGCAGGGACCAGTGGTGGTGAGCGCAGGGAAGGCAAAATATTCGCCCACCCCTGGAATCAGGTTGAAGGAAACTGCCGAATGTTCTGCCCTGGGCTCCATTCCAGTGACGTACGTCAGCGCCAAAGCGCGTTGGGGTGCGTCGTAGGCGCTGCGCTGGGCATCCCGGGTGAAGAGCTGCGCAATTTCTCCCTTGCCGGCTGCCACAATCACCAAATCGGAGTTAAGCGAGTAGCGTTCCAGTTCTTCCACGCCGGCGTCCTCGAACACGAGCTCGCCTCCCTGCGCCACGAACTCTTCCATGAACCGCGGGAATTTGACCCGCTGGTCAATGGACTTCGCCGGGTTATCCAGGCGGGATGCCCAGCTGATGGCCTTCTCACCAGGAACTTCAGGATGGGGGATCGTGAACGATATTCCGTCCACAGTGGGAGCTTCTGGCCAGAAGTCCAACCCAAGCGCCCTCTCCTGTTCAAGGGCATCGTGGAAGATGCACTGGCTGGAGGAGACTTTTCCCTTGTGGATTTCTTCAGCGGTGCGGTTGGAGATCGTGGTGACCGCAAATCCTGCCTTGAGCAAGCCGATGCCAAGTTGCAGGCCTGACTGCCCTGCTCCGACGATGGTGATGTGGCGCTGTGTCATAGTGTTGACCTTGTCTTTCTGCTGTCTCTGCATCCGTAAATGATGGGGGAAGATATTTGGCCGGGCCTCGGCGTTCGTTCGGGATGGGTTTGTTCCCAGCCGGGAAGGCCGATGTGCACGAGCTTGATGTCATTCATGTGTCGTCACCTCTTTTCAGCGGCGAGTAATGGGATGGCTTCTTCGGCGCGCTCGGGCCCCAAAGCGGAGTAGCCGCCGTCGACGGCCCAATCAGCTCCTGTCACGAAGCTTGCGGCGTCGCTGGCGAGGAAAGCGACCACGGCTCCGATCTCCTCGGGCCGGCCGACCCGCTTCAGGGCATGGAACGGGGCTGCCACCGAGTCTGTCTTGTCAATGTCGCCGCCGGACAGGGTGTCCATGATGTTGCTCCACACCCATCCAGGGCTGACCGAATTGACCCGAATGCCGTCGTCGGCAAGATCCACGGCCATACTCCGGGTGAGCTGGACCAGGGCGGCCTTGCCCGCGGGGTAGAGCCACCGGCCTGTCTGGGCAACGGAGCTCGAAATCGAGGTGAAGTTGATGATGGCTCCGCGCTGGGATGCCTTGAGGTAGGGGCGTGCTGTGTTGCTTGCCATGACGGCGCTCACCACATTGACGTTCAGTGCCTGAAGCCAATCGTTCCTGTCCGAAGCCGCACCGTCATCCTTGTAAGTGCAGGCAAGGTTGACGAGGATGTCGATACCCCCGTGCGAGGACGCCGTGTCGTCCATAAGCCGCGCAATGGCTACGTCATCCGTGATGTCAGTGAGTGAAAAGCTGATGCCGCTTCCCAATGTGTGGAGCTGGGCACCGCCGTCGGCGTCGATGTCGGCGACCACAACGGTGGCACCGGCATCGCGCAACGCCATGGCGACGCCTTGGCCGATCTTGGTGACGCCGCCAGTGACGACTGCAGTCCTGCGCGAGAGTGCTGACATGGCCAAACCTTTCGTAGTGAATCTGTGAGGTGGAAAGTCTTACGTACGCATGACGCTCGTCATTGCCGACGGAGGGCCCGTTTCACTGCCTATTTGACCGAGCCAGGACTATTGGACAGTCGGCCTGGACCTATTTGACAGTCGGCTTGGGCGCGGGCTTCGGATGAGTCCGTTCCCACTCGATTCGGCGGTCATGCACCAGCTTGACGTTCTTCATCTCTGCTCACCCCTTCCATCGGTTTCGTTGCTCCGTTTCTATGACGTGCGTCATACTTGTTCTAAGAGCGACTCTATTCATAGGCGAAAAACGGGTCTATCCGCTTGGCGCAGCGCTCATCCGAAAAACGAAAACCGGGGAAGGAACGCGCAATGGTGAGGATCCTTCCCCGTGACGTCCTCCGGGGTTTGCCCACAGTGACCACGACCGATGTCGATGATGCGCACCAGAAAATCGCCGATTTGTTCTGCGGTCACGACCTCGTTCCGCAGACCCGGGGGACGTCTGTGGACATGAAGCTGCGCTCGTTGCATCGCGGTGACGTGGGTATCGAATTCCTCGACTATGGTGCGGACGTCCGGATCAGTCCGGAAGGCCTGGAGAACTTCCACTTGATCCAGATTCCCCTCGCTGGCCACGCGCACATGGATGTGGGCTCATCCTCGGTGGATTCGAGCCCCAAAACCGCGACAGTTCCGCCGATCGACCGCCCGTTCACTATGACGTGGGATCGCGGAACCCCGCATCTAATTGTCTACGTGAGCCGCCTCGCCCTTGCCTCCGTTGCAGCCCAGCTCTACGGCGGGGATACGCAGGGTAAAGACTTGCGCAGCAATGATCCGGGCGCAGACCCGGATAAGACCGTGAAGCTCGGCTACGCGATGGACCTCACGGGCTCGGCCGGCCGGGCGTTCTTGAGGTCCGTCGTCGAACTCCACGACGACATGATCAGCCAGCAGGAAAAGACAGCTCCAGGGTTCGTCCAGAAGCTACTCGCGGACACGATGGTTTCACGGCTGCTCTTGGCAATGAATCCTGCGACGGAGGCTGATCGCTCCAGCCCTGCCGCCGAGAGCCGGTTGATCCGCCAGTTCCGCGAACTGCTGGAACGGCACGCCTCTGAGGACCTGGCGGTTCCGGACATCGCAGAGAACCTGGGAGTGTCGGTGCGCACCCTGCAGCTGGCTCTTCGCTCCGAAGTTGGGGCAACGCCGTCAGAGTTGTTGAGGAGGGTGCGCCTGGACCGGGCCCGGGAACTGCTTCTCGCTGCCGCCCCCGGGCAGGAAACCATTGTTTCGATCGCCGAGCGCTGCGGTTTCTCACACCAAGGGCGCTTCTCGGCGCTGTACTTGGACACGTTCGGCGAGTTGCCCTCGGAAAGCCTTCGCCGGTAGCCCCGCTGTCCGATACCCAGCTATGCGCTAGTCGCCCGGCCGAGGTCCGTCCAATTGGTCCCCATCCGCCATCGAAGGGCGCATGCCCCCCAACCTACTCACTTGACCGGATGGACGTAGCCGCCAAGGGACGCCCCCGCAATCTCTGGAGAGTAGCGGATGGAGATTCCTTGTACTTTTCGCTGTAATACGCAGCAAAGCGCCCAAGGTGGGAGAACCCGGCGTCGATGGCGGCTTCGGCCAACGTGGCCGCGGCTGGACCTGCCTGTCCCTCTAAAATCCGGCGTGCACGTGCAGTCGAGTCGCAGCTCTACGCCCGCCAATGCGGGAGCGCCGGTGGATCAAAAGTAGGACGCAGTGCTTCCGTCACCCAAACGCGCCCAGCTGGATGTTGACGGCAAGCACCACGGACGCCAGCGCGAGGATTCCCGCGCCGAGCTGCAAGAGGAGGCCGTCCTTGGAGAGCCGCGATCCTCCTGGCGCGGAGCGCGGAATGAGGGAGACTGCACTGAAGCTGGTCACCAAGGCCGCGGCGATGATGAGGCTCAGGCTAAGCATGGCGCCAGAACCTTCGCCGGCTTGCATAAGTTCCAGGGCGATAGACGACGACGTTGTCGCATTGGGGGCTGCCTTTCGCAGACGGATGCAACAACAATATCGTCAATTGTTGACGATTGCCAAGGATTTCCTCCGGCAGGAGCGTCGGGGCAGTGGCTAAGCCGCGTCCACTCGCCGCAAAGCGCGGAGGCGCCGGCAGGAACAGGCCACGTGGAGCCTTTGGAACCCCGGCAGCGGATCAGGCCATCACGGGCAGCTGCCAACAAACTGGCAGAACTCATCCAAGCTGCAAAGAAGAGTTATCAGGATCCTGGACGCCCTGGCCATTCCTTGCCGGCCCAGGGATCGTAGTCCGCGATGAGCTCCTCCTGGGCCGGGCGCTTTGCTTCGGGGATGTGCTGCAGGTTCACCCGGACCCGGTACCAGAGCGAACTCGAACCGCGCATCCCATCGATGAGTACATCGGCGGGGTGCAGGTCCGGGACAAGGTCCGCATGCCGGGCTTTCCATTCATCGAGGGCGGCCTGCGCTTCGGGCTTGGTCTTCGTGCGGGCTACCTCAATGAGTGGCATTGTTGAGACACGGCGGCCCGACCCATCGCCGGCGCGCGGTGCCTTCTCGGCGGGACCAAGTTCCTTGGCCAAGGCCAGCAGGCCCTCGAGGGATCCAACGGCGCCGTCGATTCCAGCGTGGGGATCGCCCAGCTCCGCGAAGCGTTCTGGCACTGAGCGGACGGTGAATTGTTCGGGCCTGGTGGTAGTGACCTCGGCCCATGTCAGGGGAGTAGAAACGCGGGCATCCGGCCGGGGCCGGACAGAGTAGGCGGAGGCGACAGTCCGATCCTTCGCGTTCTGGTTGAAGTCGACGAAGACGCTTTCGCCGCGTTCCTCCTTCCACCACCGCGCCGTGGCGAGCCCGGGGGCCCGGTTCTCGACCTCCCGGGCAAGGGTCTCCGCGGCGAGCCGCAGCTCGCTATAGGACCACTCCGGGGCGATCCGCACCAAAATGTGCAGTCCCCGGGACCCGCTTGTCTTGGGCCAACCAACCAGCCCGACGTCGTCAAGCACCTCGCGCGCCACATAGGCGACGTCGACGATCTGCGACCAATCCACACCGGGCATGGGATCAAGATCGATCCGCAGCTCGTCGGGATGATCCAGATCCTCGGCACGGACGGGGTGGGGGTTGAGGTCCAGGCAGCCAAGATTCACCACCCACGCCAAACCGGCGGCGTCCCGGATTACAGTTTCTTCTGCTGATGTCCCCGATGAGTAGTGCAACGTTGCCGTATCAATGAACTCCGGATGGTTTTCGGGTACGCGTTTCTGAAAGAACGGCTCAGCGTCGATGCCCTTGGGGAAGCGCTTGAGCACCATGGGGCGGCCGCCCGCGCCCCGCAGCGCACCTTCCGCAACTGAAAGGTAGTAGCGGACCAAATCCAGCTTCGTTAGCCCGGGTTCGGGGAAAACCACCTTGTCCGGATTCGAGACGCGAACTTCGGCGTCGCCAATGTCCAGAATCTCTGCCGGAGTCTTCGACGGGTTCATGCCGCCACGCTAGCAACGATCGGCGGTCCCAGCCAGACCAAGGGCGAGGGCGGCGACTATATTGACCATGTCAGTCCACCACCACAATCGCGGGAGTCTGCACACTATGGCCAAGGAACTTGCTACCCAGCTCATCGAACAACTCCAGGCTGCCGGTGTGCAGCGCATTTATGGAATCGTCGGTGACAGCCTCAATCCAATAGTGGATGCCGTACGTCAAACGGGAGGGTCGGCCAAAGGCGGTATCGATTGGATCCATGTCCGCCACGAAGAAGCGGCCGCTTTTGCTGCGGCCGCCGAGGCGCAACTGACTGGCAAGCTTGCAGTCTGTGCCGGCTCCTGTGGACCGGGCAACCTCCATCTGATCAACGGACTTTACGACGCCAACCGCACTGGCGCGCCCGTACTTGCCATCGCTTCGCACATCCCCAGCAAGCAGATCGGCAGCGGGTTCTTCCAGGAAACCCATCCTGACCGGCTCTTCACCGAATGCTCAGTGTATTCGGAACTGGTCAGCACGGCCGAGCAGGCACCCCGCGTTATGCACAGCGCCATCCAGAACGCTGTAGCCCTTGGGGGAGTCGCCGTCGTGACTCTTCCCGGCGATATCGCCGGACTTGAGGCCACCGCGCCGACGCCGTTACCCGCTACGTTTCGGCCCGCCCGCCTGATCCCGGACCAGTCGAGCGTCCAGGAACTGGCTGACGCCATCAACGACGCCGGAAAAGTCGCCATTTTCGCGGGGGCGGGCGTCCAGGGAGCCCACGACGAACTCATTGCTTTGGCGGAACTGGTCAACGCCCCGATTGGCCACTCGCTGCGAGGCAAGGACTTCGTCCAGTACGACAACGCGTTCGACATCGGCATGACCGGGCTCCTGGGCTATGGTGCTGCTGCGGAGGGCATCGAGGACGCTGATCTGCTGATCCTTCTTGGTACCGATTTTCCCTACGACCAGTTCCTGCCGGACACCCGGACGGCACAGGTTGACCGGGCCGCACAGCGGCTGGGGAGGAGGACCGACGTCGACATTTCCGTCCACGGCGACGTCCTGCCTACCTTGGCCGCTCTTCTGCCCTTGGTCAATCCAAAGAAGAACCGCCGCTTCCTGGACCAGATGCTGAAGAAGCACGACCGCCTGATGAACAAGGCCGTGGGCGCGTACACGCGGAAGGTCGAAAAGAAGCAGCCCATTCATCCTGAGTATGCTGCTTCCCTGCTGGACCAGGTAGCGGCGGAAGACGCCATCTTCACCGCGGATACCGGAATGTGCAACGTCTGGACGGCTCGCTATATCAACCCCCTGGGCACGCGCCGGCTGATCGGTTCCTTCCTTCACGGGTCAATGGCCAACGCCCTTCCACACGCCATCGGTGCACAGATGGCCTATCCCGGGCGCCAGGTGGTTTCTGTCTCTGGTGATGGGGGCTTGTCCATGTTGCTTGGTGAGCTCATTACCGTGGCTGCACATCAACTGCCGGTCAATGTAGTGGTCTTCAACAACTCAACACTGGGCATGGTCAAGCTCGAAATGTTGGTGGATGGGCTGCCCGATTTCGGCGTCGACGTACCTGACGCAAACTATGCCGCCGTCGCGAAGGCCTTGGGCTTCCATGCTGTCCGGGTGACGGATCCTGCGGACATCGAGGAAGCGTATCGGGAGGCGTTCGCCCACCCGGGTCCTTCTCTGGTGGAGCTCATCACTGATCCGAATGCGCTGTCCATCCCGCCGAAGATTTCGGGGCAACAAGTCATCGGGTTCGCGACGGCCATGTCCAAAGTGGTCTTGAACCGCGGTGCCGGCGAAGCTGTGAGCATGGCCCGCAGCAATCTGCGCAACATTCCCCGGCGGTGACGGGAGTCTGTGCCGGCAGCAGTCTCAAACGGAACGCAGGAATTCCCTGGCTTACGGATGCTCGTCGAGAAGGGTGCCCAGGATAGCGAGGGCTTTTGACAGTTGGAGGTCGGACACTGCGCCATACCCGACGACCAAGCCGTTCACCGGTGGGCGCTCAGCGTAATATCCGGCCAGGGGGATGACCCGTACACCCCGTTCCAGCGCCTTCCCAGCCAGATCCGCCGCGTCAGGGTGTTCGAAGCGGATCACGGCATGCAACCCGCCGTCGAGTCCTGCAAGCTCCACATCGGTCCGCGGGCCCAAGCGTTCAATGAGCAAGGACCGGCGGTGCGAATATTCCCTCCGGGCCCGGGCAATGTGTCGGGAGAGCCCGCCGCCCTGAAGGTAATGGGCGAGGGCCGACTGCAGGACCCCGGCCACCGGAGTGTCCATGGCTTCACGTACGGCCTTGAGGCGCTGGCCGGCATCACCCCGGACCACCAGATATCCGCAGCGCAGCCAAGGACTGAGGTTCTTTGAGAACGTTCCGAGAAGTACGACGTCGGCAGCTGCCGGCAGGGAGGCGACGGCAGGCAGGGGCATTCTGCTGTGGCGAAATTCGCTATCGTAGTCGTCCTCCAACACGAGCACGCCATGGCGGTCCGCCCACTTCAGCAGGCCGAGCCGTTCCTGGACTGCCATCCTGCCACCGAGAGGGTACTGGTGGCTGGGGGTGATGAGGACGGCGTCGGGAATGACGTTGAGTCCGGCGAGTTGGGAGCTCTTCAGGCCGTCCTCGTCCACGGGAAGCAGCTGAAGATGGACACCGGCGGCGCTCATGACCCGCCGCGCCGTGGGGTAGCCCGGGTCTTCAACCAGGATGCGCGGATTGTTCCTCCTGCCTCGAAGCATGGACACCACCAGGTGCAGTGCATCACTGGTGCCGGCCGTAATGATGACGTCCTCCGGGTCGACGGCCAGCCCCCTGGACACCGCCAGGTGACCGGCCACGGCTTCCCGAAGCTCCAGCGTTCCAAGGGCTGGTGGCAGGTGCGTGTTTCCTTGCTCCGCCAAGGCCCTCTTCCACGCGTTGCGCCACTCCCGGTCTTGGAACGGCGATCCCGAGGGGCGGCCGGGGGTCAGGTCAATCACCTCGGCGTTGGCAGGGCTGCTGCGCTGCGCTTTCACTTCGTCCGGGCGCTTTTGAATGTCCGGCCGGACAGCCACTCTGGTCCCACCAGTACCGTTGCTTTCCAGGAAACCTTCCCCGGAGAGCTGCTCGAAGGCCCGCACCACCACGCCACGGGATATCCCCAAGTCCTTGGCCAGGCGTCGGGTTGCGGGGAGCGTGTGCTCAGGCTGGAGGAGTCCGCTGAGGATGGCGCTACGGAGCTGGCTTGCAACTTGGGCGGACAGGGAGGCCGGACTCTGCCTATCCAGCTCGATGGGTATTTCCGATTCGCTCATTGGACCTCCGGAGTTGTTCATTCTTGGATCTAGTGTAGGACCAAGCCCTTTGGCAGCATGAGACGCGTACTCACCCATTTGCTGTGCTCGCACCCGGCCACAGCCACAAGAAAGCAGGACTGTAGTGTTCAACGGCCTCAGCGCATTCCCCCTGACACCCATGAACGGTGAAAGTGTCGATCTGGACGCCGTTGCCCGGCTGGCGGCCCGCGCGGCACAGTCAGGGGCGGATTCACTCGGTGTCCTTGGCTCGACGGGAAACTACGCCTATCTCTCCCGTGAAGAACGACGCATGGTCCTTGAAGTGTCCGTTCAGGCTGCGGGGGGCGTGCCGGTTTTGGCCGGTGTCGGGGCAGTGCGTACCCGCGACGTCCTCATTCTTGCCGGCGATGCCCATGCCGCTGGCGCCTCGGCACTGCTCTTGGCCCCGGTGTCCTATCAACGCCTGTCGGAAGGGGAAGTTTTCGGGTTGTTTGAGGACCTCGCGTCAGAGTCAGACCTTCCGGTCGTCGTGTATGACAATCCCGGCACCACGGGCTTTACCTTCACGGACGAACTGCATGCCCGGATCGCACGTATCCCGGGAATAGCTTCCATCAAGATTCCGCCGCCGGCTGCCACTGACATTGAGAGCAGGCTCGGCAAGCTCCGCGCAGCTTTGCCCGGGCAAACATTTTTGGGTATCAGCGGAGATTGGATTGCCGCCGAAGCACTGCTTGCTGGTTGCGATCTCTGGTACTCGGTGATTGGCGGGATCCTTCCCCGCCAGGCCCGGGAAATCGTTGACCACGCTTTGGCTGGCCGGCGCGATGATGCGATGGCAGCTTCCGCCGCGTTGGAACCCGTCTGGTCCCTGTTCCGAACCTATGGGAGCCTTCGGGTCACCGTCGCACTGGCTGAAGACCTGGGGCTCATTCCGTCGTCAGCCTTGCCGTTGCCGCTGCACGGCTTGGATACCGAAGGACGCACCAGAGTTACCGAGGCCATCCGCCAGTGTGGATTGGAGGCCTAGGTGGCTTGGAGGGCTGGTCACCTGGCTGGAAACAACGCAAATGAATGGGGTCGGACCAAGAACGGGGGAGAGGGACATGAGCCTCATCGACGGGCGCACAATCAACCGTGCTGCCAGGGGTAAGCAGACGTCTCCGGGCGGATTGGCCCGCTATGTCGCTGCCGCCACCCTGGCGCGCAGCGCCGATGGGGGTGCGGTTGTCGCCATTGTCCTGCTGGTGACAACCAGTGGGGCGCCGGGTTGGCTGGCCGGAATCCTGGGTGCCTGCATCACGGCACCGCACCTTTTCGGTCCGTTCGTTGCCAGGACACTGGACACTGCCCGGGACGGCAGAACGGTGATCGCCTGGGCGTGCCTGATGCACGGCGTTACCCTGGCCGCTGCTGTCCTGCTGTACCCGCGGACTCCTCCAATCGTGCCGGGTCTTCTGCTCATTGCGTCCGGACTGGTCGGTCCATTATTGACGGGCGGCATTAGCAGCCGGCTCTCAGCGATCGCTGGGGGCAGCAGAATCAGTCAGCGACGCGCACATGGATGGGATGTAGCAACATATGGCATCAGCGGAACCATTGGTCCCTCTTTGGTCGCAGCTGTTTCGGGCTGGGCGAATCCGGCATTGGCGGCATTGATCCTAGCCGGACTAACGTTTGTCGCCGCCGCCCTGGTCAGGCTTTTGCCCTCTTCTCCTCAAACTTCAGTTCCCTCGGAGGTACCGCGCCCGGGTCCGACATTGCTAATGATGCTGTCAAACGGTCCTTTGCGTCGCACGCTCTACCTGACGGTCGTCGTCGCCTTGTCGGTCGCTTCGCTGCCTGTCACCGCAGTGGCTTCGACGACACAACTGGGGGTTGGGCCAGCCGCGGCAGGGGTCCTGACTGCCGCATATGGTCTTGGCGGGCTTCTAGGATCCGCTGGTGTCATGATCCGGCCGTTGCGAAGCGATGCGGACCACCTCATAACCTGGCTGGGAGCTGCTGTTGGCGTTGCGCTGTGTGTGGCGGTCTTCGCCGGGATCTTCCCCGTGGCAGCGGTGGTCTATTCCCTGGCCGGAGTGCTCAACTCCTGCTTTTTCGCCGCAACATTGGCCGCGCGCAGCGAATATGCACCAGCCGGGGCACGAGGTCAGGTCTTCGTGTGGATCGGAGCATTAAAGATCACAGCGGGTTCTGCCGGCACAGCGTTGGCAGGGGCCATGGTTGTACCCATGACACACCTGCCCTTGCTTTTGGCGTCCGCCCTTATTGCGGTGGCCGTGAGCGCTTCCCTGTTTGACCGCCGTCGTGAACGGTCCCAAACAGCGGGATCGGCCCTGAGGCAGGCCAGGCCGTAAGACATATCAGTGTTCTACTGGAGCAGAAAGCCGCTTGCCGCACTTCTCCACAGCAGGGCACCTTCACCCTTTCGTGTCGCCTTGACGCTCATGGGTTCGGGGGACTGGACCAGGTCCGGCAGGCCTACACCGAGCGGCGATCACCGAACAAGGTCCTGCCAACTATGCCCGAAGAAGCAACAGATCAATGGGATATGTTTGAACCGGCCAACTCGCCGGACACGGTAGCCGCAGCGGCATTCCTGCTTCGAAGGGCGTTGACCCAAACACATGTTCACATCCCCTCAGACAGGAGCGTCCGTGCCGAAGAGTCCACGTGATGAGATAGATGCGCAGATTCTGGCCGAGCTGCGGCGCAATGCCCGTATCAGCCTTGCCCAGTTGGGCGAGAAGGTGCTGCTCTCCCGAAACGCAGTGAGGCAACGGATTGAGCGGCTTGAACGGGACGGGTATATCCACGGGTACACCATCAAGGAATCAGCCGGAGAAGGCTCGGCCACGGTCAATGCGGTGCTCCTGATCCAACGGCATGACAGGATGCGGGGCGGAGACGTGATTGCCGGACTCAAGGCCATTCCTGAGATCGCCACTTGTGATGTCGTCAGCGGCGAACTGGATATCGTGGTCAGGGTGGAGGCCCCCGACGCTGCACGGATCCAGGAGATCTGGAGGCAGGTCTCAGAGTTTCCTGGAGTCCGCGACATCACCACTGCCTTGTCCCTCTCCACAGTCATCGACAGGCAGTCACCCCGCTAAGGCGGCGCGAACCATACCGGGCTTAAATGGTTCCGGCGCTGCGGAACCGAGGAGGTTACGCAGCGCCGGACAGGCACGGCCTGATCTATTGACGGTAACGTCAGGCGATCATCATGACGTGATCGCGATGACCTTGGGCTGCGTCATTTCTTCGTAGGCGAAGCGGACGCCTTCGCGGCCCATGCTGCCGTATTTCGAGCCGCCAAAAGGCATCGCATCGAGGCGGTAGTCCGAAGAATCGTTGATCATCACTCCGCCTGCGTCGATTGCCTTGGCGGTGGCCAGCGCCCGGGCCAGGTCCTTGGTAAATACCCCTGCCTGCAACGCGTATTCGCTGTCGTTGGCCAGTTCGATGGCTTCCTCGGGGGAGTCGAACGGTTCCACGAGGACCACGGGTGCGAACAGTTCCTCGCTCCATGCCTCGCAACTGCGCGGTACTGCGGTAAGAACGGCAGGTGTCAGGAGCGCGCCGTCCAAGGTGCCGCCAGTGAGCAGTCGCGCACCGGCCGACACCGCTTCGTCGATCTTGCGCTTCGCTTCTGCGGCAGACGCGGCGCTGATCATGGGTCCGACGTCGGTCTGCTCCCTTCGGGGATCGCCTGTCGTGAGGGCGGCCGTTCGGGAGACAAAAGCGTGAAGGAAGGTGTCGAAGACCGGCCGCTGGACGAGGATCCGCTGGGCGCCGATGCAGTTCTGTCCCGCGGCCCAGAAGGAACCGGAAACACTGGCCTCGACGGCGGCAGGAATGTCCGCGTCGTCGAACACGATCACGGGTGCGTTGCCGCCGAGTTCCATGGACAGGCGTTTTATACCGGCATTGGCGGCGATGGCCCGGCCCGTGGAAAAGCCGCCCGTGAAGGAGACCATCCGAACCAGTTTGGACGAGATGATGGTTTGCGCGATGGTGCGATCGCCCAGGACAACGGTGACGAACTCCGTCGGCAGGCCTGCCTCGCGCAACAGGTCCACGAGGAGGATGGCCGTCAAAGGTGTCAGCTGGGACGGCTTGAGGATGACGGTGTTCCCTCCGGCAATCGCCGGCCCCAACTTGTGCGCCACCAGGTTCAGGGCATCGTTGTACGGGGTAATGGCAGCGATAAGACCCAACGGTTCACGGGTGAACCAGCCCTGGCGGTTTTCGGAGCCGGAGAAGGAGTCGAAGGGAACTACTTCGCCAACGTTGCGGCGGGTTTCCGCTGCCGAGAGCTTCAGCGTATTCACTGCACGGGAGACCTCTTTGAGCGCCTGTGTGATGGTCTTCCCGGCCTCGGCGACGATTAGCCCGGCCACTTTCTGCGTCCGTTGCTGGAGAAGGTCTGCAGCCGTATCCAGAATCCGCCCACGTTCATGACGCGGCATAGCCGCTGCTGCCGGAGCGGAGGCCGCTGCACGGATGATCTCCACGCGCACATCTGCCTCGGTGCACTGTGGAAGTGTCGCCAGGATGGAACCGTCAAACTTGTCGTAGACCGCCAGATCGGTGGTAGCGGCTGCGGTTGTGGCGTCGGCGATGGCTGACTCAGGCACGGACCGCTCCTTTGGCGAATTCGTTGACGGCGATGATGTCCGAGATGAGGGCGTAGGCAGTTTCCACGCGGCCGGCCCCAGGACCCGATACTGTGACGGCTCCCAGCAAATCCGTGCTGAAGGACACGGCATTGGTGGCGCCGGAAATACCAGCCAGCGGGTGTTCACCCGGAAGGGCGATGGGCTGGACGGTAGCTACGATGCCGCCGTCGTCTTGCCGCCGGGCTTCGCCAATCAACTTCCAGCGGTAGCCGCTTGCCAGGGCCTGTGCCACGTCTTCGCTCTTGATGTCCTGAATACCGGTGGTTTCCACGTCATTGGGGTGGATGTTGGCACCGAGCAGCTCGTTGGCGAGGATGGCGACCTTCAACCGGACGTCCGAGCCGCCGATGTCAGCAGTGGGGTCCGCTTCGGCGTATCCGCGGTCCTGGGCTTCGGCAATCGCTTCCTCCAGGCCCAGCCCGGCCTCCATCCGGCCCAGGACGTAGTTGCTGGTTCCGTTCAGAATGCCTTGAACGGAGTTCAATTCGAGGCCGCCCAGCATTTTGTGTGCTAGTCGAATGACGGGCGTGCCACTCATGACTGAACCCTCGTACTCGAACCGGACACCATTGTTTGCCGCAAGCCGGCCCAGTTCCCCACCATGCAAGGCCACCGGGCCCTTGTTGGTGGTCACCACATGCTTGCCGGACTCGATGGCCCACTTGACGTGCGAAACTGCGGGTTCGCCGTCGATCGGACTGGTGAAGGTAGCCTCAACGACGATGTCGGCCGGACTGTTCTTGATGACGTCTTCATTGCGGGGATCCGGGCTGCCACCTGGCAGTCCCTCGAACGAGGACCCACGGGGCATCGCCAACACGGCGGCCAGGTCGATGCCGTCTACCTGTACGAGTGAGCCGAAGGCAAGATCGGTGATGGCCACGACACGAAGCTCGAATCCGAGTGAGGCAAATCGCCGGGGTTCATCACGGATGAGTTCGGCCAAAGCGCGGTTGACGCCTCCGAAACCGATGAGGGCCAGGTTGTAGGTAGTCACGTGATCTCCTTGGTAGGGCGGTGGTGCTGTCCTATAAGCCTCGGTTCCAGGCGTGTCAGTTCCCTAGATGCGAATCGCCCGCCAAGGATGACGAAACGCCCAAAAAAGCCGCCAACCATGCCTAAACGCCCGCGGTGCTGCCCCCAGTTGGGATTGGATGGAGAATCTTCCAGTGCAATGGCCTTCTTTACCGCTCGACGGCGGCTACCGCACTGATCTCCACCAGCGCCCCGGGAACGCCCAAACGGGAGACAAACGCTGCTGTCACGAGCGGCGGCTCGTCGGCGGCGAGGTCGGATGCAATGGCGCCGTACCCTGCGGCGAGGTCGGCGCCGTCCACGAAGAGGACCGTCCACTGCACGACGTCGCGAAGGGTTGCCCCGGCAGCCGCGAGCGCGGTCTTTGCGTTCGCCAGGGCGCGGCCAGATTGCACTCCAACATCACCCTCGCCGACGAGCGAACCGCCGCTGTCGACGGAGTTCTGGCCGCCGACGTAGATGGTGGTGGCGTTTGGAGGGACGACGGCTACATGGCTGAATGCCGGGCTGGAGACAAGTCCCTCGGGCCGGATGCGCTGGATAGGTGACATGACTGTATGCTGCCATCCCCGGCCAATTGCCAAAAGGGGGTGCACCCCAATGCTCCCGTTGGCCCCGCCTCGTCAGTCGCGTATTCGCACTCAGGTGCTTGTGAGTCAGGTGTTCGTCACTCAGGCGAGGGCCGCCGTCGTTGCTGTTTCGTTGCTGCCCTCTGTACTTTTGCGGCGCGGTGCCGCTGGGCGGACCCGCGTGTGGGTTTCGTTGCCCTGCGGACAGTCCGTGGGGCAAGGCCCGTCACCACAATGCCAGCGAGCTTAGCCAGGGCGCTCTCGCGGTTGCGTAACTGCGAGCGCTGTTCGGAGGCTGTAACTGTGATGACTCCGTCGACGAGTCGCTTCTCCAGGCGACGCAGCAAGACCTCCCGCTGGCCTTCTGTCACTGCCTTAGACGTAGCTACGTTCCAGGAAAGCTCAGCCTTGCTGTCGGTCGTGTTGACGTGTTGACCGCCCGGTCCCGATGAACGCGAGAACCGCCAACCGAGTTCCGACGCCGGAATCGTGAGGGAGGGCGAGATTTCCAGGTCCATTGAACAAGCGTTGCACGTCGGGGCGGGTCTTCCCAGCCGGGCGGTGCTTCGGCATGCGTGTCAGAGTAGGTCTGCGTGTCAGGGCAGGCTTGCGTGTCAGAGCAGGTTTGCTGCGAGAGCGGAGGCGATGAACCGGCCGTACCGCCCTGCACTCCACCCTCGTTTCAGGACGAGGCTTTCGAACAGTTCGGGCGTGGTGCACGCGAACATGATGTCGGCGGCCTCTTCAGCGCCCAAGCCCGGACGGAGCAGGCCGCGGGCAATCAGTTGACGCGCGTTGTGCAGCATCCGGCGATGCCGGGCGTCGTCAATGTCCTTCAGGAGGCCGGCCATGTCGGCATCCCCTGTTGCAGCGGCGTCACGGATGAGCAGGCTGATTGGTGCCGCAAGGGGGCTGACTTCTGCAGTGAACCGGCCGAACTGTTCCATCAGTTCCCGTGGGTCGTCTGCCGCTACTTGTGCGAGGTCTGAGCGCTGCTCGGCTGGCGGCCCGCCCTTGCCGAGGAGACTCTGCTCGTGGAGAGCGCGGACGAGGCCGGCCTTGCCGCCGAATTTCTTGTAGATGGACTCCGTCGATACTGCGGACGCAGCGGCAATTTCGGAGATGGTGGTCGCGCCGAAGCCCTGCAGGAGGAATAGTTCGCGGGCGCGCGCGAGGATGGTGCGCCGTGACGCCTCGGCGGCTTGGCGGCGACGGCTGGCATCGTAGCTGCGTTGACCCCCGGATGTTTCACCGGGACTCTTGATTCCGGTTGCCATGACTCCTAGACTCCAATCAATACAGAGAACTGTATTGAATTCAAGATACCGCACCAAGGAGTCACCATGGAAACCGTGGAGGGCCTGGAGCGCCTTCCGGAAGGGCCCGTTCGGCGGATGTTCGCTGCGTCCGGCCGCCACGACCTTGACGCCTTGGTCGCCGAATTCGCCAACGACTACGTCAACATCACCCCGATTCATCCCGAACGTAATTTCACCGGCCGCGCCCAGGTCCGTGCCAACTGGACCAGCCTTTTTGCTGGCATTCCTGACCTCACACCAGCAATCGCCGACGCCGCTGAAGGCCGGCACGGAACCGTTTGGGTTGAATGGGGCGCCCGGGGCACGAGACGCGATGGGACGCTGGTGGAACTTGCCGGAGTGGCGATTTTTACTGTGCGCCAGGAGCGGATCGCCTCCGTCCATTTCTATCTCGAACCTGTGGAACGTTCTTCGGGTGACATCGACGACGCCGTCCGCACCACTGCGGGCACGGGCCTTCAGGATGGGGCCGTACTTCCGATATCGCAGGAGTCATGATCCTCGTAGTGGGCGGTACGGGCCGCCTGGGTTCGCGGCTTACGGGGGAACTGGTTCGGCGCGGTGCTTCCGTACGGGTCATGGCCAGGGGTGAATCCCAGCCCTTCCCCAGGAAGAACGTCGACGGCGTCGAGCTTGTCCGCGGGACGCTCGCCTCGGGCAAGGACTGCGGACGGGCCGTTGCCGGATGCAGCCACGTGGTGTTCGCGGCGTCGGGCTTTGGGCTGAAAAGAGGCGGCAACCCACGCAGTGTGGACCGCGACGGCGCACTTCGGGTCATCGATGCCGCGTCCCGGGCGGGCGTGGAACATGTAGTGATGATGTCGATGCATGGGGCGGCTCCCGATGCCCCTCTGGATTTCCTGCGCATGAAGTACGCAGCGGAGGAGGCATTGAAGGCCTCGGGCATGGCATGGACAGTAATCCGGATGGGAGCGAACCTTGAGCAGTTCCTCGACTCAATGAGCCAGCCCCTCCACACGAAGGGCAGGGTGCTTGTCTTCGGTTCGGGACGGGCACCTGTGACATTTACGTCGACGCCGGACGCTGCTGCCGCTGTTCGGCTGGCCCTTTTCAGCCCTTCCTTGCGTGGAAGGACCGTTGAGTGGGGGTCCGAAACGCACCCCTTCAACACGCTGGCGGAAGCCATCCTCGCAGACGCTGGAAAGGGCTCGATCCAGCGGATACCAGTGGCAGGGTTACGGGTGATGGCCGCCGTCGCGGGTACGATTTCTCCGTTCATGGCCCGGATGGCCAGGGCTGCGCTGTGGATGGAATCAGGCGCTGCGGCCTTCGATCCGGCTGTGGAACGTGCCGCGTTCCCTGAAATTCCCGTGATCGGACTGCGTGAGAGTTTGGACCGGATCAGGAGCACATGAGTCGTGGTGCAAACCGGCCTTCGGGAGGACAATGCTAGGCACAACCTGAAATCCCGTGAGGAGCAGCCGTGGGCGAGCCAACTACAGAAGCGACATCAGCGCAGTTGATGGTGGATTTGATCATTTCCCTGGATGGGTATGCCTCAGCGGAGGGGTGGCCCGGTTGGTGGGGACTTGAATCCCCGGAATACCTTGCCTGGCTTGAGGAAGAAGGGAAGAAGGATTTCACCACGCTGATGGGGGCCAACACCTATCGGGTGATGTCAAGCATGTCGGAACAGGCCGCAGGCGAAGACTCCGGGTTCTCCAAGGAAGAGGGAGAGGCCTTGACAGGGCTGGCGGCCCTGCCGAAGGTCGTCTTCTCGTCCACACTCCAGGAACCCCTGGCTTGGCCGAATTCCGAGCTGGTAAGCGGGGATGCTGTGGAAGCTGTCAAAGAGCTGAAGCGGACCCGGACCGGCACCCTGACCACACTGGGAAGCCTCAGCCTTTGCCGCTCTTTGTTGAGTGCCGGACTTGTGGACCGATACAGGATCGTCGTTTTTCCGGTGATCACTGGCCGTACTGGCACGGAACGGATCTATGACGGCTATCCTGATGTTTCGCTTCAAATGGTGAACAGCAGGACCTTCGATGGTCAGCTGCAGCTGCTGGAGTACATACCCACGCTGATCAGCGGTCCGCCTGTCCGGCAGCCGTGAAAAGAGGCTCCAGCGAATCCGAATAGCCGGACATTATTTCGGCAAACGTGAGCAGCTGGAATCCTTCAGCGGGGCAGAGGAGTGGTTCGCTGGTGGTTCCATTGGCGGTGAGCGTAGCGATTCCCCATGGATGCGATGGTTCGCCGACCGAGATGCCGGCTGCGTCGAAGGTGTCCCGGAGCACGTACCGCGTGACGGTCCGCCAGGACTGCAGGAACGGCGGCCGCAACTGCTCAACGAGTTCTTCATCGTTGGCCTGGTATGCCGTCCACAGATTCACGGACAGTTCGTCCCACTCCTTGGCGTCACGGACCATGAGGTGGGCCGCCCGGAGCCGGGCAATCGTTTCGTTCAACGTCATGGTCAGTCCCCAAACTTCCTGTCGTTATGTGTACGGCGGAAACGGCCGTTGTAGAGATGGCCGTTGTAGACATAACGGGCCGTTGTTCCGCATGATTCCCGGCCGGCGCGCGATGAAGGCCGGCGCTCACGCTGGGCCGGAAGTCTCTTGCAAACCTGCTTTGATTTTCCGCCACCCGCCTGCGCGATTGTTGGCGGCGATCTGTCGCAGCATAGCGATGAGGGGTGCGGTAGGTACATCGTCGTTGATGTAAAAGCTGATCATTCGGCCGGTCTTGTTATCGTGCCCTGCTGTGATGATCCCGGCAGGGTCAGGAACGATAGCGCCATCATAGAGAAAGAGGTTCACGTGGTTCCTGGCCGCGAGCAATGCACAGACGTTTCCATCCAGGACAAAGTAGGGCTGAACCCGTCTTTTGATTGTCTCCACGATGTCCGGTTCGGCCTCGTGGATCACGTCACGCAGTTCCTCACAAAGTGTTTGTAGCCAGTCCGGGAGGGCGTCTATGTAACTATCGACTCCGGGATGGTGCGAGTAGTTCCCCATCACGTTATTAGGGCACTACGCCCCACAGCTTGTCCAGACTGGGTCTTGCCCAGACCGCGGGCGGGGCGATGGGTAGGCTTGCTCACATGGTCGACGTCGAGCGGTTCCGGGTTCTGCTGGAGGAGGAGCGGGGCCGGAAGCTTGCCCTGCTGAAGGCGCTGCGCAGTGACATCACATCGGTCAGCCTCGCCCGCCAGGACTCGAACGTCGACGACGAGCATGATCCTGAAGGCACCACCATCGCCTTCGAGCTCTCACAGGCCTCCGCGCTGCTCGACCAGAGCCGTGTGGGCCTTGAGCAGATTGAGGCCGCTTTGCAGCGGATTTCCGATGGAACTTACGGCATATGTACGGTTTGTGGTGTCGCTATTCCGGAGGGCCGGCTCGAAGCGAGGCCGTGGACGCCCTATTGCGTCAAGCACGCCTCAGGCAAACATTAGAACCCGGACAAACAGGAAACCCAGGCAAACAGGAAAACCCGACGGGTAGAGACCAGCCAGGCACGCTTCACGCCATGTCAGGGCTGATGGGCACGAACTCGATGCCCTGCTGGACCTTCTTTCTTGGTCCGCGGTCGAAGCCCTTGGCGTCCAGGTTGTTTCCCGCCCGGAACGCGGCCAGGGCATCGTCGAAGATCTCGTTGAGCCGCTTGCCCGGGAAAACCTTCCGGGTGCCGTCGGCAAAGGTGACGGACACAGAGGCGCTGGCGGGAAAATGCCTGCTCATCCGGATGAAGCCTTGGGAGTCCTGCCTTAGGGAAATCATTGCTTGTCCACGCTTTCAGTATCTGGTTTCACCACATTTGCGTTTAAACACGTTCATGGAGTGAGTCCCACTGTGTCATGCCCACGGACCTGCGGCCTCATTCACCTTCCCCTGACCGGAAGATTGCCCATAAAGCCCTCGCTGCCGGCTCAAGGTGACTGAACGGCTTCGGTGTTGGCACGGTCTGCGGATGCCCCCTGCCTGCGGCTCGCCAGCAGGAACGGCACCGAAATGAGCTCAATAATGCCCGCGATGGCCAGCGACGCCGGGTAGCCGTAAAGGTCAGCCCCACGGCCAAGGAGTGGCTGTATCACCACACCGCCGCTGGATCCCATGAGCGAATCGAAGCTCAGCACTGTGGCGCGCTGCTTCGAGGGAATCATGTCATTGACGTACGCCTGCCGGACCGGAGTTGCCGCAGAGCCAACCACAGCCCACAGTGCCAGCAGCACCAGTGCCACCCAAAAGACACGGGTGAAACCGAGGACCAGCAAGATCACGAATCCCACCAGACCGCCCAGGATCATCACCGAGGTCCGTTTATGGAACAAGCGCCGGGCATGCGGGGCAAGCCAACCGCCCAGGATTTGCGAGCCAGCCACAATTGCAGCGGCGAGGCCCGCAATGGAATAGGCATGGGGGTCGCCAAACAGGTCCAGGAGGTATGGCTGCAGGGCGTAGAAAACATAGATCCCGACGCCGGCACTAAAGGGAGCGGCAAGCATGACGTACCGGACCGGCGGGTTTTTCAGGCCGTTCTCGATCGAGGCAGTGAGCACTGCGCGGGTGGCACGGAGGGGGTGCGTGGACCGCTCAGGTGAGAATCCGACGTCGTGCATTAACCCAAACGCCACGGCGAACATGGCAACCAGAACGAAAACCCGTAAGAGGAACGGCACACCAAGGTTGGTGGCTTGAGCGATAACCCCACCTGCCACCGAACCCAGCAGCATAGCCACACCCTGCACCATCTGGCCGCGGCCCAGAACGGTTTCAAGACCGCCTTCGTAGCCTGAGAAGCGCAAGGCGTCCACAAGCCAGGCCTCCACAGCACCGGAGAAGAACGTGAACCCGAGGCCAAGGAGCACCGAGACAACGGCCCACATCCAAAACGGTGCAGAGATCTGCCACAGCACGAAGTACAAGTATGTAGACGCCGCCAACGTGATCGTGCCAAGCAGGAAAGAAGTACGGCGACCCCAGCCGTCCGCGATCACGCCTGTAGGTACCTCGAAAAGGACCATCCCCGCTGTGAAGAAAGCGTTGGCAGCGAAGGCCTCGAGGTTGCTCAAGCCTGCATCAAGCAGGAAAAGCGTGTTGATACCCCAGATGAAGGAAGCTGCCACCGTGTTGCCCAGCGTCAGCGTGAGATAGACACGTTGAATCTTTCTGGCGGCGTCGTTCAGGGTGTCGCCGCCAGCTCTGGCAGGTGTGACCACACGCTCATTCTCGTCCGCTTGCCCGGCCTCCGCCAGATCCCGGGGAAGGTTTCGCTGCCGGGAGCCTGGGCCGGCCCCCGGCAGCTGCATCCATCCTTACGCCTGGTGGCTGACCAGATCGGCGTCCGTTGTTTTCGACTTTTCCCGCTGCCCGGAATGCACGGTGGCAAAGAACCCACCGAGTTCCGCCGTCGAAGTAAGGGGGAGTACGTTGGCGACGTATTGGTCCGGGCGGACCACCACCACCACGCCGTCGCGGCTGAGTCCGCGCAGCTCAAAGATGTCTGCTGTCGGGTCCGTGCCGAAGACCTTCTCGAGGTAGGTGAGCTTGAATGGTCCAACGGTGGGTTTGAACGCTGCGGGGACGGCGTTGATGTCTACGTTGGTGTGGTCCTGCTGGTAGATCACCTTCACATCGAACCAGGCGTCGCGGTCAGCGTCCGACGGCGTAGCCGCCAGCGGCGAGTCCGGCGAGTTCGCGATCCACTCGGCGAAGTCCGCGAGCCGGCCCGGGGCGCCGGCCTGCGCGGCATCGGCGAAGACGTAGATCCGCCAGCGGCCGTCTGCCTTGGCGTGGTGGCCCAGGTGCATCGGGTTCGTGTCGCAGACCCGCAGGACCGGGGCCGACTTGAAGCGCTTGCCGATGGGGAAGCCCGTGGCGAGTTCCTGGTGCCTGGGCTCGGCAACAAGCATGGACGGAGCGTACTGGGTCATGAAACCGGCAGGGAACTCGGCCGTGCTTGTGTAGAAGTTTTCAAGCTCTGTGGGGTCTTCGAACTCTTCCGGTTTCTTGGCCATCAAGGTGGACCACTGCTTGTCGAAGTCGATCAGGTTCTTGGCCACCACCTGACGCTCAGCGGAGTACGTGTCCAGGAGGCTCTCAGGGCTTCGGCCTTCCAGGACATGCCCGAGTTTCCAGCCGATGTTGAAGCCGTCCTGCATGGAAACGTTCATTCCCTGGCCGGCCTTTGCGCTGTGTGTGTGGCAGGCATCGCCGGTGATGAACACCCTCGGCGTCCGCGTCCCGCGTTCCTCCGGCAGGACGTCGTCGAACCTGTCCGTGAGCCGGTGCCCCACCTCATAAACACTGTGCCACGCGACGTTGCGGACATCCAGCGTGTAGGGGTGCAGGATGTCGTTGGCCTTCTGGATGATCTGCTGGATGGTGGTCTTCCGCACAGCGCCGTGATCCTCAGGCTTAACCTCGCCAAGGTCCACATACATGCGGAACAGGTGCCCGCCCTCGCGGGGGATCAGCAGGATGCTGCCGCCGGCGCCGGACTGGATAGCACATTTGGTGCGGATATCCGGGAAGTCGGTGACGGCCAGAACGTCCATGACACCCCAGGCATGGTTGGCCTGGTCACCTGCGAGATGGCACCCGATGGACTCGCGGACCTTGCTGCGGGCACCATCGGCACCAACGACGTATTTGGCCCGGATGGTGCGCTCCTGGCCTTCGTCCGGCCCCGCAGTGTGCCCAAGGGTGACGGTGACCGGGTAGTCACCGACACCAGTGACCTGGAGACTGCGGAACTCGTAGCCGTAGTCAGGCTTCATGCGGGTGGGGGAGTTGGCCATGAACTCCGCGAAGTAGTCCAGCACGCGGGCCTGGTTCACGATCAGGTGCGGGAATTCGCTGATGCCGGTGGGGTCATCCACTGTGCGGGCCGCGCGGACGATGCGCGAGTGGTCGGCGGGGTCCGGCTTCCAGAACGCCATTTCGGTGATGCGGTAGGCCTCAGCCGTGATGCGTTCGGCGAACCCGAACGCTTGGAAGGTCTCCACGCTGCGGGCCTGGATGCCGTCGGCTTGGCCGATGGCCAGACGGCCGGGGCGCCGCTCGATGATACGCGTCGTGATATCCGGGAACTGAGCCAGTTGCGCAGCCGCCAGCATCCCTGCAGGGCCTGTACCGACGATGAGAACGTCGACTTCATCGGGAAGCTCGGCCGGGCGGTTGATTCCGACGCCGGCGGCTGGCTCGACCCGAGGGTCACCGGATACGTAACCGTGGTGGTGGAACTGCACGGGCTTTCCTCACTTCTTTGTGGGTTGAATTCTTATTGTGTTCTATAGTTGAACACCTTGTTCTATTATCGCTCACCCAATCGTAATGCGGCTCACAGTGAGGATCAAGTCTTTATGTAGCCGGCCGACGAGGCTTAGCGCAGGTTCACGGTGATTCCGGCCAGAACGTGTCAGGATCAGATATGCCTCGACTCATGCTCCTGGACACTGCTTCCTTGTACTTCCGCGCCTTTTACGGTGTTCCGGACTCCATCCGCCGTTCCGACGGCACACCCGTCAACGCCGTCCGCGGCCTGATGGACATGATTGCCCGCCTCACCACGGACTATGAAGCGACCCACGTGGTCGCCTGCTGGGACAATGACTGGCGCCCGAAATGGCGTGTTGAGCTCATCCCCAGCTACAAGGCCCACAGGGTGGCCGAAATCGTGCCGGTGGGCCCCGACGTCGAAATCGTCCCCGATCCTCTCGAAGCGCAGATCCCGCTGATCCGCCACGTGCTGGACCTTGCGGGTATTGCTGTGGTGGGCATCGATGACCATGAAGCCGACGATGTCGTAGGAACATACGCCAGCCAGGCGCAGCTGCCCACCGATGTGGTCACGGGTGATCGGGACCTTTTCCAACTCGTCGACGATGATCGGGACGTCCGCGTCATTTACACCGCTCGTGGCATGAAGAACCTGGAAGTGGTCACCGACGTCGTCGTCGTTGGCAAGTACCGCGTGCTGCCGCAACAATACGCGGACTACGCCACACTGCGCGGCGATTCATCCGATGGCCTGCCGGGCGTTGCCGGTATCGGCGAGAAAACGGCCGCGTCCCTGCTCGCGGAATACGGCTCCCTTGAGGGCCTCCTGGAGGCAGCAGAGGATCCCGACGGCGGACTCTCCAGTTCCGTACGCGCCAAGCTTTCCGCAGCGGCCGAATACCTTAAGGTAGCTCCCGCCGTCGTCAATGTGGTTCGCGACCTGAAGGTGCCCACACTTGAGGAGGCAGGCGCCCAACTGCGTCCCGTGACCGGCGAGGCACGCGCTGAGCTTGAGCGCTTGGCCAACGACTGGAACCTGGGTGGTTCAGTCAAACGATTGCTTGCGGCCTTGGACACCCAACCACACCTTCACAGCTGATTGACAGCTTCAGAACAGCGTGGGCTTGGGTGATCGCCTCACTGTAGTAACAGGACGATGTTTACAGATCGTCTGGAAGTTACCAGCCGTTCGGACGGCTCAGCACCGTTAAATTGACGGCGGATTGAGGAGAGGCACCATGTCAAAGACCAAGAGAATCACGCTGGGCATCACAGCCGGAGCGTTGGCGCTGGGCGCAGGGCTGGGTGTCACCAGTGTCGCTTCAGCCACCACGACGCCGACGCCTACACCGAGCGCAACGTCGTCAGCCGATGCCACAACGCCCGGGCAGGGCCACGGAAGGCCCGGAGGCCACGGTCCGGACCGCGGCCAGCTCGCAGCGGACCTTGCCGCCAAGTTGGGAGTGGACGAAGCCAAAGTCACCGACGCATTAAAGGCCTTCAGAGAAGCGAATAAGCCCACCACGCCACCAACCCAAGGCACCGAAGGAACCAAGCCGGACCGGGCGGCTCAGGAAGCAGCCTTGGCCAAGTCCCTGGCCGCAGCCCTGGGCATTGACGAATCCAAGGTCACTACCGCCTTGGAAGAAATTCGTGCTGCCGCCCAGCAGGAGCGAGCCGCTGCCCTCAAGACCCGGCTGGACAAGGCCGTGGCGGACGGCAAGCTCACACAGGCTGAAGCGGATGCCGTGACCAAAGCTGTTGAAGCTGGAGTCATCGGAGGCGGCGGCCACTAAGGCGCTGCCCCCCGGGCAGGAGTAACCACCCCGCGATGCTCCGAAAGCAATAAGGATCCCCTGGACAGCTCCAGGGGATCCTTATCGTTGAGGCCACACAGCTTCTGGAAGAACCGGGAAAATTCTTTTGAGAGGTTGTCGATTTTGCCTCGCACTGTTCGACCCATGGATGAGAAGGTCGAAGGGCGACCTTCCACAACACAGGAGATTGAGTGCAATGGCCAAGTACATGCTGATCATGCGGGCAACCGACGAATCGTTCGCCAAGTTCGAGAACATTGACTTCAACGAAATCCTCGAAGCCATGGGCAAGTTCAATGATGAACTGATTCGCGCCGGGGTGCTCCTGGCTGCAGAAGGACTGGACGATGCAAAGGAAAGCGTCGTGGTCGACTTCACCGGCGACACTCCGGTGGTCACTGATGGTCCGTACGGTGAAACCAAGGAACTGTTTGCCGGTTACTACATCCTCGATGTTGCGTCCAAGCAGGAAGCCGTCGAGTGGGCCAAGCGTGCGCCGATGACCGCGGGCACCAAGACGGAGATCCGACGGGTAACCAGCATCGACGAATTCCCCCAGGACAACGAATGGATCCAAAAGGAGCGGGCTTGGCGCGAACAGACCGGACAGCTCTAGACCGGACGGGCACTCCTTTGGGCAGTACCGGACATGAGCAGTAACTGACGTGAGAACCACCTGACGTGAGCAGTAACTGGCATGAGCAGTAACGAGGCAAGGGCCGCCGTCGAAGCGGTGTGGCGCAGCGAATCCGCCCGTATTGTCGGCGCCCTTGCCCGTTATACCGGAGACTTTCCACTGGCAGAGGACCTCGCACAGGAAGCACTCGCAGAGGCCCTCGTGTCATGGTCTGTCAACGGCGCACCTGCCAATCCCGTGGGATGGCTCCTCACAGCGGGTCGTCGTCGTGCCATCGATACTTTCCGGCGGCGGGCCGCCCTGGACGACAAATATGCGCTGCTTGCGCGCGACCTCACAGAGGAAGAAGCGGGTGTGGATGCGCTGTTCAACCCCCAAACCATAGACGACGACGTCCTGGCCCTGATGTTCATCTCCTGCCACCCCGTGGTGTCCAGGGAAGCCCGCATAGCCATGACTCTTCGCGTTGTGGGCGGCATGACCACGGAAGAGATCGCCAAGGCATTCCTGGTCCCGGTGCCAACCATCCAGGCGCGCATCACCCGGGCCAAGAAGACGCTCGCTGCTGCGCGCGTCCCCTTCGCAGTGCCCGAAGCCGATCAGGTCCCTGAGCGGCTTGGTTCGGTGCTGAATGTCGTCTATCTGATCTTCAACGAAGGAGCCTACGCTTCCGGAGGAGAAAACTGGATGCGGACCGAGCTGGCCAGTGAAGCACGTCGACTTGCCCGAGTGCTGGTCCGCGTGGCACCGGAGCCCGAAGCGTTCGGGTTGCTTGCACTCATGGAACTCACAGCGGCGCGGTTCCCGGCAAGGCTCAACGCGGATGGCCAGCCGATCCTGCTGGAAAACCAGGACCGACGTCGATGGGATCAGTCAGCAATCCGGCGCGGACGCGCAGCGCTTTCGACGGCGGCTGGTTCCGGCCGTGGGCTCGGCGCCTACGGGCTGCAGGCTTCCATCGCCGAATGCCACGCTGTGGCGCACTCAGTGGAGGAGACGGACTGGGATCGAATCGTGGTTCTGTACGAGGCGCTCGGGCGACTCACGCCGTCGCCCATCATCGATTTGAACCGTGCCGTCGCCGTGTCCATGGCTTCTGGCCCTGCCGCCGCACTGGACCTCGTTGACGAATTGGATCGCACGGGTGAACTCAAGGGCTCGCATCTCTTGCCGGCGGTAAGAGGCGAGCTGCTGTGGCGGCTTGGACGCGATGAAGAAGCGAGGGATGCATTTCACCAAGCTCTTGAACTGTGCTCCAGCGGCGCCGAACGCGTGGTCCTTGAGCGAAAAATCAAGGACTTGCAACCCGGACAACGCCAGTAAGCGCTCAAACGGGTGCATGCTAGCCCCTCGATGTGCGCCGGGCACTTTTATAGCCGGGCATTTTTATAGCCGGGCACTCTTCATGTTCGGAGGCGCTCTTATGTTCTGAGGGGTGTGTGGTGGTGGTTGCGTCGGGGTGTTTGTTTGGGGTCGATGTGGGGTGGCGGGATGAACCACGGAACCCCTGTTGTGATGTCGATGCGCCAGTCTTCTTTGTGGATGAGGTGGTGGTGGTGGCTGCAGAGCAAGGTGCCGTTGTTGGTTGACGTGGTGCCGCCGTGTGACCAGTAGGTGATGTGATGGGCTTCGCACCAGGGGGCGGGCATGGTGCAGTCGGGGAACGCGCAGCCTTGGTCCCGGGCGGTGATGGCTTTGCGGATGTGGGGCGGGAAGATCCGGGTGGTGCGGCCGATGTCCAGGATGCGGGATTCGCTGCCGAGCAGGACGGGGAGGATGTCGGCGTCGCAGGCGATTTTGCGGATGGTGTTGGGGTGGATCGGGCCGGCGAAGGTGGCGGAGCCGGAGCTGAGCCGGGGGTGTTGCGGGTCAGCTCCGGTCCCTGTGCCTGTGGTCCGGGTGGGGGCCGTGCGCGTGAGTCGTTGGAAGAGGTCGCGTTCGTCGATGGTGACGGCGAGCTGGGGTCGGAGCCCGCCGTTGGAGGGCAGTTTCCCTGTGGTCATGGCGACGGCGCAGGCTCCGACGAGGCCGTCGAGGAGTTTCTGGGCCCGGGAACGCCGGTCCAGGTCCGGACCCGCTGGTTCGTTCCCGCCGTCTCCGTTCCCGCCCCCGTTCCCGTTAACGCTGTCGTTGCTTTCGCCGGTGGCGTTGCTTTCGTCGGTGGTGTTGCTGGTTTCGGGCTCATTAGTGTGTGCGGTGGTGAGTCGGGGGTTGGTGGCGGTGTTCATGGCGGTGGTGAGTGTTTCGTATTGTTCGGTGGTGGCGAAGATTTCCAGGTGGTGCAGTCCGTGGCGGGGCTTGCGGATGAAGGTGCCTTGGAGCTGGCGGAGGATTTCTTCGCTGGGTTCCGGGCCGTCCTGGTCGATCAGGTCGTTCCAGCGTTTGGTCATTTTCAGGACGAAGTCGGGGTCGGACCCGGCGGCGGTGCGGGTGAGGGCGTGTTCCATCCGGGTGATGGTCTCCTCGTCGGTGAGGAGCCGTACTTTGTCCAGGGCGGCGCTGATGATGCTCGCGGACCGGGTGGGTATTTGCGTGGATTCGAGGGCTTGGGCCAGGATTTCGCGGCGGGCCGGGATGTGTTGCCCGGCGATTCCGGTCCCGGGGAGGACCTGGGAGGCCAGGGCGAGCCGGCGCCGGGCTTCGCCGATGCCGATCCTCAGACGGGCCCGCAGGAATTCCGCGGCGTTGCGGTAGCCATCATCGGCCACCGCAGCAGCGTCCGCCACCGCAGCAGCGTCCGCCGCAGCAACAGCGGATCCAGCAGCAGCATTGAAGCCAGCAGGGGTGGCGGATCCAGCAGCAGTATTGAAGCCAGCAGCAGCATCGGACCTTGCAGCTGTGGCTGTGGCTGTGGCTGTGGCGGTGGCGGGGTTTGGTCCTGTGGGTGTGGGGTTGGTCCAGCCTGTCTGCCATCCCGTGCCCGCCGCGGAGGAGGGCCGTGCCTGCTGGGCCCGGGTGCGAGTCCGTTCCACGGCGTGCGCCGCGATGACCTGCAGATACTCCACGGTGCGGGCAATATCCTCCACCCGCCCGGCGAACCCCGCGGCTTCGGCAAACCCGAACCCCGGGGCGCCGGCCACGGTGACGGAACGCAGACTTTCCAAGGCCCCAACGCTGTCCGCCAGCGCATCCCCAAGTCCCAGCGCATCCCCGAGCCCGAGCGTATCCTCAAGCCCCGGCGCGCCCTGATGTCTTAGCGGACTCCCAAGTCCCAAGGAACCGCCCAGTCCCCGGGAAACAGGGCTGACTTCAGGATCGACCCTAATTCCTGGATCGACTTCAACTTCAGGATCGACCCCAAGGCCGGCGAAGGGCAGTGGTTCCAGGCCGTGAACACGCTCGCCTTCACGGTCCATTTCACTAAGGGTGGCGAAGGATTTCGGTTCAATGCCGCGAAGCAGCGCCATGGCCCTGAGCTTCTCCGAATCGCCGCCTGCCGCAGCCGCCGCCGTCGGGCTTTCACAGCCGGCCTGGCCGCTGGCCGGACCGGTGTGGCTTCCTCGGGGAAGGCCCCGGGGGCGCACCGCGACGCCAGGCATCGCTGCCCGTCGCGCCATGATTTCCCCAATGCTTCCCATGAATAAACCCTCTCACCAGGGTCTGACATTTTTAGGAAGCACTTCCAAGGGCTTCAGCCGGGATAGCCGTACTCCTCGTTAGATACCAACTCGCCCCAGGTTGTTTCGGAACCGTCGGAGGCTCCGGTGGTTTCCCACATGGCAAGGTGGCTCATGAAATGGTCCGGAGCAGCACCGTGCCAGTGCCACTCGCCCGGCGGTGTGTAGATGGTGTCACCTTGACGGGCCACCTTGACCTCGCCTCCGCGCGCCTGCACCAGGCACACACCGTCGGTCACGTAGAGCGTCTGTCCAGCCGCGTGGGTGTGCCACGCCGTTCTCGCACACGGTGCGAAGCGGACGATGTTCACCCGCAGTCGGGAGGGCTCGTCTCCCTTGGCGATGACGTCGAAGTAGACTTCGCCGGTGAAGAGCCCTGATGGTCCCTTGGTGCTTGTGGTTTTGGCGGTAATGTCCATGGTTCCTTTTTCGTTGCGGAATTAGTTGCGTTTCGTCGCGCGGAGGTCGTGGCCGGGTTCAGGCGTGCCGGGTTCAGAGGCAAGCGTGGTGGCAGCCCAACTCGCAAGCAGTTGCAGGGCATCCTCAGTCCCGGTGCCGGGCTCCGCGTTGTAGATGGTCATGGTCAGGCCGTCGTCAGCGGACAACTCAAACGCCTCGTAGAGCATGTGCAGGTCCCCGACGATCGGATGACGGAATTGTTTCTTGCCGGTGTAATGCTGCCGGACGTTGTGCGAAGCCCAGCGCACACGGAATTCTTCGCTGCGGGTGGACAGCTCGCCTACGAGGTCTGTGAGTCCACGGTCGTATGGGTCCCGCCCGGCCTCGGTCCGCATAATGGCCACCGTGTCGTTGGCGGCCCGTTCCCAATCGGTGTAGAAGTCATGGCTGCGGGGATCGAGGAAGAGGAAGCGGGCAAGGTTGGGTGGTCCGGAAGGGTTGTCGTAGCTTTCCGAGTACAGTGCCCTGCCCAAGGCGTTGGTAGCGAGGATATCGAGCCGGCCATTGCGCACGAATGCCGGTGAATGGGTGATTGCGTCCAATGTGAGTTGGACGCCCTGCCGGATGGATTGTTTCCGTACCGGCCGACGCCGCAACCGGCCGCCGTCGTTGGCCGCACGGGCGAGGTCCAAGAGATGCGCCCGTTCGGCGTCGTCCAGTTGCAGGGCATTGGCGAGCGATTCGAGGACGCTATCCGAGACGCCTGAGAGGTTCCCCCGCTCCAAGCGGGTGTAGTACTCAACACTGACGCCGGCAAGCATGGCAACTTCGCCTCGGCGGAGCCCCAGGACGCGCCGGTTGCCGCCATAGGCGGCAAGCCCAGCTTGTTCGGGGGTGATCTTCGCTCTTCGTGTCGAGAGGAAATCGCGCGTCTCGGTACGGTTGTCCATGTTTCCAACGGTAGGGGTTTTGGTCTCCCAAGGGAGTCCCTGTCAGTACCCCTAACAGCAGTAACTCCTTGCATTGTGGAAAAGAGGGTTAGATGGAAACATCCACTGATCTTCATCACGCAGGAGAAACATGCCTTCCGCTAACGCTTATGCTTCCCCCTCGGCCACGGGCGACCTGACCCTGACCACCATCGAACGTCGCGGGGTTGGACCTCACGATGTGCACATTGACATCAAATTCGCTGGCATCTGTCACTCGGACATCCACACTGTGCGCGGCGATTGGGGTCCCCAGCAGTACCCGCTGGTCCCTGGCCACGAGATTGCCGGCATCGTTACCGAAGTTGGCCCGAACGTCACCAAGCACAAAGTCGGTGACCGGGTTGGTGTTGGCTGCATGGTCAACTCGTGCAAGGAGTGCAGGAACTGCTTGGCGGGCGAGGAACAGTACTGCCTCAACGGCAACGTGGGCACTTACGGAGCAATTGACCGTGACGGTACCGTCACCCAGGGCGGTTACTCGAGCAGCGTGGTGGTGAACGAGGACTTTGTCGTCACGATTCCTGAAGCGCTGGATCTCGACGTCGCTGCACCGCTGCTGTGCGCAGGTATCACGACCTTCTCCCCGCTGCACCACTGGGAAGCCGGCCCTGGCAAGAAGGTCGCGATCGTGGGCCTGGGCGGCCTGGGCCACATGGGGGTCAAGATTGCCCACGCCATGGGTGCCGAGGTGACGGTTTTGTCTCAGTCCCTGAAGAAGATGGAAGATGGCCTCAATCTTGGCGCTGACCACTATTACGCCACCAGTGATCCTGCCACGTTCGAGCAACTGGCAGGTACCTTTGACCTCATCATCAACACGGTCAGTGCTTCCATCGATATCAGCGCCTACCTGCAACTGCTGAGCCTTGACGGCACGCTGGTGAACGTTGGCGCGCCGGCCGAGCCGCTGCCCGTGAATGCTTTCGCCCTCATCGGTGGGCGCCGCAGGTTCGCCGGCTCCATGATTGGCGGAATCCGCGAAACCCAGGAGATGCTGGACTTCTGCGCCGAGCACGGGCTCGGTGCCGAGATCGAGGTCATCCCGGCCAGCAAGATCAACGATGCTTATGAGCGCGTACTCGCCTCCGATGTGCGTTATCGCTTCGTCATCGACGCGTCCACCATTGGCTAGCACGCCGACCCAACAGCAAGACCACTGAAGGGGCCACGCCTCCTCGCAGCCGTCAGGTTGATCGAGGGGCGTGGCCTTTTTAGTGCAGGCAAGCAGGGACAATGGTGTGGTGACTTTTAGACTGGAGACCATTGGCGCAGGGCTGGTCTTCGCTGATTCCCTGGGAAAGCTCACCGCCGCGCTCAAAAGCCAGGGCGACGGCGGAACGGTGGTCGTCCAGGCGCCACCCGGGACGGGAAAGACAACCTTGGTTCCTCCACTGCTGGCCAACCTCGTGGAGGAGGCGCGCCCGGGCCAGCCCCGCGTCGTCGTCACCCAACCGCGCAGGGTGGCCGCGCGTTCAGCCGCCCGCCGCCTTGCCTCTCTCGACGGCAGCCGTCTGGGCAGCCGGGTGGGTTATACAGTCCGCGGCGAGAGCAAATCGGGCCCGGACACTGTAGTGGAATTCGTCACTCCGGGCATTCTCTTGCGGCGCCTCCTGGCTGATCCGGGACTTGAGGGCACGCAAGCGGTGATCCTGGATGAGGTCCACGAGCGGGGCCTCGAAACCGACCTGCTGGTGGGCATGCTCGCGGAAGTCCAGGAACTCCGGGGCGACCTCACGCTGGTGGCCATGTCGGCAACCGTTGACGCGAAGCGTTTCGCCAGCCTGCTGGGGCAAAACGGGCTGGAGCGAGGCGGCTTGGGGGAGGCCGACGGCGGTGTGCCGGCTCCCGTCGTCGACTGTCCTTCCGTGCTGCACGCCCTGGAGGTCCAGTGGGTTCCGGCCAACGGCCAGCGCTTGGATGATCGCGGCGTGGCATGCAGCTTCCTTAGCCATGTTGCCGAAACAACGGTGGCTGCCCACGAGGAAGCGCTCATGGAAAACCCCGACGTTGACGCTTTGGTCTTCCTCCCAGGCGTCCGTGAAGTGTCCGACGTCGCCAGCCGCCTCCGCGGGCGGGTCCAGGCCGGTGTTGAGGTACTTGAACTGCACGGCCAGATCGGTCCAGACGCCCAGGACCGTGCGGTTTCGGGCCGGGAACCCGGCGGCCCTCCTCGAATTATTGTGTCAACGGCGTTGGCCGAGTCGTCACTCACGGTGCCGGGCGTCCGGCTCGTTATTGATTCCGGCCTGTCACGTGAACCGCGTCGTGACGCGGGCAGAGGCATGTCCGGACTGGTGACGGTGTCCTGCTCGAAGGCTTCTGCGGAGCAGCGGGCCGGTCGCGCAGCGCGCCAAGGACCAGGCAGGGTGGTCCGGTGCTACGACCAACAGGCCTTCGCCGCTGCGCCAGCACATCAAACCCCCGAGGTTTCGGTGGCCGACCTCACCAGCGCCGCTCTGGTCCTCGCTTGCTGGGGAGCACCCGGGGGCCGGGGGCTTGCACTGCCCGACGCACCACCGCGTGCCGCTATGGATGACGCCGTCGAGGTTCTTCGGGAACTCGGTGCTGTGACAGTGGAAGGAACTGTCACGGACCTGGGCAGGACACTCGCGAAGATCCCGGCCGACCCGCGGCTGGCCCGCGCGTTGCTGGACGGTTCCGCGCTGGTTGGCCGCCGCCTTGCCGCTGAAACCGTGGCACTGGTGGCAGGTGATCAACGCGCACCTGGTGCCGATCTCACAAAACTCCTGGCGGCAGTTCGTTCCGGATCAGACCCGGCAGCCCGACGATTCGCCGAGGACGTCAAACGGATGGAATCGTTCGCGCGTCAGGAGACCTCCGACGTCGTGAAAGCGCCGCTGGACGTTACAGCGAGGGAGGCACCGGGGTTCGTGGTCGCGTTGGCCTTCCCGGACCGTATTGCCAGGCGGGTTCCCGGCCAAGGGGCACCCACGTATCTGCTGACATCGGGCACCAGGGCTGGTCTGCCCGCAGGTAGCTCCCTGGCCGGTCATGACTGGTTGGCCGTGGCGGAGGTTTCCCGCGCCCAAGGCAGGGATGCCGCGGGCACGGGAGCCGTGATCCGATCGGCGGCGCCCCTGTCCGCCGAACTCGCGGTGGCTGCGGCGCCGGAGCTGTCGGTGGAGGACGTAGTGGCACGTTTCGCCCAAGGTCGGGTGACCGCCAGGCTTGAGCGGAGACTGGGAGCCCTCGTTTTGTCTTCGACGCCCGTGCGCCCCAGCGTCGAGCAGGGCCGACATGCTGTTGCGATTGCGCTGGAAAAGGCAGGACTCTCGATGATCGGGTGGTCCGCTGCGGCAGATGCGCTGCGCCGGCGTCTGGCCTTGTTGCACCGGGAGCTGGGCGATCCGTGGCCGGATGTCAGCGAATCCGCCCTGCTGGCCAGGTTGGATGATTGGCTTGCCCCGGAGCTCGAATCCATGGCCACCGGTACCCCGGCCGCCACCATCGACCTCACCGATCCACTCCGGCGCCTGCTCCCGTGGCCCGAGGCTTCCACCTTGGACAGCCTGGTGCCTGAGCGCCTTCAGGTGCCCAGCGGCTCGCGGGTGAGGATCGATTACCCCGAGGTCGCTGACGGCTCCGGGGGCCCGGAGCGAAAGAATGCGGAGCACGACGGCGGTAGCCCGGTTGTAGCGGTCAAGCTGCAGGAATGCTTCGGCTGGGACCGCACGCCCCGCCTTATTGGCGGAAGGGTACCGGTGCTTTTCCACCTTTTGTCTCCCGCAGGCAGGCCGTTGGCAGTAACAGCCGATCTCGCTTCGTTCTGGTCCGGGCCCTACTCCCAGGTTCGGGCAGAGATGCGTGGGCGCTACCCCAGGCATCCCTGGCCCGAAGATCCGTGGACGGCACTGGCTACGGCCAAAACCAAGAACCGCATGTAGCCCAGCCGATGAAAGAACTGCTAGGCAAGCCTTTCCAACATGAACTGGATCTCGCCGTCCACGAACGTGCCTATTACGCTGCTTGCCGCAAACTCATCCGGGGCCGTTGTCAGTGGGTCCCGCTCGAACGCGGTGAAGTCGGCGCGTTTGCCCACCGTGATGGAGCCCGAAACGTCCCACAGTCCTGCAGCCCGCGCCGCGTGCGAGGTGTAGCCCTCAAGCGCTTGGAGTGCGGTGAGCGCCTGGGCTGGTGCGATGGGTTCCTGCTCCGGATGTCCGGAACGGCGCCGCAACTGGGCGTCTGCAATGATCGGCAAGGGTGCGTACGGAGCGATCGGCCAGTCGGAGCCGATGCCCACGGTGACTCCGGCCTCGCGGAGGTCCCTGCAACGCCATGCGCGGTCGGCACGGACCTTGCCTAGCCGGGTGGACCAATTGTCACTGTGGTCAGCCACGGAATAATGTGTGCAGTGCGTCGGCTGCATACTCGCCACCACTCCGGCGTGCTGGAAGCGTTCCACCAGCTGGTCGGGCACCGTTTCGATATGTTCAATCCTGTGAACCGTCTGGCGGAGCACATCCGAGGGCACAACACCGCGGAGCGACTCCAAGGCGTCCAGGACATGTTCCACGCCGGCATCGCCAATGGCGTGTGTCGCCGTCGGGATTCCCCGGGAGGCAAAGTAGCGGACCGCAGCTGTGTATTCTTCCGGCCGTGGCCAGAATGGCGCAGTGGACTGGCCGTACAGGTCCGGCTCGTAAAGCCACGCCGTCCCATTGTCCACGGTTCCATCAACGAACAGTTTGATGGCCTCGATCGACCAGCGGCGTCCGCCGGTGCCTACGGTGCGGGCAAGCTGCTTCCATTCGGCAACGCCAGTGCCCGGCATGCACCACGGCGCACTCCGCAACCGCAGCGGCAGCCCGCCGTCGGCTTCCAAAGCCTGAAGTAGAGCCGTCGACTCCTCGTCATGGTCCATGACGTGCCCGCCGGTCAGGCCGGACCGGGCGAAGTCCCGGAGCAAGACACCCAGGCGGGTCTTGCGGTCCTCAAACGATTCCTTGGGAATGTGACGCTGCACCAGTTCAATGGCCGCCGCTTCCAGGAGCATCCCGGTGGGGACGCCGTCGGCGTCGCAGACCACCTCGGCGGACTGGTCGAATTCAACGCGGCCACTGATCCCGGCCAATTCCAGTGCCCGGCTGTTCGCCAACGCCGAATGCCCGTCGAACAAACGGATCATCGCTGGCCGGTCTCCGGAGACCTCGTCGAGCACACTCCGGTGCAGGGGTACTGGGCCAAACGCGTTCGGATTCAGACCCCACGCACGCAACCAGCCGCCGTCGTCCGATGTCACTGGGCCGGTCGTTGATTCTGCGCCGTTCATTGATTCTGACTGCAGCAGCGCGCGTACTTCAGCCAAAGTCGACGCGCCGGACAGATCACAGCCGATGGTCAGGTCCAGGCCAAACACCGGGTGGATGTGGCAATCCACCAGGCCTGGCGTAAGTGTCGCACCGCCAAGGTCCACTACCCGTGTACTTGGCCCACGCCACTGCTGGGCATCCTCCCGGGTTCCGACGGCGGCAATCAACCCGTCGCGGACGGCAACGGCCTGAATGGCCGGTCGGGAACCGTTATCCGGGCGGTCGTCGAGTGTGTGGATGGTGTCGGCAAGGACAATGAGGTCAGGAGTCATGGGTTTCGAAGCTTCCAATCCGGGCGAAGATGTGAGGGCGGGCACTGCGCAATCTGCGGGCTGTCAGCAGGCCTGCCAGGAAAACAAGGGGGGTCACCAACAGGAGGATGGTGTTGGTAAGGGCATCGGCGAAAGTCAGCAGTTCGATGTTGATGGCGATCAGGGCAACCACACCGAAGAGCAGGATGGCTGAAGCGATGCTCAAAGGAATGAGCAGCCGGTTGGTCACGGCTTCCGGGTTGCGCCGAAGGTAGATGAATGCTGCTACGGACACCAGTCCCTGCAACGCGACAATGCCGAAGATGCCGGGGGTGTTGACCCAGATCAGCAGCTGCTTGTAAGGATCGGCGCCGGCGATGGCGCAAATAATGATGACGATGGCTGCGAGGGCTGTCTGGATCTGTCCGGCGCGGTGCGGGGACTTGTACTTCGGATGGGTCCTCCCGAGGAAAGCGGGAAGGACGCCGTCCTTTGCCAGCATGTAAACGTAGCGGTTGATGGCATTGTGGAAGGCAAGCTGGGAAGCATAGACACTGGTCACGATCAGCACGTACATGACAACCTCGGCCCACGGACCCACGTAGTGATTGATCGTGGCGAAGAACATGCCGTCGGCCAACTCACCTGCAGCTGCCATCACGTCACCATCGCCGTAGGCCTGGATGACCGTCCACACGATGAACGCATAGAACACGGACATGAAGCCGACCGCGATGTAGGTTGCCCGCGGGACGGACTTGTCCGGGTTTCGGGCTTCACGGCGGTACAGCACGGTGGATTCAAAGCCCATGAAAGCGGCGAAGCAGATGGCAAGGATGGCCAGGACGCCAGGGGTGAACGCATGCTCGGGGGAGAAGGAGGCAAGACTGATGCCTTGGGCGCCCCCGTTCGCCAGGATGCCGGCGCCCATGACGGCAAGGATGGCGGTCTCGGCAATGAGCAGGACACCCAGGACCTTTGCCCCGACGTCGATGCCCCGATAGCCAAGGAACCAGACGGCAGCGACGGCCATCAAGGCGACTGCGGGCCATGGGACGTCCAGGCCGAAGAGTGTTCGGAGCATGGCCTGGGTCTGGACTGCGAAGAGCCCGTAGACGCCGATCTGCAGGCAGTTATAAGAGACGATGGCGAGGATGGCGGAGGCCAGACCTACCGTTTTTCCCATGGCAAGAGTGATGTAGGTGTAGAAGCCGCCGGCTGCTTTGACGTGCTTGGTCATGGCCATGAAAGCCACAGCGAAGATCAAGAGAACGGCGCCGGCGATGACGTAGCCCATGGGGGCGCCAATGCCCCCGATGCCAATGGCCACAGGTGCCACACCGGCCATCACGGTCAGGGGGGCTGCTGCGGAGATGACCAGGAAGGCAATGCCGCCTGTGCCGATGGCATTTTTCTTGAGCCCGTTTCCAGCATCCGCTGCAGGAGGGCGGGTTTCGATTTCAGACATGGTGTCCTCGGAGATCTAATGCGGGGAGATTTGGGGGGAGCCGATCGATAAGCGAAAGGCTTTCGTTTATCGTAGAGCCTTGTGATTGGGCGCACAATACCTTTGCCCAAACTTCTGGCTAGAGTCGTAACAACACATTGATTGGAGAACCCGAATGCCACGCCCGCTGGTTCCGCTGATATCCATCGACGCACTCGTCACGGCCGCCTTGGAACTGGTGGACGAGGCCGGGGACTTCAGCCTGCCCAAACTGGCCAAGAGGATCGGCGTCAGTCAATCGTCCATCTACAACCATGTCAGCGGCCGCGAACAAATACTGGAGCTGATGCGGGGACGGATCATCGCCCAGAGCCCTTACGCCCTCCATGAAGGGCAGGACTGGGAGGACGCCCTCAGGGTCATCGTCCGCGCCTACCGCGACGCCTTCGCCCGGCACCCCCGCCTGGCGCCCCTGCTGGTCTTGCAAACTGTGCAGGACGATCAGGTACTGGCTCTCTATGAGAGTCTGGCGGTCGCCCTCGAAAATGCCGGTTTCCAGGGACAGGATGTGGTTTCGGCCATCTCCACGATCGACAGTTTTGCCTTGGGATTTGCGTTGGACCTGGCCGCTCCCGACGTCGTGTGGGCCCCTCCCGCTGACGGCTACCCGGCCCTTACCCAGGCGTTAACGCACGCGGGTCCGCCGGACAAGCGGGGTGAAGCAGCCTTCGATTTCGGTTTGGAGATCCTGGTAGCCGGGCTCCGTTCACGCCTCAACTCCCCGGTGCTGTGAACGTTGCTGTGAACGTTGCTTTGAACCCCGCTGTGAATTCTGCTGTGAATCCTGTACAAACCTGGTGGGCGGCTGTGGTCCGTGGCTTCACCGACGTCCACACTACGGCCGTGCCACTATCTGCGTTGGTGGCGATTCTTGCCGCAGCAACCATTTTGAGCATCCCTCGAGCCACGTGGCGATGGTTCGGTCTCTACGTCACCTTCGTCCATGAACTGGGCCACGCCTATGCCGCCCTCATGACGGGGCGATTCGTCCACAGCCTCCGCATCGGACTGGATCATTCGGGCCGTCTCGTCAGCAGCGGCCGGAGCCCCTTTGGTGCGGCCTGGTCAGGGTTCTGGGGATACCCCGCGCCCGCGGTCGTGGGACTTGCCTTGATCGCTGCGTTCGCCGCCGGCCGGTCAGGGGCTGCAATGTCCGTAGGCGCCCTCATCCTGCTGGTCTCCCTGATTTTCCTGCGCAACCTGACAGGGATCCTCGTGGCGGTGGTCAGCGCAGCTATCGCCCAGCTTTTGGTCTTCTTCGGATCTCCCACAATCGTTGACTACGCTGTGCTGGCCTTGGGGATCGCCCTGTCAGTGGGTGCCGTGCGCGACCTTTTCAAGCTTGCCGGTGTCCATACACGGCGCCGGAACCGGCTCGCAGCCTCGGACGCCTACATCCTTGGCCAAACCACGGGTGTCCCGTCATTCCTGTGGCTGACAGGATTCTCCGTAGTCATCACAGGAAGCACTGTAACCTCAGCATGGTTGTTGTGGGGCATGGTGCCGGCCTAGTACCCGTTGGCCGCTTCGCCGGCGGCTCTTCGTCCGCAACTGGGTCTTGCCCTGTGGTCGCCTCAGGGTGTCCAATCCTCTTACACGTTCGAACCTTTCGACGCGTTCGAACTCCGAGCTTGGATACGACACCAGGAGGTGCTCATGTCCGCGAAGGGCACACGGGAGACGGCCAAGGCGGCCGGACCCGGCACACCCGAGTCCCGGCGAAGCGAGAACGGTACGGCTCTGGCGGCAAGCGATCCTGCCAAGATACGCAACGTGGCACTCGTGGGGCATTCAGGTGCAGGGAAGTCGATGCTGGTGGAGGCCCTGTTGGCGGCGACCGGGGCCATCACCAGGATGGGCTCGATCACCGAGGGGACTACCGTCAGTGATTCAGACCCTTCAGCCATCCACCAGCAGAGGTCCGTCACCTTGTCTGTGGCCCCGATACTGGTGGGCGAGGTCAAGGTGAACCTGATCGACACTCCGGGGTACACGGATTTCACAGGGGAATTACGAGCAGGGTTGAGGGCTGCCGATGCGGCCCTCTTTGTCGTGTCCGCCGTGGACGGCATCGACGGCGCCACCATCGCCTTGTGGGGTGAATGCGAGAAGATCCGCATGCCGAGGGCTGTCGTAGTCAGCCGCCTGGACCACCCCCGCGCAGACTTCAGTGCCGCCGTCGTGCGTTGCCAGGAAGCCTTCGGCGAGTCCGTTCTCCCGCTGTACCTGCCTTCCGGGGGAGAACTGGCAGGCGTGCTCCACGGAAGCAGCAATGATCCTGCCGTGGAGGAAGCACGCGGTCCGTTGATTGAAGGAATCATTGCCGAGAGCGAAGACGAGACGTTGATGGACCGCTACCTGGGCGGTGAAGAGTTGCCGCTGGAGGACCTCATCAAGGACCTGGAGACCGCTGTGGCCAGGGGCTCCTTCTTCCCGGTGATGGCTACCTCGGCGGAAACGGGTTTGGGGCTTCCCGAGCTCATGGCACTGATGATCGATGCGCTGCCGTCGCCGCTGGAACGAACCGCACCCCCGGTGATGAAGCTCGACGGTTCGTCCCTGAAACCGCTGGATTGCGACCCCGCAGGACGCCTGGCTGCCGAGGTGGTACGGACGACTGTGGACCCATTCCTCGGCCGCGTGTGCCTGGTCCGTGTTTTTTCCGGAACCCTCCGTGAAGATACAGCCATCCACATCGGCGGCAGGGGATTGGCGGACAGGGGCCACGAGGACCACGACAGCGATGAACGCGTCACGCATCTGTACTCGCCCGTCGGATCAAGCCTGAAAGCTGTCTCCCAGTGCATCGCAGGTGACATTTGTGCCCTCAGCAAGCTGGCAAACGCGGAAACCGGGGACACGGTCTCTGACAAGGACGCCCCCCTGCTGATCGAAACCTGGAACATGCCTGAACCGCTGATGCCCATAGCGATCGAAGGAATGTCCCGTAGCGACGAGGACGCGCTGGCCAAAAGCATAGGAAAGGTAGTCGCGGCAGATCCGACGCTTCGGGTGGAACGCAACCAGGACACGCACCAGCTGATCCTGTGGTGCACGGGTGAAGCGCATGCCGAGGTGATCCTGGACAGGCTGCGCAACCAGGGCGTCAAACTTCAAACCGTGGAGGTCATCACACCGTTGCGGGAGACCTTCGCCAGCAAGGCAGCCGGGCACGGCCGGCACGTCAAGCAATCCGGCGGACATGGGCAGTTCGCTATCTGCGACATCGAGGTCGAGCCCCTGGCGCGCGGGGAGGGGTTTGAATTCGCTGACAAGACGGTGGGCGGTGTCATTCCCGGTACGTTCGTCACTTCCGTGGAAAAGGGCGTCCGCTCCCAGATGCTGAAGGGCGTTTCGGCCGGGTTCCCCGTGGTGGATATCAAAGTCACCTTGGTGGGCGGAAAAACCCACAGTGTGGATTCCTCGGACGCAGCCTTCCAGGCCGCCGGCGCCTTGGCCCTCCGCGAAGCCGCGGCAACGGCCAAAATCCAGTTGCTTGAGCCCGTGTCAGCCGTTGTGGTCAGTGTCCCGGACGAACATGTCGGGGCTGTGATGAGTGATTTGTCCGGCCGAAGGGGACGGGTGACAGGCACGACGGCAGCCAACGGCGAAGGCACTGAGATCACCGCCGAGGTCCCTGACCAGGAACTTCGGCGCTACGCCGTGGAACTTCGCGCCCTGACAGCGGGCACCGGCCGCTTCCGGAGATCCTACCTGCGCCACGAGCCGGTGCCGAAGTAGTTCCTCAACTGTTTTCCCTCATGAATCCTGCCACCGCGGGTGCAAGCGAGGCACCTATCTCGGCGGCACTGCGCTTGAGGCCCTTGACCACGAACGAATGGTCTGCATTTTCGCTCCACTGGAGAGTCGCCGTCGTGCCTATCCTGGCCACCACAGACTCCAGGAGTTCCGGTGTCGCGAAGGTATCGCGGGTGCCCTGAAGGAACAGCATGGGCACCGTTATCCCGTAGAGGTGTTCATCGCGGAGCTTCTCCGGTTTGCCCGGCGCGTGGAGTGGATAACCGAGATACACCAGGCCACCCGCGGGCATTCCCTCAGCCACGGCCATGGAGGCCATCCGTCCGCCAAAGGATTTTCCCCCCGCCCACAACGGTTCATCGCCTGCCAGTTCTGCGGCCTTTTCCATGACGGCGCGCCACGTGGCTATGGCTGCCGGCGGGCGGTCAGGGAAGCGTCGCCCGGCTTCCCGGTACGGAAAATTGAAGCGCAGCGTACTGACGCCTTCCTCCGCCATCGCTTCGGCAAATCCCTGCAGGAAGGGGTGTTCCTTTCCGGCTCCGGCGCCGTGGGCAACTACGAGGGTGGCGAACGACTTCTCCGGACGGACGTGGATTCCCGATACCTTGGTGTCTCCCATGGCAACAGTCAGGGCGGTTTCAGTGTTTGGCATGTATCCATCATGAAGCAGTTTGGCCTTGGAGCTGTCAGGCATACTCCCCGCCGCCCGAAAAAAGGAACGCGGGATGCTGACGTGAACGCCCTTGACGGGGTAGCTTGTGGCCATGGCGAGCGAATCAGCAACAGTCTCCGTGCCCGGTCCCGAGGGCCCCCGAGAAGTTCGGATTTCAAGTCCAGGCCGCATCATGTGGCCTGAGGCCGGGCTGACGAAACTGGACCTGGCAAACTACCTGGTGGACGTGGGGGACGCTTTTGTGGCGGCCAACGGCAACCGGCCGGTCAGTCTCCAGAGGTACTCGGGCAACATCGAGGGCGAGATGTTCTTCTCCAAGAACCCTCCCAAGGGTGCGCCGGACTACGTCCGCTCGGTCATGGTGACTTATCCGAGCGCACGGACGCATCCGCAATTGGTGATCGATGAACCCGCGGCCGCGGTGTGGGCAGCGCAAATGAACACGGTCGTTTTCCACCCGTGGGCTTCCCGTGCCAACGATCCCGATAACCCCGACCAGCTGCGAATCGACCTCGATCCCCAGCCTGGAACCGACTTTGATGACGCCATACCGGCTGCGCAGGAACTCCGTGCGTTGTTGGACGAAGCGGGGCTGACGGCCTTCATCAAGACCTCGGGCAACAGGGGACTGCATGTGTATGCGCCCATCCACCCCAAGCATGAATTCCTGGAAGTGCGCCACGCGGTGATCGCTGCCGGCCGGGAGTTGGAGCGACGGATGCCCGAGAAGGTCACTACAGCATGGTGGAAAGAAGAACGCGGGACCAGGATCTTCGTGGACTTCAACCAGGCCAACCGGGACCGGACGATCGCCGGCGCATACAGCCCGCGTGCCGTGCCAAATGCACAGGTATCGTGCCCGTTGGCGTGGGAAGAGCTGGAGAATTCCGATCCGGCCAAATACACCATCACCACTGTCCCGGACCGGCTGAAGACAACAGGTGACCCGTGGGCAACGATGCATGACAAGCCCGGAGACATCGACGTCCTGCTGCAATGGTGGGAGCGCGACGTCAAGAACGGCCAAGGCGAAATGCCGTTCCCACCGGAATTTCCCAAGATGCCGGGGGAGCCAATGCGGGTGCAGCCCAGCCGGGCGCGCAAGCAGGAGGAATAAACGCAGGAGCAGGTGTGCATCCAGGTTCACGCGGGGGCATTGTGACCGCAACGCTTGTGTGCGGCCTGTTCCTCGCTGGCTGCACGGGCGAACCCCGGCCCAACCCGCTGCCGTCGACGCCAGTGACAAGCTCGACGGCGGCCCCTCCCACTGTCCCTGCGCCGCCGCCGACATCAACATCACAGTCACCACCGGTAACACCTGCCTTTCGCGAGCTGCAGGCAACTTTGGAACTCTTTAGTCGGGAGATGCTCCAGAACGGTGCGCCGGCGGTGCTGATGGAGGCCAGAGCCGGGCAACAAGTGTGGAGGCACGCGGCAGGTGTCAGGAGCCTTGACGGAGGTGCTCCCGTGCAGGCGGATGATCCGATCCGTGTGGGTGGGCTGACGCGGACCATGGTGGCAGTTTGCGTGTTGAAGCTGGTGGAAGAAGGCCGGCTGGTACTTGAGGATCCGATCGCCAAGTACCTGCCGGGGATCGGCGTCCTCCTGCCGCCGGGCCAAGAGTCAGTGACCGTCCGGCAATTGCTGGACCACACCTCCGGGACTTCCTATGCCAGCGGACTTTCGGATTATGCGGTCCTTGGCTTTTTGGTGGAGCGGCTGAGGGGGGCTCCACTGGGAACCGTGCTGCGAACGGACATCCTGGATCCCTTGAATTTGCATTCAACCAAGGTGTTGGACGAGGGCCCCCTTCCGGCCGCGTTGGTCCATGGTTATGCAGTGCTGCGGGGCAAAACCGTGGACGTCACGCATTCCGCGCAGCCTGGTGGCCCGGCTTCAGAGGGCGTGATCGCCAGCGTGGCAGACATCAATGCCTTCTACGCAGCGTTGCTCAAAGGGCGGCTGCTGCTACCGGAGAGCCTCCTGGAGATGAAGGGCCCGGTTTTCGCCGATTACGGATTGGGTCTGGACCACTGGAAGGACACGTGCACCAACGGCCTCTACTATGGCCATTCAGGTGACATACCCGGCTATGGCACCATCTCGATCAGCAGTGCTGATGGCAACCGTCAGCTCACCATTTCCTTGGCGTACCCGCCGCTGCCCCTGTCCACGCAACCCTCGGCCATCGCCTTGGAACTGACAGGGCTGGCCCAGGTCGCTTTGAACGCGAGCTGCCGCTTCCAGTTCCGCTGACCCCGCTCCTGCGTAGGGCTGGATCCTATTCGAACCGTGAAGGATCGCCCGTTCCGCGACGCACTACCTCTGCCGTGCCGCTGGAGAAGTCGATCACTGTGGTGGGCTCTGAACCGGTATCGCCGGAATCGATCACTGCGTCCACTTCGTTGTCCAGCCGCTCCTTGATTTCCCAGCCCTGGGTCAGTGGCTCCTCCTGGTCAGGCAGCAGAAGCGTGCTGGACAGCAACGGTTCACCGAGTTCCGCAAGGAGTGCCTGGACCACCTTGTGGTCCGGGATGCGTACGCCCACTGTCTTCTTTTTCGGGTGGAGCAGGCGTTTGGGAACCTCGCGGGTGGCCGGAAGGATGAAGGTGTAGCTGCCGGGCGTGACGGCCTTGATGCTGCGGAAAACATCGTTATCGATCATCACGAACTGCCCCATTTGGGCAAAGTCCTTGCAGACCAGGGTGAAGTGGTGTTTGTCGTCCAGTTGCCGGATGGTCCGGATGCGATCCAAGGCTTCCCTGTTGCCGATCTGGGCACCCAGGGCGTAACAGGAGTCGGTGGGGTAGGCGATCAGCCCGCCGCTTTGCAGCATATTAACCACTTGGCCGATGGCGCGTGGTTGGGGATCTTCAGGATGGACGTCAAAGAATCTGGCCATGGACAGAGCCTACGTCAAAGCTAGGACAGGATGTCTTTGGTAGTGAACTTCCCGTAGGCCAGCGCGCCGCAGACGGCAATATAACCCGCTTGGAGAAGCGCGTTTTCGCCAAACGATGTCCAGACAACCGGCTGCCGCAGGAGGTCGGCGAAGCCCAGCCAGTGGTGGCTGAACAGCCAAGGATGCAGCCATTCCAGTTGTGGCAGGTTGTCCAGTACCTGCGATACCACCGAGAGGACGATCGTGGCGGCCATGGCGCCCACGGGTACATCCGTGAAGGTCGAGATGAGCAGCCCGATCGCGGACAGGCCCAGCAGCGAGACCGTGATGTAGGCAGCGATCAGCAAGGAGCGCAGGACTGACTCGCCAACCCCGATCGTGTCGCCGGAGAGCAGCGTGACAGGACCGACGGGGAAGAACACGACGCCGGCCAAGGTCCCCGCCGCTGCCACGGTAGCCGTAGCGGCACAGCAGAAAGCAACGGCCCCGGCGTACTTGACCAGGAGCAGGCGGATGCGCCCCGCCGGTGCCAGGAGCAGATACCGCAAGGTTCCCAGGTTGGCCTCTCCGGCGATGGTGTCTCCGGCCACCACGCCGACAGTGAGGGGGAGGAACAGCGGGACACACACCACGAGGGCTGTTACAGCAACAAAGAGGCCGTTCTGGGTGATGCGATCCAGGAACAGTGGCCCGCGGCCAGGTGTCGCCGGCCGGGACGAGAGCTTGACGGCAAGGGCAATAAGGATGGGAACGGCAGCGAGGGCCACCAGCATGGCCCAGGTGCGGAGGCGACGAAACAGCACGGATAACTCCGAGCCAAGCAACGCCCACCCCATCCCGGTATGGAGAGCCTTGTCATTGGAAGCCCTGGATGTTCCAGCCGTTCCAACCCTCTCAAGGGTGTCACCAGTTTCAGCCGACAACGTCGAACCCCTCTCCGGTCAAGGACACGAACCGCTCTTCCAGGCTTGCGTTCTCCACAGAGAAGCCCCGGACCCGTACGCCGTCGGCTACCAAGGCTGCAACGATCTCTTCGGGCTCAACGCCGTCCAGCCCGTTTCCCTGGATCACCCCGCGGCCAGGTGCTTCGCCGGGCACCAGCCCCAGCCGGGCCAGGACAGCGGCGGCACGTTCGACGTCGGGCGTTCGTATCAGAACGTGCGCTTGCCCGGCAGACCGCAGTTCATCCAGCGGTCCTTGGGCCACCAGCCGTCCGGCACTCATCACCCCCACGTGGGTACACATTTGTTCCACCTCGGCCAGGAGGTGGCTGGAAACGAAGACGGTGGTCCCGCCGGCGGCAAGGGAGCGCACCAGGCTGCGAACCTCCCGGGTGCCTTGGGGGTCCAGCCCGTTCGTTGGTTCATCGAGCACCAGCAGTTCGCGCGGCCGGAGCATGGCGTTGGCCAGCCCGAGGCGCTGTTTCATCCCCAGTGAGTAGGCACGTACTTTCTTTCCGGCGGCGTGACCCAGCCCAACGCGGTCCAACGCTTCGTTGACGCGGTGGCGTCGGGTGGAAGAGGATGCATGGCGGTCCGCTGAATCCAGCCGCAGCAGATTGGCCGCTCCGGAAAGAAACGGATAGAACCCCGGCCCCTCCACCAGCGCGCCTACATCGGGCAACACCGAGGCCCACTGCCGGGGCATCTCCTTGCCCAGCACCCGTATCTCGCCGCTGTTCGCTGAAGCCAGTCCAAGTAAGACGCGGATCGTGGTGGTCTTTCCCGACCCATTGGGCCCCAGGAAGCCGAACACCGCGCCGCGGGGGACCGCAAGGTCAATGCCATCCACTGCGGAACGGTGCCCGAAGCGCTTCACGAGGCCATGGGTTTCTATCGCAAGGTCCATCGGTTGGGAGCCGGGAGCAGCTTCGCGGATCTCCGTCACAGGATGCCGATCATGGGGCGCTGTTCATAGGTTTCCCCTGGTTGTACACCGATCATTGGGCACCGGTCATTGTGCATTCGCGGCTGATTCGAGCCGGTCCAAAGGCACCAAGCCGGCATACACGCGGCCGTCGTCGAGAATGAGGACGCTCACCAGGGCCGTGGTCAACGCCCGTCCGCCATTCACGGGTTGCAGGACCTGGGCGAGTTGCGGGTTGGATGTGAGATCAGCGGGCGCCGTTCCAGCGGGCAACCCGATCACGGTGTCCCAGCCTTCGCCGGTCACTGAAGGGCTGGGGCGGGGGAGTGCGGGAATGGATGATCCCCCAGGTGCCGGAACAGGCTCATCCGGTGCCGGGACGGCAGGATCTCCCATCTCCGGCGGCATTGGCTTGCTGGGGGCCGGCTTCATGGGGGCCGGCTTCATGGGGGCCGGCTTCTCCGTGACAGTTGCACCGGCCGGAGGAGTGAAGTTAAACAAGGCCGCGTCAGGTGTGGAGAAGTTCACCTCGGTATAGGCAAGTGAATAAGCAGGCTCCGGCTGGCCCTTCGCGCGAACCTCGACGCCCAGCGGCAATCCAGTTTCGGAGTCGACGTTGATCGACAAAGAATCAACCAGTGTCCCGTCACTGCGCGGCACCAGGCTCAACCGGTAAGCGCTTCGACCCGCAACGGTGGAAGCTTCGCCCACCGTTACCTCAGTGCTGGAATCGATGGCTGACAGGAAGTGACGTGCCATTACCTCCGGAGTGGGAATGTCAGGACGCGTTGATTCAGTCGGAAGGGACTTTCCCCGGTCTGCCAATGAGGGCACAGGGACGCTCAGATGCGTAGCGCTGTTGTCAGCGGAATTGTAGAACCAGGCATCGCCGCCGTTGACCACAAAGTCACGCTCGGCCATCCTGTCCAGGATCTGCAGCTTGGCTTTGGAGGGTCCGTCCAGATAAACGCGGGCGGTGTGCGAACCTGTGAGCAGTTCAAGTGCCGAGGTGGCCCCAGGTACGATTCCCGGGCCAGCAGTGGGAATCTCAGGCAGACCCAAATCAGCGGTTTGCACCACTGTGCCGGATAAAGCGCGCACCTCGGTACGGGCGATCATGGCCAGGATCTCGTCCGCTGTTTTGGGCGGCAGGGAAACACTCGCGCCAGCCTGGACGGAGCCGATGAGCGCCGCCAACGCCAGTGCAAGGGGAACCAGGAGAGCTGGCAGCCACCGCTGCCTGGCCCGCGCCATGACTACCGACCACCACACGTGAGAGGCATGAATCCAGACTACTCCGGTTACCTGTGCGGATCATCGGTGCGCGGCTGGATGCACGGCTGGATGCAGTGTGCACATCCAGCCGCGCACGCAACGGCGTCTACCAGGTCTCAGTCACCTTCATCAGGCCACGCGGAGCATCCGGATCGTTGCCGCGTTCCACCGACAACTGCAAGGCCAGCCGCTGGAGCGGCAGGATCTGCAGGATAGGAGAAAGCTCCTCCGGAACGCCCGCAGGCAAAGGAACAACCAAACTACCCGGAAGGGCGGCAGAGAGGTCACCCACCACGCACACGTGGGCACCCCGTTCTGCGAGCCTCTCCAGGACCGGGCGCATGGCCGTTCCCCCGATTCCCTCCGGTACAACGGCAATCACAGGATGCTGGGAGTCGATCATCGCAAACGGTCCATGCAGGAGGTCTGCGCCAGAGAATGCCTGCGCGGGAAGGTAGGAAGTTTCCATGAGCTTCAAGGCACCCTCCCTCGCAGTGGGATAGGAATAGCCGCGACCCGTAGTGATGATGCGCTCGGCAAAGCGGTAACTGCCGGCCACGTCCAACACGGCATCGTCAGCCAGCACCGAAGCGGCCCAGTCAGGAATGCCCGCCGCGTTGGTGGACGTTCCACCACGCCACGCATCCACCAACAACCACAGAGCCAGAAGCTGTGCCGTGTAGCTCTTGGTAGCCGCCACCGCAGTTTCGCTCCCGGCCAGGATATCCACGCGATGTTGCGCAGCCCCGGCCAACGGGGACCCTGGAGAGTTGGTCACCGCCACGGTGAGGGCGCCAAGACGGCGGGCTGCCGCCGTCGACTCCACCAGGTCCGGTGAACCGCCGGACTGGCTTACCGCCAACCACAGCACACCTTCCAGTTGGGGCGTGGCTCCATACGCAGTAAGGGTCGACGGCGAGGCAAGGCCAACCGGCAATCCCAGACTGATTTCAATGAGGTACTTCGCATACAACGCCGCGTGGTCACTCGTGCCGCGGGCGGCAAGCAGGACAAACCGCGGGGACGTCCTCTTGATGGTGTCCGCCATGGCAACGAACTGCTGGCGGCCCGAATCCAGGAGTCCGGCGAGTACCTGGGGCTGCTCGCTGATCTCATGGGCCATCTTGGCACCTGGAGTGGCCGGAATAGAGTGCGGGACGCCTGGGGAGGTAGGAGTGATGGTCATGGTTCCTGTCTGTTTTTCGAAGGGACAAAATCTCTGGGAGTCAGGGATCGATCAATTGCCGGGCCAGCTTTACCGCGCCGTGCACCGGGGCGTGGCCCAGGATCCTGATCAGTGAGGGATCCTCCAAGGCAACCTTGCGGGCAACAGCGCCTGCCAGTTGTTCTTGATTGACCAGGAGACCACCAGCCATCACCAAAGGCAGGTCCAATCCAAGCTCGCCCAGTACTTGCCTGGCCAACGTGGCCAGGGAATGCGCGGCTTCGGCTTGAATCCTTAACGCAGCGGGATCACCCTCAACCGCAAGATCCAGGACCAACGGTGCAAGGCCAGCCCAATGGTCCGGCTCTGGCTTGGCATAGAAAAGATCCATGAGCTGCAGCGCGTCCGCGCTCGCCGTCGCAGCTAAAAGGGCGCTGACCATCGTGCCGGGTTCCAGCCCCGCGTAGTACTCGCGCAGGGCCTCCCGGACCGCGTCACGAACCACGGAGTATCCTCCGCCTTCATCGCCGAGCAAATAGCCGTAGCCTCCGCTGCGCGCCTCCCGTCCCTCCCGGTTCCGGCCCCAGGCTACTGAGCCGGTGCCTGCGACCAGGACCGCTCCGGCGTCGAGGTCTGCTGCGGCGAGGACGATGCGGGTGTCATGGACCACCTCGACCCTGGCACCCGGAAAGCGCTCGGTCAGCAAAGCACTCAGGACTGCCCTGCTGGCAGGAGTATCAGCCCCCGCGGCACCGGCGCAAACCGCCTGGACACCGTCACCGACAGCCGCCGCGATCCGCCGCAGCACGGCGTCTGCGCCCTGGTGACCCACTGAGGACAGGTTGGCGCTCGCCTCGGTGATCTCAAGAGGTGCCTCGTTGCTTGGTTCCGTGCCCTGGCCTGGGTCCGAATCCAGCTCCGAACGGACAGCATGTGTCTTGGAACCTCCAATATGAAGGCCCAACACCGCCGGCGTCACCGGACAACCGCCGGTTCGGTGTCTTCCTGTGCGGGGATGTGTCCGGCCGCGTCAGCCTCCGGCCACTTCCCACCGTTTTCCCAGTACTGCTGTATTTCCTCCAAGGGGCGGCCCTTCGTCTCGGGAGCGAACTTGCGGACAAACATAAAGCCGAGGATAGCCAGAACACCGAACACTGCGAAGGTGCCTGCACCACCCAACCGCTGAAGCATGGTCAGGAAGAACGCTGCCACCAGGACATTTGCCACCAGATCGGAGGTCAGCATCGCGCTTGCACCAAGCGAGCGGAGCCGGGAGGGGAAGCTCTCGCCGGCGTATACCCACACCAGTGCACCGAACCCGAACGTGAAGCCGACCGTGAAAAGAAGAACGCCCAGGAAGCCAAGGACGGTGAGCAGGCCGCCGAAGTCCTGGCCGGCCATGAAGACACCTACCAACAGGACATTGGCCACCACCATCATGCCTATGCCCGTCAACAACACCGGGCGGCGGCCCAGACGGTCCACCAATGACAGCGAAACAAAGACAGCGACGAGCGAGGCAACCTGCACTGCCGCGGGAAGCAACAGGAGCGCTGCATTGCCGCTGAAGCCCATGGCTTCAAAGATCCTGGGGCTGTAGTAGACCACGGCATTGATGCCGGTGATTTGGATGAAGAAGCCCAGGCCAACCACGAACACCGTTGCGCGGAGGTAGGGAACGCGCAGCATTTCACGCAGGCCGCCGCCGCGTTCTTCGCTGATGGCCCGCTGCATCTCTGCCAACTCGGCGTCGACGTCTGTCCCGGCTCAATAGCGGACAGGGTCCGTCTGGCCTCCGCCGTCCTGCCCCGCATCATGTACCACCGGGCAGTGTCCGGCAGCTTGACCACCATGGCGAGCACAAGGATTGCCGGGATCGCTGCAAGGCCAAGCATCCACCGCCATGAGCCAGTGCCTGCCAGGGCGTAGGCCGCCAGGTAGCCAACGATGATGCCGAAGACGGTTGCCACCTGGTACGCAACCAGCAGGGCGCCGCGGACCTTCGCCGGCGCCGACTCCGCGACGAACACGGGAACCACCACCACGGAGATGCCGATGGTGAGGCCCAGCAGTAGTCGGGCAATGAGCAGTGTCGGCACATCGTTGGACATGGCGCTGAGCACTGCGAAGAGCGCGTATCCGATCGCCAGGCCCACCATGCACGCTTTGCGGCCCACGCGGTTGGATAGCCAGCCACCCACCAGGGCTCCCAGCACCTCTCCGGCAACCACTGCGGTGGTCACAAGTTCCTGCTGGGATGTGGTGAGGCTGAACTGCTTGGTGATGAACAGCAGGGCGCCGGCAATGTTGGACATGTCGTAGCCGTAAATCACGCCGATGGTGGCGGCGGCGCCGCCCACCAGGAGCCCGAGCTTGGGTGTTTGCCGTAGGTCTTGCAGGATCGACATCTTTGTCCCTTGGATCTGTGGAAAAGTAGGGGTTCAGCGGAGATTCTCCGAAATTGGTTTAGACCAACCTGCACTAGATTGGCATAGACCAATCACCTTGTCTACAAGTAGGATGTCCAATATGTCCACAGATGTCGCGGCGGCAATGCCCAAGTACTACGTCCTCAAGACCGAGCTGCTTGCCTCGATCGCCGGACTCCAGCCGGGCACTCTCATCCCCACGGAACGGGCTCTGGCGGAGAAGTACAAGACGTCCCGCACCACCGTTCGGCAAGCGATCAGCGAGCTCGTCGCGGAGGGGAAACTGGGCCGCATCCAGGGGCATGGCACCTTTGTTGCGCCGCCAAAGATGACCCACGTGCGGCAGCTCACGTCCTTCTCCGACGACGCAAGGAACCAAGGCCTGCGGCCTGACTCCAACCTCCTGTCCCTGGCTGTGGCCAAGGCGGACGTCGACGTCGCAGCGCATTTGGGAATCGATCCTGGCGATGGCGTCACACGCCTTGAGCGAATTCGCTTGATCGACGGCGAACCCCTGGCCCACGAGGTGGCTTACCTACCGGGCAAGCTGCCACGCTTCAAGGCAAACCTGGAAAAGGCCGGTTCTCTCTATGCAGCCCTGGCCGACATTTACGGCATCCATATCTCCGACGTCGAGGACACCGTGGAGACAGCACTGGCTGGACCGGAGGACGTCCGGCTGCTCGGGATCGAAATGGGGGCGCCGTTGCTGGTGGTCCACCGCCTGGCGCGGGATGCTGCGGGGGTCCCTGTCGAATGGACGCGCAGCACGTTCCGCGGCGACCGGTTCCGCTTCGTTTCCCGGGTGAAGTCGGGCGCCTGAGATGGCCAATTCGCCGTCGGGGGAGCTGGTGCGGAGTGGCCGCTAGGAAACAGTAACCGCGGTACTTCCCTGCAAGGTGCGGCGCACGAAGTCCGCACTTGGTTGTGCGTAGGCGTCCATAATCTGCTTGAACAACGCAGTTCCTTGGGCCCCGGGCCAGTCTTCGGGCAGGAATGTCCCGGGCAGCCCGGGGTCGAGGTAGGGGATGATCCGCCAGCGGTCAATGCATTGGACATACCTGGCAAAGGCGCCGGCATCGATGCCGGCGCCGTCCCGGGCGGGCACGGCAGACCCGTGCTCGCGGATGAAATCCTTGTAGAGTTCCGCTACCGCGTCCAGATCCCACCACTTCGAGGCGGCATCCTCCAGGCTGCCGCCCACCAGCGGGGTTTGCGTCACGAAGAGGGTGGCCATTCCCCGGAGTTCGAGGTCGGCGAGGATTTCCTCCACCTCGCCACGAAGGGTATCCGGGCAGATCCACAGGCCGGCGGCCACCGTCCCGCAACCAATCCAGTGGAGCCTGCGCCGCAACTGGTGACGCTTCTCCCGCTCCGTCTCCGGAATCGAAAAGGAAACGAGGCACCACGGATCGGACGGTGACATGCTGGTGGGGTTGTAAATCCTGCGATCGCCGCGGGCCAGCATGGAAGCCGCTCCTTCGGTCAGCGTGAAACCGGGGATCCCGTCGCGCGTCTCCTGAAGGACAACGTCCTTCTTCCGCAGGCGGCCCAGGGCCGTCCGGGTCACAGTGCCGGACGTGCCAAGGGCCTCCATGAGGACGACAATGTCCTTGGCCGACATCCAACCGCCCGCTTCCCGCAGGTACAAGCCAATGACGGTTCGCAGCAACGACGTGGTACTCCCGGGACGGGAGTCCATATCGTCAAGAACGGCACTCACAGCAGTTCGGCGAGGGCGTCGCGGATAGCTGTCACTCCCAGCTCAACCTCAGCGTAGCTCGTGCTCAAGGGAGACAACCCGATGCGCAGGCCATGCGGGGGACGGAAATCTGGAATGACGCCCCGCTCCCACAGCTTCGCCGTCACATCGGCAAACAGTGGGTGGTCCACCGTGACATGCGAGCCACGCTCGGCAGCGTCGCGGGGGCTCACAATTTCTACTCCAAGTGGAACCAGGAGCTCGTCCGCAAGGGCGATCGCGTACTCCGTGAGTTTGACCGACTTCTCCCGGACCTTATCCATGCCCACAGAGGCGATCAGCTCCACCATGTCCTTGATCGGCTGCATGGCAAGAACAGGAGGAGTACCCGTGATGAACCGCCGGATTCCCGCGGCGGGACGGTATGAATCCGTCATGCCGAATGGATTGTCGGCACCCATCCACCCCCAGATGGGCTGCTGGAGAAGGTTCTGCCGCGAGGCGTTGACATACGCGAATGCGGGGGAGCCCGGACCACCGTTGAGATACTTGTAGGTGCAGCCAACGGCCAGGTCGACGTCCCAGGCATCAAGGTCCAACGGCACGGAACCTACGGAATGGCACAGGTCCCAGAGCATGAGGGCACCTGCGGCATGCACCTTGCCGGTGATTGCCTTCGCGTCTGCAAGGAACCCGGAGCGGTAGGCCACATGGCTAAGAACCACGACGGCGGTCCGCTCGCCAAGGAGCCCGTCCAGGTCCGCCGCACGAACGCCGCTTGCGGGGTTGGTGGCGATCCATTTGATGCTTGCCCCGCGTTCCCTGGCGATCCCTTCGATGATGAAGCGGTCCGTGGGAAAGTTGTCCCGGTCAATGATGATCTCGTCACGGCCCGGCTGGGCATCAACCGCTGCCCGGATCAACTTGTACAGCATGACCGAGGTGGAGTCGCCCACTGTGACCTGCCCGGGAGCGGCACCAAGCGTCACTTCGCCGATGCGGTCGCCCACGCGTGTAGGCTCATCCATCCACTGTTCGTCCCAGCCGCGGATCAGCCGGCTGCCCCAGGCATCATGGACGAAGGATTGGAGGTTCGCTGCGGTTGCCTTCAGCGGACGTCCGAGCGAGTTGCCGTCGAGATAAGCGGTGAGCTGGCCGGCGTCGGGCGTGTAGAACGCCTCACGCTGGGCGGCGAGAGGATCTGCGGCGTCCAGCTCGGCCGACGTTGGCCGTTGGGTCTGCTGGGCAGTGGTCATGGTTCCCTCCTGGGGGAGTGCTTGGCGGTTGTTTGCTTAGTTGCCGATCTCAGTACGGACGGCGTACAGCTCGGGGAAGAAGGTGAGGTCAAGGGCGCGTTTGAGGAAGTCGACACCGGAGGAGCCGCCGGTGCCCACCTTGAACCCGATGGTCCGCTGGACGGTGCGCAGATGCCGGAACCGCCAGGCCTGGAAGTTGTCTTCGATGTCCACGAGGTCTTCGCAGGCCTCGTACAGTCCCCACTGGGTATCGTCCGATTCGTAGATCTTCTGGAAGACCGGAACCAGATCCTTTCGGAACGTCCAAGGCTCGCTGGTGTCCCGCTCCAAAATGTCGGCCGGGATGTCGTATCCGGCCCGGGCGAGAACCGCCAGGAAGGCGTCGTACAGGGTGGGTTCATCCAGGAGCCGGCTGAGCAGCGCATGTGCTTCGGGGTCGCTTTCGAAAACGCGCAGCATGCCCCTGTTTTTGTTACCCAGCAGGAATTCAACCCCGCGGTATTGATACGACTGGAAACCTGAGGAACTACCCAGGAATCCGCGGAACTGTGCATACTCGCGGGGCGTGAGCGTGCCCAGGACCGACCACTGTTCTGTCATGGTGCGCTGGATGGCCTTGACGCGGGCGATGCATTTGAGCGCCTTGCCAAGGTTGTCCTGGTCAAAAAGCCTGCGGGCTTCCAGGAGCTCATGCAGGACGAGTTTGAGCCACAGCTCACTGGTTTGGTGCTGGATGATGAACAGCAGTTCGTCGTGGTGCTCGGGCTGGCTGAGCGGATGCTGCGAGTTGAGCAGGTGGTCCAGGTCCAGATAACCGCCATAGGACATTGCATGCCGGAAATCGGTGCGCACTGAGTCTTCTATGTGGCGGACACTTTGGGGGGAATGGACTGGGGGCTTTTCCATACCTTCGAGATTATCACTTCCATGACGAACGTCAAGAGAATGATTTCGCCCGCACGTTCTTTCCCCTGACGTTCGCCGCAGTGCCGTACGCTGGGCTTGGTAGACCGGAACGCGGGGAAGGGAGGACGACCATGGCCTCCAACATGCCGGTGTCCATATATTTGGACGTCGACGGCGTGGTGAACCCGTTCGGCCCCCAAGGCGTCACTGATTGGGGTGGAGAATGGAAAATCGCCGACGCCGGCATCCTTGACGTCGCGTTCGCGCCCGAGGCAGTGGCCGAACTCAACGAGCTGGCAGAGCATCCCTTCGCCCGCTTTGTATGGCTCACCACCTGGGAACGCCTTGCCCCGGAGTTTCTCTGTCCTGCCATTGGACTGAAGGGCGAGGATTGGCCTGTCCTTACCAGCCAGGGGTGGGACCAAAGCGCGGAATGGTGGAAACTCGGGGCGCTCCAGAAGGACCTGGCCGCGATGGGAGCCGAGCGCTTCGTGTGGCTGGACGACCAACTTGGCCAGGAGTCAGACGCCCGTTCCTGGGCTGAATACCACCAGGGCCGTGTGCTTTGCATCTCACCGGATCCACGCAAGGGACTCTCCCGCCGCGATCTTGCCGCGGTCCGTACCTTCCTCGGTTGACCGAAGCGACGGTACCTGTTTGGCCGCTCGGTGGTTGGCACGTAGGATTCTTAAGGTTTCAAGCCCGCCGGATAGAGTGCGGCAAGTCCAGTCAGGTGAACAATGGCTGAACTATGCTGTGCATGGCAGGTATGGGGAAGTGGAACTGCTGAACGTCGACTCTGCAGATTGGGCAACAGGTGGAAATCACCTTCATGGTCGCGCTTGTCATAGCGTTGGCCCTATTCTTTGACTTCACCAACGGCTTTCACGACACAGCCAATGCGATGGCTACGCCTATCGCTACGGGGGCGATCAAGCCCAAGACGGCGGTTGCCCTGGCAGCCGTGCTCAACCTTGTTGGGGCGTTCCTTTCAACCGAAGTGGCAAAAACCATTTCCGGGGGACTCATCCGGGAAGGCTCGGACGGTATCCACATCACACCGGACATCATCTTCGCCGGTCTGATGGGTGCAATCCTCTGGAACATGGTCACGTGGCTCAAAGGCCTGCCCTCCAGTTCCTCGCACGCATTGTTCGGCGGCCTCATCGGCGCCGCGGTGGTAGGTATCGGACTTCACTCAATCAACTTTGAAACAGTGCTGCAGAAGGTGATCCTGCCAGCTGTCTTTGCACCCCTCATCGCCGGGGCCGTAGCGTACCTTTGCACCCGCCTGGCCTACGCGCTGACCTCCCGGCACGACCCCGAAACGGGTGACAAGCTCACGCAGAAGCGCGGTGGTTTCCGGACCGGCCAGATCTTCACGTCCAGCCTCGTAGCCCTCGCACACGGCACCAACGATGCCCAGAAGACCATGGGCATCATCACCCTGGTCCTCATTGCGGGAGGCACGCAGGCTCCGGGATCCGGTCCGCAGTTCTGGGTCGTGGCTGCTTGTGCTTTGGCCATCGCCATCGGCACTTATGCCGGTGGCTGGCGCATCATCCGCACCATGGGTTCAGGCCTGACCGAAGTAAAGCCGGCGCAAGGCTTCTCGGCCGAGACCAGCACGGCCTCAGCCATCCTGGCTTCTTCCCACCTGGGTTTCGCGCTCTCCACCACGCAGGTCGCCTCCGGTTCCGTCATTGGCTCCGGCCTGGGCCGAAAGGGCACCTCCGTTCGCTGGGGCACTGCCGGCAAGATCGCTTTGGGTTGGCTGTTCACCCTGCCGGCGTCGGCCATCGTGGGCGGGCTTACCGCGCTCCTGGTGAACATCGGTGTCGTGGGTGTCGTCATTGCAGCGGTCGTCGGCAGCGCCGCCGTCGTCTTCATGTTTGTTGCGTCGCGTAAATCGCATGTTGGCCACCACAACGCAGTGGAAGTCGAAGAGGCCGGCCACGCCGTGAAGTTCAGCAAGAAAAAGAAAACCCGAAAGTCCGTCAACAACAAGGATGTGCAGCGATGAAGTGGCTGGAATTGCTTCAGGTTGCCGGCGTCACGCTCGTTGCTGCTGTGACCCTGGTGGTTCTCTACTCCCTGGGAGTACGCCTCACCGCAATTGCCGGTGACGCCCAGCAGAAGTCGCCCGGACTCGTTCGCTCCCTGGCGGCCGTATGCTTTGGCATCTGCGGACTCGCCGTGCTGTTCGGCATCTACTTGATCGTGCCCTACTTCGGAAAGTAACCGCCTCTCTGGCAGCAAAGTCCATTCGGGAGAATAATCAGCAGTGAAGTTACATCACTGCGTGGTCGTGATCCGGCAGATGTGGGGCTGTCATGAAGTGCCATTCCCGAAGACATCGCATCGGACTGGCGCTGGTTCCGGTCCTGATGCTGGCACTTTCTGCGTGCGTTCCCAACAACACCCCACAAGGCAGTCCATCTCCCAATCCGGCTCCGCCCGCCACCAACGCAACATCACCAGCGGTTCCCACCGCCGTCGCTCCCACCGCCGGGCAGCCCGCAGGTCCGGCCGGACCGGGAGCACCCCAGGCAGAAGCGCCGGTGGTGCGCTGGGTACCCATTGGGCCAGTAGGCCCCAACGATCCCACGGCCGGTCAACGCTATCTCCTGCTGCAGCAATTCCAATGCGATGCGCTGGCCAAGAGCCTGGAAGGCGCCGAAGATGTTGCCGTGTGGCAAGCCGCCGCCGCTGTCTGCAAGGCACTGCAAAGTGGTGTGCAGCAGGACTGGCAGCGCGCTTCGAATGCCGTTGCAGCCACACCGCGTATACCGCAGACCCAGTGTCTTGAGTTCACCGTCGCCGCAACGTCAGCTTCTGCGGTCGCCCAACACCGCAGCAACCCGGGAGTCCAACTAAAGCCTGAAACCGCCCCGGGTGAAGCTTGCCCGCGGCACTTGAGCGGCCTCACGGTGGTCGACAACGACCTGAGGCCAGTGGCAGGCACAGCGCGTGCCTCCGGCCCCCGGTCAGGCGGCACTGTGGTCAGGCTGGATGGCTATTACGTCAGGGTCGGGGACATCCTGTTCGACGGCGTCCCCGCAGCTCCCGAAATAGTTGCCGGAGGAGGGGACTACGAAACGCTGTACCTGAGGATGCCGCCGTCCGATGGCCGCGCCGCCGTCCGCATTTCCATTACGGACACCGTGGACATCAGCGGAACAGTGACCTTCTTCTATGAAGATTCCACGCCGGCCAGCACGGGCCCGGGTGGAACGCCCGAAACCAATGGAACCCCGCCAAGCGCCGAGCCCACGCGGAGCGCCCCACCGGCCACCATTCCTTCCGTCGGTGCGTCCCCCACGGCAACTCCATGAGCGCCGCCCAGGAGCCCGCTGCCTCACAAGAACCCGCTGCCTCACAAGAAGCCGAGGAGCGGAGCCTGGTCAACAACCGCTGGCAGCGGACCCTGGACGTCCTCTCCGTCATAGGTCCGCCCCTGACCGTGGCCACGGCGTTGTTGGTCTACTTCGGCTGGGCGCGTACGGATGCCCAGGCGAAGGCCATGGGCCTGGACGTCAGCCTGTTTGGTTATACCGTGCAGGACTTTATCCTGCGGAGTATCCAGTCGCTCTTCCAGCCGCTGGCCTGGCTCGTGGTGATCGGGTTGTTGTGGCTCATGGTGGACCGGCTCGTTTCCCGGCTCCTGGGCGCCGCACGCCACCGGACGCTTCTGCGAAGGGCCGCCCTGGTGGTGCTGGTTCTTGGTTTCGCCTACGCGGCGGTGATGTGGGTGGCGATCGTGACCCAGCCAGGACGGATCCTGCTCTACGCACCCTTCCTCATCGCCGCCGGCTTGCTCGTGGGGGCATGGGGACTGAGCGTTCGTCGGCGGGCCGCTGATCCGGCCCAGCGGATCCTCCGCGCCACCACTCCGCGCTCACTCGAAAGGTCCCTTGTGTTCGTCCTGGTCACCCTGCTCCTTTTCTGGGGTACCTCCGATTACGCGCAGGCCCTTGGGCGGGGCGCGGCCATCGATTACCAGGAAAGATCCAGCCTGCTGCCAACAGCCGTGGTCTACAGCAAGGAGCGGTTGGCCGTGACAGCGCCCAACGTCCATGAGGACTCGGCTGGTACGGACGCTGAGCCGTTGTACCGGTACACGGGCCTGCGGCTGCTGGTGGTCAGTGGAGGAAGGATCTTCCTGCTGAACGATGGATGGACGCTTGCCCAGGGCCGGGTGGTGGTACTGCGTGATGATGGCAGTGTGCGTGTGGAGTATGGGAACGCCAGCGCCAACTGACTAGTGTGGGGCCATGTCGATCTTCCAGTATTACGTGGCGTCCACCGTGGACGGTTTCATTGCTTCCGAGGATGACGATCTCGGCTGGCTCCTGCAATTCGACCAGGTTGAAGGCGTGAGCGGCAGCTATGAGTCCTTCTTCGCAGGTGTGGGTTGTGTCGCCATGGGCGGCGGGACCTACCGTTGGCTCATGGAGCACGAGCCCGGCAAGTGGCCGTACCCGGACATCCCCTGTTGGGTGTTCACGCATCATGAGTACTCAGCTCCGGCCGGTTCCAATGTCACGTTCGTCCGTGGGGACGTGCGCGAGTTCGCACCGGATCTCCTCGCCGACGCCGGAGACAAGAACGTCTGGCTGGTGGGCGGCGGCGACCTCGTGGCCCAGTTCGCCAACGCCGGCTTGCTCCACGAGATGATCGTCACCATCATCCCGGTTGTCCTTGGCGCCGGTAAGCGGCTGCTGCCGCTGAAGGGCCCGACGGCGCCACTTGAGTTGCTCTCCTCGCGCATCCTTGGCGGGGCCGCGGCTGAACTGCACTACCGTATGCCGCCACGGTAGCTGTTAGGCAGCAACTCCCGGATCAGTGGCGGTTGTTCCGGATCATGTTGGTAATCCGGGCAGTTGAAAGCCTGCGACCTTTTTCATCGGTGATAACGATCTCGTGGGTGGCCAATGTCCCGCCCAGGTGGATCGCCGTACATGTGCCGGTTACCGTGCCGCTTGCAATGGAGCGGTGGTGCGTTGCGCCAACTTCGATTCCTACGGCGTGCCGTCCCCTGCCGGCGTGAAGCGAGGCAGCAAATGAACCCAGGGTTTCGGCGAGGACCACGTGGGCTCCGCCGTGAAGGATGCCGGCTACCTGTGTGTTCCCTTCCACTGGCATGGTTGCCACAGTCCGCTCGGCACTGAGCTCGGTAAACCGGATCCCCATTTTCACCACAAGGGAGCCGACGCCGTGCCCCGAAAGCCAATCATGGAACTCTTCGGGCACACCTGCCTCGTTCAGTTCGTCGACAAACCGGTTCGGCGTGAAATTGTCCATCATGCCAACTAGGCTGGCACCTGTGAGTGAAACAACCAAACCGGACCAGGTTCCAACGGCCCAAGCTGCTGCCATTGCAACAGCACCCACCCCCTCTTCCACCGCTTCATCCAGCACCACGGGGGAGGGCCGGCCCAGGTTGCTGGTCCTGGATGGCCATTCCATGGCATTCCGGGCCTTCTACGCCCTTCCTGCTGAAAACTTCTCTACCGCCAGAGGCCAGCACACCAACGCCGTGCATGGATTCACCTCCATGCTCATCAACCTGATCAAGGACCAGAAGCCAACGCACGTCGCCGTGGCGTTCGACGTCTCTGACGACACCACCTTCCGCAAGGCCGAGTACAGCGAGTACAAGGGTGGCCGCAACGCGACGCCTGCGGAGTTCCAAGGCCAGATCGCCCTCATCGCCAGGGTCATGGAGGCCTGGGGTATCAAGACCATCGCACTGCCCGGCTACGAGGCTGATGACATCCTGGCCACCCTAGCTGCCCAGGCGGATGCCGCCGGCTTTGAGGTCCTCCTGGTCTCGGGGGACAGGGACTCCTTCCAGCTCATCAATGACAACGTGTTTGTGCTCTACCCCAAACAGGGCGTGAGCAACATCCCCAAGCTGGATGCCGCGGCCATTGAGGAGAAGTACTTCGTCAAGCCTGCCCTGTATTCGGACCTCGCCGCACTGGTGGGCGAATCCGCGGACAACCTTCCGGGCGTACCGGGCGTGGGGCCAAAGACCGCCGCCAAATGGATCAACCTCTACGGTGGCCTGGAGGGCATCCTGGAGAACCTGGACGCCATCGGCGGCAAGGTGGGCGGGGCACTCAAGGAGAACCTGGAGAACGTCAAACGTAACCGCAGGCTGAACCAGCTGCTGACGGACCTCGAACTGCCCGTCGGGCTGGAGGACCTCCACGAGCCGCGCCCCGACCGGCAGGCCATCGAGGAACTGTTCGAGGAACTGGAATTCCGCACCCTGCGCGCCCGGTTGTTCGATCTGTACGGTGACGACACCACCGGTGCCGCCCCGGACACCATCGAAGCCCCTGAGTTTGCCACGCTCAAGGACGCCGCTGAGTTGGAGGCCTTCTTCAGCGCCGGCTCCGGCACACGTTCCGCGATTGCCATCCAGCCCGTCCAAGGCCGCATAGGCGAGGATGCCAACGCGTTGGCAGTGGTCCGGAACAATGGCGCTGCCTATATCGACCTCACGGAGTTGGATTCAGCAGCCGAGCCGGTGCTGGCCAACTGGCTCCGGGATCCTGAAGAAGCCAAGGTGGTGCACGAGTTCAAGGCCGCCCTCAAGGCCCTGCACAACCGTGGCCTGGGACTGGAAGGCGTGGTTGATGACACCTCGGTTTCCGGATACCTGATCCAGCCTGACCGCCGCAGCTACGACCTCCCTGAACTCGCCCAGGTCCACCTCAAGATCTCCCTGGGCGTTGTAACCGCGTCGGCCGGGCAGTTGGAGCTGGACCTCATGGGGGGCAGCGACCAAGCCGCAGCCGCAGCGCTCGTCCAGCAGGCCGCCGTCGTGCATGCCCTCAGCAAGCACTTCGAGAAGGAACTCGCCGACCGCAAGGCCGACGCCCTGCTGACCACGCTGGAGCTCCCTGTGTCCCGCGTCCTGGCACAGATGGAACTGACTGGTATCTACGTCTCCATGGACCGCATGAACGAGCAGCTTGCGGACCTCACCAAGGTGATCGAGAACGCCCAGGAGCAGGCCTTCGCCGCGATCGGGCATGAGGTGAACCTGGGTTCGCCCAAGCAGCTGCAGACCGTCCTTTTCGAGGAACTCGGCCTCCCGAAGACCAAGAAAATCAAGTCCGGCTACACCACGGATGCGGCATCGTTGAAGGCTCTGCTGGAGAAGACCGGCCACGAGTTCCTGGTGCAGCTCATGGCGCACCGGGAATCATCCAAGCTCGCCCAGATGGTGGAAACCCTTAAGAAGTCCGTGGCGGACGATGGGCGCATCCACACCACCTACGCGCAGAACATTGCTGCCACGGGCAGGATCTCCTCGAACAACCCCAACCTGCAAAATATCCCGGTCCGCAGCGAAGAAGGTCGCCGTGTCCGCGGGATCTTCGTGGTCAGCGAAGGGTATGAATGCCTCCTGTCCGCTGACTACTCACAGATCGAAATGCGCATCATGGCCCACCTCTCCGGTGACGAAGCACTGATCCAGGCATACAGGGACGGGGAGGACCTGCACCGCTTCGTGGGCTCGCGGATCTTCAACGTCGCTCCTGCCGAGGTCACCAGCGCGATGCGATCCAAAGTGAAGGCCATGTCCTATGGCTTGGCTTACGGGCTGACCTCGTTCGGCCTCTCAAAGCAGCTGGAAATTTCCGTGGACGAGGCCCGGACGCTGATGAAGGATTACTTCGATCGCTTCGGCGGCGTGCGTGACTATCTCAGGGGCGTTGTGGACCAGGCGAGGGTGGATGGTTACACGGCCACCATTGAGGGTCGTCGCCGTTACCTCCCGGACCTCACCAGCACTAATCGCCAGGGCCGGGAAGCGGCCGAGCGAATTGCCCTTAATTCGCCCATCCAGGGGTCCGCCGCCGATATCATCAAGCGGGCAATGTTGGGTGTTTCGGCCGAACTTGCGGGCCAGGGCTTGAAATCGCGGATGCTCCTCCAGGTCCATGATGAACTCGTCCTTGAGGTCGCACCGGGAGAGCGCGAGGCCGTCGAGAAACTCGTGGTGGAGCAAATGGGGGCTGCTGCTGAGCTGTCAGTCCCGTTGGACGTCCAGCTCGGCGTGGGCTCCAGCTGGTATGAGGCCGGCCACTAGCCGCCAGACGTTCCAAGGATCGCCGGAGGGCGCGCCGCCTGGATGGTGGCGCGCCCTCCGGCGTCTGGCTAGGCTCGGGGCGTGGCTGATCCCAATGAAAGATATTCCGAAACGAATTCCGCCGAAAAATATGCCGGGAAATACAGGGTTCAACAATTCCCTGCCGTAGCTGATCGCGAGGACCCCGGCTACTCCCGCTGTGCCGCGTGGGTCCAGGCAGTCTCGCACGGCTTCCACCAGCACAGGCGCGACGACGACTACATCGCCAAGACCCTGCGCGCTTACCGCACGGACCGCCGCGAATTGACCGGGGTCTACATCAACGGAGACGTTCCCCAGCACGCTCTGGGCGCGGAGGTTCCGGTGGCCACGTACGGCACCATGCGCAAATCCCTGAACATCGGGTTTGGCCGGCAACTGGAATCAAACCTGGTGACCGCGGTGACCGTACGTGGAACGCACCGGCGCAAAGGGCTGCTCCGGGGCATGATCACCGCTGACCTTGCCGGCGCAAAGGACGATGGCCTCGCCATGGCAGCGCTGACGGCCTCGGAGGGGTCCATCTACGGCCGCTTCGGTTTTGGCGTGGCTACTTTTGAGCGCAGCATCAAGGTCGATACCGGCCCTCGTTTTCGCCTCAAGGGGCTGGCGACGGGAACGGTTGAGGTGGCTGATCCGGCAGTTCTGCTGGACGTTGCGCCACAGGTCTTCGAGCACGTCCAGCGGGTAACTCCTGGCTCAGTAGACCGTCAAGAGTACTATCGCTTGCTGGCTTCCGGAGCGATCGGCCATGACGGGAAGCCGGACACCGGGGTCAGAAGCGCCCTGCACTACGACTCCTCCGGGACACCGGACGGCTACGTTTCCTATCGCTTCAAGGGCTGGGACGCCAAGCCGTACACCATGGAAATCGTGGACCTCGTTGCTGGTACCAATGCGGCCTACCTCGATCTCTGGCGCTTCCTTGGGAGCATCGATCTCATTGACCAGGTGACGTGGGCCGAGGCCCCCGTGGATGATCCGTTGACGTGGGCCCTGGAAGATCCCAGATGCTTGGATTCCTCGGACGTGCGGGACATGTTGTGGTTACGGATCCTGGACGTTCCGGCAGCGCTGTCCGCCCGCCGGTACCCGGTTGCCGGAAAGCTTGTCATGGAAGTCTCGGATACCCTTGGCATGGCTGGTGGCACGTGGGCGTTGGAGTCCGACGGCGGTGCTGCCGCGACCGTCACCGAGGCATCCGGCCAGGAACCGGATCTCTGGATGGATGTCGCCGATCTCGCGTCGATCTATCTTGGTGCTGTGTCCCCGGTGACGCTCACTGCTGCAGGGCGGATGCGTGAAGGCAAGCCCGGTGCCGCATTCGCAGCCCAACAGCTTTTTGCTGTGGAACGGCCAGCACACTGCCTCACCCATTTCTAGAAATACACTTCTACAAAGAGCTCACACACCCAATAGACAAGGACATCCATGGGGGATTCCAAGCGGCGGCCGCTGGCCGGCCGGCGATCAGTGCTGCTTGGAATGGCGGGACTGGCATCTGCTGCCCTGGCGGCTTGCGCGGACAACGGGAGGCCGGCATTCCCGGACGGCGCGGGAGCAGGGCCGGCGTCGCCTGTCGCCCGGCCAAGCGCACCGGGTGCCGGCCCTGCGACGCCACCGCCTTCGATCGCTGCACTCTCAAGCGAGCAGGCCACCGCGGCCATCGCCGCCAAACCCGGCGGCGGTGAAGGAGGCAGCGGTGAGGGAGGCGACAGCACTGTAGCTCCGCCGTCGAGCGTTCCTGCATCGCCAGCCACAATCCCAGGCAAGCCGCAGATCCTGGCGGAATTTGGTCCCCTGCGGCCCCAGGAGTGGGGCCTTCACGTTACGGGTGTGGTGAACAATTCTGCCTCGCAGCATGTGGCCCTGACCTTCGACGCCTGCGGTGGCCCCGGCGGAACCGGCTGTGACCACAAATTGCTGAAGTCGCTCCGCAGCCTCAACGTCCCGGCCACGCTTTTCATCAACAGCCGTTGGATTGCCGCCAACAGGTCACTTGCCGCGGAACTGGCCGCCGAGCCTCTCTTCGAGCTCGCGAACCACGGGACACTGCACCTGCCCTTGTCAGTTAACGGCAGGTCCGCCTACGGCATTGCCGGAACGGCAAACCCGGCCGCAGTGTACGAGGAATTAATGGGCAACCAAGCCCTGATGCTTGAGTTGACCGGTGTTTCGCCTCGCTTCTTCAGGCCGGGAACGGCGTTCTACGACGAAGTCGCTGCGAGCATGACCCGCAGGTTGGGGATGCTCCCGGTCAACTTCACGGTGAACGGCGACGGCGGAGCCACTTTCACGCCGGCAACCGTCGCCGGGGAAGTGGCCAAGGTTGCTGCGGGGGACATCGTGATTTCGCATTTCAACAGGCCGACCTCGGGAACTGCCGAGGGTTATGCGAAGGCTTTGCCTCGCTTGCTGGACCGCGGGGTTACGTTTGCGCGGCTCGGAGATGTCCTGCCTGTGTGAAGGCCTTCGTAGTCCTGCCGGGGTCCTTTTGACCCTGCTTTGCAGATACGACTAGAATAAACGGGCGTGTACTACGTGCATGCGTCCATTTTGTATTAATCCACAAATCAGGATGACCCGGTATTTTGCCGTGTTCTGCCGTCCGGACCCGGGCGGCAGCGGTTTGCCTGACCGACACACTATCCACAACGGAGCCCCTACTACATGACCATCACCTCCACCGAGAAGCCCGGTACCCCCGTAGTCGCCATTAACGACATCGGTACCGCTGAGGACTTCCTCGCAGCTGTCGACGCCACCATCAAGTACTTCAACGACGGCGACCTCGTCGAAGGTACCGTCGTCAAGGTCGACCGCGACGAAGTCCTGCTCGACATCGGTTACAAGACCGAAGGTGTCATCCCTTCCCGCGAGCTTTCCATCAAGCACGACGTTGACCCCGGCGAAGTTGTTGCCGTTGGCGATCAGGTCGAAGCTTTGGTTCTCACCAAGGAAGACAAAGAAGGCCGTCTGATCCTCTCCAAGAAGCGTGCTCAGTACGAGCGCGCCTGGGGCGACATCGAGAAGGTCAAGGAAGAAGACGGCGTCGTTACCGGTACCGTCATCGAGGTTGTCAAGGGTGGCCTCATCCTGGACATCGGCCTGCGCGGCTTCCTGCCCGCATCCCTCGTCGAGATGCGTCGTGTCCGCGACCTCGCTCCGTACATCGGTCAGCAGATCGAAGCCAAGATCATCGAGCTGGACAAGAACCGCAACAACGTTGTGCTGTCCCGCCGTGCATGGCTCGAGCAGACCCAGTCCGAGGTCCGCTCCACGTTCCTCAACAAGCTGGAAAAGGGCCAGGTTCGTCCCGGCGTCGTTTCCTCCATCGTCAACTTCGGTGCATTCGTGGACCTTGGCGGCGTAGACGGCCTCGTTCACGTTTCCGAGCTCTCCTGGAAGCACATCGACCACCCGTCCGAGGTTGTCGAGGTTGGCCAGGAAGTCACCGTCGAGGTCCTCGAAGTGGATCTGGACCGCGAGCGTGTCTCCCTGTCGCTCAAGGCTACGCAGGAAGATCCGTGGCAGACCTTCGCCCGCACCCACGCCCTCGGCCAGGTTGTTCCGGGTAAGGTCACCAAGCTGGTTCCGTTCGGTGCGTTCGTTCGCGTCGAAGACGGCATCGAAGGCCTCGTTCACATCTCCGAGCTGGCTGTCCGCCACGTGGAGCTCGCCGAGCAGGTTGTCTCCGTTGGCGACGAACTGTTCGTCAAGGTCATCGACATCGACCTCGAGCGTCGTCGCATCTCCCTCTCCCTCAAGCAGGCCAACGAGGGCGTTGACGCTGACAGCACCGAGTTCGATCCCGCTCTGTACGGTATGGCCGCTGAGTACGACGAAGAGGGCAACTACAAGTACCCCGAGGGCTTCGACCCCGAGTCGAACGAATGGCTCGAAGGCTACGAGACCCAGCGCGCCGCTTGGGAGCAGCAGTACGCTGACGCCCAGACCCGTTGGGAAGCCCACAAGAAGCAGGTTGCACAGCACGCTGCTGACGACGCTGCCGCTGCAACGTCCGGTGAGAGCGATTCCGGCACCACCAGCTACTCCTCGGAGCCGGCTGCTGCCGAGTCCAACGCCGGTACCCTGGCGTCCGACGAAGCTCTCGCGGCACTGCGTGAGAAGCTGACCGGCAACTAATTCCGCCACCCCTCACGGGATGCGCTGAATAGCTAAAGAAGGACCCCTGCCGCAAGGCAGGGGTCCTTCTGCTTAAGTCAGGTGCGAGGGGCACTAGTGAAAAGAGCGCTGCCTATCGGAGGACCAGCCGCGCTTCCACTGAAGCGGCCTCGACTATGAGTTCGGCACCGAGGGAAGACAGCAGGGCTTGTGCAGCCATGTTTGCTGGCGTAGTAGAGGCTTGGAGGACGGCGAAGCCCCGAGCACGCGCTTCGTCTGCCACCAGGTGGAGGGCCAGCAGCCCCACACCCCGGCCCCGGAAACTCCGGCCCAACCAGATGCCGGTTTCTGCGGAACCGGGCGCCGTTCGTTTCAGCCTGATGGAGCCAACCACCGTTCCGTCTGCCACCACAGCCCAGGTCTTCTCACGCGCAGGCCCTTCAAGTCCGGCTGCAGCGGCCCGGTGATAGGCGTGAAACCAGGCGATCCGCTCAGGGTTCCAGGACGGCGTCGAGCCCAGCGGGGGAGTGACCTCATCAGCGCTGGCTTGTACGAGCGCCAACGCAAGCAATTCCTTGAGCATCTCCTCATCTACGTCGGCCAGTGCCACGCGGGGTGCCACAGGTGAGTCAGGGCACATCGATCCATTCCGTTCCCTCCGGCTGGAGCACCGCAGACCCGGCGGTTAGCGCCGCGAGCCGTGCACCGGCGTCGGCCATTGCTGCCGGCTCATCGGGGAGCGCCAATCGCAGGACCGTCTCGTTGGCTCCGTAGCCGGTCTCCGCCATTACGTACCCGGCCGAGCGGAGGTCATTTTCCAGTCGCCCGGCGGCGGCATGCGGAACGCTGACGGCGTGTAGCCGCAGCCTGCGGCGCTGCACCAGCGGGGCGGCATCAAGGGCAGCCGAGACCGACTCCGAATAGGCGCGGACCAGCCCGCCGGCGCCCAGGAGAATCCCACCAAAATAGCGCACGACGACGGCGCTTACGTCGCTCAGATCAGTCACCCCGGGTGCTGTCTCACGCTTGAGCAGTGCCTCCAGCATGGGGATACCAGCCGTGCCGGAAGGTTCGCCGTCGTCACTGGATCGTTGAACCATCCTGTCCGGACCTACAACGAAAGCCGAACAGTGGTGCCGTGCGTCATGGAACTCGCGTCGCAGCGCTGCCACAAGTGAGCGTGCCGTATCTTCGTCAGGAGAGCGGCGGAGGACGGTGATGAAGCGGGAGCGGCGGATCTCCAGCTCGTGACGGAAATCAGGACCCTCGGCCAGCGTTGTGTAGGCCGTCGCGCGGCTGTCATCCTCAAATTCCACCGCTTCAGTCTAGTGTGGAGGGGTGTTGAAGATCGGGCTGACGGGCGGCATCGCCTCGGGAAAATCGCTGGTGGCGGCCAGGCTGCAAGAGCTGGGGGCTGTGCTCATTGATGCTGACGTCATTGCCAGGCAAGTGGTGGAGCCGGGAACTCCGGGCCTGGCCCGTGTAGTAGAGGCTTTTGGGCCGGAGATCCTGGACCCTCAGGGGAGGCTGGACCGGCCCGCCCTTGGCGCCATAGTTTTCCAGGATCCCGCTCGGCGGGAAGTGCTCAATGGCATCATCCATCCGTTGGTCCGGGAGTCCGCAGCGGCAATCGTCGCCGAAGCTACGGATGAAGACATTCTGGTCCAGGACATTCCCTTGTTGGTAGAGACAGGGCAGGGGAGCGCTTTCCATCTGGTAATCGTGGTGGACGCCCCGGATGATGTGCGGATTCAACGGATGGTCGGCCTTCGCGGAATGACCCATGAGGACGCGCGTTCCCGAATGGCGGCCCAAGCCAGCCAGGAGGCAAGAATCGCTGCGGCGGACATCGTCCTGGAAAATTCCGGTAGCCGTGAGGAACTGCTCGCCAAAGTCGATGACCTGTGGTTCGGGCGGTTGGTGCCCTTCGCTGAGAATTGCAGGCGTGGTGTTCGTGCCCGGCGGACAAATGGTCCGGTCCTGTCCGCCCCGAGAACCGACTGGGGCCGCCAAGCGGCCCGGCTCTCCTCGCGCATCCAGGCGGCAGCACCGGATGACATCCTCGCCGTGGACCACATTGGGTCTACGTCCGTGCCCGGACTGGCCGCCAAGGATGTTATCGACCTTCAAGTGACCGTTGCGGACCTTGACGCAGCGGATCGGATCGCAGCTCGTCTGGCCGCTGCTGGATACCCACGTGTTCCTGGCGTGGCCGCGGACACCCCGAAGCCGTCACACCCTGATCCGGCCCAATGGCAAAAGCGCTTCCATGCCAATGCTGATCCGGGACGCCCAACCAACCTTCATGTGCGCGTTGCCGGCACGCCGGGTTGGAGATACGCGCTGCTGTTCCGCGACTGGTTGAGGGCGGAACCTTCTGCTCTTGCCGTGTACGAGGCGCACAAACGCGAAGTGGCTGCACAGCATGCCACTGACGCCGGCACCGCTGGATACGCCGATGCCAAAGAACCCTGGTTCACGGAGGTGGCCTGGCCGCTGATGGATGAGTGGGCCAGCCGCACCGGCTGGCAACCGCCGTCGTATTCATCCGGTTGCAGCGGGACATAAAGCAGGACAATAACTGTCGGGGTGCGGGGGTAGATTGGTGTCATGAGTCTTGCCCAGGAGATCAACCGTGTCGTCGCGCCCTTCGAAGTCGTCAGCGACTACAAACCCGCCGGAGACCAGCCGGCGGCAATTGCGGAACTGACGGAACGCATCAAGAACGGCGAGAAGGACGTCGTACTTCTTGGCGCAACGGGTACGGGGAAGAGCGCCACCACTGCGTGGCTCATTGAGCAGGTGCAGCGCCCCACGTTGGTCATGGTTCAAAACAAGACCCTGGCAGCGCAACTCGCCAACGAGTTCAGGGAACTCCTGCCCAACAATGCGGTGGAGTATTTTGTTTCGTACTACGACTACTACCAACCGGAAGCCTACGTACCCCAGACGGATACGTTCATCGAAAAGGACTCCTCGGTCAATGAGGAAGTTGAGCGCCTTCGGCACTCGGCCACCAATGCACTGCTGACCCGGCGCGATGTCATCGTGGTGGCCACAGTCTCCTGCATTTACGGCCTGGGAACGCCCGAAGAATACATTGCGGGCATGGTGACGCTCACCAAGGGCGCTGAAATGAACCGCGACCACCTCCTTCGCAAGTTCGTTTCCATGCAGTACACGCGAAACGACATGGACTTCCACCGCGGCACCTTTCGCGTCCGCGGAGACACCGTAGAGATCATTCCCATGTACGAGGAACTCGCACTCAGAATCGAATTCTTCGGCGATGAAATCGAGAACATCTACACACTGCATCCAGTCACCGGCGAGGTCATCCGCGAGGAAACCGAGATGTACGTCTTCCCGGCTTCCCACTACGTGGCAGGACCGGAACGAATGGGCCGGGCGATCACAGCCATCGAAGACGAACTCGCCGAACGCCTGAAGGTGCTGGAAAGCCAGAACAAGCTGGTGGAAGCCCAGCGCCTCAGGATGCGGACCACCTACGATCTCGAAATGATGCAGCAGATGGGTTTCTGCAACGGCATCGAGAATTACTCCCGGCACATTGACGGCCGCGCCGGCGGTACGGCACCGCACTGCCTGTTGGACTACTTCCCTGACGACTTCCTCCTGGTCATCGACGAATCCCACGTCACCGTCCCGCAAATTGGCGCTATGTATGAAGGGGACATGTCCCGCAAGCGCACGCTGGTAGACCACGGCTTCCGGCTGCCCTCCGCCATGGACAACCGGCCATTGAAGTGGGACGAGTTCCTTGAACGCATCGGGCAGACCGTGTACTTGTCGGCCACGCCCGGAAAGTACGAGCTCGGGAAGGCCGACGGCTATGTCCAGCAGATCATCCGGCCCACCGGCCTGATCGACCCCGAAGTGATCGTGAAGCCCACCAAGGGACAAATCGATGACCTCCTGGGTGAAATCCGCCAACGTACTGAACGCGATGAACGTGTCCTGGTCACCACGTTGACCAAGCGGATGGCCGAAGACCTCACGGACTACCTTCTGGGCCATGGAGTCAAGGTCCAGTACCTCCACTCCGACGTCGATACTCTTCGCCGGGTGGAACTGCTGCGCGAGCTGCGGATGGGGGTCTTTGACGTCCTGGTCGGCATCAACCTCCTGCGTGAAGGCCTGGACCTGCCTGAAGTCTCACTCGTAAGCATCCTGGATGCGGACAAGGAAGGCTTCCTGCGTTCCTCCACCTCCCTGATCCAGACGATTGGCCGTGCCGCTCGAAATGTGTCCGGCCAGGTCCACATGTACGCGGACAGGATCACGGACTCCATGGCCCACGCCATCGAGGAAACCAACCGGCGCCGCGCCATTCAGGTCAAGTACAACACCGACAATGGGGTTGACCCCCAGCCGCTTCGCAAGAAGATCGCTGACATCACGGACCAGTTGGCACGCGAAGATGCCGATACCCAGGAGCTCCTGAACAACAACAGGCTGGCCAAGGGAGCCAAACGTACGTCCGGCGCCAAAGGTGCAGCCACCGTCCGGAAGGACGGGCTGGCCGCAGCTCCAGCGGAAGACCTGGTTGGCCTCATCGAACAACTCACGGAACAGATGCATGGCGCCGCTGCCGAACTGCAATTCGAGGTGGCGGCCCGAATCCGTGACGAAGTGGGGGAGTTGAAGCGGGAATTGCGTCAAATGCAGTCTGCAGGGCACGCCTAAGGTAAGGTTATGGTCACGTAGGGGAGTATCCCAAGCGCTACGTCCGTCAGCACGCAAGGCACAGATGCCTCGCCGGACTTAGTGGGCCGCTGAACGTGCATTCACCGCACTGGCAGGCCGGAGAGACTTACACCGCTTTCCCGTACCCTGCGAAAGGCCCGCATTAATGGAGCTTCCAATCTGGTTTGAGGTCGGCTCGTTTGTCGCCCTCGGAATTATCCTGCTGATCGACCTCCTCCTGGTCGTCAAGCGTCCCCACGAACCAACAATGAAGGAAGCCGGCCTCTGGGTCGCCTTCTACGTTGCCTTGGCCCTGGTCTTTGCCGGTGCCATGTTCTACTTCACTGGCCCCGAATACGGCAGCCAGTTCGTCGCTGGCTGGGTTACCGAATACAGCCTGAGCATCGACAACCTGTTCGTCTTCATCATCATCATGGCCCGCTTCTCGGTGCCGCGGAAATACCAGCAGGAAGTGCTGATGGTGGGCATCATCATCGCACTGGTCCTTCGCGGTATTTTCATCGCCTTGGGCGCGGTAGTCATCGAGCAATTCAGCTGGATCTTCTACATCTTCGGCGCGTTCCTGCTGTGGACTGCCTGGAAGCAGGCCACGGATTCCGGTGAAGACGAAGAAGAAGGTGCCGAAAACCCCCTGGTTGCCCGGCTGCGCAAGGTCCTGCCGATGTCTGAAAAGTTCGACGGCGGCAAGCTGCGGACCACGGTGGACGGCAAGAAGGTCTTCACCCCGATGCTGATCGTCTTCGTGACCATCGGCATGACCGACCTCCTGTTCGCGGTGGACTCCATTCCCGCGATCTTCGGCCTGACCCAGAGTGCCTTCATCGTCTTCACGGCCAACATCTTCGCGCTCATGGGCCTGCGCCAGCTGTACTTCCTGCTGGGCGGACTGATGAGCCGCTTGATCTACTTGAAGCACGCCCTGTCAGTCATTCTTGCCTTCATTGGCGTCAAGCTCGTCCTGCACGCAATGCACGTCAACGAGCTTCCCTTCATCAACAACGGCCACCACATCGAGTGGGCTCCGGAGATTCCCACCTTCGTTTCGTTGGCGGTCATTATCGGCACGATCGTCGTAGCCGTCGTGGCCAGCTTGCTCAGCCCGGCCGCCCGCCAGTCCAAGCTGGACGCGCGGTTGGAAGAAGACGCGAAGAAGAGCTTGAGCGAAGCAGAGTAACCGGGCTGTGAAGGTTGTAGTCTCGTGAAGTGACTACCACTTCTACTACGGCGCTGGACCCCCAACGGGTTCAGCGCCGTACTGTTTTCCTGCTCAGCTCGGCGCAGCTCCTGAGCGGAATCGGTAACGGGGCCACGTTATCCATTGGATCGCTCCTGGCCGTGGACCTGTCCGGATCCGAGGCGTGGGCTGGATCCATCACTACTGTGCTGACCCTCGCTGCAGCCCTGACTGCCCTACCGCTGGCACGTCTCGCGGAAGCACGCGGACGCCGGGTTGGCCTCGTCTCCGGTTTGGTCGCTGCCATGATCGGGGCGCTCCTGGTGATGGCATCCGTGGTGGTCGGATCCTTCCCGCTGCTCCTGCTCGCTGCCGGTTTCCTCGGTCTTGGTACAGCCGCCAACCTTCAGGCGAGGTTCGCCGCCGTCGACCTCGCCCACGCTGAGCACCGCGGCAGGTCACTGTCCACTGTTGTTTGGGCCATCACGATTGGGGCTGTCGCGGGGCCGAACCTCATCCAGCCCGGCGCCGCAGTGGGGGCCGCATTGGGCCTGCCGCCGATTGCCGGACCGTTTGTCTTCTCGGCCGCAGGGCTGTTCCTGGCGGCGGTGCTGCTGTTTGCCGGTTTGCGGCCCGACCCGCTGCTGCTGGCACGGCGCTTGGCCTCGGAATCCGCGGGCGCCGGGTCCCAGCCTGTCAGGGGCACCATCCGTTCCGGCCTGCAGGCTGTTCGTTCCTCGCCCCGGGCCATCCTTGGGCTTGCGGCCGTGGTCGCAGCACACGGCGTCATGGTGGCGATCATGTCCATGACACCCTTGCACCTGCAGCAGCTGGTTGGCGGTTCACATGCCGGCCATCACGGCGGAACAACTGACAGCACGGATGCCTTGGTAGTTATTGGGCTGACCATTTCGCTGCATATCGCCGGCATGTTCGCCCTATCGCCACTTTGGGGTTGGCTGACGGACAAAGCCGGCCGCATCCAAACCATCGCCATGGGCCACGGGCTTCTGCTGGTCGCAGTGCTGATCGCAGGAATCGGCCAACAAGAGCCGGTGTTGGTCACCACCGGGCTGATCATCCTTGGCCTTGGCTGGTCCGCCGCGACCATTGCCGGATCCACCCTGCTTGCGGAGAGCGTCGGCGAAGAACAGAGGGTAACCGTGCAGGGCGTTTCCGATACGCTCATGGGCGCGGCGGGTGCAACGGGCGGCGCGACGTCCGGACTCCTCCTCGCCTGGCTCGGCTACGAAGGACTGAACATAGCCGCTGGCGTGCTGGCCGCCGTCATGCTGGCCTTAACGGCCGCCACCGCTGCCCGGGTGCGCCGTTCACTCCCCGCATAGGAAGAATCCCTGCGCGGGAACAATCCCTGCGCTGGAAACAGGGTGGGTTAGCGGGAACCCCGCACAAGCCCGAAGAGCCGCCTGAAGATGCCTTCGCCGTCTTCCCCTATGCCGTCATGGTGGAAGTCGTCCGTGACCCAGGTTTGAAGCCCACGGACTGCCGCGGCGGTTTCCATTGAGAGGTCATGGTCCACGTAGATATCGTTTTTGTAGACGGCGGCTGCTACTGGAACCTTGTTGACCGCCAACTGCTGGTGGTCGTAGAGGGGACACCAGTCCGACTTGGCTGCCAGCAAGTCGGCTACGTCGCGAAGCGGGATCAGTGCCGGATCCTGTTCGAAGTACCAGGGGTAGACCATTTCGCCCGTGAGCAGGGGGGCTTCTGCTTCGGGTTTGAACTCCGGGAATTCTTCCAGCACGCGCCATGCTGCCCAGTCCGTGGCCTGCCCCTGCCCGTAGATCGATTCATGGAGAACCGCGTACAGAGGGTTCCCGGCCCGGCTCACCAGGGTCCGGACTTGCTCAAGGAACACCTCCGACAGGCGTTCGCCCACGGGTGTTTCGATGAAAGCGTCCTCCAGGAGGTAGTGCAGGGAGTCCACCCGGGTGTTGCCGCCGAGGAACGATCCCACCATCTGGAACCGCTCGGGCGTCAGCCGTTCTCCGCTGGCCAGGAATTCCTCATGCTGCCCGAGGTGGCGGACGATCCTGGTGACAGTTTCGCGGTCTTCCGGATACCAGGCGAAATACTCCGCGTTCCGCTCCGCCACCCGGCGGAAAGTGGCGCGGTACACGCGCTCTGCGGGACCGTGCAGCGGGGCAAGTCCTCCCGTGATGAGAACCTCCCGCAGCCCTTTCGGGGCGAACGATAAATAGGTCAACGCGCAGAACCCACCAAAGCTCTGGCCCAGCACCGACCATGGGCCGGAATCCAGGGCATGCCGGATGAACTCGGCGTCAGCCACGATCGAATCGGCCCGGAAATGCGTCAGGTAGTCAGCCTGGGCTGCGGCGTCACCCCGCAGCTCCAATGACTGCCGCTCCACCGGAGTGGAAAGGCCTGTGCCGCGCTGGTCCAGCATCAGGATCCGAAAATCCTTGGCCGCTGCCTTCATCCAACCTGAGAGGGAAGTGACGCGGTTCCCGCGTCCGCCGGGTCCACCCTGGAGGAACAGCAACCACGGAAGTTTGGCGGCCTCCTCCGCGGAGTACTCCGTGGAGGAATACTCCCGCGCGAATACAGTGATCGTTTCGCCGGTCGTCTGGCCGTCCACAGCAGATGTGGCCAAACAGTGGTCCAGGGGGACCGTGAAGTAGTGCTCAGCGGTTCGGAGGCCTCGGAATTCGTGCCGGGCGCGGATGCGGTGCGCGTCGGCCACGGCCTGCAGTTCAGCCATGGGCAAGAGCCTTGCTTCCGTTGGTGGCACCTGCCCCGAACGTTTCCAGCGCCTCGCCGGCCAGCCTGAACGTCGACCATTCATCCATGGGGAGGGCGCCAAGGTTCTTATAGAACTTGATGGACGGTTCGTTCCAGTCCAGGACGCTCCACTCCACCCGGGCATAGCCGCGTTCGACGGCGGTCGCGGCAAGATGCTGCAGGAGCGCCTTGCCATGGCCCTCGCCACGCGCTTCCGGAATAACGTAAAGGTCCTCCAGGTAGATGCCGTGGACACCCTCCCACGTTGAGTAGTTCAGGAACCACAGGGCGAAACCTTGCACTGTCCCAGCGGCATTCGCGGCCATGGTGGCGTACACCCGGGGGTTCTCTCCGAAGAGCACCTCGGTCAGGAGCTCCGGGGTGTTCCTGACGGCGTCGGGTTCCTTTTCGTAGATCGCAAGATCGTGGATCATACGCAGGATGGCGGGAACGTCTTCAACGGTGGCAGGGCGGATTACACTCATGCTTCCGAGCTTACTAGGGCCCGGGTCGCCTACCGCCAGCGCAGGGCGGAGGAGCCGTACGTGACAGGAGGTTCTTGATAACCAACGGGAACACCATCCACCGTGATGGGTGGGCCGACGTACCGGAGACGGCCGTAGGGGCTGTCCATCTCGTGGAAATCGGGCTCTGGCAGCTCGACTTCAGTTGCCGTGCCCGTCGAAAGGAGAAGTAACTCTTCCGCTGTCCGGGCCAGCGAAAGCCGGGCCGCTCCGCCACGTCCCGTACCCAGCCGCTGGGCAAGCAAAGCGAACACTGCCGCCGCAAGGCCATAACCCGTGGCGTGATCCAGTGCCTGCACCGGTAGCGCCCCAGGCCTCCACCCGCCGTCGCCGGACTGGCCGTATCGATCAGCTATCCCGCATGCTGCCTGCACGAGGCTGTCAAAACCTCGTCGCGCCTGCCAGGGACCGCCGTGGCCCCATGCGTCCAAGGCAACTACGACGAGGTCGGCGCGGCGCCGCACCAGCGCGTCGGGGGTCAATCCAAAACGATCCAGCCCGCCGCCGCGATACCCCACCACCACAACGTCTGCCGTCTCCAGGAGGCCCATTACCGCAGCCAGATCTTCGGGATTCCGGAAGTCTGCTTCGGCGCTGTGTTTGTCAAAGCCGGAGTCAATGAAGGCGTCCGTCAGCTCCGGAAGCTGGGGAGGGTCTATCCGGAGGACGTCCGCGCCCAAGGCTCCAAGGAGCCGGGTTGCCACGGGGCCGGCAATGACCCGGGTCAGGTCAAGGACTTTGAGACCTGCCAAAGGACGTTCCGGTTCCGCGGCAGGAACCCACGACGACGGGCGGCTTGCTTCAGCGGATTGTCCCGGTTGATCGAAAGTGATCCACGGCCCCTCACTGGCCGCTTCAAACATAGGGGCGGCTACCCACTCTTCCCTGGTACGGACAGCGGCCGCTACGCCGTCGTTTCCCGCAATAAGGTGTTCGGCTTCCAAAGCCGTCATTGCCAGAAGTGCGCGGTCCACGTCGGCAGGTTCGCTGGCCGAGACCGCTTCCATGAGCCGGGCCGCGTGGTGTGGATAGTTTGCGTGGAGGCGGATCCAGCCATCAGCGGTTTTTTGAAAACCGGACAAGGGAGCGAACCCTTCAGCTTTCCGGCCACCTATGCGCAGGTGCCCCAGGGAATCGAACGCGGCCGCAGTGGGCCCCGCTGCGACAGAATACCGGCGCGTCGTTCCCATCAAGGCATTCAGGGCCGTAGCTGCAGCCCGCACCGCGCCCAAAGCCAGCCCTTCCACGTCCAGTGCAGGAACGCCATTTGCGCAGGGCCACCATCGTCGCGATCCGGTCCAGGGAGCCGCAGGTTGTGCGCTCATTACCTCCAGCGCCCGCAAGCTGCTGCCGAGATCGGGGACGGATTCCATGGGACTTCCTTAAGCCGGTTGAGCTGGACCTGGGAGCCTGTTGGCTTAGAGCCGGTTGACGTTCGTCACGCGAACCACGGCTGTGCCCGTCTCATCGGAAGCCGCGAGATCCACATCGGCGGAGATGCCCCAGTCGTGGTTTCCGGCAGGGTCATCGAAGATCTGGCGGACCCGCCACGTGCCGGGTTCTTCGGTGATGATGAGCAATCCGGGTCCGCGGGCATCAGGTCCCGTGCCGATGTCATCGTGTTCATCGAAGTAGTCGTCCAGAACCTCTTCCCAGCGCTCGGCGTCCCAGCCGGCGTCGGCGTCCAGCTCACCCAGGGCAGCAGAGTCTTCGTCCGCAAACAGCTCCACCCTGCGGAACATTTCGTTCCGGACCATGACCCGGAAAGCCCTGATGTTCGTGGTCAATAGCGGCGGCGGAGGTGGGGGAGCGTCATGCGGTGTTGGCATCAGCCCTGAGGTGAGCTCCTCCCACTCGTCAAGGAGGCTGGAGTCCACTTGCCGGACAAGTTCACCCAGCCAGGCGATGAGGTCTTCGAGGTCCTCGCGCAGCAAGTCCTGGGGCACAGTCTGCCTGAGTGCACGGAATCCATCCGCCAAGTAGCGCAGGACGATGCCTTCGGAGCGGGCCAGGCCGTAGAACTGCACGAACTCTCCGAAGTTCATGGCACGTTCATACATGTCGCGGATAATTGACTTGGGCGCCAGCTCGAAGTCGCCCACCCATGGGGCAGCCTTTCGGTACACCTCGAAGGCTTCGCCAAGAATCTCCGCCAAGGGCATCGGGTACGTGACTTCATCGAGCATGGCCATCCGCTGCTCATATTCGATGCCATCGGCCTTCATGGCAGCAACCGCCTCGCCACGGGCCTTCTTCTGCTGAGCAGAGAGAATCTGGCGCGGCTTCTCCAACGTGGCCTCGATAACCGAAACAACGTCCAGCGCATACGACGGCGACTCTGGATCCAGCAGTTCCAGCGCGGCAAGCGCAAACGGTGAAAGCGGTTGATTGAGGGCAAAGTTGGCCTGCAAGTGGACCGTCAAGCGGACAGAACGGCCTTCGGATTGTTGTTCATTTTCCGGAATGCGTTCAACCACACCCGCGGCCAGCAGTTCACGGTAGATGCCCAGCGCTTTCTTCATGAGTTTCAACTGCGCCGGGCGGTTCTCGTGGTTTTCACTGAGCAAGCGCCGGGTTGCCTGGAACGGATCTCCTGGGCGTTCCATGAGGTTGAGGAGCATCGCGTGGGTGACCGTAAAGCTGGAACCCAAAGGCTCCGGAACCGACTCCACCAGCCGTTTGAACGTTGATTCACCCCAGGAAACGAAACCTTCCGGTGGCTTCTTCTTGACCACTTGGCGAAGCTTCTTCTGGTCGTCGCCGAACTTTGCCGTGGCCTTTGCCATGGCCTTGGCATTCTCCACTACGTGATCCGGTGCCTGGACCACCACGGTGCCGGCGGTGTCATACCCTGCGCGACCCGCGCGGCCGGCAATCTGGTGGAACTCGCGTGAGTTGAGCACCCGGGTGCGCACGCCGTCGTATTTGCTCAACGCCGTCAACAGAACCGTGCGGATGGGAACGTTGATGCCCACGCCCAGCGTGTCGGTCCCGCAGATAACCTTCAGGAGCCCGGCTTGTGCGAGTTGCTCCACCAGGCGGCGGTACTTGGGCAGCATGCCGGCGTGATGGACGCCGATGCCATGGCGGACCAGCCGGTTGAGTGTCTTTCCGAAGCCCGCGGCGAACCGGAAGCCTGCGATGAGCTCTGCGATGCGGTCCTTTTCCTCCCGGCTGCACATGTTGATGCTCATCAGGTTCTGGGCACGCTCGATCGCTTCTGCCTGGCTGAAGTGCACAACGTAGACCGGGACCTGCTTGGTGGAGAGCAGTTCTTCCAGGGTCTCGTGGACCGGAGTGAGGTGGTAGTAGTAATGCAGTGGAATCGGACGCTCGGCAGAGCTAACGGTAGTGGTGGGCCGCCCGGTGAGTTCAGTGAGGCCGGCTTCGAAACGGCTGACGTCGCCCAGCGTCGCGGACATGAGCAGGAACTGGGCCTGCGGCAGTTCAAGCAGGGGAACCTGCCAGGCCCATCCGCGCTGGGGATCGGAGTAGAAGTGGAATTCATCCATGATCACGGTGCCAAGTTCCGCGGAAGCTCCCTCGCGGAGGGCAATATTGGCCAGGATCTCAGCGGTGCAGCAAATTATCGGCGCATCCTGGTTTACGCCGGAGTCACCCGTAATCATGCCAACGTTTTCGGCACCGAAGATGTCGCAGAGAGCGAAGAACTTCTCCGAGACCAAAGCCTTGATGGGAGCAGTGTAGTAGCTGCGCTGGCCACGGGCCATGGCCTCGAAGTGGGCTGCAATGGCGACCAGCGATTTACCCGACCCGGTGGGTGTAGCCAGGATGACGTTGGCTCCGGAGGCGAGCTCCATGATGGCTTCGTCCTGGGCAGCGTACAACTGCAAGCCGCGGCCTTCTGTCCACTCAACGAACCGTGTATAGATCTCGTCCGGACCCAACGGGTTGGAGGGGGTGGAACCAGGGAGCTGCTCAAGAAGTTTCATTGGTTTCCAGCTTAGTCCCCGGACGGTTTAGGCTCGCCCCAGCACTGTTGCCCAACGCCAGGAGGCTTATATGAGGTGGGATCCGTCCAAGTATGTGGAGTTCGGCAATCACAGGGACAGGCCGTTCCATGACTTGGTGGCCAGGATCCAGGCTGAATCGCCGCGGAAAGTGGTGGATCTTGGATGCGGCCCCGGCAACCTCACAGCCACACTGGCTGTCCGCTGGCCCGATGCGCGCGTGGTCGGCCTCGATTCCTCCGGCGACATGCTTGCGAAGGCAGATGGAGAGGCCCGGAAATTCGCCAACCTGGAATTCGAGCAGTCAGATATTGCTGGTTGGCAGCCTGACCAGGAGACCGACGTCGTAGTAACCAACGCCGCACTCCAGTGGGTTCCCGGGCACCAGGCCATGCTCGGTCACTGGCTGCGTGCACTTAAACCAGGCGCCTGGTTCGCGCTCCAGGTCCCGGGGAACTTCACATCCCCTTCGCACACTCTGATGAGGGAGCTTGCCGCGTCACCCAAATGGTCCTCCCGCCTTGGCGGCGTCCTTCGGCATGATGGCGTTGTGGGCAGTCCTGCGGACTACCTGGGTCTTATGCTCGACGCCGGCTGCGCAGCTGACGCCTGGGAAACCACCTACCAGCAGCTGTTGCCGGGCAAGGACCCCGTCCTTGAGTGGGTGCGCGGCACAGGACTGCGGCCTGTACTGGCAGCGCTGTCTCCTGCAGATGCCGCCGAATTCGAGCAGGAATACTCCGCTTTGCTGCGCGAGGCATATCCGCCTACGGGCCACGGGACGGTGTTCCCGTTCCGTCGTATCTTCGCGGTGGCCCGGAAAGACAAATGAGCCGGCAGGACGTGTTGCCGGACGTAGCAATTAAGTTTCCTGCCGCCCTTGGCTTGTACCCTTTCCGCGTCGCTGGTCTAATTCTCGGCATGGACCATGGACGCTTCATTGAGCAGCAAACGCCCGGATGGCTACCGGTACCCGGCCGGTTTTCGCGATGACTGCCATGGACGGCTTCCCCGGGAACTGGCGGCCCAACACCAGCAGCGGAGTTGCCCTTTTTGAGCAGCTGAGGCTGCGCATCATCGAACTCGCAGACTCCGGCGTCCTCGCAGTTGGAGCGAAGCTCCCGCCGGTGCGCAACCTGGCGGGTGTGTTGGATGTAGCCCCACATACAGTGGCCCGCGCCTACAAGGAACTGGAGGCTGCCGGCGTCGTCGCCACGAGGGGACGCAACGGCACCATCGTGTGTGCACGGGATGACCGCTGGGGCGCGCTTGCGGAAGTTGCCGCCCAGTATGCTGCTGCGGCAAAGGCCCAAGGAGCCTCATTCGCGGAGGCTGTACAGCTTCTTGCGGCCGCATATGACGCTGATTGATACCGATCGGTAGCATGTGAGGCACGACATGGAAATTCGAAGAAGTTTTCGATTAGCATTGGTAGGTGCCCAAAGCCTTAGCTGAAGATGCAGCCATCGATGCCCTGAAGAGTGTAGCCGTCGTCCCCGAAACCAAGCCCACCCGGCCGGACCTGTCCCGGCTGGTAGTCAAGGGCGCGCGGGAACACAACCTGCGCAATGTAGACCTGGACCTCCCCAGGGATGCGATGATCGTGTTCACGGGCCTTTCAGGCTCGGGCAAGTCCTCCTTGGCATTCGATACGATCTTTGCCGAGGGGCAGCGTCGGTACGTGGAATCGTTGTCCGCCTACGCCCGCCAGTTCCTCGGCCAGGTGGATAAGCCGGACGTGGACTTCATTGAGGGCCTGTCGCCCGCGGTGTCGATCGACCAGAAATCCACCAGCAAGAACCCCCGCTCCACCGTGGGCACCATCACCGAAATTTACGACTACATGCGCCTGCTCTGGGCGCGTGTAGGCCGTCCGCACTGCCCGGTTTGTGGCGAGCCCATCGCCCGGCAAACCCCGCAGCAGATCGTTGACCAGCTGTTGGAATTGGAAAAGGGCACACGATTCCAGGTTCTCGCTCCTGTGGTTCGCGGGCGCAAGGGCGAGTTCGTGGACCTCTTTAAGGAACTCACGGCCAAAGGCTATTCGCGCGCACGGGTGGACGGCGAACTGATACAGCTCAGCGAGCCGCCCAAGCTTGGCAAACAGTTCAAGCACACCATCGAGGTGGTGGTGGACCGCTTGGTGGTCAAGGAAGAGATCAGCCAGCGGCTCACCGATTCCATTGAAACTGCCTTGGGCTTGGCGGAAGGCCGGGTGCTGATTGAGTTCGTGGACCTTGACGCCGGGGACCCCGCACGTATCCGTGCTTTCTCCGAGAACCTCGCATGCCCCAACGAGCACCCCCTGGCCATCGATGAAATCGAGCCACGCTCTTTCTCGTTCAACAACCCCTTTGGCGCCTGCTCGGCCTGCAGTGGCATCGGAACCAGGCTTGAAGTGGACGAGGAACTGATTGTTCCCAATCCGGAGCTTTCCCTGGCACAAGGCGCCATCGCCCCCTGGTCCCTGGGCACCGCCACCACGGAGTACTGGAACCGCCTCCTGGAGGGCCTGGCCCATGAGCTCGGCTTCTCCATGGACACTTCGTGGGAAAAACTCCCCAAGGATGTCCGGAACACCGTGCTGCACGGCAAGGACCACAAGGTTGTGGTCCAGTATCGCAACCGGTTCGGCCGGGAACGCAAGTACAGCACCGGCTTTGAGGGCGCCATCCAATATGTTCACCGCAAACACGGCGAAACTGACTCGGATTGGGCACGGGACAGGTACGAAGAGTACATGCGCCAGATTCCCTGCCCCGAGTGCAACGGTGCCCGGCTCAATCCTGCCTCGTTGTCGGTGTTGATCAATGGGAAGTCGATCGCTGAAGTCGCGGCCCTTCCCATGCGTGAATGTGCGTCGTTCCTGGGCAGCCTGACCCTGACCGACCGCGAGGCACAGATTGCCCACCAGGTCCTTAAGGAAATCCAGGCCCGGTTGACGTTCCTTTTGGACGTGGGACTTGAATACTTGAACCTGGAACGTCCTTCCGGGACCTTGTCCGGCGGTGAAGCCCAACGTATCCGCCTGGCCACGCAAATTGGTTCCGGCCTGGTGGGAGTCCTCTACGTCCTTGACGAGCCTTCCATCGGTCTGCACCAGCGCGACAACCGCCGCTTGATCGAGACGCTGACCCGCCTGCGGGATCTCGGCAACACACTGATCGTGGTGGAGCATGACGAGGACACCATCCATGAAGCGGACTGGGTGGTTGACATTGGACCCGGCGCCGGGGAGCACGGCGGGCAAGTGGTCCATTCAGGTACCTACAAGGAGCTCTTGGAAAACAAGGACTCCCTCACTGGCGACTACCTGTCCGGCCGCCGCAAGATCGATGTCCCGGCCAAGCGCCGCAAGTACGACAAAAAACGTGAACTAAAGGTCATCGGCGCCAGGGAAAACAACCTGGACAATGTGGATGCCACGTTCCCCCTGGGGCTCTTCACGGCAGTGACGGGTGTCAGCGGTTCGGGCAAGTCCACGCTGGTGAACGAGATCCTTTACAAGGTCCTCGCCAACAAGCTCAATGGCGCCAAGCAGGTTGCCGGGCGGCACCGCAGCGTGAATGGATTGGAGCACCTGGATAAGGTGGTCCACGTCGATCAGAGCCCCATCGGGCGCACACCGCGCTCCAACCCGGCAACGTACACAGGCGTGTTCGACAACATCCGGAAACTGTTTGCTGAAACCACCGAAGCAAAGGTCCGCGGTTACCAGCCCGGCCGCTTCTCGTTCAACGTCAAGGGCGGCCGCTGCGAAGCGTGCTCCGGAGATGGCACATTGAAGATCGAAATGAACTTCCTGCCTGACGTCTACGTTCCGTGTGAGGTGTGCCATGGCGCCCGTTACAACCGGGAAACCCTTGAAGTGCATTACAAGGGAAAGACCATTGCCGATGTCCTTAACATGCCCATCGAGGAAGGCGCTGAATTCTTTGCTGCCTTCACCCCTATCGCGCGGCATCTGAACACCTTGGTGGACGTGGGACTGGGCTATGTCAGGCTGGGCCAGCCGGCCACAACCCTGTCCGGTGGCGAAGCGCAGCGCGTGAAGTTGGCTGCAGAACTCCAGAAGAGGTCCAACGGACGCAGCATCTACGTTCTGGACGAACCCACTACCGGCCTGCACTTCGAGGACATCCGGAAGCTGCTTATGGTCCTGCAAGGACTGGTGGACAAGGGCAACACCGTGATCACCATTGAGCACAACCTGGACGTCATCAAGTCCGCGGACTGGATTGTGGACCTCGGGCCGAACGGTGGTTCAGGTGGCGGCAAGATCGTCGCAACGGGCACGCCTGAGCAGGTAGCCAAGTCCACTGACAGCCACACCGCAACGTTCCTTGCGGAAATTCTGCGCTAACAGCCCGGATCGCCTTCCTGGACGCCTAAAGAATATCCTCAGCGGGGCAGAAGTATTCCGGTAGCGGCATGCGAGTTTCAGGCATGCCGCTACTCGTGAGAAACTAACCCGGTGACTCAAACAACGGTGCCCGTAATTTTCGATCTGGACGGCACCCTTGTCGATCCAGCCGGCGGTATCACAGGAGGAATATCCGCGGCCCTGCGCGAAATGGACCTCCCGGTCCCGGAACAGGCCGTGCTGAACGCCATGGTTGGCCCCAAGCTCAGCGATGCACTCCTGCATCTGGCGAATGTTCCGACCGAATTGGTCGATGAAACCATTTCCCGTTACCGGCGGCATTACAGGGAAACCGGTATTGGCCAGAGCAAGTTGTATCCGGGAATATTCGACCTCCTTGAATTCTTTGCCGAAACGGGGCGGGCCGTCGCCGTTGCAACCCAGAAGCCTCAAGGTATTGCCCGGATTGTCCTTGAGCATCACGGTATTGCGGATTTCTTTGTCTCCATTAGGGGAGCTTCCGACGACGAATCGCTGGCAGCCAATTCCGCGTCCGGAAAGATCGGGATTGTTGGCGCGGCCTTGGCTGATCTCCACTCCCAGCCTGCTGTGATGGTGGGGGACCGGCACCAGGACGTTGCCGGAGCAATGGCCAATGGCCTTGACTGCATTGGTGTTGGCTGGGGTTTCGCTTCGGACGGCGAACTGGAGGAAGCCGGTGCGGTTGCCGTGGTCGGCAGCACCCTTGAGTTGCGAACCAAAATTGAAGAACTTGACGCTGTCCGCGCGGCGGCCCTGAGCGAGGTACAAAACGATGGCAGTCTTTGATGCGATCCGCTGGACAACGCGTGGACTGATCTCCACCACGTGCCGGCCCACGGTCATTGGACTGGAGAACGTGCCAACAGAAGGCCCCTTCATCGTGGCGCCAAACCATCTCTCTTTCCTGGACAGCGTGATTGTCCAGGCGCTCATGCCCCGTCCAGTAGCGTTCTTCGCCAAGGCGGAGTATTTCACCACCAAAGGCGTTAAGGGCGCGGTGATGAAGTCCTTCTTCGAAGCCGTCGGTTCCATCCCGGTGGAACGCGGTGAACAGGCTGCCAGCGTGCAGGCCCTGAAGACCCTTCTGGACATCCTGGAGTCCGGCAAGGGCATTGGAATTTACCCGGAGGGCACCCGCTCCCGTGACGGCATCCTTTATCGCGGCCGGACCGGCGTCGGTTGGTTGGCGCTCACCACGGGCGCACCTGTAATTCCCGTGGGCCTGATAGGCACGGAGAAACTGCAGCCAGCGGACAAGAACGCCGTCCGCCCCCAGCACTTCACCATGAAGGTTGGCGAGCCGCTCTACTTCGACAAGACGGGCCCGGACCATTCCCTTCCAGCACGACGCCAGGTGACGGACAAGATCATGGATGCCATAGCTGCCCTCAGCGGACAGGAACGGTCCTCAAGCTACAACCAAAGCAAGTCGGTGGACTGAGCGGGCTGGCGTAGGCTGCCGATCCTGTTCACTAGACTGGAATCGTGGCAAATCCAGCAAGTTACCGGCCCCAAACGGGTGAAATTCCCACCACCCCGGGCGTCTACCGTTTCCGCGACCCCCACGGCCGGGTTATCTACGTGGGGAAGGCCAAGAACCTCCGTTCCAGGCTGAATTCCTACTTTGCAAACCCGTCCGGGCTTCTACCCAAGACGCATGCCATGGTCCATGCCGCGAGCAGCGTGGAGTGGACGGTTGTGGGTAGCGAGTTGGAGTCGCTACAGCTGGAGTACACCTGGATCAAGGAATTCAAGCCGCGTTTCAACGTGGTCTTCCGGGACGACAAGACGTATCCCTACCTGGCCGTCACCATGGGGGAGAAGTACCCCAGGGTGCAGGTCATGCGCGGCGAACGCAAGAAGGGCACCAGGTATTTTGGCCCCTATACCGCGGGTGCTATCCGGGAAACCATGGACACACTCCTTCGCGTGTTCCCGGTCCGCAGCTGCAGCGCGGGCGTTTTCAAGCGCGCACAAGCCAGTGGGCGCCCTTGCCTTCTTGGCTACATCGACAAATGCGCAGCACCCTGTGTTGGCCGCGTGACGCCGGAGGAGCACCGTGAACTTGCGGAGGACTTCTGCGCCTTCATGGGCGGGGAAGCCAAGCGCTTCATCAACCGGCTGGAAAAGGATATGGCGGCCGCCGTCGCGGAACTCGACTATGAGCGCGCCGCACGGCTCAGGGACGACATCATCGCTTTGCGCAAGGTCTTCGAACGCAACGCCGTAGTCCTCGCCGAGGATACGGACGCCGACGTCTTCGCACTGCATGAAGACGAGCTCGAGGCGTCCGTGCAGGTGTTCCACGTCCGCGGCGGCCGGGTCCGTGGACAGCGTGGCTGGGTGGTGGAGAAAGTCGAAGACGCCACGACGCCGGAACTCATCGAGCACCTGCTGCAACAGGTTTACGGGGAAGACAGCGAGGTCCAGGGCCGCATTCCCCGGGAAGTACTCGTTCCGGAGAATCCGAGCAACCACGCCGAGCTGAGTGAATGGCTGGGCGGGCTCCGCGGAGCAAAAGTGGATATCCGCGTGCCCCAGCGAGGTGACAAGGCTGCGCTCATGTCAACGGTCCGCGAGAACGCCGAGCAGGCGCTGAAGCTGCACAAGACGCGCCGCGCCGGGGACATCACCGTCCGTTCGCTGGCCCTTCAGGAGCTTCAGGAGGCCCTTGAGCTTCCGGTTCCGCTGCTTCGCATCGAATGCTTCGATATCTCGCACGTCCAAGGAACCAACGTGGTCGCATCCATGGTGGTCGTGGAAGACGGCCTGCCCAAGAAGTCCGATTACCGTAAGTTCTCCATCACGGGAGCGGCGGCAACCGATGACACCGCCGCCATGCACGATGTCTTGACGCGCCGTTTCCGCCACTACCTCACCGACAAGGCCGCCCAGGTTCCCGTCTCCGGTGAAATCATCAACCCAACCCGTGCGGGCACCGCCGCGGCTGCCCCTGGAACTGAAGCGCCGCCGTCGGACCCCACCATGCCGGCCCCCAAAGCCAAGTTCGCGTACCCGCCCAACCTGGTGGTGGTGGACGGCGGGCAGCCGCAGGTCAACGCTGCAGCCCGCGCATTGGCCGGGTTGGGCATCGACGACGTCTACGTGGTGGGCCTGGCAAAGCGCCTTGAAGAGGTCTGGCTCCCCGACAGCGACTTCCCGGTGATCCTTCCGCGGACTTCGCAGGGCCTGTACCTGCTCCAGCGCATCCGCGATGAAGCCCACCGCTTCGCCATTACGTACCACCGGCAAAAGCGCGGCAAGGCCATGACAGTGTCTGCCCTGGACGGCGTTCCGGGCCTGGGAGAAGCCAAACGCAAGGCCTTGGTGGCACATTTTGGGTCCCTCAAGAAGATCAGGGCGGCCAGTGTGGAGGAACTGACCTCCGCCAAGGGCATCGGTCCGGCGTTAGCTGCTGCAGTCGTGCAGCATCTGGGTTCCAGCGAAGACGCAGGTGAAACCGCTCCTGCCGTGAACATGACCACCGGCGAAATCCTCGAATCTTAGCTAGGGTAAGAACTTGACCGGTGGCCGCAACTGCGATGCCACCGGTCAGGCCGTAACAACCACTTGTCGAGGAAACGGGGACCACTGATGGATGAGGCAACGGCAGGAGCCGGCGCGGAGCAGGACGGACTAACGCCCGTCAAGCCGGCGGAGGCGGAACTGCTGGTGGTTACCGGCATGTCGGGGGCGGGCCGCAGTACCGCTTCGGACGCCTTGGAGGACCACGGCTGGTACGTTGTGGACAACCTTCCTCCCCAGATGCTTGGCACCCTGGCGGAAATTGTCTCGCACGCGCCCAAATCCATCCCGAAGCTGGCCGTAGTGGTGGATGTCCGAAGCAAGGACCTCTTTACCGACATCCAGACCGCTCTGGGGGCCTTGAGCGCCACCGGCATCACGTTCCGGGTGTTGTTCCTCGATGCCAGCGACGAAGTCCTGGTCCGGCGGTTCGAACAGGGCCGGCGGCCGCATCCGCTGCAGGGCGGGGGACGGATCCTTGACGGAATCGGCATAGAGCGTGAAGTCCTGCGCGAACTGCGGGAGCATGCCGACGTTGTCCTGGACACCAGTGAGTTCAACGTGCACGGCCTTGCAACAGCCATCACTGAATTGTTCAGCGATACCGGACCTGTGACGCTCCGGCTGAATGTCATGAGTTTCGGGTTCAAGTACGGCTTGCCTGTTGACGCCAACTTCGTGGCCGACGCCCGTTTCATTCCCAACCCGCACTGGGTGCCGCAGCTACGTCCCCATACAGGACTGGATGAGGACGTCAGCGACTACGTGCTCTCTGCTGATGGGGTGCAGGATTTTGTCGACCGTTACGTCAAGGCCCTGGAGCCGGTCCTGGACGGTTACCGCCAGGAGAACAAGCACTACGCCACCCTGGCCGTGGGATGCACCGGTGGCAAGCACCGTTCGGTGGCAGTCGCCGTCGAGCTCTCCAAACGCCTCGCGCAATATCCGCGCGTTACCGTGACAACCACCCACCGCGACCTGGGGCGTGAGTAATGGGAGTCCTCACAGGTCCGTTGCCCCTCATCCCGCCAAAGGGCGTTCCGGGCAGCCAGCAAAACAAAAGTCCTTCGGTCGTGGCCCTCGGCGGCGGACACGGACTGGCCGCGTCGCTCTCCGCACTTCGTTTGTTGACGTCGGAACTGACGGCGATCGTCACGGTAGCTGACGACGGCGGCTCCTCCGGGCGTCTTAGGGACGAGTACGGCGTCCTCCCGCCCGGCGACCTGCGCATGGCACTGAGCGCGCTATGCGACGACACCGACTGGGGGCGGACATGGCGGGACGTCATGCAGCACCGCTTCACTGCCGGAACCGCCAAGGGCGGTTCGTTGGACCACCACGCCATGGGCAACCTGCTCATTGTCACGCTCTGGGAGCTGCTGGGGGATACCGTGGCCGGCCTCAAATGGGCCGGGGCGCTGCTGGGCGCGCGGGGCCAGGTGCTGCCCATGTCCAGTGTTCCCCTGACCATTGAGGGCCAAGCCCGGGTGGAACTGCCCGGCGGTGGATATGAACTGCAGACCGTCAGCGGCCAGGCAAAGTGCGCCGTTGCGGGAAAACTGGACGAAGTGCGGCTGCTGCCCGAGGACGCCCGGGCCTGCACCGAGGCCCTCACCGCGATCGAGCTCGCCGATTGGGTCATCCTCGGACCAGGGTCCTGGTACACCTCGGTATTGCCTCATTTGCTGCTCCCCGAGCTTCGGCAGGCCTTGGGGGATACCGCTGCCAAGCGCTGCCTCACCATGAATCTTGACGTCGAAACCAAGGAAACGTCCGGCATGACGGCGGCCGACCACCTGGATGTCCTGCGACGCTATGCGCCGGAGTTCAGCGTCGACGTCGTACTCGCCGATCCCTCCGCGATCCAGGACCTGAAGGCCTTTGAGAAAGCAGCGGGGATGATCGGTGCGGAGGTGGTGTTGGGTAGAGTAGGGGCTTCGAGGCGCCGCCCTGTCCATGACCCACTGCTCCTGGCAGCGGCGTACCACGATATTTTCGGGAACAGTTAGGAATACACACGCGATGGCACTTACCGCGTCGGTCAAGGACGAACTGTCCCGGCTGGACATCAAGAAATCTTCAGTCCGTAAAGCTGAGGTTTCGGCGATGCTCCGCTTTGCAGGGGGCTTGCATATTATCTCGGGACGAATCGTTATCGAGGCTGAGGTGGACCTGGCTTCCACCGCGCGGCGGCTGCGTGCCGCGATAGCAGAGGTTTACGGGCACCAGAGCGAGATCATCGTGGTCTCAGGTGGCGGCCTGCGCCGGGGGAGCCGCTACGTGGTCAGGGTTGTCCGCGACGGCGAAGCCCTTGCCCGCCAGACAGGTCTGCTGGACGGTCGCGGCCGCCCGGTGCGCGGCCTGCCTTCCGTAGTTGTCAATGGGTCCGCGGCCGATGCGGAAGCCGTCTGGCGCGGAGCTTTCCTTGCCCATGGCTCCCTCACCGAACCGGGTCGTTCGTCGTCCCTGGAAGTAACCTGCCCCGGACCGGAGTCCGCGCTGGCACTGGTGGGTGCCGCCCGCCGTCTGGGCATACAGGCCAAGGCCCGGGAAGTCCGCGGCGTAGACCGCGTGGTCATCCGCGACGGTGACACTATTGCCGCGCTCCTCACCCGGATGGGCGCACATGACGCCCTGATGGTCTGGGAGGAGCGGCGCATGCGCAAGGAAGTCCGGGCTACTGCCAACAGGCTGGCCAACTTTGATGACGCCAATCTGCGCCGCTCGGCGCAGGCCGCCGTAGCGGCCGGCGCCAGGGTTGACCGGGCACTTGAAATCCTGGGCGATGATGTTCCGGACCACCTGAAGTACGCAGGCGAACTCCGGGTCGCCCACAAGCAGGCCAGCCTGGACGAACTGGGCCGCCTTGCCGATCCGCCCATGACCAAGGACGCCATTGCAGGCCGGATCCGTCGCTTGCTCGCGATGGCTGACAAACGCGCGCTTGATCTCGGAATTCCGGGTACGGAAGCAAATGTGACTCCGGAAATGATGGACGAATAGTTCCCGCCCATAGAATCGAGATCGTGTGGAGGAAATACTGCGAGGGCGCGGCGGGTTTGTTCCCGTTGGTGGCAGGAGCAGGCTTCTTCCCCAGAGATTTCCGGCTGGCCTGCCGGCCGGCCGGATGAACACAACGAGAGTTACCAAACCGGACTTCGGTCCATTACATTGGAGGATTTCGTGACAGAGTACGTTCTGCCCGAGCTCGGCTACGACTACGCAGCTCTAGAGCCGCACATTTCGGCGAAGATCATGGAGCTGCACCACAGCAAGCACCACGCCGCCTACGTTGCAGGTGCCAACAACGCCCTCAAGCAGCTCGCTGAAGCCCGCGAATCGGGCGACTTCGCCAACATCAACCGCCTCTCCAAGGACCTCGCGTTCCACACCGGCGGCCACATCAACCACTCCGTGTTCTGGAACAACATCTCCCCGGACGGCGGCGACAAGCCTGAAGGCGAACTCGCAGCAGCCATCGAGGACGCTTTCGGTTCGTTTGACGCTTTCCGTGCCCAGTTCACCGCTGCCGCACTGGGCCTGCAGGGTTCCGGTTGGGCCTTCCTGGCGTACGAGCCCATCGGTGGCAACCTCGTCATCGAGCAGCTCTACGATCAGCAGGGCAACGTCGCCGTTGGCACCACCCCGCTGCTCATGCTGGACATGTGGGAGCACGCGTTCTACCTGGACTACGTCAACGTCAAGGCTGACTACGTCAAGGCATTCTGGAACATCGCGAACTGGGCAGACGTCGCCAAGCGCTTCGAAGCAGCCCGCGCCAACGCTACGGGCCTCATCGTTCTGTAGCTGGTGAGGCCCGGTTCACGCTGATGTAACAAAAGTCACATTAACGGTGAAATGGGACCAAATACTGGAAAGCCTGCCCCCGCAGTTGCGGGGGCAGGCTTAGTTAAACGTAAGATGGGTCACGGAAGGCGGTTAGCCTTCAGCAACGTGGCTGGTCGCCCTCCGATCTGATAATCACCTCTGCCCAATGACGTGCGGGGTCTGTTAGTTGGAAATATTGATCCGACTCACTAGGCGTGCTTGCAAGAGCACCAAGGAGATTGACACATAGTGACCACCCGTATTGGTATCAACGGCTTCGGCCGCATCGGCCGTAACTACTTCCGCGCAGCACTGGCCCAGGGCGCAGACCTTGAGATCGTCGCAGTCAACGACCTCACCAGCCCCGAGACCCTCGCCCACCTCCTGAAGTACGACTCCGTCGGTGGCCGTCTGACCCAGTCCGTGGAAGTCAAAGAGGGCAACCTCGTTGTTAATGGCGAGTCCATCACGGTTCTTGCTGAACGCGATCCCGCGAACCTTCCCTGGGGCGAGCTCGGTGTTGACATCGTCATCGAATCCACCGGGTTCTTCACCAAGGCAGCAGCTGCGCAGAAGCACATCGACGCCGGCGCCAAGAAGGTGCTCATCTCGGCACCTGCCAGCGATGAAGACATCACCATCGTCATGGGCGTGAACCACGAGCTCTACGATCCTGCGGCACACCACATCATTTCCAACGCATCCTGCACCACCAACTGCCTTGGGCCGCTGGCCAAGGTAGTCAACGACGCCTTCGGCATCGAGCGTGGCCTGATGACCACGGTCCACGCCTACACGGCCGACCAGAACCTGCAGGACGGCCCCCACGGAGACCTCCGCCGTGCGCGCGCTGCCGCCATCAACATGGTTCCTACCTCCACCGGTGCCGCAAAGGCCATCGGCCTGGTCCTGCCGGAGCTCAAGGGCAAGCTGGATGGCTATGCGATCCGCGTCCCGGTCCCCACCGGTTCCGCCACGGACCTCACGGTCACTGTTTCCCGCGAAGTTACGGTTCAGGAAGTTAATGCCGCGGTCAAGGCCGCTGCTGAGTCCGATCAGTTCGCCGGGATCCTGAGCTACACGGATGCCCCTATCGTCTCCTCGGACATCGTCGGCGACCCCGCTTCCTCGATCTTCGACTCCGGCCTGACCAAGGTCATCGGCAACCAGGTCAAGGTTGTTTCCTGGTATGACAACGAGTGGGGCTACTCCAACCGCCTCGTCGACCTCACGGAGCTCGTCGCATCCAAGCTGGGCTAGGGTAGACACATGACATCTCACACCCTCAACGAACTCATCGCTGAAGGTGTCCGCGGGCGGTACATTCTGGTCAGAAGTGACCTTAATGTGCCGCTCGACGGCTCTACAGTGACCGACGACGGCCGCATCAAGGCCTCCCTCCCGGTCCTTAAGAAGCTCTCGGACGCCGGTGCCCGTGTGCTCGTAACCGCCCACCTCGGCCGCCCCAAAGGGGCCCCTGAGGAAAAGTACTCTTTGAAGCCCGCAGCAGCCCGCCTCGCGGAACTTGCGGACTTCAACGTCCAATTGGCTGCCGACACAGTGGGCGACTCCGCCAAGGAGTTGGCAGCCGCACTGCAGGACGGCGAAGTACTCATCTTGGAAAACGTCCGCTTTGACGCCCGCGAGACCAGCAAGGACGACGCCGAGCGCGGCGCATTCGCTGACGAGCTGGTTGCCCTGACGGGCGACAACGGCGCGTTCGTGGATGACGCCTTCGGCGCAGTCCACCGCAAGCACGCCAGCGTTTACGACGTCGCAACGCGGCTGCCGTCTTACCTCGGCGACCTCGTGCACACCGAGGTGGAAGTTCTCCGGAAGCTCACCGCGGACACCCAGAGGCCTTACGTCGTTGTCCTGGGCGGTTCCAAAGTCTCGGACAAGCTGGCAGTCATCGACAACCTTCTTGGCAAGGCAGATACCATCCTGGTTGGTGGCGGCATGCTGTTCACCTTCCTGGCCGCCGAAGGCCACAAGGTTGCCGGCAGCCTCCTGGAAGAAGACCAGATTCCGGTGGTCCAGGACTACCTCAAGCGCGCGGCTGATGCCGGTACTTCGTTCGTGATTCCCACGGACGTTGTGGTTGCAAGCCGTTTCGCGGCGGATGCCGAGCATGAAGTCGTCCGGGCGGATGCCATTGAGGAAAGCTCCTTTGGGGCCACCGGCATCGGGCTGGACATTGGGCCCGAATCCGCGTCTGCATTTGCAGCGCAGATTGAAGGAGCCAAGACCGTCTTCTGGAACGGCCCCATGGGCGTCTTCGAATTCGAAGCATTCTCCAGCGGCACGCGGGCTATCGCGCAGGCACTCACCGACACTGTGGCCTTCACAGTGGTCGGTGGCGGCGACTCCGCCGCAGCAGTAAGGACCCTCGGCTTCGAGGATTCCCAGTTTGGCCACATCTCTACCGGTGGCGGGGCAAGCCTGGAATACCTTGAAGGCAAGGAACTTCCAGGCCTCAGCGTCCTGGACCGCTAAACAGCAATCCGGCCGGCAGGACGCCCACGCGTCCTGCCGGCTGTTTCCATTTATCAACGCATTCTTGGAGTTCATGTGACTACCTCTGCCAACGGCAACTTTGTCCGAAAGCCCTTCATCGCAGGCAACTGGAAGATGAACATGGACCATGTCCAGGGCATCACCTTGCTACAGAAGCTCGCCTGGACCCTCTCTGACGCCAAGCATGATTACAACCGTGTAGAGGTTGCCGTCTTCCCTCCGTTCACTGATCTCCGCGGCGTGCAGACGCTTGTGCAGGGCGACGAACTTGACGTTGTTTACGGCGGACAGGATCTGTCCCAGTTCGACTCCGGAGCCTATACCGGTGACATCTCCGGACAGTTCCTCAGCAAGCTGGGCTGCACCTACGTACTGGTAGGGCACAGTGAACGCCGGACCATCCACAACGAGTCCGACGACGTCCTGAACGCAAAGGTCAAAGCCGCGTTCCGCCACGGTGTCACACCGGTCCTTTGTGTCGGTGAAGGCCTCGAAATCCGTCAGGCCGGAACGCACGTGGAGCACACGCTGGCGCAGCTGCGCGCCGGTGTCGAAGGCCTCACTCCGGAACAGGCCGCTGAGCTTGTGGTCGCCTATGAGCCTGTGTGGGCTATCGGAACAGGTGAAGTTGCAGGTCCGGACGACGCACAGGAAATGTGTGCAGCTATCCGCGCCGAACTTGCCAAGCTCTTCGACGAGGGCGTAGCTGAGAAGACGCGCCTTCTGTACGGAGGCTCCGTCAAGGCCAACAACGCTGCCGCCATCATGGCGGAAAACGATGTTGACGGCCTGCTTGTGGGTGGCGCCAGTTTGGACCCAGCTGAGTTTGCTAACATTGTCAGGTTCGAGAGCCACCTCGTCACGGACTAGTCCGGCTCCCGATTTCCGCTTCTTCGAAAGGCCGTCGTGGACGTTCTTCATGTCATTCTGCAGATCCTGCTGGGCGTAACCAGCCTTCTGCTGACGCTGCTCATTCTTCTCCACAAGGGACGTGGAGGCGGTTTGTCCGACATGTTCGGTGGGGGCATGAGCTCCGGATTGAGCTCCTCCGGTGTCGCTGAGCGGAACCTGAACCGCTTCACCATCATTCTTGGCGTTACCTGGGGAGTCGTCATCATCGGCCTTGGCCTGATCATGCGCTTCACTTCGGGTGGCGATTCTTAAAAGTTCGTGTGGGAAGGCTCCTGCAAGGGAGCCTTCCCGTCACTTCCGGATCATTCGGCACCAAACACCAGTGCCGCCGTCGTACCCCTCGCATTAGACTGGCCCTGTTGGCCGTAAGGCCTACGGGCCGTGACGGCCAACCACCGAGTCGCTAGGGGTTCGAAAATGGTTCATGGCACGCCTGGTTACCGGGGCACCCGTGTTGGTGTGGCACTGGGATCTGCCCCTCGACATCAAAGCGACCACGGCGATGGAGAACAACTGCCGCGTATTCGTGTCCCATATTGGTGCGCCAAGGGACACGAGACGCGGCTTGTTTTTCTTAAGCTGCCGGACGAACAAATACCTAAGACTTGGGACTGCCCCAAATGCGGCCTTGTGGCATCCAGAGACCCGGGCCAGGTTACGGAAGCCCGGCCGGACGACGACCTCTTCAAGTCCCACCTGGATTACGTTAAAGAACGACGCTCCAGCCAGGACGCCGAAATCGTCCTGGCTGGAGCGTTGGAGCGGTTACGCGCCCGCGGGGTCCTTCCGGACCAACTGCTGGGGGACACGTGACGCAGCGTTCTCGTCAATGAGCCACAGGGTCCTGGAGCGCCCCACGGGGCCCGCTGCGGGGACCTGAACAGGATTGGCACCTGCCAAGGCAAGGCCCACAGCACCGGCCTTGTCTTCACCCGCTACGACCATCCAGATTTCCTGCGCCGTGTTGATGGCGGGCAAGGTCAGGGAAATGCGCGACGGCGGCGGCTTGGGTGAGTTTTCAACGCCCACCACTGTCCGGTTCTTCTCCCTGATGGCAGCCTGTTCCGGGAAGAGGGACGCGACATGGGCGTCCGGACCTACACCGAGCAGGAGTACGTCGAACCGAGGAAGGACACCGGGCTCCTCCGGGCGGGTATCGGACATGTCAGCTGCGTGCTCTGCCTCAGCTGCTGCCTTCAGCCTGTCGGCATAGTCAGCCGCAGCGTCGTCAGCTGAAACGAACTCGTCCGAGGAACCGGGCTCGTGGACCCGGGCAGGGTCAACCGGCAGGTGAGCGAGCAGGGCCTGATGTGCCTGGCGGGTATTGCGGTCATCGCTGTCTGCTGCGACAAAGCGCTCATCACCCCACCAGAAGTTCACCTTTGACCAGTCGACAGCTGGTGCCGCGGCCGAATCCGCCACCGCTTTCAGGGTGCCGATCCCGACAGTTCCTCCTGTCAGGACCACCGTGGCCTCACCGTGCTTGTCCTGGACATCCACAAGCTTGGTGATAAGGCGGGCCGCAATGGCCGCCATGAGCACCTTGGAATCGGGGTGGATGCTTACTCTGGGCTCAGCGTGCACTGGTCTGGACTCTCCTCTGACTGGTTAATGGCAGTCCCATCGTAATCACTTCTCCGAAGACTTCGTCGGGGTCCAGCCGGCGGAGTTCTTCGGCGAGGCAATCCTTCAGGCTGCGTCGGGGGAGGGTGATGCGCTGCGCGGGCTGACCCGGCTGCGTTAGCTCTGCCACGGACAATCCCGGGCGGAAAAGCTGGACGTCACCGCTGGCACGCGTCATGCGGACGCGGCGGATTCCCGTACCGGCCGGATCGGCAACGATCGTTACAGGCGCCTGCAGGGCAAGGCTCAACCAGGCTGCCAGTAGCAGGGTACTCGGAGAGTCCGAAGCACCTTCCACCGCAACGGCCGAGACAGGATCGCCGTCCACTTGGTCGAACACGGCGGCAAGCTGCATGCGCCAGTTCGTCAGGCGGGTCCATGCGAGATCGGTGTCGCCTGCCTTGTAGGTCCGACGAATGTTCTCCAGCGCCTGGGCGGGGTCGGGCTCGTTCGCGGAGTCCGTGATGCGACGGTGTGCAATACGACCGATGGACGTCTCGCAGGCACTTTCCGGTGCGCCGTGCGGCCACCACGCCACAATCGGTGCGTCCGGAAGCAGGAGGCCTGATACCAGGGACTCGCTTTCGTGGGCCATGTGGCCGAATCCCCGGAGAACGATGACTTCGGAAGCACCGGCGTCGCCGCCAACGCGGATCTGCGCGTCGAGGCGGTCCGGTGCTTCTGCCCCGGCATCGGCAAGCACGATGATGCGGCAGGGGTGTTCGCGGCTGGCCTCGTTGGCTGCCTCGATGGCGTCTTCTTCCTGTCCGGACTTCGTGACGACCACCAAGGTCAGGACCCGGCCCAGGGCGATCACGCCGCCCTGTTCCCGCAGGGACATGATCTTTTTGGAGATCTTGGAGGTGGTTGTGTCGGGAAGATCTACGATCATGGCCTTCTCCAGGTTCGTCCGTCGCGGGCCAGGAGCTCATCGGCCGAGGCCGGCCCCCAGCTGCCCGGTGCATAAGGTTGCGGTTGTTCGTCCAAGCCCGCCCAGTACTCTTCGAACGGGTCCAGGATCTTCCAGGACAGCTCAACTTCCTGATGGCGCGGGAACAGCGGCGGTTCGCCCAGGAGTACGTCCAGGATGAGCCGTTCGTAGGCTTCGGGGCTGGACTCGGTAAACGAGTGGCCATAGCCGAAGTCCATCGTGACGTCGCGGACCTCCATTTGCGTGCCCGGGACTTTGGAACCGAAACGGATCGTGGCGCCCTCATCAGGCTGGACACGGATCACCACGGCGTTCTGGCCGAAGTCGTCATCGTTGTGATCGCGGAACAGCAGGTTGGGCGCACGCTTGAAGACAACCGCAATTTCGGTCACGCGGCGGCCCAGTCGCTTCCCGGCACGCAGATAGAACGGCACCCCGGCCCAGCGGCGGGTGTTGATATCCACACGGATCGCAGCGTAGGTTTCGGTTTTGGAATCAGCAGGGATGCCGTCCTCGTCCAGGTAGCCAAGGACTTCCTCGCCACCCTGCCAGCCGCCGGTGAACTGTCCGCGGGCGGAGTGGGTGGAGAGGTCATCCGGCAGCTTGACGGCGGCCAGGACCTTTTCCTTCTCGGCCCGCAGGTCATCGGCGTTGAAGGAAATGGGCTCCTCCATTGCCGTAAGCGCCAGCAGTTGCAGCAAGTGGTTCTGGATGACGTCGCGGGCAGCACCCACGCCGTCGTAATAGCCTGCACGGCCACCCGTGCCGATATCCTCGGCCATGGTGATCTGGACGTGGTCAACGTAGTTGGCGTTCCAGAGGGGCTCGAACAGCTGGTTCGCGAAGCGCAGCGCCAGGATGTTCTGGACCGTCTCCTTGCCGAGGTAATGGTCGATCCGGAACACCGCATCCTGCGGGAACACAGACTCCACGATGTCGTTCAGCTGACGGGCAGACTCGAGGTCGTGGCCGAACGGCTTTTCGATAACTACACGCCGCCATTGCCCGGGCTTCGCTTGGGCCAGGCCATGCTTGGACAGCTGGCGACAGACCTGCTCGAACGCCTTGGGCGGGATGGAGAGGTAGAAGCCGTGGTTGCCACGCGTGCCGCGGGTTTCATCCAGTTCCTCCAACACGTCGCCGAGGCGCTCAAAGGCGTCGTCGTCGTCGAATTCGCCCTGAACGAAGCGGATGCCCGAAGCCAACTGTTCCCAGACAGCTTCGTCAAACTTGGTCCGTGCATGGGCCTTGACGTTCTCCTTCACCTCTGCGGCGAAGTCGGCGTTATCCCACTCACGGCGTCCGAATCCAACCAAGGCAAAGCTGGGCGGAAGCAGGCCGCGGTTCGCGAGGTCATAGACCGCTGGCATGAGTTTCTTACGGGCGAGGTCCCCGGTGACTCCGAAGAACACCAACGACGACGGCCCGGCGATGCGGTTCAGGCGCCGGTCCCGCGGATCCCGCAAGGGGTTCCGCAGGCCGGCGTTCTTCCTGCCGTTTTCAGTTTCTGGCATGTTTGGTTTTGTGCCTTAGCTTTCGAGTGCGCTGGCCTGGCCGGCCAGAGCAGCGACGACTTCCTGGAGTTGGGCTACGCCGGCAGCACGCTCGGTGAGGTGCAAGCGCAACACAGGACGGCCATGGCCTTCCAGGACCTGGGCATCCCCGGAGGCCTGTGCAGCAATGAGCTCCCCGAATGTGAAGGGGCGGTCCGGGATTTCCAGATCCAGGGACGACGCTGCGGTGATCTGGAGGAACACACCAATAGCCGGACCTCCCTTGTGGAATTGTCCCGTGGAATGCAGGAACCGCGGGCCCCATCCGAACGTCACCGGACGGCGGGAGACTGCGGCGAATTCGTCGCGGATGCCTTCAAGGGGTGCGTGGGAGATGCGGTCCAGGTAGGCCTGGACACTGAGGTAGCCATCCGTGCCGAGCTGCTCCAGAAGGGCCTGCACGGCTTCAGATGTCGTGGACGCACTACCGAGCCAGTCGCCCCCGCGAACCTCTATGACGCCGTCCGTGAAAGCCGCGGGCGTGGGCTCAGGGCGGGCATCCAGAAGGCCGCGCGCGGCCACCTTGGCAGCCTCGACGTCGGGCTGGTCAAACGGGTTAATGCCCAGGAGGCGTCCAGCTACGGCGGTGGCGAATTCCCAGAGGAACATCTGGGAAGCGAGACCACCTGCGATGGCTACTTCGTTTTCACGAAGTTCGACGTCGGCGTCCGCACTGACCAGCCGGACCACCAGGACATCCTCGGCCCCGTTGAGGGCCTCGGGGGAATCAGGTCCTGCAACAACAGGCAACACACCCGTGCCCAGCTTGCCCGTGGATTCAGCGATGAGCTGCTCGGCCCAGTCGGCGAAGCCGACGATGCCGGAACCATCCTCGGCAATGACGATCTTGTTGCGCAGCGGATTGGTACCACCCAGGGCAATGCCCAGAGCAAGACCAATGTTGTCCTCCGAATCCTCATTGAGGATCTCGGCAGCCTCCTCAGCTTCGTCCAGGAAAGCCTGGATGTCCACGCCAGCAAGGCCACACGGGACAAGCCCGAACGCCGTGAGCGCAGAGAACCGGCCGCCGACGTTCGGATCGGCGTTGAAGACTGCACGGTAGCCGGCTTCGCGGGAAGCCTTGTCCAGCGGAGAACCCGGATCCGTGACGATGATGATCCGGCTCTTTGCATCGATACCGGCGTCGTTGAACGCCTTCTCGAACACCCTGCGCTGGGAGTCAGTCTCAACGGTTGAACCTGACTTGGAGGAAACCACAATCGCGGTCTGCGCCAACCGGTCCGTCAAAGCAGCGTTGACCTGCTCAGGGTCTGTGCTGTCCAGCACAGTCAGCTCGACACCGGCGGTGCCGGCAATGACCTCGGGAGCCAAGGAGGAGCCGCCCATGCCACAGAGGACAATACGGGAGACGCCCTCGGCGCGGAGAGCATCGCGAAGTTCGAGAATGCTCTCCACCAAAGGTTGCGATACGGCGGCAGCCTCAACCCAGCCCATGCGGATGGCCGACTCGGACTCCGCTTCAGGACCCCACAGCGTATGGTCTTTGGCGAAAATCCGTGTGGCGACCTTGTCGTCTACCAGGCTGGAGATGTTCTGGGCGATGGCCTGCTGCGCGGCACCGCTGGCGTCGTAGCTGATTGTGCTCATGGTTGGTTAGGAAGCCTTCCGTGCGGTTGCGAGGGCGCCTTCAACGTCGGCCAGGAGTTCCTTCCAGCTGGCCACGAACTTCTCGAGGCCTTCGGTCTCAAGGACGGCTACGACGTCGTTGTAGGAGACGCCGAGTGCTTCGAGTGCGTCGAGGGTCTGGTTCGCTTCTGCGTAAGTGCCGGTGATGGTGTCTCCGGTGACTACGCCGTGGTCGAACGTTGCATCGAGTGTCTTTTCCGGCATGGTGTTGACCACGCCGGCGGCGACGAGTTCGGTGACGTAGAGGGTGTCCGGGTAGGCCGGATCCTTGACGCCCGTCGAAGCCCAGAGCGGACGCTGGGGGAGCGCGCCGGCTTCTGCGAGCAAGGCCCAGCGTTCGGTGGAGAACAGCTCTTCGTAGACCTGGTAGGCGAGGCGTGCGTTGGCGACGCCTGCCTTGCCCTTGAGGGCCTTGGCTTCATCGGTGCCAATGGCGTCCAGGCGCTTGTCGATCTCGGTGTCCACGCGGGAAACGAAGAAGGATGCCACGGAGTGGATCTTGGAGAGGTCGTGGCCGTTGTCCTTGGCCTGCTCCAGGCCCGTCTGGAAGGCGTTGATGACGGCGCGGTAGCGCTCCAGGGAGAAGATCAGGGTCACGTTGACGCTGATGCCCTCGGCCAGGGTAGCCGTGATGGCCTCCAGGCCTTCCAGGGTTGCCGGGATCTTGATGTGGACGTTGGCCTTGTTGACCTTGCCGTACAGGTGCTTGGCTTCGGCAATGGTGGCTTGGGTGTCCCAGGCCAGGCGGGGATCCACTTCGATGGACACGCGACCGTCCACGCCGTTGGTGGCGGCAGCGATCGGTGCGAACAGATCGCAGGCGTCTGCGACGTCCGTGGTGGTGATCTCGAAGATGGTTTCTTCGACGCTTGCACCGGCCGCGGCCTGCGCGGCGATCGTGGCGTCATAGTCCGTGCCCGTGGTGATGGCGGCGTGGAAGATGGACGGGTTGGTGGTTACACCGACGACGTTCTTTTCGTCGATGAGCTTCTGCAACGTACCCGTTTCGAGGCGGTTGCGGGAAAGGTCATCGAGCCAGATGGAAACGCCGGCGTCGGAGAGTTGCTGCGTGGGGGTGCTGGTCATTGTTTTCTCCTTGATAGAGGTATCAGGCGCTCAGGCCTGCGAGGGAGTCTTTTGCGGCGGCGGCAACGGCTTCGGCAGTGATGCCGAATTCCTGGAACAACCGCTTGTAGTCTGCCGAGGCGCCGAAGTGCTCCAGGGAGACCGAACGGCCGGCGTCACCGACGAATTCCTTCCAGCCCAGTGCGAGGCCGGCTTCAACGGAAACACGGGCCTTCACATCGGCCGGGAGCACGGACTCGCGGTAAGCCTCGTCCTGCTTGTTGAACCATTCCACGCACGGCATGGAGACAACGCGGGTGGCGATGCCTTCAGCCTGGAGTGCTTCGCGGGCTGCAACGGCGAGCTGGACTTCGGAGCCGGTGCCGATCAGGATGACCTGGGCGTCAACGGTTTCGCCGTCCTTGGAAGCCTCGGCCAAGACGTAACCGCCCTTTGCCACACCAGCGGTGGAACCAAAGGTGTCGCCTTCTGCAGTGCCTTCGCCGCGGGCGTAGGTGGGGATGTTCTGTCGGGTCAGGACAATGCCTGCGGGGTTCTCGTGGTTCTCCAGCATGGCCTTCCATGCTGCGGAGACCTCGTTCGCATCACCGGGCCGGACAACGTCCAGGCCCGGGATGGCGCGCAGGGAAGCGAGCTGCTCCACGGGCTGGTGGGTGGGACCGTCTTCGCCCAGGCCGATGGAGTCGTGCGTCCAGACGTACAGGGACGGGACGCCCATCAGCGCACCGAGGCGGATGGCCGGGCGCTGGTAATCCGAGAAGATCAGGAACGTGCCGGAGAACGCGCGGGTACGTCCATGCAGGGAGATACCGTTCACGATCGAGGCAGCCGCGTGCTCACGGATACCGAAGTGCAGCACCCGGCCGTAGGGGTTGCCCTTCCAGGCTTCGGTGGAACGCGAGGTCGGAATGAACGACGGCGAGCCTTCGATCGTGGTGTTGTTGGACTCCGCGAGGTCGGCCGAGCCACCCCACAACTCCGGCAGGACAGGTCCGATCGCGTTCAGGACCTTGCCCGAGGCCGCACGGGTGGAGACGTCCTTGCCGGCCTCGAAGACCGGCAGTGCAGCGTCGATGCCGACGGGAAGCTTCTTGGCTTCGACGCGCTCAAGCAGGGCAGCGGCGTCCGGGTTGGCGGACTGCCATGCCTCGAACGAGGACTGCCATGCGGCGCGGGACTCGGCGCCGCGGTCCAGGACCTTGCGGGCGTGGGCCAGGACTTCTTCGTCAACATCGAAGGACTTCGCGGGGTCGAAACCGAGCACGGTCTTCAGTGCTGCGACTTCCTCGGCGCCCAAGGCAGAGCCGTGGATCTTGCCGGTGTTCTGCTTCTTCGGGGCCGGGTAGCCAATGATGGTCCGCAGCGAAATGATGGACGGTTTGTTCGTCTCAGCCTTCGCAGCCAACAGTGCCGAGTAGAGTTCCTGGACGTCCTCGACGTACTCCCCGGTCCTGGTCCAGTCCACACGCTGGGTGTGCCAGCCGTATGCTTCATAGCGCTTCAGGACATCTTCAGTGAACGCGATGTCGGTGTCGTCTTCAATGGAAATGTGGTTCTCGTCGTAGATCACTACAAGGTTGCCCAGTTCCTGGTGGCCGGCAAGCGAGGACGCCTCTGAGGTCACGCCCTCCTGCAGGTCGCCGTCGGAAGCGATAACCCAGATCGTGTGGTCGAACGGCGACTCGCCAGCGGGAGCATCGGCGTCGAACAGGCCACGCTGGCGGCGCTGGGAGTAAGCGAAGCCAACAGCCGAAGCCAGGCCCTGGCCCAACGGGCCAGTAGTGATTTCCACACCCGCGGTGTGCTTGTACTCGGGGTGTCCCGGAGTCAGCGAACCCCAGGTACGCAGTGCCTCGAGGTCCTTCAGCTCCAGGCCGTATCCGGAGAGGAACAGCTGGATGTAAAGCGTCAGTGACGTGTGGCCGGGGGACAGGACGAACCGGTCACGCCCAATCCAGTCAGGGTTCTTCGGGTCATGGCGCATCAGCTTCTGGAACAGCAAGTATGCTGCCGGAGCCAAGCTCATAGCCGTGCCAGGGTGGCCATTTCCGACCTTCTCCACGGCATCAGCGGCCAACACGCGAACGGTGTCAACAGCCTTCTTGTCCAGATCGGTCCATGACAGTTCTTGCTCTTCCAAATGTGGCACGAAAACCGAGCCCCTCTCTGTGCTGACGGCAGGTGTAAGGACACGGCACGCAGGAAGCACAGGATGGCGCCCGCTGCAATGTGTCTACCAGCCGTTCACCATTGAAACGTTGATCCTTCATCCAGACGCACGGCTCCTCCGAGAATACGGTTTCCCGGATTGTCAACGTGTGCTGATCTGCTCAACAGCTTAGCCCCAAACGTGTCCTGAGACTCAGGGAATCCCACTAACTGGACAGAATTTCCCTTATATGAATCACGATGGCGCCCCCGCAGAGTGAACTTTCCGAAACATTGGCGTATTTTGCGGACATGGACGCACTTCCAGCCACGGTATGATATCTGGAGGCCACCAGCGGTTCATGCGCCTGCGGTTCCTCCTCGGAAACCCGGACTGCGACCGCTGCGAGAACCCCAGAGCATAGAACAGAGTGACTGCCGCCGTGAGCACAACTGATACGCCCCTCAACGCGTCCCCGGCCCGGGGAAGCATCGGAATCTCCCGTAAGTTAAAGGCGTATCTGGCTCTCACCAAGCCGCGTGTCATCGAGCTGCTCCTGGTCAGCACGCTCCCCACCATGATTTTCGCCCAGCGCGGCTTCCCGTCCATCGGGCTGATTCTGGCCACTCTGGTTGGCGGCGCTTTCGCGGCGGGCAGCGCCGGCGTGTTCAACTGCTACATCGACCGCGACATCGACAAACTGATGCACCGCACCGAGAAGCGCCCGCTCGTAACCGGCGAAGTCTCCCCGCGGGAGGCTTTGGTATTCGCCTGGATTCTCGGCGCCGCGTCGATCGCAATCCTGTGGTTCGGTGCGAATCCGTTGTCCGCATGGCTTGGGTTGGGTGCCATCGTTTTCTACGTGGTCATCTACACCATGATCCTCAAGCGCCGCACCGCACAGAACATCGTTTGGGGCGGGGCTGCCGGCTGCTTCCCGGTACTTATCGCCTGGGCCGCGGTCACCAACACCGTTGAATGGCCTGCCATTGTGCTGTTCATGGTCATTTTCCTCTGGACGCCGCCGCACTACTGGCCGCTGTCCATGCGCTACGGCGAGGATTACCGCAACGCCAAGGTGCCCATGCTCGGCGCGATCGCCGGCGCCAAGGTTGTATCCGTGCAGGTGGTCTTGTACGCCTGGGCCATGGTTGCCTGCTCCCTGCTCATGATTCCCGTTGGCGGCGCCGGCTGGGTCTATACAGTTGCCGCTGTCGCTGCTGGCGCCTGGTTCCTGTACGAAAGCCACGCCCTCTACAAGCGCGCACAGGGCGGCGACGTCTCCAACAAGGGCGCCATGAAGGTCTTCCACGGCTCCATCAGCTACCTGACGCTGCTCTTCATCGCGCTGGCCGTGGACCCGTTCATCGGATCACCAATCATCGGCGGCTAACCTCCGCGACCGCTTCAACAAAGAAGGCACGACGCCGGAACCCACCCGAGTTCCGGCGTGGTGCCTTCTCGCTTCCCCAGCGATGTTCTCTCACATCCTGCCCGTTTTCGGCGGACGCTCTCTCACATCCTGCCCGTTTTCAGCGGATGTTCTCTCACATCCTGCCCGTTTTCGGCCGGATCCTCTCGCACATCCGGCCCGGTTTTGGCCGGATGCTCTCGCACATCCTGCCCGTTTTTGGCCGGATCCTCTCGCACATCCTGCCGGTTCAAAGCGGATCTTCTCTCACATCCCACTGGTCCAAAGCGGATGTTTTCATAGGGCACCTATGCATGCACGTCATCTGCACTCGGACGTGGCGGTGCTGTAGATAGCGAACAGCCATAACACGATCTGAGAGAACATTGGGCCCCGCACCCACACGATCTGAGAGAGCATCCGGCCCCATGGCCGCAGGATGTGAGCGAGCACCCGGCCCAGGGCCGCACGATCTGATAGAGCACCCGGCCCAGGGCCGCACGATCTGATAGAGCACCCGGCCCAGGGGCGCAGGATGTGAGCGAGCGTGTTTGGGGTGCTACTTGGAGGGGCTGTACTTGGCGATATCAGCCGCGTTGGTCGATGCACTCATCAGCAGGGCTGCCCCCAGCATGTGTGCGCCCACGAGAAGGGCGGGAATTCCGTTGTAGTACTGGGTGAACCCGATGACGGCTTGGAGCAACGTCACGGCGAGCAGCAGGAAAGAAGCGGTTCGGAACGGGCCGCCGATCCTATGCCGCACCACAAGGTACACAGCCAATAGTGTCCCGGCCGTAATCAGGTAAGCGGGCACAGCGTGAATGTGTGAGAAAAGGTCCCAGTCCAGATCATTGCGTGGCGCATCTGCATCCCCTGCATGCGGACCGGCGCCTGTGACTACCACGCCAAGCATGACCGCTATTGCAGAGAAGACGGCGACAGCCAGCATAACGGGGCGGGCAACCACAGGCAGGGCAGGCAATACCTGCTTCATGAATCGGCCGGTGCGGCCGAAGGCGCGGTTCACGAGCAGGGTCGCGAAGACAACCAAGGCCATGGATACCAGGAAGTGCAGGCCCACGACCCAGGGGTTGAGGTTGGACAGGACGGTGATTCCGCCGATGATGGCCTGGGCAGGGATGCTCGCCAGGAGGCCAAGAGCGAGCATGAAGAGGTCCCGACGTTCCTTGCGGAGATTCCACAAGTAGACCAGCATGAGTGCTGCAACCGCCGCCAGCGCGAACGTGAGCATACGGTTGCCGAATTCGATAAAACCGTGAATGCCCATTTCAGGCGTGTTGACGAGCGATTCGTTGGTGCATCGAGGCCACGTGGGGCAACCGAGGCCCGAAGCCGTAAGGCGAACTGCACCACCGGTCACCACGAGTACCGTCTGTCCGATCAGGGAAAGGACCGATAGCCGGCGGATAGTGCGGTTTACCTGCGTCGGCAGCTTGGTGGTGAATCGCTGGACGGATTTAGGGAGGCGCGATGCCGTGCTCACAGTTTGCTCAACTCTCAGTTCTGCTTTGTTGTCAGTTCCACTTGAACCAGCGAATGGCTGCGGCGCCGGCCAGCAATGTCCACACCAGGAGGACCAGGACGGCGGGGAAGGGCACAATGCCCAGCAGGAACGCGTCCCGCAATGCCTGGCCCAGGGCGCCGGAGGGCAGGAAGTGCACGATGCCCTGGGCCACGGCGGGAAGCCGTTCTGCCGGGACAACGATCCCGCCCAGCGCTCCGAGGAGGATCCATAGAAGATTGGTGATGGCCAGGGTGGCTTCCGGTCGCACCGTTCCAGCGACGAGGAGTCCCAGCGCAGTGAACGCAGCCGCACCAAGGACAAGGATGCCAAGGCCCGGAAGCCATGCCTCCGACCTTGGCTGCCAGCCCAGGAGTCCAGCGACTACCCCGACTACCAGTACTTGAAGGAAGAGGACGACCAGCACGGCGAGTATCTTGCCGGCAATCAGCCCACCCCGCCCCAGCGGGGTGGTCGAGAGAAAGCGAAGAACGCCGTAACGCCGGTCAAATCCCGTGGCAATGCCTTGGCCAGTGAACGCGGTGGACATGGCACATAGGGCGAGAATGCCCGGCGTGGCTACGTCGACACGGGAGCCTCCGAGCCCATCCAGCAGGGGAGTGACAGTCAGCCCGGCCAACGCAAGAAGCGGCAGGACAACGGCAAGAATCAGTTGCTCACCGTTCCGCAGCATCGTGATGGTCTCGTACCGGCCTTGCTGCAGAATACGGCGTGGCAGGGAAGCGGGTCCGGCGTTGGGGGACAGTAACTTGCTCATCGGAGGTCCCTTCCGGAAATGTCCAGGAAAACGTCCTCGAGGCTCCGCGCCTCGAGTCTTAGTGACGCGGGCATAATGTTCCGTGCGGCCCACCAGGCGGTTAGGGCGGCAAGGTCGTCGGGCCCCAGGGCACCGGTAATCGAGTAGCTGCCGGCCCGGGTTTCAAGGACTTTCAGGCCTGCTCCCAGGACGTCTTTGAACTCGAGCCCCGGCGGCGCATCGAAGAAGAGGGTCCGGTCAGTGATTGCAGTGTCGGCGGAATGATCGTGCCGCAGGAGGTCGGCGACCGTTCCCTCCGCGACGTTGTGTCCGCCGTCGATGATGTAAACGTAGTCAGCCAAGCGCTCGGCGTCATCCATCAGGTGGGTCGTGAGGATGATGCCCATGCCGGCGTCGCGCAGTTCCGCAATGAGGTCGAAAACCACTTGCCGCGAATGCGGATCCAATCCAGCGCTGGGTTCATCGAGGAAGAGGACCTCGGGGTTGCCAATCAATGCCGCAGCCAAGGCCACCCGCTGCTTCTGGCCACCTGAGAGGCGCCGCACGCTGGTGCGGCTGAACTGGGCAATGCCCAAGCGGTCCACGAGGGCATCGACGTCCATGGGGTTGCGGTACATACCGGCAACATGACGCAACAGGGGGATGGGACGGGCCGACGGCGGGAGGCCGCCATCCTGGAGCATGACACCTACCCGGGACCTCAAGTCAGCGCCGGCAGTATCCGGGTCTTCCCCCAGAAGTGAAATGGTTCCAGCGGTCCGTCTCTGCAAACCCTGGGCACATTCAAGGGTGGTGGTCTTGCCGGCGCCGTTGGCTCCAAGGAGCGCGGTAATCCGGCCCCGCTCAGCCACCATGGACAGCCCACTGACAACCCGGAGCATTTTGCCGTCGAGGGAGGCCAGGGGCCCTACATCCTTAATGAGTCCGTCTATAGTGAGGACAGGGGAATCGGTGGATCGCACCAGAGTATTCTACGTGAAGTAGTACGGTCGCACCTGGCGGGTGACTAAGGTCAGTCTTGCCTTACTGGATGCATGAAACAAATTACGACATGATTGTGTTGTGTATTCCATGAGCAGTCCAATTTCCATGCCCTCACGGCGGCATGCTGCAGCGGCGGAGGCCTTCGCGCCTTCGTCTGCGCTGCCGGACGCGGAAGACCGCACAAGGGACCGCGTTCTGGGTGCCGTGTTGGAGCACGGCCCCGTGAGTGCTGCCGAGTTGGGCGACCTCCTTGGCTTCACGCCTGCAGCAGTCCGCCGGCATCTGGATCACTTGGAGCGCAATGGCGTTATCGAAGTCAAGCGCGTCGCCAAGGCTGGAGCCGGTGCGGGACGCCCCGCGCGCCGCTATGTCCTGAGTTCACAAGGGCAATCCAAACTTGGCGATGACTACTTGAACATCGCCAGCTCCGCGCTCCGTCGACTCCAGGAAATTGCCGGTGAGGATGCAGTCCGCGAATATGCGGAAGAGCGCTTCTCTGAAATGGAGCGCCGCTATGCCCCCGAAGTTGCGGCCGCCGGGCAGGACATCGCCGCCCGCGCCTTGGCCTTGTCCAAGGCCCTCAGCCGGGACGGCTACGTAGCCTCTGCCCATTCCATTGAGGCCAAAGCCCCTCTGCCGGCAGAATTTTCCAGTGTCCAGCTGTGCCAGGGACATTGCCCCATCCAGCAGCTCGCAGCCGAATTCCCGGTTTTTTGTGACAGCGAAACCAAAGTCTTTTCCCGCTTGGTGGGCGTCGACGTCCGGCGTCTTTCAACCCTGGCGCAAGGCGGGCACGTCTGCACCACCCATATACCTACCGGGCGACCAGCTGCCACGGTGCCCCACAGCACCGCAGAGCAGTCCGGGAACCCGTACCAGGAATCAAACAACCAGCAAGAAAGGCCGTGATGACGGACCAACTAGCAGAGAAAGCGGTAGCTGACGGCACTGTGATCTCGGAGATTCTGGAGAAGAATCCCGAACTGCACGGTATCGGAAACTACGAGTACGGCTGGGCCGACAAGAACGACGTAGGCGCAAACGCCCGTCGTGGCCTCGACGAGGAGGTTGTCCGCGACATCTCCTCGAAGAAGAACGAGCCCGAATGGATGCTCGATCTGCGCCTCAAGGGCCTGAAGTACTTTGACCGCAAGCCCATGCCTACATGGGGCGCAGACCTCTCGGGCATCGACTTCGACAACATCAAGTACTTCGTGCGTTCCACTGAGAAGCAGGCGGCCACGTGGGAAGATCTGCCGGAAGACATCCGGAACACCTACGAAAAGCTCGGCATCCCGGAAGCTGAGCGCAGTCGGCTCGTTTCCGGCGTCGCTGCCCAGTATGAATCCGAAGTTGTCTACCACCAGATCCGCGAGGACCTCGAGGCCCAGGGCGTTATCTTCCTGGACACGGACACCGCCCTGCGGGAACACCCGGAGATCTTCCAGGAGTACTTCGGCACCATCATCCCCGTGGGCGACAACAAGTTCGCTTCCCTGAACACGGCAGTATGGTCCGGTGGATCGTTCGTGTACGTGCCCAAGGGCGTGCACGTGGACATCCCGCTCCAGGCTTACTTCCGTATCAACACGGAGAACATGGGCCAGTTCGAGCGCACCCTGATCATCGCCGATGAGGACTCCTACGTTCACTACATCGAGGGTTGCACGGCTCCGATCTACACCTCGGATTCCCTGCACTCCGCCGTTGTAGAGATCATCGTGAAGAAGGGCGCCCGCGTCCGCTACACGACCATCCAGAACTGGTCCAACAACGTGTACAACCTCGTCACCAAGCGTGCCATCTGCGAAGAGGGCGCCACCATGGAGTGGATCGATGGCAACATCGGTTCCAAGGTGACCATGAAGTACCCGGCTGTTTACCTGGTAGGCGAGCACGCCAAGGGTGAAACCCTGTCCATCGCTTTTGCCGGCGAGGGCCAGCACCAGGACACCGGCTCCAAGATGGTGCACATCGCACCGAACACCAAGAGCTCCATCATTTCCAAGTCCGTGGCGCGCGGCGGTGGCCGTGCGGCTTACCGCGGCTTGGTCCAGGTCCGCGAAGGTGCCAAGCACTCGGCCAACACGGTCCGTTGCGATGCCCTTCTGGTGGATACCATTTCACGCTCGGACACGTACCCGTACATCGACATCCGTGAGGACGACGTCGTTATGGGTCACGAGGCCACCGTTTCCCGCGTCAGCGAAGAGCAGCTCTTCTATCTGATGTCCCGCGGTATGCCTGAGGACGAGGCCATGGCCATGATCGTGCGCGGCTTCATCGAGCCGATCGCCCGTGAACTGCCCATGGAATATGCCCTTGAGCTGAACCGCTTGATTGAACTGCAGATGGAAGGGTCCGTCGGTTAACAATGACTGATATCACTACTGAAAAGGCACGCATCGGCGCGCCCTCGGCCCAGCCGTTTATCGACGGCTTCACCGAGGAAGGCGAAAACCTTTCGCCCGTAAACACCGGAACAAACACCAGCACGACGTCGGAGCAGCCTGCTGCTGGTCCGCTCGGCGGCGCATCGGTAAAGAGCCACTCGCATGGCGGCGGCGTCGGTATTCCGGACAGCTCCCGCGCCGGACGCCTCACGTCCTACAAGCTGGAGGACTTCAAGCCCCTGACCGGTCTTGAAGAAGACTGGCGTTTCACACCGCTGAAGCGCCTGCGCGGCCTCCACACCGAGGTCCTTGACGGTGCAGCTCCCGCTGTCAGCGTGACTGCACCTTCCGGCGTCGTTGTCGAAACGGTTGGCCGCGAGGATCAGCGGATCGGCCAGGCAGCAATTCCCGAAGACCGCGTATCCGCCAACGGTTGGGAGAACTTCACCGAGGCTACCGTTGTCACGGTTCCGGCTGAGCTCCAGGCCGAAGGCGAAGTTTCCGTCCTGATCACCGGATCCGGCGAGGCTCCGGCTGCCCAGCACATCGTGATTGTGGCAGAGCGTTTCTCCAAGGCTGTTGTTGTGTTGGACCACCAGGGCACCGCGGTCGTTTCCGAGAACGTTGAAATCATCGTCCAGGATGGCGCTGAACTGACTGTCGTGTCCTTGCAGGAATGGGACGACAAAGCAGTACATGCTTCATCGCAACAGGCCAAGATCGGCCGCGACGCGAAGTTCAAGCACATTGTGGTCAGCCTCGGCGGCGACGTTGTTCGCGTTACGCCGTCCACCCGTTTCACGGCCCCTGGTGCCGACGTCGAGATGTTCGGCCTGTACTTCGCCGATGCCGGTCAGCACCTTGAGCAGCGCCTGTTCGTTGACCACGCAGTGGCCAACTGCAAGTCGCGTGTGCTGTACAAGGGCGCGCTGCAGGGCCGCAACGCCCACACTGTGTGGGTAGGCGACGTCCTGATCCGTAAGGAAGCCGAAGGCACCGACACCTATGAGGCCAACCGCAACCTGGTCCTCACGGACGGTGCACGTGCGGACTCTGTGCCGAACCTGGAAATCGAGACGGGACTCATCGAGGGTGCCGGCCACGCCAGCGCCACCGGCCGTTTCGACGACGAGCACCTGTTCTACCTCATGGCACGCGGCATTCCGGAAAAGGTTGCCCGCCGCCTGGTGGTTCGAGGCTTCCTCAACGAGATCATCCAGCAGATCAACGTCCCGGCAATCGAAGAGCGCCTGACCGCAGCTGTTGAGCGCGAACTCGCCGCGACCGACAACTAGCAGACCAGGCAGGCAACCATGAGTGAACAAACCAAGGGCGAACTGGTATGCAACGCCAATGACATCCAGGTCAAGCAGGCGCTGCGTGTCCTGATCGATGACTATCCCGTAGCCATCGTGAGGGACTCGATGGGTGAGATCCATGCCATCGGCGATACCTGCTCGCACGCGGACATCTCGTTGTCCGAAGGCGAGATTGACGGCTGTGCGATTGAGTGCTGGGGGCACGGTTCCCAGTTCGACCTCCGCAGCGGACAGCCTCTCCAGCTGCCTGCCTACGACCCCGTTCCCGTTTTCGCCGTCACCATCGATGGTGACGACGTCTACGTGGACGTGACCAACGTTGTGAACGGTGCTTCGGTAGATAACTACTGAGCGCCCGGTATCACCAGACTTACGAACGGAAAAGAAAGAAGAGCATGTCTACTCTTGAGATCAAGGACCTGCACGTCAGCATCGAGACGGAGCAGGGCACCAAGGAGATCCTGAAGGGCGTCAGCCTCACCATCAAGACCGGTGAAACGCACGCCATCATGGGCCCCAACGGCTCGGGCAAGTCCACCCTCGCATCCACCATTGCCGGCCACCCCCGTTACACGGTTACCAGCGGCACCATCACCCTCGATGGCGAAAACGTTCTCGAAATGAGCGTTGACGAGCGCGCCCGTGCAGGCGTCTTCCTCGCCATGCAGTACCCGGTTGAGGTTCCCGGCGTCACCATGACGAACTTCCTGCGGACCGCCAAGACCGCGATCGACGGCGAAGCACCCGCCCTTCGCACGTGGACCAAGGACGTCAAGGCTGCCATGCAGCAGCTGCGCATCGACGCCGACTTCGCACAGCGCAACGTCAACGAAGGCTTCTCCGGTGGCGAGAAGAAGCGCGTCGAGATCCTTCAGCTCGAGCTCTTCAAGCCGAAGTTCGCGGTTCTGGATGAGACCGACTCAGGCCTGGACGTCGACGCCCTCAAGGTAGTTTCCGAAGGCGTCAACCGCGCACACGCAGAGGGCAACATGGGCACGCTGCTCATCACCCACTACACCCGCATCCTGCGCTACATCAAGCCGGACTTCGTCCACGTCTTCGTTGACGGCAAGGTCGTTGAAGAGGGCGGCCCCGAGCTCGCTGACCGCCTTGAAGAAGAAGGCTACGACCGCTACGCCGCAGGCGCCGGCGTTGCCGTTGCTCCTGCCGTACAGGCCTAGTTAGGATCGTTCCATGACCGAAATCAACGCGGCGCGCACCAGCCTCGAGGACGTCGAGGAAGCGCTCAAGGACGTCATTGACCCGGAACTCGGTGTCAATGTCGTTGACTTGGGCCTCCTCTATGGCCTGAAGTACTCGGAAGAGGACGGCGCACTCCTCATCGACATGACGCTGACCACTGCGGCCTGCCCGCTGACTGACGTCCTGGAGGAGCAGGTGGGCAAGTCCCTCGACGGAATCGTCGATGACTGGCGCCTCAACTGGGTATGGATGCCGCCATGGGGTCCTGAGCGGATCACCGACGACGGCAAGGACCAGATGCGGGCCCTCGGCTTCAACATCTGATCAGCAGTTTTCGCCTTTGAAGGGCAAATAGAAATGGTTCCGGGCCAATTGGCCTGGAACCATTTCTTGTTTCCCGGGAAGTCGGCCTTGGGGGACCTGGCGGTCGGGCCAGAGGGCCATGTGGCTTTGCAGCGCGACCTTTCTCCCCAACGCGGGAAGGAGTAGGATGCGGCCATCCGAGGCGCAACACCAACCCTCTGTGCCTTCCTTTATCCGGGAGGTTGGAGGTGTCTACTGGCTGGGGAGTGGCCGCACGGTTGCGTATTCGGTGCAGCTATAACTACACACTGAATAGAGGCACTCCCCATGAAAGCAAAGTTCGCCCTACCAAGTGCTGTCGCCCTTGCCGCGGCCGGACTCCTGGCGCCAGCCGCGTCGGCTGCACCGCCTGGCGGAAGTCAACTCTCTGGAGCAATTTTCACGACTGACGGTTCCGGTGTCCCGGTGAACCTGAACATTTATGACGCCAAGGAGGACGTCTACCTCAATGGCGGTCCCGGCATCAACGCCCCGGACGATGCCGCCGGACTCCCGGCGGGTGACTATTACTTCCAAGTCACTGATCCGTCGGGCAAGACCCTGCTGTCCACGGATGCAATCAACTGTAGGGAGTTCACTGTCAATAGTTCCGGGGTGATCGAGGACGTAGTTCCGGCCGGTGGCTGTGAACACTCGACGGGCGCGGATGGAGAAGATGGCGGCGCCACTGTCCAATTGTTCCCTTACGCCGACACCCCGAACAACGGCGGCGTCTACAAGGTGTGGGTAACCCCGGTGGACAAGTACGATTGCACGGCACCCGGCAACAAGAACTGCTTCGTGCCCCGCTACAGCAAGGTGGACAACTTCAAAGTCCGTAACCCGCTGATCGTTGAGATAGATGTCCGCTTCTTTAAGAACGGCGCAGCCTTGGATGGCTATGGAGCTGAGTGGACGGACACGAATGGCGCCCACAACATCAAGTTCTCCGAGTGGAATCCGAGCCTTTTGGCGTACCACGAGGCTCACTTTGAAGCCACGGAACAGGGCACTCATTCCATCAAGGTTTCAAGTCAGCCCGGCTGTGCTCTTGGCTCGGTGCAAGGTCCTGACGGATCCTTGGCCAAAATCAAGGGAAGCAGTGCCACGGTGGCTGTCACCGTTGCTGATCATACGCAGGGCGACTACACATACCGTGTTGACGTGACCTGCAACTAACCGACAGCGTCCGGCCCGGAGCTTCCCTCGGAAGTCCGGGCCGGTTCGCTTGTCCGTGTGCCTGGCTTGGGGCGTATTACGGTGCTGCAACACCAAAGGTGTCGCATTTGTTGATGTCGCCTGTGGCGTACCCCTGGTAGAACCACTTCTGCCGCTGTTCGCTTGAGCCGTGGGTCCAGGACTCCGGCGAGACCCGTCCGGTTGCGGCTTCCTGGATGCGGTCATCGCCGACGGCGGACGCGGCGGACAGCGCGTCCTGCAGGTCCTGCTCGGTGAGGGGGTCAAGGAACGGCTTGCCCGTTGCAGGGTCCTTCTGGGTGGTGGCGTGGCGAACCCATAGTCCGGCGTAGCAGTCCGCCTGCAGTTCGACACGGACTGCACCGGATTGTGGTCCTTGGGGATCCTGTTGTGCCCGGTCCAGGTTGCCCAGGATGTTTTGGATGTGGTGGCCGAATTCGTGGGCCACCACATACTCCTGCGCCAGTGGTCCCCCTGATGAACCGAAGCGGGTCACAAGCTCATCAAAGAACCCGGGGTCGAAGTATGCCTTGGTGTCCGCCGGGCAATAGAAGGGTCCTACAGCCGTGGTGGCAGGGCCACATCCCGTATTGGTTCCCTGGTCGAAGATGACCGTTCCGGGTCGGGAGTACTGCACGTTGTATTGGGCGAGGTACTCCGGCCAGAAGGCATTAAGGCTGTTGACCGTGCCTGTGATCCGGCAGTCGAGTCGTTTGTCCGCGTCAGCGCCCGTCTGGCACTCCTGCACACCGCCGCTCCCGCCTTCCACGGCGGGCGGCTGCGTTCCGCCGCCTGTCAGGTCGCCAAGGATGTTGGGGTTGATTCCGAAGAGGGCCAGAAGCAGCACGACGATGCCACCACCAATCCCGCCACCTATCTTCGTCCCACGGCCCATGCCTCCGCCGCGTCGGTCTTCTACCTGGGATGGGTCAAGCTGCGCACCGTCATTGAAACTCATACAGTCAGAATAGACGTCACCGTTGGTGCCGTAGGGAGAACACTGCCGTAAAATTGCGGGGATGCCTTTCCTGGACAAAATTCAGCTCTGGGCCGATGAGCGTCCCCACGACACCGCCGTCGTTGTGGGGCGCAGCCGGCTCAACTGGGCCGAGCTCCGCGACGCCGCGGCGGGCCTGCTTGGCCATGCGATGGCCACTACGGTGCTTGCCGAGCCCAACTCCACTGACTTCATCGCCAAGTTCGCGGCGGCGGTGGCGGGGGAGCGCCGCTGTGCCGTGCTGGACCCACAGTGGCCCGCAGCAATGGTGGAGGAAGTGACGTCCCGGATCGTCGACTCTTCCGTCGCATCCGGCGTCGAACTCATCGACGGCGATCCCTCCACGACGTTCCTGATTGGGCTTACTTCCGGCACCACTTCGGTGCCGAAGGCGTTCACGCGATCCCGCCGTTCCTGGCAGGTTTCCTTCGAGGCGTCGATCGAGTTCTTTGGGCTCTCGCAGGACGACCGGACCCTGGCAGCAGGTCCGCTCTCCTCCAGCTTGAACCTCTACGCCCTGTCCGAGTGCCTTTACGCGGGCTCCGCATTCCACACGCTGGAGTCCTTCGACGTGGGTGACGCCCACGCTTCGATCAGCCATGACAACATCACAAGGCTGGTTCTTACGCCCACTATGCTTCGTTTGCTGAGTGAACGGGGCCTGGCGGGAGACGTGGATGCTTCGGGCATCCGCAGCATTGTCTGCGCGGGTTCCAAGCTCGATGGCCGTACGTTGGAAGCGGCGCGCCGCTGGGCCCCGCATGCTGCCATCTTTGAATACTACGGGGCCTCCGAATTGAGCTTCGTTTCCGGCACACGATTGGCTGCGGGGGAACCCCTTGACGTCGGGGGTACGGGGATTGGCCGGCCTTTTCCTGGCGTGGAATTGCGGATCCTGGACGACACCGGCCGGAACCTTCCGGACGGGGAGCACGGCAACATCAGCGTCCGCAGTGGGATGGTCAGCAACGGCTACCTCTGGGGTGACGACGGCCAGGCCCTCCGCTGCTTGGACGGCTGGTACACCGTAGGGGACCAAGGCTATCTCGCCGACGGGACCCTGCACATTCTGGGACGTCGTTCGGACATGATCATCACTGCGGGGAAGAACGTGTATCCGCACGAGGTCGAACTCGCCCTCGCCTCCGTTCCGGGCATCGAAGTTGCGGTAGCAGCCGGCGCTCCGGATGACGTCCGCGGTCAAAAGGTGATTGCCGGCGTCGTTCCCGCCTACGGTGCCGTCACGGCGACGCAGCTCCGCACCGGCCTTGATGGCCTTCTCGCACGGGACAAATGGCCGTTGCAGTACTACGTCCTGTCCGAGTTACCCATCACGGATCGCGGTAAGGTCAGCCGGATAGTGCTACTCGACTGGATCAAAAACCATGATGCCCGGGTGCGTCCCCTTGGGTAGCGGCCCTTCAATGCAGGAGGTGGACGAGTCCCGCCAGCCGGTCATCATCGCGGCGTTGCGGACTCCAATCTGCCGTGCCAACGGGCAGCTGAAGCGTTTCCGGGCGCCGGACCTCCTGGCACCGGTCATCCGTTCCCTCGTCAAGTCGGCAGGCATTGATCCGGCAGGGGTGAACGACGTCATCGTGGGCAATGCTGTTGGTGGTGGTGGAAACGTGGCGCGATTCGCTGCGCTGCAGGCCGGCCTGCCCATCACCGTGCCCGGGCTCACGGTTGATCGGCAGTGTGGTTCCGGCTTGGATGCTATTGCACTTGCTGCGCGTCTGGTTGGCGCCGGTGGAGATCCGCTGTATGTGGCCGGCGGGGTGGAAAGCATCAGTACCGCTCCAGCGCGGGCCAACAGGACCGACGACGGCGGCCTGGATTTTTACTCGCGGGCCACCTTTGTGCCACCCGGGTTTGGTGACCCCGACATGGGTGTTGCTGCGGAAAATGTGGCGCGCACGTTTGGTATCAGTCGTGAGCGGCAGGATGAGTACGCACTCCGCAGCCATCGGCGGGCACTTGAGGCTGTTGCAGCGGGCAAGCTCGCACGCGAAATCGTGCCGCTGGAAAATGGCGGGACGCTCGTCGAGGCCGACGACGGCCCCAAGCGTTCGTTGCGCGCTTCGCTGATGTCTCGGTTCCCGGCAGTTTTCGTCCCTGACGGAACTGTCACGGCAGCCAACTCGTGTTTCGATGCCGACGCGGCTGCCGCCGTCGTTATCACGTCCCTGAAGCGTGCCCGGGAGATGGGCGCGGTTGCCGGCTTGCTGGTTTTGGGTTGTGAAACGACTGGGGTGCATCCGGAGTTGCTCGGCATCGGGGCCGCGCATGCTGCGGAACGGTTGTTGGCTCAGCACGGCGTGGCTGCCACTGACGTTGACCTCATCGAATTCAATGAAGCTTTTGCTTCCCAGGCCATCGCTTGCCTTGTTCATCTGGGCATCGATCCTGGGAAGGCCAATGCGGAGGGCGGAGCGCTGGCGCTTGGCCACGGCTACGGCGCTTCGGGGGCTGTTTTGGTCACGCGCCTGTTCACCCAGGCGCGCAGCCTGTCCGAAAACTCCGGACCCGCACCGTTGGCCTTGGCGATGATCAGCATTGCGGGGGGCATGGGCACGGCGGCCCTCCTGCGTTACGCCCGGCTCTGACCCAACGGAGTCGCATTAGAGCGCGTTTAGAGCCGTCAAAACGCGCTCAGCTGCGACCTAGTTGGGTTCGTTCGGTTCCCCGAGTCCCCGGGCGGCCAAAGCGTCGCCGGTTTGCCGCGCATAAGCGACCGTCGAGATAAAGACGGGGAGTATCAGTGCCCTTGGATTGCGTTCAAGTCCGCGGGCGCGGGCCGCATCCCTGACGTCCGAAAAGGCTCCCGCGATGAACGGGATGCTCCTGAGCATCACGGCGATGGTCAGCGCGAAACGCTCGGGATCGGCACCGAAGCGCTGGAACGGTTTGGCGAGGGAGACAACGCCGTCCAAGAGGTCCTGCACGGGTGTGGTGGCAGTTAGAACCGAGGCTGCGACGACGCACACCAGGACGTTCAGGACGATGCGTGCAGCCGTAGGGGCACCCAATTGCCACCATTGAAACAAGCCGATCACCACAAGGATGGGCGTAATCGTCGATATGGCACGCATCAGTCGGCGCAAACCGGCCCCGCTGAGCAGGAACAAGCCGCACATCAGGGCGAAGACCATCAGCGACACCGCCCAGTCGACGATCAGGAAGGACGCCGTTCCGCATGCTGCCACTACCAGGAACTTCAGCCACAGCGGAGTGCGGTGGATGAGCGAGTTTCCCGGCACATAGTTTGCGATCAGGAAGCCATGGCCCCTCATAGCTGGCCCCTCATGACTGGGCTCTCCCCGGACGTTCGCCAAAGCCCGGGACCTCGTCGAGCGCAGTTGCGCACAGCTCCCGGTACCGTGCGACGCCTTCGGCCGGCCCGCCGTCGAAGATGATGCGCCCTGAGTCCACCACCAGGACGCGGTCCATATCCAGGGCGAGGTCGAGGTCGTGCGTGGACATCATCACTTGCTGGTCCAAGCCCGCCACCGTGCGGCGAAGGAGTTCGCGGTTACGCAGATCAAGCAAGGTGGAGGGCTCATCGAGGACCAGCACTTTGGGGTCGACGGCGAGGACCGCAGCCAGGGCCAGCAACTGACGCTCGCCACCGGAAAGCTCATAAATGCTCTGGTCTGCCAGGGGCAGCAGGCCAAACCGGTCAAGAACCGCCTCGGCACGTGTGGCCCGTTCACGCGTGTTCTTGATGGTCCGGCGGAGCGAGAGTTCAACGTCTTCCCGCCCGGTAGGCATGACCAATTGCGACAAGGGATCAGTGAAGACGAAGCCGACGTTCGCACGAACCCTGCGTACAGCTTTGACTGTGTCATCGCCGTGGACTTCAATAGTTCCGTCGCTGGGCTCCACCAGGCCGTTCACCAGCCGCAACAGTGTGGACTTTCCGGAACCGTTGGCCCCGATGACGCCGATGCGCCGCTCTGTAAGGCTCAAGGAAACATCCTCCAGCAGGGTCTTGGACGTGCTGGAGCCGTCAATGGCGACACGAACCGAGACCCTGCTGAAGCTGATGGAGTTCATAGAGGTATTGTTTCCGACTTTGCGTGCCGCAGGCTATTTGACCCTGCGGACCAGGACATCCGGGAAGGCTTTGTGAATAGCCACAGCAATGATCACTGCAAGGACATTCTTGAGGATGTCCCCGGGGTAGAACGCCAGATCGGCAATGAAGGCTTTGGTGAAGTCCAGTTTGCCGTTGACCATCATGCCCAGGACGCCCAGGCCGTGGATGAGGACGATGCTGCTGACCATAGCTGCAGCAAACAGGAGCAGGGAGCGGTTCCGCACCGTCTTACGGATAATCAGCGCGGCCAGATAGCCCGTGGCGGCCGCCGCGAGGGGGAAGGCAATGATGTAGCCTGCCGAAGCTGTAGCGAGGATGCCCAGTCCGCTGCGGCCGCCGCTGAAGATCGGCAGCCCGGCGAGCCCAAGGAGGACATAAAGCCCGACGGCGGCGAATCCCCGCCCGGGGCCAAGCACCAGGCCGCTCAGCATCACAGTGAGGGTCACCAGGGTGATCGGCACGCCAAGGGCGCCAACCGGAATGCCGGGAACGATCGCGGATGCGGCCACAAGGGCTGCGAAGACGGCAATGAGGCCGAGGTCTGTGGCGGTCCATCGCTTACGCGAAGAGTTGCGTTCCACAGAGGCGGAGGTGGTTTGGCTCATGACGGGTCCTATCAGGAAATGCTGTGGGTGCGAGGTTGACGTTTATTTCCCCCAACAGTGAGGATACGGAGCTTGGGAACGGCCTTTTTTGGAGCCTCTCCACAACCGTGGGTCTAAATTCTGTACGAGATGGCACAACGTGCCGAGCGGACAATGTGAGGTCCGGGGGAGGGCATGGTGCCGGTAGACTTGAACAGGCTGTTCTCACAGCCGTCCCCGCCGCACTACCGGGCCAACCGGTCACGCAGGCGTTCCCCATTGAAAGGCATCACCCGAATTGATTACCGTCCAGGAACTCGAACTCCGCGCCGGCGCACGCCTGCTCATGGACAAGGTCAACTTCAGGGTGGACAAAGGCGACAAAATCGGCCTTGTTGGACGCAACGGCGCCGGCAAGACCACTTTGACCCGCGTCCTCGCGGGCGAAGGCCTCCCGGCGGGCGGCAAAGTGACCCGGAGCGGTGAGATCGGCTATCTGCCGCAGGATCCCCGCACCCCGGACATGGAACAGCTCGCACGTGATCGCATCCTTTCTGCACGTGGCTTGGACGTGGTGGTGGGGAAACTGAAGAAGGCGCAGGCTGAGATGGCCAGCGAGGATGACGCCATCCAGCGCAAGGCCATGAACCGCTACGATCGCTTGGAAGCTGAGTTCCTGGCTGGCGGCGGATACGCCGCTGAAGCTGAGGCAGCCGCGATCTCCTCCAACCTTGCGCTCCCGGAACGCATCCTTAACCAGCCGCTGAAGACCCTCTCCGGTGGTCAGCGCCGTCGCGTGGAACTCGCCCGTATTCTCTATTCCTCGGCAGAAACCCTGCTCCTTGACGAACCAACCAACCACCTCGACGCCGACTCCATCACCTGGCTGCGCGACTTCCTCAAGGACCACCAGGGTGGGTTGATCGTGATCAGCCACGATGTTGAATTGTTGGAGGCCACGGTCAACAAGGTCTACCACCTTGACGCGAACAGAGCCCAGATCGACTACTACAACATGGGCTGGAAGCGCTATCTCCAGCAGCGCGAAACGGATGAAAGGGCCCGAAAGCGCGAACGGGCCAATGCGGAAAAGAAGGCCCAGGTCCTCATCGACCAGGCCAACAAGATGCGCGCCAAGGCAACCAAAGCCGTCGCAGCACAGAACATGGCAAAACGTGCTGAGCGTCTCCTTGGCGGTTTGGAAGCCGTTCGTGAAAACGATCGCGTCGCCGCCCTGCGCTTCCCGGATCCGTCACCCTGCGGCAAGACCCCGCTGACTGCCGAAGGTCTCAGCAAGTCCTACGGCTCCCTGGAGATTTTCACTGACGTGGACCTGGCGATCGATCGCGGTTCCAAAGTGGTGATCCTTGGCCTCAACGGTGCGGGCAAGACCACCCTCCTGCGAATGCTTGCGGGCGTGGACAAGCCGGATACCGGCGACATCATCCCGGGGCACGGATTGAAGGTGGGCTACTACGCCCAGGAACACGAAACCCTGGACCACGATCGCACCGTCCTTGAAAACATGCGTTCCTCCGCACCTGACATGAAGGACGCCGAAGTCCGCGGCATTCTGGGTTCGTTCCTGTTCTCGGGTGACGATGTCGAAAAGCCGGCGGGTGTTTTGTCCGGTGGCGAGAAGACCCGGCTAGCCCTTGCAACCATCGTGGCCTCCAGCGCCAACGTGCTGCTCCTCGACGAGCCCACCAACAACCTGGACCCCGCCAGCCGCGCGGAAATCCTTGGTGCACTGAAGAACTACAGTGGCGCTGTCGTCATGGTCAGCCACGATGAGGGCGCCGTAGCGGCCCTGAGTCCGGAGCGTGTGGTGCTGCTCCCGGACGGTGTCGAAGACCACTGGAACGAGGACTACCTGGACCTGATCACGCTGGCATAGGGACCGTTCACTTCTGCGTCCGCTTCGCGGCGCGCTAGCGGACCTGCAACGCCTCGGCGTTCGTTATCCTTTGCAGCTGGTCGTAAGTGATGGAGAACATGGAATTATGGTCTCCGGCGCCGGCCCATAGGACGGGGTGCTGCTTTAGCGAGACATCCAGGATGGTGCGGATGTGGCTGGGGTGACCTACCGGGGCGACACCCCCCACCTCCTGGCCGGTGTGTTTGAGCACGAAATCAGGCTTCGCCCGGCGGATCTTTCCGGTGCCCAGCAGTTTGGCTACCAGTGCTGTGTCTACTCTCGCGGCTCCGCTGGCGAGGATCAGCAGGGGTTTGCCGTCGAGGTCGAAAATCAGGCTGTTGGTGATGGCTGCAACCTCGCATCCAAGGACAGAGGCGGCGGCTGCGGCCGTGGGCACCTTGTCCGTGAAGATCCGGACGGTGTCCTCAACGCCGGCCGCCGTGAGGGCCGACTTCACGTTGAGCACCGGGTCCGGAATAGCTTCAGTAACCTTGGGCATCCAGGATTGCGTCTTCCTCTTCTTCTGACGTGGGGCGCTTGTTCTTTCGGTTTGCGGGCGCACGACGTTTGGGTGGGCTACTGACGGCAATGACTTCGTCCTCGCCTTCTTCGTCCTCTTCCGCGTCGATGGCAGCGTTACGCGCCTGCTGTCGGGCTGCGTAACCGAAGCCGATGAACATCAGGACGCCGAAGGCAAACCACTGCAGGGAGTATGAGAGGTGCGTGCCCTCTTCCGTGGCTGGTTTGGGGAAGGGCGTTGGCATGGGCTGGACTGCGGGGTCCTCGCTGGCCAGCTGCCCATAGGCGCCCGTCGCGACGGGATAGGGGAGTTCGCTTGCGAAGCTGGCCAGGTCAATGGATGGCAGCTGTCCGTCCACCGCACCACGGTCCAGCTTCGGTTCGGTTGGCTTGAGGCGGGCAACCACGGTGACCTCACCCACGGGAGGTGCCGGAACGACGTCGGGACGGCCGGGAGTGTTGTTGCCAATTGGCAACCAGCCGCGGTCGATCACCACCGCTTCGCCGGTGCTGAGGCGGAAAGGAACCACGACGTCGTAACCTGGCTGCCCATTCAATGGACGGTTTCGTACAACGCGCTGGCCGTTCAGGTCATAGCTACCCCGCAGCTCTACCTGGGTCCATTCGCGCTCGGGGTCCAAGGTGTGGAACTGGTCTTTGATGTCAGCGAAGGGGACTGGCGTCGCGGAGTAATTGCTGACTACGCGGTTGATCTCAGCCAGCGTCTCCGCCCGCCGATCCATCTGCCAACGGCCGAGGAACACGCATGCTGTGGCGAAGATAACGGCCAGAACGAAGTAACCCAGCCACTTGCTGGAGAACAGGAAACGATACATTCAGCGGGCCTCGCCAACGGCAGCGTCATCTGCCTCGAAAGGGATGGTCTCTTTCCAGAGGCCCCGGGTTTGAAGGTAGTCCTCAAGCCAATCGCGGTGCTCGTCGCACGAAAGCCAAACCTTCCGCCGGTCAGGGGTGTGGATGCGCGGGTTGTTCCACAGGAGTTGCCAGGCTGCGCCCTCCCGGCACCCTTTACGGGAGCAGAGGGCGGGGCCGGTGGCGCGATCGGACTCCTGGCTGCCCAAACCGGTGCCGCCAAGGTTGAAGATGTTCATGAAGCCGCCCGTTCGTTGCCGGCATTCCCGGTCTTGGGTGTATGGGTCGCGTCAGGCTCTGTTCGCTGACCTGCTGGCTCGTCGTCTACCAGTTCGCCTTTGAGCACAGTGATGTTGTCTGTCGATTCATCGTCGGTGGACTGGGGCGAGCCCTCGATTTCCGCTGCTGCCACATAATCCAGGAGGGAATCGCTGTGGTCCTCGGCTTTATCGCTACCGTTCGCGATGACAACGGCTATCCAGGGAAGGAACACGGCGCCGGCCACGGCGATGATCTTGAACCAGCCGTCCACCACGAAGATCAGGATGATGCAGACCATGCGAATACCCATGGCCACTGCGTACTTGATCATGCGTTCCCGCATGTCTTCCGAGTGGGCAGCAGCGGCATCGGTGATGCTGTGGACTTCGGGGTCGCCGGAGACAGCGTCCGGATCCCCGGGCACCTGCTGCAGGGGACTGTTTTCTCGTGTCACAGCTGAATCATCACGCTCCAAAGGCTTCACTCAATTCTCTCACCAAGGCGGTAGCCGCCCAAACCGCGGGTCGGGCCGGTTACCCGCGGGTTGGAGCAGGTGCCCGATAAGATCGAGGCAGGAAATCCCCTCTTCACCGCAGCACACCCATGCCGCAGAACCTGGAGCGAAAGTATGTCTGAAGCAGTATCCACCGGCCGCAGCGTCCTCATTACCGGCGGCAACAGGGGCATCGGTCTGGCCATTGCCGAGTCCTTCCTTGCAAACGGTGACAAGGTGGCAGTGACTTATCGAAGCGAATCAGAACTGCCTGAAGGCATCCTGGGAGTCAAAGCCGACGTCACGGACGAAGCCTCGATTGATGCCGCCTTCAAGACAGTAGAGGAAGCGCACGGCCCCGTGGAGGTTCTGGTTGCCAATGCTGGCATCACCAAGGACACGCTGCTCCTGCGCATGAGTGAGGACGACTTCACCTCTGTGCTGGACACGAACCTCACCGGAGCGTTCCGCGTCATTAAGCGTGCTTCCAAGGGCATGATCCGGCTCCGCAAGGGCCGCGTAGTCCTCATCTCATCGGTGTCCGGCCTGTATGGAGCTCCGGGCCAGATCAACTACTCCGCATCGAAGGCGGGCATGGTGGGCATCGCACGCTCGCTGACCCGCGAACTGGGCAGCCGGGGCATCACGGCCAACGTGGTGGCTCCCGGATTCATCACTACGGACATGACGGCAGAACTACCCGAGGAAACCCAGAAGTCGTATCTGGCAAACGTGCCGGCGGGCCGTTTCGCCGAGGCTTCCGAGGTAGCCAACGTTGTGCGTTGGGTAGCCAGCGATGAGGCCGCCTACATTTCAGGCGCTGTGATTCCGGTTGACGGCGGCCTCGGGATGGGCCACTAAAGCGGCACGCTCTGAGGCCATCAGCCAGTTTTTGTCGCGACCCGACAAAAGGGTTTGAGCCCACCACTGGCATGATGGAACCCAGGCCCGCACATTTTTAGCTGAAGTGAACAAAAGGAGCACGAATGGGAATGCTGGATAACAAGACCGCGATCGTCACGGGATCTTCCCGTGGTATCGGTGCTGAAGTCGCCAAGATCCTCGCGGGTGAGGGTGCCGCCGTCGTCGTCAACTACCGTCAGAAGGCACCGCGCGCCAACAAGGTAGTTGCTGAAATCCAGGCAGCGGGCGGCCGCGCTGCGGCTGTCGGCGCAGACCTCACTACCGATGAAGGCGTACACGCTCTTGCCAGCACCGCCATGGAACAGTTCGGTTCGCTGGATGTCCTGGTCCTGAATGCTTCCGGAGGCATGGAGTCCGGAATGGAGGAGGGTTACGCCCTCAAACTCAACCGCGATGCCCAGATCAACATGCTCAATGCGGCTGTTCCCCTCATGCGCGAAGGTTCGCGCGTCGTCTTCGTGACCAGCCACCAGGCGCATTTCGTGGAGACCGTCCCCACCATGCCTGAATACGAGCCGGTGGCAAAGAGCAAGCGGGCCGGCGAGGACGCCCTGCGTGCACTCCTGCCCGACCTCGCCGCCAAAGGCATCTCGCTGGTGGTTGTTTCCGGTGACATGATCGAGGGCACCGTCACGGCCACCTTGCTTGACCGCTCCAACCCGGGCGCCATCGAAGCCCGCCGTGCAGAAGCCGGCAAGTTGTATTCGGTTGAAGAATTTGCGGCCGAGGTCGCCAAGATGGTGACGGCCGACGTCGAATCCGGCCACACCGAATACGTGGGTGGAGCAGACTACTTCGGCAAATCCGCCGAGTAGGCATCCTGCCAAAATTTACTGTGGCCCGGACACGCGTCCGGGCCACAACTGTTTAACCGTTCAAATGGCAACCAAAGGTGGGTGATGACAATTTCATAAATTGTTCAGCTTTCTGCGACACGAAATTCGATTAGTTGTTTCAAGTTCGAGCTTTTGCATTTAAGGAATCGATCTGATTGAATCTCCAAGGCGTCATCGTCCCTAAGGTAAGCAAACTGTATTAGGCCAAGGCAGGAACTTTATGGCAGTGTCCAGGGTCGAACCCACTACTGTGAACTAGGAGCATCTTTGGACCTGTTACTGCATGCTGATGATATTCACGCGTCCTACGATCAAAGACGCATCCTCAAAGGTGTTGGACTTTCACTCCACCGCGGCGAGATCCTGGGATTAATCGGAACCAACGGCGCCGGCAAAACCACCCTCATGGGCGTATTGGCCGGATCCCATAAGCACGATGGCGGGCACATCACGCTGGCTGGCGAGAAATATGGACCGGATTCGATGGAGGAAGCCCAGGCTTGCGGCGTAGGGCTCATCCCGCAGAACTTCCGGCTCGACTCTGACCTGACCGTAGCCGAGGCAATTTTCCGGGGAACGTTTCAAGCCAATCGATCCCATGATGAACTCCGGGGTCAAGCAATCAAACTCATTCAGGACATCGGAATCGCCTTGGATCCCGACGTGAAGGTGGGCACTTTGATTCGTGCCGAGCAGACCCTCGTGGAAGTTCTGAGAATGGTTGCCGAGGAAGCCCAACTCGTGATCATGGACGAGGTTGCTGCGTCGCTGCCGGATCATGACGTCGCCGTCCTGCATCAAGTCCTGCGGATGCTGGTCGGGCAGGGACGTGCCATCATCTACATCACCCACCGCCTTGATGAGGTCCGGTCCATAGCCCACCGCATCGCCGTCATGCGGGATGGCAGGGTCCACAAAATCCTGGAAGCCAGCCGGACCGACGTCGACGAGCTCGCCTTCCTCTTGCTTCAGCACGAGCTGGCCAACAACTCCAGGCCCACGGATCCGGCACCCGGAGATGAGGCCATTCGGGTGGTGGAGCTCACTGTCGAAGACAGTATCCGCGATATTTCCTTCAGCGTGTCCAAGGGTGAGATTTTCGGTTTGGCCGGAACACATCGCTCAGGCATTTATCAATTGCTCGAAGCGCTGGTAGGTATCCACCCGAGTACCTCGGGCCAGATTTTCATACAAGGGAAACCTGTACAGATCCAGGGGCTGCAGGATGCACTGCGTTTGAAGATCGGTTACTTGTCAGACACCGCAGACACCCTGGAATCGGCAAGCGGAATCGTTGAAGGCCTCCAGCGTACTGACGATGCTGCCGGCGCGAATTTGCAGGATGAGATCACCCAGCTTCGTGGCGTGATCGAACTGGTTCGCCGCATGCGCATCAACACGACGAACATTCATGGCGCCATCACCACTCTTTCGGGCGGCGATCGCCAGAAGGTGCAGCTTGCCAAATGGATGACCAGTGACTGCGATGTGTTGATTCTTAGCCACCCCAGCCGCGGTATAGATGTTGGGGCCAAAGAGACGGTGTACAGGATGCTCCAGGAGCTCAGCCGCACGGGGGTTGCGATCATCCTCTTGTCGTCCGATTTGTCGGAACTGGTCAGCTGGTGTCATCGGATTGGCGTGATGCGCAACGGCGAAATGGTGGCCATTGAGGCCAATGCCAATACCAACGAAGACGCCCTGGTGCACCATATGCTGGGCGAGAAATTCACTTCCGGCAGTGGGGAAGCCCGCCGGGTGAAGAGTTGACGGCCCTTTCTTCCTGACACGAACCGAAAGGGGCGACCGCGAATGCGCGGCCGCCCCTTTCACTGTTCCGGGGAAGATCAGACGGTAATTCCCTTGGCCAGGTTGTTGAGCTTGTGGCGCGCCAGCGCAAGGTTTGCGTACGTTCGATCCAGAACCAAGTAGACAAACAGGCCCTTGGAACCGCCTGCGTTCAGGACGTTAATCAGGTGGTACTGCGAACCGAGGGTGATGAGGATATCTTCGATATCACTGTCCACGTGGAGGTCCGCCATGGTGCGGAGTTTTGCACTGACAACATTTGAGTTGCCGGCAGCTGCCACACCCAGGTCAAAGCCAGGGTTTCCACCCTGGGCCAAAGCCATTCCGCTGGAGTAGTCCACGACGGCCGCGCCCGTTGCGCCCTCTATGGACAGCAACTGCTTTATGGATTCGTCAAGCGTGCTCATATTATGTTCTTCCTTTTCTTTTTTATCATCACCGATATGTGTGAAGTAGTCCGTCCGGATCTCTTGGTACACCGGCGCATTGGGAAGTGATTCATCCTCATTGGCAAGCACTCCAGCAGATACAGACTTTTCCTGACGTTTCCACCATCTCCGTGCGTGCCGCGAACGATTCACTTTCTGCCCCTGCTGGTATTGATCCCCGGCTGCCTAATGCATCACGGCTCCGTCTTGGAGTTTCCAACTTTACACATTGGGAACACACAATGCACTGTCTCAACAAGTGAACCAGTTAGTGACGATCGCATAAATTATTCCGAAGTTGGCGTCACGAAATACGTTCATGAGTTTCAGGGGCGTTTATGTTCATCGCCGTTCGATTAATGAAGGCAACGTTAATAATGTGGTCCCCACCGGCCTCCACCGTGTTCTGGAAGATCACTTGATAGGGCGTGTGCCCAATCAACAGGGCTATTCCGTCAGGTGCCCTGTCAGGCGTTCGCGACGCATGTGCGAGCATGCTCCGAAAACCCGGATGGTTCTCCACGTGCCCACGGATCCCCGAATGATCAAAGGATGCCAAGGTAGACAGCCAGACAGTTCCATCTGCCTCGACCACCCCGTGGGCCGGGTACACGATGTGGCCGGTTTCGGTGGCGAAGCCGGATTCTGTTGGAAAGATCTTGAACCGCGCACACCAGGACGTGAAGTGCTTCCTCAGCACACCGTCAGGGTCAGCCGAAACAACAGACTTGCACAGGGTTTCATGCTCCAGCAACGCATCTCCTTCGGATCGGCAAGGCGACGTGCGCCAACCGGCAAGCGCCACATCTGATGAGTGTCCTGAAAGCGCAAATCGTTTCGCTGAAAGGTTGTGGAATCCGCAACATGAACACCGTGCCAGCGCTACTCGAATGGTGGAGGCCCTCGGCCAAGTGTCCTGGGCACCATCAATCGAAGGGGAAAAGTGTGATCAATCAACGCGCCTCACGACATTGGCGAGCCGCCACTGCCGCCTTGGCAGGGGCAGTGCTGTCTGTGTCACTCTCCGTCGCGCCAGCCTCGGCAGCCCCGGTGATCAATAGTGACCAGACCGGTTCCATCACCGTTCACAAGTTCGAGAAGCCCATCCCTGGTGGCAGTGGCGGCGGTGGCCACGGCGGGGGTGGCAATGGCAGCGGCCACGGCGGAGGAGGCAATAACTTTTCCCGCGTCGTTCCGGACACCACGGGCCTGACGCCCTTGCCTGGTATTGAATTCACGATCCAGCAGGTCAATACGATTGACCTATCCAGCAATGCAGGCTGGGATGCGGCACACAACCTTAGCAATGTCTTTGTGCCGTCCGACCCCTCCGGTTCCATTACTGGCGCTGGATACACCCTGGGTGCCAGCCAGGCGCAGGTCACTGCTGCCGACGGCACTGCCGTCTTTGCCGACCTACCCATAGGCCTGTATCTAGTGACCGAGACGAACTATCCGGCCGGTGTCACCCCATCGGCTCCGTTCCTTATCTCGGTGCCGACAACTGATCCGGATAACCTTGACAACTGGATCTACGACGTCGACGTGTACCCGAAGAACTCCGTCTCCGGTGCGGAGAAGACGGTCACTGATGCTCCCGACGTCAAGCTCGGCGATCAGGTCGATTGGACGATCACCGCTGATATCCCCAACGAGGCCGTGATCGACGGTTATAAGGTGGTGGATCAGCTCGACACCAAACTGACGTATGTTGGTGCCACCGCCTTGCTGGAGGATGGGACCGCACTTGCGGAAGGTGCCGATTATGTTGTGAGCTTCGATGCCACAACCAACACTGCCTCGGTGGTCTTCACCGATGACGGCCGTGCCTTCCTGGCCGCCCGCACCGACACCCGTGTGCAGATAGTTGTGAACACCAAGGTCAACACCATAGGTGAAATTGAAAACGTCGCACTTGCCTACCCGAACGCTGCGAGCTTCACCATCACCCTCGGCCAGCCCGGCGGCCCGGTAGTAACGCCGCCCGTCGTTACCAAGTGGGGCGGGATGACGTTGCAGAAGGTAGACGAGAATGCTGCCGCCCTGGCTGGCGCTTCTTTCTCGGTCTACACCAATGAGGCTGATGCCAACGCAGGCACCAACCCCGTAGATATTGACGGCCAGAATGTCTTCACCGTTGGCGGCGATGGAACCTTGACCATTTCAGGGTTGCGCTACTCGGATTGGGCCAACGGTGCGGCCGTTGCCCCTGGGGACCTGGACTACCGCACCTACTACCTGGTGGAGACCACGGCGCCGGCAGGCTACGAGCTGCTTGCCGAACCTTTGTCCTTCCTGATCAACTCCACAACCACAACCGTCGGCGTTGACCTGAGCGTGAAGAACATGCCGTCCAACGCCGGGTTCGAGCTGCCTCTGACGGGAGGAGTGGGAACCGGTCTGCTTTATGGAGCCGGCGCTTTCCTGGTCATTGGTGCCGGACTGCTGTTTGTCCGCAACCGCAGGGAAGATAGCAACAGTTAGGGGGTTCAGACGTTGGCGATGTGCCGCACCGCATCAAGGTAGGGCATGTTGATGACGGCGTCTGCCACTGCACGGACGGCCGGTTTGGCGTTAAAGGCAACGCCAATTCCGGCCGCTCCCAGCATGTCGAGGTCGTTGGCGCCGTCGCCCACTGCGATGGTGTGCTGAAGGTCGATTCCCTCGGCAGCTGCCCACTTGCGCAGGTACTTCTCCTTCGCTGCGCGGTCGATGACGTCGCCCAGCACCCTGCCCGTCAAAGCGCCATCGACGATTTCCAGCTCGTTGGCAATCCAGTAATCCAAGCCGAGTTCTTCGGCTATGGGCCCGAGGATCTGGTTAAAGCCACCGGAAACCACAGCCACCGCGTGGCCCGCTTCCTTGAAGGCAGCCACCAGTTCTGCTGCGCCAAGGCTGAGGCGCACCTCCGCACGTACAGAATCGACGACGGCGGCCGGCAGCCCTGCGAGGACCTCAACGCGGGCGTAGAGGCTCTGTGCGAAATCAAGTTCCCCACGCATGGCTGCTTCGGTTACGGCTGCAACTTCGTCGCGCTTGCCTGCATAAGCGGCAAGCAACTCAATGACTTCCTGTTGGATCAGCGTGGAATCCACATCCATGATGAGGAGCTTCCTTGGAGCCTGGCGAAGGTCCTCCGGAACGATCGCAGTATCCACCCCGGCGTCCGCGGCCTCAGCCACCCGCCGTCGAATACTTGTCAGGGCTTCGGGCGTGATGGCATCAACGGCAAGACCGGCCGTGTGAACACCAAAGCGGTGGTCCCCCGATTGTGATTCCGATGACACTTCGGCGCCGGCATCAGCCAGCACTTTGCGCACGTTATCAAGCGATTCAGGGGACAAATTCACGCCATAGCTGACCGCAGCCAAGTTCGAAGTCATGGTCCCAATCCTACTGAGCGTGCTACCTCCACCCGAATTCGTTTCTCCGCAGCAGCCAGCACGTACGCCCGGTTATCAGTCATCTGTATTTTTGTCCTAGTGTCTACTGCTATGAGTGATGTTCTGGAATTGGCTTCCGTCAGCGTTGTCCGAGGCAAGAAGACCCTGCTGGACAAGGTTGACTGGCAGGTCAACGAAGGCGAACGCTGGGTCATTCTTGGCCCCAACGGCGCAGGCAAAACGACGCTTCTCCAGATTGCTGCAGCCCGCATGCACCCGACCAGCGGAAGGGCAGGGATCCTTGACGAAACCCTGGGCCGGGTTGACGTCTTTGAACTGCGACCCCGCATCGGCCTTTCCTCGGCCGCACTGGCTACCCAGATCCCGGAACACGAGAACGTCCTCAACGTCGTAGTGACCGCGGCATACGGCGTCACCGGCCGCTGGCGTGAAGGATACGAGCGCGACGACGAGCGTCGTGCCTTTGGCCTCCTGAATGACTGGGGGATGGGACCGCTGCTCAACCGCACGTTTGCCACGCTTTCCGAAGGTGAGCGGAAGCGGGTGCAGATCGCACGCGCACTCATGACCGATCCCGAACTCCTGCTCCTGGATGAACCGGCCGCCGGACTCGATCTTGGGGGGCGCGAAGAGCTCGTGCACAAACTCGGTGAACTTGCCAAGGACGAGGCAGCTCCGGCGATGGTCCTGGTGACCCACCACCTTGAGGAAGTTCCCCCGGGATTCACCCACGCCATGCTGCTGCGCGAAGGTGGAGTAGTGGCAGCCGGTGCCATTAAGGACGTACTCACGGACGAGCACCTGAGCAACACTTTCGGCCTGGCCCTGGACGTCACGGAAAACGCCGGCCGTTACACGGCAACCGCCCGCCGCCAGGCGGGCCAGTAGTCGACGGTGGAGATTCTTAGCAGCATCCTGATCTTTTTCGCGGGCTTGTGGGCCGGCACCATCAATGCGGTGGTCGGCTCCGGCACCCTCGTGACTTTTCCTGTGCTCATCGCGCTGGGCGTGACTCCGGTGGTTGCCTCCATGAGCAATGCCATGGGCCTGGTGGCTGGCACTGCCGCCGGAGCCTGGGGGTATCGCCGCGAACTCGCGGGCCGCGGCAGGCAGTTGATGAAGCTGCTTCCGGCCTCTCTGCTGGGCGGTATCACGGGGGCTTGGCTGCTGCTTCATCTGCCGGACAAAGTCTTCCACTTTGTGGCCCCCGTCCTGCTGGTACTGGCGCTGCTGATGGTGATGTTCCAGCCTCGTCTCCAAGCCTCGGTGCGAAACCGTGAACAAAATCCGGAACATGCCCTCAGGGACCGGAGCCACGGAGTCCTCCTCGTGGTCCTTGTTTACCTCGCCGGCGTTTACGGCGGCTATTTCGTAGCGGCCCAAGGGATTTTGCTTGTAGGAATCCTGGGCGTGTTCCTCACAGGGACCATGCAGAACGCCAATGCCATGAAGAACATCCTGGTGCTCGGCGTCAACATGGTGGCTGCTGTGTCTTACCTGATCTTCGCCTTCGATCGAATCAACTGGCTCGTGGTCCTGCTGATCGGCGTGAGTTCAACCATTGGCGGCCTGGTCGGATCCAAGGTTGGCCGCAAGCTTTCGCCACGCGTCTTGAGGGCGGTCATCTTTACGCTTGGGATCGTGGCCCTTGGCTTTATGATCGCCAATCTGCTGAAATAATCGGCCGGTGACGTTTCACTATCTTGAGTCCGCCGATGATCCCCGCGTGACCGACTACACCACGCTGACGGATGTGCACCTTCGCAAGGTTCGCGAGCCGGAGGAAGGCATGTACATTGCCGAATCCTCCAAGGTCCTCCGCCGTGCATTGGCAGCAGGTCATCAGCCACGCTCGTTCTTCCTGGCGGAGAAGTGGCTGGAAGACCTCGACGACGTCTTCCAGGCTTATCCCGACGTCCCGGTGTTCGTTGGCAAAGCCAAGCTGCTGGAAGAAATCACGGGTTTCCATCTGCACCGCGGAGCGATGGCAGCCATGCACCGTCCGGCACCTGTGCCGCTCTCGCAGCTGCTGGCGGATGCGCGCCGGGTTGCCGTGCTGGAAGACAGCGTGGACCACCCCGACGTCGGTGGTTCCAAAGTGCAAGGGGACGAAACCGCTCCTCTTCGAGGACGATCGAGGATCGCGGTCCTTGAAAACCTAACCGACCATACGAACGTAGGGGCGATCTTCCGCAGCGCGGCAGCCATCGGTGTCGACGCTGTACTGGTCTCGCCCCAGTGCGCCGACCCGCTGTACCGACGCTCCATCCGGGTGTCGATGGGCACCGTGTTCCAGGTGCCGTGGACGCGGATCGAGTCGTGGCCTGGAGACCTTGGAGTCCTTAAGGATGCAGGTTACTTCGTTGCCGGCATGTCGCTTGGCGAAGGGGCCATAACACTCGATGAGCTGGTCGCCCAGGACCATCCGAACCTCGCGCTGGTCTTCGGCACCGAGGGTGAGGGATTGAAGCCTGAGACCGACCAAGTGCTCGACGCGCGCGTAACAATTCCGATGATGAATGGCGTGGATTCGCTGAATGTTGCCGCGGCATCCGCTGTGGCGTTCTACGCGACAAAGTAGTGGCCCCCCAGCGATCGCGGCCCGACGATGGCCGGGTCATGCTGAGGCGATGAGGCGGGGGAGGTTGGAGAGCGCTCCGGCGGCATGGGCTCGGCTGCGCTCCTGAGCCTCGGGGATGCGTGGGTCGTCGGCATAACGCTGCAGCTCGGCGAAAGGATACAGCCGGCTCGTGCGCGACCATGCGGACACGGCCGGATGCTTGCCGCGTGCCCGGGAGTTCGCCATCAGCGCGGCGTAGGCGATGAGGAAGTCGACATTCCGATCCCAGAGGTGCAGCGGGCGGCACAGCTTGTTCTTCTGGTCGTCGTCGTGGAGTTCGGCTTCGACGACGCCAAGCATCGCGTACTGGAACGAGACGGTGCCCCAGAACATCGGCTGAAGCGTGATGCGGCCAGGTTCGAAGATCGGACGAAGTGGAGGCCGGACGAGCCCCGTCGCCGCGCAGTGGACGTGCAGCGTTTCGCGTGTCGTGGGGATGACGCCGTCGTCGAGGATGATGCGGTCGCGCTCGACACTACGCACGTGGCCGAGTCGGACGACATCCTCGATTTGCCGGAGGAGGGCGATCTCGGCTTCTCCGACGATCGCGCCGTGGAACATCGTGGGTGGCACCGAGGGATCAACCCGTAGCAGGATTCCCTGTTCGTCGAGCCGTGCGAAGAGATCGTCAAGCGTCGTTGCTTGGGCCATGGCCTCGATCTGTGCAGCGTTCGCGACGTACTGGTCGACGACCAGATCGTGCGGCTGCAGGTAGCGCCTATTCGGCCACCAGCCCTCGCGCGGTTTGATCCACGTGAGGTCGGCGGGATCCACACCCCGCTCAAGAAGCCACACGCATGTGTCGAGGGCGGTCTTTCCTGCGCCGATCACGGTGAAGCGTCCGGCCGGGTGGGAGAGTCGGGCGAGCCCACCGGTTGGGATGCAGCGGACTCCATCGGCCACGGCGAACGGCGGGGCGGAGGTGGCGGGGATGCGCCCCTCGAGATACCTGGCATCCACCACGCGGCGGCGCACGGTGACGGGCACGGTGCGTCCGTCCAGGCGGGAGACGATCCGGTCCTCGTCAACGAACTCGCACTCGGGCAGGTACATTACACGGCCGCTCGGCAGGAAGACCCGCGTCATCGCCTCTTCGAAATGCGCACAGATCCCGCTCGGGCCGGCCAGTTCGTACATGCCTGCGTTCGTGCCACTGACGTCGCGCCTGCTGGCTCCGAATGGCACGGATTCCACGCCATAGAGGTTCGCGGGCTGGTGCAGCCGAACGAACGGATATGCGTCCTGCCAGTGTCCCCCGGGCGCGTGCCGACGATCTACGATCGCGACCGTGGCATCCGAATGCGCGAGGATCCGGTCGGTGAAGACCATCCCCGCTGTCCCAGCGCCGACCACCAGATAGTCGGTTTCGATGCGCCCGCGCATGCACTTACAGTAAACCCGGCCATCTGCGCAGGGGAAAGGGCTTCACTGTTGCCGCCATGGAATTGACCGAAGACGCCATTGATTGTGGCGAACACGCTGCCCGCAACATACCCAAACCCGGCTTCGCCCGCAGGACTGAGGCTGGTTCGTGCACCCGGCTGGTTTCGGCTATGATTGATTGTTGGCCCGGCCGCTGAAATTTCTACCTGCAGCAGGCGGACCACCTCCATTCATACCTGGCAGCTGGCAAAATCCAGTTGCGTGAACAAAAGGTCCCATTATGAAGTCTGATATCCACCCGAAGTACGAAGCTGTTGTTTTCAACGACCTGGCTTCCGGCACGAAGTTCCTGACCAAGTCGACTGTGTCTTCCTCGAAGACCATCGAATGGGAAGACGGAAACACCTACCCGGTTATCGACGTCGAAATCTCTTCGGAGTCCCACCCGTTCTACACGGGCAAGCAGCGCATCATGGACTCCGCTGGCCGCGTCGAGCGCTTCAACGCTCGCTTCAAGGGCTTCGGTGGCTCGAAGTAACCACTTCACCCCAAGGCTTTTCGAAGGCCCGCATCGCTGGAATTTCCGGCAGTGCGGGCTTTTTCGTTTTCCGGCAAGATGGAACGCATGACGTCCCAGCCCGCACCCGAAGAACACCCTAACGACATTCACGACAATTACGACGGCGTCACCCGCCTTCACGGGGAGTATAAAGTTCCCGGGGGCAAACTCGTGGTGGTGGACCTGGATGTCCGGGATGGCCGGCTGGCCAACGTTTCACTGAGCGGGGACTTCTTCCTGGAGCCCGACGAAGCCCTGCAGGACATCAATGCCGCGCTGACTGGCCTGCCCGTGACGACCCCGGCTGCAGACATCGCCGCGGCTGTCTCAGCAGGGTTGCCCCCGGAGTCCGTACTGTTTGGATTCTCTGCAGAGGCGGTTGCCGTGACTGTCCGCCGTGCGCTGTCCAAAGCCACGGGGTGGTCCGACCACCAATGGGAAGTTATACCGCCGTCGGTCCTGCCCACCCACGTCAACGTGGCACTGGACGAAGTACTCACCGAGGCGGTGGGAGCAGGCCGTAGAAATCCCACCCTGCGGTTCTGGGACTGGGAAGAACCTTCAGTGGTCATCGGGAGTTTCCAGTCCGTCCGGAACGAGGTCGATCCTGAAGGCGTGTCCAGGCATGGCATCACGGTGGTTCGCCGTATCAGTGGTGGCGGTGCAATGTTCATGGAAGCAGGCAACTGCATCACCTACTCCCTTTACGTACCGCAGACGTTGGTGGATGGCATCAGTTTCGCTGATTCCTACGCCTTCCTTGATGCATGGGTCATGGCAGCGCTGGAGAAGCTTGGCATCACGGCTTTCTACGTTCCCCTCAATGACATCGCCACCGAGCAGGGCAAGATCGGGGGTGCGGCCCAGAAACGGCTGGCCAACGGAGGGATGCTCCACCACGTGACCATGAGCTATGACATCGACGCCGACAAGATGGTGGAGGTCCTGCGCATCGGGAAGGAAAAGCTCTCAGACAAGGGCACGCGCAGCGCCAAAAAACGGGTGGACCCGTTGCGCCGTCAGACGGGCTTGGCCCGCGCCGCCATCATTGAGGCCATGCAGGAAGTTTTTGTGGAACGCTACGGCGCAGTTGAATCCCGACTCTCGGACGATGAACTTTCGGAAGCCCGAAAGCGGGTTGAAACGAAGTTCGGCACGGAGGAGTGGTTGAACAGGGTTCCTTAGGCAGGGTTCCTTACCCGGCTGCCTGTGCGGTCAGAGCCCGCAGCAGGTGGCTACGCTGTTCGATGATGATGCGGCGCAAAGCACGGGGTGCGTCGCTATGTTCATGCAGCCACCGGTCGGTCGTCACCAGCACTGGATGGGCGACCGGCTCCATTCCGGCCGACAAATCCTGAGCGCCGGGGTAGAGACCCCTGACGATCCTGCCTGCAATTTCGATACTGCGCTCAGCCCAGACACGTTCCAGGCATTCGAAGTAGGGCTCAATGTATGGCTGCAGGAGCTCTCTGGGGGCAATGGTGAAACCCGTAATTGTTGCACTGAGGATCTCGTTGGATAGCCCGGTAGTGTTGACGGCTGCGTCCCACGCTGCCGCCTTTATGGAGACGTCAGGACGGGCCGAGGAGGCTACTGCATGGCCTTCCCGGCCGGAGGCCGTCTTGTCGGCCTCAAGTTCAGCATCCAGCTCGCGCTGCATGGCTTGTCCGTGGGCGGCGAGGGCCTGCCAGAAACTCCAGCGCAGTTCAGCGTCGACGGCCAGGCCGTCAATGACCGTGGCGCCTTCCAGGATGGCCCGCAGCAGGGGAAGTTCGCTGTCGCCGTGCCTGGAAACATCGGCCAGGGTTCTGGCCCAGGCAAGCTGGTGGTCGGATCCAGGGGCTGCGGATTGCAATTGGGCCGCGGCGACCGCCAGAAAGTCCTTACGCACGCCTTCCCGCATGACCGCGGGGACATAACGTTCGATAGCCGTGGCTGCATTGCCCAGCACGTTCAGGAGGACGCCGATGCCGGTTTCGGTGGGTGCGAACTGTTCGACGGCGGCAACGTACCGTACCGCTGGGGTTGCGCCATCGCGAGCCGAATCCCACAGTGCGGTCCAGCACAGCGCACGTGCCATGGGGTCCTGGATGGTGCCCAGGGAACTCCGGACTGTGTGCTCCGAAAGGGCGTCCAGACGCACCTTCGCGTAGCTGAGGTCCTCATCGTTGACCAGCAACAGGGCGGGCCGGGGCTTTCCTGCAAGTTCGGCCACCAACGTGCTCGGGCCAGAGACGTCCAGCTCGATGCTCTCGCTCCGGACGAGGTGGCCGGAGGAATCGGGGCCGTACAGGCCCAGCCGGAGTCGGTGGGGCCGCAACTCCTGCTTGCCCGTCAGGGGGTCGGTCGCATCCTGTTGGAGCGTCACGGCGCCCATGATCCCGTTGTCATCCACAATGTCTGCCGTGATGGTGGAAATGCCTGATGTCTGCAGCCACTGGCGCGCCCAGCCGGCAAGGTCCCTTCCCGACGCGACGGTGAGCGCTTGCAGAAGGTCCTCTAGCGAGGTGTTGCCGAACCCGTGGTCCCGGAAATACTGGCGGGACCCGGCGATAAAGTCGTCAAAGCCTACGTAGGACACCAACTGCTTCAGAACAGAGGCCCCTTTGGCATAGGTGATTCCATCAAAGTTTTGCTTGGCCGCTTCGAGGTCCGGAATGTCGGCAACGATGGGGTGCGTGGTAGGCAGCTGGTCCTGTACATAGGCCCAGGCTTTACGTTTGCTGGCGAAGTTCACCCATGCCGTATCCCAGTCAGTGGCCCGGTCCACGCCGAGGGTCCCCATGTAGTCGGCAAAGGACTCCTTCAGCCAGAGGTCGTCCCACCAGGTCATAGTGACGAGGTCACCGAACCACATGTGGGCCATCTCGTGCATCAGTGTGTTGGCGCGCGCCTGGTACTGCGCGTCTGTTGCCCGGGAAGCGTAGACGTACTTCTCGGTGAACGTCACCAGCCCCGGGTTTTCCATGGCGCCGAGGTTGTACTCGGGCACGAACGCCTGATCGTATTTGCCCCAAGGATAGGGGTAGTCGAAAAGTTCGTTGAAGAACGCCAGCCCGCTCTTGGTCAGCCGGAAGAGTTCATCGGCATCGAACGACTCCGCCAAAGACGCCCGGCAGTAGAGGGCCAGTGGGACGTCAAGGCGGCTGCCGTCGTCGAGCGTTGCTCCCCAATGGTCAGTGGCCTTGAAGTAGGGCCCGGCGAGGATTGTGGTGATGTAGGTGGACATCCGCTTGGTGGTGGCAAAATCCCAGCTCCAGGCTGCGGCATCATCCGCCAGGGGCGTTCGGGCGGTCTGCACGCCATTGGAGGCAACTTCCCAGCCTGCCGGAGCGATCACGTGGAAAGTGAATTCGGCTTTGAGGTCGGGCTGCTCAAAGTTGGCGAAGACGCGGCGGCTGTCGGCCGGTTCGTACTGGGTGTAGAGATAGCACTGGCCATCGGCTGGGTCGACGAAACGGTGCATGCCCTCTCCGGAGCGGCTGTAGAGCGCGGTTCCTGTAACGGTGACCGTGTTTTCGGCGGCCAGGTCCTCCAGGATGATCCTGTCCCGGTCCACCACCCGGTCAACGTCCAGGACCTTGCCGTTCAGCATCACGGACTTCACTCCGCCGCTGATGAAATCCAGGAAAGTAGCTGAGCCGGGATTGGCAGAAAACCTGATGGTGCTGGTGCTCGGGTAGCCGGCGGTTGCGGGATCTGCCACGTCGCGGACATCGAGGGTGACGTCGTAGCTATGGGTGGTGATCAGGGCTGAACGTGTTGCGGCTTCGTCGCGCGAGAGATTGTGATTCGACACACAGCTATCTAATCATGATCCATACGGCGCCCAGGCCCAGCATTGCGATCAGCAGCCACGATCCCAGCGCCACAGCAACGGCACGCCCGCCGGTATTAACGAGGGTGCGCACACGCACCGCGGAACCGAGCCCAAACAGGGCGGTCGCGAGCAGGATGTCCTGCACTCCAGCGGCGGCTTCCAGAACTGCCGGGGGCGCCCAACCCAAGGTGCGAACACCCACCATCGCGATGAAGCCGAGGACAAACAAAGGGACAATCGGCGGAAACCGGCCATCGCCGTCGTGCTTTCCTGATTGGCCTGATTCAGTGTTCGCCCGCCGCCGTACGTGCATCACCCGCTGGTGCAGCCCTGCTGCCGCGGCGATCGGCGCCAAGAGGACCACGCGCGTCAATTTGACGACGACGGCGACAGCCAGCGCCGCTGTCCCCGCAGTCTGGGCCGTGGCAACCACTTGGCCGACATCATGCACGGACGCACCGGTCCACGCTCCGAATTGTTCCGGGTTCAAACCCAAGGGGTGCATGAGGAGGGGGAGCACCCCAATCGCCAGGGTGCCGCACAAGGTCACCAGCGCCACCGGAAGTACGGTGTCCTGGTGCTTGACCCGCCTTACCGCTGCCATGGCACCGATGGCCGACGCACCGCATATGGAGAACCCGGTGGCGATCAGGAGTGCCGCCTCGTCAGGAAGGCGGAGCATCTTGGCGAGTCCATAGGTCCCCGCGAAACTCAGCAACACCACGGCTGCAATCAGAAGCAGTGACAACCACCCCAACCCGAGGACATCGCCCATGCTGACCTTGAGTCCAAGCAGGACGATCCCTGCACGCATCAGGTGCTTCCCGGCGAAGTCCAGGCCCGGCCGGGCGCGCCCCGCCGCCCAGACAGCAGTGCCCGGTATATTTGCAGAGAGCAGGCCCAGTGCGACAGCGAGCGTCATGACGGGAATAACCCCCAATGCCGGAAACACCGCGTGGACGGTGAAGGCAACCCCCGTTGCGGCAATACTCAGGACCAGCCCCGGCCCCAGCCGGGACAGGTGGGGCGCAAGACTGTTCAAGGGCATGCCTCAACCCTGCCGGATGGGGCACCGAAAGGCGAACCGGGAGCCTCCGGAAACCGCGACACAATCAGTGCGAAATGCGCTTGACTCAAAAAGGTGATTGTCTAATTCCCATGTCTGACCTATTTCAGGATTATTCCGAGGCCGCTGCGCGCAGCGGCGCCTACGACGAGATGTTCGCCCCCGGCCACGTCGCCAGAAAATCCTACGGTCAGGTTGCCGGTGCACTGCGCGAGCTTTCCCTGGCCGATGTCACCGCCCGCGCCGACTCCATGGCACGCACGTTCCTGGACCGCGGCGTGACGTTCGACTACGCGGGGGAGGAGCGGCCGTTCCCGCTGGACATCGTCCCGCGCGTTATCCCCGCTGACGAGTGGGATGTCCTTGAGCGCGGCGTGGCACAGCGGGTCAAGGCCCTTGAAGCGTTCCTCAACGATGTATACGGCCGGATGGCCGTGGTGGCTGACGGCGTCATTCCCCGGCAACTTGTCACCACAAGCGCCCATTTCCACCGTGCCGTTCACGGCTTCGAACCGTCCGGCGGCGTCCGAGTCCACGTCTCCGGCATCGACGTCGTTCGTGATGCGGAAGGCACCTTCCGTGTCCTCGAGGACAATGTCCGCGTGCCCTCCGGCGTGAGCTATGTACTGGAGAACCGCCGCGCCATGGCCAAGGGCCTGCCCGAGGCATTCGGCCAGCAGCACATTCGGCCGGTGGAAGAGTACCCCCGCAGGCTCCTCTCAGCGCTGCGCAAGACCGCACCGGCCGGCGTCGATGATCCCACGGTTGTGGTCCTGACACCGGGCGTCTTCAACAGCGCATATTTTGAACACACCCTCCTTGCCGGACTCATGGGCGTGGAACTGGTGGAAGGCCGGGACCTGATCTGCCGCGGTAACCGTGTGTATATGCGGACCACAGCCGGCGAACAACGCGTGGATGTCATCTACAAGCGCATCGACGACGACTTCCTGGATCCCCTGCAGTTCCGTTCCGATTCCATGCTCGGTTGCCCTGGCCTGGTCAACGCCGCCCGTGCTGGAGGCGTAACCATCGCCAACGCGGTGGGCAACGGCGTAGCCGATGACAAGCTCGTGTACAGTTACGTGCCTGACCTGATCCGGTACTACCTTCACGAAGAGCCGATCATTGCCAACGTCGACACTTTCCGGCTCGAGGAAAAGGAAGCCAGGGAACATGTTCTGGACCGCTTGGAGGAACTGGTGGTCAAGCCCGTCGATGGTTCAGGCGGCAAGGGCCTGGTCATCGGCCCGGATGCTTCCAAGGACGAGCTTGATGCTTTGCGGAAGCGCGTGATTGCAGATCCTCGTGGCTGGATCGCACAGCCTGTCCTTCAACTCTCCACGGTGCCCACGCTCTCCGGAGACAAATTCGGCCCGCGGCACGTGGACCTCCGCCCCTTTGCAGTCAACGACGGCGACGACGTCTGGGTCCTTCCCGGCGGCCTGACCCGGGTGGCACTCAAGGAAGGTTCCCTGATTGTGAATTCCAGCCAGGGCGGCGGTTCCAAGGACACCTGGGTGTTGGCCAATTCGCCACAAATGCCTGCCGAGATCATTCCGCGCCAGTCCGTGACGGTCCGCGAGCAGGTTTCCGTGTGGCCGGTGGAAAGCAATTGGCGGGACCGCCAGACGGAGCAGCAGCAGTGAACCGGATCGCAGGCCGCAGCGGGACCCCCGTTGAATTGACCCCTGAACTTCGACAAGCACCACGCGAAGGAGGCGCAGTTTCATGCTGAGCCGTATTGCCGAGTCACTTTTCTGGATCGGACGCTATGTAGAGCGCGCCGACGGCACTGCCAGGATCCTGGACGTACACCTGGAGCGCTTGAACCACCTGCCCCTTGAAGAGCAACGCAGTGTGGCCCGCGAACTCCTCGCCGTCATGGGTGCGAAACCACAAAGCGAAGACTTCGGCCTGCCCGAGCTGCTGCATGCGCTTGCCTATGACAAGCAGAGCGCGTCCTCCATTGCCGGCTCGCTTGGCGCCGCCCGCGAGAACGCCCGCAGGGCCCGGGAGACCGTCTCGCAGTCACTCTGGGAAAGCCTCAACACCACCTATTACGGCCTGAGCCAGCATCGCAAGGACGTCGTGGGAACCTACCGTTTCTGCAATTGGGTCCTTGAGCGGACCGCCATGGTGCGCGGGCTGGCGGATACCACCGTCAGCCATGACGAGAGCTGGCTGTTCATGGTTCTCGGGCGTTCGCTTGAACGTGCGGACATGACAGCACGCATGTTGTCCACACGGGATGTACAGTCCGCGGGAATGTCCTGGGTGAACATGCTGCGGTGTGCTGGCGCGTACGAGTCCTTCATCCGGACCCGTAGGGCCGCATTTGGCGACCAGCACGCGGCCGAGTTCCTGCTTCTCGACCGGTTGTTCCCCCGCTCGATCGTCTATGCCCTGCGCGACGCGGACGAGTGCCTGGCAAAGCTGGATCCTTCAGCACAGCGGGTTGGCTTCATCAACGATGCCCGTCGGATTGTTGGGCAGGCCAGAACGTTCCTTGAGTTCCACAGGACGGATGACCTGATGTCCGAATTGCCGGAGCATATGGAACGTGTGCAGAAGGCTGTAACCCAGGCTTCGGACGCGATTTCCCGTAAGTACTTCAATCAGGCTGATGAGCACGCCTGGGTGGGAGAAGTTTCATGACCCGGCTTAGCATCGTCCACAAGACGGCCTACAAATACAACCGACGCGTGACGTTGTCCTACAACGAGGCGCGGATGACTCCATTGACCGACGGCCAGCAGGTGGTCCTGGAATCCTCGCTGAAGGTTTCACCCAATCAGGCCTCGGTCAGCACCTACCGCGACTACTGGGGCACGCGCGTCACTGCCTTCGATATGCAGATGCCCCACGAGAGCCTTGAGGTCCTTGCCACGGCCACAGTGGAAGTGCACCGGACCGAACGTGTGGCATCCGAGGACGACATCGTGGGCTGGGACGTCATCGCCTCGGAAAAGATCCAGGACGAATTCAGCGATTGGCTGCCCCAGTCCCGGTTAAGCGGCCCGGGTGAGGAAGTCCTCGGCATCATTCCAGGCGTGGTGGACGGCAAGAACCCCCATGAGGCGGCGTTGGCCATCTTTTCGTGGATGGCCGGCGAGATGACGTACATGAAGGGCACCACAGGTGTAACGACGAATGCGGAACAGGCGTGGACGCAACGCCAGGGTGTGTGCCAGGACCTTGCGCATTTGGCCATTGGCGCCTTGCGTAGCCGCGGCATACCAGCGCGCTACGTTTCGGGCTACATCCATCCGCGGTCATCCGCTGACATCGGCGAAACGGTTGCCGGGCAGTCCCACGCGTGGCTGGAGTGGTGGGACGGCGAATGGCGCAGCTGGGATCCCACCAACCATAAGCCTGCCGGTGACTACCACGTGACCGTGGCGAGGGGCCGGGACTACCGGGATGTTCCGCCGCTGAAAGGCATTCTTTCCGGTGGCGGAGGTTCGGGGCTATCCGTTTCCGTGGAGATCACCCGCCTCGCGTAAGTAGTCTGTGTACAGATGTGGCCCCCAGGAAGGACTTGGGGGCCATATCTGTAAGCACACTCGAACGACTTTGGATTTACCAGGGGGAGGGCTTGTAGTCCTTGAGGAATACCCCGTACTGGTCCTCGCCGTTCTCGCCCATCACGATGGGGTCGTACACGCGGGCAGCACCGTCCACCAGGTCCAAGGGCGCGTGGAATCCTTCTTCCATGAGCCGCACCTTGGTGTAATGCGGGCGTTCATCCGTGATCCAACCGGTGTCCACGGCGGTCATGAGGATGCCATCGGAATCCAACATCTCCTGGGCGCTGGTGCGCGTCATCATGTTCAGGGCAGCTTTGGCCATGTTGGTGTGAGGATGTCCCGGACCCTTGTAGGCACGGGAGAACTGCCCTTCCATGGCCGAAACGTTCACGATGTACTTTCGGCGTGCCGTTGAGCGTTTCATGGCATCGCGCAGGCGGCTGACCAGCAGGAACGGAGCCGTTACGTTGCATAGCTGCACCTCGAGCATTTCGAGCGGATCCACTTCGTCCACTACCTGCGTCCAGCTGTTGATAGTGGCGAGGTCGGGGACCAGCCCGCCGGCATCGATAGCCGTTCCGGATTCGATCCGGGCCAAAGACGCCGAACCAGTAGAAAGCGCCAGGGAAGTGATGGCGTCTCCGGCAAGGACAGGATGTTCGGTGACGCTGCTGGCCAGGGCCAGTGGATGCTTGTCATGGGCGTGGCCGAACGTGACCAGTTCGGGGCCTCCGTTGGCAGCGTCCAATGCGGCCGGCAAGGGCTCGTCCTCGGCGTCAACCAAGGGTTTGTAGGCGTTGCCGGAGCGTCGCACGGTTTGCGCGGCATTGTTGATGATGATGTCCAGCGGGCCGGCCTTGTTCAGGGAGTCCGTCAGTGCCATCACCTGGGCGGGATCACGGAGGTCGATGCCAACGATCCTCAGGCGGTGCAGCCAATCCGCGCTGTCTTCCATGGCGGCAAACCGACGTGCCGCGTCTTTGGGGAAGCGTGTTGTGATGGTGGTGTGGGCGCCATCCCTGAGCAGCCGGAGCGCAATGTACATACCGATCTTGGCGCGGCCACCGGTCAACAGCGCATTGCGGCCGGTCATGTCCGTGCGGGCATCGCGTTTACTGTGGCTGAAGGCAGCGCACTCGGGGCATAGCTGGTGGTAGAACGCATCCACCTGCGTGTAGTGCTGCTTGCAGATGTAGCAGGGACGTGAGCGGATCAGATGGCCCGCGACCTCGCCGGTGGCTGAAGGAGCAAGCTTGTTGCCGCGGGTTTCATCATCGATGCGGTCCGGCGCAGCTGTTGCGGTGAGGGCAATGACTGCACGGTCGGCTTCCGCGATCAGGTCCCGCTTGGTGACGCGGCGGTGCCGCTTGACTGCTTTGAACATCTTGCCCGTTGCACGACGGACCGCGACGTAGTCCGGGTGCTCCTCGTCATAGACGTGGATTGTGGTCAGAACCTTGAGGCAGGCCTGGATCTCTTCAGGCGTCAGATCGGTGGAGCTCATTGACCTGATTTTACAGCCTTGGGAGCCTGGGGCCTGCCTCGGGTTCTACCAGCACAGCCGGTGATGGACGGAAGCCTAGCGGCCTGCGCCCTGTGATGCTGTGTCCGCTACCCGGGACTGGATGCCGGCAGCTACCTTTTCCGCAGAATCCCGGATATCGGGGTCATCCTGCGTGGCAGCCTTAACGGCTTCCGGCAGGCTCCGCCGGTACTCCGCGGACAACGCGAGCTCCTCTTCGCCGGGTTCAGGAACAAGCTGTCCCTTGGCAAGGACTGTGATCCCGGATTCGGTGACCTTGTAGCCGCGCGCCTTGTCCAACGCCGGGTCCAGCCCGATCGCGGCGCCGGCAGGGACCTTGACGTTCTTGTCCAGGATGGCCCTCTTGATCACTGCACCTTCGCCCACGCGGACCTTATCCATCAGTACTGAGTCCTGGACACGGCTGCCCGCCTCCACGAAGACGTCGTTGGAGAGCACGGAACCTTCAACGATGCCGCCTGAGATGACCACACCACTGGCCACGATGGAGTCCAGGGCGGTACCCACCGTGCTGTTGCCGCCGCGGACAAACTTGGCGGGAGGCGAGATGCTCTGGCGGGTGTAGATGGGCCATTCGGCGTTGTAGAGGTTGAAGATGGGAACGGGGGAGATGAGGTCAACGTGGGCGTCGTAGAAGGAGTCGATGGTGCCAACGTCCCGCCAGTACGTACGGTCACGTTCGGTGGCACCAGGGATGTCATTCAGCGTGAAGTCATAGACCCCGGCCTCACCCTTGTCCACGAAGTAGGGAATGATGTCCCCGCCCATGTCGTGCTTTGTATCCAGTCGCTCGGCGTCAACGTGAAGCGCTTCAACGAGGGCGTCGGCGTTGAAGACGTAGTTGCCCATGGAGGCGAGGAACTGGGTGGGATCGGCCGCAAGCCCGGGCGTGCTGGCCGGCTTCTCCACGAATGCCGCGATCTTCTGGGGATCGTTCTGGTCAACTTCAATCACACCGAATTGGTTGGCCATGTTCAGCGGCTGCCGCACGGCTGCTACGGTAGCCTTCGCGCCGCTGGCAATGTGCTGTTCCACCATTTGTGAGAAGTCCATGCGGTAGACGTGGTCTGCGCCGACCACAACCACAATGTCCGGAGCGTCATCGTGAATAAGGTTCAGGGACTGGTAGATGGCGTTGGCGCTGCCAAGGAACCAGCTCTTGCCGACGCGCTGTTGCGCGGGTACGGAAGCTACGTAGCGGCCCAACTGTGTGGACATGCGCCAGGTCTCGGAGATATGTCGGTCAAGGCTGTGCGATTTGTACTGCGTCAGAACCACGATTTTCAAATATCCCGAATTGACCAGATTCGATAGTGCAAAGTCAATAAGCCTGTAGCCTCCCGCAAACGGAACCGCTGGCTTCGCCCTGTCCGCCGTCAAAGGCATGAGGCGATTGCCTTCGCCGCCAGCCAACACGATTGCCAATACTTTCTTCAACGCCATGGTCATAGCTCCCCGTACGTCTTCGTAGCCCCCAAAAGTCCGATTTTCCGGACCCTTTCACACTAGAACACATAAGCCGGAACGACTACGTTGGGTAACGTGCGAATAGACATTGTGACTAAAGAATTCCCTCCGGAAATTTATGGCGGTGCCGGTGTCCACGTTGCCGAGCTCAGCCGTGTGCTGGCGAAGCACGTGGATCTTCATGTCCGGGCGTTTGGTGCCCCACGTGAGGCCGACTACCACGGGGCCACCGTGGACTCCTACGCCACACCCCACGACCTCGGCGACGCCAATGCTGCCCTCCAGACGTTGGGCGTGGATCTTCGGATCGTTCCGGATATTGCGGGAGCGGATCTCGTCCACTCGCACACCTGGTACGCGAACATGGCAGGACACCTCGCTTCGCTCTTGCATGGCATTCCCCATGTACTGAGCGCCCACAGCCTGGAACCGCTGCGTCCGTGGAAGGCCGAACAGCTCGGCGGTGGCTACGCGTTGTCCTCATGGGTGGAGAAGACAGCCTACGAAGCTGCCGCGGCGATCATCGCCGTATCCGATGGAATGCGGCAGGACATCCTGCGCAGCTACCCGGACGTTGATCCCGACAAAGTCCGGGTGGTACATAACGGGATCGACGTTTCCCTGTGGGAACGGGACGAAGAGGACGACGCCATCCGCGCGTTGGGCATGGATCCCGCCAAGCCAAGTGTGGTGTTCGTTGGCCGGAACACGCGCCAAAAGGGGGTCCCCTACCTGTTGCGCGCCGCTTCCAGCCTTCCCGCCGATGTTCAACTGGTCCTCTGCCTTGGTGCAGCTGACACTCCCGAATTGGCAGCTGAGACAGCGCGCCTCATTGAGGAGCTCCAAAGCAAGCGTGAGGGCGTGATCCTCATTGAGCGGATGCTGCCACGCCGGGAACTCATCCAGGTCCTCAGCCATGCAACAGCATTCGCCTGCCCCTCCATTTACGAACCGCTGGGCATCGTGAACCTTGAAGCCATGGCTTGCGGCGCCGCAGTGGTGGCAAGTGCTACGGGCGGCATTCCAGAGGTTGTCCAGCACGGCGAGACCGGCCTCCTGGTTCCCTTGGAGCAGGTCACTGACGGCACGGGAACACCGCTTGATCCTGAAAAATTCGTGGCCGATTTCGCTGCAGCCCTGAACGATGTAGTTGCGGATCCAGCGCGCGCCCGCAAAATGGGCATTGCTGGCCGGCGACGTGCCGAGGAACATTTCTCGTGGGAGTCCATCACCGAAACCACGCTTGAGGTGTATCGGTCCGTGCTCGGCTGAGCAGCTGGCCGTCCTGGAAAGCAGGCAAAACGACGACGGCGCCGCCCCCCTTGAGTGGGGACGGCGCCGTCGCGCTTTGGCGAAACTTCCAAAAAAGTTCACCGTTCGGAAATCACATCCTGCTACCGGGACTTTGACCCTTTCAGGGCCAGTAACGACTTCTCGTCGGCCGGCGCGGAGCCGCTGGCGCGCTGCTTACGGAAGTGGGTGCTGGCCTCATCCTGGCGGCGTGCTTCGGCGCCGGTCGCGATTGACGCGCGCAAGTGCTCGGGTCCGTACCCAAAGGCGTCCACGAGGTCCAGCGCATGGGGGCGGATCTTAACCAGCAGCCGGTTGATGTACGTCCCTACGGTCCGGCCGCGTTGCATCGACAGCCGGCCGTTCATGAGATACCACGACAAGTGCTTCTCGATGAGCGAAAGCCCGAACAGATCCCGCAGCCAGGTGAGGACCCGCTTGGTTCCCTCATCGGAAACCTCCGCCAACGCCTCCGTGAAGGCTTCCCACTGGAGGAGCTCGGCATGGGCTTGAGCGGCTTCGATGAGTTCATGCTGGTGCTGGTTGAACAGGGCTGCCGCCTGGTGCTGCGGCAGCTTATTGGCGCCCTTCAGCGCAGCACCTACTTCGGCCACCATGGACTGCACGCGGTCGGTCAGCAGGGTCCGCTGGCCTTCCTCGTCGCGCAAAGCCAGTGCTGCTTTCTGCACCGAGCCCGTGTCAGCTACGAACTGGGCAACTTGGCGCAGGCCCGTCCTGTGCAAGGCGACACCTGCGGCCTGGTCCACTACATAGCGCGCAAGCACGCCGAAGTCGGCACTGCGGAATTCCTTGGCGTAGTCAGCCAGAAGCCGCTTGGCCACCAACTGCAGCAGTACTGTGTTGTCGCCTTCAAAAGTCACGTAAACGTCAAGGTCCGCGCGCAGCGAGGCAAAGCGGTTCTCGATCAGGAAGCCCGCGCCACCACAGGCTTCGCGGCATTCCTGCAGGGTATCCAGAGCATGCCAGGTGCTGAGGGGCTTCAGCGCGGCCGCCAAGGTTTCCAGATCCTGGCGGTCGGCGTCGGTGTCATGGGCACCGGAGAAGACGTCGTCGAACTTTTGCAGGAGTTGCTCGTGGGCAAAACCCGCGGCGTAGGTCGTAGCAAGCCGTGTGAACAGGCGCCGCTGGTGACGCTGATAGTCCAGCAGGACTTCCTCGTCGGTGGGGGAGGAAGCGTTGAACTGACGGCGCTCGGTGGCGTACTGGATGGCTGTTTTGAGTGCCACCTTGCTGGCCGCCACGGCTGCCCCGTCCAAAGAGACCCGGCCCTGGACCAGGGTTCCGAGCATCGTGAAGAAGCGGCGGCCCGGGCTCTCGATGGTTGATGAATACGTGCCATCCACAGCTACGTCGCCGTAGCGGTTCAGGAGGTTGGTGCGGGGGATACGGACATCCGTGAAATGGAGCCTGCCGTTGTCGATGCCGTTCAGGCCACCCTTGATGCCGTCATCCTCCCCGCCGATGCCTGGCAGGAATTCTTTAGTGGTGGGGTCGCGAAGCTCGACATAGAAGGCGTGGACGCCGTGGTTAACGTTCTTGGTTACCAGCTGCGCAAACACGACGGCGGCCAGGCCATCGTTTGCTGCGTTGCCGATGTAGTCCTTCCAGGCTGCCCGGAAGGGGGTGTTGATGACGAACTCCTGGTTCGCTTCGTCATAGGTGGCCGTCGTGGCGATGCTCGCGACGTCGGAGCCGTGGCCCGTCTCAGTCATCGCGAAACAGCCCGGAATGGCCAGGCTCATAATGCCGGGGAGCCATTTGTCGTGGTGCTCCCGGGTACCAAGGTGCATGACAGCAGAGCCAAAGAGGCCCCATTGAACACCTGCTTTGATCTGGAGGGAGGGATCGGCCGTGACGAGTTCTTCGAACCCGGCAATGTTGCCGCCGTGGTCATCGGAGCCACCCAGGCGGGTAGGAAACGCCCGGTGCACGGCATTGTTATCCACCAGGAACTTCAACTGTTCAAACACGCGGGACCGGTGTTCGGTGTGGTGGAGGCCTTCAATTTTCCGGACATCAGGATGACCCGCGACTTGGCGGGCCTGACGCCGGATGTGGGCCCACTTGCCCAAGAGCTGTTCACCCAGTGCCGCGACATCCACCACCGGGTCCCCACCCTGCTGGCTGGAGCCGCTGGTGTGCATGGCCGCATCCTCGCGGCCGGATGGTTGACGGGCTGATGGCGCCCGGTCCACTACTTCAGTCATGTTGATTCCTTCTTTGGTTCTTACAACTGATGGATCATTGCTCATGTCAGTTGGCTGCTTTGAGCTCAGGAGCGATGCCAAGGCATAGCCAGTCCGTGATGTGCCCGGCCATGGTGGCCTGGTTCGGTTTACTGTCGGAGGCAGGGCTTCCCAGCCACATTTCACCCGCATTCCGAACGAGCCCAATGGCTGCAGTTGGCCAGTACTCGATCAATGCTTCTTTCTCTGCACCGAGGTACTGGCGCATAGGGGTGGCGATCATGTCGGTGATCTGTTTGAAGAAGTTTCCCAGCGCGCCCGACGCGGCAATGGCATCCTGCGAGGAAGCTTCCCCGGGCGTCAACCGGGTGATGAACGCATAAACGTTGGGGCTGGATTCCGCCATTTGCAGGTAGGCCGAAACCATGGCGTAGAGGCCTTCGCGTGGTGTCTGCGCCGATTGGGCCGCTTCTTTCATGCGGCGTTGCATTTGCCCCAGAACCACTTCACCCATGGCCTGTTGAAGGCCTGCCTTATCGCCGAAATAGCGGTAGTACACCGACTTTGACGTGCCCGCGGCACCGGCGATGTCTTCCATGGACGCCTCGCTGCCCAAGGCATGCACAGCCCTGCGTGCTGCCTTGATGAGCTCGCGCCGACGCTCCTCGCGATGGCTCTGCCATCTGGCGGCACGCCCATCTACCGCAGGGTCCGGGTTGGCGTTGCCGGACTCCGTGGCGGCATCAAAAGCACCAGCGTGGGAAGGGGCAGGTGCGTTCGGAAAATCTGTACGGCGACGGTTCACGATACCCAGCGTATCAGGTACGCTGGGTATCAGTAACTGGTATTCATCGAAGGAGTCAAGCATGGCTGCAGCAGACGCACCCGCGGGCACGAACACAGGCACTGCCGGGACTGGTACCGCGGGAACAGGTACAGGCGGCTTCGCAAGCGCAGAGCAGGGCAAGGGCATACAAGGCACGCGTTCTGCCGTGATCGTTGGGGGAAACCGCATCCCGTTTGCCCGCACAGGCGGCGCTTATGTGAAGTCCTCCAACCAGGACATGCTTACTGCTGCGCTGGATGGACTGATCGCGCGCTTCGGGTTGCAGGATGAACGGATCGGTGAAGTAGCGGCCGGAGCCGTGCTGAAGCATTCCCGCGACTTCAACCTCACCCGTGAGGCTGTACTGGGTTCGGCGTTATCTCCGGAGACACCCGCGTACGACCTTCAGCAGGCATGTGCCACGGGACTGGAAACCGTGCTTGGGCTTGCCAACAAGATCAAGCTGGGCCAGATCGAATCCGCGATCGCCGGTGGCGTTGACTCCGCGTCCGATGCCCCGATCGCCGTCAGCGAGGGGCTGCGGGAAATCCTGCTGGACCTCAACCGCGCAAAGACCTCCGTCCAGAAGCTGAAGGTCCTGGCGCGCATCCGGCCAAAGGACCTGGCCCCGGATGCTCCCAACACCGGCGAACCACGCACCGGCCTGTCCATGGGCGAACATCAAGCCCTCACTACGGCACAGTGGAAGATCAGCCGGGAGGCACAGGACGAACTGGCCTTTAACAGCCACCGCAACCTCGCCGACGCGTACGAGCGCGGCTTCTTCGAGGACCTCATTACTCCGTACCGCGGCCTCAACCGGGACTCGAATCTTCGCGCAGACACCACGTTGGAGAAGCTCTCCACACTGAAGCCTGTCTTTGGCAGGAACCTGGGATCCGAGGCCACCATGACCGCCGGCAATTCGACGCCGCTGACCGATGGTGCCGCAACGGTCTTGCTTGCCACCGAGGAGTGGGCGGACAGCCGGGGCCTGCCCAAGCTCGCCACCGTCCTGGACGGTGAGGCAGCCGCCGTCGACTTTGTCCACGGCAAGGACGGACTTCTGATGGCGCCGGTCTTTGCCGTACCGCGCCTCCTCGCCCGCCATGGGCTGTCCCTTGAGGACTTCGACTTCTTCGAAATCCATGAGGCCTTCGCCGGGACCGTCCTCAGCACCCTGGCCGCCTGGGAAGATGAGGACTTCGGACGAACGCGGTTGGGGCTGGACGGCGCGCTGGGGAAGGTGGACCGCACCAAGCTCAACGTCAACGGTTCTTCACTTGCTGCCGGGCACCCATTTGCAGCAACCGGTGGCAGGATCGTGGCCTCGCTGGCAAAGATGCTCCATGAAAAGGGAGCTGTGGATGGAAGGCCGGCACGTGGCCTGATTTCCGTGTGCGCCGCCGGCGGGCAGGGCGTTGTTGCCATTCTGGAAGCAGCCTAGGGGAGCGTGATGACAGACAAATACGCCAAAATCGTCAGCAAAGGACTGGGAAAGGACGTCGCCAAAAGGCTCGGCCTGCCGCAGCCGGTTGAACTCCGCCGACACCAGCCAGGCGCACCGCTTATCGCTGGGCCGGTGCTGGTAAACGGCGACAGCCTGGGCGCAGATGACCTTGCCACCACGCTTCTTGGTTGGGGCCTGGACATTCGCCGTCATGCATTGCCGAAGGAAAAGCTCGGGGCCATCATCGTTGTCCTCGACGCCGTGCAGCACCCGGAGGACCTGGGCAAGCCAATGCTGACACTTGGCGCTTCCTTGCGGGACCTCTCGCCCAACGGACGCGTCATTACGCTCTCAAGAACAGCCCAGTCGGCACCAGCGCCCGCTGCGGCGGCGGCCCGGCAGGGCATCGACGGCCTGCTGCGTTCACTGGCCAAGGAATTGCGCGCCGGTGCCACCGCCAATGGCATTCTCCTCGATGAGGATCTAGCCACCACAAGCCCGTCAGCCCTGGGAGCCCTCCGGTTCTTCCTTTCAGGCCGCTCCGCCTATGTGGATGGCCAGTTCCTCACGATCAGCTCCTCCTCCGGCAGCCTGCCCTTTGACGCCGGCAAGCCCCTCGCCGGAAAAGTAGCCGTCGTCACTGGTGCAGCGCGGGGCATTGGTGCCGCGATCGCCCGGACGCTCCACCGTGACGGGGCAAAAGTGGTGCTGGTGGATGTAACTGCCGCGGGGGATCATCTGGCAGCAGTGGCCAACGAGGTCCGTGGGACCGCCCTCCAACTCGACATCACCCGTGACGACGCCGGTCACCGGATGATCGACCACGCAGTGGAACGCCATGGCAGGCTCGACATCGTAGTCCATAACGCCGGCATCACGCGCGACCGGCTCCTGGCGAACATGGATGAGGGCCGCTGGCAGTCTGTCATCGCCGTCAACATCGCCGCGCAACTGAGGATCAATGAGGCCCTCCTGGCATCGGAGCACTTCAAGGAAAAGCCGCGCATCGTTGCGGTGGCATCCACCAGCGGCATTGCCGGCAACAGGGGCCAAACCAACTACGCCGCGTCCAAGGGTGGCGTGATTGGAATGGTGCGCTCAACTGCGCCGCTCATGGAGTCCTTCGGGGGGACGATCAACGCTGTAGCACCAGGGTTTATTGAGACAGAGATGACGGCCCGGATGCCATTCGTCATACGGGAAGCAGCGCGAAGAGCCAATTCCCTGAGGCAGGGTGGCCAGCCACAGGACGTGGCGGAGGCCATCGCTTTCCTTGCGAGCGATGCCGCGGGAGGAATCTCGGGCGAAGTCCTTCGCGTGTGTGGACAGCAACTGGTGGGAGCATGAACAAACCGCAGCCGGTCATCCTTGGGGAGCTGCCGTCGCTGCCCAAGCTCTACATGAATGCAGCGGCAACTGCCGCCCGCCGCCGCGTTCTGGGGTCATCGGCGGGGCAGGCGACATTGCCGGCCGTTAGCCACGAGGTCATGGGAGTCCAGGCGGATGTCGCCAACCTGACCGCCTACCAGCACCTTTTGGGGGAGACCGCCAGTGACATCCTGCCAGCAGGATTCGTGCACGCACTGGCCTTTCCGGTGTCCATGAGCGTGATGAACCGGGATGATTTTCCGTTGCCGTTGCTCGGGATGATCCACCTCAGGAACCATGTAGAGCAGCAGGTTCCCATTCAGTTCACAGAAGCCCTGGACATCAGGTCCTGGTCAGAGAACCTTTCGGGTCATCGGGCGGGTACGCAAGTGGATGTCATCGCCGAAGTCCGCTCCAGCTCCTCAGGCGAACTGCTGTGGCGGGGAGTATCCACATACCTTGCGAAAGGGGTCTTCCTGCCTGGTATCGACAAGCCCGGAAACTCAAGCGGCTCCGGGGACAATGGCAATTTTTCCCCGCCAGACCCCACGGCCCTGTGGCAACTGGACCTGGACATCGGTCGCAGTTATGCCGCCGTGTCGGGCGATTTCAATCCCATCCATCTGAGCGTCCTATCGGCCAAAGCATTGGGCCTGAGGGGATCCATTGCCCACGGCATGTACCTTGCCTCCCGGGCGTTGGCAGATGTCGGAGCGGTCAAGTCTGATGCCTTCGCCTGGGACGTGACGTTTGAAGCGCCAGTATTCCTGCCGGCCCGGGTGGCGCTGGACATCTCCACCATCCAGGCGGAAACGGGGGCTTGGCAGCGTTCGGACTACGTCGCGTGGAACCCACGCAGCGGCCGGCGTCACTTCAGGGGCAGCGTGGCTCCCTTGTCTTAGGCCCTCCTTAAATCCTTGGGGGCGGGATATTCTCTGATCATGAGGGAACGCCACCTGACCGTACGGCGACAAGCAGCTGCAACCAGTGACTCCATCTGGGCTGTTTTAGCGGATTTCGGCAACCTCGCTGACGTCTGGAACGGCCTAAGGGCATCACAAACCATCGGTAACAGGACCCAAGGGCTGGGTGCCCGCCGTCGGGTACATTTGTCGCCCGTCGGCTCGATGATCGAGACCATCACCGAATGGGAGCGAGGCCGCGCCCTGGCAACGAGGAACGAGCCATCGGCGCTGGTGCCCTTCAAAGAAGCCGACTCCAGGCTCGTCCTCCAGCCAGATGGCGAAGGGACGGCGCTCACCTTTGACTACCGCTATGTGCCCAGAGGTGGGCCCGTCGGCCGCCTGACCGGTCCTTTGATTGACCGAATGCTGCGGGCGACCTTCGAAAGTATGCTCGCGGCGGTGGAGAAGGCTGCCAGCCAAGGCAATTGAGAGGGGGCCCTGGGCAAACGGTCGGCCGCATTCGAACATATGTTCTATTCTTGGATTTATGAGACCCAAGCAAGACTCCAAAGCTTTCGCCCGCATGATGTTGCAGACCGAGGCGGAGGCCAACCACCCGAAGCCTGACGATGGCAAGATCATGGAGCTTGAGCCGGCGGCCCAACCGCTTGTCCGTGTTGGTGAGGTGTATGGACGGGCCATCAAGTACACACGGACCTACGGCCTTGTGGAATGGATGGATGATCGGCGGGACTATCATGTGGAATGGTTTCCGGCCGGACAGATCAAACGGGTGGCCTTGGAGTCATGGAGGGGCTGGCCGTTGGCTGAGTAAACACCACCCATGATTGGGTGGGGCCCAGCATGGTTGAGGGCACAAAACCCCGTTGAGGGCACAAAAAAACCCCGGTTTCCCGGGGCCTTCTTTGTGCGCGGAGGGGGACTTGAACCCCCACCCCCTTTCGAGGACTAGCACCTCAAGCTAGCGCGTCTGCCATTCCGCCACCCGCGCAGGTAGTGTTCAGAGAAGCCGTTCTGCACCTTCCGGTACTTCACTTTCCTCCGAAGCAGCGAGAAAAACTCTAACACGGTTTGAAGCAACTAAAAAATCGGTGCTGGTCAGGACGGCCTAGAGGCTTTCAACGCGTGGCGGCGCCCGGAATTGCTCAACTGGGGGCGCTTGCGGTGAGTAGGCTGGTGGAACACGGGACGGTAGAGCTGCGGGGTCCGCAGTGCGCGTCGTCGGCACCTGCAGCCCAGCCAACGCAAGGAGAATTTCCATGTCTGTCATCCGCCCCGAAGACGAAGTTGTCCGGATTTGCCAGGAGCTCATCCGGATCGACTCCTCCAACTTCGGCGACGACACCGGACCGGGCGAACGTGCTGCTGCGGAGTACACAGCTGGCCTGATCACGGAAGTGGGCCTTGAGGCCGAGATTTTCGAGTCCGCACCGGGACGTGCCAACGTCGTCACGCGCATGGCGGGGGAGGACCCTTCAGCTGACGCGTTGGTGGTCCACGGACACTTGGACGTTGTACCGGCCCTGAAGGATCAGTGGAGCGTTGACCCCTTCAGCGGTGAGCTGAAGGACGGACTGATCTGGGGTCGCGGTGCCGTGGACATGAAGGACATGGATGCCATGATCCTTTCGGTAATGCGGGACTTCGCCAGGACTGGCCGCAGGCCCAAGCGGGACATCATTTTCGCCTTCTTCGCGGACGAGGAAGCCGGCGGCACCTATGGCGCCCGGTATGCCGTGGAGCACCGCCGCGAATTGTTCGATGGCGCCACCGAGGCCATCTCCGAAGTGGGTGGATTCTCCGCGACTATCGGTGGCCAGCGCACGTACCTGCTTCAAACTGCCGAAAAGGGCTTGTCCTGGTTGCGGCTGGTTGCCCATGGACGGGCCGGCCACGGCTCGCAAATCAATACGGACAACGCGATCACCCGGCTCGCGGCGGCCGTCACCAGAATCGGCGAATACAAGTGGCCTGTGGAACTGACTCCCACCACCAGGCAGTTCCTGGACGGCGTCACCGAACTCACTGGCGTGGAGTTTGACGCCGACAACCCGGACATCCTGCTCAAGGAGCTTGGCACCGTCGCCCGTTTCGTGGGAGCAACGCTGCAAAATACCTCCAACCCCACCCTGCTCCGCTCGGGCTACAAGCACAACGTCATCCCGGAATCGGCCGAGGCCTTCGTGGATTGCCGAACGCTGCCGGGCCAGCAGGAACTGGTGTTCGAAACCATCAAGGAGCTTGCCGGGGATGGCATCGAGATCAGCTACGTCAACAAGGATGTCTCCCTGGAGGTGCCGTTTGCCGGCAACCTCGTTGACTCCATGATCGACGCCTTGCACTCCGAGGACCCGGGCGCCAAGGTGCTTCCCTACACCCTCTCGGGAGGGACAGACAACAAGTCCTTAAGCAAGATCGGCATCACCGGCTACGGCTTCGCTCCACTGATGCTGCCCGACGAGCTTGATTTCACGGGCATGTTCCACGGGGTGGACGAGCGGGTTCCGGCAGAGTCCCTGCAGTTCGGCGCGCGGGTCCTCAACAAGCTGCTGAGCAACTACTAAACGCAATCTTCAGGAAAGACGGTGGGCTATGAATCCAGAGGAAATCCTTCCGGATGCGCTGTTGGAGCGGCTCCGCGGGCGGGCGGCTGGATATGACCACGACAATCTCTTCTTCCATGAAGACCTCGAAGAGCTGGCTGCCGCCGGTTACCTGAAACTGTTCGTGCCAGTCGCCGACGGCGGTCTGGGACTTGGTCTGGAAGCGGTAGCTGCGTTGCAGCAGCGCCTCGCCACGGCAGCCCCGGCCACAGCACTGGCAGTCAACATGCATCTGGTCTGGACCGGCGTCGCGCATGTCATGGCTGCAAGGGGGGACGACTCGCTGGACTTCGTGCTGAAGGAAGCCGGCAAGGGGGAAGTGTTCGCTTTCGGAATTTCGGAAGCGGGCAACGATTCAATGCTGTTCGATTCCACGACCCTTGCGGAGCCGTTGCCTGACGGTGGTTATCGATTCACCGGACGGAAGATCTTCACGAGCCTCTCCCGTGGTTGGACCCGTCTGGGAACGTTCGGCAAGGACGCAAACGCCAGAAACGGAGAGGGCGAGTTGGTTTTCGGATTCATCCACCGTGATGAACCCGGGCACGAAACCCTCAACGATTGGGACACCCTGGGCATGCGGGCCAGTGCCTCGAACACCACCCTGTTGAAGGGAGCGGCGGTTCCATCGGAGCGGATCTTCCGTAAACTGCCTGTCGGGCCTAACCAGGACTTACTGATATTCGCGATTTTTGCCTGCTTTGAGACCTTGTTGGCAGCGGTCTACACCGGGTTGGCGCAGCGTGCGTTCATGCTGGGCATTGAAAGCGTCAAGCGAAGGGTCTCGGCGAAACACGGCGGACGCACTTTCGCCCAGGACCCGGACATCCGTTGGAAAGTTGCCGACGCGGCCCTGGCCATGGACGGCATTTATCCCCAATTGTCGACCGTTGCCCGCGACATCGACAACCTGGTGGACCATGGAGCCCAGTGGTTCCCCAAGTTTGTTGGACTCAAGTCGCGTGCCACGGAAAATGCCCGTTACGTGGTGGATCTGGCGATCAGGGTCACGGGAGGATCCAGCTACTTCCGCGGCTCGGAACTGGAACGCCTCTACCGGGACGTACTCGCTGGAATTTTCCACCCGTCCAATGACGAATCGGCGCACAACACGGTGGCGAGCGCCTGGCTTGGGCCCCTGGACAACTGAGGAACCTGACAACTGAGGAACCTGACAGCTGAGGAAACGGGACAGCTGACTAGACCGTGCGCTGCACGGAATAGACTTTTCGGCGCAACCAGAAGCGTCTGCCGCCGCCGAGGTATAGCCGGCTGCGTTCCAGCTCCCACTTCCCGTACTCGGAGTGCTCTGCGAGCCGACGCCGGGCTTCGGGCAGTGAATCGTCAGGTCCTACCGTCAGTACGAGGTACTCGTACTGACGTGCATAGTCACGTTGGCGCTCTTCGGAGCTGCCTCGAAATTGTTCCTTCATCCCTCTCCATTTTCGTCCTTTTCGGGCTAACGTGAAGTCATGAGCATCGATCCGCGTGTCGCGCTTCAGTCATTGACTGCTGCCCTGGAAGAGCACTTGGCCGCCGCTTCAGCCCGCCGGGGGGAGGGTGACCCCAACGTCGAGGCGGCGTTCTTCGCCGTCGCAGATGCCTTCGAGGTTTACGAAGACGCCCTGTACGAGGCATATTCCGAGGTTACTCCGCTCCAGGTGTTTGATGACGAGGAAGAGGACGATGATGAGGTCCTGGACGAAGACCTCGAAAGCCTGGAGGACTAGGAGCCTTCTATAACGGCAACAACCGGCCACCTGCGGTGGCCGGTTTTTTGTGTCGTTTCGCGCCCTGTTTGTCCTGCTTGCAGCCCGGAATTTAGCGGTTTTCGCTGGTTTCGTGACGCTTGGAGCACGTAGTCCTGCATCAGCCAGGTAGGTACTCGCACGTAGGAGCCATGGGTAAAGCTGCGCAAACTTGAGTACAGACTACTGGTGCGCCTCCTGACCGCCGCCGCTTCACTGGGTTGTAGGCAATGGCAGGTCTGCGAAGAAGGCTGACATGGTAAAGGTTCCAGTCTTGCGTTCGGGCAAGGTGGGGGCACCACAGGGTGCGCATCCCTTTTCCTTGGGCGCGGCGTTCACAGCCAAACCTGCCGTCGCCGATGTCAATCCGCCGGTGTCTCCCTGGATTGACAAGTCCGTTGCTGCACAACGGACTGAAAAGGCGGGACTGGCGGCCTTGAGGGCAGATGTCACCCTGGACCTCAAGCCGCCAGTCACCCACCGCCGCTCCCGCAGCACCTCCGCCCTGGCCCGCCGGTATGGCTGGACACGGTTGCTCACCAACAGTCTTCGACTGGCCGACAGCGCCTTGGTAGCGGCAGCAGTCACGTCAGGTTTCCTTCTGAACACTGACGGCCTTGCCGTTGCGGCGGGCGGCGCGGGACACGAGCGCCAGCTTATGCTCGGCTTCATACTTGGCATTGCCTGGCTGGGAGCACTGGAGGTCTACCGGACACGGGATCCGAAAGTACTCGGCGTGGGGCCCGAAGAATACAAGCGGGTCCTGTCCGCAAGCCTGCGCGTTTTCGGCTTTCTGGGGCTCGTGGCAGTCGTATTCCGGCTGGAGTCCGCAAGCTCCTTCGTCCTGGTGTCCCTGCCCGTGGGCTTGGTGTCCCTGACAGGCAGCCGGTGGATGTTCCGCCGCTGGCTAACGTTCGAAAAGTCGCGCGGCCGCTGCCTCTCCCGTGCCATTGTGGTGGGGGAGCCACAGGACGTCAGATACGTCATCAAGCAAATCAACCGGAAGTCCGGTGCCGCGTACAACATTCTGGGGGCGTGCCTTCCAGGGGCCCGGCGTGGCGCCGTCCTGGTGGTGGATAACGTGCGGGTCCCCGTCTTGTCGTCGATTTACGGCATTGCCCATACTGTGCGTCAGACGGGCGCCAACGCGGTGATCGTTGCCGGTCCGGTCCCTGGCGGCAACCAGTTCATCCAGGAGTTGGGCTGGCGCCTGGAAGAAGATTCTGCCGAACTCGTCCTGGCAGCAACGCTGACCAACGTGGCTGGCCCACGTATCCACTGGCGCCCCGTTGAGGGCCTGCCCCTGATGCACGTGGATATTCCGCACTACTCCGGTGGCAAACACACGCTCAAGCGCCTCATGGACATTGTGGTTTCGGCTACTGCTTTGCTTTGCCTGGCGCCCCTGCTGGCTGTTTTGGCGCTGATAGTCAGGTTGGACAGCCCGGGTCCAGTGCTTTTCCGGCAGGAACGGATCGGTAGGCGAGGCACCACCTTCCAGATGCTGAAGTTCCGTTCCATGGTGGTCGATGCCGAAGCGCGGCTGGAGGAACTCAGCGGAAAGGACCAGGGAGCTGGCGTCCTCTTCAAGATGCGTGATGATCCCCGGGTCACCAAGTGCGGCCGTTGGATGCGCAAGTACTCCTTGGACGAGCTACCCCAGTTCTGGAATGTGCTGGCCGGGAACATGAGCTTGGTGGGCCCCCGTCCGCCGCTCCTTCGCGAAGTCAGTGGCTACGAACGGCATACCCATCGCCGGCTGCTAATCAAACCCGGAATTACCGGCTTGTGGCAGATCAATGGACGATCCGATCTTCCCTGGGATGAAGCCGTCCGGCTGGACCTGTACTACGTCGAAAACTGGTCGATAGCAGGCGACCTGATGATCATGTGGCGCACCTTCAGGGCCATGATCCAGCCCTCCGGCGCCTATTGAACGACCTGCTGGAACTTACTGACCGACACGAGACACGCCGAGCACCACAACAAGCATTACCTGAGAAAGAACCGAGCTATCCAACACAGAATCCGAGTGGAAAATGAGCATAGGAACTATTCCATCAGGCCACCTTAACGGCCACGGGATGACCCCGAAATTGCGGATCGCCGTGGTCGGAGCGGGATATTGGGGCCCGAACCTCGCCAGGAACCTTAAAGCCAGCCCGGACTGGGAACTCGTGGCAATTTGCGATCTTGACGTGGAGCGCGGACTTCGGCTGGCCGAAACAGTAGGCGGCGTCGCCGTCGTCGAGTCCTTGGACGAACTCCTGGACACCTACAACCTGGACGCCGTCGCCGTGGCGACACCAGCGCACACGCATCACGGAGTAGTGATGACTGCATTGCGGGCCGGCATGCACGTGCTCGTCGAGAAGCCACTCGCGGACAGCCGTGCCAAGGGCCTGGAAATGGTGGAGGAAGCCAAAGCCCGCGGCCTCGTCCTCATGGCAGACCATACCTATTGCTTCACTCCCGCGGTTTTGAAGATCCAGGAGCTCGTATCAAGTGGGGCATTGGGCGACATCCTGTACGTCGACTCCGTGCGCATCAACCTCGGACTTGTCCAACCGGACGTCAATGTGTTCTGGGATCTTGCACCCCACGATCTCTCGATCCTGGACTTCGTCCTGCCGGGAGGCCTGCACCCCACCGAGATCTCTGCCCACGGCGCGGATCCGCTGGGTACGGGCCGCGACTGTGTAGGCCATCTGACCTTCGGCCTGCCAAACGACGCCATGGTGCATATCCACGTGAACTGGCTCAGTCCCACCAAAATCCGCCAGATGATCATTGGCGGCTCAAAGAGGACGTTGGTCTGGGACGACCTGAACCCGCAACAACGGCTCAGCGTCTACGATCGCGGCGTCAGCCTGGAACAACAGCCGCGGTCCGCGGCGGACAAAAAGAACTCTGCCATCTCGTATCGTCTGGGCGACACCTGGTCACCGGCATTGCAGGAACGCGAACCATTGGGCCAGGTCGTCGCCGAGCTGGCCGGCTCCATCAGGAACCACACCATACCGCGCACCAGTGGCGAATCCGGGCTCAGGGTCCTCTCAGTACTGGAAGCCGTCACCCAAAGCCTTGGAACAGACGGCCAGTCAACCATCGTTGCCGGCAACGGGGTCGCCCTCCAGGTCGCACAGTGAACAAGCTGCTCGGCGCCAACGTCCTGGTCACCGGAGGCGCCGGAACCATCGGATCCACCTTGGTAGACCAACTGCTCGACGCCGGTGCGGCGCACGTGGACGTCCTGGACAACCTCGTCAGGGGGCGCCGGGCAAACCTCAACGATGCCCTGGCTACCGGACTCGTGCAGTTGGTGGAAGGTGACCTGAGGGACCGGGACCTGGTCCACGACCTCACCAGGGGCAAAGACCTGGTTTTCCATCAGGCTGCGATCCGAATCACCCAATGCGCCGAGGAGCCACGTTTGGCGCTTGAGGTCCTGGTGGATGGAACCTTCAACGTGTTCGAAGCCGCCGTTGGGCACAAGGTGGACAAGGTCATCGCGGCCTCGAGTGCCTCCGTCTACGGAATGGCAGAGGAATTCCCCACCACCGAGAGACACCACCACCACAACAACGACACCTTTTATGGGGCCGCGAAATCCTTCAACGAAGGAATGGCGAGGAGCTTCCGAGCCATGTCCGGCCTGGATTACGTCCTCCTGAGGTACTTCAATGTGTACGGACCCCGCATGGACGTCCACGGACTCTATACAGAGGTACTTGTCCGTTGGATGGAGCGAATAGTCGACGGCCTTCCGCCCCTGATCTTCGGCAGCGGCCACCAGACAATGGACTTCATCCACACCGCCGACGTCGCAAGGGCCAACATCCTCGCAGCCGCCAGCGACGTCCGGGAGGGTGTCTACAACGTAGCCAGCGGCACGGAAACCAGCTTGGCCGAACTCGCGCAAACCCTGCTGCGGGTCATGCAGTCCCCACTGCACCTTGACCACGGACCTGAACGGGCAGTCAACGGAGTTGCCCGCCGGCTCGCAGACGTCACCGCAGCCAAGCGGGACCTCGGTTTTGAAGCCGCCATAGAACTTGAAGATGGACTCCGCTCACTCGTCACCTGGTGGCGTCCCCTCCGAGAAGAAATCGCAGCCTCCCGGCAACTTGCCCGGCCCGAAGCACCCTCAGTGGGTGCACGATGACAACCTCCGAAACCTCCCTGGCACGCATCGACGTCATGAAACCGTGGCTAGGGCAAGAAGAAGCCCAAGCAGTCGCCGAGGTCATCGCTTCCGGCTGGGTGGCCCAAGGCCCCAAAGTCAAGCAGTTCGAGGAAGCCTTCGCCCTGGAGCAACAGGCCGCTTTCGCCGTCGCGGTCTCCAGCTGCACCTCAGCCCTGCACCTGGCACTCGCCGTCGCCGGTATCGGCCCGGGAGACGACGTCGTAGTTCCCTCCTTCTCCTTCATCGCAACCGCAAATGCCCCCAGCTACGTAGGCGCCCGGGCGGTCTTCGCCGACGTCGACGTCCTAACGGGTTGTGTCACCGCCGAAACGATCGCCGCCGCCCTGACGCCGGCCACACGGGCCGTCATAGTCGTGGACCAAGGCGGAGTACCCGTGGATCTCGATCCCATCCGGGCCCTGTGCGACCCCCTCGGGATCACCGTGGTGGAAGACGCAGCCTGCGGCATCGGTTCACGCTACCGCGGCCGGCCGGTAGGAGCCGGCGCCGAACTGGTCGCATGGTCCTTCCACCCCCGCAAAATCCTCACCACCGGCGAAGGCGGGATGCTCTCCACGCCAAGGCGGGACTTCGCAGACCGGTCCCGCCGCCTCCGCGAACACGCAATGAGCGTCTCAGCGGCGGACCGTCATGCCAGCGTCCTGGCCCCCGCCGAGGAGTACCTCGAAGTCGGCTTCAACTACCGCATGACCGACCTCCAGGCCGCCGTCGGGATCGTCCAACTCGGCCGCCTGCACCAGGCAGTACAACGCAGACGCGAACTGGCCGCCAACTACGCTCAGGCCTTCGCCGGTATCGAAGGCCTCCGCCTAGTAGACGACCCAGGCTACGGAACCGGAAACTTCCAGTCCTGCTGGCTGGAAGTAGGCACGGCTTTCCCCCTGGGAAGAGACGCCCTGATGAGCCGCCTGGCAGAGGAGGGAATATCGGCACGACGCGGCATCATGGCCGCACACCGGCAACCTGCCTACGCCCGGGAAGCCAAGGCCGCGGTTTCACTGGCAGCAACTGAATGGCTGACAGAGCACACATTGATCCTGCCTCTCTACCACCAACTCACCCTGGGTGACCAGGTCCGGGTCATCGACTCCGTACTTCGCGCGGCAGGACAGGGACAATGACCGAGCTCCTCCTCATCGCCGCCAGCGGACTCGCCCGCGAAGTCCTGGCCATGGTCCGCAACACCGGACAATACGACGTCATCGGAATCCTGGACGACGACGAAGACAAACTCGGACGCGTCGTGGACGGCGCCCACGTACTGGGCCCCATCCGCGAAGCCCTGACCTTCCCACACGCCATGCTGCTTGTCTGTATTGGATCCGGCCGGGGACGCGAAAGCGTCGTCATGCGCTTACGCACCCTGGGCCTCGCAGAGGACCGCTATGCGACAGCGATCGACTCATCAGTACATCCACCGGAAGGATGCAGAATCGGCCTGGGCAGCATCCTTCTGGCCAACGTCACCATGACAGCCTCCGTCACAGTCGGAAGCCACGTAGTAGCCATGCCCGGCGTCACGCTCACACACGACGACGTCGTCAGCGACTTCGCCACCCTGGCCGCAGGCGTATCCCTCGGCGGGAACGTCCACATCGGCCGCGCCGCCTACATCGGCATGAACGCCAGCGTCCGCGAGCGCCGCACCGTCGGCGCCGGCGCAACCATCGGCATGGGAGCGGCAGTACTAACCGATGTTCCCGACGAAGAAACATGGGCCGGCGTGCCCGCACGCGTCATCCGCCGCGGCTATTCACCCGAACTGGAGGACGCCCTGTGACCCTCCGCAGCCGTGCTGCAAACCCGCGAACGCCCACTCCAACACGGGCGTTCGTCATCAGCGTCCTGAACGCAGTCGTGACACGCTTGGGAACAATCGCAATCGGCATAGCACTCGCGCGGTTACTGGGGCCCGAACAATTCGGAACATACGCTGTGGCCTTCGTGGCGCTGATGGCTGTACTGAGCTTCAACGAACTTGGGGTCAGCCTGGCGATCGTTCGATGGCCAGGGGATCCCAAGGAAATCGCCGCGACCGTGACTACGATCTCAACGGCATGCAGCATTGTTCTCTTCGCAGGCTCCTATGTGATGGCGCCATACTTCACAGCAGCCATGGGAAACGAAGCCGCCACCGACGTCGTCAGGGCGCTCGCCTTCTGCATCGTCCTCAACGGGCTGGTGGCTACGCCTGCGGCCGTTCTGCAGCGGAACTTCCGTCAGGGCCAACGCATGATCATTGACCAGGTCAACGTTTGGCTTGGGGCAGGCGTCTCCCTGGTTCTCGTCATCATGGGCATGGGTGCCATGAGTCTTGCCGTAGGACGGGTGCTGGCCAGCCTTGTTTCCGCTGTCCTTTTCCTGATCTACTCTCCGTTGCCCTATCGCTTTGGGTTCTCCCGGAAGCTGGCGAAACAGCTGCTGGCTTTTGGATTGCCCCTGGCAGGCGCCAGCATGGTGGTCTTCGGTGTGGGTTACGTCGACCAGTTCATTGCCGGAAAGATGCTGGGCCCAGTGGCGTTGGGGTTCTACGTCATGGCGTTCAATTTGGCGGGTTGGCCCGCAAGCCTCTTGTCCCAGCCACTGCGCAGTGTGGCTCCGGCGGCCTTCGCCCGACTGCAGGCCAGCCCTCAAGACATGCGATCGGCGTTATTGTCCCTGTTAGGGGCGATTGCGTCGGTGCTTTTGCCGGTGTCTGCCGTGATGATGGGCTGCGCGGTGCCACTTATCACCCTGGTCTACGGTGACTCGTGGGCTCCAGCAGGACTGGCGCTTCTATGGTTGGCACCACTTGTAGTCTTCCGCAGCATTCATGAGCTCTTTTACGACTACCTCGTTGTCGTGGGATTGTCCTTTTCCATCTTCAGTGTGCACGTGATCGCGTTGATGGCCCTCATTCCCGCACTGGTGATCGGCGCTGCGTTCGCAGGGATGCCAGGGCTTGCTGCCGCGCCAGCGCTGGTCGCCCTGGCTGTCACTTCGCCACTGTATCTCAGAGCCTTGAGACGCGCGCAGGTGCCGCTTGCAGCCTTGGGAGACCGCCTCTGGCCATCTTTCACCATCGCGGTCGCTACGGGGGTCCTGTGCTACATGCTCACGCAATCCATCCATTCACCATTGGCGAGCGTGCTGGCGTCCATGGGAGTGGGCCTTGTCGCCACGGCCATAACCATGACGTTGCGGCGGAACGACTTGGGTGAGGTCCGACGATGGGGTCGGGGCAGGGAGGCAGAAGTGTGAAAATCCTCGTATACCCCCACGACCTTGGAGTAGGCGGCAGCCAACTCAATGCCATAGAACTCGGTGCCGCAGTCAAGCAACTCGGACATGAAGTATTTCTCTTCGGACAGCCTGGGCCACTCGTGGACAAATCCAGAGAGCTCGGTTTGGAATATATCCCGGCACCCATCCCAAGGCGGCGTCCTTCGCCGAGTGTCATCAGCGCCCTGGTACGGGCGGTACGCCAACATGGGATCAATGTTCTCCACGGCTATGAATGGCCTCCCGCTTTGGAATGCCTCGCCGCGTCGAAACTAGTCGGGGCTTCCACTGCCGTTGCCACAGTCATGTCCATGTCAGTGGCACCATTTATTCCGAAGTCGATGCCCCTCACTGTCGGCACCGAACAAATCCAAAGCCTCGAAACGTCTTTGGGCCGGCGCCACGTCTATCTGCTGGAACCGCCGGTCGATGTGTTCTCCAACAGTCGCTTGGCAGACATTGGAGTGGACGAATTCCGCACTCACTGGGAACTTAACGACGACGTACTGAACGTCGTCTGTGTTTCCCGGCTGGCGCATGAGCTCAAACTTGAAGGCATAGTGTCCGCATTGGAGGCCGTGGATAACTTGTCCCGCGACCGGCGGGTTCGATTAATCATCGCCGGGGGAGGGCCTGCAATGGACCGAGTAGCGTCCAGGGCAAATGCCATCAACGAGGCAACAGGCCGTCGTACGGTGGTGCTGACGGGTGAACTCAGGGATCCGCGGCCAGCATATGCGGTGGCAGATGTAGTTCTCGGCATGGGCGGCTCTGCCCTTCGCGGTCTCTCCTTCGCGAAGCCGTTGATCGTGCAGGGAGAGCGGGGCTTCTGGCGATTGCTAACGCCTGAGAGTCTACCCACGTTCCTATGGCAGGGCTGGTATGGTTGGGGTACTTGTTCCAGCGACGGTCAAGACGCTTTGACGTCCATACTCGCACCCCTTTTGGAAGATGCTGACGCTAGGAGCCGGCTGGGCAGATTCGGTCGACAGGTGGTCGAAGACAGATTCTCCTTAGCGGATACCGCACGGAGACAACTGGCCTTTTACGACCGTTTTGTCACTAGCCGCCCGTCCTTTCGGCGGAGTCTGACGGCTGAAGCGGCAGCGCTGGCTAGATTCTCAGCCCACCAGGTCCAGAGGCGGTATCACAGCTACTTCGGGAACTCTCCCAGGGACGATTTCAACGCCAAGCCTGTCGCGGCGTCGCCAGATGCTGCATCCCTGCGGCCGAACGGACGGAGGGCCTGATGGAAACAATCGTCTACCTATCGGGCATGCGCTGGGATTGCATGCCAGGAACTGACCGCCTCTTGGTAGAAGCCTTGGCATGCGATGGACCTGTGCTGTGGGTCGATCAGCCAGCCCCAGTTTCGCGGTATAAGGATGTACGCCACCACGTCCTCAATAGTCTTCGCGGAATCACGGAGCGCGCTGGACGGAATGTTCAGCGACTGAGAACTCCCGCACCCCCCGGCTTCAGCAAACCCCTTATTCGCCCATCTACCGAGGCCATCGCAATGCGGTGTATAGAGTTGGCCGTCGGCAGGTCTGGACGCTCCGTAGCAGGCGTCGTAAACGCTTCACCCATCATGCCATTTCCGTCCCGTCTTGGTGGAACGCGGCTGCTGCACGTAACTGATGATTGGCTGGCAGCAGCGGATCTGATCGGCTTTTCGCAGGCGTTCCTGAGGCAATCCCTAGAATCCAACATTGAGTCGGCAAATATAATCACGGCTGTTTCGGAAGGGCTGGCTTCTAAGATTTCCGATTTGTGCGGCAGACCCGTCGAGGTCCTTCCGAATGGTTGCCGTAGGCCTGGAGACACGGTCGTCGATCTGGCGCGCCGCCGGCCAATTGCAGCATTGGTTGGGCAACTCAACGAACGCCTGAATCTGGATGCACTCGAATCGTTGGCAGACACCGGAACGAAAATCCTCGTGCTTGGCCCCCGAAGCGAAACCGACCCCTCAACGGCACGTCGGCTCGACGCCCTCCTTTGCCGGCGGAATGTGGATTGGCGTGGGCAGGTCGCTCCCTGGGAGGTGCCTCAACTCTTGCAAACCGTGTCAGTTGGCCTGACACCCTATGCCGACACGGAATTTAACAGGTCAAGTTTTCCATTGAAGACACTTGAGTATTTAGCCGCCGGCGTGCCCGTGGTAGCGACTGACCTCCCCTCCACCAGGTGGGTGGACTGCAGCGCCATCGCCATAGCGCGAAGCCCGTCAGAGTTCGCGGGACTCGTTCAGGCCACTATGGCGACTTCGTTGACGTTGCAGCAACGCAAGGAGATGCATGACGTTGCGAATTCGAATAGTTGGGGCGTCAGGGCAGATTGCGTTCGATCGATGCTGGGGAGAAATAGGCAAAGCAACGAAGGTTCCCCATCAGACACGACTCCAAGGCGGTCATGATGTCATCGGATGGAAACAGAAACAGCATGAACAGGCAACAGACAATTGATCATGTCATTCTGACACGTTTCAATCTCCCGTCAACGGGGTATGAGTATTTTGTTAGGGCCAAGGACAGTTGGCTGCAGGAAAGAGTCGAATTGTTTGAGGCTTACTGCTTGCCGTCGGTCCAGGCACAGACCAATCAAAACTTCCATTGGATAGTGTACTTCGACCCGGCTAGCCCCCAATGGCTGTTGGATAGAATCAACGAACTCAATAAACGTAAGACCTTCGACGTGCGCCTGCGGGCCGAGATTAGCACTGAAGAACTAATCGGTGACATCGAACAGGTAGTCGGTAATCGGAGCCACATTTTACTGACCACCAACCTGGACAATGATGACGGGCTGGGCCTAAATTTCGTGGATCGCCTTCAGAGGGTCGCTGGCGGCGAAACGACAACTGCTATATATCTGTCATCTGGCTTGGTCAAGGGAAAGGGTTCAGTCTACCTTCGGCGTGACCGGAGAAACGCCTTCTGCTCCGTCAGGGCTTGCTGGGAATCTCCCGTGACGTGTTGGTCTGCGTGGCATAACCGCCTCGGTGAGGCGATGGAAGTCACGGAAGTTCGAGGCTCTCCTGCATGGTTGCAGGTCATCCACGGTTCCAACGTCAGTAACAGAATTCGCGGACGACTGGTTTCACCTGAATCATTTTATTCGGAGTTTCCAGATCTGTTGTGGGATGTTCCATTGCCCAAAAGATGGGAAGTCATCAGAGATTTGGCACTGGCTTGGCCGGCGCGCGCTATCCGCGAGGCGCTTAGGGCTGGAGCGAAGGCAGCTACTGTTGCATTTTTCGGTCCACAAGGGATAGACAAAGTCAAAATCATTCTGACATCGCGGCGTCGCGATATGGCACCTTCACGGCTGGACTAGTTGTAGTAGCACAAGAAGACTGATCTACCATTTCAGACCCTGGGAGTAGACAATGCAATTAGGAACGGTTTTGAAAAGCCTGAAGCGTAGATGGTACTTCGTGCTGACGGGAATCATTTTGTCGGGAGTCTTCTGCTTCGCAATTCAATTCAGTACCCCCGAAAAATATAAGGCGCAGGCTAGTATCGTACTGCTGCCGTCCACCTCCAGCGTGGGGGATAGCGGCAACCCGTATCTCAAGCTTGGGGGGATGGGTGAGGCCCTCGACATACTGACCCGGAAACTGTCATCCGAAGAGGTAAGGGCCCGAATCGGCACACACTTTGGCACGTCATCGTACACCGCTGAACCTGATCGCGGCACAAGCGGGGCCATCCTACTGATTACTGCGGTTTCATCGAGCCCCGAGGAGACTCTGCGCATCTTGGAAACGGTAGTTGATCAGACGCCGCTCGCTCTCGGGGAAATGCAGGATGCACTGGTCGTGCCAGCTACGTCCCGAATATCAACCATGAAATTGTTGGTCGATCGGCAGGCCACGCCGGAAGTTAAAGCTCGCACGCAACTCCTCCTTGTCTCCGGCGCCGGAGGGATCGGTCTCACCCTTGTGTTGACGGTTATCATTGACGGGCTGATTCTTTCACGCGGACCGAAGGGAACCCCCGGGGTCGGTGATCCCACCATTGAAGGGGAGCATTGTCCACAAGCAGTTGGCGCCATTAAGCACGGACATGCCCTGCGGACGATGCGTGCGGGCACAGCCACCGGCCCAATTTCGCCAGTCGTCGGACAAGCCACCGAAGGGCCCAAAACTGCGCGAAGAACGCCAGGGAGCGTGAGCAAAGCCCAAGAGCTGGAAGAGCTGGTGGACGAAGTTCCAAGGGCTGTGCCAAGCTCACAAAGACCAGTGTAGCCATGACCGCGGCCACGTTATTCCGAACACTGAAGCGACGATGGTATGTCGTGGCAGCAGGGATGATTCTTGGACTTATATCCTTGGGGGCAGTCCGCTCCTCTGACCCTGTTTATTGGACACAGGCAGACGTCACATTCGTCGCGCCTGACCGCGAACCTGCCTACTGGATTCCCGGGGGGAATTACGGACCGTTGGTGGACTTTGCTGCCATGGTCGAGCGGCGGGTCAACAGCAGTTCCCCGACGAACGGACTAGTGCTGTCCCGGGGGACCCTATATGGTGCAGGCGTTCGGGATGGGTATTCCGTGACCTTGCCGAATAGCGGAGGGCAGTGGGCCAAGAGCTTCAGCCGGCCTGTCCTGACAGTTCAGGTGGTCGATTCCAGCGCCGACAGGGTCAACGAGAGCCTTGCCAGAGTGATAAATCGCATCAACACGGTCACCCTTGAGCTTCAACGGGAGCTGGGAGTCAGGTCGAACCTGATCACAACGGTGACGTCTCCCTCCAGTCCGGAGATCATTTTCGGTGGCGGAACCCAAAGCAACCGCATCAAAGGTGCCGTGGTCTGGGTCGTGCTGGCGGGAGCATTGTCTACTGTGACTGCTGTTCTTATAGACCGTACCAACTGGCCTCGAAGGAGAACGGAATCAAGAACTTCGGAGGTGAAAGTTAATGCCAAAACCTAGTGGTCCTGTCCGTCTCGGCGGACGCCGGGCCCTATCCATGGAACGTTCGGACGTCCCTACTTTCGTCACGATATTCCTGGTGCTAACCTGCGCAATTCCATCGAATAATACGGTGGTAGCCCTTGGCTCTGTTGGTAGACCAACCACACTGTTTGCGTTGCTGGCACTCGTTTGGTGGTTGCTGTATCAATCACAGAGAACGACTGTGGGACGTATCAGCAGGCAACCCGTGCGAATTAGCTTGACGCTTTTCCTGTTCGTCGCTGTCGGCAGCTATGCGTTTGCCATGTTACGCGGCCTTCCAGAAGCGGAAGCCAGCCCTGCAGACGCTGGACTCATCAGAATAGCTGGTTGGGCAGGAATTCTATTGCTTGTCAATGACGGACTATCAGACCGTAATGGACTCATGTCAGTTTTGCGGAGGATTGTAATAGTTGGCTCACTGACGGCTACTTTAGGGCTACTGCAGTTCTTTACGCATTCATCCCTTGTCGATTGGATAAACATTCCCGGCCTGACCGCCAGCTCAGAGTTCTCAAACATTGACTCAAGGGGAGGCTTTGTCCGGGCCGCTGGTATGGCTATTCACCCGCTGGAATATGGGGTTGTTCTTTCGACGTCGCTTCCTATAGCAATCACTCTTGCGCTGACGGATACCACCAAACGTCGCCTGCTCCGGTGGGTTCCTGTTGGCGTTATAGGCGTCGCGGCAATATTGTCAGTCTCACGATCTGCTTTGATTGCAGTCGCCGTAGCGTTTCTTGTCCTCCTACCCTTCTGGTCGAGGTCGATCCGACGGCGAGCCTTGTTCGCATCCACTAGTTTGCTTGCGGCGGTCTACGTTCTAACGCCTGGAATGCTAGGAACCTTGCGGGGGCTCTTTACGGCAGGAACCGACGATCCAAGCATCAGTTCCCGGACAAACGGTTCGGCGACTGCGTTCGGAATCGCAAGTAACAATTTGCTTGTCGGCCGCGGTTTCGGCACCTTCCTTCCGGAATACGTCATAGTAGACAACCAGTATCTGGGCCTCCTGGTTGAGTTGGGTATCCTTGGCCTCCTCGCATTCGTCACTTTGTTGGTGGCTGGAATGACCTGTGCCTGGCGATCACGCAAACTTGCGAAGGATGATGTCATGCGTCAGATGAGTCCCGCCATACTGGCTTCCTTGGCAGCCTTGGCCGTTACTTTTGCATTTTTTGACGGACTGTCGTTCCCGATGGCTGCAGGATTCATGTTTCTGATGCTCGGCATCTCCGGGGCCCTCTGGCGACTGGCTCGCGAGGGCCTCCTTTAAAGAGGAAGCCTACTGGTTACTCGATGGGCCGGCATGGGCTACCCACCTTTCCTCGCGGTCGTACCCAGGGGGAGCTTGCCTCTCAACGAAGCACGCACGTTACCGGCTGCTTTCGTCCCGCTCCCACGCGTCGCTGGTCTTAGCCCACAGTATCGGACGACGGCGGCCCAAGACAGCGAACGCGGCGTACACCGCGGCGTCCACGGCAGTGAGCGGTCCCTGGACGGACGCCAGCAGCTGCCGCAGCGTCGCGGACGTTGATGGGCCCGAATCCTTGCAGTCCTGCTGTGCATTCCCGCGGTAAACGCGGCTCAGGGTGGACAGCAGGGCGGCCGAAGTCCGAGGCGGCCTGACCACCACAGGTGAAGTATCAAGCGCGGCCTTTTCGTCAGGGCCGAACAGCCTGTCCACGTAATAGTCATCGCCAGTCAAAGCGGGAAATTCGCCGAGCCGATCATGGCCATTGGAGCTCAGCGCGTAGGCACCGGCACCCCAGAGCTTTTGGGCATTCGCCGGAATCCGGCTTCGGGCCCGGTAGTAGGCTCGTACCAGCGTCGAGGCACCTGTGGTGTCATAGCGGAAGGCTGGTCTGGCTGCGAGGAGTGGACCGGCATCGAGCGCTTTGAAAACGGTGCGGAGCGCCTCCGGGCTCAGCTCGATGTCGGCATCCAGGTAGAGTCGGGGCCAACGTTGAGTCGCACGGTCCGCAGCATTAAGTGCCGCAGTTTTCGACGCTTCCTCAACATGGAGGACTTGGACACCCCTGTACTGGGCCGCAATGGATTCAGTGTCATCGGTGCAACCGTTGCAGGCCACGATCACGTCCACGGTGCCTGAATCGATTGCTTCCTTGAGCGAATCAAGCGTCCGGCCGATAACTCTGGCCTCGTTGTGCGCAGGGATGATGACGGCTCCGCTAGTAAGGCTTTCACCGTCCAGGAGCGCGGATCGTGTGGCGTGGGGCAGTGTGCACCATCGCCGTTGGTTCAACACTGCCAGTGCTGCTTCCCTGTGCCCCGGATTGTTGAGTCGTGCGACCTCGGCGGCACATACGGCTGCCCTAAAGAGCATCGCCCTGCTGCGCCCGAGATGCTTGACTGCATAACGGACGCGGTTGACGGACATAAGGGCCGTGAGCTGCGGCGACGTGCCCGAGCCCCCACGTTCGTGCCACATTCTGGCTGTAGGCTCAAACCAGATTGAATTGCCGGATTCCCGCGTGCGCCGGCAATAATCTGTCTCCTCCGAGTACAGGAAGAATTGCTCGTCCCAAGCGCCTACGGCCTCGGCCACTTCAGCGCTGATCAGGAGCGCCGCGCCGGTGGCCCAGTCGACCCGATGGGCATGCTGGTAGCCTTCCGGATCGAAGTCCATCTCAGACAACCAACCGGGCCGTCCACGGAGGTGGCTTCCCAAAGCTGCATCACCCAGTGCCCGCAGTACGTTCGGCTCGCGACGCAAGGATGGGTAGACGGTGCCGTCAACGTCCAGCAGGACCGGAACAACCATGCCAGCATGGGATTCGTTCATTCTTCGCCGCATTGCGGCCAGTGCTCCAGGTTCAATCCGCAGGTCCGGATTCAGGATGAGATAGGCATCTGCGGCACCGGCCACGCGCAAAGCCACATTGATTCCACCGGCGTAGCCAAGGTTACCTCCGGTGCGTACAGCGACGATGTCCGGATGTTGTGACAGCTCGGCCATCGTATGGTCGTCAGGGGAGTTGTCAGCCACAACAACCTTGATCGATTGCTCGGCGGTCTCGCCTCTCAGGCTTGAGATCAGCGGCCCGACGTCGTCGGCATTGTTGTACGTCACGACAATAACGGCAACGTCAGCCTTGAGTGCCGCTGGCACGAAAGGTCCCGGGGCCGGGCTGGCGACGTACTCCGGGACGTCTACGTGTACGTCAGGCCGCCCGCCAATCGGCGGTGCGGTTGACGTGATGGAGGCAGCGCTGGCTTGACGCAACCTCAGGTAGGCTTCGGGACCGTCCACCAGATAGCGACGTGCCAGGCGGCGCGGTTCCAGCATCAAGCGCCAGGCCCACTCAAAGCCGTGCGAGCTGACCCAAGTCGGTGCCCGCCGGATGTGGCCGGCCAAGAAATCAACTACTGCGCCGAAGGCGAGCAGCACTTTGGCTCCCGTGAGGTGGCCATATCTGGTGATCCACAGCTCCTGACGGGGCTTGCCCATGCCAACCACCAGGATGTCGGGCGCACTTTCCGCTATGTTCGCGGCCAGTTCAAAGGAGGCCTTCTCGTCGCCCAGTACGGACCTTTCCGGCGCCCACCATCCGGCGATGCCCAATCCCGGATGCTCCACGGCGAACCTGTCGCGGATCAGTTGTTGGGACCGCTCGGAACCACCCAGGAAACCTACACGCAGGCCACGCCGTTCGGCTTCATCTAACAACGGTTCTACAAGGTCGCTTCCGGCAAGCCGTGGCCAGGGCCTGTTCGTGAGGCGCCGGGCCGCAGCTGCCAACGGGGCTCCATCAATCAACGTCAGCCAGTCCACGGAGGCTTGCCCGTCCATGGTGCCGATCCAGCGGCTGCCTGCGCCAAAGTGGCGGATGTGGTCCAAATTCGCCGAGCACACGCCAAGTGGAGGGGAGCCTGCGGTGGAAGCCCGGTCCATGATTTCTCGCAGGGCGCCATCAAACTCCATGAGCTTCACCGGGACTCCGCCCAGGTTCACCCATTTGCCATGCGCGGTTCCGGCCTGAGCCTCTGCCTTCTGGCGCTGCCGCTGCGCTTCGGCGTGGCTGCGGGGAACGTCGCGGTGGGATACGACCCCGCTGGGCATGTTTTGTTGCAGCATTTTCGGCTCCAGGCTCAAGGTTCCAGCTCAAGGCACAACCATGTAATCGTCGATCCAAGCTGCTGCACTGCTTGGATCGACGTGGGCGAACACCATATGCCGCCCAACCAAACTGTTTACTTGAGTTGTCTCCCGGCTCCACCTCTTCGAAGCTGCCGTAGGCCCAACTTTAGGACGATTCCCCCGCGCATGCCAGAGTCCGCGCGGGATGGGAACTGGTCTTGACCGATGAGGAGCTTCGCTGTTGGTGCGGATGATGCAGTGCCCGGGTTCATGGAAACCAATCTGGTTGGCGACGAAGGCGGCGTTGGGGGTGTCAGGGCAGGGAAACAAGAACGACGGCACCCAGGTGGCACAGAAGAATTGAGCCCGGGTGCGCGAGCCAGTGGGCTACAGCCGTTACGACACGGGCGCCGTAGTAATGCTCGACGGCCGCTATACCAAGAGGAGGGTTGCAGCGTTGCGCCAGAGGTCCGGGGAGCGGAAGCCGCCGGCGATCAGGCGGCGGCGTCGGGAGATCGGCCCGGCGGAGGGGATATCGGCGAAGGCCTCAAGTACACGGCGGCTTCCTGCTGGTAGTTCGTCGCGGTAGGTGTTGAGGAAGGCTTGGCCTTGGGCAAGGCGCAGGCGGATCCAGTGGCGGCTGTTGGCGAGGTTCCTCCACTGCGAGAGTGCTCGGGTCAGTGTAGTGGGCTGAGGATTTGAGGCATTGCCACCGTGGATACGGTAAAGGATTTGCGGATCGGGGTCCCAAGCCACCCGACCGAAAGCGGCCGCGACCAGATTTATCCACCAGTCGTGCATGACGGCGCCCGGGGGGATTATGCCCGTCCGTGCCACCAGCGCCCTGTTCATTACAACGGTGCATCCGGTGACGGTCGGATGCATCAGGGCAGTGTTAAGTCGGGCACCGTAGGACGGGGCGATGGCTTTGAAGGCCCAAAAAGATGGCGTGATGACCTGCAGGGCCGCGTCGACTGGCGTCAAGTCGCCGTGCAGGAGAATCGGGGTTTCACGGCCCTCTTCGGCCTCAAGCGCCCGCATCCGGGCAAGGCCGCGGGCAATCTTCTCCGGCAGCCAGACGTCATCGTGATCGGCGAGAAATACGTAGTCAGCCTGGGCAAGGGCCAGCATCCCTGCAAAGTTGGCGGCGGCGCTGCCGCTGGGAGCGGTGCGCCGAATAATCCGCAGGGGATGGGCGAAGCGCGGCGCTGCCTCTTCGAGGATCGCTAAGGTGTTGTCACGCGAGCAGTCGTCGCTGACCACCAAGTGGAAATCCCGGAAGCTCTGGCAGACGAGTGAGTCGAGGAGCTCGCCAAGGAACTGACCGCTGTCCCGCGTCGCCAGTAACACCTCTACCCGCCCGCCAGAACCTGCTTCGTACACGCCCGTCGCGCCATCCGGTATACTCGTCACCCCCCTACTCTAGGACCGGTGACGACCGCCCACAACGGAATGAAACGTATTCGTCAGTGCGACTCGAAGGCGCCAGAGGTCCGGGGAGCGGAAGCCGCCGGCGATCAGGCGGCGGCGTCGGGAGATCGGCCCGGCGGAGGGGATATCGGCGAAGGCCTCAAGTACACGGCGGCTTCCTGCTGGTAGTTCGTCGCGGTAGGTGTTGAGGAAGGCTTGGCCTTGGGCAAGGCGCAGGCGGATCCAGTGGCGGCTGTTGGCGAGGTTCCTCCACTGCGAGAGTGCTCGGGTCAGTGTAGTGGGCTGAGGATTTGAGGCATTGCCACCGTGGATACGGTAAAGGATTTGCGGATCGGGGTCCCAAGCCACCCGACCGAAAGCGGCCGCGACCAGATTTATCCACCAGTCGTGCATGACGGCGCCCGGGGGGATTATGCCCGTCCGTGCCACCAGCGCCCTGTTCATTACAACGGTGCATCCGGTGACGGTCGGATGCATCAGGGCAGTGTTAAGTCGGGCACCGTAGGACGGGGCGATGGCTTTGAAGGCCCAAAAAGATGGCGTGATGACCTGCAGGGCCGCGTCGACTGGCGTCAAGTCGCCGTGCAGGAGAATCGGGGTTTCACGGCCCTCTTCGGCCTCAAGCGCCCGCATCCGGGCAAGGCCGCGGGCAATCTTCTCCGGCAGCCAGACGTCATCGTGATCGGCGAGAAATACGTAGTCAGCCTGGGCAAGGGCCAGCATCCCTGCAAAGTTGGCGGCGGCGCTGCCGCTGGGAGCGGTGCGCCGAATAATCCGCAGGGGATGGGCGAAGCGCGGCGCTGCCTCTTCGAGGATCGCTAAGGTGTTGTCACGCGAGCAGTCGTCGCTGACCACCAAGTGGAAATCCCGGAAGCTCTGGCAGACGAGTGAGTCGAGGAGCTCGCCAAGGAACTGACCGCTGTCCCGCGTCGCCAGTAACACCTCTACCCGCCCGCCAGAACCTGCTTCGTACACGCCCGTCGCGCCATCCGGTATACTCGTCACCCCCCTACTCTAGGACCGGTGACGACCGCCGTGAATAGGACGAGAGGACTCACGTGAAGGATCTTCGACTTCATCGGAATAGGTCTTGAAGACACTGGGTGCGGACAGTCTTGAGGGCCCAAACTTCATTGGAGGCAACAAGAGGCTTGACGCACCTACATGCGGAATGTTCCGCCGTTGACAATTTCGGCGAGCCGCCTGGCTGCTGACGGCGGTGCAAAGCCCGTGCTTTTGATTTTGGCCAGATCGAGAACACTGCTGCCTGGACGCGGCGCCATCCCGGGTTTTGCGTATTCGGACGTGCTGATGGTGGTGATTTTCCCGGGATCCACTCCACAGAGGCGATAGACCTCCTGCGCAATTTCCGCCCAGGACTGCGGCTCGCCGTCGCTGGTGAGGTTGTACGTTCCGTAAGGTGCCTGATGCGTGATCAGGTGCCTGATGCCTGCGGCAATATCAGAAGCAAACGTCAGCCGCCCCCATTGGTCACCCACCACTGCGGGTGCTACGCCTTTTGCGGCCAGCCCAGCCATGGTGCGGACGAAGTTGCGGCCCTCGCCCACTACCCAACTGCTCCGCACAATGTAGTGCCGCGGCACCGCAGCAACGGCAGCGTCTCCGGCCGCTTTACTTTGCCCGTAGACACCCAGGGGAGCGGGTGCCTCGTCCTCCCGATGCACAGCGGCGGTACCGTCGAACACATAGTCGCTGGATACATGGACAAGCGTCAGTGAATGTTCGACGGCGGTCCTGGCCAGGCGGGACACTGCGGCTGCGTTGATGCTCCAGGCGGCAGTGCGGCCTTCCGCTGTCTCCGCGGCATCGACTCCCGTGAAAGCTGCGGCGTTGATGATGGTGGAATACTTGCGCCAATCGGTGGCGAGATAGGAATTCTCTGCCGAGATATCGAACTCGGCCCGCCCTGCGAAGTCCACCGTCGGGTCGCCGTCGAACTCCTCTCTGAGCGCCTTCCCCAATTGGCCGTCCGCACCGAGTACCAACGTCCGCCTGGATTGCATGGGAGCTACGTCGCCCAATCGTGGATGGGTCCGGTCCTGGTCAGACACCACGGCCTCCTCCAGCGGGATGGGCCATGGTAAACCGACGTCTTCGTCGGCAAGGTTGAGGAACGTGTAGTCGGCCTGCGCTGCGGCACTCCAATGATCGTTGACCAGGTAGGTGTAGGCGGTATTGTCTTCGAGGGTCTGGAAGGCGTTGCCCACGCCCCGGGGAACAAAGATGGCTTCCATGGGGGACATCTCTGCGTGGAAAACCGTGCCGAAAGTCGGGCCCTGACGCAGGTCCACCCACGCACCAAAGATCCGCCCTGAGGCGAGCGAGATGAACTTGTCCCACGGTTCGGCGTGGATACCCCGGGTAGTCCCGCGTTTGGCATTGAAGGAGATGTTGTTCTGCACCGGCCCAAAGTCGGGGAGGCCCAAAGCCATCATCTTGCTACGGTGCCAGTTCTCCTTGAACCATCCCCGGTGGTCCCCGTGGACCGGCAGCCCGAAAAGCACCAGCCCGGGGATCGGTGTACTACGGGATGTCAATTCAGCGGGTCCCATGGTTAGTGGCCTTGGCCTGCGTATTTGGTCTCGGTCGCAGCTTTTTGCGGCCGCCACCAGGCTTCGTTGTCCTGGTACCAGCGGACGGTGTCAGCCAGGCCGGCGTCGAAGTCTGCAAACCGGGGGACCCAGCCAAGTTCCTTTCGAAGCTTGCTGGAATCGATCGCGTATCGAAGATCGTGGCCGGGCCTGTCAGTCACCAGATCGTAGGCTTCTGAAGGCTGTCCCATTTGCCGAAGAAGCTTCTCCACGACGTCCCGGTTGGACTGCTCACCATCAGCGCCGATCAGGTACGTTTCACCAATCCGCCCACGCTCCAGGATTGCGGCCACAGCCGCGGAGTGGTCCTCCACATGGATCCAGTCCCGTACATTGTGGCCGTTGCCGTAGAGGCGGGGACGGTTGCCATCCAGGATGTTGGTGATCTGTCGCGGAATGAATTTCTCCACGTGCTGATAGGGCCCATAGTTGTTGGAGCAGTTGCTGATGGTCGCCTTGAGGCCGAAGGAACGGACCCATGCCCTGACCAGCAGGTCTGAACCGGCTTTGGTTGCCGAGTAGGGGCTCGTGGGCCGATAGACCGAGGACTCGGTGAAACGCTCCGGATCTTCCAGGGCCAAATCCCCATACACCTCATCTGTGGATATGTGGTGGAAGCGGGTATTGTGCTTCCGCGCCGCTTCGATGAGCGTGAATGTACCTACGAGGTTCGTGTCCACGAACGGCCGGGGGTCCTGCAGTGAATTGTCGTTGTGTGATTCGGCAGCAAAATGGACCACGGCGTCAGCGGCTGCCGTCATGCGGTCTACCAGCGGGGCATCGCAGATATCGCCCTGGACGAATTCGAAGCGTTCAGGAGGCAGCCCCGCGAGGGACTCGATGTTACCCGCATAAGTGAGTTTGTCCAGGGCCGTGACATGGAGGCGTGAGTGCTCCATGATGTAGTGGATAAAGTTGCATCCAATGAATCCGGCCCCGCCGGTGACAAGGATTCTCTGCATGGCCATAGCGTAGCCGCCAATTGCGGCTATGTGCAGCGGGAAGGGACAGCTAATATGCGCGGCATCGTTCTTGCAGGCGGCACGGGCTCCCGGCTTCACCCAATAACGCTTGGAATCAGCAAGCAATTAGTCCCCGTATTCGACAAACCCATGATTTATTATCCGCTGTGCACGCTGATGCTCGCCGGCATTCGGGACATTCTGGTGATTACTACGCCCACGGATGCGCCACAGTTCGAGAACTTACTCGGCGACGGTTCCCAATTCGGCATAAACCTCACATATGCACAACAACCCACGCCTGATGGATTGGCTCAGGCATTCATCCTGGGGGAGCGGCACATTGGCAGCGGCAAAGTAGCGCTCATCCTGGGGGACAACATCTTCAACGGCCCCGGGATGGGTAACCAATTCCGCAAGTACGCGGACGTTGAAGGCGGCGCGATTTTCGGTTACTGGGTCAAGGATCCGAGTGCTTACGGCGTGGTGGAATTCGACGACGACGGGCTGGCCGTTTCCATCGAAGAAAAGCCAACGTCCCCAAAGAGCAACTACGCAGTCCCGGGCCTGTACTTCTACGACAACGACGTCGTCGCCATGGCAAAGGACCTCAAACCCTCGCCTCGAGGGGAACTGGAGATCACGGATATCAACCGGCAATACATGGAGCTCGGCAGGCTGCACGTGCAAAAATTTCCGCGCGGGACTGCCTGGCTTGATACAGGAACCTTCAGCGACCTCAACGATGCGTCAAACTATGTCCGCACTACGGAGAACCGGCAGGGCCTGAAGATTGGAGCGCCGGAGGAGGTGGCCTGGCGGATGGGATACCTGAATGACGACGAACTCCGCCAGCAGGCTTCCAAGCTCGCCAAGAGCGGCTACGGCAGTTACCTGCTGGATATCCTCGACCGCCAATAAGCCGCAACGCTAAGTCGCCGAGACGTCTTCCAAAGCGCGCGAGATCTCGGCCGGGAGAACCGTCAACTGGGCATCCAGCAATTCCTTGAGCTGGACTGCGTTGCGGGCTCCCACGATAGCCGTGGCAACGCCGGGACGCGAAAGCAACCAACTCAGGGATACGTCCAGGGGTGATCGTCCCAAACCCCGCGCGGCCATGGCGACGGCCTCCACCACCCGTGATGCCTTCGGTTCAAGGTAGGTCTCAACGTACGCAGCAAGTCTGCTCTGCGCAGCCCGGGAATCAGCAGGAATCTGGCCCCGGTACTTTCCGCTCAAGACACCACGGCCCAGGGGAGCCCAGGCCATCAGGCCGAGCCCGGCATCCTCCACGGCGGGAATGAGCTCTTCCTCCGGCTTTCGCTGCACCAGGGAATATTCGGATTGGTTGGCTACCAGCGTGAAACCAGCGACCGCCGCCGCTTTGGCTGTCTGCCACCCGTTGTAGTTGGAAATTCCCACATAGCGGGCACGTCCCGTCCTCTGCGCGAGCTCCAACGCTGACAGAGTCTCGTCCAAGGGCACATTCGGGTCCCACTCATGAACGAACCAGATATCGAGGTAATCGGTTCCAAGCCTTGCCAGGCTGGCGTCCAACGCCGACAACAGGGCACCCCGCGATGCATTGATGCTGCGCCTGGATTCCGACGACGAGACGCCGGCTTTGGTGGATATCACGACTTCGGAACGAGCCACGACATCGCCCAACATGGAGCCCAACATCGCCTCAGCCTGGCCTTGTGCATACGATGCAGCGGTGTCGATGACGGTGCCGCCTGCGTCCACGAAGGCGTGGAGCAACTCGGCAGCGTCCTGCTCATCCGTCTCCTGCGCCCAGGACATTGTTCCGAGGGACAAAGAGGAGACACGGAACCCGCTGTTCCCGACATAACGCTGCTGCATGCTGATAGCTTACGGGGAGTTCCCAGTCTTCATGACGTAGGGTCTATTCACGTGAACTGGATAGAAGCAGCCTTGCTGGGCCTGGTGCAGGGCCTCACCGAATTCCTCCCGATCTCCTCAAGCGCACACCTGCGGATCGTGGGCTCATTCCTTCCGAATGCGGCCGATCCCGGAGCCGCCTTCACGGCCATCACCCAACTGGGTACGGAGACGGCGGTCATCGTCTATTTCTGGCGCGACATCGTGCGGATCATTGGGGCCTGGTTCAGGTCCCTGAGCGGAAAAGTCCCACGGAATGATCCGGACGCCCGAATGGGATGGCTGGTGATCCTGGGCAGCCTTCCCATCATCGTGCTCGGGTTGTTGTTCCAGGACCAGATCGAGTCTGTCCTGCGGAGCATGTGGATAGTCGCCACCATGCTCATTGTCTTTGGCATGATCCTGGCGGTTGCCGACGCCGTCGGCCGCCAGGAACGGGATCTCACGGAGCTCAGCTACAAGCACGGCATCCTGTACGGTTTCGCCCAGGCAATGGCCCTTATTCCCGGCGTATCGCGGTCCGGCGGAACCATCACTGCCGGTTTGCTGATGGGGTACACGCGTGAAGCTGCGGCCCGCTACTCGTTCCTCCTCGCCATTCCAGCGGTTTTCGGCAGCGGCCTGTACCAGCTCTACAAAACGGTTTCCAAGGAGGGCCTGGCCGGTCCCTACGGCCTCCCGGAAACGGCACTGGCCACAGTCATCGCTTTCGTGGTGGGCTACGTGATCATTGGTTGGTTCCTTAAGTTCGTGTCCACACGCAGTTACAGGCTCTTTGTCTGGTACCGCATTCTTCTGGGCCTGGCCTTGTATGTCCTGCTCGGTTTCAATGTGATCAGCGCCTAGCACTAAGGTTGAGTCGTGAAATCGTGGACTTCCCGCCCTGTTCCTGAGCTGCCCGGCAGTATGCCCCAACTACGCCTCTTCGACACCGCCCTCGGCCGCGTCGTGGAGATAGAGCCGCAGCCGGAACAATCGATGTACGTCTGCGGTATTACGCCCTACGACGCCACCCATATGGGACACGCCGCAAGCTACGTGGCATTCGACCTCCTCAACCGGGCCTGGCGCGATGCCGGGATCCCGGTGGCCTACGTTCAGAACGTTACGGACATCGATGACCCGCTGCTTGAGCGCGCCACCGCCACCGGCGTGGACTGGCGTGAACTGGCGCAGAGCCAGATTGAACTGTTCCACACGGATATGGACGCCCTCAACGTCCTTGCTCCAAACCACTACATCGGCGCGGTCGAAGCCATTCCGGATATTGTGCCCGCCATCGAGCGGCTTATTGCCGACGGCGTCGCCTACCGCGTACAAGGCACAGACGGCGAACCCGACGGCGATGTCTACTACGACGTCGAAATGGCCGGCAAACGATCCGACGCCACGGATGCATGGACCCTGGGCGATGTTTCAGGCCTCGGCGAAGCGGAAATGCTTGCCCTCTTTGCAGAGCGTGGGGGCGATCCGGACAGGGCAGGCAAACGCCAGGCGCTCGATCCCTTGCTCTGGCGCGTAGCACGTGAAGGCGAACCCAGCTGGCCGGGGGCCGCCCTGGGCGACGGCCGTCCCGGATGGCACATCGAGTGTACGGTTATCGCGCAGAAATACCTGCCCGCACCATTCACCGTGCAGGGTGGCGGCTCGGATCTCATCTTCCCGCACCACGAAATGGGAGCCGGACACGCGTACTCGCTGGCAGGCGTTCCGCTCGCCAAGCATTATGCCCACGCCGGCATGGTGGGCCTTGACGGGGAAAAGATGAGCAAGTCCAAGGGCAACCTGGTGCTTGTCTCCAAGCTCCGCGCCGCTGGAGAAGAACCAGCCGCAATCCGCCTTGCAATCCTCGCCCACCACTACCGCTCGGACTGGTCGTGGACTGAGGCGGACTTTGCGGCAGCAAAGGATCGGCTGGCCCGATGGCGCAATGCCCGTGACGTTGCCCCCGCCGGTTCGGCCGCAACACTCGTTGAGGCCATGCGCCTGGAATTGGCCAATGACCTCAACGCTCCCGGAGCCATTGCCGCCGTCGATCGCTGGGCTGACGAGGCATTGCGGCAGAACGCACCCATGTCCGGGATTGACGCCGCCCTTATGGGCGATGCCGTAGACGCCCTGCTCGGGGTGGAGCTTTAAGGCCGGTCCTGCGCTAGGGCCGGTCCTTTCCGCGTCGCTTGAGGTAACGCTCGAATTCGCGTGCAATAGATTCGCCCGATGCTTCCGGGAGGTCCGCGGTGTCCTTGGCTTCCTCCAGCTGCCGCACGTAGGCGGCAATCTCAGGATCTTCAGTGGCGAGCTCATCGACGCCCCGTTCCCAAGCCTCTGACTCTTCTGCCAGTGCCTGGCTGTCCAAGGGAACCTGGAGCAGGTCTTCGATCTTGTGAAGGATGGCCAGCTGGGCTTTGGGCGATGGCGGCTGTGCGACGTAGTGGGGGACGGCTGCCCACAGGGAAACGGTTGGCAGCCCGGCCAGCATGGCGAACTCGGCCAGGACGCCAACAATTCCCACGGGTCCCTCGTATTGGGAGGCTTCCAGATTCAGCCGTTCCCGTAGCGAACTGTCTTCCGTGGTGGTGCTTACCGGAATTGGCCGGCTGTGGGGAACATCGGCCAGCAGCGCACCGACAAGAATGACCGAGTCCACCTTCAGTGCTTCCGCATGGACCAGGAGTTCTGTGGTGTATGCCCGCCAACGGTACGAAGGTTCGGTGCCAAGAACAAAAACCACGTCCACATTGCTGTCCGGAACCGACGCTTTGTAGATCCGCGTTGAGGGCCACTTGACCTTCCGCGCACCCGAGGACGTGCGGCGCACGGTGGGCCGGGTGAACTGGAAGTCGTAGTACTCCTCGGCGTCTACCGTGGCAACCTTCTTGCCGTCCCAGACTTTGTTCAAGTAGTGCAGCGCATCGCTGGCGGCCTCACCGGCGTCGTTCCAGCCTTCAAACGCGGCGATCATTACGGTGACGCGTTGGCCTTCCGCGGGTTCCTTAAGGAAACGCTCGGGCTCCGCGGTGATGTCCTGTCCTTCGGGGGTCCCGTCCACACTGTTCATCCACTCACCCTACGTCCAAGACCCTTGTGGATGCATGGCATTTCACGCCGGAGCGTGTCCTGTATTCGCCCACAGCGCAAGCCCGGCCGGAAGCGCCCCGCGTTCCACGTAGACTTGAAACCATGCCTTCGTCATCCGGTCAGCCCCTCCTCAAAGCCGTACTCTGGGATATGGATGGCACCCTTGTGGACACTGAGCCTTACTGGATCGCCGCCGAGCGCGCACTCGTGGAGGCGCACGGTGGGACATGGTCGCACCAGCAGGCCATGCAGTTGGTGGGTCAGTCCCTGCTTCACTCCGCCGCAGTGCTGCAAGCTGCTGGAGTCCGCCTTGAAGCCCGCGAAATCGTGGATACCCTCAGCGCACAGGTGATCATGCACGTCCGCAATGAAGTTCCCTGGCGCCCGGGAGCACGCGAACTGCTGGACGAATTGCACCAGGCAGGCGTCCGTTGCGCTTTGGTCACCATGTCCGAGGGCCCACTGGCCGGCGTTATCGTCGAAAGCCTTGCCAAGCCCTACTTCGAATTCCTGGTAACGGGAGACACCGTCACCAACGGCAAACCCCATCCGGAGGCCTACCTCACGGCTGTAGAACGGCTCCGCCTCGATGACCCGTCGCTGACCATCGATCACTGTGTTGCGTTGGAAGATTCCATTCCGGGCGCTACGGCTGCCCTGGCATCGGGCGTACTGACAGTGGGCATTCCCCACCAGGTTCCGTTGCCCGAGTATCCGGGCATGGTCATGTGGGAGACCCTGGTGGGCCGGACCGCAGCGGACGTCAGCCAGCTGATTGCCGACCGCGTCGCACAGGGAAACCTGTTTGAAGGGGCAAACTAGGTGAGCAGCTCCTCCACGCCCCATCATGCTGCCATCAAAAAGGACGGCATTCCATTGGGGAAAATCGCGGGAATCCGCGTATATCTCGCTTACTCGTGGTTCGTTATCGCCGGCTTCACGATCATCGTCTATGGGCCCGCCCTGCTGGTGCGCATGCCCAACCTGGGCATTTGGGCCTACTTTGTTGCCCTCGGTTATGCCTTGCTGCTCGCGCTCTCCGTCCTGGTCCACGAGCTTGCCCATGCGCTCAGTGCCAAAGCGTTCAACTGGCCAACGGAAAAGATTGTCCTGAACCTGTGGGGCGGGCACACCCAGTTCGAGAGCTTCACCGCATCCCCTGGACGCTCTGTCATCGTCGCCCTTGCCGGACCGGTGTCGAACTTTATCCTGGCCGGCGGCATGTGGGCTGTCCTAAGTTCAGGCGTCCTCGGTGGCGTCGCGGAAATCCTGGCAAACATCCTGATGTGGGCCAACCTGCTTATTGGCATCTTCAACGTTCTTCCCGGTTTGCCATTGGACGGCGGCCGGTTGGTGGAGTCGGCGGTATGGAAGGCCACGGGCAGCCAGGACAAGGGGACCATAGCCGCAGGATGGTCAGGCCGCGTCATCGTCGCCGCACTTGTCATCTGGTTCATCGGGGTGCCGCTCCTCAGCGGAGCACCCCTGGACATCAGCCTCATGCTTATCACCGTCCTCGTCTGTGGCTTCCTGTGGATGGGCGCATCGAGCTCAATCAACCACGCAAAGCTCCGCAGCCGCCTTTACCTCGTGAGCGCGGCCGGGCTCGCGGAGCCGGCAGTGGGCCTGCCGAACGCGGCCAGTGTGGCAGACGTCCTGGCGGTATCCCCGGCAGGGAGTCCCGCCGTCGTGATTTGCGGACCCGACGGAAAACCGCAGGGAGTGGTGGATCCGGGGGCAACTGCCGCGGTCCCTCCCGAGGCGGTAGCGACGACGCCGGTCACCGCCGTAGCGCACGCCCTCGCTGCCGGCGCCTACGTCCCGGAATGGTCCAAGGGCCAGGAGCTGATCCAGTATCTGGCGCGGCTGGAAGGCGGCGAATACGCTGTGGTGGACCACAACGGAACCGTGACCGGGCTGCTCCGCCAGCAGGCAGTAGTGACAGCGATAACAGGTAAAGAAGCCCGGGGCAGCGGGCGCGCCTAACACCCTTGCCGGTAGAGTTACGAGCCGGTCCATAAAACAAACAAAACAAACCATCCTTTTCGGCGCCCATACGGCAGCAACACACGGCGGCGCAACCGCCCAGGAGCGAGGAACACCACATGAGCAGCGAAACCGCCGCGGCTGAGACAAGCGCAGGCACTGTCACGGGCGCGGACACAGGCATCAACAAGCCAGCCACTGACTCTGCCACGCAACCAACCGGGGCAGCCCGCCGCCGTGGGCCGTTCCGCGTGGGCGAGCGGGTGCAGCTCACCGATGAGCGTGGCCGGATGAACACCATCACGCTTGAAGTGGGGGGAGCTTTTCATACCCACCGCGGTTTCCTGAACCACGATGAAATCATTGGCAAGGTTGATGGTTCGGTAGTCAGCAACAATATCGGGCAGCAGTACCAAACGCTGCGTCCCTTGCTTTCGGACTTCGTCCTGTCCATGCCTCGTGGCGCTGCGGTCGTCTATCCGAAGGACGCGGGCCAGATTGTCACGATGGCCGATATCTTCCCGGGTGCCCGGGTTGTTGAAGCCGGCGTGGGCTCCGGCGCGCTTTCCATTTCCCTGCTCCGTGCAGTCGGTGACGGCGGCTATCTCCATTCCTTTGAGCGCCGCGAAGAATTCGCCGATATCGCCCGGGGGAACGTCGAGACGATTTTCGGTGGCCCGCACCCCGCTTGGCAGATCTCCCTTGGTGACTTCCAGGAAGAAGTGGTCCGTGCCGAGGCGCCCGGCTCCGTAGATCGCGTAGTGCTGGACATGCTTGCTCCCTGGGAGTGCCTTGACGCCGTGGCAACGGTCCTGGCCCCAGGTGGCGTCTGGATCAATTACGTCGCAACGGTGACGCAGCTTTCCCGCACCGCCGAGGCCATCAGGGCTGACGGACGTTTCACTGAACCGGATGCCTGGGAATCCATGGTGCGCGGCTGGCACCTTGAAGGACTCGCAGTACGCCCGGACCACCGCATGGTGGCCCATACGGGATTCCTTCTGGTCACCAGGCGGCTCGCCGACGGCGTCACTGGAATCTCCGTCAAGCGGCGCCCGTCCAAGACCGAATTCAGCGAGGAAGACCTGAACGCATGGACTCCGGGAGCGGTAGGGGAGCGTGCCGTTTCGGACAAGAAACTCCGCCGTGCCGCACGTGACGCCATCGCCGGAACCAATGTCCAGGACGACCCCCCGGTCACAAACTGAAAAGGTCACAATAGGGTCCGCATTCCGGATGTCACCAAGCACCCTGAGCTTTTCGGGACTAAGGTCTTGTTAAGCGCAGGAAGGGGCTGATGAATCGTGGATACGTCGAACAACAACGACATTGGACGGCCGACGCCGGAGGAAGCTAACGCCGCTGCTGAAGAGGCAGCAAACCGGAGGCTTGCCGCCATCCAGCCGCCCGACCCATCCAGTGAATTGACCGTGGCCGAACGCCAGATCAATATCCTTCGGGACAAGCTTCGCCACATCGACCGCCAGCTTGCCGCCGCCACCCAAAACAACAGCAAGCTTGTCAGCATGCTTGAAACGGCGAAGGGCGAGATCCTTCGTTTGAAGGGTGCTTTGGAGCAGGAAGGGCAGCCGCCCTACAGCTTCGGAACGGTGGTACAGATCAACCCCCGCAGGCAGCCGGGCCCGGGTTCTTCCGGGCAGGCGGCCACGGAGGAATCCGTGGACATTTTCAATGCAGGCCGCAAGATGCGTGTTGGCATCAGCCCGCTGGTAAATGTCAACCAACTCGCAGTTGGCCAGGAAGTCCTTTTGAATGAGGCCCTGCTGGTGGTTGCCGGGCTCGGCTACGAACGGGCGGGTGAACTCGTTACGCTCAAGGAGATGCTGGGCAAGGACCGTGCGTTGGTAGTTGGCCGCGCCGACGAGGAACGCGTAGTCCGCCTCTCAGGAGCGTTGCAAAGCGTGCACCTGAAGGTAGGAGACGCGCTGTCGCTGGATTCGCGCACCGGCTATGCGCTGGAAAAAGTCCCGCGCGCTGAGGTGGAGAACCTTGTCCTGGAAGAAGTTCCGGACATCACCTATCAGGACATCGGCGGCCTTGGTCCCCAGATCGAACAGATCCGCGATGCTGTTGAACTCCCGTTCCTGCATCCGGACCTGTACAGGGAACACGGGCTCAAGGCGCCCAAGGGAATCCTTCTCTACGGTCCGCCGGGTTGCGGCAAGACCCTCATCGCCAAGGCCGTGGCCAATTCCCTGGCTGCCCGTGCCGCTGAGCGCGCAGGCAACACGGACCTCAAGAGCTACTTCCTCAACATTAAGGGACCTGAGCTCCTGGATAAGTACGTTGGCGAGACCGAACGGCACATCCGGCTGATCTTCTCCCGTGCCCGCGAAAAAGCGTCCGATGGCAGCCCCGTGGTGGTTTTCTTCGACGAAATGGATTCGCTGTTCCGTACGCGTGGAACCGGCGTGTCTTCCGACGTCGAAACCACCATCGTCCCGCAGCTGCTCAGCGAGATTGATGGCGTGGAGCGTTTGGACAATGTGATCGTCATTGGTGCCTCAAACCGCGAGGACATGATCGATCCCGCGATCCTCCGGCCGGGCCGCCTTGACGTAAAGGTCAAGATCCAGCGACCCGATGCCGAAGCTGCTGCGGACATCTTTGGCAAGTACATCACCACTGACCTTCCCTTCCATGCACAGGATCTGGCGGAGTATGGCGGAGATGTCCAAGCTACTGTCGACGCCATGATCCAGCGCACCGTGGAGGCAATGTATTCCACCGAGAAGTCGAACGAATACCTTGAAGTCACGTACGCCAACGGTGATACGGAAATGCTCTACTTCAAGGATTTCAACTCAGGCGCCGTGGTTCAGAACGTCGTGGACAGGGCTAAGAAGTACGCGATCAAGGATCTGCTGACCAACCATCAGAAGGGTCTGAGGATCGATCACCTGCTGCGTGCAGTGGTGGACGAATTCCGGGAACACGAGGACATGCCGAACACCACGAACCCTGACGACTGGGCAAGAATCTCAGGGAAGAAGGGCGAACGGATCACGTACATCCGTACGATCGTGCAAGGCAAGGCAGGCCAGGAACCTGGCAAGTCGATCGAGACTACAGCCAACACGGGTCAGTACCTGTGACGGCCAAAACCGAGGGTGTACCCGCGGAAAGGTTGCCTGTAGGCGGCGCCATGCGCGTCATGGGTTCCGAAACCGAGTACGGAATCCATGCGCCATCGGCGCCCGGGGCCAACGCCACCATGATGTCCGCCCGGATCATCCAGGCCTATGCGACGGTCACCCGCCAACGTGCCGCCGGGGGAGCGGAAACGCGGTGGGACTATACGGACGAAGAACCCTTGCACGATGCCCGCGGCTGGACGGTTGACCGGGCAAGTGCCGATCCCAGCCAGCTGACTGACCAGCCGCCAGTGCTCGACGCCGAGGCAGTCGCGTTGGCGTATGGCCGCCAGGAATTGGAACTGGATGGCCAGGACGAATCCGGTTCGCTCCTCATGAACATGGTCCTCGGGAACGGCGCCCGCCTTTACGTGGACCATGCACACCCGGAGTACTCAAGCCCTGAAGTCACCAACCCGCGGGATGCGGTGGCCTGGGACGCTGCCGGCGATCTCGTAGCACTTGCCACGGTGAGGAAAGTAGCGGCAGACACCAGCCTTCCGCCGATCAATCTCTACAAGAACAACACGGACAACAAATCGGTGTCCTACGGCTCGCACGAGAATTACCTCATGCCCCGTTCAGTTCCTTTTGGCGACATCATCCGGGGACTCACACCATTCTTCGTGTCCCGGCAGGTGATTTGTGGGGCCGGGCGTGTGGGGATCGGACAGGACAGTTCCACGGCCGGCTACCAGATCAGCCAACGGGCAGACTTCTTCGAGGCTGAGGTGGGCCTGGAGACCACTATCCGACGCCCCATCATCAACACCCGGGACGAGCCTCACGCGACCGCGGATAAGTACCGGCGGCTTCACGTCATTATCGGCGATGCGAACCTCAGCCAGGTTTCCAACTATCTGAAGTTCGGCACCACGGCCATGGTTCTCAGCCTCATTGAAGCCGGCCAGGCGCCCCGCATCGAAGTCCATGAACCCGTTCAGGCACTGCAGGCCATCAGTCATGACACAACTTTGGCCACTACCGTAAGACTGCTGGATGGACGGCGGGTGACCGCCCTGGATATCCAGTGGATGTACTACGAAGCTGCCGCAAAGCTGGCGCAGGAGACCGGAGTTGCCGATTCCGTCACTGGCGACGGGCACACGCATGGCGTACTTGAACGCTGGGAATCGACCCTGTCACTGCTGGGCAGCGATCCCGCTGCTGCGGCGTCATCCGTGGAATGGATAGCCAAGAAGTCCCTCCTTGAGGGGTATCGGAACCGCGACGGCCTTGGTTGGGACGATGCCCGGCTCGGGTTGGTCGATCTCCAATGGTCCGATATCCGGCCGGAGAAGGGCCTTTACTACCGGATGCTGTCCAGGGACAGGATGATCCGGATCGTCGACGACGCCGACATCGCCAGGGCGGTGGGTGAACCGCCGTCGGACACACGGGCGTATTTCCGCGGACGGTGCGTTTCAAGCTTCGGCAAGGACGTCGTTGGCGCCAGTTGGGACTCGGTCATCTTCGATGTTCCGGGACTTGGGAAACTGCAGCGTGTTCCCACCCGCGAACCACTTCGGGGGACCCGGGCGCTCACAGGAGCCCTGTTTGACCGGCATCAGGAGGCGGGCTCGTTCCTGGCCGAATTGCTGGGCCAAAAACCGCCGCCGCCCAAGGACTGAGGCATTCAGCCACGGGCAAAAATGGTGCCTTGGCAAAGCCGGGCGCAGCAGCCCACGGCGTGGCAATATGGCAGTAGGAAGTCCCCACGAACGGGGGCTGACAGTAGGGAGATGGAAATGGCAGCTCAGGAGCAGCAGCAACCGCAGTCACGGGATACTGAGACTGAAGTAGACGTCCCGGAGGCACCACCGGCAGCACCCGAAGCCCAGGCCTCGGATGCCACCCAGGGTGTGGACGACCTCCTTGACGAAATCGATGGCGTCCTGGAATCCAACGCTGAAGAGTTCGTCAGGGCCTTCGTCCAAAAGGGCGGCCAGTAAGCGGACCCGGACAAACCATGTACTGCCCGGCTGGCGCGAGGCCACCGGGCATCGGAATGCAGAGTCGAAGGAGTGCAGCAATGCAGGACCCATCAACCGGCCCCCTGGCCACCCAGGCAACGTCTTCATTCACGGAGCACCTTCAACGCTCGCGTCCCGAACTCCTTCCGTTCAACCAAACGTTGCCGGCCGGTACCGTTCCGTCCTCGCCGCACGCGACCACCATCGTCGCCTTGACGTATGCCGGCGGCGTGCTGATGGCAGGGGACCGGCGGGCAACCATGGGAAACGTGATCGCCAGCCGGCACATTGAGAAGGTCTTTCCCGCGGACCAGTATTCGGTCCTGGGTATTGCCGGTACGGCGGGCCTGGCAATCGATATCACGCGGCTCTTCCAGGTGGAACTGGAACACTACGAGAAAATTGAGGGCACGCTCCTTAGCCTCGTGGGCAAGGCGAACCGTTTGGGTGCGATGATCCGCGGCAATTTGCCCATGGCAATGCAGGGAATGGCGGTGATTCCCTTGTTTGCCGGTTTCGACCACGTATCGGGCACCGGACGGCTTTTCTCCTACGACGTCACCGGTGGGCGCTATGAAGAACAGGAACACCACTCCGTGGGTTCCGGTTCAGTTTTTGCACGTGGAGCCCTGAAGAAACTTTGGAAGCCGAACCTTTCGGAAGAACAGGCTGTGGCCGTCGCGGTTGAGGCGCTCTACGACGCCGCGGACGACGACTCCGCAACGGGCGGCCCGGACCCCGTCCGCCAGCTGTGGCCAGTGGTTTACACGGTCAACCGTGCCGGTAATCGCCGGGTACCTGAACGGGACCTGGCGGCGATAGCCGGTGCCATCGTCGAATCCCGTGCCATCGCCGGACGGGAGGCCTGACATGACGCAGCAGTTCTATGTTTCGCCCGAACAGCTGATGAAGGACCGTGCGGATTTCGCACGGAAGGGCATTGCCCGCGGCCGCTCCGTAGTGGTGATCAGTTGTGCTGACGGCATCGCGTTGATCGCTGAGAACCCGTCACCTTCGCTGCATAAAATCGGCGAGATCTACGACAAAATCGCTTTCGCGGCAGTGGGCAAGTACAACGAGTTCGAAAGCCTCAGACAGGCCGGTGTGCGGTACGCGGATGTCCGTGGCTACTCGTACGACCGCGAAGACGTGACCGCCCGGGGATTGGCAAGCGTCTACGCGCAGAGCCTCGGCGCAGTGTTCACCGCCGAACAAAAGCCGTTCGAAGTGGAACTGGCCGTGGCTGAAGTCGGCCTGGCGCAAGAGCAGGACCACCTGTACCGGCTCACCTTTGATGGCTCGATTGCCGATGAGAACGGCTTCGTGGTGATGGGTGGACTTGCCGACCAGATTTCCGACGTCGTAAGCGGGGCTTGGGAGCCCGAGCTTGGTTTTGCCGGGGCCATGAGATTGGCTTTGCGTGCTTTGGCGACGGACAAGGAAGCCGACGCCCTCCCGGCGACCGCCGTCGAAGCTGCCGTTCTGGACCGCGCTTCAGAGAGTCACCGGGGTTCCCGCCGGGCTTTCCGGCGTCTGCTCCCCGAGGACATGACACAGCTGCTCACAGAGGAGGCTTGAGATGGACAAACGCATATTCGGCATCGAGACGGAGTTTGGGATTTCCTATTCCAGCCCCGACTCACGTCCTTTGGCCCCCGAAGAAGTGGCCCGCTATTTGTTCCGCAAGGTGGTGAGCTGGGGCAGGTCTTCCAACGTCTTCCTGACCAACGGTTCACGCCTGTACCTGGACGTTGGTTCGCACCCGGAATACGCCACCGCGGAATGCGATGACCTCGCGCAACTCATCGCCCACGACCGCGCCGGAGAGCTCATCCTGGACGACCTCGTTGATGAGGCCCAGGCCCGGCTCGCCGCGGAGGGTTTCAATGGCACGGTGTACCTCTTCAAGAACAACACCGACTCCGCCGGAAACTCCTACGGAAGCCACGAAAATTACCTCATACCGCGTCGGGGAGAGTTCTCAAGGTTGGCCGAGATCCTCATCCCGTTCCTGGTGACCCGTCAACTCATCGCGGGAGCAGGCAAAGTCCTGAAGACACCCCATGGTGCAACTTTTGCCTTCTCACAGCGGGCAGACCACATCTGGGAAGGTGTGTCTTCTGCCACCACCAGGTCACGCCCCATTATCAACACCCGTGACGAGCCGCATGCCGATGCCGAGTTCTATCGTCGGCTCCATGTGATCGTGGGTGATTCCAACATGTCCGAAACCTCCGCGCTCCTCAAGGTGGGCACGGTTGACCTGATCCTGCGCATGATCGAGGCAGGGGTGATCATGCGGGACATGCGAATGGAGAACCCCATCCGGAGCATCCGGGAAATTTCGCATGACCTCACGGGCAGCGCTTTGGTCCGCCTGGCAAACGGCAGGCAGCTCTCGGCGCTCGATATCCAGCGCGAGTACCTTGCAAAGGTCACAGAGTTCGTGGCCGCGAACGGCGCACATAATGCCCACGTGCCGCTTATTCTCGACTTGTGGGAGCGGACCCTGGACGCCATCGAAAGTGGCGATACCAGCACTATCGACACCGAAGTGGACTGGGCCATCAAGAAGAAGCTGATGGACGGTTACATGCGCCGGCACGACCTCAGCCTGGACTCGCCCCGCATTGCTCAACTGGATCTCACCTACCACGACATTTCACGCCAGCGCGGCCTCTTCTTCCTGCTGCAATCACGGGATGCCGCGCGGCGTTTGGTTCCCGAAACCGAAGTGAAGGACGCTGTTGACACTCCTCCACAGACAACCCGGGCCAAGCTGCGGGGAGACTTCGTCCGGAGGGCGCAGGAGCTCGGACGCGACTACACGGTGGACTGGGTGCACTTGAAGCTCAACGACCGCGCACACCAGACAATCCTCTGCAAGGACCCCTTCCGCAGCGTGGACGACCGCGTTGATGCGCTCCTGGACTCCATGGGCTAACAGCCTTTCTGAGCGTACTCCCAGCTTCACGGGCTATTCTGGACTGTGGCCTCTTTCCAAGAGGCCATTGCCTTGGATCTGCCATGCGCCTTTCCGAGTGTCCTTTGCCCCGACGAAAGTGTCTTTTTTGTGCGCCGACTCCTAGCAATTCTTCTTCCTGCCCTGCTGCTCATCACTGCGTGTGGGGGCGGGGGCACGCCAGCCGCGGAGCCCACCAGCCAGTCATCGGGCGATGTCTCCAAACTCGATTCCGTCAAGGTGACCGACAACGGAGATGACAAGGCCCCTGGCCTGGACTTCACCAAGCCGCTCACCGTCGCTGAACCTACCATCAAGGTAGTCAGTGAAGGCAACGGCGACCGTATCAAGGCCGGCCAGGTTGCCGAGCTCGCATACATCGCCGTGGATGGCAATGACGGCAAGACCGTTGAAGACGTCTACAAGAACGGCCCCCAGCCCATTGAGCTGAATGACGAGCTCAAAAAGGGCAACGAGCTGATCTACAACGCCATTGTTGGCGCCAAGATCGGTTCCCACATCGCGTTCGCCGCGCCGGGTTCGGCAGCCACGGGCGCTGCCGCCGGCTCTACGCAGTTGGTGGTTTTCAAGCTGCTTTCCGCCAAGGAAGCCGCTCCGGTCCTGTCAAAGCCGGAAGGTGAGACAATCACTCCTCCGGCTGGGCTCCCCACCGTGAAGGAAGACGACAAGGGCATCCCGCAGATCTCCGTTGAAGGCGCAGCCGCTCCGAAGGAACTCATCGCACAGGACCTCATCAAGGGCTCCGGCGCTGCTGTTAAGGCTACTGACACCCTCACGGTGAATTACGTTGGCGTCAATCTTGTGGGCGGCCAGAAGTTCGATTCGAGCTTTGACCGGGGACAGACAGCAAGCTTCGCGCTTTCCGGTGTCATCAAGGGCTGGACCCAAGGCCTGGAAGGCAAGACCGTCGGCTCCCGCGTCCTTCTGGTCATCCCGCAGGACCTTGCTTATGGCGCTGCTGGACAGGGTGAAGCCAAGGGCGATCTCGTCTTCGTCGTTGACATCCTCGGCGTCAAGTAGGCAGCCACCTGATCCGGGACTGGCTAAGCTGGTTCCTGACACCATTCGTCCCTCACACCAAGGAGCAACCATGTCATTTGGTCAGCGTGACTTCGACCGCACCAAGCCCGAAATCGACTTCCCGGAAGGCGACGTTCCCACCGAGCTCGTCATCACGGACCTCATTGAGGGTTCCGGCGCCGAGGCCAAAGCCGGCGACACCGTTTCCACCCACTACGTTGGCGTCGCCTGGTCCACGGGCGAAGAGTTCGACGCTTCCTGGGGCCGTGGCGCTCCGCTGGACTTCCGTGTTGGTGTGGGCCAGGTCATCCAGGGCTGGGACCAGGGCCTGTTGGGTATGAAGGTTGGCGGCCGTCGCCGCCTTGAGATCCCTTCAGAACTGGCGTACGGATCCCGTGGCGCCGGCGGAGCAATCAAGCCCAACGAGGCCTTGATCTTCGTCGTCGACCTCGTAGCTGTCCGCTAGGGCGCAAGCTTCCTGCCAAGGCGCGTTACCACCCGGCTTTGCCGGGCCGGTGACGCGCCTTGCTGCTTTCGCCCAGGACTTTAGTAACGTAGCAACCGTGTCCGCATCCCGCACTGAACGACTCCTGAACCTCCTGCTTGCCTTGCTCAATACCAGGGTGGGCCTTCCGCGCTCCGTCCTGCGGGAGAAGGTCTATCACGACACCGCCGAAAACGACGTCGCATTCGGACGGATGTTCGAGCGCGACAAAGTGGATCTGAAACAGTTCGGCTTTGAGATCGAGACCCTCACGGACCCGCGTAATTTCGGGTCCGAGGACCCCGCATCAACCCGCTACCGCATCGGCAAGGACTCCAACAGACTTCCTGATGTCAGCCTGACTCCCGCTGAATCCACTGTCCTCCTCCTTGCCGCCCAGTTGTGGGAACGTGCTGCCCTCGGAAACGCCGCAGTCAATGCCGTCCGCAAGCTGCAGGCGGCAGGTGGATTCACCGACGTCGACCTGCCTGCCGGCGTCCAGCCGCGGATCAAGCCAGCCGGACAAGCATTCGACGACGTCGTTGGAGCCATGCACGGCCGCCATGCGGTCCGCTTCGGCTACCTCGCCGGAAGCACCGGCCGTGAGGAAGTACGCGAGGTGGAACCGTGGGGCCTGGGGAGCCGGTTCGGGCAGTGGTACCTCGTGGGATTCGACCGGGGGAGGGCCGCCAAGAGGATTTTCAGGTTGTCACGCATGACCACCGCCGTCTCCGTCATACCGGGCAGTTCCTTCGAGCCGCCAGCCGGTTTCAACGCCCGGGCGGAGCTGGATTCCCTCAACGAACTTCCCTTGCAGCAGGCTGTCCTGGACGTAGACGAGGGACGCCTCCTCGCCCTGCGCAAACGTGCTGTTTCCACCGGCTCCGGGGATGAACGGGCTGGGAAGGGAACAGGCGGCCGGGACAGGCTGGTCGTGGACTTCCGGGACCCCGGGCAGTTCGCCGAGGAACTGGCCTCGTATGGTCCCCACGTCAAAGTGCTTGAACCTGCCGAGCTGCGTGCCGCCGTCGTACGCCGGCTCAAAAGCGCTGCGGACTTCAATGCGTCTCCGGCCATCCCCGTGGAATTTCCCGAGGCTGCGCGCGCGCAGCGATCAAGGAAGCGAACGTCCGAAGACCAACTCACGCGCATGCTGCAGTTGGTGCCGTTCCTCGTCCATCATCAGGGCCTGCACGTGCAGGAGGTAGCGGACCGCTTTGGCATCAGCCGCAAAGCCCTCATTGACGACCTCAAGATACTGATCTGTTCCGGGCTGCCCGGGGGCTACCCGGACGACCTCCTGGACATCCAGTGGGAAAACGACCATGTGTACATCACGGAGCATCTGGACCTTAACCGTCCTGTGCGCTTCAGCGAGGACGAAGCCGCCGCGCTGCTGACTGGATTGTCGATGCTCGGCGATCTACCTGCACTGGCAGGTTTGGCCGAGGACGAACCGGGCAGCGCCCTGGAGTCTGTGACCATCAAATTGACGGGCGCTGCAGGACAGGCCGGACGCCTGGCCGGGGCAGTTGCGGGCCAGTCGGTGGCACCCGAGCAATCGGGGGCGTTCGCAACCATTACCCACGCCATCAGGGACGGCCAGCAACTGCGCCTGAGCTACCTTTCCCCGCAGCGGGACGAAGTAACCGAGCGCGACGTGGATCCCCTGCGGCTGTACTCCCTGGACAACACCTGGTACTTCGAGGCCTACTGCCATAGCAAGTCGGGACTCCGGAATTTCCGGCTGGACCGCGTGCAATCCCTGGAACCCAATGGCCGTCCCGTCTCCGGAACAGCAACTGCTGATGCAGACTTTCCGGCAAGGCTCTTCACGCCCAGCGACGACGACGTCCTGGTGGTGCTTGAATTGACCCGGCAGGGCGCTGGCCTGGCTGATGACTACTACGCCGAACGCACGGCTGAGTTGCCCGACGGCGGGCTGCTTGCCGAGGTGCGCTTTGGAAATGTGGAGTGGTTACCGATGTTTGTGTCCCAACATGGAGGGACAGTGCGGGTGCTGGACCCTGCGCAGTTGCGCCAGGAAGTCCAGGCTTGGCTCACGGCGGCGCTTGACCAATACGGTGCCGTTTCCTCGTCGGACATCATGGCTGGCTAGACTACTCAGATGCCTTGGTGGTTTTGGATCCTGCTGTGGATCGCGCTCATAGCCCTGTCGTTGCTCCTCCATGTGACCCTGGGTTACCGGCTGTTCAGGAAATTCATGGCCACTGTTCATGAATTAGGGGACGCCGGCAAACGTTTCAGCCATCTTTCTCCTGCCGCAGAAACCTCCGATGTTGAGGCTCCGGAACGCCACCCGGAGCCGGGATCTGCAATTTTTGCCTCGCCGGAGCAGATGCGTCATGATTACCTGACGGCCAAAGCCTTCCGCCAGGAAGTTCGTCGCCAGAAGCGCGTTCAGCGCAAAGCAGAGCGGGGTCAGCCCCAATCCCTGCACGACATTGAATTCAGATAGACGTAGGATGTATCCAAAAGGAAAGGACCTCCCCACATGAGGCTCGAAGGCTGGCATCTCATCATCATCATCGTTTTGGCTCTGGTGCTTTTCGCTGCACCAAAGCTGCCGTCCATGGCGCGCAGCATTGGACAGTCGATGCGTATCTTCAAGTCTGAAGTCCGGGAAATGAAAAAGGACGGTTCCTCCGAAAAGAAGGAAACCCAGGAACCCTCTGACGCCGTCGAAGGCAGGGTTGTAGACCACCCGGACGTAAAGGCCAAGAACAACGGCGAGACCGACGTTCCGCCCTCCAACCGCGTCTAAGAAGAAGTGGTAGAGACGAAGGGGCGCAAGGCCAACCCCGAAGCCCGGATGGCGCTCCTTGACCATCTTAAGGAGCTCAAGAACCGGCTCTTCAAGGCTGCCATCGGCGTTATTCTTGGGACGGTGCTGGGCTTCATCGTCTACCAACCCCTCTTGGAAGCCCTGATCAAGCCGATCAAAGACCTCAATGAAAAAGAAGGCCGCGCTGCCAGCCTGAACTTTGATGGCGTAGCCAGCTCATTCGACCTCATGGTCCAGGTTTCCGTATTCCTTGGCGTGATCCTTTCCAGTCCTGTCTGGATCTACCAGCTGTGGGCATTCATAGTCCCGGGCCTGCACAAGAAAGAGCGCAGGTTGGCTCTGTCGTTTGTAGCAGCTGCCGTTCCGCTGTTTATCGGCGGCGTCCTGCTGGCATGGCTGGTGTTGCCCAACGCCGTGCGTGTCCTCACGGACTTCACACCCACCGGCGCTTCAAACTTCATTAGTGCCGAAATCTACCTTGCGTTTGTCCTCAGGCTTCTTCTGGCTTTTGGAATCGCCTTCCTGGTGCCGGTGGTGCTGGTTGGGCTGAACCTGGCAGGAATCATCAAGGGCAAGCAACTGGTCAAAAGCTGGCGGATCACCATCTTCCTGGTCTGCCTGTTTGCGGCCATGGCTGCCCCGGGTGCCGACGCCATGAGCATGTTCTACTTGGCGGCGCCCATGCTGCTTCTGTTCTTTGCTGCCATCGGTGTCTGTCTCTGGAATGACCGCCGGCGGGAACGTCGTGCCATCAAGCGTGCTGCTGAGACCGAAGCCACGGCAGATATTGCCACCCCGGCCTCGGATCTGGAGAATCTCTAGACCTCAGGCCATTAGGCTTGGTGCATGTCCTCCATTTCCGGGTCCCAATCACCATCAGACCGCTACCAGGCGGCCGCTCACCGGGCAGCTGAGGCCAAGACATATCTTGGTGCCTTTGCCCGTTCCCTGGACTTCGAATTGGACGACTTCCAACGTGAGGCGTGCCGCTCATTGCAGGAGGGCAGAGGCGTCCTCGTCGCGGCGCCTACCGGTGCCGGCAAGACGATCGTTGGCGAATTTGCCATCTACCTGGCTCTGGAACGTGGCCTCAAAGCGTTCTACACAACACCCATCAAGGCGCTGAGCAACCAGAAGTTCTCCGAGCTCGCCGCCAAGTATGGCTCTGCCAACGTTGGCCTGCTGACGGGCGATACAACCATCAACGGTGAGGCGCCCGTTGTGGTGATGACCACCGAAGTCCTCCGCAATATGCTCTATGCCGACTCGGAGACACTCGGCGACCTCGGCTTCGTCGTCATGGACGAGGTCCACTACCTCGCAGACCGCTTCCGCGGAGCCGTCTGGGAGGAAGTCATTATTCACTTGCCCAGTGAAGTGCAGGTTGCTTCGCTGAGCGCCACTGTGTCCAATGCTGAAGAGTTTGGTGCGTGGCTGGATACCGTTCGGGGCGATACTGACGTCATCGTGTCCGAGCACCGGCCCGTGCCACTGTGGCAGCACGTCATGGTGGGCAGGGAGATCGTTGACCTCTTTGCCGGCGATACCACTTTCGATGAAATCGCCCCACAGATACCGGACACCGAGGTACCGGATCTCAGCGATGTTGAGGATGCCGTTGACGAGGCCGTCCTTCCGGCAGAAAGCCGAAAGATCGCAGCCAAGAGTCTTGTGACCTCCACGGCCAGGCAGGCAGTTACCGGCCCTGAATTCGAAGTGAACCCGGATTTGTTGGCAATGGCCCGATCCGAGAGCCGTATGAACTTCAACGGCCGCTTCGGCCATGGTGGCCGGAGCCGCCGTCGGCAGGACCGCTACCGGGATGAGCGGCAGAGCCCGGAGCAGCGCAGCCCGGTTCGGAAAGCAAGCCGTCCGCAGGTCATTGAGAGCCTTAACCGCCAGGGCCTGTTGCCTGCCATCACGTTCATCTTCTCCCGGGCAGGTTGTGATGCTGCGGTGGCCCAGTGCGCGGCGTCCGGCCTGTGGCTCACCACTGAGCGCGAACAGCAGATCATCGCCCAGCGCGTGGACGAAGCAAGCCACGAAATTCCTGCAGACGACCTTGATGTCCTGGGTTTCTGGGGCTGGCGCGACGGCCTCATCCGGGGCTTTGCGGCTCATCACGCGGGCATGCTGCCCACCTTCAAGGAGGTAGTGGAGAAACTGTTTGCGGATGGCCTGGTCAAGGCGGTGTTCGCTACTGAAACCTTGGCACTCGGAGTCAACATGCCTGCGCGCTGCGTGGTGCTGGAAAAGCTCGAAAAATTCAACGGGGAAGCCCACGTCAACATCACGGCGGGGGAGTACACGCAGCTGACCGGTCGGGCCGGACGCCGCGGCATCGACGTCGAGGGCCACGCCGTGGTCCTATGGCAGCCCGGAACGGACCCGGCGGCAGTGGCAGGCTTGGCGTCACGCCGCACGTATCCGCTGAACTCCAGCTTCACGCCCACCTACAACATGAGCATCAACCTGATTGCCCAATTCGGCCGGGTGCGGGCGCGCGAGATCCTTGAGTCGTCCTTCGCGCAGTTCCAAGCGGACCGTTCCGTGGTGGGCCTCGCCAGGCAAGTCCGTGGACGCGAAGAATCATTGGCCGGCTACGCCAAGTCCATGGAATGCCACCTCGGCGACTTCACGGAGTATGCCCGGCTCCGCCGCGAACTCAGCGACGCTGAGCAGTTCGCGGCGCGCGACCACCAGCGCGCCCGGAAGTCCAGAGTGGCTGATTCCTTGACCCGGCTCATACCCGGGGACGTCATTACCGTCTCCAGTGGCAGGTTAGCCGGACACGCCGTCGTGCTTGATGTCGATCCCAATGCCCGCGAACCGCGGCCGTCTGTCCTCACCTCGGACAACCAGCTGCGTCGTATCGGCGTCCATGACCTCGACGGCCCCATTTCCCCGGTGACCCGCATTCGGATTCCCAAGTCGTTCAACGCCAAGGTGCCCAAGTCCCGCCGTGATCTTGCAGCCTCCATGCGGAACGCGATCAGCGATGAAGCACCCCGCCCCAGGCGGAACAGCAGGCACGAGGACTTCGGTCTGGGCTCGCGTGCCCAGGACCAGGAACAGAAGATCACTGAACTACGCAGGGCGCTCAGGGCGCATCCCTGCCATGGCTGCAGTGAGCGCGAGGACCACGCCCGTTGGGGGGAGCGTTGGTGGAAACTTCGCAAGGAGACCGACGGCCTGGTCCGCCAGATCCAAAGCAGGACCAACACGATTGCCAAGACGTTCGATCGCGTATGCGACGTCCTCTCCGCCTATGGCTACCTCGAAACCGACGACGCCGGGAAGGTCACCATCAGCACGGATGGGCAGCGGCTGCGCCGCATCTACGGTGAGAAGGACCTGCTTATTTCACAGTCCATCAGGCGTGGTGCCATCAACGATCTCGATGCTGCCGAGCTGGCCTCCTTGGCCAGCACCCTGGTGTACCAGGCAAAGCGCGAAGACCGGGGCCTTCGCCCGAGGATGCCCTCGGTTGCACTGGAAACGGCGGTCGACATCGTCGTTCGGGAATGGTCGCAACTTGAGGACATTGAGGAACAGAACCGGCTTCCGCTGACCGGCGAACCGGAGCTGGGCCTCATGTGGCCCATGTATAAGTGGGCCAAAGGCCGCCATCTTCAGGACGTCCTCAGCGGCACTGACCTTGCTGCGGGCGACTTCGTCCGTTGGGCAAAGCAAGTGGTTGACCTCCTGGACCAACTCGCCAAAATTCCACAACTGGATCCCCGCTTGGCGCGGATCTGCCGTGAATCCATCGACCTGGTCCGCCGGGGTGTCGTGGCTTACTCAACCGTCGCCTGACCCGGAACCGTTTTCGAGACCCAGACCTTCTTCAAACGCTCGAGGAGCACACCGCATGAACCAGCCAGGCCTGTCCGCCGGCGACCGTCCCGACGAAAACGTCCGTAAGGTCACCCTTTACCGGAACGGTTCGATCTATACCGCTGCCGATCCGTTCGCTACCGCCATGGTGGTGGATGGTGACACGGTCGCGTGGGTGGGATCCGAACAAGCAGCGACGTCCATCGAGGATTCCACCATGGACGTCATTGATCTTCGGGGGGCCCTCGTGGCACCGGGCTTTGTCGACTCCCATGCGCACCTGACGGAGACGGGCCTCGCTTTGGCTGGACTGTCCTTGACGGGTGTGCGGTCTGCCCGGGAACTGCTCGACGCCGTTGCTGCCGCCAGCGGTTCAGGCACTGTCATTGGCCACGGTTGGGATGAAACAACCTGGCAGGATGCCACGCTTCCAACGCTGGAAGAGCTGGAGCAGGCCTCCGGCGGGAGGCAGGTTTACCTTTCCCGCATTGACGTTCACTCCGCCCTGGTTTCATCCTCCCTGGCGGCGTCGGCAGGCCTTGCCGGCATGGACGGCTTCTCCGGGGATAGTGGTCGCGTAGTCAGGACAGCCCACACCGCCGCCCGTCTCGCGGCGCGGAGGTTCAGTGACGCCGAACGGAGTGGATATCAGGAACGCGCCCTGCATTATGCGGCTTCCAACGGCTACGTTGCCTTGGCTGAAATGTCGGCCCCACACATTTGCGGCCCGGAAGATCTTCGCATGGCCATGTCCTGGAACAGGCAGACCGGAAAACCGCAGGTTCTGCCGTATTGGGGCGAGCTGGCGTCATCGGAGGATCACGCCCGCACGATCCTGGACGGGCTGGGCCCCGGGGTCCTGGGCCTGGCGGGTGACCTGAACATCGACGGTTCCATCGGGTCACGGACAGCTGCCTTGAGACAGGATTATTCCGATGCGCCGGGCCAACGCGGCACTTTGTATCTTTCAGTGGATGAGGCCGCCAAGCACCTTGCTGCGTGCTCACTCCTGGGCGTCCAGGCCGGTTTCCACATCATTGGCGATGCCGGCCTTGATGTTGCGCTTGACGCATTGGACGCCGCAGCCGCCGAGGTGGGGGAGCAGCGGATCCGCGCAGCAGGCCACCGCTTTGAACATGTTGAGCTTGCCGATCAGGCTGCAGTCGAGAAGCTGGCCAAATACTCGGTGACAGTCAGCATGCAACCGGCATTCGATGCTATGTGGGGAGGGTCCGGAGGTCTCTACGAGCAACGGCTTGGCGGACGCAGCAAGGCCATGAACACCTTGGCTGCGTTCTACGCCAGCGGAGTTCCAATCACCTTTGGCAGCGATAGCCCCGTGACACCACTCAGCCCTTGGTCAAGCATCCGGGCCTGCCTGGAACACAGCAACCTGGACCAGCGCATTTCAGCCCGTGCGGCGTTCCTTGGCCACACACGGGCAGGCTGGCGGGCCACCAAGCACAGAAACCCTCTGATGGGCCAACTCGTGCCCGGTGCGCCGGCCAGCTTCGCGGTTTGGGAAGTTGAGGAACTCATGGTCCAGGTAGCGGATAGCCGTGTGCAGTCCTGGAGCACCGATCCCCGTGCCCGCACGCCCTTGCTCCCGGCCCTGGATACCGGCAGTGATCCGGTCTGCCTGCAGACGGTGAGGGAAGGCCAGGAGCTCTTCGCTCACGAATCCCTCCGGGTCTGAGGGCACTATTTCCTTGCCTTCGAATGCTCCGCCTGAACTGGGACGATGCACGAACGCGCAGGTCAACCGCGGGTTGACAGCTTTTGTAAAGTCCGTAACATTGAGGCTCAACGGATCGTTAAGGCTTGGGGTGATCCCGGGAGTAATGGTCTGGTCGCGGCCAGGACGTCGCCTGGTGGCGGTACGCGAGTGGGCAGGCCCATAGGGCCCCAGAAAACAGTTCGTCCGGCAATTTACCTGTCCGGACAACACTGGTCCTGGGTCTATGGACCTGCCCGCAGCGCTTAAGTTTGTGTGGCCGGGGCCACAGCTGCCCTTAGCAGTGCACAGGATCGTCCTATAATGGAGAGTTGCGCCAGAACGCCAGCCTTGAGGCTGGTCCGGCACACTGACCGCTCCATCAAGGAAAGGCCTCTTCTTGCGTGTCCTGACGATCATCCCTACCTACAACGAGCTGGAATCGCTCCCCAAGACATTGGGTCGGCTGCGGACCGCAGTGCCTGAATCGGACGTCCTGGTGGTTGATGACAACAGCCCGGACGGCACGGGACAACTTGCTGACGGCATAGCCGCCGAGGACAAGCAAGTGCACGTACTGCACCGCAAAGGCAAGGAAGGCCTTGGCGCGGCCTACATAGCCGGCTTCAAGTGGGGCCTTGCCGCCGGGTATGACGTCCTCGTGGAGATGGACGCCGATGGTTCCCACAAGCCCGAGCAACTGCCCCTCCTCCTTGATGCGGTGAAAGAAGGCGCCGACCTCGCCATGGGCTCGCGCTGGGTACCGGGAGGCAGTGTTGTGAACTGGCCGCTCTACCGCCAGGCAATCTCGCGCATCGGCAGCACTTATGCCCGCATCATGCTTGGCTTGAAAATCAAGGACGTCACCGGCGGCTACCGGGCTTTCCGCCGCAGCACACTTGAAGCCCTCAAATTGGACGAAGTGGATTCAGTGGGTTACGGCTTCCAGGTTGACCTTGCGTGGCGTGTTGCCAAGCTCGGCCTGCGCATTGAGGAGCGCCCCATCACCTTCGTTGAGCGGGAACTCGGCGCATCGAAGATGAGCGGCAACATCGTGGTGGAAGCCATGATCAACGTCACTAAATGGGGCCTGGCAGCACGCTGGGCCAAGCTCACCGGCAAACAGCCGGCCCTCGCAAAGCAGAAGTAGCTTCCAGAAAGAAAAGGCCGGACCGGTTCCGCAAGGAACCGATCCGGCCTTTCCATTTGAGTCCAAAGACTAAGCTGAGCGGCGCTCTCCGCGGCGCTCACGCAGGATGTTCAAACGATCCTCAAGGATCTGCTCCAGCTCCGGAAGGCTGCGGCGTTCCAGGAGCATGTCCCAGTGGGTACGGACGGCCTTCTCGTTGGCGTCCACGGGACGCTCGCCGTCTACGAGCAAGGCTTCCTTGCCAGTCTTGGAAACCCAAACAGGGGGGATCTCGGCTTCAGCAGAGAAGGTGACGAAGACCTGCTCGCCATCCTCGCAGCGGTATTCAACCCGCTGGCGCGGTGCCGGTTCAACGCCGGACTCGGTTTCCATGCTTTGGGCGCCAAGACGCATACCCCGCAGGCTGCGATCGCTCATGATTACTCCCTCTGTCTGTTCGCGGAGCCTGAACTCCGCGCTAGCCGTAAGCCGTTTTCGCGGTCCCTACGGACTACCTCTGCACACCTTGCATCACTAATTGCAACGCCTGGCCAAGCTTTAATGTTCCATCCACACTGAACCAGCCGGACAAATATCCCATTATACGCGGATCGATGGTCAGTACCCAAAAGCAGTGCACAAGGCGATGAGCGGCCAGCCGTTTGGCTGACCGCTCACCTGCCTCACACAGAGTTACTCTGTGAGCCTTGACTGTGATGCCGTAGTGGATTCCACGGGAGTTACTGGCTCCGAAGCAGCAACTTTGTTGCTGCCGCCAAAGAAGCCGGCAGCATCGGAGTCACCATTGGCGCCCCCGAGCGCACTGCCAATGCCCTTCAGGGCCTCGCCAACTTCACTGGGGATGATCCAGAGCTTGTTGGAACTGCCCTCAGCCAGCTTGGGTAGCGTCTGCAGGTACTGGTAAGCCAAGAGCTTCTGGTCCGGGTTGCCCTTGTGGATGGCGTCAAAGACTTTCTGGATGGCCTGGGCTTCACCGTCTGCCCGAAGGATAGCGGCCTTGGCATCACCTTCAGCTGCAAGGATGGCAGCTTGGCGCTGGCCTTCTGCTGTAAGGATTTGTGACTGCTTGGTTCCCTCAGCCGTCAGGATGGCTGCTCGACGGTCGCGCTCTGCACGCATCTGCTTTTCCATCGAGTCCTGGATGGAGTGGGGCGGATCAATAGCCTTCAGTTCCACACGCGAGACGCGGATGCCCCAGCGGCCTGTTGCTTCATCCAACACTCCACGCAGCTGGCCATTGATCTGGTCGCGGGAGGTCAGTGCCTCTTCGAGGTTGAGGCCACCTACAACGTTACGAAGAGTTGTCGTGGTCAGCTGCTCAACCGCCTGGATGTAATTGGCGATTTCGTACGTGGCTGCCCGTGGGTCCGTCACCTGGAAGTAGACCACGGTGTCGATCGAAACCACGAGGTTGTCCTCGGTGATGACTGGTTGCGGCGGGAAGGACACCACCTGCTCACGGAGGTCGAGCAACGGCAGGAGCCGATCGACGAATGGAATCAGGATGGTAAGGCCCGGGTTGAGCGTGCGCTGGTACTTGCCGAGGCGTTCAACGACGCCGGCACGCGCCTGCGGGATGATCCTTACCGAGCGGACCAACACGATGATGACAAAAATGACGAGAACAATCAGCACAACTGCTGCCGCTGTTCCTCCTAAACCGTCCATGCGTCTCCTTGATTCCCCAATTGCGTGGCTTGCTTTGGCCTTTTGCGGGCAGGCTGCCAACCTGTCCGCAGAATTCTGGTTTTCCGGTTCGAATCAGCGCGGGCTGTTTTCGGCAGGCGAGGCAACTACCGCCGTCGCGCCGTCAATCCTGGTGACCTGAACGGTAGCGCCGGCGTCCAGGACTCCAGCGGTGCTGCGCGCGCTCCAGACGTCGCCGCCGATCTTGACCAGACCGCTGGTGCCCGTGACCGCTTCAATGACCAGGGCGGGCTGACCGATGAGCCGGTCGATATTCGTCCGCTGTTCTGCTGGTCCTTTATGCAGGTGTTTCAGGGCAACCGGCCGGACAAAGGCGATCATCAAGAGGGAGACCACGCTGAAGATGACGATCTGGAGCCAGAAATCGGCCCCGGCGAAGTCGGCAATGAGCCCTGCCAGTGCGCCGCCGCCGAGCATGATGAAGAAGAGGTCGAGGGTTAGCATCTCCACCACCGCGAACGCGAGGAAGACCGTGAGCCAGAGGGCCCACCAATTCTCGCCGAGCCATTCAAACATCATTTCCCCCTTGGTCCCGGACCCCGCCGTAGACGGGGTCACAGTCGCTGTTCCTCCATCCTAGCCCGACGCTGAGTTCCTCGTCAGGAAGCCGAAGCACCCACGGTGAAGAGGCTGATACGGAACTTCGCCGTGGTTGCTACGGGTCCATCCGCAGCGGCCAGCTGTGCGAGTTCTTCGGGCTTGATGTGGTGACCGGCCGGCCCCATGTAGGCGATGTCGGCCAACTCGGAGCCCTTGAGGGTGAGGGGCATGTCCAGGTTGTACGCTGAATTCGCGCGGAAATAGCCGCCCAAGGATTCAGCCAGGCGCTCGGCCTTGCCTTCCTCAATACTGAGCATTCCAGTTCGGGCAGCGATTTCAGCCAAATGTCCTGGCTGCGGCGTCACCACAATCAGCTGTCCACCCGGCCGCAGCACCCGGGCGAACTCTGCCGGGTTCCTCGGGGCGAACACCACAAGGACCACATCCACGGCGTCGTCGGCGACGGGCAACCGGCGCCAAATGTCCCAGACGAGGTTGGCAGCATCCCCGTTGAGTCGTGCGGCCCGCCGTAGTGCGAATTTGGAAATGTCCAGCCCGATTGCAGAAGCCGGGGTGGTTTCCAGAACGCGGTGGAGGTAGTGCCCGGTGCCGGTTCCGGCGTCGAGAACCACGGCCCCGGGCCGCTGCAGCGATGCGGCTGCCAGACCCGCGACGCGGTCAGCCAAAGCAGCGTAATGTCCGCTGTCCAGGAATCGCTGCCGGGCGCCCACCATTTGCGCCGAATCAGCTTCGAAGACTGTGCCCTTACCCGTGAGCAGGTTGAAGTAACCCTGTTTTGCGGCATCGAAGACATGCCCGGAATCGCAAACAAGCCTCCGCTGTGGATCCCCGGCCAGCTGGAACCGCCCTTCGCAAACGGGACAGCGGAGGGCGGCAACGGCATCGGACAACATGGATTCAATCCTACGTTGGGCCGGAGTGTCTGGTGCCTGCGCCAGGGCTGCGGGGCTAGGCTCACCAAGGTGAAACCCGAGCAACTGCCTTTGTTGAACTCCGTCTCCGCCCCGGCCATCCATCCGGACGGCACCAAAGCCGTGGTATCCGTCGTCAGGCCTGATTTCGACGCCGATGCCTACGTCGGTCAATTGTGCAATGTACCGCTGGACACCAGCAAGCGCCCGCGACGTATCACCCGTGGGTTCAGGGACACTTCACCGGCTTTCTCCCCTGACGGCCTGGTTTTGGCCTTCCTGCGGAGCGACTTTGAGGGAAAAGCACAATTGTTCGTTGTGGAGTCGGCAGGGGGCGAACCACAGCAGGTCACGGATCAGCACGGCGGGGTGAACGGGTTTGCGTGGTCTCCCGATTCCCATCGCGTGGTGTTCACCAGCCGTGTTGCGGAACCGGGCCGATATGGAACGGTCGACGGCGTTGCTTCCGGAAGCGAAGACGCCCGGCTTATCGCCGTGAACCAGTACCAGATGAACGGTCTGGGGTACGTCCTGGACCAACGCCAGCAACTGTTCGTGGTTGACGTGCCGGAATTGGGTGGCGAGCCTGTTGTCATTCCCCGTGGCAGAGCCGCCCGCGAACAGCCTGGCGCCAAGGTAACCGGAGTCCCCACTGCAATGCAGATGACGTTCGGCGAATCGGACCACGAGGCGCCGTGCTTCTCGGCTGACGGCAGCTTCATATATTTCGTAGCGGCTCTCCATGACGGGCATGATGACGACCTCGTAACGTCCGTGTACCGGATTAAGGCAACAGGCGGCGAGCCAGAGCCCATCAAACCCAACAATCCAAAACTGCAGACCGTCACGGCCGTGCGGGCGTCCGCCGATGGCCGATCGCTCTTCTTCACCGCGCAGGACCTGGGCGATACAGGTCGGGATTTTGTGGCGCGCAACGGCGTTCTCTACTCAATGCCTGTCAGCGGGGGAGATGCGGTTGCCCTCACCGACGTCGAGCATTTGGACGTCTCAGGTCCGCTGGAACCGAGCGGACCTGACAGCGTCCTTGTACTGAACACGGCGCTGGGCAGCGTGGAGCTCCTCGATATCACCGCGGCAGGCAGCGTTACTCCTCTGGTCCATGGAGCCCGGGTAGTCAATGGAGCCACCGTAGCCGCCAACGGCGAAATAGCCGTGAGCTTCCAGGACGCCTCCACCGCTGGCGACGTCGCCTCCCTGGAGCGAGGTGAACTGCGCCTGCTGACGGACTTCTCGGCGGAACTGCGGAATAGTTCCCGCGTCAGTGAGCCCATGGAATTCCAGGCGGATGCGAAGGACGGGTACCCGGTGCACGGTTGGTTGCTGCTGCCTGACGGACCAGGGCCACACCCTGTCCTGCTCACTATCCACGGGGGTCCGTTCTCCCAATACACGGGAGCCTTCTTCGACGAAGCGCAAGTCTATGCGGCTGCGGGATACGCAGTAGCCATGTGCAACCCGCGGGGATCGTCGGGCTATGGACAGACCCATGGGCGCGCCATCAAGGAGCGCATGGGGACCCTGGACATGCAGGACGTGCTCGCCTTCCTGGACGCTGCGTTGTCCACGCATACAACTTTGGATACAGATCGTACGGGCATCATGGGCGGATCATATGGCGGCTATCTCACGGCCTGGACCATTGCACACGACCACCGTTTCAAAGGGGCAGTTGTCGAGCGCGGGTTCCTGGATCCGGTCAGCTTCGCGGGAACGTCCGACATCGGCTGGTTTTTTGGTGGCGAGTACGCCGGAGCGACGCCCGGGCAGCTGGTGGCACAGAGCCCTTTGGCCGTAGCAGACTCGGTGGAGACACCGACATTGGTAATCCACAGCGAAAACGATCTTCGGTGTCCTCTGGAACAGGGGCAGCGTTACTTCGCCGTGCTGAAGGAGAGAGGGATTGAGACCTCGTTGCTGGTCTTTCCGGGGGAGGACCATGAATTGTCCCGCTCCGGTACGCCGCATCACCGCAAGCAACGGTTCGAGCACATCCTTGCATGGTGGGCCGCGCACCTCCCTACGGCATCAAACCGCCTGCCGGACTGAGGCAGGCCACGCACCGGCTAGCTGTGCAGGAAACCCAGGGTCCGCCGCGCATCTCCAATGTCCGGATTGGACCACCGCAGGGAGTGTTCCGCGTTGCTGGAAAGCGAGCGCAGCTCCGCCTTGTCCAGATAGAGAATTCCCTGTAAGTGGTCCGTTTCGTGTTGCACTATGCGTGCCTGCCACCCTGAGAACCATTCTTCCACTGGGCGCCCCTCTGGAGTCAGATAGCTCAATTCCACATTGCGGTATCTGGTGACCACCGCTTGGTAGCCGCTAACGGACAGGCACCCCTCATAGAATGACGCTGTCTCGTTTCCCAGAGGCCGATATTGCGGGTTAAGGACAGCCATGAACTCCAGTGGCTCCCTGTGACGGACCGTTGCCGACTCGGGATCCACCTCGTACTTGTCTTCAAGTACCGCCAACTGCAGCGGAATGCCCAACTGCGGAGCCGCCAGCCCAACCCCCGGCGCGGCAAGCATGACCTCACGCATCCGCTCGATGAACGCCGCCAATTCAGTGCCATCAAGCTGCCCGTCATATGGCGCCGCCTGTTGCCGGAGGACAGGGTGCCCGGCTTGAACGATCGGCGGAAGCTCCTCTGTTTCAAGTAACCGCAGGACTGCGTCCCTGATCTGGAGGGGATTAAAGTCAGTAGCCGGGCTGGGCGCCTCGGAGTGAGGTTGCTGCGTCATGACTTGAGCCTAACGCCAAGGCTGCCCTTCGTGCCTGTGTCCTGCACTCGGGGTGCGCCCTTGCCGGGCCTGGGTCTCCACGTTCAGTTAGGCTCGTCGGATGAGTATCAGCACCCCTCTGGACCATGTACTCGGGTTTATCAGGACGGTTGAATCCGGCGGCGGCGCCGCCGAGATCAGCCCGTACCTTGCCCACGACTTCACCCTTACGGAATGGCCGCACGCACTATCCAGGACCGGGTCCACCCGGACCCTTAAGGAGACTCTCACAGGCGCGGACCACAGTAAGAACATCGTGGCGAACCAGCGCTTTGAGGTGGTCCGTACCACCTGCGAAGGCAACCGGGTGGTCCTGGAGATGAACTGGTCAGCCACATTGCTCCTGGACCTCCCGCACTGGGATGCGGGTGAGACCATACGTGCGCGGAGCACCGCTGTCTTTGAGCTGCGGGACGGTTTGATCGTCAGCCAAGACACCTACGACTGTTACTACACCCTTCCTGAACAGGCAACGTCATGAATGAACACGCGCCACCTAGCGCATGGTGAATCGCCGTTCGACCAGGGCGGAGACACCCGGCAGTTCCAAGGCATGGGCAAAAAACGCGTTTCGGGATGCCATGATTGCCGGATGCAGGGGCCTGCCAAGGGCCATGTTCAACCCGGCCTGCTGCGAAGCCCGGGATGCCGCCCGGCGTCGTTCCTTCTCGAACAACTGAAGCTGCCGACCGACGTTATGTCCCCTGAGGGAGGCATCAACGAGAGGTGCCAAGGCAGCGGCGTCAAGCCATCCAAGGTTCATTCCCTGGCCTCCGATAGGGCTGATCTCGTGGGCGGCATCGCCCAACAAAACCGTCCTGCCATGGACCATTCTCTTCACGAGCCGTGATTGGACCTCGAAAGCGCTGAGCATGGTGTTGCTGCCGGGGTCCACGCCAACTCCCGTCCGGGCTTCCACCAACGCAGCCAGGCCTGCCGCCGTCGGGCTTCTTGCGGGGGCTCCAAGCCGTACCACCCACCGGCGAACATCCCCGGGCAAGGGGAACGACTCGACGATCCCCTCGGGCTCCAGGTAAAGAACTGCCTCATCTCCGTGCCCTGTGGTGTCGATGAAGTCTCCCATCAGGTAGCAGTCCGGATAGGTGCGTACGGAAAGGCCCGGGAGAAGGCGCTGGCGAATCATCGAGTGGGCTCCGTCGGCTGCCACCAGCAGGCGGCTTGTGTAGGCGAGGCCACCGGACGGCGAGTCGGCCAGGACGCTGACCGTACCGCCGTCGTCGGCGAATTCCGTGACAGCGGCGCCGCGGATGATCGCGTCCGGATCCAAAGCCATGACCGCCTGTTCAAGCACCTGTTCCGTTTTGGGTTGTGGGACGGCAAGAATGAACGGAAAGTCCGGGTCCCCGTTGAAGGGCAACCCGGCCACCCTGGCGCCTTTGCTGTACGCAACGCCCCGCTCGATGCGGACGCCGGATGCCACCAAAGTCGCCGCGAGACCGGCATGGTCCAGTTCCTTTAGAGCCGGAGGGTGAATCCCAATTGCCCGTGAACGGTGGCTCCGGTTCGATCGGCGTTCCAGTATGCGTACACGGTGCCCATGTTGGAGCAGCAGAACGCCCATGAACAACCCAACAGGCCCGGCCCCGACGATGACGACGTCAAGCATGTTGGTAGACGAGCAGGTTGTGCCATGGGCCGTTCCGTTCCACGCTCCAACCCACCGGAGCCGCCCGTTGGAGCTCTGCGGCGGTAAAGCTTCGCTTGATGGAAACCAAGCCGTCTCCGCAAATATAGGAGCCGATACCCAACGGCCAGAAGCCGGCGGCGAAAAGGAGGTAAGCGGCGTTGCTGCGTTTGAGGTCGTTGTGGAGCACCAGACGCTTGGCCAGAGCCTCGGAGTCCCGCACGACGGCGGTGAATTGATCGGCGTCGAGGTGGTGGAGGATGTGGTTGGACAGCACAATATCGAACGCGCTGCCTTCCGCGACAAGTTCGGCACTATGGGCCTGCCGGAAACGGACACCCTCAACGGCTGGGGAGCGGCTGGCAAAGTCGTAGGCGCGCTGGTCCGGATCGATCGCCGTGACCAGCAAAGAGAACCCATCCCTCGCGGCCCATCCGGCCAGGCTTCGGGCAACGTCCCCACCACCGCATCCGATGTCCAGCACCGATGCCGTACCGGTAGAGGCCAGAATCGGCCGAAAGCGGTCACGGTAAATGCGGTGCCATCCCGAAAGGAGGCCGTTGACCACCGGGAAGCGGGCATAACTACGGTTGAGGCGCTGGAGGTCGCAGTCAGACCGGTCCATGTCCTCGATGGCATCCACGTCCCTGTCTTTCAGGGACCCCCACGGGCTCACAGAGTGGGAGAGACCAACGTAAAGAGGCCAGTCTCCACCGTGAGTCCGGGGCCAAAAGCCATGGAACAGATTGGTTCCTCGCGCTGGCTTGGCGTTTGTCCGAGCATGTATTTCAGGACAAAGAGCACCGTGGCGCTGCTCATGTTGCCGTATTCCCTCAGTGTTTCCCTTGCCGGGACCAGTTGCTCCTCGGTTAGTTCGAGCTTGGATTCGACCTTGTCCAAAATGCTTCGCCCACCAGGATGGATGGCCCAGTGCGTTATTTCGCGGTAGGGGAGTCCCGCCAGTTGTGGCTCTTTGGCGAGCAACGGCTCCAACGCGCCAGTGATGTGTTCCTCGATGATGTGGGGCACGTAGGAACCCAGCACCATTTCGAATCCTTCGTCGCCGATGTTCCAGGCCATGGCTTCTTCGCCCACGGGCGTGAGGACCGTTTCAAAGTGGTCCAGCCGGATCACGGGTTCGGGCCCTTGGGGTTCCTTGGCCGTTACGATGGCCGCCGCCGCGCCGTCGCCGAATATCGCTGAACCCATGATGGTGTCCGGGTCGTTGGAGGTCCGCACGTGCAGTGAACAAAGCTCCACACAGATAACCAGAACGACGGCGGCTGGATCAGCCAGGCAGAACTGCTTGGCTGCCTTCAGGGCTGGAAAAGCGGCATAACAGCCCATGAAGCCCAGGTGGTATCGCTGCACGGCGGGGTTGAGTCCAAGTGCCCGGACTACCTTGTAGTCGGGACCGGGGTTGAAGAATCCCGTGCAGGAAACGGTGATGACGTGGGTGATGTCATCGAGGTCAACGTCAGGGACCCGCGCCACCGCAGCCTTGCCGGCCTCGATGAAGAGTTTGGTGGCTTCCGTAGCAAAGATCTCGTTCCGGACTTTGGTGCTGGGGCTGAGCACTTGATTGCTCGAGGGGTCAAAGAACCGTGGATTTTCCGGATGTGCGTCGAGACTCAGCTCTTCCACCGCCGTATACCGGGTATCTATTGCTGCTGAGTCGAAGCACGTGGAGACCAACCGCGACCCGAGCCGCGTCAGTCCTGGTTGAGCTGCAAAGACGTCCCGTGCCTGCGACTGCACGAGGATGGTTGGCGGAACTGCGGTTTCAAGGGACCTCATGTATACCGGCATGCTTCATTCTTAGCGAGTCGGCGGCTGATGACAATGGTTGGAGCGGCTCAGGCTTCGCGTCCTCCCCGAGGCCCGTGACGCTGGCCGCTAGTGTGGACACTGACCGTTGCCGCATTCGCGACGACGAACGAGAATTTTACGTACTGACCTCAGGCTGGTCAGACCTGGCCAGGCGACGCCGACGGGGGACTGTTGGGTGGCGCCGCCTAACAGATGGAGCGATTATGAGCATTGCCACGAGCACCGACACCCAGTCTCCTGCGTCGCATGTAGCAGACACCCACGACCTCATACGGGTGCAGGGTGCGCGCGAGAACAACCTTAAGGACATCAGTGTCGAGATCCCCAAACGTCGCCTGACGGTGTTCACGGGTGTCTCCGGCTCGGGCAAGAGTTCGTTGGTCTTTGGGACCATCGCCGCTGAGTCCCAGCGCATGATCAATGAGACCTACAGTGCTTTTGTCCAGGGCTTCATGCCTTCATTGTCGCGGCCGGACGTGGACATGTTGGAAGGCCTGACGACGGCCATCATCGTGGACCAGGAGAGGATGGGATCGAACCCGCGCTCAACGGTGGGCACTGCGACAGATGCCAATGCCATGCTCCGTATTCTCTTCAGCCGGCTTGGGCAACCCCACATCGGATCGCCGAACGCTTACTCCTTCAACGTGCCTACCGTCAAGGCCAGCGGGGCCATCACAGTGGACCGCGGTGAGGGCAAAACGAAGACGGAGAAGGCCAGCTTCAATCGCCTGGGCGGTATGTGCTCACGCTGCGAGGGAATGGGCTCGGTCAACGATTTCGATCTCACTGCACTGTATGACGACAGCAAGTCCTTGAACGAAGGCGCCCTCAGCATTCCCGGATACACGATGGATGGTTGGTATGGCCGGATCTTCAGCGGATCGGGCTTCTTCAACATGGACAAGCCAATCGCGAAGTTCACCAAGAAGGAGCTCCACGACCTCCTGTACCGGGAACCGACCAAAATCAAGGTTGAAGGCATCAATCTCACCTATGAAGGCGTCATCCCCAAAATCCAGAAATCGATGCTCTCCAAGGACGTGGACGCACTTCAACCCCACATCCGCGCCTTCGTGGAGCGGGCCATCACTTTTACAACCTGTCCGGAGTGTGAGGGCACCAGGTTGAGCCCGGAGGCACGTTCTTCCAAGATCAAAGACAAGAGCATTGCCGATGTCTGCAAGATGCAGATCAGCGACCTTGCCGCTTGGATCCGGGAAATCGATGAGCCCTCAGTTGCTCCGCTTCTCAAAGGACTGCAGCACCTCCTGGACTCCTTCGCCGAGATAGGTCTCGGATACCTGTCCCTCGATCGGCCTGCCGGAACCTTGTCCGGGGGAGAGGCGCAGCGAACCAAGATGATCCGGCATCTGGGCTCATCGCTGACTGACGTCACCTACGTCTTCGACGAGCCAACCATCGGCCTGCATCCACATGACATCGAGCGCATGAACCAGTTGCTGCTGCAGTTGCGGGATAAGGGCAATACTGTGCTGGTAGTCGAGCACAAGCCTGAAACGATTGCGATCGCTGACCACGTGGTGGATCTCGGACCTGGCGCAGGCACCGGCGGCGGAACAGTCTGCTTCGAAGGCGATCTGGATGGACTGCGGGGGAGTGACACCATCACTGGACGCCACCTGGACGATCGCGCATCCATCAAAGAGCAGGTACGGACGGCTTCCGGCACTCTTGAGGTACGTGGAGCTTCCACCAACAATCTTCAAAACGTGGACGTGGATATTCCACTGGGCGTGCTCTGTGTACTCACGGGTGTGGCCGGATCAGGCAAGAGCTCGCTCATTCACGGCTCGGTGGCCAAACGTGACGGGGTCCTCGTGATCGACCAAGGTGCCATCCGGGGTTCCCGCCGGAGCAATCCTGCAACTTACACAGGGCTGCTTGAGCCCATACGCAAGGCGTTCGCCAAGGCCAATAATGTGAAACCGGCTCTCTTCAGTTCCAATTCGGAGGGCGCGTGCCCCACCTGCAATGGCGCTGGAGTGATTTACACGGATCTTGGCGTCATGGCGACGGTGGAATCAACGTGTGAGGAATGCGAAGGCAAACGCTTCCAGGCCTCCGTATTGGAGTACAGGCTTGGCGGGCGCAATATTGCAGAAGTGCTTGCAATGTCTGTCGACGAGGCTGAGACGTTCTTCAGCGAAGGTGAAGCACGCACACCTGCCGCCCACAAGATCCTGGACCGCCTCGCCGACGTCGGACTCGGTTACCTGACGCTCGGACAGCCGCTCACCACACTTTCCGGCGGGGAACGCCAGCGGCTCAAGCTGGCTACGCAAATGTCCGAAAAGGGCGATATTTACGTCCTGGACGAACCAACTACAGGCCTGCACCTGGCCGACGTCCAAAACCTACTGGGAATGCTGGACCGCTTGGTCCAGTCGGGAAAGTCAGTCATTGTGATCGAACATCACCAGGCCGTCATGGCACATGCCGACTGGATTATCGACCTCGGACCAGGTGCCGGACACGACGGCGGCAAGATCGTTTTCTCCGGTACGCCCGCTGACCTTGTGGCTGACCGCCCGACGCTGACCGGCAAGCACCTGGCCGCTTACGTCGGCGCTTGATATTTGACTGGCTTGAAAAAATGCCAATACGCCTTGTTTTAGAGTGGCCAGCCCAAGCTTCCTAGTAGAAGTTTCCGCCTTATCTCTTGACTATCCCTTGTGACATGACACACACTTACTCAGGACTTTGGACTATTTACAGACCATTAAGGATCTTGAGAATCGGGGGAAGCATGTCCACATTTTCGTCAGCGTCAGTCAAGGATGACAAGAGCCACAGGAAGGAAACCCTCAGGAAGAACTATTTCCGGTTTGCGACCACCGCAGCCGTAGTGGCTGCCCTTATGTCAGCCACGTCGTGCGCAACACCTCCTGCCACCAACGCTCGTCCGGCAGCCGAATGCCGCCAACTCGACGCCCAACTGCCATGGCCAGGGGAGGTCCGTGAACAATTGCAAAAGACCATTGACGCCCACAGCAGCTGCACCGGAACAGCCCGCGGAGATAAAGCTCCAGTCGCAATCTTCGACTGGGACAACACCGTGGTTAAGAACGACATCGGCTACGGCACGAACTTTTGGATGCTGCGGAACGACAAAGTGCTGCAACCAGCCAATAAGGATTGGAAGAGCACAAACCGCTACCTGACCGATGCGGCAGCGAAGGCACTGGCGGTGGCATGCGGTACCGACACGCCCGCAGGCCAACCCCTGAAGACCAGCAGCAACACGGAGTGTGCCGATGAAATCCTCGCCATCCTTGAGGACAAGACGCGTTCCGGCGAACCGGCCTTTGAGGGCTTCAATGCCCGCCACCTCATAGGCGCCTACGCCTGGGGTACGGCCCTCTCTGCCGGATATACGGAGGAGCAACTTGGCGGGTTCGCACTCGCAATGAAGCAGGAGAACCTGTTAGCACCAGAAGGCAGCATGCAGACCGTTGGAAGCCAGCAGGTGGACGGCTATATCCGGATATACCCTCAAATGAAGGACCTCATTGGTGTCCTTCAGGCACACGGCATCGAAACCTGGGTGGTTTCCGCATCGCCGGAGCCGGTGGTCAAGGCGTGGGCCGGCGAGGTTGGCATCGACGCCGGACATGTCGTAGGCGTCCGAAGCGTATACGAGGACGGCATCCAAACCTCACATCTGAAAGGCTGCGGCGGCATACCCGACGGCGAAGATTCCGTCATGACCTACATCGAGGGAAAACGATGCTGGGCCAATCAGGTGATCTTCGGCGTCGAGGGTCCATCAGCCTTTGAGCAACTGCCTGCCGAACGCCGCCAGATCCTGGCCGCCGGCGACTCCGGCACGGACGTAACCTTCGTTGCCGACGCCACCGAAGCCAGACTGGTGGTGAACCGGAACAACGCGGAAATCATGTGCCGCGCGTACGACAACGAGGACGGCAAGTGGCTAATCACGTCAATGTTCATCGACCCCAAACCACAGCGCAGCGAGCCGTATCCATGCAGCACCAAGGGGTACACCAACCCAGACAGCAGCAAGGGTCCCGTGCTGCGCGAGGACGGCAGCCTTATCCCGGATCAGACAGACCGTGTCCACTGAGTCAGACCGCGTCAGGCACCCCTTCTACTCCCGTGACTTAACTGGCATGCACGGGTATTCATGGGACGGGAGTAGCCGCCTCCGTGATTTGCCGACGGTGAACGGCACTCATACTGCTCGGTGGCGGGGCCGGTGTTAGCTCATGACAGAAAGCTCCTCCGGCTGTAGGCTCCGAATATGCCTGAGGGTCGGAAGCGCCTTGAGCCGCGTATGACGCGGGGCGGATTTCGCTGGCAGCTGGTCATGGTGTCCTTCATGGCCGTAAACGCAATCGTGCAAATTGCATTCCGGTGGAATCAAGCTTGGGGTCCCTTTCTTTACCTCATGCTGGCAATGCTGATTATCTGCGCGGTCTTCACCGCCTATCTGCTCTATGTGCGCCACTACGACGGTCATTTCTGGGACGAGGAAGAAGCCCGTCGCCAGGACTGGGATCGTCGGGGCCGGCAGCTTTAGGTATGTCCTCACGGACGCAAGCGAGACGGAGCCGTTCTAGTTTCTCGGGCTTTCGTGCAGGACGGACTCGTTTACTGCTGCGATGTACCGGGCATAGGCGGATGCCGAGTCGGTGGCGTGGCGTTCGATGGTAGTCGGGGAGTAGCCGAGGGTTTCGGCGATGATGGCCACGGGTGCGAGTTTGGTGAGTTCGTGGAGTGTTCCGAGTCGCGCGGCGCGGGTGTTGAAGAGCTTGCTGAGTCGGGTTGTGAGGTGCCCTGGGTGGATGTGGCGTCCGGGTGATGTTCCGCGGAATACCCACTTGGTGTTGGGGTGTGCTGCGGTCAGTTCGTGGCCTGGGTTTGCGGCGAGCTCCCGCCATGGCTGGGCTAACGGGTCCGGCAGCGCAATTTTGGTGGTTCCGAGTTGGATGGTGACTAAGTCTTCAGTGACTGTGACGTCGTCCCAGGTCAGCCGGGCGATGTTTTCGGCTTGTTGTCCGAAGACGAGGATGAGGATCGCGGCGGCCCGGTCACGGGTCTCCGGTCCGTTGGTGTGGATGATTTGTTGGAGCGCTTTGTCTTGCCCGATCTTGGGGAGTCTTGGGCTGGTGCCGCGGCGGTGCGGGACGATGGTGAGCCCCGCTGGGGCGGCCTTGGTTTTGATGGCCCATTTGAGGAAGCGCTCAGCGATGCGTCTCGTCGTGGGCCCCTCGGATTGCCATACATCAAGGTGGGACTGCTGCAGTTCCGGCAGTTTGATGTCATGACCGGTGAGCCAGTTCAGGAGGTCGATGGCGACGGTGACTTCCTGTTTGGCGCGCAGGAAAGTGCCGCGGGAGACTTCGTCCATGAGGTTCATGCGTCGCTGGTGATGCCATCGGATGTAGCGGCGGATCACGTCAAGGTTCTGTGGGTCGCTGACGCGTTCCATGGCTTGGGTGGCCCAGCTTTCGTAGCGAATCAGGAACGCATTTCGCTGGGGGAGCACCCCGTGCTCGATGAGGAGCCCTCGGACGTACTCGCGGGTGCGGGAGTCGGGCAGTTCATCGAAGGTGTCGTGACTGATTTTGGGTGCGGTAGCGAGGTTACGAAGGAAGGCCGTGACGTGCTTTTGCCGGATCCAGGTCATGCCGCTGTTGGCCCGTTTCATTGACTTCAGTGCCGCCGCCAGCGGGATCAGTTCCGTGGCCATGACTCCCGTAGCTGGGTCTGTAAGCAGGTCGTCTACGATGTCGCCGAGGACGCAGGTCCAGCAGCGTCCACCACTGTAAAGTTCGTCTTCGGCGCCGCAGCCCACACAGTCAACGTTGAGCCGAACGCCCGAGCAGCTGCGGCATGCCGGCTCCTCATCGATAATTCCCGGAAGAACACCTTCATGGCCGCAGGCGCAGACTCCACGGGTGCGCTTTGCCTGCTGATAGCAGTAGCCGCAAACGCCGCCGTCTGGCCAGCGCGCGACGGTTTGATGGTGCTGACCGCAGCGACTGCAGGGAACCGGCCAGCGGATCGGGTCCTCTGCTTTGCGTGGCCTACTCACCGTCCTCAGAAGCGACGAGGCGGACACGTCGTGCGATGGGGTTGCCTGGTTGGATGCCGAGGTCTTCACTGCGCTTCGGGGCATTGGCTGTCGCCGCGGCGCGCATCTCCACGAATGGTTCGAACAGGTCGTTGGGTGTGCAGTCCAGGATGTCGCAGAGCGCCGCGAATGTCTTGGCCGGAATGCGCTCCGGAGTCGATGTGACCAGCCTGTAGACCTGACTTTCGGAAAGGTTGATACCACGAGATTTCAGGAGCGGCATCAGTTCGGTGGTCTTCCACAGGTTCTGCTTTGCCATCAGGGCTCGCAAGTTCCAGCGGTAGCCAATCCGGCGCTGTTCAGGCATCTGGGTCCTCCAAGTTCGCGATGCGGCGTGCAATCATCTGCTGCACGGATTTCTGCTTGAAGTCCGACGATACCGACGTGTAGAGCCCGGTGGTCGAGGCGTAGGAGTGGCCAACCTGAGTCTGCACGAAGGCCGCGTCATAGCCGGCTTCGATCAGGTGGGTCACGTAGGAATGCCTGAGGCAATGCAGACCCAGCTCCTGGGGCAAGCCGACGGCATCCCGGGCAGCGGCGAACGCATCCCCGAAAGAGCCCAGGGACATCCGGGCACCCCGCTCGCTCGGCCAAAGAGCCGAGGACCGTTCAGCTGTCGGAAACTGCTGCCGCAGCCCTCCGGATGTCCAGGTCTTGAGCTGGTCCACGACCCAGTCGAACTCCGGAACGGTCAGCACGGTGCGCCGTCTGGGTCCTGAGCCTGCCGTTCCCTTGGCGAACCGTACCTGAACTGCTCCGAACCGGCCGTAGTCACTGACGTGCGGGTTCGGGCCGAAGTCTTCCAGGTCCAGCATGGTCATCTCACGTCGGCGAAGCCCATAGGCATAGCAGACCTTGAACGCCACAGAGTCGCGGAAAAGGGGCAGCCATCGTTTGCTGCCAGCGGCGTATTCCCGGTCGACAAGGTCATCGATGTAGTCGAATAGTCGCTGCAGTTCCGCCTTGGTGAACGACCGCTTCTTCGCCGGGACGGCATCATCGGTGGTGTGCCTTGGCATATTCCACTCGAAGCAGATCTGGCTCGGAATATCGCCGAAAGTCCGTTCGCAGAACTCGCCCCAGCCATAGCCAGGATGCGTCAGATAAGAGCAGAACATCGCCACGGCGTTGCTGTACGAGCGCAACGTTTTCAGGCTGATCGGTTTCTCGCCCGAGCGCAGATCGGCCAGGAAGTCATCGATGTCGGCGTGGCGCCATTGCCATGGGAATTCACCCGTGAAGCGTTGAAAACGCTCCAGCAGCTGGCCGCGCTGCTTGATGGTCTGAGTCGTGAGGCCACGTGCCAGCATCTGCGCGCGCCAGCCATCGAGCATGGCAGTGAAAACCCGTTCATCAGCCCGGAACAGCCCAATGTCCGGATCCACCAGCATCCGCGGGACGAAACCCGGAACGGTATTACCCACCACGACCCCTAAACCATGGAAACATGCATTAGATGCAGGAAACCTATAGCCATAAGCGATCCGAGGGCAAATTCAGTCGTTGGCGTGAGGAATGCGCGCGCCGGGCAAAGCCCGGCTGACCTGCGGAAACGCTGGATTCGTCATGGGGCGGGAGTTCTCGCAGCTGCTTCTACTCCCGTTGTTTGAACGCCGATAATCTACATTATGTAAAGTAAACGTTGATTACAGCACTCGCGCCCGTTTCATTCCTGACTGAATTTCCACCAACTCGGCCAACACCCCTGCGCAACGCAGGCAATCGTCCAGGTGCCGGCGAACTTTGTCCTGGGCGGCCTGGCGCACGGCATTTCGGACGTATTTACCGAAGTAGCGTGAAAAGTCCGTGCAGGGGTCCGCAGCTGATTCCTGCACGTGTTTTTGGAGGTACGCCTGCCGGAGACCCTCCCGTGCGCGGATGAGCAATGACGACACAGCGTTTGGAGTCAGGTCCATGGCTCGTGCCGCTGCAGCCGGCTTCGAGTCTTCAACGTCCACGTGCCAAAGTACGGTCTGCCAGCTGGATGGAAGGGAACGGAAAGCCAGCATAAGGATCGTATTCTCGAAGTCTTTGAGAACAGGATCATCATCGATAACCACGACCTGACCCGCAACGCCTCTCACCGTCGTCGCTGCCCGTCCGACCTGCAGATTTCGGCGGTGCGACATTCGCCGAACGGTGGTTACCAGATAAGCCCTGAATGAGTCCACGGGTCCCCTGCCCGCCAGCAGGGATTCCAGGATCGATGCAAACGCCTCGGAGACCACGTCGTCGGCATCCATTGGATTATCCGATTCAGCCCGGGCAACATGGGTGGCAATGCCTTGGTACCGGCGGAAAAGTTCCTCGTAGGATCCAGAGTCGCCCCCACGCACGGAAGCGAGCAGGATTGTGTCACTCTCCCCCGCCGCCAACGGGAGTTGGCCCGCTCCCCTCCCCCGGTGACTTTGTGCAGGATTGGGAAACACTTGTACTCGCTGAGCCGTCGAGGAGGATTGGACGCGGCCGAACGGCCGGACGGGAGCAAGCATGGCTGCCTTCCGAAGTGCTTGAGCAATGACGCCTAGAATCTAGGCAGCAAGTGATTGGTCACACTCAAAACGCAGGCAATTTGTTGGAAGTAGACGTTCCATGCAGGATTTCGACTTTGATGAACGGGACCTCAAACTCCTGCACGCCCTTCAAATCCGTCCCCGGGCACCATGGACGGCCTTGGCACCCGGGGTGGGTGCCGATGCAGTCACCTTGGCCCGACGCTGGAATTTTCTTTCTGCGGAAGGGCTGGCATGGGTAGCGACCTACCGTGGCATCGGTTCCAATGTCGCTTTTGCCCTGGTGGAAATTGAGTGCGCACCTGCCCACATGTCAGGCGTGACCGAAGAGCTTGACGCCGATCCGGACGTGCTCTCGATCGATCACACCGCAGGTGGCAGGGACATGGTCATCACCGTCGTGAGCCGCGATGAAGCTTCCCTCGCACGATTCGTTTTGGACCGCCTGCCAGCCATCAAAGGAATCCGCAGTACAAGAACGCATCCGGTCATCAATCTCCTGGCGGATGCGCGGAGTTGGCGGTTGCGCTCCCTGCAGGACCACGAGGTAAAACTCATAGAGCGCGAAGCACCTCAACCACGTGCGGCCGCGAAGGGCGCATCGGCAGATCTGGAAGAGCGGCTTTTTTGGATCCTTCGCGCTGATGGTCGAGCCTCGATAACTGAAATATCCCAAAAGTTGGGAATCAGCCCCCCGCGCGCGAAGAGCGCTTTGGATGCGGCCCTGGCCCAGGACCGGCTGGTGGTTCGTCTGGAAATCGCCCGTTCATTGTCCCCTTGGCCGGTCAACGTTTGGTATTTCCTCCGCGTACCAGCCACGCAGACGGAGGCAGTGGCGGGCCGGTTGGTGGGTCTCGGAGAAGTGCGTCTGGTAGCCACCACAGGCGGGCTGTATTCGATTGTGATGTCCGTCTGGCTGCGCCGTCTCGATGACATGACCATTCTCGAGCGGCAACTGGGTGAAAAGTTGCCCATGGTGGAAATCATGGACCGCTCGGTCGTACTGCGAACACCAAAGCATGTCGGCATCAGGCTGGATCCTGCCGGCCGCCGCATCATATAAGGCCTTAATGGGAATGCCTCGTCCAACGCGTGTCGGACGAGGCATTCGCTTGTATTTTGCGCCGGGCTTGGTCTGCTACTGCCCCTGTTGCTCTCCTGCAATATTGACCAACCAGGCGATGCCGAACTTGTCCACACACATCCCGAAGGTGTCGCCCCACGGTGCGCTTTCGAGCGGCATGGTGACGGTACCGCCGTCGGCGAGTTTGTCCCAGTAACCACGAAGTTCGGCTTCATCCTCGGACTGGCCGCTTAGCGACACCGAGATGTTGTTGCCCGGGTTGTAGTCCATGCTGTTCGGCGTGTCGGCAGCCATCAGCGTCAGGCCGTTGGGCGTTACCAGCATTGAGTGCATCACCTTCTCCGCTTCGGCGGGGTCTTCGCTTGCCTGATATTCGCCAAAAGTGCTGAGCGTCAGTTCGCCGCCGAAGACGGACTCGTAGAAGTTGATTGCGTCCCTGGCATTATCGCGGAACGAGATATATGGGTTGAGGCGGGTTGTCATTAGTCAGTTCTCCTCATGGTTGTAATAGGTGCGCACGTCACCGTGCGGTAATGCTAGCAGCGCCAAAGGCGCCTGTCCCCCGAACTTTCAGTCGCCGTCGTACGCCTTTTGCAGAACGTTGATGTCAAGCTTCCGCATCTTCAACATGGCTTCCATTGCCCGCTGGGAACCAGCCGGATCCGGACCATTCAACAGGCCCGGCATCCCAACAGGGACGATCTGCCACGACAAGCCAAACTTGTCCTTCAACCATCCGCATTGGCTTTCTTCTCCTCCTCCTTCCAAGAGCGCATTCCAGTAGCGGTCCACCTCGTCCTGCGAATCGCAGTTCACCACGAGGGAAACTGCCTCGTTGAAGGTGAAAGCTGGTCCCCCGTTCAGGGCCATGAACTGACGCCCTTCAATCTCAAAGTCGACCGTAAGAACGTCTCCGCCTGGACCCGGCATCGATGTCAGGATGGATGAATCATCAAATGTCGACGTGTAGAACTCCGCCGCCTCCGCGGCCCGGCCGTCAAACCACAAACAGGTGGAAATCTTCTGCATTCTGCAAGTCCTCCAGCATCTTGAGGAACCCTTGTCCCCCGATTGAGGCTAGTCGCGTGGGTTCCACCACACAACGCCCGACGGCGGTTGTCGCCGGATGCGTGATGCGCACCAGCCAGCGCGGCCGGCAGATCAAGCACGAGTTAGTCTCCTGCCGTCCTGATCCGGCTGACCAGGCCTACGGTATTGGCCTCGCTGTCCTCGATGAAGGCCATCCACTCCTCCGAATCTGCAGGTCCGAGGAGGTCATCCTCATGGGTGAAGATGATGTGCGGCTCCGAAATGATCTTCACACCCCTGCTCCTCATTGCCGCCACCGTGCCATGCAGGTCTCCGACCTCGAAATAGAGCAGGGATGATGGCGCTCCCTTCTCCAGCAGAAGCCGCACGCCACCCACGTCAAAGAAGAGGAGCCCGGGAGGGTCGTACAAGGCCTTGGGATCGGCGCCCAGCAGTGCAGCGTAGAAGGCCGCCGCCCGCTTCAGGTCCTCGGCGTGCTGGGCTACTTGAACGAATCGCATGATCTCCTCCAGTAAGTGGGGTGCGTCCTTGTTCCTGTCAGTCATCGTGGACGCAGCAGAAACCAAGCGCAAGAGACAACCTGCGGCCCGTCAACTTCGCGCCAGCACTTCCACCCGGATAATGTCAGAACATGCCATCATCGCCCAGATCCTGGATCCCTGCTGCCGCCGCCGACCTCGTATTGATTCTTGTCTTCGCCGCAATTGGCCGGGATGCCCACGCCCGGGGCGACATCATCACGGGTGCCTTTGTCACAGCCTGGCCCTTCCTCGCCGGTGCCGGCGTTGCCTGGCTGGTCGCAAGGGTTTGGCGTGCGCCCTATGCCCTCTGGCCTTCCGGCGTTTCTGTCTGGATCGGTGCCGTAGTGATCGGCATGCTGCTCAGGGCGGTAACCGGCCAGACGGTGGTGTTGCCCTTTGTCATCGTGGCACTAATCAGCCTGGGTGTTTTCCTGCTCGGCTACCGCGCCATTCTCGCGCTAATTCTGCGTGCGTCACGAAAGCCCCACTCCAAGGCCTGAAAAGGTTCCCCGGCTTCTCCCATGTACTAGGCTGAAATGCGTCCGCAATGAAGCTTTTCCGGAAAGGCCCCACGTGATCACCGCTTTCGTCCTGATCAAGACCGACGCTTCGCGCATTCCGGAAACCGCCGAGCAGATTTCGGCCATCCAAGGCATCAGTGAGGTCTATTCCGTCACTGGAGAATGGGACCTGATCGCTGTAGCCAGAGTGTCCAAGCATGAAGACCTCGCGGACGTCATTGCTGACCGCCTGTCGAAGGTGGATTCAGTGGTCCACACCACTACGCACATAGCGTTCCGTGCGTACTCGCAGCACGATCTCGACGCCGCCTTTGCCTTGGGATTCGAATAGGGCCAAGGACCCCTGGACTAGCCCTTGGAGGCCTGGCTAAGGGCAATCCACTTGGTCAGGACACCGGCGGCCTTACCTGAATCAACGGAGTCGGCTGCCAGTGTGAAGGCAGCCCGCATCCGATCCAAAAGGTCACCGTCGGCGTTCAGATCAACGGACACCAAGCCAGCGGCAGCATTCAACAGGACAGCATCGCGCACAGGACCTGTCTTGCCGTCAAGGACCTCACGTACAACCACTGCATTTGCAGCGGCGTCCCCGCCCCGCAGATCCGCAACGGTGGACGGTTCGATACCGAGCTCAGCGGGAGAGAACACCTGCTCCGTGACGGTTCCGTTCCTGATTTCCCAAACAGTTGATGGTCCCGTGGGCGTCAATTCGTCCAGCCCATCGTCACCGCGGAACACGAGGCCACGGCTGCCGCGACGGGCAAGGACACCCGCTACCAGAGGAGCCATCCGGGCGTTGGCGACGCCGACTGCCGAAGCCTGGACATGAGCAGGATTGGTCATGGGGCCGAGAAAATTGAAGGCCGTGGGTACTGCCAGCTCCCGCCGGGGTACCGCAGTATGACGGAACGAGGGATGGAAAACCTGCGCAAAGCAGAATGTGATTCCCGCCTCCTCCGCATTCCGGGCAACCTGCTCAATGGAAAGGTCCAGGCGGACACCCAGGGCTTCCAATACATCAGCAGAGCCGGACGTAGACGACGCCGCCCGGTTTCCGTGCTTGACGACTTTCGCGCCCGCACCGGCCGCAACAAGGGCTGCCATGGTTGAGATGTTGACGGTGTTGAGCCTGTCCCCGCCCGTGCCCACGATGTCCAGCTTTTCACCGGAGATCTGTATCGGGTTGGCATTCTGGAGCATCGCCTCCACAAGACCGGCCAGTTCTTCCACTGTTTCGCCCTTGGCGCGAAGGGCAACCAGGAAACCCGCGATCTGGGCAGGAGTCGCTTCGCCGGCCATGATCGTGTTCATGGCCCACTCAGTGTTGCCCACTGAAAGGTCGTCGCCGTTGATCAGTGCTGAGATGAGCCCTGGCCAGGTATTGCTGGCTGCAGGTGCCGATGCCGGAGAAGTCACCCCCTGATGCTATCGACCGGGCTACGCCGATGACCAATGTGAACCTGACCGGGAACTTTTCCGCGCGATTTCGCGTCTTTGTAGAAAAAGTCTCCCGAATCGGTGGTTTGCATTGGGAACTCTGGACTTTTACAGACATAATGTCCTTGTGACATCTGCGACCCATGCCCCCAGTACCCCGGCGCACCCGACGCTGAACCGCCCCAATCTGGTTTCTGTTGGAACCGTTGTTTGGCTGTCCAGTGAGTTGATGTTCTTCGCCGGTCTCTTTGCCATGTACTTCACCCTGCGTTCCACATCGGGACTGATGTGGGCCGAGGAGTCGGCCAAGCTCAACTTCCCGTTTGCGCTCGTCAACACGATCGTCCTCGTGGCCAGTTCCTTTACTTGCCAGATGGGCGTCTTCGCCGCTGAGCGGCTTGAACCGCGCCGCACCGGCGGACGCCTGCAGTTCACCCGCTGGGGCATGAGCGAATGGTTCGTTCTCACCTTCATCATGGGTGCCTTCTTCGTGGCCGGACAGACAACGGAGTACGCCATGCTCGTCTCCGAGCACGTTTCCCTGTCATCCAATGCCTACGGTTCCGCCTTCTACATGACCACAGGCTTCCACGGCCTGCACGTCATCGGCGGTTTGATCGCGTTCCTGTTCATTATTGGCCGCGCGTTTGCCGCCAAGAAGTTTGGGCACTTTGAAGCGACATCAGCGATCGTCACCTCGTACTACTGGCACTTCGTTGACGTCGTCTGGATTGGCCTCTTCCTGGTCATCTACGTCCTGAAGTAGCCCGGCTTTGACTCTTTTTCTACAAGAGGCAGAATTTCAAGAAGCGGCTCGCGGAGCCGACGCAGGATCGAATAAAGGAACCACCACGTGAAGGCACTCTCGCAGAAGCGACGTCACCCACTGGCAGCCATAGCGCTGTTGCTGATGGGCCTCCTCCTCACTGGTGGGCTGTACGCCGTTGCCACATCTGTCAACCAGGCCAAGGCCGACACCACCAGCTACAGCGCAAGTGACGTAGAGCAGGGCGGCAAATTGTTTGCTGCCAACTGCGCCACCTGCCACGGCATGGGTGCAAGCGGAACCAAGGACGGCCCCTCGCTGGTCGGCGTGGGTGCCGCAGCAGTTGACTTCCAGGTTGGCACCGGCCGTATGCCCATGCAGATGAACGGCCCCCAGGCGCAGAAGAAGCCCGTCCAGTTCAACGAGGAGCAGACCAGCCAACTGGCCGCTTACGTTGCATCGCTCGGTGCAGGCCCTGCGATTCCGGAAGAACACCTCCTTGACGAAAAGGGAGATGCAGCCAATGGTGGCGAACTCTTCCGCGTCAACTGCGCCATGTGCCACAACGCTGCCGCAGCCGGCGGCGCCCTGACCCGCGGCAAGTTCGCTCCCGCCCTTGCAGATGTCACAGGAAAACACATCTACGAAGCCATGGCCACGGGCCCGCAGAACATGCCTGTGTTCAACGATTCGAACGTCTCACCCGAAGGTAAGCGCGACATCATCACCTTCCTCAAGACCATCGAAGCCAACGGCTCACCGGGCGGTGCCGATCTCGGCTCCCTTGGCCCGGTGTCTGAAGGTCTCTTCGTCTGGATTGCAGGCCTGGGCGTCATCATCGCCTTCACTATCTGGCTGACGTCACGCACCTCCTAGTCCGGACGAGACAACAAACTTCTGCTGCATGGTCAGCAGTTTGGAACTGAAAATTAACTCGGCCCAGGCCGAGACAACGAGAGAAGGATGAGGCGAATTATGGGCAACCATAGTGACGGCAGTCCGAACCACTCGGGCACCGTAGCTACGGCTGGTCAGAATGAAGTGGAGAAGTTCCAGGATCCTGGGCTTCCTCCGCATCGTTTGCGCCTGGCTGACACGGACCCGGTAGCCGCAAAGCGAGCCGAGCGTCAGGTAGCCATTTTGTTTGGCACCTCTGTCATCGGCACGCTGATCTTCCTGGTGGCGTACTTCGCCATCGATTTGGGCGACGATTCGACGATTGCAAACATCCGTACCCAGAACCTGCTCCTGGGCCTGGGTACGGCCTTTGCAATGCTCGGAATCGGCACCGGCATCGTGCACTGGGCCAAGGCCCTGATGCCCGATCACGAAGTGTCGGAAGAGCGCCACGCTATCCGTCACGAGGAAGATCGCCAGGCTGCGGTGCGCATCGTCGACGACATCGTCGAGGAAACCGGCATTAAGCGTCGCCCGCTGATCCGCAACACCCTTCTTGGCGCCGTTGCCCTTGCTCCGCTCCCTGCTCTCGCGATTTTCGGCGACCTGGGACCGCGTCCTGATGACAAGCTCGCACACACCATGTGGGCTCCTGAAGGTGGCAAGCTCAAGCGACTTACCCGCGACCCCGATGGCACTCCCATCAAGGCTTCGGATGTCACCATCGGTTCGGCCTTCCACGTCATTCCCGAGGGCCTCAACGAACTTCACGAGGGCAAGCTGAACGAAAAGGCCAAGGCCGTCGTTCTGCTGATGCGTTTGGATCCGAACTCGCTGAACCCTTCCGAGGGCCGTGAGGACTGGAGCTACAACGGCATTGTTGCTTACTCCAAGATCTGCACACACGTTGGTTGCCCCGTTGCTCTTTACGAGCAGCAGACCCACCACCTGCTGTGCCCGTGCCACCAGTCCACGTTCGACCTCACGCAGGAATGCAAGGTCATCTTTGGACCGGCCAGCCGTCCGCTCCCCCAGCTGCCCATCGCAGTTGACGCAGAAGGCTACCTCGTCGCTACCAGCGACTTCAAAGAACCTGTAGGACCGAGTTACTGGGAGCGTGACGAGCATGAGCGCCTCATCAACAGCTGAAGCCCCCTTCGTAGCGAAGACCAAAGTTGGCCGTTTCACTGATTTCGTGGACGAGCGTGTAGGTGGCTCCGGCATCCTGCGCGAGTTCGGCCGCAAAGTCTTCCCGGACCACTGGTCGTTCATGTTCGGTGAGGTGGCGCTGTATTCCTTCGTCATCCTGCTGATGTCGGGTACCTTCCTGACTTTCTTCTTCGACCCCTCGATGGCTGAAACCCACTATCAGGGTTCCTACACGCCGTTGTACAACGTCGAAATGTCCGTGGCGTACAGCTCATCGCTGAACATCTCCTTCGATGTCCGCGGTGGCCTCTTCATGCGTCAGGTGCACCACTGGGCGGCACTGCTGTTCGTGGCTTCCCTGGGTGTCCACATGCTGCGCGTCTTCTTCACTGGCGCGTTCCGCAAGCCCCGTGAAATGAACTGGGTAGTGGGCGGCGTCCTCCTGATTCTGGCCATGGCTGCCGGCTTCACTGGCTACTCCCTCCCCGATGACCTCCTTTCCGGCAACGGCCTGCGCATCATCGATGGCGTTATCAAGTCCATTCCGGTCATTGGTACCTACATCTCGTTCTTCCTCTTCGGTGGAGAATTCCCGGGCACAGCGATCATTGGTCGTCTGTATGTGCTTCACATCCTTCTGGTCCCGGCACTGATTCTGCTGATGATCGTGATTCACCTGTTCATGGTTGTCGTGCACAAGCACACTCAGTACCCCGGCCCTGGACGCAATGACGGCAACGTCGTCGGCTACCCCCTCGGCCCGGTTTACGCAGCCAAGGCCGGCGGGTTCTTCTTCATCGTCTTCGGCGTCCTGGCCCTTATGGCAGCTGCCTTTACGATCAACCCGATCTGGAACTACGGTCCTTATGACCCCTCCCCGGTTTCCGCCGGTACCCAGCCTGACTGGTACATCGGATTCGTTGACGGTGCACTTCGCCTCATGCCTGGTGTCGTCAACAACTTCCACTTTGAGTACATCGTCTTCGGACACACGCTGACCCTGAACGTCCTGCTCCCGGCACTCGTGCCTGCCGGCATCATCTTCACCGTGCTGTTCATGTACCCGTGGATTGAACGCTGGGTCACCAAGGACAACCGCGAGCACCACGTCCTTGACCGTCCCCGCAACGCACCTACCCGTACCGCGATCGGTGTTGCCGGTTTCACCTGGTACTGCGTCATGTGGGCTGCGGCAGGTTCGGACCTCATCGCAACGCATTTCCACGTATCCCTGAACGATGTCACGTACTGGCTGCGCACACTGTTCTTTATCGGCCCGGTTCTCGCTTTCATCGTGACCAAGCGAATCGCACTGGCACTGCAGCGCAAGGACCGCGAGATCGCCCTCCACGGGCGTGAGACCGGCCGCATCGTACGGCTCCCCCACGGTGAGTTCATCGAAGTACACGCTCCCCTGGACGAGTACAAGCGCTACAAGCTCGTTGGATTCGAATCTCCGGTTCCGTTGCCGGCGACGCCGAACGAACACGGTGTCGTAACCCGCAAGGAAAAGCGCCGTGCAGCGCTCTCCAAGTGGTTCTTCGAAGACCGTGTTGCTCCGGCAACTCCGGCGGAACTCGAAGCAGCCCATGCGCATGGCCACCACGAGGCCATCGAAGCTGGCGAGGACCAGAAGAGCCTCAGCCACTAGTTACGGCTTAAACAGGGAAGGGCACGATCCATAAGGATCGTGCCCTTCCCTGTTGCTTATGCAGTGTGTGATGGGCCCGATATGGACCGCTTCCGGCTCTACTGGGTTCGGTAACCGGAGGAGTAGTTGCGTGTGGGCCGGACCCCTGGCCGCTGCAGCGGAATCCAAAGCTTGTAGCGGTCGGCCCGGTAGTAGGAAACGGAGTAGTCCACCATTGCCCGGGCCACGAAGGCATGGCGCTGGATCTTTAACAGGGGTGAGCCCACGTCCACGTTCAACAACCTCGCCGTTGAAGGGGATGCCGCCGTGGCCTCAATCATGTCCTCGCCCCATTCCATGACGAGGCCGTAGCGTTCGCTGAGCACGTTGTAGAGCGAAGTGGGGGGCGCCTCATCCAACAGCCCCGGGACGCGGTGTGCCGGAATGAAGTTCTCGTCGACGCTCATGGGTTCGTTGTCGGCCAACAGCAACCGCCGGAAACGGACCAACGGCGTGCCTTCCTCAAGCTGAAGCTCCCGCGCCAGAAAAGCACTGGCGGCAATCTGTTCAAAGCTCAACACCTTTGCAGCCGGAACCATCCCTCGTCGTTGCATCTCCTCGCTGTATGAGGTCAGCTTCACCTGGAGATCGAGTTTGGGCTTCTTAACGAACGTACCGAGTCCCACCACCCGCTCAATGACTTCCTCACCCACCAAGGCATCAATGGCTTGCCGTACGGTCATCCTCGCAAGACCGAATCGTAGGGAAAGGTCCCGCTCAGACGGCAGCGACGAGCCTGGCGGACATGACTGGGCTATGAAACTCCTCAGTATCTCCCGGAGCTGGACGTAAATGGGGGTGCTGCTGGTCCGGTCAATTTCACCGGCGATACTCGTGGCTTCAGGCATGACGAGCTCCCAACATCAAATAGGTCATGCCTTAAGGGTAGATCAGCCAGGGCACAGGTCTAGACCAGCCGCACTGAGCGATATGGAGAGCTGGCCCGCGGGCGGCTACGCTTGTATGGATCAAATTTCACGGACGGCTATTCCGTCTTAGCAAAGGAGCTGGCTTGCCGCAGCAGAAATCCTTCGTCGCAGCAGAAATTGGCTTGCATGCTCGAGCAGCAGCGGTATTTGTCCGGGCAGTAACCGAGACAGGCCTGCCCGTAACAATACGGAAGCAGGATGGCCTTCCGGTCGACGCCCGCTCGCTCCTTGAAGTCATGACAGAAGACTTTGGCCATGGCTGCGAGGTACTCCTTGAGGTGGCCGTTGAGGCCCTCCAGGACGATCAAACTGTTTCCGAAGCCGACAATGCCCTCGTAGGCCTTTCTGCCGTTCTGGAGGGCACTCAGGCCCGTTGACGCCCCAAACACGAGAACGGGCCCCACCAAAAGGTGGGGCCCGTCGTCGTTATGTTGTTGTGCCGTTAGTGTGCGTGGTCGCCACGGCTGTATTCGAACACCCAGCCGACCAGTGCCACAACGGCAAGGCCACCAGCGATGAAGGTGATCCAGAAGCCCACGGCAAGGCCCAGGAAGCCGCTTGCGCACGCAATGCCAAGAACCAGCGGCCACCAGCTCCACGGGCTGAAGTGCCCCTGCTCGCCCGCGCCCTCGTGGATTTCAGCATCCGGGCGGTCTTCCGGACGCATGCCGATCCGCTTGCCGGTGAAGCCCAAGTAGGCGCCGATCATGCCTACGAGACCGCCAACGAGGAGAATGCCCAGAACGCCGACCCACTCATGCCATTCCGTCAGGAGGCCGTAGGCGATGGCGACGGGGACGAAGAAGAATGCTCCTGCTCCAAAGAGCCACGATTCGATTTTCACTTGCGAACGTCCTTCTGGTCAGCGTTGCCCAGCAGCACTGCTGCGGGGTCCGGGGACTGGGCGGTGTGGACCTGGGCCAACTCAGGGTGGTGCAGGTCCAGTGCCGGGCGCTCCGAACGGATACGGGGCAGCGACGTGAAGTTGTGGCGCGGCGGCGGGCAGGAAGTCGCCCATTCAAGCGACGCTCCAAAGCCCCAGGGGTCGTCAACTTCAACCTTCTTGTTGCTGCGCCACGTGATGTAGACATTCCAGAAGAACGGCAGCAGCGATGCACCCAGGACGAAGGACGAAATAGTGGAGAACTGGTTCATCCAGGTGAAGTTGTCCTGCGGCATGTAGTCGGCGTAACGGCGGGGCATGCCTTCAACACCCAACCAGTGCTGGATAAGGAAGGTGCCGTGGAAGCCAAGGAAGAGAAGCCAGAAGTGAATCTTACCCAGGCGCTCGTTCAGCATCTTGCCGGTCCACTTCGGCCACCAGAAGTAGAAGCCTGCGAACATGGCGAACACAACCGTACCGAAGACCACGTAGTGGAAGTGTGCCACCACGAAGTAGGAGTCCGAGACGTGGAAGTCCAGTGGCGGCGACGCAAGGATGATACCCGTGAGTCCACCGAAGAGGAAGGTCACCAGGAAGCCGATACTCCAGAGCATCGGAGTCTCGAAGGTGATGGAGCCCTGCCAGAGGGTACCGATCCAGTTGAAGAACTTCACGCCGGTAGGCACGGCGATCAGCATGGTCATGAAGGCGAAGAACGGAAGGAGCACGGAACCGGTCACGTACATGTGGTGTGCCCAGACGGTGACGGACAGTGCGGCAATTGCGATGGTTGCGTATACAAGACCCTTGTAACCAAAGATCGGCTTCCGGCTAAACACCGGGAAGATCTCGGAGACAATGCCGAAGAACGGCAGGGCGATGATGTACACCTCGGGGTGGCCGAAGAACCAGAAGAGGTGCTGCCAGAGGACGGCGCCGCCGTTTTCGGGGTCGAAGATGTGAGCACCAAATTTGCGGTCGGCGCCGAGGGCGAACAGGGCAGCGGCCAGCGGCGGGAACGCCATAAGGACGAGGATGGACGTCACGAGGGCATTCCAGGTGAAGATCGGCATGCGCCACATGGTCATGCCGGGGGCACGCATGCAGATGATCGTGGTGATGAAGTTCACGGCACCAAGGATGGTGCCGAAGCCGGACAGCGCAAGGCCAAAGACCCATAGGTCACCGCCGACGCCGGGCGTAAAGGTGGTGTTCGACAGTGGCGCATACGCGAACCAGCCGAACGATGCAGCACCCTGCGGCGTGATGAATCCGGACACTGCAATGGTGGAGCCGAAGAGGAAGAACCAGAAGGCCAACGCGTTCAATCGCGGGAAGGCGACGTCGGGAGCGCCAATCTGCAGGGGCATGATGACATTCGTGAAGCCCGCAAACAGCGGCGTCGCGAACATCAGCAGCATCACGGTGCCGTGCATCGTGAACATCTGGTTGTACTGTTCCTTGGTCTGCAGGATCTGCATGCCAGGTTCGAACAGTTCAGCACGGATCAGCAGCGCCATGACGCCACCGAGGCAGAAGAACACGAAGGACGCAATGAGGTACATGTACCCGATGGTCTTGTGGTCCGTGGAGGTGATCCAGTTGACGACTATGCGTCCCTTGGATTTAGGAACTACGGGAGCCTCGAGGGTCCCGGCGGATTGAGTGTAAGTAGCCACGTCGCTCCCCTTACTTGGTTTCGGTCAGGTCCGGGTTGCGGTCGTATTCCGCACCGAGCAGGCCCGTGTTGCCGTCCTGGCGAAGCTTGTCCATGTGGGCCTGGAATTCAGACTCGGAGACAACCTTGACCCGGAAGAGCATTTCGGAGTGGTATTCACCGCAGAGTTCGGCGCACTTGCCATCGAAGGTGCCCTCTTTGGTGGGGGTGAACCTGATGTAGTTGGTCTTGCCAGGGATCATGTCCCGCTTCTGCAGGAAGGCCGGAACCCAGAAAGAGTGGATGACATCGCGGGAGTTCAGCTCCAGGTCAACCGACTTGCCAACGGGCAAGTACAGCGTGGGGAGCAGTTCCTTGTTGACTTCGTTGCCTGTCAGGTGGGCCTGAACGCCGGCCTCGTGGAGGTCTTCGTTGATGACCTCGCCCTTTTTGTAGTTGAAGTCCCAAGCCCACTGTTTGCCGCGGACGTCAACGACGACGTCTGCCGGCTGTGAGCGGTCATCGATCGCGCGCTGGTCCTGGTCGGTGAAGTAGAAGAACACCAGCACCATGAACAGCGGAATAGTCAAATAGAAGACCTCAAGCGGCAGGTTGTAGCTGAGCTGCTTCGGGAATCCCGTGGTGCCCTTACGGCGGCGGTAAGCGATGATGCACCAGACCAGAAGGCCCCACGTGATGATACCGACTGCCAAGGCGGCGATCCATGAGTTGACCCAGAGGTCCATGATCCGGTCAGTGTGGTTGGTCGTGCCGCGCTCAGTTGGCAGCCAACCCTTCTCTACCTCTGGTGAACATCCGGTCAAAACCAACGCGCCGGCTAGTGCCAAGCCAGTGATCGAGGTGATCTTTATGCGTCGGCTGCCGGTTCGGTTCTGCGAACTCACAGACGGCCCTTCCTCTTGTTGCTGTCTCCCGGCAGGCCAAAGGCCACCGGGCACACTAAAAAGTTTTACTACCCGATGTAGAGCTTACCGCTATGAAGCGGTTTTCGCGCACATGTCGGCGCCGTGGCTCCGAATGCGTTGGAACGCATGCAGAGGGGCGCCGACATGCGGCGATAGCTCACGTCAGTGGAACGAGTCGCCGCAAGCGCAAGACCCGCCGGCGTTCGGGTTATCAATGGTGAAGCCCTGCTTCGAGATGGTGTCCTCGAAGTCAATGCTGGCCCCACTCAGGTACGGCACGCTCATCTTGTCCACTACGACCTCGACGCCGTCGTAGTCGCGGACGGCATCGCCGTCGAGAAGGCGCTCGTCGAAGTAGAGCTGGTAGATCAAGCCCGAGCAGCCGCCCGGCTGGACTGCAACCCGCAGACGCAGATCGGTGCGCCCTTCCTGTTCGAGGAGGCTACGGACCTTGCCTGCTGCGACATCGGTCAGATTGACCTCGTGCGTGGGAAGCTCCTCGTCGGGGACGAGCTGTGCTCCGGTGCTGTTTTCGTTGGTTGCAGTGCTCATTGGCCTACCTTCTTATGACGCTCCTGGCGGCGGCGCCGGAACGCAGCCTGCCCTTACCCAATTACGTACGGGTTATAGCTCCATGCTACGTCGCGCAGACGCTGAGCTATAACTTCTGACGTAACCACGGACCGCATTCACTTGTTCCCGGCCTGCCCCGCCGCCCATAAACGACACCCTGTAACGCCATTGCGCTGCTCAGCCATCAAGGCCTTCGGCGTTAAGCCGCGCCAGCATCAGCGACTCGGCCAGCACAGCATTACGGAAATCGCCGATGTGCAGCGATTCGTTGGCACTGTGGGCGCGGGAATCCGGATCTTCTACGCCTGTCACCAGAATCTGGACGTCGGGATACATCTCGGTCAGGTCGGCAATGAACGGGATGGAACCGCCGATTCCCATTTCCACTGGTTGGACTCCCCAGGCTTCCCCCAAGGCCCAGAGTGCCACCCTGGCAGCTGCCGACGAGGTATCGGTCGAAAAGGCATTGCCCCTCTCCCCCGGCGTGAATGTTACTTCGACGCCAAATGGTGCGTGGGACTCAACATGGCTCTTCAAAGCCTCCATAGCGGCGTCGGGATCCTGTCCGGGAGCCAGGCGCATGCTGAATTTGGCGCGGGCTGAGGGAATGAGCGTATTGGAGGCAACGGCAACGGCAGGAACATCCATGCCGATGATGGACAACGCCGGCTTGGTCCACAAACGCGAGCCGATCGTCCCGCTGCCGGCGAGTTTGACGCCGTCGAGCACTGAGGCGTCGGCGCGGTATTCGGCCTCCGTCAGGTCAACCGCTACGTTGTCATTTCCAACGAGCCCGGCCACAGCGACATTACCTTCGTGGTCGTGGAGGGTCGCGATGAGGCGGGACAGCAGGGTCGGAGCGTCCAGCACCGGGCCACCGTACATTCCCGAATGCACCGCATGTTCCAGCACACGGACTTCGAACGTGCCATCCACGAGCCCACGCAGGCTGGTGGTCAAGGCAGGAATGCCGACCTTCCAATTGCTGGAGTCCGCCACGACGATTACATCGGACCGGAGAAGCTCGCGATGTTCCTCAAGGAATGTCCTGAAGGTGGGCGAGCCCGCTTCTTCCTCGCCTTCAAAGAAGAGCGTCACGCCGAGGCCAAACTCATCCCCCAGGACCTTTGTCGCAGCCGCGTAAGCAGCCAGATGGGCCATGATGCCGGCTTTATCGTCAGCCGCGCCGCGACCATAGAGCCGGTCTGCCCGCTCCTCCGCGATGAAAGGCTCGGAAGCCCAAAGCGCCCGATCGCCTGGCGGCTGGACGTCATGGTGCGCGTACAAGAGAATCGTGGGCTTGCCCTCGCCGGCCGGACGGCGGGCGACGACGGCGGGACCCCCGGGCGTCCCGTCCGGTTTGTCGCAGCGCAGAATTCGTACGTCATCCATTCCCGTTGCCCTTACCAAGGAGGCGACAGCTTCGGCGCTGCGATCCAGTTCGGCGGGTTCGAAGCTTGGCCACGCGATTCCCGGGATACCGACAAGGTCCTTCAGGGCGCCAAGAGTCGCGCTGAATGACTCATCGACTGCTTTGGCCAAAGCGGCCACGACTTCGGAGCGGATGGTCTCGTTCGACGACGGGCGCTCAGTGCTGTGGCCGGAGTTCCGTCGCTGATTCTGCGGGATCCCCGCATGTTCTGATGTCATGCCCAAACTTTACAGCTGACTTCGGGAAGGCAAAGGAAGGCGCGGTGGGCTGCCAGGCTGGAGGGAGACCACGGCCGTCCGTAATCTTCGCCACCTTCCTGCGGGGTATTCTGTATGGGTGTTCGGACGCAAAAAGGAAGAGCCCAGCGCTCAAGCAGTAGTAGACCAGGCCCAAGCCGCCGCCCAGGAGCCGGGTGCCGGAAAGGGCGCCCCTACCCCCAAGCGGAAGGACCAGGAGGCAGCCCGCAAGCGCCCACTGGTGCCCAACGACCGCAAAGCTTCCAAGGAGGCCGAACGCGTCGCGATTCAGGACCAGCGCCAGAAGATGCGGCAGGCGCTGGATACAGGTGACGAAAAGTACCTGCCACTGAGGGACAAGGGTCCCCAGAAGCGTTTCGTTCGGGATTATGTGGACGCCCGGTTCAGCCTCGGCGAATACCTGATGTTCGGCGCCCTGCTTTTCGTGGTGATCTCGCTTATCGTCCCGGCCAACAGTGCACAGATTACTTATGTCCTGGTTGGATTCTGGATCATGTTCCTTGCCGTCTTCGTGGATGCTTTTATCCTTTCACGCAAGCTCCGCAAGCGCCTGGGCGAGAAGTTCGGCGAAGTCGAGCGCGGTGCAATCTGGTACGGATGCATGCGTGCACTGCAGTTCCGCAAACTCCGCCTCCCCAAGCCACAGGTCAAGCGAGGCCAGTACCCCGCGTAGCGGCAAGCAAAGAGGCCCCGACCCCACTACTTATACGAAGAACCCCGGACCATTGGTCCGGGGTTCTTCGTATGGGCCTTCGTTTCGATTCGTTCCCAGGTGGACGTTTTGACTAGCGGGAGTCCCGCTTCCGGATCTTCACGAGGCCCTTGTTGATGCGTGATGCCCAGAACGGGCCCTCGTAGAGGAACGCGGTGTAGCCCTGCACCAGGGTTGCCCCAGCATTCAAACGGTCCTGGACATCCTGGGCGGACTCCACGCCGCCCACGGCAATCAGTACCAGCTGGTCACCGACGGCGTCCTTGAGTCGTCGCAGGACCTCCAGTGACCGCTGCTTCAGCGGGGCACCTGAAAGCCCGCCGGCTCCCAGCGATCCAACCTTCGCAGCGTCAGTGACGAGGCCGTCCCGGGCAATGGTGGTGTTGGTTGCAATGATGCCGTCCAGCTTGAGGTCAAGCGCAAGCCGGGCGACCTCGTCGATGTCCTCGTTGCTCAGGTCAGGCGCAATCTTGACGAGCAAGGGAACATGGCGGCCAGCAGCTTCATCTGCGGCATCCCCCACGGCCCGGAGCAGCGGCCGAAGAGTTTCCACGTTCTGGAGAAGCCGCAGTCCCGGCGTGTTGGGGGAACTGACATTGACCACGAGGTAGTCGGCAGCGGGAGCGAGGCTCCGGGCGCTGACGAGGTAATCCTCTGTGGCCTCCTCCAGCTCAACAACTTTCGTCTTGCCGATGTTGACACCAATCACGGGCCGTACATCGGCGTGCATGCGCTGCAGTGCAGCTTTCGCCGACTTGAGTCGCGGAGCAACTGCTGCTGCGCCGTCGTTATTGAAGCCCATCCGGTTGATGACGGCGCGGTCCTCAATCAATCGGAACAAACGCGGCTTTTCGTTGCCAGGCTGCGCCTGCCCGGTGATGGTTCCCACCTCCACGTGGCCAAATCCTAGATCGGCCAGCGCTTCGATTCCGTGGCCTTCCTTGTCAAAGCCGGCTGCCAAACCGAAGGGAGAGGGGAACGTCAACCCAAGCGCCTCGGTTCGAAGGGATGCATCCGGAGCTGTGATCCTGGCAAGAACCCTGCCTGCGCCGGTGCGGTGGGCCGCCCGGATCGCCTGAAAGCCGATCTTGTGGGCTTTCTCGGCATCCATCCAGGAGAAGGCGAGCTTGAAGAAGGTGGGGTAAACACGCATGGTCCTAGTTTTCCGGTTTACTGACAACACACCAAACCCGTGACCTTGCCTGCGGCTAGCATGTACGCATGCCGCTACAAGATCGTGATGCAGATCATGGGAATCCAATCCTCGCCGACGTCATCGTCGTAGGTGCAGGCTTGTCCGGACTGGTAGCGGCAGCAACCGCCTACGCGGCAGGCAAGCGCGTGGCGATCCTGGACCAGGAGCCGTCGGCATCCCTGGGTGGACAGGCGCATTGGTCCTTCGGGGGCCTGTTCATGGTCGACACGCCGGAGCAGCGCCGGCTCGGTGTCAGGGATAGCGCTGAATTGGCGCTCTCGGACTGGGTGGCCTCCGCAGGCTTTGACCGGCCACACGATGCGATGGCGCGGCAGTGGGCAGAAGCCTATGTCCACTTTGCCTCCGGTGAGAAGCGCGCCTGGTTGAAAAGCCTCGACGTCGGCATCTTCCCTTTGGTGCAATGGGCAGAACGCGGAGGTTATGGCCCCCAGGGACACGGAAACACCGTTCCCCGGTTCCACGTCACGTGGGGAACGGGCCCCGCCCTCGTGGAACCGTTTTTGGCCAAGGTGCAGGAAGGTGTCCAGACGGGGAGGGTATCGCTGCACTTCCGGCACAGGGCTACTGCGCTGTCGACGACGGCCGGCCGGGTGGCAGGTGTCACGGGCCAGATTCTGGAACCCTCGACGGCGGTGCGCGGCCAAGCGTCCTCGCGAACCGTCGTCGGGGGTTTCGAGGCCAGGGCGGGCGCTGTCGTAGTGACTACAGGCGGCATCGGCGGCAATCACGAGACCGTGCGCCGGCAATGGCCGGACAACGCTGCACCGGCTGACATGCTCAGCGGTGTTCCCGCTTCAGTGGATGGTAATTTCCTTCCTGTCGCGGAATCCCTCGGTGCATCGTTGGTGAACGGAGACCGCATGTGGCATTACCCCGAGGGCATCCATAACTACGATCCCGTGTGGCCCAAGCACGGCATCCGCATTCTTCCCGGTCCGTCATCACTGTGGTTGGATGCCGATGGGCAACAGCTGCCGGCGCCTCTGTTTCCAGGCTTCGATTCCCTTGGCGCGCTGCGCCACATCGTCGCCACCGGTCACAGTTATTCGTGGTTCGTCCTGAACCGCACCATTGCGCTCAAGGAACTCGCGCTTTCCGGATCCGAGCAGAACCCGGACCTGACCGGGAGGGACGTTTCACTGCTCGTTTCCCGACTGAAGCCAGGCAGCGATACCCCCATACAACGTTTCCTGGACAAAGGCATCGACTTCATTCAGGCATCCTCGCCCCATGATCTGGCCGGGAAAATGAACGCACTCTCGGGCAATCAACTGATCAGCGCTGACCACCTGGACGCGCTGGTGCGCGCCCGCGACCTTCAAGTGGCAAGCGGACTGGGCAAGGACCCCCAATTGGCTGCTATCCGCGCGGCCCGCCGTTTTGCCACTGACAAACTGATGCGCGTGGCTCCCCCACACCGCCTGGCCGATCCTGCCCACGGACCGCTCATTGCCATCAGGCTGTCCATCCTCACAAGGAAAACCCTGGGAGGGCTGAAGACTGACCTCAGGTCCCGGGTCCTGGACCAGGAAGACCGGGTGATCCCGGGCCTTTATGCAGCCGGTGAAGCGGCGGGCTTCGGCGGAGGCGGCATCCATGGGTACAGGGCCCTGGAAGGAACCTTCCTGGGTGGATGTCTTTTCACAGGCAGGGCCGCGGGACGCGACGCAGCGGCGAGTGTCTAAGCTGAAGGCATGGATTGGTCGACCGACATACTGGGAATGGACTTCCAGTCATGCGCCTTGGACGTCGAAGGACCTGACGGCGTGGTGCGCCGTGCAACCCTGGTCCGTCACCGGCCGGAGTCGACCACCCAGGAGGGCCAGGCCACGCACGGCGCGTTGCTGTTCCTGCATGGCTGGAGCGACTACTTCTTCAATGTGGAACTTGCCAGGTTTTGGGCAGGGCACGGGTACGAATTCTATGCATTGGACATGCATAACCATGGAAGGAGCCTGACTTCAGGTTCGCCGGGCGGGTACGTGGCCAATCTTGGGGACTACGACGCCGAAATCAGCCGGGCCCTTGAGGTCATCCACAGCGACAGCACGGGACCTCTCCGAAATGGCGTTGCCCTGATGGGCCATTCCACCGGGGGCCTCATCGCAGCACTGTGGACGAGCAAGCACCCAGGCCGGGTGCAACACCTGATCCTCAACAGCCCTTGGCTTGAAATGCATGGCAGCTCACTTGTCAGGCGCGCCGCCCAAGCAATGGTGGGACCCATTGCCAGGGTCCGGCCCGAGATGGTCTTAAGGCTGCCGGAGCGTGGATTCTACTTCCGTAGCATCAGCAATACCGCCGAAGGCGAATGGCCGCTGGATGAAAAGTACCGGCCACCCCTGGCCTTTCCCGTCAGGGCCGGTTGGCTGAGCGCCGTCCTGGCCGGCCACTCACAGGTTGCACGCGGCCTGGACCTGGACATCCCGGTGCTGGTTCTGACATCGACAGCCAGCGCCAACGGAATGGTGTGGCAGGAGTCCATGCGGCGTTCGGATGCTGTATTGGACGTCGGCATCATCGCACTGCGTGCCATGGCCTTGGGTCGCAGTGTGACTCTGGAAAGAGTGGATGGCGGGCTGCATGATGTCTTCCTGTCCGCACCCAACGTCCGGGCAGATGCCTACGCGAGGCTTTCACGATGGATTCGCGGGTACATGGAGAGTGACTTGCCGCAGGTACGGCAGGAGGGGGACGCATGACCACCACCGAAGAATCGGTACATCTTTGGCAACCGGACATCCTGGGCACCGGATACGAACGTCTGGAACTCCCCCTGTCTCCTGACGAGGAGGGCCCGGTCAAAGCAACACTCGTCAGGCACGCCCCGCCCCTCACAGACGCAACCCCTCACGGCATCCTCGATTTCTTCTCCACCTTCACGCAACGCAGGCGTCGTGCGGCGTCCTTGGATCCCACGGGGGCACCGCGGGTGGTCCTCTACCTGCACGGCTGGGCTGACTACTTCCTCCAGACCGAACTCGCCGAGTACCTGACGGCGTCCGGCTTTCATTTCTACGCGCTGGACCTTCGGAAATTTGGGCGCAGCCTGCTACCTGGTCAGACTCCCGGATACACAACCGATCTGGCTGTCTACGACGAAGACATCGAAGCAGCTTTGCTGGAGATCGAACGGGACGTTGTGGCCAGGACCAACAGTCCGGCGTCGCCAACGATCCATATGCTTGCGCACTCCCTGGGAGGTCTGATTGCTTCTCTGTGGGCGGACCGCCATCCAGGCAGGATCGGGACACTTGTCCTGAACTCGCCATGGCTGGAGCTCCAAGGCAGCAGCCTGATTCGCAGCATCGCCATGCATGTGGTGGAGCCCTTCGCGCGGACCGACCCCAAGCGTCCGTTCAGGTTCCCTGAAATGCCTGCGTACTGGGAGAGCGTCAGCAACCAGGCCCACGGCGAGTGGCCGCTGGATCCCGTCTGGCGTCCGCGCGGCTCATTCCCTATCCGCGCTGGCTGGACGAAGGCAGTGCTTGCCGGCCACAAAGCGGTAGAGCGCAAACTCAATATCGATGCCCCGGTGCTGGTCCTTTTATCGGGCCGGACCCGGATCCAGGCCGAATGGACGTCGGACCTCATGAGGGCCGATGCCGTGATCGACGTCGAGGAGACATCCCGGCGCGCGCTGGGCCTGGGCAGGCGGACAGCTGTGTTCCGCTACCCAGGGGCGCTGCACGACATCTTCTTGTCGCGGAGGACCATCCGCCAACAGGCGTACCGTGATGTGTCGGTCTGGCTTTCGTCCTACCCGTATTGAAGTAGAAGGCCTGTCACTTTCCGGCTGGGGCCGCGTCAACTGCCCCGCCGTAGCGGCGATCCCGCTTGGCATATATTTCGACGGCGTCCCAGAGCGTGCGCCTGTCTACGTCCGGCCACAACGTGTCCATAAAGACGAATTCGGCGTATGCGGACTGCCACAGCAGGAAGTTTGACAGCCTCTGCTCCCCGGAACTGCGCAGGAAGAGATCTACGTCGGGGAGGTCGGGCTCGTCCAGGTACTTCTGGATGGTCTTCTCCGTCACCGATCCTGGCTTAAGGCGCCCGGCGGCAACGTCCTCAGCTATGGCAGAGACGGCGTCGGCGATTTCTGCCCGGCCACCGTAATTAACACACATGGTCAACGTGCAGGTGTTATTGGCCTTGGTAAATTCCTCGGCCTCTTCAAGCTCACGGATCACCGAGCCCCAGAGCCTGGGGCGTCTACCGGCCCAGCGGATCCGGACTCCCCATTCATCGAGCTGATTGCGTTGGCGACGTAGCACATCCTTGTTAAATCCCATGAGGAAGCGGACTTCCTCCGGGGATCGCCGCCAATTCTCCGTGGAAAACGCGTACACGCTGACGTACTTGATGCCTAGCTCAATGGCGCCGGCCATAACGTCCAGCAGTGCCGGCTCGCCGGCCTTGTGCCCCTCGATTCGCGGCAGTCCCCGCTGGTTGGCCCAACGTCCATTGCCATCCATGACAATCGCTACATGCTGCGGAATAAGTTCACTTGGAATGTTGGGCGGAACGGCACCTGAAGGATGTCCGTAAGGGGCCACTACGGGCGAAGTCCGCGCCGGGGTTGTCTTGCTTTTCTTTCCAAGTGCCACAGTCAGCTTCGCTCCACGTGTTTGAGTGATTTCAAGGCGCGTTCCAAATGCCATTGCAGGTAACTGGCCACCAGTCCGGCTGCTTCGCGTCGATGCCTCGGGTCCGAGGCGTCAGCTACGCCCCAATCCCCGGTCAGGAGGGCTCCGAGCAACACCACGGTTTCCGGCGCCGGAGCCGGTGAGCCAGGCGGGCGGCAATCGCCACACACCATACCCCCGAGTGGCGCGGCAAAGGCCGTGTGCAGTCCGGGCTTGCCGCACCGGGCGCAATCAGTAAAGCTCGGCGCCCATCCGCCTGTGGCCAATGCGCGCAAGAGATAGGAGTCCAGAATAAGTTCGGGGGCATGGTCCGAGCGGCTGAGCGCCGCCAAGGCACCTACCAAGAGGTTGTACTGGGCCGTGCCGGATTCGGCGTCCGCGTCCGTAAGCTTCTCGGCCGTCTCTGTCATGGCAGCAGCTACAGTGAAGCGGCCATAGTCCGCCGCAATGCTGCTTCCATAGGCGCCTTTGGCAACAGCCTGGGTGACGATATCCAGGGTTCGGCCAGAGATGAGCTGCAAGTCGGCCACCATGAACGGCTCCAGCCGGGCGCCGAAACGGCTGGTGGTCCGCCGCACACCTTTTGCGACCGCACGTACTTGCCCGTGATGCTTGGTCAGCAGGGTAATAATCCGATCTGCCTCGCCCAACTTATGGGTGCGGAGCACAACGGCATCGTCCCGGTAGGACCGCGCTGCAAATGAGGAGGGATTGGCCACAACTAATCTTCGCACTAAGCCAGTGGCCTGAAAGGACCACAAGACCGTGTGGTGACGGTATTTCCCGTCACCACACGGTCTTGGCGTTAGGCCTGGGCGTCCCGAACTGCCCGGTTTACAGCCGAGATCAGCGCCTTCAGCGAGGACGTCGTGGTGCTGGGATCAATTCCCACGCCCCAGAGGACGCGTTCGCCCACCGCGCATTCAACATAAGCAGCCGCACTTGCGCTGCCGCCCTCTGACAATGCGTGTTCGCTGTAGTCGAGCACACGGACATCAACGCCGTCGTGGTGCAGGATGTCCAGGAGCGCGGCGATTGGACCATTACCGTGGCCGGTCCTGCGCACCTCTACGCCATCAATCCGCAGGTTTGCGTTCATGGTCATAGCGCCGGACTCATCCGTTTCCGTGCTTACGCTGCCCAGGGAGTACCGGCCCCACTGGGCTTGTTCCTCATCAGAGGGCAGGTATTCGTCCTGGAAGATCTGCCAGAGCTGCGCCCCGCTGACCTCGCCACCAACAGCATCTGTGCGGCGCTGGATGACGCCGGAGAATTCAATCTGGGCGCGCCGCGGCAGATCGAGGTTGTGCTCGTTCTTCAGCAGGTAGGCGACGCCGCCCTTGCCGGACTGAGAATTGACCCTGATGACAGCTTCATAGCTTCGGCCCAGGTCCTTGGGGTCGATAGGCAGGTACGGAACCTGCCAGGTGAAGTCGTCCACGGGCACCCCTGCCGCAGCCGCATCCTTCTCGAGTGCTTCGAAGCCCTTCTTGATGGCGTCCTGGTGCGAACCGGAAAAGGCTGTGAAGACGAGGTCGCCACCGTACGGCGAACGTTCGGGAACGGGCAACTGGTTGCAGTACTCAACCGTGCGGCGGATCTCGTCGATGTCGGAGAAATTGATCATGGGGTCCACGCCCTGGACAAACATGTTCAGGCCCAGGGTGACGAGGTCAACGTTTCCTGTGCGCTCACCATTGCCGAACAGGCAGCCCTCAATGCGGTCTGCTCCAGCCAGGTAGCCGAGTTCCGCGGCAGCAACGCCAGTACCGCGATCGTTGTGCGGGTGCAGTGAAATGATGATGCCGTCACGGGGATGCAGATTGCGGTGCATCCACTCAATGGAGTCGGCATAGACGTTGGGGGTTGCCATCTCCACCGTCGCCGGCAGGTTGATAATGACCTGCTTGTCCGCTGACGCTTCAAACACATCTGCGATTGCATTGCAGACCCGGGCTGCATACTCCAACTCGGTTCCCGTGAACGACTCCGGAGAGTACTCGTAGGTGATGTGGGTATCGGTCAGCGTCTCTTCATACTTTTTGCACAGCCGGGCACCCTGCAGGGCGATATCGAGGATGCCGTCCTCATCCTGGTTGAAGACAACCCGGCGCTGCAGCACAGAAGTGGAGTTGTACAGGTGCACGATCGCCTGCTTGGCACCCACCAAGGACTCATAGGTCCGTTCAATCAGGTGTTCACGCGCCTGGGTGAGGACCTGGATAGTGACATCGTCCGGTATATGGCCGCCTTCGATCAGCTGCCGAACGAAATCAAAGTCGGTCTGGGAAGCGGAGGGGAACCCAACCTCGATCTCCTTGAATCCCATGTTGACCAGCAGCTGGAACATCTTCAGCTTGCGCGCCGGGCTCATGGGATCGATCAGTGCCTGGTTACCATCGCGCAGGTCCACTGCACACCAGCGCGGGGCCTTGGTGATGACTTTGTCCGGCCAGGTACGATCCGGAACTTCGACAGTGATCTGGTCCTGGAACGGCAGGTAACGGTGAATCGGCATACCGGAGGGCTTTTGTGCATTACGCATGTCGTGTGGCCTTTTCTCTAAGATCTAAATGAAAGCTTAGCCGGGCACAACGAAACTCCGCGGCGAGGGTGGCCCAGCTTTTCAGATAGCTTTCAGGCCTCGCCGCGGCAGCTAAGAAGAAGCATTCCCGCACGCACAAGTTCACAGTAACACGATGCGTATGATGACATTGCAACACCTCATGCAACGTCCACTATGCAGACGCAGCGACGGTGGCAACGCCGGCTGCAGCGTCCATTCAAGGAGCCACAGTGCCACAGTCGGGGATCACTCTTTCCAACATCGATCACAGCGTCCGGCCGCAGGACGACCTCTACCAGCACGTCAACGGTGCGTGGCTGAACAGCACGACGATCCCTGACGACCGCCCGCTGGAAGGCACCTTCACGGCTTTGCGTGACGAGGCAGAACTGGCCGTCAAGGCGATTATCGAGGAAGCCGCCAACAAGGGAGCATCGGCCTCCGGCATCGAGCAGAAGGTCGGCGGGCTTTACGCGAGCTTCATGGATGAGGCCGCGGCAGAGGCGAAGGGACTCGAGCCCTTGCGGGAGCGGCTGGAGGAAGTCCGGTCAGTGGGTTCCGCAGAGGAATTTGCGGCGTTGCTGGGCCGGCTGTTCCGGTGCGACGTTTCCGGCTTGTTTTCCATCTACCCGGCACCCGACGCCGGAAACCCGGAGCGGATTCTTCTGTACATCGGACAAGGCGGCCTCGGCCTCCCGGACGAGTCCTACTACCGCGATGAAAAGTTTGCCCCGATTGTGGCAGCCTACGGTGAATACGTCGCCAAGTTGCTCGGCCTCGCCGGCGTTGCTGACGCAGAAGGCGCTGCTGGTCGCATCGTTGCCTTGGAAAAGGCCCTCGCATCCCACCACTGGGACAACGTCACGCTTCGGGATCCCCAAAAGACATACAACCTGAAAACGGCCGAAGAAGCAGCGACGCTGTTCCCGCTATTGAATACCTGGTTTGAGGCCGGCCGCGTCGATGCCGGCAAACGCGGCGAAATCGTAGTCAGCACGCCGGACTTCTTTGCCGGCGCGGCCGCGCTTCTCGAATCGGAACCCCTTGCCGTCTGGAAGGAATGGCTGACTCTAAGGGTGCTCAACTCAGCGGCGCCCTACCTCTCCTCGGAGTTCGTGGACACGAACTTCGACTTCTACGGGACCACCCTCAGTGGCACCCCACAGAACAAGGAGCGCTGGAAGCGCGGCGTTGCCGTCGTCGAAGCAGCACTTGGTGAGGCGGTGGGCCAAATCTACGTGGAGCGGCATTTCCCCGGCGGACACAAGGCCAGGATGCAAACCCTCGTCGCCAATCTGATCGAGGCCTACCGGGACAGCATTTCTTCCCTTGAGTGGATGGGTGAGGACACAAAGGCCGAAGCCCTGAAGAAGCTGGACGCGTTCCGCCCCAAGATTGGTTTCCCTGAAAAATGGATCGATTACTCCGCCGTTGAGATCGACGCCAACGACCTCTTGGGCAACGTTGAGCGGGCCCACGACGCCGACGTCGATCGACACCTGGACGAGATCGGCAAGCCGGTGGATCTGGACAAGTGGCTCATGACCCCTCAGACCGTGAACGCCTACTATCACCCGATGCTGAACGAAATCGTGTTCCCCGCCGCCATCCTGCAGCCGCCGTTCTTCACGGCAGAAGCAGACGACGCCGTGAACTATGGCGGGATTGGCGCGGTGATCGGGCATGAGATCGGCCATGGATTCGATGACCAGGGATCCCAATTCGACGGAAGCGGAGCCCTCCGCAATTGGTGGACCGAAGAGGACAGGACGGCCTTCGAAGCCCGCACGGCAAAGTTGGTTGCCCAATTCGATGCGCTATCCCCCTACGCAGCACCTGAGCACAAGGTCAACGGCAAACTGACGCTGGGTGAGAACATCGGTGACCTGGGCGGCCTCACCATTGCTTACAAGGCCTACCTGATCAGCCTCGCTGGTGCCGAGCCTGAGGTCCTGGATGGTTTCACAGGCCAGCAGCGGTTCTTCATGTCCTGGGCTGCCGGCTGGCGCCAGGTGATCCGTAGCGAGGAAGCGATCCGCAGGCTTGCTACCGATCCACACTCCCCCAACGAGTTCCGCACCAATGCCATTGCCCGGAACCTCGATGCCTTCCACGAAACTTTCCAGGTCAATGACCAAGACCGGATGTGGATGGCACCTGAGGACAGAGTCAGCATCTGGTAAAGCCACTACGACGAATGGCCGGCCCCCTGGATAACCAAGGGTCCGGCCATTAGTTTTTGGCCCTGTTCTATGCTGCGGAGCTACCCTGCCGCGAAGTGCCCTGCGCCGGATTGCCCTCCTGTGACGGCTATTGCGTGATGTAGAGCGGGTTCACCTGTTGGCAGACTGCTTCTTTGGCCGTCTGGTTGACAACATCGGGCGGGACCGAGGCCGCTCCATAGGCGGTCCCCGTTGCAAAGTCGGTGCCCACGTAGAGCTGCACGCCCGAGACTCCCCGGGCTTGCTGAACCTGTGCCGCAGGGATGCCGAACAGCGTGGCAACGTCCGTAGCAACGTCAGCGAAGTCCGGACCGTAGTAGACCACAGTCTTCTCCACTGGGTTTGCCAAATATGACACCGACTGTGTAAATCCATTGCCGGTCAACGTTGCCAGGATTTCCTGTGCTCTGGTCCCAACTCCGCTGCCGTTGGCGACTGCCACGGGCTGGATGGCTTTGTTGTACGCCGGGACTGTCGGGGCAGCAGTGGTTGGAGCCGCCGAAGGTGTTCCTTCCGCAGGCGCTGTTGGAGCCGGACTGGACGTCGCCCCGGGATTCGTCAGGTCCAGATCTGCGCGAAGGGCCGCGAAAAGCTGTGATGCCTGGGGCTCCACGAGCTCCAACCGGTTGGGGTCCAACGTGGCAGGCTGCGTGGGTACCGCGACAAATGCGACCTTGGAGACATCTATGTCCTTCAGCCTGCCACCGATCGTCAACAGCGATGGCACAGATGCCAACCCGTCATCAACGGTGAGGTTTTGCGTGACGACGTCAGCGATCTGCAGGAGCCTTTGCGGGTTGCCCAGCGTGCCGTCCGCCTTGAGCTTACGTGTCAGCGATGAAAGAAATGCCTGCTGGCCCTTGATTCGGCCCAGGTCGCCACCATCTCCAAAGGCATGCCGGGTTCGCAGGAACGCCAGCGCCTGCTCGCCTTCGACCTGGGAATTGCCCTTCGCCAAACGAAGACCTGAGTCCGGATCAAAGACGGGATCACTGACACAAACATCCACTCCGCCGACGGCTTTGGAGAGTTCCTTCACCGCGTTGAAGTCGGCCATCATGAAGTGGTCAATTTCCAGGCCGGTGAGCTTATTGATGGTGTCCACCGCGCAGCCGATCCCGGCTTCTGCCATGGCTTCGTTGATCATCACACCGCTCCGCGCGGGGAACGTCTGGTTGTTGGTGTGGTCCGTGCACTGGGGCACGTCAACCAGGAGGTCACGTGGGAAACTCATGACGCTGACCCGTTTATTGTCAGCGGAAATGTCCAGCAGCATCATGACATCCGAGTGGCCGTAGCCTGTGGAATCGTCCGCGTTGCCGTACTGGGAGTTTTTCCCATCGCGGGTATCCGAGCCGAGGATAAGAATCTGCAGGCGGTCCGATTTGTCATTGACCACGGCATCACTGCTATCGCGTGATTCGGCCGCCGATAGCGGGGCCTTGGTGATGTTGGTCTGTAGTCGGATAAACCAGAAGGCTGCAAAAGCAACGCCGGCAACGAGTGCCACCGACACGAGGCCGGTCACAATCTTCAGCCACAAAGGCAGCCCCTTGGGCGCGTTCATGTGGCGCGGAGTTCCCTCGGGGTCCTCCCCATGGCGCGCCGCATCGGGGGCAGCGGTGCCGGGGCCCAGCGGGCGGGCGTCACGACGTCGCACTATTCGGTTACCTTTCCTCAAACACGTGGATCCCCGCAATCATAGTGGCCGATTCTGGGAAGTTCCTTATCGAGCCCCAGCCACGCCGTTGCCGTGACGCCGGATCAGAAGCCGAGTTTTACCAATTGTTTGGGATCCCGCTGCCAGTCTTTGGCAACCTTGACATGCAAATCGAGGTAGATCCTGGTTCCCAGGAGCGTCTCGATTCCCTTGCGCGCGTTGGTTCCGACTTCCCGCAGCCTGCTGCCACCCTTACCGATGATGATGGCTTTTTGGGAGGGCCGCTCCACGTAAAGGTTCACGCGGACGTCCAGCAAGGGGTTGTCCTCCGTGCGTCCTTCACGAGGCACGATTTCCTCAACGACAACGGCAAGGGAGTGGGGAAGCTCATCCCGGACACCTTCGAGGGCGGCTTCGCGGATGAGTTCAGCGATCATGACGGCCTCGGGCTCGTCGGTCAGCTCACCATCCGGGTAAAGAGGGGGCGATGACGGCATGTGCCCGATAAGGACGTCGGCCACAGTGGACACCTGAAAACCGTCGGCGGCAGAAACGGGAACGATATCCGCCCAGCCCTGGTCTCCGAGGACTTCACGGCCCAAGGCAGCAACTGCGAGCAGCTGCTCCGTCAGGGCCTGACGGTCCACGAGGTCCGTCTTTGTCACAATGGCAACGATCGGCTTGCGGCCCACGGCAGCCAGCTGGGCAGCGATGTACTTATCGCCAGGACCGATTTTCTCATTCGCCGGCAAGCAGAACCCGATCGCGTCCACCTCGGACAACGTGTCAGCCACGAGGTCGTTGAGCCGCTTTCCCAGAAGAGTGCGGGGCCGGTGGAGGCCCGGGGTATCAACCAGGATCAGTTGTGCATCCTCGCGGTGGACGATGCCACGAATCGTGTGGCGCGTGGTCTGCGGTTTGGCCGATGTAATGGCCACCTTCTGCCCCACCAAGGCATTTGTCAGCGTGGACTTTCCCGCGTTGGGGCGGCCAACAAGGACCGAGAATCCGGCGTGGAAGCCACCGAAATTGTCATCGGCGTCGAATTTCTTACTTTGCTTGCTCACGTGGAACTCCCTGTTGCGTTGTGTCTGCCTCATCGAGAAGGTCTTCAAAGTCAGTGTCTTCCTTTGGCATGGCTGCCGCAATGATGTGGCTGACCCGGTTTCGGCGACCCTCAAGCCTATCTGCCTTTAGCGACACACCGTTCACTTCAACGGAGCTCCCGACGATCGGAACCTGGCCGAGGGCCTTGGCAAGGAGGCCCCCAACGGTGTCCACTTCGTCGTCGTCGAGGTCGATATCGAACAGCTCCCCGAGGTCATCAATGCTCATGCGGGCACTGACACGGTAGGTTCCATCGCCGAGATCCACTGCTTCTTCCGCCGCAGAATCGTACTCGTCAACGATCTCTCCTACGATTTCCTCGATGAGATCTTCCAAAGTCACCAGGCCCGCGGTGCCGCCGTACTCATCGATAACGATGGCAACGTGCGTGGATTCCTTCTGCAGTTCCTTCAAGAGGTCGCTCACGGGTTTGGATTCCGGGACGTACCGAACATCCCGGGCGAGGGAATCGACGTCGTGCGGTTGCAGTCCGGGTTCGCCGCGATGCATCGCCGCAGCAACGTCCTTGAGGTAGAGAATGCCGCGGATCTGGTCCGTGTTCTCACCAATTACCGGTATCCGGGAGTAGCCGGAGCGGAGGAAAAGGGCCATGGCCGCTTCAAGGTCCGAACCGGTCCCAATGCTGACGATGTCCGTGCGCGGAACCATGACCGAGCGAACCAAGGTGTCGCCGAAGTCAAAGACCGAATGAATGAGCTCCGCCTCATTGTCTTCGATCATGTCCGATTCTGCCGCGCGGTCCACGAACTCGCGGAATTCTTCCTCGCTGACGAACGCGTCATCACCGCCGGGGGCGCCGGGCGCGACCGCGCTCCCCAACGCGACAAGCCAGCCGGGAATCGGTCCGAGGATCCAGCAGAGGAACCTGATCAACGGTGCGGTAAACCGGACAATGGGGCCTGAATGCGCGCGTCCCAACTGCCGGGGCGAGACGCCCACCAGAACGAACCCGATGACGGCCATGATGCCAGTCGCCGCCAGGCCGGCGAGCCACACGTTGTCCAGCAAACTGTGCATGACGACAGCGACGGCGACCGCTGCTGCCATCTCGAACCAGACCCGCCAGAACCGCAGGGCACGCATATGGGCGACGGGGTTCTTCAGGATGCTCGCCAAGGCCTTGCCCTTGCTGCGGACTACCGATTGTTCAGCTTCGTGCCGGGGCAGGAAATTGAACGCAGCCTCAGCTGCCGTCAGCAAGGCGACGAAACTGAGGAAAACCAGCGCCATGCCGACAAGGATGAGCGAGGTCACTGCATGGTCTCCATGGGGGCATCCTTGCCCAGGAACTCAGACAGCAACTCACGCTGCAAACCGAACATTTCTTCCTTTTCCTCCGGTTCGGCGTGGTCGAAACCAAGCAGGTGGAGGATGCCATGGGTGGCGAGCAACAGCATTTCGTCCTGGGTGGCGTGTCCGGCGTTCCGCGCCTGCACCTCGGCCACCTGGGGACATATGGCAATGTCTCCAAGCATTCCCTGCGGCGTGGGCTTGTCGGGCGTGCCCGGCGTCAACTCATCCATGGGCACCGAGAGCACATCGGTGGCTCCTGGTTCGTCCATAAGCTCGATGTGCAGCTTCTCCATGGCGGGTTCATCCACCAGGAGTATGGACAGCTCAGCCTGCGGGTGGATGTAGAGGCGCTCGAAGATGAACCGGGACAATGTCACCAGTTGGGCTTCGTCCACCTCCACGCCGGATTCGTTGTTGATTTCAATGCTCATTTTCGTTCTCCACGCTTGTGATGTGTGCCGGCAGCCCCATCCGTACGGTGCGCGTCATCCCACCTGCTGTAGGCGGAGACGATGTCTGCAACCAAACGGTGCCGGACGACGTCCGCAGCCTCCAGGATGGAGAAATTGACGTCATCGATCCCGGTGAGGATTTCCCGTACGATCCGTAGTCCGGACGTGGAGCCAAAAGGCAGGTCGATCTGCGTTACGTCTCCTGTAACAACCATCTTGGAACCGAATCCGAGACGGGTCAGGAACATTTTCATTTGTTCAGGAGTGGTGTTCTGGGCCTCGTCCAGGATGATGAAGGCGTCGTTGAGCGTCCGTCCACGCATGTAGGCCAACGGTGCGACTTCGATGGTGCCGGCAGCCATCAGCCGGGGAATGGATTCGGGATCCATCATGTCGTGCAGGGCGTCGTAAAGCGGCCGCAGGTAGGGGTCGATCTTGTCGCTCAGCGTTCCCGGCAGGAAGCCCAGCCGCTCCCCCGCCTCAACGGCGGGCCGGGTCAGGATGATCCGGCTTACTTCCTTGAGTTGCAGGGCCTGTACGGCCTTGGCCATGGCGAGGTAGGTCTTGCCAGTACCTGCCGGGCCAATACCGAAGATCACTGTGTTCGCATCGATGGCATCCACATAGTTCTTCTGGTTCAGGGTCTTGGGCCGGATGGTTTTGCCACGGCTCGACAGAATGTTGTGGGTAAGGACATCCACGGGATTCTGGACTGACTGTGTCCTCAGGAGGGAAACGAGCTGCTGGAGGACATCAGGGGTAACGACGGTTCCCCTGGCAACCAGTCCGCGGACCTCCTCAAGGAGGCGCATGATGCGCGGAATGACCGTGGAGGGACCGGACATGGACAACTCATTGCCGCGAACGTGGAAATTGACGTCCGGGAACTGCTCCTCGATGTAGCGCAATGCTTCGTCATGGCTGCCCAATGAGTGAACCATCTGATCGGAGTTGTCGAACGTGACGATTTCCGTGCGCGTGCCCGGTAAGGTGTGCGGGAACTCGGTGGTGGCTGGGTTCCCGTTTCCGGTCCGCAACCGCCCATTCAGGGATTCACTCATAGTGGTGGCCGTGCGGCCTCTTCTCCTCCGGTCGGAATACAGTTGGTCCATCGTTTCGACAACGGGACTGGCTGAACCGCCAGGCCATATGCCGGAATGCCTTCAATCCTACGCCAGCCCGGAACGACAAGGGCGTACACGCGGGCTTCGTCCACCTTGCACGGGCCGCTGGGGGACGACTTTTTGTCTCAACTCGGCATCAAGCGGGTATCAATCCTGTTTCAGTTGACGCCAGTGCCCGGAAACCCTGCCAGCCGCCGTCGACGATATGCCAAGCTGGCAGAGCGGGTAGTCAGACTACGCCCGTTCGACTCGTCGGCGACAACCACCGGCCGCAAAGGCAAGGAACCCCAATCGTGCAGTCAGTAAGCCATCAGCCCGGCGGGCGAAAGCGGAAAAAGTCCGCCGTCGCCGCGCCTGCGATGCTTGCTGTCCTTTTGCTGACCGGCTGTATCGCCAACGGTGGACCCACCCAAGCTACCTCCAGCGCGCCGCCCGTCAGCGTCCAGGAAGCTCCGGCCAGCAATGCTCCCCTGGAGACCACCCAGGCGTCCACCAAGATCCCGGTTTACTGGATTGGACGGAGCAAGGAAGACGTCTACCTGTACCGCGAATTCAGGGACATCTCCGGCGACGGAAACCCCGTCACCACAGCACTGCGGATCATGATGGCCGAAAAGCCGTTGGACCACGACTTCTTTACTCCCTGGCAGGACCCAGGCAGCCTGGCAACCTCCATTTCGGGCAAGAACGTGATCACGGTTGATATTTCGCGGGACGCCTTCAATTCCAACCTTGATGCAGGTATGGCGCAACGGGCTGTACAGCAGCTGGTCTACACGGCCACCGCAGCGGCGTCGTCGTCGGGCCTGATCAATTCAGGGCAGCAAATCCAGGTGGTCATTCTGGTCGACGGCCACACGGATTTCATGGCGTTTGGCCAGGTGCGGCTCGGTCAACCAATGGCCAGGGACGCTTCCTTGGTTGCGCCACTGTGGATTATCGACCCGCAGGAGGACACCTCGCTGCCCGCCGGCGCCGTTAAGTTCAATGGCCGCAGCACTGACAGCTCCAAGCCCGTCAGCTGGCAGATTCTCCGGGACAACGGCAGCGGTGAGAAAACCAGCCTGTTGACCGGCCAGACAAAAGCCACCGGCGAGCCGGGACAATTCGGCGTGTTCTCCTTCAGCGCAACCCTGAAACCAGGGAAATACGAATTACGCGTGACCCAGGTTCAGGACTCCGGGCAAGCAGACACATCCACCACGGATACGCGTCTTTTCAGCGTCGGCTAGAGCCAGGGTCCCCAGGGTAGTTTCGCCTGCCAGCCCCCACGGCCTACCAGCGGCCCAGGACGTCGGAGGCGAGTACGACGGCGGCGGGTCCCGCCGTCGATGACCTCAGGACGTGGTGGCCCAAGAGAGCCGTGACCGCCCCGGCGTCGCTGAGGCGCGTCACCTCGCGCGGCGAGATGCCACCTTCCGGCCCCACGATCAAGAGGACTTCACGCGGCGACTCCAGCCCGCCGCCTTCAGCCACGAGCGGCGCTTCAAGGACGGTCCGCAAAGGGTTCTTGGCGTCCTCGTGAAGGATCACAGCCAGGTCTGCGGCAGCAACAGCCTTTGCCAGCGCCGCGGAATCCAGGATGGGACGTACCTCGGGTATCCATGCCCTGCGGGCCTGCTTGGCCGCGGCAGTGACCACAGACTGCCACTTGGCGTGGGCCTTTGCAGCGCGATCCCCCTTCCAGCGGACAATGGATCGCTCGGCCTGCCAAGGGATCACTGCATCAATGCCCAGTTCGGTGGCCGTTTCAATAGCCAACTCGTCGCGGTCACCCTTGGCCAATGCCTGGACAAGCACCAAACGCACATCCGGCTGGTCCTCGAAAATCACACTGGATGCCATGACGGACAAACTTCCAGGGCCGGCCTCTGCCACCGTGCCTGTCAGGCGGGCTCCTGCGCCATCGGCAATGTCCACGGCCTCACCGACGGTGAGGCGCTTCACCGTCACGGCATGCCGGGCTTCCGCACCGTCGATGACGAACAACGCGCCCGGCTCAACACCGTCCAGGGTCCCGGCAGGCGTGAAGAAAACGGGGTTGCTCACCGCTACAGGTTACCGAGCTTGTCCCGCAGCTTGGCGAACATGCCGCCGCTGGCCACGAGTTTGCCTTCGCTGAACTGCTCGCCCCGCAACTTGGCAAGCTGCTGCAGAAGCTCTTCCTGTGCCGGATCCAGCTTGACCGGCGTCTCAACGTGCAGGTGCACCTTGAGATCGCCGCGACCGTAGCCCCTGAGGTGGGTAACACCCAAACCGCGAAGCGTGATGACCTCGCCGGACTGGGTGCCGGCCTTGACGTCGATCTCCTGGGGCCCGTCAAAGGTTTCCAGGCTCAGTTCCGTACCCAAAGCAGCGGCCGTCATCGGAACGCTCAGTGTTGCGTGCAGATCGTCGCCTTCACGGATATAGGTGGAGTCACTGTTGACGCGGATCTCTACGTAGAGGTCGCCGGCAGGTCCGCCTGCCGGTCCTGCTTCGCCTTGGCCGGAGAGCTGGATCCGCGTACCCGTGGCAACACCGGCGGGTACCTTGATGGTGAGGGACCGGCGGCTACGGATGCGGCCCTGGCCGTTGCACTCATTGCAGGGATCCTTGATGACGGTACCGAAGCCTTCGCAGGAACCACAGGGGGCGGTGGTCATGACCTGGCCCAGGATGGATCGAACGGCCCTCTGGACCTGGCCACTGCCGCCACAAATGTCACAACGCTCCGGGTGGGTGCCCGGCCGGCAGCAGCTGCCATCACACGTGGGGCAAACCACTGCCGTATCAACTTCGAGCTTCTTGTTGACACCGAACACGGCGTCTTTGAGGTCGATGCGGACGCTGATGAGTGCATCCTGGCCCCGACGCACACGGGAGGCTGGTCCAGCGTGTCCGCCGCCACCGCCGAAGAAGGTGTCGAAGATGTCCTGGAAGGCAAAGCCTTGGCCTGAGTAGCCGCCGCCGAAGCCGTTGTCAGTGCCATTCTCGTTGCCGGTGGCATCGTAGACGCGACGCTTCTGGGGGTCGGACAGCACTTCGTAAGCATGCGTCACGGCTTTGAACTGCTCCGCGACATCCTCCCCGGGGTTGACGTCCGGGTGAAGCTTTCGCGCCAACTTGCGGTACGCCTTTTTGATCTCTTCCCCGGTGGCTTCCGGCGAGACTCCCAAAACGTCATAGTGGCTGCTCAAAGTCGGTATCTCTTCCTTGTTGTAAAGCGGTTCTTACCTCGGGGCCGGCGTCAGCCGCCGAGAATGCGGGAAAGGTAGCGGGCCACGGCGCGCACGGCAGCCATGGTGGTGGGATAGTCCATCCGGGTTGGTCCGAGGATTCCGACCTTGGCTCCGGAGCCGTACCCCGTTGCCACGACCGAGGCCTCGGCCAGGCCGTCGTAAGGATTCTCGCGTCCGATGCTGACTGTCACGCCGCGGGGATCATCCCCCATATCGGACAACAACCGGAGCATGACAACTTGTTCCTCAAGAGCTTCCAGCACTGGCCCGATACTCAACGGGAAATCCACATTGGAGCGGGCAAGGTTGGCTGTTCCGGCCATGACGATGCGCTCTTCACGGCTGGTGTCGCTCAAAGCCTGGAGACCATGGGCAAGATGCTGCGCGAGTGCGCGAAGGTCCGGCGGGCACAGCGCCACGACGGATGGCAGCACCTGCGGCAGCAGCGCCAGCTGGGTTCCCGCGATACTGCCAAGGAACCGGGAGCGCAGTGCCATCAGGGCCTCGTTGCTGACATCGGAGCCAGCCTCGATGACCTTCTGGCCAACGCTTCCTGTATCTGCGATGAGGACCACCAGCACCTGCTTGGGCGCCAGGAGGACAAATTCAACGTGACGGACAAGTGCGCGGTTGGAGTGCGGGTACTGTACGACGGCGACCTGGTTGGTCAGTTGCGACAGGAGCCTGACGGTGCGCTCAAGGATGTCATCGAGGTCGTCCGGCCCTTCCAGCAGCGAGTGGATGGCTCGACGCTCCGCGGCGGACAACGGCTTGACCTGCGAGATCCTGTCCACGAACAGCCGATAGCCCTTGTCCGTTGGGATCCGGCCGGCACTGGTGTGCGGCGCCGCGATCAGGCCCTCTTCTTCAAGTACGGCCATGTCGTTTCGGATGGTGGCGCTTGAAACGCCGAGATGGTGCCGCTCCACAAGTGCCTTGGATCCAACCGGCTCACGGGAATGCACATAATCCTCAACAATTGCGCGCAGTACTTCAAGCTTGCGTGGCTCACTCATTGCAACACCTCCTGACGACTGTCCCGGCCTGTGTAGGACCGATAGCTTTTCGGACCAATACTTAGCACTCAACATGCCCAAGTGCTAACAAGTCTAGTATGAGCCAGCACGTTGCTAGCATTGAAACCGCCCGCGGGAGTTATTCCCAGCACAACCAGCACAAAGGGGTATGAAGTCCTTGGCTTTCGATACGTGGGGCCCGCAGGATCTGTCCGCTCCTGCCAAACGCCAGCTCCCCGAGGTAGCCGTCCAGCGCGGGATGGTCCTTGAAGACGTCCAGTCCGGCTGGGTGGGCGAAGTCACCCGCGTGGAGAAATCGGGGGGAATGCACATCGTCTCCCTTGAGGACCGGCGTGGTAAAACCAAGTCCTTCCAGCTCGGATTCGGTTTCCTGCTTGAAGGACAGGCCATCCGCCTCATGCCGCCGGCGGCAAAGGCTCCTGGTTCGACTCCTGGTTCATCTCTGCAGCCGGGTCGAACGGCATCCGGGTCCGTCAGGGTCCTGGGCCAGCGTGCCCAGGTGGCCAAGGCGAGCCGTATTTGGGTGGAAGGCAAGCACGACGCCGAACTGGTGGAGAAAGTCTGGGGCGATGATCTCCGCATTGAGGGCATCGTCGTAGAGCCGCTGCACGGCGTGGACGACCTCAGGTCAGCGATCGCAGAGTTCTCACCCGGGCCCGGCCGCAGGCTTGGGATCCTGGTAGACCATCTGGTAGCGGGCTCAAAGGAATCACGCATCGCCGCAGAAGCCATGACGGTGCCCGGAGCCGCCGGAAACGTGCTGATCGTCGGCCATCCGTACGTAGACGTCTGGCAAGCGATCCGGCCAAAAGTGCTGGGTATTGAGCGGTGGCCGGACGTTCCACGCGGCACTGACTGGAAGACCGGAATATTGACCGCTTTCGGTTGGCCGCACGAAACCGCCGAAGACATTGGACTCGGCTGGCAGCGCCTGCTTGGTGCGGTCCGCACCTACGCCGATCTGGAAGCCTCGCTGCTGGGAAGGGTGGAGGAAGTCATCGATTTCCTCACCACTGCCTGACGGTCTTGTCCTGAATTTACGTTTCCTGAACGCACTTTTCCCGGGAACGTAACGGGGCGTTGGTCCCGGGATGACCCGGAACCCAGTATTCTGGGACAGCAACACTGCAGCATCTTTACAGCAAAGGGAAGACACCGTGGCAGAGAACGCTCCTGAAGAACCGGGCAGCGCCGCAGGCCAGCCCCAGTACCATGGCGCGCCCGCAAACGCACTCCCACTGACGGCAAGCGAAGACCGCCAGTGGGCCACCCTTGCGCACTTCGGGGGAATTCTGGGATGCCTGCCCTCCCTGCTGATCTATCTGATCTTCCGTGATCGCGGGCCGTTTACGGCGCAGGAATCCAAGGAAGCCCTGAACTTCACGCTCCCTCCGACCATCGCAGCAGTCCTGGCGAATATCCTTGTTCTGCTTCCAGTGGTGGGAAATATCTTTGCAGTCATCGCCACGGGCATCTGGGTAGCACTTACGTGCTTCTCAGTCTCGGCTGGTATTCGTGTCAACCACGGGCAGCCCCACCGCTACAAGCTCAACCTGCGCTGGATTAAGTAGTCCCGGGCCACCGCAGGATTCTTCCGACGGTTAGTCCGGCAGAATCCTGCGCACCACGGCGTCCGCCAGTAGCCGGCCTTTGAGCGTAAGAACCAGGCGACCCTTGAAGGCCGCAACCGGGTCCACCAGCTCTTCAGCGATAAGTCCCGCCATCGCATGGCGGCCGACTTTGTCCAACGCATCCACCGCTAGCCCTGTACCGAGCCGCGCCTCAAGCATGATGCGCTCGACTTCCCGGGTGTCGGCGTCGAGAGTTTCCCTGCCGGCTGCCGGCGAGTCTCCTGCAGCCAGCCTGTTGGCGTAAGCCGTGGGGTGCTTAACGTTCCACCAGCGGACACCGCCCACGTGGGAGTGGGCACCGGGACCAATACCCCACCAGTCATCGCCCCGCCAATAGGCAAGGTTGTGACGGCAGGCTTGTTCAGGCGTTTTCGACCAATTGCTGACCTCATACCAAGTCAGGCCGGCTTCGGAGATCAATTTGTCAGCGAGCTCATATTTGGCGGCGTGGTCGTCGTCGTCGATTCCCGGGACTTCGCCGCGGCGGATTTGGGCCGCCAGCTTTGTGCCGTCCTCCACGATCAGGGCATACGCGCTGATGTGGTCGGGTTCGTAGGAGAGGGCAGTCTCAAGGGACAGTTGCCAATCCGCCATCGACTCTCCCGGCGTGCCGTAGATGAGGTCAAGGCTAACGGCCAGGCCAGCCTCGCGCGCCCACTGGACCACCAGCGGAACACGGCTGGGCGTATGGGTGCGATCCAGCACTTTGAGCACGTGCGGTACCGCGGACTGCATGCCGAAGGAGACGCGCGTAAAGCCGGCATCAGCGAGCACCTTGAGCGATTCCGGCGTCACAGAGTCGGGGTTGGCTTCGGTGGTCACCTCTATGCCCGGCTCAAGTCCCCAATGCCCGACGGCGGCGCGCAGGATACGTGCCAAGTCCTCGGCAGGGAGCAACGTGGGTGTTCCCCCGCCGAAGAATACGGTGCTCAGGGGCCGCTCCGGCAAGCCGGAAGCATTCAGGGCCGTTGCCGCGAAGTCCAGCTCCGTGACGGCCGTTTGGGCATAAGCATCCTGCGACGCCCCACCGCCGAGCTCCGTGGCCGTATAGGTATTGAAGTCGCAATAGCCGCACCGCACCGCGCAGAACGGGATATGCACGTACAGCCCGAACTTGCGGTGCTCGACGCCGGTCAGCACCTGCGGAGGCAACAAACCATCCGCAGGTGCCGGGTCGCCCAAAGGAAGGACGCTGGGCATCTACTTCTTGGCCTTGTCCTTGGACTCGTCGGTGGTCAGCGCGGCAATGAAAGCCTCCTGGGGCACTTCAACCCGGCCCACCATCTTCATGCGCTTCTTGCCTTCCTTCTGCTTCTCAAGCAGCTTGCGCTTACGGGTGATGTCACCGCCGTAGCACTTGGCAAGAACGTCCTTGCGGATGGCCCGAATGCTTTCCCGGGCAATGATGCGCGATCCGATGGCAGCCTGGATGGGCACCTCGAACTGCTGACGCGGGATGAGTTCGCGCAGCTTGCCGGTCATCATCACACCATAGGCGTAGGCCTTGTCACGGTGGGTGATGGCACTGAAAGCATCCACTTGCTCGCCCTGGAGAAGGATGTCCACCTTCACAAGGTCCGCGACCTGTTCGCCGTCGGCTTTCCAGTCCAGGGATGCGTAACCGCGTGTCTTGGACTTCAGGAGGTCGAAGAAGTCGAAGACGATTTCCGCCAGCGGGATCCAGTAGCGCAGTTCCACGCGGTCTTCTGACAAGTAGTCCATGCCACGCATCTGGCCACGGCGGCTCTGGCAGAGCTCCATAATGGATCCCACGAACTCGTTGGGCGCCAGGATCGTAGCGGACACCATGGGCTCGCGGACTTCTGCGATCTTGCCTGTGGGATATTCGCTGGGGTTGGTCACGTGGACCACCTTCTTGTCCTCCAGCGTGACCTCATACTCAACGTTGGGAGCTGTGGAGATGAGGTCCAGGTTGTACTCGCGCTCGAGGCGCTCACGGGTGATTTCGAGGTGCAGCAAACCCAGGAAGCCAACGCGGAAGCCAAAGCCCAGGGCAGCAGACGTCTCGGGCTCGTAGACCAGGGCGGCGTCGTTCAGCATCAGTTTCTCGAGGGCATCGCGGAGAACGGGGTAGTCAGTTCCATCGAGCGGGTACAGACCCGAGAACACCATCGGCTTGGCGTCGGCGTAGCCGCTGAGCGACTCCGATGCCGGCTTGGCGAGGTTGGTTACGGTATCGCCCACCTTGGACTGGCGAACATCCTTCACACCGGTGATGAGGTAACCCACTTCACCGACTCCGAGGCCCTTGGACGGTGTGGGCTCCGGGGAACTCACACCGATCTCCAGGAGCTCGTGCGTGGCCCGTGTTGACATCATCTGGATGCGTTCCCGCGGATGCAGCATGCCATCCACAACGCGGACGTAGGTGACCACGCCACGGTAGGTGTCATAGACGGAGTCGAAGATCATGGCACGTGCCGGTGCGTCGGGATTGCCGACGGGGGCCGGGAGGTCGCGGACGATCTTGTCCAGCAGCGCTTCCACGCCCACACCGGTCTTACCCGAAACCTTCAGGACATCATCCGGGTCTCCGCCAATAAGGTTGGCCAGTTCTGCCGCATACTTTTCAGGCTGGGCAGCCGGAAGGTCGATCTTATTCAGCACGGGGATGATGGTGAGGTTGTTCTCCATCGCCAGGTAAAGGTTGGCAAGCGTCTGGGCTTCGATACCCTGCGCTGCATCAACCAGCAGCACGGCACCTTCACAGGCTGCCAGGGAGCGCGACACCTCATAGGTGAAGTCGACGTGGCCAGGAGTATCGATCATGTTGAGGGCATAGCTGGTGCCATCGAGTTCCCATGGCATACGTACTGCCTGGGACTTGATGGTGATGCCGCGCTCACGTTCGATGTCCATACGGTCCAGATACTGGGCCTTCATGTCGCGCTGTTGAACGACGCCGGTGTACTGCAGCATGCGGTCGGCCAGGGTGGACTTACCGTGGTCGATGTGGGCAATGATGCAGAAGTTCCGGATGATGGCCGGATCTGTTGCGGCGGGCACCGGTGCGGTGCGGGCCATGGGAGACACGCAGGATCCTTACTGTCGACACTCACGCGGCATATCCACCGGCTGGGCAAAGGCCAGCCGGGACACGCCGCGCATCTGATCCTCTAGTCTCCCACGAACCTGCGGTTCCCCGTACATTCCTGCCGGTCTCGATGAAGCGCCGCGTACGTTCGCTCGCCGGACCATCGCGGTAGCGTTGTCCGCATGGCTTTGGACTTGCGCCCACTGGGCAAACTCATCCTTCGATCCCTCAAGACACTTGGCGGCAGCAGCACCAGTAGCAGGAACAACGCTCCCGCTGGTTTCCCGAGGCAGAAGAGCCGGCAATCCGCCTTGGGGCCTCAACCGGCTGCCTTCCCGGGCGACTACCCCGGCGACTTCGTGGGAGCAGCAAAACTGCACTACTCCCCCAAACCGGATGGGCGGCCCGATCCGGGAGAAATTGTGTGGACCTGGGTCCCGTTCGAAGAGGATTTCTCGCAGGGCAAGGATCGCCCTGTGCTGTTGGTTGGCAGGGATGGCGAGTGGCTGCTGGGCCTCATGCTGACGTCCAAGGACCACGACAACGGCGGGCGCGCCGGCGATTACGTTGATGTTGGAGTGGGCCAGTGGGACCGTCAAGGGCGGCCGAGTGAAGTCAAAATTGACCGCGTGATCCGGGTGAACCCGGAGGCGATCCGGCGTGAAGGTGCAGTCCTCGGCAAGCCGGCATTTCTTGAGATTTCCCGCGCCCTGAGGGACCGACACGGCTGGAGCTGACCAGCGCGTCCACACTGGGCCGCGCTTTCTGCTATCCTTTATAGCTGTGTGTCCGTGCAGGTCGACGGCCACTCATGGTTGGCTGCCATAGGCATCCCCACGCCGCTCAGTCGATGGCCAACCTGAAAACCCTCTAGACCATTTCCGCATTAAAAAGAGAGTTCATACGTGGCTAATATCAAGTCCCAGAAGAAGCGCATCCTCACCAACGAGAAGGCTCGCCTGCGTAACAACGCCGTCAAGTCCGAGCTGAAGACGGCCATCCGCGCCGTTGCCAACGCCGTTGAGTCTGCTGACAAGGATGCTGCTGCAACTGCACTTGTTGCTGCCAGCCGGAAGCTGGACAAGGCTGTCAGCAAGGGCGTTATTCACAAGAACAACGCTGCAAACCGCAAGTCGGCGATCTCCAAGAAGGTCAACGCACTCTAAGGTTTTTCCAGTTCGACTGAGCTGATCAAAAGGCCGGCACCCACGGGCGCCGGCCTTTTGGGTTTAACCGAAAACCGCCGTGAACGCGCCGGCTTCAGCGGCGGCTGGCCGACGTGGCGATCACCGTGACCGCGTGCTCCACGGCGTAGACCGGGTCACGCGACTCACCCTTCACCTGGGCATCCGCCTCGGCGATGACTTGGATGGAGCGGATCAGGCCTTCCGGGGTCCAACGGCGGACATCGCGCTGGGCCTGCTCCACGAGCCAGGGCTGCATTCCCAGGTTCCTGGCGATGGTGGCCGGGGACCCGTTGGCTCCAGCAACCTTTGCCAGCGTCCGCAGTTTCGCCGCAAGCGCAGCCACCAAGGGGACTGGATCAACCCCGGTGGACAGGGCATGCCGCAAGGTGGACAAAGCCACTGGTCCGTTGCCGGCCATGGCAGCATCGGCCACCTTGAAAGCCGTAGCTTCCACCCGGCCACCGTAGTAGCGCTCCACGGTTTCGGCCGTGACAGCTGTGGTGGCGTCGGCAATCAGCTGGTTGCAGGCGGCCGCAAGCTCGGACAGATTGGCTCCCACCGCATTGACGAGGGCCTGGACGGCTTCGCCTTCAATCCGGCGACCACCGGCTTTGAACTCCGAGACAACAAACGCAGTTTTGTCCGCATCCTTCTTAAGAGGCTGGCAATCGATCACAGGCCATCCAGCGGATTTCACGGCGTCCAGCAATTTCTTCCCGCGAACACCGCCGGCATGGCGCAGCACCAAAACCACATCCTGCTCGGGATGGGACAAGTAGGACAAAGAGTCAGCCAGGAACGCATCATTCATGGCTTCCAAGCCCTCTACTTCGATCAGCTTTCCCTCGCCGAACAGAGATGGGGTTACGGTCATCGCCAGGGAACCGGCCTCGTAGGCACCAGCATTCAGCCTGCTGAGTTCAACATCAGGTGTTGCCGTCCGGACGAGGGATCTGATGCGGTCCATGGCCCTGATACCGAGGTATTCTTCCGGGCCCGTGATCAGCACCACCGCGGCCGGCGTCGCGTCCCGCCAACTGACGGTGTTGGCAGCGACGCTCTTGGCCCGGGTGTTTTGGGCAGCAGCCACAGTTGGTTCCTTCCGGAGGATTTTTTGCAGACTTCAAGTCTGCCATGCCTTGGCGGTCGCGCGCGGCTCGTCCCACCCTGGGCGGATGCGCAGCAACCCGAACAGGCAGCCGCCTTGCGTTCTTGTCCAGCCTTTCCAACACAACCATCAGGCGGTGGTGAACGACCATGATCCTCCGGAGCACACCGCTTGGATGCAGGGCTGTCCAGACAACGAGTATGGTGACCACCGAGGAAACGGTCATGGCACCAATGCCCGCCGGACCTTCCGCCCACGGGAGTGCCGCGCCGGGTAGTCCGGCAAGGCACCTTGCTATGCCCGCCACACCGCTGGCGCTGGCACCCGCCAGGGCGATGGGGATTGCCGCAGCCCAGGGATGGATCGCGGAGAGCGGCACGGCCAGGGTCCCCAAAATCGTCACGGGAGCCACGAGCGGACCAGCCATCACGTTTGCAAGGAGTGCATACGGCGAGAACTGGGGTTGGAGTGCAACGATGACTGGCCCACAGAGCACCTGGGCGGACAGGGGCACGGAAACCCCTACTGCCAACCACTTGGGAATGGTGTCAGGAAACCACGACGCTATCCGGCCCGCGAGCAGCACGATGCCAAGCGTAGCCAGGACGGAGAGGAGGAAGCCAAAGTTGCTGGCTAGGGTGGGATCCAGCAGGAGAAGAACAACCGTAGCCAAGCATAGGAAAGTCAGCGGCCTTCCCCGCAGCCCGCCTGTCAATGCAGCCATCCCGACCAGTCCCATGAGCGCCGCGCGCAGGACGCTGGGCTCCGGCCCTACCAGCACTACGAACGCAGCAAGCCCACACCCTGCGAAAGCGGCAGCGAACGGACGAGCCAGTCCCAGGCTTCTGGCAACCAGGATGAAGCCGCCCAAAATTAAGCTGCAATTCGCCCCACTTACAGCTGTTAGGTGGACCATCCCGGTTGTCTTCATGTCCGCTTCAAGGCTCTCCGGAAGCTCGCTGGTGTCGCCAGTCACCATACCTGGCAGCAGACCGGCAGCATCAGGAGGCAACCAACTTGCAGCTTCGCGTAACTGCCCGCGCAGCTGGGCGGCCACGTCTTGCAGGTCGAAGGCAGAGCCCATCACAACCGGTCCGGTGGTGGCTGTCAGTATCGCCGCTTCTGATTGTCCGGGCCGGATCTCATTCAGCGTGCCGGTTGCTCTCACGTGCTGTCCCGGGCGTACGTCCCGCCACGCATCGTCGCCAATGACCACAAGGGAAGCAGAACCTCGAATGACATTCCCTCCGGAGGTAAGGTCGACCAGGCTGGCCGGAACCGACCATCGGGTGTCGCCGGAGTGCCCGGGTTGGGGCGCCTCTGAAGGACTGCCAGTGACCCGGACCTGGATGACCACGCCAGCGTGGGCGTCGACGGCTGCGGCGAGGGGGCCTTGGTCCCGCTTGCCGGCAGCCAAGGCACAATGACCAGCAGCCACAGCACCCAGCACACAGGCCAAGGCGAGAGTGGCCGGAACTGTCCTGGCGCGTGACGTCCGCGTTGCCCGCAGGCGCGAAGAGAGCAGCAAGGCGCTGGCAACACCGGCAAGGACTACGCCTATAGTCGCCGACCACGCAGCGGCGAGAACACCGCAGGCAAGTGCCGCGGCCCAGGTGACAAGAACGGCAGGGACCAGACGGAGATCCAGACGCCTCAGCCAGGGATTTCCGTGTGAATCCTCAGCCACCCTGCACCGTCACCAAATCCTGGAGCGACTCCATGAGCTTGGGTCCGATGCCATCAATGGCATCCAACTCTTCCACCGAGGCAAACGCTCCGTGCTCCTTGCGCCAATCTACGATGCGCTGGGCCATCACGGGACCAACCCTGGGCAGTGTCCCGAGCTCTTCCACGGAGGCAGTGTTGATGTTGACCTTGGCGCCTCCGGATCCCGGGCTGACCTGGGTCTCTGCCGGCCCACCTGCGCCGTTTCCGCTCCCTGTCTCCTGGGAAGTCTCCTGCTGGGACGCCTCCCCCACAGCCGGAACATGGATCTTTGCCCCGTCTGTGACTACTTCCGCGAGATTAAGGCCATTTAGGTCAGCAGTGGCGGTTGCCCCGCCTGCAGCATCGATCGCCTGAAAGACCCGGCTTCCTTCTGCAAGCGAAACGACACCGGGTTTCTGTACCGCACCGGCAACATGGACCAGCAGCATCTTCGTGTTTTGAGACGGCGGCGTCGGTCCAGTGGAATTCAGCCCGTCACCTTCAGTCACGCTTCCCTCGACCGGTACCGACTGACTCAGGGGCTCTGTAGTGGGTTGCCCGGTGGCCGCCTGGAGAAGGAACCACGCCGCGCAGGCGGCACCAACTACCGACACCGCAACCGCAACCCTCCAGGACGTTCGCCACCGAAACCGCGCCGCCATTGTCTCTTGGCCTTGGAGGGGGTCCGAAGCCGAAGCCTCCGGCGCGGGCTCTTCGAGCGGAGGCATGGCAAGCAAGGGAGCCGGATCATCCGGAGGGTTCAGTCCCGCCGCGAGCCGCCGTCTGGCTGCCAGTGCTGCGGCGTCTGGGGACCCATCCCGATTCCAGCGTGGCATGGTTCGAGCCTACGAGGGACGCGAAAGGAGTGCACCGGGCCTCTTGGGCTATGTGGAAAAGCTCACGTGGGTGTGCTGCTCTCCCCCACGATAACCGCCAGGACACCCAAACCCGCGTGCGCCGCGAGGACTGCGGGGAGGGCGCTGATCTGGGCGGGAGGACAGTCCGGGCATTTGTCCCGAAGGCGTGCGGCCAACGCTTCGGCCTCCAGCTGGTTACCAAAGTGATGAACTGCCAGCCGTTGCTGACCGGCAGGCCTGGAAGCGACATCAGCTGCCACGATCTCCTCAAGCCGGGCTACAGCACGCACAGCGGAGCGGACCTTTTCCAACGGAACGATCCTGCCGCCGTCGACCGCAAGTATTGGCTTGATGGCCAGCACCGTCCCCAGCAGCGATGCCGCGGCTCCAATGCGTCCCCCACGCCTGAGCTGCTCCAGGCTCGGAACGTAGAAGTAGACCTTGGTACGTTCCATGCGCTTTTCCGCAAAAGCGCGGACTTCAGCTGCGGGCAGGCCAGCGGCCGCAGCAACCACGGCGCTCTGCACTCCCATGCCTTGCGCCATTCCGACGGTGCGTGAGTCCAGTACCTCCACCGGGATACCAACCCGTGCCGCAGCAAGACGCGCGGCATCGGCGGTTCCGGACAATTCGGCGGAAATATGGATGGACACCACGGCTTCGAACCCGCGGTTCTGCGCGGCACGATAAGCCTGTTCAAACTGGCCGGGCGAGGGCCGGGATGTCTTCACGGATGCGCCCGACGCCAAGGCAACGGCCAACGTTTCGGTGATGTCGTCTTCACCCTCACCGTAGATTTCGCTCCCCACCATGACCGGCATGGGAACGACGGCCAGGCGCCCGTCCGCGGCAAAGGCCGCCACCCAGTCCGCTGGCAGGGCGGCTGCCGAATCAGTTACCACGGCGGTCTTTACTACGGCGGGGAGCGCCTCATCGGCAATGGGAACCGGGAGCGCCGGCTGCCGGAGGCGGGACAGCCGTTCCTTGAGCCACATCCAGGCAGGTGGTTCTCGCTCGGGCACGCAACCTCCAACAATGGTGACCGGCCGCCGGCACAATGCCGGCGGCCGCAAAGTCCGTGATGCCTGGTTAGGCGGGGACGATGTTCACCAGTTTAGGCGCCCTCACGATTACGGTGCGGATGCCACGGCCGTCCATAGCGCGCTGGACATTTTCGGATGCGAGTGCCAGTTCGCGCAGTTCGTCCTCGCTGATGTCCGGCGATACTTCGAGCCTGTCGCGGACCTTGCCCTGGACCTGCACAACGGCGGTGACGGTGTCCTGGACGAGCAGGGCGTCGTCGTGCTTCGGCCAGCCGGCATTGGCCACGGAGGCCGGGTGTCCCAGCGTGTTCCAGAGATCTTCTGCCGTGTACGGGGCAAAAAGGCTCAGGATCACAGCGACGGCCTCAACTGCCTCGCGCACGGCAGGGTCTGCTCCACCCGCTCCGGAGTCGATGGTCTTACGCGTCGCGTTGACCAACTCCATGAGCCGTGCCACTACGACGTTGAACTTGTTGTTGTCCAACAGTTCAGCGGCATCAGCGATGGTCTTGTGGGTCACCGTGCGCAAGGCGCGGTCACCGGCACTGGCATCGGTTCCGGGTTCGCTGGTGACGTCCTGGCCCAGGCGCCAGGCACGGGCCAGGAACTTGGCCGAACCGGACGGCGAGACGTCCGCCCAGTCAACATCGTCCTCAGGTGGCGAGGCGAAGACCATGGTCAGGCGAACGGCGTCAACGCCGAACTTGTCCAACTGCTCGCCAAGGTCCACACCATTGCCAAGCGACTTGCTCATGGCCTTGCCGCCATTGAGCACCTGGCCCTGGTTGAGCAGCGCGCTGAAGGGCTCGCTGGCGTCGATCAGGCCGATGTCCTTGATGACCTTGGTAAAGAACCGGGCGTAGAGCAGATGCAGGATGGCGTGCTCCACGCCGCCCACGTACTGCCCCACGGGCATCCAGTCATTGATCTTCGCCGGATCAAACGGGCCCTCGGTGTAGTGGGGCGAGACGAACCGCAGGAAGTACCAGGAAGAGTCCACGAACGTGTCCATGGTGTCCGTGTCGCGCTGCGCTGCCCTGCCACAGTTGGGGCACTCGACGTTGACCCATTCGACGGCGGCGGCCAGCGGTGAGGTGCCCTTGGGCGCCAGCGCCTCTCCGCGCAGGTCTTCGGGCAGCTTCACGGGCAATTGGTCGTCGGGAACGGGCACTTCGCCGCATTCGGCGCAGTGAATGATCGGGATGGGCGTGCCCCAGAAACGCTGGCGGCTGAGCAGCCAGTCGCGGAGCCGGAAGTTGACGAACTTCTCGCCGGTTCCCAACTTCTCCAGGATCCCGATGGCGGCCGGGATGGCCTCCGACTTGGATAGGCCATCCAAGTCGCCGGAGTTCTTGAGCTGTCCTTCGCCCGCAGTGGCCACACCGGTCTCGGCGGGGTCTTCCTCGCCTGTATCAAGTACGGCGCGCACGGGCAGGCCAAACGCCTTGGCGAAATCGAGGTCGCGTTGGTCGTGCGCCGGAACAGCCATGATGGCTCCAGTGCCGTAGTCGGCCAGAACGTAGTCGGCTGCCCAAACAGGAAGCTTCTCACCGTTGAGCGGATTGATGGCGTAGCGTCCGGTAAAGACACCGGTTTTCTCGCGCTCGGTGGACTGGCGCTCGATCTCGGAGAGGGCCTTGACCTTTTCCCGGTAGGCCATGAGTTCGTCATGCTGTTCAGGTGTGACGAGGTCCAGGGCCAAGTGCGCATCCGCAGCAACCACGAAGAATGTTGCGCCGTAAAGGGTGTCCGGGCGGGTGGTGAAGACGGTGACTTCGCGCTCTGCACGGTCCTGGGTGCCCTCGATGACAAAGCGGACGTGGGCGCCCTCGGAGCGGCCGATCCAGTTCCGCTGCATGGCCAGCACGCGCTCGGGCCAATGGCCCTGGAGCTGGTCCATGTCCTCGAGCAGGCGGTCGGCGTACTCGGTGATCTTGAAGTACCACTGGTTCAGGGACTTCTTGGTGACTGCCGTGCCACAGCGCTCACAGGCACCGTTGACTACTTGCTCGTTCGCGAGGACGGTGAGGTCCTTGGGGCACCAGTTGACGGGCGAGTCCTTGCGGTACGCCAAGCCACGCTCATAGAAGCGCTTGAACAGCCACTGGGTCCACCGGTAGTACTCGGGGTCGGACGTATGCAGGCGCCGGGACCAGTCGGCCGAAATGGCGTAGCGTTTGAACGAGGCAGCCTGGGTGTCGATGTTGGCGTAGGTCCACTCGCTGGGGTGGGCGTTGCGCTTAATGGCCGCGTTCTCAGCGGGGAGGCCGAACGAGTCCCAACCGATGGGGTGCAGGACGTCGTAGCCCTTCTGGCGCAGGTAGCGCGCTACGACGTCGCCCATGGCAAACGCCTCGGCGTGCCCCATGTGGAGGTCGCCTGAGGGGTAGGGGAACATGTCCAGCACGTAGCGGCGTTCCCGCGAACCATCGTCAAGTGGAGTGAACACTTTGAGGTCTTCCCAGACCTGCGGCCACTTGGCTTCCATCGCGGCGAAGCTGTAGACGCCTTCTTCAGGCGCTCCAGCTGCGGCTGTCTGTGCTGTTCCGGTCTCTGTCTCCGGCTGAACGCTCACTGCTGCCCTCTTCTGTTCTTCGATGGCGGTTTTGCCTCCTGCTGCGCTCCAGGTAAAGCCCCGGACACACAAAAGCCCCTCGACAATGGAGGGGCGGCCGCTCGGCTGTTGATTGCCGGGCGGCTAGCTAAGCAGAAGGATCGCACGCATAGATCTACAATAGCGCACGATCATCCTTCCACTCGCCGACAAAGCATGGTTGGCGGCGCAGCGGCCCGCATCAAAAAAGGGGCCGATGACTCCCCGCCATGGTGTGGTGGGCACCCGCGGTGGGCCCCGAGCTGCGAGGGCCCCACCGCGAGCTTGCGAGCGGCGGGAGCAGCTGGGGACGGGCGGGCGGGAGTCATCGGCCCCTTTTTTGAACTACTTAACGTCCTCGTCGACCCAATCCATGGACTTTGTTACGGCCTTCTTCCAGAGCCGCAGCTGGCGCTCCTGCTCTTCGGCAGGCAGTTGCGGTTCCCAGCGCTTGTCCTCGCCCCAGTTGGCGCTGAGTTCGCCCAGGTCCTTCCAGAATCCGACGGCCAGGCCTGCAGCGTACGCGGCGCCCAGGGCGGTGGTTTCAACCACCTTCGGGCGGACTACCGGTACGCCGAGGATGTCGGCCTGGAACTGCATGAGTGCCTCGTTGGCGACCATGCCGCCGTCGACCTTCAGTTCGGTGAGGGGCACACCCGAGTCGGCGTTGACGGCGTCGAGTACCTCGCGGGTCTGGAACGCAGTCGCTTCAAGGGCAGCACGCGCAATGTGGCCCTTGTTGGCGAATCGGGTGAGGCCTACGATCGCGCCGCGCGCGTCAGCCCTCCAATACGGAGCGAACAAGCCGGAGAACGCGGGGACGATGTACACGCCACCGTTGTCTTGGACTGCGGCGGCGAGTTCTTCCACCTGGGGTGCGGAGCTGATCATGCCGAGGTTGTCACGCAGCCACTGAATCAGGGAACCGGTGACGGCGATGGAACCTTCCAGGGCGTAGTGGGGCTTGTCGTCGCCGAGCTTGTATCCCAAGGTGGTGAGCAGACCGTTCTTGGAGTGAACGATTTCCTCGCCGGTGTTGAAGATCAGGAAGCAACCCGTGCCGTAGGTGTTTTTCGCTTCACCGGCTTGGAACGCGGCTTGACCAAATGTGGCGGCTTGCTGGTCGCCCAGAATGCCGGCCACGGGAACTTCGCGCAGCAACTGGGAGGTGTGGACTTGTCCGTAGACCTCGGAGGAGGATTTGATGACGGGCATCATGGAGGCCGGGACGCCGAAGACGTCAAGAATTTCCTGGTCCCATTGCAGCGTTTCAAGGTCCATGAACATAGTGCGGGACGCATTGGTCACGTCAGTGACGTGCACGCCGCCGTCGACTCCACCTGTCAGGTTCCAGAGAACCCAGGCGTCGGTGTTCCCAAACAAGAGGTCGCCGGCTTCTGCGCGTTCGCGGGCGCCGTCGACGTTGTCCAGGATCCATTTGATCTTGGTGCCGGAAAAGTACGTGGCCAAGGGAAGGCCGACCTTTTGCTTGAACCGTTCAGGTCCACCGTCCCTGGCAAGCTCGTCCACAATGGGCTGGGTCCGTGTGTCCTGCCAGACGATGGCGTTGTAAACCGCCTCGCCCGTGTTCTTGTCCCAGACCACGGCGGTTTCACGCTGGTTGGTGATTCCGACGGCGGCAATATCGTGCCGCGTCAGGTTCGCCTTGGACAGCGCGGAACCTATGACCTCCCGGGTGTTGTTCCAGATCTCGGCGGGGTTGTGCTCGACCCAACCTGCCTGCGGGAAGATCTGCTCATGTTCCATCTGTCCCGTTGACACAATGTTGCCGGAGTGGTCAAAGACGATGGCGCGGGAGCTGGTGGTGCCTTGGTCGATGGCGATGACGTATTGATTCATGGTGACGTCCTTGTCTCAGTGGTTATTGGCGGTTATTGATCGGGTAGGGCGTATTGCCGCGTAAGGGGTATGAAGCTAGCCGGCGACGGACGGCATGATCCCCGGAACGATGTTGGCCATGAGGCCTGCCAGCGTACCGCCGACAAGGGGCCCGACGACAGGGATCCAGGAGTAGGCCCAGTCGCTGGAACCCTTGCCCTTGATGGGGAGGATGGCGTGCGCGATGCGGGGTCCAAGGTCACGTGCCGGGTTGATGGCGTAACCGGTGGGGCCACCGATGGACACACCGATACCGACCACGAGCAGCGCCACCGCCAACGGGCCCAGGCCCGAGGGGGTGCCGCCGAAAGTCAGGATGACGAAAACCAGGACGAACGTGCCAATGATTTCGGTGATGAGGTTCCACGGAGTTGAACGGATGGCAGGCCCGGTGGAGAACGTTCCCAGCTTGTTGGCTGCCAGCGGCTCCTCATCGAAGTGCTGCTTGTAAGCGAGCCAGCAAACAACGGCGCCGAGGAATGCCCCGAGCAGTTCGCCGCCGAAGTACGTCAAGGTGGAAGCGAAGTCCACGCTGACATCGGGCGCGTATTCCTTGCTTCCCTTGACGAGCAGGCCCAAGGTGACAGCCGGGTTCAGGTGCGCACCGGACTTGGCGGCCACGAAAACGCCCGCGAAGACCGCAATACCCCAGCCCCAGGTCACCATCAAGAATCCACCGTTGTTGCCCTTGGTGCCTTTGAGCGCAACGTTGGCCACGACGCCACAACCCAGCAGGGTCAGCATCATGGTTCCGAATACTTCGGAAAGGAAAACTATTCCAAGAGACATCTTTGACTCCTCATTTTTCTGTTGTCAGCCTCCTCGCGGGTTGAAGAGGCTGTTGGGACAGTTCCGTTTTCCGCAACCATCCCGGTGTGGTGAGCCCCCAAGGGGCTCACCTACCCCGTTTGCCGTCCCTGTCGCCAGCTTCCTGGCCACACAGTGGGACGATCAAGCATTTTGTGTGGGCAGCCTCAAGCCACGAGACTGTGCACGTCGACCTTGTGGAACCGCCGCAGCACTTCCTGGGCATGCCGCACTTCTGCCTCACGGTCAGCGGCATCCCACCCAAGCGGTTCAGCCAATGCTGCAGCAATTTCGTTCAGCAACTCGCCGGTCACCAGGCCGCGGAACGCGAGGGACGTACGTCGGATGAGGACATCCACCAGATGCCCGACCTGCTCGTTTTCGGCCATGAATGCCAACTCGCGAACACTGAGTTCCCGGGTTGAACGAAGCGGCGCGTCGTGTCCTGCGTTCAGGTAATCGATGACGGTCTCTGCCCGTGTTCCATACCGCGTCAGGAGTCCAGCCACGCGGTCCGCGTCCAGTCCGGGCCCCATGTGCTTCTTGATCCACTCCTGCTCACCTTGTTCCGTGGCAGGGAAGCCAGCGCCGCCGCCGATGGCGAGTTTCGCCGTCGAAATTTTCCGTTCCCGACCAAGTTCGCGAAGAACGTCGTTGGTCATGTGTTCGGCCAGTGCCCGGAAAGTAGTCCACTTGCCACCTACCAGGCTCAGTACGACGGCGGCCTTGCCGCCCGGCGTAGCCATGGCACCTTCGCCGCTGCGGACGCTGCGTTCGATCCTGTAGTCCCTTGAGACAAATCCCGGTTGGGTTGCGTCGTGGCGCGGCAGTGGACGGACTCCGGCGAAGCTGTAGACGATCTGGCCGCGGTCCACCTTGATGGTGGGGAAGACGTGGCCGATCAGGTCGAAGAAGTAGTCGATTTCGGATTCGGTACAGACGGCGTCTTCTGACATGTCGGCGTCGACGTCCGTGGTGCCCACCAGCACCCGGTCCCCCATCGGGTAAATAAGGACGATGCGGCCGTCCGTGTGTTCGAAGAAGATCTCCCGGCCATTGCAGGCGGCCAGCAGCCCAGGGTGGTCCAGCACAATGTGCGAGCCCTTGGTGCCGCCCATGAACTGGCTGGCGGCTCCCATGGCCTGGTTGGTGAGGTCCACCCACGCACCGGTGGTGTTGACGATGATGTCTGCCTGGAAATCGAACTCCTTGCCGCTCAATTCGTCGCGTAGCCGGAGGCCGTCAGTACCCATGGAAACCAGTGAGACGTAGTTGCTGGCCCGGGCCGTCCCGCCGGGCAGGCCGCCACCGCGCCCGGCCTTCTCGCCATCCTGAAGCACGTCCAGGGTGAGCCGCTCAGGGTTGTGGACGGACGCGTCAAAGTAGGTTGCCGTGTACTTGATTCCCGGGTGCAGCTTGGGCAGCTCCGCCAAAGCCTTGTCCTTGCCGCGGAACTGGTGCCGGGGGACGCTGCCGCCGTCACGGGAGAAGAAGTCGTACATGCTCAGGCCGAGCTTGATGAGGAAGGCGCCGCGTTCGTTCGGTTTGCCCTGTTTGTGGGTGAGGAAGCGAATGGGCGCGGACAGGATGCCGGAGAAGGTGCTGAAGATGGGAATGGTGGTCTGCAGCGGCTTGACGTAATGCGGGGCGATCCGCAGAAGGCGGTTGCGCTCCACCACTGATTCCTTGACGAGGCGGAACTCACCGTTCTCCAGGTAACGGATGCCGCCATGGATCATGTGCGACGATGCACCGCTTGCACCCTGGCAGTAGTCACCACGCTCCACAAGCGCAACATCAATGCCCTGCAAGGCCAGGTCACGGAAGGTCCCTACGCCGTTGATACCCCCGCCGATAATCAGCACCTTCGCCGACGGCCGCTCCCGCAAGGCGGTTACAGACTCACGCCGATGCGCATCAGAGGAGGTAGAAATCCTGTTGTGTCCCAAAACTGCTCCCTTGGGCTTGGTTTGTGCGCGGCGTTACGTTCGCTGCACCTTTCACCACTAATCTGGCGAAGGTGGAAAATGGAGTCAAGCTATTTGCACAAACGTGCAGTAAGGAAATGAGATGGGACGCTCACGTCACTCGGATGCCCTCCGGGCCGCACAGATGTACTACCTGCAGGACCTGACCATGGACGCCATTGCGCGTGAGTTGCGGACCTCGCGCTCCACTGTTTCAAGGCTCTTGTCTTCCGCCCGGGAAACAGGCTTGGTCCAGGTCCAGATCCGCAGCCCGTTTGATACCGCCCCCGAGCTCGAAAGCCAGATTCGCGAGAAATTCAAGGTGGACGTCCACGTAGTGCCGGTGCTTGACACCTTGAACGAGGCTGAGACGCTGGACCGCGTGGCCATGCAGGCAGCTCGGACCATAGGACCCCTGGTGGATTCCAATGCCATCATCGGCATTGCCTGGGGTGCAACGCTCAGCGCTGTAAGCCGGCACCTGACCCGGAAAGTCACGCACGACACCATCGTTGTCCAACTCAACGGCGCCGGGAACATGCAAACAACCGGCATCACCTACGCGAGCGACATCATGCGGCGCTTCGGCAGCGCCTACGGAGCGCGGGTCGAACAATTTCCCGTGCCGGCGTTTTTCGATCACGCGGCCACCAAGACGGCCATGTGGAATGAACGCAGCGTTCAACGCATCCTGGATCTGCAGGCGCGCATGAGCATCGCCATTTTCGGTGTTGGATCCGTTGATTCGGACTATCCAAGCCATGTGTATGCCGGCGGCTACCTCGACGAACAAGACCTCAGCATGTTGGCCGCCGACGACGTGGTGGGCGACGTAGCCACGGTCTTCTTCCGCAGTGATGGATCATCTGACGGCATTACCCTGAACGAGCGGTCGACTGGTCCAAGCCATGAACAGCTACGGCAGGTGCGACGCCGGATTTGCGTCGTGTCCGGTGCCTCCAAAATCAACGGTCTGCAGGGCGCCCTGGCAGCCGGACTTGCCACCGACCTCATCCTCGACGAAGCCTCGGCGCGACGCCTGGTGAGTTTCAATGGCCAGTCCTGAGGCTTTCGGCCGGGGAATGGGTAGAGTCGTTGATATGAGATTCCCGGCCCGGCTGACATTGAACAACGGCGTGATGATGGATCGCCTGGGATTCGGACTCTATAAGGTGCCGCCCAAAGAAGCTGAGGCTTTGGTGAGCACTGCCCTCGGCGAAGGCTATCGGCGGTTCGATACCGCCGCCATGTATCGCAACGAAGTAGGCGTAGGCCGCGCGATCGGTGGTGCAATCGGCGATGCCAATGAGGCAAACCTCGGCACGGGTGGTTCCGGCGAATCCGTGCATGCCCTGACCCGGGAAGACGTCTTTGTCACCACCAAGGTCTGGAACGACGACCACGGTTACGACTCCACCCTCCGTGCTTTCGATTCATCCATGGCCAACCTCGGACTGGACTACGTGGATCTTTACCTCATCCACTGGCCGTGTGCCGGACGAGGGCTGTTCGTGGAGACCTACAAAGCCATGGAAACCCTGTACAGGGAAGGCAAAGTCCGGGCCATTGGGGTTTCGAACTTCCAGCCCGGGCACTTGGAAGAACTCATGCAGAAAGCCGAAGTGGTCCCGGCCGTTAATCAAATAGAGCTGCACCCCTGGCTTCAGCAGCCCAGGCTGCGGACACTGCATGAACAACTCGGGATCCGAACCGAAGCATGGAGTCCCCTCGGCCGTGGGCAGGTCCTTGCCGATCCTGCGATTGCGGATTTGGCTCACAAGTACGGCAGGACACCGGCCCAAATAATCCTCCGGTGGCATCTCCAGCTTGGGAACCTCGTCATTCCGAAAGCAAGTTCCGCGGGGCGGATCAAGGAGAACTTTGCCGTTTTCGACTTCGAACTCGAGCCAGCAGACATGGACGGCATGGCGGCGCTTGAACGCCACCACCGCACGGGCTCGCACCCGGACAACGTGAATTAGGAACGGCCGAATGGAAAAAGTGGACACCGCGCAAACCCCGGAAGGCGCAGATGCCCCGTTTGAATTCATCAGCAAATCCCTGCAGGGACGCACTATCGCCTCTGATGTGGACGTCGATGGCAGCAATGTGGCGTATTGGACGTACGAACCCGTCAAACCCACACAGGATGCCCGCACGATTTTGGTCATTCACGGTTTTCGGGGTGACCACCATGGATTGCTCCGTGTAGCGGACCTGCTTCCGGACATGCGGATCATCATGCCTGACCTCCCTGCGTTTGGCAGTTCGGATCCTTTCCTTGACGACGAACACACGGTTGAGCGTTACGGCCATTTCATCTCCGGTTTCATGGCCGCGCTGGGCCTGGGCCCCAAGACCGTGCTGCTGGGCCATTCCTTCGGTTCCATCGTCGCGAGCCATTTTGCGGCCCGGAATCCCGGCGCCATTTATCCATTGATCCTGATCAACCCCATCGCTGCACCCGCTTTGGAGGGTCCCAAGGGGATCATGACCAAGCTCGCGGTGTTTTACTACCAGGTGTCTGCCAGGCTTCCACGGCGCCTTGGCCTTGCCCTCCTGCGCAACCGCGCCATTGTCCGCGTCATGAGTATCACCATGGCCAAGACCAAAGACAAAAACCTGCGTCGCTTCATACACGGCCAGCACGATGCCTACTTCAGCGCATTCGCGGACCGGAGGAGCCTGCTTGAATCCTTCAAGGCATCCGTGTCGGGAACAGTGGCCGACGTCGCCGGGGAGTTGCGCCTCCCCGTGCTGCTGATCGCGGGCGAAAAGGACGAGATCGCCACTCTGCCCAACCAGCACAAACTGATGGAACGCCTTCCGGAGGCCACGCTGGAAGTGATTCCCGACGTCGGGCATTTGATCCACTACGAGACTCCGGCCCCGGCTGCCGCAGCCATCCGCACATTCCTGGAGGAACACCCCGCGTGAAAATTGTCATCGACGCCCGCTTCACCAGGACGGACCACCACGATGGCATCAGCCGGTACGGTTCAAGCCTCATTGCAGCAACATCCAAAATTGCGGATGTCACCATGCTCATCAATGACGAACGCCAGCTGGCGTTGCTTCCCGACGTGCCCTACGTGATGGTCAACAGCCCGCTGTCCCCGCTCGAGCTGTTCGTGGCCCGTAAAGTCAACCCGCTGAAGGCCGACGTCGTGGTGTGCCCGATGCAAACCATGGGAACCTTGGGGCGGAAGTATGGCCTGATCCTTACGCTTCACGATCTCATCTATTACGAACACCCCGCTCCCCCGGGGTTCCTTCCGGCTCCGGTGCGCCTGCTCTGGAGGCTGTACCACAAGGCGTTCTGGCCGCAGCGCCTGCTGCTGAACCGGGCTGACGTGGTGGCAACCATCAGCAGGACCACAGAGGCTTTAATGGCCAAGTACACCTTGACCCGCCGCCCCGTACGGATCGTTGGCAACGCCCCGCAGCCCGGCCAGACTCCCCGCGATCCTTCGGCCGGAGCGGATAAGACCCTGCTGTACATGGGTTCGTTCATGCCTTACAAGAACGTGGAAACCATGATTCGGGGAATGGCAGGCCTGCAGGATTACACACTGCACTTGCTCAGCCGGATTACACCCCAGCGTCGGGCCGAACTCGAGGCCATGGTGCCCCACGGGGCAAAGGTCCTGTTCCACAACGGTGTAACAGACGCCGAGTATGAAGAGCTTTTGACCAGGGCGACTGCACTCATCAGCTTGTCGCGGGCCGAGGGATATGGCTTGCCCCTGGTGGAGGCGATGTCCCTGGGTACGCCCGTTATCGCCAGCGACATACCAATTTTCCGGGAAGTGGGCGCCGATGCGGTCAGCTATGTTGACCCCGGTTCACCCTCGGAGTTCGCTGCGGCTGTCACGGCGCTGGGCGATGACGCATTGTGGCAGGAACGTTCCCGCAGGTCCGTGGAACGTGCTGGAGACTTCAACTGGGACGAATCCGCCCGGCAGTTGGTGGCTGCGGCAGAAGAGGTCGTGGCGCTTCGCAAGCGCTAGCGTGCCCGCCGAAACCAGCAGCTGAAGGCTACAAAACGTCCACGCCGTCGAGCCGCAGTTGGACTGGCCCGGCTGTGCGTTTCGCCGCGTTCGCTGCCTTGACGGCACGCATGGCACGGGTAACGTCCGCGGCGTCTGCGTAGGGAATGAAGTACAGGGTGCGAACGTCTGCCTGAAGTGGCGCCGGACCGGCGCTGCGGAGCTTCGAACCGGACTTCAGCTTGACGCTTGCCTCGAAGGTATCGGAAAAATGCGCGACGTCGGCCCTTGGCCCGGTCACTGAAGCTACCCGCACTGCCGGGGGAAGCTGGAGTTCTTTGCGGAGTGCCAGTTCACGCGACGCGTAGCCCGGTGCGTCCCAGCGCAGCAGGGCCCCGGTAGCGGTTGTGTCATCTGCCGTGATGACTACCAGCCCGCCCTGGTTGGAGGGTCTCACCAGCGACGCCGCGTTGAACCACCGCCGAACAGTGTCCTCGCCGGCCCGCAGGTTTTCCCGGCGGAGCAATGAATTACCATCCAGAAGCAGCGCGGCCGCGTACCCCTGGGGAGCCACGGGTTCCGCGCCGACCGTGGCAATGACCAATGCCGGAGCATCAGGAACCGTGGCCTTGATGTTTTCCCCGGATGAGGTGATAACCGTCTGGCCAGGAAAAGCCCGGCCCAGTTCCTCCGCCGTTCGCACGGCTCCCGCCGCAACCCGGCGCAACTGTGTGCCGTTGCAATGGTTGCAATGCCACTGCGGTGCCGGAGTGGAACACCAGCGGCAAAGCGGCATGGCGGAACTGCTGGAGATAGCCAGCGGTCCTTGGCAGTTGTTGCAGCGGGCAAGCTCCCGACATGTTTCGCAAGCCAAAGAAGGTGCGTAGCCGGCACGGGCAACCTGCACCAGCACAGGGCCGTGCTCGAGGCCCTCCTTGGCTGCACGCCATGCCGCTCCGGGCAAACGTGCAATCCGGGCCAGAGGATCCCGTTCCTGTTCAAAGCTGTCCGCTGTGTTCAGGACGCGGGGAACAGTGGAACGAATGACCGTTCGCGGCGCCTCGATCGGCACAGCCCATTTCATGTCAACCAGGCGCTGGAGTTCGGTGCTGCGGCTATGGGATGCCATCAGGCAGGCTGCGTTCTCCTGCTCGGCCCGCAGGAGCAGTACTTCCCGCGTGTGTGCGTAGGGAGCCCGCTGGTCGATATGGAGGTCATCGCCGTCGTCCCAACAGACCACAAGTCCCAACTCCCGAACCGGCGCATAGGCGGCGGATCTCGTACCAATGGCTACACGCGCCTCACCACGAAGGATTCGCAGGAAGCTTCGGTAGCGGGGAGTTTGACCGTCGTCAGCCGTCAACCGCGCGACGTCACCGGGTGGCAGGACTTTGGCCAGGGCCACCTCCAGCTGTTCAAGATCCCTGTAATCGGGAACGACCACCACTGCACCACGGCCCGATGCCCGGACTGCCCCAACAGCCGCGGCAACCAGCGAAGGCCAACCCCCCGGGCCGAATCCCTGCAGCGCCGTGAGGACAGCCTTGGGCGTTCTGCCACCGGCCAGGTGGTTGAGGTACGGGGCTCCGTTGGAGTAGGAAGCCCAGGCGGTGGCATCCGGCGCATTTGACGGAAGCTCCGGTTCCCGTGCAGCGTCCCCGGCGAGTAACTCCTTCTCAACTTTGGCAACGCGAGGGGGAACAGCAGTGCGCAGGACATCGCTCAAGGTTCCGGCGTAGCGCGCGGCTACCGTTCCAGCCAACCCCGCGATCTGGGGCGTCAGGACGGACAGCGAGGAGACTACTTTGTGAAGTGGGGTCAGCGGGTGGCCGGCATCCGAAGCATCGACGCGTTCCAGCACGAAGCCGTTAAGCTCCTGGCCGTTGAACTTCACTTTCACCCGGACGCCGGGAACAGCAGAATCAGCGAGTTCAGCGGGCACGCTGTAATCGAACGGCCGGTCCAGGTGTGGCAGGGAAGATTCCAGCACCACACGGGCAACGGGATTCACCGCCGCCAACGGGGGTCCGCTGACGGGAGACTTGTCAGGGAACCCTTGAAGCAAAGAAGGTTGAAGCAAGGTGGGCTGGGCTTCATTTCCCGCCATGCTCTCTACCTCCAACTCTTTGTCACGATGGGTTTCTAGCGCAGACTAAACGACGGATGCCCGCAGTAGGGGAAACCCACTGCGGGCATCTCTCTGGCTCCAGCCAATCATGGACCACCGACAAAGCAGTAAACCCAGGGGCCGGCACCGGCCGAACATCGAGGAGATCAGGCGTTGAAGAATTCCTTCAGGTCCGCCACGCGGTCCAGGCGCTCCCAAGTGAAGTCGGGCTCGTCGCGCCCGAAGTGTCCGTGAGCCGCCGTCTTGGTGTAAATGGGACGCTTGAGGTCCAAGGCGTCGATGATGGCCCGGGGACGGAGATCGAAAAGTTCGTTGATGGCCTCGCTGATGCGGGCGGGGTCAACAGTTTCCGTGCCGAAGGTTTCTACGTACGTGCCGACCGGACGGGCTTGGCCAATGGCGTAGGCAATCTGGATCTCCGCGCGCTTGGCCAGACCTGCGGCTACCACGTTCTTGGCAACCCAGCGCATGGCGTAGGCGGCCGAACGGTCTACCTTGGACGGGTCCTTGCCGGAGAAGGCACCTCCACCGTGCCGGGAGAATCCGCCATAGGTATCGACAATGATCTTCCGACCGGTCAGTCCGGCATCGCCAACCGGGCCACCGATGACGAAGGCACCTGCAGGATTCAGGATGTTGGCTACATGGGAGATGTCAAGGTTGGATGCCGCCAGAACGGGATCGATGACATGGCTCGCGAGGTCGGCGCGCAGTTGCTCCAGGCTCGCGTCTTCGGCGTGTTGACTGGAAATAACCACCGTTTCAACCGAAACCGGGCGATCGCCGTCATACCCAACCGTGACCTGCGTCTTGCCATCCGGACGGAGGTATGCGAGTTCGCCGCTCTTGCGGACCTCGGTAAGGCGCTCGGACAAACGGTGGGCAAGCCAGATGGGCGTCGGCATGTAGGACGCAGTTTCATCGCTCGCATAGCCGAACATGATGCCCTGATCGCCCGCACCTTGGAGATCGTAATCGTCCTCCTGGCGGCCTTCACGCGCCTCAAGCGAGTTGAAGACGCCACCGGCGATGTCGTTGGACTGCTGTCCGATCGACACTGAAACGCCACAGCGGGCCCCGTCGAAACCGTTGGCCGAAGAGTCGTAGCCGATGCCGAGAATGGTCTCACGGACAATCTGCGGAATCTCGACGTAAGCGTCAGTGGTTACTTCACCGGCCACATGGACCAGGCCGGTGGTGGCCATGGTCTCGACAGCCACCCGGGATTCAGGATCAGCAGCCAGCAGCCCATCCAGGATCGCGTCACTGATTTGGTCGCAGATCTTGTCCGGATGCCCTTCAGTGACCGACTCGGACGTGAAGAGCCGGAGCTTGGACGGGGTGCCATGATGTTCATGGTGCAGCGGTAAAGTCACTCGACCACCTTACTGTGTTGCGGGGCGGCGGCATCTGCCGTGTGTCCCTATGCTAAGAATTTCGGGGCGGGGGCTACCGCCCGTGGACATTACCTGGCCGGAAAAACCCTGACCAATTCGGCGCCCACCCGATCCACAACGGCCGCGGCGACATCAAACTTGGATCCGGACGCGGACTGCGGTTCGGCGCCGTGCCCGGAGAGAATCACCACCGAGTTATCGTCCTGGCCGAAGACACGGCCTACCCCGACGTGGTTGACCACCAGGAGGTCGCAGCCCTTGCGCTTGAGTTTGGCGGTGGCATGCTCCAGGACATCACCTTGGGCATCGCCCGTTTCGGCGGCAAAACCTACGATCAGCTGGCGGCCACCCTCAGCGTTGCGCCGTTCGACCAGCTCATGCAGGATGTCCGGGTTCCGAACCAGGCGCACCAACGGCGCGTCCTCGCCGTCGACCTTCTTGATCTTGGTGTCAGAAACTTCAGCCGGCCGGAAATCCGCCACAGCGGCAGCCATGATGACGACGTCGGAATCCACTGCCGCTTTCAGCGCTGCATCACGCAGTTCCAGGGCGGACTCAACGCGGACGAGCTCGACGCCGGCGGGCGGCTCGACGTCCATATGCGCGGCAAGGAAACGAACGGTGGCACCGGCAGCCAACGCAGCCGCGGCCAGGGCAGCACCCTGCTTTCCCGAGGACCGGTTACCCAGGAAACGCACCGGGTCCAGCGCTTCCCTGGTACCACCGGCCGAAATCGTCACTGTTCGGCCAGCAAGGGAAGCGTGTGCCGCGGGTACGGCCTTGGGCGCATCCACCTCCGTGGCGGCCTCGGCCAACGCCATGGCGGCCGTGAAAATTGCTTCGGGTTCGGGCAGGCGGCCGGGGCCCGAATCTGCGCCGGTCAGGCGGCCGCTGGCAGGTTCCAGGACTGTTACCCCTCGACTCCGCAAGGTTTCCACATTGGCCTGGGTTGCAGCATGCTGCCACATTTCCGTGTGCATTGCAGGAGCGAACAGCACCGGACCGTGAGCCATGAGGAGCATATTGGTCAGGAGGTCACCGGCCTGGCCTGTGGCTGCCTTGGCCAAGAGGTCCGCAGTGGCCGGTGCAACGACGATCAAGTCAGCCTCGTGGCCCAGACGGACGTGGTTGACCTTCTCGACGTCGTCAAAGACGCTGTTGCTCACCGGGTTTCCGGAGAGCGCCTCCCACGTGGCAACACCGACGAAACGGGTGGCTGCTTCGGTTGGGATCACCGTCACCTGGTGTCCGGCTTCAGTAAAAAGCCGGAGGAGCGATGCAACCTTGTAGGCTGCGATCCCTCCCCCGACTCCGAGGACTATGCGCACGTGACCTCCGTCAACAGGCAGTCTGTTTTATTCTGCGGGCTCGATCGGCGTGGAAACCAGGAGGCCTTCGTTGATCTCGCGGAGGGCGATCGACAATGACTTCTCGTTCAGCTTGGTGTCTACCAAGGGACCGACGTACTCGAAGAGGCCCTCGTGCAGCTGGGCGTAGTAGGCGTTGATCTGACGGGCACGCTTGGCGCCGAAGATCACAAGGCCGTACTTGGAATCGGCAGCCTCAAGCAGCGAATCGATCGGCGGGTTGATGATGCCTTCAAGGTTCGTGGACACGAAATCTCCAAATTCTAGCGGGCCTACAAGTGCAAGCGCTTAGCGCTCGTGCGGGGTTAGCCCCATGAGTGAAACAAGCTCGTCCGCTGCCCGGCGAACGTCGTCATTAATGACGGTGTGGTCAAACTCCGGTTCAGCAGCAAGTTCCAGTTTAGCGGTTTCCAGCCTGCGCTGCTGTTCCTCGGCAGATTCAGTGCCGCGGCCCACAAGCCGCCGCACCATTTCTTCCCAACTGGGCGGTGCCAGGAAGACGAACTTGGCATCCGGTACAGCAGCCTTTACCTGCCGTGCACCTTGAAGGTCAATCTCGAGCAGCACCGATTTCCCCTCCGCAATGGCAGCATTCACGGTGCTCCGGAGCGTGCCGTACCGGTTCTGGCCGTGCACCACGGCCCACTCCAGGAGTTCGCCATCAGCCACGAGGGAGTCAAACTCTTCGGCGGACTTGAAGAAGTAGTGAACCCCGTCCTTCTCCCCTGGACGCGCGGCGCGGGTGGTGGCGGAGACGGAAAGCCAAACCTCTGGATAGTTGTCCCTGATGTAGGTGGATACGGTTCCCTTGCCAACAGCAGTTGGGCCTGCAAGGACAGTCAGTCCAGGTTTCTTGCTCACGGATTCCTTCGGGGAGATGCGTCAAACGCTTTGCTGGGTATCCATAAAATCTACCAGCGCCCGGGCCTGGTGAATGCCCAACCCCCTGATGCGCCGGGATGCGGCGATGCCTATGTCCGCCATGATCCCGGCCGCACGTACAGGTCCTATGCCTGGGAGGGCCTCCAGGAGCTCCACCACCCGCATCCGCGCAATGGCTTCATCCGTAGTGCCTGAAGAGATCAGCTCAGCAATGCTCACTTCACCACGTTTGAGCCGTTCTTTGGCTGCGGCCCTCACAGCGCGCGCCTTTGCAGCCTTATCCAAAGCATCGGAACGCTCCTGCGGTGTCAGCTCTTTCAGACCCACGGCCAAACCCCTGTCAGATCGGATTTGTGATTCACGTCACGCGAAACTGATCCTGAACCTACCGGCAGGCGGCGGGTTGCGCAATGAGGCGCCAGCGAATCATTCCGCCCGCAGGCCGTCCAGCGTTTCCTGGGTAGCCGCCCGCAACGCAGCGCTCGTTGGACCGGCGGCAAGGATGCCCCGGCTCGACGTAGCCAGCACTGTGGGATAGGCGGCGCCGAAGGTCGAGCGGAGATCCGCGGGTGTAGCACCCTGCGCCCCCAACCCGGGCGCCAGGATAGCTCCGCGGACCGGGCCGAGGTCGATGTCCAGATCCTCAAGTGCCGTACCTATGGTGGCGCCTACAACAAGTCCCACTGAACCCAGGACACCCGCGTACCGCTGGTTCTCGGCTGCGGCCGCAGTGACGATACCGCGGGCGACGGAATTGCTTCCGCCCACGTGCTGGACAGACTTTCCCTCCGGATTGGATGTTAAGGCGAGTACAAAGACTCCCCTGCCGTTTTGCGCAGCAAGGTCCAGCGCCGGACGCAAGGATTCGAAGCCCAGGTAGGGACTCAGGGTCACTGAGTCCGCAGCCAGGGCCGAGCCGTCACGCAGCCACGCATCTGCGTAGGCAGCCATGGTGGACCCGATGTCACCGCGCTTGGCATCGGCGATGCTCAGCACATCCGCGTCAACAGCTGCGGCCAACGTCCGCTCCAGGACAGCCATGCCCGCAGAGCCGTGGCGCTCATAAAGCGCCACTTGCGGCTTGACCGCGGCAGCGAGGGAAGCCACAGCCTCCACAACGCTGAGCGAAAAGCGCTCCAGCCCGGCGACGTCGTCGTTCAGTCCCCAGTCAGCCAACAGCTGGGGATGGGGATCGATTCCAACGCACAGCGGGCCACGGGCGGCCATTGCGGCAGCCAGCCGGGAGCCAAATGACTCCCGGACCGGCTGCTGTGCATCCTGGGCCTCGTGCGCACCAACAATGTCAGGCATTGACAGCGGCCTGGGATTCGCTGAGGTTGGCTGCGTGCTCCTGAAGGCTGGTGACCGACCATTCATAGGTGCGCAGTGCCTCGATTGCCTGTACGGCCGCGTTGAACTCAGCCACGGTGGTGATGCACGGAATGCCGATGGATGTAGCCGCTGCCCTGAGCTCGTAGCCGTCACTGCGGGCTTCCCCGCCGGACGGGGTGTTGAAGACCATGTCGATCTCGCCGGCAATGACGAGGTCCGCGATGGTACCTTCACCCTCGGCGCTGCTGCCCTCGGCCACCTTGCGGACCGGAGTCGCCTGGATGCCGTTGCGGCGCAGGACGTCAGCCGTACCACCCGTGGAGACGATCTCGAAGCCGAGGTCCGAGAGGCGCTTGACGCCCATAATCACCGAGCGCTTGTCGCGGTTGGCCACGGAAACGAAGATCTTGCCTTCGGTGGGCAGCGCGTTGTTTGCGGCGGCCTGGCTCTTGGCGAAGGCGGTATCGAAGTGCTTGTCGATGCCCATCACTTCACCCGTGGACCGCATTTCCGGGCCGAGCAGGGAGTCGACAACCTTGCCCTCGGGCGTACGGAAGCGGCTGAACGGCAGGACAGCTTCCTTGACAGCGACCGGTGCGTCCAGGGGCAACGTGGAACCGTCACCGGTTTCCGGCAGCATCTTGTAGGCACTGCGCAGCTGGTTGATGGTGACGCCAGTACCGATGAGGGCAGCAGCCTTGGCCATCTGCACCCCGGTTGCCTTGGAAACGAAGGGCACAGTCCGCGAAGCACGCGGGTTGGCTTCAAGGACGTACAGGACGTCCGAGGCCAGGGCGAACTGGATGTTGATGAGGCCACGGACGCCCACACCCTCGGCAATGGCACGCGTTGCGGTGCGAACGCGCTCGATCACGTTGTTGCCGAGCGTGATCGGAGGAAGGACACAAGCGGAGTCTCCGGAGTGGATACCCGCCTCTTCGATGTGCTCCATGATGCCGCCCAGGTACATGTCGGTGCCATCGAAGAGGGCGTCGACGTCGATTTCGACCGCGTCTTCCAGGAAGCGGTCAATCAGGACGGGGTGATCCGGCGTGATTTCCGTGGCATTGGCGATGTACCGGGAAAGGTTGGCTTCGTCGTAGACGATTTCCATGCCGCGACCGCCCAGGACATAGGACGGACGGACGAGCACGGGATAGCCGATCTCGTCGGCGATCTTCTTGGCATCCTCGAAGGAAACGGCGGTTCCGTTCTTCGGGGAGGTCAGGCCGGCCTCGTCCAGGACGCGGGCGAAGGCGCCCCGGTGCTCTGCGAGGTCAATTGCCTCAGGCGAGGTGCCCAGGATGGGCACGCCGGCGTCGGCAAGCTGCTGTGCGAGCTTCAGGGGTGTCTGGCCACCGAGCTGGACGAAGACACCCATGACGCCACCGGTGCGCTCCTCAGCGGCGATGACCTCGAGGACGTCCTCAAGGGTCAGCGGCTCGAAGTAGAGGCGCGTGGAGACGTCGTAGTCCGTGGAGACAGTCTCGGGGTTGCAGTTGACCATGACGGTCTCGTAGCCGGCCTTGCGCAGCGCCATGGAGGCGTGGACGCAGGAGTAGTCGAACTCAATGCCCTGGCCAATGCGGTTGGGCCCTGAGCCAAGGATGATGACGGAGGGCTTGGCGTGCAGGCCCACTTCATCTTCTTCGTCGTAGGACGAGTAGTGGTACGGGGTGTATGCGGCAAACTCAGCGGCACAGGTGTCCACCGTCTTGTAGACCGGACGAATACCCAAGGCCTGGCGGACGCCGCGGACCACTGCCTCATTGTTGTGCGTCAACGCACCGATCTGCTCATCGGAGAAGCCGTGGCGCTTGGCGTTGCGCAGCATTTCCTCTGTGAGGACGCCGGCCTTTCGGATCTCCTGCGCGGTCTCGTTCAGGAGCTGCAGCTGGTCCAGGAACCAAGGATCGATCTTGGTGGCTTCGAAGAGGTCCTCCACCGTGGCGCCACCCAGCAGGGCGCGCTGCACCTGGTGCAGGCGGTCCGTCGTAGGACGCTTGGCCTTCTCGATGAGCTCGGCAACCTCATACTCCGGCACGGAGCTGAAGTCCAGCTGCGAGCCCTTCTGCTCCAGTGAGCGAAGGGCCTTCTGCAGGGCTTCGGTGAAGTTGCGGCCCATGGCCATGGCTTCGCCAACAGACTTCATGGTGGTGGTCAGCGTGTTGTCGGCTGCCGGGAACTTCTCGAAAGCGAAACGCGGAACCTTGACCACAACGTAGTCCAAGGTGGGCTCGAACGACGCCGGCGTCTTCTGCGTGATGTCGTTCGGGATCTCATCCAGGGTGTAACCAAGGGAGAGCTTGGTGGCGATCTTGGCAATGGCGAAGCCGGTTGCCTTGGAAGCCAACGCGGAGGAACGGGATACGCGCGGGTTCATCTCGATAACCACTACGCGGCCAGTGGCGGGGTCGATAGCGAACTGGATGTTGCAGCCACCGGTGTCAACGCCCACTTCGCGGATAACGGCGATGGAGACGTCCCGAAGCTTTTGGTACTCGCGGTCCGTGAGGGTCAGTGCCGGCGCAACCGTGATGGAGTCACCTGTGTGGACGCCCACGGGATCGAAGTTTTCGATGGAGCAAACAACAACGACGTTGTCGTTCTTGTCGCGCATCATCTCAAGCTCGTATTCCTTCCAACCGAGAATGCTCTCTTCGAGCAGGACCTCCGTGGTAGGGCTGTACTGGAGGCCCTGGCCGACGATGCGGCGGAGGTCGTCCTCGTTGTAAGCCAGGCCTGAGCCCAAACCGCCCATGGTGAAGGACGGCCGGACCACCATGGGATAGCCGAGGTCCTCAGCAGCAGCGAAGGCCTCTTCCATGGTGTGGATGATGTGGCTGCGTGCGGACTCCGCGCCACAACGCTCAACAACGCCCTTGAACTTCTCGCGGTCTTCCCCGAGCTCAATGGCTGCAATGTTTGCGCCAATGAGTTCCACGTTGTACTTCTCCAGCACACCGTTCTTGTCCAACGCGATGGCAGTATTCAGGGCCGTCTGGCCACCCAGGGTGGGCAGGATGGCGTCCGGACGCTCCTTGGCGATGATCTTCTCAACAACCTCGGGCGTGATGGGCTCGACGTAAGTGGCGTCGGCGAACTCGGGATCCGTCATGATCGTGGCGGGGTTGGAGTTTACGAGGATGACCCGGAGGCCTTCCTCCTTGAGGACGCGGAGAGCCTGGGTCCCGGAGTAGTCGAACTCGGCTGCCTGGCCGATGACGATGGGGCCGGAACCGATGACAAGGACGCTCTTGAGATCTGTACGCTTTGGCATTACTTCTTGTCCTCAGTCTTGGATTCGGTGGAGTTGGCGTCTGTGGCCTTGGACTTGGTATCGGCCATGAGGTCGATAAAGCGGTCGAACAGGTAGGCAGCATCGTGCGGGCCAGCCGCGGCTTCAGGGTGGTACTGGACCGAGAACGCCGGGATGTCCAGGCAGGCAAGGCCTTCAACGACATCGTCATTCAAGGAGACGTGGCTGACTTCGACGCGGCCGAAGCGCTCTTCCGGTGCCACAGTGGCACCGTTCAACGGCGCGTCAACGGCGAAGCCGTGGTTCTGCGAGGTGATTTCAACCTTTCCGGTACGGCGGTCCATCACCGGCTGGTTGATGCCACGGTGGCCGTACCGGAGCTTGTAGGTGCCGAAGCCCAGGGCGCGTCCCAGGATCTGGTTGCCGAAGCAGATGCCGAAGTACGGGAGTTTCTCGTCCAGCACCGAGCGCAGCAAGGAAACCTGGTGGTCCGCCGTGGCGGGGTCGCCAGGTCCGTTGGACATGAAGAAGCCGTCCGGGTTGACCGCGTTGACGTCTTCCAGGGTGGACGTCGCCGGAAGGACATGCACGCGCACGCCGCGTTCGGCGAAGCGGACCGGGGTCATGGCCTTGATGCCGAGGTCGACGGCGGCAATGGAGAACCTGGGCTCGCCTTCCCAGCCGTGGTCCTTGGGTTCCACGACGTAAGCCTCGTCAATGGAGACCTCTTCAGCCAGCGCTGCGCCTTCCATGGGGGCGCTTGCCAGCACGGCGTTCAGGAGCTCCTTGTCCGATGCCTGTGCGGCCTCACCCGAGAAGATGCCTGCGCGCATGGTCTTGTGCTCGCGGAGGTGGCGGGTGATGGCACGCGTATCGACGCCCTGGATGCCCACGATGCCTTGCTCGAGGAGTTCATCATCGAGGCTGCGTTCCGAGCGCCAGTTGGAGGGGCGGCGGGCGGCATCGCGCACAATGTAGCCGGCCACCCAGATGCGGCGGGACTCAGCGTCTTCGCTGTTGACGCCCGTGTTGCCGATGTGGGGTGCAGTCTGCACCACGAGCTGGCGGGCGTAGGAGGGATCGGTGATGGTCTCCTGGTAGCCGGTCATTCCGGTGGCGAAGACGGCCTCACCGAGGGCCGTTCCCTGGGCGCCGTAGCTACGGCCGCGGAACATGCGGCCGTCTTCGAGCACCAGTACTGCTGCTGAGGGGGTGGGTGTGGTGGCTGCTTTACTGTCCGTCACTTTATTACTTTCCACTATCGGCATCTGCCTGAGGGGCTGCGGAGATCAATTCTTGGATGGCTTCGAGGAGGAGCTCTTTGTCGGCTGCATGCCTGGTCCGGAACCCGGTATCCAGTTCCTTGCCGCCCAGCTTCCAACTGATAACCAGGAGTCCGTCTTTTTCGACGAACTTCCCGGCCATGCCGGCGGCTTGGCGGCTGTCAGCCACTGCGGAGCGTGGGATGAATACCGGGGCGGCGCCTGGGCGGTCGAACAGGATGCCTTCAGCATGGACGCTCAGTTCCGCGTTGGTGCGGACGCCAAGGCCCTGCACTGCGATCCGGTCCAGCCAGTCACCTGCGGTGGTAGTGGCAACGTACTGGCCCTCCGCTACCGCCGTGGCCGGTGTCAGCTGCTGCGGCACCTCGGGGAGGCGTTCGACGTCGGCTTGCCGCCTGAGCCGGTTCCGCCACCCCAGCCAGATCATCACCAGGACGAGGATGATCAGCGGCACCGTGATGAGCACGGTGAGTGTCTGGTTGTTCATCAGCTACCGCTGACTGCCCCGGCGGCATCCGGGGTTGGGTAGTTTCCGGCGTACCTGTACGGAGTGTTGAGCTTGCCGTTGAGAACCGTGGGGTGGCCCTTGAAGAAGGTTGCGACCACGGATCCGGGCAGCTCTTTGCCCTTGAACGGTGAATTGCGGCCCATGGTGGCCATTTTATGGGGGTCAACCGTCCAGCGCGCAGCCGGGTCCACCAGGATGACGTTGGCGGGCTCGCCTTCCTCCAACGGCCGGCCCTGGTCCGCTACGCGGCCAATAACTGCCGGGGTGAAGGAGGTGACCCGGGCGAAGTCTGCCCACGTCATGAGTCCGGTTTCGATCATGGTTTCCTGAACCACGGACAGTGCCGTTTCCAGGCCGGTCATGCCCATGGCCGCCTGCGCCCACTCGCATTCCTTGTGCTCGCTGGGGTGCGGTGCGTGGTCCGTGCCCACAACGTCGATCGTGCCGTCGGCGAGGCCTTCGCGGAGCGCCTGGACGTCGGCATCCGTACGCAGCGGCGGGTTGACCTTATACACGGGATCGTAGCTGCGGACCAGTTCGTCAGTGAGGAGCAGGTGGTGGGGCGTGACCTCGGCTGTGACGTTGATCCCCCGGGCTTTGGCCCAGCGGACGATTTCAACGGATCCGGCGGTGGAGACGTGGCAGACGTGGAGGCGGGAACCCACATGCTGCGCGAGCAGGACGTCGCGGGCGATGATGCTTTCCTCTGCCACCGCAGGCCAACCGGCAAGACCCAGCACCGCCGAGACGGCGCCTTCGTTCATCTGTGCCCCGGCGGTAAGGCGGGGTTCCTGCGCGTGCTGGGCCACCACGCCGTCGAACGCTTTGACGTACTCCAGCGCGCGGCGCATCAGCACGGGATCGTGCACGCAGATGCCGTCGTCGGAGAACATCCGCACCTGGGCGCGGGAATCCGCCATGGCACCCAGTTCCGCAAGTTGTTCACCGGCCAGGCCCACCGTGACAGCGCCAACGGGTCGTACGTCCACCCAGCCCGACGCGCGGCCGAGGCTGTGGACCTGTTCGACGACGCCTGCCGTGTCAGCAACGGGGTTGCTGTTGGCCATGGCGTGGACGGCCGTGAAGCCACCCAGGGCTGCGGCACGAGTGCCGGTCTCGACCGTTTCAGCATCTTCGCGGCCGGGTTCGCGCAGGTGCGTGTGGACGTCCACCATGCCAGGCAGGGCAATGAGGCCCTTGCCGTCGATCACTGTGGCGTCGTCGTCGTGGAGATCCTTGCCCCTGGCTGCGATCACGCCATCGCGGATCAGCAGGTCTTCAGCTTCGCCGCCGAGAATGGCGGCCCCGCGGATCAGGTACGTGTTCTCGGCCATCAGTTGCTCTCCTTGGTGGACTGGCTTACGGCATGGGTGGTCGCTGCCGTTGCGGTAGCTGCTTCGCGGGAATCCCCGGAGAGCAGCAGGTAAAGGGCGGCCATGCGCACTGAAACACCGTTCCGCACCTGTGCAAGCACTGTTGAGCGGGGCGAATCGGCGGCGGCCGAGGAAATTTCCAGGCCACGGTTCATGGGGCCGGGGTGCATGATGATGGTGTCTTTCATGCCAAGATCATCCAGTGCCCGAAGCCGGGCATCGTCGAAACCCCAGCGCCGTGAGTACTCACGGGTCGAGGGGAAGAACGAGGCATGCATGCGCTCACCCTGGACGCGCAGCATCATCATCGCGTCGACGCCCGCTTCGAGCGTTTCGTCCAGGTTGTAGCTGACCTTGCAGGGCCAGTGCTCGACGCCGATCGGCAGCAGTGTGGGTGGCGCAACCAACGTGACCTCGGCACCCAGGGTGCGCAACAACCAGACGTTCGACCGGGCCACGCGGGAATGCAGGACATCTCCGACGATCGCGACACGCATGCCTCGAAGGTCCGCCCCGGTGGATTTCGTCCTGTTGAGCCGGGACCAGTGCCGGCGCATGGTGAACGCGTCCAACAGCGCCTGCGTGGGGTGTTCGTGGGTGCCATCGCCTGCGTTGATCACTGCGGCGTCGATCCAGTCCGTTGCAGCAAGCCGGTGCGGAGCGCCGGAAGCCCAATGACGGATGACCACCGCATCCGCGCCCATGGCGGCCAGGGTCTGGGCTGTGTCTTTGAGGGACTCGCCCTTGGACACGGAGGAACCCTTGGCCGCGAAGTTGATGACATCGGCTGAAAGCCGCTTTGCTGCGGCTTCGAAGGAGATCCGGGTACGGGTGGAGTCCTCGAAGAAGAGGTTCACTACCGTGCGGCCACGGAGGGCAGGGAGCTTCTTGACCTCGCGGTCGCCCACGGCCGACATTTCTTCGGCGGTGTCCAGAACGCGGATGGCGTCCACAGCGCTGAGGTTCTCAGTGGAGAGGAGGTGCTTCACTTGCCCGCCTCGATTACTACTTCATTGACTGGAACGCCGTCCACCGAGTCGATTTCCTCGAGGTGGACGCGGACCTTTTCTGCGGAAGAAGTGGGCAGGTTCTTGCCTACATGGTCGGCGCGGATGGGAAGCTCACGATGGCCCCTGTCTACCAGGACTGCCAGGCGGACAATCCTGGGACGGCCAAGGTCCACCAGGGCATCAAGTGCTGCCCTGATGGTGCGGCCGGAATACAGGACGTCGTCAATGAGGACAACAACTTTGTTGTCGATACCGGACAGTGGCAGGCGTGTGTGGTGGGGCGGCCTGGTGGGCTGGTGTGAAAGATCGTCACGGAACATGGTGACGTCCAGTTGCCCGACGATCGTTTCCGCGTTGACGCCGGGGTCAGCCGCAGCGATTTTGTTGGCGAGCCGCACGGCCAAGGGATAACCGCGGCTGGGAATGCCCAAGAGAACCAGATCCTGGGAACCCTTGTTGGCTTCGAGGATCTCATGGGCGATACGAGTCAGCGCGCGATCAATGTCCGCTTGGTTGAGAACAACCCGCGACGGTACCTGCGCTGAAGTGACTTCAGTCATTCGCTCGTCTCCCCTTTCCCCGCCTCACGGGACGGAATTAAAAAAGGAATATTTGCCTTTCAAAACTACCACAGCGAAAACCGGCCGCCTCACCGGGCCGCAGACGAGGCGTGAGTTAAAGCTCACATCCGGCCCGTTGCAATAGGCTCTAAGCCATGAGCAGCGACCATCCTGGGCACCCTGGCGGGCATCAACCCTACCCGCGGCCCTATCTGGAACCGGGAGCCAATCCCACATGGATCGGACACGTACAGCCCGGAAACTACCAACCAGCGCCCGGCAACCCCGGCAGCCTTCCCCAGCAGGCCTGGCCGGCTCCACCGGCACCCCGGGCACGCCGGTCGCCGGGTACACTCCCCCTGCTCCTGGCGGGCGCCATATTGGTCTTCGGCAGCCTTCTCCTGGTGGTTCCCTTCCTTCTGGGCAATACAGGAATCGCAGGCTTCGTGATCGGGTTCATCGCCTCCCTGATCCCGTTGTCGGTGGTACTGCTGACCGTGCGGCTCATTGACCGTTGGGAGCCCGAACCAAACAGGCTGCTCTGGTTCGCTTTCACATGGGGAGCCGCAGTCTCAATCGCCGGAACATTGTTGATCCAGCCCCTCTTCGCCTTGGCAGCTCCCACCACCAGCGAAGAAGCATTCACTTATTTCATGGCCACGGTCCAGGCTCCCATCGTGGAGGAATTCACCAAATCGCTTGGCCTGTTGCTTCTGATCCTTGGAGCCCGGAAGTATTTCGATGGTCCCGTGGATGGTGTGGTCTTTACTTTTACCATCGCGGCCGGCTTTGCCTTCACCGAGAACATCCTCTACTTCGGCCGTGAGATCGCCTCCTCATCGGAGCCCGGCACGGACCTTGTCCGGATCTTCATCCTTCGCGGGGTCATGTCACCCTTCGCCCACGCCATTTTCACGGGGACAACCGGCCTGATTATGGGATTCGCCGCCCGTCGATGGCATTCCGGCTATGCAGTACTCGCCTTCGCCATCGGACTCCTGCCGGCCATGTTCCTGCATAACCGGTGGAACAGCATGGGCCAGGACTTCCTGCTGGACTACTTCGTGGTGCAGGTGCCGATCTTCCTGGTCGCGGCCCTGGGCATCATTTTCCTGCGCATTGCCGAAGGCAAACTCACGCGGCAGCGGCTTCTCGAATATGCCAGGGCCGGATGGTTCACCCCGGCCGAAGTTGAAATGCTGGCGACCTCCCAAGGAAGGCGGCAGGCGGTTCGCTGGGCAGCCTCGCGTGGTCGTGCCGCGCAGATGCGGGCGTTCATCAAGGGCGCCACGGCCTTGGCGTTCACGCGCCAACGCATCCTCAGCGGCCGTGACGTGCCCGTTCATCAGCGGGACGAACTTGAGCATCTTCGCGGGATTCCGGCGCTCCGGGCGGCAGTGCTGAACTGACCCGCCCCAAAGAATTTACCCGCTCTAAGAATTGACCCGCTCAAAGAAGAGGACCCGCCCCACAGTTTCCTGTGGACGCGGGTCCTCTTTCTGAACAAGCTGCAGCGACGCCTAGGCGAGCAGTGACGGCTTGAGCTTCTGGAGCCGGCCAAGCAAGCCGTTGATGAAGGCCGGTGATTCGTCCGTGGACATCGTCTTGGCGAGGGCCACAGCTTCGCTGACTGCCACTCCGTCCGGGACTTCGTCGTTGTAGAGGAGTTCCCAGGCACCAATGCGGAGGATGATGCGGTCTACCGAAGGCATCCGCTCAAGCGTCCAGCCCTGGGCATAGGTCTGCAGGAACTCGTCGATAGTCGGCTGCATGGAGACGACACCCTCAACGATTTCCATCGTGTAGGGGTTAATGACGAGATCCGTTTTCTCCCGACGCGCCTTGAGCGCGTCAAAAGCCGAAACGGAACGCTGCTCCGCCTCGAAAAGTACTTCAAGTGCCCTGCTACGGGCTTTACCGCGTGCGCTCACTAGTCGTTGACCCGGCCCAGGTAGCTGCCGTCGCGGGTGTCAACCTTGACTTTGGTGCCCTGCTCCACAAACAGCGGAACCTGGATTTCGTAGCCGGTTTCCACGGTTGCCGGCTTGGTGCCCGCCGAAGAGCGATCGCCCTGGAGGCCGGGCTCGGTGTAGGTGATTTCGAGAACGACGCTCGGCGGCAGCTCGATGTACAGCGGCGTGCCTTCGTGGATGGCGATGTTCACCATCTGGTTCTCGAGCATGAAGTTTGTGGCGTCGCCGACCGTAGCACCGGAAACGGTGATTTGGTCGTAGTCCTGGGTGTCCATGAAGACGAAGTCTTCGCCATCCTGGTACAGGTACTGGTAGTCACGGCGGTCAACCGTAGCGGTCTCGATCTTCAGGCCGGCGTTGAAGGTCTTGTCAACCACCTTGCCGGACATGACGTTGCGCATCTTGGTGCGAACGAAAGCGCCACCCTTGCCCGGCTTGACGTGCTGGAACTCAATGATGTTCCAGAGCTGGCCCTCGAGCTTCAGTACGGTTCCGTTCTTGATGTCGTTTGTGGTTGCCACTCGTATCCTCTGGTTTCTCTCACTGGTTCTAGCTACGGTTTCTAGCTTCCAGCCGGGTATGCCAGCCAGCATGCCAAAAGGCGTGCCAGCGCGTATTTATCAAAAATCCAAGAACCATTCTACCGGCAAATGGGAAGTGGCTTGGCTTCGGGTGGTTCCAGCCTGGATCAGGATGCGAGTTCCAGCACGTCCCTGGCCCGTTGGAGTGCCACCGCGGAGGAGTAAATCAACGCGGCATCGGCGGCCTTGGCAACCCTCAGGTCCAGTGCCTTGGCGAACTCTTCGGACGCTGCCAGCGCATTTCCGCTCACAAAATATGCCCTGCCCAAATACTGGTGGACGATCGCTTCCTTGGATGTGCCCTGGACTTCCTGCAGCAGTTGGCGGAACAGTTGGATGGCACGGTCCAGGCGGTTGGTGGCCCGGTGGACTTCAGCTTCAAAAATCCGCAACCGGAAGGATTCCGGGTCCTTGTAGCGGGCTTCGGCGAGCAATTCCGCCGCTTCCTTTGGCTGGTTTTCCAGCAGCAGCGCCATGATGCGGTCGGCAGGATCTTCCGAAGCGGCCAGCGCAGATTCCAGTGCGTCTTCGTTGACGATGACGGGCAGCAAGGTGTCCGGGTTCGTGCGGACGCCCGGGAATCCTGCGGTTGGCCAATCGCTGACGCCTTCCCTGAGGGTGGTCATCATGAAGCAATCTCCTGGTAGGCAGCAAACAACAGGGACGTATCGGGGACGTCCAGAATGCCGGGCTTGGCTACGCCATCCAGGACAACAAAGCGCAGGAGGTCGCCACGTGACTTCTTATCCCGGCGCATGCCATCCAGCAGGCCTTGCCAACGGTCCTTGCGGTAGGTGATGGGCAAACCAAGGCTCTCAAGGATGGTGCGGTGCCGGTCGGCGTCGGCGTCGGAGAGTCGTCCAACGCTTCGGGCCAGTTCAGCAGCGAACATCATGCCTACCGAAACGGCCGCACCATGGCGCCAGGAGTACCGTTCCACGAGTTCAATGGCATGGCCCAGGGTGTGTCCGTAGTTCAGGATTTCGCGCAGCCCGGATTCCTTGAGGTCCTGGGAGACGACGTTGGCTTTGACCGCAATGGCGCGTTCGATGAGTTCACGGACAACATCCGACTCCGGATCCATCACGGCGTCCGTGTTCTTTTCCACGAGGTCAAGGATCGCGGGATCGGCGATAAAGCCGCACTTGATGACCTCTGCCATTCCGGAAATCAGCTCATTCCTGGGCAAAGTCTTGAGCGTATCCAGATCCGCCAGTACAGCCGCCGGAGGATGGAACGATCCCACCAGGTTCTTGCCTTCGGCAGTGTTGATACCTGTTTTGCCGCCAACTGAGGCATCCACCATGCCCAACAAGCTGGTGGGCATGTGGATGACTTTGACTCCGCGAAGCCAGGTAGCGGCAACGAATCCGGCGAGGTCGGTCACGGCCCCGCCACCGACGGCAACAATGGCGTCCGAGCGCGTGAAGTCGTTCTGCCCCAGCACCTGCCAGCAGAAAGCGGCAACCTGTATGTGCTTGCCTTCTTCGGCATCCGGGATCTCGGCCGTCAGCGCGGTGAAGCCGGCAGCTTCGAGCTCATCGCGGACGGTGTCCCCGGTCAGGCGAAGGGCACGTGGGTGAATGACAAGCACGCGTCGAACCCGCTCGCCAAGCTTGGCGGGAAGGGATTGCAGGAGTCCACGGCCCACGATGACGTCGTAGTTCTCCGTGGTTGATTGGCCGGTCACCTTGATGACAGTTGCTTCGTTGCTCACTTTTCAACTTCCTCTTTCAAGGCTGCATGCTGGCGCAGCCGTTCCTCCAACCGGAGGCCGATTTCAGCCACGGATCCCGAACGGACGTCCAGGACAATGTCTGCCAGGCGCTCATACACTGGACGCCTGGTGGCAAACAAAGCTTCCCAACGGGACATTGCGTCGCCCTGCAGCAAAGGCCTTCCGGTGTTTCGCGCGATCCGGTCAGCAACAGTCGAGGCGTCGCATTCCAGGTAAACCACGGTGCACTCCCCCAGCAATTGCTGGGTTCCCGAGTCCAGGACCGCTCCACCACCCAGCGAAATCACCGCTGGTTGTTCCTTGGCGGCCTCGATGGCCTTCGCCACTGCCCGGGCTTCGATTTCCCGGAACGCGTGTTCTCCCCGACCAGCGAAAATGTCAGCGATGCTGCCGTGCGCCGCGACCACCACGGCGTCGGTGTCCACGAAGGGAACGCCGAGTTGCTGCGCCAGTTGCTGGCCGATCGCAGACTTGCCAACTGCCATGGGACCCACCAGGACAACGGGACGGCCAGCGCAGCCGTCCTGGGTAGTGCGGCCCACTACCGGCCGACCGAGTCCAGGGTTGCCGGAATGTTGTCCAGGTAGCTCTGCAGGTTACGCGTGGTCTCGGCAACAGAGTCACCTCCGAATTTCTCGGCAATGGCTTCTGCGAGGACGAGGGCAACCATGGCCTCGGCCACAACGCCCGCTGCCGGAACTGCACAAACGTCCGAACGCTGGTGGTGCGCCTTGGCGGGTTCCCCGGTGCTGACATCAATGGTGCGCAACGCGCGGGGAACAGTAGCAATAGGCTTCATGGCGGCGCGGACGCGCAGAACTTCGCCGATGCTCATTCCACCCTCAATGCCGCCGGCACGGTTGGTCTGACGAATAATTCTGCCGTTCTCATCCTTGAGGATTTCGTCGTGCGCTGCAGAACCACGGCGGGCAGCGGTGAGGAAACCGTCGCCGACCTCCACGCCCTTGATGGCCTGGATACCCATCAGCGCAGCGGCCAGGCGGGAATCAAGGCGGCGGTCCCAATGGACGTAACTGCCCAATCCAGGGGGAAGCCCGTAGGCAAGGACCTCAACCACGCCGCCAAGGGTTTCCCCTTCCTTGTGGGCGGCATCCACCTCGGCGACCATTGCATCGGATGTTTCGCGGTCGAAGCAGCGCAGCGGATCTGCATCAAGGGCGATGACGTCCTTAGGCAGGGGCAACGCCTTGCCCTCGGGTACGGTGACGCTGGCGATGGAAACGGTGTGGCTTACCAATTCCACGCCCAGTTGCTTAAGGAACTGGGCGGCAACGGTACCAAGAGCAACACGGGTGGCGGTTTCACGCGCACTTGCGCGCTCAAGGACCGGACGGGCTTCATCAAAGCCGTACTTCTGCATCCCGGTGAAATCGGCGTGCCCCGGACGCGGGCGCGTCAGAGGTGCGTTGCGGGCTTGGTCGGCAAGGACTTCAGGGTCCACCGGATCAGCAGACATAATCTGCTCCCACTTTGGCCATTCGGTGTTGCCCACCTGAATGGCGACCGGACCACCCTGGGTGATGCCGTGGCGCACGCCACCGAGGATCGTGACTTCATCCTGCTCAAACTTCATGCGGGCGCCACGTCCATAGCCCAGGCGACGACGCGCCAAAGCATCACGGATTTGCCCGCTGGTGAGTTCAACACCGGCGGGCACGCCTTCAACAATTCCGATCAGAGCCGGACCATGGGATTCACCGGCAGTCAACCAACGCAACATATAACCAATCCTGCCATGTAAGGCCTCTAGAACACTCGCCGGGGAAGCCCAACTGAGTCGCACATCACATCTATGACGGAGGCGTCAACGTCACAGCCACTGAACTGCCGGATCTGCTCCGCCGCTTGGTACATCAGCATTTCAAGCCCGGGAACCACCGCTCCCCCATGGCCGTGCCAAACCTCGGCGAGGCGGCTTGGCCACGGGTCATAAGCGACGTCCAGCAAAACCCCTGCCCCTGTTCCTGGCAGGGCAGCGAGCTCTTCCGCAAGCGCATCGGCCGCGCGCGGTGGAAAGGTGGAGATGACCAGCCCGGACCCGGCCACGGCAGTGGCCGCCTCACTGAGGGGGCGGAGCCGCAGGGAAATTCCGACGGCGGACGCAGCGGCCTGGGCGTCGACGGCGCGCGTGGCATCACGGACGAAAACGTCCACATGCCCGGTCCCGAGCTCGTGTACGGCAGCAATGGCAGCCGCGGAGGTTCCTCCGCCGCCGAGGACAGCAGCATGCGGTGCCGAAGAGATTCCCGCGTAACGCACTGCTTCCACGATGCCCACTACATCCGTGTTGTAACCGATGCGGCGAGCCGAACCGCCGTCGTACTCAAAGGCCACAGTGTTGATAACGCCTAACTGGGCGCCAGCGCCCCGGACCTCGTCAACTTCCCTGACCATGGCCGACTTCAAGGGCATGGTTACCGACAGCCCGCACCATGATTGGTCCCCGCGGAGGGAATCCATGAAGGCCGGAAGCCTATCGACCGTCAGGTCGATTGCCGAGTATTCGATGTCCACGCCGAGCTTGGCATAGGCGGCAGTGTGCATCGCCGGGGATTTCGAATGTGAGATCGGGTGCCCGAGGACAGCGGCGCGACGACTCACACGCACCGTCCGGCGTTGGCCTGGCACCATGCGTTGTATTGCTCAACGTACCTGCTGTGTTCGGCCAGCGTCTTGGAGAACTTGGTCTCCTTGGTGTCCAGGTTGATGGTGACCCAGTACAGGTAATCGTTCTGCGTCGGCTTTGCTGCGGCGTCGATCGCCGTCTTGCCCGGAGAACCGATCGGACCGGCGGGCAGCCCTGGGTTGGCGTACGTGTTGTAGGTGTTGGACTTATCGGCCTTCTCTTCGTCCGTGAGGTGGAAGGACTTCTTGCCCAGGCCATAAGTCACCGTGGCGTCGGACTGGATAAGGCCGTTGGTCTCGGTGTTGTTCGGTTTGAGCCTGTTGTAGATCGCACCAGCGACGTTCCCATAGTCGGCCTGGCCGCCCTCCGCCTGGACGATGCTGGCGATGGTTACGGTGTCGTACTGCTTGGCCGGATCCGTAATTCCTTGGGCCTTGAGCTCATCAAGGGTGCTGGAGACCAACTTCTGGATGATGTCCTTACCCGATGTTCCCAGCGGGAAGCGATACTCTCCGGGAGCGAGGAAGCCCTCCAGGTTTTTGGCCTTCGCAGGCACCCCGAACTGTCCGGGCGCCTGGTTGAAGCCATTCAGCTGTGCCATGGGGATGCCGGAGCCCTTGGAGATAGCCTCCAGCGACTCGTTGATCCTCAGACCTGCACTCAGGGCGAAGTAGATCACCTTGGAAGCGTCCTTGTTGACGAGGACGGCAACGGCGTCGGAGTTTTTCATCTCGGTACGGAAGGTGAATTCCCCCGGCGAGAGCTCGCCGCCCTCGGTCACGAACTCCTTGACGAAGGAATCGGCGTCCGCCACGACGTGGTTTTCCACCAGCGCGGTTGCCACAGCCTTGGGGCCGGCCCCTTCCGGGACCGTAATGCTGACGGAGCCCGTCCCGGGACCGGGGTAATCAGTGACTTTGTCCATGCCAAGGAGGGGCTTGAGGAATTGTGCCCCGATCGCGATGGCGGCAACAAAGACTCCCAGCGTGATCAGCAAGGCAAGGACCCGACGGCGACGCCGCGCCTTCTTGGCCGCGGCCTTGGACGCCGCCGTAACTTCTACCGGAGCGATGAGGTGGTGGTGCTCGTCATGAAGCTCGTCGTGAAGCTCCATGTGCCCTTCGTGGGCTTCGTAATGGTACTGGGGCGCATGCTCTTCAAACGCATGATCATCCACGTGGACCGAGCCTTCGTGGACGCCGTAGGTGTCGTGGGCCTCATTGGCATGACCGGCATAGACATGTGCAACAGCCGGGACCGGAAGGGCATCGTCATGGTGCTCCTCTTCCGAAAGCACGGGCTCCACATGTTCGGCAGGAGCAACCGTCGGCAACGCCTCCGGAATTGGCGGGACCTCCGGAGAAGCAGCCCGCACAGGTTCCGGGGCCGGGGTTTCAGACGCAGCCGGTTGGGGCGCGGAAGGCTCAGGCGCAACCGGTTCAGGCGCAGGGGCTTCAGGCACAGCAGTTGGCTTGGGAACCGCGGGGATCGGGCGGGGCAGTTCAGGCTCGACATCAGCCGAAGGCGCTGCTTCCCCCGGCGTCGCTTCGGGAACGGGTACGACGTTCTGGTTCTGGGTGGCGAGGAATCGTTCCCGCGCCCGCAGTTCCTTGCGGGTCAGCGGCATGCCGCCGCCGGCGGTTCCGCTGGAGGGGTCGTTGTTGACCGGGCTCACAGTTGCAGTCCCCTCGTAGAAGAATCTGGTTCAGGGCCGGAGGAAGCCTGCAGCGTTGGGGCACTGCTGGATGTATCGGACGGCCCCGGTGCATTTACGCGGCGGCCAACGTCCGTTCCTCTGGCTTTTTGCATGTCGATCGCGTGCTGAAGTATTCCAGCAGCGGCAACCTGATCAACCACTTTACGGTGGTTCTTGCTGCTCATGCCAGCTTCGTGCAGGTTGCGGTGCGCCGTAACAGTGGAAAGACGCTCATCCACGAGGTTCACGGGAACGTCCAAACCGGTTCGGGCGAGCTCGCCCGCAAGCAGTTCGGCGTACTCCGTTGCCATCTGCGCGGAGCTTCGTTCCTCCCCCTTCATGGTCTTTGGAAGGCCCACGAAAATCTGCACGGCCCGCATTTCCATAGCCTGTTTAACCACCACGCGAACATCGGAGTTCTTTTTGGCGTCGCGGCCCACTGTCTTGAAAGGCGTGGCCAGGATTTCGTCGGGGTCGCAAATGGCCAGCCCAACCCTGACGGTGCCGACGTCTACCCCCAGCTTGATGCCTTGGGGGTAGACGCCGCTGTTCGTACTGGAATTCACCGTTAGCGCTTGGCTATCGCATCCACCACCGCTGTGAGGGCCTCAGAGACCTTCCCAGCGTCGGTGCCGCCGCCTTGGGCGACATCGTCCTTGCCGCCGCCGCCACCACCGAGGATTCCCGCGGCAAGGCGCACCAAAGCTCCGGCCTTCACACCGGCTTCACGGGCAGCCTCATTCGTGGCGATCAAAATGACGGGCCGGTCGTTGCTGACACCGGCTACGGCCACAGTGGCGGCTTCGGAGCCCAAACGGCTGCGGAGGTCCAGGGCAAGGTTCCGGAGATCGTCTGCGCCACCCACCTGGCCGGCGTCGTGGGCTACAACCCGCACACCCGCGGCGTCCTTGGCGGTACCCACCAGGTTGGCGGCCGCTGCAGCCAGCTGCTCCTTGCGAAGGCGGTCGAGTTCCTTCTCTGTTGCCTTCAACTTGTTCAAGGTGCTGGAGATGCGGTCCGCGAGCTGGCCGGAGGGAACCTTCAACAGTTCCGTGAGTTCCGTAACGAGTGCCCGCTCGGCCGCCAGGTGGCGGAAAGCGTCCAAGCCCACGAAGGCCTCCACACGACGGTTTCCGGAACCAACCGACTGCTCACCCAACAGGGAAAGGCTGCCAATAAGGGAAGTATTGGACACGTGCGTGCCACCACAAAGCTCGCGGGACCACGCGCCGTCGATCTCCACGACGCGTACTTCACTGCCGTAGTTCTCGCCGAACAGGGCCATGGCGCCCAGGGCCTTGGCCTCTGCCAAGCCCATGACCTTGGTGTCCACCCGGTAGTTGTTCCGGATGGCGATGTTGGAAACCTCTTCAATTTCCGAACGCGTGGCGGGGCTCAGGCCCTCACCCCAGGCGAAGTCGAAGCGGAGGTAGCCGGCTTTGTTGTAGGAACCGCGCTGGGTAGCTTCCGGGCCCAGGATCTGGTGCAGCGCGGCATGCACAATGTGCGTACCAGTGTGCGCCTGCTCGGCCGCGTGGCGCCGTTCACGGTCGACGGCGGCGCGCACCAGGGCTTCGGTGGCGATCTCACCTTCCCGGACGATTGCCTTATGGACGCTCAGACCCTTTACCGGGCGCTGGACGTCCAGGACCTCGACGACGAATCCGTCGCCGGTGATCAGGCCGGTATCGGCCGACTGTCCACCGGCTTCTGCATAGAACGGCGTCTCATTGAGGACCACTTCGATTTCGTCGCCCGTGGAAGCGTGCGCCACGCGCCGACCGCCGCTGACGATGCCGCGGACCTTGGACTCGCCCTCAAGCTCGTCGTAGCCGGTAAACGTAGTCTCGCCCTGGCCAAGCATCTCCTGGTAGGCGGTGAGATCGGCGTGGCCGCCCTTCTTGCCCTTGGCATCTGCCTGTGCGCGCTGACGCTGTTCAAGCATGAGCGAGCGGAAGCCGGCTTCGTCAACCTTAAGGCCGGCTTCTTCAGCCATTTCCAAGGTGAGGTCAATGGGGAAACCGTAGGTGTCATGCAGCGCAAAAGCATCGGCGCCGGACAAGGGAACCCCTGCAGCCTTCGATTCGGCCACCGCATCCTCCAGGCGGGCTGTACCCGAGGCAATGGTGCGCAGGAACGCCTTTTCCTCGGCGTAAGCGATACGGCTGATGCGCGCGAAGTCCGTCTCCACTACCGGGTAGACACCCTTCATGGCGTCACGGGAAGCAGGAAGAAGGTCCGGCAGGCAAGCCTTCTCGACACCGAGCAGGCGCATCGCACGGACGGCCCGGCGGATCAGCCGGCGCAGGACATAGCCTCGGCCTTCGTTCGAAGGTGCTACTCCGTCAGCAATGAGCATCAGGGCCGAGCGGATGTGGTCGGCAACAACGCGCATCCGGACGTCGTCAGTGTGGTGGGGGTCATCTGCTGACTCGGCAGAGGTGTATTCACGGCCGGACAGCTCTGCAGCCTTGTCAATGACAGGACGGACCTGGTCTGTCTCATACATGTTCTCGACGCCCTGGAGGATCATCGCGAGGCGTTCCATGCCCAGGCCGGTGTCAATGTTCTTGTTCGGCAGTTCGCCCACGATGTCGAAGTCCACCTTGGAACGCACGTTCTCGATCTGGTACTGCATGAACACGAGGTTCCAGATTTCGATGTAGCGCGTTTCGTCGGCGATGGGGCCGCCTTCAATACCGTACTCGGGACCGCGGTCGTAGTAGATCTCCGAGCAGGGGCCTGCGGGACCGGGCTGGCCCGTGTGCCAGTAATTATCCGACTTGCCCATGCGCTGGATGCGTTCTGCCGGAATGCCCGTGTTCTTGAGCCACAGTTCCTTGGCTTCGTCGTCTTCCTCGTAGACCGTCACCCAGAGGCGTTCGGCAGGAAGCCCATAGCCGCCGTCGTCAACGCTCTTGGTGAGCAGCTCGAAAGCGAACTTGATGGCATCTTCCTTGAAGTAGTCCCCGAAGGAGAAGTTGCCGCACATCTGGAAGAACGTGCCGTGCCGTGCCGTCTTGCCGACTTCCTCGATGTCGCCGGTGCGGATACACTTCTGGACGCTCGTGGCGCGTGTGTAGGGAGGCTCTTCGCGGGCCGTCAAGTAAGGAATGAACGGCACCATGCCTGCCACAGTAAAGAGAAGTGACGGGTCGCTGGAAACGAGCGACGCGGAGGGAACGGCGGTGTGGCCCTTGCTGACAAAAAAGTCCACCCAGCGTTTGGTGATCTCCTGCGACTTCATTAGCTGATTACTTACCCTTCTCAATTCACTGCACACGTTGTGCGCGGCACCGGCTGTTGCCGTTCCGCAGCTTTCCATTCTGCCTTGTTGTGGGCTCTGGGGCGAACCGTGTTCGCTAGCGCCGGGCGGGGCTGGTGTTGATATCCACACTCTGAATGCCCAGCGCGGACCTCAAGTCCTCTTCGCGTTCATGCATGCCTGAGCGCACCGCATCCGCGAACTCGAACAAGCCGTCGGCAAGGCGCCCAACTGCACGGTTCAAGCCATCCGGGCCGATAGTGGCCTTGGCCTCGGTGACCTTGCGGAAGGCAATAATGCCAATCGCCACCCCAATGCCCATCCAAACGATTCTTTTCATGTGTTCCTGGTCTCCAATTGGTTCAGCGGCTGCGACGGCCGGAGGAAGGAGCGCGACGGCCCGCGAAGGCCGAACGGACACCATAGCTGAAGGCTGCAACCTTGATCAGCGGCGAACCAACAGTCGCAGCCACCAGCGAGGACAGGGCGGAAATGTTCGCCGATGCGTCGGACACGTTCGATGCGATGCCGTCGACTTTTTTCAGTTGCTGGTTGGTAGTGGAAACCGTTGCGGTTACTTCGTCCATGAGGGGCGTCGCCCCGTCGCTGATGGATCGGATGGTGGTGCGCACTTCGTCAAAGACGCCACCGAGCTTCAGGATAGGCACGGCCAACAGCAGGACCAGCAGTGCGAACACTCCTGCCGCAATCAGGCCGGCGATGTCGCCACCAGACATAAAATTCATCTCCTAGATTGTTGCGCTGCCCGGCACGGCCGGTATCCGGCTTCGACCAAGGCCTCCCCAGTACCCTATCGAAAAAACGTCAGTACCCTACCTACAAAGAAAGCCCGCGGCGTGTGCCACGGGCTTTCTTTGTAATCGCTGCTTGAATTTAGCGGGCGTAGAATTCGACGACGAGCTGCTCTTCGCAGATCACGGGGACCTCGGAGCGCTTCGGGCGGCGAACCAGGCGGGCCTGCAGGGCGTCCAGCTTGACGTCCAGGTATGCCGGCACGTTGTTCAGGGCGTGGGCACCAGCAGCTGCGACCTGGAACGGAGCCATGACCTCGGAGCGGCTGTGAACGTGGATGAGCTGGCCTTCGCCAACGCGGAAGGACGGGCGGTCCACGCGGATGCCGTCAACCATGATGTGGCGGTGCACAACGAGCTGGCGGGCCTGTGCGATGGTGCGGGCGAAGCCTGCACGCAGTACGAGGGCGTCCAACCGCATTTCGAGCAGCTCAACCAGGTTTTCACCGGTGAGGCCCTTGGTGCGGCGTGCTTCTTCGAAGGCACGGGTCATCTGGGCTTCGCGGATGCCGTACTGGGCGCGGAGACGCTGCTTTTCGCGCAGACGTACGGCGTAGTCGGAGTCCTGCTTCTTGCGGGCACGGCCGTGCTCACCGGGGCCGTACGGGCGGCGCTCCATGTACTTGGCGGCCTTGGGGGTCAGAGCAATGCCGAGTGCACGCGAAAGGCGTGCGGTACGGCGAGCACGAGTGTTGTTAGCCACTTGTGTCCTTCCAAATTACTGCGGTGTGTCAGTGTTACTGGCCTCCATCAGGGAGAGCATCGGCCAACCGCTGCCTTTTGCTACTGGCCCGCGGCACAGCTCCATTGAAGGAATCTTCAAAGGGATTGTGCGTCGGGTCATGCCAGACAAGCAACTATCCTACCACGCTACTGTCCCCGGATGATCTTCCGGAGCCGTTCCAGCCTGGCAGCTATATCGCGTTCGGCGCCGTTGTTGGTTGGCTCGTAGTAGTCCTTTCCCACGAGGTCATCCGGCGGGTACTGCTGGGTCGCCACCCCGTGCGGTTCATCATGGGCGTACTTGTAGCTCTTGCCATGTCCCAATTGCTTGGCACCTGGATAGTGCGCGTCCCGCAGATGCATGGGGATGCCGCCGCCGAAACCGGCACGGACGTCGGCAACCGCCTTGTTCAAGCCCATGTACGCCGCATTGGACTTGGGGGCGGTGGCAAGGTGGACAACAGCTTCGGCCAGGACAATCCGGCCTTCCGGCATCCCTATCAACTGGACCGCCTGTGCCGCTGCCACAGCTGTTTGCAAAGCGGTGGGATCGGCCATGCCGATGTCTTCCGCCGCGGAAATGATGATGCGCCGCGCCACGAACCTCGGGTCCTCCCCCGCCTCCAGCATCCGCGCCAGATAGTGAAGGGAGGCATCAACGTCCGAGCCCCTGATGGACTTGATGAACGCACTGGCGACGTCGTAGTGCTGGTCGCCGGCCCGGTCATAACGGACAGCAGCGGCGTCAAGGGCACGCTCGGTGTGCCTCAGTTCCACGAGTACGGGAGCGTCCGGGGCGCCGTCCCCGGCAAGTCCGGGCTCGCCGTCGTCAGTGACGTTGCCCCCGTCGGTGACGTTGGTCCCGTCGGTTTCGCCTTCCCCTTCGACGACGGTTGAAACGGCATTGCTGTCTCCGAACGCTACGCCGGCCGCAGCTTCCAGGGCAGTCAGGGCCCTTCTGGCGTCACCTCCGGAAAGCCGCACCAAGTGATCCAAAGCCCCGGGACTGAGTTCCACACGCCCGGCAAGGCCACGGGCATCAGCAACAGCCCGCTGCAACAGACCGGCAATGTCGTCATCCGTCAGTGGCTTCAGCGTCAGCAGAAGCGAGCGGGACAGCAGCGGTGATACCACCGAGAACGACGGGTTCTCCGTGGTGGCCGCCACCAGGACCACCCACCGGTTTTCAACGCCAGGCAACAGTGCGTCCTGCTGCGCCTTGTTGAACCGGTGGATTTCATCGAGGAACAGGACAGTGGTCTTCTTGTAAAGGTCCCGGGCGGTCAAAGCCTCATCCATTACCCGGCGAACATCCTTCACACCGGCAGTAATGGCAGACAATTCCACGAACTTCCGCCCCGGTCCGCGGGCGATGACATGTGCCAACGTCGTTTTCCCGGTTCCGGGAGGCCCCCACAGAATGACTGAACTGGGCCCTGCCGGGCCGGCAGCTTCTGCGCCCGCGGCGAGCTGGCGAAGCGGGGAACCGTGTCCCAACAGGTGCTGTTGACCCACCACGTCATCCAAGGTCCGGGGGCGCATCCGAACTGCCAGCGGGCTCCGCTGGGACGCCATCCACGCGGCGTCGGAGGCTCCCCCTCCGGCAGGCAGATCCTCCGACTCGTCGTCGTTGTTTGCACCGGCACCAAAGAGATCTTCCACATGGATAGGCTACTCATAGTTCCAACAAAGGAGACATCGACGTGGACCGCCGCGCATCCGCCCCGCAACAACGGCCGCCGAGGGCCTCCAGCCGCACGGCCCTCGTGCCGGCATCACGGCTGGTGGGTTGGGTGGATCGCTTTGCCGGAAACCATGGCCCACTCACTGAAGAGACTGACGACGGCGGCATCCTCCTCCGCGCCGCTGACGGGGCTTCTGCCCTCCTGAAGGCACCCTGGCCGGTCGATGGACGTCCAGGCCGTGGCGCCACTGACATCGAACGGCTTGCCGCTCTTGCAGGCCAGGAACGTGGTCTGGGTATCCTGCTGGTGCGTCGGGGCGGTTTCGCTGTGGCCGTGGCGAGCGGCAGCAAGGTCCTGGCATCCAAAAGCGGTAACCGCTATGTTCAGTCCAGAACGGCTGCAGGTGGCCAATCCCAACAACGTTATGCCCGGCGCCGCTCCAACCAGGCGGACGCCTTGGTGGACTCCGCGGCGGAACAGGCCGCGCGCATTTTCGCCGGCCACCGTGTTGAGTACATTGTTCCCGGCGGGGACAGAGCCTTGGTGGACCTGGTCCTGGCGCAACCCTCCCTGCGGGCCCTGGCCAGCCGAAGCCAACTTGCCTTCCTGGATGTACAGGAACCCAAAACTGCTGCGCTTGCAAAAGCTGCTTCGGATGCTTGTTCCATCCGGATCCTGGTGACTGATCCAGCAACGTGACTACGGCTCAGCAGCCTCCCGGCGCCCGCCTCAAAGGAGCCTGCCGATACAGATAGCTTCCTTGTTCCACGAACCCGGCCCGTGAATACAACGCCTGGGCACCGCGGTTGGATGCGGTGACCAACAGCCAAAAACCTTGGAGATTGCGGGCCGCCCCCTGCTCCAGCAGCGCTGACAGGACCATCGTCGCGTATCCCCGCCTGCGGTGGGTGACCGAGGTCGCCATTGTGTAGAGGCCTCCCCAGCCGTCCACCAGGGCGAGGCGTCCGACGGCGGCCGGCACGCCGTCGTCGTCCCTCACCAGCGCGTACAGAGACTTGCATCCGGTAAGAATGGTGCGGGCAACCTCGAGTTCCACCTCGCCACCGCGACCATCCACGGACCACCACAAGCGAAGCCATTCATCGGTGGGCGTGTCCGAGACCTCTACGCCCTTGGGCCCGGCACTTAAGTTCTCCAAGGCGTCCATGCCCCGGACCATAATCAGGGTTTCGGACTGTCTGGTGAAGCGTTGCCCGTCCAGGACGGCATTAAGGCCTGCACTACGGGAGTCATCGAATATCTGGAAAATGAGCGGGAGACGCCGCTGCCTGTACCAGGCTGATGCCGAACTGACTGACCGCGCTATGTCTTCAGTCCCGCCCAGGCCAGCAGTTCCGGCCGCGCCAGGCAGGCTCCTCGGCCACACGGAGTTCGCCCTCTGCGTGACCCCGGAGGACGCGCGGAGCACCCACTCCCCCGTGTCTTTGCGCTCCACGGCCGGCCACGCCTTATCCATGAGGGTTTCCAAGAATGCTTGTTCCAACATCCCGGCGCCTTTCATCTGAAGGAACACCAAGGGCCCCCCACATGAGTGGGGAGCCCTTGGCTAGCGTCTTATTCGGACTTGGTCTCCGGCTTGGCCGCAGGCTTGGTTTCCGGCTTGAAGTCGACGCCGGCTTCCTTCCGCTGCTGTGCCGTAATCGGGGCAGGAGCGGCAGTCAGCGGGTCAAAGCCGTTGCCGGTCTTCGGGAAGGCGATGACGTCGCGGATGGACTCGACACCAGCGAGCAGAGCCACTACGCGGTCCCAACCCAGTGCGATGCCGCCGTGCGGTGGCGCGCCGTACTTGAAGCCCTCCAACAGGAAGCCGAACTTGGTCTGGGCGTCCTCCTTGTCCAGGCCCATGAGCTGGAAGACGCGTTCCTGGACTTCGCGCTCATGGATACGGATGGAGCCACCACCGATTTCGTTGCCGTTGCACACGATGTCGTAGGCGTAGGACAGAGCCGACTCAGGATCCTTGTCAAAGGTGTCAAGGAACTCCGGCTTGGGAGAGGTGAAGGCATGGTGCACGGCTGTCCACTGCCCGGCACCCACAGCGACGTCACCGGAGGCAACTGCAGCGGCAGCGGGCTCGAACATCGGCGCGTCCACGATCCATACGAAGGCCCAGTCGTTGGGATCGATCAGGCCAGTGCGGTGGCCAATTTCAACACGTGCAGCGCCAAGGAGGGCCCGTGATGCGGACTTCTCGCCGGCGGCGAAGAAGATGCAGTCACCCGGCTTGGCACCAACGGCGTCGGCCAGGCCGGCCCGCTCTTCGTCGGTGAGGTTCTTGGCCACGGGGCCGGCGAGTTCGCCGTCTTCCTTGTAAAGAACGTAGGCCAGTCCCTTTGCGCCACGCTGCTTTGCCCATTCTTGCCAGGCATCCAAGGCACGGCGCGCCTGCGAAGCACCCCCTGGCATGACGACGGCGCCAACATAAGGTGCCTTGAAGACGCCGAAGTTGGTGTCCTTGAAGAACTCCGTCAACTCGGTCAGCTCCAGGCCGAAGCGCAGGTCCGGCTTGTCGGAACCGTACTTTGCCATGGCGTCCAGGTACGTCATGCGCCGGATGGGCGTGGGGACCTCGACGTCGATCAGCTGCCACAGGGCCTTCACAATTGCTTCACCGAGCTCGATGACATCGTCCTGGTCAACGAAGCTGGCCTCGATGTCCAACTGGGTGAATTCGGGCTGGCGGTCCGCGCGGAAGTCTTCGTCACGGTAGCAGCGGGCGATCTGGTAGTACTTTTCGAATCCGCCCACCTGGAGCAGCTGCTTGAAAAGCTGCGGCGACTGCGGCAGCGCGTACCAGGAACCCGGGGCAAGCCGGGCGGGGACGACGAAGTCGCGGGCGCCTTCCGGCGTCGAACGCGTCAACGTGGGTGTTTCAATCTCGACGTAGCCCCGCTGGTGCAGCAACTCGCGGGCAATGCGGTTTGCCTCTGAGCGGAGGCGGAGGTTCCGTGCGGGGCCAGGGCGGCGAAGGTCAAGGTAGCGGTGCTTAAGGCGCGCTTCTTCGCCCACTTCGACGTGCTCGTCGATCTGGAACGGCAGGGGGTCCGAGGTATTCAGGATGATGACCTTGTCCGCAATGACCTCGATCTCGCCGGTAGCCAGCGCAGGGTTTTCATTGCCTTCAGGACGCTTGTTGACGGTACCCGTCACCTGCAGGACGTATTCGTTCCGCAGGCCGTGGAAGACCTCTTCTTCACGGACAACCACCTGGGCGACACCGGAAGCGTCACGAAGGTCAACGAATGCAACGCCACCGTGATCACGGCGGCGGCCCACCCAGCCGGCCAGGGTAACGGTTTGTCCAATGTGCTCGGAGCGAAGTGATCCGAGGTCATGTGTGCGCAGCACAGCATTCCTTTCAGCATGAATTTTCAAGAGATCATTGCAAAGACGATCCCGTCCGAGTTTACCCGCCCCGGCCGCGGCTGAATCACCTGGCCTGGGTCAGGCGGTGATGACACGGACGTGCAGATCTTCCTCCGACGGCGACCAGCTGGCCGGGTCCGCGTCCACCTGCACGCCGGACCGGATGTCCTTGACCTGGTGCTTGCCGTCATCGTCAGTGAACCAAACAAACGGAATTCCGCGACGATCCGCGAACTTGATCTGCTTGCCGAACTTTTCAGCTTTCGCGGCAACTTCAGTAGCAATACCGCGGCCGCGAAGCTGTGCCGCGACGTCCTGTGCCGCGGACCAACTGTCGTCGTTGTTCAAAGCGACCAGGACAGCAGTGGGCACCGCACGGGTAGCCGTTGCAAGCTCCTGGCTCAGGATCCGCGAGACCAGGCGGGTGACGCCGATGGACAGGCCGACGCCCGGGAACTTCCGGTTTCCCTTGCTGGCCAGGGCATCGTACCGGCCGCCCGAGCAAATGGAGCCAAGTTGTTCGTGTCCTACCAGGACGGTTTCGACGACGGTTCCCGTGTAGTAGTCCAGTCCCCGGGCGATACTGAGGTCTGCGACCACCTTGCCGGGTGCGCGCTGGACGGCGGCCTCAATGACCTGCTGGAGTTCGCTCAAGCCTTCCTCGAGAAGGTCATCAGTCACCCCAAGGGCACGTACCTGCTCCACGAACGAGGTGTCCTCGGTGCGGATGGTGGCAAGCTTGAGCGCCAGTGCCGCCTGCTCATCCGAGGCGCCAAGCTCGCTCTTGAGCAGCTCAGCGACTTTGCCTTCGCCAATCTTTTCCAGTTTGTCGATGCTCCGCAGGACTCCGGCCGTATCAGTCAGGCCAATACCGCGGTAGAAGCCCTCAGCCAGCTTGCGGTTGTTGATCCGGAGGCGGAAGTCCGGAATCGGGAGGGCGCTCAGGGCCTCGGCGATGACCAGCGCAATTTCGACGTCGTAGCGGAACGGCAACTCGCCATCGCCCACCACATCAATATCTGCCTGGGTGAATTCGCGGGCACGGCCTTCCTGCGGACGCTCACCACGCCAGACCTTCTGGATCTGGTAGCGGCGGAAGGGGAAGGCCAGATAACCCGCGTTCTCCACGACGTAGCGTGCGAAGGGAACAGTGAGGTCAAAGTGGAGGGCAAGCGCATTCGGATCAGCTTTGTCTGCCTTGTCCGTAGTGGTTGACCGGGAATCTTCTTCGTCGTCCTGAAGGCGGCTCAGGCCATAGACCTCTTTGTCGATCTCGCCTTTCCGCAGCAACTGGCCGACTGTTTCAACGGCACGCGTTTCAATGGAGGAGAAGCCGTGCAGTTCGAACGTTTTCCGGAGTGTGTCCAGCACGTGGAGCTCCACCAACCGCTCCTGGGGAAGCCACTCGGGGAATCCGGACAGGGAGGCGGTACGTGCCATGGTGGATAAATCTCCTCGATGAAAGCTGACTCAGGAATGAGCACCGCAGCTTTAAAGGCCTTTTCGGCGATTATGGGGCGGGCGTCCAGCCGGTCATGCATAAACTATGTGCGGCAGCCAGTTTATGCTTTCCGCGCGTGCACATCTAATGCAGCATGCCCGGTCCCTGCAGGCGGCCGGCGAACGTGGACACAATCAGGAGGACTCTTGGCAACAAGGTCGCGGGATGACCGCGAAGCGAGACGCCGCATCCGGCAGATGGAAGCCAAGCGTGCCCTGCGGCAGGAACAGGGCAAGCGGCGCAAACGCGACAACACTGTTGCCATCGGCGCGGGCGCCGCGGCTGTGATCCTCGCGGTGGTACTGCAACTTACTGTTTTCAGTTCCAACCCCACTGAGGCAGAGTTCGCCGCCGCAGAGGCCGGACTGAACTCCCCGTCGGCCTCTCCTTCGGCCTCCAACAGCGCAGACATACCCAGCCCGGACACCGCAGCCGGTAAGACCTTCACCGGTGAGCTCGCACTGAACAGCGGCGTTGTGGGATTGGAACTGAACGGAACTGCTGCACCCCAGGCGGCGGCCGTCATCAAGTCCCTCACCGATGCCGGCTACTACAACGGCGCCTTCTGCCACCGCCTGACAACGTCCGATACGTTCGGCCTCCTGCAATGCGGAGCCAAGTCCGAAGACGGCTCAGATGATCCCAATTACCGCTGGGGTCCCCTGGAGAACACACCAACGGACAACACATACCCGGCTGGAACAATCGCCGTCGCCCGTTCGGGAAACAACGCCTACGGCAACGGTCATCAGTTCTTCATTGTGTATAAGGACACGACAATTCCTGCGGACGCGGCCGGTGGTTACACAGTGGTCGGCAAAGTCACCAGTGGTTTGGACGTGGTCACGAAAATCGCTGCGGCCGGCCTGAAACCGGGCGAAAACGCGACCGACGGCGCCCCTGTGGCACCTGTCACGATAGACTCGTTTTCTCTGAAGTAACCAGCCTTTGGCCCCGGTCCGGGGTGCAGTACCTTAGCAGTCCCTCCAAGCGAAAGACTTTTAGCGGTGACAGACAGTCAGAAATCCGACGAAACAGCAGTAGTGGCCAACCAAGACGCAGTCGAGGCAAACAGCCCGAACGGCGCTGAAGCTGCACCTGCGACTGAACAAACTCCCGCAGTTGCGGCCGACGAAACACCGGCAGCAACCGAGGCCCCTGCCGCTGAAGAAACGCCTGCGACAGAAGGAACGCCTGCACCAGCGGCTGAGGCGGCACCCGCAGCGGAGGAAGCACCAGCGGCTGAGGCGGCACCCGCAGCGGAGGAAGCCAAGCCTGCCGATTCGCGTCCTACTCCTTCCCCGGCTGCCTTCGCGGCCCGCCCGAAGGCGCCTGCCGCCGTCGTTCCCGCTGCGCCTGCAGTGTCTGCCGCCTCGCTTGCAGAGGCAGCCAAGTGGGGACGCGCCGAAGGTGACGGCCACGTATTCCTCACTTTGGATGGCGAAGAGATTGCCGTTGGCCAGTATCCCGGTGTCAGCCCTGACGAAGCCCTGGGCTACTTCGCCCGGAAGTACGACGACGTCATTGCCCAGATAGTCCTGCTGGAACACCGCGTGGAATCCAAAGCCCCGGCAACGGACATGCAGAAGACGGTGACCCACCTCCGCGAGCAGCTCGCAGAGCGCAACATGGTGGGCGATATCCGTTCGGCCGAAGCACGCCTGGACACGCTGTCCGAACAGATCGCCGAGCTGGAAAAGTCCGAGAAAGCGGCCCATGAAGCCGTCCGCGCCAACGAGCTTGCTGCGCGCGAAGCCATCGTGGCAGAGGCGGAGTCCATCGCTGGCCAGGATCCTGCGCAAATCCAATGGAAGACGTCCAGTGCGCGAATGAACGAACTCTTCGAGACGTGGAAGGCTGCGCAGAAGAGCGGTGTCCGTCTTGGCCGGAGCAATGAAGACGCGCTTTGGAAGCGCTTCCGCTCGGCACGCACTGTATTCGATCGCCATCGCCGCGCGTACTTCTCGCAGCTGGACAGCAACAATTCTGCGGCCAAGGTGGCCAAGGAAGCGTTGATCGCAGAGGCCGAGGCGCTTTCCTCTTCCACTGACTGGGGTTACGCCGCCGGTGAATACCGCAGGCTCATGGATCAGTGGAAGGCCACCCCGCGCGCCAGCCGCAAGGATGACGACGCCCTCTGGGGCCGTTTCCGGGCCGCGCAGGATGTGTTCTTCAGCAACCGGCAGGCTGCGAACGACCAGATCGACCAGGAGTACACCGCCAACCTTGCAGTGAAGGAGCAGCTGGTAGCTGAGGCCCAGGCGCTGCTGCCGATCAACGATCTCAACGCAACCAAGAAGGCCCTGCAGTCCATTCGTGACCGCTGGGAAGATGCCGGCAAGGTCCCGAGGGCGGACATGGGCCGCATCGAGGCCGGCCTTCGCAAGGTGGAGGACGCAGTCCGCGAGGCTGAGGAGGAGAAGTGGCGCCGGAGCAATCCGGAGACCAAGGCCCGCACCAACAGCGCTTTGTCGCAGCTTGAGTCCGCGATTGCCGGGCTCAAGGAGGATCTGGAGAAAGCTGAAAAAGCCGGAGACCAGCGCCGCATCAAGGCTGCGCGGGAAGCTCTTGAAGCACGTCAGGCGTGGCTGGACCAGATCCAGCGCTCAGCGAGCGACCTCGCCTGACGCAGCCTTGGGTTCATGTTGAGCCCCTGTTTATCTGCAGGCCCTGTACCGGTTATCCACATGACCGGTGCAGGGCCTGTACTGTTGCGGCCAGGACACGGAATGATCAATGAATGGTCCCACCCGTCACAGCCCCGCAACTGCAGGAACCCGTGCTTGCCGAGCTCTACGCACCCAGCCGCATCTTCACCTGGCCTGAATTGCAGGGCATGGCACAGGATGGCATCCTGCTTCCCTTGTACGGCAGGAGCTATGCGTCGCCCGGCGTTGCAGTCACGCCCCGCCTCCGCGCCCGTGCAGCTGCCCTGACTGTCCCGGACAGGATGCGCACCAAGGTGGTGGCGGGCAGGCTTACCGCGGCCTGGATCTACGGGTGTGCGAGCCCTCCGGAGCGGTTATCACTCCTGGTGGATGCCAAGCATCGTATCTCCAGCGTGCGCAGCGCCCGGGGGTGCAACCTCCATGAGGTCCGGCTTGGCCAACTGGACGTTGTAAGCGTTGGTGGCATGCTGGTGAGCAGCCCCCTGCGAACAGCAGCGGACATTGCCCTGCACGTTGAGCCGGACCAGGCCGTGCCGGCACTGCGGCGACTCCTGGACGACCCCGATCTGGGCATCAGGCTCCGTTTGCTCACCCTTGCCGTGGAGGCAGCGCCGCGGGTTCCCCACAAGAAGCGTGCGCTCGCTACGCTCGCACGGCTCGTGTCCCCGAACTAGCTCCTGCGCCTGTTACCCGTGGTGCGGTACACATCGAAGACCCCGTCAATACGCCGCACCGCGCTGAGAACATGGTGCAAATACTTTGGGTCACCCATTTCGAAAGCAAATTTGGAGATCGCCACCCGGTCGCTTGAGGTGTGCACCGAAGCCGCAAGGATGTTCACATGGTTTTCAGACAGGACACGCGTGACATCGGACAGGAGTGACTTCCTGTCCAAGGCTTCCACCTGAATCTCCACCAGGAAGACGCTGGACTGTGTTGGTGCCCACTCGACCTCGACGATCCTGTCCGGCTGATCACGCAACCCGGAGACGTTGGTGCAATCAGTCCTATGGACCGACACGCCGGAACCGCGGGTGACAAATCCAAGAATGGGGTCAGGGGGCACAGGGGTGCAGCATCGGGCCAGTTTGACCCACACGTCTCCCACGCCGCGAACAATGACACCGGAATCGGAAAACTTGGACTTGGCTACCTGCGTAGGAATGCTGACCTCATCAAGGTCCTCATCCGGGGTCTCGTGTCCACCAAGGTGCTCTACGAGCTTCTCCATGACGGACTGGGCAGACGTGTGCCCGTCACCCACTCCTGCGTACAGACCGGAGATGTCTACGTAGTGGAAGTCCTCGGCGACGGCAGACAGCGCATCATGCGTCATGAGTCGCTGCAGTGGGAGGTTCTGCTTTCGCATTGCCCGCGTCAGCATATCCTTGCCGCGGTCAATCGCTTCCTCACGGCGTTCCTTGGTGAACCACTGGCGGATCTTGTTCCGGGCCCGTGCCGACTTGACGAAGTGTTGCCAGTCCTGGCTCGGACCCGCCCCCTCGGCCTTGGAGGTGAAGATCTCCACCCAGTCGCCATGGTTCAGTTCACTGTTGAGCGGCACAAGCTTGCCGTTAACGCGGGCTCCGATGGTCCGGTGCCCCACTTCCGTATGAACCGCGTACGCAAAGTCAACAGGGGTCGATCCAGCAGGCAAGGCCATGACTTCGCCCTTGGGCGTGAAGACGAAGACTTCCCGTGCGTTGATCTCGTACCTGAGTGAATCAAGAAATTCGCCCGGGTCCGAAGTTTCCTGCTGCCAGTCCACCAAGGACCGCAGCCAGCCCATATCGCCGTCGCGTGGGCTGCCCGGGCCCACCGCAGTACGGTTGGGTTGGTCCTTGTATTTCCAGTGGGCTGCGACGCCGTACTCCGCCCGGCGGTGCATCTCATGGGTGCGGATCTGGATTTCCACGGGCTTTCCACCCGGGCCGATGACCGTGGTGTGAAGGGACTGGTACATGTTGAACTTCGGCATGGCGATGTAGTCCTTGAACCGCCCTGGGAGAGGGTTCCATCGCGAGTGCAGGGTACCAAGTGCCGCGTAACAATCCCGCACCGAATCAACCAGGACGCGAACGCCCATGAGGTCGTTGATGTCGTCAAAGTCCTTGTCGCGGACGATCATCTTCTGGTAGATCGAGTAGTAGTGCTTGGGCCGGCCGGTAATGGTCGCCTTGATCCGCGCAGTCCGAAGATCATCGGCAATCTGGTTGCGGATGACGCTCAGGCTCTTCTCACGTTCGGGTGTGCGGTCCCCCACCATGCGGACGATTTCTTCGTACACCTTGGGGTAGAGCGCCGCGAAGGACAGATCCTCCAGCTCCCACTTGATGGTGTTCATACCCAGGCGGTGTGCAAGGGGAGCGAAGATCTCCAGCGTTTCGCGGGCTTTACGGGACGAGGATTCTGCCGAAACGAACCGCCACGTACGGGCATTGTGGAGGCGATCGGCAAGTTTGATCATCAGGACACGGATGTCCTTGGCCATGGCCACGACCATCTTGCGGACCGTCTCCGACTGGGCCGCTTCGCCGAAGCTGACCTTGTCCAGTTTGGTCACGCCGTCCACAAGCATGGCAACTTCCGGGCCGAAGTCGCGGGTGAGGTCATTCAGTGTGTAGGGGGTGTCCTCCACGGTGTCGTGGAGCAACGCAGCGGCCAGGGTGGTCCCTGTCATCCCGAGCTCAGCAAGGATGGTGGCTACTGCCACCGGGTGGGTGATGTACGGATCACCACTCTTGCGCTTCTGCCCCTGGTGGCTGCGCTCTGCTACCGCGAATGCGCGCTGAATGAGGTCGAAGTCTTCTTTGGGGTTGTTGGCCCGCACCGTTCGCAGGAGCGGTTCCAGAATCGGCGAGTACGGCGCCATCCCCCGGCCGGTCAACCGCGCAAGCCTGGATCGCGTGCGCTCCCGGCGACCCGGAAAGGTTGGACGCACGCCGGGAGTATCGACTGGAACCGTACCAGCAGTCCGTCCAGCCACGCTTGTTGCCGGAACCGTCACACCGTGGTGACTGTCCTCCCCGCCCGTCGGTGGTGCCGACGTCGCACGTTCTTCCACAGAAGTACCCCTCACGACCTATTTAATTCTTCCAGTCTATTCCCGCAGGCGAATGCTTCCGCAACCGGACAGCACATGACGCGCGCCCCGGCAAGTCAACGAGAAAGGACCCCGCTGGAAAGCGGGGTCCTTTTCCAGCGCGTAATGCCTGATGGAAAGAGCCTAAACAGTGGCCTCGGCCCTGCGGTGGGCCACCTTCTTGGCCTGCTTCACGAGGTCCGGCTCGCCTTGGCGCAGCCAGGCGTAGAGCGGTGCCGCGATGAAGATGGTCGCTGCCGTTCCTATGAGGATTCCGACGAACAGCGCCAGGGAAAGGTCCCGCAGCGTTCCTGCGCCCAACAGTCCGGCCCCGATGAAGAGGATCGCCGCAACCGGAAGGACGGCAACCATCATGGTGTTGATGGAGCGGACCAGGGTTTGGTTGACCGCGAGGTTGACCTCTTCACCGAAGGTCCGGCGCGTGGAAGTGGAAATGTCTGCTGTGTTCTCGCGGATCTTGTCGAAGACCACCACGGTGTCATACAGCGAATAGCTCAGGACTGTCAGGAATCCGATGATGGCCGATGGCGTCACCTCAAAATCACTCAGGGCGTAGACGCCCGCTGTGGTGAACATCGTGACCAGCATGCCCACCAAGGCAGAGAGTGACATCTTCCAGGTCCGGAAATACAGAGCCATGAGGACAGCTGCGAGGCCAACGAACACGACCAGCCCGATGAGTGCCTGACGTGTGACATCCTGGCCCCACGTGGGGCCAACGAAGTTTGATGTGACTTCGTTGTCCGTTACACCGTAAGCGGTGGTCAGGCCCTCTTTGATGCGGTTGGTCTCGTCATCGGTCAGCTGATCCGTCTGGATCCGCATGGTGTTGCCCGCCACGTTCGCGACACGGGGAACGGCACCGGATACGACGTCATGGACAGCCTTTTCGCCCAGGCCTGCATCGGTGGTCTTCACGTTGGAGACCGTGAACTCCGAGCCGCCGCGGAACTCGATGCCGAGGTTAAAGCCACCCTTCAAAACCGGGATCAGGATGGAAAGGGCCACAGCGACCGCAGCAATGATGAACCAGATTTTCTTGGAATCAACAAAGTTGTAGGAGCGCTTGCCCGTGTAAAGCTCGTTGCCGAAGGTTGCGAAGCTCGTGGTCATTACTTCTCCTCCTTGGTGCCGTTGGAAGGACCGGTCAGTTGGCCCTTCTCGGCGAGGCGCCGTTCGGCGATGGTCATGCGGCGTTCTGCTTCAGCCGCGGCACCTGTATTGCGTGCACGGACAACGGCCGGCTTCTCGGAAGGTGTGCGGAGGCGTCCGGCTCCCCGATACAACGGAACAGCCCCCAGACGGTCAGGTGAGAGTCCGGAGAACCTGTGGCCTTCGCCAAAGAACTTCGTGCGGGCAAGGACCTGCAGCATCGGATGCGTGAACAGGAACACCACGATGAGGTCAGCGACGGCCGTGAGGCCAAGGGTGAACGCGAAGCCACGGACATTGCCGACGGCCACGAAATAAAGGACCAACGCTGCCAGCAGGTTCACTGCCTTGGAAGCCAGCACAGTCCGCTTGGCGCGCTTCCAGCCATTCTCGACGGCGGACACGAGCCCACGGCCTTCACGAAGTTCATCGCGGATTCGTTCGAAGTAAACGATGAATGAGTCCGCCGTCTGTCCGATGGCCACGATCAGGCCGGCAACACCTGCCAGGGAAAGGCGGTAGTTTTCAGTCCAACCCAAAATGGCGATGGCGAGGTAGGTCAAGCCACCGGCGACAACCAGGGAAGCGATCGTGACAAAGCCAAGGGCGCGGTACTGGAACAGCGAGTACACAACCACCAGCAACAGGCCGATGAGGCCGGCCAGCAGGCCGAGCCGGAGCTGATCCCCACCGAGCGTGGCAGAGATCTGTTCCTGGGACTGGATCTCGAAGGAGATCGGCAAAGCGCCGTAGCGGAGTTGGTCGGACAGCGCCTTTGCAGAGGCCTGGGTGAAGTTACCCGTGATCTGCGGTTTTCCGTCAGTGATGACAGCAAGGGACCTCGGTGCTGAGATGACCTTGTCATCAAGGACAATGGCGAATTGTGCCTTGGGGTCGTTGCCGCCCTGGGCAAGGGACGCAGTGTAGAACTGGTTTAGCCGCTCCGTAACTTCCTTGAACTTGGCAGTTGCCTCGGCGTTGAATGTGATGTTCACACCCCAGGAATTTGTCACCGAGCCCTGTGCGCCCTGGACCTGCGAGAAGGACGAGGAGCTGATGTCCTGGCCTTTGACCTCCACCGGACCAAGGATGTACTTGATGGCGGGCGTCTTGTCCGTTGCCGGTTCACAAGTCACCAGCGGCTTCGCCGGATCAGAACGGTCCCGCTTCTCGGCGGAAGGGTTGACGCAGTCAAGCGCCTCGAATTCCTTGTAGACCTCCGGAGTCACCCAGTTGGTGTCGCTCGCGTTGGTGGGCTCTGCAGTGGGCTTGGGCAGCTTGTCATCCGGCGTACGGGATTCGACAGGGATGGCAGCAGGATCAGCCGCAGCGATCACCGGACGGAAGTTCATGTCCGCCGACGCCTGGATAAGGTCTCGGGTTTCCTTGGATGGAGTTCCCGGGAGGCTCACCACCACGTTCCGCCCCGACTGGGTGCTGATCTCGGCTTCGGCAACACCGGAGCCGTCTACACGCTGCCGGATGATGGCAACTGCCTGGTTGAGTTGTTCCTCGGTGATCTCGCTGGAACCCTCTACCCGCGGTGCCAGGATCATCTGGGTGCCGCCCTCAAGGTCCAAGGCAAGCTTGGGAGCCCAGCTTGCATGGCCGGAAATGACTCCGCCAGCCAGGACAGCGGTGAGTACAACGAATATTGCTCCAAGCCAAGTCAGCACCCTGCGGGCTGAGTTTTTGGGGCCGGTCCGTGCCATTATCGATCTTCCTTTTATCGCCGGACAGCCGCCGGCGGGCGCTGGTAAGCGTCTGCCGGCGGCTTTCGGCTGCCGTAGAAGTGTCCTTGCGCGGTGTTGCCGCGACTGACGGTGCTAGTTGTCCTTCTTGTCCTCTTTGTTGAGGCGCGCGATGGTTTCGTCCGGCGTCTCAGTCGCAGCCGGGGTCTCATCAGCAACGGTCAACGAAGAAGCGTCGTCCGGAACGACGGGGGCTTCCTCTTCAGCCTTTTCGATCACCTTGGTGACGGCCTGGCGGTGAACCGTAGCTTCGTTTCCGGGAGACAGCTCGATAACAACCTTGTTCTCAGCTTCGTCGATGGACACGATGCGTCCGAAAAGACCGAAGCTGGTCATGACATCGACGCCCGGAGCGAACTTGGACTGCATCGCAGCCTGCTGCTGCTGGGTCTTCTTGTTGCGGCGGAACATCATGAAGACAAAGAGTCCAAGCATGACGAACAGCAATATGGTCATTGGATCCACAGGGAAGTTCCATTCTTTACTTACGTTTTGGTCCACGGCAACGTCCCCGGCAGATCCTGCGGCCCGGGAGTAAACCCCGCACAGCAACGCGCTTCACCGCGAAGCGGGCGCATGGATCAAGGACTCGAACGTGCCGAGCGTCATACCAGTCTAGTGGGAAAAGCTGAATACAGCGTGTTAACCGATGGTATCTACGCTTTCGGCATGGTTTTCATCCTCGTCAAACAAGGCAAGTGTCTCCTGCCCGAACACGCCCGCCGGTACGGCATAACCAAGGTGTGTCCATGCGGATGCCATGGCGATACGGCCACGGGGTGTGCGCCCGAGCAGTCCTTCGCGCACCAAGTACGGTTCGGCAACGGTTTCGACAGTCTCCGGCTCCTCACCCACGGCGATCGCCAGCGTTGAAAGACCCACCGGTCCTCCATTGAATTTGGTAATCAACGCCTCAAGGACGGCGCGGTCAAGGCGATCCAGTCCCCGTTCATCCACCTCGTACATATCCAGGGCCGCCGACGCCGAACGCGCGTCGATCTGTTCGATTCCGTGCACAAGGGCCCAGTCGCGGACACGGCGAAGCAAGCGGTTTGCAATACGTGGCGTGCCGCGGGAGCGTCCGGCAATCTCCGTGAATCCGGCGGAGTTAACCTTCAGGTCAAGCAATCCCGCCGAGCGGCGCAGCACGAGTTCGAGTTCTGCCACAGAGTAGAACTCCAGGTGGCCGGTAAATCCGAACCGGTCCCGCAAAGGGCCCGGCAGAAGCCCGGCGCGCGTGGTTGCACCAACGAGCGTGAAGGGTGGAAGTTCAAGCGGAATGGCGGTGGCGCCGGCCCCCTTGCCGACCACGATGTCCACACGGAAGTCTTCCATGGCCATGTAGAGCATCTCTTCAGCCGGGCGGGACATGCGGTGGATTTCGTCAAGGAACAGCACCTCCCCTTCGGACAGCGAGGAAAGAATTGCTGCAAGATCTCCGGCATGCTGGATGGCTGGTCCGCTGCTGATACGCAGTGGGGCGTTCATCTCCGCGGCAATGATCATGGCAAGGGTGGTCTTGCCCAGACCTGGAGGACCGGAGAGCAGTACGTGGTCAGCGCTGCGGCCCCGCATCCGCGAAGCTTCAAGCACCAGCGAAAGCTGCTTGCGAACACGGTGCTGGCCAACAAAATCATGCAAGTTTTTGGGCCGGAGGGCGGCTTCAATGACGCGCTCCTCCGGCTCCTCTCCCCCGGCAACGAGCGATTGCTCAGCCACGGGTACCTACACGGTTTCCGGCGCGCGCGCCGTCCTGCCCCAGCCAGCGCAATGTGGCCCGCAGGATTTGCGCCACGTTACCGTCATCGGCAAGCTCGGGGGAATCGGCCATTGCTTTGTCGATGCTTCCCGCGGCGTCCTTCTCGGACCACCCCAGACTGGTCATGGCAGCCACTACCTGGGGCTTCCATTCCACGGTATTGATCACTGCGGGTGCTGTGCCCGTGCCTGTGCCGTGCGGGACCAGCTTTCCGGCCAGTTCAAGGACTATCCGGCCTGCGACTTTGGGCCCAATGCCCGGGACTTTGGTGAACGCTTTGCCATCGCCGGTGTGCGCAGCTACGCGGATCGCTTCCGGCTCGTGCACCGCAAGTACGGCCAGAGCCAGCCGTGGCCCGACGCCACTCACACTCAGCAGGACATCGAAGACCTCGCGCTCATCATCATCGGCGAAGCCGAACAACGTGAGCGAATCCTCACGGACGATCATGGAAGTGAAGAGCTTCGCCTCGGCGCCTACTTTTAGGTGGCTCAAGGTCTGCGGCGTTGCGAAGACGCTCATTCCCGCACCGTTGAGGTCGATCACGGCGGTCGACAAGCCAACGTGGGCAACTGTTCCACGGAGAAAACTGATCAAGACCCGGCTCCTGAGGTTAGCGGACTATCCGAACATATCTACGAATACCCTAGCAAGGGCTACCGACAATCAGCGTGCGCGGCGCGCTTTCGCTTCTGCTTCAGCCCACGCACGTTGCGCGGGGGTGAGCGAATCCTTGCCGGAACCCTGGGGCGCACCCATTCCGCTACCTGCCCGCCAGGCATGCGTCAGGGCAAGGGCAAGCGCGTCCGCGGCGTCAGCGGGCTTGGGCGGGGCATCGAGCCGGAGGATTTTAGTGACCAATTTAGTGACCGCGTCCTTGTTCGCAGTTCCACTTCCGGTCACGGCCGCTTTGACTTCGGAGGGCGTGTGCAAGGCGACGGGAATCCCGCGGCGCGCGGCCGCGGCGATGACAACGCCCGAGGCCTGGGCCACGCCCATCACAGTGCTGACGTTCATCTGCGAAAAAACGCGCTCGACGGCGACTACGTCCGGCTCATGCAGGTCCAGCCACTCGTCGATGGCCTGCGCGATGACCAAAAGCCGCTTGTCCAGCGTCAACTCAGCCGACGTCCCCACCACACCAACAGCCACCATGGTGGCCCGGCGGTTCCGCTCGATATCCACTACGCCGATGCCGCAACGGGTGAGGCCCGGATCGACTCCCAATACGCGAAGAGTCAAGTCCGGGCCTTCCTGGTTGTTGTCAAAAGAGGAGTACTGCCTGCCTAATCGGCGTCGAGGGCAGCCTGCACTTCCTCACTGAAGTCCGCGTTGCTGTAGACGTTCTGGACGTCATCCAGGTCTTCGAGGGCATCCACGAGTTTCATGAATTTCCGGGCGCCATCAATATCGAGGTCCACCTGCATGGAGGGCACGAATTCGGCTTCATCGGATTCGTACTCGATGCCGGCTTCCTTCAAGGCGTCACGGATGGCCTGCAGATCAGAGGGCTCGGAATGGACTTCCCAGTTCTCGCCGCTGTCCTTGACTTCCTCTGCGCCGGCGTCCAGGACGGCCATCAGGATGTCGTCCTCGCTCAGGCCATTCTTTGGCAGCACGACGACGCCCTTGCGGGTGAACAAGTAGCTGACCGAGCCGGGATCTGCAATGGTGCCACCGTTGCGGGAAATCGCGAGTCGAACCTCCGAAGCCGCACGGTTCTTGTTGTCGGTCAAGCACTCGATCAACAGAGCCGAGCCCTGGGGGCCGCGGGCTTCGTACATGATTTCCGTGTAGTCGACCACTTCGCCTGTGAGGCCGGCACCACGTTTGATGGCGCGGTCGATGTTGTCGTTCGGAACCGAGGTCTTCTTCGCCTTGGTAACCGCAAGTTCCAGGCCTGGGTTGCCGGCGAGGTCCGGGCCGCCCATGCGCGCAGCAACTTCGATGTTCTTGATCAGCTTTGCGAACGACTTTGCACGCCTGCTATCAATGATGGCTTTCTTGTGCTTGGTAGTCGCCCATTTGGAGTGGCCTGACATGCTTTACGCTTCTCCTCTGATCATTCGAATAAAGAGTTCATGCACGCGCTTCTCACCTGTGACTTCCGGGTGGAAAGAGGTGGCCAACAGCTGGCCGGAGCGCACTGCAACAATTCTAGCCAATCCGTGCAAAGTGGCGGTGTGGCTGGCATGCTCCGGATCAACCTGTGCCAGGACTTCGACTCCCGGGCCAACCCGTTCCACCCAGGGTCCACGGATGAAGACCGCGTGCACCGGATCCACGCCGGACTCGCCTGCGCTGAACTCGAGTCCTTTAAAATCGAGGTCGGTTTCAAAGGACTCGCGCTGCCGCCCAAAGGCATTGCGGCGCACTGTGATGTCCAGTCCACCGAAGGTCTGCTGGGGGTTTCCGTCCAGATCAGTAGCGGGATCGGCAATCTCGTCGGCAAGCAGAATCATGCCTGCACAAGAGCCGTACACGGGAAGGCCTTCGGCGATGCGCTTCCGTAGCGGGTCCGCGAGTTCAAAGATCCTGGAAAGTTTGTCGATCGTGGTGGATTCCCCACCCGGGATGATGAGGCCGTCAACGTCATCCAGTTCTGCGGGGCGACGGATGCCCACACCCGTGGCGCCCGCGGCTTCCACTGCGTGGATGTGCTCACGGAAGTCGCCTTGGAGGGCCAGTACGCCGATCCGGAGTCCTGCACCCACGCGTGATGAAGCGTCGGAAAGGGGGTTGGTCATTGGACCATCATAGTGGCCCGGCCCGGCAATCTCCTCCCGGAGGACAGGCGGGAGTGCCAGCAGGAGGGGCCTCCACGCCAAGTTCCATGCCTTAACTGGGATATATTACAGAGCATGTTTTCCTTCAGCGTTCCCCTCGGCAAGCTGGTCCGCACACTGTCCCGGCTCCGGGGCGGCGGCTCTGCTTTCCCCGGCCTGGTGGTCGAAAAAATCGATCCCGGTTTCATGCAGAGAACGCTGTCCAGCCTTCCCCATGGCGTGGCTGTTGTCAGCGGCACGAACGGAAAAACGACGACCACCAAAATGGTGGTCGAACTGCTGGAAAGCCAGGGCCTGAAGGTCTTCACCAACCGCACAGGCAGTAACTTCACCCGGGGCGTGGCCGCCTCCCTTCTCGGCGAAGTTGACTGGCGTGGCCGCCTTGACGCCGACGTCGCCATCCTCGAACTCGACGAAGCACATGCCGTGCACTTCGTGAACAAGGTGCCGCCGCGTTTCAGCCTCTTGCTGAACGTCCTTCGGGACCAACTTGACCGGTTCGGCGAGATCGACAAGACGGCCCGTTTGCTCGAACACATTGCACTGAAGACCACAGACACCGTGGTGCTGAACCGTGAAGACCCCCGGGTGGCCCGCATTGCCAACGTCCTTAACGTTCCGGGGGCTGTCCACAGTCCCAGCGTCCGCTACTTCGGGCTGGATGAATCACTTCGCAGCACGTTCCCCAACGACGACGACATGCGCACCGCCACCACCGGACCGTCGTCCCCGAATACGCCGGCGCCCGGCACCGCGGGTGAGGTGGCTGACGGCCCCGCTGCCGACGTCGTACTCCGCCGTGTGGGTGCCCAGGACGCTGACTTTGAATTCGACGGCGAAACAGTCACCACGAGCATGAAGCTGCGGGGTGTCTACAACATCTTCAACGCGGCGGCCGCGCTCTCCCTGGCCAGGGCGATCCTGGGTACGGGAGCCGTCGACACTCCCAAACTGGTCAAAGCACTTGGTGACGTGGCTCCTGCTTTCGGGCGCGGCGAAAGCCTCACCGTGGACGGCCAGCCGTTGGAGCTTGTGCTGGTCAAGAATCCCAGTGGCTTCCGGCTCGGCCTGAAGTCCTTCCCTGCCGGTGGATACGCCACCATGATCGCCATCAACGACAACTATGCAGATGGCAGGGATATGTCCTGGCTCTGGGACGTTGACTTCGAATCACTCAGGGAAGATGGCGTCGAGGTCCTTACCGGCGTCCGCGCCTACGACATGGCCCTGCGATTGCAATACGACGAGGTCCGCTTCGGTACAGTCGAGACCGACATAACCTCGGCGCTCCATGCATTTATCGACGGCTCGCGAGGCAAGCCCAAGCGGATTTTCTGCACGTACACCGCCATGCTCGCGATCCGTCGCGAACTGGCCAAAATCACCATAGTTGAGGTGGTCTCATGACCTCGGAAGCACAGCCGACCAAAGGAACAATCCGCGTCCTCCAGCTGTACCCGCGGGACATGAATATTTACGGTGACTGGGGCAATGCCCTGGTCCTCCAGCAACGCATCAAGTGGCATGGCTACACGCCGGAGCTGCTTGAATACAACGTAGGCGACGACTTTCCCGGGGACGTTGACATCATCGTGGGCGGCGGCGGGCAGGACAGCGGCCAGCTGGTTATTCAGGATGATCTACAGGCACGTGCCGATCATTTGCGGGATCTCGCGGATGGCGGCGCACCGATGCTGGTCATTTGCGGGCTCTACCAGCTCTTCGGAAAGTTCTTTAAAACCAGCGCAGGACCTGTCATTCCCGGGATCGGCATCCTCGACGTCGAAACGCACGGCACGGATGAGCGGCTGATCGGCAATGTCACGCTCAAGTCCTCCGAATTCGGGGACGTCCTGGGCTACGAGAACCACAGTGGACAAACCACCCTGGGCCCCGGTGTCCAACCGTTGGGAACAGTCACCAAAGGTGCAGGGAACAACAGCAAGGACGGTCACGAGGGCGCCCGCTATCGCAACGTGGTGGCCAGCTACCTGCACGGTTCGCTGCTGCCCAAGAACCCGGCGATCGCCGACTTCCTGATCCGCACGGCGGCCGAACGGAAATATGGCACTTTCGTGCCCGGAACGCCCGACGACGACTACGCCCGCCTCGCGCGGGAGCATGCTGCCCGCCGACCACGCTAGAAGCTATTTTTCCTTGGTGATGAGCAACTCGTGGGCGCCGGCTGTCGCTGCGCCCATCGACTCGACCACGGCTTGGGTGCGCTGATGGGTCTCTGCATCGGCAGCCGGGGAAGCGCAGACTCCCTGCGGTGCGTCGCTGGCCACTGAGCACCAGCGGTAGGGGTCCCGGACAATCACCGACGGCGCCCACGCGAGATCCGAGGCAGCCCAAACACCCGCCGCGTTTTGGCTGAACTGCGCACGGACCAGCAGTCCTTCGTTGTTGACTACATACCAGGGCGATAATTCCGTGACGCCATTACCCAGTCCATAGACAATCCACGTGCCCTTGTAGTTTTCAATCGGCAGCACCGAGTGCGTGTGGTGTCCATAAACCATGGTGAATTGCCCACTGTCCACCAATGCGTGGGCGACTTCCTGTTGCTGGGCGTTGGCCTCGCTGGCGTACTCGTCACCTGCGTGCATGACTCCGAGCACGATGTCGGCTCCAAGCGCACGGGCTTTGGTGGCTTTCGCAATCATGGTGGTGGGATCAAGTTCGTCCACAAGCCACGGGTATTCCGGAATCTGACCGTTGTGGCCGTAGGTGCCAGCGATGACTGCTACCGTTGCGGCGTCTGTCTTGAGCATCAGGATTTCCTGTGATGCAGCTTGAGTCCTGTAGGAACCAGTGTGCTTGAGCCCGGCAGCATCCATGGCATCCAATGTCCGGAGCAACCCTTCAGTCCCCCGGTCAATGGTGTGGTTGCTGGCCGTCGTGCAGGCCTGGTAGCCCACGTCCTTGGAGGCGGCAACGATCTGCGGCGGCACATTGAAGGACGGGTACGCGGAGAACGGACCTTCGGCAGTGGCGACAGGAGTTTCCTGATGGCAAATGGCGAGATCGCTGTTGCGGATGTAGCGCCGCTGGCCTTCAAGGAGCGGGACGAAGTTGTACCCTGGCTGCCCTACGGCGGCGGCGTCGGCCCGGGCCTGCTGCCACAGTTGTGTATGGATCAGCATGTCGCCCGTGACCGTGATGGAGGTACAGCGCAGCTCTGGACAGACGGGTCCCTTGCCAGGGGTGGGCGTAGGTGTCGGCGTTGGGGTGGGTGTGGGAGCCACGGGAGCGGTAGCGGCGCTGCTCTTCTCCCGGGAATCGTTCTCGGCAATTACTCCACAGGCGCTCAAGCACAACGCAACGGCTGAGGCCACCAGGAGGGTGCCCGTTCGTCGTGAGGGCCTGTAACGCCCCCGGTCCGCGCGACGTCCGCCAGATGTGATGATCCCCATACGGGCAATCCTACGGCGCAAAACGCGCGGGATTCCGGCGAGCCACCCTTGAGGACACGATTCTTAAATGAAAGAGTCCCTTCATGACCAATCCGCTTTTGAGTCCCAGCCCCCTGCCGTTCGGCCTGCCACCTTTCGAAGCAATCACCACAGAGGACTATGCCGAAGCCATCGACGCGGGGCTGGAGGAACACCTCCGCGAAATCCAGCAGATTGCGGCCAACCCAAAACCAGCGACTTTCGAGAACACGGCTTTGGCCATGGAAAGGTCCGGGCGGTTGCTGGACCGGGCTGCGGCGGCGTTCTTTACGCTTGTCTCGGCAGATGCATCGGACGCCATCAGGGAGTTGGAGACGGCCTTCGCGCCCAGGTTTGCCGCGCATCAAGACGCCGTCTACATGAACCGTGGCTTGTATGAACGCTTCGCTGCCATTGACACCGCGGGCCTTGATGATGAGTCTGCGCGGTTGGTCCAGGAATACCTCAAAGAGTTTCGGAAGACCGGAATTGAACTCGACGACGACGGCCAGGCCCGCCTTCGGGAAATCAACGCCGAACTCTCACGTCAGGGCACCGAATTCGGCCAGCGCGTCAAGGAGGCTATAAAGGCTAGCGCTGTTCTCCTCGACGACGAAGCGCACCTGGCCGGCATGTCCCCCGAAGACGTCGCTGGCGCTGCCGGGGCCGCCAAGGCTGCGGGGCACGAAGGCAAGTACCTCCTGACCCTGATCCAGCCAAGCAACCAACCAGCCCTTGCCTCGCTCGAAAACCAAGCCATCCGGCGTCGGCTGTTTGAAGCCTCACTCGGGCGGGGCACGGACGGCGGAAGCCTGGACGTCCGCGATCTGGTGACGGCAACAGTCCGTTTACGTGCGGAGAAAGCCAGCCTGCTGGGCTTTCGAAACTTCGCGGAGCTCGTGGTGGACCAGCAAACGGCACCGGACTTCGAGGCAGTGCAGGCAATGCTGGGCCGCCTGGCACCTGCAGCGCTCCGCAACGCCCAAGCCGAAGCCCTCGCTTTGGCCGAATCCGCTGGCCATTCGCTGGAGCCCTGGGACTGGGCCTACTATTCCGCGCAGGTCCGGCGGGAAAAATACCAAGTGGATGAACAGGCCATCAGGCCCTACTTCAGGCTCGAAACGGTCTTGGCCGACGGCGTCTTCTTCGCAGCGACCCAACTCTATGGCATCACGTTCCATGAGAGGCCGGACCTCGCCGGGTACCACGAGGACGTCCGGGTATGGGAGGTGCAAAACGAGGACGGCAGCGCTCTGGGTCTTTTCCTCGGCGACTATTACACACGGGAATCCAAGCGCGGAGGAGCCTGGATGAACTCGCTCGTGGAACAGTCCCGTCTCCTTGGCACGCAGGCGGTGGTGATCAACAACCTCAACATCACCAAGCCGGCGCCGGGCGAACCTGCTCTCCTGTCCCTGGACGAGGTCCGCACGGTATTCCATGAATTCGGCCACGCGCTCCACGGACTGTTCTCCGACGTGACCTATCCCCGGTTCTCTGGAACGTCCGTGCCGCGGGACTTCGTGGAATACCCGTCGCAGGTCAACGAGATGTGGATCATGTGGCCGGAAGTCCTGAAGAACTACGCCCGCCACTACGCCACAGGCGAAGCGCTCCCGCAGGAGATCGTGGACAGAATCAACGAATCCCTGCTGTGGGGTGAGGGATTCGCGACCACGGAATACCTGGGAGCAGCGTTGCTGGATGTGGCATGGCATGTGCTCTCCACGGAAGAAGTCCCTGCGGATGTCCTTGCCTTTGAAGCCAAGGCCCTCGCCGACGCCGGTATCGCGCACCCGTTGATTCCGCCGCGCTACCGTACCGGCTACTTCCAGCACATCTTTGCCGGCGCCGGGTATGCTGCCGGCTACTACTCCTACATCTGGAGCGAAGTCCTGGACGCGGACACCGTTGAGTGGTTCAAGGAAAACGGCGGCCTGACCCGCGCAAACGGAGAGCGGTTCCGATCCGAGCTGTTATCGACGGGTAACAGCCGGGATCCGCTGGAATCCTTCCGCACGTTCCGTGGGCGCGATGCGGAGCTCGAACCCCTCCTGAAGCGCCGGGGACTGGAGTAATAACGACGCCGGGCCGGTCACCTCACTAAGGTGACCGACCCGGCGTCGTACTTCTTTTGCTGCTTACCAGCCGCGTTCTGCGAGGCGGTGGGGCTGCGGGATTTCGTCGACGTTGATGCCGACCATGGCTTCGCCCAGGCCGCGGGAGACCTTGGCAATGACATCGGGGTCGTCGTAGAACGTGGTGGCCTTCACGACGGCGGCAGCGCGCTCGGCGGGGTTGCCGGACTTGAAGATGCCGGAGCCAACGAACACGCCGTCGGCGCCGAGCTGCATCATCATGGCAGCATCAGCCGGGGTCGCGATGCCACCGGCGGTGAACAGGACAACGGGAAGCTTGCCCGTGGCAGCGATTTCCTTGACCAGTTCGTACGGGGCCTGCAGTTCCTTGGCCGCGACATAGAGCTCGTCCTCGGGAAGGGCTGCGAGCTTGGCGATCTCGGAACGGATCTTGCGCATGTGCCCGGTGGCGTTGGAAACATCCCCGGTGCCGGCTTCGCCCTTGGAACGGATCATCGCAGCGCCCTCGTTGATGCGGCGCAGGGCCTCACCGAGGTTGGTGGCACCACAGACGAAGGGAACGGTGAAGTTCCACTTGTCGATGTGGTTGATGTAGTCGGCCGGGGTCAGGACCTCGGACTCGTCGATGTAGTCCACGCCGAGGGACTGCAGGACCTGGGCTTCGACGAAGTGGCCGATGCGGGCCTTGGCCATGACCGGGATGGACACGGCGGCGATGATCTGATCGATCATGTCGGGATCGGACATGCGGGACACGCCACCCTGGGCGCGGATGTCGGCGGGTACGCGCTCGAGCGCCATGACGGCGACGGCACCGGCGTCCTCGGCGATACGGGCCTGCTCGACGTTAACGACGTCCATGATGACGCCGCCCTTGAGCATCTCCGCCATGCCCCGCTTGACGCGGCTGCTGCCCGTGACGCTGTTCGCGGACGAACCGGCTTCGTTGCTTACATCTGGTGTAGACACAAAAACCCCTATGGGTAGATAAACGACCTTTTCGCCGGTGGCTCACGCAGCCACACGACCGCAATCAGCGCACACCGGATTTTCAGGTCAAGGTGACCAAGTACTAGTAATAGTAGTCGCACGTTGCCGGGTGGCAGTACATTCATTACCGCATACGCGGCCAAGAAGAGGGCCTGCTATAGGACACCTGCACAACTGCCACTGACGGACTCTGGTCAGATGCCAGTTTCCTATGCCTCGGCCATCGCTTGCTTGCGGACAGTCGCCATTCTTTGGACGATAGTGACCACACTGGCAAGCGCGAGAAGGATCAGGGTCGCGAAGAGCACCACTGCTGGAAGTCCAAGACCCGTAAGCCCGGTGATGAGAAGCACCGAAGCTAAACGCTCGGCACGCTCGGCAATGCCAACGCTTGCTTGATAGCCCAGTGATTCGGCCTTTGCCCGCGCATAGGACACCACCATGCCCAGTACCAGGCAAACGACGGCGGCAGTACCAATTGCCGGGTCCCCACCTTTGGTGAAGAACCAGATGGTCAGCCCCGCAAAGATGGCGCCGTCCGCCAACCGGTCCAAGGTGGAATCGAGGAAGTTTCCCCAACCGCCGCTTCTGCCTTGCAAGCGGGCCATAATGCCATCCACGACGTCCGAAAACGCGAAGAATGCCACCACCACCGAACCCCACCACAGGTATCCCAACGGATACAGAACCAGTCCGCCGAGAATGACCCCTGCTGTGCCAGCCACGGTCACTGCGTCGGGAGATACGCCAATCTTGAGTAGCCAACGTGCCAGGGGTGTGAAGAGGGAAGTAAAGAAACCACGCGCATGCCTATTGAGCATTCGACTCCCCCGGCCAGGCTTCGGCCACCAGTTTGCGGACTTCGTCGAGTGTCTGCGTAATGGCCTTGGTCTGGGCGATGATGGGGAAGAAGTTTCCGTCCCCACCCCAGCGCGGCACAACGTGCTGGTGCAGGTGCGCTGCGATTCCTGCTCCACCGGTGACACCCTGGTTCATGCCGAGGTTGAAGCCGCTGGGGTTGGAAACCTTCCGCAGCACCCGCATGGCCGTCTGGGTGAGCTCGGAGAATTCCGCCGTTTCTTCTACCGTGATGTCCGTGTAGTCCGGTACATGGCGGTAGGGGCAGATCAGCAGGTGGCCCGGGTTGTAGGGGAAAAGGTTGAGCACGACGTAGCAGGTCCTCCCCCGATAGACGATGAGGGACTCCTCATCGCTACGGGTGGGTCCCACACAGAACGGGCAGTCGTCCTTGTTCTTGAACTGGTCCTGTCCGCCTTTAATGTAGGCCATGCGGTGGGGAGTCCACAGGCGCTGAAAAGCGTCCGGAACACCTGCCAAGCCGAAGTCATCGGTTACTTCGGCGTCGCCCGGAAGGTCAGCTGCCGCGCCTGTGTTCTCCTGCACCGTCTATTGTCCGTTCCGTCAGCTTTCGCGGTTCTTGACAGCGTCCACGATTCTGCGGACCGCCTCTGCCACGGGCACGCCGTTGTCCTGGCTGCCATCACGGAAGCGGAACGAGACAGCACCTGCCTCGGCGTCCTCACCGCCGGCGATCAGGACGAACGGGACCTTGTCTTTGCTGGCCGTGCGGATCTTCTTCGGGAAACGGTCTGAAGAGATGTCCACCTCGGCACGGATTCCTGCGGCTTTCAACTGGTCAACGACGTCGAACATGTAATCGTTGAATGCCTCGGCCACAGGGATGCCAACCACTTGGACGGGAGACAGCCATGCGGGGAAGGCGCCGGCGTAGTGCTCGGTAAGAACGCCCATGAAGCGCTCCACCGATCCGAAGAGGGCGCGGTGAATCATGACGGGACGCTGACGTGTTCCATCGGCTGCCTGGTACTCCAGCTCGAAGCGTTCAGGCAGGTTGAAGTCCAACTGGATCGTGGACATCTGCCAGGTCCTGCCGAGGGCGTCCTTTGCCTGAACGGAAATCTTCGGCCCATAGAACGCTGCTCCACCCGGGTCCGGTACCAGGTTCAGCCCTGACGCCTCCGCAACCTCGGCGAGTGTGCGGGTGGCTTCCTCCCAGGCGGCGTCGTCTCCTACGAACTTTTCCTCGTTCTTGGTGGAGAGTTCGAGGTAGAAATCATCCAGGCCGTAGTCCTTGAGGAGGCCAAGGACGAAGTTCAGTGTGGTGGTGAGTTCGTCCTTCATCTGCTCACGGGTGCAGTAGATGTGGGCGTCGTCCTGTGTCATTCCACGGACGCGGGTCAGTCCGTGGACAACACCGGATTTCTCGTACCGGTACACCGAGCCGAATTCGAAGAGGCGCAACGGCAGCTCGCGGTAGGACCGGCCACGTGAGCGGAAGATGAGGTTGTGCATGGGGCAGTTCATCGGCTTCAGGTAGTAATCCTGGGCGGGCTTGCGCACAGTGCCGTCCGCGTTGAGCTCGGCATCCACCTGCATCGCGGGGAACATGCCGTCCTTGTACCAGTCAAGGTGGCCGGAGACCTCGTAAAGGTGTCCCTTGGTGATGTGCGGGGTGTAAACAAACTCATAGCCGGCGTCCACGTGGCGCTGACGGGAGTAGTCCTCCATGGCCTTGCGGATGATGCCGCCCTTGGGGTGGAACACAGGAAGGCCCGATCCGAGTTCGTCCGGGAACGAGAACAGATCCAGCTCCACACCCAGCTTCCGGTGGTCGCGGCGCTCTGCCTCTGCGATGCGCTCCTGGTAAGCCTTGAGGGCTTCCTTGGTGGGCCATGCAGTGCCGTAGATTCGCTGAAGCTGCTGGTTGTTCTGGTTGCCCAGCCAGTATGCGGAGGATGAGCGCGTCAGCGCGAACGCGTTGGAGATGATCTTGGTGTTGGGCAGGTGCGGTCCGCGGCAGAGGTCGCACCAGACGCTTTCGCCGCTCTTGCGGTCCACATTGTCGTAGATAGTGATGTCGCCCGCACCGACTTCAACGTTCACGCCTTCTCCGGCGTCGGCGGCGTCGTTCTTCTTGCCCAACAGCTCCAGCTTGTAGGGTTCGCCGGCCATGGCTTCGCGGGCTTCTTCTTCGGTGACCACGCGGCGGACGAACTTCTGGTTCTGGTTGATGATCTTCTGCATCATCTTTTCCAGCTGGCGAAGGTCTTCAGGGGTGAACGGCTCGGCGACGTCGAAGTCGAAGTAGAAGCCGTCAGTAATGTACGGACCGATGCCAAGCTTGGCATCAGGCCGCAACTGCTGGACGGCCTGGGCCATGACGTGCGCCGTAGAGTGACGGAGAACGTTGAGTCCGTCAGGGGATTCAATGGTGACACCTTCGACGTCTGCACCCTCGGTGAGAACCTGGTCAAGATCCTTCAGTACCCCATTGACGCGGGCAACAACGACGTCGCGGCGCTCGAAGAAGAGTTCCGCGCCTGTAGTCCCTTCCGTCACCTTGGTCTCTTCGCCATCGACGATGAGGGTGATCTGTTGGGCATCTGACACGGGTGTCTCCTATTCATAGTGAAGGCTTCGTAGCTTGTGGCGTACGGGGACCACAGCCAGCCATCGTCAATCGTATCTGTTTGGACGAAGGCGGCCAAAGCAGCGCGCCGACGCCACGGGTCAGCTCCCGAGGCCCGTGATGGCCAGGTTCCTGGAGATACCCTCAAGGGGCCCTGAATGAGTGAATTCAGGCGCAAGCCCGACGCCGGGTGGCAGGACTTCGGCGAACGGCAAAGTTTCGGGGCGGCCAAGGTCCCAGGCTTTGCTGGCACTGAGGCTGATTCCCTTGGGTCCAGTTCTTCGCGTAGTTCCGCGGATCAGCAGAAGCCGGGTACCGAACAGGAGTGGACCCGATTCTTCCTGCGCTTCATGGAAGAAGACAGTATCCACGCAGCCTGTACCGTCGTCGATGCTGATGAACACCACGCGGCGCCCACCCCGCATGGGAGGTGTCTGCGTTGCGATCCGGACGCCGGCAACCAGCACCTCGGTGCCGTTGCGAAGACCCAGGAGTCTATCCGCCGTAGTGACGCCAAGCTTGTCCAGCAAAGGCCTATGGCTTTCCATCAGATGCTCACTCACATCCACTGCCATGAGATCAAGCTCTGCCCGCACGTTCTCCACCATGCTGGGCTCAGGTAGTCCAGCAGCAAGGTTCCGCAACTCCACATCACCAAGGGGTAGGGATAATTGCCCTTCAATGACCCCGCCGGCCTTCTTGGAGGGACTGCCCTGGAGTGCTTGCAAGTGCTGCACCAGATCGGCGCGGTTTGCAGTTCCGCCGGCATCCCGGTGCAGGGCATCGAAGGCTCCGAGTTGGGCGAGCCGCTTGATATTCGGTTTGCTCACCCTGGCCCTGGCCCGGAGGTCCGCGAGGGAGTCGTAGGGTTGGCCCGCTACGATCCGCTTCAGCTCCGCTCCCGACAGTCCATATATTCCGTTCAGGCTCAAGCGAATGCCGAGCTTGCCCGAATTTTGGCCCTCCAGGATTCTTTCCACCCTGTATTCAGCCTGGCTTCGATTAATATCCAAGGGCAGGATGGGAATACCCAAGCGGCGGGCCTCAGCAACCAGCAGCCGTTTGGGGTACATCCCGGGGTCGTGTTCCCACAGCCCTGCAAGGAACGCTTCAGGGTGGTGTGCCTTCAGCCATGCCGATTGATAGGTAGGCACAGCAAAGGCAGCTCCATGGGCTTTGCAGAAACCAAAGCTGCCGAAGGCTTTGAGGGTTCCCCACACTTTGTCCACGACCTCCGGGGAGTATCTCTTGATCGCTTCCCGACGGAAATACCTCTCTACTTCAGGTTCGTGGAGCTCGTCACCCAAGGCCCTTCGAAACTCGTCTGCCCGGTCCAAACCACACCCTGTCATGACATGGAAGGTCTTCAGGATCTGCTCATGGAAAACCGTAACGCCATGGGTTTCCTGCAAAACGGGCTTCAGGTCCGGATGCGGGTAGACCTCTGGTGCGAAACCGTGCCGGTGTTCAAGGAACGGGCGGACCATGTCCGACTTCATGGGACCAGGGCGGAACAAGGAAATATCGATAATGAGGTCGTTGAATTCCCGCGGTGCCATCTTCCCAATCAGCTCACGCTGGCCGGGGGATTCAATCTGGAAGCAGCCCAAAGTGTGGGTACTGCGGATCAACTCATAGGTGGGTTCGTCGTCGAAAGGCACCGCGTTGAGATCAATCCTGCCGTCCTGGGCAATATAGTCCGGACCATTGCCTCCCGCTTCCACCGGATGGTGGCCAGCCGCCACCACCTCCGCTTTGGATGGGTGCAGGCGGATAACTTCCCGCACCGCAAACGCCATGGCGCTTTGCATCCTCACACCCAGGACATCAAGTTTGAGCATGCCCATGGGATCCATGTCGTGTTTGTCGAACTGGCTCATGGGCAGACCCAAACCGCTGGGCTGTACCGGGGTTCTGTCCAGGAGCGTGGCATCGCCCAGGATCACCCCGCACGGGTGCATGGAAATGTGCCGGGGAAGGCGGTCCAGTCTTTCAGTGAGATCCACCAACAGGTCCAACTGCTGGTTTTCCTCCATGCCCCCAGGCCCTTCACGGCCGGCCTCCACCCGTCCGGCAAATTCCCGGAGTTCAGGCTTTTCAACCAATGCCTCCCTGAATTTGCGCGCGGAGAACCGCCACAACTGCTTGGCAATTTCGCCGATTTCACCATCATCCATGCCAAGGGCCATGCCGGCATCGCGGACAGCACCACGGGCCCTGTACCCGTTCTGCATACTCATCAGGGTCACCCGTTCGGCTCCGAAGCGCTCGAAGATCTTCCGGTAGACGTTGTGCCGTTCGGCGCTTTCGACGTCGATGTCAATATCGGGAAGGGTGGATCGGCGACCCGAGAGGAACCGTTCGAAAATGAGGTCATGCCGGATGGGATCCACTTGGCTGATGTCGATCAGATAGTTGACCAGGCTGGAGGCTCCGGAACCTCTGGCAGCTACCCGGACGCCCATCTCGATGATCATCCTGGATACTTCCGCAACAGTGAGGAAGTAGGAGGCAAAGCCGAGTTTGTCGATGATCCCCAGCTCATGCTGCAACCGCGAGCGCATCTGTATTTCCGCATTGCCGTTGATGCCGGGGAAGCGCCGGGTGATTCCTGCCTCGCATCGTTGGGTGAGTTCCAGCATGGGGTCCTGGTCGATGCCGATGATGGAAGCTTCGGGAACAACGGGCTTTTTCCATCCCATGTCCGGGACGGGATCGATACGGCATTTGTCGGCGAGCGCTTCTGTGTTGGAGAGCAGCTTGTTCAGCCCTGCTGCTCCTTGGCCTGCGGCGCCCATGATTTCCTTGCCGAGTTGGAGCATTTGTTGGGCGTTTTTCAACCAACCCTGCCCGGTTGGTTGGAGCTGGCCTGTTGGTTGGAGCAGTGGGGCTGCGGAGAGTTCGGGGAGGGATTTTAGTGTGCGTGCAGAATCCAGGACGTCTGCGGTGGGGGCGCCGTCCTGGGCGCAGTAACGGACGGCGTTGCTGAGGATGGCGGGGATGTTGTATTCAAGGGCGAGTTTGAGCATGCGCACTGCGTGGGATGTGCTGAGGGGCTCTCCAGGGGCGCTGAGGTGGGATACGGCTTCGGCAACGATTGTCCCGGGCGGCATGGCGTCGATCCATTGTTTGAAGAGTGTCCGGGGCCGAAGATATTTCCGCCCTCCCATGGCCCGGCCAACATCGGAGTCCGGTCCTATGAGGACGGTTAGCACGGGTTTGAGGGTTTTTGAGTCCAGTGTGCGTGATGCGAGTTCTGCCCTCGTTACGGCGACGGGCACTACTCCCCCGGCTTTACCGGAGGTGCGGGCATGGGCATCTGAGACGAGTCGGCAGAGTGCCCGGTAGCCGGCGCCGTTGTTGTTGCCGTGGGCGAGTACGACGACGCGGCCCGCTACTTGGGTGCGGTGGTCGCCGTCGTCGTCGAATATGGCGAGGTCCACGCCGATGATGGGGTCGATACCGGCGTCCATGCATGCTTTGAGGTGTTTGATGGTGCCGTATAGGCCGTCCCGGTCAGTACAGGCGAGCGCTGTTGCGCCGTCTGCTGCGGCTGACTGGGCAAGTTCGTCCGGCCAGGAGACGCCATAGTGGGCGCTGAAGGCTGTGGAGACGTGCAGGTGTGTAAAGCTCAAGGTTCAGGCGGCTTCGTCTGGTTCGACTGCCCGGGCCGGCGCGGCGTCGTGGATGCGAAGGAGCCGCCAGCGGCCGCTGCCGAGATGGCGGACAAGGTCAAGGGTGATGGCCTGGCCGGGTTGCCCTTCATCCTGCGGGCGCTGGAGTTGGACCCGCCAGATTTCGTGATCCACCAAGCCTGCGCCGCTTCCCAGCGGTGCCCGGCTTTCTTCTACCCACCATTGGCGTCGTTCATACCATCTGAGGGGTTCGTTGGTAACGACGTAGCGGGTTCCTTTCCACTGGATTTCCTGCGGCTGGCCTGTATCCGTGCAGATGACGTCCACGGACTCACTGAAAAGTCCCATATCCACACTCCTTGCCTGTGAGCAATTTCTGTTCGAATGTATGTTCGAATGTATCCAGTTTACGTTGCCCCTCCGACAAAACCTACTGGGAAGTTTTGCTCCTTCGGGGCGCTTTGGACTTTCGCTTGGCAGCAAGGTCGAGCATCTTGTCGCGCAGTGGTTGGGCACCTTCTGCGAGCGCCACGCGCATCATCAATGATGAACCGATGCGGTATTGCTGGGTCCGAAGAACGCGTTGACGGTTGTAGGCGGCGAGGGCCTGGTCCAGTGGCAGTGTGTTGACGAGCGTGCCCAAGGCGACGGCGTCTATCAGCGACTCACAAGCGCCCCGCCCGAGGTTGGGTGCCATGGCGTGGGCCGCGTCGCCGATGAGGACTACGTTGTCCCGGGAATAGCGCCTTAGCGGCGGGGTGGTCCATATGCGTTGTGCCAATGTTGTTTCGGGCATCGCTGCTTGCAGGACGTGCTGGATACTTTGCGAGTGTCCGGCGTAGCGGCGGCGCGCCACTGCCAGGGCTTCGCCGACGTCAATTCGCTCGGGTCCCATCCCGGAGCGGAAGGACGCATACCAGTTGGTTCCCCCGCTTGATGGGCCTATGCCGAAGAGGTCCCCGCGCCCCCAGTACTCACCGATGGTTTCGCTGCCGGGCTCTTCGGCGATGACGCCTCGAACGGCGAGGTAGGGGGTCAGCGTTGCTGCACACCCCTGGCCCCAGACGGAACGCCTTACCATGCTGTGCACTCCGTCTGCCGCCACTACGAGGTAGGCGTCGCCTGGAACCTCATCCACTTTTCCGTTGCGTTTCTGGACCGTCGGGGGCACGGCGGAGTCCAGGAGCCGCAGGAGCGTGTGGCGGGCGACTCCCACAAGGTTCTGCCCCTCCACACTCAGCCACGGCATCCCTGCGGCACTTCGGAGCGCGCCACCCGTGATGGTGGGGCTGTTTTCCCGGACGGCATCAAGGATCCCCAATGAGGCCAGGGCCTTCTGGGCTTCGGGCCACATGGCCAGGGTTGTTCCTACTGCCGGGAGGCCGGTCCGCTGTTCGTGCACAGTGACGTGAAACTGACTGGGATCAAGAGTTCCCGCAAGGGCGAGGCCTGCTATTCCACCACCGACGATTTCCACCTTTTTCATGGTGCCAATGTACTACTACATTTGTAGTAATTGTGAGGTTAAAGACTAGACTTTCGCCATGCCGGACAGACGAACCGATCTTGCCGACGCGGCCCTCGCCGTGGTGGCCGCCAAAGGTCTCAAGGGACTGACCCACCGCGCCGTTGACGCCGAAGCCGGCGTGGCCGTCGGAACGACCTCCAATTACTTCCGCAACCGTGCCGCGTTGGTAGCTGCCGCCGTCGACCGCGTTGAAGAACGGGATTCGCTCCTGCTGCAGCAGCAGGGTGGATCAGGGGTCCCGACGTCGGTAGCCGCCTTGGCGGAACTGCTCGCGGGAGCACTGCTCCGGCTCGCAAACAATCACGCTGACCTGACCCGCGCACGGTTCGCCTTTGCCCTGGACCAACCCGAGGTGGTGGCCGCCGGGCACGAGCGGATGCTTTCAGCTCTTGAACAGATGCTCGATTCCATGGGCATTACCGACCCAAGGGCCCGTGCAGAAGCCGTATCGGACTACGGCGACGGATTGGCCATGCATCTCCTGACAGCACGCCGCGGCCAGGCGATGGACCAAACCACAGTGGCAGCCAACGTCCGGCGACTCTTGGAGGGATGAAGCAAAGGGGTGGACGCGGGCGGGTCCACAGAGCAGGATTGTGGCATGAGCACCAATGACGCACTCCTGAAGCAGGTCAGTATCTCCGCCGCAGATGACAACCTCGTTGCGAGATTCGAAATCGAAGGCAACATACCGGGCTCCGGCGCTTATGTCGTGGGCCTTGTTGCTGCCAGCGAGGACTATTCCTCCCAACGAAGGCTGGGCATTGAGTTCATGAATGGAGAAGCGATCTCGTTCTACTCCTTCAACCACTCACTCAGTGCCGAGGAAAACTACGACATCAAGGGCGTGGAACACTCCGGGAACGTGATCACCGGAAACTTCCCGATGTCCGCCATCCATGGACTCAGTAAAGGCCACGTTATGACGGCCTTCAGCGAAGCGGACGGCCGCGAATTCCAGGCCGGCGTTCCGGTCACGGAAGCGCTGTAGGTAGGGAACAGCTCTAGCCAGGGCAATAGCTCCAGCTAGAAAAGGCCCTCCACCGGCTCAATGAGTTCCGGTCCGTTGTTGCGGACATTGCCGACGGCGGCACCCACCGCGTCGAGCGTCCAGCTGGCAGCGGCGTCGTGCGCCTTTGACCGCACCAGATCCACGAGGCCGGCCGCATCATCTTCGCGCGGATTCAACCAGGCTTCCATCGTGTCCTTGCTCATGGGAAGTGGAACGCGGTCATGCAGGGCAGTCAGCTCGTCGAACACCGAGGCACTCCGCCGGGTCACGGCCGACTCGGCCGTCGGGGTGTCGGCCGTGAGAATCGACATGGACAGCAGCCAACGGGCCGGATCATCATCAGAGGCTGACTGGTCCCGCCACCATTCATACAACCCGGCAAACACCACGCCCCCACCATCCGCCGGATGCACGTAGTACGGCTGCTTTGACTTCCCCTCGCCCTTCTTCCACTCGTAATAGCCATCGGCAGGAACAGCGCATCGCCTGGCCGCAGCAGCCTTTCGGAAGGACGGCTTCTCCAGGAGGGTCTCACTGCGGGCATTGATCAGGCGCGCCCCGCCTTTGGGATCTTTCGCCCACGAGGGCACCAATCCCCAGCGCGCAACATGCAACTGCCGCTTCAATCCATCGTCCATGAGCCTTTCCAGCACAATCGGAACAGCATCCGTTGGAGCGACATTCCACGATTTTTCCAGGGCGATCTCGTTTTCAAGTTCGGCATCAAAGTCAGCCAGCAGATCCCCCACGGCACGGGCCATTACATAACGTCCACACATGGGAACAGTCTGCCGTGTCGCCCAAGCACACACCAGCCCGGAATGTGACGTAACCCCGAATCCCGGCCTCATGGGAATTATTGGTCTGCGGGTTACGGTTGATACCAACGAATCACCCGTGGAAACGACCAATACCGAGGAGAGCTCTGTGGACTTCACTCCCGACTCCGGCACCATCACCATGTTCTCGACCACCTGGTGCGGCTACTGCAACCGCCTGAAGAAGCAGCTCGACGCCAAGGGCATCGGCTACACCGAGATCAACATCGAAGAGGTAGATGGCACGGCCGAACTCGTCGAGCAGCTCAACGGAGGCAACCGCACCGTCCCCACCGTCCTCTTCCCGGACGGAACCGCAGCAACCAACCCTTCTGCCTCCGAAGTAGAAAACCGCCTCGCAGCCTAAGGCATTCACTTCCGCTGTCCGGCCGCCGCCTCGAAAATCGGGGCGGCAGCCGGTTCAAGACGAATAATCACAGACTTCGACGCCGGTGTATTGCTGCCTTCCGCTGTTGAATCCAGCGGCACCAACACATTCGCCTCCGGATAGTAGGCAGTCGCGCAGCCCCTGGCACTGGGGTACGCCACTAAACGCAACTGGCGCAGCACACGGTCAACGCCGTCGTCGGCTTCGCTGTGCACATCCACATAGTCGCCGTCCTGGAAACCCAACCCCGCCAGATCCCCAGGGTTCACCAACAAGACCATGCGGCCCTTCTTGATGCCACGGTAACGATCATTCATGGAGTACGTGGTCGTATTGAACTGGTCATGGGACCGCACAGTCTGAAGGAGCAGTCTCCCCGGCGGTACTTCAATGGTTTCCAGGTCATTGACGGAAAACATGGCTTTCCCCGTTGCCGTGGGGAACGTCCGCGAATCCCTGGGACCATGCGGAAGGACAAAACCGTCGCGCTCGCGGATGCGGGTATTGAAGTCATCAAATCCAGGCACCACATGGGAAATGTGGTCCCGGATGGTGTCGTAATTACGCCTGAGGTCCGCCCAATCCACAGGCACCTTGTGGTCAAGAACCGCCTCGGCCATGCGGGTGACAATCGCCACTTCGGACAGAACGTCCGGAGCAATGGGTTCCAGCGTCCCTGCGGAGCGGTGCACGGCACACACAGTGTCCTCTACGGTGACAAACTGCTCAATCCCGTCCTGCTTGTCGATTTCGGTGCGGCCAAGGGTCGGAAGGATCAGCGCCTGCTCGCCAACCACCACATGTGAGCGATTCAACTTGGTGGAAATCTGGACCGAAAGCCTGGTCCGACGCACAGCCTCCTCAGCGACCACGGTGTCCGAGATCGCATGCACCAGGTTCCCTCCCAGCGCGATGAGGACCTTGATCCTCCCATCACGCATTCCACGGATACTGTCCACCGAATCAACACCGGCCTTCCGCGGCGGGTCAAAGCCAAACTCATCCTGCACGGCGTCAAGAAACCGCGGCGGCATCTTCTCCCAAATGCCCATGGTCCGGTCACCCTGCACATTGCTGTGTCCACGGATTGGCGAAGGTCCGGCCCCCGGTTTGCCAATGTTGCCACGCAGTAGAAGAAGATTAATGATCTCCTTGATGGTGGGCACCGCCTTCTTATGCTGGGTCAGTCCCATCGCCCACGTAATGATCACCCTCTCCGCGTGGATGTACCGTTCAGCGAGTTCATCGATTTCTGCGCTGGTCAGGCCGGTGGCGGCAAGAACGTCCTGCTCCTGCAAAGTTGCGAGGTGGGCAGCGAACCCAACAAACCCCTGACAATGCTCATCGATGAACGTGCGGTCCAGCACCGAACCCGGCGCAGCCCGTTCAGCATCCAGGACGCGCTTGGAAACAGCCTGAAGCAGCGCCATATCCCCGGCGAGCCTGATCTGCAGGAACTGGTCAGCCAGGTCAGTTCCCTTCCCCACGAGGCCTCGAACACGCTGTGGGTTCCGGAAGTTGATCAGGCCAGCCTCAGGCAAAGGATTAACAGCCACAATGGACGCACCCGCGAGTTTGGCCTCCTCCAGTGCCGTCAGCATCCGCGGATGGCAGGTCCCCGGGTTCTGCCCCATGATGATGATCAGGTCCGACTTCGCGAAGTCCGTATACGTGATGGCCGATTTGCCCACCCCAATGGTCTCGCCCATGGCAAGGCCCGTGGACTCGTGGCACATGTTTGAACAATCCGGAAGGTTATTGGTCCCGAAAGCCCTGACGAAAAGCTGGTACAGGAACGCTGCCTCATTACTGGTGCGTCCGCTGGTGTAAAAAGTGGCCTCATCCGGATCGTCGAGGGCGTTCAACTCGTTTGCAATGATGTCCAAGGCCCGCTCCCAGCTGACGGGCGCGTAGTGGTCCGAGCCTGCTGCCTTATACACCGGTTCCACCAGCCGGCCCTGTTGGCCCAGCCAATACTCGGAACGGGACTCCAGGGAACTCAGCGGGTTTCCGGCCCAAAACTCCGTGGGGATCCTCAGCGGCTCCGCCTCCCACCCGATAGCCTTGGCGCCGTTTTCACAGAATTCGGCAGCCTTGCGTTCCGGCGGATCAGGCCAAGCACAGCTCATGCAGTCGAAACCGTCTTTTTGGTTGACTGCTGTAAGTGTCTTCCATGCGCGGGAAGGGCCCATATAGGCCATCGCATGGGGAAGGGTTTCGCTGAGGCTGGGCAAGCCGGCGGCCGACCTCTTTGGTTCGCTGACGCTCAAGTCGACGTCGGTATCCTGAATTGGGTGCTTCTTGCGGCCCATCATTCCACCAGGTTTCGTGTGGTTGGGTTCCTGATTCCCTCAGCGTAAACCCGGCCCCCAGCGTGCTCAATGGCGGTGAAAGCCACCTACGCCAAGAGGCTCCTGAAGTCGCCGTCCACCACGTGTGCGTAGCTGCGGTAAGCGTCAACCACGGCGTCCTCCACCGTTTTGACGTCCAAGTGGGGCAGCAGGTCATTTGCAGCACCGGCGGTAGCCGGATCCCAATCGAGGCCAAGAGCAGCGTAGCTTGCCGTCAGTACGTCCCGGATCGGACCGGAGTTCTCCACCACAATCACGGAGCTGAACAACCAACCCCCGGAAACCACCCGCTGCGCAGTCCCTATCAGCTTGATCCGATGCGCGGGAAACTCCGCATCCTCCCCGTGAACGCTGAACTCTCCGGGGCAGTACTCCCCCGGGATCTCCCCGACGGCGGCCTGGACGCCAACGCTGCGAAGGGCACCTGCCAGCAACTCACCGAACTCCGCGAAACGGGCTTTCGCACGGACGATCGCGTCAGGGTGCGGCTCAATGTGATCAATCACCAGAGTGCCTTGGTGATAAGCCGCCGCACGTCCACCAGCTTTCCGCACGAGGGGCTCGAAGCCGAGCTCCCGGCACGCATCCTCGGCGGCGCTGAAGCCGGGCAGGTTCGCATCGCGCTGGCCAAAGGCAACCGTAGGCTGCGGGCGGTACAAGCGAAGGGAGGGACCCAGTTGCCCGCTCCGCGCCCGCTTCAGCAGCTCCAACGCAAAATCAAGATCCCCGGCAGCACCAAGGGATTCCTCTTGGCGGTAGACGGTCAGCTCGGAGCGCTCCGTGAGGCCGCCGTCGGCTTCGTTCCGTGCTTCGCTCATCAGCTTTTCCTCAGCGTCAGGATTTGCTCGGCCCTGCCGAAAGGTCCGTTGATGTCATGGAGCACGCTGGACGTCAGGCCGATGCCATCTGCCCCGAAGGAGACTTTGTTGTCCAGACCGAGCCACTCTCCCGAGGGCGCACGATACATGTGGATCTGGAGGTCCACGTTGGGGAAGATGTAGCTGTTCTCCCCTGGGGGGACCCGTGCGGCGATGCCATTGGCGGTGTCGACCAAGCCCATGAGACGGGCAAGATCGCTGCTGTCTTCCTCGTCAGTCAAAGGGTGCATGGTCCGGATCCACACCTTGCCCGAACCTGGCCGATGGCCTTCGGCGATACGCATTTCCAGGGACCGGATGTAGCCGCCGGGCCATACGCTGGCACCATCCCACAACTTGCATTCGTCCGGGGCGGGCATGGCCTCGTCCTCGAACGCCGCCACGGCGCTGGTATCGCTGGTGATCATGCGCCACGCTGCGGCACGGATGGCGACACGCCCGCCGGCGGAAAGCTCAGCCTGGATGAGTTCAATCGTTCGTCCCGGCCGCAAGGTTGAGGTGGTTACCTGGAACTCGCCGCCGGGGATCAGCCCGAGGATCTCGTAGCTGATCCGCGCCATACGGACGTCGTCCCGGGGCTCATGCCTCAGGAGGGCGTCAGCCATGATGCCGGAGGCAGGTGCCATGTGTTGTTCGTGCGGATTCCAGGCACCCTGGGCATGAATCGTGGAGCGGTAGCGGCCCCCACCCAACGATTCGTAGTAGAAGTTGCCCTCCGCCAGTTCCGGTAATGAGGTTGTCAACGCGAGCCTTTCGCCAATCCAGCAGTAGAACTCAGACCACTGTATCCGCTGATTTGGCAGCCGACCGACGCCGCCGGGCAACCACCACCCACACGATCACGGCGAGCACAGCCAGCACCGACAGCCCGGCACCAGCCGGCGACGTCGCAGCTACCGCAAGCCACGCCTCAAGGGCGGCCAGTCCGATGGTTGCGTACAGCAACGCCCAGATGATGGAACCCCCGATAGCAGCGGGGAGATAGCGGCGCAACGGCATCCGCGCTGCGCCGGCTGCCAGATTAACGGCGGTCTGCAGGCCGATGGTCAGGAAGGACAGCACGACGGCGTACGGACCCCAACGCTGTATGAAGGCTTGGGCCCGGGCTGCCTTGGACTGTTGGAGCGACGGCTGTTGGAGCGACGCCCCGAAGCGGGTGTGTGCGAAGCCGGCAACTGCTCCTCGACCCAGCCAGTACGTGACATTGACGCGGATCATGACAATCGCGAAGAGCGCCGCAACCGCGACGCCAAAGGGCAAGCTCATGATCTGGTCCACGTGACTTAGGCTACCCTAAGCGCCGCAGGCTCCATCACCAGGTCCCGCGGGCAAGTGCCCGGCGCCACGGGCCAGGGTCGGCACAAGCGCACCTAGGATGAAGTCATGGATCTTCGCGATGCCGCCCAACAGTTGTACGCCGTGCTTCCGCGTGAATTCACTGCGGAGCGGACAGCATTGGCACGGCAGGCAAAGGAAGCAGGTGGGAAGGAGCTCGCCAAGGAGATCGGGAGCTTGCCAAAGCCCACCGCCGGCGCCTGGGGCATCAACATGCTTGCCATCCACCAACCCGAGGTGATTGACGGCGTCGTGCGTTTTGGCGCTTCCCTCCGTGCAGCGCAAGAGGAGGGAGATGCTGAAGCCTTCCGTGAACTCGGCCAGCAGCGACAGGGTCAACTGAGCTTGGCCGTGCAGGCGGCAAAGGAGCTGGCGAGCCGGCTGGGAGCACCGCTCAGCGCGGCCGGCGCTGCCGACGTGGAGCAAACGCTTCGGGCCGCAATGGCCGACGCCGGCGCCGCAGCCGCGGTGGCGACCGGCCGGCTGGTGCGCGGGCTAAGCGGCAGCGGTTTCGAGTCCGTGGACCTGACAGATGCCGTCGCTGCAGCAAATCCCGACGAAATCGCGAGCGTGGGCGAAGCGCCAAAAGCGAAGCTGCCAGCCGGAACCAAGCCGGCACGGCAGAGCAAGAAGCATCAAGAGCCGCAGCCGAAAGAGAAAGCACCCGAGGAAGCCGCAACATCCCTGGCCGAACGCCGGGCCCAAAAGCGCCAGGCCGCGTTGGAAGAAGCCCGCACCGAGTTTGAGGCAGCCGAACAGGAAGCCCTGGAGGCCGAAAACGCTGCTTCGAAGGCTTGGGACGCTGTCAATGAATTCGAGGACAGGCGCTCGGACGTCGAGGCGCAGATCACCGACGCCAAAAAGCGTTTGGCTTCCCTCGAAGCCGAACTGATCGGCATCACCCGGGACGCCGAAGCCGCTGAGTCGCACAAAAAGCTGGCCGTCCGGGCCGCGGCACAGCAACGACGCGCCGCGGACCAGGCCCGGCGGCGCGTCGAACGGCTGGCTTGACTACTCCTTCTTCTTTAGTGGCGACTTCTGCAGGTTATGCGTCGCAGGGCCTTCCAAATACTTGCCGTCGGGAGCGAACCTTGAACCGTGCAAGGGACAATCCCACGATTTCTCGGCGTCGTTCCAGCTCAGCAGGCCTCCCAAGTGGGCGCAGCTCGCCGACACCATACAGACGTTGCCATCAACGGTGGACACAGCTGCCGGCTCACCCTTGTAAAGCCCGACGACGCCACTCCCCTCCGGGGGTCGGGTCTGGTCCGTGATTTCCGGATTGCTCCTGACCTTGGCTTTGTCCTCGACCAACCGTTTGGCGACGCTGGCATTGAGGCGAACGGCTTCCAACGCGCCCTGGGGCGACGTAACGCGGTGGTGTATGACCGTGGCCCAATCAGACTGGCCGCCCAGAATGTCCGAAGTAATGGACAACGCGGCAGCTACTCCGTTGCTCATGCCCCACTTGTTGTAGCCGGTTCCGAAGAAGATCCGGCCGTGACCCCGGGGCATCTTGCCGAAGAAGGGAACGAGGTTGGTTGGCCGGTAGTCCTGGGCAGACCACGTATGCGTGACCTCCGCGCCCGGATAATGCTGGTTGGCCCAGGCGAGAAGGTCATCCAGGTGCGCCTTGGGTGAGACCGCCCGGCCGCCGGTATGCCCGTAGCCACCTACCAACAACAACTCACCCTCCGGCGTCGGATGAGTGCGTTGGGAACGGGTGGGTGGATCGATACTCAGGTACATTCCGCTCGGTGGCGGGGTTTCACCTGGAAGCCGAAGAGCGGCAGCGTATGACCGGTTGGGTTCGAGCTTGGCGAAATAGAGTCCGCGGTCCAGGATCGGCGTGCCAGTAGCAATGACGACGGTGTCCGCGGTGAATGCCCCTTTTCGCGTGGATACTTCCACGGGAAGGTCGGAACCCACATTCTGCACCTGGACACCCTCAACAATTATTCCGCCGTGCTCCCGGATATCCCTTGCCAGGACCTCCAGGACTTCCATGGGGTGGATCTGCGCCTGGTCATCGAGTTCCAGTGCCTCAACCACCGGGAATGGCAGCCCGGGGTCGCGGCTGAAGTGCACGTCCAAACCAGCGTCGCGGGAAACGGCAGCCTCCTTGCGCAGGCGCTGGCCGCCGTCGTCGGTGGTTGCGAAGGTGACTGCCGTCCGGCGCTGAAACGCGATGCCCTGCTCTTCCATATACCGCATCAGCCATGCCTGACCAGTGCGGTTCGCTTCCACATAGGCTTGCACTACTTTCAGTGAGTACTGGCCACGCAGCGCCGAGAGTGCCCCTCCCTGCAGGAGGCTTAGTTTGCCGGTGGTGTTGCCTGTGGTCACGGCGCCGAGGGTGCGCGCTTCCAGAACTGCCACACGCTGGCCCGATCTGGACAACAGCAGAGCCGTCACCATTCCTGTGAGCCCTGCGCCCGCCACTATTGTGTCGAAGTGCTTTTCATCGGGGATTGCATCGGACGTGAAGCTGGATTCCCTGTCCAACCACAGCGATTTCATCGAACAACCTGCCTCTCAATTCACGGAATTGGCGCCTGGCATGTGTTGATGAAAACGGTAGGCCGGTGGCCGGGCCTTATCAAGGGGTCGGGTTGTCCTTGGCGAGTTGCGCGGCACGGCGGAGCCACGGGTCCGTGTCACGCGACCAGCGTTCCAAAACTCGTTCAGCGCGTTCCTTTGCCTGTCCTTCGAGCCTGGCGAGCAGGGGTTTGACCACATCCACCGCCAAAGGATCAGCCAGTTCCTCCGTGCCGGCCTGCCGAATGAAGCCCTCTATGCGGGTCAGGTCCGTATTGACCAGGATCCCCACTTTGGTTTGCAACAGGACAACCGCAGCGAGCCTGCGTTCAAAGACCGGCTCCTCCCACAGTTCCGAACTCAGGGCCGTGATGTCGTCATGGCCCAGAGTCTTGTGCCGCTTCAGGACGTCCCGGACCGTTCCTCGCACTGCACCAACCGATGCCCCGTAGACCTTCATTCCGCCCAGGCGCTCCCGGGCTTCCATGGCCTTCTCCCACGACGATTCACGCTGCAGCGTGAAGTCCACAAGTTCACCAGCTTCACTCACGCGTCCATTCTGTCAGTGCCTCCTTCTAGGGTGGGGGCAACAGCAATCGACAGGAGAGATTATGCCTTCGCAAGAGCTCGCTACCGAGGCCACAGCGTCGTTCCCGGGAGTCCCCGCCGCGACGTCGATGCCCGACTGGTATCCCGCGCTGCTCAACACTGTCGCGCAAGAAGTCCGGACAGGCCGCACGCGCGCACTGGCGGCCGCGAACAGCGAACTGCTCAATTCGTACTGGAGCATCGGCAGGCAACTTGCCGAGCGCGAATCGCAGGAGGGCTGGGGCGCCAAAGTCGTCACCCGATTGTCCGCTGATATCCGAACGCGCTTCCCCGAAGCGAAGGGCTTCTCCCCCAGGAACCTGCGGTACATGAAGAGCTTTGCCCAGGCTTGGCCCGAGTTTCCAATGTTGCAAGCGCCGCTTGCAACATTGCCGTGGTACCACCAGATCGCGCTTTTGGAAAAGCTCGACGACGCCGCCACCCGCCTCTGGTACGCAGCGGCAGCTGCCCAGCATGGTTGGTCGCGCAACGTCCTGACGCATCAGATCGAGACCCGCTTGCACGAGCGCTCAGGGCAAGCCATCACCAATTTCAAGACCACCATGATTGCCGCCGATTCAGACCTCGCCCAGCAGGCCACCAAAGATCCTTACGTCTTTGATTTCCTGGCCATGACTGACCGGCACACGGAACGGGACCTGGAGGTGGAATTGGTGAAGCATGTGGAGAAATTCCTGCTCGAGCTGGGTCAAGGCTTCGCATTCGTTGGTGAACAGGTCCGATTGGAGATCGCCGGCGACGAATTCTTTGCGGACCTGCTCTTCTACCATTTGAAATTGCGCTGCTACATGGTCATCGAGCTAAAGGCCGTGAAATTCGAACCCGGGTTCCTGGGCCAGCTGGGCATGTACATGGCAGCCGTTGACGACCTCATGGCCCACCCTGACGACAAACCAACCATCGGCCTGCTGCTGTGCAAGGAGAAGAACAGCGTGGTGGCCGAGTACGCCCTGCGTGGATTCAGCGCTCCGGTGGGGATCGCGGAGTGGCGGACGTCCCTTGCCGAGTCATTGCCCGACGAATTTGTCGCCAGCCTGCCCAGTATCGAAACGTTGGAAGCCGAGCTGGCAAGCCAAGCCCGTATCCTGCCGGATTAGGCTCAGACGTTTTCCCTGAACCAGGCCAACGTGTCGTTCCACGCCGCCGTAGCCTGGGCCTCGTTGTAGCGGTCGCTTGTGTCGTTATGGAATGCATGGTCCACGCCCGGGTACACCTTGAGTTGGTGCTTGACCTGTGTCGCATCCAAGGCCGCCTTCAACTGCGGCATGGAACCGGTGATCCGCGCGTCTTTTTCAGCGTAGACACCAAAAACGGCGGGCTTGATGATGGGGACTTTCGCCAGGTCCGGGGCGGGACCGTAGAACGCGGAGGTGGCCTTCAGCCCCGGGATCTCGGTGGCCGCTTGCCAGGTGATGCCGCCGCCAAAACAGAAGCCGACCATGGCAACGCGGCCCTTTTCCACGAAGTCCTGGCCGTTCAGATATTCAAATGCTGCCTGGAAGTCCCCCACGTGCCGCTGGGCTCCTGCCTTGGTGAGGGCACCCGGGACAGCATCCGGATCCATCGATGCAGTGCCACCCTCCCTGCTGAGGAGGTCCAGCGCCAAAGCTGCGTAGCCTTCTTTGGCGAAGCGCCGGGCGACATCCTGGATGTGGGGCGTGAGGCCACGGTTTTCGTGACAGACCAGGACGGCCGGAGCCGGCTTGCTGCCCTCGGGCCGGGCCAGGTACCCGCTGATGTCGGTGCCGCCGGAATCGAACTTCACCGTTTCTGTTTGCAAGCCCCCGGCCCCTTCCGGCACCGTCAGCGGACTCTTGGCGTTGGGAACCGCTGTAGTGTTTCCCGAACTTGCTGAAGCCGTGGCTGTGGGCATCGGGTCCCCGGTCTTTGGCACCTCGTCCGGTGTACAGCCCACCAAGGTCATAGCCGCCGCAGCCGCGGTCATACTTCCCATGATGAACGCCACGCGCCTGGTGAAAGTCCCGTGGGACATGTCGCCCGAGCGGTAATCGTCGTAGAACTCTTCGATCAAGTACTTTTCAAACTTCTCAAGCTGAACCATGACGTCCTCCCGAAGTTGGGCAGTATCTTCCTCTGCTGGAAAGACGCGGGCAAGGGTGGAAGGGTTCAGGTACGGTTTGGATCTGCTGCCAAAGTTCCCGGCGCTAAAAAATGTCAGTGGCTACTGACATAGTAAAAATATGAGCCGGAGCCAGCAGATACAAGCCACCCAAGCGGTGGCCTCGCTGCCTGCACGTGCTCAAGCAGGCAGCGTCAGCGGTGACCTGATTAATCAGCTCCGTGCTCTTGAGGACATGAAGTCTGCGATTTCAAGTTTGCAAGCGAAGATAGCCGTGGCCTTTGACCTTGCCCAGCGTCAAGAACAGGCAGCAGCGGGGGTTCCCGCTGCTGAACGAGGCCAAGGTGTATCAGCCCAGGTTGCCCTTGCCCGGCGGGAGTCTCCGAATAAGGGGTCCCGGCTTCTGGGACTGGCCAAGGCGCTGGTGTCAGAGATGCCACGGACCATGGCCGCCTTGGAGTCGGGAAGACTAAATGAGTGGCGGGCCACACTCCTTGTGAAGGAAACGGCCTGCCTCAGTGCTGAAGATCGCTGCGCGGTGGACGAGGAACTCGCCCCCGACTCGGGCACGTTCGATGGTGCTGGCGACAAGACCATCATCGCCGCCGCAAAAGCAGCGGCCTATCGGCGTGATCCTCGCTCGGTGACGCAAAGGGCCGCCCACGCGGCGTCTGAACGGCGTGTGAGCCTCCGCCCGGCACCGGACACGATGACGATCCTCACGGCTCTACTTCCAGTCGCCCAAGGCGTGGCTGCATACGCGGCCCTCACCCGGCACGCAGACTCCGCCCGTTCCGACGGGGATGGCCGGTCCCGGGGACAGGTCATGGCGGACACGCTCGTCGAACGCATCACCGGTTCGCCTGCAGGGTTCTCTGGGATCGACCTTCAACTCGTTATGACCGACCGCACGTTGCTGCAAGGCGACAGCGAACCGGCAAGACTTACTGGCTACGGCATCGTTCCAGCTGAGTGGGCCAGGAAGCTCCTGACCAGCGGTGAGAGCAAGACAGATCAAGACTTCAGCATTTGGCTGCGACGACTCTTCACGGCACCAAGCACGGGCGAACTCCTTGCCACTGACTCGAGGGCACGCTTCTTCCCCATGGGCATGAGACGGTTCATCGAAACCCGCGACTGCACCTGCCGCACGCCATACTGCGACGCCCCCATCCGCCATTACGACCACATCCTGCCGTGGGCCGAAGGCGGTAAAACCACACTGAAGAACGCGGCCGGGCTCTGCGAACAATGCAATCACACCAAAGAAAACCCCGGGTGGAGCGTCAGACCAGAACCTGCACGGAGACACACGCTAAAAGTGACCACGCCCACTGGGCACAGCTACCGCTGCGCCGCGCCTCCATTGCCAGGTTATGAACGAACCCGAGTCGATTGAGGGAATTCGGGTCAACTGGCTGGGTCGTACTGGAACTACAACAAAGCCCCTCACGCCAGCACAGCGTAAGGGGCTTTGAAGATGCCGCCAAGTGTGAGATTCCGATCTAACTGGACCATTCCGCCAAGTTGAATCCACTGATTGCGGGAAGTTTTAGATCAGGAAATTAAGCCGCTGTCCCAAGCTAGTTGGCCCTTTCTCAAAACGGTCGACCAGCGTCTGGACCGAACTCAAGGGGACGTTGCTCCGTCTGGCCAACAAATTCCACCTCCCAAGGGGATCTGGCCCGGCTATCACAGGAGGGCTTTCCGATAGATAAGGAACTGAGCTTCCGCCGCGAACCCTTTGAGACACTTGAGCCATGAGCGAAAGCAGGAGCAAGAGGCAGCGCCAACAGAATCTCCATGCCACAGGGCCTCGGCGCACGACGGAATCATATGACGAGCTGATCGCCCTCGTACATGAATTGCCGCTGCCACCGAATGTGCCTCCCAGTGAGTGGAATGCACAGAAGCTAAAGGACCTCCATGCTCCTGCCATGGCATGGGGCTGGCTTGTGCGAATCACACGTTCAGGGCGGGCTGCTATCCACTTGGAGAACAAGGTTTCGGCGCCGAAACCCCACCGCTGAATCGAAGCGCCATCGAGCATGCCATCAGATTGCTTTGGGCAGCGGACTCGGGAACGGACTTCGTCGATGTTGCACGCCTGACGAAGGAGCAGGGCCTCACGAAGATCATCGACGTCCAATCGGACGTTTGGTCATTCGAAAAGGAGCTTGCTGATGCCATGGAGCGACACATACTGGAAGCCGGAGCCGCGGATAAATCTCTCGGCCATCTCGGCCACCTTCGCAAAATTGTTGATCTAAATCCAGAGGAGCGCGGTCCGCTCTATCTGGGCTGGCTCATCGACACGCAAGACAGCCACCCTTCATCGGCCAGCGCTCAACCCTACTACACCGTAACGGACGGGGCCAACGCAAGATTTCAGTTCGAATGGGAGCCCCGGTTCTCGACAGCCGTGCATATGAAGGCAACGCTTGCCCTAATAGCAGGGCTGCATGCATACGCGAAGATCGTCGGAGCTAGAGACCGCATGGAGCCTCGACTGGACGAACATAATTCGGATACTCAAAGGAAAACACTTACAAAAGGAGACCACGTAACCCAGGGCCTTTCGACTGGACAGATTCTTCCTGTATCGCCTGCAGGTATATGCCCAGATTCTCGGCAATGGTCAGCCCTAAGGACTCCAGTGCATCCAGCCAGCGCGGCCAGACTGCGGTTCGCGCCCTGCAGTGCCTATCTCCCCATTCATGAAGCGAATCGTGTCCACCATGAGGCACAGTATGTGCCAGCACTGACTTCGCCGTTTTCTTCGTCAAGTGTTTGGGTCTGGACAGAAGCGGCGGCTTGGGCGAGTAGCTCCGCAGAAGGTCAACTAACAGTTTCACAATACCGCTGGCTTCGGGTGTCAACACGGGCTTCGGCGCCTCGCTATCGTGAGCTGCCGGCAATGCAGCAGCTCCGGGCGACTCGACCTCAGGACAGGGTTCAGCTAGCCCCGTTTGAACTCTTGCGTGTAGCCGTCGTCGGGTTCTTAGGCCAATCCACTATCACAACATGAGTTTCTATGTCCTTTGTGCTCTCCAGGTGCCGCTTAAGCGCTCCTTCTTTGCTTAGGGCATGCTCCAAGTCGTAGATGGCCACTACAAGCACTTCGACATCTCGTTTCCCGCGGTATCTAGCCTGGTCTTGGGCAATCTCGTCTTGGATTTCCTTTTCTGCGTGCCCAATCTTGGCCACCTTCACTTCGACCATGATTTTTTCGGCCTCGAAATGAAAGTCTCCGCGCAGCGAACTCCTGCCACCTGTAATACCCGACGGTTGCTCTTGAACTACGGACTCGTCCCAAAAAAGTTCAAACGCGTTAGACACAAAGTCTTGGGCGTCATACTCGTCAAGGACGGGCAAAACTACTTTGGGCGACTTTAGTGTGCTCTGCTGGCGATGATAGGTAAGCGGCCTGGACGCTTCAGGAACCCGCTGCAGAACTCTGATTATCGTCGGCACTGAAACCTTGGTGACCTCGTCGGCTGAGCGTGAGTGAGAGAGGCGAGGCTGATTATCCACGGCAACCGGAGTCGACGGTGCAGCGGTTAAGCGGGCGGACAAGGTTCTGTGGCCTGGACTGAGACCGGCGGGAGGAGTGCTAATGGCGGCGAACGACGGGGGACTCGGCTTCAAAACTTCTTCGTGCCAATCAAGGAAACCACTGGCGTCCAACTCTGCGCCGCAGGCTAAGAATGCATCCTGCAACCGCTTGACGCTTTTCTCGTCGGTTTCCTCACCAGACACAAAGAGTCCTTCGGTCACAAGCAAGTCGAGCAGCTCTTCGACAAGTTTCTTGGCCTGCCATTCGTCCGCCTGGTTGAACGCGGCTGTGACCGTATCATTTTTGTTACGTTCCCCCACATTGAGTCCGGCAGACGCAATTCTGCTCACCACTTGCGACTTTCTGATCCGGGATTCAGTGCCCAGGACAATGCTGAATGCCCCACCCAGCGCCGTCCACATCGCCTTCGATTCTCCGGTCGGCACGTTCCGCATCAAACTCCTTTTTCCACTGTACTCAAGCCCAATTTCCTGCGTCGTTGGCCATTGTGCCACGACCGCTGCATAGGTTTGTGCCAAGCCACGCTTCGCATACTGAACGCTGAAGTGGGTTGGGGCGAATAGAGACGAGGCACCGTCATCATGCTCCGCCTCACTTTCGTTCACTAAGGGCTTCAGGCCTCAGGTGGCCGGGGCAGCGGCCCGGGTGATGGAAAGCACCGGCCGCACCATCGGCTGTGCATCCGACGCCTGTTGCGGACTGATGTAGATCTCCACCGGCCAGCTGGACACCGCTCATGGGCAAAGCGGTCGCGAAGCTTGACGACGGCACCGAGACCCCGATTGTCGTCATTAAACCAAGCTGCGCCGCAGCGTTGAAGAAGGACGCCCCCGAACTGCTCGGCACCGAAGCGGCCCAACGCGTCCCCACAAGATCCGCAGCTTCGCCGAAGCCGTGCAGGAATGGGTCGACGGCGGCTGGACTCCCCCTGCCGTGCCGACGGCCGCGACCGTGCAGACCCACTGTCGCGAATACTCCACCTTCGGTGCCACCGTGCAACGCAAGGCCTTGGCTGCTCTTGGTGTCGCCAACGTCAACGAAGCCACGGGCTGCTGCGGCGTCGCCGGGAACTTCGGCTTCGAAGCCAACCACTAGGACATCTCCATGAAGGTCGCTGAACAAGCTCTGGTACCGGCACTGGCCAAAACGGCTGCCGACGTTCCCGTCCTCGCCGACGGCTTCAGCTGCGCCATGCAGGTCAAGCAGCTCGAACCCGACCGCAATAGCCTGCACCTTGCAGCACTCCTCGACCCCCGGACCACCCAGAAGACTGAAGGATGACCATGGCCACAACCGCGCAGGCCCCCGTGGGGCTGAAGACCGACTTGTTCATCAACGGACGCTGGGAAGAGCTTCCCGACCGTCCCCGCATCCAGGTGCACAACCCCGCCGCCGGTGAGATCATCGCCGAAATCCCCGATGCCCGCCCCGAAGACGGACGCCCGCAGTGGATGCCGCCAACGCCGCGCAGGACGCTTTCGCAGCCCTCTCCTCCCGTGCCCGCGCCGACATCCTCCTCGCCGCACACAAACTGCTGCTGGAGTCCAAAGAGGAACTCGCCGCGATCATGACCGCGGAGATGGGCAAGCCGTTGGCTGAAGCCCGCGGCGAGATCGACTACCCTGCCGGCTACCTGCAGTGGCACGCCCAGGAAGGCACCGGGGTCCAGGGATCGCACGCAGAATCCCCCAGCGGCCGCGGACAAATGGTCCTCTCCCGCGAACCCATCGGCGTCCGCAAGGTCGCCCTCGCCATCGCGACCGGCTGCGCCGTCGTCGTCAAGCCGGCCGAGAAGACCCCGCTGACCATGCTGTTCCTGGCAAAGATCTTCGAAGAGGCCGGTGCCCCGGCCGGAACAATCAACGTGGTCACCACCTCCAGCTCCAGCGCCCTGGTCGCTCCCCTGCCCGCCGAAGGGCTCGTCCGTCACCTCTCCCTTCACCGGATCCACCTTCATCGGCTCCAAGCTGCACAGCCAGTGCCCGGACCACCTGATCCGCACCTCGCTCGAGCTCGGAGGCAACGCACCATTCATCGTCTTTCGAGGACGTCGACTTGGACGAGGCCGTCACCGAGATCACCGCAGGGAAGATGCGCAACATGGGTGAAGCCTGCACCGCAGCCAACCGCGTCCTCGTGCATGAACGCATCGCCGAGGAACTCAGGGGCAAACTGGCCGAACGGTTTGCCTCCTTCCGGGTCGGCAACGGCCTTGAAGAAGGCACGGAGATCGGGCCCATGATTGATCAGACCAGCGTCGAACGCATCCAATCCCTCGTCAAGGACGCCGTCACACGCGGCGCAGAATTCCGCGTCGGCGGGACCATCCCCGAAGGCCCCGGATCGTTCTACCCGCCACCGTGCTGGCGAACCTGACCCGCGCTGCCCGACTGACCCAGGAAGAGATCTTCGGGCCGGTCGCCCCGATCATCAACTTCACCGACGAAGACGACGCCATCGCCCTCGCCAACGACACCGTCTACGGACTGGCCGGATACCTGATGACCAATGACCTCAGCCGGGGCCCGCCGCGTGGCACGCCGTTTGGAAGTCGGCATGGTCGGTATCAACTCCGGCAGGTCCTTCCCAGAGGAGGGCGAGCCTTCGTTGAGGGCCTCACAGTGGGCGGCTTGGGCGGCGCCTTCAGCGTCGACCACGAGCACAGGACCGAGGGGAGGGACTGGTGGCCCAATGAAGAACCCACTCGCGAGGAAGCCGAGGCCCTCATCGCCGGCGGCCACCTGGACATCCTGATTGCCCACGATGCCCCTACAGGTGTTCCACTCAAGTGTGACTTTCAGCTCCGCACAGAACTAGCTGAGATAGCGAACAAAACCCGGCGCCCTCTGAGAGAAGTAGTCGATGCGCTGACCGTGCTTCATCTATCCTGCGGCCACTGGCACCGACGGCGCATCTGCTAGTTGGAACATTCGAGCGGGACGATCACAAGAGTCGACGTGCTCAATATGGAGAACTCGCGCCACGGGAATGGCGTCCTTGTTTGGCCAGTCAAGTGCCTCTACGGATAAACCCCCTCCACATCAGGAACGGATAGCGCAGCGGGTCCTTATACTCACTGGCTTAGACAAGAAAGCGCGGACGGGTCGAACGGGTTAACGAACTGGCCTACTCCCTGCCGTTGGGCCAGGAACACCGCCCTCGCTGACGGTCGCAACTGGTGCCCGCCACTAGCAGTGAAGGCATAATAACGGCCGGACGAATAGTCGGCGAAGCAGGATGGCGCGCGTTCATGAGCGGGTCGCCCGCGCGGTGCCCCTGATCCGTCAAGATGTGTGAGAACGGCTTCCTGAATCTTCGCAACGTTCGGCAACCACTGTCTCCCAGCCGTGCCAGTCCTCATCGGCGCACACCAACTGCTTCTCCGTCGAATCCCTTCCCCTCGGCCCCCTCGTCGTAGGGTCGCCCGCCGGAATCAAGGCCCTTCAAAAATCGCAGCCTAGGCGTTCCAAGCCGCGCCTGAACAGGTAAGGCGGAAGTGGCGTGAGCTAGCCTCGGTATAATCAAACTCTTTGCTTCCGCATTTCAGAAACAACATGTGACACCCGTTGCTTGTAGAGGTCTCAGCGACTCACCTGACTTAGATCGCAACCGTCGAGCCACGGCAACTTCGGTTAGGTGCACTGCTAGCCTTAGGTAAACCAAGAATCTACGGTCGCCGTCCTGTCGAACGTCGGTCGAATAGCTGAGAGTGGAGGCAACTCAGATGGACCAGAATGACATCGAGCGAGCCTCTCTGGTGGCGCTGCAATACGGTAGCGACGTGATCAAGCCAGCCACGCTACGACTCATGTACGAGGAAACCCGTTCTTTCGCCGCAATTCTGGATGCTGAGGCGGAAGGCACGGGCAACGCTGACGAGATGCGACAGAAAGCCTTCGCCCAAGTTGCTGAGTGGGAATCCGACGGGACGCGACTCCTCACGTGCATGGATGTGGGCTACCCCGCTCAACTGCTGGACGTTTACGATTATCCACTCATGATCTTCACCAGAGGAACTCTGCCGCCTCCAAATCATCGGGACTTGGGCATTAGCATTGTGGGCTCGCGGGATGCGGAGCCTTGGGCGATAGAATCAGCAAAATTCATGGCTAGCAGGCTCGTCAGCCAAGGTGTGACGGTTGTCTCAGGATTGGCCGCTGGCGTGGACGCTGCTGCGCAGAGAACAGCCCTTGACTTGGGGGGCCGCACGGTCGGCATTATTGGAACGGGCATCCGGCGGCAATATCCGGCGGCGAATGCCTCTCTGCAGCTTGAGGTCGAACAACGCGGTCTGGTTGTATCGCAGTTCTGGCCCGATGAACCTCCCCGGCAAAGGAACTTTCCGATGCGCAACGGTGTGATGTCGGCATACGGTTTGGCAACGATCGTCGTTCAGGCCAGTGAAAAGTCCGGAACTCGGCATCAGGTGGCACAAGCCGTAAAGCACGGGCGGCCGGTCATTCTGAGCCAGGCAGTAGCTGAGATGACTTCCTGGGGTCGAAAGTACGGAGAGGATCCCCTAAATAGGGTGTCCGTGGCTGGCAATGAGGATGAGGCCCTAGGACTGGCGTTTCAGGCAATTCACCCGCCTATGCCTCAAGTCCTTCAGAAAGCCTGATGAGTTGGACGGTCTAACCGAAGTTGATCGCCTCATGCTGGCAGAAGTTGCACCAATAGCAGCCAATCCCAATAGGTTCCTCCTACCCGCCCAAGCAGAGCTGATCAGCATTTTCGCCAGTACTCCCGACATGTGCGCGACTTGCTTGGCGCCAGTAATCGGCTACACGTACTGCATGCAGTGCAATGCACATCGGGCTCGGTACGCTGGTGGAGGACTCTCTGACCGTGTCATTCCGCTGACCTATGCCTTAGAGGGCCAGCAAATGTCCCACGACATGTACCGTTACAAAGACGCTCATGCTGCTCCCAACCCGTCGCTAGCCCGTGTCGTATACCTGGTCTACTTGGCACGTCAGTTCCACTGGGATTGCATACAAGCGCTCAGCGCGCTTCCCATATCAGCCGCCGCCGTCGTTCCCTCCACTCAAGGCAGGGAAAGTCATCCCATATATGACCTGCTCAAGTTCCTCTGGGCAGGAGACCCAATTCACGTCCAATGCACGGCACCGCCCCAACCGCGCACCCAGCGACGACTTCACCCCGAGGACTTTGCTGTAAGTGGCGACGTCAGGGGCCGTCATATCCTACTCTTTGACGATACCTGGGTCACCGGGGCCAACGCCCAGTCCGTTGCCCATCAGTTAAAGGTGGCTGGCGCCACCGAGGTCACAACGATGGTGGTTGCCCGAATGCTGAAAGGTTCATTCGAGCCTACGTGGCGCTTCATTCAGGCCGGGGCCCTGCCTGCAGGCTACGACATAGACATTTGTCCGGCGACGCAGGCAGTCTGCCCTCCTAGATGAGTGACCCGGTAGGCGCAACTGTTGGCTCGAAAAGGGGAGCTTGCTTACTTGCATTCTTCGAAGGGTCGCCGCATTGACTAATCCTCGACCTACTATGCAGATGGGCGCTGTTTTGTCAGCCAGTCGTATCGACATTGTCGTCCACTGGTGAAACCGAGTGGTGGCAGATGGTCACCGCCCTCGGGCCACTCGATGTTCTCCTTTTCCGGGGATCACCTCGCTAATACTTCGACAGACAGCATTTGGCGACTACCCTCCCAGATGAAAATGCGACAACTGCAGGCAGCCAATTAGAATGGCGGTGACGGGCACGATTGGCGTTGGAAGTGGCAGTCGACGACAAACCCTCGCGGCAAATGGTTTGTCTCGCCCCTTGGAACTCCTCAACACAAGCAGTCTCTCCGGCGAGGAAAAGACCACGATCATTACAGAAGCCTGGGAGAGACCGCTTCAAGACAGCAGGACTATCAGGGATTCGCGGAAAAGAACGGGCTGCTGCGAGCGATTCACAGAGCGCATCAGCCGCGAGGAGCGCATAGTTGTTCGTGCCGCTCAACTGACAAGACAGCAAGACATAGAGAGCCCGGCGTGTGTGAATGGAATTGAACAGCGGCCCGTCTGACGCCTAAGCATCCTTCTTAAGGATCTAGAGCGGCGCTGGCAACGAGCCAAGCGTCCGGGAGTCCCGGCGTCTCCCTGTCCACGGACGAATTGCCGCGCGGACCATGACCCGAATCAGCAACAGAGGTCGACGACGGGGCCATCCCCGAGTTGATAGAGCTAGCGCGCGATGTTGCAGCCTCAGCACCACTTCGCTCCCCGAACTCAAACGAGCTGACCTTCTGAGACAGCCCATCCACTCATGAGTCTGCTGTGGCAGTGCAGAAGCGTATTGGAGACCGATCCATCCCTGTCATACCACTTCACGCGATCGGATCCAGCTCTGCACGGCATGCCATCGTTCACATTATGCGGTCAACCCCATACTCACAGCGACGCACGTCAGGGCGAAGACCGCCAGGAGAGCAAACCCCGTCACTGCCTTGGCACATGCATCGAACTTTCGCCCGGCGAGCTCAGACAACTCAAGCACTTGTTGCCAGGCATCCACGCGAACATCGACCCGATTCGCGTGCTCCGACACCTGCTCAGCGGTGGCCGTTTGAAGCGCCGGCCACGCAAATCGATTGAGCTGCGAGTATTTGGTAGAGGTTTGGGGTCTGACAGCCCTCACCAGCCAGAAAAGCGTCCACAAGAATGCCAAAAGTGCCCCAACAGCCAGAGTGCCTACGATCAAAGCCTGGAGACACCCTTGACCAACAGCGCTCGTCACCGTCTTAGCGTTGTTCATCAGCATCGTCAGAATGACGCCAAGTCCTGCGGTAAGGATCGTTGCTTTTGTGTCTGCGAACCGTACCCAGTTCGCCATCTGATCCATTGCCTGAAAGCCGCCGTCGGCCGGCTTCGCGTCCCACTTTTCGTCCGGCGCCCCAGGACCTACCTGCGTCGAGGGAGGGAAAGGTACAGGTTTCCTAGGCCACATCCGACTGAGCTCCCTCGGCCGGCCACCGTCGCGTCATCCGCCATTCCGTGTACGCCGCCAACCAGTGGGAAGCCCAAGCGGTCACTGTGGCGGCGGTGTGTTCCTCGGGCTTCCAGTCCCCGACATCCGCCACACACAAATTGCCGTTGTCATAAAGGTGAGGAGACTGTACCCATCGGCGGCCGACGGGTACGCCGAGGCGACCAACCCCAAGCACTGCGACACGCGGAAGCTGCTTGTCGTGGCGAAGGATCACAGCGACATTGAACTTACCCCGCCCTGTGTCAATAGCACCAACCCAACAAGGACCAAGGTCGTTCCCAGCTGGGACGTAGGTGAACTTTGGGAAGGACTTTTTCATTGCCTCGATATGACGGTTGATCTCCTCCTCGTCTGCCCACCATGCCGTCAAAGCATCCCCCTTAGCGTCAGATTCTTCATCGCCTCCGTGGAAGGTATGGCTGGCGACAGGAGTAACTGTGCCCAGCGTCGCATGATTATGTGCCCCGGGGCCGGTAGTCGTAACACCGTCGAAGACCACGCGTCCTTCAACGGTCACGTACCGGGGAACGTTGACGCCGTGGTGGCGCAGCAGCGCGGCAATGGTCATGTTTGCTCCTCAGAACAGGGCTATGCTTTCGGTGGGGTTGCCGTCGAGCTGCTGGACGGTTCCTGGTATGTGCCGAAGAGTGCTTCTCCATCGGTAGTCGTAAAACCTGTAAGTCCGGCGCTGATAGTCGCGCTGGTATGTCTTTGGGGAATCCTCGTGCTCGACGAACGCATCGGCGTGGGGCAGCAATTCAGCAAGGCCCTCGCCGGCAACGACTTCCCAAGAATTTGCCTTCTTTTCACACTTTGCTGCAAAGTTGGCTGCGAAGCCGAGGGGATTGATCTCACTGTGCTGCCCGCTGCCGCTCCGAACGAATGTGATCCGTCCGTAGTCGAGTCCTGCACGTGCCTGAACCCTAGCTATCCCGAGCCGTTCAAGGCGAGGGTTAACGACCGTCTCAACAGCGTCGAGTGCAAATGAACACGCGCTGAGCGCCATCACACCATCGACTTGAGGGTTGCCCGGTCCAAATCCTGCAAACAGCCCGTCGCCACGGAGTCCAAGTGGGAAACCGCCAAAGTTGACGACGGTCTCAACAAAGCCGGAAAGGACAGCATGTGCCAGGTCTACTACCTCGGTTTCGTCATCCCAAAAGCTTCGCCCGGTGAAGTCCGTCAAATCGATGAACGCCGCCACAATGGACGCGGTTCGACGCTCACCAACAGCCAGGCCCTCGAAGTCGGGATGTCCCAACACCTTCGGCTCGCGTGCGGCAGATGCCTGTAGCGCCTCCTTAAAGACACTCATGCCGCCCCGCCGAGCTTGGTAGTCCCCCAATACCGTTTCGCCGAAGTCACTAGTTGTGTAGTCGGGCATTAGCGTCATCTCCCAGTTACTGTCGCGGGTTGACTGTTCAAGAGCCTGTCGTCAGTCATAGAACCAAAAGGCCAACTAAGTTGGACTTTTGGCCAAGTGCTGTGAAACGTGGCCAACTAAGGTTGATTTTGGCCATGTAGCGTGGAACCTCACACCAAGAACTGAATCCGTTTAGAACTCCCAGTCCTCATCCTCAGTGTTGACAGCCTTGCCAATCACGTAGGAGGAGCCCGAGCCGGAGAAGAAGTCGTGGTTCTCGTCCGCATTCGGGGACAGCGCCGAAAGGATGGCCGGGTTCACGTCCGTAACGGAAGCCGGGAACATTGCCTCGTAGCCGAGGTTCATGAGGGCCTTGTTGGCGTTGTAGTGCAGGAACTTCTTGACGTCCTCGGCCAGGCCGACGCCGTCATAGAGGTCGTGCGTGTACTGGACTTCGTTTTCGTACAGCTCGAAGAGAAGCTCGAACGTGTAGTCCTTGATTTCCTGCTTGCGGGCTTCGGAAACCTTTTCCAGGCCCTTCTGGAACTTGTAGCCGATGTAGTAACCGTGCACGGCTTCGTCACGGATGATGAGGCGAATGAGGTCGGCCGTGTTCGTGAGCTTGGCACGCGAGGACCAGTACATGGGCAGGTAGAAGCCCGAGTAGAACAGGAAGCTCTCCAGCAGTGTGGAGGCCACCTTGCGCTTCAGGGGATCGTCGCCCTGGTAGTAGTCCATGACGATCTGCGCCTTCTTCTGAAGGTTCTCGTTTTCGACCGACCAGCGGAACGCGTCGTCAATCTCTTTGGTGGAGCACAGCGTGGAGAAGATGGACGAGTAGGACTTCGCGTGCACCGATTCCATGAAAGCGATGTTGGTGTACACGGCCTCTTCGTGCGGCGTCAGGGCATCCGGGATCAACGAAACTGCGCCCACGGTTCCCTGGATGGTGTCAAGCAGGGTGAGACCGGTGAAAACGCGCATGGTGAGCTGCTGCTCTTCCGGCGTCAGCGTGTGCCACGACTGGACGTCGTTGGACAGCGGCACCTTCTCCGGCAGCCAGAAGTTGTTGACCAGTCGGTTCCAGACTTCCACGTCCTTGTCGTCCTGGATCTTGTTCCAGTTGATTGCTTCGACGTGCGTCAGGAGCTTCACTTTCTCAGTCATTTGTCGTTTCACTTTCTCGCATGAGCTTCGCTTGCGCTGCATCGTCGATGCAATGCTGGCAGGTTGGGTTCACAACACCCTTGTTCGTGTGATGTCTGGTGTGCGCGTTTCGTCGGCTGGATGGCATCGGCCTGCCTTTCCTGACAGCAGACATTTTCGCACGAGTTTCGGCGCTGGCCTTCTTGCCAAAATTTGGATTGCCCTCGCCGGTGAAGGCCTCAGAAAGCGCCTTGCGTGACTCCAAAGGCATTGTGTGGCCAAATCCTGGATGGTCCGGCCCGAACTTGCCAAAGTTCGGATTGTCCGATCCGACAAACGTGCCCTTGCGCTCATCGGACCACTTTTCCCGCTGCTCCGATGAGTGTGAGTTGCCAAAGAAGGGATTCTCCTCACCGAATCGGCTCAGGCCCTTCCGCCCAGTAGATCGGAGCCGAGCAGCTTCCCGCATTTCATCTGTCCACACCACACCCGTCGGACCCAGCCCGCCCTCTGAGAGGTTCAGGAGACGATCCCCCTGACTCCTCAAATATGCGATCCAGTCCATCTCGGCTTGACCAAGTTGGTCCAATCCTTCAAGCCAATCAAGTTCGTCAGCAATGAGATCCGCAGGATCGTGCTTCCTCACCCAGTCATAGAACGGAGTCTTGCGTCCTTCGGCGGCGACTCTGAGATGTTGATGGAACCGACGGCTGGTGGTCTTGGTCGTAATGCCGACGTAGCGGTACTCAACCTCACGGCGCAGCCGGACGCCATAAACCAAGCCACCCGTCGCCGTCGTAATTCCATTCATCTCAAAGCACCACCGTCATAGGGCACATGAAACACAGCCCTCCACCTCAGTCCCTTCCAGGGCCATCTGGCGGAGACGGATGTAGTAGAGGGTCTTGATGCCCTTGCGCCATGCGTAGATCTGCGCCTTGTTGATATCACGCGTAGTGGCGGTGTCCTTGAAGAACAGCGTCAGGGACAGGCCCTGGTCCACGTGCTGGGTGGCCGCGGCGTAGGTGTCGATGATCTTTTCGTAGCCGATTTCGTAGGCATCCTGATAGTACTCCAGGTTGTCGTTGGTCAGGTACGGAGCCGGGTAGTAGACGCGGCCGATCTTGCCTTCCTTGCGGATTTCGATCTTTGCGGCCACCGGGTGGATCGAGGAGGTGGAGTTGTTGATGTAGCTGATGGAACCGGTGGGCGGCACGGCCTGGAGGTTCTGGTTGTAGATGCCGTGCTCCATGACGGAAGCCTTCAGCTCACGCCAGTCGTCCTGGGTGGGAATGTGGTGGCCTGCGAAGAGCTCGCGGACGCGCTCCGTTGCCGGAACCCATTCCTGCTCCGTGTACTTGTCGAAGAACTCGCCGGAAGCGTAGGTCGACTTCTCGAAGCCACCGAACTTCTGGCCGGTCTCGATGGCCAGCTTGTTGGACGCGCGGAGGGCGTGGAACAGCACCGTGTAGAAGTAGATGTTGGTGAAGTCCAGGCCCTCTTCGGAACCGTAGTGGACGTGCTCGCGGGCGAGGTAGCCGTGGAGGTTCATCTGGCCGAGGCCAATCGCGTGGCTCTGGGCATTACCCTGGGCAATCGACGGCACCGAGTTGATGTAGGACATGTCGGACACTGCGCTGAGGGCGCGGATGGACGTCTCGATCGAGAGACCGAAGTCCGGCGAATCCATGGTCTTGGCGATGTTCATGGAACCGAGGTTGCAGGAAATGTCCTTGCCCACGGTCTGGTAGCTCAGGTCTTCCGCGTAAATGGACGGCGAGGAAACCTGCAGGATCTCCGAGCACAGGTTGCTCATGGTGATCTTGCCGTCGATCGGGTTGGCCCGGTTCACGGTGTCCTCGAACATGATGTACGGGTAGCCGGACTCGAACTGGATCTCCGCGAGGGTTTGGAAGAACTCACGGGCACTGATCTTGGTCTTCTTGATCCGGGAATCGTCAACCATCTCGTAGTACTTCTCCGTGACGGAAATGTCGGAGAAGGGGACTCCGTAGACGCGCTCGACGTCGTACGGGGAGAAGAGGTACATGTCCTCGTTCTTCTTGGCGAGCTCGAACGTGATGTCCGGGATCACGACGCCAAGGGAGAGCGTCTTGATGCGGATCTTCTCGTCGGCGTTCTCGCGCTTGGTGTCCAGGAAGCGGTAGATGTCCGGGTGGTGTGCGTGCAGGTACACGGCACCTGCACCCTGGCGGGCACCAAGCTGGTTGGCGTAGGAGAAGCTGTCTTCGAGGAGCTTCATCACGGGGATGACGCCGGAGGACTGGTTTTCGATCTGCTTGATCGGGGCGCCGTGCTCACGGATGTTGGTGAGCGAAAGTGCCACACCGCCACCGCGCTTGGAGAGCTGCAGCGCGGAGTTGATGGCGCGGGCAATCGACTCCATGTTGTCTTCGATACGGAGCAGGAAGCAGGAGACAAGCTCGCCGCGCTGGGCCTTGCCTGCATTCAGGAAGGTGGGGGTTGCCGGCTGGAAACGGCCATCGATGATTTCGTCAACAAGGCGGCTGGCAAGTTCTTCGTTGCCGCGGGCAAGGTGCAGGGCAACCATGCAGACGCGGTCTTCGTAGCGCTCAAGGAAGCGCTTGCCGTCAAACGTCTTCAGTGTGTAGGACGTGTAGAACTTGAAGGCGCCAAGGAAGGTCTCGAAGCGGAACTTCTTTTTGTAGGCACGGTTGAAGAGTTCACGGATGAAGTTCATCGTGTACTGGTCCAGTGTTTCGCGCTCGTAGTACTGGTTCTTCACCAGGTAGTCGAGCTTCTCTTCCAGGTCGTGGAAGAACACGGTGTTGTTGTTCACGTGCTGCAGGAAGTACTGGTGCGCGGCTTCACGATCGGCTTCAAACTGGATCTCGCCGTTGGGGCCATACAGGTTCAGCATTGCGTTGAGCTCGTGATAGCCCAGGCCCTTATAGGCCTCCGGCAGTGGCTTCTTGGCCGTTTCCACAGCGCCCCCGGTTACTTCTGTTTCTGCGACAGTAGTGTCCAAAACTTTTCCAATCCTTGATTGACCCGATCGACGTCTTCCGGCGTCCCCATGAGTTCAAACCTGTAGAGATGCGGCACGTTGCACTTGGCGGCGATGATGTCTCCCGCTGCGCAATAGTTGTCCGCGAAGTTGGTGTTTCCTGCACCGATAACACCACGGATCAGTTCCCTGTTCCGTGGGTTGTTGAGAAACCTGATGACCTGCTTGGGCACTGAACCTTCGCCGTTTGTCCCGCCGTAAGTCGGCAGGACAAGGACAAAGGGTTCAAGTGCTTGAAGCGGGGCATCGTGCGCATAAAGCGGGATGCGCGCTGCATCCCTGCCCAATTTCCGGACAAAGCGCTTGGTGTTCTCAGATGTCGAGGAAAAGTAGATGAGGTGACTCCTCGTGGTCACAGTGTCCGTGTCACTGCGCACGGATGCCGTTGCCAGCGGTGCCATGGGAGTCACCTCGACTACATAGGAATTCTTGCTTGCTGTGGTGGCGAAGTCCGAAAGGAAACTTAGGCCACGGAGGAAACGGCCTGGGCCAGTTCCTCGATCTTGTCCGGGCGGAATCCAGACCAATGGTCCTGCTCGGTCACGACGACGGGAGCCTGCATGTAACCCAGCGCCTTGAGGCGTTCGAGCGCCTCGGCATCCTGGGAGATGTCGACACTCTGGTAGGCAATGCCCTTCTTGTCGAGTGCCCGGTAGGTTGCGTTGCACTGAACACAGGCCGGCTTCGTGTAAACCGTAACGGTCATGATCCCTGTCCCCTTAGTTGAAGTCTGTCGCTCTTCGTATCTGGCGGGCTCAACCGGAACTGAATACTGAATCCGATACCGGCCCGCAGGCTGCTGTGGCAGCCAACACGCTTATTTAGTCTTGTGCTGGTTTCCCGCTCAATCCGTAAACCGATACTACATGTAGTGCAAGCGCCTCGCCGGGACCCCAAGATGATGTATTACAAGTATGTCATTCAATCCACCGCTCGTCCACAGGGCAGGTGGCTCAAAATGTCCGTGATTCCGCCAAAGTGAGAGATGAAATCCACACCCTGTGGACTACTTAGCCACATTTAATCTCCAGCGTGTCGCCGGGTTCCGGCGTGTCGTGACACTTTGAAAATGTGGCGTGGCGAACACGGCTCGAACAGCCAGATTTGCTGATGGTCAAACGCAGAGTACGGTGTCCCTGATGCTTCAAGGGAGCCCACTCCCCTGTGTTGGCAGGAAGAAACGAGCAAAAGGACAGCTGATGGTCAACCTTCTCCATCTCCGGACCCTGTTGGAGGTCACCCGGCTGGGTTCCTTCGCGGCCGCAGCGGCGCAGCTTGGCTATACAGCCTCCGCCGTTTCCCAACAGATGGCCGCGCTGGAACGGGATACCGGCGTCGAACTGTTCCAGCGTTCGGCGAGGAGCGTGATTCCCACTGAGGCCGCCGTCACCATGACCCGGCACGCATCCAAGGTGCTCACGGACGTCGAAGCGCTCATGGCCGCCGCATCAAGGACCAGCGATGCACCGGCCCAGGAATTGCGGCTGGGCATCTTCCCCAGCCTTGCCACGTATGTGCTGCCGGACATCCTGCGGAATGAGCGGTGGAACGGGCTGGGGATAGAGCTGCGCGTATCAGTCGCTGAGCCGGCACAGACCATCCAGGGACTGCGCAGCGGCGGAGAATTGGACGTCGCCCTCGTGTACCAGGTGGGACAGTCAGGATTGGCCTGGCCACATTCCCTGGAGCGCCAATGGATCGGCGACGACGACTTCCGGGTGGTGCTGCCCGCTTCATGGAAAATCCGCGAGGATGCCGAGATTGAGGCCGCACACCTCTCGGACATGCCATGGATCGTCCATCACCCGGGCACCAGCGACGCCCTGGTGATCGAACGTTTGTTTGCCAGCTGCAACCTGCATCCCCGCGTCGTGGCTTACAGTGACGATTTCCATGCCAGCCTGGAGATGACCGCGGCCGGCCTGGGTGCTTCGCTGGTACCGGAACTGGCGCTGCGCAACCGGCCACCCGGCGTCGTGGTCCTTGACGTTCCGGACATCCGGCTGGCGCGAAACGTGTTCGCGCTGCTCATCAATGAAAAGCGAACAGCTCAAGTGCAACTGTTTACGCAGCTCCTGGCCGACACCCTCCGTGGCACCTCCGAAAAGAGCGGTTTGCATCCCCTGAAATCAGCGCCTGTCAAGGGTTCGCAGCGTCGGAGGTGAATTCTCCCCAATTGCTGGAACCGGCCCGATGTTGGGGTTAGATTGATCACATGGGCAAGGTAGCGAGCACACATTTTGGGGAGATCGAGCTCAATCACGGGCGTGAACATTGCTTCGTGACCAAACACGAGCTCGGCGGCAATCAGCTGGAGCTGGACCTGAACGTCACGGCGCATGACCATTTCGACGAGGCCGCCATGCACAAGGTGGACTACCGCTTGCGCTTCCTGCCGGAGCTGGTTGACCAGGTCCGGGAGATGATCGCCGATGAGCTGGACCAGGACGGCACCAATCCGCAGCAGTTCCTGCATTTCCATAGCTCCCAGCTCAAGGAAGAGCAGCTCGAATCGGTTTTCGGGGTCAGGGACAAGTCCCAGCTCACCAACGACGTCTTCCTCAAAGCCCTCAAACTGGGTCATGTGGCCATCTACCCTGGCCAGCCCGAGCGCTATTTTGTCCTGGACTTCACCCTCGGCTCGCACTTCACGGATGAGCTGCTGGTAGTGGCCGCCGATGAAGACGGCGTGGTGGATGACGAAATCCTTTGGGAGTCGTGAAGGCTGAAGCTTAAACGCCCGACGGCGGCCGGGAGAAGCGGCCAGCTGTTTTTAGCTTGCGTATTCCTGGCGGAGTGCCATGGTGCTTACGCGGCCAGCCGGCCGGGATGGCCGCGGCAGCGCCAGCTTGTCCAGCACGTCAAGGGCGTCCGCGTGCTCATTGAAGGTGTACAAGTGAATGCCCGGTGCACCGGCATCCAGTGCTGCATTGGTAAGATCCACGGTGGCAGCGACGCCGATTCGCCGACGCTCTGCTTCAGTGTCCAAGGCAGCTAGGCGCTCAATGAGTTCCACGGAAGGGTCGACGCCGGCCAGTTCGCCGAGGCGCTTCAGGCGCCGGATGCTGGTGAGCGGCATGACACCAGGGATGATCGGGATGGTGACCCCGGCCCGGCGTGCACGCGCAACCAGGTCCGAGTATTCGTTCGCGTGGAAGAAGACCTGCGTGATCGCGAAGTCTGCGCCGGAACGCTGCTTGGCCAGGAGAACTTCGACGTCGTGCCCCACACTTGGCGATTCAGGATGCCTGGTGGGGTACGCGGCCACTCCGACAGCGATCTTGCCGGCACAAAGAAGTGCTGAACGACGCTGCTCCACGCGGCGGATCAGTTCGATCAGATCCTGGGCATACCGGAGTGAGCCACTGGCAGGCTGGCTTCCGTCCTTGGGCAGATCCCCGCGGAGTGCGAGGATGCCACGGACGCCGCGGTCCAGTAGTTCACCAATGATCTCCGCCAATTCAAGCGGTGTGTTGCCCACACACGTCAGGTGGGCCAAGGGCCGGAGCGTGGTCTCGAGCAGGAGGCGGTTGATGAGGTCAACGGCAGTATCCCCGTTGGATCCACTGGCACCGTATGTCACCGAGACGTAGTCCGGCTCGGTGGCTTCGAGTTCACGGATAGTGGTCCACAGGCTTTCTGCGGCCGCCGGGGAGCGAGGGGGAAACAGCTCGTAGGAAAGTGCCACGGGCGCCGTTCCGGCGAGGTTGGGATGTGCGTCAATAAGGCTTGGCGGCGACATTTGCGTCCTTGGCTGTTCGTCATCGAACATCACCCAATGGATCCAAGGGAACCACCGATTGCATGGTCGATGAATTTAGTTTGGGATACACGAAGAAACTCCAGCAGGACGCAGCCGCGACCGGTACGCCAGGAATGAAGCTTTCCGTGTGCAAATGTCAGGCCCACATGGGGGCACCCACACCCTCCTCACCGCCCTTGCGGGGCGGATCCAACGGAGGATCGCTGACACGTTACCACGGTAACTTGTTTACGACTCTAGGTCGTGGGCGGCGAGCGGTTCAACTTTGCCACCGAATTAAGACGCAGTTTTACGATCCACGAAGAGGGATTTGTGAACTTTGTTCGCTGAATGGCTCACCAGGGCTTGTCTACGCCGGACTCATTCCCGGGGCCCCGCAGGTACTCCTCACGTTGCTGCCCTTCTGCCCGCTCCCGTTGGGCCTGTTGCGCGTTCTGTCCCAGCTTCTGCAGTTGCTCCTGCTGTTGGTCAGGCGGCGTGTCCTTGGCTGGCTTCCCCCCGGCCCTTCCGTCCGAGTCCGCAGCTATCTTGGCTTTGAGACGATCGGCCGCTGAGTCCAAAGCCCTCCCCTCTCCGGACGAATTTCCGGGTCCCTCCTGCGCACACTGGCTAGGTGAGGAATCGATGAGGTCCAGCGCTTCACGAAACAACGTGGCTGCCATCTGCTGATTGCCTGCCGACAGGGCAGCATCGCCCAGTTTCTCGACACTCAACACCAGATTGACCCGCACTTGGCATTCGTCCTCGCCGGCGCCGGCATCCAACGCCGCCTCGAAGTCCTTCCTTGCCGCCGTGAAGTCACCGGCCAAAACGTGGGCGTCGCCTGATGCGAAGAAGGCTTTGTGCGGCTCCACCAGGTTCGCCACATGCAGCCAGGACGCGGCTCTGGCCGCACGGTCCTGGTCGGCCGTTTCGAAGGCATGTGCGGCGTCCCCGCCCAAGGCACCCACGCTGAGGAGCTTCGCCGCCACGGCGAGCGTCAGCAGGGCCGGCGGAGCGGACCACAGCGCGAGGCGGCGTCTCCGGCGTCGAGCATTCTTCATGCCAGTGGCTCCTTGGCCCTCGACGGCAAGCTCCGCACTTCCCGCAGCGCGATGAGATGACGAACGGGTTCGTGAAGGGCCAGCAGGAATCCGGCGAGCGCCAGAAGCCAGTAAAGTTCCACGCGGCCGGGTTCATCGTCATTGGTGGGCGTGAGGGCGCCGGGCCGGGCTTTGGCAAGCATGTCGGACGTGGGTTGGTTCCCGGTACGGTGGACATATGGGACATTGAGTTGGCTTGCGATGTTTTTCAGTTGCCCTTCGTCGATCCTGGACACCGCGTCCTGGCCTGAGCCCTTGTCCTGCAGGTACCCGGCTTCAGTGTCCGAGGCGTCCTTCATCCGGCCACCATGCCCCGTGCCGTAACCCAGCACGGCTCCCCCACCGACGCTGCCCGCATCCACCGGCAGCGGCACTGGTGCCTCGGCCGCCGTGTTCTCGCCGTCCCCGGCGTAGAAGACCAATGCCGGACGTCCTGGGTGCTGCTCCCGGGCGGCCGCGAGCCTTTCCTTGAGCAACGCTCCCGCGCCCGTAATGCTGCTGCCGTTGGCGTACCGCGGGTTTTGCGGCTGCAGTATTGTCATGGCGGTTTGCAGCGCGGTGGCGTCCTGGCTCAACGGCATGCGGACGGTCGCCTTGTTGTCGAAAGTGATGAGGGAAAACCTGGCTCCCGCTAGTTCCCTGGCTATCGCCATCACGTCGCCAGTCGCCCCTGACAAGCGGGTTCCAGCGCCGTTGTAGTCCTCTGCTGCCATGCTGGTACTGGTATCGACAACGAAGAAGACGTCCACGTCCGCGACGGCGGTCCTCACTTCGCTGCCGGGCCAACCCGGTCGCAGTGCGGCAAGGACCAGAAGCACGACGGCGGCGCCCCGGACGGCGGCCGGCCGCACCGACCCTTTTGGTCCAGTGCTGCCGCGTCCCGGCCCGCGAATGATGGCCCACAGGGTGAGGGCGACGACGGCGACCCCCATGGCAGCGAGGAGCGCCCACGGAACGATTGGCAGAAGGGTCACTGGTCCAGCCTCCATCCCAGGATCACCATTCCGGCACCTGCCAGCAGCGCGACCCCAAGCGGCAGCGCCGGGCTATCGCTCACGGCAACCAGGGGCGCGGCCCGGTAGCTGCTGGCTTCGGTCTCCTGCACTTTCTGCACTATCCCGGGCACCGCGTCGGGACTGTCCAGGGCGAAGTAGCTGCCCCCGGTTCCTTCGGCAACCGCCTTGAGTTGGCCGCCTGGCTGATCTGCTTGATCTCCGTAGTCAAAGTCGCCGGGGTAGTCAAAGTCCGAGGGGTTCAGGGCATAAACCTTGACGTTCTTGCTCCGGGCCAGCTCCCCGGCCTGCTGCAGGGTGAAGATGGGGTCCCCGGAGAGGAAGTTGTCGGTGGCCAGCACAACAGACCGCGAGCGCTTGGCGTTGCCGGACGTGGATGCCGACCCTGACCCTGCCCCCGGATCTGGCCCCGACCCTGGTTCAATGTCCGGGAAGCTTTGCACGCAGGATGCCAGGCCATCGCCGATCAGGGAGGATCCTCCGCCGTTCCATGTCCCGTCGAAGAAGGATCCTGCCCCGCTGTCCAGAGCCTTCCGGGCTGCGGTGAGCTGTTCGGCGGCGTAGTCGTAGTCGTCTGTCAGCGGGAACGGTTGGACGCTGCTGCTATCGAAGATGACCATGCCGATGCGCTCGCCATCGAATTCCCGGGCGAGTTCCTGGAACACTTTGGCGATGGCAGCGTCCGTACTGGTCATGGATCCTGAAACATCCAGACAGAGGACGATGTCCCGGTTCCGGATGTCGGGCTGCTCCGTGGTGCGCTGGGCAGGTCTTGCCGCGGCTGTGGCTGTGGCCGCCAGAAACAACGCACCCAAGGCCATGGCGAGGACCAACGTGGCCTTGTACCGCCGCAGCGCTCTTTGGTACTCGGGAAGGTCTGTGAGGCGCTCGCCGTGTGCCACTGGCCTGCCCATTTGTCGCCGACGCCGGATCAACAGCCGGGCGGCTATCAGCAGTGCCAGGGCAGCGAGGGGAAGAATCCACCAGAAGGTCAGTTCCACGCCTGTACCACCTGGCGTGCGGTCCTGGCGGAGTCCCGAACGGATTGCAAGGCCACTGGCGCGAATTCGTTGGGATAGATCAGGGCGATACCCACGGCGACCTGATCCAGTCCGTTGCGGCGTAATTCTTCCAGTGTCATGGAAGTGGCCGGAAGGCCTGTGGCCGCACCCGCGAATTCGCGCACGAGGAGGCTGAGCCGCTGGTGGGCGTCCCGCCCGGGGAGGCGGCCGGCGTCGGCTTCTCTTTCGAGGGTATCTATTGCTGAGAGGCAGGTGGCCCGCAGCGTTTCCAGATCGTGAGGCGTCCTGTTCCCGCCTACAGGTGTTTTTGGTGTTGCCTTGTGGTCGGGCCACAGGATCCATCCGTACCAGCACGCCACGAGCAGCAGGAGTACCAAGCCCAGCCATAGCCACAGCTGCTGATATTGAAGGGGTGCATAGAAGCCGGCGTTATCCTGCACGGTTGCTGCCCTTGGCGGACTTCGCACCCGAGCGGTGCTTCTCCAGGAGCGCGAACACCGCCGGGAGGACATCGACGGTGGCGCCAACCGGCTGCTCAGCAATGCCGAGCCTGCGGAAGAATACGCTGCGCTCCTCCCTTCGTTTCCGCATTGCGCTGGCATAGGCGGCGCGAACAACGCTGTTCCCCGCCACCGCCGCAGGGATCCGCAGGCCGTTCCCGACGTCGCTGCTGGCCTCTTGCATAGACGCCGGTTGCCCCGGTTCCGCGGCCATGCGGGCGTCGAGGATAGTGAGCCAGAGGACTTCGTGCCGGGCCCTCAGGCGCCGGAGCAGTATTTCGGTGCGGGCGTCGGGCATAAACTCATCAGCGAGAACGGCAATGAGCAGGCGGCCCTTCAAGAACCTCAGCGCGTAGTCGAGTTGCTCTGTGATAGCGCTCGCCTGCCCATCCAGGGAGATGCCGGAATCCACTTCCCGGAGCAACCGCTCCAGGTGCTCTTCACCGTTTTGGGGCGGGAGGTAGCGGGAAGTGGCGGCCGAGCCGTGCAGGAGTCCGACGTCGTCCCCATGCCTGCAGGCGAGATAGCCCAGTACTCCGGCAGCGTCAACGGCAATGTCTTTTTTGGATTCACCCGAGGCTGCGTGGGCTGCCATGTTCCGTCCCGTGTCCACGAGCAACAGCACCGAATGACGGCGGACGGCCACATAGCGTTTCACCAGGGGTGATCCGTGGCGGGCAGTGGCTTTCCAATCGATGTCCCTGACTTCGTCGCCGGGTACGTATGAGCGCAATTCGTCGAAGTCCAGGCTGCGGCCCTTGAAGACAGAACCGTATTCGCCATCCAACATGGTGAGGGTCCTGCGATGGGCGAAGATGAACATCTTCGACTTCACGCGTCGGAGGAGGCTGGGCATTCGGTGTCCGTTACGGCGTCTGCACTGACATGAGCACTGCGTCAATGATGGTTTCCACCGGGGTCCCTTCAACCACGGCGTCGAACCCGAGCACTATTCTGTGGCGCAGGATCCTGTGGGCCAGTTTCTTGACGTCCTCGGGAATGACGTGGTCGCGCCCGCTAAGGAGTGCCAATGCCCTCGCCGCCTGACTGAACGCAATGCTTGCCCGCGGACTTGCACCGAACTCGATGAGGTTTGCCAATCGGGGCTCCAGGTACTGGGAGGCATGACGGGTCACATAGGCCAGGCCAACGATGTACTGGATGATGGCAGGATCAACGTAAACCCTCCTGACGAGTTCCTGCACCTGGACAATGGCGTCAAGGGAAGCGGCTGCGGGTGGCTTCTGCGCTGTGCTGAACACCCCGGCATCCATGCGCCTGATGACTTCGGCTTCCTCCGCCGGGCTCGGATAGTCCAGGACGTCCTTGAGCATGAAGCGATCCATCTGTGCTTCCGGAAGGCGGTAGGTTCCCTCCTGCTCAATCGGGTTTTGAGTTGCCAGCACGAGGAAAGGCTCGGGCAGAGCATAGGACTCGCCACCGATGGACGTTTGCCGTTCCTGCATCGCCTCCAGCATGGCGCTCTGCGTTTTGGCGCTGGAACGGTTGATCTCGTCAAGCAGCACAATGTTCGCGTGAACGGGTCCCAGTTGGGTGACGAACGTGCCTTTGGCCGCATCAAATATCTGGGTGCCGGCGATGTCACTGGGCAACAGGTCCGGAGTGCATTGGATCCGGCGAAAATCCGCACTCACGGAGTCCGCAAGAGCTTGCGCCGCTGTGGTCTTGGCCAGGCCCGGAACGCTCTCCAAAAGGACATGTCCGCCGGTCAGGAGGCCGATCAGCAGCGTTTCCTGCAGCCTCGACTGGCCCACCACCTTGGTCTCAAAGCTGCGGATAATGCTGCCGACGAGCTGCTGTGCGCGGGCCAAATCTTGTGCATCGATCCCGTCCGGTGCATCGGTTCCGGTCGCGGCTGTGTTCTGAAGCACCTGTGGTCCCCTCGCTGGCGTGAATCCACTCTATCCAAGCCTTCCCTGAACAAGCCCGCAATGGGGAGCCCTCCCCATGTGGACTTCTGGGGTCTATTCTTTTGCCATGCATCAGCTACCAGCCCGCTATGAGCAGTATCTCAACGGCCAAACCCAGCGTGTCATCGACGCCGTTCGTCCAGTTCTGCTGCAGTCCGCGGCAGACCAGAGGCACGGGGTCCGGATCACCTACAACACAGGGCCCACCGGACACCAGGCTCATCTGGACGAGTCGATACCCTACGGTGAAATAGTCGAAGACATCGACTAGCCCTTCACGGAGCCGGACAACGCGAAAGAGCTGCCCACGCTCCGGGATACCAGCACGTACAGCAACAGCACCGGCACTGAGTACAGGATGGAAAATGCCGCGAGCTGTCCATAAGCTATGGCACCGTGCTGGCCAAAGAAGCTGAAGATGGACACCGCGGCTGGTTGCTTTGCCGTGGAAAGCAACAGGATGAACGGGACGAAGAAGTTTCCCCATGCCTGTATGAAGACGAAGATGAACACCACGCCCAAGCCATGCCTCATGAGAGGCAGCACCACCGCGCGCAAGGCCGTCATACTTGAGGCGCCGTCCATCCACGCCGCCTCCTCCAGTTCCAAGGGAACGGAGTCCATGAAGTTCTTCATCATCCAGATGGCCATCGGCAGGGTGGTTGTAGCCATGAAGAATATGGTTGCCACCATGGAATCGAGCAACTGGAGCTGGACGAACAAACCATAGACGGGCACCATGATGGCCGTCACGGGCAAGGACGTCCCGAACAGCACCGAGTACATGAACGGCTTGTTGAACCTGGACTGGTAGCGGGACAACGGATATGCGGCAAGGACGGCTGCCACCAGGTTGACCGCTGCTGTTCCCGCTGAAAGAAGGAAACTGTTGGCCAGGGGCTGGTACAACAGTTCCGGTGTGAGCACCGCGCCAAAATTCTCCATCGACGGCGCTGACGGCAGCGCGGTCTGATAGCCGGCCTGAGGATCAACGGCGGCCAGCAGCAACCACAACAATGGCGCCATAAAGCAGAAACCGATCACGGCCAAAGCGATATCTGCCGCAAACCGCGGCCTGGACATCACGGCTTCTGCTCCCTGAGCAGCCGGACGTAGACAGCGCCGAAGACCACTCCCAAAACAATCAAAACCGAAGCAACGGCCGTGCCATAGCCAATATCCCCGAATTTGAAGGCCTCTTGGTAGGCCAACACCGGCAGGGTAGTACTGGCATTGGCCGGGCCGCCGGCCGTCATCACCCAAATAAGAGTGAACACGGCCAACGTCTGCAGGGTAATCAGCATCAGGTTCGTGGCGATGCTGCTCCTGATCAGTGGCAACGTAATGAATGCCAGACGCTGCCAGCCTTGCGCACCGTCCATCAAGGCAGCTTCCGAGACGTCCTGTGGCACGTCCGCGAGGGCGGCCCTGTACACCAGCATGGAGAAGGCCGTTCCCCGCCACGTGTTCGCAAGGATAATCGCGACCAGCGGGAACGTGTACAGCCAGTCCGGCCCCTGCCCGCCAAAGAAGGCAAGCATCTGATTCAGTGTGCCGTCACGGTTGAAGTAGGCATAGGCCGCGAAGGCAGCCACGATCTCGGGGAGTACCCAGGCCGCTACCACCACTGTTCCCACCCACGAGGAAACTGCCCTGCGTGAGCGCGTCATGAGCAGCGCGATGAGCAGGCCGAGCACATTCTGGCCGAGCACGGCCGAGGCTGCGACGAAAACAACAGTCAGCCATGCCGCCAGTGGAAACGAGTCATCGCTGAACATCCGCACGTAGTTCTCAAGCCCCACCCACTGTGGATCCCGGGCCGCCCGGCCTGAAAGAGCGGCATTGGTGAACGACGCGTAGAAGGACCAAACCACCGGGGCAAGCAGGAACAGCAGGAGCAGGAGAACGGACGGAACAACCGGCAGCAGCCGCAGGTAGCGGCGAATCGTCATTTCCCTGCTGTCATTTCTTTGATGTCATCTCTCCAGGACCTTGTCATCACCAACAAGCTTTCGCACGGTGGCGTCATACTCTGCTGCGGCATCTTCGGGGCTTTGCTTTCCAGTGATGACAGACTCGGTGGCGACCTGGACCGCCGTCGAGATCCTCGGGTAATCTGCGGTTGCCGGGCGGTAATGCGTCACCTTCACCAACTCCGAGACATCCTTTACGAACGGATTCGCCGAAAGGTAGCTCGATTCCGATGCAACATCCGTGCGCACCGCTATCTGGGAGTTGTTAACGTCAAAGGCCAAGGCATTCTTCTTGTTCAGCGCGGTTGCGAGGAACTTGAACGCAAGCTCAGCGTTCTTGCTCTTGGCACCAACTGCAAGGGTCCACCCACCGGACATGCTGACGCCGCCCGGTTCCTGTCCGTTCCTCGTGGGGAACATGGCCACACCCATGTCCTGCTCATAGCCTGCCCACTCATAGGCCCCGCCCTTTTGCCAGAACGACGGCGTATACGAACCTTCCACGGTTGCAGCGAGTTTGCCCTGCGGGAACCACTCGCCAAAGACCTTCTTCCAGACATTGGCGTCGAGGGCTTCGGCCGGGCTCACTGCAAGTTTTTCGTCGTAGAGGGTCTTCAGGAAGGCCAGCGAGTCAGTAAAACCCTGGGAGCCCACCACCCATTTCTTTTCCTTTTCGTCGTACAGGGTGCTGTCTGTCCCGTAGAGGAGTTCGTAGAAGCTCTGCATGACAGTGCCCTCGCCGGTACCCTTGCCGGCGTACATGTTGAAGGGAATCACGGTTGGATCTGAGGCTTTGATGGCACGTGCCGTGGACAGGATGTCTTCCCACGTTTTGGGCTGCCAGGGAACTTGAATTCCGGCCTTCTGCAGCACTGCCTTGTTGTACCAGATGGCACGAGTGTCAGTGCCCAGGGGCACAGCGTAGATACTTCCGTCATCGGCCCGACCCGCTTCTTTGGCCGCTTCGTTGAACTTGGACCAGTCGTCCCACTTTTCAAGATAGCTGTCCAGCTTGAGGAGGTAACCGGCGTCGACGTCGGAACGCACCTTGAACGTGTCCTCATAGAAGACATCCGGCGCGGTGTCCGGGGAGCGCTGGGCGAGGGCGAGCTTGGTGCCGTAGTCGTCGTCGTTGGCTTGGATCGGTTCGAGATTGACCGTCACCGAAGAGTTGGCTGCCTCGAATTCCTTTTTGGCGTCCTGCATCACAGCATCCAGTGCCGTAAAGGAGTCAGATTTCTGGTAGACGATCTTCAAGGTCTTGTTCTCGGCTGTCGGCGGCGTCGAGGAACAAGCTGTTGCAGCGAGAAGAGCGGCTACGACGGGAAGGACGGTGGCAAACCTCATGGGGCGGCGCATTTTGCTCCAATCGAGTCAACGTGGCTGAGTAGTTAGCCCTCCAGCAGTAGCCGTTGGGCGCGTGGTGCCAGTGTGTGCTCCAGGACGAGGCACGCCGCACCAATAGCGCCGACATCCTCGCCTACCCCGGAACCCACAACTTCTATGCCGTGGATCATGCGGGCCGCACTGTTTTCAGCGATGAGGGCCGGGACACGCTCCAGGAAGTACTTCGACATCCGCCCCCAGAAAGGACCGCCGAACACAACGCGTTCCACGTCAAGGGTGTTGGTCACCACCGAGACAGCACGGGCCACGAGGGTGGCTGACTTATCAAGGATGGCAATGGCTTTTTCATCGCCGGCGTCGGCTTTGTCGCACAACAAGGCGTAACGTTCCTGCACCTGCGGTCCATCTGCATCCTCGCCATGGCTGTCAAGCACACCGGCCGCCTCCGCCTCGGCCACCAGGACCTGCGGGATACACGAGGATTTCACACAACCACGGAGCCCGCAGTCACACTGGGGCCCCATCGGATCAACGATGATATGGCCGATCTCGCCCGCGTTACCGGACGTTCCACGGACCACTTCATCGTTCAGGACTATGCCGCAACCAATACCGGTGCCCATATACATGAAGACGAAACTGCCGGCACCGCTGGCACCGCCGGCCCAGGTTTCGGCCACTGCGGCGCTCGTTACGTCCTTGTCCACCAGCGTCTCCAGGCCGGTGGCCTCCGTGAGGGCCTCCCGGATGCGCACGCGGTTCCATCGAGTCAACAGCGGCGGCTCCACAACGGAACCTTCGTCGAGGTCGATCGGGCCCGGGACGGCAACGCCGAGCCCGGCAATCTTGGATGCATCCACGCCCGATTCCTCAATGAGGACCTTGATCTGCTGGGCGATGCTCGCGATCACTGCCGCCGGGTCACCACCGGGAGTGGCCATCCGCGAATGCCTGACAACATCGCCCAGGAGGTCCAGGACAACGAACGTGATGACTGCAGGGTCAAGGTGGACGCCCACCGCATACATTCCCGATGGGTTCAGCCGCAGGATGGTCCGTGGCTTGCCTGGGCCTGTCCCCTCCTTGCCTGCTTCCACAATCAGGTGCTGGTCAAGCAGGCGACGGGAAATATTGGAAATGGTCTGGGGGGACAGGCCAACAATCTGTGCCAGTTCAACACGGCTGAGCCCGCCCGGGGACCTCCGGATCGCCTCGAGAATGACCGTCAGATTGAAGTCACCCATGCGGGGTAGATTCGTTCCGCGCCTCGGTGTGGGCTGCCGGATCTCAGTCACTGATTCCCCTAAGTCATTTTTGAAAAAACATCATGGTACTTCGTCTTTGTCTGAATCGTACGATACCCACGCTCACAGGGATATGCGCACACGCAGGCACCGGAGTCAGGGCTTGGTAACGATGACACTAAATTCTATGTGAGAGCGACGGTCCGCTCATCCACGACGACTCCGCGTCACCGTGAACTTCGGGTTCCGGCCTTCCTCCACAGTGGGACCTATGAGGCGCTCAAGGGCAGGCCGGTATTGCAGATGGCTGTTGTACACAGTCCACAGCTCACCGCCGGGCGCGAGAACGCGCGCGGCCGCTTGGAACATCTTCAGGGCAGCGCCGGCATGCACGCTGGCTCCCAGGTGGAACGGTGGATTCAGCAGGACAAGATCCGCACTGCCTGGATCAAACGTGGACATGGCGTCGTCGTGGATCACGGAAACCCGGTCACCCAGCCCATTGGCTGCTGCCGTGGCCATTGCTGATGCCACAGCCGCCGCCGATTGATCAGTGGCCACGACGCCCGCAGTGGGCTGGTGCCGTGCAAACATCGTGGCAAGAATGCCTGTCCCACACCCCAGATCCACCATGCGTCGAACTTCCGGCATACGGTCCAAGAAGGTCAGGAGGTAGCGGGTTCCGATGTCAAGGCGCGCACCTGAAAAAGCAGCACCATGAGCGCAGACCGTGATCCCCAGTTCCGGTAGCTGTTCCACCACCGGGTAGGGAGGGTCGGTGGAAACCGGTTTGGGATTGCTTGCCACCAGCACCCTGGATTTCCGGCGCGCAAGCTGCGGTTGTACGGAGGAGAAATAGCGCTCAAGCACCCCGTTCATACCCAGGGACATGTGCTTGACGCGGCCTCCTGCGAGCAATACGGCATCCGGCGCCGCATAGCGGGCAACGGCGTCGGCGTTTTCCTCCAGCTCCGCCAGAGATTTCGGCAACTGCATCAACACCAGGTTCGCGCCCGCCAAGAGCTCCTTGCCCAATTCATGGGCGCTGAACAGACCCTGCAGGCCGGCTGCTTCCGCGTTGTGCTGGAGCGCCAGCCTTCCGGTGTAGAGGTCCTGGTTGACGCGGACATGCCCGACGCCGTTTCCCACCAAAGCGCCCAGTGTCAGGGCACCGTACCGGTCGCCAATGACAGCCATCCTTGTTTCCGGCCGGAGATAATCCACGGCGGTTTCAAGGAGGAGGCGATCCGTGGCGTCGTATGCCTGGAGGTTGTCCGCCTCGACATCGGGGAACCTGCGCAGCCCGCCGAACAACGGCTCCAGTTCCAGTTCGGCCACCATCGCGTTCCCACTTTCCTAAAATTCGTTCGCTTTAGTGTCTCGACTTCATGGTGCGTTCGGAGGAATGTGGATGATGCAGCATGCCAAGCACCTGTTGTCGCGACGGATTGCGAACCCAAACCCGTCCGACGGCAGGCACCGGTCCCGCCCAACCGACGAGCCAGGCCCCGGGACCACACTTAACCGGCTCCCTTCCTGAGAGCGAACCATGAGTGTCAATGTTGTCACGCAACTCCAAGTGAAATCACACAACTCCCCCGACGAAACGCGCACCCCGGACAAGACGAAGGTGGAAGTCGTCACCGTCGGAGAATACACAATCGGCCGGACCACCTTTGAACCTGGCTGGACTTGGGACGACTGCATCAAACCCGTAGTCGGAACCGACTCCTGCCAATTGAGCCATGTAGGTTTCTGCGTCTCCGGCTCCCTCGAGGTGGAAACCAACGATGGCGCCCAGGTTAGTATTTCCGGCGGTGACTCCTATTCGATCCCACCGGGACACCATGCCCGGGTGGTGGGCGATCAGCCCTTCCAAGGCATCGAATTCCTCAGTGCAGCCGAGTTCGGCGTCCGCCAGGAATAGGAATCCGTCCGCCAACCAGAAAGCAAAAGACCCCGCTCGCCCGAGCGGGGTCTTTTATCCGAAGTGGAGCTGAGGGGACTCGAACCCCTGACCCCCTGCATGCCATGCAGGTGCGCTACCAGCTGCGCCACAGCCCCGGATCTTGTTGATTTCTTCAGGAAGATTTCCCTTCCCGCCGAAGCAACTCGTCAATACTAACCACAATCCCCCGAGAAGCGAAATCGCGGGAGCGTGATACGCCTCACGGCGATGAGCGGGCATTTCTGCCCTGCACTCCCCCGCAGCCGGGGTGCGCTGGATCGCTCCACCGCACCTCCCCCCCAAACGGCCACGCGGAGTCCCTTGGGCCAAGGCCCGGCGCGACTCCTCTTGAAGTCTAGAATCACCGAAAGAATAAACCAAACCGTTCAGTCGGTTTTACGGGCCCTAACTTATGGACGGTGGTAGCGTTGTGGGGTCCGGCGGCGCGTTCTACTGGCCGTCCCACAGTGAAACAAGTGAGAGGCTCCCCCACCGCCCATGCAGCAACGCGCGAAAGACACCCGCCTTTCCGTTATTGAAGGCGCCGCCCATGTCTTCGCGGAAGTCGGGTACGGCAATGCAAGCCTGAGCGACATCACCAAGCGTGCCGGAGTCACCAAAGGGGCGCTCTACTTCCACTTCACGTCCAAGCGGGAGCTGGCTTTGGCCGTCATCCAGGAGCAGCATGCATTGGTCCTCGCGGCGGGTGCGGGCATCGTGGGCTCAAACATGACTGCCCTGGACAAGATCATTGGACTGTGCCGGATGTTCGGCCGGCAGCTGCTTGACGAAGCGATTGTCCAAGGCGGGATCCGCCTGACGTTCGAAGCCTCCGCCTTTGATGCCGATATTTCGGGCCCCTACCAGGACTGGATAGAAACAGTGGAGCAACTGCTCCGCCAAGCCCAAACCGAAGGGGCTGTCCGGCCCACGCTGGAGCCCGCCGCCTTTGCCCGCTATCTGGTTGCCTCCTTCACCGGAGTCCAGATGGTGTCCAACGTCCTGACTGCCCGCACGGACGTACTTCGCCGCATTGACGAGATGTGGGAATTCATGCTGCCGGCAATCGAAGCCGGCGCTGGCAGCTAGGCCGAACCACACAAAAAAGGCCCTGCCCTTCTTCATCACGAAGAAGGGCAGAACCTTAAGAGTGGAGCTGAGGGGACTCGAACCCCTGACCCCCTGCATGCCATGCAGGTGCGCTACCAGCTGCGCCACAGCCCCATATTCTTGCTGCTCCACGATCGACTTTCCAGCCATCCGCGCCGAAGCAACTCAAATATCTTAGAACAGCGTTTCCGAAAATTCCAAATCGGGCATATTCGGTTGCCGGCCCATGTTTAGAACTCTGATTCCCCTGCTGGCGCAGCCTTTGCCGAGGCGTCATCCCCCAGTTCAAGGTCAACTACGGGGCAGTCCTTCCAGAGGCGCTCCAGGGCGTAGAAAACGCGGTCCTCTGCGTGCTGGACGTGGATGACGATGTCGGCGTAGTCCAGGAGCACCCAACGGCCTTCGGATCGGCCTTCACGCCGCACCGGGCGAAGGTCTTGCTTCATCAGCTCTTCCTCGATGCCGTCAACGATGGCATTGACCTGGCGCTCAGTGGGCGCAGAGGCAATCAGGAAGACATCAGTCAGGGCGAGCCGCTCGCTGACGTCAAGCGCAACGATGTCATCGGCAAGCTTGTCAGCCGCCGCACGCGCGGCGTGACGGGCGAGGGTAATGGATTGTTCATGTGCAGACACGGGGACTCCTTGTTGTGGCCGTTGGCCTGTAAATGGCGTTAGCCGGGTTCTAGCGGAATTAGCCGCTGGTAATCATGATGATGCCGACGATGAGCGCGACAACACCCAACGCCAGGACGCCGAACTGCAGCAACCTGTTCCGCTGGGCCCGGGCCAGGCCGGCCGTATTGGCGTCCAGAGGGTCCAGTCCATACGCTGCGCTGGCAGAAATCGGCGGACGCTGTGTTTCTTCAAGCTGTTCGTCGACGGCCGCTGGCCGCTTCCGGGCGTTCCTTGCCACAGCTTCGGCACGGGCGAGAACACCCGAACGGCCACGCGTGCCCTTTCCGTTCGCCGGCGCTTTGCCGGCATCAAGAGTGGGATCCGACGAGGTCACGAGAGGCACGAAAGTGGTACTGGGGCGCTTCATGACCGGACGTTCAATGCCGGGCACCTTGACGAACTCCAGCGGCGTGACCATGGCGAGATTGTTTGCAGTGGAGGGGCCCACTGAGACTCCCGAAGACTTCTTCCCCTCGGACACGCCCGCTGCCGGGGCCTTGGCTTCAGCCTGGTTCTGTTCGGCAAGCTTCTGTTTGGCCGCTGCCCGCTTGTTCAGCACTGCAGCTCGTTCGGCGAGGGCAATCTGCTGGGCGAGGACCTCAGGATCGACAGCCAGGGGATCCTGCTCGGCAATGTGCTCAAGCTTGGCGGTTTGATTCTGGACCTGGGCAGCGATCAGTTCACGGACCGCAAGTGCCTGCTCTACAGACATTTCAGATTCGGCAGTACCAGCGCTGGGTGCCGGAACCCCAGCGGAACCCTCAGCGGCGGCCTTGGTATCCACGGGATGGCCGGCTGGTTTGTCCGTTGGCTTCCCGCCCGGCATGGGAACGATGGGGTTGGCAGACGTGGCCACTTCTTGCTGGAGTTGCTGCAGGCGAAGCTGGCGACGTGTTGGCGGTCCACCGCCGGAGAGCTGCTCTTCCTTGTCCGCAAGCTCTTTGATGGTGCGCAAAGCTGCGCGGTCGCGGGCGCGGATTTGGGAGGACCGCTGCTGCGCGGTGGTACCCACTGCATCTACGGGAGCATCCGCCGCCCGACGATTCCGGCCAGTTACAGCATTCTCCGCGGCGTCTACTACCTTGTGTGGTGTAGCTTCCGCCTGCGGCTCTTGGTTCTCTTCGCGGGCGCGGCGAAGCTCACGCCTGCTGCGGATGGGTCGCTGTTCCTGGCTGCTCATTCAAAACTCATTCAGTACGTGCTTGGTCGTCTGATCCGGATAATGCGGGGGCCAGCTCCCCTGTCCCTGGCCGCGCGGTCCCGGAGTGCGGGGCGTACAGACCATACTTGGCGATGTACTGCACCACGCCATCGGGCACGAGGTACCAAACGGGGTTCCCGGCACCTACGCGTGTCCGGCAATCCGTTGAGGAAATCGCCATGGCTGGAACTTCCAGGAGGCTGACGTCTTCCCTGCCCATGCCGTCCAGTTCGTGGCCAGGGCGCGTTACACCAACGAAGTGCGCCAAAGACCAGAGTTCGTCAACGTCCTTCCAGGACAGAATCTGGGCCAAGGCGTCAGCGCCAGTGATGAAGAACAAATCAGCGTCGGGTCGCTGGGCCCTTAGATCGCGCAGGGTGTCGATGGTGTAAGTGGGTCCGGGACGGTCAACATCGACCCGGCTCACCGTGAACCTCGGGTTTGAGGCCGTGGCGATCACGGTCATCAAATAACGGTGCTCGGGTTTGCTGACCTGCTTGCTGGACTTCTGCCAAGGTTGGCCAGTAGGCACGAAAACGACTTCGTCGAGATCGAACTTGGCGGCAACCTCACTTGCAGCCACAAGGTGGCCGTGATGGATGGGATCAAAAGTTCCACCCATCACGCCCAGCCGGAGCCTGCGCTCCGACTCCCCGCGCGGAGTTGCGGCGATAATGTTAGTGGCCCTGCTTGTGGGTGTGCTTGTTCGGGTGCTGGCGGTGCGGATCCGAGTGCTCTTCCACAGCCTCGTGACGGTTGCCAAGGTTGGTGTAGGAGAGGGCAACGAACATCAAAACCAGCAGGAGGGCAAACATGCTGACTCCGAAGACCCACGGCTCGGCCCAGAGCGGGGCAGGCGCTTCGTGGCCGCCTTCTGTTTGGGCTGCTATGGACGTGGCGATCTGCTGAAACAGCATCTTCTCCCCTAGTTGGTTCTCAAGGATTTTCGACGGCGGGACTCCCCGCCGTTCCGGACTTCTGTTCTATGTTACCGCGTAGCTAACTGCGGATCTGGCCTTCGCCCTGCACGATCCACTTGGTGGTGGTGAGTTCGGTCAGGCCCATGGGCCCACGGGCGTGCAGCTTTTGGGTGGAAATACCCACTTCTGCTCCGAGGCCGAGCTCACCGCCGTCGGTGAAACGCGTGGAGGCGTTGACGATGACGGCAGCCGAGTCGATTTCAGCAATGAATCTCTCGGCGTTGGCCAGGTTGTTCGTCAGGATCGCTTCGGTGTGCCCGGTGGTCCACTTGCGGATGTGATTGACGGCATCATCGAGGTTGTCCACCATGGCAACGGCAAGGTCCAGGTCCATGTACTCGGTGGCCCAATCGTCGTCGTCGGCCGGAACGGTTTCAACGTCCTTGCCCAAAGCGGCAGCAATCCGCTCATCGACGTGGAGGGTGACTCCGGCAGCGCGAAGTGCAGCGGCAACGGCAGGCAGCACGGTGGAGCCCGAGTGTACAAGAAGGGTCTCTACGGTGTTGCAGACGCTGGGACGCTGCGTCTTGGCATTCAAAAGAATGTCAACCGCCATCTCTTCATTGGCCGATTCGTCGATGAAGATATGCACATTGCCTTCACCCGTTTCAATAACAGGCACGGCAGAGTTGGTCACGACAGTCTGGATAAGTTCCCGTCCACCCCGGGGAATCAGGACGTCAACGCGACCCCGGGCACGCATGAGCACGTTGGCGCCCTCGCGGCCGTACTGGTCCACGGTCTGCACAGCATCGGCAGGCAGGCCAACAGAGTCCAGGGCTTCCCGAAGGATCTGCACCAGGGCCTCATTGGTGTTCGCTGCAGCGGAACCACCCCGCAGGATGACGGCATTGCCGCTCTTAAGCGCGAGTCCGGCAATATCCACCGTGACATTGGGGCGGGCTTCATAAATAGCAGCAACAACGCCCATGGGGACGTTGACCTGGCGCAGGCGCAAGCCGTTGGGCAGCGTCTGGCCACGGACCACGTTGCCTACGGGGTCCGGCAGGCCAGCCAGGTTCTCCAAAGCAGCAACCAGCCCATCGATCCGGGCAGGTGTCAGCGTCAGCCGGTCAAGAAGAGCGGCAGATGTGCCATTGGCACGTCCTGCGGCAACATCCTTGGCGTTTGCTTCCAGCACGTGCTTCCGGCGCTCCTGAAGGGCAGCACCAATAGCGCGCAGGGCGCGGTCCTTCCACGCACGGTTGGCTTGACCCATACGGCGGGCGGCCTTGCGGGAGCGGTCGGCAATGGCATGGACGGCAGCCTGGACATCTTCCGGCGACAACGGAGCGCCACCTGCCACAGGGTTCTCCGGCGTTTGGCCGGCGGCACCGGAAACGTCGGAAATCACAGGGGCGTCAGGGGTCAGCGCTTCAGTCATGCTCCAAGTTTAGATGAGGGCGCAGCCTAAAGGAGTACGAGGTCGTCAACATGAACAACTTCGCGGTCGTATCCGCGGCCCATTGCCTGGCCGAGTTCCTGGGTGGAGCGTCCCAGCATGCGGGGAAGCTCCTCCGAGGAATAGTTCACCAGGCCGCGGGCAATCACTGTTCCGTCCAAAGCCACCATTTCAACGGGGTCCCCGGCTTCGAAGTCTCCGAATACGTCCGATATCCCCGCGGGCAGGAGTGACCTATGCCGGTCGCGCACTGCCTTCACCGCGCCGTCGTCGAGTATCAAGCGCCCGTGAACCGTTGCCAGGTGAGCCAGCCACAGGAGCCGGACGGGCTTGCGGCTGCCGTTGACGGCGAACCACGTTCCTACGTCCTCCCCTGCCAGGGCAGCTGCAGCATTGGGCGTCGAAGTCACCAGCGCGTGGATCCCTGACCCGGCAGCTATGGACGCCGCTTCCACTTTGGTCATCATGCCGCCGGTACCTACACCGGCCTTGCCTGCCTTGCCAATGGTCACGTCCTCGAGGTCCTGCGGACCACGAACCAAGGGGATGCGCTTGGCGCCGTGGGAGGGTGGACCGTCGTACAGGGCATCGACGTCGGAGAGCAGCACGAGTGCGTCGGCGCGCACCAGGTGTGCCACCAGGGCTGCGAGGCGATCGTTGTCCCCAAAACGGATCTCATGGGTTGCCACGGTGTCGTTCTCGTTGACGACGGGAACGACACCAAGGTTCAGCAGGCGGTCCAGGGCACGGAAAGCATTGGTGTGTTGCGTCCGGCGCATGAGGTCGTCAGCTGTCAGCAGGACCTGGCTGACCGTGACGCCGTGCGCGCTGAAAGCTTGCGTATAGCGCGCCATCAACAGGCCCTGCCCCACGCTTGCCGCAGCCTGCTGGGTAGCGAGGTCCTTCGGGCGCTTGGCGAGCCCCAGCGGGGCAAGACCTGCCGCGATGGCGCCCGAGGAAACCAGGATGATTTCAGTACCGGCGTTTCGTTTGTCAGCCAGCGCATTAACCAGCGAAGTCAGCGATTTCTCGGAAATGCCGCCCTTGATACTGGTCAGCGAGGACGAGCCCACTTTGACAACAATCCTCTTGGCGGTGGCCAGGGCCTGACGCTCAAGAACCTCTGCGTCCGGAATTTCGACAGTCCTAGTCGTCATCACCGGTATCCAGGTGGCCTTCCGTTACGGGCTGGGCACGACGACGGCTGACGGACTCAGTCCAGATGCCAGCCTTGCGCTCGGCTTCGAGTTCAGCACGGGCGGCAGCCTTCGCTTCCCGGCGCTCAAGCTGTTCATCGCGCTTTTGCGAACGTGTGGGACGGTCGCCGATGTCCGCGACGCGGATATCGGTACCACGGGGAGTCGCCAGGAGCTCGGCGCCTGCCATCATGGTGGGCTCCCAGTCGAAGACCACGCCATCGTCCTCGCCGATGACCACCGTATCGCCGGGCTTCGCTCCAACCTTGAAGAGCTCCGTCTCGACGCCCAGCTTGGCCAGGCGATCGGCCAGGTAGCCAATGGCTTCCTCGTTGGTGAAGTCGGTCTGCTTGACCCAGCGGACAGGCTTCTCGCCCAACACGCGGAACAGCGGCTCGAGGTTCTTTTCCTCGCGGCGGATCCGGAATCCGCTCTCGTTGACGGCGCGCGGACGAAGGATGGGCGGGGCAACCTTGGGAGGGGCAGTCTCTACGGCATCCCGCGCAGCCTTGACGATCTCCGCCATTGCGAAGCCAAGCTGGCGCAGGCCCTCATGGCTGGTTGCCGAGACTTCGAAGACACGGTAGCCGCGTGCTTCGAGGTCCGGACGAACGAACTCCGCCATGTCCTTGCCATCCGGAAGATCCACTTTGTTCAGGACAACAAGCTTGGGACGCTCGTTCAACGGCACTACTTCGCCGTCTACGCCGGCGTAGCTCATGTCCACGGCGTACTTCTCCAGTTCCGCCTCAATGATGGCCAGATCGGAGAGTGGATCACGGTCCGATTCCAGGGTTCCGCAGTCCAGGACGTGAACCAGGGCCGCGCAGCGTTCAACGTGGCGCAGGAAGTTGTGGCCAAGGCCCTTGCCCTCGCTGGCGCCTTCGATCAGGCCGGGCACATCGGCGATGGTGAACCGGATGTCGCCGGCCTGGACGACGCCAAGGTTGGGAATGAGGGTGGTGAAGGGGTAGTCGGCAATCTTTGGCCGGGCAGCGGACATGGCCGCAATGAGGCTGGATTTTCCAGCGGAGGGGAATCCGACCAGCGCGATATCGGCGATGGACTTCAGTTCCAGCACGATGTCGCTGGATTCGCCTTCAATGCCCAGTAGCGCGAAGCCGGGCGCGCGCCGCTTTTGCGAGGACAGTGAGGCGTTTCCGAGACCGCCCTGGCCTCCTGCCGCGGCAACATACTCCGTGCCTTCGCCCACGAGGTCAGCGAGGACCTCGCCGTCCTTCGTCTTCACCACGGTGCCGTCCGGCACGGGGAGGATCAAGGTTTCGCCGTTCTTGCCGCCACGCCAATCACCCATGCCAGGGCCACCGTTGGTGGCGTGGCGGTGGGGGGCGTGGTGGTAGTCAAGCAAGGTGGTGGTCTGCGCCGACACCCTAAGGATGACGTCTCCGCCGTTGCCGCCATTGCCGCCGTCGGGTCCACCGAGAGGCTTGAACTTTTCCCGCTTGACAGAGACACAGCCGTGGCCGCCGGTTCCGCCGGATACGTGCAGGACTACCCGGTCTACAAAGCTCGCCACGTGAATCTCCTCTTGCTGTTGCCAGCGCTGTTGCATAAACCAGAGCGCCATGGGCGCCCTAATCGATTGTAATGCGGTTAAAAGAACGGTGGAGCGGGCCGTTTGGCCCGCTCCACCGGTTCAGAACTTGTTGTTACTCTGCAGCTGCAGCAGCAACGATGTTCACTACGCGACGTCCGCGGCGAGTACCAAACTCAACCGCACCGGCCTCGAGTGCGAACAGGGTGTCGTCGCCACCGCGGCCGACGCCTGCACCGGGGTGGAAGTGGGTTCCGCGCTGGCGAACGATGATCTCGCCTGCGGAAACTACCTGGCCACCGAAACGCTTGACGCCGAGGCGCTGTGCGTTGGAGTCACGACCGTTGCGAGTGGAGCTCGCGCCTTTTTTGTGTGCCATGTGAAATGCCTGCCTCTAAATTTCTGGGGAAACTGAAAATCTGAACAGAGTAACGAAAGTTACTTGATGCTCGTGATCTTGATCTTGGTCAGTTCCTGACGGTGACCCTGGCGCTTCTTGTAGCCGGTCTTGTTCTTGAACTTCTGGATGACGATCTTGGGACCGCGAAGGTCCTCAAGGATCTCAGCCGTGACCTTGACCTTGGCCAGGTCCGCAGCAGCGGACGTGACCTTGTCGCCGTCAACCAGGAGCAAGGCGGGCAGCTCAAGCGTGCTGCCGGCTCCACCGGGGACGCGGTTAAGCGTTACGTAGTCTCCAACGGAAACTTTTTCTTGGCGGCCGCCTGCGCGGACAATCGCGTACACCACTTGGGTACTCACTTCTCTCGACGTTTCTTACTAAATTTGCGTGCGGAACCTTGAACCGGAATCAGGCTTGGTTCGCGCTGTGCCTCAACGCCGTGGACTTCAGATCGAAGCCCGCGAGTCATCCCATGAACAATTCCAAGGGGCATAACCCAAGTGTTGGCGTAAGCACCGAAGATCAAGATTACGCTAGTTTGACCTTCAGCTGCAAATGAGGCCGGGTCCGGAGGCTATCGGGTGACTTGCATCACCAGTTGTAACGGACTCTCCCGGCACCGTGCCCATACAGCCTACAGGGTTTGGGCGGGAATGCTGCGATTTGGCTGGCGACGCGCGGGAGTTTCGTCGATCGGCTATGCAGAAACCACGGAAATCGAACTCAGGCGAAGAGCCTTGGCGCATCAAAGAAGGCCGTCTCGTAGCGGCAAGAGTGTGTAAAGGCCTCAACCATGGCCTCGCGTTCCTGCGCAGAGGCCTTGAGGGCGGCTGCGTCCGTAAGGTCGATCGCTTTGCGGGTTGCGGCAGCAAACTCCTCGTCGGCGTAGGTCTTCAACCAGTCGGCGTACGGGTGGTCGCCGGGTGCGCCTGCATCCACGTAGGCCGCGTGGAGTTGCCGGCCTACCTCCGCGTACAGCCAGTAACAGGGCAGGATTGCTGCGAGCAACACAGCGTAACTGCCGGACGCGGAAGTGGCCAGGAGGTGGTCCACGTACGACTTGGTCACGGGTCCGGTCTGCGTCGGAGCCGGGCGCGTGCTCAGCCAGTTCCGATGAAGCTCGGACTCGACCTCAAGGCAGGTCTGTGACGCCTTGGCCCAGAAGAGCTGCTCTTCCTCAGTGGGGGCAAGGGCACCGGCGCGGGCCAGAACCCGGGAATAGCCGTTGAGGTAGATGGCATCCTGGGCAAGGTAGTAGTTGAACTCGGGCTCAGGGAGCCTCCCCGACTGCAGGCCCTGGATGAAGGCCAGGCCGTAGATTGCGTCCAACTCCGGCGTGGCTTCCGCCCAAAGTCGCGCGGCAAAATCGCCGGACCGGCCAGCAGGATTCCGTGTCGGCTCCAGATGGTGAAAGTGCTGGATCGGCCCGCTGCCCCTGCCCACGTCGAGCCCGTCGGCCGCAGAAAGGGCCTGCAGCAGCCACGGCTTAACCTCCCGCAGTGACGCTTCCCAGTCACCTCTGCGGGCCTGCACCGTGGCCAATGCCGAGGAGAGCGAACAGCCCGTTCCGTGGCTGTTCCGGGTATCCACGCGGGGACCGGCCACCTCGATAACGTCCTGCCGCAGCAAGCCGCTCGTATTGACCAAGGCATCAGGACATTCCGCTCCTGCCAAATGGCCACCCTTCACCAGGATGGTCGTTCCACATTCGGCAGCCAGACGCTTGCCTTGGTCAAGGGCAGTGGCCCAGTCCGGGGCGTCAGGCTCCCCCAGCAACATAGCCAGTTCGGGAAGGTTGGGGGTAACGAGATCCGCCAAAGGCAGGAGGCTGCGCAGGGCGGCTTCGGCGTTCCCACGCAGAAGCCGGTCGCCGCTGGTGGCCACCATCACCGGGTCAAGGACCACGACGGCGGGACGCACGTCTTCGAGCCAGCTGCGGACTTCGTGGATGACGGACGCGTCACCCAACATCCCGATCTTGACGGCATCAATCTCAATATCGCTGCTGACGGCATCCAGTTGCTGGCGCAGGAACTCCACGGGCGGAACATGGACTGCACTGACTCCAAGGGTGTTCTGTGCCGTGAGCGCCGTGATGGCAGCCATTCCGTAACCACCGTGCGCAGCAATGCTCTTCAGGTCTGCCTGGATCCCTGCGCCTCCGGACGGATCCGAACCGGCAATGCTAAGCACCCGCGGATGTTGCCGGGCAGCCACGGGTCCGCCAACGCTACCGGCGGGGTCAAGGGGGTAGACAGGGGAACTCGACAATGAAGCCATGATGGACATCCCTTCGCCGGTGCTAACCGGACAGGTTCAACGGGTCTGGATCTCAGCCAGGCCCAGCGCCCGGCACCCCGTGTCAGTTTCCTAGCGTAGCCGGGAAGTCCAGCGGTCCGGGAACCGGCCTGCTTGGGTGCATGGATGTGACTGCCGGCGACAAAAGAGTCCCGCAGTATCCGACGACATCGGATACTGCGGGACTCTTTCAATACGTCATCAGTGCTGACGTGCTTACAACTCCGAAGCTGGAACTCCTACGCCGAGGATGATGGGCTCGTCAGCTGCCTTCTTTTTGGCAGGCTCTTCCGCTGCCGGCGCTTTGGCCTCGTGGGCCGTTCCACCCGCGGCTGCGGCAGTTACCTCGTGGTGCTCCACGCTGGTTTCGTTTGCGGCACCCTGTGCCCTGCTCGCGCTACGGTTCCTTCGGCCTCGACTTCCACGCGAACGCGAAGAACGATCGTTCTGACCGTCGGTGGCCGCAGCACTGGCGGCGGAGGTAGTGGCAGCGGAGGCAGCGGAAGTTTCGGAAGCCGTGGCAGGTCCGGAAACCGTATCCACAGTCTTTTCCTCGTCAGCCGGTGCAGCACCGAGGTGCGAGAACGCCTCCGCCAGCAGGTCCAGGCTCATGGCCGGCTTGCCCGCAGATGGTTCCTCATGGTGCTCCACGAATGGAAGCGCCACTTCTTCGCCGCCGAAGCGCAAAACGGGCGTGGACCGTGCCTCCCGAACCGCTGCTTCATGGCTGGCGGCATCAGCTGCGGCCGCTCCCCCGGCATCGCCGGTTGCCGTATCAGACACGGATTCAGCCGTGTCGTGATGCTGACCGGCTGCGCGTGCCAGTTCCTCCGCGCGGTGAACTTCGTCGTCGTGCAAGTGCGCGGCATGCGCTGCAGCGGCGATGGTGGCAAGAGCCGCCCTGGTCGCCTCGGCCTTCGCCTGGCGAACGGGGTCAACCGACTCCTTGCCACTTGGCGCAGCTACCGGGGCGGCAGCGGTGCTGTGGGTGGAGACTGCTTCCTCGGCTACCGCTCCCCCACCTTTCCCACGGCGACGCTTGCGTTCATTCCGGGCAGCAGGCTGTTGCGGTTCTGTGTGTGGACGGTGGTGCTCGGCGGCAACTACATTGGCGCGTCGGTGTTCCACGGGCTCATCATGGGTGACGACGCCGCGTCCGGCGCAGTGCTCGCACTGCTCACCGAACACTTCAAGCAAGCCTGTGCCCATGCGCTTGCGTGTCATCTGCACCAGGCCAAGCGACGTCACTTCAGCCACTTGATGCTTGGTGCGGTCACGGCCCAGGCATTCCACCAATCGGCGGAGTACCAGGTCACGGTTGGATTCAAGGACCATGTCGATGAAGTCGATGACAATGATGCCGCCGATATCGCGCAGGCGCAGCTGGCGAACTACTTCCTCGGCCGCTTCAAGGTTGTTCTTGGTGACGGTTTCTTCAAGGTTTCCACCGCTGCCGGTGAACTTACCTGTGTTGACGTCCACGACGGTCATGGCCTCGGTGCGGTCGATGACAAGGGAACCGCCGGACGGCAGGAAGACCTTGCGCTCCAGGGCCTTGTGGATCTGTTCGTCGATCCGCCAGGCCGCAAAAATGTCCTGGTCCTTGGTCCACTTTTCAAGGCGGCCCACCAAATCGGGAGCAACGTAGGTGACGTAAGCCTCAATGGTGTCCCACGCGTCGTCGCCGGACACAATCAGCTTGGAAAAGTCCTCGTTGAAGACATCCCGGACCACCTTGATGGTGAGGTCAGGTTCGCCGTAGAGCAGTTCGGGTGCCAGCACCTTGGTGGAGGACGCCTGGCCTTCAATGCCCTCCCACTGCGCGCGCAAACGGTTGATGTCGTGCGTCAGTTCTTCCTCGGAGGCACCTTCAGCGGCCGTGCGCACGATGACGCCGGCGTTCTCAGGCAAACGGTCCTTGAGGATGCGCTTGAGGCGGTTGCGTTCGACGTCGGGCAGTTTGCGCGAGATGCCGGTCATGGAACCGCCAGGCACGTACACAAGGTAGCGGCCCGGGAGGGAAATCTGGCTTGTGAGGCGCGCGCCCTTGTGGCCTACAGGATCCTTGGTCACCTGCACCAGGACAGAATCACCGGACTTGAGGGCATTCTCGATCCGGCGCGGCTGTCCCTCGAGATTGACGGCGTCCCAGTTGACTTCGCCGGCGTAAAGAACTGCGTTGCGCCCGCGTCCGATGTCCACGAAGGCAGCTTCCATGGACGGCAGAACATTCTGGACCTTGCCCAGGTACACGTTGCCGATCAGCGAATCCTGCTGGGTCTTGGACACAAAGTGCTCAGCAAGCACGCCGTCTTCAAGGACCGCAATCTGGATTCTATCGTCGCGCTGGCGGACGATCATCTGGCGATCCACGGACTCTCGGCGGGCAAGGAACTCAGCCTCTGTGATCACCTGGCGGCGGCGTCCGGTCTCGCGGGACTCGCGGCGGCGCTGCTTCTTGGCCTCTAGCCTGGTGGAACCCTTAACACTGGTAACCCGGTTTGACGGGGCCGTCTCAGTGATCGGGCGGGGCGCGCGGACACGGGTCACCGTGTTGGGCGGGTCATCGTCCGAGCCGCCAGTCAGTTCAAGGTCCTGGTCACCCCGGCGGCGACGCCGACGACGACGCGACGTGACGCCCTCTTCGAGCGCTTCCGCTACCGGAGCATCTTCTTCATCCTCAGCCTCAGCGCCGTCCTCGGAATCGGTCTCATCGCGTTCAGTCCCGCGGCGGCCACGCCGGCCACGGCTACGGCGACGACGACGGCTGCTGGAATCCTCCAGCTCGTCAGTTGACCCGGCTTCCGGAGTTTCTGCTTCAGACTCTTCGGCCTTTTCCTCTACGGCGGGGCGGGCAACGGTGCTCAGATCAGGGGCCTGGAAGATCATCGAGGTAATGGAGACAGGTTCCAGGAACAACGACGTTGAACCGGGGGCGGACTCCTCGGCAGCTTCGGCCTCTTCCTCGGCGGGAACGTCGCCCTCCACGGGAAGGTCGCCCTGGGTAGCCGGCGCAGGCTGGGACCCCGCATCCGGCGTCGTGATTTCTTCAACGGCTTCCACGGCGGAAGACGCTTCGGGGGCTGGCGCCTCCGCGCTGACCGTTGCCTCAACGTCCTTGGGCTTGGTAGTCCGACGACGGCGGACCGGCTTTTCGGGGGCAGGTTCGGCATCGGTTTCCGGCTGGGACGCTACTCCGGCCTGATCGTCAAAACCCGGGAGGGGCTCGGCAGGCACCGTTGTCTTGCGCGCACGGGTACGGCGCGCCGGCGCCTTCACAGCTGCTTCGGTCGGTTCAGTGCCGGTGGCTTCCTCAGCGCTGGCTGTTTCCACTGCTTTGGGCGCAGCCTTGCGCCGTGTCCGGGTGGTCTTTTTGGGCGCTTCCGCAGTTTCCGCGGGAGCTGCCTCTTCATTAACGGCTACAACCTGGTCATTATCCATATGTGGCAACACTCCTGCCCCAGCGACGCCGCCACATCCGGCGCCCAGTGGGGCAAATATTTGTCAAAACCCTCAGGCGTTGACAGAAGTCGGTAGTATTCCTTCCGGTTCGCACCATCATTGGGGTGCGGCAGCCCTGGAAGGCCGGTAGCTTTGCTCTGAAACCCGTTGTTCTGCTGCCACAACCAGGTGCCGTCCATTGTCATGGCGGGCTTACCGAGGATCACGTGATCCGGGCAGGCCCTGCTCATACTGGCGGTCTTGGGAACAAGTCACCGGACCGGATTCCGAATGTGGATCGGCTTCCAGCCATGTTCATTCTCTCACACCCCCGCACATTCGAAGGGTAGGGGGCTGTGTCGCACAGTGTGGAAAGTGCTGGTGCTGGCTGGAGGCTGCATCCAGTCTCCGGCGTTACAATCCTGACAAGAACCGTTCCCGGCCCGGCCGGGTCACTTGTTGAAAAGGATTGCGTCCGCGATGCCAAGCACCGCCAGGGAAAACCTGGCCAACCAAGCCTCCACCCCCATGGAGGATACGTCCACCAATGCAGGTTTGCTGCCTAAAGCAGTCCGCGACAAGCCGTTCGCCTGGCTCCTGCTGATCACCGGCGTCATTGGCTGGCTGGCTTCCGGGGCGTTGGTCCTTGAGAAGCTGGAAGTACTCAAAGACCCCAACCACATCACGCTCTGCGATGTGAATCCCTGGGTTTCCTGTGGCGCGGTGATGCAAACACCGCAAAGTTCGGTCTTCGGGTTCCCCAACATGTTCATCGGCATCGTCGCCTTTGCGGTGATCATCACCACTGCCATGGGCCTCCTGGCCGGGGCGAAGTACTCACGCGGGTACTGGCTGGGCTTGCAGGCCGGCGTAACCCTGGGGTTCGCCTTTGTGGTGTGGCTGTGGTCCCAGGCCCTGTACGTCATCAACGTGCTGTGCCCGTTCTGCATGGTGGTGTGGACCGTGATGATCCCGATGTTCGTATGGGTGACCATCCGCAATATCTCCCATGGCGTCATCAAGGCCCCACCGGCACTGGCCAAGGTTTTGGGTGACTCCGGCTGGATCATCGTGGCGCTGCTTTATGTGGCTGTCATTGCCACGATCTTCTTCGCCTTCATCCACGTCTTCGCAGGCACGTCGGGTTACTAACTCTTCGCGAGATGACACTTAAGGCCAATGTTCGTGATGAACATTGGCCTTAAGTGTCACTTCGGCGAGGCGTACCTAGCCGGCGAACCAGATCTTGATCTCACGCTCGGCGGAGTCAACGGAGTCAGAGCCGTGAACCAGGTTCTGCTGGACTGCCAGGCCCCAGTCACGGCCGAAGTCGCCCCGGATGGTGCCCGGAGCAGCGGTGGTGGGGTCCGTGGTTCCTGCCAGGGAGCGGAAGCCTTCGATGACGCGGTGGCCTTCAAAGATAGCTGCGATGACCGGGCCGCTGAGCATGAACTCAACCAGGGGCTCGTAGAACGGCTTGCCCACGTGTTCCTCATAGTGCTGCTCCAGCAGCTCGCGGGTCGCGTTGACCTTCTTCAGCTCGGCCAAGGCGTAACCCTTGGCTTCGATCCGGGCGAGGATGCTTCCGCTGAGGTTGCGGGCGACGCCGTCGGGCTTGATCAGGACAAGGGTCCGTTCAATGCTCACAGTTGCTCCAATGTGGTTGGTGGGTGGGTTTCCCAGCCAGTTTACGGGGTTTTACGAACCAGCCTCGTCACGGTGCGTGGCGTCCCATTCGGCCTGCTCCCGGTCGCGTTGTGCCACTTCACGGTCGATCCTCATCCCCGTCCGGATTCCGTACCACCAGCAGATGGCGAAGAGGACGCCAACGATGAACATCATGGGCTCTGCAATCCCCGTCAGGATCAGGAGGAGCTGCAGCCCCCAGCCAAGGCCGATTCCCCAGGGCTTGGACAACACCGCACATGTGAGGACAAGCACTACGCTCAGCGCGATTCCCACACCCAGGATGATTCCAGGAGCAACTTCCCCGCGCCTTAGCCCGAAAACCACCAAGGTGCCGAAGAAGGCCACAAAGGCTTCAAGCAGCAGCACCGTGGAAGCGAACATTACCTTGGTGGATCGACGCTTCCTGGGCATGCCCGGCCGCCATTCACGCTGGGCCTTGGTCAGCCTTGCCACTGTCAGGCACCTTCCTTTCCAAGCAGGATGCGTGCCTCAGCCACCAGGGTGATGGAGCCGGTGACCAGCACGCCGCCGGCAAGGTCATCGTTGGACTCGGCCCGTTCAACGGCCCACTCCAGTGCGTCATCGAGCTTCTCAGCGATGTGGACGTTGTCCTCGCCAAAGCCAAGATCGACGGCGAGTTCGGCCAGTTCCGCTGCAGGGACAGCCCTGAGTGAGTTGGACTGGGTGAAGCAGAATTCATCGGCAAGATCGCCAAGTTGTTCCTTGAGTGTCTTCAGGATCTCCTCAGCGTCCTTCTCCCGCAGGACTCCGACGACGACCACCAGCTTGCTGAAGCTGAAGGCCTCGTGGATTGCCTCGGCAGAAACACGGATCCCTTCCGGGTTGTGGGCGGCATCCACCACGATCGTGGGGGCGGTCCGCACCACTTCCAGTCGGCCAGGTGACGTCACGTTGCCGAAGGCTTCCTTCAGGACGTCGATGTCCAGCTCTTTTTCTCCTCCACCGAAGAAGGCTTCCAATGCAGCAACCGCCACGGCGGCGTTCTCTGCCTGATGGGCACCATGCAAGGGAAGAAGGAGGTCTTCGTAGCGGCCTGCGAGGCCTTGGACGGTAAGGACCTGGCCACCCACGGCGACGCTGCGCGACTCGACGCCGAACTCGACGCCTTCAAAGCGGAACGGTACGTCTACTTCCCGGGCCTTTTCCAAGAGCACCTGCGCCGCATCCACGGGCTGGGCGGCGCTTACCAGGAAGCCGCCCGGCTTGATGATGCCGGCTTTCTCGTAGGCGATGTCCTCGGTCGTATCGCCCAGCAGGTCCGTGTGGTCCAGGGAAATCGGCGTGATGACGGAAACCTGGCCGTCTCCGACGTTGGTGGCGTCGGTGATGCCGCCCAGTCCCACCTCAAAGACCGCCACATCCACGGGCTGGTCGGCGAAGATGGCGAACCCGAGGATCGTGACGCATTCGAAGTACGTCAGCCGCGGCTGGTTGTCGGCAAGGAGCTCGTTGTCAACGATTTCCAGGTACGGACGGATTTCATCCCAGATCCGAACAAACGTCGCATCCGATACCGGCTCACCATCTATGCTGATGCGCTCGGTGACCTTGGAAAGGTGCGGGCTGGTGTAACGGCCTGTGCTGAGGCCGTGGGCACGGAGCCCGGCCTCGATCATGCGCGCAGTGGACGTCTTACCGTTGGTACCGGTGATGTGGATGATCGGGAAAGCCTTGTTGGGCTCACCCAGCACGTCCATGGCACGGAAGAGCGGAGCCAACCGCGGTTCCATTTTGTTCTCCGGCGCGCGGCCCAGGAGTTCGGCGTAGACGCTCTCTACCGAGAATTCGTCAGTCATTGGTCAGACCCCTGCCTTTGCTACGGTGACCTGCGGTTCCTCGGCGCTGGAAAGCAGAACTTCCAGTTCCAGGGTCAGCGTTTCGGTCTTGACGAGCTCAGCATTGGCCTGGAGGGCGTCAACGACGTCCTGCTGCGCTTCGACGGAAGTTCGGATGCGGTCGCTCACGTTCAGCCCAGCATCCTTGCGTGCCTGCTGGATGGCGCGGACCATGTCGCGTGCCAGGCCCTCGGCAGCCAGTTCCGGCGTGACTTCGGTGTTCAGGACCACGAAGCCGCCACCGGGCAGTACGGCAGCTGCGGACGACCCGCCGTCGGCCGCTTCTGCCACGACGGTCTCCAGGGTGTATTCCTGCGGCTCAAGCTCAAGTCCCCCAGCCACCACGACGCCGGAATCGGTTACCGACCAGTCGCCGGACTTGGATCCCTTGATGGCCTGCTGCACGTTTTTGCCAAGGCGCGGACCAGCAGCCCGGGCGTTCACCACCAGTTTCTGCTCGATGCCGAATTCCTCCGGTGAAGCCGAAGCAGCGTCCAGCAAGCGGACGGAGCGTAGGTTCAGTTCATCGGCGACGACGGCGGCGAAGCCTCCCAGCGCATCTGCCCCGGGTGCCACGACAGTCAGTTCCTGCAGCGGCAGGCGGACGCGCAGGTTCGCGGCCTTGCGCAGGCTCGATCCGGTGGAGCAGATCTGCTGCACGCGGTCCATGGCCTCCACGAGCCCTGGATTGGCCGGGAACAGTGAAGCGTCGGGCCAATCGGCGAGGTGCACGGAACGGCCCCCCGTCAGCCCGCGCCAGATCTCTTCCGTCACGAGCGGCAGCAAGGACGCTGACACACGGCATACGGCTTCCAAAGCGGTGTAGAGGGCGTCGAAGGCGTCCACGTTCTCGTCAAAGAAGCGCTGGCGGCTGCGGCGGACATACCAGTTGGTGAGCATGTCCAGGTAGCTGCGGAGTTCATCGCAGGCCCCGGAGATGTCGTAAGAATCCAGGCTTTCGGTCAGGCTGCGGACGAGGTCCCCGGTGTTGGCCATCAAATACTGGTCCAACGTGTCGGAGTAGCCGTCGTAGCGCAGCTTCGCTTCATAGCCGGAACCGGAGTTCGCGGCGTTGGTGTAGAGCGTGAAGAAGCTGTACACGTTCCAGAGCGGCAGGATGACCTGGCGGACGCCGTCGCGGATGCCCTGCTCGGTGACCACCAGGTTGCCACCGCGAAGGATCGGGCTGGACATCAGGAACCACCGCATGGCATCCGAGCCGTCACGGTCCAGGACCTCGGAAACGTCCGGGTAGTTGCGCAGGCTCTTGGACATTTTTTGGCCGTCGGAGCCCAACACGATGCCATGGCTGATGACGTTGCGGAAAGCGGGACGGTCAAACAGCGCCGTAGACAGGATGTGGAGCATGTAGAACCAGCCGCGGGTCTGGCCGATGTACTCCACGATGAAGTCCGCAGGGTTGTGGGTGTCGAACCATTCCTCGTTCTGGAACGGGTAGTGCACCTGTCCGTAGGGCATGGAACCGGAGTCGAACCAGACGTCCAGGACATCTTCGACGCGGCGCATGGTGGACTTGCCTGTGGGGTCGTCAGGGTTGGGACGGGTCAATTCATCGATGAACGGGCGGTGCAGGTCCACTTGTCCTTCGTTGTTGACCGGCAGACGGCCGAAGTCCGCCTCGATGTCAGCCAGCGAGCCGTAAACGTCCGTACGCGGGTACTCGGGATCATCGGACTGCCACACGGGAATCGGCGAACCCCAGTAGCGGTTACGGCTGATGGACCAGTCGCGGGCGTTGTCCAGCCATTTGCCGAACTGGCCGTCCTTGACGTTGCCCGGGATCCAGTTGATCTCCTGGTTCAGCTCGGACATGCGGTCCTTGAACTTGGTGACCTCGACGTACCAGGAGGACACAGCACGGTAGATCAGCGGGTTCCGGCAGCGCCAGCAGTGCGGGTAGCTGTGCTCGTAGCTGGCCTGGCGGACCAGGCGGCCATCGGCGCGCAGCACCTGGGTGATGGGCTTGTTCGCGTCAAAGACCTGCAGTCCCACGATCGAGGCGAGCTCGCCATGGGCAAACAACGGCAGGAACTTCGCGCCCTCGTCAACGGACAGGACAACGGGGATGCCGGCATCCTCACAGACCTTCTGGTCATCCTCACCATAGGCCGGAGCCTGGTGCACGATTCCCGTACCGTCTGTGGTGGTGACGTAGTCCGCCACAAGGAAGCGCCACGCGTTCCGGGTGCCGTACTTCTCGGCATCGGCAAAGTCGTTCCACAGTGGCTCGTACTCAAGGCCCGCCAACTCGGCGCCTGTATGGGTTGAGACGACGGCGGCAGCTGCGGCAGCTGCGTCGTCGTACCCCAAATCCTTGGCGTAGGTCCCCACGAGGTCGGCGGCCAGCAGGAAGCTGCCCGTGACCGGGGCTTCCGCCGAAGCAGCCTTGACGCCGTTCGGACCGGCGGGCAGGACCGCATAGGGGATTTCAGGCCCGACGGCGAGCGCCAGGTTGGTGGGCAGCGTCCAGGGCGTTGTGGTCCAGGCGAGCGCCTGGACGCCTTCGAGGGCCTTGGAGAGTTCGGACTCCCCCGCCTTGATGGGGAACGTTACCGTGACGGTCTGGTCCTGGCGGTTCTTGTAGACGTCGTCGTCCATGCGGAGCTCGTGGTTGGACAGTGGCGTCTCGTCCTTCCAGCAGTACGGAAGGACGCGGTACCCGTTGTACGTCAGTCCTTTTTCGTGCAGTTGCTTGAAGGCCCACAGCACCGACTCCATGTACTCGACGTTGAGTGTCTTGTAGTCGTTGTCGAAGTCCACCCAACGGGCCTGGCGTGTGACGTAGGCCTTCCATTCGTTGGCGTACTTCATGACGGAGGCGCGGCAGGCGTCGTTGAATTTGTCGATGCCCATGGCTTCGATCTGGGTCTTGTCCGTCATGCCCAGTTGCTTCATGGCTTCGAGCTCGGCTGGAAGGCCGTGGGTGTCCCAGCCGAAGCGGCGCTCCACGCGCTTGCCGCGCTGGGTCTGGTAGCGGCCCACGAGGTCCTTGGCGTAGCCAGTGAGGAGGTGCCCGTAGTGGGGGAGGCCGTTGGCGAAGGGAGGGCCGTCGTAGAAGACGAACTCGTTGCTGCCGTCTTTGCCTGCTTCGCGCTGGTCGATGCTTGCCTGGAAGGTGCCGTCTTCATCCCAGTACTTGAGGATGCGCTCTTCGATTTCCGGGAACTTCACGGAAGCGGACACGCCCTGCGTGCCTGAAGGAGTCGCTGAGGCCTTGGGGTAGTGGGTCATCTCATATCCTGTGATAGCTGGTTGACTGTCAGGATGCGAGGACGGCTTCAGTGTTTGCTGATGCCGCGGTACCACCTCACTTACCGGAACCATGGCGCCCCGGGTGGGGGGGCAACGGCCGGTTCCGGCCTCTCATTACTGCTGTGACGGGCTTACCCGTCCGGTTCTACTGGGCCCTGGCCGCCGCTTGGATTGCTCCACTTGGGCGTTCAGGGATGTTCTTCCGGAAGCTCACCGGTGATGGCCGGGTCAACGCTTGTCTCCCAAGTCTAGCGGCAGGAGAGCCCCGTGCTCCACTCGCAGGATCATCCTTCGGGTGGACCAGCTGGATGCCGTCGGGTGCATAGACTCGACCCCATGACCAACCCCGCCCTTGTCCTTCCGACCGCGGGCCCGGTAAAACGCTGGCTGGGCCACCAGGCATCCCCCGCGTGGTCGGTCCTGGCTCTGCTCTTGGTGTTGCCTGTGGCGGGAATGTCCCTGTTCAGGGCGGTCCCCACGGAGTGGCCGCTGGTGGTGGTTCAACTGTTGTCGTTCACCCCGTGGATGGTGCTGCCATCGGCGCTGGCGATGGTCCTTGCGTTGGTTGGGCGCCGCCTGTGGGTCCTCATCACGACGGCAGCCCTGTTGGCTCTCCAATTGTTCTGGCTGTTTCCGCTGGACACCGGAAGGGCAGAAGCAGTTCCTGCGGGGAACGCCACTGTTTCCGTGAAGGTGATGAGCCTCAACACTGAATACGGTGAGGCTGACGCACGTGCCATCGTGAAGTTGGTCCGGGACAACGGTGTTCAACTTTTGACCCTCCAGGAGCATACGCAAGGGCTGGAAGACCGCTTACGCTCCGAAGGCCTGGAGTCAATACTGCCGAACCTCCTGAGTGAACCCAACGACGACGCTTCCGGTGGCGCCGTGTATTCCGTTTTCCCTCTGCAACCGGAGGGGCTGCTGCCCGACACGCCATTCCGGATGGACGTGACGCGGGTCCTCGTCACGGATCCGGGCAACGTTTCCAAGGCGACGTTGAACCTCACCAACGTTCATGCACTGCCCCCGGTTGACGAGCGGATCCAGCAGTGGCGCAGCGACCTTGTCCAGGTTGCCCGTCAGGCCTCCCGTCCGGGACATCACCTGCTGATGGGTGACTACAACTCCACCTACGACCATGCCGAGTTCCGCGCCTTGCTTGACCCCGCCATGGGCGGCGGACAGGACGGCAAAAGGCTCGTCGACGTCGGAACAGCCTCAGGCGGACGGTTCTCCCCCACCTGGCCGATGGAGGGACCACCCCTACCTGGGATCGTGATCGATCACATGGTTACGTCGCCCCGAATCGGCAGCAGTGGCTACGCGGTCCACCAGGTTTCCGGTTCTGACCATGCGGCCATGGTGGCAACCCTGGTTATCCCGGCCGGTTAGCCGGTTGGAAGGCGTGTCTCGCTTCAGCCTTCCTTGCGGATGAGCTTGTGGTTGGCCGCCTGCGCCACCGGGCGCACCACGATCTGGTCCAGGTTGATGTGGTGCGGCAGCGAGACTGCGTACTTCACGACGTCGGCCACGTCCTCTGCCGTTAGGGGCTTTTCGACTCCGGCGTAGACCTTGGCGGCAGCGTCCTTGTCACCCAGCCGGTTAAGGGCAAATTCCTCAGTGTGGACCAGGCCCGGCGCTACCTCGATGACACGGATGTTGTGACCCACTTCTTCCAGCCTTAGGGCGTTGGTCATGGCGTGCTGGGCAAACTTTGCGGCGTTGTATCCTGCGCCGCCTTCGTAAGCGGCCAGTCCGGCGGTGGATGTGAGGTTGAGTACAGTTCCTTCCCCGTCCTCCCTCAGCATCGGAAGGAATGCCCTGGTGATCTTCATGGTGCCCAGGACGTTGACCTGGTACATCCACTCCCAATCCTCAGTATCGGCATTCGCGATCGTGTCCGCGCCACGGGCACCGCCGGCGATGTTGATGAGGGTATCGGCTCCCCCGGCTTTGGAAACGGCCTGCAAAAGGGCTGCGACGTCGTCGTCGCTGGTGATATCGGCCGCAAATGGAATGGCGCCGGTTTCGGCGCCCAGCGCGCCCAAGCGCTCGGCCCTGCGGGCCACCGCAAAGACCTTCCAGCCTGTGGAGGCCAACGCCCGCACCGTTGCCTCGCCGATGCCCGTGCTCGCGCCGGTTACTACTGCTGTCTTGTTCTGAACTGGATGAACCGTGTGTGCTGCCAAAGTCATGGCACCACACTATCCGCAGGCCTCAAGCATCTGCCCGGCCGAGCAGGAATTCACGTAATACCACGGCATGGTTCACCTCTGGATCCCTGGCGGCATAGAGCAAGGTGACCCGAGGATGGGACCTCGCCAACTCCAGCAAAGTCTGAACTGCAGCATTGCTTTCCAGTTCAGCCTCGTACTGCCGCCGGAAATCGGTGAACCGCTCCTGCATGTGTGCAAATTCGGTCCGCAAGGTTGGCGATGGCGCGACTTCCTTCAGCCACAAATCCAAGTGGGCCTTCTCCTTGGACACCCCGCGCGGCCATAGCCTGTCAACTAAAACCCGGGCACCGTCGTCGTCAGCGGGGTCCTCGTAGATGCGTTTGAGGACGAAAGCGTCCCGATGGCCGGCCATGACGGCATGCTACGGCAAGGCGCTGCGGCGGACCATGGAACAATTGACACATGGCTGAATCAACGCAGGGTACAGACACGCCCGCCACCGCCCCCATCAACGTTCCCGACAAGCCGGCCCTTGAAGGCCTTGAGGCTGCCCTGACGCAGCGCTGGCTGGACGAAGGAACCTACAAGTTCAACCCGGACACCACCCGGGAGCAGGTCTACTCGATCGACACTCCCCCGCCGACCGCCTCGGGTTCCCTCCACGTGGGCCACATGTTCTCCTTCACGCAGACGGACGTCCAGGCCCGCTACATGCGCATGACCGGAAAGAATGTCTTCTACCCCATGGGTTGGGACGACAACGGCCTGCCCACTGAGCGTCGCGTCCAGAACTACTACGGTGTGCGCTGCGATCCCGCCATCCCCTACAACGCCGACTACCGTCCTCCAGCACAGCCGGCCAAGAACCAGCGCGATTTCGACGTCGTTTCCCGGCAGAACTTCATCGAGCTGTGCGAGGAACTCGCTGTCGAGGACGAAAAAGTCTTCGAGAACCTCTTCCAGACCCTCGGCCTGTCCGTGGACTGGGACCTGACCTACCGCACCATCGACGACACGTCCCGTGCGGTATCCCAGCGTGCCTTCCTTGCCAACCTTGCAGCGGGCGACGCCTACATGGCCGAGGCCCCCACGTTGTGGGACGTCACGTTCCGTACCGCTGTAGCCCAGGCTGAGCTTGAGGACCGCGAAGTTGCGGGCGCCTACTACCGCTACCCCTTCTTCACCGAAGACGGCGAAAAGATCTTCATCGAGACCACCCGTCCGGAACTGCTCGCCGCTTGCGCCGCGCTGGTAGCAAACCCCGACGACGAACGGTACCAGCCGCTGTTCGGCAAGACCGTGAAGTCGCCGCTCTTCGACGTTGAGCTTGAGGTAAAGGCCCACCCGCTCGCCAAAGCGGACAAGGGCTCCGGCATCGCGATGGTCTGCACCTTTGGTGACCTGACAGACGTCACGTGGTGGCGCGAGCTGCAGCTGCCCACACGCGCCATCATGGGCCGCGATGGCCGCATCATTGCCGAAACCCCGGAATGGATTACTACCGACGCCGGCAAGGAAGCCTACGCCGCGATCGCCGGCAAGACGGCCTTCTCCGCCAAGGAAGCAGTTGTAGAGCTCCTCACGGCGGCAGGCCTGCTGGACGGCGAACCGAAGAAGATCACCCACCCCGTGAACTTCTTCGAAAAGGGCGACAAGCCCCTTGAGGTGGTGACCTCACGCCAGTGGTACATCCGCAACGGTGGACGAGATGAAGAACGCCGCGAACGGTTGATCGGCCGCGGCCAGGAAATCAACTTCCACCCCTCTTTCATGCGCTCGCGCTATGAGAACTGGATCGCGGGCCTGAACGGCGACTGGCTCGTATCACGCCAACGCTTCTTCGGCGTGCCCATTCCCGTCTGGTACCCCCTGGATGCCCAGGGCAACCCGGACTACGACCACCCCATCCTGCCATCGGATGACATGCTCCCCGTGGATCCCGCCGCAGATGCAGCCCCTGGCTTCGAGGAAGCGCAGCGTGACCAGGCCAACGGCTTCACAGGTGACGCCGACGTCCTGGACACCTGGGCCACGTCTTCCCTTACCCCGCAGATCGTGGGTGGCTGGAGCCGTGACGAGGAACTGTTCTCCAAGGTCTACCCGTTCGACCTCCGCCCCCAGGGTCACGACATCATTCGCACATGGCTGTTCTCCTCCGCTGTCCGCGCCGACGCCCTGCAGAAGAGCGCGCCGTGGAAGCACGCAGCTATTTCAGGGTGGATCCTTGACCCGGACCGCAAAAAGATGTCCAAGTCCAAGGGCAACGTGGTTGTCCCCACGGACGTCCTGAACGAGTTCGGCTCGGACGCCGTCCGCTACTGGGCAGCCTCGGCCAAGCTCGGTGCGGACACGGCCTACGAAATCGCGCAGATGAAGATCGGCCGTCGGTTGGCCATCAAGCTACTCAACGCCTCCAAGTTCGTGTTGAACCTTGGTGCCACCGAAAACTCCGTGGTGTCCAGCGATCTTTCCGTGCTGACCAATCCACTGGACCGGGCACTGCTCGCCCAGTTGTCGGACGTTGTTGCGCAGTCCACCAAGGCTTTCGAAAACTACGACTACGCGCGGGCACTGCAAATCACTGAGTCATTCTTCTGGCAGTTCACCGACGACTACGTCGAGCTGATCAAGGACCGCGCCTACGGTGCGGCCGGGGAGTCGGAGCAAGCATCCGTACTGGCTGCGCTGGCCACCACCCTGGACTCCTTGCTGCGCCTTTTCGCGCCGTTCCTGCCCTTCGCCACCGAAGAGGTGTGGAGCTGGTGGCGCACCGGCTCGGTTCACCGCGCCCAATGGCCTGCCGCACTGGAAATCGCCGATGGCGACACCACCATGCTTGGCACTGTTGGCGTAGCACTCAGTGGCATCCGCAAGGCCAAGTCCGAGGCAAAAGTGAAGCAGCGCACCGCAGTACTCTCGGCGTCCATCACGGCCAATGAAATGCTTGTTGCGCAGCTCAAGGCCGGACTCGGGGACCTGAAGGCAGCCGCGAACGCCCAGGAGATCGCACTTCAGTCCGGTGAGGGTGAGCTGACGGTCAGCGACGTCGTCCTCGCACCGGCAGAGGAAACGCCAGCGTCCTAAGAGCCTTCCGGCAAATTCCGGAAATTTGGGCAAAGGGGAAGCCCCATCAGCGTTTTGCCGTTGGTGGGGCTTCGACTTTTCGGCTGTCTGGTGACGGCTTGACAGTCTGGCGGAATCCTCGGAATTTCAGGTCTTACTACCTCGTCACTGGTAGCTTGCTTCCAACTTTGCCAAAGGCTGCGTTGGTTGCATATCACTGAATCTTTGGTTTCCGTGTCCCTCTTCTTTCGAAGTGGGTAAGAACCATTGTGGTCCCGCCAGTGACCATGCACAAGAGCCCTGGCAGAACTACAATCCTGTAGTTCTGCCAGGGCTTTTTCGTGCAGCTATCCTGCAGCCCGGGTAAAGCTATGGCAGAGTATGGACATGCCGGAACTTCCCGAAGTGCACGGCCTGTGCACGTATCTGGACACCCAGCTCCATGGAGCAGTGCTGACCAGCGTCCGCATCAACTCCATCGCCGCCTTGAAGACCGCTGATCCGCCCTACAGCACCCTCGAAGGCCGCACCATCCAGGGCACACAGCGCTTCGGCAAGTTCATCAGCCTCGATGCCGACGGCCTGTTTTTCGTCTTCCACCTCGCAAAGGCCGGGTGGGTCCGCTATACGGAGCATCCATCAGCAGCCGGGCTGCGCATGGGCAAGAGCAACATAGCGGCCAGGCTACTGCTGCACCGGCAGGCCGACGACGCCCACATAGGACTGGACCTCACTGAAGCCGGCACCAAAAAGAGCCTGGCCATCTACGTGGTAAGGGATCCCTTGGATGTTCCCGGGATCGCAACCCTGGGTCCGGAACCGCTCAGCCCCGACTTCGACGAAAATGCCCTGGCGGCAATCCTTAAGACAAGTTCCCAACAGATCAAGGGACTTCTCCGCAGCCAAAGCATCATCGCCGGGATTGGCAACGCCTACAGCGATGAGATTCTGCACGCCGCCAAAATCTCCCCCTTCGCCATCGCGAAGACGATCGACGGCGAAACAGTGCAGCGGCTCTACGATGCCATGCAGGAGGTTTTGGTGGGTGCCGTGAACGCGGCAGCTGGAAAGCCTTCCAGCGAGCTGAAGGACACAAAGCGAAGCAATTTCAGGGTCCATGCCAGGACCGGGCTGCCCTGCCCTGTTTGCGGCGACACTGTACGTGAAGTGTCGTTCGCAGACACGTCACTTCAGTACTGTGCTACCTGCCAAACCCACGGAAAGATCCTCGCGGACCGGCGTACGTCGCGCTTCCTGAAGTAGTGCCGCGGATTCGCCGGGCCGGACCTGGGCTTCCTGGTTGAACTCGGGCTTTCCTAGTTGAATTCAGGGCTTTCCGTGCGGCTGCGCTTGATTTCGAAGAAGTGCGGGTAGCCGGCAAGGGTTACCGTGGCATCCCAAAGTTGCCCCGCTTCTTCGCCCCTCGGAATCCGGGTGAGGACCGGGCCGAAGAAGGCCGTGCCATTTACAGCCACCACGGGCGTTCCCACATCCTGGCCCACCAGGGAGATGCCGGCCTCGTGGCTGGCCCGCAATTCGGTGTCGTACTCCCCTGAGTCCGCGAAGCGGGCCAGCTCAGCAGGAAGGCCTACTTCTGCCAGCGCTTTCTGGATCACGGAACTACGGTCCTTGTTGCCTTCGTGGTGGAACTGTTCCCCCATGGCGTCGTACAAGGGTTTGATGTACCTGCTGCCATGGAGCTCCTGGGCAGCAATGATCACGCGGACAGGACCCCAGCTGTCGTCCATCATCGCCCTGTAATCCCCGGGAAGGTCACGGCCCTCATTGAGGACGGACAAGCTCATGACGTGCCATTCGGTCTCAATTCCCCGCACTTGCTCCACCTCGCCGATCCAGCGCGATGTGATCCATGCGAAGGGGCAAACAGGATCGAACCAGAAATCGGCTTTATTGACGGGCTGCTCTGGCAGGTTCTGTTCGGGCAGGCTCTGTTCAGGCACAGTCAGTTCAGGCACATTCATTTCAGGCACAGGGAAACTCCTTGGAAGAGTAAAAAGCGGGCATCAAGCGACGCGGAATGAATGAAACCGCCGCTTACTAGGCCAACGGGTGGCTAGGCCGACTTATTCCGGCGCTTCGCTACGACGTCGTGGCCAATCATGGTGGGCTGGGCCTTGTTGTCCACCACATCAGCGGTGATGACGACAGTTGCGATGTCATCCCTGCTTGGCAGATCAAACATGACGGGCAGCAAGACTTCTTCCATGATGGCCCTCAGGCCACGGGCGCCGGTTCCACGCTCAAGAGCCTGGTCAGCGATGGCATCCAAAGCGTCGTCGTCGAATTGCAGGTCTACACCATCCAGCTGGAACATCTTCTGGTATTGCTTCACCAGGGCATTCTTGGGCGTGGAAAGGATCTGGATCAACGCAGGACGGTCCAGATTCGAGACGGTGGTGATCACTGGCAGGCGGCCAATGAACTCCGGAATGAGTCCGAACTTCAGCAGGTCTTCCGGCATGACTTCACCGTAAGTGTCCACGTTGTCCCGGACTTCGTTCAGTGGCGCTCCAAAGCCGATGCCCTTGCGCCCTGACCGCGAACCAATGATGTCCTCAAGGCCGGCAAATGCACCTGCCACGATGAAGAGCACGTTGGTGGTGTCGATCTGGATGAATTCCTGGTGCGGATGCTTACGTCCACCCTGCGGCGGGACGGAGGCTACTGTGCCTTCGAGGATCTTCAGCAGGGCCTGCTGGACTCCCTCGCCCGACACGTCCCGGGTGATCGAGGGGTTCTCGCTCTTGCGGGAGATTTTGTCGATCTCGTCAATGTAAATGATGCCTTGTTCGGCTTTCTTGACGTCGTAATCAGCGGCCTGGATGAGCTTGAGCAGTATGTTTTCGACATCCTCGCCCACATAGCCAGCCTCCGTGAGTGCGGTTGCATCGGCCACGGCGAACGGGACATTGAGCCTGCGGGCGAGCGTTTGCGCCAGATACGTCTTGCCACAGCCAGTTGGACCGATCAGCAGGATGTTGGATTTGGCGATCTCCACATCCTCGTGATGCGGACCCTCACCAAGGCTCCCGGCCTTGGGAGCATGACCGGCCTGGATCCGCTTGTAGTGGTTGTAGACGGCAACTGCCAACGACCGTTTGGCAGGCTCCTGGCCGATGACGTATTCCTGCAGGAAATCGAAGATCTCCCGGGGCTTGGGGAGTTCAAAACTGCCAAGGTCCGAAACTTCCGCAAGTTCTTCTTCGATGATCTCGTTGCAAAGCTCGATGCACTCATCGCAGATGTACACACCGGGCCCGGCAATCAGCTTCCGTACCTGCTTCTGGCTCTTTCCGCAGAAAGAACACTTCAGCAGGTCCGTGCTCTCGCCAATCCGAGCCATGTGGGAATCCCTTCGTTACATGCGGGTGATGCGGCTCCGTGCCGTACTCAAGTGTGCAGCCTGGCCGGGGTTGGCACCACCGTGACAACATCCACTCTAGGTCACAATGGGCTGCTTGGGTGGAAACAGAACGCCGGTGCGGTCCATATTTCGCGAACCGCACCGGCGTCGTTTTCCGTATGCTACCTGGCGATTGCCTGGGGCTTGATCTTGCGGGAGTCCAGGACCTGGTCGATCAGACCGTAGCTCATGGCCTCGGCCGCGGTCAGGATCTTGTCGCGCTCGATGTCATTGTTGACCTGCTCGGAGGTACGGCCCGAGTGGTGTGCCAGCGTGTCTTCAAGCCATGTACGCATGCGCATGACTTCAGCAGCCTGGATCTCGAGGTCGGATGCCTGGCCGCCCTGGCCGCCGGACAACGCCGGCTGGTGGATCAGCACGCGTGCGTTCGGCAGTGCCAGCCGCTTGCCGGGTGTTCCCGCTGCAAGCAGGACAGCTGCCGCACTGGCTGCCTGGCCCAGGCATACGGTCTGGATCTCCGGACGAATGTACTGCATGGTGTCATAGATCGCCGTCATGGCCGTGAAGGAGCCGCCGGGCGAGTTGATGTACAACGTGATGTCGCGGTCCGGATCCGTCGATTCAAGGACCAGCAGCTGGGCCATGATGTCATCGGCAGAAGCGTCGTCAACCTGGACGCCGAGGAAGATGATGCGGTCCTCGAACAGCTTGGTGTACGGATCCTGGCGCTTGAAGCCGTACGGTGTGCGCTCTTCGAACTGGGGCAGGACGTAGCGGCTGGTTGGGAGATTACCGGCAGACCATCCGAAGTTGTAGTTCATGTCATTACTCCTGGGTTTCAGTGGTTCTTTGGTGCCGGTTAGTTTTCGGAGCCTGGCTCGGAGTTCGACTGGTTGGCCGTTCCACCGCCACCAGCTACCGAGCCTGCGTGAGCCGAGATCTTGTCGAAGAAGCCGTACTCCAGAGCCTCCGTGGCCGTGAACCACTTGTCGCGGTCGTTGTCCTTGAGGATGGTCTCCACAGTCTGGCCGGTCTGTTCTGCGGTGAGTTCCGCCATGACCTTCTTCATGTGCAGGATGAGCTCGGCCTGGATTTTGATATCCGAAGCAGTGCCGCCGATGCCACCGGACGGCTGGTGCATGAGAATACGGGCGTTGGGGGTGGCGTAACGCTTCCCCTTGGTTCCGGAGGAGAGCAGGAACTGCCCCATGGAGGCAGCCAGGCCGGTGGCAACAGTGACAACATCGTTGGGGATGAACTGCATGGTGTCGTAGATGGCCATGCCGGCGGTCACCGAGCCACCGGGTGAGTTGATGTAAAGGTAGATGTCCTTCTCGGGGTCTTCAGCCGAGAGGAGGAGCAGCTGGGAGCAGATGGCGTTGGCGTTCTCGTCACGGACTTCAGAGCCAAGCCAGATGATGCGCTCTTTCAGCAGGCGGTTGTAGATGTAGTTGTCCTGGGCTGCGGGATCGACAGTTGCCATCCGGGGAGCCTCTGATTGCTGTGACATAAGTACTTACCTCTCGCTGGTGCCAGTGACCTCACTGAACTTCACTACTTGGACACTAACCGTTTTCAGGGACGATTTGTTCGCCGGAATCGCGCTGTTCGCTGACGGCGCACGATTGGAGCGGGCCCGCAGATCCAGCACGCTGATTGTATGCGGGCTTGTCCGTTCAGGGCTTAAAACAAACCGACCCCGGATCACTGATCCGGGGTCGGTTGATGCGCTATTGACTAGAACTTCACGGCTGCGGGGTCATCGCTGGCGACAACATCCGCTTCCTCGCCGGCTTCGGCGGTTGCTGCCTCATCAGCAGCAACTTCGCCCGCAGGGCGGACAAAATCGCTCAGGTCAACCTTGTTGCCTTCGGAGTCAACGACCTCGGCCTGGCCCAGCACAACGGCCAGTGCCTTGCGGCGGCGTACTTCGGAAACCATCATGGGGACCTGGCCGCTCTGATCGATGATCTGGGCGAACTGGTTGGGATCCATACCGTACTGGCTTGCGGTGCTGACGATGTAGTCGATCAGCTCGTTCTGGCTGACGTCAACTTCTTCCTTGTCCGCAATGGCGTCAAGGATGACCTCGTTCTGGAAGGCGCGCTCAGTGTTTGCCTTGACCTCGGCGCGGTGCTCCTCGGTGTCGTGGTCACCTTCGCCGTGGGCGTTCTCCGGGTTGAAGTGAGCCTCAATCTGCTCTTCGACAACCGAAGCCGGAACGGGGACCTCGACGAGCTCTACGAGCTTGTCCAGGACCTTGTCGCGGGCCTCAACGCCCTGTCCGACAACCTTGGAATCGGCAGCCTGCTTGGCGAGGTCCTCGCGGAGCTCAGCAAGGGTGTCGAATTCCGAAGCCAGCTGTGCGAAGTCGTCGTTGGCTTCAGGAAGCTCGCGCTCCTTGACGGCCTTGACAACAACCTTCACCTGGGCTGCCTCGCCGGCGTGGTCGCCGCCAACGAGCGTGGTGTCGAAGATTGCTTCTTCGTCTGCGGACAGACCGGTCACGGCCTCGTCCAGGCCCTCAAGCATGGTGCCTGCACCAACCTGGTAGGACAAGCCGGACGCCGAGTCGATTTCTTCGCCATCGATCGTGGCGGTGATGTCGATCGTGAGGAAGTCCTCGTTCCGGGCGGGACGCTCCACGGACTTCAGCGTGCCGAAGCGGCCACGCAGTTCATCCAAGGCCTTGTCGACGTCTTCAGCGGAGGATTCAGCCGCAGCAACCTCAACCTTGATGCCTGCATAGTCCGGCAGCTCGATCTCGGGCCGAACATCAATCTCCACCTGGAACTTAAGCTCGCCATCGGTTGCGGACGGGTCCGGAACCTCGGTGATCTCAACTTCAGGACGGCTCAGGGGACGAACACCCGTTTCCTGGACAGCAGCCTGGTACCAGCCGTTGAGGCCATCGTTGATGGCGGTTTCCAGGACATAGCCACGGCCAACGCGCTGGTCGATCAGCTTGGAAGGAACCTTGCCCTTGCGGAATCCGGGGACCTGGATCTGCGAAGCAACAGTCTTGTAAGCGGCATCGATGCTCGGCTTCAGTTCCTCAAAGGGAACCTCAACGTTGAGCTTGACCCGCGTGGGGGTGAGGTTCTCGACAGCGCTCTTCACAGTCTAAGTACTCCTGAATTTGTGGGTATGGGGTTCTGCCGCATCCCTGAGGCGGACACGAAACACAGAGTCGGGGTGACAGGATTTGAACCTGCGACTTCCTGCTCCCAAAGCAGGCGCTCTAGCCAAGCTGAGCTACACCCCGAATGCACAGGACAGTCTACGGGCAAGCGGGCCCGGAATGCACATTTGACACCGCCGCCGGAATTAGGTTTAGTTGTACCCGGCTTCAACAGCCACCGGGAAGATGTCCTGAGCATGAGATCCATACAAGGATCCAGCAGGAGACCCACCCGGGGACGTAGCTTAATGGTAAAGCCTCAGTCTTCCAAACTGATTACGCGGGTTCGATTCCCGTCGTCCCCTCCAGTAAAAAAGCCCCAATCTTCGGATTGGGGCTTTTTTGTTGTTACGAACCCGCAATCGTTGTTACAACAGGCCAGCGCTGTTACAACTGGCAGCCAGGGCACCAATACAATTTGCGGGCGCCGATTTCGACCATGCCTACCAGCGTCCCGCAAGCGCGGCAGGGCTGCCCTTCGCGCTTATAGACAAAGTGCGCATCGGCGTCGGGCGCTGAGGTGCCGTTACCGCTCCATAGCGCCGGCGGCGTGGTGACAATCCGGCCGTCGCGTACGCCGTCGGACATGGCAAGGACGGCGTCATCCCACAACCTGCCGGCCGTCGCAGCGTCAATCTTGTTCCCAGGAGTCCATGGATCCACCGACTGACGAAAGAGGACCTCTGCGCGGTAAATATTTCCAACCCCCGCCAGCACCGATTGATCCATCAACAGCATGGCCACGGCCGTCTTGCGGCATCGCAACCGGCGGATGAACTCGTCCCGGTCCCCCGGCCGGTTACGCAGCGGATCAGGGCCCAGGCGGCCCAGTACAGCTTCTGCTTCATGGGACGTAACAGCGGCGCAAGTGGTGGCTCCACGAAGATCGGCCCAGCCGTTGTCCGACACCAGGCGCGCGCGGACGGCACCCACCGGGGCGGGAGGCCCTGCGTAGTCCACCCCGGCACCGGACTCCCCCTCTGCACCGGATGAGGCAGTCTCGCGCTCACCGATCCGGCGAGGCGCGCCAATGCTGGAGGCTCCCGAGAAGGAGCTATCGCCGCCAAAGCTCCAGGCACCATAAAGACCAAGGTGAACGTGGAGGAAAAGATCGTGGTCGAACCTCAGGAACAGCTGCTTTCCGTGCGCAACAGATTCAACCATCACATGTCCGCTCAGAAGCTCCGCACCGGCCGTGAATCGGCCCTGCGGACTCGAAACCTCCAAGCGCCGGCCGCCAAACACGTCCTGGAATTGGCGGGCCAGCCTATGGACGGAGTGCCCCTCAGGCACTACTCGACGATCTCGCCGGTGGTCTCGTAAGCCGCAATCTTGCCGATACGGCGGATGTGGCGCTCGTCATTGCTGAAAGGTTCCTGGAGGAAGGCCTCAATGAGTTCGGTTGCTTCTTCCACCGTATGCTGGCGGCCACCAACGGCCACTACGTTGGCGTCGTTGTGCTCGCGGGCGAGCTTGGCCGTAGAGAGGTTCCAGGCCAGCGCGGCACGCACACCCTTGACCTTGTTGGCGGCAATTTGTTCACCATTGCCCGAACCACCCAGGACGATGCCCAGCGCATGCACGCCTGCTTGCTGATCAGCCACCACTGCAACTCCTGCGTTGATGCAGAAGGACGGGTAGTCATCCAGAGCGTCATATTCCCTGGGTCCGTGGTCCACAACCTCATAACCCTTTGCGGTGAGGTGGCTGACCAGGTGGGCGCTGAGTTCCATGCCGGCGTGGTCGGTGGCGATGTGGACGCGGGGTGTAGTCACAGGAAGTCCATTCTTTCTGGCGCGCCGGTACGGCACTTGCCGGGCGCGGCGGTGTGGGATGCGCTACCTAGGTTACCGCGCCCCGGGTTGCTGGGGCTGCCCGCCGTGGTGGGCCCGCTCGGCAGCCCGGTTCAGGATGCCCGCGAGTTCGTCCGCTGTTGCCGGAGTCCCTGCACTGAGCGCAACCCTGCCTCCATTAAGTTTCCTTACGACGACGGCCGGTCCGCTGCTGACCAGCATCGCCGTTGCATCGTCATGATGCCGCCAACCCCATCCGCCAAAGTCTGCGGCTTTCACTTCAGCCGGAGCTGCTGCCGCGATGTCGACGGCGGGAACGGTCAGGACCGGCACGATGCCGCCTGCGAAGACCTGCAGCCCTCCCCTGTCCGCCCGGACGCGGGCGAAGAGGAAGCCGGCACCAACCAACGCCGCCGCGGCCAACAAGGCTCCCAGCCATGGGACGGCTATCGCGATCAGCGCGGCTGGAAACAGCGTGGACACGATGATCATGATGAAAACTGAACTGCGGGCATGGACCCACATGCGCAGCGTATCCCGCGCGAGGTCCGGGTCTGTGACGTACAGGCGTGCGGCTTCAAGGGCTTCGTCGTCCTCCCGCGTCCACCGGGGATCGGGTTTGAAGGCGAACATGAGGACGACTCCCAACGACACCGCCGCTCCACTGCCCATGGCGAGGACGATCGGATCAACGTGGGAAGCGCGGGCGTCCCCCAGCCCCGATTGCCCTACCAATCCGGCAGCCAGCACTGTTGTCACGAAGAGGCTCACCATGAGGCCAAGGCCCATCATGACCCTGCGCATGACCACCGGCCGGGACAGCGGCACGGCCTGGAGGAACGCGACCCAGCCGAAAAAGGTGATCAGGGCTGCGCCGCCGGTTACATAGGCGCCGAAAGGAGCAAAGGCACTGCCGCCGTCGGCGTTCCACATCACTGCTACCGGATCGGGAAGATCGTTTCGCACCATCTGTGCGCACACAACGAAACCTATGGCCAGCAGCAGCGGAAAGGCTAGTGCAAACCTGAGTGCGCGGATATCAAGAGACTCCCTGAACGTTCCCATGCTCCAACGCTACTCCGTGCCGGCGACACTGTGGGGGCACCTCCTTGCCATCGGCGCTTGGAGTGAAAGAATGGCTTCACACCATCGACCGGACCTGCCCCGGCCGGACACCCCAACCTCTGGAGGCACCACTTGCCAGGCCTTAACCTGACGCGCAACGAAGCCGCGCAGCGCGCTGAAATACTCAATGTCGAGTCCTACAACGTCACCCTGGATCTGACCAAGGGCGCCACGGTGTTCGGATCCACCACCGTGGTGAAGTTCTCGGCAAAGGCTGGAGCCTCGACGTTTATCGACGCCGTGACCGAGAGCGTTTACAGCGTTACCCTGAACGGCACCGAACTGGATCCCGCCGAGGTATCCGATGGCGTCCGCATCCAACTTCCAAACCTTGCCGACGAGAATGAACTCATAGTCGTCGCCGATGCGCGCTACATGAACACAGGTGAGGGCCTCCATCGTTTCGTGGATCCGGTGGATGGGGAGGTCTACCTCTACACCCAGTTCGAGGTTCCGGATTCCCGGCGGATGTTCGCTGTCTTCGAGCAGCCGGACCTGAAGGCCAGCTTCACGTTCCGCGTCACTGCTCCCTCACACTGGGACGTCGTCTCCAACTCCCCCACCCCGGTTCCGGTTGAAACTGATGCAGGCGAGGACGGTGGAGCCAGGTCCGTGTGGGAATTCGCTCCCACTCCGCGTCTGTCCTCGTATGTCACCGCCCTGATAGCCGGACCGTACCAGTCCGTCCGTTCCGAGGTGGCAAGTTCGGACGGCAGGGTCATACCGCTGGGCGTCTTCGCGCGCAAATCCTTGATGCAGTACCTGGATGCGGACAACATCTTCGAACTTACCCGCCAGGGCTTTGAATTCTTCGAGGCACAGTTTGGCTGCCCGTACCCGTTTGAAAAGTACGATCAGCTGTTCGTCCCCGAATTCAATGCCGGTGCAATGGAAAACGCCGGCGCGGTGACAATCCTGGAAGGCTACATCTTCCGCGGCAAGGTCGCCGGCGCACAGATCGAGCGCCGGGCCATCACGGTCCTGCACGAACTCGCGCACATGTGGTTCGGGGACCTGGTGACCATGCGCTGGTGGAACGACCTCTGGCTCAACGAGTCGTTCGCCGAGTACATGTCCCACCTGGCCGCTGTGGAAAACACGGCCTTCGACAGGGCTTGGACAACCTTCGCCTCCGTTGAGAAATCGTGGGCATACCGCCAGGATCAACTGCCCACCACGCACCCGATCTTCGCGGAAATCAACAACCTGGAAGACGTTGAGGTCAATTTCGACGGCATCACCTACGCCAAGGGCGCCTCCGTGCTGCGGCAGTTGGTTGCCTGGGTTGGACCGGAACAGTTCATGTCAGGGGTGCGCACGTACTTCGCCAAGCACGCTTGGAAGAACACCGAACTGGCTGACCTCATGGTGGAACTCGAAGCCGCAAGCGGCCGTGACCTGGACGTATGGGGCAAGCTCTGGCTCGAAACCGCCGGCGTGAACACCCTGGCTCCCGAGGTGGACGTGGAGCAGGACGGCACCATCACCGCGTTCAACATCCTGCAATCCGCGATCGATGAACAACCAACGCTTCGTCCCCATCGCCTTGCGGTGGGCTTCTACAACCTCACCGAAGAGGGCAAGCTGGAGCGGACGCACCGCGAGGAGCTCGACGTCGAGGGTCCCCGGACGGAAGTCCCCGCCTTGGCAGGCCTCACACGCCCGGACCTCATCCTGCTTAATGATGATGATCTCGCCTACGCCAAAGTACGGCTGGACGCCCACTCGCTGGCCACAGCGAAAGCGCATCTCAAGGATTTTGCCGCCAGCTTGCCCCGCACACTGGTCTGGGGCTCCGCATGGGATGCGGCACGGGACGGAGAAACTCCTGCGCGCGGCTACGTCGAACTGATACTGGCGAACATCGCGGAGGAAACAGATTCCTCTGTGATCCTCGTTCAGCTGCGGCAACTTGCCACGACGCTGACCTACTATGTGGCGGCCGGGCACAAACTGGAGGCAACGATCGCTGCCGCCGATAAGCTGTGGGAGCTCGCGTCAGCGGTGGAAGCCGGCTCGGATGCGCAGTTGCAGTTCGTGAAGTCCTACGCGCAACTTGCACGCAGCGCAGATCAGCTGGACCGCATCCAGGCACTGCTGGACGGGACCGACACTCTTGAGGGCCTAACCGTTGACCAGGACATGCGCTGGGAACTGCTAACCGCTTTGGTGGCCGGCGGCAGGCAGGGCCAGGAGCGCATCGACCACGAACTCGCCCGCGACAACACCTCCACCGGCCAAAATGCAGCGGCACAGGCCAAGGCCGCTATTCCCACGGCGGAGGCCAAAGCTGCAGCGTGGGATTCCATCGTGGTCAAGGGCGAACTCTCCAACGCCCTGCAAGCCTCGGCAGTGGCCGGCTTCATGCGGGTGCCGGACACCACCCTGCTGGAGCCCTACGCTGAGAAATATTTTGAAGCGGTCCCCGGGATTGTCAAAGAACGCACGCACGCGTTGGCCCAGCAGATTGTCGTGGGCCTGTACCCGGCGCAGCTCACAACCCAGGCCACGGTGGACCGGACGGACGAATTCCTTGCAGCTCTTCCAGAGGAGAGTGCCGCCCTGCGCCGCATGATGCTGGAAAACCGGGACGCCGTGGCGCGGGCGCTCCGTGCCCGGGCAGCGGACGTGGACGTGGACGCCTAAGCAGTCCGTTGGGGCCTGTGCCGGCGCTGTTTGGCAGATGGCTAAACTGTCCGCATGGGCCTCAACGAACACCACTATGCATTGACCGTCCGCTGGACTGGAAATCTGGGCGTGGGTACAGAAAGCTACAGAGGGTACTCGCGGGATCATGACATAGAAATTCCCGGGCTGCCCATCCTCAAAGGTTCCGCAGATCCAACGTTCCACGGCGACCGCACGCGCTACAACCCCGAGCAACTCCTGCTTGCTGCCCTGTCGCAATGCCACATGCTCTCCTTCCTGCACGTGGCGGTAAAACATGGGGTTGTTGTAACCGGCTACGAGGACAACGCCGAGGGCACCATGAAGCTAAATCGTGACGGCAGCGGCCAATTCGAGAGCGTGACTCTGAAGCCGCACGTCACTATCGCGGATCCGGCTCATTCGGCCTTGACGGCGCAACTTCACCACGAAGCCAATCAGGTCTGTTTCATAGCCCGCAGCGTCAATTTCCCGGTGTTGCACGAGCCAATCACGACGGCGGCAGCGGCCTGACGCTGTAAGCCCCCTTAGCTCTGTTGCTTCCGCAGGAGTCCTACCAGCCTGCGTTCGGTTTCACGGCTTAAGCCTGCCTTGCGCTCCCTTTCCAAGCCCAGGCTTCGCTCATAGTCCAGAGCGTCCCGGAGGGTCTCCTGCCACGGGCGCAACGTCATCCCGAGCGCCTTCGCTGCTTGATTGCTTCGCGATTGAAAACCGTCGTGGTCCGCTGGCAACCAGAGAGGAAGTGAGTCCGGCCCGGACCAGTACTCGACGCCTTGCCCGACCAGCCAGTCTTCGTCGGCCTGGACAGTTTCGCTCGATGGCAGCCTCGGCTCCGTGCCGGGCTGACTCTCCTGGCCCACCGCCGCGCGGCTGGATTCCGAAATGTACTCACTGAACGGAACTACATCTCCCAACGCGTTGTAAGTGCCCGTCAGGCCCATCCCAGCACCTTGGATGATCCATCCGGCGAGGTCACGGACGTCGATGATCTGGGTGGCGTCATCGGGAATGTCCGGCACGAGAACCGGCTCGGTATTGGCTGCAAAGCGCGCAGGCCAATAACCGTAGCGGTCGGAGCCGTCCCCTGGCCCTCCGATCAGCCCGGCCCGCACAATGTGGGCTTTGTGCCCAACCAAAGCGAGCGTCATGTGCTCGATCGCAGACTTCGATTCACCATAGGTTTCCGGAGTGCCTGATTGTCCTTCAGGCAACGGTTCAAGAAGCGCCGCGTTCTCGTCAGCGCCAGGAACCGAATGATCCGCATACACCGAGCAACTGGACACGAAGGTCCAATGGCCCGCATGCGGTCCCAACGCTTCAAGGGCATCCCGCGCTTGAACAGGATCCCTGGAAACCTCGACAACCGCATCCCAGCTGCTGTTCACGTCCCCATAGGCGGCACTACCCAAGGCGCGGTCGCCACGGACCCAGGCCACGCCGTCGGGCGGGTTCGCCTGGGTACCACGGGCCAGACACGTGACGTCGTGCCCCAAGGCAAGCGCCTGCTTTGCGATTTCAGCTGACAGGAAGGCGGTACCGCCAAGGACCAGGATGCGCATACCGTCACGCTACGGCGATAGGGTTGGAAGTGGACAGAGTGTTCCGCGCCCGGCGAACACGGGCCGACGACAAGGAGTTATTCCACCTTGACCTCCATCCCCTTGGCGGAAACCATCACCATTGAACCGGAGAAAATAGACTTCGTTTCGATCCTCATCACTTTAGGCGTGGGCCTGCTGGTGTGGATCGTGGCGCGGTTCATCATCCTGCGCATCACACGGCGGGTATCCGCCGGCAGCTCCTTCTTCAAGAAGCCCCACTTCAAATGGGTGCAACCGGCAATCCGCGCACTGGATCACGAACGCCGGTCACAGCGCGCCGAAACCATCGGCACTTTGCTGACAAGCCTCGTGAGCGTCGTGGTTGTGGTGATCGTGATCATCTACGTCCTCAAGTTCATGAACGTGGACGTCGCGCCCCTGCTGACAAGCGTGGGAATACTGGGTGTCGCTATCGGTTTCGGTGCACAGCAGCTGATCCGTGACTTCCTCGCCGGGATCTTCATCACCATCGAAGACCAGTACGGAATAGGCGATGTGATCGTTACCAGCGAAGTGATTGGTACCGTTGAATCAGTGGGCCTGCGCATTACGCGGGTCCGCGCTGAGGACGGAGCCATCTGGTATCTGCGAAACGGCGAAATCCTGCGCGTGGGCAACCGCTCGCAGGGAGACTACGTTCCGCTGGAGTCGCCGGAAACCGACGACAATGATGCTGCCCAGAAGGCTGAGGAGAAGGCCAGTGAGTGAAACGAACACCCAGGCTGGTCAGCGACGCCAGCTGATGCAGAACGATCCCTTCAGCCAGCCTGCCTACACGGACAGCTTTTATGCAGCCGTGGGCGGGCACGATACTTTCGTGAAGCTGATCGACGTCTTCTACGACGGCGTTGCGCAGGATCCGCTCCTGCGGCCCATGTACCCCGAAGAGGACTTGGAACCGGCCAAACGGCGCTTCCTCATGTTCCTGGAGCAGTATTGGGGCGGTCCCACTACTTACAGCGAGGAGCGCGGCCATCCGCGCCTGCGGATGCGCCACATGCCGTTCCGCGTCACGCCCGAAGCGAAGGACCGCTGGCTCTTCCATATGCGGACAGCAGTGGACTCGCTGGGGTTGTCGCCTCTTCACGAGGGAACCCTTTGGGACTACATGGAACGCGCTGCCCTGACCATGGTGAACAGCCCCTCGGCCGTCTGAGTTCGGCTGGGCCTAGAACCCCGGACCCAAGCCTGCGCCCGTACGAACCAGTACATGGCCACGAGGACCACTTAAGCGGAACCAGCGTCCATTGCGGAACAACTGCTGCTCGCCCCCGCCCAGGAATCCCAGGGCGAAGGCAGCAAAGGCTGCACCCGCAGGCAGGTCACTGAGTCCGGGGAGTTCCCTTCCCCACACGGCGGCCCGGGCCGTATTCACAACGGCAGCGCCAGCGGCAGTGGGCACAACGCCAGCCACCTCGGCAATGCCGGCTTCCGCGGCTGACTTCAGATCGGCGTCGAGCACCGTCCCCAGGACTGCCCAACCGCTCCTGGGCGCGCCGACGCCGGCCCATGACTCCGAAACCGTCGACGGCGGAATGGGCAACTCGACGTCGTCGGCACCCGAGCGGGCAAGACGGTCCATGACGGAGGAGAGCGTCACAGTGACATCGGCTTGGGCAGGTTCTGCAAGCGCCATGGTCCGTAACCCAAGGATTGTGGGAGTTGATTCACCCAGAATGCGTGGCCTGAGTACACACACGTACGCGGCCAATACCTGGCCTGCGGCCTGCAGGCGGATGGCGCCGTCATCGATGCTCTTGGCACGCGTGACGTAGGTCCGCAGGTCAACGAGGTCGCGGGGATCGGCAAAGCGGAAGGACTGAGTCAAGAGGTCTGTCACAGCATCGACTCTACCGGCATGTCCGCGGTTGAGAGGGGTCCGGGCGCCGTCTAGAGTCGAACCATGACAGACACGAACGCCGGCCTCAAGGTTGAGGCACCCGCAGAAGATCCGACGGAAGTCCTCATTGGCCTGTTGGACCTTGGTGACTTCGACGGAGCCCGGACCAATGAGGACATTTTCCTTGGACCTTCCCAAAAACAGCCCCGGCATCGTGTCTTCGGCGGCCAGGTCCTGGCCCAATCCATGATGGCTGGCATGCGAACCGTGGAACCTGACCGGGTGGCGCACTCCATGCACGGCTATTTCCTGCGGCCCGGCGACGCCAATAAGCCCATCACGTTCGGTGTGGAACGGCTGCGTGACGGTCGGTCCTTCTCGGCACGGCGCGTTCATGCTTATCAGGACGGTGTGCCGATCCTTTCCATGATTGCCTCGTTCCAGGTTGAAGATGAAGGCCTGGATCATCAAGCGACAATGCCCGAAGGCATGCCGGACCCCGAGTCGTTGCCCAGTACGGCCGAGTTGCTGGCTCAATTCGACCACCCTTTGGCACGGCATATGTCCTCGGAGCGGCCGTTCGACGTCCGTCACATCGACCCCGCACTTTACGTGTCACCGCCAAGCGAGCACGTGGCCACCAACGCCGTCTGGATGAAGACGATGGGCCCCTTGCCCGACGACCCCAAACTACACCTGGCCGCCTTGGCGTACGCCAGCGACTACACCCTGTTGGAACCCATCCTCCGCAAACACGGCCTCGCTTGGATGATACCGGGCATGAGCGTCGCCAGCCTCGATCACGCCATGTGGTGGCACCGGCCGGTCCGGGTGGACGAGTGGATGCTGTACGTTCAGGAGTCCCCCAGCGCGCAAGGGGCCCGCGGCTTGGCTACCGGGCGGATATTCAACCGCGAAGGCCTGCACGTTGCGACCGTGGCACAGGAGGGCATGGTCAGGATTCCATAGCAATGAGGCCGGTCCCTGTTGGGACCGGCCTCATTTTCTGCCTGTGACGACCCGTTAGTCGCGGGTCAGACGGCGGTGCGTCACACGGTGCGGCTTGGCCGCATCAGCGCCGAGGCGCTCCACCTTGTTCTCCTCATAGGAGTCGAAGTTACCTTCGAACCAGTACCACTTGGACGGGTTCTCGTCGTCACCTTCATAGGCGAGGATGTGGGTTGCTACCCTGTCCAGGAACCAACGGTCGTGGGAGACCACCACGGCACAGCCCGGGAACTCGAGCAGGGCATTTTCCAGGCTGCTCAGGGTTTCGACGTCGAGGTCGTTGGTTGGCTCGTCGAGGAGCAAAAGGTTGCCACCCTGCTTAAGCGTCAACGCAAGGTTAAGACGGTTACGCTCACCACCGGAGAGGACGCCAGCCTTCTTTTGCTGGTCCGGGCCCTTGAAGCCGAAGGCCGAAACGTAGGCACGCGAAGGCATTTCCACCTGGCCGACCTGGATGTAGTCATGGCCTTCGGAAACAACTTCCCAGAGAGACTTATTGGGATCGATGCCGCCACGGGACTGGTCCACGTAGGAGATCTTTACGGACTCGCCGATCTTGAGCTCACCGTCATCCAGGGGCTCCATGCCGACGATGGTCTTGAACAAGGTGGACTTACCCACACCGTTGGGTCCAATAACGCCAACGATGCCGTTGCGGGGCAACGAGAAGGAGAGGTCTTCGATCAGGACGCGGTCGTCGAACCCCTTCTTCAGGTTCTTGGCCTCGATCACTACCGAGCCCAGGCGCGGACCCGGCGGAATCTGGATCTCTTCGAAGTCCAACTTGCGGGTGCGCTCGGCCTCCGCAGCCATTTCTTCATAGCGGGCCAAACGGGCCTTGGACTTGGTCTGGCGGCCCTTGGCATTGGAGCGCACCCATTCAAGTTCTTCGGTGAGGCGCTTGGACAGCTTTGCGTCCTTCTTGCCCTGGACCTCAAGGCGGGCCTTCTTCTTCTCCAGGTAGGTGGAGTAGTTACCCTCGTACGGGTAGAGGTGGCCGCGGTCGACTTCTGCGATCCACTCAGCCACGTGGTCCAGGAAGTAGCGGTCGTGGGTCACGGCAAGGACCGCACCGGGGTACTGGGAGAGGTGCTGCTCGAGCCAAAGGACGCTCTCGGCGTCCAAGTGGTTGGTGGGCTCGTCAAGGAGCAGGAGGTCCGGCTTCTGGAGGAGAAGCTTGCACAGCGCTACGCGGCGGCGTTCACCACCAGAGAGGACCGTGACATCGGAATCAGCGGGCGGGCAGCGCAATGCGTCCATGGCCTGCTCGAGCTGGGAATCGATATCCCAGGCATCGGCAGCGTCAATGGCTTCCTGCAGCTTTCCCATCTCATCCAGGAGAGTGTCGTAGTCCGCATCCGGGTTCGCCATCTCTTCGGAGATCTCGTTGAAACGCTGGATCTTGCCGTAGATCTCGCCAACGCCTTCCTGGACGTTGCCAAGGACGGTCTTTTCCTCATTCAGCGGCGGTTCCTGCAAGAGGATGCCCACGGTGTAACCGGGGCTCAGGCGGGCCTCGCCGTTTGAAGGGGTGTCCAGCCCGGCCATGATCTTCAGGATGGTGGACTTGCCAGCACCGTTCGGGCCCACGACGCCAATCTTTGCGCCAGGGTAGAACGACATGCTGACATCGTCCAAAATAAGTTTGTCGCCAACGGCCTTGCGAGCCTTGGTCATCGTGTAAATGAATTCCGCCATGCCCTTAAATCTAGTGGGTAGGCGGACAGATCTCACATTCGGTGTTGTCGAACACTGCCCTCAGCTCCAGGCAGTGCTGCTAGCGAACGCTGCCCACGAAGCATTTCCCCGTGGCAAGTACTGGCAGCACGCTCATCACGACGCCTCCGTCCCGGATCTGGCCCATGACACAACTATCGCCTGCCAGCGCCGCAGCTTCCAACGCATCGACATCAAGACCTGTGGGCGTCCGGCTGACGGACACTTCCACGTTGGCTTTGGGAATGCCTGCCGAAACCAAGGCTGCCCGAACGGATTCCGTATCCGGCTTGGGGCTGGCGGCCACGATCTTTTTCAGCGTTGCCTCCACAGTCGTGCTCGTGGCCACTACAGCAGGGTCCATACTCGTTCCGCTACCGGGCTGTTGCGCGGCCGGACTTGAAGAGGTGATGCCGGCCATGGGCCTTTCGGGCGACGGCGCGGTACATGCTGACAGTGCCAGCGCAGCAATAATGACCAGAAAGGTCCCGACAGCCTTACCGTTCAGCTGAAAGTTGCTTTCACGGCCCGGCTGCTCCACCCTTGTTCCCCTGCTCATCACATAGCCATTCTGCCATTCCCATGGACGTCCCGCGGGCGTAGCGTGGGCCAGGTGGTGGCGCGCCGGAATCGGCGGCCGCGGGAAGGAGAAGCCCATGGAAGCAAATATCCCCAACGCCGAGGCGTCGATCACCGTAGCGGTCCCGCGCGAGCAGGTATGGGAGGCCCTGACGGATCCTGGCCTCATCAAGGAATACTTCCTCGGAACCAATGTCGAAACGACCTGGCGGGTAGAGGATCCCATCACCTACTCCGGCGAGTACAACGGCAAGGCATACGAGGACAAGGGCACCATCCTGGCCTTCGAACCCTTGCAGCTCCTGAAAACCACGCACTACAGTCCTTCATCGGGACTTCCCGATTCCCCCGAAAACTACCACACGGTGGAATATCGCCTGGCCGATGCGGACGAAGGAACATCCGTAACCATTACGCAAGGCAACAACAAGAGCGAAGAAGAAGTGGAGCATTCCGCAGCGACGTGGCGCATTGTTCTTCAGAATCTCAAGGAATTTCTCGAGTCACAGCCCAACGAGCCACGCAGTTAAAGAATCAATCCCCCGGAACCCTGCAGGTTCCGGGGGATTTCTTGTGCCCCAGGAGGGAATCGAACCCCCGACCGGCGGATTAGAAGGCCGCTGCTCTATCCCCTGAGCTACTGGGGCGCACAAGCGCCAATACAAGCCTAAGCCGCTGGCGCCACAAAGAGTTTACAGTGCATTCGGACCGCGGCCTGCCAGCCCACGCCCACCGACACTTTTCCTCCACAACAACCTTACGAGCCGGACTTATTCACATAGGCCAAGACCGTACTCCCCTGCCTGGTTTGCATGGATGAGGCTAAGAGGGCCGGACGGGCACTTTCCTATATCGAGAAGGACCACCATGAACGACACCATTACTCTTCGCGGCTTTGTAGCCTCGGAAGTCAAGAGCTCCACCACTACACGCGGAACGTCCACTGCTTCATTTCGCCTTGGGACAACTGAACGGCGCTACGACCGCACCAGCAATACATGGGTGGACGGCAACACCAACTGGTACACGGTGCAATCCTTTCGCTACTTGGCCGGGCACGTCGGCTGCAGTGTGAAGAAGGGGCAACGCGTCATCGTCATCGGAAAGCTACGCCTGAGGCAGTGGGAACACGAGGGCAGGATCTACCACGTGGCAGAAATCGACGCAGAATCGGTCGGGCACGATCTCATGTGGGGTTCTGCGAACTTCACCCGGATGAACGGGACGTCGGCTTCCGCTGACTCGAACCCGTCCGGCGAGGCAGCCGGGAAGCCTGGAGATCCGGGGATTGAGTGGGAGGCCGGCGACAACGAACAAGCGCCCCCGGAGGACGAGACGGAAACCGTCGACGTCGATGATCCTGACGGTGCCGGTCCGATGGTGGTAAACACCACTACAGGTGAGTTGGTGGGTGCCGGGGCTTGAACTTCGCATCGGGGAACGCGATGAAACTGGTGGGACCAGCCCCGCACTGGAGAATATTCTGGGTCCATGGCATTCGACGCAGCAGCTCCCCGGTTGGAGACAGCTCCGGCATCCTGGGAGGCCGTGGAGGAATTGTTCGGGGTCAAGGGCGAGCCGTCCCGGTGCTGGTGCCGCTGGTTCGCGCTCCCCGGCAAGGAGTTCAGGTCTGCGGCACCCAGCGAACTCAAGGAACTCCTGCGGGCACGTTTCAACGAGGATCCTGAGCCGGGGGTGCTGGCATTCCGGGGTGGTCAGGCGGTGGGCTGGTGCGCTGTGGAACCGCGGGCAAACTATCCCCGCATAGAACGGTCGCAGCTTCTTCGGGCGGCAGACCTCCCGCCCGTTGACGTTGGGACCCTTTGGTCGGTGAGCTGCTTTGTGGTTTCACCGAGCCATCGGCGCTCAGGTGTTGCAGCGACGTTACTCCGGGCAGCCGTTGACCACGCATTCAATAACGGGGCTACGACCCTTGAAGCATACCCCGTCGATACCAGCCTTCGTCCAAAGGCCGGGCCGTCCGACTTGTATCACGGCACAGTTTCGCTGTTCATTGAAGGCGGGTTCTCGGTGGTTTCAACTCCCCTTCCCGGGCGCGCCGTGGTTCGCCTCCACGGGCAGCCCGCTTAGCCAGCTGTCATCGCGGCAGCTACGGCAGCGTGAGGATCATTGGTCCATCAGCTGTGACAGCGACGGTGTGCTCACTATGGGCGGCCTTGTTTCCGCTGGCTGAACGCAGAGTCCACTCGTCTTCATCATGATAGTAGTCATCCTTGCCGCCCAGGATGAGCATTGGTTCGATGGCAATGACCAACCCCTCTTGAAGTTTGATACCCCTGCCCGGTCTGCCGATGTTGGGGACGGGCGGCTCGGCGTGCATTGTCCGGCCGATACCGTGGCCGCCATGATCGGCCAATAATCCGTATCCAGCACGCTTGGCCTCGCCGCCTATCGCATAGGCGAGGTCGCCCATCTTGTTGCCCCCACGGGCAGCTTCGATACCCCGGGCGAGTGCAGCGTCCGTTGCATCGATCAGCGCCTGGTCCACCGGATCTGCCGTCCCCACGATGAAGCTGATGGCAGCATCTCCACACCAGCCTTCAAGGAAGGCACCGCAATCCACACTGAGGAGGTCCCCGTCCTGGAGGACGTAGCCATTTGGGATTCCATGCACCACCGCGTCATTGACACTGGCACAGATCACCCCGGGAAACGGGACAGCTGCCCACCGGGGGTGGTAATCAAGGAAGGCCGGCTTGGCCCCGGCGTCGGAAATCAGGCTGCTGGCAACCTCATCCAATTCCTTGAGGGAAACACCTACGTCAGCATGCTCCTTGACCGCCGCCAAGGCGTTGGCCACCACCCTCCCGGCCTCGCGCATCATCGAGACCTGATCCGGTGTCTTCACCATGGACATGGGTTTCCTCCACTAATGCCGGGCGGGATGGTTCACTGCTGGGGGGTCATCGTGGGGCCGGCTGGCTCTTGGTCCCACTCTACGTGGGGCAGCTCGTCTGCATAGGGTGGAGAGCAAAGTGGACTTCCGGGTTGGATACTTCCCAGAACGCGCGGTCATACAGTTGAGGAATGGAGAACAAGGACCTGCTTGAGGCCATCCGCTCAAAGCTTCGAACCGCCGGGGATGCTGAGCGTGCCCGGGGAGCCCAGGCGTATATGAAGTCGGACATGCCGTCGTGGGGTATCCGGGTGCCTGAGGTGCGCAGGATCGCCAAGGCTGCCGCCAAGCAGTTTCCCATCTCTTCACCCGTCAGCCTGCGCGAGGCCGTCCGTGATTTGTGGCGGAATGCCCAAGCCCGCGAAGAACGGTATGCAGCCATTGAATTGACAGGCTTGCCGATGGTCAAGGAAGACCTTGCCATGCTTCCCGTCTATGAGGAAATAATCCGCACCGGCGCCTGGTGGGACCTTGTCGACGGAGTGGCCCATCGTCTCTGTGCCCTCCTCCTTGCCCATAGGTCCACCATGACGCCGCTTTTGCTGCAGTGGTCCACGGACGAGGATATGTGGATCCGGAGGGCGTCCATCACTGCTCAATTGGCGGCCAAGACGCGGACGGACCCTGGACTGCTGGCGGCTGTTATTAAGCCCAACCTTGCCGACAAAGAGTTCTTCATCCGCAAGGCCATCGGCTGGGCCTTGCGGGAGTACAGCAAGACGAACCCCGAGTGGGTCAGGGCATTCGCCGCAGAGAATGCCCCGGCCCTCAGCCCGCTCTCCACACGCGAGGCAGTACGGCTTCTACCCTCTCCTTGAGCGCCGCGCAATCTTAGATGATCGGACGCAGGCCTGGTTCGTCGCGTTTGCGGAAAAGGCTCTTTGTCTTCGGATCCACGAAGATCAGGTAAACGGCAAACAGAAGAGCGATGATGGCCGCCGCGTTCCGCGCCAGGGTCAGGGCGAGGCCGAGATCCTCGCTCTGAAGATAGGGGAACACATCCAGTTGGTCCGAGATGGCATAGACCATGAAGAACGACACCACGAAGTAGACAGCCTTCACCTGCCAGTCGTTGCGGATGCCGGTTACAGCAAACAGCGGAATCAGCCACACCACATACCATGACTGGATCATGGGTGCCAGCAGGACAATCGCCGCAAAGGCCAACGTGAGCCGGCGCATCAGGCGGTCGTGCTCTCCCCGGAACACCTGCCAGGCGATGGCCCCCACCATGAGCACCTTGCCGGCGTCGTAGACCCACTTGGCCATGCCCCAGCCATCGAGGCCAAAAACGTTGAAGATCGAGGCGACAACCAGGCCGATCAAACCGATGGGTGCATACCAGATCCAGACGCTCCCGGGGGCAGAGAGGCCCTTCACCCATCCAAACCCAAACCCGTTGACCAGGCTCATGGCGTACAGGAGGCCAAAGGTCAGGACGGCTGTCAGGAACCAGAAAAGGATCTTGCGCGGCCATGACGCACCCTTACCCGCCCAGAGCAAGCCGATAAATGGCAGGAAGACCACCGTAATTGGCTTGACCGAAATGGAGAGTGTCACCAGCACCAAGCCCAGCACCACCCGGCGGGTGGCGCAGTAGTACAGACCAGCCAGGGCCAGCCCAATCATGAGAGCGTCGTTGTGGACACTGGCAATGAAGTTGGTGAGAAAGAGAGGGTTGGCGGCTGTCAACCATAGTGCACGGTGTGGATTGACGCCGTGGAGCTCTGCCAGCTTGGGCACGTAGATGATGCAAAGTATGACGCCCGCAACTGCCACCAACCTGAACAGCATGATGCAGGCCTCAGGTTGGACATTGGTCACCCAAACAACAAATTGTTCGATCCAAAGGAAGAACTGACCGTACGGAACGGGAGCTTCCGTCCACATCTTGTCCGCACCCAATTGGAAGTAGTTCGGGAGGGCGGAAATCCCATTCTCGTAGGGATTCATTCCCTCAACCATGAGTCTGCCTTGGCCGATGTAAGCGTAGACGTCCCTGCTGAAAAGCGGGACAGTGAACATCATGGGCAGTCCCCAGGCCACCACGGCCTGCAAAGTGGCCTTGCGGGCTTGGAGTCCCCAGACCCGGACACGCTGCCCCAGGCGCAGCCAAGCCCGGACAAGCAGCATGCCACCGACAGCCAGCAGGACGATGGAAAGCGCGACACCAACACCTTCGGTACGCATCCAGATGAAAAGCGGAAGCCGTCGAAGTTCAGACACTGGTGCGAGCCAGCCAACGCCCAGCGAGCCGAAGACAAGGAACATCGAGCCAATGAAACCGGCGATCAGCGGGGACCTGGCGTTATCCACTTCGATGGCAGCAGCAACCGCAGGCGGCGCTTCTTTCCCTGCCTTCTGGGCGGCGGGTACAGGCACCGTCATGTGGTCTTCATCCAATCGTTTGCCCGTTGCGTTCCGGGACAGAAATCTGAATCTCTGGGGGCTGTCCACGACAGGAAGAAAGGACACTGCCGTGCTCAAAAATCCTACCATCGGAGCACTTGGAACCGCCTGAAGGATAGGCTAGGCGCGTGCCTATTACTAATGAACGCATCGTCTGGATTGACTGCGAAATGACCGGCCTGGACCTCAAGAACGACGCCCTGATCGAGGTTGCGGCGCTCGTGACGGACTCCGAGCTCAACATCCTGGGCGATGGCGTGGACGTCGTCATCAAGCCCGACGACGCAGCGCTGGAGCAAATGAACGACTTCGTTCGAGACATGCACACCCGCTCCAAGCTCCTTGACGAACTCCCCCACGGCAAGACGATGGCCGAGGCCGAGGCGCAGGTGCTTGAGTACATCGAGAAGTGGGTTCCGGACCCCCGCAAGGCCCCACTCGGAGGCAACTCCGTGGGCACGGACAGGATGTTCCTGGCCAGGGACATGCCGAACATTGTGGAGCACCTCCACTACCGCGTCATCGATGTCAGCACCATCAAGGAACTCTCGCGCCGCTGGTTCCCGCGGGCCTACTTCCAGTCGCCGGCCAAGCATGGCGGACATCGCGCACTGGGGGACATCAAGGATTCCATCGACGAGCTCCGTTACTACAGGCAGGCCGTTTTTGTGCCCGCCCCTGGGCCTGACACGGCTACCGCGCAGCGCATCTCCAAGGACATCACGGCTACTGCCGAGACTCTGGGCTCAACGGAAACTATGTGATCTGCGCCATTTTTGAAGGTTTTTTCGTCGAAACCGGCAAAAGTGGACTTTTCACCCCAAAACAGCAGGTAAGCTATTTGTCGTTGCCTTCACGGAATGCCGGTCATACGGAGTTACCGAAAAAGGCACATGGTGGGCGTAGCTCAGTTGGCAGAGCGCCTGGTTGTGGTCCAGGAGGTCGCGGGTTCAACCCCCGTCGCTCACCCCGCCGAGATTGGCTCAAAAAGCCGGTTTCCACAAAGGCCGCACCGGTTATCCGGTGCGGCCTTTGTTTTGTTTTGGCCCGGCTGCAGTCGCATGGGTTGCTTCCGGAACACAGCGATCAACCAAGGAAGAGCTGAGATGACCGTCCTCCCTGTGACCATTTGGGGCGAACCCGTTTTGCATCGTCGGGCAAGTGAAGTCGAAGTATTCGATGACGATCTCCGGAAACTCATCGCGGACATGTTTGAAACCAATGAAGCCGCGAACGGAGTAGGCCTCGCCGCACCCCAGGTAGGAGTCGGGAAGCGCATCTTTGTGTATAAGTACGCGAACGACGACGCCCCTGATCAAGGCGTTCTGGTCAATCCCGTGTTGACCCTCTCAAAGGTCTCAGGCGCCCTCCCGGACCCGGAAGAGCACATTGAGGGCTGCCTGTCCTTCCCCGGAGAGCACTACCCTCTGCAGCGTGCCGAATGGGCCCGCGTCCAAGGCTTTGATGGTGACGGGAATCCTGTGGACTTCGAAGCCACGGGCTGGTTCGCTCGAGTCATGCAGCACGAGTACGACCATTTGGACGGCAAGCTTTACGTCAACCGCCTTGTGGACCGATATGCCAGGAAGGCAATGAAGCAGGCCAAGAAGAACGGTTGGGGCGTTCCCGGATTGACATGGATGCCTGGCGTCGACCCTGACCCGTTCGGACACTGATTCGATGAGCCAGGCACCCCATGCAGCATTGTTCGAGCTCTTGGACATTGCCGGCGAGGACGCCGTGGAATGCGCCTCGCTCCTGGACAGAGCCCCCAGTGGCCACGTCCTGGAAGCATTGGAGCTTCTGCAGGAGCGGCTTGGCACTTTTCCGGCCGACAGTATTTCTCCCGACCGGATTTGGCCCGGCCAGCCCGTCGAGAGCGTCTGGATCGAGGCACTGCTCCGCTTCGCACCCAGAGTCCACGCATACCATCTGGAACTGGGTATCAGCACTGACGTCTCAGCAGCCACGTTGGCCGACGTAGGGCTCCAGCTGCGCATCAACCGCCGCGTCCATGGACATTTCGGCCTGGACACCTGGAGCTGGCTGACGTTGCACATGGCAGGGAATCTGTTCCGCCTCGGCCGGTTGCAATTCCATTTGATCCGGAGCCGGCGTGACGACGGCCCAGGGGGCAACGTGGCGTACGCATCCGATTGGATCCTGGGTGTCCATATTCCCGAAGACGGCGGCCTCTCCCCTGCGCTGGTCGACGCCAGCTTTAACGAGGCTCGCTGGTTCTTTCCCCACTATTTCCCGGACAAACCGGCCACTGTGGCCACGTGCGAGTCCTGGATGCTGGATCCTTATCTGGTTGCGCGGCTTCCTGACAGCAACATCGCATCCTTCGCCCGCCGCTTCACCCTGGATCGGTGCACCGATGCCCCCACTGATGCCGTGTACTTCACGTTTAGGCAGCGGGGGCTCGGGAACCTGGACAAACTACCCCGGGAGACTTCGCTCCAGCGCATAGTCCTGGAGAGAATCGACGACGGCGGTACCTGGCAACTGGGGCACGGTCACCTGGCGCTGTAGATGGTCTGCTGATCCGGGCAAGAAGACAGGACGCGCATCATGGCATCCTTCTCCGACTGCGTGACCCACAGCTTGTACGCTGCCTTGACGGAGATCTGGCGCGCTACGTAGTGACACCGGAAGTTCTTGTTCGGAGGGAGCCACGTGGCCGCGTCGCCGGCGCCCTTCTTCACGTTCTCCGGCCCATCAGCCGCAATCAGGTTCAACGGATCATTTGCCAGCCTTTGGCGTTGCTGCAGCGTTAACTGCTTGGCACCCTTCTGCCATGCGTCGGCCAGGGCGACAATGTGATCAATCTGAACTTCAGCGCTGGTGTCCTGGCCCCGACGGAAGGTTACGTGGGCGCCCGTGTAGGGTTCCTGAAACTCTCCGGTGGCAACCCTGCATGAGGAACCACTGGTGAACTCCACGGACGACAGGTCCCTGCGCAGGATGTCGTTCCTGGTATCGCATCCGTTTCGATCGGCGTCCAGCCACGCCTGGCCGAATGCGGTTCGCTCATAGTCTTCCTGGGATGCGCGTCCTTTAACTTCCAGCTGTGCGAGTGCCGCGCTTGCCTTCTCCGCGGGAACGGCCTCGATGCCGGTAATGGGTTTCATCCATGCGGGATTAAATACCGGCGCTTCACTGGGACCGGACACCCATGGCCCGGCTGCATCGAACTGGCCGGTGGTGAAGAACCAGGACAGTCCTGCCGCGAGGGTTACGGCTGCCAATCCTAGAATGGCCCACGCCTGGCGTGATCGTCTGCGCGCGCGTTTGTAGGCAGACCAGGTGATACTCAAGGGGCTCCGTCCAGTCGGGGTGGGTCGTGTCCTATGAGCGTAGGACACGGCACCGACAGTCAGAGCCGATATCCACAGTGTGTAGGAGAAGTCACACTGCAGTGATGGGGAACTTCCCCGGGTTACTGCTCACGCATAACGCGTTGGAGGTCTTCGGCAGCCACCTCCAGCAGCGTACGCAATTGCTGGACGCGTTCGTCGCTGACGTCCCCCGCCGCGTTTGCTGCGATGGCCTGGTCCAGCAGTTTCTGTGCCTGCTTGTGGTTGGCCCGTGCTACATCCAGCGCATGTTCCAGCGTTGTCTCGTGTTCCAAAGTCGATTCATTTTCCATAAACCCATTTTGGTCAGGTTTCCCGGCTGATACCAGTAACACAGCCGGGAAACCCGTGAATACTTCCCGGCTTAGGCGTTCGCTGCCTCAAGCACTGCAATAGGCGCCACGATGTCGCGGGCAGGGAAGGACGGCGGGTTGACGCCGGCCATTTCCTCCATGACACGGACAACCTGGCAGGAGTAGCCGAATTCGTTGTCGTACCAAACGTAGAGCACGAGGTTCTTGTCATTGGAAATAGTGGCCAGACCATCAACGATGCCTGCGCGGCGGGACCCAACGAAGTCGGTGGAGACAACGTCCGGGGAGTCGATGTAGTCGATCTGCTTGCGCAACGGTGAGTGCAGCGACATTTCGCGGAGGTAGTCGTTGACCTCATCGCGTGTGGTGCCCTTGGCGAGGTTGAGGTTCAGGATCGCCATGGAAACATCCGGGGTAGGTACGCGGATGGCGTTACCGGTGAGCTTGCCCTGAAGTTCCGGAAGCGCCTTGGCAACAGCCTTGGCTGCCCCTGTCTCCGTGATGACCATGTTCAGTGCTGCCGAGCGGCCGCGGCGATCTCCCTTGTGGAAGTTGTCGATCAGGTTTTGGTCGTTCGTGAACGAGTGCACCGTCTCAACGTGGCCGTGGATGATACCGAATTTGTCGTTGATGGCCTTCAGTACCGGGGTAATGGCGTTGGTCGTGCACGACGCGGCCGTGACGATCTTGTCGTCATCGGAAATGTCGGACTGGTTGATTCCGTGGACGATGTTCTTCAGGTCGCCCTTGCCCGGAGCCGTCAGCAGGACGCGCGAAACACCCTTGCTTTGCAGGTGCTGGGACAGGCCTTCCGCATCGCGCCAACGCCCGGTGTTGTCCACTACGAGGGCATCCTTGATGCCGTAGGCGGTGTAGTCCACGGTTGCGGGGTTGTCGGAGTAGATGACCTGGACCTGAACGCCGTTGGCGGTGATGGTGTTTGCTTCTTCGTCCACGCGGATAGTTCCCTCAAAGGAACCATGTACGGAGTCGCGGCGCAGGAGGCTGGCACGCTTGACGAGGTCGTTCTCGGCGCCCTTGCGGACAACGATGGCACGCAGCCGCAGGCCATGCCCGCCACCGGCCTTTTCAATCAGGATGCGGGCCAGGAGGCGGCCGATGCGCCCAAAGCCGTACAGCACGACGTCGGTGCTGGTGCGGTCATCAGCGCCACGCTTTCCGACGATTTCCGCGAGCTCGGCCCGCAGGAAGTCATCCAACGAGGTGCCGTGGCCCTCGACGCGGAACTTCTCCGTGAGACGGGCAATGTCGATTGCAGCCGCACCGAGTTCCAGCTCGGCAAGAGCGTTCAACAGGGGTGCGGTTTCTTCGAGCAGGAGCTCGGTGTTGCTCATCCGGCGCGCAAAGCGGTGGGCCTTCAGGATGTTCATGGTCGACTTGTTGATCAGGCTCCGGCCGTGGATGCTCGTGACCACGTTGTTTTCCCGGTACAACCGGCCGATCACCGGAATCATGGCCTCGGCGAGAGCCTCCCGGCCCATCCACTTATCAAGACAAGAATCTGACGTCTGGCTCACAGAACTACCTTCCTTGGGTCAACCACATACGTCCTCGTATGCAGATGGCGGCCGCCCGGAGTAATCCTGCGGCACGAGCACTGGACGGGCTTCGGTCCACCCACAGCGCCTTGAACGATTGCAAAGAAAAGACCGCCGGCTGCGAACGCAGTCCCGGCGGCAGAACATCTACGTTCATAACAAGTCTAAGGCGGAAGGGCGCCCTCTTGGGCGCCCGGGGGCGTGAAATCACTCACATGGCAGTCACAATGGACATCACATGCCTGGGACCTCAGTGGCAAATATGTGGATGGGTTGACCGATACGCCGGGTTCTGTCATCCCTTGCCGTTGCCGGCAAAGGAGTGGCGGCCATCCATCTACGAACGCCGTTGCCGGCGCCCTCCAGCAGCCTACCCGGACACTCGGGCGAGCAGCCCTCAAACGTGCCCTGTCTGGCCTTGCTCCGGGTGGGGTTTACCTAGCCTCCCCGGTCACCCAGGGAGCTGGTGGTCTCTTACACCACCGTTTCACCCTTACCTGCCGCATGTTGATGCAAGCATCAGCACGCGCAGGCGGTCTGTTTTCTGTGGCACTGGCCTGCGGGTTACCCCGAGTGGGCGTTACCCACCACCCTGCTCTGCGGAGCCCGGACGTTCCTCGAGCCACTTGCGTGACGCGCGACCGCCTGGTCAACCCATCCGCCGTACAGTCTACCGGCGTCGAGGGTTGCCCCGGTCCCCGGTAATATCGTCTGGTGCTGATTCTGCTGCCGCCTTCCGAAGGCAAGACCCCCGCCGTCAAAGGTCCCGCCGTCGAATGGGAGTCGCTCAGCTTTCCGGAGCTGAACCCGTACCGCGCGAAGGTCCTGGAATCGTTGGGCACCGTCAGCGCCCACGAGGACGCGCTGGCACTGCTGGGCGTAGGTGCCTCGCTGAAGGACGACGTCGAACGTAATACCCGGCTGCACGCGGAACCGGCGGCCCCGGCCCATCAGGTCTACTCAGGAGTCCTGTATGACGCGCTCGGCTTCAAGTCCATGACGCCGGCCCAACGACGCAAGGCAACCGAAACGATTTTGGTGGTTTCGGCACTGTGGGGCGTTATCGGTTTTGGTGACCAGGTGCCGGCTTACCGGCTGTCCATGGGAACCGCACTGCCCGACGTCGGACGCCTCGCCTCCTTCTGGAAGCCGAACCTGAATGCGGCCCTCGCCAAACGGGCTGAAGGAGAGCTGCTGGTTGATTGCCGTTCCAGCACGTATGCAGCTGCGTGGGCTCCCCCGGCAGCGCAGACCGTCACGGTGAATGTATTCAACGAGGCAAACGGCAAGCGCACGGTGGTCAGCCACTTCGCCAAACACACCCGTGGCGAGTTTGCCAGGCATCTGCTGACCAGGCGCGGCAAGGCCGCTGCCACGCCCGATCAACTGCTGAAGGCCGCCAAGGAAGTCTGGGCAGCGGAACTTGTTCCCGGGACGGCCCGCAAGCCGCATGCCCTCAATATCATTCTGGGCAGTTAGGTCAGTTCCGCTCGGCTAGGTCAGTTCCACTCGGCCGAACGGACCAGGATGCATCCGGAATCAGGGCAAAAGACGATGTCGTCGTCAGCCGCAGCCTTGACTTCAGCGAGGTCGCCGGGGCTGAGCATCATCCCTGAACCTTCCGATTTACCGTGGAAGAGCCTGGCGGCACCGACGCCGCGCTTGGCTATGGTCTTCTCATAGACTGCAAGCATTCCGGCGTCGAGGGCCTCCGCGAAAGCGGCACGCTGCCCACGGACCACGGTTTCCTCGGCCGCGATCTCAGCAATCGCCTCATCCAGTTCGGCGCGGATGCCGGCAAATGAACCCTGGATGTCGTCCACGATGGCCTGTTGCGCGGCCTGGCGCTCCCGCAGGGTGTCCAAACGTTCCAGGATTTCAAGCTCAACATCTTCAAGGTCGGAGCGGCGCTTATTAAGGGACGCAATATCACTTTGGAGCGCTACGAGGTCCTTGGAGAGGCCGGTTCCGCTATTGAGCCTGGCTTCGTCCCGTTCGATGCGGGATGCGACCTGTTCCACGTCAGCTTCCGAACGACGCAGTTCGGCTTCGGCGTCGTGTACGGCCATCTTGGCCGCGCCCAACTCACCATTGGCAACGTTGAGTGCATCCTGCAGGTCAGCTATCCGGGGATCTGTTTCCAGCACCTTCCGGCGGCCTGCCAACGACTTGAGCCTGGCGTCCAGTCCCTGCAGTTCAAGCAATTTCAATTGTTCTGCCGGTGCTGCTTTCGCCACGCTTACCTCCGCTTGTTACTTCCGGGCCTGGGGATCAGTTCCGGATGGACGGGCCCCTTTTTATTGGGACTGTCCGTATCTTCTAGACTCTAGTCCCCGCCGGGAGTGAGTATGAAGTCCCAGGGATCGCTGTTGGTGCTGCTCACACGGATCTCGACGTCGTAGCCCTGATCAGCCAGTACGTTGCCGAGCGCTTCCGCGGCTACGGGCAGCCACAGCCATTCACTGGCAAAGTGCGATACGTCAATGAGGTACGGACGGCCGTTGACGGTACCTTCCCGCGCCTCCGACGCCGGATGGTGCCGCATGTCTGCTGTCACATACACATCTGCGTTGCTGGCCCTGACGGCATCGAACAAGCTGTCCCCGGCGCCACCGCAGACGGCGACGCGCCGCAGCAGACCGTCCTTGTCGCCAGCCACGCGGACCCCTCCGGCCACTGCGGGGAGCATCCCAAAGACGCGGGCAGCGAAATCACCCAAGGTCATGAGCTCAGGAAGATCTCCAACCCGGCCAATGCCTTCCTCGGGCAAGCCATTGGCGGCAGGGGTCAGTGGGGCAACATTTTCCAGGCCAAAGGCGTCCGCCAACACGTCCGATACGCCCCCGACGGCGGAGTCACCGTTCGTGTGGACGGTCAGGAGTCCGGTGCCCGCCTCGATAAGACGGTGCACGGCCAATCCCTTCGCGGACGTGGCCGCGACGGAGTTCACGCCTTTGAGCAACAACGGATGATGCGTAATGAGGAGTCCTGCACCCCACTCAATGGCCTCGTCGATGACGGCCAGGGTGGGATCCACGGCAAACAGGATTTTGGTGATCGGCGCGGTGGGGCGCCCCACCACGAGGCCTACCTCATCCCAATCCTCAGCCAAGGATTCCGGCCAGAGTTCCTCAACAGCAAGCAACACCTGGCCAAGGGTCGGGTCCCCGCTTGCTTCCACTGTCCCGGCGTCGTCGCCGGAATCCGCATCGGAAATGGCGGTGTCTACTGCTTCCATACTCTTATTCTTACCTACTGGGCCCGATAGGGCAGTCTTGGTTGCTGCCGCGCCTGCCCAGTGACGTACCCAGTGGCGTTCCCGGTGGCGTTCCCGGTGGCGTTATTGTCCCGTAAGGTATTGCGGGAATCATCAGCCCCTCCAATCCATTGAAGAGATCATGAAAACTTTTGTACTTGGTGGTGGATGCTTCTGGTGCCTTGATGCCGTGTACCAGAAAACCCGCGGCGTCAGTTCCGTGGTCTCGGGCTATACGGGTGGCCATGTCCGAAACCCTGACTACTACGACGTCTGCTCGGGAATGACCGGTCATGCAGAGGTAGTTGCGGTGACATTCGACGAGACCGTGGTGCCGGAGGAGGTCATTCTTGACATGTTCTTCGCGCTGCATGACCCCACCACGTTGAACCGGCAGGGCTACGACACAGGTACCCAATACCGTTCGTCGATGTTCTACACCACGACGGAGGAAAAGATCCTCTTCGAAGAAGCCATCGAGCGCGCGCAAGCACTTTGGGCCGATCCGATTGTGACGGAAGTGAGCCGGCTACCCGAGTTCTATGAGGCAGAGGAAGTCCATCAGAACTACTACGCCAAATTCCCGTACCAGGGTTACTGCCAGGTCATCATCAATCCAAAACTGGCCAAAGCGCGGAAATATTACTCTGCATGGCTAACTGCTTAGCAGGGTTTCGATCCTGCTGGTTAGGCTGACCTCAGCATTCCCTCTTCAGAGATAGGCATAATCTTCATGGCAAGGATCTACGACGACGTCACCCAGCTGGTCGGCCGCACTCCGCTGGTCCGTTTGAACCGGCTGACCGAAGGCCTTGAGGCCACCGTTGCGGTCAAGCTTGAGTTCTACAACCCGGCCAACAGCGTGAAGGACCGCATCGGTGTGGCCATCATTGACGCCGCCGAAAAGTCCGGTGCCCTGAAGCCGGGCGGAACAATTGTCGAGGGCACCTCCGGCAACACCGGAATCGCTCTGGCCCTTGTTGGTGCCGCACGCGGCTACAAGGTCATCCTGACCATGCCTGAGACCATGTCCACCGAACGTCGTGTCATGCTTCGCGCTTACGGTGCAGAGATCGTACTGACTCCCGGTTCCGAAGGCATGCGCGGCGCTGTTGAAAAGGCCCAGGAGATTGTTGCCAACACGGAGAATTCCATCTGGGCGCAGCAGTTCGCCAACCCGGCCAACCCGGAGATCCACCGCAACACCACTGCCGAGGAAATCTGGGCGGACACCGACGGCGAAGTAGACATCTTTGTTGGCGGCGTCGGTACCGGCGGTACCGTGACCGGCGTCGGACAGGTCCTCAAGGAGCGCAAGCCCGAAGTCCAGATCATTGCAGTCGAGCCCAAGGACTCCCCCATCCTTAATGGCGGCAGCCCGGGTCCCCACAAGATCCAGGGTCTGGGCGCCAACTTCGTCCCGGAGGTCCTGGACACCAACGTCTACGACGAAGTTCTCGATGCGACCCTTGAAGACTCCGTTGCCACCGCCCGCGCCCTTGGTTCCAAGGAAGGCGTCCTGGCCGGTATTTCCGGCGGTGCCGCGGTATGGGGTGCACTGGAAGTCGCCAAGCGTCCGGAGAACAAGGGCAAGCTGATCGTCGTGATCGTGCCGGACTTCGGGGAGCGTTACATCTCCACTGTCCTCTTTGACGACATCCGCGGCTAACACTTCGCCCGCAAGCATTCATTTCCTGTAGAAAGGTCTTTGTGAGCTTCTTCGCAAGGCTTAAGGAAGACCTCGACGCCGCCCGGTCGCATGACCCGGCGGCTCGAGGTTCTTTTGAGAACTTTTTCGCCTACTCCGGCCTGCATGCCATCTGGGCACACCGCGTGACCCACAAGCTCTGGCAAAACCCGGCCCTTCGCTTTCCTGCCCGACTGATTTCACAGTTGGCGAGGTTCCTGACGGGCATCGAAATCCATCCCGGCGCAACCATCGGCCGGCGCTTCTTCATCGACCACGGTATGGGTGTCGTCATCGGCGAAACGGCCGAAATCGGCGAAGACGTGATGATCTATCACGGTGTGACGCTGGGTGGCCGATCCCTTGCCAAGGTCAAGCGCCACCCCACCATCGGGGATCGGGTGACCATCGGCGCCGGCGCCAAGGTCCTGGGACCCATCACCATCGGCGCAGACAGCGCAATTGGTGCGAACGCCGTCGTGGTGAAGAACGCTCCCCCGGAGTCGATCATCACCGGCATTCCAGCGACGTGGCGGCACCGCGACGCGAAATCCGAAACCAAACCGGCGGTTGACCCGGCTGAGTACTACATCGAATACCGGATCTAGTTTGAGCTAGCCGGTAAACCTCTTGTAGGAGTTCCACAGCACGGCGTCAAACACGCGGTCAGGAAGAACCCTGCGCAAGGCCAGGACGCTCCAGGCTCCCCTACCCACCGGGTAGCGGGTCTTGGGGCGTTTTGCCGTTGACGCGCGAACTATTGCCTTGGCCACTACCCTCGGAGGCGTGGATATCAGCTGTCCGGATGTTGAGGCCAAGGCTGCTGCCATGACGTGGGCCTGCCCCTTGTATGGACCCTTGCCGGATGCGGATAAGAGGCCTTCCCCGGCAATGGTGCCCCATTCGGTGTCCGTTCCGGCGGGCTCGATGAGTACGACGTCGATGCCGTGCGGTTTCAACTCGAGCCGCAAAGAATCACTCATCCCCTCCACTGCGAACTTGGTCCCGTGGTACCAAGCGCCCAGGGGCTCATAAATCTTTCCGCCGATGGACGAGACGTTGATGATCCGGCCAGAACCCGCATGCCGCATCCTGGGAATAACGAGTTGCGTCATCCTCGCCAAACCCATCACGTTCACCTCGAACTGGCGTCTGCCTTCTGCCAGGGGAACCTCCTCGAGGGAGCCGTAGGAGCCGTACCCTGCGTTGTTCACCAGGACATCTATGTGCCCGTGTGCAGCTTCAACAAGCGCCACAGCTGAGGCCATGGACTCTTCTACTGTGACGTCCAGGTGCATGACGGTGATTCCCTGCGCCTGAAGGGGATGCATCTTCTCCACCCTGCGCGCACCGGCGTAGACAATGAACCCTTCGGACCTCAGGGCGCGCGCCGTCTCAAAACCAATGCCGGTAGATGCCCCTGTGACAAAAGCGATGCGCTCGGTCATGGCTCTGGCTCCTTGGCTCGTGGCACTCGCCACGATGGCCCAGTACCTCTTCCGGCATGGCAAAGGCCGGCTCCTCCCAGCGTATCGGGGAAGAACCGGCCTTGCTGCGGAACCTTAGTGGGTGTCGACGGCCGAGATTTCGGACTTGTCTTCGCCCCACAGGGTGTGGAACGTACCTTCGGCATCAACGCGGCCATAGGTGTGCGCACCGAAGAGGTCGCGCTGGCCCTGGATCAGGGCAGCAGCAACGCGCTTGCGGCGCAGGCCGTCGTAGTAGGCCAGCGAGGAGGAGAAGACCGGAACCGGAATGCCCAGCTGGACAGCGGTGGCTACAACGCGGCGCCAGGCCGGGAGGGCCTCAGCGATGGCCTTGGTGAAAGCCGGCGCGAACAGGAGGTTGGCAGGCTTCTCCTCGGCAGCGTAGGCCTTGGTGATGTCCTTGAGGAGTTCTGCGCGGATGATGCAGCCTGCGCGCCAGAGCGAGGCGATTTCGTCCAGCTTGAGGTCCCAGCCGTACTCCTTCGCGGCGGAGGTCAGCATGTCCAGGCCCTGGGCGTAGGAAACCAGCTTGGAGGCGTACAGCGCCTGACGGACGTCCTCAACGAACGTCGCGGGGATCTCCACGGAAGCCTCTTCGCCGGCCAGCAGTTCCTGGCCGAGCTTGCGCTGCTCGGCCTGCGAGGACAATGCGCGGGCGAAAACGGACTCGGCAATGCCGGAGACCGGGGAGCCGAGTTCCAGTGCGGAGATGACCGTCCAGCGTCCGGTTCCCTTCTGGCCTGCAGCATCCACGACGACATCAACGAACGGCTTGCCGGTCTTGGCGTCGACGTGGCCCAGAACCTCGGCCGAGATTTCGATCAAGAAGGAGGACAGATCGCCCTTGTTCCAGTCAGCGAAGATCCTGGCCTGCTCGGCGGGCTCAATGCCGGCGCCGGAGCGGAGGAGATCGAATGCTTCACCGATGACCTGCATGTCGGCGTATTCGATGCCGTTGTGGACCATCTTGACGAAGTGGCCGGCACCGTCGGTGCCGATCCAAGCGCAGCACGGCTCGCCGTCGACCTTTGCGGCAATCTTCTCCAGCAGCGGGCCGAGGGCGTCATAGGACTCCCTGGAGCCACCGGGCATGATGGAGGGACCGTTCAATGCGCCCTCTTCGCCACCGGAAACACCGACGCCAACGAAGTGCAGGTCCTTCTTGGCCAGCGCGGCTTCGCGGCGGCGGGTGTCCTCGTAGTGCGAGTTACCGGCATCGATGATGATGTCGCCGGCCTCGAGCAGCGGTTCCAGCTGCTCGATGACGTTGTCCACGGGAGCGCCCGCCTTGACCATGATCAGGACACGGCGGGGCTTTTCGAGGGAGTCGACGAGTTCCTGCAGCGTTTCAGTGCGGATGAAGTCGCCGTCCGTGCCGTGCTTTTCCAGCAGGGCGTCGGTCTTTTCCACGGAGCGGTTGTGGAGAGCCACAGTGAAGCCGTTGCGGGCCAGGTTGCGGGCCAGGTTGGCGCCCATCACCGCGAGGCCGGTGACACCGATGTGTGCTGACATCAAAACTCCAATTCGATCGTGTACAAACAGTCCTGCGGACAGCAGGAAGCGATTTCATAACCAGGGGCTGTAATAAACCATACGTATTTAAGCCATGAGCAGGAAAGCGGCGCCCACGTTTTGGAACGGCGCCGCGTCATAAACAGTCTATGATGTGCGGGACTTCCGAGCGGCGCCAAGCGGCATCGGACGGCACGCGGAATGCGTTCCCCGCACTATGCTTACGTCTATGTCAACCAGCCTCCACCACCGCGCCGTAGAGCATCTGGGAACCCGGATTGTGGGCGGCGCCCTTCCCACTGGCCACGTCATGCTGGCCGAACATTTGGAAGACGAGCTCAACGTTTCGCGCTCGGTGGTCCGGGAGGCCGTCCGCGTCCTGCAGTCGCTGGGCCTGGTGGAAACCATCAAGCGTGTCGGAATCCGCGTCCTCCCGGCCCATCGCTGGAATCCCTTTGATCCGTTGGTCATTCGCTGGCGCTTGGCCGGGGAGGGCCGTGGCGCCCAACTGAGGTCGCTCGCTGAGCTGCGTTCCGCCGTCGAGCCTGTTGCTGCGGAACTCGCAGCCGGAAACGCTCCGGAAACCCTTCGCCGGGAACTCGTGGATATTTCGCTGGCCATGAAGGAAGCCGGCGACGCCGGAGACATGGCACGGTTCCTTGACCTCGATATCCGGTTCCATGCACTGGTCCTCTCCGGCTCGGGAAACGAGATGTTTGCCAACCTGATTGGCCAGGTGACAGAGACCCTGACGGGACGCACAGTGCACGGCCTCATGCCGGAACACCCCCAGAAGCAGGCGCTGCAGTGGCATATTGACGTCGCACACGCCATCGACGCCGGCGACGGACAGCAGGCCAGGGATGCGGCCGGAAAAATAATGCGCCAAACGATCGCGGAGCTGGCCCCCAGCTGGAACGACCAGCCCCGCGTCTTCGTACCCGTGGCGAAAAACTAATCCTGGAAGTTCAGCAGGACCTTGCCTGACCGGGCTGAGTTCCTGGCTACTTCGAATGCCTCAAGTCCGTGTGCGAGGTCGAACTCGTGCGTAATCACGGGGTCCACAAACAGCGAGCCGTCCGCCAACGCCGCAATGACGTCATCGATTTCGTTGTTGAAGCGGAAGGATCCCAGCAGTTCCAGTTCGCGGGTGATGGCCAGGGAGATGAAGACCGGTTGCGGGCCCGAGGGCAGCAGCCCCACCATGACCACTTTCCCGCCGCGGGTTGCTCCCTTGATGGCCGAGGCCAGGCCGTGGTGGCTGCCTGAGGACTCAATGACGACGTCGGCGTCCACCGCCGCGATGGCGTCCGCTTCGTCACCCCTCAGGACCGCATCGGCACCGACGGCTTTGGCGATCTCCAGCGGCTTGTCATGCATGTCGACGGCGACAATCCTGGCCGCGCCGGCCCGCTTCAGGACGGCGACCGTCAAGGCGCCGATGGGACCACTGCCGATCACGAGGGCCGTCTTCCCCGCGACGTCACCGGCCCGGGCGACGGCATGCCAGGCCACGCTGGCAGGCTCCACCAACGCCGCGGTCCTCAGATCCAGGGTGTCCGGCAGGGCACGCAGCATCCGCGAGGGAAGGGTGGCGTAGCGGCTGAAGGCCCCGTCGGTGTGCGGGTAGCGTGCCGCGCTGCCCAGGTACGTGCAACCCGGGGAAAGGTTGGGCCGGTCCTGCGGATAGCGGACCTCGCCCGGGGCCGGGGTTGCCGGATGCACCGCCACGGGCGTTCCTGGGCCAGGGCCGCTGCCATCGGCTGCCTGCTCGATGACGACGCCAACGATTTCATGGCCCAGGACCATCGGGGCCTTCAGAATCGATTCCCCCGCCGCGCCGTGGAGCCAGTAGTGCAGGTCCGAACCGCAGATGCCGCCGTACGCAATTTCGACGAGCGATTCGTTGGCCGCGGGCCTGGCCAGCGGGATATCTTCGATCCGTAGGTCACCCTTGCCGTGGGCTACGACGGCAGGGCCGGAGGCCGGGAGTGTGCTGCCCATCAGACCACCACCGTCATTCCACCATCGACGAAGATCGTCTGGCCGTTAACAAAGTTGGACGCTTGCGACGCAAGCCACACAACAGGTCCGGCGAGGTCGGCCACGGTTCCCCACCGGTTGGCCGGTGTCCGGCCCAGGATCCAGGAATTAAACGCCTCATCATCCACCAGGTTCTGTGTCATCTCAGTGTGGATGTAGCCGGGGGCGATGCCGTTGATCTGCAGCCCCGAAGCGGCCCACTCAGCAGTCATCGCACGCGTCAGGTTACGCAGCCCGCCCTTGGCGGCGACGTAGGGGGCGATCGTGGGACGGGCAAGGTCTGTTTGAACTGAGCAGATATTGATGATCTTTCCTTGGCCCCGCGGGATCATGTGCCGCGCAGCCTCCCGGCCCACCAGGAAGGCGCTGGTCAGGTCCGTGGTGATGACCCGGTCCCAGTCCTTGACATCGAGGTCAAGCATGGGAACGCGGTGCTGGATGCCGGCGTTGTTCACCAGGATCTCCAACGGGCCAACATTGGCCTCGATCCATTGCACGCCTTCAGCGGCCGAGGCGGCATCTGTGACATCGAACGCCCGGCTGAAGACCCGTCCGTCGGGATAGTCTGCAGCCATGGCATCGTGCGCCTTGGCCAGCCGTTCCGGATTGATGCCGTTCAGCACCACCGTCGCACCAGCATCAGCCAGGCCGCGGGCAAGGGCATTGCCGATCCCCCGGCTGGATCCGGTGACCAAGGCGATTCGCCCGCTCAGGTCAAATAGTCCACTCATGTTTCTGTTGCATTCCTTCTTGTCTGGACAGGTTTCTTGTTTGGGGCCGGCATTTAGTTGGCAGCCGAAGACATGGCAAGATTCGCTATTGCTTGGCGAACAACGGCGAGGTCCTGATCGCCAAGTCCTTGGCGCTTGAGTTCCCCGTAGAGCTGGATTGCCGCAGAGGCCATGGGTACCGGGGAGCCCACACTCCCGGCGCTTTGGACCACGAAGGCCAAATCCTTGTGCATGAACTTGGCGGGTCCCGTGGGCGTGTAGTCCTTCGCCGCCAAACGTGGCCCGACGATCTCCAACACCCGGCTTGCCGCCAAGCCTCCCGCGAGGACCTCATACAGGGCAGCCACATCCATTCCGGAGCGCTCGGCAAGTTCAGCAGCCTCGGCAAGTGCCGCCGTCGTAGTCCCGACGATCAGCTGGTTGCAGGCCTTGGCGAGCGAGCCTGATCCCAGTGGACCCATCCGGCGGACTGTTGTCCCCATGGTTTCAAAGAGTGGCTGAAGCCGTTCAAAGTCTGTTTCGGACGCCCCTGCCATAATGGCCAGGGTTCCGTTCCCGGCGCCGGTAGTGCCGCCGCTGACAGGCGCGTCAACCACCACCGCGTTTCCGCCGGTGGCCTCGCGCACGGTTTCGCCGAACTCCTGGACCGCCGTCGGCGACACACTGCTCATCACGACGACGGCGGTGCCCGGCTGGGGCGCTTCGGTGCGCCATGCATCAAGCAAGCCTTCTGCCGCGGCCTCGATCAAAGGCAAATCGGGAAGCATGAAAATGATTGTTGGTTCGTCACGGAGTTCGGCAAGGGTGTCTACGCGGCTAATGCCCGCGAGGCCTTGGAAGACAGTGTCGGAACGGTTCCATGCCCTGACAAGCCATCCTGCTTTAGCGATGTTGGCAGCCATGGGAGCCCCCATGAGCCCCAAGCCTACGAAACCCACACGTTTGCCGGTCATGTCGTGAAGAACCTCACTTCTATGTGTGCATCAAAACGCAATCTGTTCAATATCCTAGCCTCCATTCAGTATGATGAACACTATGACGACTGATGAACTTACCATCGCGATCGCTGTACCGCTCGAAGCTGAGCATGTGGAGCGTATCCGCGCCGTAGATCCTTCCGTAACTGTTCTGTACGAACCCGACCTTCTTCCACCCGAGCGCTACCCTGCCGACCACAGCGGCGACCCGGACTTCAAGCGGACGCCGGAGCAGGAAGAACGCTACTGGGCCATGCTCAACCGGGCCCAGGTCCTGTACGGCTTCCCCAACGAAAGCCCGGCCGGCCTTGCCCGGATTGCCCGAAGCAATCCCCACCTTCAATGGATTCACGCCATGGCCGCCGGGGCCGGCGGAGCCGTCAAGGCTTCCGGACTGGATACCGAGACGCTTCGAAAATTCCGCGTCACTACTTCAGCCGGAGTCCACGCGTTGCCACTCGCGGAATTCTCCGCCTTTGGCATCCTCAACGGCTTCAAGCGCAGCGCCGAAATGGCCCAGGACCAAGCGGCCAAGGCTTGGCCCCAGTTGCGGACACCCACCAAGTTGGTCAACGGATCCAAGGTAGTCATTGCAGGGCTTGGCGAGATCGGCATGGAAACGGCACGTATCGCCCGCGCTCTGGGCATGAAGGTCAGCGGCACCAAACGCAACGTGGAGGCCATTGAGGGCATCGACGAAGTCACCAACAATGACGGCCTCGCGGGCCTCGTTGCCGACGCCGACGCCGTAGTGAACACACTTCCCGGCACTCCCTACACAGAGAAGCTGTTCAGCACTGACATCTTCTCCGCAATGAAGCCGGGCAGCGTGTTCGTGAACGTCGGCCGCGGCACAGTCGTGGACGAGGACGCCCTTCTTGAGGCCCTCAACAGTGGTCAGGTTGCCTATGCCTGCCTGGACGTCTTTGCCGTCGAGCCGCTACCGCAGGACAGCCCCCTGTGGAACCACCCCAAGGTGCTGGTATCACCGCACACGTCTGCACTGAGCTCTGCCGAAAACCGCCTTATCGCAGAGCGTTTTTGCAGCAACCTCCGTACATTCCTGGACGGTGGCGACCTTCCCCACCTGGTGGATCCGGTCCACTTCTACTAAACCCGGCAAGCTCCGACGCGAAAGGCTCCGACCCCAAGGGGGTCGGAGCCTTTTTTGCGCCAATGCCTGGCAAGTGACGGTCCGCTACTTCGCGTCCTCAAGGGCAAGAAGGTCCCGTCCTGCTGTTTCAGGCGTAAAGAATGTCGTGATGAACGAAATCAAGGCCAAAACGAGCGAGTAGACCGCGAGAACAACCCAGGAGTTATGGGTGGCCGCCAGGAGAATGGCGCCGAGCAGGGGCACAAGGCCGCCTGCCAGCACTGCAGAAATTTCCCGGCTGAGCGCAACTCCGGTGAAGCGGTACTGGGAACCAAACAGTTCAGGTAGCAGCGGGCACTGCGGGCCCAGCATGGACTGGACACCCAGCGCTATACCAACCACCATGACTGCCCACACGAGGGTCACGTTTCCGAGAGTCACCAGATAGAAGGCCGGGATGGCAAATATCGCCTGGAACAACGCACCATAACGGTAAACCCGGACGCGGCCAAAGCGGTCAGACAGTGCTCCGAACGTCACCACCATGACGGCTGCGAATCCAGCGGCAATCAGAAGCCCCACAGGGCCAATGAATTTGTCCCCAGGGAAGACACCTTCCTTGACCGACATGAAGGAGATCAGCAGGGCCGAATAGATGGATGAATTGCCGTTCTCTCCCATACGGAGGCCTATACCCACCAGCACGTTCCTTCTGGAATGCTTCCAAAGTTGACCCACAGGGTTCTTGACCACATTCTTGTGCTTCTCCAGTTCCTGAAATACCGGAGTTTCCTTCAACCTCAGGCGAATGAAGACAGCAACAATGATCAGGACAAAGCTGGCAAGAAATGGCACCCTCCAGAGCCACGACTCGAAAGCAGCCTTGTCCGCCAACTGCAACAGCGCGAAAGTTCCGGCGCCCAGGAGCGTGCCGAGCTGAATGCCAACGAACGGCAGCGACGCGAAGTACCCCCGGCGCTTCGGCGGCGCCACTTCCGATATCAGGGTTGTGGCTCCGGCCTGTTCCGCTCCGGCCCCCAAACCCTGGATGATTCGCAATGTCACCAGGAGTACAGCACCGAGCATTCCGGCCTGCTCGAAGGTGGGGAGCAGGCCGATGGCAAAGCTTGCGAGTCCCATCATGCCGATTGTCAGCAAGAGGACCATTTTGCGGCCAAACCTGTCTCCGATGAATCCGAAGAAAATACCGCCGAACGGTCTGGCCGCAAATCCCACGCCATAGGTGGCAAAGGATGCGATCAAAGCCCCGCTCTCACCCAAAGGCTTGAAGAACAAAGGCCCAAAGATCAAGGCCGAGGCCAGGCCATAAATGTAGAAATCGTAGTACTCCAGGGCAGAACCCACGGAGCTGGCCAGCGTCGCCCTGCGAAGCTGTTCCGGCTCAACCACTGCATCGTCAGCCTTAGCTGCGAGCTTTGCATCAGTACGAGTTGTCACAAGCACTCCCTCAAAATCACACCAGGCCCCCGTTGGCCCGACGAGATAGTGATGGCATCACCGCCAAGATCACTATGGTGAACAGCGTACAGCTTGTTGAACTGAGTGCCAAGATTAAAATAAGATTTATTCAAAATCCGATGATTGTGACGTGCGGCACTGCATCAACCCATCGGATTCCCCAGGGAGCGGGCCAGCTCCTTGAGTTCCTTGACCATGAGCGCACCCTGCTCCTCTGAATAAGTAGCCTTCAGCGCAGTAACAGAAAGCCCCAGGCTGGGACCATGCGCCCCATGGGTGGGCACGGGAACGGCAAGGCACACCACGCCTACCGTGGATTCTTCGTCCTCGAAGGCAAAACCCTGCTTGCGGATCGTGGTGATTTGAGCCTTCAGTTCCTCGGCCGTGCGCAGCGAGTTCGGCGTCATGACCGGAAGTTCCATGCCATCCGGGAACATGGCATCGATGTCGTGGTCATGCAATTGCGCCAGGAGCGCCTTTCCTACGCTGCAAAGGGAGACCGGCATTTTGTCGCCGATGTTCGAGGTCAGCCGAACTGCAGGATGACCCTCATAGCGCGCCAGGTATATGACGTGGTCCCCGTCCAACATGGCGATGCGGACAGTTTCTCCAGACAGGGTAGGTGCTTGTTCACAGTACTTGTAGAACTCCTGCACTTCATCCAAACGGCTCAAGTAGGCTGCGCCCAGCTCCACGAGCTTTCGCCCCAAGCCAAAGTCCGCGCCCTGCCTGGTAATAAGCCGTGCTTCTTCCAGTGCCAGCAGCAGATTGGACGTGGAAGATTTAGGGATTCCCAACTCCCTGGACAGATCACTCAGGGTGAGGCGGCCCGATGGCGATTCTGCCAATGCTTCCAGAACGGCCGCTGCGCGGGTCACCGCGGGAGCTGGCGATGATGCGCCCAGTCCTTCGGAGCGGGTAATGCGGGAATCGGCCATGATTCTCCTTCGTCATCTCAAACCGGACATCTCGTCCAACCGGGTGTTCAATCAGCTGAACACTACCCATCATAGTGTGATTGCTTGCGGTCCTGTCGGGAGCAATGGGGGCTTTATCGACACACAAGGCCTTAACGAGGGCTTTACTTTTCAAACGGAAAAGTTCGCTGTATATTCATTTTCGAGCTCTCCACCGCGGCATCCCCCAATAGTCGTGGTGGAGAGCTCATCCATTTCCCGGTGGGAATCCTAGGCAGCCACGCGTTCTTCGCCACGCAGGTACCAGCCGCCACCACTTCCGTCCCGCACCAGTTCCCAGGTTGCCAGGCTGGACATCGCGTTGCTTCCCAGCCGCACTTGGACTTGCAACACCTCAACATCCACGCGGCCCTGCCCCCGGGGCATTCGCTTGGAGCTCTCCCACCACGGCACCCTCTCGAACCATCGGAATGGTTCTTCCGCAATCTGCCACTCCCGGCCGCCCCGGACTACCGTAGTTGCCTCGCCGCCCCCTGCAGTGCGGATGTATACCTGTTCCATAAGCCAGACAGTAGGCGTGGGCACTGACTTTTTTCGTGAGCTGCTTTTGGGGAAAGAAAAACCCCGCCATCCCGACCGTTGCGGTCCAGGATGGCGGGGCTGTTTGGTGGGTCCTACCGGGATCGAACCGATGACATCCACGGTGTAAACGTGGCGCTCTACCAGCTGAGCTAAAGACCCAAAGTTCAGTTTCAGTGCCTTAGCGCTTCAACCAACGAACAATGACTCTACATGATCATTCGGGCGAAACACCAATCGAGTCCCTCGCTGCAGAAATGTCGGGCAAATTCCGCGCAAGATAATCCAATGCTCCGCTCACTCCTACCTCAAGTTTCAGGGCGGCAAATTCGTCACCTCGCGTGGATCCCCTGTTGATGATGACCACAGGTTTGCCTGCCTTCGCAGCATGGCGAACGAACCTCAACCCACTCATCACGGTGAGCGAGGAGCCGGCGACCAGGAGAGCTTCGCCGGCGTCCACCATGGAATACGCCCGTTCGACCCGGGTTTTGGGAACATTTTCGCCAAAGTAGACGAAGTCAGGCTTCAGCGTTCCGCCGCAGACAGGACAAACTGCCACCACGAATGACTTAATGAGCCCGGGATCTTCCACGGTGGCATCAGCGTCCGGGGCCATCTCCACCACGCCTGCCTCGAGCGCGGCTTCTACGAACCCCGGATTCAGCTCCTCAAGAATTGCGGCGAGCAGCTTTCTGGAAAAAACGTGTCCGTTCTCAAGGCAGATCACCTGATCGAACCGCCCATGCAGATCCACAACGTTGGTGCTTCCGGCGTCCTCGTGGAGCCGGTCGACATTTTGGGTGATGAGGCCGGTCAGCAGGCCCCGCCGTTCCATGAGGGCGACGGCGGCGTGGCCGGCATTTGGATCAGCATGCCGCAAGTGGGACCAGCCGATATGGTTCCGGGCCCAATACCGCCGTCGATTGGCAGCACTGCCGATGAATTCCTGATACGTCATGGGGCTCCGTGGCGCTGATCCAGGTCCCCGGTAGTCCGGAATACCCGAATCGGTGCTGAGTCCGGCGCCGGTGAGCATGGCCAGCCGCCTGCCCCCAAGAATGTCCAGGACCTCCTTCAACGCCGCCTCTTCCCCGGCCCCCAAGGTGGCAGCGGTAGCCGGTTCCATGCTGGCGAAGCCGGTCATACCAACACCGAGCCGCACGTGGTTCACCCCTGCTGCACTCTCAATTCAGAGAGCGCCTGGCGGTAGCCTGCGAGGTCCCTGGCCTGTCCCCGCGGATTGACCACCACGTACCGGATCAATCCTTCGGCATCAATGATGAACGTTCCCCTAAGGGCCATCCCGCTGCGGGTATCAAAGACACCGTAAGCCTGCGCAACAGCTCCATGTGGCCAGAAATCAGCCAAAAGATCGAACTCATAGCGTTCCTGCTCCGCATATGCGCGCAAAGCAAATTTGCTGTCTACGGAGATCGCAAGGACCGTGGCGTTCGAGTCTTCGAAAGCAGCGATATTGTCGCGAATCTCACACAGTTCTCCCGTGCAGATGCCAGAGAAAGCGAACGGATAGAACACCACCACAACGTTGCGACCCCTGAAATCCGACAAACGGACCGGCTCGCCATATTGATTCAGCAGTTCAAAGTCCGGCGCCACCTCTCCGATCCCGGGAACAAGTGCGGGGGCCGGCGCTTGCTGGACTTCCGTCACTTGTTCTTCTTCGGCACCAAACGGGTGGCGCTCCAGTCCTTGGATACCCCGGCAGAAGTGGTCAGGTGCAGCCCCGAAGTGGGCGCTGCGTCCTGGATGTCCGCGGGAGAGACGTAGTTGTCGCGGCCGGATTTGGGGGTCAGAACCCACACCACGCCGCCCTCTTTCAAGGTGGTGAGCGAATCCATCAGAGCATCGACCAGGTCACCATCGCCGTCCCGCCACCAGCAAATAACAGCGTCTACGACGTCATGATCATCTTCATCCAACAGCTCAGAGCCCGTGACATCTTCAATGTCGTCACGCAAGTCGAAATCGACGTCGTCGTCGTAGCCGCGTTCCTGAATCAGATCCCCGTCTTTGAAACCCAATCTTTCCGCCACATTTACCGATGTGGCGGCGTCGGCCTCGCTCACGTTTCCTCCTTTTGAAGTGACTTCCATTACTAACAGCCAACACCCTTTGGGCGTGTGCTTCAAGCCATTGTCCCTGCGATGACGCATATTCCGCACTACCTGGGGTGTTTCGAAGCTGTGACAATCACGTGGCATCCGTCACGGAGAGCACCAGGATGTGACATACAACGCCCCTGAGGCCCCACGGCTACGCATCCCAGCGCTGTCAAAGCTAGAGTGGCCATGAGCGCTTTGGCTGCAGGGCGATCGCCCCGAGGAATTCTACTGGGCAGCCATGCGCTCACAAGACCTGCCCGGCGCATCCGACCGGGCTGTTGAAACCGAGATGTCGCACACGACGCGTTCATGACGGGCAGTTACCCTGCCAGACCTGAGGCGCCGATGCATGCGCCTAAAGGAAGGTTGGACGTGGCTGCAGGAGAAGAGACCTCACACATCCTCAGCGGGTTGACTGCCCAGCTGCCTGATCGTGATCCGGAAGAGACCGCGGAGTGGATTGAGTCCCTTGATGCGTTGATCGCGGAGCAGGGCACGGAGCGTGCCCAGTACATTATGCGTTCGTTGTTGCAGCGTGCCGGTGCCCGGTCGGTGGGTGTGCCGATGGTGACGACCACTGATTATGTGAACACGATCCCGGTGGACCAGGAAGCAGAATTCCCGGGGAACGAGGAGTTCGAGCGCCGGTACCGTGCGTACATGCGCTGGAACGCCGCGGTCATGGTCCATCGTGCGCAGCGGGCCGATATCGGGGTGGGCGGGCATATTTCCACCTATGCCGGCGCGGCGACCCTGTACGAGGTCGGGTTCAACCATTTCTTCCGCGGCAAGGACCACCCCTCGGGCGGGGACCAGGTGTTCTTCCAGGGACACGCGTCCCCGGGCATGTACGCCAGGGCGTTCATGGAAGGCCGGCTCTCGGAGGAGGACCTGGACGGGTTCCGCCAGGAAAAGTCCCGGGAGGGCCATGCCCTGTCCTCGTACCCGCACCCGCGCCTGATGCCGGACTTCTGGGAATTCCCGACCGTGTCGATGGGTATCGGTCCGATGAACGCGATCTACCAGGCCCAGTCCAACCGGTACCTGCACAACCGCGGCATCAAGGACACCAGTGATCAGCAGGTCTGGGCGTTCCTGGGCGACGGGGAAATGGACGAGCCCGAATCCCGCGGCCTGCTCCAGCTCGCGGCGAACGAGAACCTGGACAACCTGAACTTCGTGATCAACTGCAACCTCCAGCGCCTGGACGGCCCCGTCCGCGGCAACGGGAAGATCATGCAGGAGTTGGAGGCGTTCTTCCGCGGTGCGGGCTGGAACGTGATCAAGGTCGTCTGGGGCCGGGAATGGGACTCGCTGCTGGAAGCGGACCAGGACGGGGCGTTGGTGAAAATCATGAACGAAACCCCCGATGGTGACTACCAGACCTACAAGGCCGAGTCCGGCGGGTTCGTCCGGGACCACTTCTTCGGCAAGTCCCCGCAGACCAAGGACCTGGTCGCTGACCTGACCGATGACCAGATCTGGGGCCTCAAACGCGGCGGGCACGATTACCGCAAGGTCTACGCCGCCTATAAGGCAGCGACCGAATTCAAGGGCAAACCCACCGTGATCCTGGCCAAAACCGTCAAGGGCTACGGCCTGGGCCCGCACTTCGAAGGCCGCAACGCCACCCACCAGATGAAAAAGCTGACCATGGAAGACCTCAAGGCCTTCCGTGACCACCTGCGCATCCCCATCAGCGATGACCAGCTCGACGCGGACCTCTACCGGCCCCCGTACTACCACCCCGGCATGGACGCCCCGGAAATCAAATACCTCATGGAACGCCGGGCAGAACTGGGCGGCTTCGTCCCCGAACGCCGCCGCACCCACACCCCCGTGACCCTGCCCGAAGCCAAATCCTACGAGGTCGCCAAACGCGGCTCCGGCAAACAACAAGCCGCGACCACCATGGCCTTCGTCCGGCTCCTGAAAGACCTCATGCGGGACAAGAACTTCGGTGCCCGGTTCGTGCCCGTCGTCCCGGACGAATCACGCACCTTCGGCATGGACGCGTTCTTCCCGACCGCGAAAATCTACAACCCCAAGGGCCAGAACTACCTCTCCGTGGACCGGGACCTCGTCCTGGCCTACAAGGAATCCCCCGCCGGGCAACTGATCCACCCCGGCATCAACGAAGCCGGCGCCGTCGCAGCGTTCACCGCCGCCGGCACCGCGTACGCCACCCACGGCGAACCCCTGGTCCCGATCTACGTCTTCTACTCCATGTTCGGCTTCCAACGCACCGGAGATTCCTTCTGGGCCGCCGCGGACCAAATGACCCGCGGCTTCATCATCGGCGCCACCGCAGGACGAACCACCCTCACCGGCGAAGGACTCCAACACGCCGACGGGCACTCCCCCCTCCTGGCCTCCACCAACCCCGCCGTGAAAACCTACGACCCCGCCTACGGCTACGAAATCGGCCACATCATCCGCCACGGCCTCGAAGAAATGTACGGCGAGGACAGTACAGACCGCACCGGCACCGGCACAGCATCCGACAAAAACGTGATGTACTACCTCACCGTCTACAACGAACCCATCACCCAACCCGCCGAACCGGAAAACCTGGACATCAACGGGCTGATCAAGGGCATCTACCGCCTCGCCCCCGCCCCGGAAAACACCACCGGGAACACCAACCGGCCCACCGCGAACATCCTCGCCTCCGGCGTGTCCGTACCCTGGGCCCTGGAAGCCGCCCGGATCCTCGCCCAGGACTGGGGCGTCGCCGCCGAAGTCTGGTCCGTGACATCCTGGAACGAACTCCGACGCGACGGACTCGCCGCCGAAGAACACGCCTTCCTCAACCCCGGCCAACCCGCCCGCACCCCCTTCATCACCGAACAACTCGCCGGCACCACCGGACCCGTCATCGCCGTGTCCGACTACATGAAAGCCGTCCCCGACCAAATCCGCCAATTCATCCCCAACGACTTCGCCTCCCTCGGAGCAGACGGCTTCGGCTTCTCCGACACCCGCCAAGCCGCCCGCCGCTACTTCAAAAACGACACCCACTCCATCGTCGCCAAAACCCTCCAACTCCTCGCCGCCAAGGGAGAAGTCGAAGAAGGTGCCCTGGAAAAGGCGATCGATAAGTACCGGCTCCTGGATGTGAACGCCGGCACCACCGGCGGAGCAGGCGGCGACGCCTAAGAAGGAACCCGGAAAACCAGGGCACCAGTCCAGGTTGTACGAACTCAGGCAGTAACCGCGACGGCGGCTTCCATCGGAAGGTGGGGGCCGCCGTCGGGCGTTTAACAAAGGCTTTTCAGCGCTCAACATGACGTGACCAGCGACAACATAAGTTGTAGCCTTCGCACAAATGGAGCTTGCCTGAGATGCACCGTATGCTCGTTCCATGGCAGAGCCCAGCAAAATCACTACAAAGCGCAAAGCAGCAACCCAGGCATTGTCGCCGGAAAAGGCGGAGACCCTGCGGCAGCTCCGTGCAAATGTGGGGCAATTGTCCACCAGCACCATGCGGCAGCTTGAGAAATCACTGCCTTGGTACAGTCGGCTGAGCTCTGATGAACGCTCCGCTTTGGGGCTCGTGGCCCAAAATGGCATTGCCGCTTTCGTGACCTGGTACGAGCGCCCCAGTTCGCCGTCGTGGATCCTGACCGACGTCTTCGGCAATGCACCCACGGAACTGACCCGCTCCATCAGCCTGCAGAAGGCCCTGCAGTTGATCCGGATCGTAGTGGAGGTCGTCGAGGACCAGGTTCCTGTGATCGCTCCTGAATCGGACCAGCCTTCGCTCCGCGAGGCGGTGCTCCGCTACTCCCGGGAAGTGGCGTTCGCGGCCGCGGATGTCTACGCCCGCGCGGCGGAATCACGGGGATCCTGGGATACCCGGCTTGAGGCGCTGATTGTGGACGCAATCCTGCGGGGCGAGAACACAGATGCATTGCGGTCAAGGATCGCCGCCCTGGGTTGGAAGGCGCAGGAGCGCTTCACCGTCATGGTGGGCAACTCGCCATCGGAGCCCAGCGCCAGCTACGTCAGCGATTTACGCCGGACTGCCGGCCGTTTCGCAGAAGACGCGCTCGTAGGAATCCAGGGTGACCGCCTCATCCTCATCCTCGGCGGGGTCCAGGACCGCGATACGGCGTACTTGAAGCTAAGTGAACTGTTTGCGCCGGGCGCCGTTGTGTACGGGCCCGAGGCCGGCTCGTTGCTGGAGGCTAGCACGTCCGCCCAGGCCGCCTTCGCCGGCCTTACCGCAGCCCGCGCCTGGCCCTCGGCGCCTCGACCTGTCGCAGCGGACGATCTCCTCCCGGAACGCGTTGTTTCCGGGGATGATGCGGCCCGGCGGTCCCTCATCAAGAATATTTACCGCCCGCTGCTGGCAGCCTCGAACGGCTTGGTGGAAACCTTGGGAACCTACCTCGAGCTGGGACATTCATTGGAGGCCACAGCGCGTGAATTGTTCGTCCATGCCAACACTGTGCGCTACCGTTTGAAGCGTGTCTGCGATGTGACAGGCTGGGATCCGCTCCTCCCAAGGGAAGCTTTCGTACTTCAAACTGCCCTGGTGGTGGGCCGGCTTTCGGCCCAGCCCAAAGCCGCCCCCGAGCGTCACGCATCGCGTTCACAGAACTGAACCGTTGTAGACTTCCTACAAACTGACCCAGTGAGCTTGGTGTACGAAAACACCAGTGGATCACGTGGCAATTTGGAAAGCTGGATACGTGCTTGCAATCGTCTGCCCTGGACAGGGCTCCCAGACCCCTGGATTTTTGGCCCCTTGGCTGGAACTCCCCTCCGTCGAAGGCCAATTGGCCACCCTGAGCGAGATCGCAGGCATCGACCTCAAGGCCCACGGAACGACGTCCGATGAAGAAACCATCAAAGACACCGCAGTGGCCCAACCCCTGATCGTGGCCGCGGGCTTGGTGGCAGCCAGGTCTTTGTTCGACGTCGAACTCAACACACTTCCCGTTGTGCTTGCAGGGCACTCCGTCGGTGAAATCACGGCTTCAGCCCTTGCCGGCGTCCTCACTGAGAAGGAAGCCATGACTTTCGTCCGCGAGCGGGCCAACAGTATGGCTGCCGCAGCAGCGGTAACCCCCACGGGCATGAGTGCAGTGGTCGGTGGTGACCCCGCGGAGGTCCTCGCCGCCATCGAGGCGTCGGGCGCCACTCCCGCCAATGTGAACGGAGCCGGCCAGACAGTGGCCGCAGGAACTTTCGAGCAGCTCAAGGCTTTGGCTGACAACCCGCCGGCCAAGGCACGCGTCATTCCCCTGAAGGTTGCCGGCGCCTTCCACACCTCGCACATGGCTCCCGCCGTCAGCGCGCTGGAAGCCCTCAAGCCTTCCTTGTCCCCGCAGGATCCGACGGTCCCCCTTCTGTCCAACTACGACGGCAAGGAAGTAACGGCGGGTACTGCCGCCGTCGACAGCATGATTGCACAAGTGTCCCGGCCCGTCCGATGGGACCAGTGCATGGAGAACCTCTCCGCCCGCGGAGTCACCGGTGTGATCGAACTCGCTCCCGCCGGGACCCTTGCTGGTTTGGCCAAGCGTGGAATGCCCGGAGTCAAGACAGTTGCTGTCAAAACCCCGGACGATTTGTCTGCGGCGCTGGCACTTTTCGCTGAACTGGAGGGACAGGCGTGAGCACTCCCGTACTCAAGAAAGCTACGGTCAACGAGAACGCCCGCATCCTGGGCATCGGCGCATACCGTCCCGATGTCATCGTCACCAACGACGACGTCTGCCAGTGGATCGATTCCTCGGATGAATGGATCCGTCAGCGCACCGGCATCATCACCCGCCACCGCGCAGCTGCCGATGTCAGCGTCATCGACATGGCCGAAGGTGCCGCCCGCGAGGCCATAAAACAGGCCGGGATCGAACCATCCCAGCTGGGTGCAGTCATCGTCTCCACCGTGACGCATCCTTACGCAACACCGTCAGCCGCTGCTGCCCTTACGGAGCGTTTGGGCGCGACGCCGGCACCCGCCTTCGACATCTCCGCCGCCTGTGCAGGGTACTGCTACGGCGTTGCCCAGGCGGACGCGCTGGTGCGCTCCGGTTCTGCCGAATATGTTCTGGTGGTTGGCGCCGAGAAACTCTCTGACGTCATCGACAACCACGAACGCACCATCTCATTCCTGCTCGGCGACGGTGCCGGCGCAGTAGTGGTGGGCCCCTCCGACACTACCGGCATCGGGCCTTCAGTATGGGGCTCGGATGGCAGCAAGTGGGACGCGATCGGAATGACCCACTCTTTGGAAGACGTCAAGAAGCTGGGTGAATCCGCCCGCCACTCGGACGAAACAGATGACCTCGCAATCATCTCTGCAACGCAGGATGTTTGGCCTACGCTGCGTCAGGACGGCCAGACTGTTTTCCGTTGGGCCGTGTGGGAGATGGCCAAGGTGGCCCAGCAAGCGTTGGACGCTGCCGGGATCGAAGCCAGCGACCTCGCCGCGTTTGTTCCCCACCAGGCGAACATGCGCATCATCGATGAGATGGTGAAGAAGCTGAAGCTTCCCGAGACAGTCCTCATTGGCCGCGACATCGCCCAAGCCGGCAATACGTCAGCCGCTTCCATCCCGCTGGCCACGCACCGCCTGCTTCAGGAGAACCCTGGACTCAGCGGTGGATTGGCATTGCAGATCGGCTTCGGCGCTGGATTGGTATTCGGTGCCCAGGTAGTCGTCCTGCCATAGACCTGGACAGGCCCCGCGGCCTCCAGCCAACTGAATATGACTTACAAACCCAAACCGTAACCGCGGTTTGCCCCCTTTCCGGCATAGCCGGCACAACAAGAAAAGGAGCCAACAATGGCTAGCAACGAAGAAATCCTGGCCGGCCTGGCTGAAATCGTCAACGAAGAAACGGGCCTGGCTACCGAAGCCGTCGAGCTGGACAAGTCCTTCACCGAGGACCTGGACATCGACTCCATCTCCATGATGACCATCGTCGTGAACGCCGAAGAGAAGTTCGGCGTACGCATCCCGGACGAAGAGGTCAAGAACCTCAAGACCGTCGGCGACGCCGTCAGCTTCATCGCAAACGCCCAGGCCTAAGCCTGGTACCTGCTGTGCCGGGCCGGGGTGGTTGACCCTGTGCCCGGCACAGCCGCAGTAACGCCCAAAGTTTTTCCTGCCGTCCCCTGCAAAAACCGCAGACGGGATGGCTGATCCGACAGAGAGTGATCGCATGGCACGCAAAGTAGTCATAACCGGTCTGGGGGCCACCACTCCCATCGGCGGCGACGTCCCCACAATGTGGCAGAACGCGCTGAAAGGGGTCTCAGGTGCCCGCACGCTCGAAGACGAGTGGGTGGCCAAGTACGACCTCCCCGTCCACTTTGCTGCCCGGTGCTCGACGCCGGCCCTGGAAGTCCTGAGCCGGGTGGAAGCCAAGCGCATGGACCCATCCACGCAGTTTGGTGTCATCGCTGCCCGGGAGGCATGGGCTGACGCTGGCATCGAAGACATCGACCACGACCGCCTGGCGGTGGCCTTTGCCACGGGTATCGGCGGCGTATGGACGCTCCTTGATGCATGGGACACCCTCAGGGACAAGGGCCCCCGTAGGGTCCTGCCAATGACCGTTCCCATGCTTATGCCCAACGGCGTAGCCGCTGCCGTCAGCCTTGACCTCGGCGCCCGCGCCGGAGCCCACACTCCAGTTTCGGCTTGCGCATCCGGTACCGAGGCCCTGCACCTTGGCTTGGACCTGATCCGCTCGGGCAAGGCCGATGTGGTCATGTGCGGTGGGGCGGAAGCCGCCATTCACCCCATGCCCTTGGCGGCTTTCTCGTCCATGCAGGCACTCTCACGCCGCAATGACGATCCCGAGCGCGCCTCCCGTCCGTACGACGTCGACCGTGACGGCTTTGTCATGGGTGAGGGTGCCGGTGCCCTGGTACTTGAAGCAGAAGAGCACGCGATCGCCCGCGGCGCCCGCATCTATGCTGAGCTTGCCGGAACCTCGGTCACAGCTGACGCCTACCACATCACAGCTCCTGACCCCGAAGGTCTCGGCGCCACCCGCGCACTCAAGGCCGCAATGTTTGACGGCAGGATCCAGGCTGAAGACGTAGTCCACGTCAATGCCCACGCCACCTCCACACCGGTTGGCGACAAGCCCGAGTACACGGCCCTCCGTGCCGCCTTGGGGACCCACGTGGACAACGTGGCGGTCTCTGCCACCAAATCCCAGATGGGGCACCTCCTGGGCGCCTCCGGGGCTGTGGAGGCTGTCCTCACTGTGCTGGCCGTCTATGAGCGCAAGGCACCTGTCACCATCAACCTTGAGAACCAGGATCCCGAGATCCCCCTCGACGTCGTAACCTCCGCCCGTGACCTGCCTTCGGGCGACATCGTCGCGCTGAGCAACTCGTTCGGATTTGGCGGACACAACGCTGTCATCGCCGTCCGCAACGTCTAGGAGCTGCGTCCGCCGGATGCCGTGAGGTGAATTAACGAGAAGGGCCCACCATCAGGTGGGCCCTTCTCTGTTGCTATGGGAATGTTGTGGCGGTCAGGCGTCGCTGCTACCCGACCAGGTGCAGCCACCGGACCGGGGCGCCCTCAGCGGCGTGGCGGAAGGGCTCCAGTTCCTCGTCCCAGGCTTCGCCGAGGGCCAACGACAACTCATGGTAAACGGCCGACGGGTCTCCCGCTCCTGACTCATAGGCATAGCGGATGCGATCCTCACTGACCATGATGTTGCCGTGCACATCCGTGACAGCATGGAAGATCCCCAATTCCGGAGTGTGCGACCAGCGGGCCCCGTCCACGCCTTGGCTCGGTTCTTCAGTCACCTCGTACCGCAGATGTGCCCAGCCCCGAAGAGCAGACGCCAACTGGGCGCCCGTGCCGGGCGCACCTGTCCAGGACAGTTCGGCACGGAACATCCCGGGCGCAGCTGGCTGAGGGGTCCACTCAAGATCGGTCCGCTTGTCCACGACCGATCCGATGGCCCACTCAACGTGCGGGCACAACGCCGTAGGGGCCGAGTGCACGAAAAGGACACCGCGGGTTGTTGCAACAGACATTCCATCCTCCATAGCTGTAGGTACGTCTTCCCCAACGACCTCTGCAGCGGATGTCTTTCTGTTGCTGCCCGGCCCTGTCATTCTTATGGACCCTGCAGGCTATTCAATTAGCTAAGACTCTTAGATTGTGACACGAAACGAACCCTCAACCCTAAATTGAAGGTTCGGCGGTGGTGCTTTCATTTTGCCGTACCCTTCGCTTTTCCGCCAGTGCGACTCTTTGGGCGTTATGTTCAGGCCCGGGGATGTGCCTGCTGGTAGCTCTTCCGAAGCCTGTCCACGGAAACGTGGGTGTATATCTGGGTAGTGGCGAGGCTACTGTGACCAAGAATTTCCTGCACGGCGCGAAGATCCGCCCCACCATCCAGCAGATGGGTCGCGGCACTATGCCTCAAGGCGTGGGGCCCCGTTGCAGCCGTGTCGCCAAGTGCCTCCAGCAGGACGGCTACAACCGCACGGACCTGGCGTGGGTCAACGCGGTTTCCTCTCACGCCCAGGAACAGAGCCGGCCCGCTCGTGGCAGTTACCAGCGCCGGGCGTCCACGGCGAAGCCAGTCGTCGATGGCAAGGGCAGCTGGAACTCCGAAAGGAACGGTACGCTCCTTGTTTCCCTTGCCAATGACGCGGAGGGTCCGTCTATCCGGATCCATGTCATCGATGTCCAGCCCGGCAAGCTCCCCAACCCGCACGCCAGTTGCGTACAGCAACTCCACCATCGCTCGATCCCGGATGGCCAGAGGACTTCCATCCGCCGCGGCAGCGTCAAGGCTATCCACGACCCTGAGAATTTGCTGCTGCTGCAGGACTCCAGGCAACGATTTCACGCGTTTAGGAGCCTGCAGCCGAATGGCTGGATCCGTGGCGATGAGTTCCTCCCTCAAAGCCCACTTAGTGAACGACCTCGCCGTGGCAGCCCGGCGGGCGAGGGTGGACCGGGCCATGCCGGCTTCGCTTTGTGCGCCCAACCACCGGCGCAGAGAACCCAATTCCAATTCGTCGAGATCGCGTATTCCCTCCTGGACCGCGAATCCGAGAAGGCTGTGCACATCTGCCAGATAGGCGCGGACAGTATGTGCCGACCTCGCGCGTTCACCGCGTAGGTAGCGTTCGAATCCCTCCGCTGCGCTCTTGAGCGATGCTGGCAATAATTCTGCGTCCACCCTTCCAAGTTTGCCAGCAACTTGGACCGTCGCTGCGTATCAACATGCTTCGCTACTTGTCCGCCCTACGCATTCTTGGTGCGCTTCCAGGCCCCCCGTTCCGAGGACGCGAGTCCCAGCAGTCCCAATCGCCCCAAGCCCGCGCGAACAGTGTCCGGGCTGAGGCCGGCAACTACTGTGAGTTTCTCCACGGAACTTGCCGATCGAAGCGGTAAGGCGTCCAGGAGAATCAGGTCTTCCAAGGACAGGCCATCATGAGGCGCGGCCGGCGAGTCCTTCTCGGAGCCGATCACCTCGCCATTTCGACCGGCCAACTCAGCAATTTCTCCGACGTCCGTCACACAGATCGCCCCGCCATCGCGGAGCAGCCTGTGGCACCCAGCCGAATTCGCGCTGTGAATGGATCCCGGGACAGTTGCCACTACCCGCCCTATGCTCTCGGCGTGATGGGCCGTGTTCAGTGCGCCTGAGCGCCATCGTGCTTCCACTACCACCGTGACAGCCGCCAGCGCAGCGATGAGGCGGTTTCGCTGCAGGAACCGGTACCTTGTAGGGGCAGATCCGGGTGGCACCTCGGAAATCACCGCTCCTTGGTTGGCCACAGCACGAAGCAGATCCTCGTTCCCGGAGGGATAGAAGCGGTCCACTCCCCCAGCCATGACTGCAATGGTCGGTACGTTCGACACCCCGCCACGAAGGGCCCCACGGTGGGCGTGGGCGTCAATGCCATAGGCTCCACCGGAAACTACGCAGTATCCACGTTGGGCCAAGCCGTAGGCAAGGTCCCCCGTCACAGATGCTCCGTAGCTCGTGCTGTCCCTGGACCCCACCAGCGCGATGGTCTGACGCGTTGAGGGAAGGGGCTGCTCGTGTCCACGCCACCACAGGCACAAAGGCTCCTGGAGGCCGAGGTCAGACAATTGCCCTGGCCATAGCTCGTCGCCGGGAACGATCAGGCGGCCACCGAGCCTCTTCATCGTCTCCAGGTCGCGGTCCGGTGCGAGGTCCGGAACACGTGGAGCCCACCGTCGCTTGCTGGCCGTGAGCCCCGGCCAGGAAGCCGGGCCTCCGCTTTCGGTCAGTAGGGTGGAAATTTCCTGTTCCAGGCGTGGGCCGACAGCAAGTTCTCCGGTCGCGATACCCAGTGCGTCAACAGCTCCAACAGCATGAACCAAGGCGAGCCCCACGGAATCCTGTGGTTCCATCAGACGCGCCAGTGCTGCCCGTGCAAGCCTTTCCTTTTCCTGTTTCCCCAACACGGCTGCGCTTGTGCCTTCCGTTGTCACTTCGTCCTTCGTCACGTTGTCCTTCATGTCGTCGCCGTTGCTTGCCGGAGGCCGAGAGCTTGTCCGATGTGGTCTGCAGTGGGAACCCTGCTATGGTCCAGGTCTGCCAGCGTCCACGCCAAGCGAAGGACGCGGTCGTATCCCCGGGCAGTGAGAATGCCTCGCTCCAAGGCCGTGTCCAGGATGCGGGTGGTGCCCTGTGCCAGCCTCAGTTCCCCACGAAGGGTGCGTCCCGGCACTTGGGAATTGGTCTCAATGCCGAACGCCCCCAGGCGCTCGGCCTGCCTCAGCCTCGCAGCCAGTACCCGTCCTGCAACGGCGTCCGTTCGCTCTTCGGTACCTGCTTGTCCAAAATCGGCAAGGGACACACGTTCCACTTGGAGTTGTATGTCGACGCGGTCCAGGAGAGGACCAGATATTCGGCCGAAGTACCGCCGCCGCATTATTGCGGTGCAGGTACAGTCCATCCCCTTGCCCGAGGCTTTGCCGCATGGGCAAGGATTGGCTGCCAGTACCAGTTGAAACCGAGCGGGGTAAGCTGCCGTTCCCGCCGAACGGTGAATGACCAGCTCGCCGCTCTCCAAGGGTTGCCGCAGGGCATCCAGGACGCGTCGTTCATACTCGGGAGCCTCGTCCAGGAAGAGGACCCCACGGTGTGCCCTCGAGGCAGCGCCCGGACGGGGAAGCCCCGAGCCTCCGCCGATGATGGCAGCTGAAGTAGCACTATGGTGGGGATTCTCAAACGGCGGCCTCCGGAGCAATGTTCCGGTTGATGAGCGGACCGCCGCCAGGGAGTGGATGGCAGTAACCTCCATTGCCGCCTTGTCCGCCAGGTCCGGCAAGAGTCCTGGCAAACGCTCTGCGAGCATCGTTTTACCGGCACCCGGTGGACCGGTCAGGAGCATATGGTGGCTACCTGCCGCTGCGACTTCCAGGGCGCGCCGGGCCTCAGATTGCCCCGAAACGTCGGAAAGATCGGGCACGATGCCCTCTGCGTCATCATTTTCATCCCCGGGATCAGCACCGGGCGGGTCGTAGTCCAGGGCGAGTTCTTTGGGGTCCGCACCGAAGTCGTAGGCCAGCCGGGCAAGAGTCCGGTATCCCCTGACGCGAGCCCCCGGCACCAATGTTGCCTCCGCGACGTTTGCTTCTGCTACGACAATCTCCGGATACCCCGCCTGGACGGCAGCCATCACGGCCGGGAGGATGCCCCTCACCGGCCGAAGCCGGCCGTCCAAACCGAGCTCGGCAATGAAGACTGTTCCATCGATCGAACGAATGTCCTCCGCAGCACGGAGAACAGCCATGGTGATGGCAAGGTCAAAGCCCGAACCACGTTTGGGCAAGGATGCTGGAATGAGATTGGCGGTGATCTTCCTCCGGCTCAGAGGAATTCCCGAGTTCTGTGCCGCGGAGCGTATTCGTTCTTTGGCTTCGTTTAATGCGGCATCCGGGAGGCCCAGGATCACGAAAGCGGGAAGCGTCTGGCCGATGTCGGCTTCTACCTCGACGATGTAGCCGTTGAGGCCAACCAGGGCAATGCAGTAGCTGCGTCCGACCCCCATCAGCCAACACCCCTCAGGTGTTCCACCTGGGGGTCTCCAATGCCGTCATGGATGACCGACACCACGTCCACACGTCTTTGCGGAGCATTCAGTTCATGTTCCCGACACCACGATGACGCGAGCCGGTGCAGGCGTGCCAGCTTGGCTGGACCCACGGCTTCAAACGGATGTCCGTAATCCAGGCTGCTGCGGGTCTTTACCTCCGCGACCACCAGGGTGTCGCCCTCCAGCGCCACGATGTCGATTTCACCGTCGGCGCACCGCCAATTTCGATCGACGATCCGCATGCCCTGGCCTTCCAGGAATCCTGCGGCCAAAGCCTCACCGTTACGGCCAAGAATGTCTTTTGCCCTCATGAGCACCACCTCCGCTACCCAGCTTTCACGCTGGCAGCGGTCGGTGACAGACAGTCCCGGCGCTATGTGGGTAAACCCGTCACATCACCGTCTTGTGGAGGAAGAGTTATGCGGAAGCGGGGCTAATTCCCGAGATCGCCCAGATCTCCCAGGCCTCCATCCTTGGGCAACGCAAGGTCTTCATTGCGTGGAAGTTCCTCGACGTTGACGTCCTTGAACGTTATGACCCGGACATTTTTCACGAAGCGGGCTGAACGATAAACATCCCAAACCCAGGCATCCTGCAGGGTTAGATCGAAATAGACTTCGCCGTCTGCGCTGCGGGCTTGCAAATCAACATGGTTGGCCAGGTAGAAACGCCGCTCAGTTTCGACAACGTAGCTGAACAAACCGACAACGTCCCGGTATTCACGGTAGAGCTGCAGCTCCATGTCGGTTTCATAGTTCTCAAGGTCCTCGGCGCTCATAGTTCCATCTTGCACCATCTGCCGCGCACCGGACGCCATCAGCAGGACACACGCTGCCAAGCAAGCAGTCAGACAACGTCCGGCCCGGTGAGGTTCCAGCTTGTCCGGTGATAGGCACTGGGACCCTGCAGCCTGATCACTTCGCGATGGGCTGCGGTGGCGTAACCCTTGTTTTCGTTCCAGCCGTACGCCGGTACTTCAGAGTGGAGATCAACCATGATCCGATCGCGAGCTACTTTTGCCAAAACACTGGCAGCAGCCACGCTGAGACAGCTCATGTCTGCCTTTACCTTCGTGTGGACCGGAGCTTCACACCAGGGTCCTGTGGGTGCGGTGTCGAACAGTGAAGCTTGAACTTCCGGAGAAAGCCAGTTGTGGCTGCCGTCCAACAACACGACGTCGGGCGTGATGCCACCGGCCAGAATCTCACACCACGCCCGCGTTCCCGCCAGGCGCAGGGCAGCTATGATACCCACCTCATCGATTTCGCGGGCGGACGCATGTCCAACTGCGGACGCTACAGCCCAGTCACGGACCAAAGGCTCCAACCTGTCGCGATCCTCGGGCTTGAGCAATTTGCTGTCCCTGACATCGGCCAGAAGGGCGTGGTCCTGAAGATTGACCACTGCGATTCCCACACTCACGGGGCCAGCCAGGGCTCCCCTGCCAACCTCGTCCACACCTGCCAGCAGTCGAACCCGGGGAGACAGGAAGGAACGCTCGACGTCCAGGGTTGGAACGTCGGTCGGTGTCTTGGTTTTCAGCCGGGTGCTTCCCATGGCCGTTACTTTCCTGACGTGGCCGCGGGAACGTTCTTGAAGACATCCGGGTAATTGTCCAGCACCGTCCACCGGTTGACGGGCCAGGCGATGACCGTGGCCTTGCCTTCAACGTCCTCGATATTAATGAAACCACCATTGACTTCCTGGTGCGCCCGGGAATCGGCCGAGTGGTTGCGGTTGTCTCCCATCACCCAGACTTTGCCCTCTGGAACGACGATGTCAAACGGGTTGGGCTGGGGCACTTCCGCGGGATTGATGTATGTTTCGTCCACTGGCTTGCCATTGATGCTGACCCGACCCTGCGCGTCACAGCAGGAAACATGATCGCCCGGAAGCCCAATCACGCGCTTGACCAGGTGCTGCTCATTGTCGTCGGCTGCCAACCCGACGAATTCCAAAGTGTCGCCTACCCAATCAAGGGGTCCCGCCGGTTTCTTGAGAACTGCGGGCAGCCAACCTTGCGAATCCTTGAAAACCACGACGTCGCCCCGTTCCAAGGCGAAGGGCTCCGGCACCAGCAGATTGATGAAGATGCGGTCATTCACGTCCAAGGTGCTTTCCATGGATTCAGAAGGAATGTAGAACGCCCGGAAAAGGAAGGTCTTGATAAGGAAGGAGAGCACTATGGCAATGGCCACGACCGTGACGATTTCCTTCAGCCATCCAAGGACAGGGGTCCTGTGGGGCTTTTCGCCCTCTTCGGATTTGTTGCCGGTATCGTCAGCAGCGTCAGCGACCGGGCTGGGCTCAGCCACTCCGGCCACGCCAGCCGTTCCGTCCGAGAGCCGCGCGTCGTCGTCGTGCCGCTCGGGATTCTCGGGAACTTTGTCCGGCATTTATTGTCCGTTCTTTGATGGTTCGGCCTGCGCGGAGCGAGGCACCTCTGCAAATCTATCAAGGGGCCAGATAATCTGGACCGGTCTGCCGATCACCCGGTCAAGCGGGACCATTCCCCCACCGGGCGCTCCCAGCAGTCCGCGGGAATCAGCAGAGCGGGATCGGTGGTCGCCCATCAGCCAGAGCCGGCCCTCGGGGACTACGACGTCGAACTTCTGTTTGCTGGGTTCGTCTCCGGGATAAACATAGGGTTCCTCAAGTACCTGACCGTTCACTGTGAGGCGGCCGTCGGGGGAGCAGCACTGAACGTGGTCACCCGGAACCCCAATAACCCGCTTCACATATGTGGTGTCGCTTCCCGTGAGCCCGAACCACTGGCTTGCTGCAGCAGCCGCATCAACAAGGGGACCCTTACCGCTGCTGAGCGGGGCGAACGACCCACGCCCATCAAAGACAACCACGTCTCCACGCTGGATGGGCCCGGCGGTGAACGCCGTCCGCGAAACCAGGATCCTGTCCCCCGTGCCCAGCAACGGCTCCATGGACTCGGAAGGAATGTAGTAGACGTCGATCCACAAAGAGCGGACCAGGCCACTGATTGCGACGGCAAGGACCAATGCCAGCAAAACAAAACGCCAGCCCTGTTTCCGGGGCTGGCGTTCTGATGTGTCCATGACTCGTATCCCTGTTGCGTTGCGGATTGCTCCGGAACAAACCGGGCACGGATCCTGGACCCGTTGCGTAAGTCGTGGACTTACTTCGCGAAGTCGCGCTTTTCCTTGATCTTCGCAGCCTTACCGCGCAGTGCGCGCATGTAGTAAAGCTTGGCACGACGGACGTCACCCTTGGTGACGACCTCGATCTTGTCGATGATCGGGGAGTGTACCGGGAAGGTACGCTCTACGCCGACGCCGAAGGAAACCTTGCGCACGGTGAAGGTTTCACGAACGCCGTCACCCTGGCGGCCCAGGACGAAGCCCTGGAATACCTGGACACGGGAGTTCTTGCCTTCGATGATGTTGACGTGAACCTTGAGGGTGTCACCCGCGCGGAACTCGGGAACATCGTTACGCAGCGAGGCTGCATCTACGCTATCGAGGATATGCATTAATCCACTCCTGGTGAACGCCACAGGTCATCCACTTTGGGTTACGGCGGACAAGCCCGCGGCACAAAGCCAACCGGAAATCTCCGCCGAAGTTTCTTAGTGTCCGATTCCGCCACTGATTGGCGGCACCGGGTTGTCCGGCTGTTGGCTTCGCTCCCCCTGTGGCAGGTGCTGGCCCAGCAGACACAAGGGTTAATTCTGCCACACGCCCCGGCATCGGGCCAACTATGCTGACTCGCAATGCCCGGGGGCGGGCAGCGGGTCCGCTATGTCGCATTGCTTTCCGTGCGGCGGCGCAGGCGACCATCCACGACGTCGTAACCCAGGTCCGCGAGTGCGTTGCGGTCCGCACGACTCAACTGACCGGCGTCGAAGTGGTCAAGGAGGTCCGGACGGCGCTCGGCAGTGCGACGGAACTGTTCGTGACGCCGCCACTGCGCGATTTTTCCGTGATTGCCGCTGAGCAGGACCGGAGGCACTTCGTGGTCCCGCCATGAGGACGGCTTGGTATACACCGGATACTCCAGCAGGCCGTCCGAGTGGGATTCTTCAACGAGCGATTCGGGATTGCCCACCACGCCTGGAAGCAAACGACCGATGGCTTCCACCATGGCCAGGACAGCAACTTCGCCGCCATTGAGTACGTAGTCGCCAAGGCTGACAGGCCGCACTGTGAAATGCTCGTGGGCCCAGTCGATGACGCGCTCGTCAATTCCCTCGTACCGCCCGCAGGCAAAGACCAGCTGTTCCTCTTCGGCGAGCTCATAGGCAAGGGCCTGGGTGAACCTTTCCCCTGCCGGCGAAGGCACGATCAGCACAGGCTTGGTGCCCTCACGAACCGCGGCGACCGACTCGAGCGCCTGCGCCCACGGCTCGGGCTTCATCACCATGCCGGCGCCGCCCCCGTAAGGAGTGTCGTCCACGGTCCGGTGCTTGTCAGTGGTGAACGTCCGGAGGTCGTGGACGTTAAGTTCCAGGAGCCCATCCTGGCGTGCCTTGCCTATCAGCGAAAGTTCAAGCGGGGCAAGGTACTCAGGGAAGATGCTGACGACATCGATCCTCATTCAGGCATCATCCCCGGCGCCGTCCCTGGACTCCCCGGCCGTGTCATCGTTGATTTCGAAGAGACCAGCAGGCGGTGTGATGAGAATGAAGCCGTCCTCGATGTTGACCTCAGGCACGATCTCATCGACGAAGGGAACCAGGATTTCCTTCCCTTCCTCCGTCTTAATGGTCAACAGGTCCTGGACCGGCAGTGTGGTCAGAGCGGCAACTTTGCCCACAACCTGTGAGCCAACCCGCGCCTCCAACCCTACGAGTTCGTGCTCATACCAGCCTTCGTCGTCTTCGTCATCGAGTTCTTCGGTTTCGATGAAAAGCTTCGCACCACGGATGGCCTCGGCGGCGTTGCGATCTGCAATCTCTTCGAAGCCCAGCAGGAGGATGTCTTTGTTCCATCTGGCGCTTCGGATGGTCAGCGGGCCCGCAGAGGCCGGCTCGACGACGAATTCGGTTCCAGCGACGAAGCGCTCGGAGGGGGCGTCGGTGAGCACTTGCACCGTCACCTCGCCGCGTATGCCATGGGGTTTGCCGATCCGGGCCACCTGGAGCTGCATGGGTTCCTCTGAATTCTCGTTGTGCCCGCGCTGCCGGGCAGCAGCGGAAGTGAAATGATCGATAAAGCAATCCGGCCCCTCCACCATATTCGGTGAAGGGGCCGGATCTAAGACAAGTATTGCTGAGCGCGTTACCGGCGACGATCGGTGTCGACGACGTCGACCCTGACCTGCTCGCCACCTGCCAGGGCTGCAACCACAGTGCGCAATGCGCGTGCGGTACGTCCCTGACGGCCGATCACCCGTCCGAGGTCCTCCTGGTGAACACGCACCTCAAGGGATTCCCCGCGGCGGTTGTTCCTGGCACTGACCTTGACATCCTCAGGGCTGTCAACGATCCCACGGACCAAGTGCTCGAGCGCTTCTGCCAGCAATTTACTCAGCCTCGGTGGTCTCTGCTTCAGCCTCGGCCGGAGCTTCAGCTTCGTCCTTCTTGGCCTTCTTGGTGATGGCTTCCGGAATGATGACGGAACCCTTCTCCGGGGCTACGAAGGCTTCCTTCGGAGCTTTGGTCTTCAGGGTGCCTTCCTGGCCCGGCAGGCCCTTGAACTTCTGCCAGTCACCGGTGATCTTAAGGATCGCGGCAACCTGCTCGGTCGGCTGGGCGCCAACGGAAAGCCAGTACTGGGCGCGCTCGGAAGCGACTTCGATGTACGACGGCTCTTCGGTGGGGTGGTACTTGCCGATTTCTTCAATGGCACGGCCATCGCGCTTGGCGCGGGCATCCATGACGACAATGCGGTAGTACGGTGCGCGCATCTTACCGAAGCGCTTAAGGCGAATCTTTACGGCCACTTTTGTGGTCACTCCTGTTTCTGAAACGGGGTTGAACCCGACGTTCTGCACCCGTGGGGCGGGCCATACTTGGGGGTTCGAAAGGACAAGATTTGGGCACGGAGAGAGGGGCCGTGCCAATCAAGTACCTGACCATTGTGCCAGATGCGGGAAGTAATTACGACTTTCGCCACTCCCGGCCCCAACGGTCAGACAGACCAGACGTAGAGCCCTGACCGCTCCGCTTTTTCCACGTCAGTAGCCAAGGAGGCCAACTGCTGCACGTACCGACGCGATTCGTCCGCGCCAAAAGGCATGTCTTCCTGCGCTGCCCAGGCCGCAGCGACGTCGTCAAGAACGTTCCCGTCGCCTTCGCTTTCGTACGTCAGCAGCTCGGCAAGCGCCCTCACCATCGCCTCTGGAACACCAAGGAGTGCGTCGCTGGTGACGTCCACCAACGCCAGTTCGTAGTCTGCGCCGGCAGCATGAACGGCTTTGCCGGCAAGGTCACCCAGTTGCTCGACCTCAAAGTCGGTGATGCCATCAATCCTGACGGCGGGACCGGTAACGTCGGCGCCCCGGTCCAGGGCAGCCGCCCTCTTGAGGGCTTCATCGTGGGTGGCTACAAAAATTTCGGCAAAGCCCATGGAGAGTGCTCTCATTCGTTCGTGCTGACGGGGCGGCGGCAAGGGCCCGGGGGGCGAATACCGTCAAGACCCAGCCTAGTGCAGTCCCGGCCCATGCCCTCGAAAAGGCAGTGGGAGGTTGCTTAGCGAACTGCCACGCTCAGATTGTTGCGCCAGGGGTCTTCGAACTGCAACTCCAGGCCCGTATGGTGGTTCGCCACGGACGCAACTTTCAGCCGGTCAGCCAGTGCGGCGACATCCTCGGCAGATGGAACCTCGATCAGGACTTCGCCCAGGCCCAGCGTATCCCTGCGGGGCCCGGCCCCCCGGCTGTTCCATACGTTCATCGCCATATGGTGGTGGTAGCCGCCCGCAGAAACAAACAACGCCTGCCCATGCCAGCCCGCAGTCCTCTCAAAACCCAGCGTGTCCACATAAAAATCCTGGGCGGTCTGCACGTCACCTACCTGAAGGTGCACGTGCCCGACGCCGGCAGCGGCTTCCCGCTGGCCAGTCACGGCAGCCTCGCTCAAGTGCTGCTGGAGGAAACGCTGCGGCGGCAAGGCAACATTGTCCATCACCACATTCTTGCCATCCCACTGCCAGACATCGCGCGGCTTGTCGTAGTAGAGCTCGATGCCGTTGCCTTCCGGATCGGTGAAGTAGAACGCTTCACTCACCAAATGGTCGGCGCTGCCCACAAAGGCGCGCGGTTCGTACTGTGCCGCCGTGGCGATGGTGGCTGCCAGGGAAGGCTGGTCCTGGAACAGGATGGCGGTATGGAAAAGCCCCGCTTCCCCACGGCCTGGAATCTGCAGGCCGGCCGCGGGAGCGAGGTGGACTACAGGCTTGCCCAGTCGTCCCAGGTACAGCCCGCCATCCTGCTCGGCCACGATCTCCAAGCCCAAGGCCCGCTGATAGTAGTCACTCATGACCTTCATATCGCCGACCTTGAGCATGACCGTGCCCATGGTGAGTTCGGCAGGAAGGAGATCCTGGTTGGATGTCGTCGTCATGTGAAGCTCCCGGTTCATAGGTGGCCGCCCTTCGGCACGTTCTACCTATCTAAATTACTTGAAGCTTCAATTTATTCCTAGTAGACCACTTCCCCGCGAAGGACTACATGGTTCAGGCTTGCCACAGTTGCGAGGTTCTCCCTGGGATCATCCCGGCACAGCACGACGTCGGCACTTGTCCCTTCGCTGATGGCCTCGGCTCCCAGCCACTCCCGTGCGCCCCACGTGGCGGCGTCCAGTACGGCAGTGGCTGGCAGGCCGGCGTCGTAAAGTTCCTGCATTTCATCAGCGATCCTGCCGTGCTTGATCACACTCCCTGCGTCCGTTCCCGCGTAGATGCGAACACCGGCTTCAAAGGCCTCGAGCACCCGTTCACGTCGTCGCTCCCAGAGCCGGGTCATGTGCTCGGCGTAGACCGGAAACTTAGGTGCGGCCTGGACTGCGATATCCGGAAAAGTCGCGATGTTTACCAACGTAGGAACAATCGGGACAGACTGCTCCACCAGGCGGGGAATGTGCCGGGGCAAAAGGCCGGTGGCGTGCTCAATGCAGTCAATCCCGGCGTCGAGCATGTCATCAATAGTGTCTTCAGCGAAGCAGTGGGCCGTCACCCTGGCCCCTTCGTCGTGGGCGGCAGCAATCGCATCCCGCACCACGTTCCGAGGGAAGGAAACCGCGAGGTCGCCGGCACCGCGATCGATCCAGTCGCCCACGAGTTTCACCCAACCGTCCCCATCCCGGGCTTCCTTGCGGACTGTTTCCACGAGTTCGCCGGGCTCCACTTCGTGACCCAATCCACGCAGGTAACGCCGGCTCCGGGCGATGTGGCGCCCGGCACGAAGCAGCCGTGGGAGATCCTCCCGCCGCTGAACCCAGCGTGTATCGCTTGGCGAGCCGGCGTCACGGATCATCAACGTGCCGGCTTTCAGGTCGGCTTGGGCCTGGGCAAGGGTTGTCTGCTCATCAACTGCCCCGCCGACGCCAAGTCCAATGTGGCAATGGGCGTCCACAAACCCAGGGAGGACCCATCCCTCCAGTATGGAATCGGGTGCGGCAACGGGACGTTCGAACGTCAGGTTGCCATCAACGGACCACAGCCCGTGCCGTTGGTCGTCTCCTGCAACAAGCACAGGACCGGTGAATTCGATGATGTTGGCCATGGCAAAAGCCTAATCTGCCCTGCATGACACAGGTTTACCAACGGGTCTGCGTTTGGATCATGACTGGGCCCCGGATCGGAGCTGTGGTAGCTTCGTCTACGACCACACGGGGGCCCCTGCAGGGGCTGAGATCGGACTGAAGCAGTCTGCGACCGTTGAACCTGTCCGGGTAATGCCGGCGAAGGAAGTGAGTAATCCTTTGAGCACCACCGAAACACAGCACAGCCCTGCCGAAAACCAGGCCAACACCAGCGAAAAGGCGGCTGAAACCGTCACGCAGTCGCTGAAGTCCCATTCGCTGGCCTGGCTGGAAGACCCCGCCAACGGCATTCGCGTCCCCGTCACGGAAATCGCGCTTGAACCGTCCCCAAACGGTGAGGCAAACGCTCCGCTGCAGGTGTACCGGACCGCGGGGCCCGGCAGTGATCCCGTAGTGGGCCTGGAGCCCTTCCGGGCCGCATGGATTGAGGGCCGGGGCGACACGGAAGCCTACTCCGGCCGCGAACGGAACCTGCTCGACGACGGCAAGTCGGCCGTCCGCCGAGGCGCAGCGTCAGCTGAGTGGAAGGGCGCGCAGCCGGTGCCCCGCCGCGCCGTCGAAGGCAAGACCGTCACCCAGATGCACTACGCCAGGAAGGGCATCATCACGCCTGAAATGCAGTTCGTGGCGTTGCGTGAGAACTGCGAAGTTGAACTCGTCAGGAGTGAAGTCGCCGCAGGCCGGGCCATCATTCCCAACAACATCAACCACCCGGAATCCGAGCCGATGATCATCGGCAAGGCATTCCTGGTCAAGATCAATGCCAACATCGGCAACTCCGCCGTCACGAGCTCCATTGCCGAAGAGGTAGACAAGCTGCAGTGGGCCACCCAATGGGGTGCCGACACCGTTATGGACCTGTCCACCGGCGATGACATCCACACCACGCGTGAGTGGATCATCCGCAACTCCCCCGTGCCCATAGGAACTGTCCCGATCTACCAGGCCCTGGAAAAGGTCAACGGCGAGGCCAATAAACTCACGTGGGAGATCTTCCGCGACACCGTGATCGAGCAGTGCGAGCAGGGTGTGGACTACATGACCATCCACGCCGGCGTGCTGCTTCGGTACGTGCCGCTGACAGCCAACCGCGTCACCGGCATCGTGTCCCGCGGCGGTTCGATCATGGCGGGTTGGTGCCTGGCGCACCACCAGGAAAACTTCCTCTACACGCACTTCGATGAGCTGTGCGAAATCTTCGCCAAGTACGATGTCGCCTTCTCCCTCGGTGACGGGCTGCGCCCGGGCGCCACGGCAGATGCCAATGACGCCGCCCAGTTCGCCGAGTTGGACACGCTCGCCGAACTGACCCAGCGGGCATGGGAATTTGATGTCCAGGTAATGGTTGAAGGACCCGGGCATATTCCCTTCCACTTGGTCCGCGAGAATGTGGAGCGCCAACAGGAACTCTGCAAAGGTGCCCCCTTCTATACGTTGGGACCGCTGGTCACGGACGTTGCTCCCGGCTATGACCACATCACCTCGGCAATCGGTGCCACAGAAATCGCCCGCTACGGCACCGCCATGCTCTGCTACGTGACTCCCAAGGAGCACCTGGGGCTGCCAAACAAGGACGATGTGAAGACCGGTGTGATCACGTACAAGATCGCAGCGCACGCGGCGGACCTCGCCAAGGGACACCCCGGCGCAAACGAACGCGACGATGCTCTCTCCAAGGCCAGGTTCGAGTTCCGTTGGCGGGACCAGTTCGCACTGTCCCTGGACCCTGTCACCGCCGAGGCATTCCACGACGAAACACTGCCAGCGGAACCGGCGAAGACCGCACACTTCTGCTCGATGTGCGGACCCAAATTCTGCTCGATGCGTATCAGCCAGGACATCAGGGACGAGTTCGGTTCGGCCGACGCGCAGGCAGCTATTGCGGGGATATACGACGGCATGCGGGAAAAGAGCGAAGAATTCCTGGCTTCAGGTGGCAAGGTGTACCTGCCTGAGCTGCAGCTCCCCTCTACCCACGCGGCCGGAGCGTCAGGAAACCTTAACTGACCTCGTCCGGACAACCTCGGCCACAAATGAGCGAATAATCCGGTCGCCATCCACCGAGTCCTGGGGCCGGTGCCCTCCAGCTGCTACGCGGCGGAGGGCACCGGTGTCCTCCAGGTACCCGGCGATTTCTTCGTACAGGGGCTCCCACCCGCCCGTAAGGACGAGGGTAGGCACGCCGGGAACGATGTGCAGGGGCGCCTCCCAAGGAGGCGCCTGAAGCCGGAGGCGACGTGCGGAACGGCGGGCTTCGGGTGTGTCCAGCCCACTGGCTTCGGCCGAAAATGCACGCCTGAAGTACTCGCGTTCGTAGTCGGCATCCTGAACCTGGTTCCGCACGTCAAACAACGGCTCCATGAGCGAACGATGGAATGTGGTGGCCGGCAGCTCGGCGGTCAAGGATAAACAAGCCGGTTCAACCAGTGTCAGTGAGTGCACCAGGTCCGGGCGTTCAACTGCTGCGAGCATGGCAGAGATTGCACCTTGCTCATGCGCCACGACGTGCCCGCCCCCGGCGTCCTCCAGCGAAGCAACGACGATGCCGATATCCGCAGCGACGTCCGATTCCAGGGGTTCAGCGACGGGATCGAAGCCGTGCCGGCGGAGGAAAAGTGCGTCATATGACAGGGCCATGCCGTGCTGCCTGGGCCATGCCGAGGCGCCAAAGCTCCCCAGACCGTGGACGAAGACTACGCGCTGCTTGTGCATGGATTCACCCTAGTCCAGAGCCCTGACATCGCTGCCCAAAAACAGTTGGCGCCGTTATGTGCATTCATAACGGCGCCAACTGTCACAGTGTTGAGTCGGAGGTTCCGGGTTACTTGCCCAGGAACTTCTCGAAGCCCTTGGGGAGGTTCAGCGTGGACGGATCGAAGTCCGCAGCGCCCTGACCGAACGCCGCTCCTGTAGGAGCTGCCGAGGCCGCGTTGGCACGTTTGGCTTCGGCCTCCCGGAGTTCCTGGGCTGCCTTTGCCGGGTTGCCGGAGCGCGCCTTCTTCTTAGGAGCGTTCTTGGCACCCTTGCGGCCGCCACCGGGGCCACCCATTCCAGGCATGCCCGGCATACCGGGCATGCCGCCCTGGGCCATCTTCTTCATCATTTTCTGGGCCTGGGCGAAGCGCTCCAGGAGGCCGTTGACCTCGGAGACGTGCACACCTGAACCCTTTGCTATGCGGGCCCGGCGGGAGCCGTTGATGATTTTGGGAGCCACGCGCTCGTGCGGCGTCATGGACCTGACGATCGCCTCGACGCGATCGATTTCGCGTTCGTCGAAGTTCTCCAGTTGCTGGCGGATGTTTTGGGCACCCGGCATCATCATGAGCATCTTCTTCATGGAACCCATGTTGCGGATCTGCTGCATCTGGGCCAGGAAATCGTCCAGGGTGAAGTCTTCCTGGTCGGCGAACTTCTTCGCCATCCGGGCAGCTTCGTCCTTGTCCCAGGCCTTTTCAGCCTGTTCGATCAAGGTCAGGACGTCACCCATGTCCAGGATGCGCGACGCCATACGGTCCGGGTGGAAGAGCTCGAAGTCGTCCAGACCTTCACCGGTGGACGCGAACATGACCGGCTTACCCGTGACGGACGCAACCGAAAGTGCGGCACCACCGCGGGCATCGCCGTCGAGCTTGGACAGCACGATGCCGGTGAAGTTAACGCCGTTGTCGAACGCCATGGCCGTGTTGACGGCATCCTGGCCGATCATGGAGTCGATCACGAAGAGCACTTCGTTCGGGATGATCGCCTGGCGGATCCGGCGTGCCTGGTCCATCATCTCGGCGTCGACGCCAAGGCGTCCGGCGGTGTCAACGATCACGACGTCGTGCAGCTTCTGGCGTGCTTCCGCCACACCGGCGCTGGCAACCGCCACCGGGTCACCGGCCGGGTGCTCCAACTCCGAGGTGGCTCCGGGGTGAGGCGCAAAGACAGGAACGCCTGCCCGCTGGCCGACAACCTGGAGCTGCGTCACGGCGTTGGGCCGTTGGAGGTCGCAAGCTACGAGGATGGGGCTGTGGCCTTGGGCCTTCAGCCACTTGGCGAGCTTGCCGGCAAGGGTGGTCTTACCGGCACCCTGGAGGCCGGCAAGCATGATGATAGTGGGGCCGGTCTTGGCCATCCGGATACGCCGGGTTTCACCGCCGAGGATCTCAACGAGTTCCTCGTTGACAATCTTGACGATCTGCTGGCTCGGGTTCAGCGCACCCGACACCTCAGCACCCAGAGCCCGCTCGCGGATCCGCGAGGTAAATTCGCGGACCACCGAAACGGCAACATCCGCGTCCAACAGGGCGCGGCGGATCTCCCGGACGGTGGCATCGACATCAGCCTCGGAGAGGCGGCCCTTGCCACGGAGGTTCTTGAAGGTTGCTGTCAACCGGTCAGAGAGTGAATTGAACACGCGCCGTGCACTTCTTTCGATGGTCTGCGATTGGCGGCCAATGCGGCACGCCAGAGTCTTGACTTAATCCTGCCCCAACAAATTTGCCTCAACCCCAACAAATCTGCGCCAATCAGGGGACTCGACTATCTAGGGTACCAAGTCGCACCTGCAAGATGGCATGCTGGCACAGTGACCAGCAAAACAACTGTGAAAACGTTGCTCATCCTCGGCGCATCCGGGGACCTTACGGGAAGGCTGCTCCTCCCCGGACTTGCAGGGCTTATCGCCACGGGCAGGGCGCCAGGTTTGCGGCTGGTGGGCGCGGGGTCCGACCCCTGGTCGCCGGAACAATGGCAGGAGAGGGTCACTGGAGCATTTGCGGCTGCGTCAAAGGCAGCCGATGCGGGCGGGCGTAATGCCTTGGCAAACGTGGCCGAATCCACCGAGTACCACCAGTTGGACGTCACGGCCGACGGCCCGCTGGCAGACCTCCTGGCACGCTTGGAGGGACCCATCGCCATCTACTTCGCCCTGCCGCCCCACGTTAGCCAGAAGGCATGCGAGGTCCTGCGGCGCGGGCAATTGCCAGCCGGCACGCGCCTGGTGTTGGAAAAGCCCTTCGGCTCGGGCAGTGAATCTGCACGCGAACTCAACCAAACGCTGGCCACGCTGGTCCCGGAGGACCACATCCATCGCGTTGACCACTTCCTGGGCAAGGCCACAGTCCTGAACATCCTTGGCTTGCGCTTTGCCAACCGGTTCCTTGAGCCAGTGTGGAACCGCGACCACATCGAAAAGGTGGAAATCGTCTTCGACGAGGACCTGGCACTTGAAGGACGGGCCCGCTACTACGACGGCGCTGGTGCCTTGCGTGACATGATCCAAAGCCATTTGCTGCACATCATGGCGTTTATCGCGATCGATGCACCAGCCAGCATCGATGAACGTGATCTCCGTGATGCCGTGGCCACGGTCTTGAGGGCCAGCAGCGTCAAGGCCCCTTACCGCGAGTCAACCCGGCGGGCACGCTATGCGGCAGGAACCCTCGGCGAACGGACAGTGCCGGACTACACCGCCGAGGAAGGCGTTGATCCTGCCCGCAATACCGAAACGCTTGCCGAGGTGCGGGTGGACATCGATAACTGGCGTTGGAAGGGCGTTCCCTTCCTTTTGCGCTCCGGTAAAGCCATAGGGCGCCGGCGGAAGGAAGCGGTGATCACTTTCCGTCCCGTACCGCACCTGCCCACGGGGTTCTCCGGCGTGGACTCCCCCAACCAGCTGCGGATTGGATTCGGTCCGGATGTGCTCCAACTCGACGTCGATGTGAACGGCCCCGGGGACATCTTCACCTTGGACCGCGCCAGCCTCGTGACCGAGCTCAACGAGCCGGGCATGTTGCCATACGGCGAAGTCCTTGAGGGCATCGTCACCGGCGATCCCCTGCTTTCAGTCCGGGGCGACACCGCCGAGGATTGCTGGCGAATCATAGAGCCGGTCCTCCGGGCATGGGAGCGGGGCGCCGTCCCGTTGGATGAGTACGACGCCGGTAGCACCGGACCCGCGGACTGGCCTACCGCCGTCGCGCCTTAACGCAACGCGGGGTCACTTAGGGCCCATAAATGGCCTCACCACGGGCCGTAAGTGACCCCGCGTTGCTTCAGCAGGCCGGGGACGCAGAAGGCGGGCCGGGTACCTTTACTGGTACCCGGCCCGCCTTGTGTATGAACCTGGTTTCAGGACCTAGATGGCGGCTGAGCCGCGCTCACCGGTCCGAACCCGAACTGCTTCGTAAACATCCACGGTCCAGACCTTGCCGTCTCCGGCACGTCCTGTGTTGGAGCTGGCGATGAGGACATCCAGGATGTCATCTGCCTGCTCGTCCGTGGCAAGAACCTCGATGCGGATCTTGGGCAGCAGGTCCACGTTGTACTCGGCGCCGCGGTACACCTCGGTGTAGCCGCGCTGCCGGCCGTAGCCGCTTGCCGCGCTGACCGTCAAACCCTGGACCCCGTACGCTTCCAGGCCTTCCCGGACTGCTTCGAGCTTTTCCGGGCGGACGATCGCTGTAATGAGCTTCATGCCTGGACACTCTCCTTGCCTTCGGCGGCAGCTTTCTCTTCAGACTTGCCCGTAACAAGGTCGTGCAGCGGCTGGAAGCTTCCGCCGTGGCCACCGACGCCGAACTCGTAGGCAGTCTCGGCGTGGAGGCTGAGGTCGACACCCACGCTCTCCTGCTCGGTGGAGACCCGGAAGCCCATGGTCTTGTGGATTGCGAAGGCAATGATGGCCGTCATGATTGCCGAGAAGGCAATTGCGACGCCGGCAGCTGCGAGCTGTGCCCACATCTGCGTCATGCCGCCACCGTAGAAGAGGCCACCGCCAACGCCGTCGACAGGAAGGGCGATGAAACCAAGAGCCACGGTGCCGATGATGCCCGACACGAGGTGGACGCCGACAACATCCAGGGAGTCATCGAAGCCCCAGCGGAACTTCAGGCCGACTGCCAGGGCTGAAGCGACACCGGCTACAACACCGAGTCCAAGGGCACCCACCGGGCTGACATTGGCGCAAGCGGGAGTGATGGCAACCAGGCCGGCGACCACACCGGAAGCTGCACCCAATGAGGTCGGGTGGCCATCGCGGATGCGTTCGGTGACGAGCCAGGCGATCATGGCTGCGGCGGGGGCCGCCAAAGTGTTGATCCAGATCAGGCCGGCCTGCTCAGCAGTGGCTGCTGCACCGCCGTTGAAGCCGAACCAGCCGAACCAGAGGATGGCTGCACCGAGCATGACGAACGGGATGTTGTGCGGGCGGTGGTTCGGGTCCTTGCCGAAGCCGCGGCGGTTACCGATGATCAGAACGAGGACAAGTGCTGCAACACCGGCGTTGATGTGCACCACGGTGCCGCCTGCGAAGTCGATGGCCGGGCCAAGGGCCTTGCCGATCGCGCCTTCGGGGCCGAACAAGCCGCCGCCCCAGACCATGTAGGCAAGCGGGCAGTAGACCAGGGTGACCCAAACGGGAACGAACAGGCTCCAGGCGCCGAACTTGGCGCGGTCTGCGATGGCGCCGCTGATAAGGGCTACCGTGATGATGGCGAAGGTGGCCGCGTAGCCGACCTTGATCAAACCATCGGGTGTGGTGATACCTTCAAGGCCGAAGGTGGCAAACGGATTGCCCACGATCTCCATGAAGCCTTCGCCTGAGCTCATCGACGCGCCCCACAGCACCCAGACCACACCCACGATGCCGATGGAGATGAAGCTCATCATCATCATGTTCAGGGCTGCCTTGGCGCGGGTCATGCCGCCGTAGAAGAATGCCAAACCGGGAGTCATGAACAGCACGAGTGCCGCCGCCACCATGACCCATACGTGACCTGCGGTAAGTTCCATGGTGCACGTTCCTCTCTTGCTAGATCTGCGGTTCAACCGCCGTCCTGACGCCGTTTTGCGTCCTGCTTAAGATTTTTGTGCCGCCGTGTTTCGCCTGCGCAGGTTTTACATTGCGGGCTCGTTACAACAACCTCCCCAACGTAAATGGTGCATATCACCGTTGTTACGGATATGTTTCATGCGTCACACTTCCCCGCAAATACCCAGAATTGAAGGACCCGCACCGCATGACTGAGTCGCCCAGATCCGTTGAAGATCCAAGGATCCGGCGGGAGAAGGAACCGCTGCCCCGCGACATCAAGGTGATGTTGGCGGCAGCGTTCTTAATTGCGCTGGGCTTCGGGCTTGTAGCGCCGGTGCTCCCCCAATTCGCCACCACCTTCGACGTTGGCGCCACCGCCGCCGCCGTCATTGTCAGCATCTTCGCTTTCATGCGATTGGTTTTCGCCCCGGCGGGGGGCTCACTCATCGGACGCTTCGGTGAGCGGAACGTGTACGTATCCGGCCTCTTGATCGTTGCCGTTTCCACTGCCGCCTGTGCGTTCGCCCAGAATTACTGGCAGCTGCTGATTTTCCGGGGCCTTGGCGGAGCGGGTTCCGTAATGTTCACAGTCGCCGCCATGGGGCTGCTCATCCGTCTGGCACCGCCGGAACGCAGGGGACGCGTATCAGGTGCGTACGCATCGGCCTTTCTGATAGGCAGCGTCCTGGGGCCGGTTGTCGGTGGCCTCCTGGCAGGCTTCGGCCTTCGGGTACCGTTCCTTGCCTATGCGGGAGCTTTGCTCCTCGCGGCGCTGGTTGTCCGCACCATGCTTAGCGGCGAGGGTACCCCCGGTCAGGATGCCACCCCCTCTCCGCCCATGACATTGAAGGAGGCGCTGGCCGACTCAGCCTACCGGGCGGCTGTCTTTTCCAGCTTCGGAAATGGCTGGGTCACCTTTGGCGTCCGGATGGCAACCATCCCGCTCTTTGCCGTCGCGGCGCTTCAGTCGCGGCCTGAGACGGCGGCGTGGGCATTGGCCGTCTTTGCCGTGGGCAATGCCATTGCTTTGACGTTCTCCGGGCGCCTCGCCGATGCCTGGGGCAGGAAGCCCCTGCTCATTCCCGGTCTTGTCATCACTGGCCTCGCCACCGGTGTCATCGGATTAACCACAGACCTTCCCGCATTTTTCGCGGCTTCCGCTGTGGCGGGCTTCGGTTCCGGCTTGCTGGGCCCGGCCCAGCAGGCTGCTGTCGCTGATGTCATAGGCCGGGGACGCTCCGGCGGCAAAGTACTGGCGGTCTTCCAGATGGCCGCAGACACCGGTGCCATCATCGGCCCCGTCGTAGCCGGGATCCTCGCCGACCGCCTCGGCTACGGGCTCGCCTTCGCTGTCACCGGCGGAGTTCTGCTGCTCACCGCCGCTGGCTGGCTGGTGGCGCGGGAACCCCTTAAAAGCAAAAACTGACCGGCAGGCAGCGATTGCCCTCACTGAGGACCACCGCTGCCGGCCAGCCAGCGTGGAGACTTTGGTTGAACGGGAACTAGTTAAGCAGGGCGTCCACAAAGCCCTCCGCTTCGAACGGCGCGAGGTCGTCCGGACCTTCGCCGAGACCGATGAGCTTGACAGGCACACCCAGCGACTTCTGGATGGCGACCACAATGCCGCCCTTGGCCGTGCCATCCAATTTGGTCAGCACAATACCTGTGATGTTGACCACCTCGGCAAAAACCCGTGCCTGGTTCAGGCCGTTCTGACCAGTGGTGGCGTCAAGGACCAGCAGGACCTCGTCCACTTCAGCCAGTTTCTCGATCACGCGCTTGACCTTGCCGAGTTCGTCCATGAGGCCGGTCTTGTTCTGCAGGCGGCCAGCGGTATCCACCATGACGACGTCGACCTCCTGGTCGATGCCCGCTTTGACGGCTTCGTAGGCAACCGAGGCGGGGTCGGCGCCGTCGATGTCGGACTTGACGGTGGGTACGCCTACACGCTGGCCCCACGTGGCCAACTGCTCAGCAGCTGCGGCGCGGAAAGTGTCCGCTGCACCAAGCAGCACGTCCTTGTCCTCGGCCACGAGCACGCGCGCCAGTTTGCCGACGGTAGTGGTCTTGCCCACGCCGTTGACACCAACAACAAGCACGACGGCGGGTCGGTCACCCTTGCGCTCGACGTTGAGGGAACGGTCCATCGTGGGATCCACGAGCTTGATGAGTTCTTCGCGGAGCATGGCTTTGACATCCTCCGGACTGCGGGTGCCCAGCACTTTAACGCGTTCCCGGAGGGCATCGACCAACTGCATGGTGGGCTCGGTGCCGAGGTCGGCCAGGAGCAGGGTCTCCTCAACCTCGTCCCACACGTTCTCGTCGATTTTGTCCCCGGACAGCAGAGCCAGCAGACCCTTGCCCAGAATATTGTTCGATTTCACCAAACGGGCGCGAAGGCGGGTCAGGCGGCCTTCCACAGGCGCCGGCGTCTCTACAGCGATAGTCTCCAACCCGGCTGCATCATCCGGAACATCAGCACCTTCGACTCTTTCGTCGAAGGTAGGGGCAGGAGGTGCTGTTACGGCATCCGGCCGGTCCTCCACAAGGGTTCCGCTGCCTGCAGCCGATGACTTAACAGGGTCATTGGCGTCCCGCGTTCCAGGGTAGTTGGCACCGGACTTCCGGGCCTTCATCAGTACCGGCACCAGCCCGCCGACCACGACGAGCGCAGCGACAATGGACAGAATTATGGGTAGGAAATCGTTCACTCCCCTACCTTCTCATAAAGCTATGCCCCGGCACCGAGCCGTTGGCTGATGACGGTGGACACCCCGTCGCCACGCATCGTGACGCCGTAGAGGGCGTCGGCCACTTCCATCGTGCGCTTCTGGTGCGTGATGACGATCAACTGGCTGGACTCCCGAAGCTCCTCGAAGATCGTGATGAGCCGGCCAAGGTTGGTGTCGTCCAAGGCCGCTTCCACTTCGTCCATGACGTAAAACGGCGACGGCCTGGCCTTAAAGATCGCCACCAACAATGCCACAGCGGTCAGTGACCGTTCGCCGCCGGAGAGCAGGGACAACCTCTTGATCTTCTTGCCTGCCGGCCTGGCTTCCACCTCGATGCCAGTGGTCAACATGTCGTTTGGATCCGTCAGGACCAGCCTGCCCTCGCCGCCTGGGAAGAGCCGTGCGAAGACGCGGTCAAACTGTGCAGAGGTATCGGCAAAGGCTTCGGTGAAGACCTGCTGGACGCGGTTATCCACTTCCTTGATGATGTCCAGCAAGTCCTTACGGCTGGACTTGAGGTCCTCCAGTTGCGAACTGAGGAACTGGTGGCGCTCCTCAAGGGCGGCAAACTCTTCCAGGGCCAGGGGGTTGACCTTCCCCAGTGCAGCCAGTTCCCGTTCAGCCTTTTTGAGCCTCTTCTCCTGCTCAGCCCGGTCGAAGGGAATTCCCTCCACGAGCGGTGCACCCGTTTCGTCCACCGGCGCACGGAGTTCCGCCCATTTGTCCGTGGTTGCGGCAGCCGGCTGTGGGACAGGTTGATCGGGTCCGTAATCTGCAACGAGCTGTTCAGCCGATAGTCCGAGTTCCTCGATGGAACGGGCCTCCAACGCCTCGATTCGAAGACGCTGTTGGGTCCTTGCCATCTCGTCCTTGTGCACAGAGTCGGTAAGTTCGGCGAGTTCCTTTGCCAGCGAATCGTTTCCGGAACGCACGCCCGAGAGTTCTTTCTCCAGTTGCTCCCGTGCTTGCTCGGCAAGGTCGCGTTCATGGCCGGCGAGATCCACTGATATATCGATGAAGCGAAGCGCCTGCTCAACGGCCGACACCACTGCACCAGCACGTTGGGCCTGGGCGCGCCGCCTTTGCGCCCGCCGGGCCGCCTCTTCACGGGCCCGCCGCTCCGTAGCCGCTGCGCGTTCCAGTGAGGCCGCCCGGCCAGCGACAGCGCCTACTTGTTCTTCTGCCGTGCGCAGGGCAAGTCGGGCCTCCATTTCGTTGGAACGGGCCAAGCGCGCCTGCGCCGCGAGTTCGTCCCGCCGATCCGTGGAGGGTTCCTCGTCCGGAGCTTCCTGGGCGGCTGCGAGCCGCTCAGCCGCGACTTCAAGGTCCAACCGGGCTTCTGCAATGTTCGCTTCGGCACGCGCCAGTGATGCCTCCAGGCGTTCGCTTTCACCCACCGCACTGCGAAGAAGGGAGTTCAAGTGGCCCAGGCGCTCTGCTACGGCAGCAAGGCGGGCATCGGATTCATGCAGCCTTTCCAAGGCCGCATCCGCCCGGTCCCGGGCTTCGGCGCGACGGGCTTCGGCCCCGGCCAGGGCGAACCGTCCACGCTCCAACCGTGCCGTAACCTCCTGGAGGCCGGCCACGGCGTCGTCCACTGCTGCCTGGATCTCCAGCAGGGAGGGCGCCGTGGCTGAACCGCCATGGGCGGTCAGCGAGGTGAAGACGTCGCCTGTGCGGGTGACCACCTTGAGTTCCGGGTGTTCACCAATCAGCGCTGCCGCCCCTGCCGGATCGTCGACGACGGCGGCCCCGGCCAGCAGGGCCAAGGCACCCTGGGCAGCTGGTTCGGTGACCTTGAGGACGTCCACTGCCCATCTGCTGCCACCCGGCAGCTCCACGGGGGATGCTGCTTCGCCAGCCCCACGGTCGGCGTCGGCCAAGAGCAACGCGGCCCTGCCGGCGTCGTCCTCTTTCAACAGTTGGATCGCGGCGACGGCGACAGTGGAGTCCCCTACCACGAGCGCGTCCGATGCCGAGCCCAACGCGGCTGCTATCGCGGCCTCATAACCGGGCTCAATGGCCAGCATCCCGGCCAGCGGCCCGAGAATCCCCTGGACATCGCCAGTGAGCAGACGCTCCGAGCCGTCCTTGCGGTTCAGTCCCAAAAGAAGTGCATCGCGGCGCGCGGTCAGGGCATCCCGCTGACGAAGTGCTTCCCGTTCCGCGGACTTCAGCTCTTCGATCTCCGCCAGCACGGAGTCCAGAGCCTCAGTGGCATTCTCGTACTCGGCGTCCAGGCTCTCTTCGCCATCTTCAACCCCTGCAACCTGCGATTCGAGTGCAGCGAATTCGCTCTGCGCGTGGCGGCGTCGCTCGTTGCCCGCAGCCAGTGATTCGCGGAGCCGGCCGCGCTCGGCCTCCGCCGCTTCTGCCCTGGAGCGTGCGGCCGCGACCTGGCCTGCGAGCCTGGCCAGACCTTCACGACGGTCGGCAGCTGCCCTTAGCATGGCCGTCAGCCGTTTGTCCTCTGCGGCTGCGAGCGCCTCAGCAGAGTCCTTCGCCACTGTTGCTTCCAGGAGGGCGGCCTGCTTGGCGAGGATGTCGTGTTCCAAGGCCGCTTGTTCCCCGCGGACCTTCGCCGCCTGGCGCTCCAGCTGTTCGGGGTCCCGGCCGGAGTCCGGTACAGCTTCCGAGGAGCCCAGCAGCCGGCGACGTTCGGCTGCCAGGGAACCCAGCGAGCGGAGCCGCTCACGGCCCGCCGACAGCTGGTACCAGTTGTCCCGCGCTGCGTTGAGCCGGGGGGTTGCTTCCGCTGCCTGCTGTTCCAATGCGGCTTGGCGTTGCCGGCCGTGGCCCAGTTCTGCCTCGACCACCTGGCGGCGTTCCTTGAGGGCGGCTTCGTCTGCGACGTCCTGCTCCAGGCTCGATGTCAGCGCTACGAGGTCGTCGGCGAGGAGCCGGGCGCGGGCGTCCCTGACATCGAACTGGACTGTTTGTGCACGCCGGGCGATTTCTGCCTGCTTGCCCAAGGGTGTCAGCTGGCGTCGGATCTCTGCGGTGAGGTCGCCAAGACGGGCCAGGTTGGCCTGCATGGCTTCGAGCTTACGGACGGTTTTTTCCTTGCGGCGCCGGTGCTTGAGGATACCTGAGGCTTCCTCGATGAAACCGCGGCGGTCTTCAGGTGTCGCGTGTAGTACGCGGTCCAACTGGCCTTGGCCGACTATCACGTGCATCTCGCGTCCCAGTCCGGAATCGGACAAAAGCTCCTGGATGTCCAGGAGCCGGCAGGGCGCACCGTTGATGGCGTATTCGGAGCCTCCGGTCCGGAAAAGTGTGCGGGAAATCGTGACTTCGCTGTACTCAATGGGAAGCGCGTTGTCCGCGTTGTCGATGGTCAGGGAAACGTGGGCGCGTCCCAAAGGAGGCCTGCCGGACGTGCCGGCAAAGATGACATCTTCCATCTTGCCGCCGCGCAGTGTCTTGGCGCCTTGCTCCCCCATGACCCAGGCCAAGGCATCCACGACGTTGGACTTGCCCGAACCGTTGGGACCGACGACTGCGGTGACGCCGGGCTCGAAGTCGAACGTCGTGGCCGACGCAAACGACTTGAATCCGCGGACAGTCAGACTTTTCAAATGCAAGGCGGTTCGGTTCTCCTGGATGGCCTGTTGTCAGCCCTCGGGGGCGGCTGTATCTCCCTAAATCTACTGCCGTTTGGCCGAAATCCATGGATCTGTAACGGGAAAGCCTTGCGGCAGGGATGCCGCGCCCCTACACTCCTGCCAAGGGTTACTTGGCGGATTCGCTCCGGTGATCCGGCTTTGACCTGAAGGTCCCTCGGGTTAAGGCTGGATACGGTCCAGATCTTCGGAAACGATCAGCCAAGTGCAGAACCCGTATTCCATAACTGAAGATCTTGGTTTGACCCTGGCTGGGGAGCGGCAAGCAGGGACCGTGCGCTAGACGCGGACCCATATTCGCAATTGGCGTACCACTCCAGGAGTTCTGATGACCGGTCCTTCAGCTACCCGACCACAGCAAGTCCTCAAAGGCTTCCTCTTGCCTTTGGTGATTGCCATGGTTGCAGCTTTGCTGCCTCTAACTGCACCGGCGGCCGTCGCAGCGGGGCCTTGCGACCCCGGGATGAATCCTGTGGTGTGTGAAAACTCCAAACCCGGAAGTCCGTCGTCGGAGTGGGATATCGCCGGGGCGGGCGACGCCGGGATACAGGGATTTTCCACGGAGATCAGTGTCAACGCCGGGCAGCCCATCAAGTTTAAGATCGATACGAACGCCTCCAACTACACGATTGCCATCTACCGCACAGGCTGGTACGGGGGGAACGGCGCCCGGAAGATCGCCAACGTGACGCCGTCGGTACTGCGGCAGAACCAGCCCCAGTGCATCAGTGACCTGACTACCGAACTCTATGACTGTGGCAACTGGGCAGTTTCAGCGACCTGGCAGGTTCCCTCGACGGCTGTCTCGGGCATTTACATAGCTCTCCTGACGCGGCCTGACAACGGAGACCAGAGCCACATCACGTTCATTGTCCGAAACGATGGCAACCATTCCGACGTCGTCTTCCAGACCTCCGACACAACATGGCAGGCGTACAACGGTTACGGCGGCTCCAACTTCTACCAGGGCGCGGCCAACGGCAGAGCCTACAAACTCAGTTACAACCGTCCCATGGACACCCGTGGCGGGATCGGCGGACGGGACTTCTACTTCGCCAACGAGTATCCGATGGTTCGCTTCCTGGAACAGAATGGCTACGACGTCAGCTACATAAGTGGCTTGGATACCGACCGCAGCGGCGCCCAGTTGCTTAATCACAAGGTCTTCCTGTCGGTGGGCCATGATGAGTACTGGTCCGGCCCGCAACGCGCTGCCGTCACCGCAGCCAGGGACGCGGGCGTAAACCTGCAGTTCCTCTCCGGCAATGAGATGTACTGGCACACGCGTTTCGAGGCGTCCACGGTTGATGGCGGCGCCGGCCGCACTTTGACCTGCTACAAGGAGACGTGGGCCAACACCAAGAGCGACCCCAGTACCCAGTGGACCGGCACGTGGCGTGACCCGCGGTTTGCATCGCAAAGCGCTGGCGCGGGCTTACCGGAGAACGGGCTTACCGGAACTCTCTACATGTCCAACTACACTGACCTGCCCGTGACCGTCTCGGCCGAGGAAGGGAAGACGAGGCTGTGGCGTAATACATCCCTGACGTCGCTGCCGGCAGGTTCCTCGGCGGCTTTGGCCCCCCACACCATCGGATATGAATCCAACGAGGACCTGGACAATGGATTCCGGCCAGCGGGCCTGATCCAGCTGTCCACCACAGTAGGGGACGTTGACCAGTACCTGCAGGACTTCGGCAACACGGTCAAGCCGGGCCGCACAACACATCATCTGACTCTCTACCGTGCCCCCAGCGGCGCCTTGGTGTTCTCAGCCGGCAGCGTCCAATGGACCTGGGGCCTGGACCAGGAACACGACGGCGATGGCGCAGCGGCCGATCCCCGGATGCGGCAGGCCCAAGCGAACCTGCTGGCCGACATGGGTGCCCAACCCGCTACACGGGCAGCGGGCATCGTCGCCGCAACGGCCAGCACGGATCGAACCGGGCCAACCGTCTCCATTGCCGCACCCGCCAACGCTGCCTCCATTGCCCACGGAACAAGCGTTACCGTTTCCGGTACTGCCTCAGACAGCGGCGGCGTCGTGGCCGGCGTCGAGGTGTCAACGGACGGTGGCACTACGTGGCACCCTGCCCAAGGCAAGCAGAACTGGACCTACACCTACATCCAGAAAGGCCTCTCAGCGGCCACTGTCCAGGTCCGGGCCATCGATGACAGCGCCAACATTGGTGCCGCTTCCACCCGGAACCTCACCATTACCGGCCCCTACAGCGTCTTCGGCCAGACTGTCCCTGCCATCCAGGACTCCGGCGACGCCGGGGCCTATGAACTGGGACTGCGCTTCTCGCCAACTGTGGATGGTTTCGTCACGGGCGTGAGGTTCTACAAGAGCCAGGCCAATACAGGCACGCACATCGGCTCGCTCTGGAGCGGCTCAGGCGAGCGCCTGGCCACGGCCACTTTCAGCAACGAAACAACGTCCGGTTGGCAGCAGGTCCTCTTCAGCCAGGCCGTCCCTGTGGCAGCCGGGCAAACTTACACGGTTTCTTACTGGGCCCCGAACGGCCACTATGCCAGCAAGGAATACCAGTGGGCCTACAGTGGCTGGACGGATGCGCCGTTGACAGTTGCCGGCGGCTTCGGTGCCCAGCCTGCGGGCGTCTACAGCGGTTCGGGATTCCCGATCGCCAGCTACAACGGCGGCCACTACTTCGTTGACGCCCTTTTCAGCACGGTTGACACCACGCCGATGACGGTTTCCGGACAAACGCCTTACCCGTCCTCCTCCAGCGTTTCCGTCAATACCAAGGTCAGTGCCGTGTTCTCCAAACCGGTTACTGCATCCAGCGTCCAGCTGACGTTGAAGTCCTCCTCCGGCACCGTGGCGGGCACCACGGCGTACGACTCAGCCACGCGTAGGGCGACGTTCACGCCGTCATCTGCCTTGGCCTTCAGCACGACGTACACGGCAACCCTGACAGGGACCGATTCGATCGGCGGATCAGTAACTGCCGGCGGAACCTGGTCCTTCACGACGGCGGCAACCTTGCCGGTCGCCGGGGATTGCCCGTGCAGTCTCTTCGATGACAGCGTTACACCCGGCATTGCCGAGATCCGGGACGGAGTTCCACTAACTCTTGGCGTGCGTTTCTCCAGCATCAGGGCCGGCGAAGTCACGGGCGTCAGGTTCTACAAGTCGGCCGGCAACACCGGCACCCACAACGGGGCGCTGTACACCGCGTCCGGACAACAGCTGGCGACAGTCACTTTCGCCAATGAGAGTGCTTCCGGATGGCAAACAGCGATCTTCGGCCAGCCGGTCCCGATCGCTGCCAACACGGACTACATTGTGTCCTACACGTCCCTGACGGGCACGTACTCCGCAACCACCAACGGCTTCGGTTCAGGCATGAGTGTTGGACCTTTGCGCACAGATTCGGATGCTGGTGCCTACACGTACAGCGGAGGCTTCCCGGCTTCCCGTTCAACCGCCAGCTACCTGGTTGACGTCGTGGCCATGATTCCACCGCCTGCCTTCACGGCAAGCGCACAGTCGCCTTTGCCTGGCGCGTCCAGTGTCCCGCTGGACAGCAAGGTCAGCGCCGTACTTTCTGAAGCAGCCACACCGTCAAGCGTCACGCTCGGGGTGAAAACCGCCAGTGGCGCCGCCGTCGCTGGAACAACAAGCTATGACCAAACAACGCGCCAGGTGACGTTCACCCCCGCCTCGCCTCTCGCCGCTGGTACGTCATACACGGCCACTCTGGCTGCGACGTCGTCTGCCTCCGGGCAGCAATTGACCGGAGGCACCTGGACCTTCACCACAGTTCCAGCTCCGCGCATACCGGGCTCGTGCCCATGCACCCTGTACCAGGACAGCGTCACGCCGACCACTGCCGAGGTTGACGATGGTGCACCGCTGACGCTGGGTGTCCGTTTCTCCAGCGACACAACAGGACAGGTGACGGGCATCCGCTTCTACAAGTCCGCTGGAAACACCGGGACGCATACGGGTTCGCTCTACTCCGGTGCCGGACAGCTCCTTGCATCGGTCACGTTTACCAACGAGTCGAGCATGGGTTGGCAGACGGCAACCTTCAGCCAACCAGTCAATATTGCCGCTGACACTGAATACGTGGTGGCCTACAAGTCGCCGACCGGCAAGTACTCCTACACGGCCAACGGCTTCGGTGAAGGTCTCACCAGTGGACCCCTGCGAACCGCTTCAGACGCAGGAGCGTTCTCTTACAGCAGCGATTTCCCGAACGTGCCTTCCACAGCAAGTTATCTGGTGGACCTGGTGCTCGCGGTGCCCGAACCCCCACTGACGGTCACGGCCCAGGTGCCGGCACCTGGCGCTACGGGCATCCCCACCGACGTCAAACCCTCGATAACGCTGTCCTCGGCTATCCGGTCCGGAGCGTCGATGGCATTGACTGCCAATGGCGCATCCGTAGCGGGCACCACCGCCTTGTCCGCTGACAGCCGGACGGTGACGTTTACGCCGACCACGGCCCTGCCCAGCAGCGCGTCGGTATCCGTCAGCGTGACGAACGTGGTTTCGCAACAGGGTCAAACCCTGCCGCCGACCAGCTGGCAGTTCACTACAGCCAGCCCCACTGTGCAACAGTCCACCATCTTTGGGTCGCTGCTACCGCAAGTGGCCTCGGCTTCGGAAACGAAAGCGGTGGAACTGGGGACCGCATTCACCGTTTCCCAGGCAGGCAACGTGACAGGCATTCGTTTCTATAAAGGCACCGGGAATACCGGGACCCATGTTGGGTCGCTGTGGAACGCGTCCGGCACCCGCCTGGCACAAGTGACCTTCGTCAACGAGACGGCTACTGGATGGCAAACAGCCACACTGTCCACACCAGTAGCGCTGGTGACGGGTCAGAGATACGTGGTGTCCTACCGGGCACCCAATGGCAGATACTCCTACACCACCGGCTTCTTTAACCAAACGTGGACCAGTGGCGTCTTCACGGCTTCCGGACCGGACAACGGCCTGTACCGCTATGGTGCCTCTGGAGCTATGCCAAGCAGTTCCTGGAATGCCACGAACTACTTTGTGGACGTGGTCTACTCCACCACTACCGCTCAAGCGCAAACCCAGGCGAGCGCTACAGCGACTCCGACGCCGACCCCAACGGCCACCACGACAACAACGGCAACCCCAACAGCCACTCCCAGTCCGACCCCAACCTCCACGCAATCAGGTGGTTTGGTCTGCGGCCTCCTTGGAATCTGCTGAGGATCTGCTGATGCGCTAAGCCCGCCCCGATCTGCCGGCGTCCGGCCCCCTTGAACTCCAGGGCCGGACGTCGGCATTTAAGCATCAACCCAGCGCAGCCCTTCAGCGGGCTACGTCTTTATCGAACTACGCTGGGTTTATCGAACTACGCTGGGCGACCACGCATGGGGGATAAACAGGCTGGGCTGTGACGCCGGATCCGTCCCCAGCTTCCAGATATTGCTGTCACCTGGGATATTTTCGTCGGCCAATCCGTAAAGCAGGTTTTGGTTGTCCAACCATTCGATTTGGTCATCCACGCTTCGCTTCTCCGAAAGAACAGTTTCCCGTCCCGTAGCCAAGTCAAGCAGTGCGACTTTCCAGTGCGCAGTCAACGGCCCGGCGTCGTTCTTCTTGTAGGCAATCCGTGTGCCATCCGGTGAGATGGACGGGCACTCGACGTTATCGTGGACCGCAGTCAGGGTCTTGGCCGACAAACTGCCACGAACAAGCCAGATACGCCCCGAGGAAGCCGCAGTGGCGTAGAAGACGTCGCTTTGCCCAGGTGCAAAGGTAACCCCCCAAATGTTTCTGTCCGTGGCCTGCAAGCGCTCGCCGTTGACTATCAGTGCGAAGTCCTCCAGATTCCCCGAACCACCTGAACCACCCGCAGTTAAGTTGATTTCAGTAGCGGTGGAGAACCCTGCAGTCGCATATGAATGGCCTGTGACGAAGACAGTGGTTGCAATCATGGAGCCGTCCGCACTGATCCGCGTGCGGCTCGGTATCCCCGGCACAGGCCATGCCCGTTGCTGTTGCCAGTCACGATCCAGGACGGCGGCTTCGAACGCGGTCACGAGGCCACGGTTCGTTTTGAGGCAAATTACCGTGGACACGGTTCCGTAGACCCTGTCGCAGGCCTGTTCGCTCACCGCGCGCGTTCCGTCAGGCGAGGACAACGCTACGGTAGCGGCATTACCGTACCCCTGTCCGCCTGCCGTGTTCCGAAAAAGGACGAACGGAACATCCGGCAACGGCTGGCCTGCAGTGACCCCTACGGACGGCGCGGCAGTGCGGCTCTGCTCAAACCGCTGGTAGGCGCCAACCGCATAAATACCCGCCGCAGCGAGCACCACCGCCGTTACCGCAAGGAGGATGGCCCACCGCAGCCTCCCGCCAGTGAAGGTAGTGCTCATTCGCTGCCCAGCTTTGGCCTTGCCCCAGGAAGGATGAAGACGACCGCCACCACGGCGCATGCCAACAACGCTCCGGCCGCAACCATGGCTGTGGAGGCTCCTACTGCGTACCAGAGAACGCCAAAACCGGCCGAGGCTGTCATCCTGCTCAGCGCAACCACCGTCTGTGCAGAGGCGATGCCTGTAGCCAGCTTCCCCGATGGAGTCAACTGGCTGGCCAGTGCCGCCAGCACACCGTCAGTGGCTGCGTAGAACCCGCCAAGAAGGATCAGGCAGCCCACGGTGCTCCATAGGCCACCGAAAGGCGCCGCCGCCAGGAAGTAGCAGGCAAGCAGCGCGATGTGGCCTCCCACGAAGACCGGTACCCTGCCCACCCGGTCGGCCAGCCGCCCCAGCGGAATCGCAAACGCCAGGAACACAATGTTGGTGCCGACGAAAAGCAACGGAAACCACTGCACTGCAAAGGAATCCCGATCCTGCAAAACGAGGTAGATGAAACCATCACCAATGGTCAGCAACCCAAGGAGACCCGCAGAGATCAATAGCTTGCCCAGGCCCGGCTCCCGCAGGTGGCTCCACGAGAACGCGAAGAGCCGGGGGCCTTTCTTCCGGGAGCTGGCTGTTTGTTCGGCACCGCTGTTCGCTTCAATCCCTTTTAGCCCATCCGCCCGAAGGTCCGGCACCACCAGCCCGAGAACTGCTACGCCGATGACTGCAAAGGCCAACGACACCACAAAAACGGTGCTGAACCCGTTGGGGATCAACAGCAACACGAGGAAGGCAATCATTGGCCCTGCGGCCGCTCCAATGTTGTCCAACATCCTGTGCACGCCAAAGGAACGGGCCAAGTGTTCCGGTTGCGCTGAAACAGTGATCAGCGCATCACGTGGAGCCGTGCGAATGCCTTTGCCGATCCTGTCCCCGGTCACAATGGCTGCAATGGCCCAGAACCCTCCTGCGAACAGGAAACCTATCCTGGCGAGCATGGACAACCCATAGCCGGCCAATGCGATCCGTTTCGGGTGTCCGCTGCGGTCCGATGCCCAGCCCGCCGCGATCCTGACAATTGCACTCGCGCCTTGGTTAATGCCGTCAATGAATCCGAAAGCGATGGTTGACAGGCCCAGAAATCCTGTCACATACAGCGGGAGGATTGCCGTCACGGACTCGGACGACACGTCCGTCACCATGCTGACAAGGCCTAGCCACAGGATGACCGGAGACAAACGAAACGGCACCTCGCTGGATAGTGCCGTCGTGGCTCCGCGGGGCTTTTCCCGTTTGCCACCGCTGCGATCCGAAAGTGAGATGTACATGCGTGCCCCTAGTCCGCCGTCGTGTGCAGGCTGCCCAAAAGCTGGAAGCGTGAAACGCCGGTTCCGGTCACCGAAACCGACACCGTCACTGTGTCCGTGCCACGCACGAACCTCGCGGCGACGGCTCCATCCGGCGCGGGCGCATCCTCGGACCAGAAGCCTTGAGGGACCAAGGATTGGCGGAAGGCGGCCAGAACGTCTTCTTGCGGGGTGCCCACGATTCCGTCGGCAGTCAACTGCAGGACGTTGCCGGAGGTTGAGATGCTGGTGGAGCCCACTGTGGTCCCGGCCGGCATGGCCACAACGCTGCTCGGCCAGCCCTCCACCAGTGAGCCCTTCGCTGTGCCGGGTTTCGGCAGCGGGCCAGTGATAAGTGGGGCCGGTGCAGACGGCTCCGGCAGCCCGGTGGGTGTGGATGTGACCGGGGGCAGGACCTCAAGTGGCTTGGCTGTTGTACCGCCGTCGCCTCCACCGTCCGCCGGGCCACTTGCGGAACTGCCCGACGTCGGACTGCCGGAAGGAGGTGCACTGGCGCTGCCGGAAGCCGAGCCGTTCGAGGGGTTCGCACCAGGGCTCGAAGATGCCGGGCTTTGGGCCGTAACAGATCCGGGTTTCGAAGCCATCTGGTCCAGCACGAGAGCTACGGCGGCAATCAGCACTGCGAGGCAGATGCCCGCAATCACCAGTCGCCGCGCCATCATGGCTTGCCCGGACTTGCCGCGCCGCCAAGGAGCTCATGGGCCTTGGCCTCAAGCCCGTCGTCGACGAAATCGTAAATAAACGATGCCAACCAGATCACCACTGTCGCCGCGATCCAGCCGAAGATGCCATTGATGGTGAACCCATTGGAAAAGATGCTCGTCACCACAAGGATGGCGAAAGTGGCCAGCAGCCCGGCCAGCACCGTCAGGACCTTGGTGACCAGCCACGTACGCCGCTCGGCCCGCTGGACGTGACGGTGATGGAAAAAGGCCAGGATCAACGGCTTGACCAAAAGCGTGGCCGCCGTGAACACCACGACGGCCCAAAGAAACCCGGCTCCCAAACGGACCCCGGGAAGAACTGACGCCACCCACAACGTGATGGCGTTGAAAACCAGTGCGATGGCGATCCGAACCGCCAAGCTTTTCATGGGGACAGTCTGCCATTGCGATCCGGATTCCGGAACAGTTTTGGCCCTACCAACGCCCGTTTCGTGGCCGTGGCTGGCAAACCGGACACGTGTAGGAAGAGCGGTTCATGAATTGCTCACGTTTGATAATGCTGTGCAGGCCTGCTGCTTCGCAACGGCTGCACAACTCACCCGCGCGTCCGTAGGCATTGAGCGATCGGGCGAAGTATCCCGAATCGCCATTGACATTCACGTACAAGGAATCAAAACTCGTGCCTCCGGCCGCCAGTGCCGCGTTCATGACGTCTTCCACGGCCTGCACAAGCCGGGCAGCATCGCTGCGGCGCAACGTGTCGGTAGGCCGGGCGTAATGGAGGCGCGCGCGCCAGAGGGCCTCATCCGCGTAGATGTTGCCAATCCCGGAAATGACCGACTGGTCCAGCAAGGCCCGCTTCAGGCCTGTCTTTCGGCTTTTGACTTTGCGGTAGAACGCCTCGAAGGAAAAGTAGGGGTCCAGCGGGTCCCGGGCAATGTGGGAGGCTTCATCAGCGATCTCAGGCAACGGCGTCTCGCCCAAGCCTCCAGGGCCGCCGTCGGGAGTTGGCACCAGGGACGTTACGAACAGGCCACCGAAAATGCGCTGGTCCACAAATCGCAGTTGCTCCGGCATGCCCTCCACCGGGCTAAGGGAGATTCTGACTTTGAGATGCTTCTCGTCAGGGACATGGGGGTCCTGCATGAGCAATTGTCCACTCATCCCCAGATGAGCCATGAGCGCTACCTTGGGCAGGGTGCTGCCAACGGAACCCAGGCTGTCCATGGCGAGCGGCATCCAGAGAAACTTACCGCGGCGGACGACGTCCATCACCGTGGCATGCTCAAGATTGCCGATGAAATCCTCTGTGCCAAGGGCATGCCGGCGGATGGAGCGGGAGTCAAGGACGTCAACCCCGGTGATCGTCCGGCCCCGGACCCAGCGGGCCAGGCCACGGCGAACCACTTCTACTTCGGGAAGTTCAGGCATTGGGTCTGTGGACTCGGCTTCAGGCGGAAGCGGGTCCGGCAGGAGCTTGGTCCAGGGCAGTCAGGGCACGCCAGGCATCGGCGGCAGCCTCCTGCTCGGCTTCCTTCTTTGAATGGCCGGCGCCGCGGCCATAAGGAGTCCCACCAATGTTCAGGACGGCCTCGAACGTACGCGCATGATCCGGGCCCGAGCCTTCCACCGCATAGTGGATTGCTCCGAGTTGGCGGCTGGCGGTCAGTTCCTGGATGCTCGTCTTCCAGTCGGTACCCGCTCCAAGGGCGCCGGCGTCCTTCAGGAGCGGGCCCACAAGGCGCATCACCAGCTGGCGTGCCGTTTCGATGTCGTTGGAGAGGTACGTCGCACCTATGAGCGCTTCCATCGTATCCGCGAGGATCGAGGCCTTGTTCTTGCCGTCGGTGAGCTTCTCGCCCTGCCCGAGGTAAATGAACTCGCCCACGCCAAGCTCGCGACCGATTCCAGCGAGGGCACGCGTGCTCACGACGGCGGATCGCCGCTTTGCGAGCTCGCCTTCAGGCAGCGCGGGGTTCTCGCGGTAGAGCGAATCGGTCACGGAGAACCCCAGAATGGAGTCGCCGAGGAACTCGAGACGCTCATTGGTGGGAATCCCACCGTTCTCATACGCGTATGAGCGATGTGTCAGAGCAAGACGAAGCGTCTCGGTGTCAATGGAGACACCGAGACGCTTCAGAAGCTCTTCAGTTGAAGACATCCTTTGTCAGCCTATGGGGCAGATTAGGCGTCTGCTACCTTGCGGCCCTTGTATTCAAGGAACAGCGCGGTGCCGGCAGAGTCAGTGACGACCTTTGCCTGGTGCGGCAGGCTGTAAGTAACCTGACCGTTTTCGATGGTCTTGACCAAGTTGGGGGCAGTTGCCTTCCACTGGGCACGGCGGGCGCGTGTGTTTGCGCGAGACATTTTCCGCTTGGGAACAGCCACGGCTATCTCATTTCTCTCTTAGTCCAACACTTACTAATCAGTTTGCCGGTCAGTCTTAGCCAGATCAGCTAGGGCAGCCCAGCGAGGGTCAATGACCTCGTGGTGGTGCCCCGGCTCGTCTTCCAGGCGTGCTCCACATTCGGAGCAAAGGCCCTGGCAGTCTTCCCGGCACACCGGCTGGAACGGCAGCATAGTGACAACTGCGTCCCGCAACACCGGCTCAAGATCGATCAGATCGTGCTCGACTCGACGTTGCTCTTCATCGTCTTCTTCGTCAGAAAGCTCGACGCCTTCATAGAAGAAAAGTTCTTGCACATTGACTTCAAGGTCATACGCAAGGGGATCCAGGCATCGACCGCATTCGCCGGTTACTTCGACGATTACGGATCCTGATACCAGAATTCCTTCGTGTACGGCCTCAAGGCGAAGATCCAACTCGACATCCGAGCCTTCCTTCACGCCAATGAGCGCCACACCAAGGTCACTTGGCGCAGGTACATGTTCGTTGAGTGTCCGCATGGTTCCTGGACTGCGTCCAAGGTCCTTGACTACCAGCGCCAAGGGCGAACTTGCATCTCGCTTAATGAGAACTCCTGTAGAACATATGACCGACGTACCATCTTAGCCTGATCAAGCCTGAGGACTCAAACCGATGCCGGGCGCGCAAGGAACGTCACGGTTTCAGCTGGGATCCACCGCAAGAAGCTGCGAGGTACCTATCAAGACTACCCCCTTGCGGGAGGGTTACGTTCCAGACTCGCCAGCGAGGAGCCGCTTCAACACAGATTTCGGTACGAAATCCGAAATGTCACCGCCCAATACATTGACCTCTTTGATCAAGGTGGACGAAAGGTGGACATAGTGCGCTTCTGCCGGCAGGAAGACGGTTTCGACGCCGGTCAGCTGACGGTTCATGGTGGCCATCGGCAATTCGTAGTCAAAGTCCGAGGACGAGCGCAGGCCTTTCACGATTGCCGAAACACCCCGATGGCGGCAGTACTCGGCCAACAGCCCCTCCCCCATCGGCTCAACGATAATGCCTCGCAAGGATGCCAGCGTCTCGCGGGCCATCTCCATCCGGTCTTCGAGGCTGAAGCGGTACTTCTTGGCGTAATTGGTGGACACGGCCACGATGACTTCGTCAAACAGGCCCGCTGCCCGCGCGATGACTTCGAGATGTCCGTTGTGGATAGGGTCAAAGGATCCAGGGCATACCGCACGTCTCATGACACGAACCTACCCCATAGCTTCGCCGGGATACCATGGCTGACATGTCATCAGCAGGCAGGACTTTACCGCTTCATACAACGGGCCAGGCCTCCGCGCCATGGCAGCGGGCCGCCACCGGCGCCAACCTGCTTTCGCCTGACGGAAACCTCGGAGTGACCATCTTCGAGGAGATGACCACCTTGGCAACATCCTCCGGCGCCATCAACCTCGGACAGGGCTTCCCGGACGAGGACGGGCCCACGGAGATCAAAGCCGCAGCGCAGGCAGCCATCGCCGCAGGAGCCAACCAATACGCACCCGGCAAGGGCACCACGGAGTTGCGCGAAGCTGTCGCGGAACACCAACTCCGGTTCTATGGACTCACTCCAGACCCGCAAACGGAAATCATCATCACTACCGGCGCCACCGAAGCCATAGCGGCGTCACTTTTGGCTTTCGTCCAGCCCGGTGACGAAGTCCTCACCTTCGAACCGTTCTATGACTCCTATGGAGCCATCATCGGATTGGCAGGGGCACAACATGTCACCGCTCCCCTGGCGGCCCCGGATTTCCTTCCGGACCCCGCCAGGCTGGAAGAGGCCTTCAGCAGCCGGACCAAGGTGGTGCTCCTGAACAACCCGCACAATCCCACCGGCGCCGTTTTCCCCCAGGAGGTCCTGGAAAAGGTGGTTGAGCTGGCCATCAAGTACGACGCCATCATTGTCAGCGACGAAGTCTACGAGCACCTAACCTTCGGCGTAACACATATTCCAGTCGCTTCCATGCCTGGGGCTGCGGAACGGACCCTCACAATCTCCTCTGCAGGAAAGACCTTCTCCTTCACCGGGTGGAAAATCGGGTGGCTCAGCGGCCCCCAGGACCTGGTTGCCGCCGTCCGCACCGTCAAACAGTTCCTGACATACAGCTCGGGCACGCCGTTCCAAAGCGCCATCGCGGTGGGACTTGCCCTTCCCGACACGTTCTACACCGGGATAGCCGAAACGCTTCGCCACAAACGCGACATCCTCTCCGAGGGCCTTCGCGCTGCAGGATTCAACGTCTTCACGCCAGGCGGTACGTACTTCGTCAACGTCGACACAGAACCACTGGGCATCAAGGACTCCGTGGACCTGGCACGCCGGTTGCCAGGCCTGGTAGGTGTCGCCGCGATCCCGGTTCCTGTTTTTTGCCACCCTGAAGGAGCGCAGCGAACCCGCAGCCTGTTGCGTTTCGCCTTCTGCAAGAAAACCAGCGTCCTGGAAGAAGCGGCCGAACGATTGTCCGCACTTAAGGACCTGCTCTGAACCGCAACGACTCCGGCCGCCATCACGCCACGCGTTTCCTGCGGACCACAGGGCAGCACGCCACTGTTGATGCCGATACGCTCATTGAAGGCAGTTACATCCTCAGCATCGGTGGCGCTGAACAATCCCACGTGAACATGGCCAACCCCGCGGAGATCTTCTACGAATATCTTCGCCGGATCGCTCATGTGGTGGATCTGGCCGCAGAGCCTGGTGAACCGCTCTCCGTGCTTCACCTCGGCGCCGGCGCCCTGACTTTGGCCCGATACATTCAGGCAACGCGTCCAGGTTCAGACCAGAATGCAGTGGAACTCGAACGCGAATTGCTGGACTTCGTTCTGCAAAAGCTGCCTATGCCGGCGGGCACGCGGCTGCACACCCATATAGGCGACGCACGCGAGGCGCTGGCCGAACTTCCCGCCAACGTGGAGTTCGACGTCGTCATCCTTGATATCTTCTCCGGGCCGGAAGCACCAGCCCACATCGCGTGCAGGGAGTTCTACGAAGAGGCCGCTGCCCGTTTGCGGCCAAACGGCGTACTGATCGTGAACGTCGGCGACGAACCGGCGCTGACCCTGGTGCGAAGCCAGGTAAAAGCCCTCCGGCAAGCCATGGCGGACGTTATCGCATTTGCCGAGACGGGAATGTTCGCGGGGCGCTACCCCGGCAACATCATCGTGGTGGGCACCCGAACGCCATGGCCGGCAGCGTGGACCAGCGCGCTACTCTCGCGCGGCCCACACCCGGCAACAGTCCTCCATGGCGTGGACCTGGACAGAATTTCAGGCTAGGAGGGTTCAGCGAACCACAGCTTGGTCTCGCCGTACTTCTTGTCAGCGAAACATTCCAGCGCTTCAGGCCAGTCCGGTTCGGCACTCCTGGACGACCTCTCCACCACCACGACCGCCCCTTCATCCAAGTGGGGCGACAACTTGGCCAGCACGGCACTCAACGCTGGTTCGTCCAGTGGATATGGCGGATCCAGGAACACCAGGTCCCACACATCGCGTGCTGTGGCGCGCTCCAGGAAAGACTCCACCTTGGACCGATGGACTGAAACTTTCTTGCCGCCCAGGATTTGGTTGACCAAATCCGCGTTGCGTTGGCAGGCATCACTGGCCTTGGCATCGAATTCCACCAGATCCACGCTGCGGGCGCCCCGGCTGGCGCTTTCCACACCCAGGGCTCCGGAACCGGCATAGAGATCCAACACCCGGGAATCGTCGATGACAGCCAAAGACTCGAGCCGGGAAAACAGTGCTTCCTTAACACGGTCCGTAGTGGGCCGCGTTGCGGTCCCGGGCACGCTCGTAAGCGGATTCCCACCAGCAACTCCGGCAATGATCCGGCTCACAGCGCCTCTCCATTGCCGGTGCCCGACCGTTTAGCACTGCGCGTACCCGGGGATTCTCTAACCGCGTTCAAGGAACGCCTCCTTTTCAGGGTTCAAGTATTCATCAATGGTCGCGGCCAGGACCGGCTGGTGACGCAGGGCCGGGTCCTGGGCAACAAGGGCCTGTGCGTCCGCGCGTGCACGGGCAATCAGGTCTTCGTGCTCCAGGACACGCAGCAGCTTAAGCGTGGACCGCCCACCTGATTGCGAGGCGCCCAGGATATCGCCCTCACGGCGGAGTTTCAGGTCCTCCTGGGAGAGCTCGAACCCGTCGGTGGTGGACGCCACGGCATCCAGTCTTCGACGGCTCGGGTGCCCCGGCTCCAAAGTAGTGACCAGCAGGCACGTCCCCGGCAGACCGCCACGGCCAACCCGGCCACGAAGCTGGTGGAGTTGGGAAATACCAAAACGATCGGCGTCCAGGATGACCATCAAGGTGGCATTGTGAACATCGACACCCACCTCGATAACCGTGGTGGAGACCAGCACCTTGGTCTGGTTTGCCGCGAACGAAGCCATGGTCTCGGTTTTTAGCAGCGGGTCCTGACGACCATGGAGGGGCGCCACGGGCACCCCTACCAAAGACGGCTCCTGAACCAGGCTTTCGACGACGGCTGTCACCGAAGCGAGCTCGCGGGCCGGACCTTCGTCCGAGAGTTCGGCGTCGCTTGGTTCCGCTTCCCCCGGGCTGAAGTCCCCGTCGTCGTCCGAGCCGATCTTGGGACATACAACGTAGACCTGATGACCGGCGTCGACTTCTTCCCGTGACCGTTTCCAGATTCGATCCGCCCAGCCCGGGTTCTCGGCAAGCCCCACAACATGGGTGGAAATAGGCGCCCGCCCAGCGGGAAGTTCATCGAGGATGGAAGTTTCAAGATCGCCGAACACGGTCATCGCCACTGTGCGGGGAATAGGCGTGGCAGTCATAACCAGCAGATGCGGCGGACGTTGGGCCTTGGCACGCAATGCGTCACGTTGCTCCACGCCGAAGCGGTGCTGCTCGTCCACCACGATCAAGCCGAGGTCCTGAAAACTGGTTTTGTCGCTCAACAGAGCGTGGGTTCCGATCACGATGCCTGCGTTTCCTGAAGCGGCATCGAGCATGGCCTGTTTTCGCGCCGCCGTTGGCATGGACCCGGTCAGCAGGGTCACCTGGACACCAGCCCGCCCGGCCTCATCACCGATGCCGGCTCCGAGCATCCCGGTACCGCCAAAAAGGTGATCGCGGGCCAGCGGCCCCAGGGTCCTGCGGATGGACTCGAAATGCTGCGCAGCCAAAACTTCCGTGGGCGCCAGGAGCGCCGCCTGCCCTCCCGCGTCAACCACCTGCAGCATCGCCCGCAGCGCCACAATAGTCTTGCCCGAGCCGACCTCACCCTGCAGGAGCCGATTCATGGGGGTGTCCTGGCCAAGTTCTTCTGAAAGCGTCTTTCCCACCGCTGTCTGGCCGGCAGTGAGCGTGAAGGGCAGGTTCCGGTCGAACTCTTCCAGCAGGCCGCCGCTGACTGGACGCCGGGCAGTGGCCTCCTCTGCAGCAAGCTGGGCACGTCGTCGCGCCAAAGCCGCCTGCAGCACCAGCGCCTCCTGGTAGCGGAACCGTTCCTGCGCCCGCTGCCAGTCTCTGGCAGTCTCAGGCGAGTGGATCAGGCGATAAGCATCAGCCACGCTCAGCAGTCCGTCCCTGCTGACAATGGACTCCGGGAGGGGATCCGCCAAGGCATCGAGGTCAAGGGTTTGCAGCAACGCCGTAATCACCTTGTGAATGGACCAGCTTGTCAGCTTTGCCGTTGCGGGATAGACAGGGATAGGCATCGCTGCCAACTTTTCAGGGTCAATGGAGCCGTCAGCATCCGGATCCTCATCCAGCAACAGGAAGTCCGGGTTGGTCAGCCCCAAGGCGCCCCCATACCGGGTCACCTTGCCGGAAAACATTGCACGGCGGCCCGGAAGGAGTTCCGCCTTGGCCCGGAACCCATTGAAAAAACTGACTTTCAAGGTGCCAGGAACGTGGCTACCACCGGCTTCATCAGTCACCACGACGTCCGTAATGGAACCTCTTCGGGCACGCATCTGACGTGTGCTGTTGGACAGGACCCGCGCAATCAGCGTGACTTCCTCGTCCAGGGGAAGGTTACTGATGGGAGTAAGTTCGCCCCTGCTCAAGTACCTGCGCGGAAAGTAGTTAAGCAGCGCGCCGGTCGTCTTGAGGCCAAGGTGCTTGTCAATGACGGACGCCGAGCGCTTGCCGATCCTGCGTTCCAGGGGCAGTTCCAGCTCAGTATTCATGCCGTGACTGGCCCGGGATGCTGTTGGGTTCTGCAGTTTGTGTTGCTTCAAAATCCCGGGACCCGTCTTCAAAATCCCGGGACCCGTCTTCAAAATCCCGCGACCCGTCTTCATATTCCCGGGGCAGGGCAAGCTGGCTGACGGCAATTTCCGTTGGCTCCCCCAGCGACCTGATGAGCGCTACGGCCGGCGCGGGATCAGGTACGTGGACATGCACACGCCAACGATAACTGGCCTCAGCGGTGGATTCGTCGTCGTCTGGATGGTGACCCGTAGTGCCAACCTGGCTCATGATGACGGAATCACCCATCTCATCCAGGCGTTGGCGCAGCACGGCCGCGTCCAAGGGCGAAAGGCTGATGGTACACATGACTTCCACGCCGTCGTCGGCCGGCATCTGCTGGTGGATGTGCGGATCCTGCAGCTGGTAGCCGTGGAGGCCATCGAGGAGCTCATCCTGCAGTTCTTCGCCGAGCACTGCGGAGCGGAGACAGTCCAGCACCAGCAACATACCTACACCGCCGGCATCCACCACGTGCGCCGCCTGCAGGGGCGCGAGTTCGTCCTCTGTGCGTACGACGGCCTGGAAGGCGGCTTCCACCACTGCATCCAAGGCAACGCCCAGCGCGTGGTTGCTGTCATCGCCGTTCTGGGAAGAATCCGCTGCCTGGGCTGCATGGGCCGCTGCTTCAAGGACGGACAGCATGGTTCCGGACACTGGTTCGCTCAAGGCCGACCAAGCCCGGATCTGGGCCCTGTTAAGGGCTGTGGCCAGCAGCGGCGCACTCAGGCGCGCTTTTCCGGACAGCGGCTCCGCCGCAGCGCACAGGAAAACAGCAAAAAGGGTGCCGGAGTTACCCCTTGCCTGTTCCATGGCGGCCTGACCAGCGCGTGACAGCACAGCACCGACGTCGTTGCCGGTTTCCACAGCGTCCGAAGCGGTGCCGGCCACCGCGGCCACGGCTGCGCGCGCCGTCAGATAAAGGTTGGTCCCAGTATCACCGTCTGCGACGGGAAAGATGTTGATCGCGTTCAGGCGGTCGCTATGGTTGCCCAGGACCACCTCTGTCTTGCCGAGCCAACGTTTCATGGCGTGCGCATTCGCGGCGATCTTAGTCTGCAAAATGATCCCATCCCACGGTGTCAGCAGCTTGTCCGGCAATCCGGACGCCGGTGCCTTGAGACTGGGCAACGGCCTGAACTGAGCCTATCGCAGTAAAGCCCTGCGGCAGCTGAATTCCGGCTGGGAAGGTAGCCAGCAGCCCGTGGTCTTCTCCCCCGCCCAGAACCCATGGCATGGCATCCACGCCCAGCAAGGCGGCAGCTGGTTCCAGTGGAACTGCATGGGCCTTCAACGCAACAGCGTCAAAGTCCAGGATGACGTTGCTTGCTGCGGCGAGCCGGCCGCCGTCGCGCAGCAGACCATCTGAAATGTCCATCATTGCTGTTACGCCCGAACGTGCGGCAAGCGGACCGGCAGCCAACGGCGGCAAGGGCCGGCATTGGCTATCCAACAGGGCACGCTGCCCAGCCGAGAGGTCTGTTAGGGTGACATCGCTTTCCAACAGCGCCAGACCTGCGGCAGCACGCCCCAGGGTACCTGCCACTGCCACGACATCTCCCGGCTTTGCCCCGGAACGCAATACGGGATCCTCTCCAGCCAAAGTACCGACGACGGCGACAGTCACCGCAATCTCCCGGCCACGGCCGAGGTCTCCTCCTGCGACGGAGCAATCAGGAACCCCCAGCCCGATGATTCCAGCGGTGAGGCCGTCCGCGAAGTCCTTCACCCATTGAACTGGTGTGGCCGGCGGCATGGTCAGGCTCACCACCAGCGAGGTGGCCGTTCCGCCCATGGCGTTGATATCGCTAAGGTTCTGTGCCGCGGACTTCCATCCGACGTCGTATCCTGTGGTTCGATAGCCGTTGTTCCACTCCAGCCTGAAGTCCTGGTCCTGGGTCTGGGTATCGATGGAAATCAGTGTGCGGCCGTCTGTGGCGGCAACCAGGGCGGCGTCGTCGCCGGGACCCAGCAGGACGCTGGGGCTGCTGTTGAGTCGGGGGAAGATCAGGGCAAGGAGCTCGGACTCCGACAGATCTGCGACTGTTGGACATTCTTCGGATGGCTGAACTTCGGATGGCTGTTTTGGGGGCACGGCTCTACGCTATCGCGGGACACCGACAAAATATCGCCGGAGCCTGCGCCGGGCGCACCATCGGCAATGTGACCCTCGTAACGGGTCCACCAACCTCACGCCGGGCGGCTGCGTGGGCGGGATAGGCTTGAATGATGCACCGAAAGACCCTTCCGCGGACTGCCGTGGCCTTCAGCTTGGCCGCAGCGTCCGTGCTCGCAGTTTCAGCCTGCGCCCCCACTGTGGACGTCACGGCGGCAACCGACGCCGCCAATCCGGCCTGCGCCCCGATGATGGTGGCGCTCCCGGACAAGATCGGCGATGCCGCACTCCGCAAGACCAACAGCCAGGCCACTGCTGCGTGGGGCGATCCCTCCCAGATCATCCTGCGCTGCGGTGTCAACGTCCCTGGACCAACCACTGACCGTTGCGTCAGCGTGAATGACATCGACTGGGTGATCAAAGAAGGCGATGGCGTCTATACCCTGACCACCTTTGGACGCGAACCGGCAACGGAAATCCTCGTCGATCCGGTCAAATTGGAAGCCGCCAACATCAGCTCGGCCACAGTCCTCACCGAACTCGCAGCCGCTGCCGGGAAGATCAAAGCAACGCGCCATTGCGTGGGCCAGGAAGACCTGCAGAACCTCCCGACCGCCAAATAGCGGGGGCTCAACCGGCTAAAGGGCAGCTGGCGCCGGTCCTGCCTACCGACACCAGCCGCTGCCGGCTTGGGTTAACGCAGGCCCGTTTTGCGGGTCAGGGCCAGATGGATGAGTTCATCGATCAGCTCCGGATAAGGCAAACCTGAAGCCGCCCACATCTGCGGGTACATGCTCTTCGGAGTGAAGCCGGGCATGGTGTTGATTTCGTTAATAATGAGCTCACCCGCGGGCGTGTAGAAGAAGTCCACCCGGCTCAGTCCTTCCGCGCCCACGGCATCGAAGGCGGCAGCGGCCAATTCCCGGACGCGCGCAATGGCCTCGTCCGGCATATCGGCCGGGCAACTCAACGCGGCAGCACCATCTTCGACATATTTGGCAGCGAAGTCATAGAACTGGTGTTCGCCGGGAGCCACCGCAATTTCGCCGGGCATGGAGGTACGGGGCGCATCGGTGCCCCTGCCCTGCAGCACAGCGCACTCGATTTCACGCCCCGCAATGCCGGCTTCAATGACCAATTTCAGGTCGTGGCGGCGGGCTTCCTCGATGGCAGCGTCCAAGCCCTCCAAAGAATCCACCTTGGAAATTCCCATGGAGGAGCCGGCACGGGCAGGCTTGACGAAGACCGGGAAACCGAGCTTGTCCACGCGCTTGCGGACAGCCTCGGCGTCCGTGAGCCACTCGCGGTCCGTGACGGCGATATAAGGCCCCACCGTCAGTCCAGCGGCTTCGAAAACTACTTTCATGAAGTGCTTGTCCATGCCTACTGCCGAGGCAAGCACGCCGGCACCAACGTAACGTGTGTCGGATAGCTCCAGGAGGCCCTGGACGGTTCCGTCCTCGCCCCAAGGGCCATGGAGCAAAGGAAAGACGACGTCCACGGAGCCGAGTTCCTCGGGTATCGCATTTGGTGCGGTCACGATGAGCTGGTGCTCGCCGCCCACCTCTGCCAATGTGACGGTCCGGTCCGACGGCGATACCTCAGGAAGTGCGGACGAGCTCAAGGACCACTGGCTGGTGTCCCCCGATGCAAGGACCCACTGTCCGGACTTGGCAATACCAATGGGCACGACGTCGTACTTGCTCTTATCAATGGCACCCATGACGCCTGCCGCCGTCACGCAACTAACAGCGTGTTCGCTGGAACGTCCGCCGAAAAGGACCGCCACACGGGGTCGACGGCCGGTCACGGGGGTGGATTCTTCAGTCACAATCAGTAGTCGCCTTCGGACTTCAGGGCCCGGGCCAGCAATCGCGGCCCCAGGTCATCAACGGACATTTTGCCTTCAAGCACCGCCACAACGGCGGCCGTAATGGGCATTTCGACATTCAGTTTGCCAGCCAATTCATGCACGGCAGGGCCGGACTTAATACCTTCAGCGGTTTGCGTCATCTGTTCAGCCACCTGCTCGAGGCTCAGCCCCTCGCCCAGTAGCCTTCCAGCTGTGTGATTCCTGGAGAGGGCAGAGGAGCACGTTGCAACGAGGTCACCGAGGCCCGCGAGACCCGCCATGGTGTGGGCCTCTCCACCAAGCGCCAAGGCAAGCCGGGACGTCTCAGCGAGGCCTCGCGTGATGACTGACGCTTTGGTGTTGTCACCCATTTGGCGCCCCTCGCAAATACCTACAGCAAGGGCAATCACATTCTTGACGATCCCGCCGATCTCCACGCCCACAACATCGGTGCTGGTATAGGGACGGAAGTACGGTGCGGTGCAGCAGAGCGCGATTGCGGCGGCGGTATCGGCGTCACTGCAGGCAACTACAGACGCAGTGGGTTGTTCCCTGGCAATCTCCATGGCGAGGTTGGGTCCGGAGACCACCACCACACGTGATTCCGGGATGCCTAGCTCCTGGGCGATGACCTCGCTCATGCGTGCGTCAGTCCCCAGTTCGAGGCCCTTCATCAGCGATACGACAATTGCGTCCGGGGCGAGCAGGCGCTTCCATTCCCCCAACTGGGGCCGCAGCGATTGGGCCGGCACGGCAAGGACCACGAGACCGGCATCCTGCAGGACCTCTGCAACATCCGTGGATGCGGTGACGGCGTGGGGAAGTTCGATGTCCTTCAAATACTGCTCATTGCGGTGCTCAGCATTGATCTGATCAACCACCCCTGCGCGCCGCCCCCAAATCCGGATCCTCCGCTCCACCCCGGTAGTGGCAGCAGCATCCGCGAGGATCTTGGCGAACGTAGTTCCCCACGAACCTGCGCCAAGTACAGCTACGGTATCCGGTGCAGGGACACGGCTTTCAATAACCGTCATTTGCTGCCCTCCGGTTCCGGATTCTCAAGAGATGCATCGTTGCCAGCGGGTTCTGCAGCCTTTTCAGGCGCTGCGCCGCGTGCAGCATTTGAACCACGCTCCACGAACCGGCCATGTTTGGCCTGCTTATGAACGGCCGGATCCCAGCGTTCGGCGGGCGGCTCCTCACCCCGCAGGGTTGCCAGGAGCTCGGTTACCGCCTCCATGATGACGTCTGTAGCTTCGGACAGCGTGGCCCGGTCCATGGGCCGGTCCGCGAAAGCGCTCAGGTCCACGGGCTCACCTACGAGAACCCTGACGGTCTTTCGAGGGAAGACGTGGAAACGCTTGGCATATCGGGGGAACACCTCATGGGCGCCCCAGTGGGCCATCGGAACAACCGGTGCACCTGTCTGCAATGCCAGGCGGGCAGCGCCAGTGTGGCCCTTCATCGGCCACAGGTCCGGGTCCCGGGTCAGGGTTCCCTCGGGGTAGATAATGATGGCACCTCCGGCGTCCACCACCTCTTTGGCGATTTGCAGCGAGCGGTTGGCTCCCGCCGTCGAGCGTTCAACCGGAATCTGGTTCGTCGCCCGCAGCAAGGCTCCCAACACTGGTGCTTTGAAGAGGCCTGCCTTCGCGAGGAAATGCGGAGGACGCTTCTGGTTGTAGAGCATGTGCCCGATCACGACGGGATCAATTTCGGTGCAGTGGTTCGGTGCTGCGATGAAGCCGCCCGCGGGGAGCTTCCCGGTGCCCTCCCACTTCTTGCCCATCAGGAGGTTCATCAACGGACGCGCAATGCCCGCCAGGAGCATGAACGTAGCCCGGCTCTTGGCCGATTCCTTCAAAGGGTCCCCCGCTACTTGGTGGTGATGATGTCGAAATCGGCGCCCAGGCCAGCGAGCTTCTCGGTAAAGCGCTCGTATCCACGGTTGATGATATCGATGCCTGTGACCCTGGAGGTGCCGGTCGCGGCCAAAGCTGCAATGAGGTGGCTGAAGCCGCCACGAAGATCGGGGATGTCAATCTCGGTCCCCCGCAGCGGCGTAGGACCGGAGATCACTGCGGAATGCAGGAAGTTCCTCTGGCCGAAGCGGCAGGGAACACTGCCAAGGCACTCACGGTGGACCTGGATGTTTGCACCCATCCGGGCCAGGGCATCGGTGAAGCCGAAACGGTTCTCATAGACCGTCTCATGCACAATCGACACGCCCTCCGCCTGGGTCAAAGCCACCACCAGGGGCTGCTGCCAGTCAGTCATGAAGCCTGGGTGCACATCCGTCTCCAGGACCAGCGGGGAAAGCTTGCCTCCGGGGTGGTAAAAACGGATGCCGTCATCCCCAATGTCCATGCCGCCCCCCACCTTGCGGTAGGTGTTCAGGAAGGTCATCATGTCCCGCTGTGAAGCACCTTCAACAAAAATGTCGCCACGCGTAACCAACGCGGCCGAGGCCCAGGACGCAGTCTCGTTCCGGTCCGGAAGCGCCCGGTGGTTGTAGCCACCAAGGTCCTTGACACCCTCGATGCGGATGGTCCGGTCAGTCTGGACACTGATGATGGCGCCCATTTTCTGCAGCACGGCGATGAGATCTATGATCTCCGGTTCGGTCGCAGCCCCGCTGAGTTCCGTGATTCCTTCCGCGCGCGTAGCGCTCAGCAACACCTGCTCGGTTGCGCCCACTGATGGATAGGGAAGGGAGATCTTGGCGCCGTGCAGTCCGTTGGGTGCTGAGATATGGATGCCGCCCGGGCGCTTTTCCACAACGGCGCCAAACTGGCGCAGGACGTTCAGATGGTAGTCGATAGGACGGTCGCCAATCTTGCAGCCGCCAAGGTCCGGAATGAAAGCCTCTCCGATCGCATGGATCAGGGGGCCGCACAGCAGGATCGGGATGCGTGAATCGCCGGCATGCGCGTCAATGGCGGTGCTGGATGCCGTTTTGGCATCCTTCGGATTCAGTGTCAGATCACCCGTATCGGGGTCCTTGACCACAGTCACCCCGTGGAGCTTCAGCAGGCTGGTAACAACCTCCACGTCCTTGATTTCCGGCACGTTCCGAAGCACTGATGGTTCGCTGCCCAGCAACGCCGCCACCATGGCCTTGGGCACAAGGTTCTTGGCACCGCGAACGGTCACCCGCCCTGTCAACGGGACGCCACCGCGGATTGTCAGAACACTACTCATCTATACCGGTTTCCTCACGACTACTCGCCCCCCATACTTACAAAGGCTCCAGCTAAGCATAGAAGCTCGGGTTACCTAACCGAAATGGAGCTGCCCCGTGCCGGGCAGATCCTGTATCCACCAATCCTCCGAAAAAAAGACCGGTGAGCCCACCCTGGGGGCCCACCGGTCCTCGTTCCGCAGCATTCAGCCGCCGACGAATTCGTCAGCTTTTCGCCGGAAGTGTCTTCGGCTTGAACGAGGGCCTTGTGGCCTCGTAGGCGGTGATGTCTTCTTCGTGCTGGAGGGTGAGGCCGATGTCGTCGAGGCCTTCCAGGAGCCGCCAGCGCGTGTAGTCGTCGATCTCGAACGGAGCCACGACGTTGCCGCATTCCACCGTCTTGGAGACCAGGTCCACCTTGACCTCAGTGCCGGGAGCGTTCTCCAGGATCTTCCAGATGAGCTCGATGTCATCCTGTGCCACCTGGGCTGCCAGCAGTCCCTGCTTGCCTGAGTTGCCGCGGAAAATATCGGCGAAACGTGAGGACAGCACAGTTTTGAAGCCGTAGTCCTTCAACGCCCAGACAGCGTGCTCACGGGAGGAACCCGTCCCAAAGTCCGGGCCGGCCACCAGCACGGAGCCGGCCTTGAACGGGGCCTGGTTGAGGATGAACGACTCGTCCTTGCGCCAGGCGGCGAAGAGGGCGTCTTCGAAGCCGGTGCGCGTGATGCGCTTGAGGTAGACCGCCGGAATGATTTGGTCGGTATCCACATTGCTCTGGCGCAGCGGAACGCCGATGCCGGTGTGGGTAGTGAATGCTTCCATGGGATCCTCCTAGACTGCGGTTCCGGTCAATGTGCCTGCAGAAGCCGGCTCAAGGTCCGACGGCGAGCTCAGCGTTCCGCGGACGGCTGTCGCGGCAGCCACCACGGGAGAGACAAGGTGCGTACGGCCGCCCTTGCCCTGGCGGCCCTCAAAGTTGCGGTTGGACGTTGAAGCGCAGCGCTGCCCCGGCTCCAGTTGGTCCGGGTTCATGCCCAGGCACATCGAGCAACCGGCGAAGCGCCACTCGGCTCCGAAATCCTTGAAGACTTTATCCAGGCCCTCGGCTTCGGCTTCGAGCCGGACACGGGCGGAACCCGGCACCACGAGCATGCGGAGATCCGGGTCCTTCTCGCGGCCGCGGATGATGTCGGCGGCAGCACGAAGGTCCTCGATGCGGGAATTGGTGCAGGAGCCCAGGAAGACGGTGTCCACGCGGATGTCTTTCATGGGGGTGCCCGCCTCAAGGCCCATGTACTGCAGCGCGCGCTCGGCGGCAGCCTTGGCGTTCTCGTCGCCGAAGTCCTCCGGGGACGGAACCTTGGCTGACAGCGAAACGCCCTGGCCGGGGTTGGTGCCCCAGGTGACGAACGGCTCGAGAGTGTTCGCATCGAGGTCCACTTCGACGTCGAACGTCGCGTCGGCGTCAGTGTGCAGCGTGTTCCAGTACTCGACGGCGGCGTCCCAGTCAGCGCCTTCCGGCGCATGCGGACGGCCCTGCATGTAGTCGTAGGTGATCTGGTCCGGAGCCACCATTCCGGCACGCGCGCCGGCTTCGATGGACATGTTGCAGATGGTCATCCGGGCATCCATCGACAGGGCCCGGATGGCAGAGCCGCGGTATTCCAGGACGTAGCCCTGGCCTCCGCCGGTACCGATCTTGGCAATGACGGCCAGGATGATGTCCTTGGCGGTAACTCCCGGGCGCAGCGTCCCCTCGACGTTGATAGCCATGGTCTTGAACGGCTTCAAGGACAGCGTCTGGGTTGCCATGACGTGTTCGACTTCAGAGGTTCCGATGCCCATGGCAAGTGCACCGAAGGCGCCGTGCGTGGAGGTGTGCGAGTCGCCACACACCACGGTCATGCCCGGCTGGGTCAGGCCCAGCTGCGGACCCACGACGTGCACGATGCCCTGCTCCTTATCGCCGAGCGAGTGCAGGCGGACGCCGAATTCCTTGCAGTTGGCGCGCAGCGTTTCAATCTGCGTGCGGCTGGTGAGGTCCGCGATGGGCTTGTCGATGTCCAGGGTGGGAGTGTTGTGGTCCTCCGTGGCAATGGTGAGGTCGGTGCGTCGCAGCTTGCGGCCGGCAAGGCGCAGCCCCTCGAAAGCCTGCGGTGACGTCACCTCGTGGACCAGGTGCAAGTCAATGAAAAGAAGGTCGGGCTGGGCATTGGCTCCTTCGCCTTCACCCTTGCGCACAACGTGCGCGTCCCAGACTTTCTCGGCCAGTGTCTTTCCCACGGCCTTGCTCCCTTCACTGAAGTTGGATGTTCTTCATCCGCTGAACTGTTCTTCGAACCACTGAACTCTTCCAACCACTGAAGCAGCACGGTTGCAAAATAGGCCAGTGAAACAACTTGCATCTCAGATATTGAGACGGCAATATCATTACATGGACAATTCTAGTGGAGTCGGGGTCATTGATAAAGCGGCCCAAGTACTCGATGCCCTCGAGGCCGGGCCAACGACACTTGCGCAACTTGTAGCGGCCACGGGCCTCGCCCGGCCCACCGTTCACCGGCTCGCGCTGGCCTTGGTCCACCACCGGCTGGTCAGTCGCGACATCCAGGGACGCTTCGTTCTGGGCAGTCGCCTGGTGGAGCTCGCATCCGCGGCTGGCGAAGACCGGCTCATCGCCTCTGCCGGGCCCGTACTCATCCAACTGCGGGACGCTACCGGCGAGAGCGCCCAGATTTTCCGCAGGCAGGGCGATTGGCGCGTATGCGTTGCCTCAGCGGAGCGTCCGATCGGGCTGCGCGATACCATTCCGGTGGGAACCCAGCTGTCCATGAAAGCCGGCTCGGCCGCACAGGTCCTCCTCGCCTGGGAAGACCACGACCGCCTGCTGGAAGGATTGCAGAACGCCCGCTTTACGCCCACCGTCCTGGCAGGAGTACGACGCCGGGGCTGGGGTCAGAGCCTGGGCGAACGCGAGCCAGGGGTCGCCTCGGTTTCCGCTCCGGTCCGTGGACCCTCCGGAAGGGTCATAGCCGCGGTTTCCATTTCCGGTCCGATTGAGCGCCTCACGCGCCAGCCTGGACGATTGCACGCCGAGGTCGTCTGCAATGCCGCCCGGGTCCTGACAGAGGCTTTGCGCAAGAACAACGACTAGACCTGCCGTCATTGAAGGGGGACGTCCATGACCACCTACGCAGTATTCCTTAGGGGCATCAACGTCAGCGGGATCAACATCAAGATGGCCGAGCTGAAATCAGCGCTTAAGGGCTACCCATTCTCTGACGTCAAGACGCTGCTGGCGAGTGGAAACGTTGTCCTGAAGAGTGATTTGAGCATCAAGGATGTCAAGGTCCAGTTCGAAAAGTGCCTGCGTGAATCCTTCGGCTACGACGCCTGGGTTGTTGTCCTCACTGCTTCGCGGGTAGCCGAGCTCGTGGATGCCTGCCCGTACCCTGCCGACGACAAGGCCACGCACAGCTACATCACGCTCACGTCCGATAAAGCCATGCTTGACGAACTCTTTGAGGCCGGAGAAGCCCTTGGTGGCGTGGAACAGGTGCGGCTCGGACCGGAAGCTTCCGCATGGTTGGCACCCGCCGGAGGAACCTTGGCCAGTCCCTTCAGTAAACTCTCCGCCAAGCCGCGGTACAAGGCCAGCACCACAACCCGGAACCTTCGGACGTTGATCAAAGTCAAGGACGCTGCGGCCGCTCTCTAGAGGTATCCCTATCCTTTACGCGCGGCTTTCAAGGCTGCATTGAAGGCACCCAAACGGGCAATCTCCACCTCCACCGGCTCCACGATGCGCCGCTCAGCTACGCCTGCTATTGCCGCTTTCAGTCTCTTGGCCACGCCTTTGGCGCGCACGCGCGCGGCCCAGCCGCCGATGATTCTGCCGAAGATGGCCAGAACGATCCCCAGAACCACACCACAGGCCACCATCAACGTGGGCCAAGGCCATCCTTCAGTCCTCGGCACCTCCGGAACGGGCATTTGGAAATAGCCGAGCGCAGCCAGGACCCCAAGCCAACCGAGGCCACCAACTGCCAGGAGAAGCGCGATCCATTGGAGTGAGTTGAACAACAACCACCAGAACGGACGTCTTGACGTTTTGAGGTCCGTCCCGGCGATGGCTTGGTCCAGGGCATCCGGCAGTTGCTCGCGGCCTTCCCTGGCCACGCCACGGATGGACGCCCGCCAGGGGCCAGGAGCGCCGTCAGAAGCCTCATCCACAAAATCACGCACGGCTGCATCTGTCCTCGCACGTTCGGGTGCGCCGGCTACCGGCAAGGAAGTCCGGTTGAGCTCGGGCCTGGTGTCCTGCCTGCCCAGGTTCAGCCTCCTCAGGGGATCCGGCCGGAAGCGCAGCAACCATCGCGTCACGGGCCATCCCGTCCTCCGCGCCGATTCCCTCTTGAATGATCGCGCTACCGCATCAACCACCACAGGTACGTTGGCCGCCGTCGACAATTCAGTGGCGAGCTTGGCCTTGGTGCTTGCCTTGATGCCGCGGGCCTCGCCTGCACCCGAAGCCAGGGACAGTTCGTCTGCAGCCTTGGAGACATCGGCAGCCAGGCGTTTTGTGGTTGCCTCCCGCTGGATCACGACATCCCGGATGGCACCACGGACGGCGTCGATGCCTTCGCCGGACAGTGCCGAGGCGCCCAGGACGCGAACGTCCGCCAGACCGTCGCGCTCCAGGATTCCTTTCAGGGAATGAAGCACATCAGCGGTGTCCGCGTCATTGAGCTTGTCTATTTGGTTCAGGACAACAAGTGTGACCGCTCCGTGGGAGGCCATCGGGCGCAGGAAGTCGTTGTGCACAGCGGCATCTGCATACTTCTGCGGGTCCAGTACCCAGACCAGGACATCCACCATACCGACCATGCGCTGGACTACCTCCCGGTTCTCCACTTTCGTTGAGTCAAAGTCGGGAAGGTCCAGCAGGATCAGGCCGCTCTCCGCAGTGGCCAGGCCTGGGAGCCCAGGCAGGCTGTGGCGCTCCTGCACTCCGAGCCAGTCCAGCAGCGGCCCGCTTCCTTCCTCGCCCCAAATTCCCGCCAATGGCGCGGACGTCGTGGGTCGACGGGCTGCCGCGGTTGCCAGATTGCTGCTGGATACGGCATTGAACAAGGAAGACTTGCCACTTCCTGTGGCCCCGAAGAAACCCACCACCGTGTGTCCTGCCGACAACGAGCGCCTGGAAGTTGCCCGCTCAAGGACCTCATACACGGATTGCAGATCCTGCTCGGGCAGCACTCCCTCGGCCAGTTCCCGTGCTGTGTTGAGCGCTTCGAGCCGCCGCTGGAGTTGGGACGATTCCCGGATTTGGCTGTGCCGGCTCATGCCGCCCCTGCCAGGCGACGGAGTGCCTTGGCATGGCGGGCGAGGTCCATATCGCCATGAACGGTGCCAGGCTCCAAACCAGTGGCCTCCAGCCTGCTGAGGAACCTGTTCCGCTCTTCCTCGAGGAGGCGTTGGCAGGACGTGTGAAGATCGGCCCTGGCCTGCTGGGCAAGCCGACGGACGGCATCCTCACCGAAGACAGCTTCAAGGAGCTTCTGCCCCACCACAGCCGTTCCCCCGGCAATGCCTATCTCCAAGCCGGTCAAACCGGCAGTCATGGAGAAAACCACCACCATCAGTGCTGCGCCAAGACCGTTCACACCGAAGGAGAGCCAACGGGCCTGCGTGCGCTTTTCCTGACCTTGGGTGCGGATCAGTTCCATGAGTCCTTCCTGCCAGGAGCGGATGGCGGCAGCGGCCTTCGCGTCAAAGCCGGGACTGGTTCCTGAAAGATCTGCGGCACCCAGGAGTTGACGGCCTGCCGCATCCGAGCGCCAGCGCCTGTCGACGTTTTCTGCGGCATTGGCGGCCTCATCGAGAATCACCGCTTGCAGGCCCGTTTCGATCGCCGTTTCGACTTTTACGGCCGGCGCCGGTTCACCCCTGAAGAATGCTCCGATCCGGTCCCGCATGCGCCCGATGTTCTGCTCCAAAGCCCGGAAGAATTCACCCGTTCCCACAAAATCCTGCCATCGTGCCAGCACTTCGCCGCGGAGCAGCGCACCGTCCTTGGTCGCGTCCAGAATCCGCCGTAGGGCGTCGTCGTATTCGTGAACGCAGACGGAGCGCAGCTCATGGGCCGCAGCATCCTGGGCCGCAGCCGCAGCTGCAATAGCTTCAAACCGGGCGCTCACCGCTTTGATGGCTCCGTTGAGCGTACGCCTTGCAACGTCCATTCGTCCGGCAGCGTCAGCGGCAAGGCCGGCAAGCCAAAGTCTCAGCCCACTAACAGTTTCGGGCGGCAGCATTCCCAAATCATCCAAACCACTTTCGTGCACCACAAAGAGTTCTGCAGCAGCCAGGCCCTGACGATCCAACATCGCCTTCAGGTCCGTCCTGACCTCTTCCTCCGCTGCCGGTGGCACGCGGTCCAGCACCACGGCGACCGTGATGTCCCGTGAAGCCGCATCCAGGAGCAGGCGCCACGGGACGGCGTCGGCGTATCTGTTTGCCGTGGTGACGAACACCCAAAGGTCCGCTGCGGCGAGGAGCTGACCTGCCAGCCTCCGATTGTTATCGGAAATGGAGTCGACGTCCGGCGCATCCAGAATCGCCACGCCCGGGGGTACATGATCGGAACCCACGAGCACCAGGGACGTGATTGCCTGGGCATCCGGTTCGACCCCGGCTTGATTTGCAGGCAACGGTTGCGCAGGGACGCTACCCCTGATTCGCTCCAGGTTGGGAAGTATGCGCTGGCCCTCAAACCACTCGCCATCCTGCGGATGGTGGAGGAGGATCGGCTGGCGCGTTGTCGGTCTAATAGCTCCGGCACGTGTGACCGGGTAGCCTACCAGCGCATTAACCAGCGTCGATTTACCCGCCCCAGTGGAACCTCCGACGACGGCCAACAGCGGCGCGTCCAGGCTGCGGTACCGGGGAATCACGTAGTCGTCGAGCTGCGCGAGGGTCTCTCTGATCAAGCGCCGACCGGCTTCGGCGTCGGGCAGGGCGAGTGGCAAGGTGATGCCGGCCAGTTCGTTGCGGGCCGCTTCAAGGGTGTTGACAGCATCAGCCTGTGCTTTATTGGCGACAGGGCTGGTCCCTGCTCTTGGCGGCTCTTCATGTGCGGTCACAGCATCATCATGCCAGCCCAAAGACTGTCCGCGGGTTATAAGGAGCGCGGGAATGTCGGGGCGCCAATCCGGAATGCCGGCTCATGACCGCAAATGCGCTTGAACCAAAAATTCCCCCGGAACCAAAGTTCCGGGGGAATTGTTTGTGACCCCAGCGGGATTCGAACCCGCGTTACCGCCGTGAGAGGGCGGCGTACTAGGCCGCTATACGATGGGGCCTTGCACTTTTTTGTCACCGTTTCCGGCGAACAAGCTGAATGAGTATTTCATACTTTCAGCTCTCTTCCAAATCGGCGAAGCGATCTGGAATTCTGATTTTCCGCTGCAATAGCGCGGAATTTCAGAGCTGGGATACCAGGACTCGAACCTAGAATGACGGTACCAGAAACCGTAGTGTTGCCAATTACACCATATCCCAAAGTGACTTTCGGACCGGAGTTCGTCGCCATGGTTTCCCTTGGCTTTTCCCTCCGTGCCCCTCAGCACGAGTAATGACTCTACCGGAGTCTTGCCACCTGCACAAATCGCGAAGCCGTTACCTGCATCACACGGATGTCAGGCCGCGGAAGGTGCCCTCATCAGCAGTCTCGACAACGAATCCACCTGACGCCCGGCGAACTCTTCGACCTCTTCCCCGGTCCTGTTGAGCCACACGCCAATCAGGCCGGCCGCAGTTGCGCCGTCAGCATCAAGGAGCCGGTTGTCCCCAACGTAGAGAGTCTCGCCTGGTTCTGTCCCCAGCAGCCGCACGCCCTCCAGGTAGATGGCAGGATGCGGCTTCGGCACGCCCACTGTATCCGTTCCTACGAGGATCTTGATCCTGGACAGGCCCGCGCCATCCAACTTGGCCCGTTGGTAGTCATGAACGTTGTTGCTGACGGCACCGTAGGGAATGTCCGCAGCGTCGAGCGCATCCAGCACACCAGCTACGTCGTCGAAAGCGCGCACGTACGCCGTTTGCCGCTGATGGTACTCAGCAACCCACGACTGCGATTCCTCACCGTCTCCGAGCTCCACCCCAAAGTGGCCCAGGGCCGCCCGGCCCCTCAAAAGGCGCTGCTCATTGAAGGTCAGTTCGCCAGCAAGGTAGCGGTCATAGAAATGCGTTGTTTCGTGCGTGAAGATGCGGCCGAACTTCACCCACCCGGCCTGGTCAAGGCCGGGCAGGAGATGCTCGCTAACATCACGCAGGGCCGTTGTCATGGCGTACTCAAGGTCCACCAAGGTGTCATCGATGTCGAACAGAACACCGCGGATAGTTCCGAAGGAGCTTTCAATAGCCATGACCGTTGCCGCTTAGCCCCGGAACGCGCGAACGCGGGCCAATGAAGAATCCTTACCCAGGATCACCATTGACTCGAAAAGCGGCGGAGAAATACGTCGGCCTGAAATAGCGGTGCGCACCGGCCCAAAGGCAGCTCGGGGCTTAATGCCCAGATCCTCGACCAATGCCTGTTTAAGTGCCGTCTGAATGTTCTCAGCGGTCCAATCCTCTATGGGCTCCAACGCAGCAAGTGCCGCGTCAAGCACTTCCTGCAGGTTCTCCGGGAGCCCCTTGCGGGCGTCGTCGGCAACATCGATCGCGTCGTCCGCCTTGAAGAGGAAGGCCAACATTTCAGGGGCTTCGCCCAACAGGGTAATACGTTCCTGAACCAGCGGAGCCGCCTCGGCGAGGATCTCCTCCTGCCGGGCGGTAAGGATCTCCCCCACGAAACCTGCAGCCCGGAGGTACGGGACGAGCCGTTGCTTGAAATCCTCCGGCTCGAGCAGGCGCACATGGGTCCCGTTGATGGCCTCGGCTTTCTTCAGATCGAACCGCGCAGGGTTACCCAGGACATCGTGGATGTCGAAGTTGGCAACAAGCTGCTCCACCGTGAAGATGTCCTCGTCCGCGCTCAGCGACCAGCCCAGCAGGGAAAGGTAGTTGAGCAGGCCCTCAGGGATGAAGCCACGCTCGCGGTGCAGGAAGAGGCTGGATTCCGGATCCCGTTTGGAAAGCTTCTTGTTTCCCTGGCCCATGACGTAGGGCAGGTGACCGAATTCCGGCATGTACTCCGCCACGCCGATGGCGTAGAGAGCCCGGTACAGTGCGATCTGCCGGGGCGTGGAGCTCAGGAGGTCCTCCCCGCGAAGGACGTGCGTGATGCCCATGAGGGCATCGTCCACCGGGTTCACCAGCGTGTACAGCGGAGCACCATTGGCACGCACAACCGCGAAGTCAGGCACGGAACCGGCCTTGAACGTGATTTCCCCGCGGACGAGGTCCTTGAAGGTCAGATCCTCATCCGGCATGCGAAGGCGCAGCACGGCTTCCCGGCCTTCGGCCTTGAACTGGGCAAGCTGTTCCTCGGTCAGGTGGCGGTCGAAGCCGTCATAGCCCAGTTTGGGGTCGCGGCCGGCCGCCCTGTGGCGGGCTTCGATCTCTTCCGGCGTGGAGTATGACTCGTAGACATGTCCCCCGGCCTTGAGCTTGGCGATGACGTCCTGGTAGATACCTCCACGCTGTGACTGGCGGTATGGCTCATGTGGGCCGCCTACCTCGACGCCCTCATCCCAGTCGATGCCGAGCCACTTGAGGGCATCCAGCAGCTGATGGTAGCTCTCCTCGCTGTCGCGGGCAGAGTCAGTGTCCTCAATGCGGAATATCAACTTGCCACCGGTATGGCGCGCATAAGCCCAGTTGAACAGGGCGGTGCGGATGAGGCCAACGTGCGGCGTTCCCGTAGGCGACGGGCAGAAGCGCACGCGGACTGGAGTCTCGGCGTTGACGGCAGGGATGGCGCTGGAGGCAGCGCTGGACGCAGAAGCAGTAGTCATAGTGCTTCAACTTTACCGCTTGATATCGGCCCGGTTCCCCGCCGGAAAGGCTCGACGACGGCACGCTGCTTTCGTACGAAAGCCGCGTGCCGTCGTCGGGCCCTATGCTCTGGTGCGGCCGTTAGCGGCGGACCACGGGGTTGGACAAGCGCCCGATGCCTTCAATCTCCACTTCGAAGCGGTCGCCCTCATTGACCAGGCCCACGCCGGCAGGCGTCCCGGTCATGATGACATCGCCCGGAAGGAGCGTAAAGGCCTGGGAGACGATCGAGACGAGCTCGCGCACGCCGCGAATCATCTGGTTGGTGCTGCCGTCCTGCCGAAGTTCACCATTGAGCCGGCCCTGGATGGAGAGGTCGTCCGGATCAAGTTCAGTTTCGATCCACGGGCCGAGCGGAGCGGAGGTGTCAAAGCCCTTGGCGCGGGCCCACTGGAGGTCGGTCTTCTGCACGTCACGGGCCGTGAGGTCGTTTCCGCAGGTGTAACCAAAAATGACGTCGTCGGCGCGTTCCTCGGGGACGTCCTTGCAAATACGGCCGATGATGACGCAAAGCTCCGCTTCGAAGGAGACTTCATCAGAGAACTCCGGGAGGATGATCGGATCGTTTGGCCCGATGACGGAGGTGTTCGGCTTAAGGAAGAGCAATGGATGCTGCGGAACCTCGTTGCCCAGCTCAGCAGCATGCTCGGCAAAGTTACGCCCAACGCCGATCACCTTACTGCGCGGAATGATCGGGGCAAGGAGCCGCACATCCTCAAGCTTGTGCTTCACGTGGGTACGTTCGACGCCATTGAAGAAGGGGTCGCCGTTGATGACAGTGATTTCCTCACTACCGGGCTCGCCTTCAACAACGCCATAAAGGGGATCAGAATCAACTACAAACCGGGCGATACGCATGGGCTCAAGCCTACCTTCCGGCGCATGGACGTTTACCCGCTAACCGCGAAGGTAGTCCAATTGCGCTGCGACCGACGTCTCAGCTGCCCACCTGATTGAAGGGTCGACGTCGGGATACACCGCATCAGTGACTGCGGCGATCGGCGCATCCTGGCCGAGCTGTGCCAACGCAGCCCTGATCTGGTCGAGCCGCTGATGGCGATGTTCGCGGTACTCGCGGCATTTCACATCCAGGGCTTCAAGCACAGGTCCGTGGGCGGGAAGGAGCGTAGCCGGGCCCAGGGATTCGAGCCTGTCCAGACTGGCAAGGTAATCACCCAAGCGGCCATCGGGGTAGTCCAGCACCGTGGTGCCACGGCCCAGGATGGTGTCACCCGTCAGAACGGAGCCTGTGGGACCGTCCTCGGGGAGGTGGAAGCACAAGGAATCCGACGTGTGGCCCGGGGTGGCCAGGACACGGATCTCCACGCCGCCGGCATGGAGCACTTCGCCGTCCACGAGAGGCTCGCCACCGTGGCAGTACTCCGCGGCAGCAGCCCTGACGGGAGCGCCTGTCAGTTCATGGAACCTGGCGGACGCTGCAGTGTGGTCAGCGTGCCGGTGCGTAATAAGCACGACGTCCACCACCCCGGCGGCTGCCAGCTCAGCCAGGTGCCCCTCGTCTTCCGGACCGGGATCCACGACGGCAACATGGCCCGAATCCCCCGCGCTGATGACGTAGGAGTTGGTGCCATCCAGGCTCATCGGGCCCGGGTTTGGTGCCAGCCGAAAGCGGGTGAGGGTGCTGCTCTGCTGCAGCGCAGAGGTGTAATCGCCGGAAGGTGAGTCGCTGAAAGGTGAGTCGCTGGAAGTCCCCATGGATTCTGAAGTCACCGTCCCATCTTGCACCACTTCCGATCCTCGCTCACATCCTGCCCCGTTTCCACCGATCCTCGCTCATTTGGACTTCGACGGCGGGCTCACCGTTGACGTCAACCAACCCCTCCGCGTGTGAGAAAACATTCCCGCCAAACGGGCAGGATCTGAGAGAACATTCCCGCCAAACGGTCAGGATGTGAGAGAACATCGGGGGCATGGCAACGGCGGCCCTTCCGTTTGTCACCAAACAGAAGGGCCGCCGTCGTTCGTTTCAGTTGCGTCCTGGACTAAACCAGGCGGGTCAGCCAGCCGTGGGTGTCCTCGACGGTACCGGTCTGGATGCCCAGGAGTTGCCGGCGGATGGCCATAGTGGTTTCGCCTGCCTTGGCGTCCTCGGATCCGATGAATTCCGTGGCGTCCTTGAGGACACCGATCGGGGTGATCACAGCCGCCGTACCGCAAGCGAAGACTTCAGCGATTTCGCCGGAAGCAACTCCCTCGCGCCATTCGTCGAGGGTGATCTTTCGCTCGGAAACCTCGCGGCCCATGTCCTTGGCAACCTGGATTACGGACGAACGGGTGACACCTTCCAGGATGGTCCCGGTCAGTGCGGGGGTAACGAGCGAGCCGTCCTTCATGACGAAGAAGACGTTCATGCCGCCGAGCTCTTCCACGGCGTCGTCGTTGAATTGGTCCAGGAAAAGTACCTGCTTGCAACCGTTCGCTTCGGCTTCCTGCTGCGCGATGAGGGAGGCGGCGTAGTTGCCGCCGCACTTGGCTGCACCTGTTCCCCCGCGGCCCGCGCGTGCATATTCACGGGAAATCCAGATGGAAACGGGCTTCAATTCGCCACCGAAGTAGTTACCGGCGGGAGAGGCAATGACGCGGAAAGATACCTCCCGGGCGGCCCGCACACCGAGGAAGGCCTCGGTGGCGATCATGAAGGGGCGCAAGTACAGAGCTTCACCGTCGCCGGAAGGCACCCATTCCTTATCCGCCTGCACGAGCTCACGGATAGCACCCAGGAAGTATTCCTCGGGCAGTTCCGGGAGGGCCAGCCGGCGGGCCGATTTGTTCAGCCGCGCGGCGTTCGCTTCGGGGCGGAAGGTCCACACCGAACCGTCAGCATGGCGGTATGCCTTCAGGCCTTCAAAGATCTCCTGGCCGTAGTGCAGGACTGCGGCCGAAGGATCCAGCGAGATTGGTCCGTAGGGCTCGATCCGGGCGTTCTGCCAACCGCCATTTCCATCGGCGTCGACTTTGTAGTCAACGACGGCGGTGTGGTCGGTGAAGTAATCGCCAAAGCCTGGGTTCGCCAGGACGGCTGCACGCTCCTCAGCAGATTTCGGGGTTTCCGAAAGCTGCTGGCTGAATTCGACGCCGTGGGCAGTCTGAGTCATGTTTCCTCCACAGTCAGCTACCTGGTAGCGCGAAACGGGTCCCGGAGGAAGCGGTTCAGCGGTGGACCAGGGAAGCAGGTAAATAATTCAAGACAAGCTTACGCCTGAGAAATGGGCCTAAAGTGCCGCCGCAATGGCATCGCCGATCGCCGCAGTAGAGCGCGGCTCGCCTGTGCGGCTTTCGACGTCGGCGACCACTGCCGCCTCGATCTTGCGGGCCGCCGTGGTGTAGCCAAGGTGGTCCAGGAGGAGCACTGCGGAGAGGATGGCCGCGGTGGGATCGGCTTTCTGCTGTCCGGCGATATCCGGTGCTGAGCCGTGGACGGGTTCGAACATGGACGGTGCTGTGCGGTCCATGTTGATGTTGCCCGATGCCGCCAAGCCGATGCCGCCCGTAACGGCAGCTGCGAGGTCGGTCAGGATGTCACCGAAAAGGTTGTCGGTGACGATGACATCGAAGCGGGAGGGGTCGGTGACCATGAAGATGGTTGCAGCATCGATGTGAAGGTAGTCGTGCGTGACCTCGGGGAATTCGCTGGCCACTGCTTCAACGGTGCGCTTCCACAAGTGTCCGGCGAAGACCAGGACGTTGTGCTTGTGGACGAGGGTGACGTGCTTGCGCGGACGTTCGCTGGCGCGGCGGAATGCATCCCGCACCACGCGCTCCACGCCATGGGCAGTGTTAAGGGAGACTTCGGTGGCAACTTCGTGCGGGGTTCCGCCGCGCAGCGTTCCACCGTTGCCCACATAGGGGCCTTCCGTGCCTTCGCGCACCACAATGAAGTCGATGGTGCCGGGGTTGGCCAGCGGGCTGCCAACCGTTCCGTAGAGGCGTGACGGACGCAGGTTCACGTAGTGGTCCAGGCTGAAGCGGAGCTTGAGCAGCATCTCGCGTTCGATGATGCCCGAAGGAATACGGGTGTCGCCGGGTGCGGCGCCAACAGCACCGAAGAGGATGGCATCGCGGGTACGGAGGTCTGCAAGGACCTCGTCCGGAAGGGTCTCGCCCGTCTCAAGCCAGTGCTGCGCACCGAGCTTGTAGTGGGTCTGCTCAAGGTCGACACCTTCAGCGGCGACAGCCTTTTCCAGGACCTTGACGGCTTCGGCGATGACCTCGGGGCCAATGCCGTCACCGGGGATGACAGCGAGATTGATGGACGATGCACTCATAGGTCTATCTAGCCAAGCAATCCACATGTTGGTCAAAATCGTCTCACTCTTCGAACAGGCCACAAGCACGAATCAGACCAGGGCATGACGCCCGGGCCCAAACCCAGCACATAGAGTCGTACCGTGGATAGAAGGCACGCGATATACGAATGGTTCCGGATCAACCGCTTCAAGGTAGATATGGCGGCAACGTGCCTGCTGGTCCTCTTGTTCGGACCTGTCTATCTCATGGCCGACCGCCCCTTGCTTTTTTTCTTCTCCTGCGGCCTGCTGTTGCCCCTGGCATGGCGAAGGACACGTCCCGTGGTGGCTGCCGCCGTCGTGGTTTTGGTGTGCCTGATCCAGTGGGCGGCAGGCGCGGAACCGGTGGCTGGCCAAATTGCGGTTCCGCTGGTCATCTACGCCACGGCCGCCTACGGGCCGGCATGGGCAAGCCGGACGGTCCTCTTGCTTGGCTTGCTGGGCGGCGTCATGCTCACTACGCGCGAATACTCGAGCCCCGCTGAGTCCGGCATCATGGGCCTTACCATTGGGGCCCTCTACACAGTCCTTATCTGGATGCTGGTGCTGGTCAGTTGGACGCTCGGCGATCTTACCCGCGTTCGACGGCTCCAACTCCAGGCCCTTGAGGACCGGACCCGACGCCTTGAAATCGAACAGCAACAGGAGCGCCAGCTGGCCGCAGCTGATGAACGCTCCCACATCGCCCGGGAAATGCACGACATCGTGGCACATTCTCTGTCCGTCATCATCACCCAGGCCGATGGTGCCCGGTACGCTGCCGCCGCCAAGCCGGAACTGGCCACCGAAGCGCTGGCCACCATCGCCGCCACGGGCCGGGACTCCCTCGGTGAGATGCGAAGGCTGCTCGGCGTGCTGCGCTCGGATGAGGCCGCGCCGACAAGGCCCCAGCCGGGGCTTTCCGATCTCGACGAACTTCTGCTGGGTTTCCGCGCAGCAAGGCTGCAGATCTCCTTCGAAGAGCTTGGCATGCCTCGCCGGGCGCTTCCGGCCGGAGCCGAACTCACTGCCTACCGGATCATCCAGGAAGCACTCACCAACATCATGAAGCACGCAGGACCCCACGCCGGAGCGAGCGTGACGCTCACGTGGCAGGGTCGCGGTCTAGCGCTGAACATCGTCGACGACGGTCGGGGCGCCGCAGCTGATCCGCCCGCCGCAGGTGGGGGAAACGGGCTGCGGGGCATGATCGAGCGCATCTCCCTCTACGATGGTTCCTTGACCGCAGGCCCCTTGCCAGGCGGCGGTTTCCGTGTGTCCGCTTTCATTCCCTATTCGGAGGCCTAAGCCATGCCTGCACTCGCCGCACCCATCCGGGTGGCGCTCGTCGATGACCAACAGTTGGTCCGCTCGGGGTTCGGCATGCTGATTAATTCCCAACCCGATCTTCAGGTGGTGGCAGAGGCAGGCAACGGAATCGAGGCAATCCAGGCTCTTAACGCAGTCACAGCAGATGTCGTCCTCATGGATGTCCGCATGCCAGGTATGGACGGCATCGAAGCCACGAGGCGCATTTTGGAACAGGCGGCCACCCAGCCCTCGGGCTCCCAGCGGGCGGAGGTCAAAATCGTGGTCCTCACCACCTTCGACCTCGACGAGTATGCTTTGGCTGCAATCCAGGCCGGCGCCAGCGGATTCCTGCTCAAGGACGCCCCGCCAGAGGAACTGCTGGAGGCCATCCGCACGGTCTACCGTGGCGACGCCGTCATCGCCCCATCCACCACTCGGAGATTGCTGGAGCATGTGGCTCCCCTGCTCCGAAAGCAGACGCCGGAACAAAGCGGACACGCCGCCGCGGTCGAACGCCTCACTGCCCGTGAACGCGAGGTTTTCCAGCTGATCGCCCAGGGGCAGTCGAATCCGGAGATCGCCGCAGGACTGTTCCTTTCCGAGGCAACGGTGAAGACCCACGTGGGCCATATCCTGGCCAAGCTGGGAGCGCGGGACCGTGTGCAGGTGGTGGTCATCGCCTACGAGACAGGCGTGGTCGCCCCAGGAAGCTAGCTCCGCCTCACCACGTGATCGCCTGCCTCAGACCACGGTATGAGCTGGACTTGCCCGGAATGGGTCCGTGGCCGGATCCAGCGGCGCATCCCCGGCACATACCGTGAAAATATGACAACTTTCACGCCTCTCCCCCACCCAGCAGGTAACGGTCGCCCCTCTGAAGCCGATGCAGCCAGGCCACGCACGGCCGTTGAAGCTTTCGCGCTGACAAAGGCCTATGGACGCGGCGATACCCGTGTCATGGCCCTGAACGAGGTATCGGTGGGCTTCGACGCAGGCAAATTCACGGCAATCATGGGACCTTCAGGATCGGGCAAATCCACGCTCATGCATTGCCTCGCCGGCCTTGATACGGCGGACTCCGGACGGATCGTCCTGGGCGGCACGGAGCTCACCGGGCTCAACGACCGCCAACTCACCGCCCTTCGACGCGAGCGCATTGGCTTCGTGTTCCAGGCCTTCAATCTGGTGCCCACACTGACAGCGGAGCAGAACATCACGCTGCCGCTCGCTTTGGCGGGAACAACCCCCGACGCCGGGTGGCTGGATACCGTAGTCAACACCCTCGGGTTGAAGGACCGGTTGAAGCACAGACCCCACGAGTTGTCAGGCGGACAGCAGCAGCGTGTCGCCGTAGCCCGAGCGCTACTGACGCGTCCCGACGTCGTGTTTGGTGACGAGCCCACCGGGAACCTGGACTCCAAAGCCGGCGGCGAAGTGCTTGCGCTCCTGCGTCGCAGCAGCCAGGAGATGGGGCAGACCATCATCACGGTGACCCATGACCCCGTCGCTGCAAGCTTTGCCGACCGCGTGGTGCTGATGAGCGACGGCGGTCTGGTGGGCGAGATCCAGAAGCCCACAGCCGAATCAGTTTTGACGGCTCTCGGCAAGCTGGGGGCTTAAGGCATGCTGCGCGTAGCTCTCTCCCAATTGACGACGCACTTCCGACGATTCGTCGCAATCGGGCTCGCCGTGATGCTGTCCGTTGCGTTCCTCTCCGCCACGCTCATGGTGGGCGCGAGCACCAATGCTTCGCTTGGCGCCAGTATCGGCGAGGCCTACCGTAACGCGGATCTTATTGCTACATCCAAGAACGGTGACGCCTTCAGCCAGGCAGCGGTGGATGCCGCGGCGTCCGCGCCCGCAGTCAAGGACCACTACGCCGAACGCTCCACTTACGTGACGTTCGTGGCCGGCGGCGGAGAACAGCAGGGCCGGCTTCGAAATACGGCGCCCTCACCCTTGGAGGGCGCGACCTTGTCCTCAGGTTCCATGCCGTCGCAACCCTTCGAAGCCGTGATCGACGTCAAGACAGCAGAGCATCTCGGAATCACGGTTGGAAGTACGCTCGAGCTGCACGGTGGAGGATCCGTCAAGACTGCCAAGGTGACAGTTACCGGCCTGATTCAAGCTACGAACGATCCGTTCTCGTCCTCGGCGGCCCAGCTTGTCGCTTCGGAGTCTGTCCTGGACGCGGTGCAGGATGCCGGAGCAGGATATTCGGGACTGCAGTTCGTCCTGCAACCCGACGAAGACGTCCCCGCAGCGAAGGAGTACATCGCGCACCGCATGGAAGCCGCAGGTGCCGACGCGCCTGTCCTGGAAACGGCCCAGGAGAAGGTCACCTCCACGGTCGCCATGCTCAGCGCCGGTCAGGACCAACTGACCATCGTCCTGCTCGCCTTCGCCGGCGTGGCCATCCTCGTCTCCACTTTGGTGGTGGCGAACACCTTCTCCGTGCTGGTGGCACAGCGGACCCGCGAATTGGCGTTGCTACGTTGCCTGGGTGCAGGCCGCTCGCAGATCCGCGGCTCCGTCATGCTGGAGGCCCTCGTGGTTGGCTGCGTCTCATCGATTCTGGGTGTCCTGGCTGCGATGGGCCTGATGACCGGGCTGGTCGCCTGGGCCAAGACACAACCAGAGCAAGCGTTCGCCACTCTGGCCATACCGCCGTCGGCAATCATCGCCGGGCTGGTCGCCGGAACCCTGCTGACCGTCGTCGCGGCCCTCGTCCCCGCCAGGGCGGCTACATCGGTCGCTCCACTGGCTGCGCTGAGGCCCGCCGACGACGCGACAGTTGGCAACCGTCGAGGAAAAGTGCGGCTGGCGCTGGGCCTGATTGCCCTGATCGGCGGCGTATCACTGTTGATTTTCGGCAGCACCACGGTCTCATTGCTGGTTGCTTTGCTTGGCGGCGCGGTTTCCTTCGTCGGGATTCTGCTCTGCTCCTCATTGTTCATTCCCACGGTGGTGGCCCTCGCCGGCCGTTTGGCCGCCCCCGCAGGTGTGCCCGGCAAGCTCGCCGCCGTCAACGCGACGCGCAACCCGGCACGTACCTCGGCGACTGCCGCTGCCTTGCTGATCGGCGTAACGCTGGTTTCGCTGATGATGACCGGGGCCGCAACGTCACGGCAAGCGTTCAATGCAACGCTGGCCGAGAACTACCCTGTGGATCTCGCTGCCATGACCGCGGTAGACAGTTCAGCCGATCCAGCAGAAGCCATCTCGCGTATCAAGACACTCGACGGGGTCAGCAATGCGGTCCTCCTACCGGCCGTTGGGACCCTCGCCGAGTCCACGCCCGACGGAGGGAGGACCGTCTATTCGCTCTCGTCGGCCGATGCTGACTCCATCCTCCGCGACAACAACATAAAGCCGGGCCCAGGCACGGTTTACCTGCCCGAGGACTCCGCTGGAGGTCGCGCGACCATCACGACGGCGGCCGGCACAGCGTCTCTCGACGCGAAAGTCCTGCGGACCCGCCACGTCCCGGCCTTCGTGGAAAGCTCGAGCATCACAGCGGGTGCCCTCCCGGAAACGCCGGGCATGGTGTGGGTGAAGCTCGCTGACTCTGTGTCCAGCGAACAGGTTCAGGCCATTCAGAAGGAGATTGCCTCCGCCCTCGGCGTGCACGAGCGCACTGTTAGCGGCGCCGCCATCGAGCGCGTGACCTTCAACAGCATCATCGATGTCCTGTTGCTGGTGGTCACCGGCTTGCTGGGAGTGGCAGTGGTGATTGCCCTCATCGGCGTGGCGAACACGTTGTCGCTGTCCGTCCTTGAACGAACGCGGGAGAACTCCTTGCTGAGGGCACTGGGCCTGACGAAGGGCCAGCTCCGGGGAATGCTCGCGATCGAGGCCGTCCTCGTAGCTGGCGTGGCCGCAGTCCTCGGTGCGGGCATCGGCGTCGTCTACGGTTGGCTGGGCGCCCAGGCCGCCCTTGGCGGTGTGGCTGATGTTGTTCCGGCGGTTCCGTGGCTGCAACTGCTGGCCGTGTTCGGCGTCGCTGTGGTGGCCGGTTTGCTGGCCTCCGTGATTCCCGCCCATCGGGCAGCACGACTGTCGCCTGTGGAGGGTCTGGCCACGGCCTAATTCTTCTCTCACATCATCACGCGATACGAGAATTGCTCTCTCACTTCCCTCACCCGAGTGGGAGGAAGTGAGAGAGCAATTCTCGTTAATGGCTGTTATGTGAGAGAACGTTATGCCTCGGCTGGTTCCTCGTAGCGGGGGAAGATCGGCGTAGGAGCCGGAAGTTCAGTTCCCGCGACGATCGGCGTTGCGATTGCAGCAAACTGCCTGGCTTCGCCTTCGGGCTGTCCGAGCACCTCAAGAAGCTTCGCGGACGAGGAAGGCATCACCGGCTGGGCGAGGATCGCCACGACGCGGACAACTTCCAGGGTGACGTAAAGCACGGTATTCATCCGCTCGACGTCGGTCTTCCGCAGCACCCACGGGGCCTGCTCGGCGAAGTAGGCGTTGGTGTCGCCAAGCACTGTCCAGATAGCCTCCAGGGCCCGGCTGAACTCCTGCTTGTCAAAGGCGCCACGGGCGGTAGCCAGCAATTCTCCGGCCTTGGTAAGCAAGGCATTGTCCTCAGCCGTGAACTCTCCGGGGACAGGAACCTTGCCCTCACAGTTCTTCGCGACCATGGACAACGACCGCTGGGCAAGATTGCCGAAGTTGTTGGCCAGGTCCGAATTCATGCGGCCCACGATGGCCTCGTGGTTGTAGCTGCCATCGGCACCAAACGGGACTTCCCGGAGGAAGAAGAAGCGGCACTGGTCCAGCCCGTACTGCGCCACGAAGTCCTGGGGGGCGACGACATTGCCCAGGGACTTGGACATCTTCACGCCGTTGTTGGTCAGGAAGCCGTGGATCATGACGCGCTTGGGCAATGCCAGGCCTGCGCTCATGAGGAAGGCCGGCCAGTAGATCGCATGGAAACGGGAAATGTCCTTGCCGATGACGTGGACATCGGCCGGCCAGAACTTCCTGAAGGACTCGGACTCCACGTCCGGGTATCCGGCACCGGTCAGGTAATTGGTCAAGGCATCCACCCAGACGTACATGACGTGCTTCTCATCGCCCGGAACAGGGACACCCCAGTCAAAGGTAGTGCGGCTGATGGAGAGATCCTCAAGCCCACGCTTCACAAAGCTGATGACCTCGTTGAACCGGGACTGCGGCGCACCAAACTCAGGCTGGGCCTCATAGAGGGCCAGGAGTTTCTCCTGGTAAGCGGACAAGCGGAAGAAGTAGCTCTCCTCGGCAGTCCAGGTGACGAGGGTGTCCGTCTCCTTCGAGTAGCGGAGGCCGTCTTCCTTCACAACGGTGTCGTCCTCGACGTAGTACGCTTCGTCGCGGACCGAGTACCAGCCCTCGTACTTGGACAAGTAGATGTCACCGTTAGCTTCCATCTTCTTCCAGATGGCTTGCGACGCCGTGTAGTGGTCCGGGTCCGTGGTGCGGATGAAACGGTCATGGGAGATTCCCAGGTCCTGGCTCATCTGCTTGAACGCCGCCGAGTTGCGATCCGCGAGCTGCTTGGCAGTAATGCCTTCCTTCTCGGCCGACTGCTGCATCTTGAGCCCGTGCTCGTCCGTGCCGGTCATGAAGAACACCTCATGGCCGTCGAGGCGCTTGAACCGCGCCATGGCATCAGTCGCGATGACCTCGTAGGCGTGTCCGATATGAGGAACGCCATTGGGGTAGCTGATGGCCGTGGTGATGTAGAACGGGGATTTCTCTGCAGACGTCACTCTAAGAAGTTACCTTTTTTTCGGATGGAATGACTGAACCGGCCGCAAATGACGGCCGGTCCGGTCTGTGCCGGATATCCCGGCGAAGGAGCAGTCTTGCGGACTAGTTCAGTTCGGTCAGCGTATCGCTGAGCCGGACCAGTTCGTGGTCGTGTGAAGCCACGAGCACAGCGATGCCATCGTTGGTTGTGTCCTTCAGGATGCCGATGATGCGGTTGGCTGCAGCACGGTCCAAGCTGGCGGTGGGCTCATCCACCACCAGTACGCGGGTTCCCAGGATCAGGGCCCTCGCGATTGCCACACGCTGGCGCTCACCGCCGGACAGCTGGGCGGGACGGTGCCGCATGCGGCGTCCGAGGCCCACCAGGTCCAGGAGGTCCTTGGCCATCTCCGTGCGCTGTTCAACTTCTCCATCCGGCACGGCGGGCAGCAGCACGTTCTCGAGGGCACTCATGCCGTCGATCAAGGCGCCGCCCTGATCGACGTAGCCAATCAAGGCACGGCGCCTGTCGGCGATCTCGTCGTCGCCCATGGACGCCAGGGACTGGCCTTCCCAAAACACGGTGCCCGACGTCGGCAGGGTCAGCCCGGCGCTGACGGTCAGGATACTGGTCTTGCCCGAGCCGCTTCGGCCGGCGATGCAGTGCATCTCGCCTGCGTGCAGGGTCAGGTTGAAGTCATCCACGACGTCGACTTCCTCGGCGCCGCCCTTGTCTCCGCCGTAGTGGATGGTGACGCGGCTAAGCTCCAAGGGTGTCGCGTGGTCGGACGCCCGGACAATGGTGTTGGCACGGGTCTGCAGCGACTCGTCCGTGGATTCCGGGGTCGCCGTCAGCTCGGGGTTGAGGTTGTCAGTCATTTGACTACTTTCGTTGCAATCGGAATCCAGCAAATTACGGCCAGCAGTCCGGCCAGCCCGGCCCAGAGTGCTGCGTACGGAGCAAGGAGCAGCCCCAGTCCAAGGGCACCAAGGACGCCCAAGGGAAGCGCCACGGTGCCGACAAGTGCATTTTCAAAGAAGCGGACCTGGCCCAGCATGTCCGGGTTCCAGCCCATGGCACGCAAAGTGCCCAGATACTCGCGCTTGGCGTGGAGCTCGAACCGCCCGGTCACGAGTGTGAGCAGCAGACCCACAACCACACCAAACACGGCGAGGATCACGCTTGGCAAAGCAATGCTCGCGGCCGCCAGCCCACTCAAAGCACTGGCACCTGCTGCCCGGGGGATGTCGATCAACAGTGCGATCAAGGCCCCCACTGCGGCACCGAAAACGCCCACAGCCACGGCCAGCGAGACAGAATTGAACCGGTTGGTGGTGAGCTGCCTGTTGGCGAACGTCAGGGGCGAATCAACAGTGACGAGGCGTTCATCATGCTGGGGTTCCTGGTCTACCACCACGCGGTGGCGCAACTGCTGGGCAGCCAGCAAGGCAGCGCCACTGTAGATGATGAGCATGGTCACCGAGACGATCACCGTGGCCAGGTTCCAACTGAGCAGGCTCAAAATGATCCCCGCGGCGGCCAGGGCAGCCGCGCCCACGGCGAACTCTTCCAGCACCCAGGACCTGACGCGCTTCTGCGTCCAGCCCATTGCCCTCAGGATGCCTGCTTCGCTCCGGCGCTGCCGGATGTAGCTGACGGTCGAGGCACCAGTCAGTAGCGTGGCGCCCAGAAGCGTCAGGAAGAGGAGCGTGATGTTGGTGCCTGTCAGCGAACCCGAAACGGCGTCAGCGGCATCCTGCCGAACCCACGACTGCTGGACTGTGCCCAGCGGAGATTCCTTGCCGGCGTCGTCCTTGCTGTATCCGGGGACGAAGATATTGGCGTCTTCGCGGGCGGAACCTGCCACCACGGTCGCTTCCAGGCCCAGTTCACGGATCTGGGCGGCCAGCTTTTCAACCTCCGGCTGCGCCTGCTTCCACGTTCCAGTGGCGTTGGCGCGGACGCGGATGGCGTCGATGACGTCGGCGTTGGTGTCATAGCCACGGGCTGCGGCCAGGCCGTAATAGTCAGTGATGGCGCCGGCCGACTGGCTGACCAGACCTGTGGCGCTCAGTGATGGCTTCAGGACAGTGTCATCGGCGTCTTTGCCCTCGGCATCCTTGCTCAGTGTCATCGGAGCTGGGTCATAGCCGCCCAATGGGAGCTTGTTAACGTCACCGGCTGCGGCCTGAACGTCTGCCGGATTAAACGTGCCGTACACCATCGGCATGGGAGTGGCGGGCTTTTTTCCGGTTTCCAGGTCTTCCCGGTAGGAGCGCTCGTCCACAGGCTTGCGCTGGGTCTGGTCTACGGCTGCGCCAAAGGACGACTTTTCCGGAAGGCGGTTGACTGTCACCCAGTCCCCCGGCGTTGCTGTCTTGTCCGAAGCACCATTGGAGGCTTCGTCGCCCTCCTTGTACTTCGGGGCTGCAGCGAAAGCAGTACTCCATGTGGCCGGGTTGTAAAGCCCCTGGCTGAAGGAGGCAGTACTGCCCAGGAGCTGGCTGTGGTCAGTTGAACCCGGCCATTCAAGGGCAAACGGGGCTTTGGAAACGAACGGCAGGTAGTCCTTGTCCAGGGACCGCGTTACAGTGCCGACTTCGTTGACCACTTTGCCGTTGTTGTCTATTTCCTCGATCTTGACCGAGTACTTCAGATCCAGGGACGTCCCCGAGCGAACAATCAGCGGAATGGCCTGGGAATCGTCGGTCAGGAGTCCGTCGCGCTTTGCCTGCTGGTACTGCGTCATCAGGGGAGCCCAGTACTTGAGCTTCACACCAAGGAAATCAGGTCCTTCTTCAAGCTGGTCCATGCTGAGGCCGCTGGTGAAGAGACTTTCGAAATGGCGGCCAATAGCGCCTGCATTGCGCGCGTCCGCTGGCGGAGCCTTTTCCAAGGGTGCAAGGAAATCACCTGCGGAGCCCAACAACGCCCTCTCGGAGGCAGGGTCGACGGCGACGACGGACTCAGTCACCTCCGGCGCCAATGGAAGTGCCACCGAAAGATTGAAGAGGTTGTGCTCCGAGCCGAGTGCCGGAGCGGGGAACTTAATTCCGGTCTCGCCGTCCGGACCTGCGATCCGGACATTCGAACCACCGGCAGCCTGTTCCTGGATCAGACGGCCCTTGCCCAGGGTCCCTTCGGCGCTCGTCTTGAAAAGGGTTTGCTGGTTGACGCCATCGGAGCTGGTGGCGGAGGCCGTCAGCCGGTACTTCTTGGGCGTGTCGGACAAAACGGATTCAGCTGCTGGCCACTTGCTGGAATCCATGGCCGAGGGGTCCCCTGCAGTTATGCCACCGGCAAGGCCGGCGTTGTACCCAAGGTAGTCCATGGCATTGAGGCGCGGAGCCTCGAGGTTCTGTGAAACCCGCGAAACGAGGCTGATGGGAGCAGCGACCGCCGTCTGGCCCATGGTGCGGATTTTCTCGAGCTGCTCAAAGCTGATGCCGCCCTGCCCATTGGCGATTTCCGGCTGGATCAGTGCACCGCCGTCCCCGTCCTGTGAGGGGTCCGGCTTTGCCTGGACCAGGATGTCGTAGAGTCCCCGCGAGTTCTCATCCACAGTCCTGTTCAGAGCCGCCTGTGACTGGCTCTGGACTAGGACGGACAAGCACATCGCGACGATCAAAATGGCCGCGGTCAGCAGCAGCACACGGCTTCTGATGAACCTTTGGACGGCGTTCATTGGGCTCCCTGAGACCTTGATTGCGGGCGCGCACACATGCTCCGTGAATCTTTGAAAAACACAAAGGAATCCCGGGCTCTATGTGCAAAAAGTAGTGGCCGGCCTGCTGCCGGGTCCGAATCCCGGACCAAGCCATTGTAAGCAGACCGGCCACCGTTGCGTGTCAGTGGTGTGTCCCCGGCACGCGAAGTTGGCTGATGAGGAGCAGTCCTAGTCCTCCAGGTCCACCTCGCGGACCATATCGGCGCCAATGCCCGCCTTGATGGCTTCCAGGACCTGCTGCGGAACAGAACTGTCGATGGTCAGGAGCGCAAGCACCTGGCCTCCCTCGGTCTGGCGTGCAACCTGCATGCCGCCGATGTTGATGTTGTTCATGCCCAGGATGTGGCCGATGGTGCCAATGACACCGGGACGGTCCGCGTAGGCCACCACCACCAAGTGCTCACTGATGGGGATTTCCACGTCGTAGCCGTTGACGCCAACGAGCTTCTCAACTTGCTTGGGTCCCGTCAGCGTACCGGCAACGGAGATCTGGGAACCGTCGCTGAGCGCACCGCGGATCGTGAGGACGTTGCGGTAGTCCTCGGCGTCCGGGGTGGTGATCAGACGGGTATTGATTCCGCGCTGCTCTGCGATGACGGGGGCGTTGACGTAGGAGACCTGCTCCGTGACGACATCGGCGAACACGCCCTTCAGGGCGGCCAGCTCAAGCACCTTGACGTCCAGCGCGGCAATCTCGCCGGCAACCTCGACGTCGATCTGGGTCAGCGACGCATGGGTCAGCGCCGTGAAGATCCGGCCGAGCTTTTCGATCAGCGGGATGCCCGGACGGATGTCCGGAGCGATCACACCGCCTGCGACGTTCACGGCATCGGGCACGAGCTCGCCGGCGAGGGCAAGGCGTACGGACTTGGCCACCGAGACGCCGGCCTTTTCCTGGGCTTCGTCAGTGGATGCGCCGAGGTGCGGGGTAACGACCACGTTGTCCAGTTCGAAGAAAGGCAGATCCGTGCTGGGTTCCTTGACGAAGACATCCACGCCGGCACCGGCAATCTGGCCTTCCTTCAGCGCGATGTAGAGTGCTTCCTCATCCACCAGGCCGCCACGGGCCACGTTGATGACGTAGGCCGTTTCCTTCATCTTGCGGAAGGCGTCGGCGCCGAGCATGCCCACCGTCTCGGGCGTCTTGGGCATGTGGATGGTGATGAAGTCGGAGTTTTCCAGGAGTTCATCAAGGGTGACCAGCTTGACCCCGAGCTGTGCGGCGCGAGCGGCGGTGATGTAGGGGTCGTACGCCAGGATCTCGGTTTCGAATCCCTGAAGGCGGGCTGCGACAAGGGCGCCGATACGGCCCAGGCCGATGATGCCGATCTTCTTCTCGAAGAGTTCGATGCCCGTGTACTTGGAACGCTTCCACTCACCGTTCTTCAGCGCGGAGCTCGCCTGGGGAATGTGGCGGGCAAGGCTCAGGATGTGGCCGACCGTCAACTCGGCTGCTGAAACGATGTTGGACGTCGGTGCGTTGACGACCATGACACCGGCCTGCGTTGCGGACTTGATGTCCACGTTGTCCAGTCCCACGCCGGCCCGGGCGATGACCTTAAGGTTCTTAGCCGCGGCAATGGCTTCGGCATCAACCTGGGTAGCCGAGCGAACCAGGATTGCGTCGACGTCGGCGATGGCGGACAGCAGCTGGGAACGGTCGGCGCCGTCGGTTTGGCGGATTTCAAAGTCCGGACCCAATGCCTCGACGGTGGCGGGTGAAAGTTCCTCGGCGAGGAGGACGACGGGTTTGGTGGCTGACACGGGGTGGCACCTTACTTTGGACAACTTTGGGACAGTACTGGACAAGGAGCGGATGCGCCGGGCCCGGACACGACGCCGGGACCAGCCCAGAATATCGAACCTGGACAGGGATTCCGGTGCCGGTGAACGATGTTACGGCCCGGTTGAGGTTGTTGTGAAGAAATTCACAGGACGCTGTGTTGGGAGGAGCGGCTGCGAAACAGCGACGCCCGCCCGGCTTTGTTCGCCGGACGGGCGTCGCTTCCAGTGCCCAGGGCACTGGGCAAAGGATCAGCGGGCTGCGGAGCCTTCGACGTAGTCCTGGTCCTGCTGCTGCCAGGAGAACAGGGAACGCAGTTCGCGGCCAACCTCTTCGATCGGGTGCTGCTCTGCCTTGGCACGCAGTTCCTTGAACTCGACGGCACCGTTGTCCTGGTCCTCGATGAAGCGCTTGGCGAATGCGCCGCTCTGGATGTCCGCGAGGACAGCCTTCATGTTTTCCTTCACCTCGGGAGTGATCACGCGGGGGCCGGAAACGTAGTCGCCGTACTCTGCGGTATCGGAGACGCTCCAGCGCTGCTTGGCGATGCCACCTTCCCACATGAGGTCAACAATGAGCTTGAGCTCGTGAAGGACCTCGAAGTAGGCGATCTGCGGCTGGTAGCCGGCTTCGGTGAGGGTTTCGAAGCCGTACTGGACCAGCTGGGAAACGCCGCCACAAAGGACGGACTGTTCGCCGAAGAGGTCGGTTTCGGTCTCTTCGGTGAAGGTGGTCTTGATGACGCCGGCGCGGGTGCCACCGATGGCCTTGGCGTAGGACTTGGCCAGCTCCCAAGCGGAACCGGATGCGTCCTGCTCAACAGCGATGATGTCCGGGATGCCACGGCCGGCTTCGAACTCGCGGCGCACGGTGTGACCCGGAGCCTTCGGAGCGACCAGGATGACGTCAACGCCTGCAGGGGGCTCGATGTAGCCGAAGCGGATGTTGAAGCCGTGGGCGAAGGCGAGTGCCTTGCCTTCGGTCAGCTTGTCCTTGATGGAGTCGTTGTAGATCGAGCGCTGGTGCTGGTCCGGCGCGAGGATCATGATGACGTCTGCCCATTCAGCGGCGTCGGCAACGTTCTTGACAGTGAAGCCGGCGTCTTCTGCCTTGGCGGTCGACTTCGACCCTTCCTTCAGCGCGATAACAACCTCGACGCCGGAATCGCGCAGGTTCAGTGCGTGCGCGTGGCCCTGGGAACCGTAGCCGACGATGGCAACCTTGCGGCCCTGGATGATCGACAGGTCTGCGTCGTCGTCGTAGAACATTTCAGTCACTTGCGTAACTCCTCTTGAGTGGTTTCTGGATATTGATGTGGTGCTGCGGTACTGGACGCAACGCTCGGCATGGCATGCTAACGCGGCCTATGCCTGTTTCCTACGCGGAGCGGAGCGCCCTGTCACTCATGGAGCGGGATCCCCGTCCAACGGCCAGGGTGCCGGACTGCACGATTTCACGGATGCCGAACGGCTCGAGCACTGAGAGCAGTGCAGCGAGCTTCTCGGGGGTACCGGTTGCCTCGATCACCAACGAGTCTGTAGACACGTCGACGACGGCGGCACGGAACAGGTCTGCAGCTTGGGTTACCTGCAGGCGTGTCGCGGCATCCGCACGTACCTTGACCAGGATGTGGTCGCGTTGTACGGAAGATTCGGAAGTCAGCTCAACGATCTTAATCACGTTGATCAACTTGTTGAGCTGCTTGGTGACCTGCTCGATGAGGTCGCCGTCGGCATCGACGACGACCGTCATGCGGGACATGCCGGGAACCTCGGTGGGTCCCACAGCCAGTGAATTGATGTTGAACGCGCGCCGGGCGAAGAGGCTGGCTACGCGGGTCAGCACGCCGGGCTTGTCTTCGACCAGAACGGACAGTGTGTGGCGGCTCATGCCTAGTCCTCCTCTTCCCATTCCGGGGTCATATTGCGGGCAACCTGGATCTGGTCATTGCTGACACCTGCCGGCACCATCGGCCAGACCATCGAGTTGGGGCTGACGACAAAGTCGATCACGACCGGGCGGTCGTTGATTTCAAGTGCCTTCTGGATGGTGGCATCGATGTCTTCGTCACGCTCACAACGCAGTGCGGCACAACCATAGGCGTCCGCCAGCTTGACGAAGTCCGGAATGCGGACGGTGTCGTGGCCGGTGTTCAGATCCGTGTTCGAGTAACGGCCTTCGTAGAACAGTGTCTGCCATTGGCGGACCATGCCCAGCGAGGAGTTGTTGATAATGGCGACCTTGATCGGGATGTTGTTGATGGCGCAGGTGGCCAGTTCCTGATTGGTCATCTGGAAGCAGCCGTCGCCGTCAATGGCCCAGACCACGCGGTCCGGCTCACCAACCTTGGCACCCATGGCTGCCGGAACCGAGTATCCCATGGTTCCTGCTCCACCGGAGTTCAGCCAAGCGTGGGGGCGCTCGTACTTGATGAACTGCGCAGCCCACATCTGGTGCTGGCCGACGCCGGCCACGTAGATACCCTCCGGACCTGTGAGCTCGCCGATGCGCTTGATCACGCGCTGCGGTGCCGTCAGTCCGTCCTCGGGTTCAGTCCAGCCCAGGGGGTAGGTGTCGCGCAGGTTGCCCAGGAACGCCCACCATGCATCCAGGTCCGGTGCACCGCTTTGCTCGAACTGCGTCTTCACGGCCTCGGTCAGTTCCGGAATGATCTCCTTCACCGAACCGACAATCGGGACATCGGCCGTCCGGTTCTTGGAGATTTCCGCGGGATCGATATCCGCGTGGATCACCTTGGCGAAGGGAGCGAACGTCTTCAGCACACCTGTAACGCGGTCATCGAACCGGGCACCGAGGGTAATCAGGAGGTCTGCCTGCTGCAGGGCGGTGACAGCGGATACGGAGCCGTGCATGCCCGGCATTCCAACATGGAGTGGATGCGAGTCAGGGAAGGCGCCGCGGGCCATCAGCGTGGTGACTACCGGCGCTCCGGTTGCCAGCGCCAGCTCCATGAGTTCTGCAGAGGCGTGTCCCTTGACCACACCGCCACCCACGTAGAGAACAGGCTTGCTGGAGGCAGCGATCAGCTTGGCAGCTTCGCGTACTTGCTTGCTGTGGCCGCGGACCACAGGACGATAGCCCGGCAAGTCAACTTTCGGCGGCCAGGAGAAAGTCATCTGGCCTACCTGGGCGTCCTTGGCAATGTCAACCAGGACGGGTCCCGGGCGGCCCGTGGACGCGAGGTGGAAAGCTTCTGCCATGACATGCGGGATGTCGTTGGGGTCAGTCACCAGGAACGAGTGCTTGGTGATGGGCATGGTGATACCCACGATGTCCGCTTCCTGGAAGGCATCGGTGCCGATGACTCCGCTGGAAACCTGGCCGGTAATGGCCACCATCGGCACGGAATCCATGTGGGCGTCCATGATGGCGGTAACGAGGTTTGTGGCACCGGGTCCCGAGGTGGCGATGCAAACGCCAACCCGTCCGGTAACCATGGCGTAGCCTTGCGCGGCGTGGCCGGCTCCCTGTTCGTGACGGACCAGGATGTGATTCATGCTGGAGGCCATCAAGGGGTCGTAGGTGGGCAGGATCGCGCCACCGGGCAAACCGAAAATATCGTCCACGCCGAGTTCTTCGAGCGAACGGACAATTGCTTGCGAGCCGGTCATCACCGTTGGGGGTACAACGTTGTTCGGCCCAAGTACAGGAGAGAGAGGTGCAGCAGTGTCGACGACGACGGCCTCAGCCGTACGGTCGACCTTATCCGGAGCCTTTGGGGCTCCAGCGGACTTTGCAGCCATCAGCGAGGGGCTGATCGGCGATCCTTTGCTCATCGGACTCTTCCTTAGTGGATCTTCGATTGATGGGTCTTGCTTCGGGGAATAAAAAAACCCCTCAGCCTTCCGGCTTTTCGAGGGGTTGCGCGTGACAGTTCGTTACCAGTCGGGCTAAGCCACGCGCTTGGTAAGTACGACGACGCCGACGGTAACGAATGAGATCATGCGTTCAGTGTTCCCTCTAAGTGAGATACGTGTCAATTGACCACCATCGTATCTCACCATATGGACAGTGGTGTCCGCCTACCGGACTCCCCCGCCAAAGGCCCGGGAGTCCGGTACAGGCATCAGCCGCAGTAAGCTCCCGTGGACGCGCTGTGGACCAGCTTTGCATACTTGGCCAAGACACCCTTGGTGAACTTCGCCGGCAGGGGCTCCCAGCCAACCTTGCGGGCTTCAAGCTCCGCCTCGTCCACCAGGAGGTCGAATGAACGTGCCGCGATGTCAACACGAATGCGGTCGCCGTCCTGGACGAAGGCGATGGGACCGCCGTCGACCGCTTCAGGCGCAACGTGGCCAATGCACAAACCTGTGGTACCGCCGGAGAAGCGGCCATCGGTCAACAGCAGCACATCCTTGCCCAGTCCGGCGCCCTTGATGGCGCCGGTGATCGCAAGCATCTCGCGCATGCCCGGACCACCCTTGGGGCCTTCATAGCGGATGACCACGACGTCGCCCTTGTGGATCTCACCGTTGTCCAGTGCGTTAAGGGCCCCTTGCTCGCGCTCGAAAACGCGTGCCGTGCCCTCAAAGACGTCGGCGTCGAAGCCGGCGCTCTTCACCACAGCCCCTTCCGGAGCCATGGTGCCGTGCAGGATGGTGATACCACCGGTCTTGTGGATGGGGTTGTCCAGTGCCCGAAGGATCTTGCCGTCAAGGTCAGGCGGGTTGATCGAGGCGAGGTTCTCGGCGAGCGTCTTGCCCGTAACCGTAAGGCAGTCACCGTGCAGCAGCCCGGCGTCGAGAAGCGCTTTCATGATGACCGGCACGCCGCCGATCTTGTCCACATCAGTCATGACATAGCGGCCGAAAGGCTTTAGGTCCCCGAGGTGCGGGATCTTATCGCCAATGCGGTTGAAGTCATCCAGGGTCAGTTCAACCTCGGCTTCGCGGGCAATGGCGAGCAAGTGCAGGACTGCGTTGGTGGATCCGCCGAACGCCATGGTGACCGCGATGGCATTTTCGAACGCCTTCTTGGTCATGATGTCGCGGGCAGTGATTCCCAGGCGAAGCAGGTTCACCACGGCTTCGCCGGACTTGCGTGCAAAGTCATCGCGACGGCGGTCTGCTGAGGGCGGGGCGGCCGAACCCGGCAGGGACATGCCCAGCGCCTCGCCAATGCAGGCCATCGTATTGGCCGTGTACATACCGCCACAGGCGCCTTCGCCGGGACAAATGGCTTTTTCGATGCGGGTGAGGTCCTCCATGCTCATCTTGCCTGCTGCACAGGCGCCGACAGCCTCGAAGGCATCAATAAGCGTGACTTCCTTCTCCGAGCCGTCCTCGAGCTTGACCCATCCGGGCATGATCGATCCGGCATAGAGGAAGACGGAGGCGAGGTCCAGCCGGGCAGCAGCCATGAGCATGCCGGGAAGGGACTTGTCGCAACCAGCCAGGAGAACCGAGCCATCAATGCGCTCGGCCTGCATCACGGTTTCGACAGAGTCGGCAATGACCTCACGGGAAACGAGCGAGAAGTGCATGCCCTCGTGACCCATGGAAATACCGTCCGAGACGGAGATGGTGCCGAACTGCATAGGGAATCCACCACCGGCGTGGACGCCTTCCTTGGCGCCCTGCGCAAGACGGTTGAGGGAAAGGTTGCAGGGGGTTATTTCATTCCATGAGCTGGCGACACCAATTTGTGGTTTGGCGAAGTCGTCATCCCCCATCCCCACAGCACGGAACATGCCACGTGCGGGTGCGGCGTGAATTCCGTCGGTTACGACCCTGCTGCGGGGCTTGATGTCCGGTTTGGTATCTGTCGCAATTCGGGTGGCGTCGCTCATGGTCCAAAGTCTATGTGTCAGCGGAAGCGGCCCACGACGTATTCGACCCGGATTAAGCACGAAGAGAAGAATATTTCCTCGCCGCCGGCGGAAAACCGGCCATTTCCGTGAAGTCGCCAACTGCATCACAACCGGGGCTGGAAGGCCCCTAAACGCTGGACACCCCATTTGCAGCCACGTAACGTCGGAAATACCACTAACTGCACCCTGTGAGCAGAAGGGCCTCACCATGGACTGGTTGATTTGGGTCATTGTTATTGTGCTGATCGTCGCGATTGTTTGGTGGCTCCTGAGCCGCAACAACGCCAGGAATTCCTCAACTGCACCATTGGGCACTGCCTCTGGAACCGCTGCCTCTGGAACCACTGCCCCTGGAACCACTGCCCCCGGAACCGCTGCCTCTGGAACCGGGGCTCCCGGACGGCCGGGCACTGCCCCACCCGCCGCAATGGAACCCAGCGACACGATGTCGATGCCCGATACAGCAGCGGCGGTGGCTGGCGTGGCGGGCCTGGCTGGGGTCACGAATATGGGGAAGGCAGCGGCTGAGGGCAGCGGCCCCGTCGAATCCAGTATGGAATCGCGCGTCGAAACCGAAGCCCACGCCGGACAGACGGTGGACGAACCTGTCGTTGAAACGCCTGAGCTCGACGAGCCAGTAGTCGATGAACCAGTGGTGGACACGGATGCACAGGTCACTGCCGGGGATGTCGATGACTGGGAGGCTGCCGGAACGCCGGCATCTGTACCCAGGGCGGACGAGCCCGCAGTTTCTGTGCCTGTAGCACCTGCGCCGGCAGTTTCCGAACCATCGGTTTCTGAATCCCCCGTTTCCGCATCCCCTGAGGGAGTGACCGCGGATGATGTGACGCGCGCCGACGACGCGCCCAAGGTGGACGGGTCAGCGGCCAACGCCGCAGACGCCAACGCAGCCGATAAGGCTGAGTGGGAATCCTCGTGGACGGATGCAAGCGGCGCAGTGGTCCACCATCACGAATACACGGATCAACACTCGGCCACGCTGGCGGGAGCGGAAACCGCGGCTGCTGAAACGGACGACGAGGATTCAACGGCAGCAACGGGCCATCTCGCCGCCGAGCATCCCTACGGGGTTGGCTCTGCAGGAGCCGCGGCAGACGGCACTGGCCCCGAGGGCTACCCGGTGAAGGCCAACGCTACAACGATGACCTATCACGATGAAGATACCGCCGGCTACGCCGAAGCAACCGCGGATGTGTGGTTCGAATCCGCCGCACATGCGGAAGCGGCCGGGTTCCGCCCTCCTCCGCGGAACAGGCACTGAGCAGAACAGGCACTGAGCGGAGCAGTCACTTAAGGGCACAGGCACTGAACGGAACAGGTACAGAGTGCTCCGCAGGTAACCGGACTCACTTCCGGGAATCGTTCGTGGGAGAGCGATATGGGCAGATATGCAGCAAATGCTGGCGACCAACCCGCCAACGGTTTCTGCCGGTTGGTGCCCACCCGGGCCGCAGTGCTGTTTCCGGCCGCTTTTTTACTGGCGGCCCTGCTGGCGGCTTGCACGGGTAGTCCGTCGTCGCCGGGTTCCGCGGCCACCCCTGACGGCTCCATCAGCTCCAGTGTCCCCGTGTCGCCCGGGACGGGCTCCACCTCCGGGTTGGTGCCACCTGCTTTTCCACCAAAATTGGAGGTACAGCAAAAGCTCGACGCCGGCCTGCAGCTGCCGTGGTCCGTCGTCTTCCTGCCGGACGGCACAGCCATCGTGTCAGAACGCGATTCGGCCCAGGTCAAAAGCATTCGTGACGGCAGGACAACGACCATCGGTGAGGTTGCCGGCGTCGATCCTGGTGGCGAAGGTGGGCTTCTAGGCCTTGCCTTGTCTCCGGACTTCGCCAGTGACCGCTGGCTTTACGCCTATTTCACGTCAGCCACGGACAACCGGATCGCCAGAATGCGCTTGTCGGAAGAGCCGGGAGGCACTTTGAGGCTCGGCGACCCTGACGTGGTCTTTTCCGGCATATCAAAGGCTTCAACCCACAACGGCGGCCGGATCCGTTTTGGTCCTGACGGCTTCCTCTATGTGGGCACCGGCGATTCGCAGCGCCGGGAACAACCCCAGGATACAAACGCATTGGGCGGGAAGATCCTCCGGCTGACTGTCGACGGACGCCCTGCTCCGGGCAACCCGTTCGGAGACAACCCCGTCTATAGCTACGGACACCGGAACGTGCAGGGTTTGGCATGGGACAGTGAGGGGAGGTTATGGGCCAGTGAGTTTGGTCCGGACGTGGACGACGAACTGAACCTGATTACCCCTGGCGGCAACTATGGCTGGCCTACAGTGACGGGAGCCCCGGGCCGCAGCGGGTTCATTGATGCCAAAGTTGTTTGGCCTTCAACCGCTGACGCGTCACCCAGCGGATTGGAAATTGCCGACGGCGTGGCCTACACGGGCGCCCTTCGCGGCCAACGGCTTTGGGTCATCCCGCTCAGCGGCGACAATGCGGGTTCACCTGTGGCTTACTTCACAGGCGAGTATGGTCGCCTGAGGGATGTCGCCAAGGCTCCCGACGGGACCTTGTGGGTCCTCAGCAACAACAGAAACCCTGATTTTGCGCTGATTTTGAGGGCGTCTTCGTGAACGTACAACGCCCGGCACCGCCGATTTCCCTCATCCGCCGAAGTCGTGTAGAGTTACATGTCGTTGCGGAGATCACCGAGGGAACAAAAGCCCCCGGGTATGGTCGAAATCAACAGCTGCACCTCTAGCTCAACTGGCAGAGCAATTGACTCTTAATCAATGGGTTCCGGGTTCGAGTCCCGGGGGGTGCACCAAGGGAAGGCCTTGGAGTGATATTCACTCCAAGGCCTTTTTTCGTTGCTTTGTTGCGCTGGAACACCACTCTTCGTGGAATGCATCACGCCGGGGTAATTCTGGTTAGCAGCCCTCAAAAAGTGGTGTAGAGTTATCTGTCGTTGCGGACGTCAATGGAGAATATGACTCCTTCGTTTTGACCGAAACAATAGCTGCACCTCTAGCTCAACTGGCAGAGCAATTGACTCTTAATCAATGGGTTCCGGGTTCGAGTCCCGGGGGGTGCACAGAATAGGAAAGGCTCCGGATCGTTGCTACGATCCGGAGCCTTTCCTGCTTTGGCTTTTCCTGCTTTCCCGTGCCGGGGAAATTCCCTACCGGCGTGGCTCAGGGGAATGAGTCAGCTTCACCTGGCCACGTTCGGGCGGGTCGGGTTCAAACCGGCGGGTTGGCGTCCCCCACCGAACGGTCAAGCGCGGGTATTCCGGCGAGGCCACGGACGACGATCTTGAGTTCGTCGCGCAGCCTGGCGGTGTCGACCTCAACCAGGGCCAGCACGTCCTGCTCAAGCCGCACAGCTTCGGCCAAAGCTGCAGAACCGGCGTCCGTGAGCGTCACAACGTGGCTGCGGCGATCCGAGTCGCTGCGCTGGCGGCTGACATGCCCGTGCAGCTCAAGCCGTGCAAGAGTAGTGCCCATGGTCTGCGCCTTGACCCTGGCAACTTCAGCCAAAGCAGCCTGCGTAATGGGCCCCTTCGCAGCAAGGACTTCCATGGCGATCACGCCGGCATGCGTCAGTCCGATGTTCTTCAATTTTTCATTCCATGAGATTTCCACGAGTCGCGCAGCTGTTGAAAGCAATCGCGTGGTGGGCCATCTCTCCATATCTGGCATGCCGCCAGTATATGCGTGTGGAAGCTGTCGCCGTTGCTTCCGGCCACTAAGCTGGGGAGTCGCGAACGTTAGCAAGGAGCAAATTATGGCGGAACGTCTTATTCCCGGTGATGTAGCCCCGGACTTCACTCTTCAAGACCAAGATGGCAACAACGTCAGTCTTTCCGACTTCCGTGGACGGAAAGTCATTGTCTACTTTTATCCGGCAGCATCCACCCCCGGCTGCACCAAGGAGGCCTGTGATTTCCGGGACAACCTCGCGTCCCTCCAGACTTCGGGTTATGAAGTAGTGGGAGTCTCTCCAGATCCGGTGAAAGCACTGGCCAAGTTTGCGGGGGAAGAACAGCTGACGTTCCGCATACTCTCGGACGCAGAGCATTCGGTGGCCGATGCCTACGGCGCCTGGGGCGAGAAAAAGAATTATGGCCGCACCTACATGGGCCTCATCCGTTCCACGATCGTGGTGGATCCGGACGGAAAGGTCCATTTGGCCCAGTACAACGTCAGAGCCACTGGGCACGTCGCCAAGCTTCGCCGCGACCTCAAACTCGACAAGTAGCGGGTACACTGGAGGCCGGAAGAAGGCTCCGGTCAGCCCACAGGGCAGTCCAGTGGCCAGCCAGCGCGAGTGGTGAAATTGGCAGACACGCAGGATTTAGGTTCCTGTGCCTTCGGGCGTGGGGGTTCAAGTCCCCCCTTGCGCACAGCAGAGGTAACAACACAGCAGTTGGAGCAACACGACAGCAACACAGTGGTGAAGAACCACGGATTCTGAAACGCCCCCGGTTCGCTGAACATTTCATTCGGACCGGGGGTGTTCTTTCCTCAAGCAGACGGGGACCATGCCCGCAACACGCCTGAACCGGCACCGGGGGCGTTCAACTAGACTGGAATGCGGTCTGGCCGAAGCCGGCCACAGCACTTCCGACCGGCTTGAGGGGACAAGAGTGGCAAGCAGCAAGATACGGCGGCTGGGAATACTGTTCACGGCAGTCCTCGTGATTTTGGGACTGGCATCATGTACCGGAACGCCTGGGCCTGCAGCGTCGTCATCGGCAAGCAGCACGGCAGCTGCGGAGCCGACGGCTACGTTTAATTTCGGTACGGCATCCATGCCGTTGGGCCTCGACCCTGCAATGACAGCAGATTCGGAGTCATACCGCGTGACCCGCCAGGTCCTTGAGGGACTTGTAGGCGTCGACGGCACCACGGGGCAGACTACTGCCCTCCTCGCCACGGAATGGAAAGACAGCAACAACGGGCTGAGCTACGACTTCAAGCTGCGTGAAAAAGTAACCTTCCATGATGGAACGCCGTTTGATGCCGCTGCCGTTTGCGCCAACTTCAACCGCTGGTTTACGTTTCCCGCCGACCTGAGGAAGCAAGCGCCCGGGATCTCATTCCAAGGCGTCTTCAAGGCCTATTCGGACGAGCCCGTGTTTTCGATCTTCAAGGACTGCAAGGTTGTTTCCGCCAGCAACGTCCAGATCAACCTCACCCGGCCCTTTACAGGTTTCCTGCAGGCCCTGACGCTTCCCGCCTTTGCCATATCCTCCCCCGCCGCTTTGGAAGGACAGAAGGCCAACGTCCTGGACAAGGCGCAAAATGGCCAGGCGGTGTCCGCCTACGCCAGCCATCCGGTGGGGACAGGCCCTTACGCATTCACTGCCTGGGACGAACACAAGATCACGTTGACCAGCTATAAGGGCTACTGGGGCAACAGGGGCCAAATCGCCGTCATCAACTTCATTCCTTACGACCACGCCGAAACGCGCCAGCAAGCGCTCCTGGACGGCAAGATCGACGCCTACGATCTGGTGACATCCGGAACCTTTGATCAACTGGTCAAAAAGGGTGTCCAGATCATCCAGCGTGACCCGTTCTCGGTGATGTACCTCGGCATGAACCAGGCGGTTGCACCCTTGGACAAGCTGGAAGTCCGCCAAGCCATCGAGATGGCTATTGACAAGGAATCGCTCATCCGCAGGTTCTTCATAGACAACACGGCACAAGCTTCTCAATTTGTTCCACCGAAGCTCAGCGGTTTCAACAACAATGCCCCGTCGCTGGGATACAACCCGGAGAAGGCGAAGGAGCTGCTGGAGAAGGCCGGGTACAAAGGCGAGGAACTGAAGTTCTACTATCCGCTCAACGCCACACGGGCCTACATGCCCACCCCGGAGAAGATCTACGCCGAGATCAGCCGCCAGCTCGTCGCCGTAGGCATCAATATCAAGCCGGTTCCCGTGGACTGGGAGGATGGCTATCTCCAAAAGGTGCAGTCCCCTGGCGATCACGCCCTGCACCTCCTGGGCTGGAATGGCTCCTATGCGGACGCTGACAACTTCCTGGGCCCGCTTTTCGGAGAGGCCAGGGGTGAGTTCGGATATACGGATTCGGAAGTTTTCCACAAGATCGAGCGGGCCCGCGCCCTGCCCGATGGCGATGAGCGCAATACCCAGTACCAGTCCATCAATGCCGAGATAGCGGCCTCCGTACCGGCCGTGCCCATAGCCTTCCCCATCTCGGCGCTTGCCCTGTCCGACAAGGTGGAAAGCTATCCCGCTTCACCTGTCCTCAACGAAGTTTTCACAAACGTCCGCTTAAAGCCTTGACGATTCCCTGTAATTTCAGTATTGCGTCTGCCCGGGGATATTCTGTGACAGCCAGTGCCGCCGCTAACGGAGATTGATCGTGACCTTCATTTCCAAGACTCAACATGCCGACGTCGTCCTTATTGGCGGCGGAATCATGAGTGCCACCCTTGGTGCGTTCATCAAGCAACTCGAACCCACCTGGACCATCTCCCTCTTTGAACGACTCGAAGAAGCGGGACTCGAAAGCTCCGGACCATGGAACAACGCCGGCACCGGACATGCTGCGCTGTGTGAGCTTAACTACTCCCCCGCGGCCAAAGACGGCTCCGTGGATCCTTCCAAGGCCATCCACATCAATGAGCAGTTCCAACTTTCGCGCCAGTTCTGGTCCCATCTGGTGGACAGCAATGTCATTGGCTCCCCCAAGGGCTTCATCAACAGTGTTCCGCACATGAGCTTCGTCATCGGCGACGATCACGCGAACTTCCTGAAGACCCGGTACGAGGCCCTCAAGCCCAACACGCTGTTCCGCAGCATGGAATACACCGAGGACCAGGACAAGATCGCCAAGTGGGCACCCCTGATCGTCAAGGGCCGGGACCGCAAGCAGCGCGTTGCCGCCACCCGCGCGGCGGAAGGCACCGACGTCGATTTCGGCGCCCTGACCCGTGAACTGACCGGCTACCTGCGGGCCACCGGCGCCGAGGTCAACTTTGGCCACGACGTCACCAACATCCATCGTGCATCAGGTGGCGGTTGGGATCTTTCCCTCAAACACCCCAAGTCAGGTGAGCACGGCCGCATCCACGCCAAGTTCGTCTTCGTGGGCGCCGGTGGTGGCGCACTGCACCTGCTTCAAGCCTCAGGCATCCCGGAAAGCAAAGGCTATGGCGGATTCCCCGTCTCCGGCCAGTTCTTCCGCTGCACGGACGAGTCCATCACCTCCCAGCACAGCGCCAAGGTATATGGCCAGGCGTCCGTTGGCGCCCCACCCATGTCCGTCCCCCACCTGGATACCCGGTTTGTTGAGGGCAAGCGTTCACTCCTCTTTGGGCCGTACGCTGGTTTCTCCACGAACTTCCTGAAGACCTCCAGCTACCTGGACCTCCCGCTGTCCATCCGCCCGGGGAATATCATTCCGATGCTGGCGGTGGCCAAGGACAATATGGACCTCACTGCTTACCTCATCAAAGAGGTAGCCAAGCGCCACGAGGCGAAGGTGGAGTCCTTGCGTGAGTACTATCCCGAGGCCGTTGGCGCTGATTGGGAGCTGATCACTGCAGGCCAGCGCGTCCAGATAATCAAGAAGCACCCGCAAAAGGGCGGCATACTGCAGTTCGGTACTGAAGTCATCGCGTCCCGCGATGGTTCAATCGGCGCCCTTCTGGGTGCGTCTCCGGGAGCTTCCACGGCTGTTCCGATCATGATTGAGCTGCTGCAGAAGACGTTCCCCAAGAACTTCAAGGGTTGGCAGTCCAAGCTCAAGGACATGATGCCGGGCTATGGCGTGAAGCTTAACGAGAACCCGGAGCTTGCCGCCGAGCTTGAGGCAAGCACTGCACGGTCGCTGCAACTGGAAGTAGCCAACGCCCTTCAGAGCTAGGCCGGCCGGGGCTGCGGCCGGGTTCCCGTCAGCCGAATTATTCCGTAGATCTCAGGAGACTATGCAATGTTCCGCCTGGCCACGTTGTCCCTGGGAAACCGTGCCCTGATCGCGCTGATCACCGTCTTTGCGGCGGTGTTCGGCGTGATCACCATGGGCTCGCTCAAGCAGGAACTTATTCCGTCGATCGAGTTCCCGCAGATCACCGTCATTACCTCCATGCCGGGCGCTTCTCCCGAAGTGGTGGACAAGCAGCTGAGCAGGCCCCTTGAGACGGCCCTGAACAGCGTCGAGGGACTTGAGTCCACTACCTCCACATCCCGCAATGGTGTTTCGCAGATCACCATGGTGTTCACGTACGGCTCCAACCTTGACCGTGCACGGAACCAGATCGACCGCGCGATATCCAACGCCAAACGCGTGCTTCCGGCCGACGTCGAACCTCAATCCATTGCCGGCAACATCAGTGACTTTCCGATCGTGTTCCTGGCTGTCTCCTCTGACAAACCACTCAGCGAACTCAATGCCGACCTCCAGCGCTTGAGCGTTCCCCGACTGCAAAAAATCGACGGCGTACGCGGCGCCGATCTGACTGGCGGCTCCAAGCAGCACATCCTGATCCAGCCCCGCCCTGCCGATCTTGCGGCGAAGGGTGCGTCCATCCAGTCGATCAGCAGCGCACTGAAGAACAACGGTGCCCTGGTTCCTGTGGGCACCGTAGAGGACCAGGGCAAAACCCTGTCCCTGCAGCTGGGCAGCCCGGTTGATTCCCTTGACGTCATTAAGGGCTTGCCGATGTCCGGCGCCAAGGATTCCGCCACCATCGGAACTGTGGCTGATGTCAGCATCGAGGACGATCCCGCCACGTCCATCACGCGCACGAATGGCAAGCCAACGCTGGCGCTGTCAGTCACCAAGAAGCCCGAAGGCGACACTGTGGCAATTTCGCACGCGGTGCGGGACGCACTTGCGCCGATGGAAGCAGAGTTGGGGAACAACGCTGCCTTCACGCCAGTCTTCGACCAGGCTCCCTTCATAGAGAAGTCCATCAAGGACCTCACCACCGAAGGGCTCCTTGGCCTGGGATTTGCGGTCGCTGTCATCCTTGTCTTCCTCATGTCCGTGCGGTCCACGCTGGTTACCGCAGTGTCGATCCCGCTTTCCCTCTTAATTACATTCATCGGCATTTCCGCCACGGGCTACTCGTTGAACATCCTTACTCTCGGTGCGCTTACCATCGCCATTGGCCGTGTCGTTGATGATTCGATCGTGGTGATCGAGAACATCAAGCGGCACTTAAGTTATGGCGAACACAAGCTGGCCGCCATCCTGACCTCCATCCGGGAAGTTGCCGGCGCTATCACTGCGTCCACCCTGACCACAGTGGCTGTCTTCCTGCCCATCGCCTTCGTCGGCGACCTCGCGGGCGAGTTGTTCCGGCCCTTTGCCCTGACGGTAACCATCGCCCTGTTGTCATCACTGCTGGTTTCCCTCACGATCGTTCCAGTCCTGGCTTACTGGTTCCTTCCTTCGCCCCGCCAGGATGCCGAAGTATCAATCACGCACAACGAGGCTGCTGCGAAGGCCCGGGAGGCCGAGCAGCGCAGCCGGCTCCAGCGGGGTTACTTGCCTATCCTCGCGAAGACCCAGAAGCACCCCGTCCTTACTTTGTCTGCGGCGGCCTTGGTGCTGGTGGCGACGGTCGCGGTATCGCCGCTGCTTGCTACGGACCTGCTGGGGAGATCCGGCGAGAACAGCATGACAGTGCGCCAGGTCCTTCCCGCAGGAACGAGCCTGGAGGCCACCAGCGCTGAAGCCACCAAGGTGGAGGATATGCTCCGGGGCATGGAGGGCATCAAGGACGTCCAGGTGACGTCCGGTAACGCCCAGTCGGGCTTCGCCGCGCTAACGTCAACGGGCTCCTCCAACTCGACCTTCACGATCGTTACGGACGAGAAAGCGAACCAGAAGAAGCTTCAGGATGATGTCCGCTCCAAGCTCCAGGGTGCAGCGGGCAAGATCAGTGTGGGTTCCCAGCAGGGCGGATTTGGCACATCATCGACGGTGGACATCACCATCAAGGCCGCCAATTCCGCTGATCTCCAATCTGCAAGTGACACCATGGTCAAGGCGATGCAGGACGTACCCGGAAGCACCGAGGTGTCTACCAACCTCGCCGCGAACCAGTCCGTGGTCCAAGTGCGCGTGGATCGTGCGAAGGCAGTGGCCGCCGGTCTGACGGAGGAGCAGGTGGGGGCTTTGCTGGCGTCGACCGTCAGCCCGGTTCCGGCAGGTACGGTACGCATCGAGACCAACGACTACCCCGTCCAGATTGGAAAGGGAACGCGCTTTACCAGCATCGTGGCGGTACGCGCACTGCCACTTCCGACGCCGCGTGGTCCTGTGGCGCTGGAAAGTATCGCGACCGTGGAACAAGTCGATACGCCGGTGTCCATCACCAGCAGCAACGGCCAGCGGACCGCGAAGGTGACGGTGACGCCGTCGGGGTCCAACCTTGGCAGCGTCAGCACGGAGGTTCAGAAGCGGTTGGCGTCCGTTGACTTGCCTGCCGGCGTCACTGCCGCGATCGGTGGTGCCACGACGCAGCAGGCAGAGTCCTTCCGGCAACTTGGCCTGGCTCTCCTGGCCGCGATTGCGATCGTCTACGTGATCATGGTGGCTGCCTTCAAATCGTTGGTGCAGCCGCTGATCCTCCTGGTTTCTGTCCCCTTCGCCGCGACAGGCGCTGTGGGCTTGCTGTTGGCTACGGGCGTTCCGCTGGGGTTGCCATCGCTGATTGGCATGCTGATGCTTGTTGGCATCGTGGTCACCAACGCAATCGTGCTGATCGACCTCATCAACCAGTACCGCAAACCCCACAACGGCACGCCGGGCATGAACGTGGCTGATGCCATTACCCACGGTGCCCGTCAGCGCCTGCGTCCCATCTTGATGACGGCGTTGGCGACGGTGTTCGCGCTGACTCCGATGGCCCTGGGCCTCACTGGTGGCGGTGGTTTCATTTCGCAGCCGCTGGCAATCGTCGTGATCGGTGGCCTGGTGTCCTCGACGGCGCTAACACTCATCCTGGTCCCCGTCCTTTACAAGCTGGTGGAGGGACGCCGGGAGAAAAAACAACTCCTGAAGCAATTGCAACACCGTCCCGAAGTCACACCCGGTCCGGGAAACGGCGGGAACGGCAAGGACGACTTCGCCGATTGGACCACTGGAATGGTGCCCCGCGTTACGGGACGCCGGGCGGCAAACAACCCCGCGGAGTAGCGCCGCATCACAGCCAACAGGGCCGGGAACAATTCCCGGCCCTGTCCTGTTACAGGCAGTGATACATGCAAATGCATCTAGTTTGGGATACACTGTTTACAGAGCCCGGGACCACGGGCAGGGAGAAAGGCACATCATGCAGATCGGCGTATTCAGCGTCAGTGACATCACCACTGACCCCACCACGGGCCGCACGCCCACGGAGAACGAACGCATCAAGGCCTCCGTTGCCATCGCCAAAAAGGTTGAAGAAATCGGCATGGATGTCTATGCCATTGGCGAGCACCACAACCGGCCCTTCTTCTCATCCTCCCCCACCACCACCCTGGCCTACATCGCAGCCCAGACCGAGCGGATCACCCTGTCCACGGCCACAACCCTGATCACCACGAATGACCCGGTCAAGATCGCCGAGGACTTCGCGATGCTGCAGCATCTCTCCGATGGCCGGGTAGATCTGGTGCTTGGGCGCGGGAACACAGCTCCTGTATACCCCTGGTTCGGCAAGAACATCCAGGACGGGATCGAGCTCGCGATCGAAAATTACAGCCTGCTCCGCAAGTTATGGGATGAGGATACGGTCAATTGGTCAGGCAAGTTCCGCACACCACTGCAGAACTTCACGTCCACACCGCGCCCCTTGGACGGCGTTGCCCCCTTCGTCTGGCACGGATCAATCCGCACGCCGCAGATCGCCGAAGTAGCTGCCTACTATGGCGACGGCTTCTTCGCCAACAACATCTTCTGGCCCAAGGAGCACTACCAGCAGTTGATCGGCCTCTACCGCGAGCGCTACGAGCACTATGGGCACGGCACGGCCGACCAGGCAATCGTGGGATTGGGTGGCCAGTTCTTCATGAGGAAGAATTCCCAGGACGCCGTCAAGGAGTTCCGTCCGTACTTCGACAACGCACCGGTGTACGGCCACGGCCCTTCCTTGGAGGACTTCACCTCACAGACTCCCCTGACCGTGGGCAGTCCGCAGGAAGTCATCGAGAAGACGCTCACCTTCCGTGAGTTCTTTGGCGACTACCAGCGGCAGTTGTTCCTGATCGATCACGCAGGTTTGCCCCTGAAGACCGTACTGGAGCAGCTTGACCTCTTCGGCGAGGAAGTCCTACCCGTGCTCCGCAAGGAATATGCTGCCTTGAAGCCGGCCAACGTGCCGGACGCGCCAACGCATGCTTCCCGCGTTGCCGCCGCCATGGAGGCCAGCGTCAACGAGTCTGCTCCAGCTGGAGCCCCGGGTCAGGAGGCCTGATGTCCAGCCCTTCGGCGTCATCCGCCGTTCGCCTCGCCGCCGAGACCTGGGAGTCGCTGTTCCGCTCCCAGGTGGCGGTGATGCGGAAACTTCAATCAGGTCCTGCGTTCAAATCACTGCCCGTGAAGGAGTACGACGTCCTGTTCACGCTCTCGCGATGCCCTTCGGGCCAGCTGCGGTTGAACGAGATCAATGACAAAGTGCTGCTGAGCCAGTCCAGCCTGAGCCGTTTGGTGGACCGTCTGGAGAAGCGCGGTTTGGTGGAACGGACAACAGCGCCCGACGACGGTCGTGGAGTGCTGCTGTCCCTGACCGAATCAGGCAGCGAGCTGCAAAAAACAATTGGCCGGGAACACGTGCGTGATATTGCGCAACTCGTGGGGCCGGCGCTGACTGTGGAGGAGCAGCGCGAGCTGTTGCGGCTGACGGAGAAGCTGCGGGCCTCGGTGGCAGGACACCAGGGGACGCACGGGTAAGCCTGCCACCCTCCGCCATCCTGCGCAGGTTAATTTCAGCGCAGGTTATCTTAGCGCAGGCGGACGAGCTGCCGTGGATCCTCCATTGGGAGCTCACCGTTGACTGATGCGCTGACTTTGAGGGTCTTCAGCGACAGGCTGCCACCTACAGTGGACAAGAAGGCTGTGTCTGAAGAATCCCGTCCTGCCGTAATGCGAAGCATGGACCCGCGGGGCGCCAGCCCCGTGGGATCGATGATGTGCCATTCATTCTCGATGTAGGCCTCTGCCACAGCGTGGAAGTCCATGGGGCTCAGACCGGGTGCGTACACAGCCGCGAGGCGGGCGGGAACATCCTTGGACCGCAACAGGGCGATGGCCAGATGGGCGAAGTCACGGCATACACCCCGGCGGTGGAGAAGCGTCTCCACCGCCCCGTCGGTTCCTCGTGAGGACCCACTGACGTAACGCAGTTCTCCGTTGACCCAATCGCGGACAGCGTGGAGCAGTTCGGCCCCGCCAAGGCTGCCGAACTCGGCGTAAGAGGTGGGCAGCAACCGATCAGATTCGGCGTAGCGGCTCGGCCGGACGTACCGGATGAGTTCCATCGGAGAGGGTGTGTCGCATTCTGCGAAGCCATGGACCGTTGCCTGATAGTCAACCGTCACTTCGCTGGGCTCCGCGAATTCCATATATTGGAAGCGGCCCCCGTGATGGTCGCTGAGTTCAGCGAAAGGAATCTCGTTCCCATCCAGAGTGATGGAGAGTGTTTCCGTCACTGACTCGTACCCCGGATTGTTGGCCACGGCAATGGCCATGGCCACTTTCGTGTTGGCTACAGTCTTGAAAACGAGCTTGGCAGCAACGTTGCGTTCCATTGATCTCCGGGGTGGGTTGCGGCGGGACAGCCCCCGATGTCGCCGTTGTGTGGATCAGCCAACCGCAGGACTACAGATTGACCTTCAGAGACAGTAGCATCCGTTGGACGTTCGCGAATTCAGAATCGTGGGCGACGTACTTCGCGGCCAGGTCCAAGGTGTCAAAAGTCTTTGCGGGGGCTACTTTTTCATCGGCGGCGAAGGCATGGACCGCCGTGACATCCCCGAAAGAGTAGTCGCCCTTGCCGGCAGGCCCCTGAACGCGGTTCCTCAGTTCGCAGGCATGCCCGTCGGCGCCAGCCACCATGTTGGTGATGCCATAGGATCCGAAGAATTTGTAGCCCTGGATCACGCGGAAAACGACGCGGGGATCAATGGTGTCCGGACCATCGGAGTGCGGAACATCCAGCGGCACACTGCTGATAACAACGTAGGGATGGCTTTGGCCCGCGGGGCAAGAGATTGGACCTGCAGGAGGCAGACCTGTCTGCAGGGTCGCGATGTATCGGCCCCCGCCATCTTTGACTTCGACCTTCAGGGCACCGGGCAATGAGCCGGCTTGAGCCGTGACCGACTGGGCAATCCAATCGCCGGGGAGTTCGAAGCTGATTTTTTTGGCCGGATCCGTGTAGGTCTTCCAGGTCAACGCCGTGGCTGCCGGGCTCGGGTCAGAGCTGGTTGCAGCACTTGAGCCGGGTGTCGCGGACGGCGGGTTGGAGACGGCGTCTCCTGGCGGCGTCGTGCTTTTCGACCCGGAGCCTTGGGACGGGAGGCCTGACTCTGAACCATTGGGATGGGAGCCGGAGGTCTGGGAAACCTGTGGCCCCTTGTTTTCAGTGGAACAGGCCGCGGTAGTAGTAAGCAGGACAGCACCCAGTACCAATGCGCCGAACCGAAGCTTCGCCGTCATGCCGTTGGGGTAGGGAGTGCCGTTCATGCGCACAGCTTATCGGCGGGGAAGGCCCGACACGGGATTTGACGGCGTACTAGGCTGAAGACATGGCTCCCGATCAGCACGACGCATTCGAGGACAACATGCCCGCCATGTCCGCCGTTGACGTTGCGGACTGGCGGCTTCGGACCTTCGCCCTCTATGACCAAGTGCGGCAGCTGGCGGCTACGGATCCGTTCGATGCACACAACTATTGGCGCCAGGAGCGGGACCGGATGTTTGCTACCCATCCCGCATCCGCCCTGACAGCAGAGATGAAAGCATCCTTCTCCGGGCTGCGTACGGCCGACTACGATCCCGCCTTCCGGATGTACGTTCCGCTGTCGCCGGAGGGAACGGGACAGGAAATGAATGTTCAGACAGGGACCGACGGCGTAGTTCCGTTTGTGAGGATTGGAACCTTTGAGCTGCCGGGGCTCGGGTCCCTGGCCGTTTGGCGGCTGCGAAGCTATGGGGGCGGCATCTTCGTGCCTTTGCGCGACGCTACCGCCGGCAAAGAGGGTGGAAGCTACGGCGCCGGAAGATACCTTTTGGACACCGTGAAGGGCGCTTACCACGGTGTTCGCCGCATCGATGAACGGCAGGAGTTCATCGTGGACTTAAACTTCGCCTACAACCCGTCCTGCGCCTATAACGAAGCCTGGGCGTGCCCCCTTGCCGGACCGGCCAACCGGCTCGCAGCGGAGGTACCAGTGGGTGAACTGTATTTGGGAGAAGGCTAACGCCTCCCGAAGCCAGCCGCGGTGCGGACCGACACTGCGGCGCCTGGGAAGGACGAAGTCAGCGTCACGGAACCGTAAGTTTTGGTAACTGTGGGCCGGACCGTAAAAGCCTAGCCTTGGAGCATGAACAGAATTGGGCGGATGATCCGTGGCCACAGGGTCCTTGCCTCCGTGGTGGGCGTGGCGGTCGTGGTCCTGGTCATCGTTGGGGCCGCGCTGTTCCAGCCCTGGCGGCTGTTTACGAGCAGCAGCGTGAACGAGGCCCTGCCGTGGGATCCTCCTTCATCAACATCGGCGTCTCCCTCTAATGCACCGACGTCCGATGCACTGACTTCCGACGCACAGGGCAGTGGCTCCCCTGCCCCCAACACCTCTGCCTCCACGCCAGCAGTCAAGACGGAACCTGTGGTGCTGGGCTTCGGCAATTTCCAATCCCAGGAGCATCAGACTTCCGGTACTGCACAGCTCCTGGAACTGCCCGATGGCTCCCGTGTGCTGAGGTTGGAAAACCTGGCCAGCAGCGACGGGCCGGACGTCAAGGTCTGGCTTAGCAGCCTTGAAGCAGGAGGCGATTGGTACAAGTACCGCTCGGGTCGGTATGTGGACCTCGGCCCCATCAAGGCCACGCACGGCAACCAGAACTACGTCATCCCATCCGGGGTGGACGTCTCAGGCCTGTCATCGGTGGTGCTCTGGTGTGACCGTTTCAGCGTCGCTTTCGGATCGGCGCAGCTTGCCTGACCCGTTGTGGGGCCACGTCTGCGCCTGTACAAGGGGTCTTAGGGCGTAAAGCGGGCCCCACAACAGATTGCAGGACGTAGGATGTCATCATGACTTTCCGCCTTCCCCGTCGCATCGCCCGCGTCCGCCCCTTGGATTCACAGGATCCCAACGAGCAATTCTTCGTTGCCAACGACGCCCATGACTTCGAATCCGAAGCGGGGACGCACTGGCTTGTTATCGATTCGCCCTTCGAGGCATCAAGGGCAAACGCGAGTAGCCCCACGCGGCTCGGTTGGGAACCGGGGACGGGGGTGAGCGAGGGTTCTTTCACTTTCCTCGCACCTTCAGTGCCGGCCAACGTCTTTGGCATGGCCCACAACACCGGGCAGGCTGGCAGGGACCTTCAACCACAGGCATTTCACAAGGCCGCCTCCAGCGTGATCGGCCCCGGCGAAGCGATCCAGCTGAGTTCGAACGTTGGTCATGTTGACCCGGAAGCGGAACTGACGGTCGTCGTCGGACGTACAGCGCGGGGCCTGACGCTGGAAACGGCGGGGTCGGCAATCCTCGGCTACACCATCGGGAACGATGTCTCCGCACGCGACCTCCAAAAGACCGACGAACTCTGGATCAGCGCGAAGAGCCAGGACACCTTTACGCCTGCAGGTCCGTGGATCGTCACCGACCTCGACGCCGCAGATCTTTCCATCGGGATCGTCCACAATGGCACCGCGCTCAAAACCGCAAGCTCGGCGGACCTCGGCTGGAAAGTGGACGAAATCATGGTCTATCTGACCTCGTTCATGACCATCCACCCCGGCGACCTGGTCCTGACTGGCTTCCCCGCCGAATGCGCGCGCATTCAGCCAGGTGACACCGTGGTGTGCCGGGTGGAAGGAATTGGGGAGCTCGCCAACCCCGTCACCACCGCTTCCTGGGAGGGTGTGCCCGCATAGTGTGTCAGGCTTAACCTCATGGAGACAGCCGCAGACGCCACCGAACTGCGCCCGCCTCCCATACAAAAGCCCCCCAGGAAGAGGCATCGCGGCCTTCTCAAGTACCCCGTGGTGCGGCAACTGCTTCGATTCACCGGCGTCGGAATTCTCTGCACAGCAAGTTCGCTTGCCCTCTACGCGCTGCTGCGTCCCTGGATTGACCCCCAGCTCGCCAACGCCGTGGCGTTGATCGTGACCTCGATCATGAACACAGCGCTCAACCGCAGGCTGACCTTCAAGATCAGCGGCAGCAGGAAACGCGGCCAGGACCACATGCATGGGTTGATCGTCATAGGGATTGCCCTGGTCATCACTGGGGGGGCCTGGGCATCCTGCATCTGATCCATCCCGAGGCTACTGTCAGCGAAGAACTCTGGACCACGACGCTCTCCGGCTTCGTTGCCACAGGCGTCCGGTTCACGCTCTTGAGGCATTGGATTTTCCGCCGCGCCCGCCACGTGTAACTAGCCCGGTTGCGGTGTTGCCAGGTTCCGGACACGCCCGACGGCGGTTTCCACGGCTCCGGCAGCTTGCTCGAGTTCGGCTTCGGTAACAGTTGACGGGAAGCTGAAGCGCACGGCTGTTTGCGCTATCTCCGGGACCATGCCCAACGCCAAGAGTACTGGCGACGGGGCGTCCGATCCCGCCGCGCAGGCGGAACCACTGGAGCAAACCACGCCAAGGCGTTCCAGCTCAAGCAGGACTGATTCGCCGCTGGTTCCAGGGAAGCAGAACGATGCGATTGATGGCAGCCTCCGGCTTCGATGCCCTGTCAGTATGGCGCCCGGGACGGTTTGGAGGACCTGCGCGACGAACCGCTCCCTCAGCTCTGAAACCCGGGCCGCCAACTCCGGCTGCTCGCGCAGGCTCAACGTCAGTGCCGTGGACAATGCCACGGCCGCGGCTACATTCTCCGTCCCGGATCTCTTTCCCCGCTCCTGGCCTCCCCCATGAACCAACGGCTCCACGCGCATCCGACCCTTCGTGAACAGGACACCGGATCCCTTGGGCGCGCCCAGCTTGTGGCCGGAAAGGCTCAGCGCATCCACGCCCAGGGCCTTGACGTCCACGCTCAGCCAGCCGGCCGCTTGGACGGCATCAGTGTGGAAGGGGATGCCCATCCCGTGGGCTGCGGCAGCGAGGTCCGCGACGGGCTGGACCGTACCGATCTCGTTGTTCGCATACATGATGCTCACCAAGGCTGTCTCCGGCCGGAGGACGGCCCGGAGCGCGTCCACTGAGACGAGTCCGTCCGTGTCCACCGGCACCACGTCCACCGTGAAGCCATGCACGCGTTCGAGGTAACGGGCGGACTCCTCCACGGCAGGATGCTCGATTGCGCTTATCACTACCCGTTTCAGCGAGGGATCGGCTGCATGCCGGGCCAGTGCGATTCCCTTGACAGCCAGGTTGTCAGCCTCCGTGCCGCCCGAGGTGAAGGTCACCTCGCCCGCGCGGCAACTGAGCACCTTCGCGACGGCTGACCTCGCCTCTGCGAGCGCAGTGGCGGCCGCTTCACCCAGGCTGTGGTGGCTGGATGGGTTGCCAAACCCGCCACTGAGGTACGGCCACATGGCTTCGAGTACTTCGCGCCGGACCGGCGTGGTGGCTGCAGCGTCCAGGAAGATCATGGAAGTCAGACTGCTTTCGGCTCTGCATCAGTCCGCAGCTCAATGTCCAGCCCGAGGTCCAGTGCCGAAACACTGTGCGTCAGCCCGCCGATCGAGATGACGTCCACGCCTGTCGCGGCGATCTCTGCCACTGTGTTGAGGTTGACGTTTCCGCTGGCTTCCACGTTTGCCCGTCCGTCTACCTGTTTGACGCCTGCCCGGAGTTCATCGATGGAAAAGTTGTCCAGCATGATGGTGTCCACTCCCGCGGCCAGGACGGGTTCGATCTGGTCTGCCCGGTCAACTTCAACTTCAAAGTGAGTTGTGTGTCCCAGCTGGGCTTTGGCGGCTGCGAGCAGTTCAGTGAGTTTCGCGGAGTCTCCGCCGGTCATGACAGCCAAGTGGTTGTCCTTTGCCAGGACGGCATCCGAGAGGCTGTAGCGGTGGTTCGCTCCCCCGCCGCAGCGCACGGCATAGCGTTCCAGGACACGCAAACCGGGCGTGGTTTTGCGGGTGTCCGTGATCCGGGCGCGCGTTCCTTCAACCAATCTGACGAATTCTGCGGTCTTGGTGGCAATGGCGCTCATCCGCTGCACCAGGTTGAGTCCGACGCGTTCTGCCAACAGTACCGATCGTGCACTGCCGGTGACCCGCGCGAGGTGGGTTCCGGCGTCGAACGCTTCACCGTCGGCGAGCAGCAATTCCACCTCGGTGTCCGGGTCAACGAGCTTCATGGCGTCGCGGAAGACCGTTCCACCGCTGAAGACGCCCGGGACGCGGGCATTCAGGACCGCCGTGGCACGCGCGCCGGCGGGGATCAGCAGCTGCGAGGTGATGTCACCGCTGGGTGCGTCCTCCGCGAAGGCCCGCTCCAGGATGTCCCGTACAGGTGCTGCGGGGAGGGTCAGGTTGGTCATGGAGGTCAGGTCAGTCATTGACGAGGCTCGCTTTCCGGCTCATGGTGTAACGCTTGTCAAAATCCTCGACGGCGGCTGGTTCCTTGACGCCGTCACTGCGGTAGTGCGCCCCCAGCGACTCCCGCCGCTCCCGGGCCGCATGGACGAGCAACTGTGCCGCCAGGAGCAAGTTGGAGTCCTCATGCTCCCGGGGATCAAGGGAATCAGGCACCTCCAGGGGAACAACTTCGCCCTCCCAGGAACCCAAAACTTCAGCGGCCTCTGCCAACAACCCACCGGTACGCAGCACGCCGGCCTTGGCAGTCATCAGCCGGCGAAGTGCCTGCCGCGAAAACACCCCCGCGTGCCCAAAGGACGTCTCACGAGCACCCGGACCCGGCATAGACTCAAACTCCCAAGAAATAGGAACCGGGATAGCATCCATTTCGAAAACCGAAGTGACAGGCGAGGCCGGAGGCCCCGACAGCGCCGTTGTCGCGTGAGCGCCCGAACCGGCCGCCGAGCTTGCGAGGCGATCGCCGGTACGAGGCGCGAGCGCAGGCGCAAAGGGGCCTGCGGCTCCGCCTGTCGACCCCAAGAACGCTTCAACAGCACGCCGCCCGAACACGAGCCCTTCGAGCAAAGAGTTGCTGGCCAGCCTGTTGGCCCCTTGGACGCCGGTGCAGGCAACCTCGCCCGCGGCGAGCAAGCCCGGCACAGATGTGCGGCCGTAGAGGTCGGTCACCACACCACCCATCCAGTAGTGGGCCGCGGGTGCTACGGGGACACGTTGCCGGGTCCAGTCGACACCGGCTTGGCGCGTCCGCTTGCTGAGGGTGGGGAAGCGCCTGGCCAGGAAGCCCTGGCCACGCTGTTCTTCGATCACGGTGGCGTCGAGGAACACGTGGCCGTTGGGGTCGCCGAGTTGGGCCAGGTGAAGTGCGATGCTGCGGGAGACGACGTCCCTGGGCGCGAGTTCCGCATCAGGGTGATAGCCGGGCATGAACCGGTGTCCACCGGCATCGACCAGGATGGCCCCTTCCCCCCGCACTGCTTCGGAGATCAGCAGGGGTTCGTTGTTCCCGTCTGCCTCCCTGGCCTCGGCCGGTATCACCATGCATGTTGGGTGGAACTGGAAGAACTCAAGGTCTGCAACGGCGCCTCCGGCACGCCATGCGAGCGCAAGGCCGTCGGCGGTGGCCACGGAGGGATTTGTGGTCTGCGCAAACAGTTGGCCTGCTCCTCCGGTGGCCAGGAGTACGGCGTCTGCCTGGAGGCCGAGCTCTTGCCCGTCGTGGATGAAGCTGCACCCCATAACGCGGGCGCCATCCAGCGAAAGCGAGGTGACCTGCGCGTGTCCGATCACCGTGATCCGTCCAGCCGCCTGTGCATCCAGCACGGCGCGGATCAGCGCTGCGGCCACCCCGGCACCGGTTGCGTCGCCGCCGGCGTGCAGGATGCGCGGAGCTGAGTGGGCGGCCTCGAGGCCCAAGGCGGGGTCGCCGTCGTCGTCGAGGTCGAACTGCACGCCGAACCGTCCCAGTCCCGCGATGTCCAACCGCGCCTCAGTGCACAACACCCGCACCGCCTCTTCGTTGCAGTGGCCTGCCCCTGCCTTGAGGGTGTCGGCGATGTGCGCAGCCACCGTGTCACCGGGAGCTGGCTCGTCCAACACGGCGGAGATCCCGCCCTGGGCGTAGTAGGTGTTGCTGTCCGCGAGCGCACCCTTGGTCAGCAGCACCACTTCGGCTCCGGCTTCGGCGGCCAGCAAGGCTGAATACAGCCCCGCGATGCCGCTTCCGACGACGATCAGCCGCTTGGGCGTGCGCCCTTCAGCAACGCTTCCTGAGGTCATGTGAGGCTCGATTCGGATCGTCCGGTAGACCGGCGTGGGTAGCGGGTTAGGCAGGCTTGGCGGCCAGCATGCGCTCCAGCGCAATTTTGGCGTTTTCCTGCACGGCGTCATCCACGGTGATGCGGTTGACGATGCGTCCTTCGACGAGTTCCTCCAGCACCCATGCGAGGTAGCCGGGGTGGATGCGGTACATGGTGGAGCAGGGGCAGATCACGGGGTCCAGGCAGAAGATCGTGTGCTGTGGGTTTTCCGCAGCGAGCCGGTTCACCATGTTGATTTCCGTACCGATGGCGAACGTGGTGGGTTCGGTGGCGGCAGCGATGGCCTTCTTGATGAAGTCGGTGGAACCGGCGGAGTCCGCGGCATCCACGACCTCCATGGGGCACTCGGGGTGCACGATTACGTTCACGCCGGGGAAATCGACGCGGGCCTTCTCGATCTGGCCTACGTTGAAGCGCTTGTGGACCGAGCAGAAGCCGTGCCAGAGGATCACGCGGGCGTCCAGCAGCGTCTGTTCGTCGTTGCCACCCAGTTCCTTGCGCGGGTTCCACATGGGCATCTGCTCGAGCGGGACGCCGAGGGCCTTTGCCGTGTTGCGGCCCAGGTGCTGGTCGGGGAAGAACAGGACGCGCTGCCCACGTTCGAAGGCCCATTCCAGGACAACTTTGGCGTTGGAGGACGTGCAGACAATTCCGCCGTTCCGGCCACAGAAGGCCTTCAGCGCAGCGGAGGAGTTCATGTAGGTGACGGGGATGACCGGAACGCGGCCCAGGGCATCAGTGTCCGTGCCGAAGATTTCTTCGAGCTGTTCCCAGCACTCCTCTACCGAGTCCTCATCAGCCATGTCCGCCATGGAGCAGCCAGCCGCGAGGTTCGGCAGGATGACGGCCTGTTCCGGCGTGGACAGGATGTCCGCAGTCTCTGCCATGAAGTGGACGCCGCAGAAGATGATGGCTTCCGCGTCGGGCTTTGTCAGCGCAGCGTTGGCCAGCTGGAAAGAGTCACCCACGAAGTCGGCGTACTGAATCACTTCGTCACGCTGGTAGAAGTGGCCCAGGATCACGGCGCGGTCCCCGAGCGTCTTTTTGGCAGCGCGGATCCGGGCATCCAGTTCGGCATCCGTTGCCCGTTTGTACTCGTCCGGGAGCTGTCCCTGGCGCGGCGTTTCCTTGGGAGCGACGTCGCTGCTGGAGGCTCCTGGTCCGTAGGCGGGGGCACCGGCAAGTGCCTCGGCAAGGTCATACTCCCAGGGGCCTTTGGCCAGGGCCGGGCTGCAGGTGGATCCGGCGGCGGAAAGCCCCTTCTCGGCTTCCTCCCGCGTGATCAGCTGGACGGCAGTGTTGACGCTGCTCATGGTGTACTCCTGTTATCTGGCCCGAGGCCGGGCGTGCCGGTGAAGCGGTAGAGGCGTGGCGGACGGTGTTTTCCGCCTTGCAGGTATTCACCGGTTTCTTCAATTTCCGGTGTGGCTTTGATGTGCCGGCGAAAGTTTGCCGGGTCCAGTTGACGGTCCAGGACGGCCTCGTAGACTTCGCGGACCTGCGCGAGCGTGAAGAACTCTCCCAGCAGGTGGTAGGCGATGGAACCGTAGGCCATTTTATTGCGGAGCCGCCAGAGTGCGTAGTCCACGATCGCGTTGTGGTCGAAGGCGAGTTCGCCGAGCCTGTCTGCCCGGAACCACCGCACGTTTTCCGATTCGTCGGCGAGGGCGGCTTCGGTCGGCTGGACCAGGGCCCAGTAGACGATCGAGACGACCCGCTGGCTGGGTGATCGGTGCAGGCCGCCGAAAGCGTAGAGCTGCTCGAGGTATTGCGGCGCCAGGCCCGTTGTCTCCCGGAGGTTGCGCGATGCCGCGTCCTGAAGGGACTCGTCGTGCGCCAAAGGACCGCCCGGCAGCGCCCACATGTCCTTGTAGGGCTCGCGGATCCTACGGACCAGCGGAAGCCACAGCGTGGGACGGCCGGACTTTTCACTGGGACGGAGGGCGAAAATCACCGTCGAAATGGCCAACGACGGCGGCGCCAAGCGGCGTTCAGCAACGTTGGCTGATATCGGATTCACGGCGTTCACCTCGCTTTGTCGCCGCCTGGAGATCGTCCTCCACGCACTGGAACCTGAGTTAAAGTCACTATGACTAGAACTAATGGTACGACTCCGCAGCCTGTAGGCAAAATGCTTTGCGTCACACTGACTTGGCGGCGGCTTCCATCAGCGGCAGGGTCCGGCCCTGGATGTGGCTGTTGAGCACAATGACGGACGAACAACGGACCACGGATTTGGTGGCAATCATGGCGTCCAACACGCGTTGCATGTCCGGATTGGAACGGGCTGCGATACGCACCATGAGGTCCGAATTCCCCGTCACGGTGTGCACTTCGATGATCTCCGGGATGGCGCTCAGGCTCTGGATGATGGCGTCGTGACCGATCTCCTGGGTGATGGTGACCGAACAGAATGCCACCACGGGGAAGCCGAAGTTGGCAGGATCCGGCTGCGGAACCCAGGAGCCGATCACTCCGTTCTCGATCATTCGGTCAATCCGGGATTGCACCGTAGCCCTGGCAACCCTCAGCACACGGGAGGCCTCCAAGACGGAAGACCTCGGCGAATCAGTGAAGAAACGTACAATTTTTGCATCAAGCGCATCGACCAGCATCAAAGTTCCTGTCCCCGGGGATTCTTACCCATCACATCGCCACAGCAAAAAGTGATGTATCTTACAAACTGCGAGAATTATTCCACGGCTCTTGCTGCGTCGTCGACGCCCAGCTTGCTCAGCCCAAGAGGCCGGCTCGCTACACCGAGTATGAAATCCATAGAAGGTAGACACGTATGACAACGAAGTCCATCGCGGCTCCTGCGCCAACATCCGGCCTTGGCCATTCACTTAAGCCACGCCAACTCACCATGATGGGGCTCGGAAGCGCCATCGGAGCAGGCCTCTTCCTCGGCTCCGGCGCAGGCATCCAGGCCGCCGGCCCGGCGGTCCTGATCTCCTACCTCGTAGCGGGTACCCTGATCATCCTGGTCATGTGGGCCCTGGGCGAGATGGCTGCCGCAAACCCCAACAGCGGAGCATTCTCCGTCTACGCCGAAAAAGCCATGGGCAAGACCGCCGGCGGCACCATTGGCTGGCTCTGGTGGCTGCAATTGGTGGTGGTCATCGCAGCCGAAGCCCTTGGCGCGGCAGGCCTGCTCTTTACCGTCTGGCCAGTGATTCCGGTGTGGGTGCTCGCACTGGTGTTCATGGTGGCGTTCACCGGCATCAACCTCGTGGGCGTACGCAATTTTGGCGAGTTCGAATTCTGGTTCGCGATTCTGAAAGTCGCGGCAATCGTCATCTTCCTCCTCATCGGCGCAGCCCTGCTGTTCGGCTGGTTGCCCAACGTTGCCTCGCCGGGCCTCTCGGCCTTCGGAGACTTCGCCCCCAACGGAATCGGCGGCATCGCAGCTGCTTTGTTCGTGGTGATCTTCGCCTTCGGCGGAACGGAAATCGTCAGCGTCGCCGCTGCCGAAACAGAGAACCCCGCGCACAGCGTCGGCAAGGCCATCCGGACAGTGGTTTGGCGCATCCTGGTCTTCTACATCGGCTCGGTTTTCGTCATCGCAGCGGCTCTTCCCGTTGGCTCCGACGGCCTGAAGTCCCCGTTCGCGGGCGTACTGGACCTCGCCGGTATCCCGGGAGCGGGCGCTGCGATCACGCTCGTCGCTGTCGTCGCACTGCTGTCAGCCCTGAACGCCAACCTCTACGGCGCTTCAAGGATGATCTTCTCCCTGTCCGAGCGCGGCGAGGCCCCTGGTTTCCTGTCCAAGCTGAGCGGCTCCAAGGTGCCGGTGGCCGCCGTCGGGATTTCCGTTGCATTCGGCTTCATCGCGACCGTCCTGGAACTGCTCTTCCCCGAGCACGTACTGCCTGCGCTCCTGAACCTCGTGGGGTCCACATGCCTGGTGGTGTGGGGCACTGCCCTGGTCTCCCAGTTCATCCTGCGCCGCAGGGCCGACCGCGAAGGAACCGAGCTGCCGCTGCGCATGAAGGGCTTCCCGGTGCTTACGGCCGTGGGGATCGTCCTGCTGGGCATCATCCTCGTGGTGGGCTTTGCCAACCCTGAGAGCGCCGGCCAGCTGATCGGTACGTTCATCCTGATCCTGGTTATCGCCGCCGGATGCTTCCTCAACGCCAAGGCGAAGGCCGGTAAGCAGCCCGTGCACATCAAGTAGCCACCTGCCTATTGAAACCAAGAGGTCCTGCGCAATTTGTTTTGCGCAGGACCTCTTTGCGTATCCAAATTGTACAAAGTGTTTCCTTGAAACTGAGCTGATTGCGCACAGCCGCTGGCGGTGACTAGGGTCACAGCCATGACTACCAAACACCTGCTCGCCGCCGTCGATGAGGATGCGGCGCCGCTCACGCACGAACAGCTCCGTGAGCTCTACGCCCTGATGGCTTCCGTCCGCCACCTGGACACAGCAGCCGTCGCCTGGCAGCGCCAGGGCATCATCCCCGGCTATGCGCCCCAGCTGGGCCAGGAAGCCGCGCAGGTAGGCAGCGGATACGCCGTTGACCGGACCATGGACTTCGTGTTCCCCACATATCGCGAGATGGGCGTGGCCCGGGCAATGGGCGTGGACATGGTGGGCTACATGTCCACGCACAAAGCCACGTGGCATGGCGGAATGTACAACCCGCTGGAATCCCGCTTCGCTCCCATCCAGGCTGTAGTGGCGGGATCCGTATTGCATGCTGTCGGCTGGGCCCACGGCCAAACCCTTTCCGGAAAGCCCGACGGCGAACGCGGCGTTGCCATGACGTACTTCGGCGATGGAGCATCCTCCCAGGGCGATGTCCACGAGGCCATGAACTTTGCCGCTGTGATGAAGGCGCCAGTGGTCTTCTTCATCCAGAACAACGGATGGGCGATCTCCGTCCCCACGGAGCGCCAGGTTGCCGGCGGCTCAGTCGCTGCGCGCGCGGCTGGATACGGAATTCCTTCGCTGCAGGTGGACGGCAACGACGTCGTCGCAGTCTTCGAGGCCACCCGTTCGGCTTTCGCCCATTGCCGCGCGGGTCACGGGCCGGTTGTCATTGAAGCGATGACCTACCGCCGCGGGCCCCACTCCACGGCGGACGACCCCGGACGTTACCGCACCCTGGATGAGGAACGGCTCGGGGCGGGCGAGGATCCCCTTGAGCGGTTCCGGCAGCGCCTGCTCGCCGACGGAGTAGCGGATGCAGCGTTTTTCGCCGAAGCACAACGGAGAGCCGAGGAGGAAGAGGAAGCCATTCGTTCGGGTATCGAGGCCCTTGGCCCACGACCGGGGGCCGAAATGTTCAGCCTGGTCTTCCAGGAACCAACACCCACCCTTCAATCCCAGGCCACAGCGTGGCGCAAGGAGTCCGAACATGTCTGAGACGATCACAGAAGCGCCGGGGACCGCGACTGACACGGCTGCGCCCGTTCTGCAGATGTCCATGCAGCAGGCCCTCAACCGCGCACTGGACGAAATCCTGGCCGACGATCCCAAAACTGTCATCTTCGGTGAAGACTGCGGCCGCCTCGGCGGCGTCTTCCGCATCACCGATGGCCTCCAGGCCAAGCACGGCGAGGAGCGCGTCTTTGACACTCCACTGGCCGAGTCCGGCATCCTGGGCATGTCGGTGGGCCTGGCCATGGCGGGCTTCCACCCCATCCCGGAAGTCCAGTTCGACGGCTTCGCCTACCCGGCCATCAACCAGATCATCTGCCAGATCGCGCGCATGAACTACCGCAGCCGCGGCACGCTCCCGATGCCGATCACGCTCAGGGTTCCCAGCTTCGGCGGAATCCGCGCCCCCGAACACCACGGCGAAAGCCTCGAAGCACTCTTTGCGCACGTTCCCGGGCTGAAAGTGGTTTCTCCCTCCAACCCGCACGACGCCTATCACCTCCTCAAGTACGCAGCCACTCGGCCGGATCCTGTCATCTTCATGGAGCCCAAGTCCCGCTACTGGCAGAAAGGTCCGGTGGACGTCACCTCCGCGACTCCCGGCACAGAGGCGTCCGACGGCGGCAGTCCCACCGGAGCCCGCGTGGTTCGGGAAGGCCGACACCTGACCCTCGTCGCATGGGGTGCCATGGTGGCCCGCTGCCTCCAGGTTGCCGAACTTGCTGCCGAGGACGGCATCGACGTCGAGGTCCTGGACCTGCGCTGGCTGAAGCCGATCGACGCCGAAGCCCTGGCGACGTCCGTCGGTAAGACGCGACGCGCCGTCGTCGTCCATGAAGCGCCCCTGACCTCAGGCCTTGGTGCCGAGGTCGCCCAACTCATCACGCAGCGTTGCTTCGACACGCTGAAGGCTCCGGTGGAGCGCGTGACCGGCTTCGACGTCCCCTACCCCTCCGGTGATCTCGAAGACGAATACATTCCGAACATCGACCGCATCCTCTTTGGGATCCAACGCGTACTGGAGTACCGCCGTGGCTGAAATTTCCTTCCCGCTCCCCGATTTGGGCGAAGGCCTCATCGAGGCAACCGTGCTGGACTGGCTGGTCTCACCGGGCCAACAGGTGGAACGCAACCAACCTCTCGTCGAACTCGAAACAAGCAAGTCGGCCCTCGAATTGCCCAGCCCCCAGGCGGGTAAAGTGGTGCGTATTCACGGGGCGCCCGGTGACATCATCAACGTCGGCGAACCGCTGATCGTGTTCGAGGTACCGGATGACACCGCCGGGATCGTGGGCACTGTTCCAAAGGACGAAGCACCCAAGCGCCGGGTCCGCCTGAGCGCCGTACTCGATGAGGACTGACATGATGACCGGCAGGCACACCGTGGAACAGCACAGGCACACAGTTGAGGGCACCGACCCCGAATTGTTCGTTGAAGTGCATGAACCAGCCACCGATGCCGGACTACGACCCGTCCTGTTGATCCACGGTTTCTCCTCATCCAGCAAGCTCAACTGGGCGGACAGTGGCTGGATCACCACGCTGCAGGAAGCCGGCCGTCGGGTCATCACCGTGGATCTTCCCGGTCACGGCCAAAGCCATTCCCCCGAGGACCTGGATTCGTACACCCCCAGCCGGATCCGCGCCGACCTCCTGCAGATCGTGACCGACGCCGGCGCACGGCCCCTGCGCGACGGCGATCCTTCCACGGGACTGGACATCGTGGGCTACTCGTTGGGATCCCGGCTGGCTTGGGAGTTCGCCGCTACACAGCCGGACCTGGTTCACCGGATCGTCCTGGGCGGACCGAGTTCAGCGGATCCCCTGGCAGCCTTCGACCTCGCCGCCGCCCAGCGGCACCTGGCCGATGGCACACCTATTGAGGACCAGTCCACTGCGGGGTTGCTGAAGATGGCTCAGTTGCTGCCGAGCAATGACCTGTTCGCCATGCTTTCGCTGATCGAGGCCATCAAGGGTGAGCCCTTCGATCCTGCCGAAGCTGCCCCGCACGTGCCCATTCTCTTGGTTGCCGGCGAGAAAGACGATCGCGCGGCCACCATGCCTGAGCTTGCGTCCATTGCCGGCAAGCGCGGTGCCATGGTGGAGACCCTGGTGGTCCCGGGACGCACGCACACCAACGTGATCACCAGCCGGGCTTTCAAGGACGCGGCCATCGAGTTCCTGGGTGTATAGCGATCGCGCCGGCCGGCGCTAACGGCTCAACCGCTCCGCGTTAAGGCTCATTCGTTCCAGGACGCTCAAGGCCATGGCATATTCATCGATTCCTATGCCCATGGAAAGGTCCTGGCGGGCGGCTTCCACATAGCGGAGGGCCTCGTGGTATTTTTCGCGGCCGAGCTCGCTGAGCGCCAGGCGGTCATCAATCATCGTGATCATGCCCCTGCCCACCAACGAGGCAAGCTCCCGCTCCCGCAGGCGCGCGTCATTGCCCCAGAACGGGCGCAGGATCTCATCCAGCTCATCAGGACGGACCGTTCCCTCTGCCAAAGTGCCCAGGGCCTGCCACTGCCGCCGACTCAGTTTGACCCGGGCCAGAGTGGCATCAAGCTGGAGTTCCAGCGCGGCGTCGAGCCTTTTGATCCAATATCCAATGGGCTTGTTCACAAGCCCATGCTTCCAGCGGATGCCTCACCCGGCAAGCTTTGAACGGTAGGCTGGAAGCAGCCAAATTACGTGGAAGTGGGGCAAATGGGCATGCGTTTTAAGGACCGGGCGGAAGCCGGCCAGCGCCTTGCCGAAGGACTCCCCCAGTTCAGGGAACGGCCAGACACGATCGTCCTTGGCCTGGCCCGCGGAGGTGTCCCCCTGGCTGTGGCGGCTGCCTCCGCGTTGTACCTGCCCTTCGGTACCATCCTGGTCCGCAAACTGGGGATACCGGGACGCGAAGAGACTGCCTACGGCGCACTTGCATGGTGCCAGGGCGACGTCGTCCGCATCGTCAACAAGCCGCTGAAGGAACATGTCCTGGCCCATGGCATCAGCCAGGCGGCGTTGGATGCAGTAGAGGCACATGAACGCGCCGAACTACTTCGGCGCGCACGGCAATACCCTGGAATCGAAAACGACCTTCGAGATAAGACCGTCATTCTGGTGGACGATGGCCTGGCTACCGGCGCCACCATGCGTGCTGCCGTGGAGGCTGTGCGGGCATCAGGTGCCCGCACGGTGGTCGCCGCCGTTCCCGTGGCCTCGCTGGAAGCCGCAACATCCTTGGCACGGGTGTGCGACTTCGTGATGGCACTGCACACGCCGGGCAAATTCCATGCTGTTGGGGCCTTTTATGAGCGTTTTGAACAGTTGACGGATCACGACGTCGTGGAGCAGCTGGAAGGTGCAGAGGCCCCAAGGGCGAAATAGCTGCTTAACGCCCGGGGCGGGCCCGGTTTTACAACCGCGCCCGCCCGGAGAATCACTGTGTTGCTGGGATTGGATCTGTTGCTTGGACTGGATCTGTTGTGAGCCTAGTGATGAACACTGAAGCCGAGGGGACGGCCTTTGGTTTCCTTGGCAAGAATCACTCCCACGGCTGAGACGATGCACAGTCCCATGATGTACAGGCCCACTGATCCGGACCACTTGGTGGCGTCCAACAAAGCCTGGGCAATCAAAGGGGCGAAGGCCCCGCCGAGAATGGCGCCCAAGGCGTAGCCGATGGAGATTCCTGAGTAGCGGACGTGGGCAGGGAACATCTCGGCGTACATCGCTGACATTGGCCCATAGGACAAGCCAAGCCCGATGGTGAGGACGAACAAAGCTATTCCGTAGAGCAGGATGTCCTTGGAATCGATCAAAGCGAACATGGGGATCATCCATGCGAACACCAGGCCGTAACCGAGCAGGAACGTCTTTACGCGGCCAATCTTGTCCGAAAGCCAGCCTCCCACCATGGTGAAGATGAGCCACCCGAAGGAGGCAACCGTGGTGGCCAGGAGGACCTGGGGCGCCGGCATCTTCAGCGCCTTGGTGGCGTAGGAGATAAAGAAGGCGATCAACAGGTAGCCTGCGGCATTGTTGGCGATGAAGATCAGTGCCGCGAGGATGACCTCCTTCTTGTTATTCCGGAACAGCTCGCTCAGGGGCGCTTTGCTTTCGGCCTTGCGCTGCGCGATTTCCTTGAAGACCGGGCTTTCCCCGACTGCGCGGCGAATGAGGTAGCCCACCACGATCAGAACCACGGAAAGCAGGAACGGCACGCGCCAACCCCAGGCTGCAAAGTCTTCCTTTGACATGCCCGACTGCAGGAAGAACAGGAGGCCGGTTGCCAGGATCATGCCGATGGGCACGCCGATCTGCGGGTAAGCACCGAAGAGTCCGCGCTTGCTGATCGGAGCATGCTCTACAGCCATCAGGGCGGCGCCGCCCCACTCACCACCGGCCGAGAAGCCCTGGACCACCCGAAGGGTGATCAGCAGAATCGGGGCCCAAAGCCCGATTGTTCCGTAGGTGGGCAGCACGCCGATCAGGGCCGTCGCCGCCCCCATCATGACAAGCGTCATGACCAGGACTGCCTTGCGTCCCAGCCTGTCGCCGAGGTGTCCGGCAACGAATGCCCCCAATGGCCGGAAGAGAAAGCTGATGCCGATGGTGGCGAAGGACAGAATTTGCGCCACTCCGGGGTTCGATTTTTCCAGGGGAGTCAGGAACAGCGGCGACAACAGCGTTGCCGTGAGCTGGGCAAAGATGAAGAAGTCGTACCACTCAATGGTGGTGCCGACCAAAGTCCCTGCCAGGACCCGGCGCTCTTCGCGCTTACTGCTTGGGCCCGACGCAGAGTCGACAGTGGAAGTTGCGGTCATTGGAACTCCAGGGGTGAGAGTGACTGGTCGGTGCATGGCTGGCATTAACCGACAGAACGGTCAGTTAGGAAAGACTACTACATACCGTGACCCAGCGCACAGCATTTATCCCGCCACAACGGGAAAAATGCTGCTCAAGAACACACTTGTTCTATAGTTGAATAGTCAATTCGTATATGGAACGATATCTTGATGAGGTGTGCAACACAAGAGTTGACCGCCGCATGCCGTCACCCGCCAACATAGGATGGTTTGCATGAGTCCCCGCAGCGACGTCAAAAGTCCGCAGGAAGCAGCAACCCAGGCGCCGCCGTCGCAAACCCTCTCACGGGGAATCCGTGCACTGGAGATCCTTGCCGAAGCCGAACGCCCGCTTAGCATTGCTGAACTCGCCGAAGCCCTGGGAGTGCACCGTTCTGTTGCCTACCGCATCCTCCGGACGTTGGAAGACCACTCGCTGTTGATCAGGGACGATTCAGGCCGCGTCCAGCCCGGCCCCGGACTGGCCGTCCTGGCACGTGGGGTCTCCAGCAACCTGCAAACAGCTGCCCTTCCAGAGCTCACCCAGCTGGCGAATACCCTGCACATGACCGCTTTCCTGGCCGTTTGGGACCACCAGGAATGCGTCACGCTGGTCACCGTGGAACCCCGGCATTCAGGCGCCGCACTCGCCCAGCATCCCGGAAGCCGCCACCCTATAGGTATTGGCGCACCCGGCATCGCCATCCAATCGACCATGACCGAGGACCGTTGGCGTCAGGTAGGAGCAGGTATCCCCTACCGCCCCGAGGCGCACGAAGCCCGACGCATCGGCTACGCCACCAGCCACGATGAAGTGATCGCCGGGTTGTCATCAATCGCCGCTCCCATCCACGTCCCGGGCGGACGGCCGGCCGCAATCGCCGTCGTCTACATCCGCCTCGACCAGGACGCCGACGCCGTGGGTAAGGAGTTGGCTGCCAGCGCCATGCGCATCGAGAGCCAGTTGGCCTGAACCCCTCCTCCGCAGGCCAGGCATTCCTTCTGGGTCAAGTGCCCTGCCCCACAGCACAAGACCCACAGCCGCGGGAACCCAATACTCGAAGAAGGACAGGAATTTTCCTGTCCTTCGTTTCGTCGAGCACTGAGAAGGAACCCATGAGCCTGAATCTTCTTGATACCTCCAACTGGCTGCCCCTGGACGGTTTGGCGCCCGGCTTCGATGCCAACAAAGCCCCCACCGTCCAGGACCTGGCGGGACGGGAATTTGCCGCCCGCAGCGATGGCGTGCCCATGACGTTCAGCTTTGATGACGAAGAAGTCCAATGGGCTGCGGCTGGAAACAGCGGGACGGCCTCCTATGAGGCCTTCCTCGTAGCCGATGAGCTCTACTACGCCCAATGGCACAGTCCTGTGGAGGAAGGCCTCGCCGTTTCCTTGATCCTGGATCTCACCAACGGACGCGCGCTCTACGTCGGCGCTCTTCTGGGACACGCATCCCCAGGCTCAACGGCAGTCCAGCACGATTTCCGCGCTGGAACCCTCGAGGGTTTCAGCGCCAATGGAACAGCCATCGCGGAGAGCACAGCCCTGATCGGGCGGCGCGTCGAATGGGTGTACAGCGATGCCCACGCCTACGAACACATCTACCTCAGCCCTACCTGGTACACCTGGCAGTGCCTCGCCGGACCGGAGCGGGGCCTCGCAGACACCGATTCCAATACCGTCTTCGAAATCCGGCCCGGAATTTTCGTCTTTACCTGGCGCGAAAAGGTCATCCCGTGCGGCTCCGTGACCATAGCCGATCATCGGAGCCCCAAAGCAATCCGCTCACATGGCAGCCTTTTCGGCTGGGATGAGGCTGGCACCAAGCCTGTGCATTTCACGTTCGGCGCCCACGGCCGGTTGATCAGCATCACCCACCACAGCCCGGAGCTTGACCCTTCGGTGTAGCTGGCCCGGTTTGAATCAATCACAGCAACAAGACACGAAAGAAAGCCCCGGCACCAGGTTGAACTGGTCACCCGCCGGGGCTTTCTTTCGTGCGGTGCTTCCGCGTACGGAACAGTCTCAGCCTTCGGAAGAGTCTCAGTCTTCGGAGCCGTGGCCGATCCGGGCATAGAGCCCGGGCTGCGAGCGCCGCAGGCGCAGCCCCCACGCAATTCCCACCAGGCCCGGCAGCAGCACTACCAGCGGCAGGACGAATGTTGCCGCCGTCGATTCCGTCTGGCCGAGAAGGACGTTGAAGTTGGCAAGGATGAGCACAAACACTACCGCCAGGAAAACAAAGCCAAGGCCTGGCGCAACAACCCGCACCCACAGGCTGGCACCATGCCGGTTCCGGCGGAAGAAGCCAATCACTGCGGCGGACACCACGGTCATGAGCAGGACCAGCCCCATGGCACCGCTGTTTGTCAGCCAGGTGAACATGGTCAGCACGGGATACAGTTCGCCAAGTTCAGAACCTGATCCCGCGATGGCGAAGGCAACAGTCACGACGACGGCAATCACCGTTTGCGCCAGCGACCCCGCAAAGGGTGCGCCACTCTCTGTGCGGACTGCTGCGAAGAACGGTGGGATGACGCGCTCCCGGCCCAGCGAGAAGAAGTATCGCGCCACTGCGTTGTGGAAGCTGACCAAGGCGGCGAAAAGGCTGGTCACGAACAGGATCTGCGCGATATCACTCAACAGCACGCCTCCGTTGGTGCCCAGGAAGGCGAAGATCATGTCCGGGCCACTGTTGGTGGCTGTTTCAATGACTGCGGATTGGCCTGCACCGACGGTCATTGCCCAAGCGGAGGCGGCATAGAAGAGGGCGATGATGGCAACCGCTGCGAAGGTAGCACGGGCAACGGTGCGCTGGGGATCTTTTGACTCTTCGCCATAGATGGCCGCCGATTCAAAGCCCATGAAGGCGGCGATTCCGAAGGAAAGGACTGCGCCGATGCCGGGGACGAACAGGCTTTCGGGGCTGAACGATCCTGCAGACACTCCTTCAGGTGCCACGGCAAGGCTGATGACGTCATAGGCGATGACCACCAGGAATTCCAGAGCCACCAGGACACCCAGCACCTTTGCCGAGAGATCCACCCGGTTGACTCCCAGCCAGCCGACAATTGCGATGCAGACCAGCACTGGGATCCACCAGGGAACGCTGATGCCCAGCCTTGCCGAGAGCAGTGAGGAGACGGTGAAGCCAAAGAGCCCATAGATGCCTACCTGCATAAGGTTGTAGGCCATCAAGGCGACCAGCGAGGCTCCCACACCGGCCGGCCTTGAAATGCCTTGGGCAATGTAGGCGTAGAAGGCGCCGGCGTTGGTGACATAACGGCTCATGGCCGCGTACCCTACTGCGAACAGTGCCAGGATCCCGCCGAGGATCAGGAACGAAAGCGGGACTCCTGTCACCCCGGTGACAGCGAAGGTGGTGGTCACCCCGCCCGCAAGGACGGTCAGCGGCGCGGAGGCCGCAATAATCATGAAGGTCACGGCCGGGACGCCCAGACGCCTCTTGGTGTCTGCGGGCCCGGCGATCTTGCGCTTAACGGGGTTATCCACGCTCATTGGTTGTGCTCCTGCCTCGGTGCCGGACGGAGATTGCGCGGCACGGTGTCGGTCATTCCGCAATCTTCCTCCGCCAAGGCGCCGCGTGACTTGTCTCACACGGCAAGGTGTTTGTCAGTGCACGCAAGCACAGCCCTCGTAAAGTCCCCCGGTGTAGAATCGTGGGCAAGCTCACGTCCGCGCTGGTGGCATTCAGTACCGGCGCCATCAGGTACGGCGGGCATTGAAAGGGAATTTGATGACCGTCGCGGCTGAGACCGGCCCCGCAACCGTGCACACGGTGGTGGCGGATTCATTCCAGGAATGGAGCCAGGCCATCTCAGCATCCTTCGTGCCATTGCTGGCCAAAGGCCCTGAACATCCCAAAGACAACCACTTCCACGGGACCATGCGGGCCAGGGTCCTGGGGCAAATTTCCGTGGTCGAAGTTACGGCTGGTCCCCATACGGTCCTGCGAACGCCTGAGCTGATCGCCAAGTCCACCGGACGGTTCTTCAAGCTCAGCATCCAACTCTCCGGCTCTGGCCGCCTGGTTCAGGACGAACGCGAAGCCGTGCTCGGTCCCGGGGACCTCGCCATCTATGACACCTCCCGCCCTTATCAACTAACGTTCGACGACGACTTCCGCACTTTGGTGCTGATGTTCCCGCACGTCCTCCTTGACTTGCCGGCCGAAGCCATGGGCCACGTAACCGCCCTCCGGATACCCGGGAATGAAGGCCTCGGCGAGCTCATCAGCCCCTTCCTCGTCAGGCTTGCCGATAACCTCGAAGCCCTTTCAGGGGCCAATGGCCTCCGCCTGGTCCACAATGCACTGGATCTCGTCACTACCCTGTTCAACGGCGAACTGGACCAGCTCATCGAGACCGGCCGCGATCCCCACCTCCTCCTTCTGGGACGGATCCACGACTACATCGAGGCCAATCTGGGTGACCCCGAACTTTCCCCGGGAACCATAGCCGCCGCCCACTACATCTCCACCCGGCACTTGCACGATCTTTTCCAGGAGATCGGCACCACCGTGGCCTCATCCATCCGGCAGCGCAGGCTCGAACGCTGCAGGCGCGACCTCCTGGACCCTGTCCTGGCAGACCGACCGGTCACGGCCATTGCGGCGCGGTGGGGATTCACTGACGCAGCCCACTTCAGCCGGATCTTCCGAGCTGCGTTCGGCAACTCCCCCACCGGCTACCGCAACAGCCACTAACGGTGGCATGCCGGGCAAATGACTAGGCTGCCGCCGTCGGAGCTGTGCCTTCATCTGCCACGGCAGCCATCTCGTTCAGCATTGCCCGCAGCAGGCGCCCCTCCAACCCGGCGAAGGCAGGATCACCGGCCCGGTTGAGCAGTTCGCCGGGGTCTGTGAGGTGATCGTACAGTTCGGCGACGTCGGTACCGAAGTAAAGCGTCAGCCTGCCCTCTGCTGTGATGACCGTCCGCATCCTCACCGGCCCGGGGAGTCCATCGAGTCCGAATGGCTGCTCTTCCTCCACCAGCAAAGCATCACGGTGCCTCTGCGCAGATCCTTGCAGCAGAGGAACCAGGGAGCGGCCCTGGATACCCCGGTAGGGCGTCGAACCGGTGAGCTCGAGCAAGGTTGGTGCCAGGTCGGCACTGGAAACGAGGGCCTGGGTGCGGGCCGCCGGGGTGCCCGGAACGTGCACGATCAAGGGAACATTCGTCACCGCACGGTAGTGGACAAAGTGCTTGAGCATGAGGCCGTGGTCCCCGAACAAGTCTCCGTGGTCACTGGTGAAAACGATGATGGTGTCCTCGGCCAGGCCTTGGCGATCAAGCTCATCCAGGATTCGGCCGATGTGCTCGTCCATCATGGTGATCAGGCCGTATTGTGCCGCCGCCGCATGCCTGTATTGTTCCTCCGTTGCTGCCCAGGTCATGGTGGGGTCCGGGTTCGGATGGCCCCGGTGTTCCATCATTGCCTGGATATGCGCCGGAGACGCCGAGTGATCCTGGTCGAATCCCAGCGGCAGGGGCAACGCACCAGGATCGTAGAGGTCCGAGTAGCCTGCCGGGGGTGAAAAGGGGTGGTGGGGATCAGGGAAGGAGACAAACATGAAGAAGGGCTGGTCCTGGCCCGCCGCGTCCTTCAGATGCTCGATTGCCTTCTCGCCCACATAGCTGGTGGGATGCACTTCAGGGGGAATGGCTGTCTGGTACACCTGGTCCCATCCGCCATACCGGCGGGCGGAGTTGCCTGCACCTCCCAGCGTTTCGGGGTCGACGCCGCGTTCCCTGGCCCAATGCACATAGTGGCCTCCGGGCCGGTCCCCATGACCAATGACGAGGTCCACGTGTTGGTAGCCGTAGTAGTCGGCAGGGAGCCCGATGAAGCGTTTATCGTGCGCCTCCCGGTTCTCCCACTGATCCCAACCGGGAGCGTAGCCGGGCCGGCGGGCGTCACCAACTGTTGGATCCAGGAGCATCGGATCGGTACTCCGGATCTCCTTGGCCTGGTGCGGCTCAAACTCCCACCCCATGTTTTGGTGGTGCAGTTTTCCTACTCCCACAGTGCGGTAACCGCCGGCTGCCAAGGATCCGGGAACAGTCTGCGTCAACGGATCCAACGTGATTCCATTGCAGCGCGTCCCGTGCGCCGAAGGCCACCGGCCAGTCATCAAGCTGGCCCTGTTGGGCATGCAGGTAGGGTTCGCCACCGTCGCATTCTCGAATACCACGCTCCGGGCTGCGAGCGCATCAAGGTTGGGCGTCCGGACGACATGATTGCCACCGAAGCCCAAGTGGTCGGCCCGCAATTGGTCCGCGATGAAGAACAGGACGTTGGGCCTGCCCTTGGCCGTAATGCCGCGCTCCCGCGTCATACCGGCCTCTTGATGAGGGACAGCACTTCCGTGCGCTGGCGTGCGAACTCCGGAAGCGAGCGCGTGGTGATCTGGTCGCGCGGAGCCGGCAGGTCGACGTCGACGATCTTCAGGACGCGGGCCGGCTTGGAGCCCAGGACCACAACGCGGTCTGCCAGATAGACGGCCTCGTCGATGTCATGGGTCACCACCAGAATGGTCATGTTGAAGTCCTTCCTGATCTTCAGGCACAGGTCTTCGAGGTCGAAGCGTGTCTGTGCGTCCACCGATGCGAAGGGCTCGTCCATGATAAGGATCTCCGGCCGGTATGCGAGGGCACGGGCAATCGCCACACGCTGCTGCATGCCGCCGGATAGCTGCCACGGGTATTGGTTGTCGGCGTGGGAAAGCCCGACGGCGGCTAGTGCGCTGTCGCAGCGTTCTTTCAGTTCCGCTGCAGGCAACTTGAGGTGCCGCAAAGGAAGAACGAGGTTCTTCCTGACCGTCAGCCACGGCATGAGTGAACGGTTGTAGTCCTGGAAAACCAGCGCCATTTCCGGCGGTGGGCCACTGATGGTGCGGCCATCGATGGCCGCCCGTCCGCTGCTGGCCGGATGAAGCCCGGCCAGGCATTTCAGGAGGGTCGTCTTTCCGACGCCGGAGGGACCGACGATGCAGACAACCTCGCCGGCATCCACGGTGAAAGTGAGGTCTTCGATGACTACATGGGATTTTTCGCCACTCCCGTAGCTCTTGGCCAGGTGAGCCACGTCCAACCGTGGAGTGGTCGCGTTGATGCGGGTTTCTGGTTGCTGTGCCATGGCGGACTTTCTGTTTCGGGTGTAAAGGCTCGGGGCCTGTCGGATGCTCATGCTGCACGCGCCATGCGCCGTGAGCCGATGTACCAGGAGAGGACCTTGCGCCTGAGCAGGCTGAAGAGGACATTGACAAGGAATCCGATGACGCCCAGGAGCAGGATCCCTGCCCACATGTCGGCTGTCATGAAGCTCTGCTGCGCGAGCAGCGTCATGGCTCCAATGCCTTGGGAACTGCCCAGCATCTCGCTGGCGATCATCACGATGAAGGCAACCTGCAGGCTGACCTGCAAGCCGGAGAAGATTTGCGGCGCGGCCGCGGGAAGCAGGACGTTCAGGACGCGCTCCTTCCGGTTCAGCCTATAGACCCTCGCCACATCCATGAGGTCGTTGCCCACCCCACGGATACCGTCCACGGTGGCGATCATCGTTGGGAACAGCGCCGCCAGCGCGATGCTGGTCACGCGCATCTGGGTGCCGAATCCAATGAGGGAGATGAAGATCGGCACCAGGGCAACCGGCGGTATTCCCCGAAGAAAGTGGATCAACGGATCCACCATCCAGCGAACCGGGGGAACAAGAGCCGTCACGAACCCGATGGCAATCCCCGCAAAGGCTGCGATGGCAAATCCCAGGAACAGGTTTCCCAGGCTCAGCAGCACATCTGACTGGAAGTGCTCAAAGAGCCAGAGCTCCTGGAACCGGCCAACGATGGTGCGCAACGGCGGGAAGAAGGGGTCAAGGGAGCTCTCGGACAGGAACCACCAAGCCACCAACAACAGCACGGGCGCTCCGGCGCCGATCAACCAATTTCTCATTGTGGGGTTTCTCATCACGGCACCACTTCACGGTAGGACTCATGCCAGTGCAGGACACGGCGCTCGGCCAGCCGCGTGGCACCTTGGAACAGGAGGCCCAGAACGCCCAGGACGATCACCAGGCCGTAGAGGCTGGCATAATCACCGGCCGCCTGGGCTTGGTAAATGCTTTGGCCCAGGCCCGGGCCACCGCCGAGCAGACCCGCTACCACAGTGACCACCAAGGCGGCCGGGGCAGCAACCCGCATGGCGGTTCCGATGTAAGGCATGGCGCTGGGCAGGACCACGCGGGCCAGGATTTCGGGCTCGCGCATGCCATAGGAGCGGGCAGTGTCCCTGGCAACGGGATCCGTGCTCTGGACTCCGTCGACAGTCTGCATGACGATCGGGAGGAGGCAGCCGAACACCACCAGGAACAAGGACATCTCCCCGGTTGGGCCCAGTACCAGCACCGCCAAGGGAAGAATGACGATGGGCGGAACGGGCTTCAGGAACTCCAGCACCGCCAAGGTAGCGAACCTGACGGTCTCAAAAGTCCCGACAAGCAGGCCCAGGATGACGCCTGCCACCGCAGACAAAGCCAGCGCGAGCAGGGCGATCCCGATCGTAGCTCCCAACGAGGACCAGAACGTAGCCGTCCCCAGGATGGTTGCCAGGGTGCTGAAAACAGTGGTGGCTGGCGGCAGGGCATTTCCTGCCACCTTTGCCTCGGCAAGGACCTGCCAGATGACCAGCGCTGCCGCAATGCCCAACGCACTGAAGGTCAATGGGCGGATGGACCCTTTCATAATGAGCCTCCCATGTTCGGTTCGCGCCTACTTTCCGAAGACAAGATCGCCCGGCAGCTTCACGGGTGCACTCAGGAAACCGAGGTCAGCAAGGTTCTTGTTGGCCCTTTCAATGTCCTCCGTGCGGACGTCCTCAGGCCAGTAGTTCACAGCTCCTGATTTGACGACGTCCAGCGGGGTCTTGGTGATCTCGGCGCTGAGTTGCTGTGCCTCTTCGATGTGGCCATTGGCGTAGGCATTGGCCTTATAGATAGCTGCCTTGAAACCCTGCAAGGCCTTCTCCTTGGATTTCACGGTGTTGGCACCCGAAACCCAGAGGCCGATTGCGCCCTGTTCAAAGAATTCGACGCCCGGCGATGCCAGCAGCCTGTTGCCCTCGGACATCGCCTTCGACGTGAAAGGTGCAACGAGCGACGCTGCATCGACGCGTCCCGAGTTCAGGGATTGAAGGGCCGATGAAGGATCCAGGACCATCCAGTTCACCTTCGCGGGATCGCCGCCGTCGTCCTTGACGAGCTTGCTGACGGTGACTTCCAGTTGTGCCTTGCGGGCCGGGACGCTGACGCTCTTGCCTTCGAGGTCTTTTGGCCGGGAGATCGATGATGCGTGCTGGACCAGGAGCCCTGTGTCATCGACCCTGTTGAGGTCGCTGGATTTCCCTGCGCCGTCTTTATAGCCATCAGCAGCAGCGATGATCTTCAGTGGCACGTTCTGGCTCAGCGCATTCAGCAGCGGGATGGAGGGTGTATAGGTGAGATCGATCTGGCCGCTCTGGGCAGCTGCAATACCGGCGGGAGGGTTGGCAATAACGGAAGTCTCGACGTTGAGACCCTGTTCCTTGAAGTAGCCCTTGTTGATGGCGAGCTGGATCGCGGCATCGGATCCGATACCGATGGTACCCACCTTCAGTGTGGTGGTCCCGTCAGCGGCCGGGGTGGAAGCCGGGCCTGACCCGCCGCCGCAGGCAGCAAGTGCCATGGACAGGACTGCGGCCAGTGCCAAAGGAAAACTGCGTCGCATGTGGTGCTCCTTGAATCGCGAAATGGTTGGAACGGAGGGGTTTTGTTCTAGCTGTTGGATTGGTGGACTATGCGGCCACCGCTCAGGGTGAGCCTGACCTCGGCGTCGAGGAGCTTCTCGATCTCCTCGTCATCCGGCCAGGGGTTTGACAGCAGGCAAAGATCTGCGGCCATTCCGGGTATCAGTGCTCCTTTGAAATGTTCTGCGTGGTCTTGCCAAGCTGCGCCTATGGTCATGGCGGCGAGCGCTTGGAGTCCGGTGATCCGTTCAGGATCGCCGGGGTTGCTTGGCGTGGAGCGGGTGGCACGACGAACAGCAGCCGCCACAGTCCGGCGCCAGTCGGGACTGGTGACGGGAGCGTCGGAGGCCAGGTTGAAGTGCACGCCGGCCTCCAGAGCAGAATGCAGAGGCTGGTGGCGGGAGAACCGTTCCTCGCCCAGTACCTGGCGCATCATGTCCCCGGCTTCCTCGCGGATCAGCGGGTTGGTGCTGTAGCCGATGTGATGGGAAGCCATGGTGGCCAGGGTTTCGGTATCAGTGAAGGCGCCATGGATGATGTAGTGGCGATTTCCTGCTACTTTGGAGCCGGCTTCAGCGGTTCCATCGGCCGCCGCCACAATCGCTTCCACGGCCGCGGATGTGGCGGCGTCGCCCGTTGCATGGAGTCCTGCCTGCAGTCCCGCGTCGTTGATAAGCCGAAGTATCCGGTGGAGTTCGGCAACTCTTTGGGCGTCATCGGCACCTTGGATCACCAGGTGGCCATGCGTGCAGGCGTTTCCATATGGTTCGCTCATCCACGCGGTACCACTGCGCGGAATGCCGTCGGCGAATATCTTGACGCCGGCAATCCGCAGCTGCTCCGGATCGATGCCCCGGTTCACGTAAGTGTTGGCCAGTCCGCTTCGCAGGCCCTCGTCGATGGCCTTCGCATCGGCTCCCCCGGTCCCCGCGAACAGCATCAGGACATTGATCCTTAGTGTCAGTTCACCATCCGCGGCGAGGTCACCTAGTAACTCAAGTGCCGCCGTCGAGCCCGCACCGTCCATCAGTCCGGCACTGGCAGGGCCCAAACCCGGATCTGTCAGCGACGTAATGCCCAGCGAGTGCAACTGTTCCTGCAATTGCAGCAGCGCAGGGCGAAGCGTCGCGTTCGGCACCGGTGGCATCATCTTTGAAACCAGTTGCATGGCGCCGTCCTGGAGAAGGCCAGTTGGGCTGCCATCGCCGGCCCGCACCACTGTGCCACCGTCGATGTCTGCCGTAACAGCAGTGATGCCCGCCCGACGCAGCGCTTCACTATTGGCGAGAAGTTGATGGCCTGTGCGGTCGAACGCAACCACTGGTGTACCGGGTCGGCAATCCAGCAAATGTCCGCTTGCTGGTCCGAGCAGCACTTCGTCCCAACCATGCGCACGAACCCAGCCGTCCTCCCCTGCTGGCGCCCTGTTGATGATGTCCACCACAGCCGCCCAATCCGGTGCGATTGATGGATCCAGCCGCACGTATCCAAATGCGGCCATTGCCGCCGAAACGAAATGCAGGTGGGCGTCATTGATTGCGGGAATGAGAGCGCCTCCGGCGGCATCCACAACCACGGTGCCGGGCCCAACCGCCCTCGCAGTGTCTGTGCTTCCGAGTGCCAGAATGCGTCCATCCCTGATGGCCAGGGCGTCTGACATCCGGTCCGGTTTTGCCGGGTCCATCGTGTGGACCGAGGCATTGACGATCACCAGATCGGCAAGTTCTTGCATCGGTTCTCCTCAGGTCACTGCATCCCATGTGATGCAGGCAACAACGTTCTAGAAAGAAGTATGTCGCCTGACTGGGTCATTTGACTAGGTTTTCCGGTAAAATTCTTTTCAGGGGTCTTTCCAAAGGCTCCACGGCATTGCCAGGAGCCAGCCCGGGCGCAGAACGCCTAGGATCGATGAGACCGATGATCAGCGTGCCTGATCACGGATATGACTAAGGACAGGAAGGGGCGCGGATGGCCAGGGTTCCCGCCGAAGCAAGGCGGCTGCAGTTTGTTGAGGCTGCGGCACGGGTCATTGCCCAGGATGGGCTCGCCTCGGCTACAACGCGCCGGATCGCCAGTGAAGCCGACGCGCCGCTTGCGGCACTCCACTACTGTTTCCGTAGCAAGGACGAGCTTCTGGAAGAGGTCTACAACTTCCTCAGCCGCGATTATGCGAAGGCATTGGAACCAGTTGCTGATCCCGGATTGGGCCTGCGCCATATGATCGGAGCCCACGCCCGGCGAATCTGGACGCGCATGCTGGAGAATCCGCATGAGCAGGTGACCACCTTCGAGCTTTTGCTCCGGCGATTCCGCGTCGAGGCCGATGACCAGCCACAGGCCCTGCTGATGAACCGCTCCATGTACGACGGCTGGGTCAGTTCAACCCTGGAACTGTTCCGGGGCGCGGCAGATGCCGCCGGCGAGCCAGTCCCCCACAATCTTGAGGACGTCACCCGCCTCTTCATCTCCGGTATAGACGGCATCAGCATGCAGCATCTGGCCGACCCCGACGAAGAACGGTCAATGCGCCTGGTGGAGCTAATGGCCCGCTCCCTCGCCGGAGCACTGGACTACGACTGAGGCTGACGCTTCATGACCAGGTAAGTCAGAACTCCAAGCACGAACAAGCCCGCTGCGGCAGCCATGGACACGACGAAGGCTGCACCAGGCCCCTGCGCCTGCGCCAACTGCCCGGCAAGGTAGGAACCAAGCGCGGTACCGGCCACGATCCCACTGGCAAGGGCCGTCATCACCGTGGCCATCCGGCCGGCCGGGGCAACCACGCCACCGATGCTGAACACCGTGACCATGACTGGTCCCACCGGGATGCCCAGCAAAAGCAGCACGAACACCATGGGCCAAATGCCTGCAGGAACCAGCAACAACAGTGCGAACAAGGACATCGCCAAGGCAGCTGCTACCCAACGGGCGGCAAGGCTGAAACGCTGCGGCCAGAACGCAACGGACAGCGCCGCCACGGCTGAGCTCAAGCCCATGACGGAGTACAGGAGGCCGGCAATTTCCGCCGTAGCGTACTGGGCAGAAAAGGCGCTCAGGGCGTTCTGCGTAGCACCAAAAAACGTGCCCATGCACACCATTGCCACAACCGGCACAGCCACAACCGCGCCCGCCCGGCGACCCCCTCGCTTTGCTGCACGTTCACGGGAATTACCCACGACGGCGGCAGCAGCCTTACGGGGTGCCGGCACCACGGCATTTTGGCTGGGGTGGACGGCGAAGGCGGGTACAAGGGTGATGGTCATGAGCGCTGCCAACGCCAAAGGCAACCAAGGAGCAATGAGGCTGGCCAGAATTCCAACCAGGGCAGGTCCGAGCACGAACGTAATCTCGTCAGCAGTGCCCTCGTAGGAAAGTGCCGTGTCCAGATCGGCACGGCTGGCCGCCACGCTCCGGCCTCCGTTCGCCGGCACTCCCGCTCCTGCTGCAGGAGCATCCTTCGTGGAAACAGTGGCCATGCGGACCGATGACAGGTTCCGGGTGGTCAGCGCCATCCAGCGAACACGGGCCATGGGGCCGACCTGCGGGCAGCTCGCCCCGGCCAGGAAACCTGCCACTAGCACGCCCGCAGCGTCCAGCACGGAGGCAGAAGTTGGGGTCATATAGGCGGCGGCAAGAAGGCCGAGGACGGCCAGAGTGTTAACAACTGCCGCAACGAGCAAAACGATGCGCTGGCCGGCACGATCGGCCAACGACCCGAGGACGGGAGCTCCCACTGCTGACCCGATACCCACTGCTCCGGCAGCCATGCCGCCAATTGCGTAGGAATGACTCACCGCTGTTACCAAGGTCAATGTACCCACGGTGAGCATTGCCAACGGAAGTCTTGCGAAGAGGCCGAGAGGCAGGAACCCTGGCCCTGCGAGTTCAGGCAGCCGCGCGAACCTTCCGGGCAGGCGGGACCGGTTGGTGGACGGCGTTGGGGTCTGATGTGAAGGCAGTGGCTTGGAAGCCAACGAAGATTTTTCCATTGTTCCGGGTTCGCTAAAGTCTGCGCATCGTCCCTCCTCCCGATGCGCGCAACCCGGTGTAACGGATCAAGTCTATAGGATCCGGGCTCAGGCAGGCACTTCTTCGGCAACAACCACCGAGGAACCATGCCTGCCCTTGATCACGTGCAGTTGACTGCTGATGCGTTGCTTCATTTCTGCGACATGGCTGACCAGCCCGACAACCCTGCCGCCGTCGCGCAGCCCCTCCAAGGCGTCCATGACCTGTTCCAACGCTTGCTCGTCCAGGCTTCCGAACCCTTCATCGACGAAGAGCGTCTCAATATCCACTCCCCCGGCCTCCTGCTGTACAACGTCAGCCAGGCCCAGGGCCAATGACAAGGAGGCCATGAAGGATTCTCCGCCTGAGAGCGTGGATGTGTCACGACGCTGGCCCGTCCATTCATCCACCACTTCCAGTCCAAGACCTGATTTCTGGTTGCGTGCCGCCCGGGCGTCGGTGTGTTGCAACGTGTAGCGGCCATCGCTCATGGCAACCAGCCTCTCCGAAGCTGCGATGGCCACCTGCTCCAGCCGGGCAGCCAGGACATAGCTGTTCAAGCTCATGCGGTAACTGTTATCCCCTGCGCCACGAAGGGTGTCTGCAAGCCCACCCAACAAGATGGCATGCTCACGCGGTTCCCTCCCCGCCTCGGCCAGCTTTTGATACTCGGCGCGGATCCTCTGCACAGACTGGACTGCTTTATGTGCGAGCCCCGCGGAAAGCGCAAGTGCCTTTGCCGCGTCCATGGCATGGGCAGCCCCAGTCCTGGCGACGCTGAGCTCGTCCTCCGGCAGGGGAAGCTCGCCGATGCTGACTTCCTTCGCTGCCATGACGAGTTCCTCGGCGGCAAACAGCTCATCCAGCCGAGCAGCTTCGGCCTCGAAATCCGCGAGTGCGTTCTCCAATGCCACAACATCCGACGGTGGCATGAGCCGGCGACGCACATCCTCGACCGATGAAAAACCGGACCCGGGCAGTGCCCGTTCCAAGGCAGCAAGCGCCTCCAGGCGCGCAGCTGCGGCACGTTCGAGTTCGTTCGCGGCATCTACGGCAGCCTGAAGCAACAAACCCTGGGAGGTGAGAGCTTCTGCCCTCTCACGAAGGCTGGCGAAGCCCTGTCCCAGGCCGGCCAGCTCGTTTTCAAGCGCAAGGTACTGTTCCTGGAGTAACTCGACAGCAGAGCTTGCTTGCACTGCGGCATTCGTTGAAGCGGCATGTTCCTCTTGCAGGAGGGTCATGCGTTTGATGAGACCCTCATGCTCTTTGCGGAGCTTCTCCAACGCGACAGAGGCCTTTCGGGCTTCGGTCGCCGCAGCTTCGGATGCGACCAAGCGGGCGGCTGATTCCTCTGGATCTGCGGAGCCACCCTGGGCAGCCAGGCCCGCCAGCAGCTGCGCGGCTCTTGATACCTCCTCCGCGATGCGTCCCAGAGCTCTCTCGCTGGCTTCAAATACTTTGCTGGCTTCTTCCTCTTCCTGGGCGATGGAAAGTGCAGAACGAGCTGCGGCCGCGGGATTCGGATGCTCGTTGCTGCCACAAACGGCGCAAGGCTGTCCAGGCACAAGGGCTGCCGCGAGTTCACCGGCCGCATTGGCCAAGCGCGCCTCCCTCATGTCAAGCCATGCTTGCCTGAGGTCCTGCGTTTTGTTGCGGGCACGGGCGTGGCGCTCAGTGACGTCCTGCAACCCGGCGGCGGCAGCTTCATGACGGGACACAACCGACACCAGTTCGGCCGCAGCGGCCGCCTCCCGTTCCAGGTCTTCGATCCGTGCAGCCGAGGGTTCCAGTGCTTCCATCCCCGTCTTCACCGCCGCTTCCTCGGCTCGAAGGTGTTGCAGGGACTCTGCTGCTGCCTGGGCGGCCGCCAGGTGGCTTGAGTGTTCTTTTCGCTTGGCTGCGAGCCGCGTGGCCACCTCTTCCATGCGCCGTTCATCTGGAAGCCGGGCTTCGAGGACGGCAAGGGTGGTCTTTACTGTCTCAAGCGCAGCAACAGGATGTGCAGCATCCAAACCTTTGGATTCAAGCTGCTCCCGGGAGCTGTCCCTCTCCTCCAAGGCCGAACGGAACTTACGTTCCGTGGCCTCCACAGCGTCCAGTTGTCCCCCAAGGACGGCCGCACGACGATGTCCTCCCAGCTTTTCCTTGTTCTCCAGTGCCCGCGCTGCAGCTAATTCATGCAGAACACGCCGCTGCATTCCAGCAGCGAGCCTGGCATGCCGTTGGGCCTTCTCCTGGTCCTCCTGAAGTTGTTCCGCAAGCCGTACGGCCCGTGCATCAGCCGCAGTGGCCTCGTCTTTACGTCGCCCAGCTTCTTCCAGCAGCTCCATCTCCAAGGCCGCGAACCATGCCTCTGGCGCCTCGACAGCCGTCTCCACATTTGCCGGCGCATCAGGAAGGCCAAGCTGTTCCCGTTCTGCGGCTGCCCTGTCAAGCAGCATCTTCAGTTCGGCCGCATTGTCCTGCACGGCGCGCGAAGCTTCGGCCGCCTGCCGCGCAATGTGCTTCTCCACGGACTCAAAGCGCTGCGTCCCAAAGAGCTTCTGGAGGAGCTCGAGCCGATCGTTGGCTTTGGAGCGCAGGAAAGCCGCAAAGTCACCTTGGGGAAGCATCACAACGCGCGTGAACTGGTCCCGGTCCATACCCAAAAGCTCGGAAAGCTCGGCGCCGACTTCGTCATTCCGCGAGGATTTTTCCTCCCAGACTCCGGAAACCCACTCCCGCAGCAGGGTCTTGGCTTGTTGGGTGGTGAAGCCGTTCCGGCCCCGCGCGCTGGGGCGTTCCCATGCCGGGGAACGGCTGACTTCGAAACGCCTGCGGCGCGCGGAGAATTCGCACACGACACGCGGTTCAGCACCCGGCGCTGCATGATCGCTGCGAAGGCGCTTACCTTCCTGGCGTGCACCCGGAACGGAACCATATAGGGCGAAACAGATGGCGTCCAGGATGCTGGTCTTGCCGGCCCCGGTGGCGCCGTTGAGCAGAAACAAACCCTGGGCACTGAGTTGGTCGAAATCAATATGTTGCGAAGTCGCAAAAGGCCCGAAAGCCTCAATTTCGAGTCGATGGATTCTCACAGTTCAGCCTCCTCCAGCCGCACGGCCTCGAGGGCGGCGCGCAGGGCAGCTTCTTCCGCAGATCCGGGACTGCGTTCCCGAACGTGTTCCAGGAATCCGCAGCAGACCTCGAGGTCGTCCTGGGCTGCTGCCAGCCTGCTGCTGTAGCTGGCTTTTTCTTTGGCCCCGGCACCCTCGGGGTCAAAGGACAGGACCAAGGTGTCAGGGAAGCGGGTTCGGAGCTGCTCCATTGCCTGGACGGGCCGTTCGGCATCCGTGAGCGTGATTTGGCAATAGGCAGCTTCGGCCCAGGAGTGCTCGCTTGATTCAAGGAGATCGTTCAGCCTGCCTCTCAACACGGCCAGGCTCTTGGCAGCTTCCCAAAGTACTTCCTGGACAGCAACGCTTCCATCGGCATCGATGTCCACCAACCACGCGCCCTTGCAATGTTTGGCTTCGGAGAACGAATACGCCAGTGGGGAGCCGGAGTAGCGGACATTCGGGGCCAGTTCCTGCCTGCCGTGCAGGTGGCCGAGAGCCGCGTACGCAAAGTCCTGGAAGAGATCCAACGGCACGGCGCCCAGCCCTCCGATGCTCAAGTCCCGTTCACTGTCCGACGTGATACCTCCGCTGGCAAAAGTGTGTGCAAGGACCACCGGATGCACTGCGCCCGATGCACGGCGGTCCTGGAGGTCGCGCCGAATCCGCTCGGTTGCTTCACGGGTGACCTCGAAATGACTCGCGGTCTCCACCTCCAGCCGCTCCGCGACGAGCCGCGGTTCCAAATAGGGAATCCCATAAACAGCAAGTGTCGCGCTGCTCTCCCCATCTTTTCCGAAGGGAACAAGCACGGGAACATCCAGGTCCTCGACCCTTGTCCTGAGATGGACGCCGCCGCGTTCAAGCAAGCGTGACGCGAATCCGAGCCGAATGGCGGAATCGTGGTTGCCACTGGCGAGCACTACGGTGGCCCCGGCTTGGGTAATGCGCACCAAGGCGTCGTCGAGAAGTTTGACGACATCCAGTCCAGGCAGGGCGCGGTCATAGACGTCACCCGCAATGAGGACAACGTCTACAGACTTCGCTTCCACGAAGGACACGAGCTGGTCCACAAAACCGCGCTGGGCTTCAAGCATGCCAACGCCGTGGAATGACCGGCCGAGATGCCAATCGGAGGTATGGAGTAACCGCATATTTTCAAGCTAACTGTGGGCACCGACAAAAAAGCGCAGACAGGCCGTCCGGCGTCGATCCTGTCAGTCTCCTAGCCCTTCTTGCCGTCAAAGAAGTCGCGCGCATCATCTGCAGCAACTTCTTTCCGGACGGTCCCGGTCTCCACTGCCGCTGCCTCTGCCTCTGCCTCTGCCTGGAAATCGTCAGTGCCATCGGCGTCCAGGTGCTCTCCCTCGATGGTTCCGGCCGTCGCTGACGCCGTGTCATCTTCAGGGGTGGTGGCGGAGGAGGCGTAGCCAAAGCCACGGAAAGCGAGTCCGGCCAGCGCGGCGCCCATCAGTGGGGCTACCCAGAAGAGCCACAATCCTTCGACGGCCCATGACGGGCTGAAGAAAGCCAGTGCAGTTGCGCGTGCGGGATTAAACGGAAGGTTGCCAAGGACCTGGCCAAACTGCAACAACACGGCGACGCAAAGGCCTACGGCAAAGGGGGCCACGGCAGGAAAGGCACGGCGTCCGGCAGTCGCTCCAAGGAACACCGCAACCAGCAAGGCGGAGCCAACAACTTCAACGATCAAGACCCCTGCCATCTGGGTTTGGGCAGCAGCATGCTCTCCATAACCGGCCGCCACAGAGCCGAAGGCAGCCCGCGCATCCGTCAGGACCGGAACAGTCAGAACCACAACGTAGGCCAGAGCTGCGCCGATCACGCTGCCGATGATCTGCGCCGCAAGGTAGGCAACAGCTGCCAGCGCGCGGATGCGGCCGGCGATCAGGTTGCCCAGAGTGATTATTGGATTGAAGTGACCGCCGGAAACATGACCGAAGGCCAGCATGGCCACCGTCACCGTCAGGCCGGTCGCAAGTGCGGCGGGCAGGGGCGCTGATGAAGGATTCGAGAAGATCGACACGCCCACTGCCACGAGCACAACAAACATCGAACCGACGGCTTCAGCGGACAGCCGCGCGAACAGCCCCGGTTCGTGGTCGGTCGTGGCTTGCAGAGGAGAGGTCATGTCGAATGATTCCTTACGGTTGGTGGTGTGGACGCGGGGCAAAGCCCTTGAGCATCCTGCCAGTTGAGTCTGGACGGTTGCTGGGTCCCGGCTGACTACCGATCCGAGCTTAGCCGCCCAAGGCAATGGCCGCGATCGCAGTTAGGCCAAGCCCTATCACGGCCAGGGTGCTGACAAAGATGAGCCGTGCCGAAGCTGCCTCGGTTCCAGCATGAAGCTGGCGTGATCGGACCCACACCACAGAAGCCAGCACAACGGTGGCGGCAGCAGCCATGAGGGCGCAGATACCTTGGTAATCCAGCCCGGGAAGGCCCGGAATGAGATGGCCCGTTGAGGGCTCGGAGGTAAGCCAACTGCGCCAGATGAAAAGATCCACCACCACCAGCGAAATGAGGGTTCGCCGCCAGGCCAGCGTGGTCCGTTCCGGCTGTAGACCGGGATCACGGAGGTCCATGCTCAACGTGCAGGCCTCGTCATCCTACAAACCTCGTCATCGCGCAAACCCGGTCATCGCGCCACCAAAATCAACACGGCGAAAGCGAATGCCGCCACGGCCACCACGATCGTCATGAGCAGCATGACCCAGGAGAACGGCAAGGCTTCATCGTTGCGCATCGCAGCTTCCATTTGCCCCCACCTGCGGTATGACAGTGCGGCCAGGCCGGCGCCGATCAGGGACAGGAGCACACAGAGGACGATCCTGACTGGCTGGGGGGCAATGTTGGGAGCCAGTTGATCGATGGCAATGGCCCCGGCGAGCAACGCCAACGACGTGCGGATCCACGCAAGGAAGGTCCGTTCGTTCGCCAAGGAGAACCTGTAGTCAGGTGTCTTGCCTGTCCGTCGCCAAGCCGGTTCACGCACGTCATCTCTCCAAATTTTCCTAGTGCTGGGCAGCCTCCCAACCATATCAGCGGCCGTCCACATCAACTGCTTACCCCATCGGATACAGCAGGGCGCGGTAAGTTGATGGCATGAGTTTTGAAGCGTCCTCCCCCGCCACCCCGTCGTTTGAATCCCGCGTCCACGGGACACTGCTGGGAGGGGCCCTGGGTGATTCCCTTGGCTACGCAGTGGAGTTCGACCGCCTTGATGCCATTCGTGCCCGTTACGGTTCCGCCGGGCTCACGTCGTTTGACCAGCTCGACGCCATGGGCGAGTTTTCGGACGACACGCAGATGACGCTGTACACCGTGGACGGCCTGGTCGACGCCCTCGAATGGGCCAATGATGGGGTGGCGGCAGATGAGATCGCCTGCCTTTGGCTGGCCTACCTTCGCTGGCTGGCAACCCAGGACGTTGCCGTTTCCCCTTCTGCCCCGGTTCCGCAACCCCGGTGGATAGACGGCCAGGAAGTACTCCGGCGTCGTCGGGCCCCGGGAAACACCTGCCTCAGCGGATTGGCTTCAGGAGAAATGGGCACCGTGGCCAGGCCGGTTAACCCCGATTCCAAGGGATGTGGCACAGTCATGCGTTCAGCACCCTTTGGACTCGTGCCCCATATCTCCCGTGAAGCCGTGTACAAACTCAGTTCAGATGCTGCATCGTTGACGCACGGACACCCGTCAGCGCGGTTGAGCGCGGCTGCCTTCAGCTTGATGATCCAGAATATTGTGGCGGGCAGTGACGTTCGCACCGCAGCTATTGGCGCCTTGGACTACGTCAACGGCGTGCCCACCAAAGCGCCCGAACTGCCCGGGCGATTGGAAGCGGCTTTGAGGTTGTCCTCGGAGCCCGCTCCCCTCAGTCCTGAAAAGCTGGTCACAGCGCTGGGTGAGGGCTGGGTCGCCGAGGAGGCACTCGCCGTCGGGCTTTATGCGGTTCTCTCCACGCAAGCCAGCGAGCCCACTGAGCACTTCCGCCAAGCCATCGCGGTGGCCATCAACCACAGTGGCGACAGCGATTCCACCGGTTCCATCGCCGGAAACATTTTGGGCGCCTACTACGGCGAAGCTTGCCTTCCTGCCGAATGGCTCGGGGCATTGGAAGGCACAGAGGTCATTCGTGGCATGGCGGACCGGCTGCTCGCCGTCACCACAGGCTGATTAGCTTCCCACCGGACGCGGGCGTTAGTTTCCGCCCACCATTTGCAGGAACTCGCCCTCCGAGACCACCTCGATCTGCTGGCCTTTCGCGTGGAGTTCCAAGACCCGCTTGGCCTTGCCCGTCAGCCGCCCGGCACGCAGGTCCCCGGCCACGAACCCGTCGCCCACCACAAGCACGGTGGTGCGTGCGGTCACCCTGCTTTCGGGGCGTGCACCCATCTCTGCTGCCCGGGACTTGGCCTCGGGACGGGTCATGATGAGGTCGCCGGTGAAGACCACCGTCTGGCCGAACAGCGGATGTCCCGGTTCGGCTGCGGGGTTCGGCAACGGATTAGGGCCTTCCTCGGGCCATGCGGACCATGCACGTCCGGGACCGTTCAGGGCGCCGTCCAGGGTTTGCTCCGCGGGACTATTTGCCTTCCTGCCCGCGAGCGCGGCAAGGGTGGGCTTGGAGAGGCCATTCATGGGATCGAAGGCAGGTTGCCTGGGCAACGTGAGGCCCAGCGAAAGATAGAGTTCCGCGATGCTGTTGGCGTTGTTACGGCGGGCGATGTCCACCAGGATTCCTGCGCAGGCGCGTGCGTCCTCGGCGGCATCGTGGTGGTTGACCAGGGGTACTCCGGCTTCCTCCGCTGCGTACGGCAGCGAGTTGGACACCAACGAGTAGCAGCGGCGGGACAGCATCACGGTGCAAACGTACTCGTAGGCCGGGCCTGCAAGTCCGGAGACCTCCAAGCCGGATCGGATAACGCCCAGATCAAAGGCTGCGTTGTGTGCTGCAAGGACGTCGTTGCCGATGAAGGCACCGATTTCGGGGAAGAGGTCCCCGAACCTGGGACGGCCGGCAACGTCTTCGGCACGGATGCCGTGGATGCGGGTGTTGTGAAACTCGAAGTGGTCATGGTTCTCCGGCGGGCGCATGAGCCAGGAGGCTTCCTCCACCACCACACCGCCGCGGACTTTGCTGAGGCCGACCGAACACGGCGACCCCCTGAAGCCGTTGGCTGTTTCAAAGTCGATCGCCGTAAAGTCCAATGCCACTGGACAAGGTTACAGGCCGAAAGGGTGCGTTCTTGCCGGTTTCCGCGGCGGGGCGGCGTTTCCGGGCCGCATTGTGGTGAGGGTTACGACGACGGCCGTCCAGTAGGCTTGATAGGTGATCTTTACTGCGATGAACGACTTAGCCGTATCCACTTTCGGGGGCGCGGGACCGGTGCGTCCACCCATGGCCTCGTTCCTGCCGGACTGGCTTAACCCCCAGGTCTTCCTGGCTGATCCAGCCTTGGCCCCGTGGGTAGTACTGCTGGTATGCGGCATTGTCTTCGCCGAAACCGGCCTGCTGGTGGGCTTCTTCCTGCCCGGCGATTCCATGCTGTTCACCGCTGGCCTCCTTGTAGCCACAGATACCATCAAGTTCAATATCTGGGCCTTGGCCGCCCTCATCATCGTTTCCGCGATCATTGGCAACCAGACCGGCTACCTCATTGGTTCAAAGGCCGGTCCTGCAATCTTCAACCGCCCCGACTCCAGGCTTTTCAAGAAGGAAAACGTCGAAAGCGCCCACGCTTTCTTTGAGAAGCACGGCGGCAAAGCCCTGATTCTGGCCCGGTTCGTCCCCATCATCCGTACCTTTGTTCCGGTGATCGTCGGCGTGGCCCAGATGGACAAACGCAAGTTCTTCCTCTTCAACGTCATTGGCGCCGCCCTCTGGGGCGGCGGTGTGACCTTGCTTGGGTACCTTTTGGGCGACCGGGTTCCGTGGGTCAGCAGCAACCTGGACATCATCTTCATCGTCATTGTCCTGATCTCGGTTATTCCCATCATCATCGAGGTAAGCCGCGGCGTCGTCGCCAAGCGCAAAGCTGCCGCGGAAGGCAGCAACCCCGTGGAGGAATTCATCGAGGAGCACGAAGGCGGAAAGCACCGCGAGAAGTAGGCCCCACCGCACTTTTTTAGCCATTCAGGAGAAGGCACCGACGCAAAAGCGGGGTGCCTTCTCCTGTATGGCTAAACCTGGACTTCCAAAAAGCCGGTTTCCAGTGTTGGTTGGAATTGTTAGCTGGAATGAACACCCGAGAGCGCTGCAACGATCGCGGGGAGCAAAGCCCGGAAAGCCTGGCCTCGATGGCTGATGGCGTTCTTTTCCTCGGATGTCAGCTCCGCACAGCTGCGGTCCATCCCTGCGGGCTGGAGCACGGGGTCATACCCGAACCCACCCTCACCACGTGGCTCGCGCAGCAGCGTGCCTTCGAGCTGCCCGTACTCAACGGTTTCGTACGTAATTCCATCTGCTCCGGGCACTGCCAGGGCGGCCGCGCACACAAAAGCTGCCCCGCGGAAGGTGTCCGGCACATCGGAGAGCTGCGCGAGCAGCAAGCGCAGGTTCGCTGCGTCGTCCCCGTGCTTTCCCGACCACCGGGCGGAGAAAATGCCTGGCGCTCCGCCCAGGACATCAACGGCAAGCCCCGAGTCATCCGCGATGGCCACCAAACCCGTTGCCTCAGCCACGGCACGCGCCTTCAGGAGTGAGTTCTCAGCAAAGGTGACCCCGGTTTCCGCAACGTCCGGTGCACCAACGGCAGCTGCGTCCACCACTTGGGTATCGACGTCGAGCCCTGGAACCTGGCCGCGAAGCAGCTCCCGGAGTTCCTTTAACTTGCCCTGGTTGTGCGTTGCCAGAACCAGCTGCGGAGCACCGGAGGCGGAGTCGCCGCTCACGGAGCTTCCGCCAGCGTCTCGCGCTGGATAGCCGCAAGCTGGCCCGTGCCGATCAGGGCGAGGTCCAACAGGGCGTTGAGCTCATCGCGGTCGAACGGAGCGCCCTCGGCCGTTCCCTGGACCTCCACGAACTTGCCGGATCCAGTGACCACCACGTTCATGTCCGTTTCGGCCCGGACATCCTCGACGTACGGCAGGTCCAGCATCGGCACGCCATCGATGATGCCCACGGAAACGGCAGCAATCGTGTCCACCAGCGGCTCGGCATTACGGGCGATGAGCTTGTTTTCGCGGGCAAACCGAATCGCTTCGGCAAGCGCCACATAGGCGCCGGTGATGGCCGCGGTGCGGGTACCGCCGTCGGCTTGCAGGACATCGCAGTCAAGGACGATCGTGTTCTCGCCCAGGGCTTTGGTATCGATGATGGAGCGCAGCGAACGGCCAATGAGGCGGGAGATCTCGTGCGTGCGTCCGCCGATCTTGCCCTTCACGGACTCGCGGTCGGATCGGGTGTTCGTTGCCCGGGGCAACATGGCGTATTCGGCGGTAACCCAGCCGCGGCCCTCGCCCTTAAGCCAGCGTGGAACGCCTTCGGTCAGGGAAGCCGTGCACAGTACCCGGGTGTTTCCGAACTCGATGAGCGCCGAGCCCTCGGCCTGCTTGGACCAGCCGCGGGTAATGCTGATAGGACGCAGTTGATCGGGGGTCCGGCCGTCGGCGCGGATAACGGGTGTGGCTGTAGCTTCAGAAGTCATGCTTCAAGCTTAGCGACGATGGGACACCGCCCGACGCCGCCCAGCCGGCCAGGCGTACAGGGCACCATCCGGAGGGGCTTAGATCGTGTAGTGGACCCCGGCAACGGCAACAGCAACGTCCCCGGCAAACACCGGCTTGGCCTCGGACATTACCTTGGTCTGCGAAGTCCACACCGGAATGTGGGTCAGAAGCAGGCGCTTGGCGCCGGCGTTCATGGCGGCCTCCCCGGCACGCTTACCCGTTAGGTGGACATCCTTGATGCCGTCATCGCGGCCTTCCTCGAACGCGGCCTCGCACAGGAACAAATCAGCGCCACTGGCCGCCTCTTCCAGCCCCTGGCACGAATCGGTGTCCCCCGAATATGTCAGTACGCGGGTTACGGGCGTTCCGTCCTTGCCTGGTTCCGTTGCCGTCACACGCAATGCATATGCCTCTTCCACGGGATGGTTGACGCCGTAAGGCGTCACTGTGAAAGGACCAACAGTAACGGGCTTCTGTTCGGCCCAATTGGTAAAGTCGAACTCCTCATGCATGCCGGGATCCAGGTCCAGCCCATAGGCAGTTGCCATCCTGTCCGCAGTTGCTGCCGGCCCCCACACGGGAATCCGGTCCCGCCCCCAACCGCCGGGCTTCCACCGGACCGCTACGTGGAGGCCACACAAGTCCATGCAATGGTCCGGGTGCAGGTGCGTGAGGAATATGGCGTCGATGTCCTCAAGATCCGTGTAACGCTGGATGGCGCCCAACGCTCCGCTCCCAAGGTCCATGACGATCTTCCATTCCCGCTCACCGTCATGCGCAGTCACCAGATAGCACGACGCCGGCGAGCCGGGACCCGGAAATGAACCAGTACAGCCCACGATGGTCAGTTTCACAGGCCACGTCCCAAGGTTGCGCTGGAACCGGGGCTGGGTCCCCTTTCCGGTTGCACGAAGTAGGAGCGACGCGACAGTCCCCCGCCGCTCCTGGCCGCTTCCAGCATTTCCGGCGTGATGCGGGCCAGGCTTCCGGTGGGGTATTGCGCAGCCACGTGGTCGACGTGTTTCACGGACAAGACCTCGGGGCCGAGGAAACGGCGGGCCAACGTTTCAAATTGGACAGCATCCCCCGTTGCAATGAACTCATGGCTGGGGGCACTTGCATCGGTTCGCTGGATACCGTGGGTGGTCAAAGCGCGGTAGACGTCCTTTGCAGTTTCCTCCGCACTGGACACCAGGGTCACGTTCTCGCCCATGACGAAAGAGATCACCCCGGTCAAGAGGGGGTAGTGCGTGCATCCAAGCACCACGGTGTCTACACCAGCGTGTTTCAGCGGCTCCAGATACTCATTCGCCGCTGCCAGAAGGTCAGCTCCCGTGGTGACGCCGGCTTCAACGAAGCTCACGAAGGCCGGACAAGCCACAGAGGTAATGGCAAGATCGGGGGCTGCCGCGAACGTGTCCTCATAGGCGCGCGAGCCCACGGTGGCGGAGGTCCCAATGACGCCGATCCTGCCGGAACGGGTGGCCGCGACCGCTCTACGCACAGCGGGTTGGATGACCTCAATAACAGGGATCCCATATCGCGCGGTATAGCGTTCACGCGCATCCCGGAGAACTGCGGCCGAAGCAGAGTTGCAGGCAATGGTCAGCAGCTTCACACCCGAATCCACGAGCTCGTCCATCACACCCAGTGCGTTGGCCCGGACCTCGGCGATGGGCAGGGGCCCATAGGGTCCATTGGCGGTGTCCCCCACGTACAGGATCGATTCGTTGGGGAGTTGATCGATGATGGAGCGGGCTACCGTCAACCCACCCACGCCGGAATCAAAGACACCAATCGGACGGGACCCCATGAGCTCATTGGGGACCACCAGGTCACCGGGCGAGGCAGCAACCGCGACCCCTGTGGCGTCTAATGATCCGGCGCCTGTTGAATCGTCGCCCTTTGAACTGTCGCCCGTTGAACTGCCAGATGCTGAAGTCATGATTATTCGAGAATAAGGCTTCCCCTGTGTTGCGGCCATTACCTGTGGCCTCCGCCTCGTGTCTGGTATGTCACATAGGCAGGCCCGGTGACGACCTCCCGGATCAGGATTTTGCCTGCCTGGCCGACATCATCGATTGCACCAGCGATTCCTGGAGCCAGGTGGTGAAGTTGTAGACCAACGCCAGGTAACTCTCCACGTCCTCCGCCTGGCTCCAGTCCTGCATGCTGTGGATATGCTCGGCGTCCGCCTCATCGCGGATGTCCAGGCGTTCGGCCAAAACCAGGCGAACATCATTCAAGGCCATGGACCAGCGCGTTGCGTCCTCCAGGGTCAGGACAAGATCATCCTTGTCCAGGCCCATCGCTGTGGCCTTCAACGCGCCAATCTTGTTTTCCCGCACGGAGCGTTCGGTCAATTGGCGGAACTCAAGCGAGCCGCCGTCGTCGTCCTTCATGACATTCGGCAAAAGCCGCAGCAAGGCGCGATCGCTCGGTTGCTTCACGTCCATGTCCAAGCCGATCAAGGCGGCCAGCGGGTCCTCGTTCTCCCGGGCATCGGACTCCAGCATCGAGATGACGTCGTCCAGCAGCCCGCGTAGTAGATCCCGTTCGGCAGGCTCAAGGTAGCCGGTGATTCCCTTGAGTCCGTATTTGAATGCCTTAGCCACGCTGGCGGCCGCCCTTCCCGGGTGCTTCGTTTCCGCTTGCCGCTTTCTCCACGGTGGCCCACAGTCCAAAGCCGTGCATGGCTACTGCGTGCTGCTCAACCTGTTCCTTGCTGCCATGCGCCACGATGGAGCGGCCCTTCCTGTGGACTTCCATCATGAGCTTGTGTGCTTTGGACTCGGAGTAGCCGAAGTAACTCTGGAACACATAGCTGACGTAACTCATGAGGTTGACGGGATCATTCCAGATCACCAAATTCCAAGGGATGTCCGGGGCAGTCAGGACATCGGTGGACGTCTGCTCTACCACTTCCGTCCGCTCATCAATGTCCGTGCCAAATGCAACGCTAGGGGTCATCTGTCCATTCTATGGCGGCTCGCACTAGAGTGAATTCGTGAGTAGAGCCACGTCTTGGGACCATCCCGCCACTTCCTTGTACACCGACCACTACGAGTTGACGATGCTCCAGGCCGCCCTGCACTCGGGGGCTGCCCATCGCCGCTCAGTGTTTGAAGCGTTCGCCCGGCGCCTGCCCGACGGCCGCCGTTACGGCGTGGTAGGGGGAACCGGCCGCCTCCTGGAAGGAATTGCCGACTTCAGCTTCGGTGAAGCCGAGCTCGCATTCCTTGAGCGGAACAAGGTGGTCAACCAGGAGACACTGGACTACCTGGCCAACTACAAATTCACTGGAGACATCTGGGGCTACGCGGAAGGCGACGCCTACTTCCCCAACTCCCCCATCCTCATCGTTGAGTCCACGTTCGCCGAAGCCTGCATCCTGGAAACCTACATCCTCTCCGTCCTGAACCACGACAGCGCCATCGCCTCTGCCGCATCAAGGATGACGTCAGCGGCCGGCAGCCGGCCATGCATCGAAATGGGTTCCCGGCGCACCCAGGAAGAATCCGCGACGGCGGCTGCCCGCGCTGCAGTAATCGCCGGCTTCGCCAGCACCTCCAACCTTGAGGCCGGACGACGCTACGGCATCAAAACCGTTGGCACCGCGGCGCACTCCTTCACGCTCCTCCACGACACCGAACGCGAGGCCTTCGAAGCACAGATCGCCGCATTCGGCCCGGGAACCTCGCTGCTGGTAGACACGTACGACGTCGAAACAGCGGTGCGCACCGCCGTCGAACTGGCCGGGGACAAACTGGGCGCCGTCCGCTTGGACTCGGGCGACCTGATTGCCCAGGCGCAGTGGGTCCGGCAACTGTTGGATGACCTTGGAAACGTAAACACCCGGATAGTAGTTACCTCGGACCTGGACGAATTCGCCATAGCCGCCCTCCAGTCCGCCCCCGTGGACTCCTACGGGGTTGGCACGTCCTTGGTCACGGGCTCCGGCGCTCCCACCGCCAGCATGGTGTACAAACTGGTGAGCAGGACAAACGACGCCGGCGAGTTCATCTCCGTTGCGAAAGCGGCCAAGAACAAGGCCAGCGTAGGTGGACGCAAGTACGCCCTGCGCAAACTCAACGAACACGGTAGGGCCACGCAGGAGATCGTTGGAATAGGTCGCCGGCCGGAAGATGACGGAAACGACCGTTCATTGTTGCACCAGTTCATTAAGAATGGCGAACTCCTGCCCGGCTGGACAGGCCCCGAAGGCGTGATCCGCGCCAAAGAACGGCACGCCGCCAGCATGGCCGAATTGCCTGCCGTAGTGAACCGCCTTCAGCGCGGCGAGGCCGCCATCCCCACCATCTACGAGGAGAACTGATGTCCAGGGCCCTGATCATCGTCGATGTCCAGAACGACTTCTGCGAAGGCGGTAGCCTCGCCGTCGAAGGAGGCGCCGCAGTTGCCGGCGCCATCACCGAGTACGTGGATGCGAACCAGCAGCATTTTGACCACATCGTGGCCACCCAGGATTGGCACATCGAACCGGGCAGCCATTTCTCCGATGAGCCGGACATGGTGGATTCCTGGCCGCCGCACTGCCGGGCCCGGACCAAAGGAGCTGAACTCCACGAGGACCTGGACCCGGAATACATCCAGGCTTACTTCCGTAAAGGACAGTACACAGCGGCCTACTCCGGCTTTGAAGGCGTCCTTGCCCCGGAAGACGACGTCCCTTCCGGGGATCTCAAGGCCGGGTCCGTCGTCTCCGAGGTCCTGGATGAAGATGCCATCGGCCTCGATGACTGGCTGCAAAGCCACGACGTCGAAGAGGTGGTGGTCGTAGGCATCGCCACGGACTACTGCGTCAAGGCAACGGCCCTTGACGCCGTACAGGCCGGATATGCCACTACGGTCATTGCGGACCTGACAGCGGGAATCGCCGGGGACCTCACCGAAACCTTCGACGAAATGGAAGCCGCCGGCGTCGAGGTTGAACGCAGCCAGGTTTAACGCAGCCGGGCTTAACGCCGCTAGGTCCGGCTACTTTCGCCCGATGAACCAATCCTGCAACTTACGCAACCGCGCCTGAAGTTGTTCCTCGTTCGCCTGGGCTACAGCAGGTCCACCGCATAGTTCGCGCAGTTTCGTGTGAACTACTCCGTGCGGTGTACCTGTCCGGGCGGACCAAGCGGCTACGTTCTTGGCCAGTTCGTTGCGCAAGTCCATAAGCATGCGGTGATCGGGTACGGCCGGAGAAGCTGCGGCAGCCAAAGGCGACTGGCGCTTTTTGCGCGATTGCTGTTCGTGCTGCCGCTGACGCAGCAACGTCCCTACCTGCTCGGCGTCGAGAAGCCCCGGAATGCCGAGGAAGTCCAACTCCTCATCGGAGCCGATGTCCGCTCCCGTACCGAATTCACCGCCGTCGAAAAGGACGCGGTCAAAGGAAGCCTGCGAGTCCAGGGCTTCGAACTTGCCCTTGGTGAGCTCGTCCGAGGCCTTGTCCTCGCGGTTGGCCTCGGCCATGAGGTTCTCTTCAGGGCTGAAGAGTCCGTCCTCATCCTTTTCCGGGCGGTCAAGGGCGTGGTCGCGCTCGGCCTCCATGGTGTTGGCCAGCACCATCAGGGGTGGTACCGAGGGCAGGAAGACCGACGCCGTCTCGCCCCTTTTGCGGGCACGCACGAAACGGCCTACGGCCTGGGCAAAAAACAGCGGCGTCGAGGTGGACGTGGCGTAGACGCCCACCGAGAGGCGGGGAACGTCCACGCCTTCGGACACCATTCGGACGGCGACCATCCACCGCTTGTCTCCCGCGGAGAATTCCTCGATCTTGCTGGAAGCCTTGGAGTCGTCAGAGAGAATTACCGTGGGCGACTGCCCGGTGATCTTCTTAAGCTGCCCTGCGTAGGCGCGGGCGTCGTCGTGGTCCGTGGCGATAACCAGCCCACCGGCGTCCGGGACCGTCCGGCGAACTTCGCCAAGGCGTTTATCCGCGGCGGCAAGGACAGCCGGAATCCATTCGCCGGTCGGGTTCAACGCCGTCCGCCAGGCCTGTGACGTGATGTCCTTGGTGACAGCCGCTTCCCCAAGGGAGGCGGCCATTTCGTCACCCGCACTGGTCCGCCAGCGCATCTGGCCCGAGTAGGCCATGAAAAGCACGGGACGCACCACGTGGTCCCGGAGGGCATTGCCGTAGCCATACGTGTAATCGGCTTTGGAGCGGCGAATGCCGTCGCGGTCCTCGGCGTATTCCACGAACGGGATGGGTGAGGTATCGGAACGGAACGGCGTACCGGTCAGTGAAAGGCGCCTTGCCGCTGGATCAAAGGCCTCGCGCAAGCCGTCTCCCCAGGACAGGGCCTCTCCACCGTGGTGGATTTCGTCCAGGATGACCAGCGTCCGGGCGGCTTCTGTCTTGGCACGGTGCAGCATCGGCTTGCTCGCCACCTGGGCATACGTCACAGCGACGCCAACGAATCCACGGCCATGCTGGCCATCGGAATTCTTGAAGTTGGGGTCAATGGCGACGCCCACCCGGGCAGCGGCGTCAGCCCACTGCCGCTTCAGGTGATCCGTGGGAGCCACGATGGTGATCCTGTTAACTACGCCGCTATCCAGCAGCGTGGTGGCAATGCGCAAGGCGAAGGTAGTCTTACCGGCGCCAGGCGTAGCCACGGCCAGGAAATCCTTTGGATGCCTGGCCATGTAGAGGTCCAGGGCTTCCTGCTGCCAGGCACGCAGCTTGGGCGCTGTACCCCATGCGGCGCGTTCCGGGTACGCCGGAGGCAGGGATGGACCACCAAATAATGTTTCTGTCATGCGGACTCCCCCGGCCTGATGGCAGCGAAAATTAGCCCCGGTTCTCCGGGCACGCGGCAACGGACCGCATTGCGGTCACTACGGGAAGGGGCCTGTGTTCTCTCCCTACCCACTACTTGGAGTTGCCCGGGCCGCTGTCTCCACCGTCATTGCCGGGACGGAGGCCCTCATAGATCTCCTTGCACTCCGGGCAGACCGGGAACTTCTGGGGATCGCGTCCCGGCGTCCAGACTTTGCCGCAGAGGGCAATGACGGGCTCGCCGGTCATGGCCGACTCCATGATCTTTTCCTTGCGGACATAGTGCGCGAACCGCTCGCGGTCGCCGGGCTCCACTTCCTGGCGCGTTTCCTCGCGCTCAATGGTGGATGTGGACGTTCCGGCTCCGGAAAGCTCGCGCATGGGGTCGTTTTCGAATGGATCCGGAGGAAGCGTAGTCATGGCATCCATCTTACCGTCTACAGACCCTGCCACTCCGGCTTGTTGTCATAGGTGTGGCGGTAGTAATCGGCCAGCTTCAGCGACGACGCCGCGGCCTCGTCCACCAATATTGTGGCGTGGGGATGCATCTGAAGGACGGATGCAGCGCAAATTGCGGCTACCGGACCTTCGACGAAATCCCGCACTGCCTGGGCTTTTTGCGCACCCGTAGCCACCAGGATGACGTGGCGGGCATCCATGATGGTGCCCAACCCCTGGGTGACCACATGGTGCGGGACGTCGTCGATGCTGTTGAAAAAGCGTGCGTTGTCCTTGCGGGTCTGCTCGATCAGCGTTTTGATCCGGGTGCGGGACGCCAGTGATGAACCTGGCTCATTGAATCCGATGTGGCCGTCCGTGCCGACGCCCAGGATCTGGAGGTCCACGCCGCCGGCATCCTTAATGGCATCCTCGTATGCCTGGCAGGCTGCTTCCAGGTCCTCGGCGGCACCATCGGGGCCATGCACATTCTCAGGCTTGATGTTTACCCGGTTGGTGAACTCGCGCCGGATCACCTCGCGGTACGACTCAGGATGACCTGCTTCAAGTCCAACGTACTCATCAAGCGCGAATCCATGTGCCTCACTGAAGTCCACGCTCCCGGCTTCGTAGCGCCGGGCCAATTCGTCGTAGATCGGCAGCGGAGAGGAGCCCGTGGCCAAACCCAGGACCGCGTTCGGCTTGCGGCGCACAAGGGCTTCGATGGCATCTGCCGCCAGTGCGCCAATCTGTTTGGTGCCAGGGAGAATGACAACTTCCATCGTCACTGCCTTTCTTGTGTAGGAATTGCGCGGTATTGACTCGAGGTTATCCCATGTCCCATGAGCTGGCCATGGTTGTTACGGCGTCAGCGGTTCACACTGACCTGGGCGAACATCTCCGGGCCCCGTGCATCCAACCATTTACCGCCCAGGCGCACTCCGACAATGAACAGGCCAATGCCCAAAAGTGGACCCACCCCAAGGTTAATCCAGCCGGGGACGACGCTGCCGGTAAACAGTTGGGCCCCCACCAGTGCAAGCTGCGGCAGGAGCAAAAGAACCAGGACACCCATGCCTATCATCTGCACGGCCAGCGTCTGGGCAACGTTGCCAGGTGGCTTCTTGAACGGGCTGTCACCGGGCAAGGGCACAGCAATGTTGTATCGCGCTGAGATCACCGAGGATAAACCCAAGCCGGTCAACAACGTGCCCAGCGACAGTCCCACCACGTTCGGAGCCCACGCCCACGAACCGGCGAAGAAGAACGGACCTATGGAAAAGAGAAGCACAAGAGGCAGGGCAATGGTCAAGCACACAATGGCACGGCCCAGGCGGTCATCCACACCCCTGACACCTGCTGCCAGGTGAAGGGCAAAAGCGGTGTTGTCATAGGAAACATCAGCGCAGATGGACCACGCCATGACAAACGCCGTCAGCGGCCCAAGGAGCATGAGCATTCCGTAATCACCGCTTTGGCTCCCGCTGAAGAAGAAAATCACCGGAAACAGTGGAACGACAACCAGCGAGCCCGCGTATCGAGGGTCTTTCATCCAATAAATCAAGGCGCGGGCAGCAACCGCGCCAGCCGGTGTACCTGGCAGTACATCGAACAGCCCACGCTTGCCGCCCTTCTTGGCGGAACCTCCAGCGTACGGCGGCGTCACCAAAGCGTGTTGCAGCAGCAGGTGCCAGCACAGCAGCAATCCGAACAGGGTTGCAGCAGCAATGAAAAGCTTCAGTCCGGCGGAAGCAACGTCGCCAGCCTCGAGGTCACCGCCCAGGGACCAGGCCGCGCCAAGAGGGGTCCAAGAGACTGTACGGGCAAGCCCAGGGAGATAATCCGCCGTGCCGCGAACTCCGTCGACGATACCCACGATGATGGGACCCATCAGCATGAGCGGGATGAAAAAGACGATGCTGCTGACGTCCTTGAAACGGCGGGACGATGCCAGGCCGGCAGTCGCAGTCGTCACCACTTTGGACAACACCACGCAGGTCAAGGCTCCCAAAATCGCGCCCAGCAACGCACCCGCCACGGATGGAAAACTCCGCCACCACGTGCCAACAGTGGCCAGCGCGACAAGGGCTGTGGCAAGGCCCGGAATCCCGATGAAACCCGCCAAAGCAAGGCCGGTGAGAAGCTGGCGGGGTGGGATCGCAGATGTGGTGAACCGCGCGGGATCCAGCGTCATGTCGGCTGCGGATGCTAGAAGGGGAACCACTGCCCAGCCCAGCATTGCCGCAGCACCGCCCAAGACCACCACGGTCCGGGCGATTTCAGGGTCCGCCCAACGCAGGGCAATCAAGGCTGCAATCAACAGGACCACGATTCCCAGCGCATACAACAGCCCGATGCCCATTCCGATGAGCTGCGCGGGGCTGCGCTTGAAGCCGTTCAGGAGCAACCGCCATTTAAGGCTTAGAAGGTGCGCAACCACTCCAGTCCCTCCGTCCGGTGCCCGCCGCCTACCAACTGCACAAAACGTTCCTCCAGCGTGGAACCGTTCCGGACTTCATCCACGGACCCCGCCGCGAGGACACGTCCTGATGCCACAACTGCCACATGGCTGCACATGCGCTGCACGAGGTCCATGACGTGGCTGGAGACGATGACCGTACCTCCGGAAGACACGTAGCTCTCAAGGATGCCCCTGATGTTTGCCGCCGATACCGGATCCACCGATTCAAAGGGCTCGTCCAATACGAGCAGCCGCGGAGCATGGATCAGCGCCGAAGCCAACGCAATCTTCTTGGTCATACCTGCCGAGTAATCAACCACCAAGGATCCGGCATCGGCTTCAAGGTCCAAGGCCGCCAACAGTTCGGTCACCCGGGGACGAACCACGTCCCGGTCCATGCCACGGAGCAGGCCCGCGTAGGTGACCAGCTGTTCCCCGGTCAGCCGGTCAAACAAACGGACACCATCGGGCAACACACCCATGAGCTTCTTGGCCTCCAGGGGCCGGGCCCAAACGTCCACACCATGGACCAACGCCGTGCCAAAGTCCGGCCGCAGCAGCCCAGTGGCCATAGACAATGTGGTGGTCTTGCCGGCACCGTTCGGACCCACCATTCCATAGAAGGAACCCACTGGAACCTCCAGGCTCAGGCCATCGACAGCGATCTTTCCACCGAACCGCTTGGCCAGGCCGCGGATGGACAGAGCCGATACCGGCAGGTCCCTGTGCGGGTCTGCTGACAGTCCGGCTTCTTCAACCGCGGAATCCTGGGGTGCAGGCCGGCGAAGCTGGGATGGCTGGGAGAGTGGTTCATGGCGCGGTTCCGTCATGGCTCCAGCCTAGCCCCGGCTTACAGTGGTGTCGGGACGTGCTAGAAGCCGTGGCGGGGTATGGCTCTGCGGTACTGCGGAACCCAGGAAATTTCGTGTCCGAGCTCATAAGCGGCCCTGAGCCACCAGTGCGGATCGCGCAACGCTGCCCGCGCCATGAAGACCGCATCGGCACGCCCGTTTGCCACGATATCCTCGGCCTGGGTGGCACTTGTGAGCAGGCCCACTGCGCCGGTGGGTATACCGGCGTCGCGTTTTACCTGTTCGGCGAATCCAGCCTGGTAACCGGGAGCGGGCCGGATTTGTTGATGGGCGACCGCCCCGCCACTGGAGACGTCCACGAGGTCGACACCGCGTTCGGACGCGGCCTTGGCAAGGCGGACGGAGGCATCGACATCCACTCCCCCTTCCGCCCAATCAGTTGCGGAAATCCGCAACAACAATGGCATGGAATCCGGAATGACCTCTCTCACGGCGTCTACGACCGCGAGCATCAACCGGTTCCGACCATTCTCAGTGCCACCCCACTTGTCAGTACGGGTGTTGATAAGGGGGCTTTGGAACTGGTGAAGCAGATACCCGTGTGCGCCATGGATTTCCACGGTGTCAAAACCTACGGCCACAGCCCGGGCGGCCGCAGCTGCAAAGTCGGCAATAACTCCATGGATGTCTTCTTCGCTCATGGCTTCCGGCGCCGCATAACCGTCGTAGGGCTGTTGGGTAGGACCAAAAGTGACCCAGCCGCCGTCGGAAGCTGGAACGGAACCGGTCCGGTCTGAAAACGGCCAGTACGTCGACGCCTTACGCCCGGCGTGCGCGAGCTGGGCGCCGATCTTGCAGTCGACGGCGCCGTGCTGGTGAACGAAGTGGACAATCCGCTCCCAGCCGGCTGCCTGCTCATCTGAGTACAGTCCAGCGTCCCTGGGGCTGATCCGGCCTGAGGCATTCACCGCAGCAGCTTCACTCAGGATCAACGCAGCACCACCGGCCGCAAAGGATCCCAGGTGCATCAAGTGCCAGTCGTTGGGTATGCCTTCGCCAGTTTCCGGGGTGCAACTGTACTGGCACATAGGTGAAACCCACCCACGATGCGCAATGTCGAGCGAACGCAGCTGCAGGGGCGTAAACAGCGCCGAGGGCACTAGAACAGAACCCTCGCAAGTCCTTGACGGGCTTTGGCCACCCGCTCATCCGACGTGCCCACTACTTCGAAAAGTTCAAGCAGGCGTAGACGGGCGGTCTCGCGCTCGGGACCGAAATTCCGGCCGATGAATGCAATGATGCGGTTGAATCCATCCTCGATGTGCCCGCCGGAGATGTCGAGGTCGGCCACGCCCAGCTGGGCCTGCACATTGTCGGGCTCCTGTGCTGCCAGTTCCCGGAGGTTTTCAGCTTCGGCAGCTGAGATCTTCTCAAGCCGGGCCATCAGCTCCACCTGCGCCAAGCCTGCCTTGGCGTCTGCGTCGGCGGGCATTTCCAACAGTGCTTGCTTATAGGCAGCCGCCGCGCCGGCGTAGTCTCCGGCCTCGATTGCATCGATGGCTGCTTGATGGAGGGGAGGCAGCGGTGCTGCTTCCGCTTCGCCCTCTGGCGCAGCATCACCGATGCTTCCCGTCACGCCGTTGGCGGCTGCAACCTTGAGCAGTTCATCAACGAGGCTGCGGATCTGCTCGTCATCGGCAGGACCCTGGAACAACGGCACGGGCTGCCCTTTGACGACGGCAACAGCCGTGGGCACTGCCTGGACCTGGAAGGCGTGTGCGAGTTGAGGGAACGCATCAACGTCAGCGGCAGCAAGAACCAAGCGTCCGCCATAGCTTTCGACGACGCGCTGGGCTGCGTCCAGGACAGCCGGAGATTCGGCGGCATAGCGCGACCAGAGAAGGAAGAGGACAGGTATCTGGGCGGACAACTGCACCAGATCCTGGAAATTGGTTTCGGTAGCGTCTACGCGAAGGGGTGCACGTCCCGATTCGGCTCCGCTGGGTGCCCCCGATTCCGGGCCGGCGGAATCGGTTGGCGCGCCTGCAGGCGGCGACTGGGGCGGGGCGGCGGGCCGGCGCAACGACGAGAGGTCGACGGCGCCGCGCAGGTTCAGCTGGCTGGCAGCGGCTGGAGTGGGTCGGTATCCGGGCGAACTCATACCGTCCACTCTAGCCGCTGCCTTGCCATGGGCATGTCCTACTTGAAGCTGGCTCCCACGAGTCCGCGGGTAGCGGCTACGAGCTTCATGGGATCAGCAGAACCTGCCGGCGGAATGTAAACGGCCACCGATTCGGCGAAGTTCAGGACCATCCCTGTGGTGGTTTCCTTGCCGCCGGCGAAAACAGCGGAGTCGTCCTCGAGAATCAGTTTGTCCCCGGCCGCCTTCGGTGTTCCTTCAAAAGCGAAGTCCAGGCGCCCGACCACCAGGGCGCCGCCATCTGCCGTGCGCAGCACCACGGTCTGGTTGTTCACCGGTGTATGGGAGAACTTGAAGTTGGCACTGGTTCCGTTCTTCACGGTGTCCGCCTGGTAGGCAAGGGCACCGGCGATGTACGGCGAGGACTGACCATCAGCGAGCTTGCTCCTGTTGGGCGAGTCAGGAGTTGTCAGCATCTCGCCAAGGATTCCCAAGGCTTCGTTGCCGCTGTAAGCCAGTCCGGTCTTGTCATCAGCTGCTGCAGGAGCGGTTCCGTCACGGGGAACGGGGAACGACGGGAAGTTGGTGCCCGGCTGCAACGGAGCGCTGCCCCAGAGCTTGTAGTTTTCCCGCGGTGAGAGCTGGACCAACGTCAGGACCTGGGGCACGACGTTGCCCTCACCCTGGGTCAGGGCAAAGACCGTACGCGGCCAGTCGCGCTTGGTACTGATGACGCTGCTCTGGAGCTTGGTGGCACGAACCGGCATCCGGGGCTCGTAAGCAGACACCGTGGAGCGGATCTTGTAGTTCTGGGTGCGGACCTGGAGTTCCATCTTGTCCACGCGCGGCGCGAGCTTGGCCGCATCCTTGGCGGCATCCGCTGCGTCCACAGTGCTGGCAACCTGCTCCAGGATGCGCTGCAGTTGGGATTCGAGCATTACAGGTGCCGCGTCCCCTTCCGTCGAAGCGGAAGAAGAGTTGGTGGGCTTGGGCGTGGACGTTGCCTGGGCAGCGATCGCCGAACTTCCCACAAGCGCGGTTGCGAGTGCAGCGGCAACGGCAGTAACGCGCAGGCTTGAGCCTTCTGCTCCAGCGCCGCGGCGACCGTCAGCCTTGCCGGGCGGCGCCTGGACGGGCAGGGTGGTGGTTTCCCCGCCACCACGCGGTCCACCGAAGTCATCACCCTTACGGTGCTCATCGCCCTTGCGGCGGTTGCTGATGGCCTTGGAAACGAACGGGAGGGCTACTCCGGCAAGCATGATGATAATGCCAAGCACGATGAGCGGCACGGCCCAAGGCGTGGTTGCGTTGTTGGGGAAAGTCATCGAGATTGACGACGGCGCAGGCTTGGTTCCGTCGCTGGCTACCAGGAGGGACCACCCGCCTCCAGCAGGAGGATTCCAAGTGTAGTCCAGTTCTCCGCTGGCGTCTTCTGTGTTAACCCACAGATCCGAACCTACAGGAGAGGGAGCAGTTGCTTCCCCGTCAGTGGAGGCAACCTCAAGGGACTTCTGGTCCTGGGAGACTCCCGTCAGAGTGTTGTGGGCAGTTTTGCCCACCCAGGCTTCGACGTCGTCCGGGCGGCCCGTGGCAACGATGAAGTTGCCTTCACCCTGGATCTTGATCTTCACCGGCCCGTCATGGAGGGCGATCAACTTTTGGTCGATCACGGTCAGCGGGGCAGCTTTTGTGTCACTGGGAACCGAGGCCGTCACGGTCTCGGCGGGGGCCCAGAAGGTTAGCTGGCCAATGCCGGCCAGCATCGTCAGCAGGCCCAGCAGCACCAGCAAGGCTGCAGTCTTCAAACGCACAGGATCACCTATCATCAGCGGTCGTTGAACTTCAAGGGTAACCGTTTTGTTATCAAAGAGTCAGATCGGCCCATCCCGCCGGGGACGCCTGGTTCCCTGCAATGGCGCCGCCAAGGCCGGATTCCGGGCTCCTGATAGTGTGGCGATGATCATGATATCCAGGCGACCAGCGCCTGAAATCGCAGCGTCACCACCGCATTTGGCTAATAACGTAGACAAAAAGTGCAAACAACGTAGAAAAGGCAGCAGAACCGCGTGAAAGACCACTTGGAGCCCCGTCCCATCGATGAGTCAGGGTCAACTGTGGTGGATGCCCCCGCGGATGGGACCTCCGCTACTGTTCCGGTCCGCACCGGACGCCTGGCCGCGATAGCCCGCAAGCTGAGGCAACCCATCCCGGGAGCCCGCACCCGGGTCAGGTTCGAGATGCCTCCCGAGGACGAGGCCGTTGTTGCAGCGGAAGGCATCAAGGCCGACGAAGAAAATGACTTCGGCGCTCCCGGTCCCCGCATGTCCTCCCAGCACCCGTTATATGTGGGCTTCATGGGCACCGCGGGGGTCGGCGTGGCCCTGCTGGTCTTTTACATCGCGAGCAATACCACCCAGCTGATCCTATGGATCGTTGCCGCGCTCTTCATCGCCCTCGGGCTGGATCCGGTAGTCCGATGGCTTGAGACCCGAAAGGTGCCGCGCCCTGGCGGCATCCTGATATCTGTCTCCGTCCTGGTCCTTGCGGTTGCCGGGTTCTTCGCAACGTTGATTCCCACCATCGTGGAACAGGTTTCCGAGATCGTCCGGCAAGCGCCCGAGTGGATACGGGGCTTCCTCGACTCTGATTTCTTCCGGACCGTGGACAGCCAGTTCGGCATTCGCGACCGCATCACTACCGAATTGGATAAGTTCGTTAAGGATCCCGAAGCCATGGGTGGCATCTTCGGCGGCGTGGTGGGCTTCGGTTCCACTGTGGCCAACGGATTGTTCGGCACGCTGATTGTCCTGGTGCTTAGCCTGTACTTCCTGGCTGCCCTGCCATCCATGAAGAAATGGGCCTACCGCCTGGCGCCGAGGTCGCGCCGCCCCCGTGTCGAGGCACTTTCGGAAGCGATTACCGATTCAGTGGGCAACTACGTGATTGGCCAGGCCTGCGTTGCCCTGCTGAACGCATTCTTTGCCTTCATCGTCATGAGCATCCTCGGCATTCCCTTCAGCGTCCTGCTTGCCTTCGTGGTGGCGCTGTTGGCCTTCATCCCGCTGGTTGGCGGCATGATCGCCGCAGTTGTGGTTATCCTCGTGGCGCTGACAGCCGGATGGCAAACGGCCGTTATCTATGCGATCGCCTACTTTGCCTACCTGCAGTTCGAGGCCTACTTCATCTCGCCGCGCATCATGCAGCGGGCAGTGGCCGTTCCGGGTGCCGTCGCCGTGATCTCAGTCATCGCCGGCGGAAGCCTGCTGGGTGTCCTGGGTGCGTTGATTGCCATTCCGACAGCGGCGGCCATCATGCTGCTGATCAAGGAAGTCTTCATCATGCGCCAGGACAGGCACTGATTTTCCCCGTCCAGTCGTCCCGCGTTGGCCTAATCATCCCGCGTTGGCCCGTTCATCCCGCGTTGGCGACCGGGCCCGCCCACTCACGTGGCAGACCGTTCACACCGGCACCTGCCGGAGTGACGTCGTCGACGATTTCGTCCAGGACGCGCGCTGCGTACTTCTCCCCCACCCACAGGTGCTTGGCACCGTCGACGCCCACCAGCCGCGCCTGCGGTATCAGGCTGAAGCGCTGGGCTGCCTCCGCGGGTCGAAGGTAATCGTCGTGTTCCGGAACCAACACGGTCAGCGGCTTTCCCGAGGCTGCCCACTCCTTGAGGTGGACGTCCGTTGCCCGGTGGAGTGGCGGAGACAGGAGGACCGCGCCCTCGATCTGTGACGCCACAGGTTCCACTGCGCCGTACATCAGTGCCAGTTCCGTCCCGAACGACCAACCCACCAACCACCGGTTCGGCAGGCCACGCTCAACGGCGAAACGGACGGCGGCTTCGACGTCGTAACGCTCACCGATGCCCTCTTCAAACTGCCCCTGGCTGGTACCGCGCGGCGAGTGTGTGCCACGGGTATTGAACCTCAGGACCGCCACCCCTGCCAGCGCCGGAAGCCGGTAGGAAGCCTTGCGGTAGACATGCGAGTCCATGAAGCCGCCATGGGTCGGCAGCGGATGAAGGGTGATCAACGTTGCGGTGATTTCCCCCGACTCCGGCACGGCCAGCTCCCCCAGCAAGAGTTTTCCGTCGTCGGTGGTAAATTCCACGTTCTCCCGACGTGCGGGAAGGACGGTGGAGGCCCGGATCGCCGAGGGAGCATCCTGCGCAGTGAAAACGAACGAAGCGGGGTCGAAAGTCATGCTCCCAAGCCTAAGGGAATCGGCGGGACCTGGTCAGCGGTACCGGTAGGTTCGTGACGTCCAGCAGTTGGTGTGCCAATGCCTGCGCTCGGCCAACCCGGCGGCTTCGCCAAAAAGGTGGTTGTCAGACCACACCACCAAATGAGCGATACCGGGGAGGATGGCTGTCGAGCAGCCCGGGCAGATGTACTGCTTCTCCGCCTTCCGCGCCGTCATGGTGCGGACCATCCAGTCGCCATCGGGGGCGCTTTCCCTGCGCGCAATCCCCGCCCTTGCCCGTTCCAGGTCCAGTTCCGGGGCCTCGTCTGCCCACTTGCCGGCAGGTTTGTTCGAACGTGTGCTGGCGGCGTTGCGACGAGGGCGGTTGGAACGGGGCATGATTCCATTCTGCCCCAGCGACCGGCCGCCACCGGGTAAGGTAAGGCGGGTGCGACTCGTCATAGCCCGTTGTTCTGTTGATTATGTTGGCCGTCTCAAGGCCCACCTCCCACTCGCCACCAGGCTCCTGCTGGTCAAGGCCGACGGCTCGGTGCTGGTGCACTCCGACGGCGGCTCGTACAAGCCGTTGAACTGGATGAGCCCACCGGCCACGCTGCGCGTAACTTCCCCCGAGGAAACCGAAGTGGAAGAGGGCGTCGTTGAGCAGTGGACCGTGCAGTCGGCCAAGACCGATGACCGGCTCATCATCAACATCTACGAGCAACTGCATGACACCTCACATGATCTGGGTGTCGATCCCGGACTGATCAAGGACGGCGTGGAAGCTGACCTGCAGCGCCTCCTGGCAGAACAGATCGAAACGCTCGGAACCGGTTACTCACTCATCCGGCGGGAATACTTCACGGCGATCGGACCCGTAGACATCCTTGCCCGGGACGCGACCGGCGCAACGGTGGCGATTGAGCTGAAGCGGCGCGGCGACATCGACGGCGTCGAGCAGCTTACCCGATACCTGGAGCTGTTGAACCGGGATCCACTGCTGGCGCCCGTCCGTGGGATTTTTGCAGCCCAGCAGATCAAGCCCCAGGCCAAAGTCCTGGCCAACGACCGCGGAATCGACTGCATAACGCTGGACTATGACGCCATGCGCGGTGTGGACGACAGCGAATCCCGCCTCTTCTAGCGAGTGTGCCGCAGACCACTAGAATCAGAGTCATGACTGCCGCAGACCATTTCGTCCATTCTTCCGCGCCCAGCCAGCAAATCCTCACGGGAACGCTCGTAAGTGACGGCGTGGTGGTGGAAGACGGCCTCCTGGCCATCGACGGCGACCGCATCGCCTACGCAGGGCCGGCGGACGGCTTTGACGCGGACGCGTTTGAAGGCTTCGGGCACGCCATACGCATTGGTGCGCCCAGCGGCCACTTCATCTTCCCTGGCTTGGTGGACGTCCACTGCCATGGCGGCAATGGTGGTGACTTTCCAGGCGGAGAGGAGGCCTCGGCCCGTAAAGCAGTAGAGTTCCTGCACCGCTCCGGCACCACAACTTTCCTCGCAAGCATGGTTACGGCGCCCCGGGAGGACCTCCTTCGCGGGATCGAACTCTACGTGAAGCTCGTCGACGAAGGTCTGGTGGCCGGCATCCATTTGGAGGGTCCTTTCCTCTCCCATGCACGATGCGGCGCCCAGAACCCGGATTACCTGCTGGAGCCGGACCTGGACCTCATGAACGAACTCGTGGGCGCTGCCGCCGGCAAACTTGCCACTATGACGTATGCCCCGGAATTGCCCGGGGCCGCTGCCCTGGTGGACTTAATGACCTTCCACGGCGTGACGCCCTCGTTGGGACACACGGATTGTGACGACGCCACTGCCGCTGCATCGTTGGCTGCGGCCCGCGAGGGACTGGAATCGGCAGGGTTCGACGGCGTCAGCTCGCTACCGACAGTGACGCACCTTTTCAACGGGATGCCGCCCATGCATCACCGCGCGCCAGGCCCTGTTGCTGCCTGCTTGCGGGCCGCCCAGGCGGGAAAGGCGGTGGTGGAACTCATCGCCGACGACACCCACCTGGACCCCAGTACCGTGGCCACCGTTTTTCAGTTGGTGGGTGCCGCCAACATTCTCCTGGTGACTGATTCGATGGCCGCTGCGGGGCTTTCGGACGGAAACTACATGCTCGGACCGTCGCCGGTGACCGTCAGCAATGGCGTGGCAACCCTGGATGCCACCGGCTCCATCGCAGGGGGCACGGCCACGCTCCTGGAAGTGGTCCGCAAGACGGTGGCCGCCGGCGTCGCCCTTCCGGACGCCATCTGCTCAGCGACTGCAGTGCCTGCAGCCATTCTTGGACTCTCTGACGAGGTGGGTGGATTGCGACGCGGCCTTCGCGCTGACGTTGTTACAACCGATCAGGAACTCGGCCTTACTGCGGTCATGCGTAACGGACAGTGGTTGGCTTAGGACAATCAGATCGCGGCGAATTGCGGTTGTCCGCGTTACCTTCTTTTTACCGAAAATTTTCCCGAATTGCCTTAAAGACCGTTGACCTCCGGCACGCCACATGAAAGTGTTGTAGCAGTCTTTGTGTAGGTGGTTTTCATGCTCGCAAGACGAGTTGCGAGCGTGAAGCTCCTGCGAAACCGGACAGGCCAAGCCTGGACGGAATCCGGATCTTCTCGCGGAGTAACAAGGGCCGGTACGAGGTGTATCGGACTGCTGTTCCATAATGAGGAGAAATACATGGCACTGGGAACCGTCAAGTGGTTCAACGCTGAAAAGGGCTTCGGCTTCATCACCCCGGATGACTCGGATGGGGATGTTTTCGTTCACTACTCCGAGATCCAGACCGGTGGCTTCAAGACCCTCGATGAGAACCAGCGCGTTCAGTTCGAGATCGGTCAGGGCGCCAAGGGCCCCCAGGCAACCGGCGTTACGGTCGTCTAGTCTTAGCTGTTGGTTTTGTTTGTTGGAGTTTCAACAAACACGTTGGTCCCGACTTTCCAGTCGGGATCAACGTGTTTAACAGCCGGAATGTCGGATGAAATGTCTGATATTTCAACAACCCTTGTTACAAAGCGTGAAGAAATGCTAAACGGCCTCAGAGAAAAGACGTCGTGAATTCAAGCAACCAGTGTCCGCAGCAGTCTGGCAGATTGCCGCACGGACAATCCCGGAAGGTATGCGCGGCTCAGCGCCCTGCCTATTGCGGGCAGGTGCAACGGCTCCTGGTAATACATATACAAAGTTCGGTAATCGGGTTGGAACCGTGACTTAAAGGAAGCAAGGGAACGGAACCCATAGACGGGTTCCAGGGCCTGGCCAACCAAGTCCAACATGCCGGCAAGTCCCTCGGCCTGCTGATCAATCTCGTCCTTCTCCCGCGCCAAGGGCGAACCGGAGAGCGAGATAACTTCCACCGACTCCCTGAGATGGAGGATGGCGGAGGCAATCAGGAATTCCATCACTCCCGGGAAGGCATCGCCGCGGCGACGCATGAAGTCCAGGGTCCAACTGACAACACTGCCGTTCCGGTAGACAGGAAGCCAGCTGGTGACGCCATAAACGAAACCTTCAGCATCAGTGGCGACGCAGCACAACACGTCAGGGTCCTCAAGTTCATCCAGGCCGCCCAACGTAAATCCCATTTCAGGTACGCGTTTTTGTGCAGCCCACTCTTCAGACACCTCGCCCACTTGTGCACGCAGCGCATGGGGCAAACCGTCGTACCGGCCCCATGTGGCAGTGATCCCCATCTTTGCTGCCCGGTTGAGGGACGTCCTGACGTTCTGCCATTCCTTGCCGCGGAACTCCAAACCCCTGATCCTCAACCGGGTTTCCTGCGCGACAGCAACCCTTCGAAAGCCGCGGGCCTGAAGCATGGGCCACAACTCATCTGTACATGAGTAGAGGCAAGGTATCAGGGCATGCTGGGAACAGAAATCAAGGAATCCTCCAGCAGTCTCTACATGGTGCTCCCCCGGGCCCACGGGACCTGCCAAGGTCAGGGCGACATGGCCGTGCTGCTGGTATGCCACTGCCCCCGTACCGCCAGGATTGAACCAATATTTGTTCGGCTCCCAGAGCGCCATCCACGACAACGAATCACCACCGGCTTTCACCAGCTCGCGTGCACGGTCCCGCCCTTGATGGTCCAAGCCGGCAGCATGATGGCCTCGGATGAGGAGTATCCAGACTCCAATCAACGCCACAAGCCAGAAGACGGTCCCGGAGTAGGAGAACAGAAAGACTTCAAAAGCGTCGCGCTCAGCAAAGACCTTGCGGTACACGCTGGGCAACGGAACCGGCAGGTACTGCCGGGCGAGCTCTGCACCCAAACCCAGCGGGCCGCCGTCGCGCGTCATGCCGCCCGAGGCCAGCCATACGGCAGTGTATGCAAGCGCCAGGGACGCACCTGTGAGGCCAACCAGCCAAAAGACGCGCCGCCGCAAACGGGCAGAGGATTCGACCCGGAAGTGTCCACGATAAGCAAACAACAGGACCGCCAGGGTAAGCGGAACCAGGACCAAGGGGATCAGATGCACAACTGCCGGGTTCAACATCGCCGCTTGACGTCCCGGGGGCATTGGAATGCCCGCAAAAAGGCTCAAGTAGACAGTCGAAAGGGCCACTACGACCAACTGGACACCGATCGCTATCCCCAACGCCAGGCGCCGCCCACGCCGCATGCCGTCGGCACAGATCAGCAACAAGACCACAGGCACAACCGCAAGTGCCAGGCCAAACGGACCCGTATAGCCCTGACGGCTTAGCTCGAGGCAAGCCACGTCAATGGTGCCGCCGCAATTGCTTTCCAGTTGGCTCAGAGTGGGGAGCGGGTTAAGGATGACATCCCGCAGCAAGGCCAGAGGTCCCGAAGGGCTCTTGGCTGCAGCGGTCAGTATGGGGCCGGCAGCGAAAATGGCCATGGTGAGGGCCAGCAGGTTCCGCACTTCACGGCCTGTGGAGCGGTGCAGGTGAAGGTGACCTTGGCTGCTCTGCGTCCACCACGCAGCCCCCAGGCCCAACAAAGCTCCCACAAGCCCCATCAAGGTCTCGGCGTGCCCGATGTACAGCACGAGCAGCAGGGACAAGGAGAGGACCACGGTCCTCAATCGTCGTTGCCAAAGCGTTGGCAACATGGCGCTGGCGGCAAGCGCTGTGGCGATCAAGGCACCGTAGGGTCCTATCAGCCGGGTATCCACCATCCTGGAGATCCAACCATCATCCATGTACCGCGCCACCTGGGTGACCAGGAGGAATGCCGCAACGCATGCAAACTGGCTGCCCAGGAAGACCCCGGCCGTCCGGAAGAAGCCGAATCGCCGCTCTGCAAGCCCCAACAGGAACAGGATCATGAGCGCAGCAGTGACAAACGCCAGCAGGTTGGTCGTAAAGAACAATGACGTCCAGATAGACCACCACTCCCCCGACCGCAGCCCAGCCAGGGTCACGCCCGCCACAGGCAGCAACGATTCCGCAGGACCCCCAAGGATGCTGCCGGACACAACGGACACGGCCACGAACAGCGCAAGCACGAGCGTGGTGAAGGGAGTAGCACGGAGATGTTTGGCGGCTTGCCTCAAGACGGGCTGCACGACGCCCTTCAGGGCAAGGCTCACTGGACTATTCCCCAACGGGAAGACAAGAAATCCAGCGCATCAGGCATACCCCGGACCACAGCATCCCACGAGTGGCCGGCGTGCTGGATTGAGTGTGCTTGGACGCTAAATCCCGCTGCCGTTCCAGCGTCGGCAAGAACGTGCATATAGTCTGTGAACTCGGTATCCGTGGCGCCCGCTGCCAAGTACAGGCCGCTGCCCGCGTAATCCCGCTGTTGCATCAAAAACAAAGGGGTCCTTGACTCGAAAGCGGCCACGTCGCCGTCGAACGAGTCTGCGATGGTCTTGTTCCGGTCCTTCGCCAGCGATGGCTCCCGCTCAGCGGAAAAACCCACTACCGAAGTAAACAATTCCGGATGCTTTGTCCCCATCTGTACCGCGCACGTACCGCCATACGAAAAGCCACCCACTGCCCACAGCCGGTGATCGTTTGATACATCCAAGGTGGAGCTGATCCAGGCAGGTACGTCCTGGGAGAGATAGGTGTCAGCCTGCGCGATGCGGCTGTCCATGCATAACGTGTTGGCGCTTGCCGAGCCGTTTGGGTCCACCACGACCGCGACGGGGGCGATCCCGCCATGGGCGTCAGCAAACCTGTCCAGTTGCGCACGGAGTTGGCCCCCTGTTAACCAGTCGGCGGGGCCCCCGGGTTGGCCTGAAAAAAGCACCAGCACCGGCAAGCTTGGCCGTGCTGCGGTTTGATAGGCCGGAGGCAGGTAGATGTAGGCCTCCCGTGCTGTGAAGCCCGATATGTTTCCCGGGATCTGGGACTTTCGAAGGATGCCGCCCCGCGGCATTGACTCGGGAGCTCTCCAAACCGACGGCGCAGGTCCAGGCTTGCTGTCCGGAGCGCGTTGAAGGCTGCCCTCCAAGGGCTGGATACGGGCGACGGCAGTACCTAGAAGGTCAGCCACCGTGTTGTTCAGTCCGAAGTAGGCATTGACCTGGACAACGCTCAAGAGAACCACGCCCAGCGTCGCTATCAGGCCGCGGGCACGACTTTTCCACGTGGCACGGGGAAATCGCGTCGCAAACAGCAGAGCGGCCGCGACAGCCGGAACCGACCACCCCAGGGTCTCAAAGGGAAGGTTTTCCGAGAAGATGGCCAGCAGATCAACCAGGACCCAGTGGGCCAGCGCCACAACGGCGACGCCACCCGCCACGCAGGCCGCGACGGCCAGTGGCCAGGAACGCTGACGCCTCCATAGAAGGTACGCGGCTCCCACCACACCGCCGATAATGCTCAACCACAGGAATGGTCCATCAACAAGGCTGACGTCCAGAAGAAAATCCATGGGGCCTAACGCCAGGTTCCGACGCCGATGACAGGTCCGGCCTCGAGCCAGGAAGAAAGACCGGCATAGGCATCGAAGTTCATGGCAAGCATGAACTTCTTACCTTCATATTGGAGTTCAACCACGACGACGCCGGGCTGCACCTTGACGAGCTCATCCTCAGTGGGTTGACGCCGGCCAAGCAGCTCCAACGAGCTGCGTTTATATCTGTGTTTTGGGATCACGCTCAGGGACATCAAGCGGAACCACTCAAGTTCATTGTCCTGATAACGACAAACCCCCATCTGCCAGCTGTTTCCAGCCGTGCAAATGGAGGCGTCGACCGTGCCCAGGGCGCGCCGCAGATTGAAGCGGCGCACCCCAAAAAGGCACAGTGAAAAAATCAGCAACGCAAACGCCGTTGCCAGGGCGATGAACGGAATAAGGGAATCGTCCATCAAGGTCGTGCTATCGGATCCCCGCTGTAGCCGCTTCGCCCAGTTGGGCGTTGTCAGCAACAATGACCACACGATCGTTGTCGACGGAGAAGAAACCACCGTCAACAACTACCGCAATACGGTCACCGGAAACCGGCTGGATTGCCAGCTCACCCTCGGCCAGGATGGCCAGGAGGGGCGAGTGGCCCGGCAGGATTCCGATTTCACCATCGCTGGTGCGGGCCTTCACCATCTTGGCCGCGCCGGACCACACAAAGTGGTCCGCTGCGACAATCTCAACCTCGAGCTCAGCCATACTACTTGGTCTGTTCCTGGATCTTGGCCCAGTTGCGCTCGACGTCATCCAGGCCACCGACGTTGAAGAACGCCTGCTCTGCGATGTGGTCCAGCTCGCCGTCGCAGATAGCGGTGAAGCCTTCCACGGTGTCCTTGATGGACACGGTGGAGCCTTCAACGCCGGTGAACTGCTTGGCGGTGTACGTGTTCTGGGACAGGAACTGCTGGATACGGCGTGCACGCGACACGACGATCTTGTCTTCTTCAGACAGTTCGTCAACGCCGAGGATGGCGATGATGTCCTGGAGTTCCTTGTTCTTCTGCAGGATCTGCTTGACACGGACAGCCGTGTTGTAGTGGTCCTTGCCGATGTACTGGGGGTCCAGGATGCGGGAAGTCGACGTCAGCGGGTCAACGGCCGGGTACAGACCACGGGAGGCGATTTCACGGGAAAGTTCCGTGGTCGCGTCGAGGTGTGCGAAGGTCGTTGCCGGAGCCGGGTCGGTGTAGTCATCAGCAGGCACGTAAATAGCCTGCATCGACGTGATGGAGTGGCCCTTGGTGGACGTGATGCGCTCCTGGAGGAGGCCCATCTCGTCAGCAAGGTTCGGCTGGTAACCCACAGCGGACGGCATACGGCCAAGCAGCGTGGAAACTTCCGAACCTGCCTGCGTGAAGCGGAAGATGTTGTCAATGAAGAGCAACACGTCCTGGTTCTGAACATCGCGGAAGTACTCCGCCATGGTCAGTGCGGACAGGGCCACGCGCAGACGCGTTCCCGGCGGCTCATCCATCTGGCCGAAGACAAGGGCGGTGTCCTTGAGAACGCCGGCCTCTTCCATTTCAACCCAGAGGTCGTTACCTTCACGGGTACGCTCGCCAACACCGGCGAATACGGAAGTACCACCGAAGTTGCGGGCAACACGGGTGATCATTTCCTGGATCAGAACGGTCTTGCCAACACCGGCGCCACCGAACAGGCCGATCTTTCCACCCTTGATGTACGGGGTGAGGAGGTCGATGACCTTGATGCCGGTCTCGAGCATCTCCGTGGAGCCCTCGAGGGAAGCGAAGGCCGGAGCCTTGCGGTGGATCGGCCAGTAGGCGTCAGCCTTGATCTCGGATTCTTCGACGTCCAGCGGCTTGCCGAGGACGTTGAAGATGTGGCCCTTGACGCCGTCGCCGACGGGCACGGAGATCGGAGCACCCGAGTCCTGCACGGTGGTACCGCGGACGAGTCCGTCGGTAGCCTGCAGGGAGATGGCGCGGACGAGGTTGTCACCCAGGTGCTGGGAGGTCTCGAACGTGATGGTCTTGGTCTGGCCATTGAGTGTGATCTCAGTGGTCAGAGCGTTGTAAATCGAGGGGATTGCGTCAGCCGGGAATTCGACGTCGACAACCGGACCAATAACACGGGCAATGCGGCCGGTGGCACCGGCCGTTGCTACGTGTTCGGTAGCAGTGGCAGTCATCTCTCTCACTTCACTCAGTAGATGGCGTGGGGTTAAGTTTATCTGTTTGGTGCAGGTGCGGCTTCGAGCCGAATCCGTTACCGGCTAGGACGCGAGGGCGTCGGCGCCGGCCACGATTTCGGAAAGCTCCTGCGTAATCTCGGCCTGGCGGGCCGTGTTGCGAAGGCGCGTGTACTTCTTGATCAGTTCCGTAGCGTTGTCACCGGCCGACTTCATGGCACGCTGGCGGGCTGCGAGCTCGGAAGCTGCGGCCTGCAGCATGGCTGCAAAGATGCGGGATTCGATGTAACGCGGAAGCAGGGCATCAAGGACCTGCTCCGTTTCCGGTTCGAACTCGTACAACGGCAGCAGGTCGGACTCCGAAGCGGCTTCTTCTTCGACGACTTCCAGAGGAAGCAAACGGATAACCGTCGGCTCCTGCGTCACCATGGACTTGAAGCGGGTGTATACGACGTGGATTTCGTCCACGCCACCTTCTTCGTAGTCGGTGGCGAAGTCTTCGAGGAGTGCAGCTCCGACTTCCTGTGCGGTTTCGAATTCCGGTGCATCCGTGCCGCCAGTCCAATTGCGGGCGTAGTCACGGTTGCGGAAATCGAAGTACGCCTGCGCCTTGCGGCCCACCAGGTACGCCTTGACTTCCTTGCCTTCTGCGTGAAGAAGCTCGGTGAGACCTTCAGCCTGCTTCAGCACACTCGCGGAGTAGGATCCTGCAAGGCCACGGTCTGAAGTGATAATCAGGACTGCGGCACGGCGGATCTGCTCCGGCTCAGTGGTCAGCGGGTGGTCGATTTCGCTCTGACTTGCGACAGCAGAAACGGCACGGGTAATCGCGTTCGCGTAAGGCAGTGAAGCTGCTACGCGGGCGCGGGCCTTACCGATGCGCGAGGTAGCGATCAGTTCCATCGCCTTGAAGATCTTGCGCATCGACGTCGTCGAGCTGATCTTCTGACGGTAGACCCGAATCTGGGCTCCCATACTTATCCTTTCCTAAGTTCCCGACGTACTGCCCTGCCGGGGCCCTTGAGGACCCCGGCAGAACAGGTCATCGAAACTAGCGCTTCTGCTTGACGATCTTTTCCTGGTCGACGTCGCCGCCGGAAATCGCTTCGTGCTCTTCGTGGCCGGCGCCAACCAGACGGTCGTCGCCTTCACCGAAGAAGCCCTTCTTGAAGGAAACGATTGCTTCCTTCAAGGCTGCGGCGGTGTCGTCATCCAGGACGTTGGTCTGAGCCAGCGTGGTCAGGATGGAGGACTTGTGCTTCAGGTGCTCCAGGAACTCGGACTCGAAGCGGCTGATGTCTTCAACCGGGACGTCGTCCAGGTAGCCGTTGGTGCCGGCCCAGATGGAAACAACCTGGTCCTCAACCGGGAACGGTGAGTACTGGCCCTGCTTGAGCAGTTCCATCAGGCGTGCGCCACGGGTCAGCTGCTGGCGGGAAGCCGCATCCAGGTCAGAGGCGAACATGGCGAATGCCTGCATGTCGCGGTACTGGGCCAGGTCCAGCTTCAAGGTACCGGAGACCTTCTTCATGGACTTGACCTGGGCAGCGCCGCCAACGCGGGAGACGGACACACCAACGTCAACAGCAGGGCGCTGGTTGGCGTTGAAGAGGTCCGACTGGAGGAAGATCTGACCATCCGTGATGGAAATCACGTTGGTGGGGATGTAGGCGGAAACGTCGTTTGCCTTGGTTTCGACGATCGGAAGACCGGTCATCGAGCCTGCGCCGAGCTCGTCGGAGAGCTTTGCGCAACGCTCCAGCAAGCGGGAGTGCAAGTAGAAGACGTCACCGGGGTAAGCTTCGCGTCCCGGCGGACGACGCAGCAGCAGCGACACGGCGCGGTAGGCTTCAGCCTGCTTGGACAGGTCATCGAAGATCACCAGAACGTGCTTGCCACCGTACATCCAGTGCTGGCCGATGGCCGAGCCTGCATACGGTGCCAGGTACTTGAATCCGGCGGGGTCCGAGGCCGGGGAGGCCACGATGGTGGTGTACTCCAGCGCGCCGTGGTCCTCAAGGGTCTGGCGTACTGCGGCAATGGTGGAAGCCTTCTGGCCAACACCAACGTAGACGCAACGTACCTGCTTGGTAACATCGCCGGAAGCCCAGTTGGCCTTCTGGTTGATGATGGTGTCCACAGCGATTGCGGTCTTGCCGGTCTGGCGGTCACCAATGATCAGCTGACGCTGGCCGCGGCCGATCGGAATCATGGCGTCGATAGCCTTGAGGCCGGTCTGCATCGGCTCGTGAACCGACTTGCGCTCGGTGACGCCCGGAGCCTGGAGTTCCAGTGCACGGGTGGTCTCGGCCTTGATCTCGCCGAGGTCGTCGATCGGCTGGCCCAGCGGGTCGACAACGCGACCGAGGAAGGCATCGCCAACCGGAACGGACAGGATCTCACCGGTGCGGTGAACTTCCTGGCCTTCTTCGATACCGGTGAAGTCACCGAGGATAATGACACCGATCTCGCGGACGTCAAGGTTCTGGGCGAGGCCCAGCGTGCCATCTTCGAAGCGAAGCAGCTCGTTCGCCATGACCGAGGGAAGACCCTCAACACGGGCGATGCCGTCACTTGCGGTGGTCACACGACCAACCTCTACGCGCTCTGCGTTTCCGGGTTCGTAGGACGCCGCGAACTCGTTCAACGCATTACGGACGTCGTCGGCGTTGATGGTCAATTCGGCCATCTGCAGTCCCTGCTCTCCTGTTTTCGTGATCATCGTTGCTCACGATGACCGGGTTTTATATCAGTTAAGTTGTGCTTTGTCTTCGCTAGACAGCGAGCTGACGGCGGAGGTCGGTCAGGCGGCCGATAACAGAAGCGTCAAGCACTTCATCACCCACCTGAACCCGGATTCCACCAATCAGGCGGGGGTCAACATTGACGTTGACCTTCAGCTCGCGGCCGTACAGGGCATTCAGCCCGGCCTGCAGACGGCTGGCCTGCGTTTCCGTCAACGGACGGGTAACGCTGACAGTTGCAATCCAGCGCTGCTGACGCTTGGCTGCAAGCTTGGCGAAGGACTCGACGAGCTTGCTCGGCTTGACACCGCGCGGCTGAGTTACGGCCTGGCCAATGAGAACCTTTGCTTCCTCGCTGCTGCCAGGAACAAGTTTCTCGGCCAGGACCACCTTGGCCGCGGCGGATGCCTGCGGCTCAGACAGAGCACGTTGTACTTCGTGGCTGGAAGCGACGGCCTGGTTGAAAGCAAACAGATCGTTTTCCAGCTCTTCCAGCCCCGTAATACCAGAGGCAGAAACGGCCGACTTGTTTTCAGCTACGGCAATGACAACCGTGGCGGCAAGAGTCTCGAGTGCATCGCCGATATCGCGTGCAGATGCCCAGCGCAAGCCAGCCAGTCCGCCCGCGATTTCAGCAGCATCAGCGGAGACTTTTCCGCTAACCAGCTGCTTGACCAGCGCCGACTTCTCGTCTCCACTACGGGACGGGTCAGTCAGGGCGCGGCGCAAGCCAGCCGAGCTGTCCACCGTTCCCAGGATTCCGAAGAGGTCCTTTGCCAACTGCAGCGAGGCAAAAGGAAGCTTGGCTTCCAACTGCGCCAGCGCCGTGGTCAGCGATTCGCTCGATATACCTGCCATTACTTAGCTGCACCTGCGTTCTGGGTCTCCAGATCTGCCAGGAAGCGGTCCACAACGCGTGCGGCACGCTCATCATCAGTGAGTGCTTCACCAACGATGCGGCCAGCCAACGTGGTAGCCAAAGTGCCAACCTCTGAGCGAAGCGAGACAACGGCTGCCTGGCGCTCGGACTCAATGGCAGCGTGTGCCTGCTCGGTGATGCGGGCAGACTCGGCAGCAGCCTTGGCCTTGAGGTCCGCGAGGATCTGGGCGCCTTCAGCGCGTGCTTCTTCGCGGATCCGGTTGGCTTCGGCGCGGGCGTCGGTGAGCTGCTGCTTGTACTCTTCAAGAGCTGCAGAAGCTTCGGCCTGTGCCTTTTCTGCCTTTGCGATGCCACCTTCAATCGCTTCGGCGCGCTCTGCGAAGGTCTTCTCGAACATCGGGACAATGAACTTGACCACGATGTACAGGAGGACAGCAAAGCCGACGAGGACGACGCCCATTTCCCAAACATTGGGAACGAGAGGGTTAGCGGCCTCTTCGCCTTCAGTGGCGGCTGAGATGATCAGCTGATTCATATTTCACCCGTCCTATCTACTCGGTTGCGGAATTCGCTTTGTTCGAAAGTCGAAGACTAGAGAACGAAAGCGAAGACGAGGCCGAGGATGGCAAGAGCTTCGGTCAGTGCCAGACCAAGGAATGCGATCGGCTGCAGCACGCGCTGAGCTTCCGGCTGACGAGCAACACCGTTGATGTAAGCCGCGAATACGAGACCCACACCGATACCACCGCCGATTGCGGACAGACCGTAACCTACGAGGTTGAGATTGCCTTCCATTTTTTTCCTTTCAAGATGCCACCCATGTGGCAGGTTGTTTGGTTTACTTCAATCCCCTCAAGGGGAAGTTTTTGAGCCTAGTGGCTGTCGGCGTGCAGGGCGCCTTCAATGTAGATCGCGGTCAGCAGCGTGAACACGTAGGCCTGCAGGGCCATGATGAGGGCCTCGAGCATGTACATGGCGATAGCGCCAACAAGGACGAGAACCGAGGTGCCCTTCAAAAGGACGTTCTCCTGCATGATCAGGAACTCAATACCGGAACCGGCGAGCATGACGATCAGGTGGCCGGCCAGCATGGTCGCGAACAGACGGAGGCTGTGCGTAACGGGGCGGACCAGGAAGTTGGAGATGATTTCAATCGGAACAACGATCGGCAGGATGTACCACGGCACACCGGAGGGAACGGTTGCGAGCTTGAAATACTTCAGCCCGTTCTTCTTGATGCCAATGGCAATCCAGGTGAAGTACACGATGCCGGCCAGCACATAGGCGCCGCCAACGTGCGAGAAGCTCGGGAGCTGGATCAGCGGGATGGCGCCGTAGATGTTGTTCACCAGAATGAAGAAGAACAAGCTGAACAACAGCGGGACGTACTTGATGAAGTCCTTGCCGCCGATGATGTCCTTGGCGATGCTGTTGCGGACGAAGCCATAGGCCATTTCGCCTGCGAACTGCAGCTTGCCGGGAACCAGCTGCTGCTTACGTGCAGCGAGGATGAAGAATGTAGCGATAATGACGACCGAAAGGATCACCAGCAGCATCTGCTTGGAGAAGCCATCGTGCGCACCCCAAGGCAGGATTGCCGGCAGGTGCATTTCGTCGATTCCGGGTGGGGTGAATGACCCCGAATCCTGGGCGGGGAGCGCAAGCGCGATCAACGCGTTTCCTCTCTGCTGTGTCCATCATTGGGCATTGGTTGGAAGCCGGACGCGCTCGACGCATCCATATTCCGTGTGAAATTATTTGGCATTACTGTCCCCGTCCGTGGACGGACCGCTGTCTGCGTTGCTCTCGCCAGAAGAAGAGCTTTGCCTGGTGAGGCCGTGCATATGGGAAAGATAGAACCCTCCTGCGGCTCCCAGCAGAGCGCCAAGGAGCACAATCCAGCGGGTCCCCCACAGATTATCCAGACCCCAGCCTATCAAACTCCAGACAATGATCCCGCCAACGATGTAGCTGAAGACGGCGATGCCGGCGTTGTATCCACCATCGTTTCCGGCGTCGGCAGAATCGTTGGCCGAACCTTGCGACGGAGTGTGGCTTGACAGCTGGGACTTGCGCTTACGCAGAGACATCCGTACCACCCTTCCCATCCGCAGGATCGTTGTAGATCTGGAGGCGGGCTTTGCTGAAACCGTAAATCTCTGCAGACTGCCAAAGGATGACAGCCACAACTGCGCCGATGACGAACCATCGGCCGTGCAACCAGGCAGGAGTACCGATCACAAAGAGGATCACGGCAAAGCCGACGACTTTTACGAAGTACGTCGCCACGAACAGGCCGACCGCGCCGGAAGGATTATTGCGGCCAACGAAATGACCGATCAGAAGGCTGATCGCAAAGAAGAGCATGACCAGCGCGGCACCGAATGCTGCTGAAAGCGCACCTTGGCCACCATTCATGAACGCTGCGACGATACTCGTCACGAGCAATCCGGCCAGAGCAGCAGCGGAGCTCAAGAGCAGCAAGCGCAGCCACAGGTTGGAGGTTTCCCCGGAAACTCCAACAGCACGTTTACCGGACGGGCGTCCGGAATCGGCGTTGGATGTCATGGGGATACCAATCCTCGTGGCACGGGTGCCATATTCTCAAAGTGGGGTTACGGGCGAGTGACTGTCCGCAGAAAGAATTCTACATGAGATAGAACTGTGACCATAACCGGAAGTCATGAGCGCTCCCCCGGGCCCTCGGTATTCCGCGTGAAGTACGGCCATGCGGTAACAGCGGCCATGACGAGAGCAGCAACAACCACCACGATCAACACAATCTGCCAGGGGAACACTGCGAACGCCACCCCGCCGAACGCCAGGATGCACGTCCAGACATAAAGCATGACGACGGCGGTGCGGTGCGAGTAGCCGAGGTCCACCAGCTTGTGATGGAGGTGCCCACGGTCTGCGGACCAAGGAGACTGTCCCCGGGCGGTCCTGCGAACCACTGCCATTCCGAAATCCAGGAGCGGAAGGGACAGCACGGCGAACGGCAGGAGGATCGGGATGATCGTCGGGATGCCGTTGGCGCGGTCATAGAGCCCGGATCCGATTTGCCCCGTTGCCACTACGCCGGCTGAAGCCATGAGGAGACCGATGAGCATGGCACCGGAGTCCCCCATGAAGATCTTGGCAGGAAACCAGTTGTGCGGCAGGAATCCTATGCAGCCGCCCACCAGGATCGCCATCAGGAGTGTCGCAAGGTCTGAATTGTCAGTGGATGGGTTGTTCCGATGAACCCAGTACGCGGTGAGGAAGAAGGCCCCGCCGCCTATGGTGGCTACACCGGCAGCCAATCCATCCAGCCCATCAATGAAGTTGACGGCGTTCATGGTGGTAACAATCAGCCCTGCTGTCAGGACAATCTGGACGAGCTCGGATTCAATCACGATCGGTTCGGGGATGAACGGAACCACGGACATCCTCACACCCCAAATGGCGACGATGAAAGCCGCTGCTGCCTGCCCCAGGAGCTTGATCCACCAGCGGATATCGAGGATGTCGTCCGCGACCCCCACTGCGACGATCACGACTGCTCCGGCCAAGATGCCCCACGGAGCATCGTTATGCCTGAATATGTCCTTCACGAAGAACGAGTTGCTTGCCACCACAAGGGCAACAAAAAAGCCTGCAAAGATGCCAAGCCCGCCCAGTTTTGAGATGAGTGCGGAGTGCATGTCCCTGCTGCGGATGGGACGGTAAAGCCGTAATTTGTTTCCGAGTACGCGGGCTCCCCACGTGCCGGCATAGGACACCAAGGCAGCCGTGAGCGCCATCAGCAGGTACATAATCATGACGCGGCTCCGGAAAGCAGCACAATGCCGGAATCAGCTGCACGGATCAACGTATGCAGCCGGTGCATCGCTGGAAAGCCGTGTAGTTCCGGGCAGGTCAAGGTGTGGATTTCTGTCTGTCGATAAATGGAACTACTCCGTCGCCATGCCTGCACCGGCTGTGCCAAATGATGCTGGGATTTCTGTGGACTCTAGTCACGATACTAATGCCAATGGTCGTGGCCACCGGCGTGACGCAGCCGCAAAACTACAGCTGATGTGCTGTAGCCACGCGGCCGGCTTCTACCTGGCAGGCTCCTGGACGTTACGCAGGGCGTAGATCCCCTTGAGCACTTCGGCATTGGACCGGGGCGCCCTCAAACTATGGCGCAGGCCCTTGAACAAGCCATCAAGCAGTACCTTGCGGTTTGACGACGCAGCAATGGTCTTGGCCCAATTGCGTAGCGAAGCTCCCGTAAAGAGGACCTTTTCCCAAGGAGCCAGGGCGTTGGATCTCGTGTAGACCCAGAGCTTGTTACGAACTTCGTAGTAGAACCGGGGGCCGGGGTCCGCCCCTGCATCTCCAAACACTTTGGTGTGATGACTGGCAATCGACGCATTGGTAGCCAGGGCAGTTCCCCGGCGCGAAACCCTGGCCGTGTATTCGAGGTCATCGTTCCAGATGAAGTAATCGGCAATGGGCAGTCCGTGACGCCGGATCTCGTCAGCGCGAATCAGGACAGAGACGAAGGATGCGCTGCGGATCTGAACCGCTCCGAGCCGGGCAGCCGTGCTGCGCGCCGCCTCGCTGGCACCGATGCGTGGACGCATGCGGTTCATTGGGTGGTCGCGACCATCCGTCCACACCACCCGGCTGGCGATGAACGCGGGAGCTTCCCCGGTTTCCTGTTCATAAGCCTCGGACACATCCAGCGCCTCGCGAAGTGCGCCGGGCTGCGGTTCGGTGTCGTCGTCCATGATCCAGACGTGGTCAGCACCGTGGTCCAGGACTGCGCGCTCCATGCCCACAACAAATCCCCCGGCGCCGCCCACATTGGCGTTGAGCGTAACAACGTCCGTGGGCACAGGGCCCCGATAGGCCCTGAGGAATTCCGCAGTTTCGTCTGTGGACGCGTTGTCCACGACGACGACGGCGTCCGGCACCTCGGTCCCGGCGGTGATTCCGGCCAAGGTGGTCTCAAGGAGTTCACGCCGGTTATAGGTCACCACAACGGCGACCACAACGGGTTTGGACATCATTTACTTGCCTTTGGTCTGGGATGGCTGGAAGTGGCGCCGAATCAACAGGCCCGCCAACTTCCACGGTTCAACAAAAACTCTGTAGGCAACACGGCCCGGATGGAGAACCAGGCGCCACGCCCATTCGAGCCCAAGGCGCCCGAGCCAACGCGGCGCGAGCTTCTGGACGCCGGCCACCTGTTCAATGGCACCGCCAACGGCACAATACACAGCGGGCGGAAACTGAGTGAGTCGCCGATGCAGCACCGTCTCCTGGAGCGGCATGCCCAGGCCCAGCAGCACCAGTTGAGGACGGAAGCGGTCCAACCACTCCACGACAGCCATTTCCAAGGCATCGTCCCATCCTTCGCCGGGCATTCCATCTACCGTCGCATCAGGAATGATGGTGCGCAGCCGGGCCACCGCCTGCGTATTTGCCGCCCGTCCGGCGCCGATCACGGCCACCCGTTCCAGCCCCTTCACTCCCCCAAGAGCCGGGATCCAGTCCATGGATCCAAGCCGGTAGGCCATGGGGCCTTGTCCCAGGGGCTTCAGTTGCCGTTTGTGGGCCAAGCCCCAAAGCATGGCTACCGGGGCGCCGTCGAGGAGGACGATCGAGCTTTGATCGTAAAGTGAACGGAAATCTGCGCACGAGTGGAACAGCGTAATGCTGTGAAGATTGTGTCCGAGCACAGTGCGGGTGGTTCCGGTGGAGATGAGTGCGTCCAGTGCATCGATCAATTCATTGACGCGCAGCGGAGTCGCGTCTACGTCAAGGACGGGGACGCGCTGGCGTTCCGGAATCATTCGGGTTTGGCTTCACGTGGGGCGTCGGGTGCCGATGCTGATACAGCAGGCGCCGGATCCTCGACGGCGGGTGCTTCCGTTACTTCGACAGGTGCGTCCTGCGCCGTGGCCGCTTCGGAGACAGGATTTTCCTGTGCTGCTGCCGCGGTTTCTGCCGCCGGAGCAACAGAAGGTACAGGCTCGTCAACGCCGAGGACGGAAGGAACAACTTCACGCAAGCGTTCCAGGGAGATGGCGCCCTGACGTACCACCCGGAAGGGTTCGGAGGTCGCATCCACGATGGTGGAAGGCAGTGCAGCAGTACCCTTCACGGGCCGGAAGCCGCCTTCAAGGTAAACTTCCACGGAATCTGCGAGCTGGAGCCGCGCCTCTGAAGCGGTCTGTGCTGCTTCCTGGCCCGTGCGGTTGGCCGATGACACAGCCAGCGGGCCGGTAAGGCCCAGGAGCTCCAGTGCGAGTTCGTCGTCGGGCATCCGCAGGGCCACCGTGCCCTTGGTATCACCCAGGTCCCAATCCAAAGACGGCTGGGCGTGGAGGATGAGCGTCAATCCACCGGGCCAGAACGCCTGCGCCAAGGCCCTGGCGTTGGCGGATACATCGCTCGCGAGTCCGTCCAGGGCATTGATGCGCGGAATCAGGACCGGAGGGGGCATTTGCCGGCTACGGCCCTTGGAAGCCAACAACATTGTCACGGCCAAGGGGGAAAAGGCGTCAGCTGCAATGCCGTACACGGTGTCCGTCGGCAGCACGATGCACTTCTTTTCGCTGATGGCACGCTGCGCGTGCTGAAGTCCTTCAGCCCGCTGGTCATCGGAAGTGCAATTGTAGGTTGTGGTCACAGCGCTATTCTTTCACTCATCAGAAGCCTTGTTTGCCAGCACCGCGCTCGTGGCACGTTCCTTGCCGTTGAGGTCAAAGTGCGTTGTGATGTCCTGCCAACGTCCCGCTCGACGCAACATGCCGGTGATCCATTCCGCCTGGACTTCTGCGTGTTCCATCACGAAGTAGCCGCCGGCTTTCAGGAGGCGGCCCGCGGTGGCAGCTGCCGCCGTCGGGAGTTCCATGCCATCCGCTCCCCCGCCGTACAGTGCTTCGGGCGGATCATGCAGCGCAACTTCCGGCTCGTTCGGGATGGCTTCGGCAGGGATGTACGGAGGATTGGACACCACAACGTCAAAGGAGCCGTTGTGCTCGGGCAAGGCATCCCTAAGATCTCCCTGGACCAAGTGGACGCCCAGCGGTTCAAGGTTCCTGCTGGCCCAGGCATGGGCTAAAGTGCTGAACTCCACGGCATGGACCTCAGCCCCTGGAACCTCCTGGGCGATTGAACCGGCAATGGCTCCGGAACCGGTTCCGAGGTCCACGATCTTGGGGTGGGACATTCCGGCCACGTGGTCGATGACAAGCTGGACAACGGATTCCGTTTCGGGCCTGGGGATGAATACGCCAGGGCCCACCCGCAGCTCAAGGTGGCGGAAATACGCGACGCCGGTGATGTGCTGAAGCGGGACGCGCCCGGCACGCTCAGCCACCAGTTCGGCGTAGCCTTCAGGTGCGGCCGAATCACCCAGGAGCATTGCCCGCAACCGGCCCAGCCCCACGCCCAACAGGTGCTCCGCAAGAAGTTCTGCATCGACGCGCGGGGTGGGGACTCCGGCGTCGGATAAAACCGCAGTGGCCTCGCGAACGGCGTCCGCGAGGCTCTGGCCTGGGAAAATCGTCATATCTATGCCCTGACAGCTGGAAATCGGGAGCTGGCGGTGCTCTGCTATTCGCCCAGGGCGTCCAGGCGCGACTGCTCGTCGGCTTCAATCGCCGACTGGATGACCGGTTCCAGATCACCATTCATCACGGCGTCGAGGTTGTAGGCCTTATACCCGGTACGGTGGTCCGCGATCCGGTTTTCCGGGAAGTTATAGGTGCGGATGCGCTCCGAGCGGTCCATCGTACGGATCTGCGACTTGCGCTGTTCGGAGTTGGCGGCGTCGATCTGTTCCTGCTGGTGGGCCAGTAGCCGGGCACGAAGCACGCGCATACCGGCTTCGCGGTTCTGCAACTGCGACTTTTCGTTCTGCATGGCCACCACGATGCCCGTAGGCAAGTGGGTGATGCGAACTGCGGAGTCGGTGGTGTTGACGGACTGGCCGCCGGGACCGGAGGAACGGTAGACGTCGATCTTGAGGTCGTTCTGGTTGATTTCCAGTTCTTCGGGTTCATCCACTTCCGGCAGCACCAGGACACCGGCTGCGGAGGTGTGGATACGGCCCTGCGACTCTGTAACCGGAACGCGCTGTACCCGGTGCACGCCGCCCTCGAACTTCAACCGCGCAAAGACGCCCTCCGCGGGATCGTTCGAGTTGCCCTTGATGGCCACGGACACGTCCTTGTACCCACCCAGGTCAGACTCCGTGGCGGATATCATCTCGGTCTTCCAACCCCGGGACTCGGCGTAACGCATGTACATACGCAGAAGGTCGCCGGCGAACAACGCAGCTTCGTCGCCGCCTTCGCCACCCTTGACCTCAAGGATGACGTTGCGGGCATCGTCAGGATCACGGGGAATCAGCAAACGGCGCAACTTCTCCTGGGCAGCAGGAATCTGCTCCTGCAGCACCTCCACCTCTGCGGCGAAATCGGGATCCTCGGCAGCCATTTCCTTGGCGGCCTCGAGGTCGTCATTGAGTCCGCGCCACTTGTTGTACGCCTCCACAATGCCCTGGAGCTGGGCAGAACGCCGCCCCAGTTTCCGGGCAGCAGACTGATCGGCATAAACAGCAGGATCACTCAACTGCGCCTGGATAGCAGCATGTTCATCAAGCAATCCCTGAACGGACTCAAACATTTTCAAACCTCTTTCGACTTCAACAAGTCTAATAAGTGCGACGAGGGGCTACGTACAGCCCTCGTCGGCTGTGCCAACACACGCCGCGCTGAGCACTCGTGGTGCCGAGCCAAGGATCTCCGTTTAAACAAAGACCGCTCAAAATATGCCGGCCAGGGAGTGGCTTCGGGCCTCCCGGAGCCGGGTGGCTTGGGATCGTAGATCGCAAGCCACCCGGCGAAGGGGCGGGGCCGGCATATTTTGAGCGGTAAGAGCAGCTATTTGTCGTTGTCCGACTTCGCTCCAAGCGTCGTCTTCTGAACCTGCATGAGGAACTCGACGTTGCTTTGCGTCTCCCGGATCTTGTTCGTCAGCAGCTCAAGGCTCTGCTGCTGCTCAAGGCCTGAAAGGACCCGGCGCAGCTTCCACATGATCTTGACTTCTTCCGGTGAGAGCAGGTTCTCTTCGCGACGCGTGCCGGACGCGTTGACGTCCACGGCCGGGAAGATTCGCTTGTCTGCCAGCTGGCGGGACAGGCGGAGCTCCATGTTGCCGGTGCCCTTGAACTCCTCGAAGATAACCTCGTCCATCTTGGAGCCGGTCTCGACCAGAGCCGTTGCCAGGATGGTCAGCGAGCCACCGTTTTCGATGTTGCGGGCAGCACCGAAGAAGCGCTTCGGCGGGTAGAGCGCTGCGGAGTCCACACCACCGGACAGGATACGGCCGGAGGCCGGTGCTGCCAGGTTGTAGGCGCGGCCCAGGCGGGTCATGGAGTCCAGGAGGACCACCACATCCATGCCCATTTCAACGAGGCGCTTGGCGCGTTCGATGGAGAGCTCGGCAACCGTGGTGTGGTCATCTGCGGGACGGTCGAAGGTGGAGGCAATGACCTCACCCTTGACGGTGCGCTGCATGTCCGTGACTTCTTCGGGACGTTCGTCGACCAAGACCATCATGAGGTGGACCTCAGGATTGTTGGTGGTGATCGCGTTCGCAATGGACTGCAGGATGAGCGTCTTTCCGGCCTTGGGCGGGGAGACGATCAGGCCGCGCTGGCCCTTGCCGATCGGAGCCACGAGGTCGATGACACGGGGACCGATCTTCTTGGGGTCGGTTTCCAGGCGCAGGCGCTCGGACGGGTACAGCGGCACGAGTTTGGCGAACTCGACGCGGTCCTTGAGCTCTTCAGGAGTCTTGCCGTTGACCGAAGTAACACGCACGAGGGCGTTGAACTTCTGGCGAGACGACTGCTGGTTGCGGTCTTCACCTTCGCGTGGCGCACGGATGGCGCCAACGACGGCATCTCCCTTGCGGAGGTTGTACTTCTTGACCTGTGCCAGCGAAACGTAGACGTCGTTCGCGCCGGGGAGGTAGCCGGAAGTCCGGATGAATGCGTAGTTCTCCAGGACGTCCAGGATGCCTGCTACGGGAAGCAGGACGTCGTCTTCGGTAACCTCGATGTCATCAACATCCGGCCCCTGCGCACGGCCGCGGCGCCGTTCGTTGCGGTCGCGGAAGCGGTCGCTGCGGGTGTTGCCGTCCCGGCTCTCCTGACCGCCACGACGGTCGCTGCGCTCGTTCTGATCGTTGCGATCACGGCGGTTCCTGCGGTTGCGGCGATTGCCCGTATCTTCGAGATCGTTGGTTTCCTCGCGGCGGCCGCGGGAGTCACGACGTTCACGCGACTGATCGCCAGAGTCGGCCTGTTCGCGCTGTTCCGTACGTTCGGCACGCTGTTCACGCTGGTCAGTACGCTCGGCACGCTGTTCCGTACGTTCGGCACGCTGTTCACGCTGGTCAGTACGCTCGGCGCGCTGTTCGCGCTGTTCGGTCCGCTCGCCACGCTGGTCAGCACGCTGTTCCGTGCGCTCGGGACGCTGCTCGGCGGCCGGGGCTTCTGCAGTCTCGTCCGGAGCTGCAGCAGTCTCGCTGCGACGACGGTTACGGGTGCGGGGCTGGCGACGCTCGGTGGCGGCTTCGCTGCCTTCCGGTGCTGCCTCGGGCTCTGACACCGGCGCGGCCGGCGCTTCAGCAGGTGCAGCAGCCTCTGCCGCGGCAACGACGCCATCGCTGGTGGCGCGGCGGCTACGGCCACGTCCACGTCCACGGGGGGCTTCCTGGGCCGGCGCTTCCGTGACCACTTCAGCGGCAGGAGCACTCTTCTCCGCAACCTTGGCCTCGGCAGCCGGGGCTGCCTTGGGCGCGGTGGCAGCCTTCGTCGACGCCTTGGCCGGGGCCTTGGCCGTAGAAGTCCCTGCACGATGGGCGGAAATGGCAGTAACCAAGTCCCCCTTACGCATACGGGACCCACCGGAGATCCCCAGCTGGCTGGCAAGAGCCTGGAGCTGGGCGAGCTTAAGGCCTGCAAGGCCGCTGCTCTTGGTGGTTGCTGCTGTTGACGACTCAGCAGCAGAAGTTGTTGTGTCCACAGCTGAAGCCAGCTCAGTGGTTTCTGTCACGAAGGATCCTTCCCCCTCGACGGCGTCCAGAGCGAGAGCTGGACGCGATGATTTGTTCTGGGCTGCAGTTCAGATCTGCAGCCGGTGATTTCGGCCGTGCCTGATGGATTGTGGCCAACAGGGCCGGATACTGATCGTCTTCACTGAACCCAGTTGCCCGGACAGCCGACTGAATATTCAGGGAACAGAGAGAGTTCTGCGGCACCTGAGACAGGCCGGAAGGAGACGGCACCGCCAGACGTTGGCACAGTTGACGAAAGGAACAGCGAAACCGCCAAGATCCAAAATCAGGGAACTGCCCGCGGCTTTACCGCCGGTGCACTTCCACTCTAGCACCTTCAACGTCCACAGCCAGCGTCATCACGCGCCAACCGACGTTGGGTGTGTTGGTGGCAGTAAACGCCTCGATGAATTCGACAACGGTTGCCGCTTCGCCGGGGCCGTTGGCCAGGACCATGACAGTAGGACCGGCACCGGAAACCACGGCAGCGTGACCGGCCGTCCGCAGTGCCGCAAGTAGGTCCGCGCTGGGCCGCATCGCTTCGGCACGGTAGCTCTGGTGCAGGTAGTCTTCGGTACCGGGCAGCAGGAATTCCGGCTGCGTGGTCAACGCGTGGATCAGCAACGCTGCACGTCCGGAGTTCATCGCCGCAGCATGGTGGCCCACAGACGCGGGCAAAAGTCCGCGGGCAGTTTCGGTGGAGAGTTCATAATCCGGAACCGCCACAACGGGAACCACGGATTGGGCCACCTCAGCACGCGTACTGCTGTACTGCTCGCTGTCCTGCCATGACAGCGCCAGCCCGCCGAAAATGGCGGGGGCGACGTTGTCCGGGTGGCCTTCCATTTCGCTGGTCAGCTGCAGGATCCAGTCAAGGTCCTGCTGCGCCTCTTCCGGAACCAAGGAATTGGCGGCAGTAACGGCGGCTACAACTGCGGAAGCTGAGGAACCGAGCCCGCGTCCATGCGGATTGACGTTGTCAGCAGTGATCCTTAGCCCGGAGTGCCGGAAACCCAAACGTTCCAAGGCAAGGTCGATCGCACGCACCACCAAGTGGCTGGAGTCGCGCGGAAGGGTATCGGCGCCCTCACCGGAGAGCTCGAACTCGAGCTCTCCGGTGGTGAGCGTTTCCACCGTCAAGGTGTCATAAATTGAAAGGGCCAAGCCGAGGCTGTCGTAGCCGGGACCCAGGTTGGCACTCGTACCGGGGACCTTGACGGTCAGCCGCTGGCCTGCCGCGACGAGTCTACGATCGGTCGCGGTGGGCTGCGTTTGTTCCACTCTTATTTTTCTTCCAGTCCCAGTTCCGCGGCAACGGTTACGACGTCGTTGGACACCTTGACCGGCTGGACATCGCTGCCGTCCTCCGTGCGGAGGGCCCACTGGGGGTCCTTCAGTCCGTGGCCGGTAACGGTGATGACGATGGTCTTGCCGGACGGAACCTCACCAGCAGCGTGTTTCTTGATCAGGCCTGCCACGCCGGCAGCCGAGCCGGGCTCAACGAAGACGCCTTCCTTGGAAGAGAGCCAACGGTGGGCGTCCAGGATTTCCTCATCCGTGACAGCTTCAATCAGGCCACCGGATTCGTCACGGGCGGCGATAGCAGTGTCCCATGATGCCGGGTTGCCGATGCGGATGGCAGTGGCAATGGTGTCTGGTTCAGTGATCGGGTGCCCTGCAACGAACGGCGCTGCACCCGCAGCCTGGAAACCCCACATGATGGGCGTCTTGCTGGAGACGGCCGGCAGTGTGCCGTTGGCGGTCTCGAAGGGAGCGGCGTACTCCTTGTATCCCTTCCAGTAGGCAGTGATGTTGCCGGCATTGCCCACGGGCAGAACGTGGATATCCGGGGCATCGCCCAGGGAGTCCACAACTTCGAAGGCACCGGTCTTCTGGCCCTGGATACGGGCAGGGTTGACCGAGTTCACCAGGAAGACCGGGTAGGACTCGCCCAGCTTGCGGGCGATGTCCAGGCAGTTGTCGAAGTTGCCGTCCACCTGCAGCAGCGTGGCGCCGTGCGCGATTGCCTGGCTGAGCTTGCCCATGGAGATCTTGCCTTCGGGGACCAGTACAGCGCACTTGAGGCCTGCGGCCGTTGCGTAAGCCGCGGCCGAGGCCGAGGTGTTGCCGGTGGAAGCACATACAACAGCCTTGGCGCCGGCTTCGACGGCTGCCGTCATAGCCATGGTCATGCCCCGGTCCTTGAAGGAACCCGTGGGGTTCATGCCTTCGACCTTCAGGTACACCTGCGAGCCGGTCAGCTCGGAAAGCTTCTGTGCGTGGACGAGCGGGGTGCCGCCCTCGCCGAGGGTGATGACCTTCGTGGCTTCCGTTACAGGCAAACGATCAGCGTATTCGCGGATTACTCCGCGCCATTGGTGAGCCACTTAGACCCCTTCTACCCGCAGTACGGATGTCACAGAATTGATGACGTCAAGGCCCTTGACGGCCTCGACGGTTGCTGCGAGTGCAGCTTCGGATGCACGGTGCGTCACGATTTTCAGCTCGGCCGACTCAACATTCGAGGCGGCATCGCGGTGGATCGTTTGACGCATGATCTCGATGGATACGCCGTTCTCCGCAAAAATGTGGGCGATGCGAGCCAGCACACCTGCCTGGTCTGCTACATCCAGACCTATGTAGTAACTCGTAGTGGAGGCATCAATGGACAGTGCCGGAACATGACCGGTAGTTGTTTCCGTGCGGCCGGGGCCGCCAAGGACCAACCGCCGGGCAGCGGAGACGAGGTCGCCCAACACAGCAGAGGCAGTGGGAGTCCCCCCGGCACCCTGGCCGTAGAACATCAGTTCACCAGCGTTTTCGGCTTCGATGAAGACTGCGTTGAATGCGCCACGGACTGCTGCCAACGGGTGTTCGCGCGGCAGGAGGGTGGGGTGCACGCGCACCGAAATTCCACTGCCGTTCCCTGAGGCTTCGATTTTCTCAGCGATGGCCAAAAGCTTGATGACGAAGCCGGCTTCCTTGGCCGAAGCGATGTCCGCAGCGCTGACCTTGGTGATCCCTTCGCAGTAGACGTCGTCCAGGGAGAACCTTGTATGGAAGGACAACGATGCCAGGATCGCTGCCTTGGCCGCTGCGTCATGGCCCTCGACGTCGGCAGTGGGATCAGCTTCGGCATAACCGAGCCGCTGGGCTTCGGCAAGGGCGTCCGCAAACTGTGCGCCAGTGCTGTCCATCTGGTCAAGGATGAAGTTGGTGGTCCCGTTCACGATCCCGAGAACCCTCGTAATGCGATCGCCGGAGAGGCTGTCGCGGATCGGGCGCAGGATGGGAATAGCACCGGCAACCGCAGCTTCGTAGGACAGCTGAACGCCGGCCTTGTCAGCCTCTTCGTAGAGAGTGGGGCCATCTTGCGCGAGCAGTGCCTTGTTGCCGGTGACAACGCAGGCGCCATTCTGGATGGCGGTGACGATGAGCGTACGCGCGGGTTCGATGCCGCCCATGAGTTCGATCACGAGGTCTGCGTCCTTGACGAGGGTCTCGGCGTCCGTGGTAAAGAGTTCACGCGGCAGTTCGACGTCGCGCGGCGAGTCGAGGTTGCGCACGGCAATACCGGACAGCTCGAGGCGGGCGCCACTGCGGGCGGCCAGTGCCTCGGCGTCGTCAATAAGAATGCGCGCGACCTGGGCCCCTACATTGCCACAGCCCAGCAGGGCCACCTTCAGGGTTCGCACTTCAGACATTCGCCACTCCCATGTCGCGGTTCAAGAGATCTTCTTCGGTTTCCCCGCGGACAATGAGCCTGGCGGCTCCGTCGCGCACAGCGACAACGCCAGGCCGGGCCAGGTAGTTGTAGTTGCTGGAGAGGGCCCAGCAATATGCGCCGGTACCCGGTACTGCGAGCAAATCACCGGCTGCCACATCCGCGGGCAGATATACATCTCTAACAACTATGTCGCCGCTCTCGCAATGTTTGCCCACTACGCGGGACAGTTGCGGAGCTGCATCGGAGTCGCGGGACGCCAAAATCGCCGAATAATCCGCGTCGTAAAGCACCGGACGGGCGTTGTCGCTCATTCCGCCGTCCACCGACACATACCGACGCGGATACGTAACGTTCTCAAGACCTGTTTCGGTGCCCGGAACGTCCACGCGAACAGTTTTAAGCGTTCCTACCTCATACAAAGTGAATGTGGTGCTCCCGACGATCGCGCGTCCGGGTTCGATGGAAACGCGGGGCGCTTCGATGCCGAGTTCCGCGCACTTTGAACGCACGACGGCGGCCATCGCCTGCGCGATTTCAGCTGCAGGGCGGGGAGTGTCCTCTGGCGTATAGGCGATACCGTAGCCGCCCCCGAGGTCCAATTCAGGCAGGACGACGGAGTATTTGGCCTGCATCGCTGCCTGAAAGCCGAGGAGTTTTTCCGCGGCCAGCGCGAATCCGTCCGCCTCGAAGATCTGGGAACCGATGTGGCAGTGCAACCCCAGGAGCTCCACACTCGGGTATGACGTCGCGGCGGCAACGGCTTCCTCAGCTGCGGACAGGCCGGCTTCCTCGGTGGAGTCCTCCGCCATGGAGAGGCCAAACTTCTGGTCTTCGTGCGCTGTGGCGATGAATTCGTGGGTGTGGGCGTGCACCCCTGGCGTGAGGCGCAGCATGACCTTGGCGGTTTCGCCGCGGCTGGAAGCAATCTTGGCTACGCGTTCCAATTCATCGAGGCTGTCCACCACGATGCGGCCCACCCTCATATCCAGCGCCCGGTTGATCTCCGCGTCGGATTTGTTGTTGCCGTGGAGGCCCAAATTGGCCCCAGGGATTCCGGCGCGGGCGGCAACGGCCAGTTCGCCCCCGGAACAGGTGTCCAGGCGAAGGCCTTCCTCAGCTACCCACTGTGCCACAGCCGTGCACAGGAAGGATTTTCCCGCGTAGTAGACATCCACTCCCCCGCAGATGTCAGCAAAAGCGTCGTCGAAGGCGTCCTTGAAAGCACGGGCACGCGCACGGAAGTCGGATTCGCTCATCACAAAGAGTGGCGTGCCAAATTGCGCCTTGAGGTCGCTGACTGAAATCCCGTCAATGGTGACCTCACCGGCGTCGTTCTTCTCCACACCGGCTGCCCACATAGGTGCCTGGAGGACGTTAAGGTCCTCCGGGACAGCCAGCCATTCAGGAGCAAGCGGAGAGGCCTGGGGTGAATCTGGTGCGGTGTTTGTGGTCATGGCCTTACATCCGTTCCGGCGCGGAAACGCCTAGCAGTCCGAGTCCGTTGGCCAGCACCTGGCTGGTGGCGTCGTTCAGCCACAGACGGGTCCGGTTCACGTCCAGCACCGGTTCCTCGCCCTGCGGGGAGACACGGCAGGCATCGTACCAGCGGTGGTAGGCACCGGCGATGACCTCAAGATGGCGGGCAACGCGGTGCGGTTCGCGGAGCTCGGCTGCTTTGGCCACGATTGACGGGTAGCTCCCCAAATAGGAGAGAAGCTCGTTCTCCGTGGCATGATCCAGCAGCGATGCGTCGAATACGGACCGGTCCACCCCGGCCTCGGCGGCATTGCGCGCGGTTCCCCTGGAGCGGGCATGGGCGTACTGCACGTAGAACACGGGGTTTTCGTTGCTGTTCTTCTTGAGCAGTTCCGGGTCCAGTGTCAGCGGCGAGTCGGCAGGGAACCGGGCAAGGGAGTAGCGCACTGCGTCCTTGCCCAACCAGGAAATGAGGTCCTTGAGCTCAATAATGTTGCCCGCGCGCTTGGACAACTTGGCGCCGTTGACGGACACCAACTGTCCAATGAGGACCTCAATGTTTACTTCGGGGTCGTCGCCAGCGCACGCTGCAATCGCCTTGAGGCGATTGATATAGCCGTGGTGGTCGGCTCCAAGAAGGTAAATCTTCTCGGTGAAACCGCGGTCCTTCTTGGAGAGGTAGTACGCGGCATCGGCGGCGAAATATGTCGGTTCGCCATTGGCGCGGATCATGACGCGGTCTTTGTCATCGCCGAAGTCGGTGGTGCGCAGCCAAACGGCGCCGCCGTCGTCGAAGACGTGGCCCTGTTCGCGGAGCCGGGCAACGGCAGATTCAATGGCACCGGCGTCGTGCAGTTCCTTCTCGGAGAAGAAGACGTCGAATTCCACGCCGAAATCTGCCAGCGTTGCTTTGATATCCGCCATCTGTGCCTCGTAGGCAGCAGCACGAATGACCGGCAGGGCAGCCTCGTCTGTGAGTTCACGGATATCCGGGTGCGCCTTGAGTACTTCATCGCCGAGTTCGCGAATGTACTCACCGGGATAGCCGCCCTCGGGGACGCCCCGGCCGTGGAGCCGGGAAAGGACTGAGTTGGCGAAGACGTTCATCTGCGAACCGGCGTCATTGATGTAGTACTCGGCGGTGACGTCGGCTCCCGAGGCCCGCAGCACGCGTGCGATCGCGTCGCCCAGGGCGGCCCACCGGGTGTGGCCAATATGAAGGGGTCCCGTGGGGTTGGCCGAAACGAATTCCATGTTCACAACATGTCCTGCGAGCGCCTGGTTGGTCCCGTAGGTGGAACCCGCCTCAACGATTGCCTTGGCAAGCGCGCCTGCCGTAGCAGCATCAACGGTGATGTTCAGGAAGCCGGGACCTGCGATTTCGACTCCGGTCACGCCGGCGATTCCCTGGAGGCGATGGCTGAGGATTCCCGCGAACTCGCGCGGATTCGTGCCGGCCTGCTTAGCCAATTGGAGGGCAATGTTGGTGGCCCAGTCTCCGTGGTCCCTGTTCTTGGGTCGCTCCACCCGGACGTCTCCGGGGACAGCGGATTCCGCCAAGGCGATTTCGCCGGCAGCGACGGCGTCCTTAAGGCAGGTGGATATGGCAGCAGAGAGTTCTTCGGGAGTCACCCATCCAGCCTACCGGGGGCCCGCAAACTCGTGGAATTAAGGCTCGTTTATGTGGATATCTTGGACACAGCACCTATACATAAACTGCTGGCGGCCCTCACAGACTGAACCATTACGCTGATTTCAACGTTGTGAAGACGTAAGAGGTGGCTTTAAGGGTCATCCACAGACCGACACCATCCCGTTGACCGCATGTTGATCACATCTTGTCCAGTTGAAACGAGCAGAACATGACTACGCCACTCCGCAAGAGCCTCTACGTCGGGTTCGCCAGCGTATCCATTATCGGGACGGCAGCTGCCTGTGCCCCCACAACGGAAGCCCCGTCAACCCAGACTCCGGCTACCCAGAATGGCGGCCAGGCTTCCACCACCAGTCCTTCTTCCTCTGGTTCGGCTGGAAACGGTGACTCCACGTACAAGGACGGCACGTACAGCGCCGATGGAACATATACATCGCCGAACGGCCAGGAGACTGTTGGGGTTCAGCTCAAGCTGGCCGGGGACAAGGTGGAGGCAGTGAATATCACCGTCCACCCCTCCAACCCCAATACCAGGAAGTTCCAGGGCGAGTTCGCCAGCGGTATCGCGGCGCAGATCGTTGGCAAAGACATCGACGACCTCAACGTTTCCAAGGTTGCCGGTTCTTCTTTGACCTCAGGCGGCTTCAACGATGCCGTGGAGCAGATCAAGTCCCAGGCAAAGTAGCAGCCATGCCGCATCCGGGTTGGAGCCGCTTTAGCTTCGAGGGGATCGGTACGCACTGGGAGATTTCGTCGTCGTCGATGCTTGAGCCGGAAGTGCAGCGCCAACTGCTTGCGACGGTAGCGGATTACGACCATACCTATTCACGGTTCAGGCAGGACTCCCTGGTGTCCGCTCTGCAGCGCGGTCCCGGCAGCATTTCCTTGCCCGGGCACTCTGTGGCCCTCCGCGACGTCTACGAGGCGCTGTACCGGATCAGTGGCGGCTCCATGACACCCCTGATCGGCAGTAGCTTGAACCGTCTTGGATATAGTGCCGGTTACACCTTGGTTCCTTCAGGCGCCCCTGAAGGTGCTGCCAAGTGGGAAGACGTCCTGGAATGGTCGGGAACCACGGTTTCGGGCAAGGTTCCGCTGGTATTGGATGTTGGCGCCGCAGGAAAGGGACAGCTCGTGGACCTGCTTGGCCAAGTCCTCCGGTCAGCTGGCTACCTGGACTTCCTGGTGGATGGCAGCGGCGACATGCTGCATTCCGGAAGCCTGCCCGTCACTGTGGCCTTGGAGCATCCTTATAACCCGAAGCAGGCGATCGGCACCGTGGAATTGGACAATTCCGCCCTCTGTGCCTCCGCGTCCAACCGCCGGGCGTGGGGCGACGGGCTGCACCATGTACTGGACGGAATCACGGGGCAACCCATCCAAACGACAGTGGCCACCTGGACCATGGCCGCGAGCGCCATGGTGGCCGATGCCTTGGCCACGGCACTCTTCATGGTGGAACCCGCCGCGCTTGAGGCTGAGTTCGATTTTTCCTGGCTACGGGTGTTTTCGAATGGGACTGCCACATTTTCGGCTGGTTTTGAGGGGAGACTGTTCACATGAATGCCATGAAGTCGCGTTTGGACACCTGGTTGGGCCGCTTCACCATGTACCGCCTGATTTTGTGGGTTCTCGGGGTCCTGGTGGCCTACAGCCTGCTCCTGAACGTCCTGGGGTGGCTGACGTTCGGCCTGCCGCAGATGCTGGTTCACCTGTGCGTGTGCCTTGGGCTCACCTATGGATCGAACCGCCTGCTGGCCTTGCTTTTCCGGACCACGCCCCATTCGGAGTCTTCACTCATTACCGGCTTGCTCCTGTACTTCCTGTTCTGGCCCACGTTCGTCGCCACTGACATGCTGGGTGTCGCACTGGCTTGTGTCCTGGCCAGCGCTTCGAAATATGCTTTGGCTTTCCGTGGGCGCCACATTTTCAACCCAGCGGCTGCGGGGGCTTTCATCACGGGCTTGACCGGACTGAACATAGCCACCTGGTGGGCCGCAACGCCTGCCATGTTGTGGCTCCTTGTTCCTGGTGTCCTGGCGGTCCTGTACCGCACACGGAAAATGCTGATGGCAACAGTTTTCCTGCTGGTGGCCACCAGCATCGTCTGTGTCGAATTGCTGGGCCGCGGCATGACCTTCGGCCAGGCCCTGTGGCAGCCGTTGGCCCAGCGCCCCTTGCTTTTTTTCGTCGGCTTCATGCTTACTGAGCCCCTCACTCTCCCCCCACGCCGTTGGCAGCAATTGGCACTTGCCGGCGTCGTCGGCGTTGTCTTTGCGGTTCCGTACAATCTGGGCTTCGTGGCCAATTCGCCTGAACTCGCGCTTCTGGTGGGGAACCTGATCGCCTTTTTCCTGGGCCAACGGGGCCGCGTGGAACTGACATTCAAGGGTTCCCGGGCCCTGACACCGGGGACCAGGGAGTTCCGGTTCGAGCCACGGCGCCCTGTCCGCTATGCGGCCGGGCAATTCATGGAGCTGAACCTTCCGCATTCGGGGTCCGACGGCAAGGGCCGACGCCGGGTCTTCAGCATCACCAGCCCCCCGGGTGCTCCGGAAGTGACCTTCGGCGTTGGAACTGCCGGGCCCCTGTCCACCGCGAAGAAGACGTTGCTGGCGCTAAAGCCCGGTGACATGATTTCCGCCACAGCGGTTGGCGGAGACTTCCTGCTCCCGCGCGACGCCGCCAAGCCGGTCCTGCTGATCGCCGCAGGTATTGGCATCACGCCTTTCCTTTCCCACCTTGCGTCCGACGCCGCAGCCCGCGACACGGTGGTCCTCTACCTTGCCCAAGGCCGCGATGAACTCGCCGCCTGTGAGCAATTGGAGGCGTCCGGGGCAAAGGTGATCGCCCGGCTCGCGGACGGCTCTGCTCCCCCGGATTTCATGCACGACGCCGGAACCTCCAGGATCGACGCACAGCGCCTGAAGGAGCTGGTACCGGACATCGGGGCCCGCGAGGTATATGTCTCCGGTTCCCCGGCGAGCGTGGATTCCTTGCGTGCCGCTGCGCACGGTGCAGGGGCGCGGCGCGTACACGTTGACTCGTTTGCCGGGTACTGAACTGCGGGTACCGCAGCGCCGCAGCGTGCAGGGCGCTAAAGATCATGGCCGCGTTTTCTTTTGGGGCCAGGTGGCTGCTAAGCTCTAGGACGTCCCACCGGCAACGGAGGGAACCCCGGATGCCCTCGTAGCTCAGGGGATAGAGCGTCTGCCTCCGGAGCAGAAGGCCGTAGGTTCGAATCCTATCGAGGGCACATACAAATACCCCGCCAGTCCAACTGGCGGGGTATTTTTTGCGTTCCAGATCACGCCCCGGCCCAGCTCGCCCTCCGGGCCGCAACCCGGGTCGCCGCTATCAGTTCAGGGCTTGCCGGGCGAACTCGCCAAAATTGTCAGCCCCCGCTCCTAGGCTGATCACAGTTGCCAGTCGCCAAGAGCCAAAAGGGGTTGCTGTGATTTGTTCAATCGTTCCGCCTTACATGCTTCGAAGGATTGCCGCCCAGAGCGAGCCACGGCTTTGGGCTGTTGCCCGGGCCGCAAAGGAATCACTCCTGCACATCAAGGACCTCCAGGCTGTTCGTGCCGCCCCGGCACCCTCTACTCCGCCCAGTGCAGTGGCGGCACAGCCCGGCCCGCCAAAGCGCACCATCTACGATGCCGACACCTCGGAAAACCTGCCCGGCCGGGTAGTCCGCAAGGAGGGCGCTGCGCCAGTTGGGGACGCCGCTACCGATGAGGCCTATGACGGTTTGGGCAGCACCCACCGACTCTATGCAGAGATCTTCGGCCGGGATTCCGTCGATGGCGCCGGCCTGGCCCTGGACGCTACCGTTCACTACGGCAATCTGTACGACAATGCCTTTTGGGATGGCAATCAGATGGTCTTCGGGGATGGCGACGGGGAGATTTTCCTACGCTTCACCAAGTCAGTGAGCGTCATCGGCCACGAACTGGCCCACGGTGTCACGCAATTTACGGCAGGGCTCAATTACCGCAACCAGGCAGGTGCCCTGAACGAGTCCATGTCAGATGTCTTCGGTGTACTCGTGGAGCAGTACCTGAAGAAGGAAACCACGGAGCAAGCCAGCTGGCTGATCGGCGAGGGTCTTTTTACCGACAAAGTCCAAGGTGCGGCCTTGCGCTCGATGAAGGCCCCGGGCACCGCCTACGACGACGACATCCTGGGCAAGGACCCGCAGCCTGACTCGATGGACACATACGTTCGGACCAGTGCCGACAACGGTGGAGTACACATCAATTCGGGCATCCCCAACAGGGCTTTCTACCTTGTTGCCGCAGAGTTGGGCGGCAATGCATGGGGTGTGCCAGGGCAGATCTGGTACGGCACACTCACCAGCGGGTCCCTGCCGCCAGCCTGCACCTTTGGCAAGTTCGCCAAGGCGACTGCGGCTACTGCGGAAGAACTTTTTGGCGTCGGCTCAGTAGAGCATGACGCCGTCCTGAAGGCGTGGGAGACTGTGAAGGTCAAGGTTTAGACCAGCTGGCGGGACCGTCCGGCCCCGGGCAGTCCCGCCGTCGTTGGCTTTCCGCCAGTTCGTCAAAACGAGAAGTAGCCGGTCATGAAAATCACCGTCCAGCGCAGCGGGGGCATAGCCGCGATGACGCGCGTCTGGAGCGTGGAGGCAGTGTCGGATGATGACAAAGAGCGCTGGATGCCGATCGTTGAGGCTTGCCCCTGGGACGAAGCCAAAAGCGAAGCCAGGACTCTGGACGAACCAGATCGATTCACGTACTCCATCAGGGCAGGCCAACGGCGGGCGACACTACCCGAGCGCGCAGTCACTGGGCCTTGGCAGGAACTTGTGGAGTGTGCCAAGGCTGAAGGTTCGGAGTCCCGCGGCCCCCGCGGCCGTCTGGGGGTCCGCCGCTAAATCGCCTCGGCCAATTGCCCGCGGAAGGCCCTCCGGTAGCTCTGCGGACTCGTATCCAGCACCTTGGTGAAGTGGTGGCGCAGCAAAACGGAATGCCCGAACCCTGCTTCGCGCGCGATCTCATCGATGTTGAGCTCCGTGGACTCCAGCAGTTCCTGGGCGCGGAGCACACGCTGGGAGTTCAACCACGCCGCGGGTGTTGTCCCTGTTTCCGCCCTGAAGCGGCGTGCGAATGTTCTGGGCGACATATGCAGCCGGGCAGCCAATTCGTTGACACTGTGTTCTTCGTCGAGGTGTTCAACCATCCACCGCAGGAGTTCCTCCATGGGCGCTGAACCACAGCGCGGCATAGGCCTGTCTATGAACTGGGCCTGGCCGCCGTCGCGATGGGGTGGGACCACCATGTCGCGCGCAATCGCGGCAGCTACGTTTGCTCCCAGCTCTACACGGACAAGATGGAGGCAGGCATCGATTCCGGCGGCGGTCCCTGCGCTGGTAATGATGGTTCCATCCTGTACATAGAGGACATTCTCATCCACTACCACTGCGGGGTATCGACTCGCCAGATCCTGAGAGTAGTGCCAATGGGTGGTGCAGCGCCGGCCGTCAAGCAGGCCGGCCCCGGCCAAGGCGTATGCGCCGGAGCAGATGGACATCACCCACGCGCCGCGGGCGTGGGCCGCCCGCAGTGCATCCAGGACAGATTCTGGGACCTCCTGGTCCCTTCCGAAAGGCGCCATGATGACAAGGTCCGCATCAGCAGCAGCCTCCAGTCCAAGGTTGACGTGCAAGGAGAGGCCGGACTTCATTCGGATGTCCCCCGGTTCCGGCGCGCACACCCTGAAGTCGAAGGCAGGTACGCCTGCGCCACGGTCGGATCTATCGATTCCGAAGACCTCAAAGGCCGTACCGAACTCGAAGATCGAGAAGTTGGGGACAACGATCACGGCTACTGACTTCAACATATCTCCAGTGTGGCAGAAAATTGTCTAAATGGGGCATTTCTGCCACTGTTTCTTGGGTGCCGCCAAGAGAAGACTGAAGCCATGGAAATCTTCGGAATCATCCTCTTCATCGTCCTCATCACCGCCGTCGCAGCCACCGTTACCGCCCTTCTCAAGGACGGACGCGGCCACAACCCACCCATCAACTCCAAGGAACCCTGGAGCGCCTTCGACGCTCCAAGTACTCCCTACTGGAACCCCCGCATCTACTAGCCGCCCACCAGCCCACTGGAAGCATCGAGCCAAGATCCGTCCATCCGACGCCCGTCCTTCAGGGAATTCACCAGGATCCCGAACGACGGGCGTCTCTATGCGCCCCGCTTCCACCGCGGCCTTTAAGGACAGCGGCGCGGCAGCCGGGCCTGCCCGACATGTGACAGCGACAGCGGACGTTGACAGGAAGCCACAGTAGACTGGCAGCAGCCATGACACTTCATATTTCCTACCCCGCTGAGCTGCCGGTATCCGAGCGCCGCGAGGATCTGATGGCGGCGATCGCCGCAAACCAGGTGACCATCATTGCCGGCGAAACCGGCTCGGGCAAAACTACCCAGATCCCCAAGATGTGCTTGGAACTGGGCCTGGGCGACAAAGGCCTGATCGGCCACACGCAGCCGCGACGTCTGGCGGCCAGGACAGTGGCAGAGCGCATCGCGTCCGAGCTGGACGTCGAGATCGGCCAGGAAGTTGGCTTCCAGGTCCGGTTCACTGGCGAGGTCAGTGCATCGACCAAGATCAAGCTCATGACCGATGGCATCCTCCTGGCAGAGATCCAACGGGACAAACTCCTGCGCAAGTACAGCACCATCATCATTGACGAGGCCCACGAACGCAGCCTCAACATCGACTTCATCCTGGGCTATCTGAAGCGTGTCCTCCCCCAGCGCCCCGACCTGAAAATAATCATCACCTCGGCCACCATCGATCCTGAACGCTTCGCCAAGCACTTCGGCACGGAGGAATCCCCCGCACCCATCATCGAGGTTTCCGGCCGCACCTACCCGGTGGAGATCCGGTATCGGCCCTTGTCACAACCTGCCGGTGCGGACGAGGACAGCTCCGACGACGAGCTGGAAGATGACCGGGACCCACTGGATGCCGTCTGTGACGCCGTGGATGAACTGGCCAAGGAAGCGCCGGGCGATATCCTTGTCTTCTTCTCCGGCGAGCGCGAGATCCGCGACGCCGCCGAGGCCATCAATGGCCGCATCCAGAGCAACCGGCGCCTGGCAGGCACGGAAGTCCTGCCCCTCTTTGCCAGGCTGAGCCTGCAGGAGCAGCATCGGGTCTTCAATCCCGGTGGAAAGCGGCGCATCATCCTCGCCACCAACGTGGCGGAAACCTCGCTGACTGTCCCGGGCATCAAGTATGTGATCGACACCGGCACGGCCCGCATCTCGCGGTACTCGCACCGGACCAAGGTCCAGCGCCTCCCCATAGAACGTGTGTCCCAGGCCTCGGCCAACCAGCGGTCCGGGCGTTGCGGACGCGTCTCCGAGGGTATTGCCATCCGTCTCTACTCCGAAGAAGACTATGAGTCCCGCCCGCAGTTCACGGACCCTGAAATCCTGCGGACCAACCTTGCCGCCGTCATTCTGCAGATGACGGCCATGGGCGTTGCCCGTGGTCCCAAGGATGTTGAGAACTTCCCGTTCGTCGAACCGCCTGATTCACGCGCGATTAACGACGGCGTCACCCTCCTTCGCGAGCTAGGCGCCCTCAGCCCGGCAACTTCGAGCAGCCCAGGGCCCAAGGATCCCCGCGGCAACCGTCGAAGCGGCAGTGGCCTGACCGCCGTCGGGCAGAAACTGGCCCAGCTGCCGGTGGATCCGAGGCTCGGCCGCATGATTGTCGAAGCCGGCAAACGCGGTTGTGTCCGCGAAGTGATGATTCTGGCAGCAGCGCTTACCATCCAGGATCCCCGCGAACGGCCGACCGACAAGCAGCAACTCGCTGCTGAGAAGCATGCGCGGTTCCGCGATGAGAACTCGGACTTCACCGGTTTCCTCAACCTTTGGAACTACATTCAGGAAAAGCAACGCGAGATGTCCTCAACGCAGTTTCGCCGGCTGTGCCGCAACGAATTCATCAACTATCTTCGCGTCCGCGAGTGGCAGGACCTTTTTACGCAACTCCGCCAACTTGCCAAGCCCTTGGGTATCACACTGGACAATAGGCGTGAAGCTGATCCCGTAGGCAACCATGAGGGAATCCACATCAGCCTGTTGTCAGGGTTGCTGAGCCACATCGGCCTCCTTGATGAGCGCAAGCGCGAATACGCCGGCGCCCGCGGCAGCCGCTTCGCGATTTTCCCCGGTTCTGCCCTGTTCAAGAAATCGCCTGCATTCGTCATGGCCGCCGAGTTGGTGGAAACGAGCCGCTTGTGGGCACGGGTAGCTGCCAGGTTCGATCCCTTGTGGGTGGAGCAAGTAGCCCCGGACCTCGTGAAGCGCTCCTACAGCGAGCCGCATTGGTCCTCCCGGCAAGGGGCCGTCTTGGCCCACGAGAAGGTCACGCTGTACGGGGTGCCCATCATCCCGAACCGTCGGGTCAACTATGGCCGCATCGATCCGGAATTGTCCCGGGAACTCTTCATCCGTCACGCGCTGGTGGAAGGCGAGTGGAAGACCCATCACAAGTTCTTCCACCGCAACCGCGCGCTCCTGCAGGAGATCGAGGAGCTTGAAACCAGGATGCGCCGGCGGGACCTCCTGGTGGATGACCAAACCCTGTTCGAGTTCTATGACGCCAGAGTGGGCCAGGACGTCGTGTCCGAACGGCATTTCGATAAGTGGTGGAAGGAGGCACGCCAAGCAGATCCTGGGCTGCTGGACTTCGACCAGTCGCTGTTGATGAGCGAGGACGCCGAGGCCCTCGATGATTCCGCCTACCCCAAAACGTGGCTGCACAAGGGCTTCGAACTTCCACTTAGCTACGAGTTCCATCCTGTGGCTCCTGGGTCTGCTCCGAATCCTTCGGACGGTGTCACCGCCGAAGTTCCGGTGTTGTTCCTGAACCAACTCGACGACGCACCGTTCCGGTGGCAGATCCCGGGACAACGCGTAGAACTGATCACGGCGCTTATCAAATCCCTCCCCAAGCAGGTTCGGAAGAACTTTGTGCCTGCCCCTGACGTCGCCCGGCAGGCTACGGAGGCCTTGGAAAGAGACTTCGATCCCGCCACTGACGAGCTTGAGCCCTCCCTGGAACTGGTTCTTCGCCGGCTCCGCGGACACGTCATCCCACCGGGATCATGGAACTGGGAAGCAGTGCCTCCCCACCTTCGCGTGAGCTTTAAGGTGGTGGACAGCAAGGGCAAGGTCCTCGACGAAGGCAAGGACCTTGCCCAACTACAGGAAAAACTGGCCCCGGCCACACGTCGGGCAATCGCCGAATCGCTCGGTGCTACACCAGCGACGACGGCACCCGGCAAGGCTGGCACAAGAGCCGGAGCGCCCGGCGCCTCAAACGGCAAGACCGCCGGTTCCGCGGCCGGGACCGTCAGCAGTCCTGATGCGCATCCTGGCACGCACCCCGGCGCCCAACCCGCCCAGGGAGCGGTGGCCGAACGCAGTGGCATCACTGAATGGGACTTCGGGACCGTGCAACGCCAAGTAACCCGAACAGTCAAGGGCCATGCCGTCACCGGCTTCCCTGCGATCGTGGATGAGGGTACCTCTGTAGCCTTCCGCGTCTTCCAAACCCGCCAGGAACAGGAAGCGGCCATGCGTGGCGGGGTGATCCGGCTCCTGGCTCTTCGAATCCCTGCCCCGGACCGGTACGTGCTGGAGCACCTCAGCAATACCGAAAAGCTGACCTTCAGCCAAAATCCGCACGGCTCCGTCAGTGCCCTGATCGCTGACTGCGCCCTCGCTGCCATCGACAAGCTGACGCCGGAGGCCCTGCCGTGGGATAAGGAAGCCTTCGATGCGTTGTATGAAGTAGTCCGCGCTGAGCTGATCGATACCGTATTTACGGTGACGGCCGTCGTCGAACGCATCCTGGCGAGCACTCGCCGGATCCAGAAGCAGCTGAAGGCCAGTGCCAGCCTGCCGCTCATCAGCGCCCTCAATGACATAAAAAGCCAGCTGGAACAGTTGGTCTTTCCGGGCTTTGTGGCACAGACGGGCTACGCGCAGCTGAGCCAGCTTCCGCGGTACCTGCAGGCGATCGAGAAGCGGCTGGAGAAGCTTCCCGGCAACGTGCAGCGCGATGGACTGAATATGGCCATCGTCCAGGCACTGGAGGATGACTACGACGACGCCGTGTCCGCGTTGCTCCCTGGACGCAGGGCAGGCTCGGAATTAACCCGCGTGCGCTGGATGATCGAGGAGCTGCGCGTAAGCCTCTTCGCCGTCGAGTTGGGCACGGCTTACTCCGTCTCCGAGAAACGCATCCGAACGGCGCTTAACCAGGCCTTGGCGTCAGCTTAGGTCCGGCTTAAAAACAACCGGCGGTGCTGATTCAGCACCGCCGGTTTAACTTGTCTGGAAGGCTTAGTCCTCGGGAACGAAGCTCTCATGGCCGGCCGCCCGCAAGGCCGCACGGAGCTTCACAGCCGTGGCATCCATGACGGCAGGATCCGGATTGTGGTCCACGTTGTGTACCTCAAAGTCCGCCATCGAATAGGCGGGCCAGATGTGCACGTGCAAGTGGTCCACCTCGAAGCCTTCCATCAGGACACCCACGCGTTTGGCGCTGAAAAGATCTTCCTGGACCTTCCCGATCCTCTGGGCAACATCCATGACCTTGGCCAAAAGCTCCGGGCTGGCATGCGTCCAGGAATCCACTTCCTCACGAGGTACCACCAGTGTGTGGCCCGGCGTGATCGGAGCGATTGTCAGGAAGGCCACAACGTCCTCGTCCTTCCACACGAAACGGCCCGGGATTTCCCCGTTGATGATCCTGGTGAACAGCGTGCTCATGCATCTGCCCTTTCTGACGGTTCCTGAAGTGTTGCGGTGTCCAATACAAATCGGTACTTCACGTCGCCGGCCACCATACGGTCATAGGCCTCATTGAGTTGTTCGGCCCCGACGACCTCAATCTCGCTGGCAACTCCATGCGCGGCGCAGAAATCAAGCATTTCCTGGGTTTCGCCGATCCCGCCAATCAGTGAACCTGCATAGGCCAGGCGTCGGCGTATGAGGAGCCCCGGGCTGACGGGCGGCATGTCATCGGCCGGGAGCCCAAGCTGGAAGAGCGCCCCATCAAGCCGCAGCGTGCGGAAGTAGGGGTTGAGATCGTGCGGTGCGGCAACGGTGTCAATGATGACATCGATGCTGCGGTTGGCACCCGCCATGGCCTCAGCGTCCTTGGATAACACCACGTGGTCCGCTCCCAAATCCCGGGCGGCGCCGAACTTCGCTTCAGAGGTGGTGAACACCGTGACCTCAGCGCCCATGGCCTTGGCGATCTTGACGGCCATGTGGCCCAAGCCGCCCAGCCCCACTACTCCCACCGAATCCCCCTCTTCAACCTCGAAATACCTCAACGGCGAATACGTGGTGATCCCGGCGCACAAGAGCGGGGCGGCTGCCGCTGCGTCCAGGGCTTCAGGGATACGCAGCACGAAGCGACGGTCAACCACAACCGACGTCGAATATCCTCCTTGCGTTATTGCTCCGCCATTGCGTGGGTCCGCAACTCCGTAGGTGCCAACATTGCCCCGCTCGCAATACTGCTCCAGTCCCTCCAAGCAGCTCCCGCACTCGCGACAGGAATCCACCAGGCAGCCAACGCCGACGCGGTCACCAGGTGCGAAATTCTGCACGGCAGCACCCACCCGCGTTACCCGGCCGACGATTTCATGACCTGGAACAAGAGGATAATGCGGCAAACGCCATTCACCACGCGTTGCATGAACATCCGAGTGGCAAAGACCGCAAAAATCGATCGCGATCTCCACATCGTCTTCCTTGGGCGCACGGCGCGCGACAGTCAGCGGCACCAACCCACTGTCCGGGGAAGTGGCGCCAAACGCGGCCGCAAGTGTGGATCCTGCCGGTTCCGATGACTGCGAATAAGCAGGCTTCACTGTCTCCACGGGAATTGGCTTCGCCAGGGGCGGGGGCACGGGACGTCCAGGGGTCATGATCCGACGCTACTCCGGGCAGCGGTGCTCGTGCCACTTTGGCCGTGCGGGCCAGGCGAATCCCCTGCGTCCCCTACATATTCGTCCTCGAACGGTTCACTGCCAACGGCCACGCGATTTGCGGCATTGTTAGACCATTGCGAGAACGACCCCGGGAAGAGCGCCGCGGTGTATCCGGCAATTTCCAGGGCGGCAACCTGGTGCGCAGCCGTGACGCCGGAGCCGCAATAGACGGCGACGTTGCCCGGACCATCGGCTCCCAAGCCAGTGAAGCGCCTGCGCAGTTCCTCCGCTGGGAGGAACTTGCCTTCCGCAGTGAGGTTCTCGGTGGTCGGTGCGCTGACCGCGCCAGGAATATGTCCGGCGCGGGGGTCGATCGGCTCGATTTCGCCCCTGTAACGTTCCCCGGCGCGTGCATCAAGCAGTACGCCCTGCTCATGCCAGTGCGCAGCTTCCTCCTCTGTGATCGTGGGCATTCTGCCGTCGTTCAAGGTGACATTCCCGACGGCGGGCGTCACCTCGCCTGCCTCCAGAGGGTGACCTGCCGCGCGCCAGGCCGCCAGTCCGCCGTCGAGCAGGTAGACGGTTTCCACGCCTGCATTCCTCAGCATCCACCAAGCGCGGGCAGCGGCCATACTGCCGCTGTTGTCGTAGGCGACCACGGTGTCGCCATCGTTGATCCCCCAGCGCCGCGCGGCAAGCTGGAAGCGATCAATAGAGGGAAGGGGATGCCGCCCCAGGGCAGGCTGTGCGTGGTCCGCGAGTTCACTGGGCAGGTCCACGAAAACCGCTCCTGGCAGATGGCCTTCCAAGTATTGGCTGTGCCCATCCGTCCTGCCCAGGACCCAACGCACGTCCAGGAGCACGGTGTGCTCCCCCGCCGCGAGCCGCCGGTGTACTTCGGACGCTTCCATCAGAATGGTCATCTGCTCTCCTTCAGCTAAGCCTGCGTGGGTGCTCTGCTACCCATGCCACCCTTCCAGCCTAGTCTTGCCTTCCATACCCCGCCGGTACGCTTGTCCGGTGAGCAATTCGTGCATTCAGGACAGGGTTTGGGCCAGCGAGGCCATCCGCAAGATCGAAGCTGAGAACAATCGTTCGGCAGATACGCACCTCTACGCAGTCCCACTGCCCGAACATTGGGGAGTCCAGCTCTACCTCAAGGATGAGTCGACACACCGATCAGGCAGCCTCAAACATCGCCTGGCCCGTTCTCTGTTCCTCTACGGCCTGGTTAATGGCTGGATCACGGAGGGCACCACTATCGTGGAAGCCTCCAGTGGCAGCACGGCGGTCTCCGAAGCGTACTTCGCCAGGCTCATTGGCCTGCCGTTCATCGCTGTCATGACCAAGACCACCAGCCCGGAAAAGATCGCCCTCATCGAGGAATTCGGGGGCGCCTGCCTCCTTGTGGACCACGCTTCAGAGGTATACGCCGTGGCGGAGGAGACAGCGAAAACGTCCGGCGGCTACTACATGGACCAATTCACCTTCGCCGAGCGCGCCACGGACTGGAGGGGCAACAACAACATCGCCGAATCAATCTTCCAGCAGCTCTCCCTCGAAGAGCATCCGGTTCCCGAGTGGATTGTGGTGGGCGCAGGAACCGGCGGCACAAGCGCAACCATAGGTCGATACCTGCGATACAACAGGCACAGCACCTGCCTTGCCGTGGTGGACCCGGAGAACTCTGCTTTTTACCCGGCCTGGCGGGATGGGAATGCTGCCGCCGCCACGGGATTGCCGTCCCGGATCGAAGGCATAGGCCGTCCCCGCGCGGAGCCGAGCTTCGTCCCGGCTGTCATCGATCACATGATCCAGGTCCCGGACGCAGCCTCTGTGGCAGCCATGCGGCACCTGCGTAAGCTCACTGGATTGCATGCAGGACCCTCCACGGGAACCAATCTTTGGGGCGTCTGGCAACTCGTGGCCCGGATGGTCTCGGAAGGGCGGAAGGGAAGCATCGTCTCGCTCATGTGCGACGGCGGCGATCGCTATGCGGGCAGCTATAACGACGCCGCTTGGCTGGCCAGCAAAGGGCTGGACCCCGCGCCGTACGAATCGGTCCTTGACCACTTCCACGAAACCGGGACGTGGACCGGCTAAACCTCTACTGACTCCAGGGGTGCGAGTCGCGTGTAGGCGGTTCCGTAGCGGGCACCGATGCGGGTGACGTGGCCTTCCACGATCCCCCGGCCCAGCTCGTTAAGCAGGCCATCATGGACGGGGAACGCTTTGGGCGCGCGCACCGAGATGACAAAGTCCACCACTTCCCCCACTTTGGACCATGGCGCGTGGATGGGCACCAGGAGCGTCTGGACGTTGATTCCGTCCGGAACCACGAATGAGTCACCCGGGTGGAAGACGTTCCCGTCCACCAGGTAACCGATGTTGGACACCACGGGAATCTGGGCATGGATGACGGCATGCTGGCCACCGAAGGTTCGCACCTGGAACCCCGCAGCCTCGAAACCGGATCCCGGTTCGACGATATGGATCCGCTTGGCCACGGTGTCCGATCCAGCGTCGGATCCAGTTGCGTCGCCCTCTGCGGCCTCAGTAAGGGACTTTGCAACACCTGCCGGCGCATAGACCTCAAGCGAAGAGTTGCTGCGCAGGGCCGCCAGCACGGCCGGCCGATCAATATGGTCGTTGTGCTCATGCGTTACAAGGACAGCGTGCGCACCTGCCAACGCTTCTTCGGACTCGGAGAACGTGCCGGGATCGATGACCAGGACCCGCCGGTCCTTCTCCAGCCGGATACAGGCATGCGTGAACTTGGTGAGCTTCATGGTGACAGCCTAGGGGCGGCCGCCGACAGTTTCCAAGCCTCCCCTACTGGTAAAATTGGGGTTTGCCAGCGTTTCCAGGGAAGTGAGTCTTTCAATGCCACAAGGCACCAATTCCGTCACGAGCGGCCCAGCCTCGCCGGTGGTGACAGGCGTCAAGGAGCAGCGCGTCACCAAGCAGCGCCTGGCCGTTAGCGCGGCGCTGGATGAATTGGACGACTTCGTCAGCACCCAGGAACTGTACCGCCTCCTGCAGAACAAGGGCATCTCAGTCTCCCTTGCCACTGCCTACCGCATCCTGCAGTCACTTGCCGACGACGGACTCATTGATGTCCTGCGCAACGGGGAGGGCGAAGCCGTATACCGCCGCTGCACCGTCACTGGACACCATCACCATTTGCTCTGCAGGAACTGCGGCAAGGCTGTGGAAGTGGAAGCCCCGGCGGTTGAGACCTGGGCGGCCCGAACAGCCGCTGAGCATGGTTTCACCGAGGTGGCGCACACCGTGGAAATCTTTGGACTATGCCCTGAATGCACTGCCAGGAAGGCCGCCGGAAAGCTCTAAAGGGCGCCGGCAGGCTGCTCCCGTGAGACGCGGCCATTGAGGCCACGGTTGGCCCGCACCCGCCCGATCACGCGGCACACCACGTAAATAAGGAATGACAACGTGGTGACATAGGGGCTGATCGGTATCCGGCTGCCAAGGGCAAGCAGAATTCCACCGACAGTAGCGGCGGTCGCGAACACAACGCTCAAAAGCACCACCAGGCGTGGTGACGTGGTAACCCGTAGTGCGGCAGCGGCCGGTGTGATGAGCAGCGCCAAAACCAGCAGTGCGCCGACAATCTGGATGGACAAAGCCACACTGACCCCCAGCAGCACCATGAAGCCGATCGCCAGGCCCCGAACGGGAACACCGCGGGCTTCAGCCATTTCAGGGTCCACGCTGGCAAAACTGAGCGGACGCCAGATTGCCGCGAGGGCAATCACCACCAGGACGGCCGTTCCCACGAGTGCCTGGAGCTGGACAGTATCCACGGAAACGATCTGGCCGGTGAGCAGTCCGAATTTGTTTGCGGCGCGGCCCTCGTACAGGGCAAGGAACAAGATGCCCAGGCCCAGCCCGAACGGCATGATCACGCCGATGATCGAGTTCTTGTCCCGGGCCCTGACACCCATCAGTCCCAGCAGCAGTGCCGCAGCCACTGAGCCGATCAGCGAGCCGAAAATGATATCGGCACCGATCAGCAGGGCAAAAGCGGCACCCGCAAAGGACAGCTCAGAGATGCCATGGACGGCGAACGCCAGGTCCCGCTTCATCACGAACGTGCCGACGAGTCCGCCTAGAAGTCCCAGGACAGCCCCGGCCCAAATGGAGTTTTGAACCAGTGCCAACAATTCGCCATAGTTCTCGAAGTTGAAGATGGTCTGCAGGATTCCGTTGAGGTCCATTTAGAACTCCTGCCCAGCCGTGGCGTGCGCGTCGTCGTGGAAGTGCGTGGTCGCGTCCGGAAGCCCGACGACGACGATCCTTCCGTTGGTATGGATAACTTCCACGTGGCTGTTGTAAAGCTCGGACAAAACTTCGGTGGTCATGACTTCCTGTGGCGTCCCGACGCGGAAATGGCCGCCGGCCAGGTAGAGCACCCGATCAACGTAGTCGATCACAGGATTGATTTCGTGGGTTACGAAAACGACGGCACTGTTCCGGGCGTGGCATTGTTCGTTGATGAGTGAACTGACGCCCTGCTGATGATGCAGGTCCAAAGACAGCAACGGTTCATCGCAAAGGAGTACCTGGGGTTCCGTGGCCAGGGCCTGGGCCACACGAAGCCGTTGTTGCTCTCCACCTGACAACTGCCCCACGGGCACTTTCGCATAGTCCGAGGCTCCCACCAGCTCCAGCAGTTCATCTATCCGCTGGTTTACTTTCCTTGAAGCCAGCCGCATACCCCACCGGTGGCCGTCAATGCCCAGCCCTACCAGGTCGCGTGCACGCAAAGGCGTATCCGGCGCAAAGGACTTTTGTTGGGGAATGTAACCGATCCGTTTGCTGCCCCGCTCCACCGGATGTCCGCCCAACGCAACCGTTCCTGACTTCAGTTCCTGAAGCCCCAGGAGGACCTTCAGGAAGCTGGTCTTGCCGCTTCCGTTGGGCCCGAGGACGGCAAAGAACTCCCCCGGATGAATGTCGAGATCAAGATCGCGCCAGAGTGTCCTCTTGCCGAACTGAAGGCTCGCTCCGCGGAGGCTCACTACGGGTGTCAAAAGTTGTCCTCGATTCATGCGTTGCTGGGAACGCAACTAGTGGTGGCACCTTGGAGTGGCGCCTGTGCTGGTGCAGGATTCTGTGCTGGTGAGAGACAGAGGGCCCCGCAGCCATCCTGAATATCTTAGGACGCCGACGGGGCCCCCACCGCAATGGGATGTCAGGAAATCTACTTCTTGAGCGCTGCCGTGATGGATTCCACGTTGTCGGTCATCCACTGCACGTAGTCCTTGCCTTCCGGCAAGGTTTCGGTGAAGTTCACTACGGGCACGCCCGCAGTCTCGGCAGCCCGCTTTACGGATTCGGTCTGCGGCCCTTCCGTCTGTTCGTTGTACGCCAGCAGCCGGACACCGCCGGAGCCCACCAGGTCCGTCGTTTCCTTCAGGACCGACGCCGGGACATCGGTTCCTTCTTCAATCGCTGCACTGTAAGCTTCCGGAGTCTTGTTCTCCAGCCCGGCCGCTGCCAGCAGGTACAAAGGAACGGGTTCAGTGATCGCCACAGGAGTGTGGTCGTTGCCTTCCTTCAGGGCTGCAAGCTTCCCGTTGAGCTCTGTCAGCTTCGCCTTGAACGTGTTGGCGTTGGCGGTGAAGGTCGAAGCAGATGCAGCGTCCAGGCTGCTGAGCTTGCTGGCCACAGCGTCAGCGAATTTGCCCATCGTGTCCAGGCTGTACCAGACGTGCTCGTTGAACTCACCGTGGTCATGGTTGTGGCCCTCTTCGGAGGACGCCGCTTCGCTGTGGCTTTCCTCTTCCGGAGCCAACCCCGAGACCTCAACGGCGCTGATCATATTTTCGTGGCCGACGTTGGTCTCATCGGCAATTTTGTGGAGGAATTCGTCATAGCCTCCGCCGTTCTCAACCACGAGCTTGGCTTTGGAGATGACCAGCTTGTCTTGCGCACTGGCTTCGTAGGAATGCGGGTCCTGGCTCGTCTTGGTGATGATCGCGTTCACGTTGACCTTGTCCCCGCCAATGGCCTTCACGACGGCTCCGTAAACATTCGTGGAGGTCACCACTTCAATGGCGCCTGACGACGAAGACGGGGCTCCTGCCCCGGCACTGCCGGCACAGGATGAAAGCAACAGGGCGGCGAGGCCGGCTGAAGCGGCCATTGACATGCGGGCGACAGAACGACGCACGGAAACCTCGGATCTACTCAAATGAGAATCAAAAACATTTACCAAGTGGTTTCATTCTAGCCCTAAATGGGAATGATTCCTATTTAGAAGGGCTGGCACCGACCAACCGGGTCGGCGCCAGCCACAATTTCCCGCTATTGCTGGGTCTGCGGACCCCCCAGACGGCGGATCCCCGTCGCTTGGGTAGCATCGCGGATCTCGCCCACCAACTGCTCGATCACATCCTCAAGGAACAACACGCCCTGTGTAGCGCCACCCGGTCCCACAACACGGGCGAGATGCGAGCCGGTCCGCTGCATCACAGACATCGCCTGTTCAATCTCATCCTCCGGCGAGAGGTTCGCCAGGGAACGGATACGCCCCTCGGCAATCGGATGGCGGCGACCCTCCTCAGGTATGGAGAGGATGTCCTTGACGTGCAGGTATCCGGCGAGTTCGCCGTCGTCGTCCACCATGGGAAAACGCGAGAAGCCGGTACGGCTGACCGCCTTCTCCAACTCAACGGGAGTCGACGCTGTCCTCAGGACCACCAGCTTGTCCAACGGAACCATGATGTGCGAGGCCGTGTGTTCAGAGAACTCCAGGGCACCGCTGAGCAAGCCGGCGTCATCGTCCACCAGGCCATGCCGTGTGGATTCCTGCACAATCGACTGGACTTCCTCAAGGGTGAATGAAGATGACACTTCGTCCTTGGGTTCGATCTTCATCAATCGGAGGATGTGGTTCGCAAGCCAGTTGAGGGTCCAGATCACCGGTTTGACCACGCGGCTGATAAACACCAGCGGCGGCGCCAACAGCAGTGCCGCCTTGTCCGCTACGGACACCGAGATGTTCTTGGGGACCATCTCTCCGAACGTCACGTGCAGGAACGTGACAAAGAGGAGTGCAATGGCAAAGGCGATGACATCTGCCAGCTCCATCGGGACGCCAACCATCTCAAGCGGCTCCGCCAACAAGTGGTGGATAGCCGGCTCGGCAACCTGAAGAATCAAGAGCGAGCACACGGTGATGCCCAACTGCGCGCAGGCCAGCATCAAGGACACACTTTCCATGGCCTGCAACGTAGTTTGAGCCCGCTTCGACCCAGCCTGCGCCAGAGGCTCAATCTGGCTGCGGCGTGCGGACATGACCGCGAATTCCGCACCCACGAAAAAAGCATTGCCGATCAAAAGAACCACGAGCCAGGCAATTCCTGCCCAGTCACTCATACGGCACCTGCTTCGTGGCGGTCATTCTGCGTGTCCTCAAGCGTCGCTTCATCTTCTTCAATGTGGTGGAAGCAGATCCGGTCAATTCTCCGACCGTCCATGCGGGTCACGGTCAGCGTGCCGCCACCGGCCTGCACCACATCACCCACCTTCGCAATACGCCCAAGCTTGCTCATCACATAACCGCCCACAGTTTCGTAGGCAGGCTCATCAGGAACACTCAGGTTGGGGATTTGTTCGGACACCTCATCCGGCCTCAGGAGGCCAGGGAAGTACCAGTCGCCGGATGCGCTCTGCAAAAGTCCGGGGCGGACCCTGTCGTGTTCGTCCGAGACCTCCCCAACGATCTCCTCAACCAGGTCCTCGAGGGTTGCAATCCCGGCGGTGCCACCATATTCATCAAGAACGACGGCCAGTTGCAGGTTTCCTTCGCGCAGTTCGGAGAGGAGGGCATCCAGGTGGATGGTCTCAGGAACACGAAGTACGTCCGTCATGATCGCCCCGGCCTGAAGCTTCGCCCGACGATCTGCAGGCACGGCCACTGCTTTCTTGATATGGACCACGCCGCGGATGTCGTCGGCCGAATCACCAATCACCGGGAAACGGGAGTATCCGGTCCGCCGCGCGGCATCGAGGATGTCGCTCACCGGCTGGTCGGCATCAATCGTTTCCATCCGGATGCGCGGCGTCATGACGTCCGCTGCAGTGCGTCCCGAAAAATTCAGGGTTCGCGCCACGAAGTTTGCGGTGCCGGCATCGAGCGTGCCCAGCTCAGCAGAGCGCCGGACGAGGGAAGCCAGCTCGGCCGGAGTGCGGGCTCCCGAGATTTCCTCTTTCGCTTCCAGTCCAAACAGGTTCAGCACCTTATTGGAGAAGCCATTGAGCACCACGATCGCCGGCTTGAAGACGGCAGTGAAAATGAGCTGCGCACGGGCAAGCCTCTTGCCCAGCGGGAATGCCAGGGCGATGGCCATGTTCTTGGGCACCAGCTCGCCCAGGAGCATCGACAACAGGGTGGCGAACGCCATCGCTACAACCAGGGCTATGGAGTGTGCGACTTCCAGGCTGAGGCCAAGCAGGCCCAGAGGAGCCACAAGCAGCTGTCCCACAGATGGCTCCATGACGAAACCTGTCAGGAGGGTGGTCATCGTAATGCCAAGTTGGCAGCTGGAAAGCTGGGTGGACAGGGACTTCAAGCATTTCAGGAGCGGAGCTGCGGCGTGGTCGCCGTTGTCGACTGCGCGCTGAACGCTTGCCTGGTCCAGGGCGACCAAGGAAAATTCAACTGCTACAAAGAAGCCGGTGCCAAGAATCAGGGCAAAGCCGGCAAGGAGGAGGACCCATTCCACTTAGCGCATCCCTCCAAGGGCAGGCGCTTGCAGTTTGGAAGTTCCGCTGAAGGGGGAGATTCGCCCCGGCGGAGGCTGATCGGGGGCCGCAGACGCATGGTCCGTGGCGCCACCGGCTCGGAAGGCCGGCGCGTGATGGGCATGTGAACGGGTGTTGCCGGCTCGAGGGGCGCGCTGTGCGGAGTTGCCTGATCGGCTCCCCCGACAGTTCCCAGGCCGGCACCTAGATTTACTGTCCATAAGGGTTTCAGTCTACAGGGCAGGTCCCGCGGGCCCATGCAGTGCCCACGCGCTTGAAGGAAACTGCAGTGCCTTGGCATTACGTCGGCTTCAACATGATTTAGGTCACCACTATTGGCAGTTAACCAACGATCCTAACTAGACTGACAAAGGTCTGAGTTCGCGGGACCCGGACCCTGGTGCATCGTTGCGGAAAAGCAACCTTGGCCAGCGGGAAATCAAAACTCATGGAAGAGGCGTATTTCAAGTGCCAGAGCAGCCCAGCCACCGTCTACCAGAGGAATTTGGCGGAAACGAGTGGCTCGTTGACGAACTGTACGAGCGGTACCAGCAGGACAAGAATTCGGTCGACGCCAAGTGGTGGCCGCTCTTCGAATCCTTCGATACCGGTGACGGCACTTCTTCCAACGGAACCTCCGCAGCCCCAGCCGCTGCCAATCCCCCCACCCAAGTACTTCCCGTCGTAGCTCAGGCTGAGGCTGCACCGGCACCGGCGCCGGCTGCTCCCGAAGCTGCCCCTGCGACCACCCCTGCCGCGGCTGCTTCCGGTGAAGCGGCGGTTGCGGCTCCGGCGAAGAAAGCCCCGGCTACAGTTGCCAAGGACGGAGCAAAGAAGCCCGTCGGCGGCAACGCCGCACAACCGATTCCTGCCCAGCTGCCCAAGAGCACCAAGGCGCCCACCGCTCCTGAAGAAGACGTCGTTTCCGTCCTCCGCGGACCGGCCAAGGCCATCGCTACCAACATGGTGACCAGCCTTGAAGTGCCTACCGCCACGAGCGTCCGCGCAGTTCCTGCCAAGCTGCTGATCGACAACCGCGTCGTCATCAACTCCAACCTTGCACGTGCCCGCGGCGGCAAGGTGTCCTTCACGCACCTCATTGGCTACGCAGTAGTCCGCGCGCTCTCCCAGTTCCCGTCGATGAACGTCTACTATGACGAAATTGATGGCAAGCCGAGCGCCGTCCAGCCTGCCCACGTCAACTTCGGCATCGCCATTGACATGCCCAAGCCCGATGGCACCCGCCTCCTGATGGTTCCCAACATCAAGAAGGCCGAGACCATGGACTTTGCAGAGTTCTGGCACACCTATGAGGACCTCATCAAGCGAGCCCGCAACGGCAAGCTCACGGCTGACGACCACGCCGGCACCACGGTCTCCCTGACCAACCCGGGCGGCATTGGCACCGTTCACTCAGTGCCGCGTCTGTCCAAGGGACAGGCGGCCATCATCGGCGTCGGTGCCCTTGACTACCCGGCTGAGTTCCAGGGTGCCAGCGAGAAGATCATCGCCCAGAACGCCATCAGCAAGATCCTCACGCTGACCTCCACCTACGACCACCGCGTGATCCAGGGCGCAGGCAGCGGGGAGTTCCTGAAGCTGGTCCACCAGCTACTCCTTGGTGCGCAGAACTTCTACGACGAAATCTTTGAAGCCCTCCGCATCCCCTACGAGCCCGTCCGCTGGAGCCCTGACCTTCAGGTTGACCCCGCAGATGAGATCAACAAGGTTGCACGCATCCAGCAGCTCATCCACTCCTACCGTGTGCGTGGCCACCTCATGGCGGACACGGATCCCCTGGAATACGTACAGCGCAAGCACCCGGACCTTGACGTCCTGACCTACGGCCTTACGCTCTGGGACCTGGACCGCGAATGGCCTACGGGTGGCTTCGGCGGTAAGCCGCAGCTGAAGTTCCGCGACATCCTGGGTGTTCTCCGGGATGCCTACTGCCGCACCACGGGCATCGAATACATGCACATCCAGGAGCCGGCCGAGCGTAAGTGGTTCCAGGACCAGTTGGAGCACCCTTACTCCAAGCCGAGCCGCGAAGAGCAGCTGCGCATCGTTTCCAAGCTGAACGCAGCCGAGGCTTTCGAGACCTTCCTGCAGACCAAGTTCGTCGGGCAGAAGCGCTTCTCCCTCGAAGGCGGCGAGTCGCTTATTCCGCTCCTTGACGCTGTCATCTCGGACGCTGCCGACGACGGCCTGGACGAAGTCGCGATCGGCATGGCCCACCGTGGCCGCCTGAACGTGCTCACCAACATCGCAGGCAAGACCTACGCCCAGGTGTTCCGTGAATTCGAAGGCACGCAGGACCCGCGCTCCGTCCAGGGGTCCGGCGATGTGAAGTACCACCTCGGAACTGAAGGCACCTTTACCTCGGACAACGGCAAGCAGACAAAGGTCTACCTCGCTGCCAACCCGTCCCACCTCGAGGCAGTCGACTCCGTGCTCGAGGGCATCGTCCGCGCCAAGCAGGACCGCCTGGACCAAGGCGAGTCCTTCCCGGTCCTGCCCATCATGGTTCACGGTGACGCTGCATTCGCAGGCCAGGGTGTTGTTGCTGAAACCCTCAACCTTTCCCAGCTGCGCGGTTACCGCACGGGTGGCACCATCCACGTGATCGTGAACAACCAGGTTGGCTTCACCACGGCGCCGTCCTCTTCGCGCTCATCGACGTACTCCACGGATGTTGCCAAGATGATCCAGGCCCCCGTGTTCCACGTGAATGGCGACGACCCCGAAGCCGTGGTGCGCGTTGCACAGCTCGCCTACGAGTTCCGCCAGCGCTTCCACAAGGACGTTGTCATCGACATGGTGTGCTACCGCCGCCGTGGTCACAACGAGGGCGACGACCCCTCAATGACGCAGCCCCTGATGTACAACCTGATCGAGGCCAAGCGATCGGTACGCAAGCTGTACACGGAATCGCTGATCGGCCGTGGCGATATCACCGAGGAAGAAGCCGAGCAACTGCTCCGTGACTACCAGGAACGCCTTGAGCGGGTCTTTGCTGAGACGCATGCGGCGCAGACGTCCCCCATCCCGATCATTACGGCTGACTCTGCTGCTGTCTCGGACATCGAGCGTCCAATTGCCCAGCAGGCGGACTTCGGAACCAACTCGCCGGCTTCCACCGCCATCTCCCCCGAGACCCTTGCCCGCATCGGCAAGGCCCACCTGGAGATCCCGGAGGGCTTCACGGTTCACTCCAAGCTCAAGCAGCTGCTGGAGAAGCGTGAGCAAATGTCCCGGGAAGGTGGCATTGACTGGGGCTTTGGCGAGATCGCGGCCTTCGGCTCGCTGATCATGGAGGGCGTGCCCGTTCGCCTGGCCGGCCAGGACTCACGCCGCGGTACCTTCGTGCAGCGTCACGCAGTCTTCCACGACCGCGCCAATGGCAATGAATGGCTGCCCCTGGGCAACCTCTCGGACAACCAGGCCAAACTGTGGATCTATGACTCGCTGTTGTCCGAATATGCGGCCATGGGCTTTGAATATGGGTACTCGGTGGAGCGTCCCGACGCCCTGGTGCTGTGGGAAGCCCAGTTCGGTGACTTCGTCAACGGCGCCCAGACCATCATTGATGAGTTCATTTCCTCCGCTGAGCAAAAGTGGGGCCAGCGTTCCTCGCTCGTCCTGATGCTGCCGCACGGCTACGAAGGCCAGGGGCCAGACCACTCATCCGCACGCATCGAGCGGTTCCTGCAGCTCTGTGCCGAGGACAACATGATCGTGGCCAACCCCACCACGGCAGCGTCGCACTTCCACCTGCTGCGCCGCCAAGCCTACAGCCGTCCCCGCAAGCCGTTGATTATCTTCACGCCGAAGCAGTTGCTGCGTCTCAAGGGCGCCGCGTCCGCCGTCGAGGACTTCACCACGGGCGGCTTCAGGCCGGTCATCAGTGATCCCGAAGTAGAGGCTGCCAACGTGGACCGGGTCATCCTGGTTTCCGGTCGCTTGTACTATGACCTCCTGTCCAACCGCCAGAAGTCCGGAGACACCTCGACTGCGATTATCCGCGTGGAACAGCTGTACCCGCTGCCGAAGGCAGAGATTGATGCAGAGCTCGCCAAGTACCCGAACGCTGATATCGTCTGGGCCCAGGACGAGCCGGCCAACCAGGGTCCGTGGCCTTTCATGGGCCTGAACCTGGCACCGGAGCTGGACCGCAAGCTCCGCCTCGTGTCGCGTCCGGCATCTGCGTCCACCGCCGCGGGCTCCATGAAGCGCCACGCTGCTGAGCAGGATGCCTTGATCAAGCAGGCGTTCGAACGCAAGTAGCCAGGAAACTGCCCGGCCGGAGGTGCTGTCAATGCACTTCCGGCCGGGCAGTTCTGTTTAATGGGACAGGTACCCGGTTCATCAAGCCGGCCCCGGATCCAAAAGCCGTGCAAGGACCGTAACGAGTGTGAAGAGGTAACCGTGGAAGACAGGAAGCTGCGTATCGCGGCTGTAGGAGATGAATTGCTCGCCGGCCTGGGTGACCCCCGCGCCTTGGGTTGGCTCGGAAGGGTGCTGGCCCGTACGCCCCAGGACACCGTCGTGGTGGAAAGCTTCTCACTCCCCTGCCCCATGGAAGGCACCGAAGGACTAGCGTCACGGTGGCAGGACGAGGCGGGCCGCCGTTTCAGCGACTCGCACGAGAACCGGCTGGTCATAGGACTCTCCGGCCGTGACCTGGAGTTCGGGCTTTCCACGGCGCGCAGCCGGTTGAACCTGGCCAACATTCTTGATGGTGCCTCGCACAGTGGCGTTGAAGTGTTCGTGGTGGGCCCTCCACCCACTCTTGACCCGGCACGCAACAAACGCCTGGCCGATTTGAATACAGCATTTGCCGATGTCACCACCCGCCGCAACCACCACTACGTTGACACTTTCTCTCCCTTGCTGAACCACGAGCAGTGGAGGACGGACCTCGCAGCCAATGGCGGGACACCAGGACAGGCCGGCTACGGATTGATTGCGTGGCTCGTGCTTCACCGCGGCTGGTTCCAGTGGCTTAACATCGCCCAGCCGGAGTAGCACTCCCGTCGGACCATTGCATTCCCTCCATTCGCGATATATCGTGTTTTCATCAACGCGATATATCGCAATTTGGAGGGATCATGTCTGACGAGCTTTGGACCGTGACGGGCCCACAAACCATCGATGTGGACGATGTCCACTCGCTCAAGCTTGGAATAGTCAAGGGAAGGTTCGACGTCGTCAGCCACGACGAACCTTTCGTCCGGATCGAGGTCAGCGAAATCAGCGGCGACCCCCTGACCATCACGCTGGTGAACGGTCGCCTGGAGGTACGCCACCAGCTCCAAGGACCACAAGGTTGGTTCCGAAACCTGATGGGTACCGTCAACAACACCAGCACCAACTCGGTAGTGGTTGGGATCGCGCTTCCGCGCGGAGTGGACGTCGAAGCGGGAACAGTCAACGGCGATGGCATGGTCTCCGGCATCGAGGGACGGATCCGGCTCAACACAGTTTCGGGCTCCGTCATGGCCGACGAAACCAGCGGTGAGTTGCACGTCAACACCGTCAGCGGCGAAGTCATTGCCAGAAACCACGACGGCGTCCTGACCGCCAAGAGCGTTTCAGGTGAAGTCACCGCCTCGGGCAGGTTCAAGAACGTCAGGGCAAGCACAGTGAGCGGTGACCTCAGCTTCGACCTCCACGACTACACCAACGACCTCGGAGCCAATTCGGTGTCAGGGGACCTGACCATCCGGCTGCCGCACGATGTTGGCCTGGACATCGTTGCCAAGTCCGCCAGCGGCACCGTCATCATTGATGACCAGATGTATGCCCAGCCGGGAAGCAAGGTGCAGACCATCGTCGGTCCGGATGAGAGGCTCATGCTGGTGCGGACCAATACTGTCTCCGGCAAGACCTACATCATGCACGGCACAGCGCCGGCATCGGGAAATGACCAGCCGGTGCCTGGGGAGGCGGGTCTCTGATGCCTCCTGTTTTTGCGCATGGCGCCCTGCGCTTATACCTCCTGGCATTGCTTGAGTCAGGACCCAAGCACGGATACGAGCTGATCAAGGCGTTGGGTGACCGGTTCGGCGGCACCTACTCCCCCAGCGCCGGCACGATCTATCCCCGTCTGGGGAAACTGGAGGAGGAAGGCCTGGTAGCTACCGAGACTGAGGGCCGCCGCACCAAGTACTTCGTCACGGAAGCAGGGCTGGCGGAACTGAACCGGCGGCGGCAGGAGCTTGCCGACGTCGAGGATAATATCTCAGCCTCCGTGCGGCGGCTGGCCGACAACCTTCGGGAAGACATCAGATCCAACATGCGTGGGCTGAAGGCAGATCTCGCCGCTACTGCGGAGGCCGCGCGCAGCACTGCGACGACCGCCACCTTCCAAAGCAGGACGGCGGCCTTTTCCCCTGAAGGCCACAGAATACTCAAAGAGGCCGAGCTCCTGGTCCAATCATTCCGCGATGACATCCGCGTGGAGTTGCGTCAACACAGCGCCTCCCACCCACTCAATCCCGTAACCCTCGAGACAGTGCGTGCAGTGCTGGACCAAGCACGCATCTCAATCAGGAATTCGCTGCGGAGCTGACAATGCTCCACCCGGTTCGCGAGCGAACGTCCGGATGTGCGAAACTGGAGGGCAGCTCTATTGAGTATCAATCATTGAAGGAGGCCAGCTATGAGCAAGCGTGCACGTAAGCGTCGTGACCGTAAGCGCGGCGGCGCGAACCACGGCAAGCGTCCCAACACCTAAGCCATCGGCTTAGCGTCAAGGCTTAACAGCGAGGGCCCCGGAAACCATACGGTTTCCGGGGCCCTTGGCGTTTGCGGGGCCTTGACCCGGCCCATTCTTGTCAGCGGCGACGGATCAGCGGCGTTGGATCAGGCCTCCACCGGCTTGATGGAGTGGATCCGGTCAAGTATTGAGTTCTTGAGGTTCTCTGGCGCGGATTCCGTGCACGAACGCTTAACCATGGTGCGGATAAGGCACTCAAGGTCATACTGCTCAGCGCATTCCTCGCAGGTGTCCAAGTGCTGCTTGATGTCTGTGAGGTCCTCGCGGGTCAATGCGCCGTCGAGGTACTCGTAGATCCTCTGCATCCGTGTGTCGTCGCAATCGCCCAATCCCTGGCAGTCGCTCATTGCTCTTTCTCCTGATTGTTGCTCCCGGCCGCGGCCTGGTCTTCGGTGTGGGCCTTGAAGCCCCGTTCTGCGGCGTAATCCGCCAGCATGTCCCGCAGCATCTTCCGGCCGCGGTGCAACCGCGACATGACTGTGCCGATCGGGGTGTTCATGATCTCGGAAATCTGCTTGTAGGCATATCCTTCGACGTCGGCGAAGTACACAGCCAACCGGAATTCCTCCGGGATGGCCTGCAACGCGCTCTTGACATCGGAATCCGGCAGGTGGTCCAAGGCTTCAGCCTCTGCCGAACGCAGCCCGGAAGAGGTGTGCGACTCGGCCTTTGCCAGCTGCCAATCCTCAATCGTGTCCGAGTTGGACTGCAGCGGTTCACGCTGCCGCTTCCGATAGAGGTTGATGTAGGTATTCGTCAGGATCCGGTACAGCCAGGCCTTGAGGTTGGTCCCCGGCTTGTACTGGTGAAAAGCGGAAAACGCCTTGGTGTAAGCCTCTTGGACGAGGTCCTCGGCATCGGAGGGATTCCTTGCCATCCTCATCGCCGCTGAATACAGCTGGTCCACGTACTGCATGGCGTCGCGCTCGAATCGCTCCCGCCGCTGTTCGGGAGTTTCCGTCGCGACATCGACGTCGGCCCGTGCCGATGCGTCTCCTGCGCCGTCCTCCGGGGACGGATCGGCTGCTTCGTACATGGCCGCTGCGGCCGGTTCAATGGTGCTCATCGTTGCCAAGTCTACTGTCAGCTTCCGGGAATCCCGCTGTGCAGGATAGCCAGCCTCCAGCAGACCCACGCGGTCCTTAACCAAGGTCAAAAAACCAACTCCGTTCAGCGAAGCGGCAACACCATGCCGCGGCCCGGCCTTCACCGTGCTTGTTGTTCACAACGGCAGCAGCTGGGTAAATATTCCGCAAAGATGCAAGACTAGAGCAGACTGCACCCCTTGAACACAGCACTTAGTGAATAACGTCATGAACCATCGTGACAAGCCATCCAGGAGGCAAGACATGTCTGTTATCCGTTTTCTCGCCCGGCCGATGCTCGCGTCCAGCTTCGTCATCGCAGGTCTGGACAAGCTCAAGAACGCGGACGACACTGCCAGGCAACTGTCACCGGTCCTGCGCCGCGCCGCGGAGTCATTGCCCTTCCCAACCGACGAGAAGGTCCTGGCCCGGGTCATCGGTGGCGCGCAGCTGGGGGCCGGCGCACTGCTTGGACTTGGCAAATTCTCCCGCTTCGCGGCAACCGTTCTGGCGTTGACGTCCGCGCTGAACTCCTATGTGGAGTGGCGCTCAGCCGACATCAGCACCAAGGACGGCCGCAGCGCACGACGGGCCCAACTCCTGAAGAACATTTCCCTGACGGGCGGGGTTTTGCTGGCCTCTGTCGATACTGAAGGCCGCCCCAGCCTTGCATGGCGGGCCGAGCACCTGGCTGCCGACGCCAGGAAGGTCACGGGCAAGCAGCTCAAGCGGGCAGACAAAGCAGTACGCAAGGCCGTAGACAACGCAGTTGGAGCATAAGGAAGCATGACAGGTACCACCGCAGCAAACACGGGTTCAAACTCCGTCGACACCCTGCCCCTCTGGGCAGCTCCCTACGCCACCAGGCCAGTGGATGCCACAGTCACGGTGCCGGGCTCAAAATCGCTCACAAACCGTTTCCTGGTCCTCGCAGCATTGGCCGACGGCCCTTCCCGCCTGCGGGCCCCCCTTCACTCCCGCGATTCCGTCCTTATGATTCAGGCGCTCAGGCAACTGGGTGCCACCGTCACCGAGGTACCCGGCGACGGTGATTATGGACCGGACCTTGAGATCACGCCCATGGATCCTTCGGCTTCGGGTGCGGAGACTGCCATCGATTGCGGCCTTGCCGGTACGGTTATGCGCTTCGTTCCACCTTTAGCTGCGCTACGCAATGGTCCAACCACGTTCGACGGCGATCCCCATGCCCGTAAGCGGCCCATGGGAACCATCATCGAAGCGCTGCTCGCCCTCGGAGTTCCTGTCGCCACCGAAGGCGGAAGGACGCCGTCGGCCCTTCCCTTCTCTGTGGATGGCACTGGCGAGGTTCGGGGCGGCCACCTGGTGATCGATGCCAGCGCATCGTCCCAGTTCGTTTCGGCCTTGCTGCTTGTAGGCGCCAGATTCACCGAAGGCCTGCACCTGGAACACGTCGGCAAGCCTGTCCCCAGCCTGGACCACATCAATATGACCGTTTCCGTCCTTCGCGGAGTGGGCGTCAAGGTGGACGATTCGGTACCCAACCACTGGCGGGTCGCGCCTGGCCCCATCCACGCCTTCGACCAGCGGATCGAACAGGACCTTTCCAACGCCGGCCCGTTCCTTGCCGCAGCCCTGGCAACCCGCGGAACCGTCCGGATCCCCAACTGGCCCACCCAGACCACCCAGGTGGGTGATCTTTGGCGGTCCATCCTGGTTGAGATGGGTGCCACGGTGACACTCGAAAACGGCACTCTCACGGTTAAGGGCGGCCCGGAAATCAAAGGCGCCGACTTCGACGAAACCAGTGAGCTCGCGCCCACGGTCGCTGCGCTGTGCGCACTGGCCACAGGCCCTTCACGGCTGACCGGCATCGCGCACCTCCGTGGCCATGAAACCGATCGGCTCGCCGCGCTGGCCGCTGAAATCAATCGGCTCGGCGGAGACGCAGAAGAAACAGCTGACGGCCTGATCATCCGCCCGGCCACGCTGCACCCCGGCGTCGTACACAGCTACGCCGACCACCGCATGGCTACGGCCGGCGCTATTTTGGGGCTCGCCGTTGAGGGCGTCCAGGTGGAAGATATTGCTACCACCTCCAAGACGATGCCCGAATTTCCGCAGATGTGGGAGGCCATGCTGCAGCAGGGCACGGGCAAGGACGAAACCGTCACCAGTGAGGCCAGCAACTGACCATGGGCCGCGACGCACGCTCCTGGGACGAATCCGACGTCCGGATCCGTCCGAACAAAAAAGGCTCAAGGCCCCGCACCAAAGACCGCCCCAGTCATGACGACGCGGTCATTGGCCGGATCATCACGGTGGACCGCGGGCGCTACACCGCCATCGTTGGAGAAGACTCCTCCGATGAACGCATTATCATCGCTGCACGCGCGCGTGAACTGCGACGAAACCCCGTCGTCCCCGGCGATTTCGTCGCCTTGGTGGGCGATGTATCGGGAGAGCCGGATACCCTCGCGCGGCTGGTCCGCATAGAGGAGCGCAAGACGCTGCTGCGGCGCAGCGCTGATGATACCGACCCCATCGAAAGAGTGGTGGTGGCCAACGCAGACCAACTTGTGGTGGTGGTCGCCGCGGCCAATCCGGAGCCCCGGACGGGCTTTATTGACCGTGCTTTGGTTGCAGCCTACGACGCCGGGATCGAGCCGCTGCTGCTTGTCACCAAAGCAGATGTCAAGGATCCTGCGGAGCTGTTATCGAACTATCTCAGCCTGGACTTCCCGATCATCATCAGCCGTACGGCAGATGATGAAGCGTCCGGTATTGACGCCCGCTCCGACGACGGACTGTCCGCGAGGCTGGACAGCCGCGCCGTTGCCGAATTGCGGGCCCACCTTGATGGAAAAGTCACTGTCATGCTGGGCCATTCGGGCGTCGGCAAGTCCACCATGGTCAATGCCCTGACTGGAGCCGAACGGGCTACCGGTGGTGTCAACGCCGTCACCGGGCGGGGCCGGCACACGTCGTCTTCGGCGTTGGCCCTGAAGCTGGCAGACGCCCCACCGGGTAGCTGGATCATCGATACCCCCGGTATCCGCTCCTTCGGACTGGCGCACGTGGACCCCGACCGCATCCTGCATTCCTTCCCCGACCTGGAACCGGGCACAGAAGCTTGTGAACGCGGTTGCAAGCACGATGCCGGCGCCATCAATTGCGGACTTGATGCCTGGGTGAACGAGGGACACGCGGGTCCTTCCGGAGTGGCCCGTTTGTCTTCGCTCCGGCGGCTGCTGGGCGCGGACCCGCGTTTGGAAGCGAAAGAGACCAAGGAATTGGGTACGGTCAACTAAGTGTCGGCGCAAGGCGATCCAACCGCAGGGAACGTTTCACGATAGTTTGGTGGCATGACCCAACCCGTTTCCAGCTACAACGACGACCTGCGACTGGCCCACGTGCTGGCGGATTCCGTGGACGCCCAAACCATGGACCGCTTCAAGGCCTTGGATCTGCAGGTCGAGACCAAGCCTGACCTCACGCCCGTGACGGATGCCGACAAGGCTGCGGAAGAAGCCATCCGCGGCCAATTGTCGCGCTCGCGCCCCCGTGACGCCGTCCTCGGCGAGGAGTTCGGCAGCAGCGGCCACGGCTCCCGGCGTTGGATCATCGACCCCATCGACGGCACCAAGAACTTTGTTCGGGGCGTTCCCGTGTGGGCTACCCTGATCGCGCTCGTTGACGAAGGCGAGCCCGTCGTTGGAGTTGTCAGCGCCCCCGCGCTGGGCAAGCGTTGGTGGGCAGCAAAGGACATGGGCGCCTACATGGGCCGCTCCCTGGCATCAGCCACCCGGCTCAGGGTGTCCAACGTTTCGCGGTTGGCCGATGCTTCAATGTCATATTCCAGCCTCTCCGGTTGGAAGCAACGCGGCAATCTGGACGAGTTCCTGGGGTTGACGGAAGACATCTGGCGCACCCGCGCCTATGGCGACTTTTGGTCCTATTGCCTGGTAGCCGAGGGGGCTGTTGACATCGCCTGCGAGCCAGAGCTGAATCTTTACGACATGGCAGCACTGGTTCCCATCGTGACGGAAGCCGGCGGCCGCTTCACCTCATTGGAAGGCGAGGACGGCCCCTTCGGCGGCAACGCCCTGGCCACCAACTCCATCCTCCATTCGGAGGTCCTCAAGCGGCTAAACCCCGCATTGGATGACCTCCTCTGACCCGGCGGACCAACAGGCCAACCGGCTGAGTATAGAATTTTCGACGGCGGAAGCCTCCTTTTCGGGGCATCCGCCGTCTTTTCTTCGCCCAAAACCCGGTTTCCGGACCCTTCGTAACATTCTGCTTAACAAAGCGAAGCGACTTTGGAGCAGGCCAGATGCGTGGCCTAACCTCTTTACAGGTCACGAGTGCCAGCGCTAAACCCCGGTTTGCTGGCCGGCAACCCTCCATTCGCGGTGGGGTGCCCCGGGTGACGACCTGGCCGGTCCGGAACGGATACGGCAAGCGCGGATCCCCATAGGGGGTCCCTCTTGAGTGAGGTCCCATGAGCACTGCTACGTTCAACTCCACCGTTCTGCCGTCCCTTGCGGTCGAAGAAGCAGCGCACGAAGCCGCTGCGGGCAGGCCCCTGGCCGCCGTCACAGGCGCGGAGCTGCAAGCTCCCCTGATCCAGGGTGGCCACGTCCGCTACGCCAACCTCGACTACGGAGCATCCGCTCCCGCGTTGACCATCGTTTCTGCATATCTCAACGAGATCCTCCCCTACTACGCCAGTGTCCACCGCGGCGCGGGCTACGCTTCCCAGATCAGCACCTCGGTCTACGAGAACTCCCGCGATATCGTCCGCGAATTCGTCGGCGGCCGTCCGGATGATTCCGTCATCTTCACCCGGAACACCACGGACTCGCTGAACCTGCTGGCGGGCTGCCTCCCGCAACTGGACGGAAAGCCAACCGGCGAGGTCCTTTACCTGGACATCGAACACCATGCCAATCTCCTTCCCTGGCAGGGCGTCCCTCATCGCAGTGTCGTAGCTGCTTCGACACTGACCGCTACGCTGGCCAGGCTCCGCGAGGAACTCAGCCAAGGCGGCGTATCTCTGCTGGCGGTCACCGGTGCCTCGAACGTGACCGGTGAAATCCTGCCGATCGCCGAACTCGCATCACTTGCACACGAATACGGTGCCAGGATTGTGGTGGACGCCGCGCAGCTTGCCCCCCACCGCCGCATCAACATCGCCGCCGCAGACGTCGACTACATCGTGTTCTCCGGCCATAAGCTCTACGCTCCGTTCGGCGCCGGCGTCGTTGTGGGCCGTCCCGACTGGCTCGACGCCGGTACTCCCCACCTTGCTGGCGGAGGCGCTGTTCGTGAGGCGCGCCTGGACTCGGTCAGCTGGGCCTCAGGTCCCGCCCGCCACGAGGGCGGCTCCCCCAATGTCCTGGGTGCGGCAACGTTGGCCCGCGCGACGCAGGTGCTCGCCGGCTTGGATCAGGATGCCTGGCATGCCCATGAAGCTGGAATCCGCTCCTACCTCGTACAGGGACTTGAAGCAATCGACGGCGTGACGGTCCACCGGATCTTCAGCGACTCCGAGGACACCATCGGCGTGGTCAATTTCTCGGTGGAAGGATTCGACGCCGGACTGGTCGCCGCCTACCTCGCCGCCGAACACGGTGTAGGACTTCGTGACGGCCGCTTCTGCGCCCATCCCCTCCTCAAGCGGCTGGGCCTCCCATCCGGCTCACTGCGAGCCAGCTTCGGCGTGGGCTCCCGCCTGGAGGATGCCACGCGGCTGCTGGCTGGTATCGAGGAACTCAAGCGCACGGGTCTCGGCTGGGACTATGTAGTGGACGAAGGCCGCTGGGTGCCGGCAAACGACCACCGCAGCTACCCGGAATGGGCGCCAAACACGCCGGGCACCGCAGGGGCTGCACCCTGCACTATTGACTGACACAGCACTATTGACTGAAACAGCACGGTTGCTGATGTACACGTACTGTGCGGTAAATTCGTAGGGTAACCGGCGTTCGCGGTAAAGGAGTCTGTGCGTGGCCGTGCCTTCCCGTAGCGTTTCCGGCGGAAGTGTTTCCGGCAGCGCTGCCAGGCCAGGTGGTCCCAAGCTGCATGCCACGCGCCGCCACGAACTGGGCCAGAGCTTCCAGGACGGCGGCGAACACTACGATCGCGTTCGGCCCGGCTACCCCGCAGACTCAGTGGTTTGGCTTCTTCCTCCTGGAGCGAAGTCCGCCGCGGATATTGGTGCAGGCACAGGAAAATTCACGGCACTGCTCGTGGAACGCGGCCTGCAGGTGGCCGCCGTCGATCCTTCCACAGACATGCTGGAGCAACTTCGAAAGTCCTATCCCGGCGTTCAGGCGTTGGAGGGTACGGCCGAGGCAACAGGGCTGGCGGACTCAGCATTCGACGTCGTCAGCGTTGCCCAGGCCTGGCACTGGTGTGACCCGCTCAAGGCCAGCACGGAGATCGCCCGCATCCTTCGCCCCCACGGAGTTCTTGGCCTGGTATGGAACCAACTGGACACCTCTGTGCCCTGGGTCCATCGGCTATCACGCATCATGCACGCCGGAGATGTGCACAAGCCCGGCTTCCGGCCAGTTATCGGACCGGAATTCACGGACTTGGAGAGCCATCTCACCAACTGGGAGGACGCCGTGTCTCCGGAGGACATCATGGAGCTCACGAAATCGCGCAGCTACTACCTCCGCGCCAATGAAGCCACCCGCGCAAAGGTCATGGGCAACCTGGCGTGGTACCTCTACGATCATCTCGGCCATGCCCCTGGCCAACGACTGGGATTGCCGTACGTGACGACTACCTGGCGGGCCCGCAAGATCCACGGCGCCCCGCCACTGTAGGCTTGGTGTGTGAAGACCAGTACGCCCTCCTCCTCGATCGAGGACTACGTCAAGGTCATCTACTCATATACGGAGTGGCAGGACAAACCAATTACGTCCTCGCAGCTTGCCCTGCGGCTTGGCGTTGCCAATTCCTCGGTGTCTGAAATGGTCCGCAAGCTCAAGGACCAGGGCTTGGTGGACCACCAACCCTACAGCGCCATCAGGCTGACTCCGGAGGGCATGCGGCTGGCGCTGTCCATGGTCCGGCGCCACCGCCTCATTGAGACATACCTCGTGGACGAACTCGGTTACAGCTGGGATGAAGTCCACGATGAAGCTGAGATGTTGGAACACGCGGTGTCCGATACGTTCATCGAGCGCATGGCCGCCAAGCTTGGCCACCCCCTGCGGGATCCTCACGGTGACCCCATTCCCTCGGCTGACGGATCCGTGGAGCTCCCTCACGCGTACCGCATGATCGAGTTGGACGAAGGCCACTCAGGCCGCATCACGCGGATCAGCGACGAAAATCCTGATCTTCTTCGGTATCTCGCGTCGGAAGAGATTACCTTGGACGCTCCTGTTGAGGTGGTGGGACGCAAACCATTCGGCGGAGCCTTGGTGGTTCGGATCGGCAGCGGAGCCCAACGGCGCGAATTTGATCTCGCGGATGAAGTTACAGCGGCACTTTGGGTCCAAAGCGCCGAAGTCCACGAAGGCTGCGTGCTTCCCGCGCGCTGACCCGATGCGCCGCCTGGGCTAGCTACGCTGGCTGGCCGAGCCGCCGTCGTCGGACGCAGTATCCGTGGCGCTGTCAACGGTAGCTGCCGCTTCGGGCTGTGGGTTGCGGATCCCGACGGCGGACGCCACCGCCCCGATGACGAACAATGCCGCCGTGACAATCAAGGCATTGTACAAACCTTGCCGTGTGAACACCGGACCAACGATCAGGCCGGCAAAGGCAATGCAGATGAGGCCTGCAATACGGGCCACGGCGTTGTTGACGGCCGAACCAATCCCGGCCTCTTCCTGGGGCACCGCTCCCAGAATCGCTGCGGTGAGTGGCGCGACGAGGGTGGTGAGTCCCACGCCAAAGACGATCTGCCCCGGAAGCACCTGGGTCCAGTAGTTCAGTGGCTCCTGGACGGAGAGGGACATCAGAAAGCCCACAGCGCATAGCAGCGGCCCCACGGTCATGAACCATCGCGGACCATATTTTCCTGCCAGCCCACCGAAGTAGGACGCCGTCAGCATCAGGATGACGGTCGCCGGGAGCAAAGCAATTCCCGCGATGGTAGCCCCCATCCCTCCAACCTGCTGGAGATAGATGCCCAGGACGAAGAATCCCAGCGATATCCCACCGTAAATCGCGAGCGTGGCAAGGTTGCCCCACCCAAAGTTCCTTATGGCAAAGAGCCTCAACGGCAACATCGGCTCCCTGGTCCTCGCCTCGTGGACCAGGAACAACACCATCGCCGCCACACCGGCCAGGAGCGGCAGCCACACCTGGACGCTCATCCATCCCATCCGGCCCTGTTCTATGAAGGCGTAGACGGGACCACCTAGTCCGATCATGGCCAGGACAGCGCCGAGGTAGTCGATTCCCTTGCTCTTGTCCCTGGCCACGTCCGACGCCCGAAGCCCCGCGAGCAGAGGCCAAATCGCGACGGCGGGAATGACGTTGATGAAGAAGATCACACGCCATGACAACATGTCCACCGAGACGCCGCCAATGAGCGGACCGACGATTGCGGCAGCACTCGTCCAGCCCGACCATTGGCCAATCGCTTTGGACTGGGAAGGTCCTGAGAAGGACGTAATGATCATGGCCAACGAACTGGGCACGAGGAGCGCGCCGGCAATCCCTTGAAGTGCGCGGGACACCACCAGGACTTCCCCGTTCCAGGCCAGGCCGCACATCACCGACGTCAGGGCAAAGCCCGCCAGCCCCCATTCGAGGATCCGTGCCCGGCCAAAGTGGTCCGATAGTGAACCAGCCACGAGGATGAGCGCCCCGAGGGTCAATAGATAGGCATCCACCACCCATTGCTGGATGACCAAGCCACCGCCAAGTTCACGTCCAATGGCCGGGAGGGCCAAGTTGACCACGAAACCATCCAGGATGGCGATAAAAGAAGCCACAATTGCCACAATGAGCACCCGTTTTTGAAGCGGCGTTCTCGGCAGCAAAGCCACAGCATCCGTCATGTGCACAGCCTACGCGGCATTCCTCCAGGACGAAGTCCCGTATCGTTAAACAGTGATTAGTAGACGTGACGCAGCATTGGCCCTAGATATCTCCATGGAAATGGCCCAGCGCCACGGCATCCCTTCACGGCTCTCAGAAGCGGAACTACGGAGTCTCCAGGACAATCCTCCGGCCTGGCTGATCCAGTCACGTGCCAACCGCACGGGCAAACGGCCTGTTTGGGTCCACCTGACCTGCGCAGTGTGTGGGTATTCAGAAGCGGTACGGCCCAAGAAGTGGTGGCCCGATTTCTCGTTCGTCTTTTGCGGGCACCATAAGAACAGTGAACTGCCGGAACTGTTCCTCGATGACGTACGCAGCGAATATGAAGGCGTAGGGAGCCGCTTCGTTGGCGTGGTGGACGTCCGCGAGGACCAGGCCTAGCATCGCCTCATTGTTGCTGGCTCGTCATTGCTGGCTCATCTCCGAGGGAACGGCTATCAGCTGTACCGTTTTGCCGTCCCGCAGCACGGTTAAGGGGAACGGTTCGCCTATGGCCTCGGCAAACAGCAACTTCTGCAGACTCTCTGCACTGGAGACAGCCCTGCCCTGGGCCCGAAGCACCAGGTCCCCTGGCTGGAGCCCCGCTAACTCCGCAGGCGAGGCCGCGATGACCTCCACCACACGGAGGCCCTCTTTCTGACCAGTCCGCACCACCGCACTGGCATCAAGCGGGATAGGCGTACTCACCAAACCCAGGTAGGCCCGGCGCACCCTCCCATCCTTGAGCAGGGAGGCGATAATCCGTTGGGTCGTCCTATTAATAGGTACGGCGAGTCCAAGGCCCAGTCCAGCAATGGCCGTGTTGATGCCCACGATGCGGCCCCGGGTGTCGGCCAGGGCGCCGCCCGAGTTGCCCGGGTTAAGGGCCGCGTCAGTCTGGATGACATCCTCGATCACCCGCCGGTGCTCACCTGCACGGACGGGGATGGATCGTCCCAGCCCGCTGACCACGCCGGCAGTCACTGATCCGGCAAGACCCAGCGGATTGCCCACCGCGATCACCAGCTGGCCAACCCTCAACGAATCGGCGTTACCCAAAATGGCAGGTGGCGGAGTGGGTTTGAGACCACGTACTACCGCCAGGTCAGACAACGGATCCGCCCCCACGAGCTCCACATCGGTCTGCTTGCCGTTCGCAAACACCGCTCTTCCGGACTGGATGCCGGCCACGACATGGGCATTGGTGAGCATGTACCCGTCACCGGTAAAGACCACGGCCGATCCGCTGCCCACACGCAGCTGCCCGTTCCGCCGCGCACTCGTCATCTCGATAGCGGCGACATGCGGCGTGACAGACTCCGCAACCCGGATGACGATCTGCGAGTACGCGTCCAAGGCCGCGTCGTCATCCTGCTCCGTAGTCGCTTCTGAATCCCGGCCGTCATCCGGAATTTCAAACTCTGGCTCAGTACTCATCACATGCCTCCTGCTACCGCGGTGCCTACCCTGTACAACGGCCAGGACAGGCCGGCTAGTCCTCGTTCCCCTACGCCGTGGGTGAACGGCCAGGGCATCTTGTTCGGAGGGCATCTTGTCCGGAGGGCATCTTGTCCGGACAGCGAAAAAGCCCCCGGATCACTAGGATCCGAGGGCTTTCCGGTGGAGATGGGGGGAATTGAACCCCCGTCCGATGTCGTTTTGTCAGGGCTTCTCCGGGCGCAGTTTGCGTCGGATTTTCTCGGCCCCAGCCATCCTGCAAACAGGTGGCTGATCCGGGCCCAGTCATCTAAAAGTCCCGTTTACCTCAATGACGAAGGCAAACAGCAGTGGCTATCTAAATGACGCCAGGAACCGGGGCGATAGCAACCCCGGGCTGACGGACTGTCTTACTGCTTAGGCAGCGAGAGCGAAGTCAGTGCGCTTAGATTCGGCACTTATTGGTTTGCAGACAGCGTTTACGAGATAATTCTGCATCCTCGGCCCGCTTCACCTGTCGCGACTAACATCGTCGAAACCGATCATCCCCGTATTTTGTTACCAAACCGGCAAGTCATTCATCAGGCGATCAAATCCCTACCGGACTATCCATCATAACGCACGCACGCGGAAGATCATTCCCGCGACTCCATCCCAGAGCGGGGCAGCGACATCCGAACCTAGCGGCGGTTGCGCTCCCGCAGTTCGCGCAACGATTCACGCTTATCCTGCTGCTCACGAAGCGTTTGGCGCTTGTCGTAGTCCTTTTTACCTCGTGCTATGGCTATTTCAACCTTTGCCCGGCCGTCCAGGAAGTAAAGCTGCAACGGCACCACGGTGAAGCCGGATTCGCGGATCTTCTGGGAGATCTTGTCCAGTTCTTCACGGTGAAGCAAAAGCTTACGACGGCGGCGCGCGGCATGGTTGGTCCAACTCCCCTGGTGATACTCGGGAATGTGGATGCCCTCCATCCACAGTTCGTCATTGTAGAAGGTACAAAAGCCGTCCACCATGGAGGCGTGGCCTTCACGGAGGGATTTCACTTCGGTACCCATCAGCGCAATGCCGGCCTCATAGGTATCCAGGACATGGTAGTTATGCCGGGCCTTCCGATTGGTGGCCACTACCTTACGGCCACTTTCCTTGGGCACGGTAGAACTCCTTGTTAGATGCGGATTTCAACTAGTGTACGCCAGAGCCCGCAGGCCCTGGCTCCTGATGCAGGGACCGGCTGCTAGAGCAGGGTCATCGGATCCACTGCGGCGCCGTTCAACCAGGTTTCGAAGTGTGCGTGGCACCCCGTCGAGTTACCTGTACTGCCCGAGTACGCAATGAGTTGTCCCTGCGATACTTGCTGCCCATTGGCCACCACAATGCTGCTGTTGTGGTAGTAAATGGTCGTCAGGGAGTTGCCCTGCACCACACCGTGGGACAGCTTCACGCGCCATCCACCGCCGTCCGCCGAGTTCCAACCAGAGTTGAAGACAGTACCGGCAGCTGCAGCATAAACAGGAGTACCGCAGGGTGCGCCGAAGTCGATGCCGGTGTGCATGTAACCACCCGTGCCGTAGAAATCGATGGTTCCGGGCGGAGTTGCCCGCCAGCCGAATCCTGAGGTGATGGGTACGTAGCTGGCGAAGGGGTGCCGCAAGCCAAAGGCGGAAGGCGAACCCACCGGCGGAACATACGGTTGCTCGGGGGGTGCCGGCCTTCCTTGCGCTGCTGCTGCGGCGGCCGCAGCAGCAGCAGCCTCCGCGGCGAGCCGACGCTGCTCGGCCTCCCACGCCTCCCGAAGCTTACGGTCCCTCTCGACGATTTCGGCTGCAACAGAATCCTGTTCGGCCTTCACCCGGGCAAGATCGGCTTCAATGCCAGGCTTGGCGGCCTGTAGTTGCCCATTCAGGCGGGTGGTGTCCTCGATAAGCTTGTCGACTTCGGCTTTCTTGCTGGCAGCCTCGTCGCGCGCAGCCTTCTCCCGCTCAAGCGCGGCGTCGGCTTTGGCCTTCAGGTCCTGGATCTCAGCCTCGACGGCGGCCAGCCGGGCCTGGGAGTTTACGTTGGTGGCATTCTGTTGCGTCAGCTTGGTCATTGCTGCGTTCTGGCTGCGCATTGCCTGATCAGCGAGGTCCATGGAGTCTGTCAGGCTGCCGGACTCGTTCGATCCGAAGAGCAGGGCGATGTTGGTGGGCACGCCACCGGATTTATAAGCCTGTGAGGCGATTTGGCCGATTAGTTTCCTGGTATCGGTGATCTTCTGCTTGTCGCTCTCAAGCTGCTCAGTGATTTTGGCCTTGTTCTGCTGGGCGAGCTCCACCCGGGCCGCCAATGCCTCGACCTCCTTGACAGCACTGGCCACGCGGCCCTGCGCTTCGAGAAGTGCCTGCTGGGCGCCCGGGAGTCGACCTTGGTAGATGACCAGATCGCCCGCGGCCTTGGCGATCTTCGAGTCCACAAACTCCAAGGACGCCTGGACGCGCGCCGATTCGGCCTCGAGCGCAGCTTGCTGGTCGTCCAGGCTGTCCGCATGGGCCGTAGGTACACCAGACAGGAGGCTGACCGCGAGGCCCAGGGCGAGGACGCCACCAAGAATCCTGGCTTGGCCGGACGCAAGGCGCCGACGCAGCGAGTTCTGGTCCAACGTGGTCATCATGAGTCCTTTTCGCTTGTCAGCAGAGTTATTCGCAGCCGCCCGTCCTTCATCACTAAACCTTCAAGTAACGCCGGAGGGTCAACAAGGAGGATATCCCGGCCAGGCCGCCGCCGAGCGCAATCAGCACCGGTGCGATCACCAGGACCTGCGTCGATGAGATGAAGGGAGTGTTAAGGAATTGCCTGGACAGATCACCGTTGAGCCAGAAGTGTGCCATCAGCCACAGCGTCACGGAAGCCAGCAAGGCGCCCACAACAGCGGCGATCACACCCTCCAGGATGAACGGCAACTGGATGACTGTCTTCGAGGCGCCCACCAAGCGCATGATCCCCGTCTCCCTGCGCCGGCTGAACGCCGAAAGGCGGATCGTCGTGGTTATCAGGAGCACAGCGCAGAAGATCATCACTGCGGCCACACCCATGGCGGCCACAGAAGCGCCGTTCATCCAGGAGAAAATCCGCTCCAGTACCTGGCGCTGGTCACTGACCGTCTCGACGCCGGGTTGCGAGGAAAATGTTTCGCTGATGATCTGGTACTTCTCGGGGTTCTTCATGTTGATACGGAACGAGGCCGGCAACTGGTCCTCAGATACGGAATCAACAATGGGCGAATTCGAGAACTGCTCCTTGAAGTGTTTGTAGGCCTCGGCTTGGGATTCGAATTGGAAGTCGTTGATGTACTGCTTGACTGCCGGAGACTCCAACATTGCCTGCAGATTGTCCTGCTGTTCCTTGGTGGCAGGCCCAGAGGCGCAACCAACCGCCGTCGAGCCATCGTTGCAGAGGAAGACAGCAACCTGGACTTTGTCGTACCAGTAGCCCTTCATCTGGTTGATCTGCATCTGCAGCATTCCCGCTGCGCCAACAAATGTCAGGGAAACAAAGGTCACCAAGACGACCGAGATCACCATGGACAGGTTGCGGCGCAGGCCGCTGCCGATTTCCCCGAGGATGAAAAGGAGCCTCACAGCTGTGCCCCCTGCGCGCGGTTGAGTTCCTCGCCACTGGCGTCCTTCAGCCGCCGCGATTTACCCACAACCGGAATCATGGACGTGTACAGTGCCTTCGCTTCGTCGCGGATAACCTTGCCATTCTTGAGTTCCACCACGCGGCGGCGCATTTCGTTAACGATGTCGTCGTCGTGGGTAGCCATGACCACAGTGGTGCCGTTCTGGTTGATTTTGTCCAGGACTCCCATGATTCCCATGGACGTAATGGGGTCAAGGTTCCCCGTGGGTTCGTCAGCAAGGAGAATGCCCGGGCGGTTGACGACGGCGCGGGCAATCGCAACGCGCTGCTGCTCGCCACCTGAAAGTTCGTGGGGCATCCGCTTTTCCTTGCCCTCAAGACCAACTGTCTTCAATACTTCAGGAACCGTCTCCCGGATGATGGAGCGGCTCTTGCCGATGACCTGCATGGCAAACGCAACGTTCGCGAAGACATTCTTCTGCGGGAGAAGACGGAAATCCTGGAAGACCACACCGATGCCCCGGCGAAGCTTGGGCACGCGCCAGCTCGAAATATTGGCCACGTTCTGGCCGGCAACGTAAACCGAACCTGAGGATGCTTTGTCTTCCTTGAGGATCAATCTCAGGAAGGTGGATTTTCCTGACCCTGAGGCGCCCACCAGGAAGGTGAATTCACCACGGTTGATCTCAAGGCTGACAGAATCGAGCGCCGGTCGGGCATTCTGCTCGTAGACCTTGGTGACATTCTCAAATCTGATCATGGCCCTTTAGAACCCCGCCGGACATGACGTACTCGCCCAGTCCAACAGCCGGAGCGCGGGCTTTCGATGGGGGAAGTGAGAGCACCGGCCACTCGACTATACGCACGCAGCAGCCGGGATTCCGGGGGTTTCGGGGGCGTGTCGTGGAATCGGACGTCCCCGGTACGCGGACTGAGGCCCTAGCTGGCAGCGTTACGGTTGCCGGTGCGCCAACGGATACCGGCGTCGATGAAGTCATCGATGTCGCCGTCCAGGACAGCCGAAGTGTTGCCTACTTCGTGTTCCGTGCGCAGATCCTTGACCATCTGGTACGGATTGAGAACATAGGAACGCATCTGGTCTCCCCAGGACGCCTTGACATCGCCGGCCAAGGCTTTCTTTTCGGCGTCCTGCTGTTCCTTCTTAACAAGCAGCAACCGCGACTGGAGCACACGCAAGGCAGCTGCCCGGTTTTGAAGCTGCGACTTCTCATTTTGCATTGACACCACGATGCCCGTGGGAATGTGCGTCAGGCGAACGGCGGAGTCGGTCGTATTGACGGACTGGCCTCCTGGCCCTGAAGACCTGAAGACGTCTACGCGGATCTCGTTGTCGGGAATCTCGATCGAATCGGTCTGTTCAATCAACGGGATGACCTCGACTGCGGCGAACGAAGTCTGCCGGCGGCCCTGGTTGTCAAAGGGGCTGATACGGACCAGTCTGTGTGTGCCCGCCTCGACACTCAGGGTGCCGAATGCGTACGGTGCCTTGACTTCGAACGTGGCGGACTTCAGGCCTGCTTCTTCAGCATAGGACGTGTCCATCACGGTAGTGGGGTAACCGTGACGCTCCGCCCACCGCAGGTACATACGCATCAGCATCTCGGCGAAGTCGGCAGCGTCAACGCCACCTGCTCCTGCCCTGATGGTCACTACGGCTTCCCGTTCGTCGTACTCGCCGGACAACAGCGTGACGATTTCGAGCTCGGCGAGGGCTTTGCGAATCGAATCAAGCTCTTTGGCGGCCTCGGCCATTGAGGCTTCGTCGCCCTCGTCCTGGCCGAGCTCCACCAGTACTTCGAGGTCGTCTATCCGGGAGGCCAGTTTGGACAGGCGCTCCACTTCGGCTTGCCGGTGGGACAAGCGCGACGTCACAACCTGCGCCGATGCGGGGTCATCCCAAAGGTCCGGCGCGCCAGCCTGCTCACTCAATTCGGCGATTTCTGCCTTCAAGGCATCAACATCGGTGACGTTCTCGATGGAACTGTAAGTGGCGCGAAGCGCGCGGATTTCTGCGGGAAAATCAATCTCAGCCATGGTCTTTCCAGCGTACGCTATCAGCCGCACTCCCCCGACTGGGTCCCGTCATTACGTCCCTATGATTGCGTCATGTCGCTATTGGGTCAGCCGGGATCTGGCACTTGATCTTGCTTCAACGGGGATTCCCTCAGGCAGCAGGAAGGTGACCAAGGGCGGATGGGCGATGGCTTTTAAGACCACCACCGCTGTACCACCGGGTGAACTGCCGGTTTCAGGAGAAACTTCCAAGTGATCGTGCATGGAGAAGGCTTCGCTGTCTCCCAGGTACTTACTAACCGCGCCCAGCACCCGCTCGTCCACGAGCGGGGCCGAGGGCGCGATGCTTCCTTCGATGTCACCCACCACGTAGGAGTCTGCAGCAGCAAGTGCTGCGCCATCAGCCAAGGACAGAAGTTTTTTGTGCTCCAGGTAAATCGCCGAAGTAGCCATCACCACAGCGGCCAACAGGAGTGCCAGAAGTACGAACCCCACGATCAGCACGGTCATCTGGCCCTCTTCCTCTTTGCACGATATCCGCCCCATCGCCATCTTTATGGCCGCTCTTCGCGTTGATGATTCACTTAAAGCGGCCCACGACTTGCGTGGCAGAGGCATTGAGCACGACAGCGTCCAGATGGAGCGAGTCGCCAAACGGAACCATGGGCAAAGGGACAGTCAGTCGAACCCAAACCGTCACTGCTGCACCTGCCGAAAGGCAGTCTGCCTGGTCACACGTGATCTCCATTTTGGCGGCTTGCGCCGGGTAGCCGTAGTCCTTCAACGCCACGAGGACGCTCTGTTCTGCGCTGGCCCTCGCGAGGGCGGGTTCAGTTTGGGAAACAAAGACCTTGGCCGCCTGATCCGCCGCACCCACCACTGCGAAGGATCCGCCTTGGATCTGGCCCACGGTTACCAGGAAATAGACAACCGGGACCATGAGGAGCAGTGCCAGGAACGTAAACTCCACGATGGCACTGCCACGTTGCCTTTCGACGTCGGTACCCGCTGTAGATATCTCTTGATATGGTCCGAACGCCAACTGCCAAGCCTTGTTCAGCCGGTGCCTGCAACGATTCCCTTCAGAAGCAGGAAACGGAACCGCAGCCGGGACATCAGTTTGGAAGGGCAGCATGTCCGGTAACCTCCATGACTCCACGCGGTCCGATAAGCCCCACGACTGGCATAGGCGCCCTCACGGTCACTTCCAATGCCCGGATTCCATCCAGATTCGTTTCAGCGGTGGTCACATCAGCCGCGAAATCTCCATTAAGCGCCGTCTCGATCAGTTCGGACGTCCTCGCCTGGGCGTCCGTTGCCGTTCGATCCGCAAGGGTTCCATATCGCGCTCCGGACGCGGCGGCATCAATAATCGTGTTTCGGACATGAAGGACGAGCGTGAGCTGGATGATCGCCATGAACAGCAACGTCAACAGGGCAGCAATCATCACGAAATCGATAACGGCGGAACCTCGTTCCGCACTTTTAAGTGCACAGGCACGTCGTAATGTGCAGGGCAAGCAGAGCATGTGAAGGTGCCTGTGGGAACACGCCTGCCCCATCTCCTAGCTGCCCACCTTGGCCATGGCCTGTGTGAAGAGGTCCGCCAATGCTGGCGATGCAATCGCCAGGAGCCCCGCGACCAATATTGCGGACATTAATGTGATCATCACCCACCCGGGAACGTCCCCGCGCTCACGGTGTTCCGGCCCTGACGCCGCATTACGCGCCATCACAGCGACGGTCCACGAGAAAAAGGGCCAACTCGTCGTGTTACCGGCAGAAAACGATCGTCCATACTTCTTCATGATTTTTCCCCAATGTTTGTTGGTATTGCTGGCAATGAGCGATAAGTGGATGGAGCTAGTTGGTCAAGGCGCCGCGTTGTCCCGTCAAAGGCTCAATTGCAAGGCGGCAAGTGCTGGAAACGCTGCGAAAATGACCGTTAGTGGAAGGACTCCGAATACCAGGGGCACCATCATGCCGATTTCTTTTCGACCGGCTGATTCCATCAATTCCCGCTTCGCAGCGTCGCGGACGTCGGCAGCTTGTGCCCGAAGTACATCGGCCAACGGAGTCCCCCGCTCCACGGCCACAACCAATCCGTCAACGAATCGGACGAGGGGCGGCAGTTCTATTCGGGAAGAGAACGCCTGGAGTGCTTGTACCAGTGACTTTCCTGATCTCGTATCGGCCAGAAGCGCGCTGAATTCCTTGGCGAGCTCGCCAGTGGAGGTACGGGAGATCCTGTCCATCGCACCCACTGCGCTCTCTCCGGCGGCGACTGCCAGTGCCATGAGTTCGGCAAGGCTGGGAAATTCCGCGAGGATCACCGATTCGCGGCGCTTGATCTTTTGGCCGAGCACGAAATCGCGGAGAACGTATCCACAAAAGGCAGCCCCGATTACCGACACCAATGAGGGAAGCGGGCTGAATCGTCCGGAGGCAGCACCCAGCCCTACGCCGATCACGGCAAGCAGGAAGCCGCCTGAAGCCCACACCAGTTGCTCCGCCCTGAAATCCAACACGCTTTTCGCGGACCCGGCTCGAGCGAGTCTCTTTCGCAAAGCTGGGCCGCCACTGTTAAAGCGGGACAAGTAGCCAATTCCGTCCTGGATAACGGGGCGGAGAATGCGTTCCAATGGTCCAAAGCGTGTCAGATTATGCGTAGGCGCCCGAAGAAGGCGCGACTCCAGGTTCTGCGACTTAAGTTGCGGGTGGATGCGCTCTGCGAACGTCCGGCCACGCATGAATGGAAGCCGCACCAGGATCAACCATGTCCCTGCGCCCAGGAGTAATCCGAGGAGTGTGGCGGTGGCAGTGGAGGTGCTCATCGCATGACCCGCTCATCTTCGGGTAATGCCCCAATGCGCAGCATGACTGTGTAACAAAAAACCGAGACAAGAAGACCGCCGAGCAGCACAACAGCCCCGATTCCGGAGTTGTAGGCAAGCATGGCTTCAGGTCTCCCGGCCATGACCACCAAGACTATCCAGGGCGCTGCGACAGCAAGCCTGGCACCATTGACCGTCCACGATTGCCTGGCCTCGAGTTCGCTGCGCGTCCGGGCGCTTTCCCGAAGAAATCCGGCCAACGTACCCAACATGCGCCCGAGGTCGGAGCCGCCCACTTCCCGGGTCATGCGAAGTGCCTCGATGATCCGGTCAGCCACCGGATCTGCCAGGCGGTCCTTGAGTTTGTTTACCGCCGCATCGAACTGCCCGCCCGACCTATAGTCGGCACCAAAATCCAGGAACAGGCTCCGCAGTTCGTCCGGCCCGTTGTGTCCAAGCTGGATCAAGGCCTCCGGCAAAGCCAGTCCGGCGCGAATGGCGGATCGGAGATGGTCAACAACATCGGGCCACAGTTGGCGCAGGGTGGCACGGCGTTTCCGCGCCCGCCGACGCACGAGTCCAAAAGGGATCCATGCGCCAAAGATTCCGAAACAAAGGCAGACGGGCAATGACGCCGTCACAACGAAGAACAGGAGCATGGCGATGACTCCGCATCCAGTGCAACTGAGAAGGAGGCCGGCACTGGTGACCTTTTCTATGCCTGCCGAGAGCAAGAGAAGTTCCAGCCGTCGTGGACGGGGTTCCCTGGCCCGGGCCTCTGGCGGATGCTCCCAGGTGGACCACCAGATAAGTAATGCTCCACCTCCGCAAAGGATCCCCAATAGCGGGGCCATCAGTTCAGCTCCAGCAGCGCGGCCACATCAAAACCAGCCACGGCAAACTTTTCGACCGCCGGCATGGAGTTGGCTTTGGGCCGCAACTGCCCTTCAAGCATGCGGAACACCACCGAGGATTCGATGACCCCGTTTTCCACACGGCGTCCCAACGACAGGATTTCGGTCACCTGCCTGTGCCCATTGGCCTGCCGGGCACAATGCACCACCAAGTCAATGCACGAGGCAACGGTGGGCAGGACGAACGCGCTGGAAATGTTCGCCCCTGCCAGTAGAGGCAGGGTGCAAATCTTGGTGACGGCGTCATGGGCCGAATTTGCATGGACTGTGCACATGCCGGGAAGCCCGGAATTCAACGCGATCAGCATGTCCAGGCTTTCGGCTTCGCGGACTTCGCCAACCACCAGGCGGTCAGGCCTCATGCGAAGGGCTTCCTTAACGAGCCTTCGCAGTGGAATTTCTCCGTGACCTTCCAGGTTCGGTTGCCTGCATTGGAGACCCACGACGTCACGCAGAGGGAGCTGCAATTCAAAGATCTCTTCAACGGTTACAACGCGCTCACGTGAGCCAATGCTTGCTGAAAGGCAGTTCAACATGGTGGTCTTCCCTGCCTGGGTGGCACCGGAGACGAGGATGTTGAGTCCGCTTGCAACGGCTGCACCAAGGAACCTGGCAGATTGGGGTGTGAGGCTTCCCAACTCGACGAGATGTTCAAGCCGGTTCGCCCTGGCGATGAACTTTCTGATGTTGACAGCCCAGTGCTTCCTGGTGACGTCTGGAATGGCGACATGCAACCGTGACCCGTCCGGCAGGGCCGCATCCACGAACGGCGACGACAGGTCCAGCCGCCGCCCCGAACTCTTGAGCATCCGTTCGACGAGGTCCCGGACTTGCTGCCCGGTCAGGGTGATTCCCGTCAGCTCGGACTCTCCATTACGCGCGACATAGATTTCGTGCGGCGCGTTGATCCAGATTTCCTCAATTCCAGGATCATCCAGGAAGGGCTGCAACGGACCAAATCCCGCTACGGCGTCAAAGACGTGCCTGCGGGCGGTGTCCAGATGTCCCAATGGCGGAAGCGGTCCAAGGAGAGCCCTTTCGTCATAATCGTTGACCGCGTCCTCAACCAGGCGTCGGACTTCCGCGGTTTGTTCGAAGGGGTCCAAGCCGCGGCGTCTGATAAGTTCGCGGACCTCACCCTCTACAATCCCAACGGCCTCCATATTTCCCCCAAAACCTTCGCGTCCGTATCCGAGAGGCGTATCTCGAATGACCTACGCTATGGGAGCCACTCCCAGGCGCCAAGTCCTGCTTAGGCGGTTGTGGATAACTATTGGAACAAGAGTCCCTTCAGTATCGCCTGTACCACTAGTCACTCCAGTTTCGGAATGTTAGGGTAAAGCCCGTTAGGAGCTGGCCTTTGGTCCCATGCGCAGGCGCCCGCCCCGGAGCTTGTCAGCAAGCCACACCATGCGCCGCTGAGCCGCGGCACAGGGCCGGAATTGGATATGACAAGAACCCCCGTAGAGTCGGTCCGCCGCATGCCGTATGCAAGGACTGGAATCGCCATTTGCCTGGTCGTCCTTGCGGGGACTTTTCCCGGCATTCCTGCATGGGCGGAGGACTCCGGCCCGCGCCCTGCTCCCGCGCCCATCGCTGCGCAGACGCCGCCCGCAGCGGGCTCGCTCGTTCCATCCGGTTCCGGGGGCCCCTCGAACAGTGCCCCGACGGACAGCGCCCCGACGGTGACCAACCAGCCGCAGACGCCCACCGCCGTCGAACCTTCACCTGCTGTTGCTCCACAGCCGGCCGTGGGCCCCGCTGTGGACGATCCAGCTGCGCTGCCAACCGCCAAAGCAATGCCTGGCAATGCTCCGGACGCCGAGACCATGAAGGCGGCAATGCGCGCCGCAATTCCGGCTGGCGGGGCAGAAATGGGGCAGCGCTCCCCCAGGGTCATGGCGGCAAAGCAAGGCAACGGAAATTCCGGGCCTGCCGGCGCACGCACAGTGGGACAGGTGGTGCCGATGGACGCCGATCCAGGTCACTGGAGGCCAACCATCGGTATCCAAGGACAGGACGTCAGCGCGCACCAGGGCAACGTCGACTGGCAGAGCCAATGGAACGAAGGATCCCGCTGGGCTTACGTAAAGGCCTCCGAGGGCAACTATTACCTGAACGAAAACTATGCACAGCAATACAACGGCTCCCGCAACGCCGGCATGGTTCGCGGCGCCTATCATTTCGCCATCCCCAACTGGTCTTCGGGTGCGGACCAAGCGAGATACTTCGTGGCAAATGGCGGCGGATGGACAGCGGACGGTTACACGCTTCCTCCTGTCCTGGACATCGAGTACAACCCCTACGCCGGACGGACCATCAATGGCTTCTACTTCGGCAACACGTGCTACAACATGTCCAAGGCACAGCTTGGCCAGTGGGCTGCCGATTTCGGCAATACAGTCAAAGCCCTCACGGGGCGCTTTCCCGTCATTTACAGCACCACTGACTGGTGGAATACGTGTGTAGGAAACTCCACGTTCGGGAGTTACCCGCTCTGGATCGCCTCGTACTGGAACAACCCCACGAACTCTCCTGGATCGTTGCCCGCCAGCTGGGGCAACTACACCATGTGGCAGTACAGCAGCACCGGGCCGTTCGAAGGTGATTCCAACATTTTCAACGGCAGCTACGATCAGCTGAGGACATTCGCCCGAGGCGCCTCAGCACCCTCCAACCCATCCATCAAGTCCGGTGCCGATCTGCTGGCTACAAGCTCAACCGGCAGGCTCGATGTATTTCCGGCCGATGGAAGTGGCCGGATAACTGGTCCATTTGCCATCGGTTCGGGGTGGACCGGCGCAAAATCGCTGTACGTCGTCGACTGGAACCAGGACGGCGTCCAGGACATCCTTTCCCAGTGGTCCGACGGAACATTGAAGGTCTTCCGGGGTGCTCCCGGCGGCAGCTTCTATGCTCCCATCCAAGTCGGCTCCGGCTGGCAGGAGATGTCCCTGACAGTGGGCTGGTGGAACTCCAAAGATGCCTATCCGGGCGTTATAGGACAGGACTATCTGGGCAATCTGTACCGGTACCCCAACACAGGAGGTGGAGCGCTTGGGGGTGGTGCCTTAATTGGGACAGGCTTCAGCGGCCACCAGCTGAACCAGATCGACTTCGATGGCGACGGTAGTCAGGACGTCGTCACGCGCACCTCTGACGGCACCCTTCGCCTGTATCGTTCGAATGGCTTGGGCAGCTTCCTCAACCAGGCCGCCCAGGTGATCGGTTCCGGATGGAATGGCATGACGTCGGTCAGTTCAGCAATCGGCTTCAGCGGCGCCGGCTCCCAGGGACTGCATGCCCGCACCGCCAATGGTGACCTCTACTATTACCCGGCCGTCGCGGGTTCGTGGGGCGACCGGAGCCTCATCGGACTGGGCTGGGATGACGCGGTCCGGATCAGCGACGCTCCACTGGATGTTGAGACAACACTGGGCATCGACCAGGAGGATGTGGTCGCGGTCCGTACCGATGCCAACCTCTACCGCTATCCCGGCACTGGTACCACTGCGCTTCTGCCGGAGGACCTCATCGGAACAGGGTGGACCGGCCTGAAGGCCGGGTTCGTCACGGATTGGAACGGAGACGGCGCCCTGGACATTGTGGCGCAGTGGGCAGACGGCCGACTAAACGTCTACCCGGGCAGGACAGGCAGCGGTTTTGGGGCTCCCATCGCCCTCGGCAGTAACTGGAAGGACTGGACGCTCAGCGTTGGGACATGGAAAAAGGCCGATGCACATCCCGGAATCGTAGGGTACGACTCCACGGGTCGCCTGTACTACTTCAGCAACCCCACCGGAAAGACGGTGTCCACCGGTATCTCCATCGGAGTCGGTTGGACTGGCCTGGACATAGTTCAAATGGACTTTGACAAAGACTCCAATGCCGATCTCCTGGCGAAAAACGCAGCGGGCGATCTGAAACTGTACCGTTCCAACGGCACCGGCAATTTCATGCAGGAAGCTGCAGCGGTGGTCGGAACAGGTTGGAACGTCATCACTGGTTTCGGTGCCATCCGCGGATTTGCCGGAGCCGGCTCCAGCGGTGTCATCGCCCGGACCACCATAGGCGAGCTGCGGTACTACCCTGTGGGTTCAAACAGTACGTGGGGAACACCAACACGGATCGGCACAGGCTGGAATCCCCTGACGATTCTGGCACCAGCGGCAAAATAGTACGCAGACAGTCCACTTGCGGGGGCCCTTTCGTGGAAATCTTCCACGAAAGGGCCCTCCGTTGTTCCCGGCGGACTGCAGGGTTCCGACGGCGATAAATATCGCCTGGGAGCGGCCTAAATTGCTGGATCACATGGTCTAATGAAGGTGGTCTCACGTATTGGCTGTTCAGCGCTTTCGGGATATGGACTTTGTTTGGGGGCAGGCAAGGATCACCCATTGCGCACAATCAAGGAGTGATCTTTTATGGCGTTTCGAGTTGGAACTGCAAGCGCTGACATTACGCCTTCGCTGAGCACCAATCCGTATATGGCCGGATATGGCACCACCGATGGCGGACGCGAGGCCACCAGCAGTTCGCCGTTCGAGCCCCTCTATGCCCGGGCGATCCTCATCTGGGAAGACACGCATCCCCACATCATCATCTCGTTGGACGTTCTGGCGCTGCCTCGGGCCATGCATCAACGGATCCGCGACAGGATCATTCAACTTGCAGGTTGGTCCAGCAGCGACATCCTGATCCAAGCGACGCACACGCATAACGGTCCCGCCCTGATCGACACTTTGCATCCCTTCATGGCCTATGGACTGGCAGATTTGGGTTTGATCCGCTCATACAGTGACGACCTGGAAGACGTTGTCGTGAATCTTGCCCAGGAAGCCTTGGATGCCGACCAAATTGCGGTGACCTTCGATTACAAAGTCTCAACCCAGAATTTTTCCGGGAATAGAGTGGGGCTTCCCTATACAGAAACGGCCGTTCCCATTCTCGTGGCCAGGCGCGGCAACGGCACACCTGCAGCTGTGATTTTCAGCTACGGATGCCACCCCATCAGTGCAGGTTTGCGCACGCTGTTTGACGGAGATTTCGCAGCAGGTGCCTGCAATTACATCGAGAACCGTAACCCGAATTGTTTTGCCATGTTTGTGCAGGGACCCGCTGGGGACCAGGACCCGGGCGGAGTCCGCAGCTGGGAGCTCAGGGACCAGCATGGAGACGCCCTCGGCGCCACGGTCAATTCAAGCATGCAGTCGGCCGGCCGGGCACTCAGCGGCCCGATGGTGACGCGGTACCAGGAGGTGCAGCTTCCATTGGACATCACAGCGACGGCCAGCAACCTGGCCGCCGTGCGTGCCGCCTATGTGGCCCGTTTGGGGAACCCCGATGGCCAGCCGCAGTGGTACCAGCGTCACGCGCAGGTAATGATCGGACGCATCGACAGCAATAGCTACAAGACCGCGGTGCCCTCCCCGTTCCAAGTGTGGAAGTTCAACGGAAGCCCCCAGCTGAAGATCGCCATGATCGGCGGCGAGCTCGTCAGTGGATATGGGGCGTATTTCCGGAATCGCAACGGCGGAACCAATGGCATCATCGTCGGCGGATATGCCAATGAATCCTGCTGCTACATACCAAGCAATGAATTTTTTCCGCCCAACATGCCACTCGGCAGCTATGAGGGTGGCTGGGAGCCGGATTACCCGGGAATTGCTGGTGGTTCAATGACCGTCTATGGACACCTTGCCCATTTCAAGGCGGGTACGAATGGCGTGGAAACCACCCTTATCAATGCGATGAATACTTTGCTTGCCTGAAGCGACTGACACCATAAAGGCGCGGCCCCCAAGGGGTCCGCGCCTTTTACTTTCAAGTTGATTGCGCACCAGGCGACTATGCGGCTATCCGGGCACTTCCGCCTTAAGCCACTTGGTGAGCACAGCCGCCTGCGGCGCCAGCGGCGCAAGCGTCAGGGCACCTTTCACAACAGGAACCCCATAAGCGCCGAGCGAGGCTGCGAGTGTCCTGGGGTTGGTCCGGGTACAGGCTTTGATGATGCGCAGACAGAGAGCAGAGGCATCGCCGGGAGCGGCACCCGCTGCAAGGGCGGCATTGACTGCGGCTGTCTCCTCCGCAGTCAGGATATGTGGCCCTTTTCCGACATAGTCGACCTGGCAGTCAGTGACGTGCATATACCGGGTGGATGCCCAGACTTCGTCCAGGCTCGAGAACTTGCCTATGAGGCTGCCATCGGCCGCCGTACACGTGAACTGGTAGCGGGTCAGGGGTTCCGGACGTTCCCGGCGGATTTTGTCGTCGTTCGCGACCACAGGCGCCATATCAAGTGCGGCTGGTTGGGAAGTATCTACATTGGTTCCTGAGCAACCGGCCAAGGCAATAGCTGCCACGCCGAACTGAAGAACACTGCGCCTGCGCATGTCCACCGAGGGATCCCCACTTCATTCGGATGCTCCCCAGCTCCGCATGCATTGGTTATTCGCCCCAAGCCGTCTCCGGCTGCGTCTTAGTACATCTTCCCCCAAATTCCGCATTTGTCACTAGTAAAGTTTTGGCCGGCAGCAAGATCGACGCCTTCGCCCGCGGCTGGAGGTCCTCCCTCGGCGGCAATGGCACCGCGCGCGTCCGTTATGGACCACCTGCAATCTGCTGCGGACGGGCCTTGCTTGACGACTTGATATTTGCCGGGTTGCACCGAATCTCCAACAGCGTGGCTGCCATCAGCCATCCGTGTGCCATCGGCCCACGCTGCGATGATTTTGCCCTGCGGCGCGTCCGGGCAGAGTGAGGCCGCTGCAAGCAACGTCCCGTGCCCGGCCTCCTCAAAACCGCCCGGCCCGCTTTCATCACTGACCCGCGTACAGAGGCGGAGGACGTCCAACATCACTGCCAGTCCGTCATCGTCGCCCGCTCCCTGGGGTGCCGCCGTCGAAATTGCTTCTGCCTCCCGGGGAGTTGGCTCGAATGGCTGCGGTCCTGTGTAAGTAACCTCGCAGGAGCCCATCCGCGTGTAGTTGGTGGCAGCCCAGACCTCGGCGAGACTCGACAACTGGACTTCCGGGGAGGCGTCAAGGCTCGTGCATCGATAGGCGTAGCGGCCAGGTTCATCACCGTCGCCCAAGGGCTCGCCGTCACCTGTGGTGCCACTACCGGGAACCGTCGACGGCGACTGGCTGGGCTCCGCCGTCGCGCTGGTGGTTGCGGTGGCTGTTGTTGTCGACGACGTACCAGTTCCCGGGGGTGGTTGGGGCGATGGAGTACAGGCGACCAACAGCATCACCAGCGGCACCACCATCGGAAACAGTCTGCGCATTCTGACCTCCACCTCAATCGTGCGGGGCAGTGTATGTGCGGTCAAGGTATGTGCGGTCGAGACGTCGGGTAAGACGACGGTGAAGAAAAAACGTCCCGCATCAAAAAGTACCTAGTGACAAATGTGAAAATTGGGGGAAGATGTACGTAGACGCAGCCGGAAACGGCGTGGGGCGAATAACCAATGCATGCGGAGCTGGGGAGCATCCGAATGAAGTGGGGATCCCTCGGTGGACACGCGCAATCGCAGTGTTCTTCAGCTTGGTTTGGCGTGTCTTGCGTTCGCCGGTAGCTCCAGAACATCTCATGGAAACTCCCATCCCTCCGCGCTCAGCGGGCTAGTTGGCCGATGGCATCGCCATAAACTCACCGCATTGATCGCTTCGGCTTGCCTGGCTTCGGCAGCGCTCACGGGTGTATTCACAGCAGGGCCCGCCAACGCGGACCAAGCCCGCCAAACCATCGCCGTGGGACTCACAAAGGCCGCTGGTTCGGTGGTGGACCCGGCCGGAAGGATCTGGGTCTCGGACGCGCGTGCCGGATTCTGCCGGGTGACCGAAGCTGCGGGCGCTACACCAGGCGGCCTCGAATCAGCTACCTGCCTCGGGGGCACCCTGACTGGCCATAAAAAGGGGCCCGCGTTGGCCGGAGCTCCTGCCATGATTGATCCGTCTCCCGCCAATCGCGGCTCGGGCGACGAAATCGCGTTCATTCCGGATGCCGCCGTCGGAAGTTCCGAGGTAGTCCGCGCAGTTTGGAAGCCCGGCACAGGCATCTTCGACTATGACAGCCAACTGACTATTTTCGACGGCGACCTCCGTCCGAATGCCGTCAGTGACGGCCCCGATGGCAACATCTATTTGTCGTTTGGCAATGCCCGCTCGATTGTGAAGATCGCGGATCCAACGGCCCTGCATCCGAGCATCGAATCCATCGCCTCGGTTGGCTCAAGCTCCTTGGGCCTTGCTGCCACGTACCGCAACAGCGCGGGCAGAGTCGTGGTTTACGTCGCTGAAACATCAGGACTGACCATGTTCACGGCACCCGAGGACGCGGAGCTGACGAACTTCGTACCAGCGCCGGTCTACAACGTCGGCAAGCCGACGGCCATCTACTACGATCGGCAGGCACCAAAGGTCCTGTACACGGGAACGGGTATTGGAACCACTACTGCCGACGCCGGCAAGGACACAGTTTCGCGTATTGACCTGGCTACCAACGCCGTCGACAACCAATGGGCCCTCGGTTTCAGCAAAATTGGTGGTCTGTCAATGCGCAACGGCAAGCTCCTGCTCATGGAAGACCCGGGTCAGCTGGATCCTGCCAAGCCAACCCAGCAGGGACGATTGCTCACCCTCGGTGGAGTCGTACCTTCAATCGTGAGCGGCCCGACGGCGGCAGACGGAACCCAGGCAGCCAACCCGGCCTTCACCAACGACTCCACTCCTACTTTCACAGTGGCCTCAACGCCTCCGGGGGGCGCCCTTGAATGCAGTCTCCAATTGAGCACCGCAACACCGGTCTGGCAAGTGTGCACGAGTGGCACGTTTACGCCTGCCACCGCCCTGACCAACGGTGCCTACACATTCTCCGTTCGTGCGGCACCGTCAGGGCTTCCCGTGTCCCGGGCATTCACGGTTGATCTGACCGCCCCCGCCGCTCCCGTGATCACCTCGCCCGCGGCTGGAGCAACGGTCAATGGTGCGCCCGTCCTTGGCGTGACCTCGGAGACGGGCACTGTCCTGTCCTGCTCGGTCGATTCCACGACGACTTTCACAGCCTGCAGTAACGGGTACGTCTTCAACCTCAGCACCGAGGGCCAGCACGTCCTTCGGGTTCGGGCGACAGACATGGCAGGCAATATCAGCACTGTGGCATCGGTCAGTGTCACCACGGATTTGACCGCACCACAGGTGTCCATCAGTTCTCCTGTAGAAGGCGCAACAGTCGGCACCTCGCCGTCGTTCGTCTTTGCCTCGACGTCCACGGATGTTGCCGGATTCAGGTGCAAGCTGGGCGCAAACGCCTTCACGGAGTGCACATCGCCAAAGTCGTACACCAACGTACCCGGTGGCACTTTCACATTTGTGGTGGAAGCGCGGGACAATGCAGGAAACACTTCCACAGCAACCAGGAATGTCACTGTCTTCGCTGCGGACACCACGCCACCTGTGGTCTCTGTCGATCCCGTCGGAGGAACGTACGGGGCAAACAAAACCATCAGCCTCACGGCGAACGAAGCAGCCACCATCTACGTGACCACCGACGGCACGACGCCTACAACGTCCAGTCCTGTCTACTCCGCACCGATACCGTTGACGTCCTCAATGACGTTGAAGTATTTCGCACGCGACACCGCGGGCAACTCATCAACGGTAGCGACGCAGACGTACGTCCTTGACAACACTGCCCCGGTTCTGACCGTTACGCCCGCCGCCGGAGCATACGCATCAGGGCAGCTTGTCACCATGACTTCCAGCGAACCTGGACGCATCCTCTACACAACGGATGGCACGACGCCTGCTACCGCAGTCACGGGAAGCACGAAAGCATACTCGAGCCCATTCCCGCTCACGGCAAACACCACCGTCAAGGCCCTTGCCGTGGACGCATATGGAAATGCTTCTGCCGTCACTACCAACGCCTACACGGTCTTGGACACCACCCCACCGGTGGTCACTGCGACTCCGCCCGGGGGCAGTTACCCGGTGAACCAGCAGATCACGCTCACTGTGAATGAAGCGGGATCGAGCATCTACTTCACAACCAACGGCACCACTCCGACTGCCACAGATGCCAACAAGTACGCCACAGCCATCACGCTGACGGCTGCGATGACCCTGAAGTACTTCGCAGTGGATCCGTCCAACAACAGTTCGGCAATCATCAGCCAGGCCTACACCGTGACGGCGCCTCCGGCCAACACATGGAAGGACTACACCGGTGATGCAAAGAACGACGTCGTGGCACGGGACAGTGGCGGCACGCTATGGCTCTACCCGGGTAATGGCAGCGGTGGTTGGCTGACCCAACGTTCGATGGGAACTGGTTGGAACACGCTGAACGCGATCGTTCCCACCAAGGACTTCAACGGTGATGGACGAAGCGACGTCCTGGCACGCGATACCAATGGCGTCCTCTGGCTCTATCCCGGAAACGGGACCGGCGGTCTCCAGCCCAGGGTACAGGCCGGCACCGCTTGGGCGGGCATGACGCTCATCCTCGCGCCAGGGGACTTCAGTGGCGATGGCAAGGCCGATGTGTTGGCACGGGATTCGGCTGGTGTCCTATGGCTCTACCGCGGAACCGGTACTGGTGGCTTTGCATCAAGCGCCCAGATTGGCACCGGCTGGAACTCCATGACGGCCATTCTGAGTACCGGCGATTTCAACGGCGACACCAGAACTGATGTCCTGGCCAGGGACACTTCGGGATTCCTGTGGCTCTATCCAGGCAACGGTGCGGGCGGTTGGCTGAGCAGGGTCCAGGTCGGAAGCGGCTGGGGCGGGATGACTGCGATCCTGGGCCCCGGCGACTTCAACGGAGACGGCAAGAACGATGTGCTTGCGCGCGACTCCGGTGGCAACCTCTTCCTGTACCCCGGCAACGGAACATCAGGATGGCTCTCCCGGAGCCAGGTCGGATGGGGCTGGGGAGGGTTCACGTCGCTCCCCTAGCAGCACAGACGTGACCCCGGCAGGAAAGAGAAGGGAGGGCCAGGACGCCAAGCGTCCTGACCCTCCCCCTTTTGTTGCAGGAATTCCCTACGTACGTTCCTTCATGGGATGCATCGTTGGTCTGTTTGGACTTGCCTGTATGTCCAGCTGGAGGGATACCAGCAGCATCTGAACTCCCAGAACAAAGGGCACCACAGCCAACATCACCGATCCTGCGGTAGGAGATCCTACGCTTGCGGCGAGAACCCATATCCCAGCCACGAGGCCCATGACGATAAGTGCGATGCCTGCGATCAACAGAAGAGCCACGGCTGAGAAGGACCAAACCATGTACTTCCACCAAACACGGCGCCAGAAGCCGCCAAAGAGCATGGCCAGCAGCTCGGGGATCACCTTCCGGAGCTTGATGCTGGAAACCTCATTGCCGTAAACAGCAGGAATCGGGACATCCACAATCGGTACATCGAGGATATTCAGGTGAATCAGGAGATCGTTTTCAAAGCTGTAGCGTGCGGCCACCTTATTCATTGGCAGGCGGCGAAGAACTTCCGTCCGGATCGCCGTGTAGCCATTCTGGGGGTCGAAGATGTGCCAGTAACCCGAGGCTAGTTTTGTCATGAACGACAAAACGATGTTGCCAAAGATGCGGTAGCCAGGCATACCGGCAAAAGACTCACCTGAAAAGAAGCGGTTGGCCTTGGCAAAGCCGTAACCATCCACCACGGGATCGAGCAGCTGGGGCAGGTACTCCGGATCCATCTGGGCATCGCCGGCCATCACGACGTTGATGTCGGAGCCCAGCTCCATTGCCGCTTTATGCGCCGTCAGGACGGCGCCACCCACACCTTGGTTGACCTCATGCCGAATCAAGGTGACCCTGCCGTCATCCGCCCGAAGGGCAGCCCCGGACGTGTCGTCCGGGCTGCAGTCATCAACAATGACAATGTCATCGACGAAATCAGGCATCGTTTCGATCACCTGTGCGATGTGGTTCTCTTCTTTATAGGCCGGTACTACCGCGGCAATTCGAACGCCTCGATACATCGATTATCCTTCGCTGCTGTTAGGTGTGAATTTCTGTGCTGGCGCGTCAGTGCCGGACGCGCCATCTGTCTGTCCGCTGGCGCTCTTCGGTTGCTTCTTTTGCGGGAAGATCCAGTGCTTGTAGATGAAGTAGTTCCATCCCATGGTCACAATCGTCGCAACCACTTTACCGGCAACATATCCGGCGCCCAGGAACTGGAAGAGCTCCACGATTCCCATGACCGCCACGGTGTTGAAGGCCAGGAGCCCGGAGTACCGCAGCACTCCACCCAGAGCCGTTCCGCCTCCCCCGAAGGCAAAGTGGCGCTGCAGGAAGTAGTTGAAGAAGAAACTACCCCAGAATCCTGCGCCCGTGGCCAACCAAAGGGGCCAACCAAACACTTGGAAGCAGAGCGCCAGCAGACCGAGATCCACAATGAAGCTCAGACCGCCCACCACGAGGAATCTGAACAAACTGGACGAGAGGAACTTTTTGATGAATGCCTTCATTGGTTAGCAGATCCTTCCAAGCGGGGCGATGCCATCGGGTTTCCGGTTCTCGAGGATTCCCGGGACTCCGTCAAGCTGCACGCGGTCCTTGGAAGCGGCGTCGAAGGCTTGTTTGCCACCCGGTAACTGGGACCAATCGATCTGGTACAGGGCTGCGTTTCCATCACGCACAACAAGCTTCAAGTAAGGGATGGAATCAGGATGGGTCAAGCCCGCCTTGGGCTCATCCCAGGCCCGGATCCGGCCGTCGGCTATGTACACCCATTCGATGCCAAGCTCTGAGGCGGCTGCCCGTGCGTCGGGATCCGTCGCCAACTCAGGGAGCTTTTGAAGGACAAGCAGCTGGCGGTTCGTAGGAAGTATTTCGAAGTGCCGGATCATGGGCATTCGGTTCCCGAGTGCATACATCCATACGGAGCCATCGCAGGAGTCATTGAGCACTGTGGCGTCCTGGGGAACGTATTGGTCAATTTTGCTCAGCAGGTCCACTTCGGAAGAACTGAGGGTGGGGCCATCAATCTTTGTATTGATGTTGATGCGTTGGGCATTTTGCTTGAAGTATGGGATCGCGCCAACCCCGCATACCAACAAAACGGCGACGGCGGCCGCGGCCGTGATGACGTGGTTCGGCCCGCGCCCGTCCTTGTTCCCGGATTCATGGGATCCTGCCCGTCGATTGCGGAACCGCCGAACAGCCCACTCGATTGCCTCGCCTGACTGGGCAACGCCCAAGCCCGCAAGCGGCACGAGCAGCATGACAAGGATGCCGAAAATGCGCCATTGATCGTCGTAGAAAGGTGCTGTCAGGTTCAGGAAACGGGGGCTCTCGCTGCCCATGGTGTATACCGACAGAAATGCAAAAGCCAGGACCGGACCGAAGTACCACCACATGCGGATCCTGAAGGCAACAGCAAGGCAGCCAAGGGCAACGAGCGTGGTCAGGATCGGCATTGCCATGGAGCCATGGTTCAGGAAAACAATGTTCTGAATGGCACCGTTGCGATCAGTATCCGGTGCCCACATCATCTTGGAAACGCGCTCGGATTCCTTGAGCATCTGGGCAATGATAGGCAGGCCGATGATCGCCGCCAGAACCCCTGACACCGCCAGGTAAACAGTAATGCCCAGGATCCTGCCCCTGCGCCGTATCAGTGCGGAGAGCAGCCAGAAGAACAGGACCGGCAGTACTACGAATGCCAGGGAGGGGTGCACGGCAATAAGGCCCACTGCGCCGAAGGCAATGCCCAGGACCCAGAACTTTTGCCGCTCCAAGGCACCTTTGACTGCCAGGAAGACGAAGGGACCCACCAACAGCATGCCAGCGAAAAATGGAATCAACGGGCCACGCCACAGTAAGTCGTACGGGTAGACCGTGAACCATCCCGAGACTGCAGCCGCGGCGGCGACGGCAACCGGCCGGCGTGTGAGGATCATGGTTAACGCCATGGCGCTCAGGGGCAACTGAACAGCCATCATCACCAGGACGAAAACATTCAGGAACACCGGGATGCTGACAGTACTCATTGGCCAGAACAGCGCGAGCACGGCGTGGAACGCAATCGGGTAGCTCCTGATGGGGGCATCAGAAATAGTGGTGTCGTAGTAGGCGAAGTTGCCCGCTATGGCGGGATCCCATTCATGATTGACCGATATAAGCCGGATCATGTTGGCGTGCCACGGAATGTCCCAGTCCTGGTTAATGCCCAGGAGGCCCTCAGTACCGACAAACCATGACACGGCGGCGACCGCTCCGCCCGCAAGAAGGCCTACGAGCAGGATCCACCAGGAGCCGGCAAATCGGTGCTTACCGAAAATACTTGGCTGTGTTCGGAGACGGGCCTGGAACTTGTCAGGGAATCTGCGCCTCAACAGAAGGCGCAAACCCAACAGGACAGCAGCCAACACCAACAGAACGGCGGATACAGGAAGCAGCTGCCAGCTCAACCCCAGGGAATTCCCCATCACACCGATGACCGTCAGGGCACCCATGCCCAACAATGGTGCCACGACGGGCAGGAGGGTTCGGCGCACTCCCAGCGCTTCTCCGAGAAGCCAGCCTGGACCCCACCACAACACAACGATGAGGAGTACACACAACAGCAGCGGGCCGATACCCATTCCTACGATCGCCTTTCTTAGATGCTTCCACTAGCCATCCCTTGACAGACGACTCTTGCTATTGGATGCCGGACTTAGTTGCGTTCCCGCAGCCAGGCGACAGCCTGGTCAGCCGGACCTTCGAATTGGACAGTTCCGGAGGATAAGACGACTCCCCTGTCGCAGATCCGCGAAATCATATCCAGGTCATGGCTGACAACCACCAGGGTCCTGCCTTCGTCGGACAGCTGCTTGATTTTGGCCAGGCACTTCCGCTGGAAAGGTTCATCGCCAACAGCAAGGATCTCGTCCACAAGGAAGATGTCCGGCTGCGTGTGGACTGCCACTGCAAAAGCAAGGCGCAGGAACATTCCGGAAGAATAGAACTTCACTTCCGTGTCGATGAACTGCTCGATTTCCGAGAAAGCGACGATCTCGTCGAATTTCTCGTTGATCTCCTGCTCCGTCATTCCAAGGATCGCGGCGTTAAGGAAGACGTTCTCACGGCCGGATAAATCCGGGTGAAACCCGGCCCCAACCTCAATCAGGCCCGCGACCCGGCCTTTGGTCCGCACCGTGCCCTTATCCGGAAGGATGACGCCGGAAATCAACTTAAGCAACGTGGACTTGCCGGAGCCATTGAACCCCAGAAGGGCCACGGTCTCCCCGTCCTGTATCTCGAAGCTGACATCGTGCAGGGCATCGAACTTCTTGGTGAGGTCACCCTTGCGTCCCTTGACGAGCCACACAAGCGTCTCTTTAAGGGAGTGCGAGTGACGCAGATTAAAGGTCTTTTTCAAACCCTTGACTATGACGGCGGCGCCCACTCAGACCTCCTGCGCAAAATGGCCTTCGAGCCGGCGGAACACCAGCTGGCCGATGATAAGGAAAACTGCGGCCATGCCCAGTCCAGCCAACCCCGTCAACATCAGGTGAGGCGGCAGTTCTACGGGCTTGGTGACCGTCGGGTACCAGAACGCCCAGTGGAACAATTCCACCGCCACGGTCACCGGGTTGAGCTGGTAGATCGTCAGGACCCAGTCCGGGGCAAGACGACGAATCATGGTCCAGTCATAGAGCACGGGTGAAGTCCAGGTGACGATCATCATCAACATGTCCACGATGTTCTCTGCATCGCGGAAAAACACGTTGATGGCACCTGCCAGGAGGCCCAGGCCAGTGGCTGTTACGGCCACAATGACGAAGCCCAGCGCTGCACCCACCAGCTGCATCACATCTGGACTCCACCCGTTGAAAAGGGCAGCAGCCAGCAAGACCACCAGCTGGGGAAGGAAATGCACGGCAGCGACCCAGACCGACGCCACGGGAAAAAGTTCGCGAGGCAGGTAGATCTTTTTCACCAACGCGGCATTCCATACTATGGAGCGCGTTGCGTTCGAAAACGCTTCCGTGAAGAAATTGACCACGATGACGCCGGAGAACATGTACAGGGCGTAGTTGGGAATCTGGTCCCCCACGCGAAGCACGATGCCCAAGGCAAAGAACAGAACCAAGTACTGGACCAACGGCTTCACGTATGACCAGGCCAGACCCAGCACGGAGCCCCGGTAGCGGACCCTGAGTTCCTTGCGAACGATCAGTTTCAGGAGGTACCGGCGCCGGAAGACATCCAGCAGACCGGCACCTACCCCTGGAACAGCATAAATATCAGTGGAGTTGGCCATCGCTACTTTTTGGGCTCCGAGGCATCGAACGTCTCTCGCCAGGACTCCATCGATGTGATCTGGGGCAGCGCCGCACGGTACTGGGCGCGGAGCGTCTCCCAATTCGAGAAAAGCTGCGCGTGCAGCTGCGCTGTCTCAACCAAAAGCCGGCGCGCCAGCTTGGGGTCACGCTGGTACCACGACGCTCCTGTGCCATCTGCATTGGAGACCACTGCGCTGTCAAGATGCGCCAAACTCCACCATTTGCCGTCCTGATGCGCTACATGGGCTTCAGGGTTGGTCCTGGCAGAATCGCGGACCGGAGCAAGGGTCTGCTTAAGGACGGTCTTGACCGCCCAGGGCAGCAGGCCAAGTGCACCCGGCTGCTTGTAAGTCTGCGGCTTCTTCGGCGGACGCTTACGGAAGGACTCAGGGAATGCGCCGGGGTCGGTCTTGACCTGGGAGTCAACAAAGTCCTCGCGCATTGCACGGAGCTTGGGCATAGTGGTGGGCAGTTGCTCGTGGAGCTTGCCTGGCCCCTCCAGGACGTCCCGGAGAGCCATGACACGGGCTTGCTCGGGGTAGTACTGCATCGATACCAAATGCTTTATGTCCGTGTTCAGGCTTTCCCGGAAAATCCGGCCACCCTTGGGGAACGGCGAATGCAGAAGAGTCGCGATGAGCCTGTTGCGTTCGTGGTAGTAAGCCTGCCAGTCGACAGAGTCGTCTTTATCAGCCCATGAGACATGCCACACCGCTGCGCCCGGTAGCGTAACGGTCGGGAAACCTGCCGCGCGGGCACGCAAGGAGTACTCGGCGTCGTCCCATTTGATGAACACGGGAAGGGACAGTCCGATGTTTTCGACGACGGTCTTGGGGATGAGGCACATCCACCAACCGTTGTAGTCAGCATCCCAGCGGCGGTGCAGCAGTGGCGTTGAGCGAAGGCCTTCTGCGGAGAAGTCGTGATTTCCCAGGCCCTCCACGGGTCCCCAAAGGAAACGGTAAAAATTCACTACTTCGGCGTAGGCGTGCAAAACGGACTTGTTATACATGTCGAACATGTGTCCGCCGACGATGGTGGGCTTGCGGCATAGGTCGGCAAATGCCACCGCCCTGAGCACACCTTCGGTTTCAAGCTCAATGTCGTCGTCGAGAAGCATGACGTAGTCGCTCTTATCAGAGACGAGCATCTCGTACATGTTCCGGGCGAACCCACCCGAACCACCAAGGTTGCCCTGGTTGATGATGCGCAACTGCTCGCCCATGGAGGCAGCGACGGCGTCAAACCCGTCTTCGTCGGCCACCTTCTTGTTGCCTTGGTCCACGATGATCAGTTCCGCGAGGATTTCACGGAGACCGGAGTCGGCGTCGATCGACTTGATGGTTTCCAGGCAGTAGTCGGCACGGTTGAACGTTGTAACACCCAGCGTGACTTTCCCCTGGGGCCTGCCTTCATCAGGAACAGCCCAGTGGGCGCTCTTAAGTGTCATGCCTTCGCCGCCGGCGATGAGGTCGAACCAGTACCAACCGCCATCGCCAAAGGGAGCGAGCGTAAGTTCGAAGTCGTTCGACGCAGTTCCCTCAACGAGGATCGAGTCGACGCGCTGCGACGCGCCGCGCGCGTTCGACCGGTAAACGATGACCGTTCCTTCGCCCTCGGTCTCGATGTGCAGAATCGTCTTTGTGGCGATGGTCCATTTGCGCCAGTAGCTCGCCGGGAAGGCATTGAAGTAGGAACCAAAGGAAAGACGCTCGCCCCGGCGCACCTGCACCGACCCGCGGTCCAGGATGTCCTCCGGGTGGAGTTTGCGGGCCATGCCCACTGCCTGAACAACTGCTGTGCCGTTGTCGTCCTGCTTGCGGATCTTATTGGTGTCCGGATCGACATACAGCGGCAGGGTATCGAGGTCGCGGTTGGCCGGGAAAACCACACGCTGGACTACTCGAAGGTTCTGCTCAGTCGACGTCGGGCTGTCTGCGGCTGTTGTGGCCGTCATGGCAGTCTCCTGGCTTTCATTTGTTGTGGCGGTCATGCGTCCACTCCACCACTTTCCAGCTTGGCGCCGCCCGTAAAGTGCGGCTTGATCTTGTTGTCGAACATCGACAGGGCCGAACCGATGGCCATGTGCATGTCCAGGTACTTGTACGTTCCAAGACGCCCGCCAAACAGTACAGACTTCTCGCCACGTGCAAGATCACGGTAAGCAAGCAGCTTGCTGCGGTCTTCTGTTGTGTTGACAGGGTAGTAAGGCTCGTCGCCCTTCTCCGCGAAACGCGAGAATTCGCGCATGATGACCGTCGCGTCCTTCGTGTAGTCGCGCTCAGGGTGGAAGTGGCGGAATTCGTGGATGCGGGTGAAAGCAGTCTCAGGGTCCGGGTAGTTCATCACCGGGCATCCCTGGAAATCCTCGATCGGCAGCACTTCTTCTTCGAGGTCGATCGTGCGCCAGGAGAGATCACCCTCGGCGTAGTCGAAGTAGCGGTCCACGGGGCCCGTGTAGATGACAGGAACCTGCCCAAGGACGGAAGAGCGGCCGAATTCGCCATCGTCAAAGAAATCCGTGTTCAGGACAACTTCGATGTTGGGGTTGTCCGCCATGCGCTCGATCCAGGCCGTATAGCCGTCAACCGGGAGCCCTTCATGGGTGTCATTGAAGTAACGGTTGTCATAGTTGTAGCGCACCGGGAGCCTGGAGATGATCTCCGCGGGAAGGTCCTTCGGGTCCGTCTGCCACTGCTTGCCGGTGTAGTGCTTGATGAATGCCTCGTACAGGGGCCGCCCGATCAGCTGGATACCCTTGTCATTGAGGTTCTGCGGATCAGTGCCGGCAAGTTCGCCCGCTTGCTCCGCAATGAGCTGACGCGCTTCGCTGGGGCTCATTGCTGCACGGAAGAACTGGTTGATGGTACCGAGGTTGATCGGCATGGGGTACACCTCGCCTTTGTGGCTGGTGTAAACCTTGTGCTGATAGCTCGTGAACTTGGTGAACCTGTTCACGTACTCCCAGACACGTTCATTGGACGTATGGAAGAGATGCGCGCCGTAGCGGTGCACCTCGATTCCCGTCTTCTCTTCATTCTCGCTGTAGGCGTTTCCTCCAATATGGTGGCGGCGATCAAGAACCGCGACCTTTAGCCCCAACTCGGTAGCGGCGCGTTCTGCAATGGTCAGGCCAAAGAAACCCGAGCCGACGACGACGAGATCAGCGTTCACAAACTCTCCTGTGTATTGGCGTGCGGGCACAGAAGTGCCCACGTCTACTGGTCAAGGCTACCCGACTTGGCCTGCGTTCCCCGTATCCGGGCCCATGGCCAAGCAGGGGCGGCCGGGGTCCACAAACACCGAAGGGAGGCTGGCACATGGCCAGCCTCCCCCAAAGACGATGCTTGATTTGGCGTATCAGAGGCAGATGACAGAGCCCGACTTCGCCGAGTCCAACACGGCCTCAGCAACCCGCAGGGTCTCCAGGCCTTCCGCCATCGTGACGATATTCATGGACTTTCCGAGGATTGCGTCACGGAACGCCTCGTGTTCCATTTTCAGCGGCTCCCGCTTGGCAAGGGCGAACCGCGTAGAGGATCCCTCGGAGACTCCCCGGAAGGCAGCGACGGAATCCCAGTCCGTCTGGAACGTTCCGTTCTCCACGAAGGTCAGGTCTGCAGAAATGGTGTCGGCGATGAAAGCTCCACGTTCACCCAGAACCACCGTTGTACGTTCCTTCATGGGCGACAACCAATTGACGATGTGATTGGTTACGACACCGCTCTTGAGGTGGCCAATGGCTGTGACCATGTCTTCATGTTCGCGGCCACTACGGGAGGTTGTGTGCGCTACGACGTTCACGAAGTTGCTCTGTGCGAGCCAGGCGGTGAGGTCGATATCGTGCGTGGCAAGGTCCTTGACCACCCCGACGTCGGCGATGCGTGACGGGAAGGGCCCCTGGCGCCGCGTGCTGATCTGGTAGACCTCACCGAGGTCACCGTTCCCGAGCCGCTCGCGAAGGCTTTGCAGCGAAGGGTTAAAGCGCTCGATGTGGCCGACGGCGCCGATGAGGCCTTTGGCTTCGAAGGCCTGGGCAATGCGTCCACCCGACTCGGAATCGTTGGCAATAGGTTTCTCAACGAGGCAGTGGATACCGGCTTCAGCAAGCCGCAACGCCACTTCCTCATGCAGGATGGTCGGTACGGCAGCCACTGCCATATCGATTCCCTGCTCAATCAGTTCCTCGACTGTGTTGTAGACAGTCAGGCCATCAGCAACATTGTGCGGATCGCCAAACGAATCCGCGACAGCAACCAGGTCAACGCCATCAAGCTCGCGGATAACGCGGGCGTGGTGGCGGCCCATCATACCCAGTCCGATGAGGCCTGCGCGGAGGTTTGCCACTAGCTTCCTGCCTTTGCGATGGCGTTGACAGCCGTCACGATGCGGTCCAGATCATCCTGGCTCAAAGACGGGTGCACCGGGAGGGACAGTACGCTGGCTGCGGATTCTTCAGTGACAGGCAGCTCATCCGATGTCTGGAAGGGCGCAAGTCGGTGGTTCGGGATGGGATAGTACACGCCACAGCCGACGTTGTATTCCTCTCGCAATGCCTTGGCGAAACCATCACGGTCCTCGGTAATGCGGATGGTGTACTGATGGTAGACGTGCTCATAGCCCTCGGCTACCTTCGGGGTGATGACGCCTTCGATGTTTGCGTCAAAGAATGCTGCGTTTTCCTGCCGCGTCTTCGTCCAGCCTTCAACCTTTGTCAGCTGGACGCGCCCGATGGCTGCATGAATGTTGGTCATGCGGGCGTTAAAGCCAACCAACTCGTTCTCGTACTGGCGCTCCATGCCCTGGTTGCGCAAGAGGCGGAGGCGACGTTCGACGTCGGCCAGGCCCGTGCTGACCATTCCGCCCTCGCCGGAGGTCATGTTCTTCGTGGGGTAAAGGCTGAACATGGCGAAGTCGCCGAAGGTCCCGACCTTCCGGCCGTTGACAGCGGCACCATGAGCCTGGGCTGCATCCTCGAACACTTTAACCCCGTGCTTCGCAGCCAGCGCGCCAATGGCATCAACATTGAAGGGGTGCCCATAGAGGTGGACAGGCATGATCGCTGCCGTGCGGTCGGTAATCTTCGCCTCAACGGACGCAGGATCCAGCGTGTAGTAATCCGGGTCAACGTCGGCAAAGACGGGCGTGGCTCCGGTCAGCGCCACCGAGTTGGCCGTGGCTGCGAACGTGAACGAAGGAACAATGACTTCGTCGCCGGCGCCTATGCCGGCGGCCAGAAGGCCAAGGTGCAGTCCTGAGGTGCCGGAGTTGACGGCGACAGCTGCGCGGCCGTCCAGAAGTACTTGGGAAAATTCCTGCTCGAACGACGCAACCTCCGAGCCTTGGGCAAGCTGGCCGGAGGCCAGAACTGCCTCTACGGCCTTGCGCTCGTCGTCGCCAATGATGGGTTTGGCGGGGGGAATGAATTCGGGGCTCATGCCTCTACCTCTCGAAGTGTCTCGTTCTGTTCAACATATGTGGCGCCGGTTTCCGGGCATACCCAGTTCCCGCCAACGTTCTGCAGCGGGAAGCCCGCCTTACCGACCCAGCCCCGCCGCTTGGCCGGAACCCCGACCATCAGCGCGAAATCAGGGACATCTTTGGCGACAACCGCTCCGGCGGCTACGGTGGCCCAGCGTCCGATGGTCACGGGAGCGACGCATACGGCACGGGCACCGATGGACGCACCTTCACGAATAGTGACGCCCACTGGCTCCCAGTCGTGTGCACTCTTCAGGCTTCCGTCCGGACCTACAGCACGGGGATAGGTATCATTCGTCAGCACGACTGCCGGACCGATAAATACGCCGGCCTCGAGTTCTGCGGGCTCGTAGACAAGTGCATAGTTCTGGACTTTGCAGTTGTCCCCCATCTTGACGCCGGTGCCGATGTAGGCACCGCGTCCGACGATGCAATTGACACCCAATTCGGCTTTCTCGCGGACTTGGGCAAGATGCCAGATCTTGGATCCATCACCAATTACCGCCTCGTCTGAAACATCGGCGCTCTCTGCAACCACTATCACCGGTGAAGGTCCCTTCTGATTGAGCACACGCGACAACGAGTTTCATCTTAGCCGAGACGCCATGTCCTCGCGTCAAGCCAGCGCCTTGAGCTGGTATCGCCAACAGTTATCCACATAGCCCAGGAAGGGGGCAGCAGGCTGCCCCGGAATTCCATAGCCTCAGTTCTGGACGCTGCGGGAATCCAGGAAGGAATGGGCAAATGATCTTTGAGTGCACACTGGTTCGTGGCCCGAATGCCGCATCACCGGAACCACCGGAAGAACTGACAATCATCGCTTTCGGTGGAATGCCGGGCTTGGAACTCCAGCGGCAATTGCAGGAGGCGCGGGGGGTCGGTCCGCTCTCAGTCGCAGGGGAAGACCTGTCCGCCCTGACTGTCGGACACCCGCCACTCGTGGCCGGGGCCGTACTGGTGGACGGACACTGTCCCGTTGAAAAGTCAGACTCCCCGGCAACGCCGCTCCTGCTCCTGTCCCATACCGGGCCGGGGGCGGGCTCAGTCTTTGCACTCCAGCGCGGTCACCACCACATTGGCCGCGGCGATGTCGACATTCGCATCCCTGATCCAGGCATGTCCCGCGAGCACGCCGTGCTGGAGGTGTCCAGCACCGCATTGAGCGTCACGGACACGGGCAGCCGGAACTCGGTACTTGTTGATGGGGAGCGTGTCCGTGAAAAGACGGTGACGTCGTCTTCGGAAATTCGCTGCGGCAATACAACCTTCACTATCGTTACGCCAAACAGCTCCACTCCCGGGATTCACGCCGACGCCGGCCGTTCCGTTGAATTGCCCCTTGAAGTCCAGCGTCAGACGGGCTCATTGAACCGATGGCCGGTTGCCGTTGCGGCGGGGCTCCCGTTGGTAGCAGGCGTTGGTCTTGCACTCGCAACGGGAATGTGGATGTTCCTTGGCTTTACGGCCGTTTCCGCGCTGGGCCTCCTTGTTCCGATAATCACCGGAAGGAAGGGACGCCGGGAGTTCAGGCTTGCCGTCGCAACGGCGGCCTTGCAGGACGCCCAACGCCGCCGCCGATGTTCGCCGTCTGCTGCAGAGATCATCGTTGCCACCATGGTCCCGGCGGCAGGCTTGGTCCTGAACCCTCCGGCACCGCCAACATTGCCCGGCCCCGTGGCGGGGTCGCCCGATGCGTCACCACCACGTCCGGCCGCCGGCTCGGGAACGTGCGTCCGGCTAGGTACGGCGCCCACCCTGGCCAATGTGCGGATCGTCCCCGCAGATCCCCATTTCTGTCCACCGGCAATCGGAGCCATGCCAGTAACGCTGGGCGTGCACCCCGCGACTGTTGCCTTGCACGGCCAGGCCGAGCACGTCGATGCCCTGATCCGCTTTATCATCATGCAACTGTCAAGTTTCCCAGGATCGTCGGCCACACCGATTATTCTTTTGGGACCGATAGGGCGCCTGCCTCTCAGCGCCCGGTTCCTCCCGCACCTGACGCTTGCCACAAATGATGCGGCCGCGACGGCAGCTCTACGAAGGTCGAAGGGAAACAACAATGGCAGGCTCATAGTTCTCGATGACTCGCCGGGCGGAGATGAGTGCAATACCAAACTCCTGGACGCCGCCTTGGAGGCTTCATGGCAGGTGTTGCGGCATTCCGGCCACTACCCCGGACCCAACGGTCCGGTCATTGAGATAGGACAGTCTGGAACATCCGCCAATTTACAGGTCCCCGGTGGCCTGCAGGAGTTCATCCCGGACTTGGTTCCACTGAAGGCCTTCGAACAGTTCTGCCGCACAATGGCGTCCATCCCGCACCGGGAAGGCCCTGCCGAGGACGCCATTCCAGAATCATGCTCTTTGAATGACCTGCTTCCAGGCGGACCTCGAGGCATACTCCGGCGATGGGTTGGCGGGAACGGGCCAAACGAGCTCCAGGCAATTCTGGGGCAGGGCCAAGACGGCCCCTTGACGTTTAGCTTCCATATTGATGGACCCCATCTCCTGGTAGCCGGAACTACAGGCTCCGGGAAATCGGAACTCCTGCGGACGATAGTGGCATCCATGGCCCTGAATCACTCGCCAGACGAGGTGACATTCCTGTTTGTCGATTTCAAGGGAGGCTCCGGACTACGCCCTTTACGTGGGCTTCCGCACTGCGTGGGCCTTCTTACTGACCTTGGAAGTCATCATCTTGACCGCGTGCTTACTTCCCTGCGGGGCGAGATCCGCCATCGCGAGGAGTTGTTCGCGGACGCTGGGACTTCAGACTTGGCTGCATACCAACGTTCAGCTGCAGCTACAGGGGCGGCGATCCCCCACTTGGTCCTTGTTGTAGATGAGTTCCGAATGTTGGTCGACGAAGCCCCCGGAGCCCTTCGTGAGCTGATGCGCGTTGCCGCCATTGGACGGTCCCTCGGCATTCACCTGGTCATGGCCACACAAAGGCCACAAGGTGCGCTGACCGCCGACATCCGCGCCAACGTCACTTCAAGCATCGCACTGCGTGTTCAGTCGGATGCAGAATCAATGGACATCATCAATTCCAAAGCCGCTGCATCCATCGGCGTCGGCGTTCCCGGGCGGGCGTATCTTGTAAGGGCCACCGGCAATCCAGAGGAATTCCAGACGGCGTCCCTTGCTGTGCCAGCCACCGTCAGCCGGGCCCCGGAGGCAGCAATCGTTCAGTCGGCCGTTGGGGCCTTGCACTCTCCGCAGGACAAACAGCCAATGATCGGGAAGTCCACGGCACAGTCGGAAACAAGGGCCGAAGCGGTGGTCTCGGCAACCCGAACCGCCTGGCGCTCCCTGGGGCGGGCTGACCCCAGGCAACCTGTAGCCCCACCTTTGCCGGTGTCCATTGGGTGGAATGAAGATCTGTCCGCTTTCGGTATGGCGGGCAAGGACGTTGAAGACGCACCGGACGGGTCCATGACCCCCGTAGGTCCGTTGGGGATCGTGGACAGACCGGAACAGCAGTCAGTGGAGGCCCTGCAATGGTCGCCTTCCGACCATGGTCATTTCGCCATGATCGGCAGCAGTTCCAGTGGAATGCACGAATGCTTCAAGGCTGCATCGGCGATGCTGGCAGCACATGGAATCCCACCGCATCTGTACATCCTGGATTCAGTTGGAATGCTGGGAAAGCTCCGTCCAGACGGCAGCTATGGCGCCACACTGGGCCTGCATCAGCTGGCATTGGCGGTACGGGTCCTTGAGCGGCTCGCTGAAGAAATGGCACGTCGACGCGGGGCGGGCGAGGATGTGTCCACACGGCCCCGTTTGGTCCTGGTGGTTACCGGCTTTTGCTCATGGGCCGCAGCGCTCCGATCAGGGCGTTTCGCGTGGGCCGAGGATCTCTTGAGGGACATCGTCCGGGACGGGACACCCCTTGGCATCACAGTCCTGATCTCCGGCGAACGCGAACTCGTCAGCTCACGATTTTTCGCCGCAATCCCAAACCGGGCATTTTTCCCAACGGGCGCCACGGAAGAATCGCGCTTTCACTGGCCACGCCTTCCCGAAGTCGAGTCTGTCCCAGGGCGCGCTGTTGCCATGGGTGGATTTGTTCAGGGCGCAACCACGGTGGTTCATTTCCGCACTGCACCCATCCGCACTGCACCCATCCGCACTGAACCAAGCAGGAATGACTGGCCGTTCGTTGATCTTCAACCTTCATCGGAACCACCCTTCCGGGTCCGGCCCCTCCCCGAATACCTCAGCACGTCTGCTTTCGTTGCCGCGATGGCAGCTGTCCCAGGACCATCGGGGCGATCCCCGGGATCGGCGCAGTCTGGCAGCAACCGCATTGCACGTGAAGACGAGGACGGCGCGACATCGCCGGACTCCATTCCCTTGTGGATCGGCCTTGGGGGCGACGAATCGGTTCCCGTGTCATTTCCCCTTGGGCGGCGTGGTGTCAGCATCATTATTGGAGGTCATGGCTCCGGCAAGACTTCGGTGCTGACATCGCTGATGGCCCTTAATTCCCAGGTTCCGTGGATCTTCCCGGCAGCTGGAACTACCACGGGTGCTTTCTGGGCAAGCGTGGCCCGTTCTGCCACCACTGGGTCGCTGGATCCTGCGAGCATCCTCTGTGTCGATGACGCCGATCTCCTGGATCCGGAGGGGCGCGCAGCTCTCGCCGCCCTGGCTGGCCGGACACGAGGAATGATCATGACTGCCACGACAGGTCCAGCATTGCTTCAACGCTTGCCACTGGCTGCAGAGGTCCAAGCCAATGGCAACGGCCTGATTCTGGCTCCGAGGACTCCCCTGGACGGCGACATCCTCGGCGTGAGGCTGGAAATAGAAAACCCGCCGCGTGCCGGTCGGGGCGTGATCGTCCGGGGAAACCGCGCGGTCCAAGTGCAGGTGGCGTTCACCACCGACTCCATGACGCACATCAGGAGCATCGAAAGCCAGGGCGGCATTCGCTAGAGCGCGCCCTGCGTCCCTCCCGCTCGCGACGCATATGCGATGACACGCTTTTGGAAGAGAAACACGATCGCCGCCAGCGCAGGCAAAATCATGGCCAACCCCGGCAGAACCAAGCCGCCGGTCATGGTTGGGAAACCGATGGTAAGGACGAACAACTGAGCCACCAAGGCGGCCGCTCGGGTCCATCGGTAACCGCGGAACAGGAAATGGCCCACAGCGAACAGCCAGGCCGAGAAGGCCAATAGGAGGCCCAGCGTAAAGACCGCTCCCCAAAACGTCAGGACAGGGGCTCCGGTCAACAGCTCGAAGGCGTACCAAGCCGCAGCACCAAGGAGGGCCAGTGCTTCCAACACGACAACGATGGAAATAACCAGGATTCCAGGAGGCTTCTTGCCTCCGGATTCCAGTCCCTGAGTTATGGGTCCCTCAGGCACAGGTCTAACTGGACCGTTGCTTCCATCTGATCCAGAGTTTGGTTGGGCCGGGTTAACAGGAGGTCTTGACACACTGGCACCCTACCGGACATAGTCATCTAGCAGTGAGGGCACTGGCGGCTGATGTGATGCATCGCTCACGGATTCAGGGCATTTCAACGACTAATACCCCTTGTTTACAAGGCGTTAACATGAAACGCTTGACTCAGACGACCAAGGGGGCCCATGCGGGCCCCTTTCCTTTGGAGCCTCTCGTGAATGTTTTCACAAAAGGCTCAAACTAGTTCTCACGAATGGAGTGACTGATCAGCATGGATTGGCGTAATCGCGCAGCCTGCCTCGACAAGGACCCGGAGCTCTTTTTCCCAGTCGGCAACACGGGACCAGCACTTCTGCAGATTGAGGAAGCAAAAAGCGTTTGCCGCCGGTGCCCGGTCGTGGACACTTGCCTTCAATGGGCTCTGGAGTCCGGCCAGGATGCAGGCGTCTGGGGTGGCATGAGCGAGGACGAACGCCGTGCACTCAAGCGTCGCGCAGCACGGGCCCGGCGCGCTTCTTAGCAGCTCGCTTCCCAGCAGGCAGTACAAGCACCAACGCGGAAGGCCGCGGACCAACTGGTCCGCGGCCTTCCGCGTTTAAGACAGCTGCCTGCTAAACCCCTCCACCTCCGGAAGGCGCTAAGCGCGCGCGAGGTTCAGGACAATTTCGACGGCGGTCCCGCCGCCCTCCCTGGGGCTCCATTGAATGGATCCGCCAAGCTCACTTGTGACCAGAGTACGCACGATCTGCAAACCCAGGCCTTCCGTGTATTGCCCGTCCGGCAACCCAACACCATCATCGGCAATAGTTACTGTCAGGAACTCGTCATTTCCGTCTCCCGCTGCACGGTCAGCGAGCAACCAAACGGTTCCCGTGCGTCCCTCCAAACCGTGCTCAACAGCATTAGTGACCAGTTCGTTGATGACCAGGGCCAGGGGCGTTGCGAAATCGCTGGGGAGTTCACCGAACATCCCGGATCTTTCGGTGCGTACTTGCTGGGAAGGTGAAGCGACTTCGGCAGAAAGCCTGAACTGGCGGCCAATGAGTTCATCGAAGTCGACGCTTTGAGTCAGACCCTGGGACAGGGTCTCGTGAACAAGCGCGATGGTGGCCACGCGACGCATGGCCTGTTCCAGTCCCTGTTTTGCTTCGTCGCTGACCATCCGTCGGGACTGCATACGCAGCAGGGCGGCAACGGTCTGGAGGTTGTTCTTGACTCGGTGGTGGATCTCGCGGATCGTCGCGTCCTTGGTGACCAGCTCCATTTCGCGGCGCCTCAACTCGGACACGTCGCGGCACAAAACAAGGGCGCCAAAGCGATGTTGCTCGTCGCGCAAAGGAATGGCACGCAGGGACAGGCTAACCCCCCTGGACTCAATTTCGCTGCGCCATGGCATTCGGCCAGTGACAACCAACGGCAGCGTCTCGTCCACCATGCGCCGATCCTTCAGCAATCCCGCCGTCACTTCAGCGAGGGAACGTCCTTCCAGGGACTCAACTTCGCCCAGCCGCCGGAAAGCAGATACGCCGTTGGGACTTGCATACTGCACAATGCCTTCAGCGTCGAGCCGGATGAGTCCGTCCCCCACACGCGGGGCGCCTCTGCGTGATCCGGTTGGCGATGCGAAATCCGGCCACAACCCCAGAGTTCCCATGCGAAGGAGGTCGTAGGCGCATTGCCGGTACGTGAGTTCCAGCCTGGACGGCATACGGGAACTGGAAAGATCCATATGGGATGTGACAACAGCGAGAGTCCTGCCGTTGCGCACCATCGGCACGGCTTCGACACGCAGCGCCATTTCGCTGCTCCAGCTCGTCTCACTGGAGCGTTCAATGGAGCGGCTGTTCCAGGCCTTTTCCACGAGTGGACGAAGATCCGAGCGGATGCCCTCACCCACGAAGTCCGCGTGAAACACCGTATGCGATGTCGACGGACGTACGTGGGCGAGGGCGATGTACCCAAACTCCGGATGGGGAAACCACAAGGCGAGGTCTGCAAACGCCAGGTCGGCGACCATTTGCCAATCGCCTACCAGGAGGTGCAGCCATTCAGCATCTCCAGGCCCGAAATCAGCGTGTTCCCTGATGGGGTCTGTAAAGATTGCCACTGCACCTCCATTTGCGACGCGGGGACCAGCCCCTAGCGTCGAACGATTGACCTCAAGAGCCTTAATGCTACCGATAGTGAAGCCATGTCATCGGCTTCGAGGGAATTGACCTCATCAAACATGGTCTTCGCCCGTCCAAGTTGTTCGGCATTCAGGCCTTCCCACGTCCTCAGGCGATCTTCGGCCGGGGTGCCGGGCGTGCTCGACTCAAGAACCGACGTCGTCATATCTGCGACGGTTGAGTAGAGATCGTCCCGGAGCGCGGCACGGGCAAGTGCCTGCCAGCGGTCGTCGCGGGGCAGGGCGCTGATCCGTTCCAGCAGCGAGTCCACGTGGAAGCGGTTGAACACCGTGTAGTAGACGTGCGCCACTTCCTCGACGCTGTTGGTCCCGGTCTGGGCAATCCTTGCGATGTCCAGCAAGGCATAGCTCTCGAACAGCTCCGCCCACCTGTGGGCCAGGTGATCCGGCAACTCCCAGCCACGGGCCTTCTCCAGCCAGCCGCTGATACGAACTTTGTCATCGCCACGCAGGTAGTCCAGCAATTTGGCCCGAAGCGGCACCATCATCGGCTTGAACGACTTCACGACGTCGGCAATCGGCCGGGACGCCATGCCCTGCCCGAGCACCCATCGGACGGCACGGTCCAGGAGCCTGCGGACATCCAGATGGATTTCGCTCCAATGCTCGGTGGGGAACGACGCCGGAAGGGCATTCAATTCCTCAACCATCGGATCGAGATCGTAGATTTCACGCAGTGCCACGAATGCTTTGGCTACCGCTACCTCGTTGGCAGACGTTTCTTCGATCGCCCGGAAGGCGAAGGTGATGCCACCGAGGTTGATGATGTCGTTGGCCACCACCGTAGCGATGATTTCGCGCCGCAGCGGGTGGGTGTCCAGTTCGGCGTCGAACCTCTCCCGCAACTGCTTCGGGAAGTAGGCCCGGATCGTGTCCTTGAACCACGGGTCGTCGGCCAGGTTGCTGTCCCGGAGGGCAGCCGCCAACTCGATCTTCGCGTAGGCGGCCAGGACGGACAGCTCCGGAGACGTCAGTCCCTGTCCCTGTTCCAGGCGCTGACGCAGTGTCTCGGTGCTGGGCAGTGCCTCCAGGTCACGCTTGAGGTCGGCTGATTTTTCCAGCCAGTCCATCAGACGCTCGTAGCTGGGGCTCCAGTCCGCAACGCGGGTCCTGTCGTTGAGGAGCAGGATGTTTTGGTCGATGTTGTCCTGCAGGACCAGGCGGCCGACTTCCTCGGTCATGTCAGCCAGGAATGCTGCGCGTTCTGTGGACTCAAGCTTCCCGGCCGCCACCATGCGGTCAACGAAGATCTTGATATTGACCTCGTGGTCGGAGCAGTCAACGCCCGCCGAGTTATCAATCGCGTCTGTATTAAGGATGACACCCTGCAATGCGGCTTCAATACGTCCACGTTGCGTCAACCCGAGGTTGCCGCCTTCGCCGACCACCTTGACGCGCAGGTCCTTGCCGTCCACACGGATGGCGTCATTGGCTTTGTCACCTACAGCAGCATGTGTCTCGGTGCTGGCCTTGACGTAAGTGCCGATGCCACCGTTGTACAGAAGGTCCGCCGGGGCAAGCAGGATTGCCCGAAGCAATTCGGGAGGGCTCAGCTGGGTGGTCCCGTCCGGCAACCCCAGGGACTTTCGTACTTGGTCTGACACAGGGATCGTCTTGGCTTGGCGCGGGTAGACGCCGCCCCCTTCGCTGATGAGGGTCCGGTCATAGTCATCCCACGAAGACCGCGGGAGTTCAAAGAGCCTCTGCCTCTCCGCGTACGATGCGGCCGTGTCCGGGTTGGGGTCCAGGAAGATGTGACGGTGGTCAAATGCCGCCACAAGCCGGATATGACGCGAAAGCAACATGCCGTTGCCGAAAACGTCACCTGACATGTCGCCCACGCCGACGACGCTGAACTCTTCGGTCTGGGTATCGAGGTCGAGTTCGCTGAAGTGCCTCTTCACGGACTCCCAAGCGCCGCGGGCGGTGATACCCATGGCCTTGTGGTCATAGCCCACGGATCCGCCTGACGCGAAGGCATCGCCAAGCCAGAATCCATATTCGGCAGCCAATCCGTTGGCTGTGTCTGAGAACGTTGCGGTTCCCTTATCGGCTGCAACCACCAGATAGGAATCGTCGCCGTCGTGGCGGACAACGTCCGACGGCGGGACAAGCCGTTCGCCCTCGACTGTAGTTACGAGGTTGTCAGTGATGTCCAACAAGCCGCGGATGAAGGTCTTATAGCTTTCCACCCCTTCGGCCATCCAGGCGGCGCGGTCAACTGCGGGATTGGGCAGCTGCTTCGCGAAGAAGCCGCCCTTGGCGCCGGTCGGTACGATGACCGCGTTCTTCACGGTCTGCGCCTTCACCAGGCCCAGGATTTCAGTACGGAAATCCTCCCTGCGGTCGGACCAGCGAAGACCACCACGGGCCACCTTGCCAAAGCGGAGGTGGACGCCCTCCACCCGCGGAGAGTAAACCCAGATTTCGAACATGGGGCGCGGGAACGGCAGGCCATCGATGGTAGTGGGATCCAGCTTGAAGCTCAGGTAGCCCTTGTTTTGGAAGAAGTTGGTGCGCAACGTCGACTCAATGAGGTTGACGAAGGTACGAAGCACGCGGTCCGCGTCCAAGGTAGCGACTTGCTCGATAGCTTCTGCCAGGGCAGCTCTTGCGGCACCTTGCTGCTGGGGACGCTTGCTTTCCTCGACGCTGGGATCAAAGCGGGCGGCAAACAAGACCGTCAGACCCCGCGCAACGTCCGGATTGGCCAAGAGCGTATCGGCGATGAACCCAAAGGAGTTGGTATTGCCCATCTGGCGCATGTACTTGGCGTAGGCCCGGAGGACCACTACCTGGCGCCAGTGCATGCCTTCACGAAGCACCAGGCGGTCAAAGTTGTCAGACTCGACTGCCCCTGTGACCGCAGCACCAAACGAGTCAGCCAGGAGATCTCCGGTGGCGAGCGGGTCTATGCCAGCCGGATACTTCAGCCCAAGGTCATACAGGAAAAAGTCGCGGTGATCCGCGGTTTCGATTTCGAAGGGCCGTTCGTCCAGGACTTCGAGGCCAAGGTTGTGGAAGTAAGGAAGGATCTGGCTCAGGCTCTTGGGCTCCATCAAGTAGAGCTTGACCCGCGCATCCTCCTCCAATGCATCACCGGCGCCTTCAGGAAGGTACACGTGGACGCCGGGGCGCAGTTCCTTGCTCGCTTCCCCTGCCCGTTCGGCCTGGGCTCCATACTTTTCAAAGCGTTCGATGTCCTCCAGCGCATCTTCAACCTCGTAGTCCACGCGGTAACCGGGAGGGAATGCCTCAGCCCACAAGGCGGACAGTACTTCAGCGCTCTCCGCGGGACGGTTCTCACGGAGTACCTCGGCGATGCCTTCGCTCCAGGACCTTGAGGCACGCATCAGCCGGTGTTCGAGTTCTTCCACGTTGACATCGGCAAGTTCCGCGGTGCGTGGCAGCCTGATCCTGAAGAAGACGCGCGCAAGGGCCGACTCCGTGATCCTCGCTTCGTAGTCAATGCTCTCAGCTTGGAAGGTCTCGCGTAGTTCCTGCTCAATACGGAGCCTGACGCTCGTGGTGTACCGGTCACGCGGCAGGTAGACCACCGCGGACATGAAACGTCCGTAAATGTCGGGGCGCAGGAAAAGCTTGGTCCGGCGCCGTTCCTGGAGTCGCTGGATCCCAGTGGCCGTGGCCGCAAGGTCTCGGATTTCGATCTGGAACAGTTCGTCGCGGGGGTATGTTTCCAGGATGCCCAGGAGGTCCTTGCCCGAGTGTGAATCCATTGGGAAGCCTGCGTTGCGCAACACCGCATCGACTTTGTCCCGGACAATGGGAATGTTGCGGACCGATCCGGTGTAGGCACTTGTGGCGAAAAGCCCGATAAACCGCCGCTCACCATTGACGTTTCCGGCAGCGTCGAAGCTCTTGACTCCGATGTAGTCCAGGTACGCAGGACGGTGGACGGTTGAGCGGGAGTTGGCCTTTGTGATCACCAGTGCCCGCTTTTCACGGGCACGCTTGCGGCCGGCGTCGGTGAGGTGCTGGATCTGTCGGGTGTTGTCGCCAGCACGGAGCAAGCCAAGTCCGCTGTCCTCACGAAGTTCCAGGACGTCCTCGCCGTCTTCGTTCACGAGGTCGTATTCGCGGTATCCGAGGAAGGTGAAGTTGCCGTCATCCAGCCAGCGCAAAAGGTCTTGCGCCTGCCTGAGTTCGGCAATTTGCTCGGGGTGGGAGACGCTTCCCAGCGCTTCTGCCAGTTCGAGGGCCTTGCTACGCATTTTCGGCCAGTCTTCAACGGCGGCGCGGACATCCCCGAGGACGCGTTGGAGGCCGGCAACCAATTCTGCGCGGGCTTCCTCGCTTACGCGGTCAATTTCGACGGCGATCCAAGACTCCATGTGCGACGAGTTGTCGTTGTCGCCGAGCAGGTGGGCGACGCTGGGCAGTGCCGCAGTGTCGCCACTGGAAATGCCGATATTTGACGGGACCCTGGAAACGCTGCTGAGTTCGCCCGTGACCCTGTCGCGGGTAACCACGAAAAGCGGGTGCATAACCAGCCGGATGGCGCAGTTTTGGCGAACGAGTTCGGCGTTGACGGAATCAACCAGGAACGGCATGTCGTCAGTAGCGATGTAGACAACGTTTCGGTCAGCCTCGACGCCGATTTCCACAATGGCATTTCCAGGTCGCCGGGACTGCGCAACTTTCCTGTGAGTGCTTGCCCGTGCAATCAGCAGCTCGGGCGCATACGCCCGTGAATCCTCCTCTGCGAGGTGCTCATAGTAGTCACCAAAGAAACCCTCACGGACAACTGCTGCATCGGACCGATCCTCCACGCTGGATCCTGACGACATCTACAAACGCCTCCATCACATGTTGATTGCTGCGACTCTGCAGCCCACATGGCGAGCCTAGCGCTTAAGCAGGCCGAAGGCTCTGGTAGATCGGCCAAGGGATTTGGGATTTTGCTGGATAGGTGCACAGACAAGCCCCGCAATGGCTCTTCGCAAGGGAGAGTCGGGCGATGATTCCAACAGGACAGACCCCGACAATAGGGCAGCATCGCACGCTTCCGCGTCTGCAGGTAAGTAGGCATCAATGCCATGTCCAGGCCCGAAGCGCTCCCAGGCCTCGGATAATTGCTGCCTGGGCGAACGGCCCGCCGACGCCCGCTTAACTTTGTTGAGGAGCACGCGTGGTGTTGCGTGCGGAACCGCAGCTTCGAGCTCGGCCAGGCCACGGACCAACCGCGGAACGCCGATCGCGTCGGCAGCCCCCACGGCAAAAACCTCGTCCGCCAGCTCCAAACTGCGTAAGGTAGCGCCATTGCGGCGTGGCGCCATCGTGTCAAAGCTCAATTCCTCATCTGCCTCCAGGCAGAAGCCGGTGTCCACGACAACTACCTCGGCAACCTGCTTGGCCCTTTCAAGGACAAGCGAAAGTGCAGAGGCCCTCAGTTCAGTCCAGCGGTCCGCCCTTGTGGTTCCAGTGAGTACTCGAAATCCACCGCTCTTGGTGAAGACAGGCGTAGCAGCCCGGTCCAGTGCATCCGAATCCAGTAATCCTTGGTCAGCGAGCCTGCAGGCCTGGGCGAGACCAGCCGACTCCTCCAACAGCCCCAGCATGGCCGACACGCTCGCACCATAGCTGTCAGCATCCACAAGAATCACGGACTTGCCTTCGGCCGCCAACTCGGCAGCCATGTTTACTGCAACCAGGGTTCTTCCCGGGGCGCCAGTTGGGCCCCACACTGCTATTACCCTCCCCGTTCCGGCCGCTTCGGTTTCGCGCGGTTCCGGCGCCAACTGGAATCCCGCAGATGAGTCTGCGAAGCCGGCGTCGGGAAATTTGCGGGCGCCAAGCGGCCCACCGTGGCGACCCACTGCATCGGCAATCCTCACGGCAAGGGCAGCGGGCTCAATATCGGTGGACGCAGTTACTACACCAATGGCAGTGAGCCTCGAGATCTCCACCGGGTCCACAGTCAGGGCGAGAATGGACACACCTACGGCAGCCAGCCGATCCACCAATGTAGCGGTTAGTTCTTCGCAGCCTTCCGCGACGACAGCCGCCAGGGCAAGGCCGCTCTGGCAGGCAGCCATCAACTCCGCAAGCTCTGAACACCGGCGGACCACCGTCACGGGGCCATGCAATCGCTCCAGCCCGCCAACCACCGCTTCCTGCGCCTGGCCAACAGTTATGACCGGGATGCTCATTGACTGATGCCCGCGGGGTTCCAAACCACGGATACCTTGGCGGCGTTTGCCTTGGCACCCAGCAGCTTCGGCATCTGTTTGTCCGTAACCAGCACGAGCACGACCGTTGTTTTTGAGGCTCCGAGGGCACCTGAACCCGCTGTTATCTCTGCGATTTCGGCACCAGGCAGCAATAGCTGTGGTTCTTCAAAAGCGTTTTGCGAGCCAGGCATGGCCACCCAGACGTCCACCTTCGCCCCGGGAACTGCCTGCGCTGGAAGTGACTCATCCATTGATATGGCAACAGGCTTGCGGTTCAGGCCGTCAGCCTGCCCGAGGCTCTTCTGTGGAACGAGTTGGCCCTTCTCAATTCTCTGCAGCGCCACCTTGCCCTGGGCAATTCCGCCCTCCACGGTAACGTAGGCGGACTCGACGTCGTCCAAGCGAACCTGGACGATGGTTAGATCCCCCGGCCCCACGGTTTGGCCAACGGCAATGCCCTCCCGTGCGGCATAAACCTGCGTGGTCCGATCAGCGGTGCTAACAACAGAGATGACTCCGGCGACGGATACAAGCATGAGCAGCACTCCCACCAGTAGCCGTGGATCCTTCCAGGATGGCTTCTTCAACCTGTTGCCGGCCCCGCCTGTACTCGGATCCATTCTTCCTGCTCCCCCATTGAAGTTTCATGGCATGGTTGTCCGCGCCGCCTCTTCATTGTTGCCGTGACGCGTCGGAAGCCAAAGTCAAGAACGCCAAATCATGGGAAATTGTGGATAACTGTGCCAAACGGTGCCAACAGATGCCAAAATAGTCGCATGCCCCGATTCCTGACTCTGGCGGACGTCGCCGAACAACTCCAGATAAATTCGCCGCAGGCCTACGCCCTGGTACGCAGCGGTGAGCTGAAAGCCATCCAGGTCGGAGGGCGCGGACAATGGCGCATCGAGGAAAAGATGTTGGAGCAATACATCGAGGAGCGGTATGCCGAGGCCAGCCGCATGATTGAAGAGGCCAAGTCCAAGTCGAGCTAGCGTGGAGGCGCCAAACACGCCTATGAACGGCTAGAGTCCTTGGTTCCCGCTTGAGCACAGGGCCGCAAGTGATGTGAAGGGAATAGTCCTCACGGCAGCCACAGCACCGCCCCGCCGTACCTCGCCCCGTGTATCGGCAAAATCGAAATGGTCCCGTCCGACCCTGTCGATGACACCATGGAGCCTGTGGTCTCCCGCCGGACCGGCGGCCAGCACCACTGTCACCGGCGCCCTGTCTCGGGAGAGCCCCCGGAGGGCGCTGGCAAGACTAATCGAACTTTGGACCTGGGAGACGGGTTTTCTAGCCAATCTTCCGAGTCCGTCGTAATAACTTACCGATGCGCATGGAATGAGCCATTGCCGTCCGTTGTCGTTCAATACGAACCAGTCCCCACCGATGTGGCCCAGGGTTCCCCGGAGGGAAATGCCGCTGCCCAGTACCAATGCGAGCTCAGCTCCGGCGACTCCCCGAAGCCTGTCCGCAAGGTCCAAACCGGCGAGCTCGACCCGCACGCGCTCGGATATTTCCGATTCACGGGCCAAGGTGCGCTCAGCAGAAAACTGCGCTTCCAGATCTTCAAAGAGAGAGTCCCATCTCATATGGTCACAATAGGACCCGTAGCGCGTGGCTCCAACCGCAATCGGATTTTCCCGTCATGATTGGACAAAGTCCTTCGACTGTGCTGAGAATTGGCAAACAGCACCAAATGACATCAAACTGTACTAAAGAGCCGAAAGGGTAAGAATGAGCAGCGATCCACCAAGGATCCGCCACGACGCCGCCTTGGCTAGCGTGCTCCTCGCGCTGGGACTTTTGCTGGTAATCGTTGGGCAAACCCTCTTGGGGCAGTGGCAGATGGATGTGGCCCACGGACAGAGAAGTACGTTCGAGCACCTCCTCGCCCTTGCATCCAGCGCCGCGGGAATTGCCATTGTGTCCTGGTGGATTCTCTCACTTGGCCTCGCATCTTGGGCCGCAGTTCTGCATGGCACGGGAAGGAGCGGCAGCGCCAACGCCATCGCCAAGTTCAGTCCTGCCTTCATGCTGAGGCTGGCATGTGCCGTTCTAAGCCTGAATTTCCTCGGAGTTCAGGCGGCACAGGCAGCCGCAATGCCGGAACCTCAATGGCAAGCCACTTCCAGTGGCGGCACATCCATGGCAGCGTGGCATCCATCAGCTGGCACACAAGGACCCGTGCCCCCTGTGGAGGTTCCAGCGCGAAACACCGAAGAAAGCCATGAGGCAAAGCCAGGGCCTGCCTGGCAGCCACGTCCTCCAATAGTTGAACCCGGCCTCCTGTCGCGTCCGGGCTCTCGCGGGATGACGTTTGGACACCCCGCTGAGGCCGGCATTGTCGTCAAACCGGGTGACACGCTGTGGTCCATTGCCGCAGCCAGCCTTGGACCCTTGGCGACAGACGTTGACATCGCCCTGCATTGGCCGAGTTGGTATTCAGCCAACCGAAGGATCATTGGCGACGACCCTTCGACCCTGCGAGCAGGGCAAGTGCTGCAGCCCCCAACGCCAAGCTAAGGGTCTTCGCCGGCCCTAAAGAATCCGACTGAACTGAACGGCACCCACTCAGGGGCATTCGTTCAAAATGTAAGACCAGTCCCATTGTCATCCCAGACGTAGCAACCTGAGCCAAGCGATGCCCGCGCAACGGCTCACAGAGTGAACTCATGAGGATTGACCATGACTGCTGTAACTGCACGCCGCCACGCAGACCGCCAAAGAACCAAACGTTCCGCAACGAATGCAGGAGCGGACGCTTCTAGCCTTGACGTAAGGCTGGTGGCACGAAGTATCGCTCAAGCTGCAGTAGAAGTACTTGCCGGGACAAGGTCGGCCCTCCAGCTGTCCAGATCCCTCGATGCGCCATGCTTCCTTTCGCTCCAGCATCGGGCCGCACTGACACGCCAACACGCTGCACGTACCCGCGGCTCGCTTCAAATACACAGAAGCCCAATGGTCCGCTCCGTCCGTGCTTGCGCCATTTCAGACTCCATCTACGAGGTCAGCATCGTTGTCTCTGAGGAGCAGCGATCCCGCGCTATTGCCATGAGGTTGGAACAGTCCGAGGGGACATGGCAGGTCACCGCCCTGGAGATTGGCTAAGCACCTTATTGGCTAGGCACCCGATTGGCTGGGCACCCGCTTGGATCAGCGCACGTGACCAGGCACCCGCTTGGATCAGCGCACGTGACCAGGCGCCCCTAAGCCAAGCTGGTTGCCTCAACCTGACGGCAGCGGATCTACGAAAAAAGACCCCGGATTTGTGTCCGGGGTCCTTTCTCATAAGGGAGGCTGGATCAGCGCCGCTTCTTCTTGGCGGTCTTGCGCTGCTCCTGGGTGGCTGCTTTGGCAGGATTACCGGACCGGCCCGAGGAGCGACCCTCGATTCGGGTCTGGCTTGCCCCGTCCTCGCCTGGAGCTGTGTACTGCAATTGCGCCGGCTTTTCGGGTGTCTCCAGACCGGCAGCCCGGATCTGGGGATCGTGGTGCTCGGTGTGTGCACCTGCCGCAGTATCGTCCGCAACAACGACATCTTCGGCGGGGGTCACTTCAACTTCAAGGTTGTAGAGGAAACCAATGCTTTCCTCGCGGATAGCTTCCATCATGCTTTGGAACATCACGAAGCCTTCGCGCTGGTACTCCACCAGCGGATCGCGTTGAGCCATGGCCCGCAGCCCGATGCCCTCTTTGAGGTAGTCCATCTCGTACAGGTGTTCTTGCCATTTACGCCCAAGCACCGAGAGAACGACGCGGCGTTCCAACTCGCGCATGCTTTCGGAGCCAATGGCTTCTTCACGGGCCTGGTACACAAGCCGCGCGTCAGAGAGGATCTCTTCCTTGAGGAATTCGGCGGTGACCCTGGACTTGCCGCCGGCTTCATCAATGATTTCCTGGGCAGTTACGGTGGCTGGGTACAACGTCTTCAGGTTGGACCACAACTGGTTGAAGTCCCAGTCATCGCCGTTGCCTTCCGCTGTGGCGGAGTCGATAAGCGCGCTGATGGTGTCTTCCAGGAAGAACTGCACTTTTTCGTGGAGGTCATCGCCTTCGAGGATCCGACGACGGTCCCCGTAGATCGCTTCACGCTGGCGGTTCAAGACGTCGTCGTACTTGAGGACGTTCTTGCGCTGCTCCGCGTTACGCGCTTCCACCTGGCCCTGGGCCGAGGCAATGGCGCGGGAAACAAGCTTTGATTCCAGCGCGACGTCATCGGGCACCGAACTGTTCATGAGCCGCTCGGCAGCACCGGAATTGAACAGCCTCATGAGGTCGTCGGTCAGTGAAAGGTAGAAACGTGATTCCCCGGGGTCGCCCTGGCGTCCGGAGCGGCCCCGCAGCTGATTATCAATCCGGCGGGACTCGTGGCGCTCGGTGCCCAGCACGTAGAGGCCGCCAAGGTCCAGTACTTCCTCGTGCTCGTCCTTGACCGCCTGCTTGGCCGCTGCAAGTGCCTCCGGCCATGCTGCCTCGTACTCTTCCGAGTTCTCCTCCGGGTCCAGGCCCCTCTTGGCGAGGTCTGCGATCGCAGTGAATTCGGCGTTGCCACCAAGCATGATGTCGGTACCGCGGCCTGCCATATTGGTTGCTACCGTGACGGCACCCTTACGTCCGGCCTGGGCAACGATGGAGGCTTCCCGTGCGTGGTTCTTAGCGTTGAGGACCTCGTGGCGGATACCTTCCTTTGCCAGCAGCTTGGAGAGATATTCGCTCTTCTCAACGCTGGTGGTGCCAACCAGTACGGGCTGGCCCTTTTCGTGGCGTTCCGCAATGTCCTTAACGACGGCGTCGAACTTGACGATCTCATTCTTATAGACGAGGTCCGACTGGTCAATGCGCTGCATGTCCCGGTTGGTGGGAATGGGCACAACTCCGAGTTTGTACGTGCTCATGAACTCGGCTGCCTCGGTCTCGGCCGTACCCGTCATACCGGACAGCTTCGAATACATGCGGAAGTAGTTCTGCAGCGTTACCGTTGCCAGGGTCTGGTTTTCGGCCTTGATCTCGACGTTTTCCTTGGCCTCGATGGCCTGGTGCATGCCTTCGTTGTATCGTCGCCCGGCGAGGATACGGCCCGTGTGCTCGTCAACAATCAGGACCTCGCCGTCGAGGATGACGTAATCCTTGTCGCGCTTGAAGAGTTCCTTCGCCTTGATGGCGTTGTTCAGGAAACCAATGAGCGGGGTGTTGGCCGATTCGTACAGGTTCTGGATACCGAGGTAGTCCTCCACCTTTTCAATTCCGGCTTCCAGGACACCAACAGTCCGCTTCTTCTCATCAACTTCGTAGTCAACCTCCGGCTGTAGCCGGAGTACGACCTTCGCGAATTCGCTGTACCAGCGGTTCGTGTCGCCTTGGGCCGGACCCGAAATGATGAGCGGGGTACGCGCTTCATCGATCAGAATCGAGTCAACTTCATCCACAATGGCGAAGTTGTGCCCCCGCTGAACGAGTTCACTGGCGTCCCAGGCCATGTTGTCGCGCAAATAGTCGAAGCCAAATTCGTTGTTTGTCCCGTAGGTGATGTCCGCGGCGTACTGCTGCCGACGCACTGACGGATCCTGGTTGGAGAGGATGCATCCGCTTGTCAGGCCAAGGAAGCGGTAGACGCGTCCCATGAGCTCGGACTGGTATTCGGCAAGGTAATCATTCACCGTGACGACGTGGACACCCTTGCCGGTGAGGGCATTGAGGTATGCCGGCGCAGTTGCCACGAGTGTCTTGCCTTCACCGGTTTTCATTTCGGCGATGTTGCCCAGATGGAGGGCGGCGCCACCCATCAGCTGGACGTCAAAATGCCGCATGCCCAACGTTCGGGATGAGGCCTCACGGACCGCAGCAAAGGCCTCAGGCAGGAGCGCGTCCAGTGTCTCGCCGTCCTGGTGCCGGGAGCGCAAACGGTCTGTTTCCTCCCGGAGTTCAGCATCAGAGAACGTCTTGAAAGAGTCTTCCAGGGCATTGATGGAATCGGCATAGTTCCGCAGTTGCCTGAGTGTTTTCTTGTCACCCGTGCGGAGAAGTTTTTCGATTAGTGATGCCACGTGAAATTGCTCCCAGTCTCATGCTGCCGAATTCTGGCTGTTTCAGTCTACGGGAGAGAGTATCGCCACGTTATCCGGTTCCCCTGTGAGCGGACTGCCTGGCCCGTCTGGTTCAGGGCCCCCGTTCACTGCCTCGGAGAGTGGAACCGCGAGATCCCCTACCGGCCACACGACAACTTCCTGAAGGCCGAGCCATTGGGCCATGAGCCACAATTCGGCGGAAAGCTCGACGGCGGTATCGGGCGGCGCTCCTGGCTCACCAAATGCGGACCGAACCAGGAGTTGGCCTGCGGCCCTGTCAGCCTTCAAATCGACACGGGCCACGATGCCTTCCCGAAGCAGGAAGGGCAGAACATAGTAGCCGAAACGGCGCTTGGCAGCGGGCGTGTAGATCTCAATCCGATAGTGGAACCCGAACAGTTCTTCCAGGCGCCGCCGTTCGAAGACCAGCGAGTCAAAAGGGCTCAGGAGCGCCCGGCCTTCGGCCCTCCGTGGCAATCCGGCCTCGACGTGGCGGTAGGTTTCCCGTTCCCAGCCGCGAACCGAAACGCGCTCCAGCCGGCCTGCCTGGAGAAGGCGCTGCACCGACGCCTCCCCGGCCTTTAGCGGGGTCCGAAAATAATCGGCAAAACACCGGACCGTTCCAATGCCGTGTGCCATGGCGGCTGCATCCATGAGCCGGTCAAGGGCGGCATCCGCATCCATCCCGCTGTGTACCGAACCCGGCAGGACCCTGGAAGTAATGGTGTAGAGACGTTCGAATTGGGGTGTCCGCGACGCCGCCGAAACGCGGCCTTCTTCGAACAGATGCTCCAGAACGCGCTTCACGGCGTTCCAGTTCCAACCCCAATTTCCGCTTTCGGCGTCCTGGGTGTGCCCAAGTTGTGCAGTCAAGGCAGACGCCGTCATCGGCGGTCCGGCCTCCAGGGCCGCGAGGATTCGTTCCTCCATGGCGATCCGCACCGCGGGCTCCATATGATGGGCACCAACCCAAGCCCGCTTCTGCCAAAGAAGAAGGTCGGGAAAATGCTCCGGACGGATATAGCTGGCCTCGTGAGCCCAGTACTCCATCATTCTGCGGGGTTTTCGGCCTGCCATGGAGTGAAGGATTGCCGGATCATAGTTTCCCAGGCGGGAAAAGAATGGCAGATAGTGGCTCCGCGCCAGCACATTCACGGAGTCGATCTGGACAAGCTGGATCCGTGCAAAGGTCCGGCCCACCGCCCGTGGGGTCACGGGGCCGGCGGGCCGGACTTTCGCCAATCCTTGGGCTGCCAATGCGATCCGCCGTGCCTGTGACAGGCTCAGCGAAGCGGTCATTGAAGTCCTTTCACGTGCGATAAAGCCTTACTTGGCGGTGGCCGCCTGGTCATCCGAGCGGTACGCGTGGATCTTCTCCTCCACGGCTTCCTCGCCGGGCTCGCAGGTGGAGTCGAGGGTTATGACACCATAAGTCCAGCCACTGCGCCGGTACACAACCGAGGGTGCATTGGTTTCCTTATCCAGGAACAGGTAGAAGTTGTGCCCCACCAGTTCCATGTTGTCCACTGCATCATCGAGAGTGAGGGATGCGGCGGGGAAGACCTTCCGACGGATCAAAACGGGTGAATCACCTGCTGGAATATCGTTCTCGATGTCGTAGGGCGACCGCTCCTCGGCCTGCGGTTCAGGCTCCTGCTGGTTGCTGGCGCCTACGTAGATTGGCTCACTGGCACTAGCGGGCTCGAGGGACGCCGTTGCCTCCCGAACGGCCTTGGGCGTGTGACGCCCATGGTGCACCTTCTTCCTGTCCTTCGCACGGCGCAACCGCTCAAGCAGCTTGTTGTACGCAAGATCGAAGGCAGCAAATTTGTCAGCGGCTGTGGCCTCGGCACGGATAACAGGGCCTCGGCCCAGGACTGTCACTTCAACGGTGAGCTGTCCCGGCGTTTGCCGGGGGTTGGTCTCCTTGGAAACCTTGGCGTCGACTCGCTGGACTTTGTCCCCCAACGATTCAATCTTTGAGATTTTCTCGCCGGCATATTCGCGAAAGCGGTCAGAAACTGTCAGATTTCGTCCGCTGATCATGAACTCCATGGTGCCCTCCAAATAACTCAGGTGACACGACAACGACGCTGTAGGGGGCTGGTCTGACGGACAGTCGAGCCCCTTTCCGAGCCGCTATCGACAGGTACATCTGTTCTTGGTACCCACAACCGACGTTAGTTCATCGGCACGAGTTATTCACCCTTTGGCCACTTATTTTTTGTTTGCGTCTTAACCCCATCCGAGGGCTCGTCTCCGGCGGTATTGGAGGCGTAGGCTGGTGGCCTCGTGGCCGCGAGAACAACGGCGCCGCAGACTATCCCTCCCGCCGCGGACACTGCCCGGGCAGCCTCCGCCAGGGTGGCTCCCGTGGTGAGAACATCGTCCACAATCAGGCATCTTTGCCCACGGATCTTTTCCCCGTAGCGGGGTCGTACCCTCATGGAACCCCGGACGCGCCTGGCACGCTCACCCCTGCCGAGTCCTTTTTGGCCCGTGGAACCATCTCTCCCCACCGTGCCAAGGAGGGCCCTGACGCCAACTCCGACCAGGTCTTTGCAAGTTGCGGCCAGCCGCTGGTTTTCCAGGAGATTCCCGGTCTTCTCAAGCGCATCAAGAGCCGGGCACCGGGACAACATCCCCCGTCTCTTCATGCAGCGGAGCAGAACGTGGACGGGGCTGAAACCCCGGCTTCGGAAGGCCCTGCCGCTGCTGGGAACGGGAACAACGCAAAACCCCGGCTGGTCACCAATGGCCAGCCGAACTGCGTTTCCAAGGCAAGGCGCCAACACCTCGGCCAGCCGCCACTGGCCTAACCGCTTGAACGACAACAGGGACTGCGAAAGTTCATCCCGATAGGGCCCTGCCGCCACCACGCCCAGCTTTACAGTGCCATCAACATCGACGAGCGCAGGCGACTCCTGTTCGGCCCTGAAGGGTTTCCTGCAAAGCTGACGCACCCGCTTGGCACAATGCCTGCACAGGACGGTGTCTTCCACACCGCAGCAGACGCAATCAACGGGAACCAGGAGTGCAACCAACTCCATCAATGCCGCTTGCAGGTTGGCAAACACGCGCCCAAGCAGGCGCCTGTCCTTTCCGCGTCGCCGGGGTCCTGACGTGTCAGGAGCACCAACATCCGGGTCAAGCCGGCGCTGGATGCGTTGGGCGGATCGAGGACCATTGACGGCATACGGGAGGTCGTTCAGGGAAACAATCATGCTGGTAGCCTTGGGCACTTTTTGTTCCGGTAACAGTCCCACAGCCCGCTATGTGAACAACCACCGTCGTGTTGGGGCGGCGCCTCCGGGGTGCCCGGCTCCCGGATCAGCCCGGGAAGGCCGGCTCCGTTGGGCCCTTGAGCTGAAGTTCCCAACCATTTCCGACACGTTGAAAAATTCCCGCTGTGGACTGCCCGTAGATCTGTTCCGACCCGTTACCTGCGCTCAGGCTCATGAGGCCGTCCCACGGTGCCAGTTGCTGCGGCTCCCCCGAGGTAAGCGAGAGCAACTCCGGAACCACGGTAGCCGTAGCCGAACTGGACATGACGGCAACGGTGGATCCGTTGACCCAGACTCCCTGGTCAGGGGAGGTGGAGGTGAAAAGAGTGATTGGAGTCGTAAGATCCTTGGGCGCGCCGTCTGCATTCCGGACGATGCCTGTCACTTGAACCACTGATTTACCGTTCGCCTCGGATATCACCAGCGCCCGGGTACCTTCGCGTGAGATCCGGAAATCCTTGACGGTCCGTCCGGACAGCCACGTGGGCGTTATGGTCGCCGTGGGCACAGCCATGCCAGGGGCAACGCCAGTGGGCTTGAATGCCACAACCTCCGTGTTCCCGCTGGCGCCTGGTCCCGCCGTCCAAACCCAATCATGAGGACTGAACGAAGGCCCGCTCAACGTGCTTCGGGTGGTCAGTTGGCGGGCCGGTTGACCCGGCTCGATGGAGTACAACGTGGTTTTGTCGCCGTTGAGGAAGGCAACGGTTTGGGATACGGGCGACTCGGCGGGTGAATGGGGGCCGAGACCTGCAACCGACTGAATATCAGGCAATGGCGAAACCCGGTTGTTCTCATAGCGGACCAAGTCGCCGTTACTGACGGCAACCTGGCGGGCAGGAACATTCTTGTCCACAACCGGTGGCAGAACTGTCCCGTTGTCCTCGACGCGGACCAGGTCCTGGTCGGCGCGAAGCTGGACGTTAATGACGTCCGGTTGCCCCCTGAAGGTTAAGGCCAGCTGGTTCTGCATGCGTTGGCGGTCTTCTGCCGATGCGTCGAACAGTTCCTTGGCCGACAAATCCACCTGGGCTGCTCCTGAAACGACAGGGACAGATTCCCTGGCCAACTTCATCCCGGAGGGAAAAGCGCTCACCACTGCCCCACGCAAATAAGGCGCAGGCCCGGCAAGCAGGGCACTGGTCATGGACTTAACAGTCTTCTTCTTGATGAACCATCGGTAGTCCGGCACCGCATACGTGAACGTCGGGTCGTAGAAGTAGATGGGGAAGGCGCCGTAGATGACCTTGAAGGTCTCTTCCGGAATCGCAGTACCATCCGGAACCTTGGAGATCCGCCACTCCCCCTCCACTTTCTCCAGCGAGACGGGGATGGTCTCCTTGGTTCCCGGTGGGAACTGCGTGGCTATTCCGTCCGCATCCACCGTGTAGGCAAGGTCGACCTCGTAGACGTATTCATTCTCCACAGCCGTCTTGACCACGCGGGCTCCGCGGAAAACGATGGCCCGCTTATCCGGCTTCCACGTTACGGCCTGGGCTTGGGTCAAATATTGCCGCGCTACGGGATAGTCGTCCTCATAGCCGCTGCCGGCCATATAGAAATCCTCAATGACGGCTTCAGGTGTGGAGCCTGCACGCGGTGCTGCGGGGAAGAAGACAGGGGCATTGGGGTTTCCCGCTCCCTCATCCTGGCTTTTTCCCACTGGACCGGACCGGGGAATCTGGGCGCACGAAGCCAGTAAGACCATGAGCGCCGCCAGCACAGCAACGAAAACCCGCCTGCGTGCGGTGCCAAGGACCCTCATGATCCATCGCCCTTTCCCTCGTCACCCGAAGGAGGCGTTCCGACGTCGGATTTGCCGTCTGTACTGCCAAAACCTGTGCCCAGGACAAGCATCTGGCGTTCGCTTCCGGCTCCGGGCAAGTCGATGTCGGCAGGTTCCAACTGAAGGGGCGACTTGAGGATGGTTCCGCCCTGCTTCAGCGGCAAGGTCAACCTGAAGTTTGAGCCCGCCCCTTTGCGGCCCCACGCCTGAAGCCAGCCATTGTGGAGCTTGGTGTCTTCGGCTGCGATGGACAATCCCAGGCCGCTGCCACCAGTAGTTCGGGCGCGTGCCGGGTCAGCCCGCCAGAAACGGTCGAAAACCCTGGCAGCTTCCGCTGGGCTCATTCCAATACCGTGGTCCCGCACGGCCACGGCCACGGCGTCATGGTTTGCTGCCACAGAAATGTGGATCGGTTTTCCTTCGCCATGCTCAAGGGCGTTGAGCAGCAGGTTCCTCAGGATCCGGTCGATCCTGCGCGAGTCCATTTCGACAATGATGCTCTTCTGACGGGCGTTGAGGCGAACCTCGGACCCGTACTCGGAGGCTACGGGTGCTGCGCCCTCCATGACGTGCGAGATCACTTGGAAGATATCCTGGGGTTCGGCGTCCAGGATGGCTGCACCGGCATCGAAGCGCGAAATCTCCAGCAGGTCCGACAACAAGGACTGGAAGCGCTCCACTTGGTGATAGAGGAGCTCGGCCGAGCGTTTGTTCATAGGGTCGAAGTCTTCACGGGCGTCGTAAAGGACCTCCGCGGCCATGCGAACGGTGGTCAAGGGCGTGCGAAGTTCGTGCGAGACATCCGAGACGAATCTTTGCTGCATTTGCGACAACGTGGCGAGCTGGGTGATCTGCTCCTGCAGGCTGGCCGCCATATGGTTGAACGAAGCACCAAGCCTGGCGACCTCATCCTCACCCTTGACCACCATGCGCTCTTGGAGTTGGCCCGCCGCCAGCTTTTCCGACACCACGGCAGCATGGCTCACAGGGCTGACGACATTGCGTGTGACGTACCACGCGATGGCACCAATCATCAGCACGAGCGCCGCACCACCGGCCCACAGCACGTTCTGGATTTCGTCCAGGGTCTTCTGGGCGGTGTTCAGGTCATAGATCAAATACAACTCATAGGCAGTGCCGTTAAAGGTCACTTTGTTTCCGACAGCAATACCGGGGCGGTCCTCGTTTCCCACCGGGAACTGCATGGAGGCCCAGAACTGTTGCTTCCCGCCTTCCTGGACAGCCTTCCGCAATTCCGGCGGGATGACACGGACGGTGAGTTGGTCAGAGGCGCGCGACTCTACCCAGCGGTTACGGGGTTTGGTCTGTTCCGGCACGGCTTCAAAAACGTAGCGCCGCTGGATCACCGAGCCCCGGCCCTCCACGGCGGTTAGCGTGTCATAGACCAGCGTGATGACGCTTGATTGATCAGTAACCTGTGCGCCGTCAAAGGTGTCCTGAACCTGTTTTACGTTGTATCGGGACTCCGACTCCGCCTGGGCGAGTCTTTCCTGGAACAGGTTATTGGCTATCTGGTTGGAAAGGTACGCTCCGACGATCGCAAAAGACGTTACGGCAAGCAGCAGCGTCGTCAGCACGGTCCTGAACTCCAGTGACCGCCGCCACCGCCTCAGCAAAGAACGCCAGAGGAAGCGAAGACCCGGCCGTATCTGCCGGACACCGATCGAGACGAGGCGGGAAACCCTGAGAACCAGAATCAGGCCACGCCGTGTCCATATCCGGGCGCGCCACATCAGCCAGGGAAGGTTCCTTCTTACTGGATCACTGGGAGCGGAGGCTGAATCCCCGGACGCCGAAGTTTGCGGGGTCTCTTCCTGGCCTGGGGCCTGCTCCTGGGCGGTCTGGTCCCGGGCGGGCTGCTCCGGAGCGTTCGGGCTCTGGTCCTTGTCCGTGCTGCCGGTCTTGCCGGCGGGAGACTCAGGAACCTGCTTTATACCCGACACCACGCACCGTCAATACAACTTCGGGCGCTTCCGGATCCCGTTCAATCTTGGAGCGCAAACGCTGAACATGGACATTGACCAACCGGGTGTCCGCGGCATGGCGGTATCCCCATACCTGTTCAAGCAAAAGTTCGCGCGTAAAGACCTGCCACGGCTTCCGGGCCAATGCCACCAGGAGGTCGAACTCCAAGGGCGTAAGCGAGATGCGCTCTCCACCTCGGGTGACGAGGTGCCCGGCGACGTCGATGGTTACATCAGCAATCCGCAGCGTTTCCGGAGCCTTTTGTTCGCCCGGCCGAAGGCGCGCACGGACACGAGCCACGAGTTCAGCGGGTTTGAAAGGCTTGGGCACGTAGTCGTCAGCGCCGGATTCAAGACCTCGAACAACATCCGAGGTGTCCGATTTCGCCGTGAGCATGACAATGGGGACGTCCGATTCTCCACGAATCTGCCGGCAAACTTCGATTCCATCCGAACCCGGCAGCATGAGGTCCAGGAGCACCAAATCGGGTTTGGAGGAACGGAACACCTCAAGAGCCTGGCCGCCGTCTGCGCAGAATACGGGCTCGAAGCCATCATTGCGCAGGACAATACCAATCATCTCTGCGAGCGCTTCGTCGTCGTCAACTACCAGAATGCGTGCCTTCATAGTTATATATTCCCTTATCGCCAAGCCTTTGTCCTGTTGGGCGGGCGCACGGCATGGCGTCCCCCAAGGCACTTCCACCGTACTGCACGGCCGCGCCTGGCTCGATGTAGATCCGGTGTCCGTGCAGTATGGGCTCAGGCTATGAGGGAGGACACCGGGACTATAGGCTTGGGGCCAAGGTCCATGTGGGGGACGTCGGATGTCGGCGGGCCGGATCTCTTGGGGAGGAAATCGTGTCACAGCCAGAGCACGGCCAGCAGCCATATCCGGGCGGTCAGCCTGCGTGGGGCGGTCAGCCTGCGTGGGGCGGTCAGCCTGCGTGGGGCAACCAGCCCCAGTGGGGAGGTCCGCCCGCGTGGTCAGCCCCACAGGGCGGTAGCAACAACTGGCCGGGCTACCCTCCGGGAGGCCCGGCGGGTGGATGGCCTGCGGCTGCGGCCGGCGGTCCACCCTATGGCCAACCAATGTACGTTGCCCCACCCAAGCCAGGTGTCATTCCCTTGAGGCCCCTGCAGTTCGGCGAGATACTCGATGGCTCCTTCCAGACCATACGCCGGAATGCAGCCTCGATGTTCGGTTCAGCCCTGATCGTCCAGGCCACGGCCGCTGCCCTCCTGGGTGTTGTCACCGTGGCCATGTACGAGCTTATGGATTCCTTGGAAACAACGGATTTCAGCGGGGATGCGGCGGGATTCTTTGGCCCGTTCCTTGCCGTCATGGCGGGTTCGGTGGGAGTCTCTGTGTTGATCGGCTTTCTGGGCGCCGTCCTCCAGGGCGTCATGGTCATTCCGGTTTCCCGTTCTGTCCTCAACCGACGGACAGGCTTCGGGCAGATGTGGAAGCTGGCTGTCGGTCGGATCCTTCCTCTGCTGGGGGTAGCAGCCGTGCTCACTTTCGGTGGACTGCTGGCCGCAGCAGCCGTCGTCGGGATTGCCGTGCTGTTGTTCACGGCCTTGGGTCCGGCAGCCTTGTTGATTGTCATCCCCTTGGGCTTCGGGGGAATCATCGTCTTTGTCTGGATTGGGCTGAAGCTCATGTTTGCTCCGGCCGCCATCGTCGTGGAGCGGATCGGCGTCTATGACGGACTCCTGCGATCCTGGCAGTTAACCAAGAGCAATTGGTGGCGCATCTTCGGCATAACGCTGCTGGTGAGCGTGATGGTGGGAATCATCGCCCAGATAGTGCAGATTCCAGCTTCTCTCGCCGCCACCGCGATTGGATCGGTCATCGCTCCCCATCCGGACGCCGGGACGGTGGCCTCCACCCTGATCCTGACGACCGTGATCTCGATGGTCATTGGGGCTTTGGTGGGGTCTGTGAGATTCGCTTTCCAAACATCCGTGTCCGCACTCATCTACATGGATCTTCGAATGCGTCGGGATGGGCTGGACGTGGAGTTGATGCGGCTGATGGAAAGCGGTGCGGATCCGGAGGGAATCCCGGGTGGTCCTCCCCTGCAGGTCCACGGCAACACATGGCCTCCTGGCGGCGGACAATGGCCAGGCTCTCCTCCCGGGCACCGGCCGCAGGCATGAGGGAGACGCTAATCCATGTGATTCCCGCTTTGGCCGGCACTGAACCGCCGGTGACCCCGGACCGTGACGAAGCACGCCGTTGGGCCGAGGAGGAACTATCCAAGGCGCAGTACGCCCAGGCCCGGCCCAGTTGGCTGGACCAGCTTTGGCGCGATTTCCTGGACTGGCTCAGCTCCCTGGAAGGGGACGGAACTTCGCCGGAAAGCAACCTGGCTGTCCCCCTCATCATCGCCTTGGCTGTCGTGCTCATCGTGGTGGCTGTCTTCGTTGTCCGTCCGAGGCTGAACGCCACGCGAAAAGCCTCCGTTACGGGCATTTACGGCAAGGACACGCCTGTGGATGCTGCGACATACCGGAAGCGTGCCCTTGCCGCGGCCGACGACGGCGACTGGCCTTCCGCCGTCGTCGATCAGTTCCGGGCGCTGGTGCGTTCCGCGGAGGAGCGGGATGTCATTGAAGCGCGCGCCGGTCGGACGGCCGATGAGGCTGCAGGCCACTTGGGCCAGGCCTTCACCCCTGCTCAACTCCGGCTGGTCGACGCCGCCCGCCTGTTTGATGCGGTCCGCTATGGGGAACAGGCCGCAACACGCCCGGACTACGACGAATTGCGCAAGCTGGATACGGACCTCCTCGCCCTAACCCCTGACTTCACTGGCCAAGGCCAGCAGGGATTCGCGGTGCCGCGATGACCCTCCAGGAGGTGCCGGAAGCTTTGCAGGGAGGAACTCTGCCTCGACGGCGGACCAGCGCATTGTGGAGTTGGTTCCGAAAGCACCTGGTGTGGATTGCGCTGGGGGCAGTGTTTGCAGCATTCGTGACGTTCCTGGTGGTGGAGCGGTTCTCGGCACCCAAAGACTCCGGGTCGCTATCTACCCGCAATCCCGCTCCCGACGGGGCCATGGCCTTGGCCGAAATACTGGGGCGCCACGGTGTGGGCATAACTCCAACCGATAACCTCGAAGACACCCTGGCAGCTCTTTCCGACGGCGACGCCACCTTGCTGCTGTATGACCCCCGCGGTTTCCTGGATATATCGCAGTTGCAGGATGTGAGTGCTGTGGCCGGGCGGGTAGTGGTGGTCGCACCGCGCCTGCGCACGTTGAACGGCCTCGATCCGGAGTTCCGCCCCGGCGGTGTGGTCCCCGAAGCGACAAAAATCCTTGAACCGGGCTGCAGCCAGGAAGATGCAGAGCAGGCAGGACCCGTTGCCGCCCAAGGACCGGTGTACCTGGGGCCAGTTGTTTGCTACGCCACCCGCAGCGATGGACCTGGACTTTATGTGGCCTCGGCCGATGGGCACATCATTGTGCTGGGGAGCACCGAGTTGCTGGAAAACCAACACCTCGCGGCCGTTGGCAACGCCGCATTGGCGATGCGGACCCTGGGAAGCGGCCCCGACTTGGTCTGGTACACACCAGGCATCGCCGATGTAGCGTCCGATAGATCCACCCCGACGCTCAACGAGCTCGCACCGCCTTGGCTGGCTTTTGCGGGCCCATGGCTGGCTGTCATAGCTATCCTTGCCATCCTCTGGCGCGGACGACGCTTGGGACCGTTGGTCTTTGAACCACTTCCCGTGGTGGTTAAGGCCGCAGAAACGGCCGAAGGACGCGCACGTCTATATCAGGATTCACGCGCCGTGGAACGCGCCGCCGACAATCTCCGGGCAGGAACCCTCGCCCGGTTGGCCAGGCATTTCAACCTGGGGACGGACGCCACCGGGGAGGCCATTATCGACGCCGTGGCCCGGCGCCTTGGACGGCAAGTACCGGCAATCCGGTGGGCGTTAATTGATTCCAAACCCCAGACAGAAGGACAACTGGTGCAGTGGGCACAACAGATCGAACGAATCGAGCAGGAGGCAACGGCCCGATGAGCAACCAGCCGAACAACTATACGGACAGCAACAACCAATACTCCGGTGGCGCGGCCCACCAGGTAAACCATGCACACGCGGGCGAACCCCAGGTGAATGCACCTGGGGTGAATGGACCGCAGGTGAATGGACCACAGCAGGGCCTACACAGCAGCGGCATGGAGGATCCTGCCCGACAATCCCTGCTGAACGTCCGGAGTGAAGTTGGGAAGGCTGTGGTCGGCCAGGATCCCACAGTGACAGGCATGCTCATCGCCCTTCTCTGCGGCGGCCATGTCCTGCTGGAAGGTGTGCCCGGCGTCGCCAAGACGCTGTTGGTCCGGGCGTTGTCCACTGCCCTGAGCCTGGAAACCAAACGCGTACAGTTCACCCCGGACCTCATGCCCGGTGACGTCACGGGCTCCTTGGTGTACGACTCGCATTCATCGGAATTCACGTTCCGGGAAGGGCCCGTTTTCACCAACATCCTGCTGGCCGATGAAATAAACCGAACGCCACCCAAAACGCAGGCCTCGCTCCTGGAAGCCATGGAGGAACGCCAGGTTTCCGTGGATGGCGTATCGCGCCCACTGCCTGCGCCCTTCATCGTGGCTGCCACCCAGAATCCCGTGGAATACGAAGGAACCTACCCCCTGCCCGAGGCCCAGCTGGACAGGTTCCTCCTCAAGTTGACCATGCCGTTGCCAGGCCGAGCCGAGGAAATCGAAGTAATCCGCCGACACGCCGGTGGCTTCGACCCCCGAAACCTCGCCGCGGCCGGCGTGCGGGCGGTGGCTGGCGCCGTCGAGCTTTCCAACGCTCGTGCGGCTGTGGCGCAAGTGGCCGTCGCACCGGAAATCCTGGCCTACATTGTGGATGTGGTCCGGGCAACCAGGTCAGCGCCGTCCTTCCAGCTGGGCGTCTCTCCTCGAGGCGCTACTGCCCTCCTGAACACGTCGAAGGCATGGGCCTGGTTGTCCGGGCGGCCCTTCGTGACGCCTGACGACGTCAAAGCACTATCGTTGCCTTGCCTCAGGCACCGGGTAGGCCTGCGTCCTGAGGCCCAGATGGATGGCATCCACGTTGACGACGTCCTTGGCAGCATCCTGGCGTCCGTTCCGGTGCCTCGTTGATTCTGCCGGCGATGCAGATGACAGCAATGGCAAGAGTGCCCTGATGGCCATCACGGGTCGTTTTGTGTTGCTGGCAGTTACCGGGCTGGTTCCGTTGCTGCTGTTTCCGGCGTGGATCACCGTGCTGTTCATCGCTATCGGACTGCTGCTGCTTCTGGCCCTTGACCTTATCCTGGCGGCTTCCCCGGCCAAGCTGGGCTTGGCACGTCAGCAACCGGGCAACGTCACCTTGGAGAGTCAGGTGAATTCCGTCATCACGGTGACCAACCTGGGCCGCCGGAAGCTACGGGCGATGGTCCGGGACGGTTGGCAACCTTCCGCTGGAGCCCTGAACCCAACACAGCCGCTCGACGTTCCACCCGGCGAACGGCGCCGCCTGACGGTGTCCCTGCTCCCACGGCGCCGCGGCGATCTTGAAAGCCCGCACGTGACGGTCCGTTCGTACGGGCCCTTGCGGCTGGCCGCACGGCAGCGAACCAGGGCACTTCCCGGCCGGCTTCGAGTGCTGCCACCCTTCCATTCCAAACGGCATCTGCCATCGAAACTACGCAAGCTGCGCGAGCTTGATGGCAGGGCGGCCGTGCAGATCCGGGGCGCGGGAACGGAGTTCGATTCGCTGCGTGACTACGTCCGTGGCGATGACGTCCGGTCCATCGACTGGCGTGCAACTGCGCGTCGCACATCTGTGGTGGTCCGTACCTGGCGTCCGGAACGGGACAGGCGTGTTGTGATCGTTCTGGACACATCGCGGACCGCGGCGGCCAGGATTGACGACGAGCCGAGGCTGGACACTTGGATTGAGGCGGCGCTGCTGCTCGCGGTTCTGGCGGAACGGGGCGGGGACCGGGTTGACTTCCTCGCCTACGACCGGATGCTCCGCGCGAGGGTCGAGTCTGCTTCGAAAGGCAATCTCCTGGCGCAACTCGTTCAGGCCATGGCGACATTGGAGGCCGAGCTCATAGAACTGGACTGGCAGCAGATCCCAGGCCAGGTGCGGGCCGTATCGGCACACCGCTCGCTTGTGGTGCTTTTGACAGCCCTCGACGGCGGCGCCCCCGAGGAAGGCCTTCTCCCCATGGTGGCCCAGCTGGTCCGCCAGCACGTGGTGGTGGTCGCGTCTGTCCGGGACCCGTTGCTGGCAGCCATGAAAGCCGGGCGTTCCACCGCAGGCCAGGTTTTCCGCGCCGCCGCCGCCGAACGCGCCCTGCTGGAACGGGCCGCCGTCACAGAACAATTGCGGCAACTGGGGGCTGAAGTGGTGGACGCCGAACCCTCCGAGGTCCCTCCCCTGCTTGCTGACACCTACATCCGGCTTAAAGCGGCCGGACGGCTCTAGGAAGGACTCCCATGAACGAACCCATCTACCGGCTCGCCCTGGGCAATGATTTCAACAAGCTGGCCCCCGAACTACAGGAGTACTTCTCCTTGGCGGCAGGCTCCGGATCGTATGGAATTGGCGAGGGGGTCTTTGACGTCGTAGGGTGCCCGCAAAAATGGCTGCGTCCTTTGCTGGCCCTGACGGGAAGCGAAGAGGCCTTCTTCCCTGAATACGGCGAAGGCATTCCGTTCCGCATTGAGAACCATGCCCACGTGGATCCTTTCGGCCGGCAAGCCCTCACGGCACGGCGTGAAATCTACTTCCCATCCGGGACGCGGTTGTTCCTCGACACCACGAGCGCTATCACCGCGCCGCAGGCCGGCTCCGTCACCCCCGCACCGACCCGGTTGGTGGACCATGTCGGCCGCTACCGCCGCCTCGTCACGGACCTGGATGTAAGTGTCACGCCCAACGGCCGGCTGCGGGGCGTGTCGAAAGCCAGCCGGCTCTTCCTGGGTCCATTGCGCATTCCGTTGCCGGCGGCCCTGGACGCAAAGGCCTTTGCGGAGCAGTGGTGGGACGGGGACGAGGGCAAGCACCGGATCCAGGTCAAGGTCATCCAACCCCAGATCGGCGTCGTGCTTGTCTATGCCGGCCGCTTCGATTACCGGTTGGCGCCCTACCTGCCCGGGGCAGCCCAAGGCACCTCACTCCCCCGCTATGCGGAACCGGATCGCTGGGAAAAGAGGATCTAGCCCTTGCCAATCAACCCTGGGACAGGCCGGGTCAACCCTGTGACAGCTGGTCCAGGCCGTCGGCCACCTGTGTGAGTCGGGCAAGCACTTCCTTGGCTGTGGCGGGCTTCACGTGGGCGAGTCCCGTAGCCGGCGTCAGTCGCAGTGCCGGCAAGGCCGACGCCGGGAGACCCAGCTGGCTCCAAGGCCGCCAAATGCTTTCCACGATCTCGGCCGTCCGCGGAAGCCTGGCATCAGTGTCTGATGTGGGCATCGCACCGGCCCACACACGCTTGCCGGCTTCCACTGCTGCGGCAAGGTGCTCCCATTGGCGGGTTGTCAATGCCTTCAGCGGCACAGCAACACCATCGGCGCCCGCATCGAGTATGCGATCGATCGGGGCCTCTATCTCCGGTACGGCCACCACAATTTCGACGGCGCCCGCAGCCCTGAGCGCATCGATCACCAACCGCCACGCTCCCGCAACCTCCTCGCCGGGGATGGACCGCAGCGTGCGGTAACCACTCGCCGTCGGGATCGTGCCGCCCATCACTGCGGCAATGTCCGGCTCGTCCAGCTGGACCACAATGCCCGCTCCAGGGACCGCTTCCGAGATCCGCTGGAGGTGTTCTGCGACTCCGGCTGCCAGTGACTCTGCAATGTCACGGCGCGCTCCAAAATCGAGGAGGGCCCGCTCTCCGTTGTGCAGGTACAAACCGGCTGCGAGGCTCAGGGGACCCATCAACTGGACCTTGATCCCGCTGGCTGAAACCTCTTCTGTTCCAGCGACGTCAGCCAGGATGTTGATGTCAGTGGCAAGCGCGGACCGTCCCCGCTGCGCGTCTTTTCCCGGCCGGTCCACGAGTCTCCAACCATGTGGTTGAACGTCCACGGCCAAGTCCACCAGCAACGATGCTGTCCTGCCTACGGCATCGGATCCGACACCACGGTCCGGCAGTTCAGGCAGGAACGGAAGGTGGGGGTCCCCCAATTCCCCCCGGATGATCCGCAGGGATTCCGCAGGGTCGATCCCTGGCCATGGGCCAAGAGCCGTCGCGCTGACCCGTTGTACTTCTCCTGACATATGTTCAGGCCTGCTGGCTGGAGATCTGGTGATCCTCTGCGATGGCTTCATGATGGCGGATCACTTCACTGATGATGAAATTCAGGAACTTCTCGGCAAATGCGGGGTCAAGATGTGCGTCCTCGGCCAGACGGCGAAGCCGGGCGATCTGGGCTGCTTCGCGTCCGGGGTCGCCCGCGGGAAGCTTGTGCGTGGCCTTGAGAATCCCTACTTTCTGGGTGGCCTTGAAGCGTTCCGCGAGCAGGAAAACGAGTGTGGCATCAATGTTGTCAATGCTGGACCGGATGGAGAGCAGCTCATCCATGACGCCGCGATCCACCTGGCCCGCGAGGGAACTCGCTGACGGGTTGAAGGAATCGTGGTCTTCGGGGAGGGCACTGTTCTGCTCGGTCATGGTCCCCAGTCTATGGGGTGCGGCGGTAGCGTTGCCGGTGTTACCTGACTGCGTCCCGCCAGCGGTGTTCCCATCGCGGGAATCGGTGCAGAATGGCAGCATCACTGCACTCGACCAAGGGAGATTCCATGAAAATCGCTGTCCTGGGAACTGGAATGGTGGGGCACGCCCTCGCTGGCAAGCTGGTGTCCTTGGGCCACGAGGTCATCATGGGTTCCCGTGAATCCGGAAATCCCAAGGGCGAGGAGTGGGCCCGGCAAGCTGGTCCGCGCGCCCGTGCGGGCTCTTTCGCGGAAGCGTGCGCACAGTCCGAGCTGATCGTGAATGCAACACCCGGTACTGTGAGCCTGGCCGTCCTCGCTGAAGCCGGCGACACCACCCTGAACGGCAAAATCCTCCTGGACGTGGCCAACGCCCTGGATGGATCCAAGGGCTTTCCGCCATCGCTCTCAGTGTGCAACACCGACAGCATCGCCGAGACCATTCAACGGACCTACCCCGGGGTGCGGGTAGTGAAGTCGCTGAACACGGTCAGCGCCCCGGTAATGGTGGATCCAGGGCGGCTTCCGGGTCCACATGACATGTTCATGGCGGGAAACGACGCGGATGCCAAGTCCACAGTGTCAGGCCTGCTGCAGGAGTTTGGTTGGGCGCCCGAGCACATCAGGGACCTCGGTGGACTCGACGCCGCCCGCGGAATGGAGATGTGGCTGCCTTTGTGGCTAAGGATCTTCATGCAGCAGCCGAAGGGAAAGATGTTCAACATCGCCATCGTGTCCGAGTAGCGCACCAAGGCCCAGAACGAATGAAGGCCCGCCACAGTGAATTGCTCACTGTGGCGGGCCTTCGTTGCGTTCAGCCTGCGTGCGGGTTAGCCGCCCAACAGCGCGCGGTGCGCTTCCCGGCGTCGTGCTTGTTCATCAGGGTCCGGAACCGGCAAGGAGGCGATCAGCCGCTTGGTGTAGTCGTGCTGGGGCGAGCCCATCACATGGTTGCCGATGCCCTGCTCCACCAACTGTCCCTTGTACAGCACGCCAACCCAGTGCGACAACATGTCCACGACTGCGAGGTCATGGCTGATGAACAGGGCCGCGAAGCCGAACTGCTCCTGGATGTCCTTGAACAGGTCCAGAACCTTGGCCTGCACTGAGACGTCCAGGGCCGAGGTTGGTTCGTCGGCAATCAACAGGCGTGGGTTGAGCGCCAACGACCTCGCCAGAGAGGCGCGCTGCCGCTGTCCACCGGACAGCTCGTGTGGGTAGCGTTGCGCGTACGACGCCGGCAACTGGACTGACTCGAGCAGCTCACCTACCTTTTTCCGCGCCTCAGCCGCGCTCGGCTTGGTGTGGATAATCAACGGCTCAGCGACGCACTCACCGATGGTGAGGTGGGGGTTGAACGAGGCCGCCGGGTCCTGGAAAACGAAGCCGATCTCCTTCCGCAGCGGACGGAAGGTCCGCTCCTTGAAGTCCAGCATTTCGTAGCCGAGGACCTTCAGGCTGCCGCCGGTTGTCCTTGTCAGCCCTGCGATCGCCCGCCCGATGGTGGATTTGCCTGAGCCGGACTCCCCCACCAAACCGAAGACCTCATTCTCGGAGACCGTAAAGCTGACGTTGTCCACAGCTTTGAAGCCATGGCGCCCAAAGCGCCCTGGGTACTCGATGGTGAGGTTCTTCGCCTCAACGAGGACCTTGCCATCCTGATGCAACCGGCCACGGGCGCCTTCCGAGGCTGAGTTGCGGCCAAGGTGCGGGACCGCCGCGAGGAGCTTTTTTGTGTAGTCCTGCTTTGGTTCCGCGAACAACACCCTTGAGGGCGCTTCTTCCACCACATCGCCCTGGTACATGACCACCACGCGGTCGGCGAGGTCGGCCACGACCCCCATGTTGTGGGTAATCAACACGATGGATGTGCCGTAGTTGTCCCGCAAGTCACGGAGCAGTTGCAGGATTTCCGCCTGTACTGTGACGTCAAGGGCTGTCGTTGGTTCATCGGCCACAATCAGACCAGGGTTCAGTGCCAATGCGGCGGCAATCACCACGCGCTGCTTTTGCCCGCCGGAAAACTGGTGTGGGTAGTAGTTGACCCGGGTTTCAGGGTCCGGAATTCCCACCTTTCGGAGAGCCTCCGTGGCCCGTTCCTTCGCTTCCTTGGACGATACGCGGTGGCCATCCTTGGCGTGGGCGCGGATCCCCTCGGCAATCTGCCATCCAACAGTGAACACGGGATTCAATGCTGTGGAGGGCTCCTGGAAAACCATGGCGACGTCGCGTCCACGGATCTTTCGAAGCGCGGATTTGCTGACACTGATCACGTTGTTGCCGTTGATCACCACAGCACCGGAGCTGATGGCTGTTTCAGGCAGCAAGCCCAGAATGGTCTTGGCTGCAACTGTCTTGCCGGAACCCGACTCCCCCACGATCGCCACGACTTCACCAGGCTTAACGTCCAGGCTGACGTCCTTCACCGCATGGACGTCTCCGCTATCGGTGGCAAAAGTTACCTTCAGCCGGTCAATGGTGAGGACGGGTTCACTGGCGGCCCCGGCGTCGGAAATGTTTCCGAGATTGGTGGTCATGGCTTACCTGCCTCTGTAGCTGTCGGGGTTGCAGGGGTTTTCGTGGTGCCTGCGCGCTTTCGGCCACGGATCCGGGGATCGTTGAGGTCGTTGATGCTTTCGCCAACCAGCGTCAGGCCCAGGACGGTCAGCACGATGGCGATGCCAGGGAAAACACCGGTCCACCAGATACCGGAGGAGGTATCGGCCAGTGCCTTGTTCAGGTCAAAGCCCCACTCTGCAGCCGATGTTGGCTCGATGCCGAAGCCCAGGAAGCCAAGGCCTGCGAGCGTAAGGATCGCTTCGGAGGCATTGAGCGTGAACATCAGGGGCAGGGTGCGCGTTGCGTTCTTGAAGATGTGCCGTCCGATGATACGCAGGCTGGATGCACCCAGTACCTTGGCCGACTCGACGAAAGGCTCGGCCTTGAGCCGGATGGTTTCGGCGCGGATGACCCGGAAATACTGGGGCACGAACACCACTGTGATGGAGAACGCACAGGAGAAAATACCGCCCCAGAAACTGGACTGGCCACGGCTGATGACGATCGAGATGACGATTGCCAAAAGCAGGGTGGGGAAGGCATAGATGGCGTCCGCCACTACTACAAGGATCCTGTCCAACCAGCCGCCGAAGTAGCCGCTGAGCAGGCCCAGGGCGACGCCAAGGAAAAGTGACATTGCCACGGACACGACGATGACGGTCACGGCCGTCTGGGATCCCCATAGGACGCGGGACAGGACGTCATAGCCGCCCACAGTGGTGCCAAGCAGGTGTTTGGCACCCGGTGCCTGTTGGGTGGGGAAGGAACCGGACGCATCGCTGAGTTGGGAGTAGCCGTAAGGGGCCAGAAGCGGTGCGAGAATGCTTGTCAGCAGGAACAACCCGCTGAGGACAACGCCCACTATCAGCATGCCCCGTTGGAGGCCAACGCTTTTCCTGAGGTGGGAAACCACTGGAAGCCGGGAGAAGAGGGGCTGCCTGGGAGCAGTCAGTGAAGGAGTGCTCATGGTCAGTACCTCACTCGGGGATCGATGAGCGCGGCAATGATGTCCACGATGAAGTTGGTCACGGCGACGATGATGGCCAACAACACCACAATGCCTTGGACAGCCACAAAGTCGCGGGCATTCAGGTACTGGACCAGCTGGTAGCCGAGTCCTTTCCATTCGAACGTTGTCTCGGTCAGGATGGCGCCGCCGAGCATGAGCGCAATTTGCAGGCCCATGACAGTGATGATGGGGATCAGTGCAGGCTTGTAAGCGTGTTTGGTAACCAGCCGGAACTCGCTAACGCCACGGGACCGGCCAGCCTCAATGTAGTCCTTTCCCAGCGTGCCAATGACGTTTGTCCGCACCAGCCGCAGGAAGACCCCTGCAGTCAGCAAACCCAGGGCCACGGCCGGCAGGACAGCGTGGGCTGCAACGTCTCCAAGAGCCGCAAAGTTGCCGCTGCGGAGCGCGTCCAGCCAGTAGATGCCTGATGGAGCTCCGAGGCTGCTCATGGTCAGTTCCGTACGGGTGGAGGCACGTCCTGCTACGGGGAACCATCCGAGCCACACCGAAAAGGTCAGTTTGAGAAGCAGGCCCGAAAAAAACACCGGAGTGGCATAGCAGAGAATCGCGAAGAACCGCAGGACTGCGTCGGAGGTCTTGTCGCGGTGTTGGGCTGCGATGAGTCCGAACGGGATACCAACTGCGAGCGCCACGATCAATGCGTTGATCGACAGCTCAAGTGTTGCGGCACCGAAGGTGGTGAGTACCTCCACGACGGGACGACGATCAGTGATCGTTGTGCCGAAATTGCCTGTGATGAGTTGGCCGAGGTATTCGAAGTACTGGATCAAAACCGGGCGGTCGTAGCCGGCATCATGGATTCGCTGTGCCAGTACATCCGGCGGGAGGCGTCCGCCCTGGGCAGCCGTGATGGGATCTCCAATGACCCGCATCAGGAAGAAGACCAACGTCACCAGAATGAAGACGGTGGGGATGATCAGGAAGAACCGGATCACGATGTATTTTCCTAGGCCTCCCCCGGCCTTGGACTTGCTTTTTGGAGCTACTATTCCGGGCTCGGCCTCGGGTACCTCTATAAGTGTTGTCATTGTTACCTGTATTTCCTGCCCGCGGATTGCGCGGGATTGGCTCGTGCATGCCGGCCACGAAAGTGGTCAGCAAAGGAGGCGGGACACCGGATCAGCGTCCCGCCTCCTTCCCACCACAGAGGCGTGGTTACTTGGAAATCGTTCCGAGGCGGAACTTGAAGGATGCGTCCAGCGTCTTCTCGACGCCGTTCACGCCGCTTCCGGCCACCGCAACCTGGGCGCCCTGCAGCAGGGGAAGGGTTGAGATGTCCTTGGCGAGTGCGTTCTGGACATCTTTGATGTCCGCCTCACGCTTGGTCTTGTCAGCCTCGGTCAGCTGCTTGGCGATCAAGTCGTTCACAGTGGGGTTGTTGTAGTGGTTCTTCAGGAAGCCGCCGTCCGGGAAGAACGGGGTCAGGTAGTTATCGGCGTCGCTGAAGTCGGGGAACCACCCAAACTGGAACACAGGGTACTCGTCAGCGCGGCTCGCCTTGCTGTAGGTAACCCATTCAGTGGACTGCAGGTTGACCTTGAAGAGTCCGGACTTCTCCAGTTGTTCCTTGATCATGGCGTACTCGTCACCGGAGGAGCCGCCGTAGTGGTCCGGGTTGTATTGCAGGTTCAACGCAACGGGCTCCGTGATTCCGGCGTCCGCCAGGACCTTCTTGGCCTTGTCCAGGCTCGGCTTTCCGTTGTCTCCATAGGCGTCCTTGAATGACTCGTTGGCGCCAAGGAATCCGCTGGGCACGTTGGAGTACAGCGGGAGGTAGGTGCCCTTGTAGACCTGGTCGGCGATGGCCTGCCGGTCCACGAGGTTGGCTACGGCTTGCCGGACGGCGAGCGCCTTGGCGGGATCAGCGCCGGCTGCCTTGGTGCCGAACGGCATGGTGTCGAAGTTGAAGGTGATGTAGCGGATCTCGCCGCCCGGTCCCGTCAACACCTTGACCTTGGAGTCTTTCCGAAGGTCATCAACGTCCGTGGCACTGAGGCTGCGGAAGGCGACGTCGATGTTGCCCTGCTGGATGTCCAGCTTGAGGTTGGTGGGGCTGGCGTAGTACTTGATGGTGGCTTCGTCGTTTGCCGGCTTGCCAAGGACACCTTTGTAGTCGCCGAAGGCCTTGAAGCTGACAAGTTCGTTCTTCTTGTAGCTATCGATCGTGTATTGGCCGTAGAAGGCCTTGGCCTTGATGATCTCGTCGTCAGGAAGGATCTTGTCCGCGGGGAAAACTTCGTCGTCGACAATGGGCGCCGCAGGACTGCTGAGGATCTGGCTGAATGTCTGGTCGTTTGCCTTCTTCAGCTTGAAAACCACCGTGGTGGCGTCAGGAGTGCCCACACTCTCGATGTTGGTCAGCAGGGACGCCGGGCCGGCGGGGTCGTTGATGGCGACCTGCCGGTCAAAGGAGAACTTGACGTCTTTGGAATCCAAGGTGTGTCCATTGGCCCATTTCAGACCGGACTTGAGCTTGACGGTGTATTCGGTCGGTGCCGTGAATGAGGACGACTCCGCAAGGTCCGGGACCGGTTCTGCACCCCCAGGCTTGGAGTTCAACAGGAACGAGTAAATCTGGTTCATCACCATGAACGAACCATTGTCATAGGATCCTGCCGGGTCCAATGCGGTGACTTTGTCTGTGGTGCCGTAGGCGATCGGGCCGGCGGCAGCCGGGGCGGACGAGGAACCGCCGCCGGAGGGGCCCGTGCATGCAGTCAAAGCGAGGGCGGAAACGCCCGCCAGCGCGATAACGCCATGCAGGGCCTTCTTCTTCAGTGCCATCTGTGAACCTTCTGTTCGATGGATTAGGCGCACCGCCGTGGGATATTTGTGACGGAGCGCACTCTTGATTCCACGATTCAATCAGACTTCGGCGCCCCGGGGACCTTGATTTGGTGATTCGAGACACAATATTTACCTACGAGTAGGTTTGCCCGGGGACGCCAAAGCATTGCCCCCGGAGGGTCGCAGGAATATCTTTATTCCGAGTTGACAAGCGCTGATCACGGGCAGGCGGAACGCGGCCGTGGACAGCATCCAGGCGGCGGTTCAGGGGGCCGCCGAGGTAATGGGTGCAAGGACCAGTCCTAAGGACAGGAACATGAGCAAGGCAGCCCTCTGCGTGGGGATCAACAAGTTCAAGTATTTACCCGAATCGAGCTGGCTTCACGGTTGCGTTAATGACGCTGAAGACCTGGCCGCCCTCCTTGAGGCGCAGTATGGATTCGCGTCCTCCAGCATCAAGGTCTTGAGGGATGCCAAGGCCAACAAAAAGTCCGTAATGGCCGAACTCAACAAGCTGGTCGATAGCGCGGTGGACGGAAAATCCAACCACATCGTCTTCACCTTCTCCAGCCATGGCACGCAGATACCCGATGTCAGCGGCGATGAAGCCGACCGGCTGGACGAGGCCTTCGCCTGCTATGACATCAACAACTCCGGCGACTCATGGGACCCGGACACAGTGATCACGGACGATGAGCTGGCGACGCTCTTCGCGCGGCTGCCGGACGGTGTCCTCATGGATGTTGTACTGGACACCTGCCACAGCGGTACTGGACTGAAGTCCCTGGACCTGTTGCCAGGCCGGCGTCCCCGCTTCCTGCCCGCTCCGACGCCCCGGGCCGTGATCGCGAACGAGTTCAGCGACACACGCACCCTGCGCGACCTGGTGAAATCAGTAAAAGGGGCCAAGCCCGTGCTGATGGCAGCCTGCCGATCGGACCAGACGGCTGCGGACGCCCTCATTGACGGACGCTACAACGGCGCCTTCACCTATCACTTCGTGAAGTCCCTCCAGGGCAATGGCACTGTAGTCCGGGCGGAAGTCCTGAAACTCGTGAGCAAGGGTCTCAAAGGCGGCGGTTTTGATCAAATCGCCCAATTGGAAGGCACGACGGCGGCACGCAAGGCTGCGTGGGGCAGCTAACCCTTGGCTGGCGCCCAAGGGGCATCAGCTATTCCCCCGTGCCGTGGAACTTGTTCCTGACCCCGGAAGATGCGGCTTCCTCGGCGTCGTGCTGTTGATCTGAACCAAACAGCATGCCCTGCCGCTCCCTGTCCATTACCGGTTTGAGGGCGGCGTATACCAGGCGGCCACCGGCGTCGAACCTGAGGACTCCTCCACCGCGGATATCCACGAATTCCCGCCGTGTCTTCAAGCCAAGGCGGACGTAGGCCTCCTTACGGCTCATCCGCACCGTTTGAATGAATGATGCCCCGATTTCGGAGATGATGAAGCCGTCCGGTGACACGCGTTCGGACGTACGCACCCGCGTGGAGCTCAGTGGTGTGCGCCGCTCGAGGCGGGCCGCGTCCAGGAGCCTCGGGTTTTCCCACACGAAGCGTTGCACTTCCTGGGGGTCTGACCCCAGGGCCGACAGCCGGATGGGATAGCGAAGCCCCTGGTAGTTATCCACCCCGCTGATGTTGTTCAGCGACACCCGTCGGATCCCGATGGCCGAGAATTCCGCTTGGAGGGCATCGCGGTAGCCGTAGGTGTCTTCCGGGACCATGTCCAGGTCCGCGGCAATGATGCCACGTAGGAGGTCCCGCCAAGTGACGTCCACAGGTGGCATGTAGGAAAGGCCCCTAATCACCATTCGCAGAACCCTCATGGCCACGATGGAACCGGATTCGGCTTTCTGCTGCAGGCTTTGGTTGTCCCCAAAACGGGCATTTCTTTCCGACCACAACCGCTGGACTGCCCGGAGTACTGCCCCGACCACCACAGCCCCGCGGGCGTGCGGATCCAGCATGGTTTGCCACCCGTCAGGAACGGCGCCAACAAATGGTTCCCTCAGGGGACCACGGGCGAAAAGGTCCCTCGCAAAGTCAAAGAGGGACCTTATCAGGATCGCGTCGTCCACGACCTGGCCTGCTTCGAAGCCTTCCCCGGCAGCTTCAAGTTCCCGGAAGACCACCTCACGCGATGAAAACACCGACAGTATGGCCACCAGGTCTGCCAGTGCCTCATGCATGGCAAGTTGCTCCATGGTGGCCAGCTGGTCCGCCCATGCCGGCCGGAAGCCGTCAAGGATCGCATGGGTGACTTCGTGGGCAACGATGTCCCTGTAGAGGGCGGTGGGTACTTTGTAGCCCATGCGGTCCACCGATCCGAAGCGGATGGTGTTGGTACCGCGCTCATATCCGGTATCGACAGCTGTGACACGATCCCTTGCCTTCAGGACCACCCGCCCCTCCGGATTCCAGGGCATCCGCCGGCCGAGGGTGGATTCGAAGATATCCAGGGTGCTCATGGCCACGCCGTAGACGTGCTGGGCGAGGAAGCGGGTATCGTCCAGGAGTTCGCGAAGGTCCGTGGGTGGAGGTTCTGAAACGAGTTGCCAGGGGTCGCCTTGGCTGGTCAGGGTAACCGGCGACACATTGGTTCCGCGCCACTTGCGGATGTGGATCGCGTAGCGGTGTCCAGTGGGGCCACGCCGGAGCCGTTCGACGGGTATCCGCACTTGGGCTGTCAGCGGTGGCGCCCCGCCAAAACCTATCGGCCCCTCTGCAAGGACCGTTACGGAGACCATCTGCCCGGCTTTGATGTCTCCCGGGCTCTTCTTTGGAAATGCCACAGCCATCGCCATCTTCGAATGCGGACCCCAACACACCGCAGCGGTTGTGCTGCTTAGGCCAGTATGGGGGCCCTCAAACCCGGAGGCAATAATCCGGTAACGGCTAGAGCACTGCCCTCTGCAGGGAACGCGCGGCGTCGATGGTTGCCTGTCCCAGCACCCGGGTGCCCTGATAGAGAACAATGGTCTGGCCAGGCGCCACTCCCCGCAGCGGCTCGGTCAGGGTGACAACGAGTTCCGCCCGCTCGACACCCTCTTCATCGGCAACCGGCTCAACGTGTGCACGGGCCGGAACGGGGTCGCCATGCGCCCGCACCTGGGCGTGGCATTCGAATTCCGCACCGGTCTCAACCTCGGAGATGGGCAAACCGGCCCAGGACACCTTGATTCCGCGGATTTCATCGATGGCAAGGAGCGCTTCCGGCCCCACGACAACCTTGTTTTCCTTTGGCCGGATTTCCAGGACGAACCGGGGCTTGCCATCGGAGGCCGGCGTGCCCAGCTTCAGTCCCCGGCGCTGGCCGACGGTGAAGGCGTTGGCACCGGGGTGCTCGCCTACCTTCGTGCCGGTTTCGTCCACGATGTCGCCGGTTGTCATTTCGATTTTCTCGGCCAGCCAGCCACGCGTATCTCCATCGGAGATGAAGCAGATATCGTGGCTATCGGGTTTGTTTGCCACCGACAAACCCCGCCTTTCGGCCTCGGCCCTTACCTCGGCCTTGGAGGGAGTGTCCGCAAGCGGGAACATGGAGTGCTTAAGCTGCTCGTGCGTCAGGACGCCCAGGACATAGCTTTGGTCCTTGGCCCAGTCCGCCGCACGATGCAATTCGCGGTTGCCGTCGGCGTCTTCGATTACTTTGGCGTAGTGCCCGGTGCACACAGCGTCAAAGCCCAGGGCAATGGCCTTCTCCAGCAAGGCAGCAAACTTGATGCGCTCGTTGCAACGCATGCACGGATTCGGGGTGCGTCCGGCAGCATATTCGTCGATGAAGTCCTGGACGACATCTTCTTTGAAGCGTTCGGAGAAGTCCCACACGTAGTAGGGAATCCCCAGGACGTCACAGGCGCGCCACGCATCGCGGGAGTCTTCAATAGTGCAGCATCCCCGGCTTCCGGTGCGAAGGGTGCCGGGCATGCGAGACAACGCAAGGTGGACTCCGACGACGTCGTGTCCGGCCTCGACGGCGCGGGCGGCGGCCACGGCGGAGTCGACTCCGCCGCTCATTGCTGCAAGTACTCGCATGCTGGCTTTCCGTGATTCAGGGGGTTTTGGATGGTGATTCCGGCTGAGGCGAGCCGGCACGCCCAACTATTCTAGCGCCCGCACCAATGTGCGCGCTAAATCCCTTGACTGGGCATAGGACGAAATCTAAAGTCAAACTAAGTTGTTTTAGAAGAGCCAAGACAAAGGTGGGCTGAAATGACGCATGAACGAATGGTCATCGCCGGCGGCGGCCTGGCCGGTGCAACCGCAGCAAAAACCCTTCGCTCAGAAGGCTTTGCCGGACCAGTGACCCTCCTGGCATCCGAGGAGCGGATCCCTTACCTTCGGCCACCCCTTTCCAAGGAGTTCCTTCTGGGCAAGGACGACGAGGATAGCGTCCCGGTGGTGCCGGCTGGCTGGTACGAAGAAAACGACGTCGAACTGCTGTTGGGCAATCCCGCATCGGGCATCGACGCGGGAAGCCGCACCGTCACGCTAAAGGACGGCCGAAGCCTGGACTACGCCAAGTTGGTGATAGCCACCGGGGCGCAACCCCGGCAGATTCCGCTGCCCGGCACGGACCTGGAGGGAGTCATGACATTCAGGACGTTCGGGGACAGCCTGCGCCTGCAGTCCCTGCTCCGGGACGGCGGCAGGCGTGTGGTCATGGTCGGTTCCGGATGGATCGGCATGGAATTGGCCGCAGCTGCCCGCACTTACGGCAATGATGTGGTCTTGCTTGGCTTGGAGGAAATCCCCCTCAGTGCCGCCATCGGCCCCGAATTGGGCAACTACTTCCGGGCACTCCATGAACAGAACGGTGTCAGCTTCAGGCAGCCCGCCAGCGCTGCGGGCATCGAAGGGAAGGATGGCCGCGCAACCGCAGTGCGGACCGACACCGGTGAGGTCCTGCCCGCAGATATCGTCATCATTGCCGTGGGGGTCGTGCCCGACACATCATTGGCGGAAACAGCGGGGCTGACCCTGGACAACGGAATCCTGGTGGATTCCGCGCTTCGCACCAGCGCCCCGGACATCCTTGCAGCAGGTGACGTTGCCAACGCCCTGCATCCCTTCACCGGCGAACACCACCGCAGTGAGCATTGGGCGAATGCACTTAATGGCGGCAAGGTGGCTGCCAAGACGATGCTGGACCAAAATTCCGCTTTGGATGTTGTCCCGTATTTCTATACGGATCAGTTCACCCTCAGCATGGAGTACTCGGGTTTCCCCTCGCTGGCCACCGGAGTAGAGCCTGTGATTCGCGGCTCGCTCGATGACGGCAGTTTCATCGCGTTCTGGATGCGCGATGGCCGGAAGGAACAGGGCGAAGTGGTGGCCGGCATGAACGTGAACATGCGGCGCGTACAGAAGCCGATCAAGGCACTGATTTCAGGCCGGGTGCAGGTGAACGTTGCACATCTCACGAGTCCCGACGTTCCCCTTGAGGACCTTTTGCCCGGCGACTGACTTTCGCGACCCGGCTTTTGCTGGGGGCCTCATTGCCGGGCTAAGACGCCGGGGCTCCCCGCCGCGCTACCGTTGCCGCTGTCTGGATGTTTGATTCATGGCCGGCCATGCCTGCTTGACGGGCCCGGGCGCAAGCCTCGGGAAGCGCCTTGAGCAGGGCATCGACGTCGGCGTCCGTAGAGCTGTGCCCCAGCGTAAAGCGCTGGGCGCCACGGGCAGTGTCTTCGTCCAGGCCCATGGCCAGGAGGACGTGCGAGGGGCGGGGCACCCCGGCGGTGCAGGCCGAACCGGTAGATGATTCAACGCCGGCGAGGTCCAAAAGGAACAGGAGCGAATCTCCCTCGCAACCGGGAAAAGTAAAGTGGGCGTTGCCGGGCAGTCGGCCTTCCCCGGGCGCCCCACGAAGCACAGCGTCCGGAACGGCCTGCCGAACCCCGGCAATGAGACGGTCGCGCAGCTTGCTGATGCGCTCACCCTCGGCGGCAAGGTTATCGGTTACGGCCTCCGCAGCCGCCGCGAAGGCAGCAATGGCGGGCGTGTCCAGAGTCCCCGAGCGCACATCGCGCTCCTGCCCGCCGCCGTGCTGAACCGGAGTCAACTTGATGGACCGTCCGAGGAACAACGCGCCCACGCCAACGGGCCCGCCGAGCTTATGCCCCGAGACTGACATAGCAGCAAGCCCGGAAGCCCGGAAATCGACCGGAATGGAGCCGAAGGCCTGGACCGCATCCGAGTGCACCGGAATCCCGTATCGGCTGGCCAGCTCCACTATTTCTGCGACGGGCTGAATCGTGCCCACTTCGTTATTGGCCCACATCACCGTGACAAGCGCGACAGAGTCGGGGTCGCGCTGGAGTTCACGTTGCACGGCCTCAAGCTGCACTGCACCCTCTGCATCCACCGGCAACCACACGGCCTCGGCTCCCTCATGACGCTCAAGCCACTCCACAGTGTCCATGACCGCATGATGTTCGACGGCGGAACACAGGATGCGGGTCCGGCGGGGGTTTTCGTCATGGCGGGCCCAGAAAAGGCCCTTGACTGCCAGGTTGTCAGCCTCAGTCCCACCCGACGTGAAAATTACCTCGGACGGGTGGGCTCCAGCGGCCGCCGCCAACGATTCGCGCGCATCTTCCACCGCGCGCCTTGCCCGCCGCCCGGCTCCATGGAGGGAGGACGGGTTGCCGGTTCGCGCCAGCTCGCGCGTCATGACGGCAAGGGCTTGGGCCGACATGGGAGTGGTGGCGGCGTGGTCGAGGTATACAGGCACGTTGCAATTCTACCGGCGGCGTCATTTCATAGACCGCGAAAGCGTCAGGTCCTGAGGTCAGGTTTGGGGGTCCGGTTCCAGGCTGCCAATCCGCGCACAGCAATGACCAGGGCCGGAATCCGGAAGGACGCTCTCACCACTGAGGCCGGATGCGGTGGCGGCGCCCTTGAGGAACGCGCCATTCATGGCGCAGACCACCTGCTCATGGTCCTGCGAAAGCCGATGGAACGGACAGTTAAGCAGTCGGTACCCTCCCGCTTCATCAGCCACTGGTTCGTAGCCGAGGTCCGCCAAAGCACCCAGGAAATCGCCGGGACTGCCCGCCTCCTGGCCCTTGCGGTCCGCAACATCCATCAACGCTTCCCGCACGGGCAGGTTCCCTTTCAGGGAACGCGTGATAGCTGTGGCCATCAAATCCCCGGCGAGATCGTACTGGCGCTCAGGGACGGAGGCAACAACCTCATCCATGGCTGGGCGGTAGAGCTTGGCAGGCCGGCCGGAACCGGGTCCGGCTTTGTCAGAGGACTTCCTGAACTCCACTTGCAGGACTCCATCCTTCACCAATCGATCCAAATGGAAGGAGGCCGTGCTTCGGGGAATACCGAGAACACGGGCCGCTTCGTCCCGCCCAACGGCGTCTGCAGCCCCGCGCACGTAGGCGAACAACACCCGGCGGTTGTCGTCGTCCAAGGAGGCGATCGCCGAAATCCTTTGGAGCCAAGAGTGGCGTGCAGTGGTCATACAGCCAGAATATCTCTAAAAACAAGATTCGTTGCTTAACCTTGGGATGAGATCTAAAATCAAGATATCTATTTTTAGAAAGGAATGCGTCATGGAAGCCGCAACGACTCATATGAGCAGGAAGTCCAGCCACGGCGAGCTCAGGGACCCTTCCCGGCAGGCCTTTATCCTCCTGAGGACGGTCTTCACGATTGCCCCGATCATTTTCGGGCTCGATAAATTCAGCAACCTCTTGACGGACTGGACTGTCTACCTCGCGCCCGCAGCCACCGCCGTCGTACCTGTTTCAGCCCAGACCTTCATGTACGGCGTGGGAGTCATCGAAATTATCGCCGGCATCGTCGTCGCCCTGCGACCGCGCTGGGGATCCCTTGTTGTCGCCGCTTGGCTGCTCGGCATCATCGTCAACCTGCTGGTGCTTGGCTCGTTCTTCGACGTCGCGCTGAGGGACTTCGGCCTGCTGGTGGGAGCACTCGCGCTGAACCGCCTGGCCACCGCGCTCAAGAAATAACACTCAGGCTGGTGGGACCACGGCCAACCCGGACTGGACCTCAGCCCTGGCCTCGGCCAGGGTCCCGCTATCCGGACAAGCAATCGATATGTAGATAGAGGAAGTCGGGCTGCTGAAAAGCCTGGCGAGAACCAAAGCCGCGGTGCCACCGGAAGACGGAGCTGATTCCAAGGCCAAAAATTCCACTCTATGTTCCGGCTTGCCGGAATCCTGGCCCCACCGCAATGAGGCCGGCGTTAGCTTGTCCACATCGGCCCCGGGATCCAGGTAGCGGAACAGTTCCTTCGTGGACGCGGCGTCATCCCCGGGAACCACCAACGGTCCCTGGTTAACGCTGACCCTGACCACCACCACGCACCCATCAGTCTTCGCGAACCGGGTTTCACCTTGCAGGCCGGAGTGCACAACGGACCACCCCGGCGCTTCTTCCAGTTGGCTGGATACCAATACCGGATCTCCGGGCGCCAAGGTTTCTCCCGCGGCCAAGGGCAGGTCCTTCGCGGCGAGAGCCTCAGCATCGTGTCCGGGCGTAATGGTTGGAGTGGACAGCGTCGAGGCTGAAGGTGAAGGCTTTGGTGCTGCGGGATCAGGCACGTTCACACTGCATCCCGCAAGCAGCAAAGCCGAAGCAGCCGCGGCACCCAAACCTGTCACGGCAGCCAACCCAGGCAGGGGGGCCACCATGCCCGGGACCTGTCGTCGTCCAACACCCCGTGCCATAGGCGGTCCTCTCTTTTGCCGACGAGCCACTTCTGCCGCCACCGAGTCTAACCTCCCGCCACAGCGGACCGTGGCCAGCGGACCAGCGCGAAATGCCTCGCCCCTCCCAAAACCAAACTGCTCAAGCGACCAGGGGCAGTTCAACTAGCCGCAGTTCAACTAGGGGCAGTTCAACTAGCCGCAGTTCAACTAGGGGCAGTTCAACTAGGCAAGGACCCGCAGAACCCCCGGCACAACCTCGACCTCCACAGGCAATCTGTCCACGCGCTCGCCGTCGGCGTAGGCCACGACACCTTCTGCCTCCAGCCGCACTTTCCGTACCCGCCGGATCTCCACGGCCGGATGACCAAGGTGTTTGCCGGCGAACACCTTGGGGAACACCGCCAGGAAATTCAGCCGCGACAACGGCTTGACGATAAACAGATCCAGCCGCCCGTCGTCGGGCAACGCATTGGGCGTAATTCTCATGCCGCCGCCGATCGATTGGCCGTTCGCCACCGAAATCAGCAACGCCGGCTGCCGCCACTGCTCGCCGTCGGCCGTCACCGTGTATTCGATACGCCGGAAGGAACCGAGTTCCCGGAGCATCGCCAGGTTGTATCGGCTCTTTCCCTTGGGCCACCGCCACGAGTTCGCCCTCTCGTTAACGGCAGCGTCAAATCCGGCAGACAGGACCCCTGCAAAATAGCTGCTTCGCCCGGCGGCGGTGACGCGTCCGGCGTCGATCTTCCGCCCGCCCGATGCCATTGATGCCAGCAGGCGGTCGCACGCCGCCTTTGTGTCCCCGAGTGGCAAGCCCAGCAGCCTGGCGACATCGTTGCCAGTGCCGGCGGGAACAATTCCCAGCGGAAGATCCTTTCCGGCGAGCGCATTGACACCCAAATGGACCATGCCGTCCCCGCCCACCACAACCAGCGCACTGATGCCTGAAATTATGGCCTCATCAACCAGGGTCCGGAGGTCGTCGTAGCTTCCGGCTTCCAGTACGACGACGTCACAACCGGCGGTGCGAAGGCAGGCTGCGGCCTCGTCCCCGGCGAGGCCGTGGCGTCCGAACGATGCTGTTGGATTGATGGCAAGGGCGATCTTCTCCGCCGAGTGCGTGGGATTCTTGGGCGCCGGAGGATTCACCTGGTGAATTATGCCAGCCGGGAACCACCGCGCCCGCTGCCGACGTTCTCATAGTGGCTGGATAAACTGGCCGTACCGCCCCGACAGTGGAGCGGCCCACCATCCTAGAGAAGGGCCTGTGCTTGGCCGAGGGCAGCAGTTCCCACTATCAGGTTCTTCGCGTGTCCGTCACTGCGACGGACAAGGAGATCAAGGTGGCATACCGGAAGGCCGCCCGGAAGGCCCACCCCGATCACGGCGGCGAAGCCGAAATGTTCCGCCGTGTAACGCTCGCGTATGAAACCCTGATCGATCCGGAGCGTCGGGCCGAGTATGACAGGAGGTATGCCAGCGGCACCACCGGCCGCTCCCAACCGCGTCCGGGCGACTACACAGGCGCGCCTGCGCCGGGTCCGGCGACCAGCACGGGAGTCAGGCGTCCGCAGGCCCCGCGCAACACGGCAGGCGATCCGCCCGTCTACGTTCCCGCCTTTGATGACCCCCTTGAAGTTCCCCTCATTTCGATGGCAGAAGCTGCCCAACAGGTCCACGGCTTGCCGCGAAAGCGCGGCATTTTTGGAGCCGAAGCCCGCATCCAACGCGAGATGCGGACGGTACAGCTCATCAGCAGGCAGGTCCTGCCTGCCATCCCCGCCGCAAGGCTCATCAACGGACTCCGCTCCCCCTCTGACAACAACCACATCGACCACGCAGTGCTTTCCGGCTACCGGCTGGCATTGGTTGGTTCCATGCTGTTGCCCAAGGGCGCCTACGCGTGGGACGGCAATTCGTTGCGCCACGGCGGCCGGTCGGTGGCTCCGCCGCAGCTGGCCCACATCGTCCGCCATATGCAGGACATCTTCCCCGAGTTGAACGTCACCGGCTGGGTGGTCCTGCACAGTCCTGACGGCAACCTGCACGAACCAGTCATTGACCAGTACGGAAAAGGGCAAAGCCATAACGCGGTTGAGGTAGTCAACGGCGCAGGATTGGCCCGCGGCTTGAAGCAGTTCCTTGGTTCAGGACCAGCACCGAACACCGTGGTGGTTCCCGTTCTTGCCCGCTTGCTCCGCGGCATGCACTGACATCCTGCTTTCGTGGACGCTGGCTGACTCATCATGAAGCCAGCTCGATGGAACCGGCTGGGGCGGGACTGGCTAGGATGGGACGGTGTTCCGCATCCTCTTCCACACTCCAGAAATCCCGGGCAATACGGGCAACGCCATTCGTTTGGCCGCCATCACCGGCGCCGAACTGCATCTGGTGGAGCCTCTGGGCTTTGACTTTTCCGATGCCAAGCTGCGACGGGCGGGCCTGGACTACCACGACCTCGCCGTCGTCACGGTCCATAAGGACATTAACGCAGCCTGGGCTGCCCTGCAGCCTGAGCGTGTGTTTGCTTTTACGTCCGACGGCGAAACGTCCTACACGGATATTAATTACCGCGAGGGCGACGTACTGATGTTCGGCCCTGAATCTGTCGGCCTCCCGGATTGGCTGAAGAAGGATCCGCACGTCACGGCCCGGGTGCGGCTCCCGATGCGGCCTTCCCTGCGTTCGTTGAACCTGGCAAACGCCGCGTCCATCGCCGTTTTCGAGGCGTGGCGCCAGAACGGATTTGCCGGCGCCAAGGTGTAGCCCATCCGCAGCGCCCGCAGCTGCGAATAACCTATGCAGGATCAATTCCTGCCTTGGACATTCGATGAGGGAGCCGATGTGAGCGCGCTGGAGGCCCTGGTGGTGGCAAACCGCTGCACGGCTGTGCGCACAACGACGCGCCCTCGTGCTGCGGGTTTCAAACCACACGACTTATGCTGGACAGTGATGGACATCCCCAACAATCCCGGTCCCCCGGTCGTCGAGACTTCGGGCACGGCGACAGACTTGAACTCGCAGCTCACAGGCCTGCTTGAATTGATTGCTGCAGGCGACCAGGTGGCCTTCGCCGAGTTTTACCGGCTGACCTCCAAACGCGTCTTTGGCATGGCCAGGCGCATCCTGATCGACTCCGAGCTGAGCGAAGACGCCACCCAGGAAGTTTTCATCCAGGTCTGGCAGGGCGCCGCCAGGTTCGATCGCGCGTCCGGCAGCCCCATGGCCTGGCTCATGACCATCGCTCATCGCCGTGCCATCGACCGCGTCCGTGCCGTGCAGGCAGCAACGGACCGCGAAGCCCGGTACGGCGCAGCGAGCCAGGACCTTGATCGCGACGTCGTATCCGAGGAAGCCGACACGAACTTTGAGGCCGAGGCCGTCAGCAGGTGCCTTGGCACATTGACGGATACCCAGCGCGAATCGGTCCGCCTCGCCTATTACGGTGGGCTCACTTACAGGGAGGTTGCGGAGCACCTTGGTGCCGCGGTCCCTACCATCAAGTCCCGCATCCGCGATGGACTCCTGCGCTTGAAGACCTGCTTGGGGGTGGGCTGAATGAGCGAAAACAATGGTGGAGGATTTGTACGCAGAATGTTCGCCAATGACATCGCAACCGACCTGGCCGAGGGCCGCGTCCTCGAACTCGCGGAAATCTATGCCTTGGATGCTGTCACCGAATCGGAACGGGCCCTGATTGACGATTACGTCAAGGACGCTCCGGAAGGTCCAGCGTTCCAGGAGCGGGTCCGGCAGGCCCGCGAGACCCTGGTGGCAGGTTTCGCTCCCGAGGAAGAGCCGCCCGCCGCCCTCTTCGGCAACATCATGGACCGGATCGCTCAAGACGCTGCTGCACAGCCGGCTGCAGACGCGGCCCCTCCGGCGGCACCTGGGACCGTCGTCGATGAACTCGCCGCCGCCCGGACCAAGCGCGCGGAACGCCGAAGCTTCAGTGGCGGGCGCGCATGGCTGGTGGGTGCCGCGGCTGCTGCTGCCATAGCGTTGGGCGGCGTGGGTGTCGGTGCATACGTTGCCGCCCAGAACGACCCCGTGAACCAGGTCCTCCAGGCCCAAGATGTCCAAAAGAAAACTGCAGAGGTTCCTGGAGGTGGCACGGCAACGATCTCCGCTTCCTCCGCCAAGGACTCCTTTGTGGTATTGATGGACGGCGTCGCCCCGGCCCCCGAGGGCAAGGTCTACCAGTTGTGGACGTTGCCGAAGGATGGGTCAGCCCCTGTGCCGCAGGGCACTATGGACGCCCAGACATTGTCCAAGCCGGCAGTGGTGAAGGGGTTGTCTTCAGCTTCCTCAGTAGCCATTACGGTGGAGCCTGCTGGCGGGTCAAGCTCACCCACGCAGCCGCCTGTGCTGGTGGTTCCGCTGAGCGCCTGATCCCAGCCGGGAATGACGTCAACGCTTAAGGCCCGACGGCGGCCGTCCCACCAAGGTGGGCCGGCCGCCGTCGTTCTTGCTTTCAGGTGAGTCGCAGCTACAAAACCAGCGACAAGAGCATCACGAACCCGAAGCCAACCACGGAGATCAGCGTCTCCATGACGGACCACGTCTTGAACGTCTGGCCCACCGTCAGCCCGAAGAGCTCCTTGACCAGCCAGAATCCCGCATCATTCACGTGCGAGAGGAACAATGAGCCTGCTCCGATTGCCAAGGCGAGCAGAGCCGCATGGGTGGGGGTCAAACTGCTGGCCAGCGGCGCGACGATGCCCGCAGCAGTCACGGTTGCAACGGTCGCCGAACCCGTGGCGAGGCGGAGCGCTACCGCCACGATGAAGCCCAGCACGAGGACAGACATGTTGGCGCCTTCTGCCCACTTCTTGACGGCGTCACCCACGCCGGCACCAATCAGCGTCTGCTTGAAGCCACCGCCAGCTCCGACGATCAAAAGGATTGCGGCGATGGGGCCCAGGCTGTCGCCCAGCTTGGCGGTGATCTTGCTGCCCGTGAATCCCACCGCGTATCCAAACGTCACAATGGCGGCCAGTACCGCCAACGTCATGGCGACCAGGGGCTGGCCCACGAAATCGAAGAAGATCCGGATCATCGGAGCGGTTGCTGCGTCCGGCCAGATGATGTCGCCCAATGCCTTGAGCAGCATGAGGACCACAGGGAAGATGATGGTCAGCAGCGTCACCAGGAACGAGGGCTGGCGCTTGACGTCACTAAGGTCTGCGCGGTGCTTGGTATCGATGCCACCCGCCACAGCGGGAGCGTCCACCGGAACCCAACGTGCGGCCAGCCGCGAGAAGAGCGGGCCACAAATAATGACCGTGGGAATGGCAACAAGGATGCCCAGGCCCAGTGTTGTGCCCAATTCAGCCTTTACGGCGCTGATGGCGATCAGGGGTCCGGGGTGCGGGGGCACCAAGCCATGGAGAACGGAAAGCCCCGCCAAAGCCGGTATGGCTATCCGCATGAGCTTCATCCCGGATCTCTGCGTCACAAGGACAATCACCGGCAGCAGGAGCACCAGCCCGATTTCGAAGAACATCGGCAGCCCAATGATCACAGCCACAAGCGTGATCATCCAGACGATCTTGTTGCCGGTGGCCTTCGCCAACAAGGTGTCCACTACCCGGTTGGCCCCGCCCGAGTCGGCAAGCAATTTGCCAAGCATGGCGCCCAAGGCAATGAGGAGACCAACTTCCTTGAGGACTCCCCCAACCCCGTCTTCGAAGTTGGTAATGACTTTGCCCAGCTCCACACCCGAGGCAAGCCCAACAAACGCCGAGCCCAGCACCAGGGCCAGGAATGGGTGGAGTTTCAGCTTTGCGATCAGAACCACGATCAGCGCAATACCCAACGCTGCCACCACAAGAAGCTGGGTGTCGTGCCCGGACCATTCCTGCACCTGTGTGGCCGTTTCCAGCGCGATCATGAGGCTGCCGCTTCGGAACCCGCGCCCAGGGGACGCAAGCCGAGCCGTTCGATGACCTCGTCCGCCTCCTCAGCGGGCGAGGCCGAAACACACAGCGAGATGTAGTTCTCGTCTTCCGTGGGTTCCTCAAGTGCTTCGAACTGGGACTCCAGGAGCGAGGGCGGCATGAAGTGGCCGTGCCGCGACGCGAGCCGGTCCGAGATCTTGTCTTTGCTCCCTTGCAGGAAAACGAAGACAACCCCTTCGCCCCGGAGTACGTCGCGGTACTTCTTCTTCAATGCCGAGCACGTGATGATGGCCGGCGTACCGGCATCTGTGTGTTCCCGGATCCACTGGGCAATGATGCCAAGCCACGGCCACCGGTCCTCATCGCTGAGGGCCTGGCCCGAGTGCATCTTGGCCACATTCGCTTCCGGATGGAGATCGTCGCCTTCGGCGAGATCCCATCCAAGCTTGCCGGCCAGTACGCCGGCTACAGTCGACTTGCCCGAACCGGAGACTCCCATAATCACCAGCACGGGTTGCTGTGCAGTCTTCGCCATCAAAGTCTGCCTTCCTCGAATAAATATGATTTAACCGAGGTCCAGCATATGACACGGGTTACATATCGGCAATGTCAAAAGCCGGCGATAGTACTGGATCCGTTGACGGACACTACGTGGAAACTCTCGGCGCTTGCCCCGGCAGGAAGCCCTGCACGGGCACCGTTGGCCATCAACATGCCACGGACCACGCGCTCCATCCCCTCGATGTCCGGGTGCTGGCTCGCGTGGATGCGGATCGCATCGAGCTTGGCATCAACATGCTTGGTGACGTCCACGAAATGGTTCTCACGGTCCTCTGGACTGGAGATAAACCAGAGCCAGGGAAGCTTGTAGGCCATAAGTCCGGCCTCAGCCAACTCAGGGTAGGCAAAGGGATTCTCCACGGCGGGATAAACCGCCCTGGTTACGGCCTCCCCGGCTGCGAGGTGATCCGGGTGGCTCTTCTGAAGGCGGTCCCAGTTCCGTTCCGGGTGCATGGTCAACACGATGTCCGGGCGGATTTCCCGGATGAGCTTCACAACCTGCTTGATGACGTTGTGTGTCGGCTCAAGGTAGCCATCGTGTTCGTGCAGGTACCGGATGTCTTTGACTCCCACCAACTCTGCCGCCCGTTGCTGTTCCGTGGCACGGAGTTCGATAATGCGTTCCCGGTCAACGGGATCAAACCCGCCGGCGTCGCCATCAGTCATGATGCAGTAGGTGACCTGTACGCCGGCAGCAGTCCAGGCAGCTATGGTTCCTGCGGCTCCGAAGTCGATGTCGTCAGGATGGGCAGTAAAACAAAGCACCCGCTCAACACGCTCCGTGGAGGTGTTGAACGGGCTCTTTGCTGACGAAACGCCAGAAGTCAAAGGGATCAGCCTTTCCGCTTTTTGATCTCAGCTGTTGCCTGCGGCACAACTTTGAACAGATCGCCGATGATGCCGAAGTCCGCGATCTCAAAGACAGGAGACTCTGCATCCTTGTTGATCGCCACAATGACCTTGGATGTCTGCATTCCAGCCTTTTGCTGGATTGCTCCTGAGATACCTGCCGAAATATACAGCTGCGGAGACACAGTCACACCGGTTTGGCCCACTTGGGCGTCGTGGCCAATCCACCCAGCATCGGTTGCTGCCCGCGAAGCGCCAACGGCAGCACCAAGGGCATCGGCGAGTTCTTCCAACGGGCCAAAGTCGCCATCGACGCCCCGCCCGCCGGCCACAACGATCCTGGCCTCGCTGAGGTCAGGCCGGCCACTGGCGGGCTTCACCGTGCGCGAGGAGATCCGGGCCGCATTCGCTGCAGCATCTGCAGGAACCTCAACCTTGGCTGTCGCGGGAGCTGCGGCTGCGCCTGCCGGCTCTGGTTCCACGATGTTCGCTTTTACGGAAAAGACCGACACCGGAGTAGTGGCCTTCGCCGTGGTGTTGTAGGAACCCGCGAGAACCGACTTGTGGGCGGTGCCATCCGCATCCACACCAACGACGTCGGTGATGACTCCGGCGTTCAGCTTAATGCCGAGTCGTCCCGCGATCTCTTTGCCCTCCGGCGAGTTTTCGACCAGGACAGCTGTTGCGCCTGAAGCCGCCACTGCCGCCGCGAGGTACCCGGCCTTAGCCGCAACCAGGTAGTCGTCCAGGTCATCCGCAGAGGGTTGGAAGATCGTCGCCACGCCGTAGGCACCCAAGGTAGCTGCGACGTCGTCGGTCAATTCACCGTTGATCGCGACGGCGGTCTCCCCCAGCTTCCGCGCAAGGGTCAGGAGCTCCAAACTGCTCTTCTTGAGCGCAGCCCCGGGATTGTCAATGAAAACAAGTGCATTTGCCATGGTTGGAGTCCTTTAGAGCAGCTTCTGTGCGGCCAGGAAGTCGACGAGCTTAATGCCGGCGTCGCCCTCGTCGGTGATGATCGTACCTGCGGTCCTGGGCGGGCGGGCAGCTGCAGACTCCACAACCGTCCACGAGCCTGCCTGGCCTACCTCGGAAGGATCGACACCGATATCGGCAAGCGACAACGAGGCAATCTTCTTCTTCTTTGCTGCCAGGATTCCCTTGAAATTGGGGTATCTCGGTTCATTGATCTGATCTGTGACCGAGACCAGCGCCGGGAGCTGCGCTTCCACGGTTTCCGAGTGGGAGCCGGCATCCCGACGCGCCACCACGGTTCCGCCGTTAACCTCCAGGCTTGAGGCAAACGTAAGCTGCGGGAGCGACAACCGCTCGGCCAGCTGAGCCGGGATGAGAGAGGTCTCGCCGTCCGTGGAAGCCATGCCGGTCAGGACCAGGTCCACCGGGCGTCCATCTGCCGAGAGATGGCGGATGGTGGCTGCAAGCGCCAACGACGTAGCCGCGGCGTCCGAACCAGCCAGCGCGTCATCGCTGAGGTGGACCCCGGAATAGGCCCCAATCTGCAACGACTTCTTGACTACGTTTACCGCACCGGAGGGCCCCATGCTGAGGGCAATGACCTCGTTGCCGGCTTTGGCCCCGCCACGCTCTTCAGCCAGCTGCAGTGCTGCCTCAAGTGCGTACTCGTCAAGTTCGGACAAGATGCTCTCATCACGGTCAGTTGTGTTGCCGGGTCCGGTGATGTGCCGGTCGAACTGCGCGTCCGGGACGTGCTTGACCAGAACGACAATCTTCAATGTCTCTTCCACTGTCTTCGAAGCAGCCTTCCATGCTTGTGGACGGCCAACCGCAGGAGCGTGGCCGTGAATTGCCCAGCGTGTGGGCTTCCCCTAGCTAAGCATATTGCCCGCAGAAACCCGCAGAAAAACGATTGTGCGTTAACGCCTGTTTCATCCGCCTCGGCAAGTGCGGGCACAGACCGACGGCGGGCCGCACCGCTGAGGTGCCGCCCGCCGTCGTCCCCTTTGTGCAGGTTACTGCCGTTGGGTTGTTATTGCTGTGCAGCGTCCAAAGTGACTTCCACTTCCTGGGACTGGCCGTTGCGCTGGATAGTTACCTTGACCTTGGCGCCAGCGGGCTGTTCGCGGACCGCCGCGGTCAACTGGTTGGGGTCAGTCACCTGGTAGTCACCGAACTTGGTGACGACGTCGCCAACCTTGATGCCGGCCTTCGCCGCGGCCGAACCCGAGGTCACTGAAGCCACCTCCGCGCCAACCGAGAACCCTGAATCGCTACCCGTGGACGACTTCGACCGCACAGAGACACCAAACTGGCCATGGCTTGCCTTGCCGGTATCGATGATTTCCTGTGCAACTCGCTTGGCATGGTTGATCGGGATACTGAAGCCCACACCGATGTTGCCGGTTGAGGAATCCGATGTGCCACTGCCTGCAGACGCGATGGCGACATTGACGCCGATGATCTCGCCCTTGCTGTTCACAAGCGCACCACCGGAGTTGCCCGGGTTGATCGCGGCGTCAGTCTGGATCACGTTGATCGAGATCGAGCCCTCGTTCGCAGTCGGCTGGCCCTGGCCACCGCCCGGAGGGGCGAACTGGAAGCCCTGGTCGCCGCCCTGCGAATCGTCAGTGCCTTCCTTCGGCGCAGCAGAGGAGGCGACGCTGATAGTGCGGTTGAGCGTGGAGACAATACCGTCCGTCACAGTGCCAGTCAGGCCAAGCGGCGAACCGATCGCGACGGCGGTGTCCCCCACATTGATCTTCGAAGAGTCACCGAGCGTGGCAGGCACCAAGCCGGACGTGTCGTCGACTTTGATGACCGCAAGGTCCGATAGCGGATCGGTTCCAACGACCTTGGCTTTCAAGACTTTCCCATCACTGGTGCGGACCTCGATGGCAGCATTCGACGTAGCACCATCCAGGGTCACCACGTGCGTATTGGTCAGGATGTGGCCCTGGTCATCGATAATGATGCCGGAGCCCGTTCCGCCTTCGTTACCGGCCGTCGCTTTGATGGTGACAACGCTCGGCGACGCCTTCGCTGCCGCTGCGGTGATGACGTTGACGTCATCCTTGTTGTTGACGATCACGGTGCTCGACTGCCCGCCCGTTGAAGCCGCCGGTGCCGGGTTGTCCAAAAGCATGTTGCTGCCCGCCACCACGCCGCCACCTACCAGGCCCGCGGCGAGGATGCTGGCAAGGAGCGTCCCAATGCCGAACGCAGGATTGCGCTTGGCGCCTACCGGGGACTGCTGGCCAGGTGCGCTGTGGAAGCCCTGCCCGGGAGCGGGGTTTCCGGGAGCGTGGTTTCCGGGGTTGGTCCCCCCGCCGTAAAACGGCTGGTGCTGGGGGTAGTTGGGGCGGTGCCCGGGTTCGTGGGGCTGAGGGCCGCCGTAGTACTGTGGCTGGCCTGTGTTTGGCTGGCCTGTGTGTGGCTGGCCTGCGTTGGTCTGTGCCCGTGTGTTTGGCTGGCCTGTGTTGCCCTGTGCCCCTGGGTTGGCTTTGGCTGGACTGCCATTGGTGTGAGGCGCCGATTGGGCAGGAGGCTGGAAGGCCGGCAGCGGAGTTGTTGCATGCGTACCGGTTTCCTGCCCGGAATTCCAAGCAGAGTGCTGGGTTGGCTGCTGATGGGTTGGCTGCTGCTGGGTTGGCTGCTGCCGGGTTGGGGCGGCGTCAGAGCTTTCAGCGGGATCCCGGGGCTCGGACGGATCACGATTCTCTGGTGCGGTGCCCTGCGCTGGGTTCTCCGTCATGGGACTTCCTTTCATCCTTGTCTCCCATAACTATGGCCCTTATTACTGGAACAAAATCGGACGTTCGCTGGGAGCTTCCTGAAAGCCCGTTTCAGTGCTGCACAGGACCCCGGGTAAAGGACAGCGAGGGCTGATACACAGAGCCTCAACGCGCAGGCATTGCGGGTTTCTCCTATGTTTCGCTGGTGGCATATTCAACGCTGTGGACGGGGTATGGGGTGCACCATAGAATCAAGTGGAATTGCCACAGCGACCTGCGGCTTTACAAACCATGCGTGGGGGCGCTGAGCATTCTGTGACGATTGGTTCGCCTTGTTCCAGTCGCAGACGTGCTGAAGGGTTGCACATGCGGTCAATAGTGAAACGTGTACTCGCCGTGATTGGCGTGGCTGGAATGTTGGCCCTCCCGGCCGGCGCCGCCTGGGCAGCAGATCCGGTGACCATACCGTCCGGCCAAAACATCGTGGATGATGCCAATGTCCTGGGCAGCCGCAAGGGCGAAGTTCAGGAAGCCATCCAGAAAACACTCAAGGACCACAAATACAACCTGTACGTGGTTACGGTGAACTCCTTCGAGAATCCGTCAGATCCCAAGGCGTGGACCGCAGCGGTAGCCAAAGCCAAGGGCATGGGCAAGCCTGATGCGATCCTTGCGATTTCCACGGCTGGCCAGTACAACTTCGCGCTCAACTCAGGTAGCCCCATCTACTCGAAGCAGGGCGCTATAGCCCAAAACGCCGTGGCTGCCAACCTGGGCGGCGGCAAGAAGGACTACGCCCAGGCAGCAATTGACACAGCCGCAGCAATTGGGGACGCCGCCGGTGGCGGCAGCGGTACCGTGCCGAGCGGTAATGGCAGTGTCGGAGTCCTCGTCGGTGTGGGCGTAGTGGCAGCAGGTGGCGCGGCTACCTATCTCTACCTGCGAAATCGCCGCAAGAAGACCGGCCAGGCATCAAGCGCCAGCTACGGCCCCCAAGGAGAAGAGCTTGACCCACTGGCAGGGCTGAGCATTCCGGAGCTGCGCCAGAAGAGCGGCTCGTTGCTTATCGAGGCCGATGACGCCATTAAATCCAGCGAACAGGAACTCGGATTCGCCCAGGCCCAGTACGGTGATTCGGCGATTGGCAACTTCACCAAGGCTCTTCAGGAAGCCAAAGCCCACATGACCGAATCGTTCAAGCTGCAACAGCAACTGGACGACCATATTCCGGACACTGAGGAACAACAGCGGACGTGGCTCGGAGAGATTATTCGCCGTTCCGAGGCGGCCCTCGCATCACTGCGTGACCAGAAGGCAGACTTCGACTCCCTTCGCGAGCTCGAGAAGAAGGCCCCGCAGGCCCTGGCCACCGTCACGGCAGGTGCCCGGGAGGCCGACTCCAGGATCGCCACTGCAGAGCAATCCCTTGAAAGCCTTCGCAGCAAGTACGCCGAGTCTGCGTTGACGCAGGTCTCCGACAACATCCTGCAGGCGAAGGAACGCCTGGCGTTCGTTCAGAATGCAGCAACTACCGCCCAGGAAAAACTGGCTGCGGGAGAAAACAGCCTGGCCGCCGTAGCGGTTCGCGCTGCCGAAGAGAGCCTGCACCAGACGAACGTCCTTATCGACGCGATCTCCAAGACGGCGGGCAGCCTTGACGAGGCCCGCGCCTCCTTGGAAAGCGCTGTCGCCGAGACCAGCCAGGACCTCGCGCAGGCCAGGGCCATGATCCAGTCAGGTGAACATCCTGAACTAGCAGGGCCCGTGGCTGGTGTGGAGGCGGCGCTGGGTCAAGTCAAGGCTGAAATCCAAGGTGGAAAGATCGACCCCATAGCTACCTTGACCCGCGTAGAAACAGCACACCAGGCGCTTGATCAGTCATTGACCGGCATCCGCGACCAGCAGGAACAGGCCCGCCGTGCACAAGCATCCTTGCAGCAGACCATCATGGCGGCGCAGGCCCAGATCAGCGCGACCTCGGACTACATCACGGCACGTCGTGGCGGCGTTGGAACTGAGGCCCGCACCAGGCTCGCCGAAGCCCAGCGCAATCTCGACTACGCTTTGTCGATCTCGCGCAATGACCCTGTAACGGCGTTGACCTACGCCCAGCAGGCCCACTCACTCGCTGCACAGGCAGCCCAGCTGGCGCAGGCCGACGTCGACCACTTCGGTTATGCCGATCAAGGCTACGGCCGCGGTGGAATGTTCGGAGGCGGCGGCGGAGGTGGCGGCCTTGGAGGCGCAATTCTCGGCGGTATCCTGATCAACTCCATCTTCAACAGCGGTGGCGGCGGTTGGGGCGGCGGCCACAACGACGGCGGTGGCGGCGGATTCTTCGGTGGCGACTCCGGCGGCGGCGACTGGGGTGGCGGCGGAGGTGATTTCGGCGGCGGCGACTCCGGCAGTTTCTAGCCCCACACTTTAGCTGGGGTCCATGCCCCATCTAGGAGCGGTACAACAACTGATCACTGATTTCAGTGGGTTCCACTGAGCAGGACGAAAGGCAACACCATGGTTAAGCAGTCCATTTTCGGCCGGATCTCGCAGCTCGCCAAAGCAAACATCAACGCTTTGCTGGACCAGGCTGAAGACCCGCAGAAGATGCTGGACCAGATGGTCCGCGACTACACGAACAACATTGCTGAGGCCGAGTCGGCAGTGGCTCAGACCATCGGAAACCTCCGCATGCTGCAGGCCGACTACAACGAAGACGTCAAGAACGCCCAGGACTGGGGCAACAAAGCCCTTGCCGCGTCGCGCAAGGCCGACGAGTACCGGGCTGCCGGTGATACCGAGGATGCCACGAAGTTCGACAACCTGGCCAAGGTTGCCATCCAGCGTCAGATGACGGCAGAGTCGGAAGCCAGGGCCGCGGAGCCCAGCATTGCGTCCCAGACCGAGGTTGTGGACAAGCTCAAGAGTGGGCTTGACCAGATGAAGAACAAGCTCAACCAGCTCACGGCGAAGCGCAACGAACTCGTAGCCCGCTCCAAGACCGCAGCTGCGCAGTCGCAGGTACACGATGCTTTGAAGAGCATTGACATCATGGACCCAACCAGTGAAGTTGGCCGTTTCGAAGAGAAGATTCGCCGGGAGGAAGCCAAGGTCCTGGGCCAACAGGAACTTGCCGCATCCAGCTTGGATGCCCAGTTCAATCAGCTGGAAGACCTCGGAGAGCAGACCGAAATTGAGGCCCGCCTGGCGGCCTTGAAGTCCGGAGGCAGCAAGCCTGCCATCGGGGCCGGGGCCCCGGCCTCCAGCGGTGCAACGATCGACGAAACCGACTTCGACAAGCTCTAGCTATGTAGGGCCTTACGGCTCTCTGATGTGCACCTGAACCATGCAAATGGCCGGATCCCTTCCAGGGTCCGGCCATTCTGTTTCTGTCGCCAACCATGCCTAGAGCAGGGAAGACTCCAAGGGGTCCTGGCCAGGACCAACGTCCGTGGCCACTTCAGCACGGATTTCGAAACCCTTGGGGTGGAAATAAGTCACCGTGCATTCAAGGACTTCACCGTGCGGCCCCAAAGTGGTCCGCTCCAAGCGCGGGACCATGGGAAATTCACGGACATTCAAGGCATCGGCAAGGTGCTCCGGTGGGGCGTGCATCGTGACCGTGATTTCGGCCCGCTGGAGAGGCTTGGACGTCCTGTCCTGGATCACCTGGTAAATGGAATTGCGCTCAGCATCCGCGAGGCTGATGTGACGGCCGATGTGGGAAGGGATAAAGATTTCGGCAATGGCATAGGGCCATCCGCCGCTTGAATAGGAGCGACGGATCACCAGGACGAGATTGTCATCGGACACCAGCTTGGCTGGCACGGACCTGTCCTTCTCCATCCATTTGTATTCAATCAGGCCTTTGACAGTCTTCATTCCTGCTGCTGTGAACGTCTCCATGAAGGGCGCCAAGCGGTTTAACATCCGGACCGGACGCTGCGCCATGACGAAAGTACCCTTGCCCTGCCGGCGAACAAGCAACCCCTTCACAACAAGGGTTTCAATTGCTTTGCGGACCGTAGTACGACTGATCCCGTACTCGTCCATCAACGATTCCTCGGTCGGGATCCGTGCGCCCGGTTCCAACCGGCTGACTTGATCAGTCAGGACGTCTGCAACCTGCTGGTACACCGCTACGGGGCTGTTCCTTTGCAGGGCCTGTCGATCCAGGTCCTGGCTGAAGTCTTCTTTGACCATCCGGCCTTCCCATTCATTCCCCGCACGCAGCCATTCCGGATTTGATGCTAGCACCGGCGTTGGACCCCAGCACCGGCACCGCGGGCGCTTGGCGCAGCATGAAAACAAAAAGGTCCGGATCAGTGAAAACTGATCCGGACCTTTCTCCAGTTGCGGGGACAGGATTTGAACCTGTGACCTCTGGGTTATGAGCCCAGCGAGCTACCGAACTGCTCCACCCCGCGTCGCAAGAACAACTCTACCGCACCAGGCAGGGTGCTTATGACCATCACGCGGTGAAGGTGGTGCAGATCACGGGCTGGAGGGTTGGCCACATAAGATCCGGGGTCATAGGACAAACGTGTGCACGGGGGACACTGTTCAGGTACCTGGGCGCCGAGTTCGCCGGCCTCCAGATCGCCTCGACCACCAACCGCTTGGAAGGCGGCACCGACGCCCAACTCCGGTTACTGCAACGGGCCCACCGGGGCATAAGCGAAGAGCACCGCAAAGGCTGGGCCGGACGCACATGACGCACCCGGGATTTATACACTCTTTGTCCCATAACCCGGATTTACACACGTTTTGTCCCATAACCCTAAGATCCGGGAAAACAAAAGATCCGGACCAGTGAATACTGATCCGGATCTTTTCTCCAGTTGCGGGGACAGGATTTGAACCTGTGACCTCTGGGTTATGAGCCCAGCGAGCTACCGAACTGCTCCACCCCGCGTCGCAAGAACAACATTACCGTCCGGTGAATGGCAGACCAAATCCTAACGACGTGATGTGCATCTCCCCCGGTCAATATCGCTCAATCGAATTTCCGGAAGAGCGCTTCCCCAACCATTTTGTAAACCAAAAGGGCCGTTGCCCGCTCCAGGAGGAGAGGACAACGGCCCTTCTAGTCACGCGGCGTCAACCTTTCACCGGCTACTAGCTGCTCGGCGACGGCGACGGCGTGGCGCTTGGTGTAGCACTCGGCGTCGCTGTCGGTTCCGGCGTTATGCCCAGGCGGGTCTCGGCGTCGATGGCCCTCTTGAGTGCCTCGGAAAGCCTGGCCTGCTGCTGGCCATAACCGGCAAAGTCTCCCTTTGCCAGAGCTGCCTGGCCATCCTGGATTGCCTTGTTGGCCTCGTCCAGAGCCGCCTTGAGATCAGCCTTGGCGTCAGTCGGGCCCGCAGGAGGCGTTGTGGTACCGGGCGGCGTTGCGGGCGTCTGGCCATTGTTCTGGAAGTCGCCAGCCTTGGCACCGGAGTTACCGCCGAACAACTGGTCCAGAGCCTCATCCAAGGTAGCTGCAAAGCCGATCTTGTCGCCGAAGGCCACGAGGACCCGCTGCAAGGTGGGATAAGAGGTCTCGCCTGTTGACTTCAGGTAGACGGGCTGGACATAAAGTAGGCCGCCACCCACGGGCAGGGTCAGCAGGTTTCCGTTCAAGACGTCTGATGCGCCCTGACGCAGCAAGTTAAGCGCCTGGGACACGGTGGGATCCGAGTTGAACTTGTTCTGCGCCTGTCCTGGGCCAGGAACCTGGGTATCCGTAGGAAGTTGCAACAGTCTTAGCTTGCCGTAGCTGTCAGCCTTAACTCCCTTGACGTTCCCGGCATCCGAATCGGCGGCCAGGAATCCGTACAGGATGTTCCTTGCGTTGCCGTTGACTGTTTGCGGAATGAAGGATGACGTCAACTGGAAAGCAGGCTTGTCCTGGTCAGGCATCTGCAGGGACATGTAAAACGGCGGCTGCTTGACGGCTTCCGAGACTGTGGGGTCATTCGGAACACTCCACGCATCATTGTTTTGGTAGAAGCTGTCAGGGTTCGTGACGTGGTAGCGGCCAAGGAGTTCGCGCTGGACCTTGAAAAGGTCCTCCGGGTAGCGGACGTGGCTCATGAGGTCGCCGGACATCTCCGTGTAGGACTTGATCGTGGTGGGGAACACCTTCTGCCAAGCCTTCAGGAGAGGATCATGGTCGTCCCAGGCATAGAGCGTGACCGAGCCGTCGTATGCGTCGACAGTGGCCTTGACCGAGTTGCGGATGTAGTTCACGGAGCTATTGGGCAGCGTCACCGTCCGGCCCGCACTGGTCTGCGAATCAACGGTCGCGTTCTGCAACTGCTGGGGCTGGGAGTACGGGAAGTACTGGCTAGTGGTGTAACCGTCAACGATCCACTTCACGCGACCATCGACGACGGCCGGATACGCGTTGCCATCCACCGTCAGGTAGGGAGCAAGCTTCTCAACCCGTTCGCGGGGATTGCGGTCGTAGAGAATCTGGGATTTCTCGTTCACGCCGTCCGAAAGCAACAAGTCCGAGGACTGGAACTTGATGGAGTACAGAATGCGGTTGAGCCAGTTGCCTACGATGGGTCCGCCGTTGCCAGTGAAGGTGTATTGGGTTTCTCCCCCGCCTTCGCGACCAGCGGGGCGGTCCTGCTCGCGGTGCTGGGCACCCTCGGGAGCGCCAACGATCGAATATTCAGGAGAGTTCTCGCCGAAGTAGATGCGAGGTTCGTACGTGGTGTCATTGCCGAGAACGCCGTTGGATGGAATGCCTGATTGCAGGAAATCCGGCTTGCCATCAACCGTGAACTTGTTGCCCTTCGCTGCGACAACACCGTAACCGTGGGTATAAACGATGTGTCGGTTGACCCAGGTCTGCTGATTTGCGCTCAGGCCGTCCGGGTTCAGTTCGCGAACAGCGATGACGGTGTCCTGCACTTTGCCATCCACTGTGTAGCGGTCCACATTCAGTGTCTGGGGGAACTGGTAGTACGGACGGTACTGCTCAAGCTGGGCGAACGCCGAGGAGATGAGGTTCGGATCCAGCAGGCGGATGTTGGCCGCAGTCTGGGCGTCCTTTGCCAAAGCTCCGCTCGTAGCCGTTGTTGTGGCGTTATAGGCGGACACATCAATCTTGTCCAGGCCGTAGGCTGCCCGGGTCATCTTGATATTGCGGTCAATAAACTCCCTTTCCAGGGTGTTTTCCGAGGGACGCACCTGGAATTGCTGAATAACCCATGGGTAGACGCCACCCGCCAGGATGGCGGTGATGATCAACATCGCGGTACCGATTACCGGCAGGCGCCAGCGGCCAATAACCGCAGCGATGATAAAGAGAATCGCAACCAAGCCCGCCGCAACCGCCAGGATGGCCTTGGTGGGCACAACGGCATTGACGTCCGTATACAGTGCACCTGCCCACCGTCCGGATGAGCTCTGCACAGTGGAGTACCTGTCCAGCCAGAAATTCACGCCAAGCAGCAGCAGGAAGAATGCACCTGTTACGGCAATGTGGATCTGGGCGGCACGGCTGGTGAAAACACCACGCTCCATGAGCCGGATGCTTCCGTACAAGTAATGCGTGAGGATGCCGGCAATGCCAGCCACTACCGCAATGCTGATGAGGAATCCGGTAACAAAGCCAAGGAACGGGAGCGACATCAAGTAGAAGCTGATGTCGAGATTGAACAACGGATCCGCTTGGCCGAAGGGCTCCTGGTTGAAGAAGAGGAGAACCTTCTGCCACTGGCTTGCCGCTGCGCTGCCGGCAAAGAGCCCGAACAGGATCGGCAGGCCGACCATGACGACTCGGCGGACAGGCTCAAGCTGGGCCTGATAACGGTTGAGGTTGTCACGTGACTCAGCATCCGGAGCGTAGACCGGCCTGGCGTGGTACGCGATCCTGATGGCGAAGTAGACGGCAGCGAACATCATGGCGAAACCGACCAGGAACGTGACGATCCGGGCGAGGTTCTCGCGGACATAAACTTCGAAGAAGCCTAGCTGCTGGTACCAGAGGACGTCTGTCCACACATTGGCGAAGAAAATGAATCCAACGACGGCCACTGCCACGACGATGAGCGTCGGAGTCAGGGCACCTCGTCTCAGCGGCGATCTTCCGGGCGGGTTGGAGCTGGCGGGACGGGACAAACTCTGTACCTCATTGGTGGTCGTCAGTTAAAAGTCGGTGTGCGTGTGTTCAACGATCTCTGCCCCTGGGCGATGGCGGAGTCCGTCATATATGCCACGAGTGGCGGTGGAGCTAAGTTCCACCGCCAGTCTAGTTGTTGGTGCAGGTGGGAAGGCCCGCCGTGTCCTGTCCTGAACCGAGTCGTTCCACTGCTGCGGTGGCATCGGCCAAGGTTTCCACCTTCACCACCTGCAGGCCATCAGGAATGTGCCCTACGACGTCGGCGCAATTCGCGGCCGGCGCAAGGAACATGGTGGCTCCATGCTGCCGCGCTCCAATCATCTTCTGCGCAATGCCGCCGATGGCTCCCACTGTTCCATCAGCGGTGATGGTTCCGGTCCCTGCCACGTGCTTTCCTCCAGTGAGGTCCCCTGGCGTGAGATTGTCCACGATGCCCAGGGCAAACATCATTCCGGCGCTTGGACCCCCCACGTTGTCCAAGGAAATTTTCACTTCAAACGGGAACGTGAAGTCGCTACCCAGGAGGATGCCCAGGACGTAGCGGCCAGCGGGATTCCTGGTTGGCGTTATCGTTTCCGTGACTGCAGAACCGTTCCTGTCCACGACGAGGACCGCCGGGGCGCCGTTTCCGGCTGCCAGTTCAGCCTGGACCATGCTGAGGGAGGAGATCGGTTTTCCGTTAATGGAGGTCAGCCGGTCTCCTTCCTGAAGTTTCCCCACGGAAGGAGACGGATCTGAGAGGCCGGCCACCTTGAGCCTCTGTTCAAAGGGGATATCCAATTGCCGCAGTGCTGCGGCAACAGCGTTTTCCTGTGAAGTCTCCATGGCAATTTCGCCTTGCTGGACCGTCTCTTCAGCTGTGGTGCCTTTGGGGTAGATCAGTTCCTCGGGATAAACGGCTTTGGATTTGTCCAACCAGGCCCGAAAGACTTCGAAAATTGTTGCAGGAGTCTTCGGCCCGCCCGCCATCACCACCGTGGTCAGGTCCAGGTTTCCCTTGGCTGGGAAGGACTCATGTCCCGAAATGCTGATGACCGGTTTGTCCCCATCCTGCCCCAACGTGTTAAAGGTCGGTCCGGCAGACTCAACTACGTAGGGAACCGGCAAAGCAGCCGCCCCGATCCCAAGTCCCAGTGCCAGCAGGCCCGAAACCACCATGATCATGTACCGGCCGCTGCCGGCAGGTTCCGGAGATTCAGGGGAGGAATCGGCGTCGGGCGTTTGACGCGGATCGAGCGAGCCCTCGGGGCTGGGCGAAGTAAGCATTGAGGCCTCTCTTTACCGGTACTGTGCGACCGGCATTTTGGCTCCTGCCGCTGGCCGCGGCGACGGGCACATACCAAACATCCACATTACGCGGTCGGGCGTTGTGGGGATGCTTTGCCTACAGCGAACGGCGCCGCACACAGGCAGACAGCCTTCCCACCGCGCGGTACGGTGAAAGTGATCACCAGCCAGTTCGACGATCGGCGGCACCATGACTTCCAATCCCAACAACCCGTCAGATGACGATGAGACGCCCAAGGACCCGCTGGCGGAAATGCTGCAGAACCTGATGGGCGGCCAGGGCATGGGCAACATCGATCCCGCCGAACTGGCCAAGGCTGCAGGGCTGCCCAACGATCCCCAGCTCCTGCAGCAAATGTTCGCACAAGTCCAGGCCATGATGAGCTCAACGTCCGAGGGTCCGGTGAACTGGCAACTGGCCCATGAGAACGCACGGCGCGTTGCGGCGTCCGGGAGCGATCCATCGGTGAACGCCCAGCAGGCCCGGGACATCGATGAAGCACTCCGGCTCGCGGAACTATGGCTGGATCCTGTGACGGACCTTTCCGCCACCGGACTTATCGGCCGTGCGTGGTCCCGTGCGGAATGGGTTGAAGCAACCCTTGGAACCTGGAAGCGGCTGACTGAGCCAGTTGCCAACAGCATCGCCAATGCATTGTCCAACGCCTTGACCCAGCAGATGCCCGAGGAAATGAAGTCCATGATGGGTGGTGCTTCGTCAATGCTCCAGAACATGGGCGGCGCCATTTTCGGGATGCAATTGGGCCAGGCGATTGGCGCGCTCTCGGCCGAGGTAGTCAGCTCCACGGACATCGGTGTTCCCCTGGCTGACCTGGAGATGGCCCTGCTCCCGGCCAACGTCGCCAAATTCGGCGAAGGTCTCAGCCTCCCCGAAAACGATGTCCGGCTCTTCCTCGCCGTCCGCGAGGCAGCCCACGCCCGGTTGTTCGTGCAGGTTCCGTGGCTGCGCGGCCACTTGCTCGGCGCCATTGAAGCCTATGCACGAGGCATCCACATTGACATGTCCCGAATCGAGGATCTCGCACGGGAGCTGGACCCCGGCAACCCTGAAGGAATCCAGGAAGCCTTGTCCCAGGGCGTCTTCACTCCGGAGCGGACGCCCGTGCAGACTGCCGCTCTTGAAAAGCTCGAAACGGCGCTTGCCCTCGTGGAGGGATGGGTGGATGAACTCACTGCTGAAGCCACCGACAAGGTACTCCCCTCGGCTACCGCCCTTCGCGAAACTGTCCGTCGTCGGCGTGCCACCGGCGGCCCTGCCGAACATGCCTTCTCATCGCTTGTGGGGCTGGAACTGCGCCCACGCAGGCTTCGGGAGGCCGCTACCCTCTGGGCAACCCTGAAAGCAGAACGCGGTATTGCGGGCAGGGATGCCATTTGGCACCACCCTGACCTGCTGCCCACCGGGGAAGACCTGGACGATCCCAAGGGCTTCTCCGAACGCCGCAGGCTTGCCGAGGCCAGCGACACCGAGGTTGACGATGCTCTGCAGAAGCTCTTGAGCGGCGGCTACGATGAGCCCGGGGACGCCGAATCGGAAGGTGACGACTCCCAGGACGACAACGGGCCCGACCCAGGCAGCGCAGATCCGAAGTCACCGTCCACCTAATGTCAGCAATGGTCGCCATGAATTTCATGGCGACCATTCTCGTCCCTACTCCGTTTCGTCCGCGCCCGTTCCAGCTGATTCATTGGCGTCACCGCTAATCCCACGGGAGGTCGCGAACGCGACCCCCTCCAAGAATGCTTTGGCGCGCTGTGTCTCCGGGTAGGCCGTCAGCAAGTGCCAAAACTGCGCATTGTGCCCCGCTACCAACAAATGCGCCAATTCGTGCAGGAGCACGTAGTCGATCACCCACTGTGGCATCGCCTGAAGCTTGTTCGAAAGCCGGATGGTTCCATCCGCTGGAGTAGCCGAGCCCCACCGTGAGTTCTGGTTCGTCACCCAGCGGACCGACGTCGGAACCGCCCGTCCTCCGAGGTAGGTCCGCGAAAGGTGCGCTGCATGCTGGGCAAGTGCCTCGTCCGTAGCAGGTCTGCGCCGATCTGGTTTACCCGCCCTGCGCTCACCTTGCCTCTGGAGCTTCGCAAGCATGCGTCGCACCCACTCGCGCTCCTGCGATTTGGTAAAGCTGGCGGGAATCGCGACAACGGCATTACCGTCTTCCCAAAACGCAGCTACCGTCCGTCGGCGCCGGGCTGAGCGCCTGACAACTACTGGAGCACCGTCGTCGGTGAGCATGGGAACGTCGGCCTGGCCGGCTGTTGGGCGCGGCATCAGAGGTTGGTGCTCTCTGCGAGGACGGCGAGGACGGCTTCTCCGTAGCGCTCCAGTTTGGAGGGCCCTACCCCCGCCAGTCCGGCCAATTCCTCCAGCGACGCTGGCCGGGCTTCGGCTATTGCGGTTAATGTGGCATCAGTGAAGACAACGTAGGCGGGAACATCGGCAGATTGCGCTTCATCGCGCCGCCACTGCCTCAGTGCGTCAAAGGTCTGTTCCTCATATGTCGGCGGGCATTGGTTGCACCGACCCACCTTCCTCTCGGCTCCGGAGGCAAGCATGCTTCCACATACCCTGCACGACGCCGGCGCGGCAGCCTTGCGGCGGGTGGAACCTGCCCGGCTCCTGGCGTTCGCGGACGCCACCGAATCCGGCCGGAGTCCATCGAGAAAGCGCGAGGGCTTGCGGTTGGCGCGGCCACCCGGAGTACGCGCGGAGGACCATGACAGGTTCAAATGCTCACGCGCACGGGTGATCCCGACGTAGAGCAGCCGGCGTTCTTCGTCCACGTCCTCCGGTGTGTCCGCGAAGGAGATAGGCATGAGTCCTTCGCTGAGGCCCACCAGGAAAACGGCATCCCATTCGAGGCCCTTCGCCGCGTGAAGAGAGGCAAGGGTCACACCCTGAACTGTGGGAGCATGCTGGGCCACCGACCGTTCCTGGAGCTCGTTGACGAACTCAGCCAAGGTGAAAGACTCTCCACGGCTGACTGACAACTCATCAGCCAAGGCCACCAAAGCGGCCAGGGATTCCCAACGCTCGCGAAGTGCTCCCCCGCTGTGTGGCGCGGCTTCGCTGTAGCCAAGCGAGGCAACAATGTCACGGACAATCTGGCCCAGGGGCTCCGGGGCGCCTTCTGCCACAGCCCTGGTCGCTGCACGCAGCTGCAGGATGGCATCCCGGACCTCCTTGCGGGCGAAGAACCTCTCTCCGCCGCGAAGCTGGTAGCCGATTCCCGCCGACGCCAACGCTTGCTCGTAAGCTTCGGATTGCCCGTTGGTGCGGAACAGTATGGCGATCTCGCTGGCTTTTACTCCCGTGTTGAGTAGCTCCTGGATTCTGCCGGCAACGACCGCCGCCTCCGCTTCGTCGTCCGGACATTCCATGAACCGCGGTTCCGGGCCCGCTGGCCTTTGGGCGACAAGCTTGAGTGGAGGCGCCCACGCCGCATCGGCAACCGGTCCACCACTTCGCCGGGACCCGAGAAGTTCATTGGCCAGCTTAACCACCTGCGGGGTGGACCTGTAGTCACGGATGAGCTTGACGACGGTGGCGCCTGGGTAGTGTGCCTTGAAATTCAGGAGATGTTTGGGTGAGGCCCCCGTAAAGGAGTAGATGGTCTGGCTCGCATCACCCACCACGCACAATTCATCACGACCACCCAACCAGAGATCCAGGAGCCGCTGCTGAAGCGGGGAAACATCCTGGTACTCGTCGACGACGAAGTGGCGGTATTGCTCCCTGACCGTCGCTGCAACCTTGGGATCCTCCTGGAGGATTCCAACCGTAATAAGCAGGACGTCTTCGAAGTCAATGACGTTGCGGTCAGTCTTAATATCCTCGTACGCCTGGAACACCCTGGACACAGCCGTGAGGTCGAAGCCTCCCGGAGTCCCGCGTCCTTGTGCATTCTCCAGATAGTTGGCAGGTGTGAGCATAGAGACTTTTGCCCACTCAATCTCTGCAGCCAAGTCCCTGATGGAAGCGCGATCAGTGCTGAGGCGAAGCCTGCGTGAGGCCTCAGCAATCATGTTCGCCTTGTGGTCCAGCAGGCTGGGCAGGGTACCGCCGATCGCCTGCGGCCAGAAGAACTGCAATTGCCTCAGGGCCGCAGCATGGAAAGTCCGTGCCTGGACATTGGCCACGCCAAGATCCCGAAGCCTGCTCCGCATTTCGGCCGCAGCCCTGGCTGTGAAGGTCACGGCCAGCAGCCTCTGTGGTGAATACACCCCCGAATGCACTCCATAAGCGATGCGGTGCGTGATGGCTCGGGTTTTGCCTGTGCCTGCACCTGCGAGTACGCAAAGAGGGCCAGTGAGAGTGCTGGCTACTTCACGTTGCTCATCATCCAAGCCGCTGAGGATCCGCTCCTCCAGTGAGCCTCCGACGTCGAAAATTCCTCCTGTCACGGCTGGAGGTCTTCGATGACGCCGCCGTACCAATGCTCAATCAAGGAGCGCGCAATGGACAGGCGCGTGGAGATGGTGATCTCGCCACTCAACACAGCCTCCTGCAACTCTTCACGGCTGAACCACCGCGCGCGGGTGACCTCTACGCCGTCGGGGCGGGCAACGGCGTCGTTCGTTATTGCCGTAAATCCCAACATGAGCGAGGCAGGGAAGGGCCACGACTGCGAACCGAGATACTGGCAGGCAGTAACGCGTACGCCTACTTCCTCGCCGATTTCGCGGACAACAGCCTGCTCAAGCGATTCCCCGGGTTCAACAAATCCGGCAAGGGTGGAGTAGTTCCTGGCGTCCGCAGGCCCGCCGCCACCGAGCAGGAGCCGGCCGTCAGGGCCAACGACAGTAACGATGATCGCCGGGTCTGTGCGCGGATAGTGCTCAGAGTTGTCTTTGGGACACCGCCGCACCCAGCCCCCGGTTTCAATATCAGTTGGCGTGCCGCACTGCGGGCAATGGGTATGGGTCGCATGCCAGTTGGAGATGGCGCTGGCTTCGATGAACAAGGCAGTGTCAGTAGCATCGAGGCGTCCTGCAACTTCCCGGAACCCGGCCCACTGCGCAACGGAGGGGATCAGGGCTGTCCCGGGCACGGGCGGCTCAGCAACTGTAAACAGCAAAACGGGAGTACCCTCGGCCACGGACGAAGGCCTCAAGGTGGTACCCAGGTAGATAGCAGTCAGGGCGCCGGCTTTTGCTTCGCCGAGGGCAGCCCACAGTGGACCAGCATCCCCGAACCAAAGGCCATCCCTGCTCACCAACGCCTTGCGTTGGGAAATGACCATGGCCTTGGCCCTGCCGGAGGCGATGAGGTCCTCAACCATGCCAGGCTTCATGCGCTCACTGGAGCCTCGGTCCACCAACGCCGGGCGCACTGGAAGAACAGTTTCCATCAAGTGGTTGGCCAGCGCCGGAGACTCCGCATAACTCATGTATCTACCGTACTGATTCGCACCGACAAAGAACATTTGGATCGGCCGCTTGTGCATATCGTGCCAATGCCGGCGGCTGAGGGGACCGATGATCCACTTCTGCCTTGTTTTCGTGCGGATCTGAAGACTCGCCGCACTGCATCATGGCCATAGGCGCCACTCAATCTACCGTGGAAGACGTGAGAAGAACACCGCTCGAACTGGCCGCTGTAGCAACCGCGGCGGTGCCCGGACTGGCACCGACGGCTACAGCCTATTCCCCCGATGACGACGCCGACTTCGATTCGGCGTTGTTGCTCGATGCGGAAGGCAAGCGTTGGCGCGTCCGTTCGCCGCGTCATCCCGAGGCCAGTACCCGCCTCGAAACGGAATTCATGGTCCTTCGGGCCTTCGCGCCCGCCATCCGTGCCGAGCTTCCTTTCCATGTGCCAACCATCGCCGGCACAGTCCGGCAGGGCGCCCTCACAACATTCGTGTATGCCCATCTGCAGGGTTCCACGCTGTCCATTGACGAGCTATCCGCCGGCAGTCCGGCTTTGGCCCGTGATATTGGCAACGCCCTTGCCGCCATCCACGACCTCCCCCTGGCACTGGTCAACAATGCAGATCTGCCCAGTTACTCGGCCAACGAGTTTCGGCAGCGCAAGCTCAACGAATTGGACCAGGCGGCCACTACCGGCAAGATCCCCGCCACGTTGCTGCGCCGCTGGGAGCATGCCCTTGAGGACGTCGCACTGTGGCGGTTCAACCCTTCGGTGGTTCATGGCGACCTCCACGAAGACAACCTGATGGTCCAGGACGATACCGTGACGGCCTTGACGGGGTGGACCGACCTCCGCATTGGTGATCCCGCAGATGATTTCGCGTGGCTGGTGGCGTCCAACGAAGCCTCGTTCGTTGAAGCGGTCCTCGGCCGGTATACCGAGGCGCGCCGGGACACACCCGACGCCCATCTGCTTCGACGCGCCGCTTTGCTGGCTGAATTCGCGTTGGCCCAGTATTTGGTGAAGGCAACGGCCGTTGGGCACGACGACATGACGTCAGAGGCAGTATCAATGCTGCAGTCCCTTGCGGATGACATAGAAGAACAAGCCCGGCATGACGAGGCCGTTCTGGCCGCCGAGCAGGCGGCTGCAGCTGAGGCTGAAGGCGCGGCACTGCAGGAAGCCGCGAATCACTCGAATAACGTCCGGCAGCCTGCCGTCACCGTCGTGGCGATTCCCGACGCCGGGACTTCAGTCCCGGCGCCTTCCCTACCTCCCACATCGTCGAAGGAAGCCCCCCGCGCCGGACTGCCTGACGCCGAAGCACCTGACAACGAGACACCTGACAAGGGAGCAGCATCCGATGCGGATGCTGAAACGGTGTCGAACAAGGTGGCGGATGAATCCTCCCCTCGGTCTCAGGATGACGCGTCGACTGCAGCTTTGAATGTTGTCAATGTGACACCGCTGCATGCCGGCGAGCGTTCCTAGACCAGCGCTTCTCCCGGATTCCTTCTACCCGGAAACCCCACGCGCGGGATCGTTCATGAGGGCCTCGTCGATGATCTGCTCGAGTTCCTCGGCACTGCCCAAGTCATGCGGACGCACGACAGCATCCTCCGCCACGTAATAGAACGCCGCGCTGACTTCCTCCAGGGGAACGCCCTTCAACCGCGCCCATGCAAGACGGTACACAGCCAACTGCACGGCTTTCGCTGCGAGTTGTTTGCCTGCAGGCCGGCGTCCTGTTTTCCAGTCGATGAGTTGCCATCGCCCGTCCGCGTCGCGGAAAACGGCGTCGATACGTCCGCGGACCACCACGTCACCGATCCTCGTTTCCACAGGCACTTCCACAAAGGCCGGGGCCCGATGCGCCCACTCGGACTGCTTGAACGCTTCAACCATTTGATCCAGGCCGTACGCTTCGTCGATATGGGCATCCGAGCCGGGTGCTTCGTCGATGTCCAACATGCCGGTTGTTCCGAAGTACTCCTCCACCCAGGCATGGAAAGCTGTGCCCTTTCGGGCCGAAATGCCCGGTTCCCGGGGCACGGGTCGGCGCAGTTGGGCCAGCACCGCTGCGGGATCTGCGCCAAGGTCAACGAACAGGGAGGCCGAGATGTGGCTGGGCAAGTGCACATCCTGCCGAAGCTTTCCCTGGAGCCGGCGATCCAGTAGCAGCTGGGCTTCGTGTGACCACCGCCCCGGGTTGCCTGTCAAAGCTTCCGGTGGTCCTTGAGAAGCGGACTCCTCCATGAATTCACGTACCCGGGCCGCAGCCCGGTCCATGGCGGCACGACGCCCGGGAACGAGCCTGATGCGGGCTCCCGTACGGGGATCGGACGGGCCTTCGAGTGGATCATACGGAAATTGAGCCACTTCCAACGTGGCGGTGAGCGGGCTGCTATCGGGCAGGGATTCTTCGGCTACCGACTCGGGGTGGACCACAACGCCCTGGACATTCGCGACAGCCAGGGCGTCCCCGGACGAGGAGGACACTCCCGCGAGCGGCGCCAGCTCGGAGAGGAACGACGACATCCCTGCCATACCGGATCTGGACCCATTCCATGCGGAGCTGGACACCATCAAAACAAACTTGGCCCGCGTGTAGGCGACGTACGCAAGCCGGCGTTCTTCGGCTTCGCCATGATGTTGAACTTCCGATTTGAAGTCCTTCTCAGCGTCCAGCCACCCCTTTTGGTCGTTGTGGTCAAGATCCCACTGCGGCAGATCAGCCCGGTCACCGCGCAACGGCCATGGCAGGGCAGCTGCGCCGCTGCTCCATCGTGAGTCCCTGTTGCTGGGGAAGGAACCTGCGTTGAGCCCGGGGACAAAGACGACGTCCCATTCCAGCCCTTTGGAGGCGTGGACTGTTAAGAGTTGGACTGCTTCCCGATTGGTTTCAAGAGGAGCAATGTCCAGGCCACCTTCCTCCGAGGCTGCGGCTTCCAGCCAGGAGAGGAAAGCCAGGAGATCGATCCGCTGGGAGGTCTGCAGGAATCCGGCGGCCGCGTCCTGGAAGGCATCCAGGTTCCGGCGTGCTTGGTGGATGCTGACGCCAGGCTTTGCGGCCACCTCGATATCCAGCAACATGGCACGTTCAACCTCGCCGAGCAAGGTTGTCAGGTCATCCCCAATGTAGGTGCGAAGGGTGCGCAGCTCCTCCGACAACCTCGTCAATCGTTCCAGGGCTGGAAGGCTCAGCGACCTCCCATGTCCGGATGTCCAGCCCGGCCGCGGGAGGAAGTCCAAGGCTTCCACAAGGCTCGCGGCGTCAGTGATGTCGCTTTCCATCACGACAGCAGCCGGGTCTTCGTCCGCCACCTCAGGGGTGTTGCCGGGACCTGACCTCCGCTTGGCCAGGAAACGGGACCAATCATTAAAGGCCATGAGGTCCGCTGGCCCAATGCGCCATCGTGCTCCGGCTAGAAGCCGCATCAAAGCATCGGAACGGCCAGGATCAGCCAGAACCCGCAGCGTTGCCACCAGGTCCACTATCTCAGGCGTGTCCAACAGACCCCCGAGGCCAACGATCTCATAGGGAATTCCTTGAAGTTCGAATTCCCTCCGAAGGCATTCCATCTGCGCGCGTCGCCGGCACAGAACCGAAATTGTTGGCTTGACCGGAGTACCGTCTTTCTCTTCCTCGAAGACGGTCCTCTGGTACCGCCGGACGTCGCGGGCAATAGCGCCAGCCTCGTCTTCGTCTGTGCTGAAGCGACCGATAACAACGCTGCCTTCGGCCGCGGCCGGACTCGGCACCAGGGGTGGAACCGCCACGCCACTTGCAGTGTCCCTCTCCCCCGCGGGGCCGTCGGCTGCTGCGGCTTTGTTCAAGGGCGCGGCAATAGTGTTGGCTGCCTGGAGGATGTTCCTGCCGTTGCGCCAAGCCGTGGTCAGGTACGACGTTGGCGCCACAGAATAGGAGTCTCCGCCAGATGCTTGATCGTTGTGCCTCACGGGGAACTCCTGCACAAAGTGGAAGAGCTGTCCTGCGGAAGCGCCGCGGAATCCGTAGATCGATTGGTTCGGGTCCCCTACCGCGGTGACGGCATGACCGTGGCCGAAAAGGCGCGAAAACAAGACAAGCTGGGCATGCGAAGTGTCCTGGAACTCGTCCAGCAGCACCACCTTGTAGCGTGCCCGCTCAGTGGCCGCAGCCAACGGTATTTCCCGGGAGATGCGGGCCGCAAGTGCCACGAGGTCCCCGAAATCCAGCACTCCCCTTTGACGTTTGGCATCCTGGTAGCGCAGAACCATATCTGCGACGCTGGCCCGGGTGCGCAGCATGGCAGCGAGCTCCCCTGCCGCCTGCGTGGGGCTCTTCTTTGCCCCGGCCACATAAGGCAGTTGCTCGAAGGACTGAACGCGTTCCAGCACCCAGTCCCGGACGGTGGCGGGGTCCTGCAGGTGTTCCGCGCACTCGCCGGCCAGCTGGTTGACGGCATTGACGAGCGTCGACTTTGCCGCGGTGAAATGCTCGTATTCGCCGTCGTAAGCCTCAACAACCTCGCTTGCCAACTGCCACGATTGGGCACCGCCGAGCAGGACGACGTCCCGCTCGATGCCCAACCTCAATCCATAGTCCGAAACAATTCCGCTCGCGTAAGAGTGGTAGGTGGACACTTTGGGCTCGAGGTCGTCGGCACCCAGAAGCCCTTCCGGGAAGCCGATGCTGCCATCGTCTTCGTTGGCTATGCGCTGGAGGGTGGCCAGTTTTGCCCGGATTCTGCTGGCCAACTCGCCGGCAGCTTTACGGGTAAATGTCACACCCAGGACTTCCTCGGGCCGGACCCAACCATTGGCCACGAGCCACACAACGCGGTCTGCCATGGTGGCGGTTTTTCCCGACCCCGCGCCGGCAATCACCAGCCGTGGCGTAAGGGAGGAAGCGATGATGCTTGCCTGCTCTGCGGTGGGGTGGTTCTTTTCGCCAAGGATGTCTGCCAGTTCCGACGGGGAGAACCTGGGAACCGGCAGCCTGGACTCCCCTTCCAGGATTCCGGCATCCCGGCTGCCGGATCCTTCAAGAAGTTCGGTAGTCATTCAGTGACCTGCTTTCCTCTGGCGCACAGTGGGCAAATATCGGGCAGACGGCAGCCATGTCCGCCGTGTCCCGCTTTGCTCGGATCATGCCGGGCTTCGAACGTTGCGCCGGCCATGAGTTCCGCGGCCTCATGGACCAAAGCCTCTGCCCAGTTGTCGTCGGTCTCGAGTGGATCCTGCTGTTGAACCCCCGGGCTCTTGGTCTTGGTTCCCAGCTGTGCAAGGACGGCCCCACCTGGAACAGGGTGGCCGGACTCCCCAAGTGCGCCCGCATCCTCGAATGCTCCTTTGAGCACCGCTGCCTGGTACGCCCCCAGCTGGGGGTGCCTGGCTACTTCGGCCTTGCCCGGCTGGCGTTTCCCGGTTTTGAGATCGACGATCACCAAACGGCCTGCGGCGTCGATTTCCAGGCGGTCAACCTGTCCGCGGAGCACAGCGTGCCGAGTGGCGGCCGAATCATCCGCATCCTCATTCAGACGTGCAGAACCCAGGTGGACGTCAGGAAGTTGGACTTCGAAGTCGTGCTCCACCGCCAGCAGGCTCCTGCCTTCGCTTCGCATGATGAGCACGTACTGGGCCAATTTGCGAACCATCTGTTCCGCACGCTGGTAATCGAGCTTTCCTTCCCAGTTGTCTTTCATGCCAAGGGTGGGCCAGCGGCGAACGAGTTCCGCAACGTACTGCGTCCCTGAAGCGTCCGGCAGCTCCTGTGCAATGCTGTGGACCAGTGTGCCAAGGCTCCGTGCGAAGTCCGTGGCAGCTTCTCCTCCGGCCGCTTGCACAAACCAATCCAGTGGGGACTTGTGGACGGTCTCCACCTTGGATGGCGACACCGCAACAGTGCCTCCCGGTGGGACAACCGCTTCCTCGGAGCTCAAGGGCGCCAAGCCCCACCAGGTATCCGGATGGGCTCCGGCCACGGGTGGATCAACAGAAGCAAGACGGGCCAGCACACGTGCTGCCTCGCGCGCCGTGGGTGTTTCGCCGTTGGCGTCTTGGTCTTCAGCCTGGGCATGCTGCCTCAACTCGGCCACCAGCGCGCGAAGAGTCATGGGTCGATCCACCGGTGTGTAGTCGCGCCGGTACTCGCCGGAAGCCAACGGTGCGACATAATCCAGGAAGGCCGAAGGTTGTTCGTCCTCCGAAGAGACAGCCGTGCAGATGAGGACCTCCCTGGCGCGTGAGACCGCAGTGGAGAAACTCCTGAGTTCGTCGTAGCGGATGTCCCTGAGCCTGCTGAGGGGTCCGCGGCCCAACGCGTAGTCGACTCCATGCTCCACGGCGTCCGCAAACAGGGTGCTGCCCAGGAGTTCCCCGCGTAGACGGGTATTCGGCCAGACACCTTCCTGCAGGCCGGCCACGATCACCACAGGCCATTCGCGGCCAGCCGCACTGGCAGGAGTCATGATTTCCACGCATTCCTCAAGCTGGGCCCTGGCCGCAAGGGTGTCCATCGGAAGTTCCTGGTTCAACAAGTAATCGAGGAACTGTTCCGGGCCTGAGCCGGGCAGTTGATCCACAAAACGCTCCGCCGTGTGGAACAGGGCCATCATGGCGTCAAGGTCGCGGTCAGCGCGCGCCCCTGCACTCCCTCCTTCCAGCGCAGCGTCGGACCAGCGTGGCGCCAATCCCGTGGCGTGCCATAGCGCCCAGAGGACGGATTCCGCGTTGGCCCCGGGTTCGGCTGCTGCGGCAGTGCCCGCAGCAATCATCCGTGCAAGTCGTCGGGCAGGGTTTCCTTCAATTCCCAACGAAGCCAGGGCTCCCGGTTCAAGCAACGCTTCCACCAGCAACGCGTCACTGGAACGTCCGCCGCCGCCAAGCAGCTCCTCGCGCCGGAGAGATTGACGGAGGCGGCGGAGCTCAATGGCAGACGCTCCACCAATGCGCGAAGTCAGGAGGGAAACAGCGGTCTCGGGAGTGAGCTTGGCCGGATCAAGGATGACAGCGAAGACTTCCAGGAGGGGCCGGACGGCCACCTCATCCCGGACTGCGGAATCAGCCACAGGAACGCGCACGGGAATTCCCTGTCCATTGAGGTACCGCTGGAGTTGCGAGATCAATCCACCATTTCGGACAATGACGCCAATATCACTGAAGTCCCGGCCCTCACGCAACTGCGCTTCCAGAATCCGCTGTGCAACGTATCGGAGCTCATGGACAGGAGAAGGCAGCACGTGTCCTTCCACCCGCCCGCCGTTGCTGATTTCCTGGGCGCCTTCGACGGACTCCGGCTGTTCGAGTCGCCTCGCCTTTTGGCCCCCGGATCGTTGTGAGATACGTGCGGCAACCCTTGTCCAGGCCCGCGCCACCTCGGGGCGATGACGATGCGTGGTCCACAGTGGCCGCTCAAGAACCCCGTGGCTTCCCTCGAGAAGCACGGGCAGCTCCGGGACAAGGTCCGGCCGCGCTCCACGAAAGCCCTGCACCACCGTGTCAGGCGAATACGTAACTATGGCGTCCTTGCCCTCGGCAATATCCGCCAGGAGTTCAAACACGGCAGGATTGGATTCCTGGGCATCGTCCACGAGAACCAGCTGCAGCCGGTCACGCTCAGCGGCCAGGAAAGCCGGCGAGTCCTGGAAAATCTGGCGCGCCGTGGTGATGATCCCTGCGGGATCAAAGGCCTCGGGCATGCGGAGGTCCAAAACATCCCGATACTCGCTGTAGAGCTGGGCGGCCGCCATCCAATCCGGACGCCCACATTCATAGGCGAGCCCCACCAGGTCCTCTGCAGTGCGGCCGGACTCGATAATGCGATCAAACAATTGGCGGATCTCGTGGCGGAAGCCGCGGGTGGGCAATGCTGCGGAGAGGTCCTCCGGCCAAGGCAACTGATGCCCTGGGCGGGAATGGCCTTCCAGCAGCTCCTTGATGATCAGATCCTGTTCCGGTCCGGAAAGGAGCTTCGGCGGACGGGGCAACGGCAGGACGCCTTCCGCTTTGGCTCGCCGGATGACGTCGAAGGCGTACGACGCCCAGGTGCGCGCCGGCGTCGTACTGAGGCTTCTGTCCAGGCGACCGGTGAAGGTATCCCGCAAGGCGGCTGCGGCGTGTCGGCCAGGAGCGAGAATAAGTATCCGTTCGGGATCCACGCCGTCTTCATTAACACGGCGGACCGCCGATTCGACCAGCACCGTGGACTTTCCGGTGCCCGGACCCCCAGGGACCAGGACAGGTCCGCCTCCTTGCCTGACTGACACAACCGCACGCTGGTCCGGAGACAGGTCAGGCGCCGCGTAGTGAATCTCGCGCGGCGGAAGCAGGCGGAGGGCTGCCGGGGCTTGGCGGGTTTTGGTAGCTGTTGCGGTCACACAGTCATTTCATCATCGGGCACCGACAAATTATGGAGCTGACGCTCCAACTGGTCCGAGATCACATCAATACGATCGAATTCAGCATCATTTGGCGCCCATCGTGCAGCTCCAAGGTCCACACGCCAGCGGCCCTCGCCTGTTCGCAGGAATTCCTCAAAGGCGCCGTGCAGGGGTGTGGACTCCTGCACATAATGGCGCAGGGCCTCTGCCTCGTGGCCGGGCGGGGCATCCCCGCTTGCCCGTAGGACACGCCACCAAGCTACGGAACTGCCGTAGTGGCTCATCACCGCGCCCACCTGCCTGGGTCCGCCGGCTCCAAGAAGTTCTGCGACGTCACCATATGACAGGGCCGTGCCGGGCGGAACAAGGTCCACGACAGCCAGCACCGCCGTCACATACTCCATCCGCATGTGCTCCAGCGTAGCCGCAGGAGTGTCGCGCCCAGTACTGTCAGTGCCAGCCGGTAGCGTGAAAACATGAGCTCCTGGAACACCCTCCCCCGCGCTGCCTTCGACCTCGAAACTACTGGGAAGAATTCCCGTTCCGCCCGCATCGTCACCGCTTCAATCACTGTGGTGGATGCGCACGGACAACTCATCAAAGAGCATGAATGGCTGGCGGACCCCGGGGTGGAAATTCCCCTGGAGGCCAGCGAGGTCCACGGAGTGACTACGGAGAAAGCCCGCGCGGAAGGCCGCCCGGCGGCTGAGGTCACGCGCGAGGTGGCAGCGGTTCTTCAGGAATTGTTCGACGACGACACCCCGGTCATTGCATTCAACGCCAGCTACGACTTCACGGTGCTCGCTGCAGAGTCGGCACGGCATGGTGTCCCGCAACTGACCCGTTTCCCAGTATTGGACCCCTACGTCATGAACAAGCAGGTGGACCGGTACCGCAAGGGCAAGCGGACCCTGACCGCTTTATGCGAGGAATATGGCGTGATCCTGGACAACGCCCACACCTCCGCTGCGGACGCCTTGGCCACCCTGCGCGTTCTGGATGCCATGGCTGGAAAATTCCCCAAGTTGCAAATGCCTGCCTCCAAGCTGCACCATTTGCAGGTGGACTGGGCCGCTTCCCAAGCGGCTGACTTCCAGCAGTATCTGCGACGAAGCAAGCCCACCGCTGTCATCGAAGGCGAGTGGCCCGTACTGCCACCCGAGGATGCCAGCCGGGGCGGCTTCTGAGGCAGGTTTCGGCCCGGACGGCCCGCAGTTGGGACGCAAGTCACAAGAATTTCGAAGGTCCCCGCGCACCAGCGTGGTGCGCAGGGATTTCATCACTCAGGCCATCACCGGAACAGTTCGGGGAGGACAGGGCTCAGGCTAGGAACTTTCTTCGGAAAAAACGAGCCAAGGCAATCACTTGTTCGATTCACCAGCCGTTCGGGGGCTGGTGACATAATTAAGTTTGGCGGGTTGAAGTCTGCTAGGGCAGCCATCCCCATACTTGCTGCCACGTTCCCCGCCCACCGCGAACGTCTCTGTGACCCGACGAAAGTGATTTCTTCATGAAATTCAAAGCCCTCAAGTGGCTGTCTGCTGCTCCCGTAGCAGCGGCCCTGGTGATCTCCTTGGCAGCATGCGGCGGAGGAACCTCCCAGCCCAGCGGCTCGCCCACCGATGCCCTCGCCGGCAGTGACCAGCAGACCCTGGACAAGTACACCACCGCGGACGTCACGGCGCTGGACAAAATCGACAAGTCGAAGCTCGGACTCATCACGGACGGCACCCTGCGCGTTGGAACCCTGTCCGATGCACCGCCGAACATCTTCATCGACCCTTCGGGCAAGTTCACGGGTTATGACAACGAACTCCTTCGCGCCATCGGCGACAAGCTTGGCCTGAAGGTGGAGTTTGCATCGACTGACTTCTCCGCCCTGCTGTCGCAGGTAGCAAACAAGCAGTTCGACGTCGGATCCTCCTCGATCTCCACCACGGATGCCCGTCGAAAGACCGTCGGCTTCACCAACGGCTACGACTTTGGCTACATGGCCGTCGTGACCAAGAACGACGCCAAGGTCACCGGCTTCGCCGACCTCAAGGAAGGCGTCCGGATCGGCGTCGTTCAGGGCACCGTTCAGGATGACTACGTCACGAACACCCTCAAGCTGGAGCCCGTTCGCTTCCCTGACTACAACACTGTTTATGGCAACGTGAAGAACGGTCAGATCGACGCTTGGGTTGCTCCGTCCCAGCAGGCTTCGGGCCAGGTCAAGGACGGCGACGGTACCAAGATCGCCGAAAAGGTTGTCAACACGCAGAACTTCACGGCCTACGCCGTGAACAAGGACAACCAGCCCCTCCTCGATGCACTGAACGCCGGCCTGGATGCCGTTATCGCTGACGGTACGTGGACCAAGCTCACCTCCCAGTGGTACACCGACCGCCCCACCGCGGCCGAGCAGACTCCCCAGGGCTGGAAGCCGGGCAGCAAGGCCGTCCAGATCCCGGCCAAGTAACCCGGGCGTTCCATGGATATCCTCAAGCAACTGGCTGACACCTTCCTTGACTGGGAGGCGATGGGCGAAGTCATTCCCAAGATGTTCGCCGTCGGCCTGCCGAACACACTGGTGCTCGCTGTCATTTCGGGCATTATCGGGACCCTGCTGGGCATGGCCCTGGCCCTGATGGGGATTTCCCGGAACGCCGCGGCCCGGTGGATTGCACGCATCTACACGGACGTCCTGCGCGGACTTCCGCCCGTGCTGACCATTCTGGTCATCGGATTCGGCTTTGGCCCCATCATCCGTGAACTGACCGGTTCCACGAGCCCCTACCCAATGGCCATCGCAGCACTGTCTTTGATGTCGGGCGCATACATCGGCGAGATCTTCCGCTCCGGCATCCAGAGCGTGGACAAGGGACAGCTCGAAGCGTCCCGCGCTTTGGGATTCGGCTACGGCGCTTCCATGCGCCTGGTGGTGGTTCCCCAAGGCATCCGCCGGGTGCTTCCTGCGTTGGTCAACCAGTTCATCGCCCTGATCAAGGAATCCTCCCTCGTCTTCCTCCTGGGCCTGCTGGCCACGGAACGCGAGATCTTCCAGATCGGCAAGGACGCGGCTGCGACCAGCGGCAACCTCTCGCCCTATGTAGCTGCGGCCGTCTTCTACCTGGTCCTCACGATTCCGCTCACGCACTTCGTGAACTGGATTGATGCCCGCTTCCGTTCAGGCAGGCCTGAAAAGAAAGAACCGGACGATGCTGCGGCGGTCGTCGGGAAGGGAGCCCACGCATGAGCGAATTCACATCCGGCACGTTGACGGCAAAGAACATCCATTTGTCGTTCGGCACCAACCACGTCCTGCGGGGAATTGACCTGCACGTTGAGAAGGGCACCACGGCTTCGGTCATCGGACCCTCGGGTTCAGGCAAGTCAACGCTGCTCCGCGTGATGAACCGGCTCATCGAACCGGACCAGGGCGACATCCTGTTGGATGGCCGTTCCGTCCTCAAGGACAACCCCGACGAGCTCCGGCGCCGGATCGGAATGGTGTTCCAGCAGTTCAATCTCTTCCCCCACAAGACGGTGGCCGAGAACATCTCCCTGGCGCTGCGTAAGATTCGCGGAATGTCCAAGGAACAGGCGCGTGAGGAGGCCTTGGCCCAACTGGACCTGGTTGGCCTCAAGCACAGGGCCGATGCCCGCCCTGCCAACCTTTCAGGTGGCCAGCAACAGCGCGTAGCCATTGCCCGTGCGCTGGCCATGAAGCCCGAGGTCATGTTCTTCGATGAGGCCACCTCCGCGCTGGACCCGGAACTAGTCAAGGGCGTACTTGCCCTGATGACCGATCTCGCGCAGGGAGGCATGACCATGGTGGTGGTTACCCATGAGATGGGCTTCTCGCGCAACGTCTCAGACGTCGTGACGTTCATGGACGCTGGCGTGGTTGTGGAATCCGGTCCACCGGAGCAGCTTTTCAACAGCCCCCGGACAGAGCGGCTCCAGGGTTTCCTCTCGGACGTCCTCTAGTCCCCGTAAGGCAGCTAAACAGCAGACCCCGCCTCCGGACGATCGCCCTAGTGGTGAAAGTCAGGAAGCGGGGTTTCCTGCATTAAGCGCAACTGCGGTTGGGCACCAGCCAGCCCCTTGTCTTGTTTCCAGCATTACTTCCCGAGTTTCACAGACAACACTGTCAACGCCGCTGCGTCCACCTTCTTGCGGAAATCCGGCTCGGATTGCGCCTTCTGGAGTACGGCGTCATACATGGCGGGGATGCTTCCCGGGTCCGCGCAAACCAGCATCGTGCCGCCCGCTGCGAAGAAGTTGGTGGCGCGGTCCGCAGGGGTCCACGGCTTCAACTGTGCTGCACTACAGACGTCATCCGAGAGGATAATGCCTTTGAAGCCAGCGTCCCCGCGAAGCATCTGCATCATCACCACGGGCGAGAACGGCGCGATGTTGGCGGGGTCGATTTGGTCGTAGTAGGCATTGGACACCATGACCCATTGCACGCCGTCCGCAATGGCTGTGCGAAATGGTTCCAGGGCGGGATCATTCCGCGTCGTTTCTGTGTCCCTGACGTTCTGGCTGACATCGGTGTTGGGAACTACCCTGCCGAGGCCTGGGAAGTGCTTGACGACGGGTGCAACGCCCGCCTCCTCCATGCCTTGGGCAAAAGCGTTTCCGAGATTGGTCACCTGCCCTGATACGTATCCGTACTCGCGTTGGAATTGTCCGATGGGTGCATTGGACGGCGCGAATCCAGGGCTCGTCACAGTATCCAGGACCGGAGCCAGATTGACGTTGACGCCAGCGCTACGGAGTTCCTTCCCCCAAACTGTGGCATCTGCCCGAAGCTTCGCGGGACCAGCTCCGGCTTGCACCAATGCGGCAGGGATGGTGGAGAAACCCGGACCGGCCAGGACCTGGACGTATCCACCTTCCTGGTCCGTGGCCACGAAGAGAGGGAGCCCACCGGTAGTTTCGGCGGAAACTGTCCCGGTGAGGGAGGCCACGACGGCAGCTGTGGCAGCAGTCCCGGCCTTGCTGCGACCACTCAAGTAGACGTTGCCAGCGTGGTATTTGGTGAGTGCTTCCATGGTGCCCGGCTCCGCACCCGTCGCCTTCGCGGCAATCATGAAGAGTTGCCCGACACGTTGCTCCAGGCTTAGCCCGGCAAGCTGTTGTTGCGCCGCGGACAGTGCTTCAGGGGTAGGTGGTGCGGAAGGTGGCTGGGAGACCTTGGGTTCGGTTGAAGCCCCGGAAGTGGACTTGCCCGGAACAGGGGTGGTCGTCGGCGAAGGGGTAGTTACAGGCGGCGGAACCGGTGCAGTTGTTGGGCCAGCGGTTTCATTTCCACTTGAGCAACCAGGAACCATTGTGACCAGGATTCCGGCCGCCGCGGCCCTCACGCCAAGGGATGCAATTGACTGGATCTTGCGCATGGTAAACCGTGAATTCGTTGGGGTTGGGTTTTCCTTACGAGCCTACCCCGGGAAGTCGCAGTGCCCCAGACTGCTTCGACCAGCCGGCTGGGGCACTGCGTTGTCCTTGACCTCGGGATCGCGGACCTAGGCGATTGCGGCGGCCGCTGCCTTCGCAGCAGCCGGGAGTGCGTCAATGATCCTGTTCATGGCAGCGTCGTCATGCGCCGCGGACAGGAACCAGGCCTCGAAGACCGACGGCGGCAAGTAGACGCCGGAATCCAGCATCGAGTGGAAGAACGGTGCGTAGCGGTAAGCTTGCTGGCCCTGGGCGTCGTCGTAGTTGTGCACGCCGTGGGTGGAAGTACCGAACGCAACCGAGAACAGGTTGCCTGCACGCTGGATGGAGTGGTCCACGCCTTCGGCATCAAGTGCGGAGGAAAGAGCTGCGGACAGCTCCAGCGAACGGGCGTCCACATAGGCGTAAACGTCAGGCGTGGCATGGGTAAGCGTTGCGACGCCGGCAGCCATGGCCACAGGGTTTCCTGACAGCGTGCCTGCCTGGTACACCGGGCCAACGGGTGCGAGGTAATCCATGACGTCGGCGCGTCCGCCGAGGGCCGCCGTCGGCATTCCGCCTCCAATAACCTTGCCGAAGGTGAGCAGGTCCGGGGCCCATCCTTCCTGACGGCCTGTGAGCCCCCAGTAGCCGGCGTAACCGGTCCTGAAACCGGTGAGGACTTCGTCGAGGATGAGGAGCGCCCCGTGGTCCTTGGTGATGCGGGACAGCCCGGCATTGAAGCCCTCGCCCGGGGTGACGACACCCATGTTTGCCGGGGCAGCTTCGGTAATCACGGCCGCGATGTTGTTGCCGTGCTTGGCGAAGGCAGCTTCGACAGCTGCGAGGTCGTTGTAAGGCAAAACAAGTGTCTCAGCTGCGGTGGCTGCCGTGACGCCGGCCGAACCGGGGAGGGCCAGCGTCGCGAGGCCGGAACCTGCGGCTGCCAACAGGCCGTCCAGGTGACCGTGGTAGCAGCCGGCAAACTTGATGATCAGGTTGCGGCCGGTAAAGCCGCGGGCGAGGCGAACCGCCGTCATGGTGGCCTCGGTGCCCGTGGACACCATCCGCAGGCGTTCGACGGCGGACACGCGCTCCTTCACGATCTGGGCGAGGTTGGCCTCATCCGGGGTGGATGCTCCGAAGGACAGACCGCGGTCCACGGCAGCGTGCACGGCATCGAGCACGGCGGGGTGGGCATGGCCGAGCAGGGCCGGGCCCCACGAGCAGACAAGATCTACGTATTCCTTGCCATCAGCGTCAGTGAGGTAGGCGCCCTTGGCCGAAACCATGAATTTCGGTGTGCCGCCAACGGACCCGAACGCACGCACGGGCGAGTTCACTCCGCCGGGCATGAGGGACCGGGCTCGATCGAAAAGCTGGTCGGACACAGGGGTGTTTGAAGTCATGGTTCCTATTCTTTCAGTCATTCAGAAGCGTCTTTCGGTGATTCAGCATCGCAGCTATGAGGCGTCCGCCAGCAGCTCCGCGACCCGTGGGGCCACTTCAGTGCCGTACAACTCGATGCAACGCATCATGGATCCGTGCGGGAGGGTGCCGTTGCTGTATTTGAGGTCGAAGCGGTCCACGCCGAGGTTGCGCTTGAGCAGGACGATTTTGCGGGCCACCGTCTCGGGAGAACCCACATAGAGAGCGCCCTCCGGGCCGCACATTGCGTCGAATTCCCCGCGGTTTCCCGGACCCCAGCCGCGCTCTGCCCCGATTCTGTTGCGCTGCTCCAGCCAATGCGGAAACAGTTCTTCCCGGGCATGCTGGTCAGTGTCTGCAATGAAGCCGGGCGAGTGCGTTGCGATCTGTCGCATGGAGTGACCGTATTTGGCCATTGCGTCGCGATAAAGATTTACCAACGGAGCGAAACGGCGGGGCTCTCCCCCGATGATCGCGAAGATAATCGGATAGCCATATTCCGCGCACCGCAACACGGATTCAGGTGTACCGCCCACGCCTATCCATGCCGGCAGCAAATGGTGCTGCAAACGCGGGTAGACCTGGAGTCCGTTCACGTTGGGGCGGGTGCGCCCTTCCCAATGAACCGGCTTTTGGGCCCGCACTTTGTCAAACAGCTCAAGCTTTTCTTCGAACAGGACGTCGTAGTCCGCCAGGTCCAGTCCGAACAACGGGAAGGACTCAATGAATGAGCCCCTGCCCAACATGACCTCCGCCCGGCCGTTGGAGATTGCGTCAACGGTGGCGAAACGTTGGAAGACCCGGATCGGATCATCCGAACTAAGTACCGTCACGGCCGATCCGAGCCGGATCCGGGATGTCACTGCGGCAGCTGCCGCGAGGAAGACCTCGGGAGCAGATACAGCAAAATCGCGGCGGTGATGCTCTCCCACGCCAAAAGCATGGATGCCCAGGGCGTCAGCCAGCTTTGCTTCCTCAAGCAACTCCCGCAGGACCTGGGCGTGCTCCTTGGGATTGCCGTCGGCATCGAGGCCCGCGTCCCCGAAGGTGTTCAGGCCGAGCAGGATTTCGGCGGCGCCCACCGGTGCGGTGGGGTCGGATTCAGCCCTGGATGCAGACGGAAATCCCGGTTCGGAAGGCACTGCGGTCATCAGGACTCCTTCAGCCAGCCTGCCAGTTCGGAGGCCCAGTAGGTCAGGACGGTATCGGCTCCGGCCCTTTTGATGCCCAGCACCGACTCGGTGATGGCGCCCCGCCGATCGATCCAGCCGTTGGCAGCGGCGGCTTCGATCATGGCGTACTCCCCGGAGATTTGGTAGGCCGAGACGGGTACGGGGCTCATGGCAGCAATATCCGCGAGGATGTCGAGGTAACTCATGGCCGGCTTGACCATGACCATGTCGGCGCCTTCTTCAAGGTCCAATTCAACTTCGAGAATGGCTTCGCGACGGTTGGCTGCATCCATTTGGTAGGTCCGCCGATCACCCTTCAGCTGGGAGTCCACGGCTTCACGGAACGGACCGTAGAAAGCTGAGGCGTACTTGGCGGCATAGGCCAGGACAACGGTGTTCTTGTGGCCCGAATCCTCCAACGCCTGGCGGATGACGGCGATTTGTCCGTCCATCATGCCCGAAGGTCCCAACACATGGGCGCCCGCCTCGGCCTGGGCAACCGCCATCTGGCCGTAGATCTCCAAAGTGGCATCGTTGTCCACGTATCCTTCGGCATCCAGAACGCCGCAATGTCCGTGGTCAGTGAATTCGTCAAGGCATACATCGCCCATGATCACGAGGTCATCGCCCACCTCGGCCTTGACGTCCCGGATGGCCTTGTTCAGGACTCCTTCCGGGTCCAAGGATGCGGTGCCCCGTGCGTCCCGGACCTCTGGTACGCCGAACAGCATCATGCCGCCCACGCCAAGTTCCACGGCTTCCGCAGCCGCCCGCTTGAGTGTGTCGGTGGTGTGCTGGACTACGCCGGGCATTGAACTGATCGGGCTGGGCTCGCTGAGGCCTTCACGGATGAAGGCCGGAAGTATGAGGTCTGCGGGGGCCAGACGTGTTTCTGCCGTGAGCCTGCGCATCGCCGGGGTGGTGCGCAAGCGGCGGGGACGGTGGTTCGGAAAGCTCATCTGGGGTTCCCTTCGTTGACGAATACTGTTTCCAAGGCGGCCGCGATGCCGTCCGGGGTAGGTTCTTTGGCGGTGGCTGCGACGGTGATTCCGAGGTGGGTGGCCTCTTCCGCCGTCGGACGCCCAATGGCTATGAAGCGGCACCCGCCCAAGGGCAGAAGGGTCTCCGCAATACGTCGCGCGGCGCTCGGGGAAGCGGCCACAACGGCGTCGAGCATCCCGGCGTCAATGGCCGCACGAGCTTCCGAGGGAGTCATTTCCTGCGGCTGTCCGGTACGGGAACCGGCAGTGCCGGAGGCAGCACTGCCGGAATGCACGACGACGGCGGGTAGTTCCGCTTCCAGGCGCAGTCCCGTCCGGGCCGGGTAGTCCACCGTGTGATAGGCGGTCACCGATGTTACCTCTGCGCCCTTGGAGGCCAATCCGTCCCGCAGGCCGGGGCCCGCGATATCGGCTTGCGGGAGGAGAACCCGTGCAGGTTCCGGTTCCCATAGGGTGACGAGGCCTTCGGCAGATTGAAGGTCCGTGGGTGCCAGTGAGACGGTCAGGCCGATAGCTTCCAGGATCCGCTGTGACGATGGACCGATCGTTGCCACCCGCGTCCGTGATGGCACGAGGTTTGCCGGAAACGTGCCACGCTCGGCAGCCTTTTCGAGCAGGACGCGCACGGTGGTGATGCTGCTGACCACCATCCAGTCAAAATATCCAGCGGCGAGCTGATCCAGGGCGGCGTTGAGGGAAGCCTGGTCCTCCGCCCGTTCGAAATCGATGAGGGGAAGCACCAAGGGCTCCGCTCCGAGCGTGAGCAGGAGCGAAGCAAGTGGCCGGGCACGGTCGGCGCTCCTGGTAATCAGGACCCGCCGACCGGCCAAAGCCGATGTTTGAGTCACATCAGGACGCTGCAAGGTCCGCGATCTCCGCGGCACCGGCAGCGAGCAGGAGCTCCGCAACTTCGATGCCGAGCAACGTCGCCCCTACTTCGGTCAGCCCATCGGTGGCCTTCTTCTCGCGCACGGTCTTGGTGCCGTCAACGGCGCAGACAACGGCTTCAAGATGCAGCATGCTGCCCTTGCGGAAGGCGTAGGCGCCTACCGGCGCGGCGCAACCAGCTTCGAGCCGGGCCAGGACGGCACGTTCGGCTGTCACGGCAAGCCGGGTGTCGGCGTCGTTTAATGCGGCGAGAGCCTGGGCGAGCACGCCTTGGGAGCCTTCCAACTGCGGGGCGTCCTCCGTACGGCATTCGATGGCTAGCGCGCCTTGGCCCGGGGCAGGCAACATGACATCCGTCTCGAAGAACTCGCTCACAGTGTCCAGCCGGCCCATCCGTTCAAGCCCGGCCGCAGCGAGCACTACGGCGTCCAGGTCGCAGGACTTGCCGGGAACAACTTCGTCGGTGACGTTGCCGGGAAGCCCGGGGACGCGTCCCAGGCGCGTGTCCACGTTGCCACGGATATCCAGCACCTCAATGTCAGGCCGGGCCGCCCTTAGCTGTGCAGCACGACGAGGTGAACCCGTACCTACCTTGGCACCACCGGGCAATTCGGCAAGGGTTAGTCCATCCCGTGCACACAGGACATCCCTGACATCCACGCGCTTGGGGGTAGCGGCGATGCTCAGTCCAACTGCAGCCCCCGTGGGCAGATCCTTCAAAGAATGGACAGCGACATCGCAGGTTTCAGCAAGCAAGGCATCCCGCAGGGCCGCCACGAAGACACCCGTGCCACCCATCTGCGACAGCGAGCCGGTCTTGACGTCGCCCTCGGTCTTGATGTGCACCAGCTCCACCGGGAAGCCACCAACAGCCGCCAGCTGATCGGCCGTCTGCTGGGTCTGGGTCAGCGCGAGCTTGCTGGCCCGGGTGCCAATGCGAATGGTCACTTGCTGGCCTCCGTGGAGGAGTAAGCGTCATGGCCAACACCGATAGTGGAACCGACCTCGGCAATAGCCGGCTTTGCTCCCCGGAAGTTTTCGCAGCAATTGGGGCGGCAGACGTCGTACCAAGGACCAAGGTCCGTCACGTGGGGGCGATCGGCGATGTTGTTATCCACCGTGCGTTCACAGATCAGGTCAACCAGCCCGGAAACAAAGGTAGCGTGCGTTCCCGGGGTGGGGACGCGGGTGGCTTCCATCTCCAGGTTCCTGCAGGTCTCCAGGGCCTCGGTGTCCAGGTCCCAGGCAACCTCCATATGGTCACTGACAAAGCCAAGGGGAACGATCACGACGCCGCGTACGCCTTCGGGGGCGATTTCTTCGAGGTGATCGTTGATGTCCGGTTCCAGCCAAGGAATGTGCGGCGCGCCGGAGCGTGATTGGTACACGAGGTCCCAGGCCACGTTCGGGGCAACGGCATCCATGATGGCCTGGGCGTTTGCCAGATGCTGTGCTGCGTAGGCAGATCCCTCTGCGAATTCGCGCGGCTCGTCCTCGGACCGGCCGGCTGCTTCGGCGTCGCGCGTGGGGATGGAGTGGGTAGCAAACAAGACCCGGATTTTTGAATCGGGATCGGATTCACCGGCGGCTGCCAACTTGCCGCGGATCTCTTCCAGCCCGGCGGCGGTCCCCTCAAGGAAGGGCTGGACAACACCGGGGTGGTCGAAGTACTGGCGGATCTTGTCCACCTCGAGCTTGCCGTCCAGTCCTGTTTCGGTCAGGGCGATGCCAATGTCTTCACGGTACTGGCGGCAGCTGGAGTAGCAGGAGTAGATGCTGGTGGTGAGCATCAGGATGCGGCGGTGGCCGGCGTCGTAGGCGTCCTGCAGAACCGGAGCGATGTACGGGTCCCAGTTCCGGTTACCCCACAGGACCGGAAGCTCGATGCCGCGTTTGGCCAACTCGGCCTCGATTGCGGCCTTCAGTTCGCGGTTCTGCTGGTTGATGGGGCTGATGCCCCCAAACGCGCGGTAGTGGTGTGAGACCTCTTCAAGACGCTCATCCGGGATGCCACGGCCCCGGGTGACGTTGCGAAGGAAGGGAATGACATCTTCCTGGCCTTCAGGACCACCAAAGGATGCAAGAAGCACGGCATCGTACTGCTTTGCTTCCTGACGGCCACGCCCGGTGACTTCGTTGGGGGTGGTGGAGACGGCAAGGCCACTCATGCGAGGACCTCTGCAATCTCGGCAGCAGTCACGCGGCGGCCGGTGTAGAACGGAATTTCTTCGCGGACATGGTTGCGGGCGTCGGTTGCGCGCAGGTGGCGCATGAGGTCAACGAGGTCAACGAGTTCAGGTGCCTCCAGGCCCAGGATCCATTCCCAGTCACCCAGCGCGAACGAGGAAACAGTGTTGGAGATGACCTGCGGGAACTCCCGGCCCAGCATTCCATGGTCACGCAGCATCTTTCCGCGTTCTTCCGCGGGAAGCAGGTACCACTCGTAGGAGCGGACGAACGGGTAGACGCACAGCCAGGTGCTGGGCTCAACGCCCCGGGCGTAGGCCGGAACGTGGCTCTTGGCAAACTCGGCTTCCCTGTGGACGCCCATGGCGGACCAGACGATCTCAGTGCCGGCGAAGAGCTTGCTGCGGCGAATGGAACGGACGGCTGACTGGAGGTCTTCCGGCTTGGATCCGTGGAGCCACACCATGATGTCGGCATCCGAGCGCATGGCCGAAACGTCGTAACTGCCCCGCAGGGTCACGCCTTCTTCGGCGAGCTTCCCTTCAAGGGCTTCGAATTCCTGGGCAGCATCGCCGCTGCGCAGGACATCGGCCGAGCGTTTGAAGACGGTCCAGAGCGTAAAGAACTGCTCTTCGGTTCCAGCAGTTTTAGTGACAGATTCGGCAGAAGTGTGGCTCATGGTTCAAGTTTGCCCCGTGCCAGCCACTAAGTCGAAACGGATCACTTCTACAAGGCGTAGAAGTGACATAAATCACGAAATGGGGCGAATATCGCCGATGCCCTGGGCGAGCTGCGAGCGGGTATCCGCTACCACGGCGGCAAGGCCATTACCTGCCAACCAGCCACCAACGACCATTAGGCCATCGGCTGCGGCGCACAGTTCCCGCACCCGGGCTACGCGCTGTTTATGACCGACGGCGGCAAACGGCAGGGCGCCTGCCCAGCGCACCACATCCCAATCGACAATGTCTGCGCGCGTAACGGGCACCGTCAACAATGCGGAAGCATCATCAAGTGCTGCAGCCAGCAACTCTTCATCGTCCATGACAACATCCGGCACTCCTCCATCGGCGTCCTCACGGCGGCCATAGGAAAGGCGCAGGACGTGCGTTCCCGGCCCGGCCTCCTCTGCCAGCCAATCCCATTTGGCAGTGGCGTGCGTCAGTGCCTTCGCCCGGATACCCGGGGTCTGGGGGGCCACCAGGATTCCGGTGCCGCGGGGCCGTCCGTCCAGTTCGGGAAGATCAACAACCAGTGTCACCAAGCTCACCAAGGGTCCGGGCGCGGGGCGCAGGCCGGACAGTTCCGGTAAAGCCCTTTCCAGGAGCCCCACGGCAGCGGGACCGTCCAGCGCTACTACCAGCCGGCCGGCGTCGTACGTGGTTTCTCCGGCGGCGACCCGCCACCCCGTGGCGGTTTTCGAAACGGTGTCAGCGCTCTTTCCACTCAGCATGTCCACGCCCCGCCGGCGCAGGTCGTTAACCAGCGCCGTGACCAGTGTGTTCATGCCGCCCTTCAAACCCGCGACGGCGGAACCCGCCTTGGCGGACCCGGAACCTGGGCCGGGGGCTGCCTTGCGCTGCGCAGCAACAGCCGCAGCCAGGGACCCGTGTTTCTTCAGGCCGGAGCGGAGGCCCGGAGCCACCATATCGACGTCCAAGAGCCCGGGATCGGCGGAGTGCACACCGCCCACCACAGGAGCAACCAGCCGTTCCAGGACCTTCTTCCCCATGCGGGCGCGGACCAGTGAGGACACGCTTGTGACCTCGGATGTTGTGCCAATCGAAGCGGGCAGCCAGCGGTCCAGGGATGCACGCAGGGCGCCGGAGAGGCCAAGCGAGCGCCTGACCTCGGGGTCCCAAGGATTGGCCGGGATACCAAGAATTCCTGTCTTGGGCAGCTCCTGCGGTCCATTCGGTAGCTGCACCCAGGCGCCGCCAGGGTGCGGGGAAACGATCTGGCCCTCCAGCCCGAGTTCGCGCGCCAGATCGGCCACGGCCGTGGACCGCGTAGCAAAGGACTCGGCCCCGCTGTCCAATGACAGGCCGGCTACCTCGTGCCTTCCGACGCAACCACCCCAGGCTTCGCCCGCCTCAAGGATCGTCACCGAGGTACCCGCCATGGCCAGTTCCCTCGCAGCCAGAAGGCCGGAAATGCCGCCACCGATCACAACAGCGGTAGGCCCAGGCGATGGTTGCGTTGTGGCTGCTTCCTTCGCCTTGCCATGGACGTGTCCCCCGCGCATGCGTCCTACTCTGCCGGGATCGAGTGGATGAGCTCCACAACCCGCGTCAGGACAGCCGGGTCCGTCTCCGGGGGCACGCCGTGGCCCAGGTTCAGGACGTGGCCTGGAGCGTGCGAGCCCGCGGCTATGACTTCGCGGACATGCGCCTCCAGGACCTCCCACGGAGCCGGGAGGAGGGCGGGATCGATGTTGCCCTGGAGCGGCACCGTGCCACCCAGGCGGCGGTTGGCCTCATCCAGTGGCAGCCTGTAGTCCACCCCAACAACGTCCACGCCGACGTCGCGCATGGCGACAAGGAGCTCCGACGTGCCGGTACCGAAATGCACCAGCGGAGCACCCAGCCCGCGCACATGATCCAGCGCCCGCGCTGACGCAGGAGCGACGTACTTGGTGTAATCAGCCAGGCCCAAGGAGCCGGCCCAGGAGTCAAAGAGCTGTCCGGCTGACGCCCCGGCCTCAAGCTGTGCCTGAAGGAACATTCCGGAAGCATCCGCTGCCCAGCTGGCGAGGGCGGTCCAGGTTTCGGGGTCCGCGTGCATCATGGTCCGGGGGCCGAGGTGGTCCCGCGAAGGCTTCCCCTCGACCATGTACGCGGCGAGCGTGAACGGCGCACCGGCGAACCCGATGAGTGGAGTCTTGCCCAGTTCCGCAACCGTCAGGCGGACGGCTTCGCGGATGGGCTCAAGTGCTTCCCACGTCAGCTTGGGGAGGGCGGCGACATCGGCGGCCGTCCGGACCGGCTTGTCCAGGACCGGACCCACGCCCGGAACGATGTCCACGCCAACGCCTGCGAGCTTCAGAGGGATAACGATGTCGGAGAAGAAGATGGCTGCATCCACATCATGGCGGCGAACCGGCTGCAGGGTGATCTCCGCGGCCAGCTCGGGACGCAGGCACGAGTCCAGCATGGCAACGCCCTCGCGGACCTTCAGGTATTCCGGCAGGGAGCGGCCGGCCTGGCGCATGAACCACACCGGCCTGCGCGAGGGCTTGCCGCCCCGGTAGGCGGTGATGAGCGGGGAGTCCGACGTACGGCCGTCCATCAACGGGTGATCCGCGCCAAGTTTGCCGGCAGGTTCGCCTGCAGTGGCGTTGGTGGCCGTATTATTGGATGCTGCCGCGCTAGAAGTCATGCCTTTGATTGTGCCGAAAATCCCGGCCAAAAGATAACGACAGGCTGTCACGTCCCACCCCTCCAACCGGTGGCGTGGCGGGGATCACGTAACCGCGTGTGAATTCCCACTGCGCCGCATTGTTCTACCGGCCTGCGAAAAAGCTATGATTGGGGTGCTGTGGTTCTTTTCTCATTGGTGGCTACACACGCCGACATCGACCTCGAAACCGTTGCTCAGCTGAGCAACGGTTCCTCTGAGCTTGCCTCTTCGGCCCTCTCCGGATCCCCGCTGGTCTCCGGTGCCGTCGTCCTGGCAACCTGCAACCGCTATGAGATCTACGGCGAAACAGCCAACGGAGCAGGCCTCGAAGCTGCCCGATCGGCCCTTGTCTCCCAGATCAGCGAATTGAGTGGCCTCAGCGAACAACTCGTCTCCCGCTCCTTCAGCACGCACACGGGACCTGACGTCACCCGGCACCTCTTCGCTGTAAGCGCCGGCCTGGACTCTGCGGTGGTGGGCGAACGCGAAATAGCGGGCCAGGTCCGCCGGGCCCTGATCACCGCGCAGCAGGAAGGCACTGCAAGTTCCGGACTCGTCCGCCTCTTCCAGGCTGCATCCAAGACCGCAAAAGACGTTGGCGCCCAGACGGCCCTCGGCTCCCGCGGCCTTTCCATCGTCTCTGTAGCCCTGGATCTGGCAACGGACCTCTCTGACAGTGACGATTGGTCTGCCAAGAAGGTAGTCGTCTTCGGAACGGGCGCCTACGCCGGGGCCACCATGTCCCTGCTCCGCGAACGCGGATGCACCGATGTTTCCGTCTACTCCTCCTCCGGCCGCGCCGAGGGTTTCGTCGCTACCCGGGGTGGGACAGCGCTCGACGCCGACAGCCTTCCGGCGGCGGTTGCCGCCGCCGACGTCATGATCGGGTGCAGCGGTTCGGACACGCGCGTTGAAGCCGATGATCTTGCGCGGGTCAGGGCAAATTCAGGTAAGCCACTAATCGCGATCGATCTTGCGCTCACCCACGACTTCGACCCCGCAGTAGGCGAGCTCGACGGCGTCGAGCTCCTCACGCTTGAATCCGTACGTCTCGCTGCACCCCAGGAACAGGCAGAATCCCTGTCCCATGCCAGCGAGATCGTCAATGGGGCTGCGTCCGCCTTCGAAGCGGAACGCGAATCCCGCTCCGTCGACTCCGCGATCGTAGCCCTGCGCCGCCACACCATGAACGTACTGGATGCGGAGATGGAAAAAGTCCGCGCCCGCCACGGATGCACCGCTGCCGCCGAAGAAGTGGAATTTGCGCTCCGCCGGATGGTTAAGCAACTCCTCCACATTCCAACGGTGCGCGCCCGCGAACTTGCAGCCAACGGGCAGCAGGACGACTACGTGGCCGCACTGGAAGCCCTGTACGGCATCCAGGTAGAGCAGCCCCAGGCTCCTGCTGCTGCAGAATGCCCCGTGGACCACGAGCAACTCCGCTCCGAAAGCGCCTAGCCAACCGGAATCAGCTGAAGGCGTTCACGCCCGTCAGCTCGGCCGATAGTTCCCACAACTTCCGCGCATCTGCCCTGTCAATCGCGTGCGCATCGACTCCCCTGTACCTTGCCAGGGGCGAATCCTTGTCCGTGGGTTCGGCAATGTCACAATCCTCGCAGTAGACACCACCCATACCGGCCAAAGCCGGAGACGTTGCAGCCCAGACAGACGTCGCGGCGCCTTGCTCCGGCGTCTTGAAACCCTCACGGAGGTTTCCTTCGGCGTCCATCCATCCCGCAGCCACCATTTCTTCCTGAGGCAGGTGGCGTTGGAGTTCGGTCATGATTCCGCCGGGGTGGACCGCGAAAGCACGGACGCCCGATTCCCGGCCCAGGCGGTCCAGCTCCACGGCGAAGAGCGAATTCGCGGTTTTGGCCTGCCCATAGGCGCGCCATTTGTCATAGCCGGACGTGAAATTGATGTCGTCAAAGCGGATGGGTGAGAGCTTGTGGCCGGTGGAGGAAAGGGACACAACCCTCGCGTTCCCGGAGGCGGCAAGTGCAGGCCACAACAGGTTGACCAGCGTGTAATGCCCCAAGTGGTTCGTGGCGAACTGAGCCTCCCAGCCCGGCCCAACGCGATGCTCCGGGCTTGCCATAATCGCCGCGTTGTTGATCAGGATGTCCAGGGTGTCGTGCTGGTCCAGGTAGCGCGTTGAGAACGCCTTGACGGCCGCTTGGTCGGCGAGGTCCAGGGCGTCCGCTTCCACGGTGTCCGCCAAACCTGCCTCTGCCAGCACCTTCCGTGCGTGTTCGAGCCTGCGCGCCGGAACGGTAACCGCCGCCCCGGCCGAGGCCAAAGCCCGCACTGTCTCCAGTCCAAGCCCGGAGTAACCACCGGTGACAATTGCCGCCTTACCCGTCAGGTCAAGGCCTTCTACCACTTCCATGGCGGTTGAGCCGTGCCCAAAACCGGAGCCGATGGGGCGTTGGGGCGTTGCTGTGGATTCTTCGCTCATGCTTGAGCTTTGCACAGATCAGGACCGATGCAGGCAACGACTAGTAGACAGGCTTTTCGGGCTCGACGTCGCGGACCCAGGCGAGGATACCGCCGTCGAGATGGCTGACGCGCTTGTAGCCTGCCTTCTGCGCGGCCTCCAGGACCGCAGCAGAGCGCGTCCCGGCCTTGCAGTGGAACACGATGTCCTTGTCCTGCGGCAAGTCCACCCAGGCCTCGCCTGAAAGAATCCTGCCCTGCGGGATAAGGACCGATCCATCGATGTTCACGATGCTGTGCTCGCCGGACTCGCGGACATCCACCAGTTCAAAGTCGCGTTCACCCGCCTCCCGCTCGGCCAACATCCGCGCGAGGTCTTTGGCAGTGACCGTGTGCTCCTGGTCAGTGGCCGCAGCCGGAGTCACCCCACAGAATGCCTCATAATCCACGAGTTCAGTGATGGGCTCCGCTTCAGGATCCTTGGAGACCTTGATTTCGCGCCAGCTGCCGCCAAGCGCATCGAACAGCGCCACCCGGCCAAGCAAGGAACGGCCGACGCCGGTAATCAGCTTGACTGCCTCAGTCACCATGAGGGATCCAACGGCAGCACACAACATACCGAAGACTCCGCCCTCACCGCATGAAGGCACTGAGCCGGCAGGCGGGGCTTCAGGGTAGAGGTCGCGATAGGTGGGGCCGTGCTCGGCCCAGAAGACGCTGACTTGCCCGTCGAAGCGGAAGATGGAGCCCCAGACGTACGGCTTGCCGAGAATCGCGGCGGCGTCGTTGACCAGGTAACGGGTGGCAAAGTTGTCCGCACCGTCCAGGATGAGATCGTAATCCGCGAACAGCTCCAGGGCATTCGAGGAGTCAAGGCGGACGTTGTGGAGGACAACATCCACCAAAGGGTTGAGCTCCGCAATGGCCTTCCGCGCAGATTCGATTTTGGGCGTGCCCACATCGCTGACGCCGTGGATGACCTGCCGCTGCAAATTGCTGAGGTCTACGTCGTCGTCGTCGACGATTCCCAGGGTTCCAACGCCCGCCGCGGCGAGGTACAGCAATGCCGGAGATCCCAGCCCGCCGGCACCTATGACAAGAACTTTCGCATTCTTAAGCCTGCGTTGGCCCAGAGCGCCGATTTCCGGAATGATGAGATGCCGGGAGTACCGTTCCACCTCGGCCGACGTTAGTTCGGCGGCCGGTTCAACGAGGGGCGGCAGGACGGCGGGCGCGGGGCGGGCAGCAAGAATTGAGGCCATACCCCAATGTATGCCTGCCGATGCCGCCCGGTCATATTACCCACCGGTACAGTGGTCATAACTGCAAAGGAAAGGCGGCAGACTGTGGCTGACGGCACACGGGCAAACGATGGAGCACCAGCGAAGCAAGAACGGACTGGTTCGACGCGTTCAGCAAGGTTGCCCCGGGACGAGCGCCGCGCGCAGTTGCTGAACGCCGCCTTGGAAGTTTTCGTATCCAACGGCTTCCACGGTGCGGCCATGGACGAAATTGCCGAGACAGCACATGTGAGCAAGCCGGTCCTGTATCAGCACTTCCCTTCCAAGCGCGAGCTGTACATGGCACTGCTGGACAGCCACCTGGCCGCCCTGACCGATTTGATGCTCAATGCCCTGAACTCCACCACGGATAACAAAGAGCGCGTGAAGGCAGTCATGCGGGCCTACTACAGGTTCATCGCCGACGACGACCAAGCCCACCGCCTGGTTTTCGAGTCTGACCTCATCAATGACCCCGATGTCAGCTCGCGCTTGGAAACGTTCAACAAAACGTTCGCCGACGCAGTGGCCCACGTCATCGCCGAGGACACCAAGTTGCCCCCTCTGGAGGCGCAGCTCCTTGGCCGCGGACTGGCAGGAATGGCGCAGGTCAGCGCCCGCTACTGGCTCGAAACCGATGGAAACCTCGACCTCGATGTAGCCAGTGATCTGATCTATCGTTTAGCTTGGCGCGGAATCAGTCGATTCCCCAAAGAGTCCTAAGCTACAAATAGAGGACTGACTTAAAACTTGATTGGCTTGGAGGCCTTGCTGTGGAAGTAAAGATCGGCATTCAGAATGTTGGCCGTGAAATTGTGCTCGAATCCGCACTCGATGCTGATGCTGTCGCCAAGATTGTCGGAGAGGCCATCTCCAAGGGATCGGATCTGCGGCTCACGGATGAGAAGGGCCGCCAGATCATCGTTCCCGGCAATGTGCTGGGCTACGTTGAAATTGGTGCCGAGGAAGTGCGCCGCGTCGGTTTCGGCGCACTCTAGCGGTTCCCGGTTACAGCTGCCGCTAAGGAGTCTCCATGCTTTCACTCGTTGTGGTGGTTCTTGCCACGATCGCTACAGGATTCATCGTGTGGGCAAATGACAAGCGACACGGCAAGTACGGGATCGCATTGCCGGCGGGCGTTTCGGCAACCGTCGGCGTGCTCAGCTGGATAGCTTTCATCATGGCAGGCTTTGGTTACCAGCCCGGCCTGACCTGGATCCCCTGGGTCCTCCCCATCGTGTTGGGGACGGTCATCGCGATTGCCGTTGTGGTCTTTCTGGGCCGCAAGCGCACCCAGCATGACACCGCCGCCCTCACCAAAGCCCTGAGGCTCTAGGCACTGTTCACTCAATAAACTTCGCTGGCCATCGCCCATGGGTGATGGCCAGCGAAGTTTAACGTTCAATCCCGTTCAAGCCCCTGGGTAGCGACGCGGCTGCTGGGTAGCGATCCGGCTGCTGGGTAGCGATCCGGCTGCGCCTTGGCACCGGACGCCGCTGCCGCCTCGCTCACGGCGGTCGCAGCGGCGATGTCGCGTTGGGTCACCTGGCCCCCGGCGTCATGGGAAACGTAACGCAGGAACACCTTGTTGTAACGCCAGTCAAGATCCGGATGGTGGTTCTGTTCCTCGGCAATCCGGCCAATGGCGGCGATGAGCGCCAAGGCGTCGGCCGCCGTTGAGGTTTTGAACACGGTCACGAGGCCGTCCTGGAGCTTCCAGTCCGGGAGGTCCTTGAGGGCGGCCTCCATGGCGACCTGGGTCAATTGCTCTTTCCTGTCAGCCACCACGGCTCCTTCATTCAGAGGAACTCTGCCCGGCCTTCCATGGCCGATGACGCGAGGGCGTGCTCCCGGCGCGGAATACGGCCAGCCTGCTTGGCCAGCCTACCGGCGATCACCGCGTGTTTGAAGGCTTCGCCCATCTGCACCGGATTCTGCGCACGGGTCACGGCTGTTGCCAGCAGGACAGCATCGCAGCCCAGCTCCATCGCAAGCGCGGCATCGGAGGCGGTCCCGATGCCGGCGTCGAGCACTACCGGTACGGAGGCCCGGGACACGATCAGTTCGATGTTGTGCGGGTTCAGGATGCCCAGCCCCGTTCCAATAGGCGAACCGAGGGGCATGACAGCTGTGGCGCCCAGGTTTTCCAGGCGCAGCGCCAGAACGGGATCGTCATTGGTGTAAGCGAAAACCTTGAAGCCGCGGTTCACCAGCTGTTCCGTGGCCTCAACGAGTTCCACCGCGTCCGGAAGAAGCGTGTGTTCATCGGCAATGACTTCCAATTTCACCCAGTCCGTCTCCAGGGCCTCCCGGGCGAGCTCCGCGGTCATCACGGCGTCCTTGGCAGTAAAACAGCCAGCCGTGTTCGGCAGGACCCGGATGTTGTGGTCCACCAGGAGCTGGAACAATGAACCTGTCTCGGCCGGTGAGTATCGGCGCATCGCAACAGTGGTCAATTCCGTTCCTGAAGCCAGGAGGGCTGCTCCCAACCCGTCCAGGCTCGGCGCACCACCGGTACCCATGATCAGGCGGGAGCCGAATTCGACGCCGTCGATCACCAAAGCGTCAGTGCTCACGTCAGTTTTTGCTGCGGTCATTTTTCAGCCTCCCTGGACTGCGGTTACGAGTTCGAGTTCGTCTCCATCGGCGAGCGCAGTCGCTGCCCATTGGCTGCGCGGCACAACCTCCGAATTACGTGCGACGGCGACACCCAGCTTGCCGCCGTCGGCTGCCTGTCCCCGGTGGTCCAGCGCGCGGCCTGTGATGGCACTGACGAGTGTGCTCACGGACGCGTCGTCCGCCACGGCGTGTTCGGAGCCGTTGAGTTTGATGTTCATGGTGTGTCCTTGATTGCTGGTTGGAGGAGGTGATCCTGAGTTGCCGTAAATCGATCAGGCCGGAAAATGGACCATCGGGGGTCGGCTGGGCCGCTGATCAGTCCGCCTACGATTTTGGCGGCCACAGGCGTCAAGAGAACGCCGTGGCGGAAGAACCCGGTGGCGATCACGAGACCGTCGATGGTGCCCCCGGGCCCGGTAACTCGTCCAAGTAGGGGTGCGTTGTCCGGTGTGCCTGGCCGTGCACGGGCTGTCGCTTCCAACAGTTCCAGCTCCGCCACGGCAGGAACCAACACTTGGGCGTCACGCAGGAGTTGATAGACGCCCCCGGCGGACACTGCGTTGCTGGACGCAGACAACCCGTCCTCCCGCTGGGTGGCTCCAATCACCACCGTTCCGTCGTCGCGGGGGACGATGTAGACCGGCACCCCGCGGACCATGCCCCGGATGGTGGATGTGAGCAGCGGCTGGAGGTGTTGGGGAACGCGCAGCCTGAGAATGTCGCCGTAAACGGGCCGCAGGGGCAGGTTGAGACCCTCGGGGAGACCGCCGATCCTGGCTGCATCCAGCCCGCAGGCGAGCACAGTCTCTGAGGCCCAAACAACGCGCCCGGCGCCCGAATCGAGCTGGACCCCGCAGACGCGTTCCCCGTCCCAGAGCAAACGGGACGCTTGGAACGGCAGGGCGAAACCGTCCTCCGCTCCGGAAACCCAGGTTGCGTCACTTGGTCCGTGGGCTGATAACCCGTCCAGGAGGCATCGTGCAAGGCGCCGCGGATCCACTTGGTGATCGGCCGGTATGTCGAAGGCACAGGAAATCCCGGGGCTGAGCAAAGGCTCGCGCTCGCGCGCTTCACGCAAAGACAGTGGCTCCACGCGCAGCCCCGCGGCCTGCTGGACCGTGCGGAGGTCTGCCAGCGCACGGCGGTCGGCGGCGTCCGCACCAACGGCGATTGTCGACGTCGTGCGGTATCCGGCGGCTGATTCGCTGCCGTGGACGCTCCGGACGAAAGCCGGCCACAGTTGGGAGGATTCCAGCATGAGTTCCAGGAGGTCTTCCTCCTGGTAGTGGAGTTCACTGACCGGAGCCAGCATTCCGGCGGCAGCGAACGTCGCACCCGCTGCGGGAGTGGGATCAATGAGGACCACAGAGCGGCCCTGACGGCGGGCTTCGTGGGCGATGCCAAGGCCGATGACGCCACCACCAATGACTGCCACGTCTGCCTGCAAGGGGATTTGGCGGGATTCTGCCATATGTTTCCTTCCCTACGCCGGTATTAGCCGGATCAGGTCAAGCGGTCGGCGCTGAAGCCCTCTCAGCCGGACGGTCATATGACGCTGTCACGGCTCCCGCAGTACGTGCCCAGTTTAGAGGAACTACTCTGGTTTCCATGACCCAGCATGATGTCCACACCACTGCCCGCCTTTACTTGTGCACTGATGCCCGCAAACGCCAGGGCGATTTCGAAGACTTCGTCGACGCCGCGTTTGAGGGCGGCGTCGACATCATCCAGCTTCGCGACAAGACGCTCGAGGCCGCCGAGGAGCTTGAGGTCCTGGAGGTCCTGCACAACGTTGCCCAGCGGCACGGAAGGCTGTGGGCCGTCAACGACCGCGCCGATGTTGCCAGTATTTCCGGGGCTCCGGTGTTCCATATCGGCCAAAAAGACATCCCGTTACGCGCTGCACGGCACCTCCTCCACGACCGCACGGTCATCGGCCTGTCCACCCATACCCCGGACCAGGTTGACGCCGCGATAGCTGCCTCCCCCGGCAGGAGCGGACTGGATTATTTCTGTGTTGGCCCGGTGTGGGCAACGCCCACAAAGCCAGGCCGTGAAGCAGTTGGGCTGGACCTGGTCACATATGCCGCGGAAGCCGTAAAGCGCGCGGATGAGGAGACCGTAGGCGGCGTCCTCCTCCCCTGGTTCGCCATCGGCGGCATAGACCTCACCAATGTTGAACAGGTGGTTGCAGCCGGAGCCAGCCGGATCGTGGTGGTACGTGCCATCACTGAGGCGGAGGACCCGACGGCGGCGGCCAAGACCTTGCTGGAAGCGCTCGACGCCGGATAACCACCCCGGCGCCTTGGCTGCTGCGGAGGATATTCGAAAGTGTCCTAAGCCGTGAGCCCCAGCCCGGACATGCGTCGCCCATGCCGCTCCGCCAGCTCAGCGGTGAGGGCCTTGACTGCATTGCGTGCATCCCCGCCGCCCTTGAGCAGCGGTCCCAGCTGGGGATGTTCCATGCCTACGCGTTGTGCTTGCGTCAGGGCTTCACCGACCAGGCGGCGGCCCCACAAAGCCAGGCGCGACGCCAGGCGGGGGTCATCAGACAGGGCCCTTCGCAGGAGGATGCGTAAAACTTCCGTGGCTTGGTCGGCGGAGGCCACCTTCTGGACAAAGAGTTGCGTCCCGCCGTCAAGGAATGACGCGACCATGCGGTAGAAGTCCGATGACACGGTGTCGATCACATAGGCCTTCATGACGGATTCAAACCAGTCCGCTGGCTTTGTTCGCTCGTGGAAGTGGTCAAACGAGCGCTGGAACGGAAGCATGGCTTCTTCGGCATCGAGTCCCATCTCCGAGAGCCGGCTGCTGATCAAGGCGAAGTTTCCGTAAGCGCCGACGGCGATCTTTGCCAGCACTGCCCTGTCATGGAGGTTGGGAGCGTACCGGGAGTCGAAAGACAGCCGGCCAAACGCGGAGAGCTCGCCGTACGCCATGGCCCCCAGCAGCTCCGAAGAGAGTCGCTGGATGCGAGCATTATCGTCCAAGGAAGTGCTCATGGTCCAAGACTATCCAGCGATTTCGGGCTAACCTGATTTTCGTGTCACATCATCGGATTTCGCCCAACGTCGACGACTCGTCGGACCAGCTCGCGGCGGCATTTGCAGCCCTCCGGACCGAACTGGAGCTCCCGGGCGAGTATCCGGCCGAAGCCGTGGCGGAAGCCCGCAAAGCGGTAGAAAACCATACGCTGCCGGACCGTGACCTCAGGGACATTCCCTTTGTGACCATTGATCCCGCCACGTCCACCGACCTGGACCAAGCAGTGTTCATTGAACGTGCCGGCGACGGTTACAAAGTCCTCTACGCAATCGCGGACGTGCCATCCTTCGTTGCTCCCGGCGGGGCGCTCGATGCCGAAACCCGGCAACGGGGACAAACGTTTTACGCTCCTGACGGGAGGATCCCGCTGCACCCGGAGGTCATCAGCGAAAACGCCGGCAGCCTGCTGGCCGGTCAGGACTGCAGCGCCTTCGTGTGGGACTTCGAACTGGACCGCAATGCGGAGGTAACCGCCACGTCCGTGGCCCGTGGCACTGTCCGTAGCCGCACGAAGCTCAGTTACAAAGGTGCCCAGGAGCAGATCGATGCCGGCACAGCCCCGGAGGTCCTTGAGCTCCTCAAAGAGGTTGGCCTGAAGCGGGTGGAGCTGGAACGACTCCGCGGTGGCGCCAACCTGAACATGCCGGAGCAGGAAATCGTCCAGGCGACAGGTGGCGGAGGCTACAGGATTGTGGCCGCGCCGTCCTTGCCTGTGGAGGACTGGAATGCGCAGATATCCCTCATGACCGGGATGGCGGCCGCCCAACTGATGCTTGACGGAAAAGTGGGCATCCTGCGCACCATGCCGGCACCGGATGAGCGGTCACTGCTCCATTTCAAACGCCAGACAAAGGCCCTCGGGAAACCCTGGGACGGCGAGATCACCTACGGTGAGTACCTTCGGACACTTGACGCTTCGGATCCCAAACAACTTGCGATCCTGCACTCGGCAGGCACACTCTTCCGCGGCGCTGGATACACGCCTTTCGATGGCGAACTTCCCCCCAACATCATCCAGTCAGCCATCGGCGCACCCTATGCCCACACCACTGCCCCTTTGCGTCGCCTCATCGACCGCTTTGTCCTGGTGATCTGCGAGGCCCTCAGCAACGGCCACCAGATCCCCGCCTGGGCGCGGGAAGCACTTCCATCCCTGCCTGAGATCATGGCCTCATCCGACCAACTGGCCGGCCGGCTTGAGCGTCTGGCCATGGACACAGTGGAAGCTGCACTCGTGGCCAACCACATCGGCGAGGAGTTCGACGCGGTCGTCATCTCCGGTTCCAAGCCGTCCAATGGCACGATCAATGGCAATGGAAGGGCAAACGGAAACGGCAATGGGCCGTTCGGCATCATCCAGATAGCCGAACCCGCGGTGACAGCCCGATGTGACGGCGAAATGGAATCAGGCACCAAGGTCCGGGTGCAACTCCTGAAGGCCGATATCGCCAGCCGCGAGATCCGCTTTACGCTGCTCCCCTAAGTCCCCGCAGGACCCGAACTGCCGCCGATCCGGGCTTTAGCGCTCCCAGAGGATAGACTGACCCTGTAGTAATGGATGCCCGGTCGTTGATTCAGTTAATTTTTGAACTCAACAAGCCCGCCCCTACGCGATCTTGAGATGTGCCCGCTGGTCACCAGTGCCAGTACTTAGATAGCCCGCGATCGGCTTCCACTGGATTAGCTTGCGCGCCGGTTCGTGCTCCGGTACGGCTCCGCCACCCGTTGAGCATGCAGCGCCAATGCCCAAATGAATAAGGAAACTCCCTGTGAGTGAATTGCACACCCATGAAGTCCTGACGGACGCCACCGGCACCGAATCCATCGAGCCCGAGGAAACGATCATCTCTGATGAGACGCCCCACGAGATCGAAGAGAAATCGTTCGCTGACTACAACGTCCGCGCCGACATCGTCGAATCCCTCGCCGATGCCGGTATCACCCATCCCTTCCCCATCCAGGCCATGACGCTGCCCGTAGCCCTTAGCGGCCACGACATCATCGGCCAGGCCAAGACCGGTACAGGCAAGACCCTCGGTTTCGGTATTCCGGCACTGCAGCGCGTGGAAGGCCGCGATGACCCCGGCTACGCCAAGCTGGCCGTCCCCGGTGCCCCGCAGGCCCTGGTCATCGTTCCTACCCGTGAGCTTGCCGTCCAGGTAGCCAACGATCTCCAGACGGCATCCCGCAAGCGCAACGCCCGCATCGCCACGATCTACGGTGGCCGTGCGTATGAGCCGCAGATTGACGCCCTTCAGAAGGGCGTCGAGGTAGTGGTTGGCACCCCGGGCCGTTTGATCGACCTCTACAAGCAGAAGCACCTCAGCCTGAAGAACGTCAAAATGGTGATTCTGGACGAGGCCGACGAAATGCTGGACCTCGGCTTCCTGCCTGACGTGGAAACACTGATCGCCGGCACGCCGGCCGTTCGCCAGACCCTGCTCTTCTCCGCCACCATGCCCGGCCCGGTCATCGCGATGGCCCGCCGCTACATGACGCAGCCCACCCACATCCGCGCGGCCGACCCGAACGACGAAGGCCTCACCAAGCGCGACATCCGCCAGCTCATCTACCGTGCCCACAGCATGGACAAGACCGAGGTAGTGGCCCGCATCCTCCAGGCCCGCGGACGTGGACGCACCATTATCTTCACCAAAACCAAGCGCACCGCGGCCAAGGTCGCGGAGGAACTGGTGGACCGCGGATTTGCCGCTGCTGCGATCCACGGCGACCTCGGCCAGGGCGCGCGCGAGCAGGCTCTCCGCGCGTTCCGCAACAACAAGGTAGACGTCCTGGTTGCCACCGACGTTGCCGCCCGGGGCATCGACGTTGATGACGTTACGCACGTCATCAACTACCAGTGCGTGGAAGACGAAAAGATCTACCTGCACCGCGTGGGCCGTACCGGCCGCGCCGGCAACAAGGGAACGGCTGTAACCTTTGTCGACTGGGACGACATGCCCCGCTGGGGCCTGATCAACAAAGCACTGGGGCTCAGCGTTCCGGAGCCGGTTGAAACCTACTCTTCTTCCCCCCACCTCTACAGTGACCTCGACATTCCCGAGGGCACCAAGGGCCGCCTCCCGCGCAACAAGCGCACCCTTGCCGGCGTCGATGCCGAGGTCCTTGAGGACCTGGGCGAAACAGGCAAGAAGAACTCCCGTTCCGGCGGTTCATCCCGTGAAGGCGGACGCGATGGCGGCCGCGGCAGGGACGGCGGCCGTGGCCGTGGAAACGCAGCCAAGTCCACCGAAGCCAACTCGGAATCCAAGGGCGAGGGCGGACGCAACCGTACGCGCCGCCGTCGTACATCCGAAGCCGATGCCGCCCCTGCTGCCGGTTCCTCCGAAACCCGTACCGCTACCGGCGAAAATGCCGAGAAGCCGGCCCGCACGCGCCGTACGCGCACGCGCCGCCGTAACGGCGAAGTGGTTTCCGGCGGGACCGCTGGCGCCCAGTCCGGTACCTCCGAGGCCTAAAGTCCTCAATGACTGAAACTGTTTGGGCGCCGGACGGCGGCAATCTGGTGGTGCACGCGGACAACGCGGAATTCCTCCCGACGCTGCCGGACGGCGCCTTCACACTCATTTACGTGGACCCGCCCTTCAACACGGGCCGGGTCCAACGCCGCCAGGAAACGCGCATGGTCCGCAACGCGGACGGCGACGGCGACCGCGTCGGGTTCAAGGGCCGCTCCTACGACACCATCAAGGGTGCCCTTCACAGCTACGATGACGCCTTCAGCGACTACTGGTCCTTCCTGGAACCCAAGCTCGTAGAGGCCTGGCGGCTCCTTGCCGACGACGGCACGCTATACCTGCACCTGGACTACCGCGAAGTGCACTACGCCAAGGTGATGTTGGACGCCATCTTCGGCCGGGAATGTTTCCTCAACGAAATCATCTGGGCCTACGACTACGGCGCCCGGGCCAAAAACCGCTGGCCCACCAAGCACGACAACATCCTGGTGTACGTAAAAAACCCTGCGAAGTATCACTTCGACAACGCCGAAGTGGACCGCGAACCCTACATGGCCCCCGGCCTGGTCACACCTGCCAAACGCGAGCGGGGAAAGCTCCCCACGGACGTCTGGTGGCACACCATTGTTTCGCCCACCGGCAGGGAAAAGACCGGTTACCCCACCCAGAAACCCGAAGGCCTGGTGCGCAGGATCGTCTCTGCTTCGAGCCGCGAGGGCGACTGGTGCCTGGACTTCTTTGCCGGATCAGGAACCCTGGGCGCTGTTGCCGCCAAGCTCGGGCGCAACTTTGTCTGCGTGGACCAGAACGAGCAAGCCATTGAGGTCATGCGGAAGCGGCTGGGCGCCAAGGCGTCGTTCCACTGCAACTAGAGGCGTCTTCTGGTCAGCCGCACCCGTGCATCAATTGGATTCCGTGCTCGCCCTGCCTATTGTCCAGGGCTGCCCCATAGGAATCACACAATGCGTTGACCAGCAGTGCGAAGCCTTGGCCGTTCTGATAATTCCCTTCACCGCCGGGCACATCAGGCACCGTGCCTGGAGGAAGGAACACCCAGGCGCCCCAGGCTTCCACATAGCCCCAGTTTCCGCTGAAGTGGACGTTGCTGCTGATATCCGGCACAAATACCCACTCGGTGCCTGTGTAGGCCGGGCGGCTCACGTTATTGCAGTCCAGGGCATTTGCTGTGGCAGGGATGAACATTAAAGCTGCTGCAAGGGCTGTTGCAGCCAAGGATTTCTTGAACATGATTGCTCCATCGACGGGGTGAGTCATTGGTTGCGATGAGACCTTCAGTGGTGCGGCCCAGCCCGCCTCCCCCACGAGCGCCAGACTACTCTTCCCCCGCAGCACGTCAACCTATTTTCCGAACCCGTGGTACTGGGCAGCGGTGGTCCTCGTTTATGGCCGCACAACCGTGCTGCCGGTTGCCAGTTCCTCGATCCTTGCCAGGACGTCCGGGGATGTCAGGTTCTCTCCCAGCAGATTCGGTTTGCCGGCTCCGTGATAGTCGGATGATCCCGTGATGAGCAGCCCATGCTCGGACGCCATGGTGCGAAGAAAGGCACGTCCTTCTTCAGGGTTGTCGCGGTGATCGATTTCCAGGCCCAGCAGTCCGGCGTCTATCATCTCCCGGTACGTCCGCTCCCCCACGATCCGTCCCCTCGCTGAAGCGACCGGGTGCGCGAAGACCGGCACGCCGCCAGCGGCACGGACAAGTTCGACGGCGGTAGCGGGGTCGGGTGCGTAGTGCTGCACGAAGTATCGCGAATGCGAGGTGAGGATGGACGTGAAGGCCTCGGAGCGGTCCGCGACCACGCCGGCAGCGACCAAGGCATCCGCGATATGCGGGCGCCCTACTGTGGCACCAGGAGCCACATGGTGGATGACGTCGTCCCACGTCAAGGGATAATCCTCGGACAGCAGGGTGACCATGCGCTCAGCGCGAGTAAGCCGGGCGTCCTTTGACTTGGTGATCTCTTCAAGAAGCCCGGGGTGGGAAGGATCATGCAGGTAGCTCAACAGGTGGACGCTGATTCCCTGCTCCGTCCGGCACGAGATCTCCATTCCCGGAACAAAAGTGACTCCATGTTCCTTGGCGGCGGCAGCAGCAAGCTCCCAGCCATCAGTGGAATCGTGGTCCGTCAACGCAATGACGTCCAGGCCTGCAGCTGCGGCCGAAATGATCACCCCGGCCGGGGTCTCGGTTCCGTCGGAAACATTCGAGTGCGTATGCAGGTCTATCCTCACTTTCCCAGCCTATGGGATGCGGACCGGCTTGGGGTGTTGCGCCGTTGGCCTCCTCACGAAACTGGTGGGACGATGTAACGGTGAATGATGCCGAAAACACCCCGTACGCGGAATCCACAGATTCCCAGCCCCTGCAAGAACGCGTCAACAACCGTTCGCAGCGGCCCACATCCGATGCCTTCAAGGCATTCATGGCCAGCAACTGGGCGCCCTCACCGCAGGTGAACCCCGCTCGTGACGCCGTCGCAGACCACGCTGCCCGCCGCCGTCGCGCAATTTCCGAACTGTTCAAGGGTGAACGGCTCGTTATCCCGGCCGGTCCGCTCAAGGTCCGCTCAAACGACTGCGACTACCGCTTCCGCCCGCACTCCGGATTCGCCCACCTCACGGGGTTGGGCCTGGACCACGAGCCGGATGCCGTTTTGATCCTGGAACCGGCCGGTGAAGGAAAGGGCGACGACGGCGGCCACCACACTGCCACCCTGTACTTCCGTCCCCTGGCTGGCCGCGATACCGAACAGTTCTACGCCGACTCCCGGGCCGGTGAATTCTGGATTGGCGCACGGCCCACACTGGCAGAATTCAAAGCCCGCCTGGGTCTGCCCACGGCGCACATTTCCGAACTTGAACTGGCCATCACCAAGAACGTGGGCGCGCCGGAAATCGGCGGCATCTCCATCCGTCTGGTCCGCAAGGTAGATGAGAACATCGATGCTTTGGTGGACACTGCCCGTTACAACACGGCCAAGGATCCTGAGAACCTTGATCTGGGCGAACTCGATGCTTTGGACGAAAAGCTCAGTGAAGCACTCTCCGAACTCCGCCTGATCAAGGACGAGTGGGAGATCGAGCAGATGAAGATCGCCGTTGCCGCCACCGTGGAAGGCTTCGCCGACGTCGTGCGCGCCCTCCCACGTGCTTTGACGCACAAGCGCGGCGAACGCGTGGTTGAAGGCGCTTTCTTCGCCCGTGCCCGCGAAGAAGGCAACGAACTCGGCTACGACACCATTGCGGCTTCAGGCAACAACGCCACGGTGCTGCACTGGACCCGCAACTCGGGCCCCGTCAACGCTGGTGAACTCCTGCTGCTTGACGCAGGAGTGGAGGCTGATTCGCTGTACACAGCGGATGTCACGCGGACCCTGCCGGCAAACGGCGCGTTCACCGAGGTGCAGCGTAAGGTCTACGAAGCTGTCCTGGACGCCGCCGATGCGGGGTTTGCCGCCGCACAGCCCGGCGTGAAATTCCGGGACATCCACACTGCAGCCACCACGGTGCTTGCCGAGCGCCTTGCTGAATGGGGTCTGCTGCCTGTCTCTGTCGAGGAAGCCATCAGCCCCGAAGGCCAGCAGCACCGCCGCTGGATGCCCCACGGAACCAGCCATCACCTCGGCCTGGACGTCCACGACTGTGCCCAGGCCAAGCGTGAGCTTTACCTGGATGGAATCCTCACTGAGGGCATGGTCTTCACGATCGAGCCCGGCCTGTACTTCAAGAACGAAGACCTCGCCATTCCCGCCGAATACCGTGGCATCGGTGTCCGCATCGAGGACGACATCCTCATGACCGCGGATGGCCCCGTGAACCTGAGCGCGGCATTGCCACGCAAAGCCGACGACGTCGAGTCCTGGATGGCCGGCATCTACCAGGAAGCTGCGGGCTAGCCTCCAGCAAGGGGACCCGGTCCGGCAGACAACAGCACAGCGGACATCAGAACAAAAGGAAGGCCACCGGATGCATACATCCGGTGGCCTTCCCTTTGTGCTTCTTATACAGCTATTGCTTGTGGGAATCTCCGTTCCCGGGCCGCTGTTCCTCTTGCCGGTGTTCCTCGGGCCGGGGGGCATTCTGGCCCTCCGTGACCCGGACACCGTACTGGGGGCGGCCATCGGGCAGGTCCGGATAGCGCACGGGTGACGGCGTCGGGTTCTGTACTGGCTGTGCAGCAGGAGCCTGCGCGCCGGAGGCAGCGGATTCGGTGGGCTCCGGTCCGCGCTGGCCATAGGGATCGTTCCAGGTGGCAGGACGATCAGGGGCCTGGCCGGGCTGCTGGAAGGGCGCGTTTGGCTGACCGTAAGTTTGTGCTTGCCCGGTGGCAGCCTGTGCGGAATTCATCGGCAGTTGGTGGAGCAACCTGCGGGCTTCGTGGGCTGCCTCGATGGCAACAATGACATCGTAATTGGTGGCGACCACCTGGCTTGTGGACGTGAAGTCGCGCTTGCCGCGCTGGGTGGCGTACGTGGCGATGCCGAACAGCATGAAGAAAGCCGCACCCATAAGCACGGACGTGATGATGGAGAAGGTGCCGCCAGCGGGCGTGAAGAAGGAAAGCATGACGCCGACGAAGAGGCCGAACCACATGCCGCTCAAAGCACCGGACAAGGCAACGCGTGGGTAGCTCAGCCGCCCGGTGACCCGCTCCACCATCTTGAGGTCGTTGCCCACGATCGATACCAGGTGCACGGGGAACTGCTGGTCTGCGAGGTAGTCCACCGCCTTTTGGGCATCCAAATATGAGGTGTACGAGCCAACAGTGTCGCCCTGGGGTACGCTGCGGGACTCCTCAACGGCTTTAGGAGCACCAAAAATGTTTGACATAGCCCCATTGTGTCGCATGTAGATGTGAAGCGGCTGGAATTCAGCTAAAAGAGAGCAGACTCGGTAGCCTGTAAACATGAGCACACATCCCTCACGCGTCTTTGTCGCGCGTCTGCTCGGCTTGGACGTTTTCGACCCCCTGGGCGATCGTTTAGGCCGGTTGCGCGACGTCGTCGTGCTCTCCCGGGGGACCCGCGGCGCCCCGCATGTCGTAGGCATCGTGGTGGAAGTGCCCGGCAAGAAGCGCGTCTTCGTACCGATGACCCGGATCACCTCCATCGACCAGACCCAGATCATTTGCACGGGCTTGGTGAACCTGCGTCGTTTCGAACAACGGGGCGCGGAAACGCTCGTGGTCGCGGAAATGTTTGATCGCCGCGTCACCCTTGCCGATGGCAGCGATGCAACGATCGAGGACATCGCGATGGACCAGCACCGGTCCAAGGACTGGTTCGTCAGCAAACTCTTCGTCCGTCGCGGGCATTCCTTGTCCCCCCTGAGCAGGCTCCGCCGCAACGAAACCCTGATCATTGACTGGGCGGACGCGCAGACCGGCGGGCATAACGAACCCCAGGCCGCCACACAGTTCGTTGCCACGCACGAGGACCTCAAGCCTGCCGACTTCGCCGAAGCCCTGCAGGAGATGAGCGACAAGCGCCGCTTTGAAGTGGCAAGCGAACTTCAGGACGAACGATTGGCAGACGTCCTCCAGGAGCTTCCCGAGGACGACCAGGTGGAGATCCTGTCCGCCCTGGACGTGGAACGGGCCGCCGATGTCCTGGAAGAAATGGACCCCGACGACGCCGCCGACCTCCTCGCCGAACTCCCCTCCGCCCAAGCGGAAGAACTGTTGCAGCTCATGGAGCCCCAGGAAGCCGAAGATGTCCGGCGTCTCCTGGAGTACGACGAAGACACTGCAGGTGGCCTCATGACACCTGTGCCCGTCATCCTTCCTCCTGAAGCCACGGTCGCCGAAGCACTTGCCCATGTCCGCCGCGAGGAACTCTCCCCCGCGTTGGCGTCCTCCATCTTCATCACACGGCCTCCGCTGGAAACGCCCACCGGCCGCTTCCTGGGCGTTGTACATATACAACAACTCCTGCGCTTCCCTCCGCCGGAGCCGCTGGGAAACCTTGTTGACAAGAACCTTGAGCCGTTGTCGGACCAGGCGCACATCAGCGAAGTAGCCCGGACCCTGGCCACGTACAACCTGAACTCCCTGCCCGTCGTCGACGACGACGGCCGCCTTGTGGGGGCGGTGACTGTTGATGACGTGTTGGATCACCTGTTGCCCGATGACTGGCGCGCTCACGAGGACGACGCCCCTATAAGGAAACTCGGAGGCCGCATTGGCTGATAACAACGCCCCCCGATCCCCCAGGTCCACTGGACGTACGAACAGTCCCGGCAGCCTGGACACGCCGCTGAGCGGGCGTCAACGCATATTGCCCAAGTTCTCCCCCAACCCTGACGCATTCGGCAATGCCACGGAGGGTTTTGCGCGCTTCATGGGTACGCCGCAGTTCCTCGTGTACATGACGGTCTTCTGTCTCTTCTGGCTGGCATGGAATACGTTTGCGCCCACGGAGTGGCAGTTCGACCGCGTGGAGCTCGGCTTCACGCTCTTGACGCTCATGTTGTCGCTGCAGGCTTCGTACGCGGCACCGCTCCTGCTGCTGGCCCAGAACCGTCAGGACGACCGGGACCGGGTGTCGCTGCAGCAGGACCGCCAGCGGGCCGAGCGGAACCTGTCAGACACTGAATACTTGACCCGTGAACTGGCTTCCCTGCGAATCGCACTCCGTGAAGTAGCCACCCGCGACTACGTCCGCGCCGAGCTCCGCAGCCTGCTGGAAGACATCATCGATGCCCAGGAGGAACTGCGGGAGAGCGAAGCGGCAGCAGAGGGAAACGAGTCTTCGGCCGACAAGGTCAAAGAGAAGCTCAAGGAGAAACGGGACAAGTCGCGTGGACCACGCACGCAACAGATCCCCAAAGTACGCCCGCAACGTCCGGGGCCGCAGCACTCCAGCGCGAAGCCGGCCCCTACCGAAAATCCTGAAAGCCGAGCGTAACCCATGACCACCCCATCGGCCGAGGCACTTCACGCTGCCCTGGCAACCGTCATCGACCCCGAGTTGCGGCGTCCAATCACCGAACTTGGCATGGTGGAGTCGGTGTCAGCCACCGACGACGGCAACGTCCATGTAGCAGTACTGCTCACGATCGCCGGTTGCCCGCTCCGCGACACCATTACGGCGGATGCGACCACTGCGTTGTCAGGCATCGCAGGCGTCACCGGTGTTGACGTGGAGCTGAAGGTCATGACCCCCGCCCAGCGCGAGGCCCTGAAGGAACAACTGCGCGGTCCGGGTGGCCAGCGGGGCATCCCATTTGCCAAGCCTGGCTCCTTGACGAAGGTCTACGCAGTGGCCAGCGGAAAAGGCGGCGTAGGTAAGTCTTCCGTCACCGTCAACCTCGCCTGTGCCCTGGCCGCACAGGGCTTGCGGGTGGGTATCGTGGACGCTGACGTGCACGGCTTCTCCGTCCCGGGGCTCATGGGCATCACGCAGAAACCGACGCAGGTGGATGACATGATCCTGCCTCCTGTGGCCTACGGGGTGAAGGTCATATCCATTGGCATGTTCGTTGCGGGAAACCAGCCCGTGGCGTGGCGTGGTCCCATGCTGCACCGCGCTTTGGAGCAGTTCCTCACGGACGTCTACTTCGGTGACCTCGACGCCCTGTTCCTGGACCTGCCTCCCGGAACAGGCGATATCGCGATATCCGTGGCCCAGCTCCTCCCGAACGCCGAAATCCTCGTGGTAACCACCCCGCAGGCCGCCGCTGCGGACGTCGCCGAACGGGCCGGAACCATCGCAACCCAAACCGGCCAGAAGGTTGCCGGCGTCATCGAGAACATGTCCTTCCTGGAAATGCCAGACGGCGGTCGCATGGAATTGTTCGGAAGTGGCGGCGGTGCCGTCCTCGCTGAGCGTCTGAGTGCTGCTGTGGGCAGCGACGTGCCCCTGCTCGGCCAGATTCCCTTGGACATCCGCTTGCGTGAGGGCGGTGACGCCGGAAAGCCTGTAGTCCTTGCCGCGGGCGAAACTGCTGCTGCGAAGGCGTTGGAAGGCATTGCAGGGATGTTGGCAACGCGTCCGCGCGGATTGTCCGGCATGCCGCTGGGAATCCAGCCGCGCTGAGCCACCGCGTTTCGAAAGAGACTCCGAAGTTTACGTAGCTTCGGTATCGAAAGGCGCGGCCTCGCCTTCGGCGAGCCGCTCAATGATGCGGGCCGGAGCCTTGGGCTTCGTGTCCACTGCTGCGGCTGCAACTGTCGCCGCAGCAGCCGGCGCGCCTGCGTTGACGGGCTTGGAATCATCGTCAAGCAACGCATCCTTGATGATGCGTCGCGGATCGTATTGGCGGGGATCGTACTTCTTCCAGTCGACCTCATCGATGTCGATGCCGACTTCTTCCTTGATCTGCTCGCGTGCCCCGGAGGCCATCCGGCGGACTTCCTTCACCAGGTTTGCGAGCTTTTGAGTGTATTCGGGCAAACGGCTGGGACCGATGACGAGTACGCCGATAATCAGAAGGAGTATGAACTCCGGGCCGTTGATTCCAAGCACGCTACGAAGATTACCTTGTCTGTGGTGCCGGTCATAAACCAGCGGGACGGAGCAGTGTCCGGAGGCCGCGGATCATCCGTTCGGACCACGTCTCGGAGGCTTGCGGAGCTTTGTTGCTGACCATGGAGTCCCCTGCACGAACCAACTCGGGAACGGCGTCGTCGGCTACATCAGCCGGGAGGTCCGATGAGTAGCTGAGGACTGCTGCGGAGGTCCGGTATACAGCCTCCCACGGCGTCCCCTGCGTGAGGGAGAGTTGCGCCGATGCCGGTCGTCCAGTGACGGCGATGTCCGAACCCTGCAGGTGCTCTTCCACGACAGTGGCGTAATGGCCGTTGCTTTCAAGCCGGAGTTCCACTGCCGGGTGACCGTTATGCATGGTGGCCTTGGCGGCTACGACGTGGAAGCCCATACCGCCAAGTTCAGGACAGGCCCATCCCTGGTCCCGCAGGGCATCCAACTGTTCGGAACTCAAATTCACGGGCCCGGTGGGGCGGAAGTCCGGCGTCGCCACGGATTCCGACGTCATCATCAGTTCCGCGGGGCCGCCGGTAAATGCACTGGAAAGGGATGAAGCGCCGTTGCCTGCACCGATGGCTGCTTGCGGCGCGGTATCTCCTGCCACCGCATATGCGGCAAGGCCCAGCGCACCTGCACTTGCCGTGAGAGTGCCCGCGGCCACGCCGGCGATTCGAAGGGCCCGCCATGCACCACGCCTGGTCCGTGGATTTGCGACCGGCGCGGCCTGCTCATCCGCGAGTCGTTGTGTGTGCTGGAGCAAACGCGCGGTCAGGTCCTGGCTGGCTTCGGGCACCGCTGCTCCGCGGAGCCGTTCAAGATACTGCCGCTCCCTGTTCAGGGCAGCACGGCACTCCGGGCAATGCCGAAGGTGCTCCGGGTTCCGGGTGTGGCGCAGGGCAGCCAGTTTGTAACGTGCAGCCAGTTTGCGACGTGACAGGGCACCCGGACGGATGTGGCGTCGAGGCATCGACTACCTAAAGAATGCTGGCGATGCGGGGCATCTTCAGGCGGGGCTTGCGGGCTTCAGCCGGACGGGGGTCACGGTGGGCGAGCTTCTCCCGCAGCATGGTGCGGCCACGGTGGATACGGGACCTGACGGTGCCCAGCTTCACGCCCAGCGCCTCCGCCACCTCGTCATAGGACAATCCTTCAAGATCGCATAGAACAACGGCAGCCCTGAAATCCGGTGGCAGTTCTTCCAACGCACGCTGGACATCAAGGTCCAAGTTGTTGTGTTCGAAGCTCTGCTCGGGGCCTGGCTCACGGCCCGGCAGGCGTGATTCGGCGTCCTCGGCGAGGGCGTCAAAGCGGATCCGGCTCTTACGACGTGCCTGGTCCAGGAAAAGGTTGGTGGTGATCCGGTGCAGCCACCCGTCCAGGGTGCCCGGCTTGAAGTTTTCCAGCGAACGGAAAACCCTGACAAACACCTCCTGGGTGAGGTCCTCGGCGTCGAACTTATTTCCGGTCAGGCGGTAGGCAAGGCGGTACACCTTGGCGGAGTGGTTGGCGACCACGTCCTCCCAGCTGGGCGCGACCCAGTCCGTAACGGCCTCAAGGCTCTCCGATATCTGGACTGGCGCAGCATGCGATGCCGGCATCGTCCACTCCCCTCAAACTGTGGTTCACCGGACTCCTCCGGTGCCGCCCACCACGTGGATGACCGGATCAATATCATCCCAAGTTTGTCTGGGAATTTCCTGACTAAGGCACATTTTCCACGCAAGGCGAAATCCTGCCGCAGACACAATCCCGGGACGGGTGCGAACAGGGGGTTTGGATCACCGGACACAGTAGGCTGGTACAGACACCCCTACGCGCGGAAAGCGAACCCTTCATGAGTGCCGACAAGTCAACCAGCTGGTCCTATGCAGAAGATCTGCCTGCTGAAGATGACGTGTTGTTGCGCGCCCGGGAGAGGTCCTTCGAGCTGGGAGTCAAGCCCATCAGCCCCGGCGTTGGCGCGGTGTTGACAGTCCTTGCCGCGGCTTCAAAGGCACAGACAGTAGTTGAGGTTGGCTCGGGCGCGGGGGTCTCAGGTGTTTGCCTGTTGCGGGGCCTGGGTCCACAAGCCGTCCTGACCACCATCGACGTCGATGTCGAACACCTCAAGGCCGCCCGCGAAGCCTTCCTGGAGTCGGGCAGCCCCGCCAACCGTACCCGGACCATCTCAGGAAGGGCCGCCGACGTCCTCCCACGCCTCACGGACTCCGCCTATGACCTTGTTTTCATCGACGCCGACAAGCCGAACTTTCCCCGCTACGTTGAACAGGCTGTCCGGTTGCTCAAGACCGGTGGCACCTTGGTGATCAACGACGCCTTGGATAAGGACCGCGTCTCAAATCCGGCAGCCCGCGACGCCACCACTGTGGTTCTTCGGCAAGTTGGCAAATCCATTCGCGACGACGACCGCCTGGCCTCTGCGATGCTTCCCACCGGCGACGGACTTCTGGTGGCCGTCAAAAAATAGGCAATTGCCATTTAGCGGACATTCTTAAAGAACGGCCCCCAAGAAACACGCTGCTGCTTAAACAAAAGCAGGGCTCCGGCTCCCGCCGGGCCCTGGTCTTTTGAATCCAGCCTGCCTATGAATCTATTCGGTAACGCCTACGAGGCATTCCTTGAGGTTCTCCGCCTCCGCGGCATTGAGCTCGACTACAAGCCGTCCTCCGCCTTCGAGCGGCACACGCATGATCAGGCTGCGTCCCTCTTTGGTTACTTCCATAGGGCCGTCGCCAGTACGTGGTTTCATAGCCGCCATTAGGAAAATCCCCTCCATTTGTCCCAAGTCACGCCCAACCCGGCCGGGCTGGATCCGCTTCGCAATTGCAGCCGGCGGCACCGCTTGGGAGGCCGCCTTGGCCGGGCACTTTTAGGTGCTTTTGTCCTTGCTCGTATTCCATTATCCCGTACTTACTGCTCCGTAGCGAATCAATGGACTAATTACCCCCACACGGAACAAACACACTTCCCGACGGCGGGCGGTCCGGTTATGGCGGATAGTCTCCGCCTCCAGGCAATGGCGCCCAGGCCCAAAGCCAAACCACCCAGACGATCTGGAGGAGGACAAACATGACGACGACGGTTCCCCTGTATGCCTTGGACCCGGACAGCAGCGCCGCACCGAGGGCAAGCGGGAAAAGAGGAAGCAACATCCGGAAAGTACTGGTCTGGGGATGCAGGAATACCAGCAAATAACCCATGTAGCAGGCGCACCAAAGTCGCATTTCCGTTCCCAGTGCGCGAACAGGCTTTGAAATCATCAGCAGCACGAACAAGCCGACGAAAACGAAGGGCGCCAACACGCCAAGAACCGGACCGAACAGCATCCGTCCGGTATCGAACCACGGCTTGAAGGGCACCAGATCGTGTCCTCGCCAGGCAGTTTCCGTCCGCGTATAGGCGCTGGGGTCCCCCGTGACTGCCCAGGCTATAGCCGGCCAGGCCAGGGCTCCGAGTCCGGTTGCCAGCACCAGGGCGCCCAGGGACAGGAGTTCCGGCGCGGACGAAGCCATTGCCCGGGGCTTGTCATCATTTTCTGATGGCCTGAAGTGCTGCCAGAGCCGCCAGACCAGGAGGAGGCCCAGCATGGCAGCGAAGGGGACTCCCGTGGGCCTGGACAAACACATCAACAGCACTACAGGTATGGCTGTCACGTAGCGTCGCCGGACCACCAGAAGCAATGAGCCGGACAGCAGCAGGAGGTTCAGGGATTCTGCGTAGGGTACCTGGAGAATTGGGGAGACCGGGAATGCGGACACGAAGATGACGCCCCACATCGCAGTGCGCCGGCTGGCTGCTTCCCTGAATAGTTTGAAGATCACCAAGGCAGCACCGAGGCCCGCAACCATGGCTATGGCAGTGAGGGCCTGCAGAGTCCCGAGTCCCGTAATGGCGGAGAGTCCCCGTCCAAGAAACGGGAACAGGGCATAAAAGGCCCAGGCGTTCTCCTTGACTACCCCGTTTGCATCCACCGGGAGCACGGAGGGGTAGCCGTTGTCCGCTGCCTGGGAATACCAGCGCGCATCCCAGATAGTGATGAAGTTCCAGTAGTCGGGGGCGGGCGGGAACCAAGGATTCACTCCCTGATGAACGGCAGCCGCCATAAAGATGCAGGCACTGACCACCCGGGCCACGACAAAAACCAACGAAACCTGCAGCCACCACGGCCACTGTGCCATCCGGGCTCCCGCGGCGGAGATACCGCGCGACAGGCGGGCAGTAGGTCCCTCCCCGCCAAAACGGATACGTGGAGTTGTACTCACGGCGTGGTCCGCTGGGCGCCGCCATTCTCAAGCTTTGATTGGACCAACGCGCTGAGTCTCTCGATCTCACGGTCCTTGGCCACCAGTTGGTCCCGTAACTCATCAAGGACCTGGTCCACCTGGTCCATGCGGTAACCACGCAGCCCCAGCGCAAAGCGCACGGCGTCGATGTCTGTGGCTGCGGCCTTCTCCGGGAGCAGCACCGGAGGCAAGTTGGGCACCGGGTCATCCAGGCCCGCTCCGACGGAGCCGCCACGGATGATGGCGGCCCCAAAATACAATGCGGCACCAATGAGGACAATCGCGACAAACACCAGGAAAAAGCTCACAGCCACCATCGTGCCAGAAACAGCCGCCTACTCCGGGCGCTGGTTTCCATTGGTGGTGGCCGGAAGCGGAGCACCGTGCAAGACGCGGTGGACGGCATCGGCAGGGTCATCCACCAGTTGGATCAGGTCCAGGTCCTTTTCAGACACCATCCCTTCAGCAACCAAAGTGTCCCGGATCCACTCAATCATTGGACCCCAGAAGCGGACACCCAGCAGCACGATCGGGAACGATGTCACCTTTCGTGTCTGTACCAGGACCATTGCCTCGAACAGCTCGTCCAAGGTTCCAAGTCCGCCGGGCAAGACGACGAAGCCCTGGGCGTATTTCACGAACATGGTCTTGCGGGCGAAGAAGTACCGGAAGTTGATGCCCAGGTCCACCCACTGGTTCAAGCCCTGCTCGAACGGCAACTCAATGCCCAGCCCGACGGATACGCCGTTGCCCTCAACAGCACCCTTGTTGGCGGCTTCCATGGAGCCCGGACCGCCGCCGGTGATCACTGCGACCCCGGCTTCGGCGAGCTTGCGTCCTACATCCACTGCCATCTCGTAGTACTCGGTTCCCGGTTTGGTACGGGCAGAACCGAAAACACTGACCGCCGGACCAATATCGGCCAAGGCCCCAAAGCCCTCAACGAATTCGCTCTGAATCCTCAGGACGCGCCAGGGATCGGTGTGGATGAATTGCCCGGCACCGCTCGTGTCCAGTAAATGCTGATCGGACATTCCCGTGTCTGCCTGTTTGCGTCGCAGTTCCAAAGGACCCTTGTGCTTGGCCGGTGGAATCTCCGAAGGCAGGGGCACATTGACGCCCGCGACGTGGCCATTCGCGTCGGGGCCGGAAATCGGGTGCTGGCTAATGCTCATTGCCCAAGGCTAGCGCGGATGAATGCAAGCGAAGACGCTACGACGCGGTTCTTGCATTGCAGTCTGGTATATCGCTGGAGGGCAGGTTTCTGTTCAGTCACGATCTGGAGGAACTTGCCGTGACCGTGGTCATAATTGTGTCTTTGTTCGCTAGATTCGTCCTATGACTACTCAAGTGTCCGGCGATGCGCTCGTCTCCCTGAACAGCGTCAACAAACACTACGGTCAATTGCACGTCCTCAAAGACATCAACCTCCAGGTTCGGAAGGGTGAAGTCGTCGTGGTCATCGGGCCGTCCGGCTCCGGAAAGTCCACGTTGTGCCGTGCCATCAACCGTTTGGAAACGATCGACGACGGCGACATCGCGATCGACGGGAAGAAGCTCCCGGAAGAAGGCAAGGAACTCGCCCACCTGCGTGCAGACGTGGGAATGGTCTTCCAGTCCTTCAACCTGTTCGCCCACAAGACGATCCTTGAGAACGTCACGCTGGGACCGATCAAGGTGAAGGGCGTCGCCAAGGGCACGGCGGAAAGGGAGGCCATGGCCCTCCTGGAACGTGTCGGCGTCGGCCACCAGGCTCCCAAGCTCCCCGCGCAGCTCTCCGGTGGCCAGCAACAGCGCGTGGCCATTGCCCGCGCACTTGCCATGAAGCCCAAGGTGATGTTGTTCGACGAGCCAACCTCGGCTCTGGACCCCGAAATGATCAATGAGGTCCTGGACGTCATGATCCAGTTGGCAAAGGAAGGCATGACCATGATCGTGGTTACCCACGAGATGGGCTTTGCCCGCAAGGCAGCCGACCGCGTCGTGTTCATGGCCGATGGCCAGATCGTGGAAGATTCAACACCCGAGGAATTCTTCACCAATCCGCAGAGCAACCGCGCCAAGGACTTCCTGTCCAAGCTTCTGACCCACTAGCTCCCTGCTGACCCGCATCCAGGCCCGCACGGACCGCACCCAGGCCGTACGACGGCCAACCAATGAAAGGAATGTCATGAAGAAGGCTTTTATTACCCGGAGGAAATCTCTCCTGGTGGCCGCTTCGGCTGCACTGGCCCTCTCGCTGAGCGCCTGTGGTGGAGGCAGTGGCACCACCACTCCGCCTGTTGCCTCGGCGAGCTTCGAGGCCGGTACCACGATGGCGAAGTTGAACCAGGCCAAGAAGATCACCATTGGTACCAAGTTTGACCAGCCGCTGTTCGGCCAGAAGGGCCTTGACGGCAAGCCTGTCGGCTTCGACGTCGAAATCGGCAAGGCCATCGCCGCCAAGCTCGGCATTGAACCTGACAAGATCGAATGGGTTGAAACTGTTTCCGCCAACCGTGAACCGTTCATCGAGCAGGGCCGCGTTGACATCGTCATTGCCACCTACACGATCAACGATGCTCGCAAGCAGAAGGTCGCCTTCGCGGGTCCGTACTACGAAGCCGGCCAGGCTTTGTTGGTGAACAAGGACGACAACTCCATCACCAAGCCCGAGGACGTGAAGGGCAAGAAAGTTTGCTCCGTTACGGGTTCCACGCCAGCCAAGACCATCGTTGAAAAGTACGGCGCCGAACTGGTTCCGGCCGCCAACTACACCGCTTGCCTGGAGCCGTTGCGCAACAAGCAGGTTGTCGCCGTCACCACGGACAACGTGATCCTCGCCGGTTACGTTGACAAGGAACCGGACGCCTTCAAGCTCGCTTCGGACCAAACCTTCACAAAAGAGCCTTACGGCATCGGCCTGAAGAAGGACGACACGGTCTTCCGCAACTGGATCAATGACCAGTTGGAGGAATTCGCCAAGGACGGCACCTACAAGAAGGCCTGGGAAGCAACAGCAGGAAAGGTCATCAAGACCGCTCCTGAGCTGCCCAAGATCGACCGTTACTAGTCGGAAGCCGGTGGCTGCCGCCCTCCCCTCGTGGGAAGGGCGGCAGCCACCGACCTTGAGGACTCCCTACCTTTCCGCCGCAGCCGAAGGAAGCCAATGGACGCCATCTTCGAAAGCCTCCCCCAATATTGGGACGGATTTCTCCGAACCCTGTTTCTAGCCGTCGTGTCCGGCGTGATCGCGCTGGCAGCAGGTACTCTGCTCGCCGCAATGCGTGTCTCGCCCGTGGCAGCCTTACGGGGCTTCAGCACGTTTTATGTTGAAGTCGCCAGAAACACCCCACTCACAATAATTTTCTTTTTCTCAGCAATCGTGCTTCCCCGGCTTGGCGTCAAGTTTGAACAATTTGAAGTGGCCGCCATCATCGCGTTGAGCAGCTACACCGCAGCATTTGTTGCTGAAGCTGTGCGATCCGGCGTCAACAGCGTCCCGGTCGGACAGGCCGAGGCAGCCCGCAGCATTGGCATGACGTTCACGCAGGTTTTGGGCCTGGTGGTCCTGCCCCAGGCCGTTCGCACCGTTGTACCCCCGTTGATCAACATCATGATTGCGCTGGTCAAGAACTCATCCGTGGCGGGTGCCTTCTTTGTCCTGGAGCTCTTCGGCTACGGCCTGCAGTTGTCAAACAGCCATGGTGACGCAGTCATGTGGATCTTGATCGGTGTGGCATTCTTCTACCTGCTGATCACAGTGCCTCTGGGCTTGTTGGCCCACTTCGTCGAGAAAAAGGTGGCGATTGCCCGATGACTTCGGTTCTCTATGACGTACCAGGCCCCAAGGCCCGCCGCGTTTCCCTCATTGGTTCAGTTGTCGGGTCCATCATCATTGCCGGTGGCGTGGTGGGAGCCATTGTCATCCTGTCTTCGCAGGGCATATTCAACGCCTCCCGTTGGGAAGTCTTTGTTAACGAGTCTGCAAAGGACGTATGGACGCAGCTCGGCTACGGCGTCCTTGCCACCCTGCAGGCAGCCGGCATTGCAGCCGTCATTGCCTTCCCCCTCGGAGTCGCACTGTGTTTGCTCCGTATCTCGCTGATCTCGTGGATCCGGGTGCCCACGCAGGTGGTCCTTGAGTTCCTCCGCGGTATGCCAGTGGTGCTCATGATCCTCTTCGTGCTGCTGGTGTTCGCCACCAGCCCCTTCATAGCAGTTGTCAGCGGCCTGGTCCTCTACAACGCGGCGATCTTTGCCGAAATTCTGAGGGCAGGCATACAGTCACTTCCCAAGGGACAACGCGAGGCAGGTTTGGCCATTGGCCTGCGCAGCTTCCAGTCCAGGATGAGCATCGAGTTCCCCCAGGCAATCCGCCGCATGCTCCCCTCACTCATTGCACAGTTGGTCGTCCTCCTCAAGGACACCTCGCTTGGCTACATCGTGGCCTACGAGGAACTGCTGCGTAAGGTGAAGCTGATCTCGGACCTGGAACCCAGCCTGCTGTTCTCCGCCTTCTTCGTTGGCGCCGCGATCTACATCCTGATCAACCTGTCAGTTTCCCGACTTGCGATCTGGATCGAAAGGCGCGGCTCCAAGAAGGCCGCAGGAGGTATGGCTTCGGCCATCAAGACCGTTGACCTTGAGGTAAACGTCCCGGGATCTGAAGCGAAGTAGAACCGGGAACATTCCGTTAGTCATGAAAAGAAGGTCCGCAGCCGTTCATTCGGCTGCGGACCTTCTTTTTATGTGCTTGCAGAGTGCATTTGGACCTTAGCGAACCAGCCACGACCGGAGAACACGAAGGCATTCCCGGACGGCACCGGCGTCGACATGTTCATTGTCCTTATGTGCCAGCAATGGATCCCCGGGTCCGAAGTTCACGGCCGGGATGCCCAGCTCACTGAAACGCGCGACGTCGGTCCAACCGTATTTGGGCTTTGGTTCCGCGCCGACTGCGGCCACGAAAGACGCAGCTGCAGGGTGGTTCAGTCCGGGCCGGGCGCCGGCAGCAGCGTCCGTTCGAACGACGTCGAATCCCTCCAGGAGCTCCCGCACGTGGGCCTCGGCCTGGTCCGGCGTCTTGTCCGGAGCGAAGCGGTAGTTGATCTCTACGACGCAGCGGTCCGGAATGACGTTGCCTGCCGTGCCGCCATTGATCCTGACCGCATTGAGGCTCTCCCGGTAGTCGAGGCCGTCCACGTTGATGGTCCGCGGCTCGTAGGCTGCGAGGCGGGCGAGGATTGGTGCAGCAGCGTGGATGGCGTTGCTTCCCATCCACGCACGGGCCGAGTGGGCGGCTTCGCCGATGGTGGTCGCTTCGAACCGGCTGGTTCCGTTGCAGCCCCCTTCAACTGTGCCGTGTGTGGGCTCGAGGAGAATGGCGAAGTCCCCCAGGAGCAGGTCGCCATGGTTGCGGACCAGCCTGCCCAGGCCACTCTTGACTGCCTCCACTTCCTCGTGGTCGTAGAAGACAAAGGTGACATCCTTGTCCGGCTCTTTGCCGTCGTCGAACAGGGTCGCCGCGAGTGCGAGCTGCACGGCAACGCCGCCCTTCATGTCGGTAGTCCCGCGGCCATAAAGCACACCTTCCCCGGGGATGCCCGACTCCCACGTCGCCGGAACGGTGCCCAACGAGCCTTCCACCGTGGGCAGCGGCACAGTGTCCAAATGTCCAGCGAGGATGACGCGCTCGGAGCGGCCAAGTTCGGTTCGGGCAACGATGGCGTCGCCGTCGCGCACCACGGTGTATTCGGGGATGGCGCGCAGGCCGGCCTCGACGAGATCGGCGAGCGTAGTCTCGTTGCCGGAGACACTGTTGATATCGATGAGCGCGGCGGTCAGCAAGGCGACGTCCTGGCGCAGGTCCAGCAGGGCGGGGGCAGGGTTAAGGGTCACCACTCCACCTTAACGCTCCGGGCCGCTGTGTTCCGGGCAACAAATGCGACCTACCCCGGGGTGAGACGGGTTTCAGCCGTGCCATGGGCGGTCGATACACTGGGGCCATGACTGAAACTGCTTCCTCTGCTGTGCCCGCAAACCACCGATCAGCCTACGGATTCGGCCTCGCCACCATCGCAACCTCGCCGTCCGGGGAAGCAACCGTGCTGGATGTCTGGTACCCGGCGCCTGCCCTGGGTGTAGCCGCTGAAACCCTTCGCGACGTCGAGAATGCCGATCCCGCACTCACCGCCCTGGCCGACGACGGCAAAGACGCCGATCGCGGTACCGAGCAAAAAGTGGTCTTCGCCCAGATCGACCTCGACGCCGCGCCGGCCGACACCGCCGATGCTTACCTGCGTCTTCACCTCCTTTCGCACCGCTTGGTCAAGCCCAACAGCATCAATCTGGATGGCGTCTTCGGCAAGCTCCCCAACGTCGTATGGACCAACTTCGGTCCAGCCGCCGTCGAAGGTTTTGAAATGACGCGTGCGCGCCTGCGTAAGCGCGGCAACGTCGTGGTTTACGGGGTTGACAAGTTCCCGCGCATGGTTGACTACGTGGTCCCCACAGGCGTGCGGATCGCCGACGCTGACCGCGTCCGTTTGGGTGCGCACCTCGCTGAGGGCACCACTGTGATGCATGAAGGCTTCGTGAATTTCAACGCCGGAACCCTCGGCACGTCCATGGTGGAAGGCCGCATCTCCGCTGGAGTGGTGGCCGGTGACGGCACGGACGTCGGCGGCGGCGCCTCCATCATGGGTACGCTCTCCGGCGGAGGCAAGGAAAAGATTGCCTTGGGCGAGCGCGTTCTGCTTGGTGCAAACTCCGGCGTCGGCATCAGCATCGGCGACGATTCCGTGGTGGAAGCCGGCCTCTACGTCACCGCCGGCACCCGCGTCCGTGTGCCTGGTCCCAAGGATGAGAACGGTGAAGATACCAGCAAGATCATCAAAGCCGTCGAGCTTTCCGGTGTTCCCAACCTGCTGTTCCGCCGCAACTCCACAACCGGTGGCGTGGAAGTCCTGCCCCGCAAGGGCCAGACCGTGGAGTTGAACGAGGCACTCCACGCCAACTAGCAGAAGACAAGCAATGCGCCGGTTCCGCCGCGCCATTGTTGCGGTGCTTGCGCTGGCCCTCGTGGCCGGTGCTATCTACGCGATAGTTGCCATACTGCAGCGCTCCGAGACCCTGGTCTCGGAGCGCTGCCTCGCCGTCATGGGTTCCGAAAGCTACGAGTTGGCTACCGACCAGGCGGCCAACGCCTCGCTCATCACGGCTATCTCCGTTCAGCGCGGACTTCCACCAAGGGCGGCAAGCATAGCCCTCGCCACCGCGATGCAGGAATCCAAGCTACGGAACATCAATTATGGTGACGATGCAGGACCTGATTCCCGCGGGTTGTTCCAACAGAGGCCATCGCAAGGCTGGGGAACCGAGGCACAGGTCATGGACCCCGTCTATGCGACAAACGCCTTCTATAACGGCCTCATCAAAATTCCCGGTTACGAGACCATGGAAATTACCCAGGCAGCCCAGCAGGTCCAGCGCTCCGCGTTCCCTCGGGCATACGCCCAGCACGAGAACATGGGGCGTGCCTTCGCTTCTGCCCTCACCGGTCATTCCGAATCCGCGCTGACCTGTGAACTCCGGATGCCTGAAGCAGCTGGTGACCCTGCCGCCGTCGTACAAGAACTGACGACGGCGTTCGGCCCCCAGCGCGCCACAGTCCAGGGCCGCTCGGTGCAACTGGATATCACCGGTACGCAAGCATGGGCAGTTGCCCATTGGGCAGTGGCCAATGCCAAGTCCCTCTCCATCACGCAAGTGGATGTTGGCGGCCAGACGTGGAACAGGGAAAAACGCAGCGGGTGGATTGCGTCGGCGGCACCGTCTGAGTCAGTGACCATCACGGTCTCGGCACCCACTACCTAACTGGTACATAGGGGGTGCAAAGCCGCTACCTAGGCCAGTATCTCCACCACAGGCTGGACATAGCTGCGGAAGACATCGGGCTCGGACAGCAGCTTGTGGCTCATGATCATGGTGCTGGGCTCCAAGTACCAGGCACGGGGTTCGTTGAGCGGCAACTCGATGATGGTGAGATCAAAGTCCCGCGAACTACGCCCGACTTCCAGAAGCCGGTCCTCCACCATCTCGTTCAGGACTCCCGTGACCCCGTTGGCTTCGCGCTCTGCCTCGATCTTTGCGTATTCATCGATCCTGTCTGTTGCCCATCCCAAAGCTGAGCCAAAGTGTGCCTGAAGGACACGCTGGAGGGCAGGGGAATTGCCGAAGGCCTTGAAACTGGGTGGCGCGAGCTCAAGTGCGGGGTCGGGATAGGTCTTCACGAGCTTTTCCCACCAGGCCTCCCACTCGGTTTTCAGGGCGTTGATTCCGCCCACATCCGAGGTGAGGTGACTATGGTCGGCATGGCGGACCTTGGGAGCAGCGTGCGACAGCAACGGCTTTCCGGCACCGTCGAGTCCAGCTACATCGCGCAAGTACAGGGCGATGAGCATCGGCCCGGACGTGTCCATGGTGATGCGCCATCCCGGGCCGCCTGACTCATGCATCCGAATTCCTCCCTTGGCAGGTTCCCGACATGTCCCAGTCTATTCCCGTTGGCTTGCTACGGTAACGGTGCGGGACGCACTGCTTGCCGAGCGGCACATTGGTCCTCCTGCGGACATCCGCGGGACGCCGGGACAGTCAATGGCGTGGCTGGACTGCCTATGGCGTGGCCGGTCAGTCTATTGCGTGGCCGGCGCCGGAGCGAAAGCCGCGAGATGAGCCGTGAGGACGTCACTGCACATCTCGGCCGTCATCCATTCCGGCTGGAGCAGGGCGTGCATGCAAAGGCCGTCCATGGTGGCCAGGAGCCGCTCAGCCTCTGTGACGAGGCTTTGCCGGGCTGCGGCTTCGCCGGGGCTCAGCAGCATGATGAGGCGTCCCACAATGGCAGCGACTGCGCGGTGGCTACGTTCGGCCTCGGCAGCCAGGGCGGGTTTGATTCGCGCAGCGTGGCGGAAGGCCATCCAAACGCAGGCGTCCATAGCGAGCTGTTCGTCCAAGGGAAGGAACTGACCCAAGAGGTTCAACACCGCGGCGTGCTGCCCGGCGCTGCCCGGAGTTTCGCTTTCAACGGCAAGAAAAGCTGACTCCAGCCGGGCGCTGATGCGGTCGATGACGGAGGCAAAGGAGAACGCGAGTAGCTCGTCGCTGCTGGCAAAATAGTGCCGCACTGAGCCGACGGCCAGCCCGGCTTCATCAGCTACTTCACGAAGGGATGCCCGCTCCAAACCGTCGCTTGCGATGATCCTGAAGACAGCTTGGACAACTTCCTGGCGCCGGACTTCGGCATCAACAATTTTGGGCACCAGTATTTTTTAGCACGAACGTGCTTCAACACCGCTCAACACTGAGCGGCGTGGCTCCGATTTCCGATAGCGTAGACACCATGAAAATTCTTGTCACGGGTGGCACCGGCTACATCGGCTCACACACCGTTCTGTCCCTTCAGGAAGCCGGCCATGACGTCGTCGTGCTCGATAACCTTGTGAACTCCAGCGAAGAGTCCCTGCGCCGGGTTTCCGAGCTCACTGGCAAGACAGCGGCCTTCCACAAGGTCGACCTGGTGGACGAGCCCGCCGTCGAGGCCGTGTTCGACCAGCACCAGATCGATGCCGTGATCCATTTCGCAGGACTAAAAGCCGTGGGCGAATCCGTTCAGGAGCCATTGGCGTACTACTACAACAACATCGTGGGGACCCTGAACCTGCTCCGGGCCATGGACAAGCACAACGTCCGTTCCATCGTGTTCAGCTCCTCCGCAACCGTCTATGGCGAGCACAATCCCATCCCGTACATCGAGAAGATGGAAATCGGTGCCAACAACCCATACGGCCGTACCAAGGAACAGATCGAGGACATCCTGTCGGACCTGGGCAATGCGGACGACCGCTGGCATATCGCACTGCTGCGCTACTTCAACCCGGTTGGCGCGCACCCGTCCGGACGCATCGGCGAGGACCCCCAGGGCATCCCCAACAACCTTGTCCCCTTCATCGCCCAGGTTGCCGTGGGACGCCGCGAGAAGCTCATGGTTTTCGGCGGCGACTATGACACCCCCGATGGAACAGCCCAGCGCGACTACATTCACGTCGTGGATCTCGCCGAAGGTCACGTAGCGGCACTGAACTTCATCGCTGATCGGGCGGGAGTCCGCCGCTGGAACCTTGGCTCGGGCCGCGGTTCGTCCGTTCTGGAGGTCCTGCGTTCATTCGAGAAGGCCGTAGGCCGGCCGATTCCATACGAGATCACCGACCGCCGCGCCGGCGATCTCCCCGCCTTCTGGGCTGACGCTTCTTCCGCCCTCGCAGACCTCGGATGGTCCACCACGAAGACTGTGGACCAGATGTGCGAGGACCACTGGCGCTGGCAGAAGAACAACCCCTACGGGTACAACGCTTCCTAATAACAACGCGGGGTCACTTAGGGCCCATTTCGGCCTGCTTTATGGGCCCTAAGTGACCCCGCGTTGCTTTATCACAGGCGGAACCAACGACGGCGGCCGCCCACCTCGCGTGAGGTGGGCGGCCGCCGTCGTGATTGACGCTGTTGCCGAATCAGTTGGCCGGGTAGTTGCGCTCCGGCTCCCCTGTGTAGAGCTGCCGCGGGCGGCCGATCTTGGTCTGGGGATCGTTGATCATTTCGCGCCACTGGGCAATCCAGCCCGGGAGGCGGCCGATGGCGAAGAGGACAGTGAACATCTTCTCCGGGAAACCCATCGCTTTGTAGATCAGGCCAGTGTAGAAGTCCACGTTCGGGTACAGCTTGCGCTGGATGAAGTAGTCATCAGCCAGGGCCTTCTCTTCAAGGCGCATGGCGATGTCCAGCAGTTCGTCGTTGCCGCCGAGCTTGCCCAGGACCTCGTGGGCCGTTGCCTTGATGATCTTGGCACGGGGATCGTAGTTCTTGTAGACACGGTGACCGAAGCCCATGAGGCGGACGCCGTCTTCTTTGTTCTTGACCTTTTCCATGTAGTCCTCGGGCTTGATGCCCTCGGCCTGGATCTGGCGCAGCATCTTCAGCACGGCTTCATTGGCGCCACCGTGGGCGGGACCGAAGAGGGCGTTGATGCCAGCGGATACCGAGGCGAAGAGGTTCGCGTTGGAGGAACCTACCAAGCGGACGGTGGAGGTGGAACAGTTCTGCTCGTGGTCAGCGTGCAGGATGAGCAGCAGGTCAAGGGCCTTGACCACAACGGGGTCCAGCTCGTACTGCTCGGCCGGGAGGCCGAAGCTCAGGCGCAGGAAGTTTTCCACGAGGTTCATGGAGTTATCCGGGTAGAGCATCGGCTGGCCGATGGACTTCTTGTGGGCGTAAGCGGCAATAACCGGCAGCTTGGCCATGAGGCGGATGGTGGAAACTTCCACGTGCTCCGCGTTGAAGGGATCCAGCGAGTCCTGATAGAACGTGGACAACGCCGAAACAGCCGAGGAAAGCACCGGCATGGGGTGGGCGTCGCGCGGGAATCCGCCGAAGAAGCCCTTCAGTTCCTCATGCAGGAGCGTGTGGTGGCGGATGCGCTGATCGAAGGCTTCCAGCTCCGTGGGAGTGGGAAGGTTGCCGTAGATCAGCAAGTAGGAAACTTCCAGGAAGCTCGAGTGCTGGGCGAGCTGCTCGATCGGGTACCCGCGGTAGCGCAGGATGCCCGCGTCGCCATCGATGTACGTGATGGCCGAGGTGGTGGCCGCTGTGTTCATGAAGCCGGGGTCATAGGCAACGGCGCCCGTCTGCTTCAGCAGCTTGGAAACGTCATAACCTTCGTTTCCTTCTACAACCTGGATGCGCGGCAGTTCAAGTTCGCCGCCGGCATGGCGCAGTGTCGCGCTGGTGGTCTCAGTCATGGAGTCCCCTTCATGAGGCCTCTGGGCCTCTATAGAACGCTTGTCCAACCAACTTCTGGTGACGCCGTTTTCGGCCCCACTGTTGCAGGGCTCCAACGACCGCAGTGCTTTCTTATTGAAGGCCACCATTGATAGTCAGTTAAAAAGCTACCGCCAGTAACCCCCCGGAACTAATCCGTTCCGTCCGGTTACTGGCGAAATGACGCGGCTTGTGGCACAAGTCACAGCATTGTTATGAGCCTGCGCTTAACCTCTCCACGGCTGCGTCAATGCGTTCATCGCTGCCGGTTAGTGCCACCCGGATGAAGCCGTTACCGGCATCACCGTAGAAGACACCGGGGCCTACGACGATTCCCAGCTCAGCAAAACGGGCCACCGTATCCCACGTAGCTTCCCCGGCCGTAGACCACAGATAGAGGCCGGCGTTGGACTCATGGATCTGCAATCCGAACTTCTCAAGAGCCGGAACGATCCTCTCCCGACGTCCGCGGTAGAGATCCTTCTGTGCAAGGACGTGGTTCGAATCGCCCAAAGCGACGCGCATCGCTTCCTGCACCGGATAGGGCACGATCATTCCTGCGTGCTTCCGGCTGTTAACAAGGTTGGCCATAATCGCGGAGTCGCCAGCCACGAAAGCAGCCCGGTAGCCGGCCAGGTTGGACTGTTTGCTCAACGAATAGACGCACAGCAGGCCATCCGTGGAACCACCGGAAACCCGTGGGTCCAGGATGCTCGGGACAGCTTCTCCCCCACGCTGAACATCCCATTCGCCCCAGCCAAGCTCGGCGTAGCATTCGTCGGAGGCTACAACGGCGCCGACTTCGCGTGCCTGGCCCACGATCTCCCGGAGCGATTCGACACTCCGGACGCTGCCCGTGGGATTGCCCGGCGAATTGATCCACACCAGGCGAACCCTTGCGCGCGTGGCGGCATCCAGTTCGTCCAGGCTGTCAGCCGCCACGGCAGTGGCTCCTGCCAGCATCGCACCGATGTCATATGTGGGGTAGGCAACGGTAGGCCTGACTACGACGTCCCCGTTGCCAAGGCCCAGCAGGAAAGGCAACCAGGCGACGAGTTCCTTGGAACCCACCGTGGGCATAACGTCCTTCGGATCCAGGTTGACCACTCCGCGGCGGGCGGCAAACCAGTCCACGACAGCCTGCCTCAAGGCTTCCGTGCCATGCACCGTTGGGTAACCGTGCGCATCCGACGCCGCTGCCAGCGCATCCCGGATCAGGCCGGGAGTGGGGTCGACCGGTGTTCCGATGGACAGGTTGACTGCTCCCCCGGGATGCTTGGCGGCCGTGGCGACATACGGTGCCATGGCCTCCCACGGGTAGTCGGGCAGGTTAAGGCCAAAGGCCGGTGCCGCGGAAATCAAGGAAGCAACCGCCCTTAGTGGTCTTGGTTCTGCGGGGGCAGGGCGGCAATGAACGGGTGGTCCTTGCCGGTGTTGCCGATCTTCGCAGCGCCGCCCGGGGAACCGAGGTCGTCAAAGAATTCGACGTTGGCCTTGTAGTAGTCGGCCCACTCTTCCGGGGTGTCATCCTCGTAGTAGATGGCTTCCACGGGGCATACGGGTTCGCAGGCACCACAGTCGACGCATTCATCGGGGTGGATGTAGAGGGAACGCTCACCTTCGTAAATGCAGTCGACAGGGCATTCTTCGATACATGCCTTGTCCTTGACATCTACACACGGCTGCGCGATTACGTACGTCACGTCCCAGACCTCTCCACGGTTTGTCCCGGCCACAGCCGGGGTAATACGGCCGGCAGCATGCCGGACACTCAACTTCTGAGCCTATTATCCAACAGTGCTATGACGCCAACCTAGCCCGCGTCTTAGTATGAAACGGTGACTCCCCCGCATTTGCCACCCAGACAATTTCTGCTCAAGGCCCAGCCGGGCATCCGGGTGGTGGTGCGCTACAGGATCGAGGACGGGCTCACGGACGCACTGGGGTACCTGGTGACCACCACGGAAAGCAGCTGCACCGTACGAACGCGGACCTCCGACGTCGAAATTCCGCTGGGGTTGGTCATCGCGGCAAAGGAAGTTCCTCCTCCTCCTCCACCGCGGCGCGGCCAGCGTTAGCGGCTGCGTGCCAGACGCTGCGTATGAGCAGCGCCGCGCCAGCGCATCCGTAGCCGGCTGGCAACCACAAGCATGATCAAGGTGACCGCGGCAATGCCAAACACCCAGATGTTGCCCATGGCGTCGCCCAGCAACAACTGTTTGCTGGGTCCTCCGGACGACAACGCACCGACGGCAGCATAGGCCACTACGCCAGCTACCGCCGTCGGAATAACTGAAACCGACCATGCCGCCAACCACAACTGGACCGACGCAAGCAGCAACAGCGCTGCCCCGACGCCCCAGGGGACGTCGACGCCGGAGAGCACCACGGTTTGCCGGTGCAGTGCCGTGCCTGCCGCAGCAACAAAAAGAGCCGCCGGCACGGCCGTGGCGATGCCACGGGCCGCACTGGCGACTCCTTTGTTCATTCTTCTGGTACAGCCGGATTGGTCCGGGCTGGACTATGCCTTGGCGCGGGCGCGGTTGGCCTTGGCACGCTCGTTGGAATCGAGGATGACCTTACGGATACGGATGTCCTCCGGAGTCACCTCGACACACTCGTCTTCACGGGCGAACTCGAGGGATTCCTCAAGGGTCAGATCGCGCGGCGGCGTCAGGTTCTCAAAGGTGTCCGAGGAAGCAGCACGCATGTTGGTGAGCTTCTTTTCCTTGGTGATGTTGACGTCCATGTCGTCGGCGCGTGAGTTCTCGCCCACGATCATGCCTTCGTAAACCTCAGAGGTGGGCTTCACGAAGAAGGAACCGCGCTCCTGCAGGTTGATCATGGCGAACGGGGTGACAACACCGGCGCGGTCGGCAACCATCGAACCGTTGGTGCGGTATTCGATGGGACCGGCCCACGGCTCGTAGCCTTCGGAGATGGAAGCCGCGATGCCCGCACCGCGGGTGTCGGTGAGGAACTTGGTGCGGAAGCCGATGAGGCCACGGGCCGGGACGATGAATTCCATGCGGCACCAGCCAGTGCCGTGGTTGGCCATGTTGGTCATGCGGCCCTTGCGGGCTGCCATGAGCTGGGTCACGGCACCGAGGTATTCTTCGGGGACGTCGATGGTCATGTGTTCCATCGGCTCGTGGATCTTGCCGTCGATGGTCTTGGTGACTACCTGCGGCTTGCCAACGGTCAGCTCGAAGCCTTCGCGACGCATCTGCTCAACGAGGATTGCCAGGGCGAGTTCGCCACGGCCCTGTACTTCCCAGGCGTCGGGACGCTCGGTGGGGAGAACCTTGATGGAGACGTTACCGATCAGTTCCTTATCCAGGCGGTCCTTCACCTGGCGGGCCGTGACCTTGGCGCCCTTGACCTTGCCGGCCAGCGGCGAGGTGTTGATACCGATGGTCATGGAGATCGCCGGGTCGTCCACCGTGATCAGCGGCAGCGGCTGCGGGTTCTCGGCGTCCGTAAGCGTTTCACCGATGGTGATTTCCTCGATGCCTGCGACAGCAACAATCTCACCCGGACCGGCCGACTCGGTAGGAACGCGGGTCAGCGCCTTGGTGGCCAGGAGTTCGGTGATCTTGACGTTCTTGAGTTCACCGTTGGCGCGGGCCCAGGCAACGGTCTGGCCCTTGCGGAGCGTGCCGTTGTAGATGCGGAGCAAGGCGAGGCGGCCAAGGAACGGCGAAGCGTCCAGGTTGGTCACGTGCGCCTGGAGCACGCCATCCGGGTTGTAGGTGGGAGCAGGGATGTGCTCGATGATGGTCTTGAAGAGCGGCTCAAGGTCCTCATTCTCCGGGGCGGAGCCGTTGTCCGGCTGGTCCAGGGAGGCGCGGCCAACCTTGGCAGCAGCGTAGACAACCGGAACCTCAAGGACCTTGTCCAGGTCCAGGTCCGGAACTTCATCGGCAAGGTCCGAAGCCAGGCCCAGGAGCAGGTCCATGGACTCGTGGACAACCTCATCGATGCGGGCGTCGGGACGGTCCGTCTTGTTGACCAGGAGGATCACCGGAAGGTGCGCGGCAAGGGCCTTGCGGAGCACGAAGCGGGTCTGGGGCAGCGGACCCTCGGAGGAGTCGACCAGAAGGACGACGCCGTCGACCATGGAAAGGCCGCGCTCTACCTCGCCACCGAAGTCGGCGTGGCCGGGGGTGTCGATGACGTTGATGGTGATGGTTTCGCCGTTGGACGACGGGCCGTTGTAAGCAACCGTGGTGTTCTTGGCGAGGATCGTGATGCCCTTTTCGCGCTCAAGGTCACCGGAGTCCATGACGCGGTCCTCAACCTCACCGTGGGAAGCGAAGGAGTTGGTCTGCTTGAGCATGGCGTCGACCAGGGTGGTCTTGCCGTGGTCAACGTGTGCGACGATCGCGACGTTGCGCAGATCGCTCCGCGACGCAGTGTTGGTGATGGTTTCAGACATGCGTTGATGACTCGTTTCAGTGGTGAAGTCAGTTGTTTGTATCCGCGCGCATACCTGATCACCTGATCGGAACACACAACGAAAAGACCCCGGGACACAGGGCACCTACAGCAAGTCTAAACGCAGTTGCATTTATCAGCCTAAAAAGCAAGCCATTTAGGCCCTAATTGTGGCGCCCATCACAGCACATCACGCTTTAGTAACCGGCAGTCAAGATGCTGGATTTTCTGTTTCCTTTGCCCCATGATTGCTGCAGAACCAGTGCCATACGGAGACCAACGATGCGCAAAGCCTCGGCCGCGTTCCGCCTGCTCGCACCCTTGATCGCCGTTGGCGTTCTGGTGGTCGGCTGCGGACCAAACCAAGCAACCCCACCATCCACCCCCTCGCGCTCAGCCGCGCCCGTTCCTGCCGAGACGTCCGCCGCGGACAAACCCCGTACGATAGCGCCCACCCCGGGTGCCCTGGACCTGCCAGTGGGCTCGCTCTACAGGAATCCGTCGAACAACCGCGACGAAGTAGTCCTGGCCGACGTACGCCACACGGCCGTGTTGATTGGCGATTCACAAGCCATGCCCAAGGACTCATGGCCGCAAAGGGGAATTTCCGCGCTTGGATACAAATTGCACGTGGTGGGCATGGGCGGCACGGGATTCGTTGCCTCCAACGGCAAAACGGGCAATTACATCGACGCCCTCCAGCGCGGGGACTGGTTGTTGCCCTATGGAGATCCGCCCCTGATCGTCGTCCAGGGTGGCGGCAACGACGCCTCACAAAAGGCCACCGATGCCCAGATCACCAGTAACGCCGAACGGCTCCTCGCTGCGCTCAGGAAGCGCTATCCGGGGGCTCGCCTGGCGATGATCGGGACGTTGGCCCGAGGAGCCGACAATGGTGGTGGCCGCCGGTCCGAGGTGGACGCACTCCTTGGCCGGATCGCCGCCAAGCAAGCGATCCCGTTTGTCAGCGCGGGCGACTGGCTGACCCGCTACGATGCCGTTGCAGACCTCCAGGACGGCGTCCACATGAAGCCGTCCGGCCACGCGAAGTTGGGCAGTGTTCTGGCGCGGGAATTGACCGCGCTCGGCCTCACAGCCCGCCCGGACACCGCCGCGTCGGTGTCAGCCGAATAGGGCACCGTTGTGGGGCCGACTCCTTAACGGCAAGAGCCGGTGGTTCCCACATGTGGGTACCACCGGCTCTTGCTGTTCTCTCGTCGGCGGAGAGTACGACGGCGGTCAGGCCACCGCGGGCGGCAGCAGCAGCGAGCCGCCGGGAATGGCATCCAACAGGGCCTGCGTGTAAGCCTCGCGCGGGTTGTCGAAGACATCGTCCGTGCTGCCCGTCTCAACCAGCTTGCCCTTTTCCATCACGCAGACGTGGTCCGCGATCTGGCGGACCACCGCGAGGTCGTGGGTGATGAAGAGGTAGGTCAGGCCCAGGTTGTCCTGGAGGTCTGCCAGGAGATTCAGCACCTGGGCCTGGACCAGGACGTCCAGTGCCGAAACGGCCTCATCGCAGATGATCACTTCGGGATCCAAGGCCAAGGCCCGGGCAATGGCAATGCGTTGCCGCTGCCCACCGGAAAGCTCGTTCGGATACCTCTGCATCATGGACTGTGGCAAAGCCACCTGGTCCAGCAGTTCGCGGACCTTCTTTTCGCGACTCGCCGCATTTCCGATCTTGTGGACACGTAGAGGCTCTTCGATGGTCCGGAAGATGTTGTACATCGGATCCAGGGAACCGTAAGGATCCTGGAAAATCGGCTGTACGCGGCGCCGGAACTTAAAAAGATCCTTGCCTTTGAGCCCAGCGGTATCCACGCCGTCGAACACAATCCGGCCCTCGGTGGGCTTCTCCAATTGGAGGACCATTTTGGCCACGGTGGATTTACCCGAACCGGACTCGCCCACAATGGCCGTGGTGGTTCCGCGCTTGACGTGGAAGCTGACGTCATCCACGGCGGCAAAGTCCGCGGTTTTGCCCAGCCCCTGCCGCAGTTTGTAGACCTTGCGCAGGTTTTTGATCTGCAGGACCTCGTCCGTTGCACGGGCCTTGGCTGCCACGACGGGAGCAAGGAGGTCGCTGGCTTCCACGCCCTGTTCCTTGGCAACCTGGATTCGGCGCGATGCGAGCGACGGTGCCGATTCCACCAGACGCCGCGTGTAGGGGTGCTGCGGGTTGCGCAACAGCTCCAGGGACGGTCCTGCTTCAACAACGTTGCCCTGGTACATGACCACTACCTTGTCTGCGCGCTCAGCCGCAAGGCCGAGGTCGTGGGTAATGAGCAGCACGGACGTACCGAGTTCCGTGGTCATGGTATCCAAGTGGTCCAGGATTTTGCGCTGGACGGTGACGTCCAATGCAGAGGTGGGCTCGTCCGCGATCAGGAGCTTGGGCTGGCAACTTAGCCCGATGGCAATGAGAGCACGCTGGCGCATACCGCCGGAGAACTCATGCGGATACTGTTTGGCGCGCCGTCCAGCATCGGGAAGACCTGCCTCAGCCAAAGCGCGGGCAACGTCTTCGGGTCCGTCCGGACGACCGTTGGCCTTGAGGGTCTCGCGGACCTGGTAGCCGATCTTCCAGACCGGGTTGAGGTTGGACATCGGGTCCTGGGGAACCATGCCGATGTGGCTGCCGCGGAGTTCAATCATGCGCTTTTCCGGCGCATGGGAGATGTCCTCGCCGTCCAGCAGGATCTGTCCACCCGAGACGCGTCCGTTGTTAGGCAACAAGCCAATGGCGGCGAGGGCCGTCGTCGACTTCCCCGAACCGGACTCCCCCACGATGGCGACAGTCTCGCCCGGCATGATGGTCAAGTGGGCGTTCTTTACCGCCTTGACCTCACCGGAGCCGGTCCTGAAGGTGATGGCCAGGTCCTTGATTTCCAGGATTGGCCTTCCCTGTGCCGCGACTTCATCGATTCTAATGTTGGCAGAAGCCATGTTCGCCTCCTTAGCGCTGACGGCTCTTGGGATCAAGAGCATCGCGGACGGCGTCGCCGAGCATAATGAAGCTCAGGACGGTGATGGACAGTGCCGCTGCCGGGTAGAGCAGAATTCCGGGGTTGGTGCGGATGGACGCGTTGGCCGCCGAGATGTCGTTACCCCACGACATCACGCTCGGCGGCAGGCCCACACCCAGGAAGGACAGTGTGGCTTCGAGAACGATGAAGACACCGAGCTCCAGGGTTGCCAGGACGATCACCGGAGCCAGTGCGTTCGGCAGCGCGTGCTTCAGCAACGCCCCGAAGTTGGAGACACCCAGCGAACGCGCTGCGGTCACGAAGTCAGCGTTGCGGACCTCAAGAACGGCACCACGCGTAATACGGGCCATCTGCGGCCACGCCAGCATGGATATGGTAATTACGACGGTCCAGACGCCCCTGTTTTCCCGGAAGAACGGCAGCTGCGTAATGACCAGGGCACCCAGGATGATGGGGAGGGCGAAAAAGATGTCACCCAATCGTGCAAGTACGGCATCGAGCCAGCCGCCGTAGTATCCGGCCAGTGCACCCAGGGTCACACCGATGACGATCACGCACAGCACAGACAGGACGCCCACGGACAACGAAGCTTGCGTGCCATGAATGACACGCGAATAGACGTCACAGCCTTGCAGCGTGAAACCAAGCGGGTGTCCGGACGTGGGTCCTGCCTCCGAGTTGGCCAACTGACAGTCGCTGTCGGGCGCAACGCTCGTAAACAGGCCCGGGAAAAGTGCAACTGTGGTCAACAGCAGGATTAGCAGAGCGGAGATGATGAACAGCGGGCGCCGGCGCAGCTTGCGCCAGGCATCGGCCCAAAGGCTGAGGGGCGCTTGTTCAAGCTTGACGGTGTCCGTGGCCTGCAGCGGAGTCTCATCGATTGGGGCGACGAAGTGTTCAGTGTTACTGGTCATAGCGGATCCTCGGGTCAAGCCAGGCGTACAGGAGGTCAACCAGGAGATTGGTGACAACAAAGACAAGAACAAGGACACTGACGATCACAACGATGGTGGGGCCTTCGCTGCGCTGAATGGCTTGGAAAAGCTTGTTGCCGACTCCCGGAACGTTGAAGATGCCTTCAGTGACGATGGCACCGCCCATGAGGCCGCCAAGGTTTGCACCAAGGTAGGTCACAACCGGGATCAACGAATTCCTCAGGATATGGGCCATGATCACACGCGGACGCGAGAGCCCCTTGGCTGTTGCGGTCCGCACATAGTCGGCATTCATGTTTTCGCTCACCGATGCACGGGTCAGGCGCAGGACGTACGCGAAGGAAACAAGGCCTAGAACCACCGCAGGCAGGATCAGGTTGCCCCAGTCGGCGTTGGCCCCAACGGTCGGTTTTGCCCATCCGAGCTGGACACCGAACACGAGCTGGAAGACAAAGCCGAGCACGAACGTGGGAACAGCAATCACCACCAGGGAGGCGACCAGGACGGTGGAGTCGAAGAACTTGCCCTTGCGCAGTCCGGCGAAAACACCGAAAGCGATGCCGAAGACGGCCTGGATGATAAGTGCTTCGATAGCAAGCATCGCCGTCACCGGAAAGGCCCTTGCCAGCGAGGCTGCAATGGGTTGCTGCGTAAAGTCAACGCCGAGGTTGAAGGTAAACAGGTTCTTCAGGAAGATCCCGTACTGCACCCAGAACGGTTGATCGAGGTTGTACTGGTTCCTCAGGGCGTCGATGACGCTCTGAGGAGGTTGGCGATCGCCGAAGAGCGCCGCAATGGGGTCGCCGGGAAGGGCGAACACCATGTAGTAGACAAGGAGTGTGGTTCCAAGGAAAACGGGAATTACCTGGAGGAGCCTACGCAAGATATAGCGAACCACAGGTCACCCCTTTCCGCTTGATGGGCGTTGGTGTGTCATGTTTGCCTTCCTGCCGAAGCAAGCAATTGGGGGCCCGGCGCCATGGCCGGGCCCCCAATGCCTCACGGCAAGTTCAGATCCTGAGGACTACTTGGCCTCGATGTTGTAGTACAGGATGCCGCCGTTCCAGCCGGTCTCGGCCTTCACGACGTTGTTGCTCCACACAATCGGACGGTTCAGGTACCACAGCGGCAGGCCGGGCAGATCCTGGAACAGGATTTCCTGTGCCTTGTTGAACTTGGTGTTGGCGTCCTGAGGCGTCTTGGCTGCAAGGCCTTCCTTGAGCAGTTTGTCGAACTCCGGGTTGGAGTACTTCTCGTAGTTCGACGATGCGTTGGTTGCCCACACCGGTCCAAGGAAGTTGTAGAGCGACGGGTAGTCACCCTGCCAGCCGGCGCGGGTCAGGCCCGGAAGGGACTGGGACTTGCGCAGGTCGAGGACTTCAGCAAACTTTGCAAATGGCTGGATTTCAGCCTGGATGCCGAGGTTGTTCTTGAAGCCGTTGGCCACGGCGTCGATCCATTCCTTGTTGCCACCATCGGTGTTGGAAGCGATCTGCAGCGGCTTTGAGGCGTCGTAAGGCTTGATCTTTTCAGCCTGGGCCCAAAGATCCTTGGCCTTTGCAACGTCGAACTTCAGGACGTCACTGCCCGGGATCTTGTCGTTGTATCCATCCAGCACGGGAGCCGTGAATTCAGTGGCCGGCGTGCGGGTGCCGTTGAAGATGACCTTGGTGATCTCTTCACGGTTGATGGCGTGGGACAGCGCCTGGCGGCGCAGCTTGCCTGCTTCGCCCTGGAAGTTCGGGTTGTAACCCGGAATGTTCAGGGTGGAGTTGTTGGCAACCGGCTTGGTGGAGTTACGATCCTGGAAGTCCGTGGTGTACGTCTTCAACGCGTTCGAAGGCAGGACGTCGGTGACGTCGAGGTTGTCAGCCTGCAGATCCGTGTAAGCGGGACCCGGGTCCGTGTAGAACTTGAAGGTCACGCCACCGTTCTTGGCAGCACGCGGGCCGTTGTAGTCAGGGTTCTTGACCAGGGAGATGGACTGGTCGTGTACCCAGGAACCTTCCTTGGCGAACTTGTACGGGCCGTTGCCAACCGGGTTTTCACCGAACGTCTTCGGGTCCTTCAGTGCCGCGGAAGGCAGCGGGTAGAAGGCGGAGTAGCCCAGGCGCAGTGACCAGTCCGCCTCGGGCTGGGACAGCTTGACGGTAATGGTCTGGTCATCCTTGGCTGCCAGGCCGGACATCGTCTGAGCCTTCGGTGCCGGAGTGGAGGTCTTCTTGCCGTCGGCTCCAGTGGTTTCATTCACGGCACTGACATCGGCGTAACCCTCGATGGACTCGAAGAAGAAGCCGTTGTTCTGGAGGTTGGTGCTCAGCGCTGCAAAGTTCCAGGAGTCAACAAACGTCTTGGCCGTGATGGCCTCGCCATTCGTGAACTTGGCACCGGACTTGACCTTGATGGTCCAGTTCTGCGAGTCCGTGGTGTCAATGGACTCGGCCAGCGCGTTGACCGGCTTGCCGCTGGCATCGTAGGCACGGAGGCCTTCGAACAGCAGCTCGACAACGCGGCCGCCATACACCTCGTTGGTGTTTGCGGGAAGCAGCGGGTGCTGCGGTTCGTTGCTGTATGCGGTGATGACCTTGTTGGGGTCGGCTGCGGCAGAACTGTTCGTGTTGCTGCCGGAGCCGCCGCCGCAACCGGTCATTGCGAGGGCGATTACCGCCGCTACGCCTAGAGCTTTGGAAGTGCGCGAGAAACGCATTCCGCCTCCTATGAGTCGTGGAGTTGATCAGGGGAAATTTGTGATGACCCCCAGGCGCGAGCACAGGTTTCCTACTGTGACGTTGCCTACATGTGTGTGTAAGCCTACCCACATTGTGTCCGGATGTTGGGACTCGCTGGCCAAACTGTAACCGTTCCGCAACCTCCAGATGCCTAAAGTGGCGGGAATTTCAAGTCAAAAGCTACTCGGTGGTAATATTCGCTGTCTGACAGCAGGACAAGCTGTTTCTAGGCACAAAAAGGGCCTCGGTTCATACTCTGAACCGAGACCCTTTACAATTTCGCTGCCCAGGGCAGCGTTCGCGTTTTGGATTTAAAGCGGAACGCACCTGCAAGTGACTGCCGGCAAAGCCGCACGTAGCGGACGAGCGTCAGTGGCGCGTCGACGTCGGAATGAGAGACACACGGTAGCGATACCGCTGAACGTCCCAATTTGTTCCTGTGGCCGCAGTTTCGTTCCTTGCCTGGCAAGAACCACTCGGCGACCACGAGCAGATCCGTCCACATCATCATCGCTACCCGATGAGGTAGACCATGCCACGTCCCTCGTTAGCGAGATTCCTGGCGAAGGTTCGCGCCCGCCGAAGATAGCCAACGGCGTAATCGACCTCCAGGTCACCGTCGAGGTGCGACGAAACCGGCAACCGCAGCCGTACTTCCCCGTCAGAGACTTCATCCAAGTCCTGAGCAATCGCTAAAACCTCTGACGGAGACAAGGCCCGCACCCAAGGCTCCCAGCCTTCGTCATGCATCGTGACGCTACCTTCAAACATGCGAAAAGCGGTTCGCGCCGCCGCCCCCGCACTCAATGGCGCAGTGAGAACTTGCAAATGCCGCCACGCCTTGTCCAGATAGAGCATGTCGCGCTGGTCCCGGCACCAGGTTCAAGGCCCCAGGCGTCAGCAAGCGGGTCGGCCGGCACGACGCTCAAAGGGTCGGAAAGTACTTGGTCAGTAACGTCGCCGTCGAATGCATATGCGTAATATCGGATTCCCATTCACCAAGTGTTCCCGAGGCTCAAGCGCCGCAGGACAGCCGCTTTGCGCTATGTGGATAACCCAGCAAAAGATCAGACGTTGAAGCGGAACTCCACCACGTCGCCGTCGGCCATAACGTACTCTTTGCCTTCGATGCGGACCTTGCCACGGGACTTTGCCTCGGCCATGGAGCCGGCGTCAATGAGGTCATCGAAGGAGACGACCTCGGCTTTGATGAAGCCTCGCTGGAAGTCAGAGTGGATCACGCCCGCGGCCTGGGGCGCGGTGTCGCCTTGGCGAATGGTCCATGCACGGGTTTCCTTGGGGCCGGCCGTGAGGTAGGTCTGCAGGCCAAGGGTGTGGAAACCAACGCGCGCCAGCTGGTCCAGGCCGGATTCGCTCTGGCCGTTCATTTCCAGCATTTCGCGGGCTTCTTCCTCGTCCAGTTCAACGAGGTCGGATTCGAGCTTGGCATCGAGGAATACGGCATCTGCGGGAGCAACCAGGGCACGCAATTCATCCTGCTTTTCCTGGTCACCAAGAATGCCTTCATCGGCATTGAAGACGTAGATGAAGGGCTTTGCAGTGAGAAGTCCGAGCTCCTTGAGGTGCCCCATCTCCAGCTTGTCGCTCTTGATTGAGCTAAAAATTGTGTCGCCGCGCTCCAGAACTGCCTGTGCTGCCTTGATGGCGGCCAGTTCCGCTGCTTCGCGCTTCTTGATCTTGACTTCTTTTTCGATACGCGGGATCGCGTTTTCGATGGTCTGAAGGTCTGCCAGGATCAGCTCGGTGTTGATGGTCTCCATGTCGGAGCGCGGATCAACCTTGCCGTCTACGTGGATGACATCGGGGTCGTCGAAGACACGCACAACCTGCGCGATTGCCTGGGCTTCACGGATATTGGCGAGGAACTTGTTGCCCAGGCCCTCGCCCTCGGATGCGCCCTTCACGATGCCGGCGATGTCCACAAACGACACAGGAGCGGGAAGCAACTTCTGGGAACCAAAGATCTCCGCCAGCTTGGCCAGACGGGGATCCGGCAGGTTAACGACACCGACGTTCGGTTCGATCGTTGCGAACGGATAGTTCGCAGCAAGCACCTGGTTGCGGGTCAGTGCGTTGAAAAGAGTTGATTTGCCGACGTTGGGCAGTCCGACGATGCCAATAGTAAGAGCCACGAGCATTTATTCTACCCGTTGCCGCGATAACCATGCTTGTTCGCTCCTGAAGACAACACCGTCAACTGACCTTCACTAAAACTGTCGGACCCCTATGACAGGGTTGCCTCATGGATGGATTTGGATTTGTTTTGGCATTGCTCATGCTGCTCATCGGAGCCGCAGTGGGACTCAGCGGTGCGTATGTAGTCTTTCGACGCCGGACGGCCGGTTTGGAGGAGGACTTCGACGCCGTTTCGTCGCGCCTTTCGGACGTGACGGCCCAGCTCGCAGCCGCCGACGCCGAACGCCGGCTTCTGTTCGCACAGAACCGGGAGCTGAGTGAATCAAGGACCTCAGACGGCAGCGTGTTGCGCGCCCTCGGGCCCGTGGCCGAAAAGCTCACTGCCGTACAGCAGCAGGTCTCGCTCCTGGAACGCGACCGAGTGGAGCAATATGGCCAACTCGCACAGCAACTTCAAGACGCCAGGCTCTCCGACGAACAGCTATTACGGTCCACGCATGCCCTTGCGTCCGCACTCCGATCCAACAGTGCCCGCGGACAATGGGGCGAGGTTCAGTTGCGCAGGGTTGTCGAAGCCTCTGGAATGCTCCGTCACGTGGACTTCCACGAGCAAGTGCACTCCGGCCGGAGCGAGAACACGCTGCGCCCGGACCTTGTGGTGCAATTGCCAGGCGGCAAGCAAATCGTGGTGGATGCCAAGGTCCCGCTGGCTTCCTATCTGGCGGCGCAGGAACAAGTGCACGGCGAAGGCTCCATGGGTGAATCAGTCGGGCCAGCGGCCAATCATGATTCCAAGACGCTCCTGGCACAGCACGCCAAGGCACTCAAAGCCCACATCGATGCCCTCGCAGCCAAGAAGTACTGGGACATTCCGGGCAACTCCCCGGAGCTCGTCATCTGTTTCCTCCCCGCGGAGTCGATTTTGGCTTCAGCCCTTGAGGCTGATCCGGCGTTGTTGGAGCATGCCCTTTCCCGGAACGTCGTCCTGGCCTCGCCGGGGACACTGCTGGCGGTTCTCAAGTCGGTGGCATTCACATGGCGGCAGGATGTCTTGACGGACAGCGCCCACGAACTCTTCGAACTGGCCAAACAGCTCTACGAACGCATGGGCACGCTGGGCGAGAATGTCGGGAAACTCGGAAGTTCCTTGAAGACATCGGTGGACCGCTATAACGCGATGGTCGGCACACTGGAGGCACGTGTACTCCCTACTGCCCGCAAACTCAACACCATGGACGACGCCGGACTGGCCACTCCCCTGTCCGTCGAAGCAGTCCCGCGGGCCTTGGCTGCGCCCGAGCTGCTCGCGGTGGACTCCCTGGATGCTGCAGCCCAAGAGGAGTCTGCAGCTTAAAAGGACAGGCCCGCTGTGGCAGCTTCCCAATGGGTGGCTGCCACAACGGGCCTGCTAATTACATCAAGGATAAGTACGTTCAGGACAAGTACTTTCAGGACGTAGGGCGGTTCCCGCGGCCACCGAGGGCCCGGGTCACGTCGCCAGCCTCCTTGAGGGTAGCCCGCAATTCCTTCGGCAAAGAGAAGAGAAGGTCCTCCTCGGCCGTGACGACTTCCTGGACTTCGCCATAGCCGTAGTCCGCCAAAAGCCGGAGGACGTCCTGAACGAGCACTTCCGGGACGGAAGCCCCGGAGGTAACACCTACCGTGGCGACGCCCTCGAACCAGCTTTCATCCACCTCGTTCGCGAAGTCCACGCGGTAGGAGGTCCGTGCCCCATACTCAAGTGCCACTTCAACGAGGCGCACCGAGTTGGACGAGTTGGCCGAACCCACCACAATGACCAGGTCAGCCTGGGGAGCGATCTTCTTGATGGCCACCTGGCGGTTGGTGGTGGCATAGCAGATATCGTCGCTGGGCGGATCCTGCAACGTGGGGAACCGGTCCTTGAGCAGGCGGACGGTCTCCATGGTCTCGTCCACACTCAGGGTGGTCTGCGAGAGCCAGATGGTCTTCTCCGGATTCCGCACGGTGACTCTGTCTACCTCGTGGGGGCCGTTGATGATCTGGATGTGCTCGGGGGCCTCGCCGGCTGTTCCTTCGACTTCCTCGTGGCCTTCGTGGCCAATCAGCAGGATGTCGTAGTCCTCCTTGGCGAAGCGCACGGCTTCACGGTGAACCTTGGTGACCAGCGGGCACGTCGCGTCGATGGTGCGAAGACCGCGGTCTTCGGCGGACTGGACTACAGCAGGGGAAACGCCATGTGCCGAGAAAATCACCAAGGCGCCTTCAGGAACCTCATCCGTTTCTTCGACGAAAATGGCGCCTTGCTCTTCGAGGGAGCTCACTACATGCACATTGTGGACAATCTGCTTGCGGACATATACGGGTGGTCCGTAGTGTTCCAGGGCTTTCTCAACAGCAATGACAGCCCTGTCCACTCCCGCACAATAGCCACGGGGAGCCGCCAGCAGAACCTTCTTGGGTCCAGTAACAGGGGCCGCCGCCTGAACCTCTTCCGGTGATCGCCGTCTGCGGGGCACCGTGGGCATCGGAATGGAAACTGCTGTGCTGGTCATCCCTCCATGCTACCGGCCCGGCCCCTGGCCGCTGGCAGAAGGTGATCTCCGTCTCGCGGACAGGATCCATGCGGTGACCCCCAGTGCCAGGGATGCACCTGACACCACAGCAGCGATGACAATCCATTCACCGAAGCCCGTCCGCACGGCCGAAAAGAACTCCTGCTCGAACAGTTCTGCAACACCGTTGCCACTGGAGAGGCTTCCCATCAGTCCGCCAGCCAGATCCACCGTCGCCGACCACAGCGCAGCAAGCACCAACCCGCCAAGTCCGAGGGAGACCATCACCAGGGAGCGGCGACGCGCAGCAGCGAGGGCCAACAGGACCGAAACAACAGCACCGACGGCGGCAAGCCACCAGAGCGGGGCAAAGGCCGCCACCCGATCAACCAATTGCTTTTGGGATGGTTCACCCATGGTCACCAAACTTTCCGCCGGGACCTCAATTTGTAGTCCGCTGGCGGAGGATAGACGGTCGCGGATAAGCCTGATGAGTGGGCCAATGTCCAGGAGCAGTGCTGTATGGGACACCGTCTCCTCCGGCTGCTTCCCTCCTCCGAAGTTCAACCGATGACTGTTCCTGGCCGTTTCTTCCCATGCTTTGGGGTACTCAGGCCATGACTGCATTCCGGATGCAGCTTCCCTGAGGGCATCCGCCGCCACCGATTTGAGTGGTTCCGGAAGATTTACGGAGGATTCGAAGTTCCCCGCTGCGGCTGTAGCAAGCCGGCTTTGGAACTCGGGATCCTTGCCCAGCGCGCTGGCCAGGTGGACGAAGCCGTCCTCCTTGACCACGTTGACGTCCGCCCAAGCGGCCGGAACTGCGACGGCCGTGAGCAACAAGGCGAGCACCACTGCCACCGCGGAAATGAAACTGCGCAAAAGTCATCCTCGGGGGTAAGGGGCCAGTGCCACCATCCTAGGTCTGTCCACAGGATAGGAAAAATGTCGGGGTCCACTGCTAAAGCTATGGATAGAGTTGGAAGGCCGGCCCGGTGCTGATTGCGCGCGGGACCGATTGGCCGCGACCACGGCCGCACAGCTAGCGAGGATATACACATGCAGGTAAACGCACGGATCACCCATGGCAGCTGACGCGAGCCCGGAATCAACGCTGCCCGGTACCGCTGCGGAGACCAGCCCCGACAACCCCTGGCCCCTGCAGTTGCTATCCAGGAAGCTAAAGGCCCACATCGAGCGTGCGCCCGCGGCGTGGATCGAAGGCCAGGTCATCGAACTCAACCGGCGTGGCGGGAACGCCTTCCTGACACTCCGTGACGTCGATGCTGAGATTTCACTGCCGGCATCCGTATGGTCCACGGTCCTGGATCGCCAGAAGATACCCCTTGAACGTGGTTCCCGGGTGGTCGCCCTGGTCAAGGCCGACTTCTGGGTCAAGACCGGGCGCCTGAACATGTCCGTCAAGGACATCCGGCCCGTGGGCCTGGGTGATCTCCTTGCCAGGATCGAGCGGCTGCGCCAGGCCCTTGCCGCAGAAGGCCTGTTCGCCGACTCCCGCAAACGGAAGTTGCCCCTCCTCCCCCACCGCATCGGGCTCATTACAGGGCGGGATTCGGATGCCAAGAAGGACGTCCTCCGTAATGCGGCACTCCGCTGGCCGGCCGTTGAATTCGACGTTCGCGAGGTAGCTGTCCAAGGCAATACGGCCGTTGCACAGATCCTTGCCGCGCTCCGTTCGTTGGATGCCGATCCACACATCGACGTCATCGTCCTCGCCAGAGGTGGGGGCGCCTTGGAAGATCTTCTGCCGTTCAGCAATGAGGACTTGATCAGGGCAGTGGCAGCGGCAACAACGCCGGTGGTCAGCGCCATTGGCCACGAAGCGGATCGTCCCATCCTGGACGACGTGGCTGATCTGAGGGCATCGACACCCACCGACGCCGCGAAACGCATCGTTCCTGATGTCAGTGAGGAACTCGCCATGGTCCGCCAGGCCCGGGACCATCTTCGCCGGAGCATTGGCAGAATGGTGGACAGGGAGACGGACCGGCTTCACGCCTTGAGGTCGCGGCCCGTCCTGGCAACGCCGGACACCATGGTCGCAGCACGATCAGAGGACATCACCCGGCTTCAGCGAAGGTCGCATGCAGCCGTCAGCACAGCGGTGGTCCGGGCGCTTGACCAGGTCCACCACCTGCGTGCCCAGGTGCGGGCATTGTCTCCGCAGAAGACCCTGGACCGCGGCTACGCTGTCGTCCAGATCGTCGGTGAAGACCAAGCCGGACACACAGTGGTCAGCAGCCCGGCACAGACTCCCGAAGGCACGCCGCTGGCCATCAGAGTGGCAGAAGGCCGGTTCAGGGCTGTGTCCAGCGGCCAAGCACAACTCGTCGAGCACTGATTTCGCGGCAGCTGCACGGCACAAACACTCACCATCGAATGCGAAGGACCACCATGACAGAGAACAATCCCGCAGCACCTTCAGCGGATTCCCTGGATTCCCTCAGTTACGAGGAAGCCCGCGAACAGCTTGTGGCAGTGGTCAGCCGGTTGGAAGCAGGCGGAGCCAGCCTTGAGGAATCGCTGGCGCTCTGGGAGCGGGGCGAGGCGTTGGCAAAGCGTTGCGAGGACTGGCTTGAGGGCGCCCGCAAACGGCTGGCAACAGCCAGGGACGCTACCAACGACGCCGGGGCTGCCGCCGGCACAGACCAGCCGCGATGACGGTTCCCTAAAGCTCAGGATTCCTCAACAAGGGCACGTTCCGTCGCGACGTCGAAGTCCGCCTTTGGCCATTCCAGGGACAAGCCCTCCAAGGCGTCCAAAAGCAACTGCTGGACAGCGATCCGCGCATACCACTTCTTGTTCGCCGGAACAACGTGCCATGGGGCGACGTCCGTGGAAGTCTTCGCAAAGGCCATGTTGTAGGCATCCATGTAGTCATCCCAGAACGCCCGCTCCGCGAGATCGCCCCGGCTGTATTTCCAGTGCTTGCCGGGATCATCGAGCCGCGCCAGCAGGCGCTTCTTCTGCTCATCCTCGCTGATGTTGAGCATGACCTTAACGATGGTGGTTCCCTGTTGGGCCAGCCTGGACTCGAAATCGTTGATAGCGGCGTAGCGCCGTTCCAATTCCGCGGAGTCCGCCCATGCGTGGACGCGGTGGATCAGGACGTCCTCATAATGTGAGCGGTCAAAGACTCCCACCATCCCAGCAGCGGGTGACTCTTTCTCGATCCGCCACAGAAAGTCGTGCGACTTTTCCTCATCAGTGGGTGCCTTGAATGCCTTCAGCTGGACACCCTGTGGATCCATTGCGCCCACGACGTGGCTGACGATGCCGCCCTTCCCGGCAGTGTCCATGGCCTGAAGTATCAGCAGGAGCCGCTTGTTGCTCCCGAACTTCCCCTCTGCGAAGAGCTTTTCCTGAAGTTCTGCGAGCCTGGCGTCCTGTGCAGCCAACAAGGACTTGCCGTCGGCCTTTGTTCCGGCGTAGCCAGGCGTGGCCTGGGGATCCACGCCGGCCAACGAAAAACCCGGCCCAACCTTCAGCACCTTGGCTGGACTCTCGGCGAACTCCACTGCAACGGGCATGGCTTGCCTTTCTGCCTGACGCGACCTCGTGACGCGGCCATGCACCACAGGCTAGTTCCCGGGGTACCTCGACAGGAAGTCCGCCATGCGGCCAATTGCCTCTTCAATGTCCTTGACGTTGGGCAATGTCACCATCCGGAAGTGGTCCGGCCGCACCCAGTTGAAGGCACGTCCGTGGGACACCAGGATCTTCTGCTCCTTCAGCAGGTCCAGGACGAACTTCTCATCATCCCGGATGTGGTAAACCTCTGGATCCAGCCTGGGGAACAGGTAGAGGGCACCCCTGGCCTGCTGCGTGCTGACACCCGGGATCGCGTTCAGGAGGTCATACGCTTTGTTGCGCTGCTCCAGGAGCCTGCCACCGGGAAGGATGAGATCGTTGATGCTCTGGTAGCCGCCAAGCGCTGTTTGTATGGCGTGCTGTGCCGGGACGTTGGCGCACAACCGCATATTGGCCAGCAGGTTGATGCCTTCAAGGTAATCGGCAGCATCCTTCTTGGGACCGGAAATGGCCATCCAGCCGGCGCGGTAGCCACAAACGCGGTAGGCCTTGGACAAGCCACTGAACGTCAGGCACAGGACGTCGTCGCCGGTCAGTCCGGCAAGGTTCACGTGGACAGCGTCTTCGTAGAGGATTTTCTCGTAAATTTCATCGGCAAACAGGACCAGGCCATGCTTCTCGGCCAAAGCAACGATCTGCTTGAGCGTGTCCTCGGGGTAGACGGCGCCCGTGGGGTTGTTCGGATTGATGACCACGATGCCCTTGGTCCGCGGCGTGATCTTGGACTCCAGGTCCTCCAGATCAGGTTGCCATCCCGACTCCTCATCACAGAGGTAGTGGACGGGCCGGCCGCCGGCCAGGGCAACGGAAGCCGTCCACAGGGGGTAGTCCGGCGTGGGAATCAGCACTTCATCGCCATCTTCGAGGAGGGCCATGAGGGACATGGTGATGAGTTCGCTGACCCCATTGCCGAGGTAGATGTCATCAACGTGGATGTTCTGGATTCCGCGGGTCTGGTAGTACTGCGAGACGGCCGTCCGGGCCGAGAATATGCCGCGGGAGTCGCTGTAGCCCTGGGCATTGGGCAGGTGGCGGATCATGTCCACCAAAATGGCGTCAGGCGCTTCAAAGCCGAAGGGAGCCGGGTTTCCGATGTTCAGTTTGAGGATCCGGTGACCCTCTGCCTCCATCTGCTGGGCGGCCTGAAGAATCGGTCCACGGATGTCGTAAAGGACATTATGAAGCTTGGTGGACTGCTTGAAATTCGCCATTCATCAAATATGCCACACCGGTGATGGACTTCAGTTGAGACTTAACTCACAGATACGACGACGGCGGTGACAGACCCGCACGGGTCCGCCACCGCCGTCGTACGCGGTTTACGTCAGGCGCTACTTAACGATGCCCTTGTCTTTCAGCCATGCGGCCGCGGCATCCTTGGGGCTTTGCTTCTGGTCCCCGCTGACTGCCCGGTTCAGGTCCACAAGGTCATCGGTTGTCAGGATCCTGGACACATTGTTGAGCGCGTCCTTGGCCTTGTCCGTCATTTTGGCCTTGTTGTAGAGCGGCAATACCTGCTGGGCCTTGAAGTTGTTCTTGGGGTCTTCCAGAACCACGAGGTCGTTGTCAGCGATTGACGGTGTGGTGGTGTAGATGTCGGCCACCTGGACCTTGTCCTCCAACAGTGCCTGGAGCGTCAGGTTCCCGCCGCCGTCGTTGAATGGCTGAAGGCCCTTGAGCTCGCAGTTGTAGTTCTTCTTCAGCCCGGGGAAGCCGTAAGCACGGGTCTCGAACGTTGCCGGGGCCGCCATCGTGAAGTCCTTGCAGACCTTGGCGAGGTCCTCAATGGACTTGAGCTGGTACTTTTCGGCAGTGGCCTTGGTGACCACCATGGCGTCCTTGGACTCCGCCTTTGCCGGATCAAGCACCGCCAATCCCTCCGGAAGCTTGCCAGGAAGCGCCTTGTACACGTCCTCAGCCGAGACCTCCGTGGCCTCTGGATCAACATAGGAGAGCAGGTTGCCGGAGTAGTCCGGGACGAGGTCCACGGACCCGTCCTGGACAGCCTTGAAGTAGATTTCGCGCGAGCCGATGTTCGGCTTGGTAGTGGCCGTGACACCGGCCGCGTTCAGGGCGCCCGCATAGACCTCGCCAATCACCTGGCTCTCTGGAAAGTCGGCCGATCCAACCACAAGCGGCCCACTGGATCCGCTGGACCCACCGGGAGCAGAAGTGGACGGGGTGGCCAAAGGGCTGCCGCCGCACGCGCTCAAGGCGAGGGCCACACCGACGCCGGCCGCGAGGCCGCCGAGTCCACGGCGCGTAAGGGTCATGGGAACGGAATTTTTCATGGTGTACCTCCTTGAACGGCAGCCGCGGCGGGAGCTGCGGCTGTGAGATCGTCGGCCGCCGTGTGGCGTCCGCTTGAGTCGAGGGTGAGGCCGGGCGGGAGGACCAGCCTCTGCAGGGCGGCCAGAACGAGGTCCACCGCAATGGCAAGGGCAGCGATCAGCAGCGATCCACCAAGCATCCGCGGAAAGTCCTGCAGGACAAGCCCATCGAATAAATACCGTCCCAGGCCACCCAGCGGCAAGTACGCAACTACCGAAACGGTTGCAATCACTTGCAAAACAGCTGTCCGGATGCCACCGAACATCACCAGGAGCCCATTGGGGAGCTCAACACGGAACAGGATCTGAAGCTCCGTCATGCCCATGGCCCGGGCTCCGTCCACCACCGTGGCATCCACGCTGGAGATACCCGCATACGTCCCCGCAAGCAATGGTGGAACCGTGAGGATCACCAGGGCCCACACCGGCGGCATCAAACCGCTGCCGGCCAACAAGGCAAAGAGGACCAGCAGACCCAGAGTGGGCAGGGCCCGCAGGGCGCCCGCAATGGCCACGGCAACCACCCTGCCGCGTCCCGTGTGGCCAATGTAAAGACCCACAGGTACTGCAATGGCCGCAGCGATGAGGAGCACCAGCCCGCTGTACTGCAGATGCTCGGACAGCCGCGTGGGGATGCCTCCGCTTCCCGTCCAATGAATGGGATCCGTCAACCACGCAATGGTGTCCGTAAAAACGTTGCTCATGCCGATGCACCCGGATCCGGCCGTACTGGGGCGTGGGGCAGGTGTGGTCCGGTTTTCGGTTCAGTGAGCAAGGCGGTGCCGTTCTTGCGTTCGCCCGTGCCGCCGCCTGCCGCCCGTGTCCACGGAGTCAGGAGACGCTCCAGCACCACAAGGACTGCATCCATCAGCAAGGCGAGGATAAGGATGGCGATGATGCCAACCACTACTTCGGTGACGAAGGTCCTCTGCAAACCATCGGTGAACAGGATTCCGAGGTTGCCGACTCCCAACAGGGCAGCAACGCTGACCAGCGAGATGTTGCTGACTGACACGACGCGGAGCCCGGCGAAAAGGACCGGCAGTGACAGCGGGAGGTCCACCTGGAAGAAGCGGGCCGAGGGCTTGAAGCCCATGGCCACGGCAGCGTTGCGGAGATCGTCGTCAACGGAGTCGAACGCATCCATGGCGGCACGGACCAGCAAGGCCACCGCATAGATCGTCAAGGCGACCACGACGTTGAGGGGATCCAGGATCCGCGTGCCCAGGATGGTGGGCAGGATGATGAAAAGCGCCAGGGACGGGATGGTGTAGAGCAAGGACGTCGCCGTGGCCACCACAGACCTCAGGGTACTGTTCCGCCGGGCGAGCTGCGCCAGGGGAATTGAGATCACCAGCCCAAGCAGCATCGGGATGAGTGCGAGCACAAGGTGCTGGCCGGCCAAGCCGAGAACCAGGCCAATGTTCGCCAGGAACCACTCCATCAGGTGGCGTCCTCCCTGTGGCGGCGGACTTCCTCGATCAGGGCAAGGACTTCCGGCGCCTTCAAGACCCCGGCTACCCTGCCGTCGTCGTCCACGGCAACGCCCAATCCCGATGGCGAGGACAACGCCGAATCCAGCGCCCGGCGCAAAGTGTCTCCCTTATGGAAGAGGGAACCTCCGGGGACCAGCCCGGCACCGTCCCGGGGTGAGGACCACCCGAGGGGACGTGATTCGTCGTCCACCACCAGCGCCCACTCCCCCGAACGGCGTCCGGCGTTTTGGCCCTCGGTTTGTCCCACCATGGTGACGGGGTGGAGTCTCACGGAGTCGGCGACGTCGAAGGCAAGGTGGCGGAAACCACGGTCCCTGCCCACGAAGGAGGCCACAAAATCGTTGGCCGGTGCCCGCAGGATTTCTTCCGGGGCGGCATACTGGGCAAGCTTGCCGCCAATAGCAAAGACTGCCACTTTGTCGCCCAACACCGTGGCCTCGTCAATATCATGCGTGACAAACACGATGGTTTTAGCCAGCTCGCGCTGCAGGCGCAGGAGTTCCTGCTGGAGTTCATCGCGGACCACCGGGTCAACGGCGCTGAAGGGCTCGTCCATCAGAAGCACCGGCGGGTCGGCTGCGAGCGCGCGTGCCACTCCCACGCGCTGCTGCTGACCGCCTGACAGTTGCGAGGGATACCGTTTGCCGAGCACCGAAGCCAGCCCAACGACGTCGAGAAGTTCTGCGGCACGTTTGCGCGCATCCGCTTTGGATACGCCGTTGAGCCGCGGAACCGTAGCGATGTTATCCAAAACGGACCGGTGCGGAAGCAGCCCGGAGGACTGCATGACATAGCCCATGGAGCGGCGAAGCTGCGCTGCCGGCACTGTGGAGACATCCTTGCCTGCCACCGTGATGGTGCCCGAACTTGGTTCCACCATGCGGTTGATCATGCGCAGGGACGTCGTTTTGCCACAGCCCGAGGGACCGACGAGGACGGTGATGGCCCCCTTGTCGATGGACATGGTCAGGTTGTCGACGGCCGGCTGGCCGCCTTGGTATTGCTTGGTCACGCTCTGGAACTCAATCATGGCTTCTGCCATACCCGGGCCTATCTTCGGCGGACGATCTTCACCCAGCGTAGCCAGCACCACCGACGATGTCAGCGACGCCACGTATTCCGTAATGAATCGGCAATGTTCAGCGTTTGCGTCGTTTGCCGCCCTTTGCTGCGCGTTCCTGGGCTTGATCGTGCCGGTGTCTTTCCGCGGCACGCTGTCCCCTGTCCGCCGACATCACCTTTTGATGCCATTCGCGCTGATAGGCCCGCCTGGCTGCGGCATCGTGTTTCCGGTTCAGGGCCGCCAGTTCGCGTTGCAGTTTGAGGTAGCTGCCCCACCGGCGCTCGTCCAGGGTTCCGTCGGCGAGCGCCTCCAACACGGCGCACCCCGGCTCGGCTTGGTGGGAGCAATCGGCGAAGCGGCATCCGGCGAACAGCCCCTCAAGGTCGCCGAACATCTCCTCCATTCCGTCTTCGGCGTCGAACAGCCCAAAGCCACGGACACCTGGAGTGTCCATGAGCACGGCACCGCCTGCCAGCGGCACCAGTTCCCGGGAGGTGGTGGTATGCCGCCCCTTGCCGTCACCGGCACGCACCTCACCCGTTGCCTGGAGATCGCGTCCGGCGAGGGCGTTGATGAGCGTGGATTTGCCGGCACCCGAAGGGCCGAGCAGCACCAGCGTGGCCCCGTCCGGGATGTGCTGCCTGAGGTCCTCGATGCCGTCGCCCTGCTCTGCGGAGGTGGTGACCACCTCCACGCCGGCAGCCTGGAGGATGACTTCACCTACGACGTCGTCTGCCAGGTCCGCCAGGTCGGCTTTGGTAATGACGACCAGCGGAGTTGCGCCGGAATCCCATGCGGCCACGAGCGTCCGCTCCAGCCGGTTATGGGTAAGAGGCCGGTCCACGGGAACCACTACCGCCACGATGTCGATGTTGCTGCCCAGGATTTGTTCTTCGGAGGATGCCTCGAAAGCGCGCTTTCGGCTCAGGGCCGAATGCCGGGGAAGAACCTCGACGACGGATGGCTCACCGGCGCCGTTATGCCCCAGCCACACCCAGTCCCCGGTGGCGGGCACCAAACCATGCCCGGGATAGGGAAGATGGAGCAGGCCGCTGCTTGAGGCTACGAGCACACGGTTCCTGTCGAGGCGGACCACCCGTGCCGGAGTGTTGACGCTGGTGTGGCCGTCCGTAGCGGGATTGGTGCGGAAGAGTTCAGCGGTGCTTTCGGTATAGCCGTAGTCTGTTGGGCCTTGGAGACGGTGGCCGTCGACTGCGTCGCTGAAACTGTTTTTTGGGTCGCTTGAAGAAGCGTTAGTATTCACGTTTGGTACCTCTGCTGAGGCCCCGGCCGCCTAGCTTTGGCAGGCTGATGCCGGGACAGGAATGGTGGTGTGATGACGGTGCGCCGCGCGTGAGTGCGGGGCGCGCAGGATTATGGCAATCATCAGTTCCACCTCCTCAGCATCCGGGCCGGCAGCTGGAGGGCCGGCAACGTTCTACAGCGTAGCCAAGCCACTGGGCCTTTGGCTAGGTCTTTTGGGAGGCCTTTAGTCGAGCTTCCCGTCGGCTGGCCGCTCATTGTGCAGACGTAGTGCCACGTCCACCAGGGAGACCCGGTTGAGTTTGCCGATATCTTCCAGGGGAATCCACGCCGCATGGGTAGTGCTGCCATCCACCTCGTGCGTCAGCTCGCCACCGACGATCGTGGCCTCGTAGACCAGCCGGAGCGCCTGGAAGTCCCGCAGCGTACCGTCCTGCCCGGCTTCCGCGGGCCAGTGTCCGACGTCGATGCCCAGCATGCGATCGATGCGGGCCTCATAACCGGTTTCTTCATAGACCTCGCGGCGGCATCCGTCCACGGGATGCTCCGCAAGGTCCAGGCCCCCGCCCGGCAGCGTCCAGCCTTCTTTGCCGTCCTGCTTCCAGTAGGCGAGAAGAATCCGGTCCTCCTGAATGATGATGGCGTAAGCGGCAGGGCGGGTGTCGAACTCCAGGGTCATGGTGCCAGCTTAGTAGGCAGCTACTTCCAGCCGGTCTGCACTAAGGCAATTCGGCCGCCATGATCGGCCCCGACTCTTCCGGGCCGAGGTCCGGTCCTTCACGGAGCTCGACGACGGTCCCCGCTTGGGCGAGCTCCAGCACCTTGATGCTGTTGAGGCCACGCTTCACCAGGGGCGCCGGGGCATACAGGGTTACCTGAGGCCCTTTGTCCCAATATCGGCCCAACAGGAAGCCGTTGAGCCAGACGAAGCCCTTTCCGGAACCAGGGAGCGCAATATATGTATCCGCCGGTTCCGCAACCAAGAACTCCGCTCCGGATAGTCCCTCGAGCTCCTCTGCCGCCCATTCAGCCAACGGTACTGGCGTTTGCGTCCAGTGGAAGGTGTAGCGCTGGTTGATCAGGACACCGCCCTGGATTCCTTTGCCATGCCCGGTCAGGGGACCGTAGTTGATGCGGCCCAGGTTCTCCACGAGGATCTCCAGCTTGGCCGGGACGCCGGTTCCGGTGACAGCCAACCCTTCGGCCCCGTTCACATCGTCGAGGACCCCGGCAAACTGACCATCCACCCAGATGTAGGCACGGTCATTCAACCCTGTGATTTTGAGGCGGCTCTCTACTGGGGCCCCGGGGCGTCCCGGGAGAGTCGCCTCGGCCGCATAAAGGACCATGCCGGCGTCGAGTCCCAACTGTTCAAAAGTGAGCGGTTTGACGCTGGTAACCGGCTTGCCCGAATCGCGGACGAGCTCCAACAGGTCCCGGCCTTCCGTCAGGGCCAGGGACTGCGCTGGAAGGACCGGGGCGTCCGTGAGCAACCCGGCAGGCAGTTCAGGAAGGTCCTCGATGCCCTGGGCGCGGTAGAACTCCTTCCTGAAGGCATGGAACTTTGGCGTTAATGCTCCGTTCTCGGCAATAGGGGCATCGGAGTCGTAGCTGGTGACCGTCGGCTGGAGCATGGTGCCATCGTGGTTGCTGCCGGATCCCAGGCCAAAGTTGGTGCCTCCATGTGCCATGTAGACGCACACCGATCCACCAGCATCGAGCATTTTCCGTGCTTCCGCCGCGGCGTCGTGGGCGTCGCGGCGGTGGTGGTGTTCGCCCCAGTGGTCAAACCAACCACCCCAGAATTCGACATTGAAGAACGGCTCGTCCGGTCGGCGCCTCTGCCATGTTGCGATAGCCTCGTCACCCCGGCTTCCCAACGTGGCTGTCGCCCAGGTCCCCTCGACGGAGCCGCCGTCGAGGAAGTAGTCAGTGCCGCCGTCGGCGGTGAACAGCAGCTCAGTGATCCCGCGCTCCTCCAAAGCACGGCGGTTCCAGCGGATGTACTCGTGGTCGTCGCCGTAGCTGCCATATTCGTTCTCAATCTGGACGGCGACGACCGGGCCGCCCGCAGATGCCTGCCGTGAGGCGATCTGCGGGAGAAGGTGATCGAACCACTCCTCGATCGCGGCCGTAAACTGTGGATCCATGCACCGCAGGCCGATCCCGGGGATTCCGGTGAGCCAGGCCGGGAAGCCGCCGTTGTCCCACTCCGCGCAAATGTAGGGGCCTGGCCGGACAATGACGTCCAAACCTTCCTCCGCGGCGAGATCGATGAAACGGCCAATGTCCCTCCAGCCTGTAAAGTCCGGCGCCTCTTCGCGCTTAGGCTGGTGGAAGTTCCAGGCGACGTAGGTGTCAACAGTGTTGGCGCCCATGGCCTTCAGCCGACGTAGGCGGTCCTGCCACAAATCGGGGTGAACCCGGAAGTAGTGGATGGCTCCCGCAAGGATGCGATACGGTTCACCCGAACGGTAGAGGACGGCGTCGTGGTAGCTCAAAAGGGCGTTGTTCACACGGAACAGATTAGCTCAATTTCCAACATTTATGCACAGGTGATGAACACATGACCAATCTTGATACTTCGCCGGCGGAACAAGTCTGCCCCGCCGCCCATGAAGGACAAGGCCCGTGCGTGCAGTTATGGCCCGAGCGTGAAGTTCCGCTGGGCGGCGTCCGTGCCATGAACGTGTTCCGCACCTTGCCCCAGCGCGGTTTGCCCACCGTTGGCGCTTGGTGCTTCCTGGACAGTTTTGGGCCGGACCGCGTGGCAATGAGCGTTCTCCCCCACCCCCACTGCGGTCTCCAGACGGTGACATGGCCGCTGGAAGGGGCCGTTAGGCACCGCGACAGCGTGGGAAGCGATGTTGTGGTCAAACCCGGTGAACTGAACATCATGACCGCCGGCCACGGAATCTCGCATTCGGAATTCTCGGTCCTGCCTGCGGCTACGGTGGCCGGAACGGATGACGGGATTCCCATGTCGCGGGGACTCCAATTGTGGGTTGCACTCCCCGACGAGCACCGGCACCGCGAACCGTCCTTCGAGCAACACAGCGAGCTTCCAGTCGCTGTTGGCGAAGGCTACACGGCAACCGTGATGGTGGGTGAATTCGCTGGCCAGGGCTCACCCGCCACGATGTTCAGTCCCATCGTAGGTGCGGACATCACCGGCGCAGGTACGCTCCAGCTTCCGCTTCGACCCGAGTTTGAGCATGCAGTGTTGGTGCTGGACGGCCACCTGGTCATCGACGGCGAAAACATCGAACCAGGCCCCTTGGCCTACCTGGGTGCCGGCAGGCACAACCTGATCGTAGAGGCCCAACCGGATACCCGTTTCATGCTTTTGGGTGGCGAACCGTTCGGGGAAGACCTCTTGATGTGGTGGAACTTCGTGGGACGCACTCATGAAGAAGTGGAAAAAGCGCGTCTGGAATGGGAAGCCGAAGGCCTGCTCGACGACGACGCCGCCGCCACGTCACGCTTCGGCTTGGTCCAGGGCCATGGTCCTGACGCAGGACCGGAAGCCGGACGCATCCCCGCGCCGCCACTTCCGGGCGTTAAGCTCCGGCCCCGTACCAGGGGCTGAGTCAAGCGCTACGCCCGCTGCTCGGCCACAAGCCGGGGGACGCCGAACACAGGGTCCTGTTGGAGAATCCGGACATCGACGATACCCCGCTCGGCCAGCCGCGCCTTGAATGATTCCTGCAGACGGCGGACGTTCATGCCCAGCCCACTGCCCAGAATCACGGGACCGTCCAAGCCCAGTTGTCGAACGACCTGCTCGGCCAGGTCAGCCAGGTCCTTGCCCGCCTGGTCCACCAGCCTGGCGCTGGTTTCATCACCGGCGTCCGCAGCCTCGACGACCAGCCGCGCTTGTTGCGCCCAATAACGGCGACCGGTTTCCGGGGAGTGGAACAAGGCGATCAGTTTGCCAGGCTCTTCCACGCCACAGGAGTCCAGCAACGCACGGCTAAGGGTGTCCGGCTCAAGTCCCTGGTTCATCCGCCGCAAGCTGTGGCGCACGGCTTCGCGGCCCAGCCAGTAGCCGCTTCCCTCGTCGCCCAGAAGATAACCCCAGCCTCCGGCGCGGGCTTCCTCACCGGCCGCATTCCGTCCCCACGCGGCAGAACCGGTTCCGGCAATCACCGCGACGCCCGTGCTTGCTCCCCCTGCCGCCAGAAGCAGCCTGGAATCGTGAACCACGGTGATGCGCGCCCCGGGGACGTGTGGGGAGATCAAGTCGGCGAGCGCTTGCGCGTCCTCATCGGTATCAATTCCTCCGGCGCCCGCGTAAACCTGGTCAATGTCACCGCCGCCGATCTTTCCGAAGAGTTCGGCGAGATTTGCCATGGCCTGCTCGCGGCTCACATTCTGCACATTGGAGCTTCCGGCGCTTTCGTCCAGGACGGGAACGCCGTCTTCGAACCTCACGCCGCGCGTTTTCGTTCCGCCGATATCCAGCCCGATCACGGTACCGGTGAGTGCCTCCGTGGACGCGTGGGAATGCATGGCAGAGTCAAGATTGTTCACCGTGAAAGACTAGCTTGGAGCGCCCCGAGGAGAAACTGCACATGTCGCATTCCCTGTTTGATACGCCTTTCATTGCAGCGCCCATGGCTGGTGGAACGTCCACTCCCGCACTCGTGCAGGCAGTCCAGGCCGGCGGAGGCTTGGGTTTTCTGGCGGCCGGCTACAAAAGTCCCGAGGCCATGGCAGCCGAGATCGCAGCAGCGCGTGCCATGGGCATCCGGTTCGGAATGAACGTTTTTGTACCGGACACGCTGCAACTCTCCCCGTCCGCCGGGGCGCGCGCGAGGCTGGAGGCGTACCGGACGGAACTTGAAGCAGAGGGCGCCCGCTACGGCGTGGCAATCCCAGCCCTCCGATTTGACGACGACGACGCCTGGCAGGACAAAATCGACGCGCTGATCGCGGATCCTGTGGAGTTCGTCAGCTTCGTCTTCGGGCTTCCGGGACGCTCTGTGGTCAAGGCCCTGCAGAAGGCCGGAACTGCTGTCATCTCCACTGTGACCAGTGTCGCCGAGGCCCTGTCGGCCGCCGAGGAAGGCCCGGATGCCCTTGCGGTGCAGCACAGTTCTGCAGGAGCACACAGTGCGACGTTCCTGGCGGCCGACCCAGGAGAAAACAGCACGACGGCGGGTCTCATCGCCCAGGTGCGTACCGCCGTCGACCTTCCGCTGATTGCGGCCGGTGCGGTGAGCGACGGTACAGCGCTTCGCGAAGTCCTGGCTGCCGGTGCGTCAGCCGCTCAAGTTGGTACGGCGCTGGTACGAACGGAGGAAAGCGGAGCCCGGCAACCGCATAAAGATGCCCTGGGCGACCCGCGCTTTACGGAGACGGCCAGGACCCGGGCCTTCACAGGACGATACGCCCGTTCACTGGTCAACGCGTTCGTTCGGGATCACGCGGACGCGCCAGAGGGTTATCCGGCAATCCACCACCTGACGGCGCCAATCCGGGCAGCAGCATCGGCGGCGGGTGATCCTGACCGCCTCAATCTGTGGGCAGGCACTGGTTGGCGATCAGCAAAGGAAGGATCCGCGGTGGATGTTGTCAGGGATTTCCTGAACGAGCTCTGACTAGCTCGGCCAGCAATGCTTCGCCCTCCGTTACCACCAGCTCACGGAACAGCCTGACGGCGTCGGGTTCGAAGGTGCGCTCCCGCCATGCCATGCCGATTTGCCGGAACGCAAGGTCGGATTCGATGGGAACTTCCACAAGTCCCAACTCAGCCCCTGGCAGGAACTGGCCAGTTCCGGAGCCGGGCCCGGCGGGCGGCAGGATGCAGAAGCCCAGCCCGGCCGCCACCAGCCCCCTGGCAGTGTGGGATTCCTGGACTTCAAAGGCGGTCCGCGGACGGAAGCCCGCTTCGCGCAACAGCGCTTCGCCCAAGGCCCGGAGGCCGACGCCGGCCGGCAGCGTCACATAAGGGTCATGCCGCAGCTCGGACAGGTGCACGCTGGGGCGGCCCGCGAGTGGGTGCCGATAATGCAGCACCACGCGCAGTGGCTCCCTGTAGAGGGGCAGGGAGTGGATGCCCCTGCCTTCCGGGGCGATCGGTGCAGTGAGGGCGAAATCTGTATCGCCCCTGGCTAGTTCGTCCAGGCAGTCGTCGCGCGGACCCTGCCGTAGCTCGAAGACCGTATGCGGATGCCTGCCCCGGTACGCGCTGATGAGCAGGGGCAGAGTCGCTTCACCGAACGTGTGCTGGAACGAGATGCCGATGCGTCCCCTCACCACGTCCGATTCGTGCCTTACCCTGTCCAGTCCGGCTTGGAAGTCTTCCAACGCAGCTTCGATGTAGGGCAGCAACGTCCTTGCCGCCGGAGTCAGGCGGATGCCACGCCCATCACGAACAAGAAGATCCATCCCCACAATCGCGCTTGCCCTCGCCACTGCACGACTCACCGTGGACTGGGGAACGCCGAGGAGCTCGGCCGTCTCCGTCATATGCTCCGTCCGGCCCAGTTCTGCCAGGACGGGAAGCAGCGGCAGGAGCTGCACAAGCTGTTGGTGATCCGGTTCCATGTGCCTGCCGTTCCGCTCCAGCATCAGTAGGACAATCATGCAGTTATGCATGAATCATAAGCGAATGATGCATTGGATCACCCAATCCAGGAAGCCTAATCTGGGCCAGTGACTAAAACAGCCGTGAGCGTTTCACCATGGGAAGGACACGCCAAGGGTTCCCGTGGCTATCGACGCGTGCTTGCCGCGTTGGCCTTGGCCGGGGTTGCGACGTTCGCCCAGCTGTACTCAACCCAGGCAGTCCTGCCACTGATGGCCGCCGACCTCCAAATCTCCGCAGCTGAAGCCGCACTGAGTATCTCGCTGGCCACCGTGGGACTTGCCGTGAGCGTCCTGCCGTGGTCCTTCGTCGCAGACAGGATCGGCCGGGTTCGCGCAATGGCCATCGGCATTGGAGCTGCGACGGTACTGGGGCTGGTTGTTCCACTGGCACCGACTGTTCCACTGGTCCTGGGACTACGGACTCTTGAAGGCATGGCCCTGGGCGGAATCCCAGCCATAGCCATCGCATATCTGAACGAAGAAGTCACAAAAATCCACACGGCGCTGGCGGCCGGAAGCTACGTTGCCGGAACCACGCTCGGCGGACTGGCCGGACGCTTGGTCGCGGGTCCAGTGGGAGAACTCTGGGGGTGGCGGGCGGCCGCGCTGGCAGTGTCCCTGCTGGCCACCGTCTCGGCGGTACTGTTCGTGATGCTGGTTCCCAAACAGCGACGCTTCATGCCCGCGCCGGCCAGTGGATTCCGAGGAGCCTTGCGCACGCTGGGGACCCATTCCAGAAACCCCAAACTGTTCTCCCTTTACCTTCAGGCATTCCTGCTCATGGGCGGATTTGTCGCGGTCTACAACTACCTCGGGTTCCGGCTCCACGCGGAACCATTCGGGCTTCCCACCACGGTGGTGAGCCTCATTTTCCTGGCCTACCTGTCCGGAACCGTAAGCTCCCGGTGGGCGGCCGGACTCACCACTCGCTTCGGGCGGCGCAACGTCCTGCTCTTTGGGATAGTCATTATGATTACGGGCCTCGCCCTGACGTTGGCAGAGAACCTCGTGGCAACGTTGATCGGCCTCGTGGTGTTTACTGGAGGCTTTTTCGCAGCCCACAGCGTGGGCTCCGGTTGGACCGGTGCCATCGCCACAACAGGACGCGCCCAAGCGGCATCACTTTATAACCTCTCCTACTACTTGGGGTCCAGTGTCATCGGCTGGGCGGGAGGCCTGGCTTACCAGGCGTTCGGGTGGCCGGCTTTGGCCTGGAGCGTCATGGCGCTTGCCTTCACGACGGCGGTAATCACCGCCGTCGTGCATCGCTCACCGACCCCGCAAGAATAATCCACGCTGTACCGGGGCGACCCTAGGCAAATATTCGGGAACAACGGGCGGGAACGAATGGATGGCCGGGATTTGAATGATTATGATGAATGAAAGGCAATTTCAGGAGGATCCGTGAGCAACCCCGCGAAGAATGTTCGGCCACATTCAGGCAGCGCCGAGCCGCTGGACGCTATTGATGAACGAATCCTCGCCGCCCTGGTAGAGGACGCCCGCATCTCCAACAAACAATTGGCGGAACTCGTGGGAATCGCTCCCTCCACTGCTCTGATGCGGACCAGGGCCCTGTCCGAACGCGGGATCATCGAAGGCTTTGAGGCGATCCTCAGCCTGCCGGCGATCGGCCGCTCGGTGCAGGCGCTCATTGCTGTCCGTCTCCGCGCCCATGATAGGGACCAGATCGACCGCTTCACCGCACGCGTCCCTAAGCTGCCGGCAGTGATCTCCACCTTCCACACCACAGGCTCCGTGGATTATCTTCTGCACATTGCCGTCGCCAACACCGACGACCTCCGCAACTGGCTGCTCGATAACCTCGCTACTGATCCAGTGGTCGGGCACACGGAAACCACCATGGTCTTCCAGCACATCCCCGGCAACCGAGGTCCGCTTCCCGAGTAGCCCGGCTCAGGCGCGCAGGGCGCCCCGGACTGATGCCGCAGCGAGCGCCAGCGCCGCAACCCCGCATAGCACCGTAAAGCCAACGACGGCGGTCTGCAAGCCCAACGCCGACACCGCCAGTCCCAAGCCAATCACCGGAACCGCGCTTCCCAGATAGGTGATGACGTACACCGTACTGATGACCTGCGCATGCCGGGCCGCCTCTACCTTCCCGGCGACGTCGTTGAACACCTGACGGAACGCGATGCCCTGCCCTGCACCGGCGGTCACGCTGGCGGCCACCAGCACCAACGGGCTCGACCAAGCGGCGGCAGCTCCCACCAGGACTATGGAGACGCCCAACACCGCCAGGGCAACGGGGACCAGGTAGCGTCCGCGTACTCCCACCAACTGGCTGAGCGCCGATGCGCCCAAGGTCACCCCCGCCATCAGCCCGACAAGGGGCCTGGAATCGGCATGCACCACCGTTGCGAAATATCCCGGAGCCAGCGACAAACAGAAGCCAAAGACTGCGAAGCTTAGGAAGCCCACCGCGGATGCCATCCAAAAGGCACCGCGTGCATGACTGGAAATAGCGGGCTTTCGTGGAGCGAGAACCTTGAGCGCCGGCTTTCCCGCAGCGGGGGCAATCGCGGGCCTTGCCTTGAGTAGCCACAATGGAATGAGCGCGGCGAGAAGCACCCCGGAGTGGATGTAGTAGGGCGTTCGAGTAGGGTCCGGAAGCAGCGACAGGAGACCACCGATTGCGGGTCCGGCAGCCACGCCACCAGCCGAGGAGAGCAACGTGAAGCGCGAAGCCCAGTCAGGCCTCTGGGGCAACAGTTCACGCAGGGCTGCGGAGCTGGCCCCGGTGGCCAGCCCTACTGCCACACCTTGGAAGGCCCTGCCGAGGGACAGCATGCCAAGGCTGTCCGCATTCGCGAAGATGATGCCACCCAGCAATCCCATGACGACGGCAAGCACCAGTGCCGCCCGCCTTCCAATGTGATCGGACCAGTGCCCCGCCACCATGAGAACCACAACCAGCGCCACAACGTAGCTGGCAAAGGCAACCGTGACGTCCAAGGGGGACATCCCCAACCTGGCCTGCAGCAAAGGATAGAGAGGTGTGGCCAGGTTTGCGCCCACCAGCAGGGTGAAGATCACGATGCCGGCCAGGACCAACCTTGCAGTGGTGGTGGCATCCCAACTCCAGGCTCCGGCTTTGGCCGGACGCATGCGGAGTTCGCTCAAGACAGTCATTTCCGTGCCCTTGATTCGGGGCTGCGCGCGGGGTCCTTGTGGGATGGAGGACGCAGCCAGGTTTCGGTAGCAACAGATTGCCGTAGACCTGCGCTCGACGAAGCAGAAACGTGGGAAAATTGAGCAAAATAGTCAAACTATTGTTGTCTCAGTGAGCCGGAGTGACCATTTGAATACCTTGGACCCCATGGACTTGAAGATCCTTCTGGAACTCATCAAGGATCCCCGCATCCAAATCGCCGAGCTCAGCGACTCACTCGGCATCGCCCGCAATACTGCGCAGAGCCGCCTTAAGCGGCTGCTTCGGTCCGGGGTCCTTCAGGCAGCAGGCCGTGAAGTGGACCTGGAAAAGGTGGGGTACGACGTCGTAGCTTTCATCACCATCGAAGTGACGCACCGCGAACTCGATGGCGTCATCGGTGCCCTGCGGCTGATTCCACAAGTGCTGGAGGTCCACGAAATCTCCGGACGTGGAGATCTCTGGTGCCGCGTGGTGGCAACCGATACGCATAACCTGCAATCCGCGTTGAGGTCCGTCCTGCGTACCAAGGGCGTCATCCGAACAGAAACTGTCCTGGCGCTCCACACACATATCCCCTACCGCACGGAGCCTTTGATGGAAAGGTTGGCCGGTTCCACCAACACGCGGTCAGCATGAGCGCTTGAACGCGGTTCCAGGGGTTGCAGCCGTTTAGGCTCTTGACCATGGATTGGCTCTCACACATATTGCAGATCAACTGGCTCGCTGTTCTCCTGGCCTTCATTTCAAGCATGGTGATCGGCTTCGTTTGGTACATGCCGGCCGTCCTTGGGCGCAGGTGGATGCAAGCGATCGGCAAAACCGAAGAGGACCTTAAGAACATCGATGGTGGAGCCGGCATCTGGATTCCCATGATGCTTGCCGCCGCGCTCACCAGCATTCTGCTGGCCATCCTGATCAGTGCCCTGGAGCTCAACACGTTCCTGGCAGGTGGCTTCTTCGCCCTCATCCTGGCTTTGGTCTTCCGTGCCGGAGGACATGTCATCCACAATGGTTTCGCGGGGCGTCCCTCGGAGGTGACCGTTATTGATGCGGGGCACGATATCCTCGCCATGACCGTTGCCGGCGCCATCATCGGTGCCATGCAGTAGCGTTCACTCGTGACCATCATTGATAACGCCGTCTATGTAGAAGGCGTACGCACAGCCACCCCACGTAACCTTGAGCAGACTTTCGAGACACTCTCGGAGCAAGGTGGCATGGCGTGGATCGGTCTCTACCGGCCCACCCGGGACGAAATGACCGCTGTCGCCCATGAGTTCGGCCTCCACGAACTCGCCGTGGAAGACGCCGTTTCAGCGCACCAGCGGCCCAAACTGGAGCGCTACGACAACAACCTCTTCACAGTCCTGCGACCCGCCCGCTATCTGGATGCTTCCGAGACGGTGGAGTTCGGCGAGCTGCACATCTTTACAGGTCCCAATTTCGTAGTGACCATCCGCCATGCCGAGACCGGCGGAGTTGCGCGTGTCCGCCACCGTTTGGAGCAGCGGCCGGACCTCCTGCGGCATGGACCGGAAGCGGTGCTCTACGCCCTCCTGGACCAGGTGGTGGACGATTATGCACCTGTCGTTGCCGGGCTCGAGAACGACATCGACGAAATTGAGGACCAGCTCTTCAGCGGCGATACAGCAGTGTCCAGGCGGATCTATGAACTTGCCCGTGAAGTCATTCAATTCCAAAGGGCCATCCAGCCTCTTCCGGACATCATGGTGCTGCTGGAGAAGGGCTTCGAGAAATACGGCGTGGACATCGAGCTCCAGCGCTCCCTCCGTGACGTAGAGGACCACGTCCAGCGCGTCATCTCCAGGGTGAACTCCTTCAGGGATCTCCTGCAGAACGCCCTGACCCTCGACGGCACCCTGACAGCGAACCGCCAGAACGAGGCGAGCGCTGCCCAGAACGAACAGGTCAAGAAGATTTCCTCGTGGGCCGCCATTCTGTTCGCGCCCTCCTTTGTGGCAGGCGTTTACGGCATGAACTTCGACCACATGCCGGAGCTGCACTGGGACTTCGGCTATCCGATGGCCATCGGACTCATGTTCGGAGCAGCACTGCTCATGTATCTCATCTTCAAGCGGAAAGGCTGGCTGTGACGCCCCCATTCCTCCCGCAACCGGGGAGCCTCCCGCAACGTGGAAGACTCCCGCAAAGTGGAAGACAGGGCAACCGGGAAACTGTCCTGGCGCTCGTGGAGGGCATCACGCACGACGCCGGACGGCTGGGTTTCCAGCTTGAGCCCAGCCAGCATGAAGCAGCGCAGCGGTTGGCGGCCTTTGGTGCAGAGGTAACGGCCCGCCGTCGAGCGCGTCAGCGAAGGACGCCGCGAAGTATCTATCTTCACGGACCTGTGGGTCGCGGCAAAACGTGGCTCATGGACAGTTTCCACGACAGGCTCCGCGCCCGGAAACGTCGCGTCCACTTTCATGATTTCTTCCGAGGGCTCCACGCCGGGACCCGCCGTTCCGGTTCCGCGGATGGAACAGCCATCCAGCACTCGGTGGATGTGCTCCTGGCGGACATCGACGTCCTGTTCTTCGATGAGTTCCATGTCCATGACGTTGGGGATGGGATGTTTATCGCGCGATTGCTGCGAACCGCGGCGCAGCGCCGGATTCCCTTGGTGGTGACGTCCAACTACGCCCCGGACGATTTACTGCCCAATCCGCTGTGGCACGACCATTTTGTGCCCACCATCGAAGCCATCAAAGAGATGATGGATATTGTGGAGGTCAATGGCCCCGCCGATTTCCGGCGGTTTCCTGCAGCAGGTTCCCAACCCAGCGCCGCGCCCAAAGCCTTTAACTCTGGCCGGATCATCACACCGGGGACGCCCAAACAACTGGGACGGTTGGGGCTCTTCCGGCCATCGGTATCCCAAAGCCGCGTCCTGACCCCAACGACGCAGCCGATCGTGGTCAAGAACGCAGACCGGGACCTGCTCTGGGTGGGGTTTCCGGAATTGTGCGCAGGGCTGACCTCCACTGCGGACTTCCTGGCCTTGGCGCACAGGTTCAAGACCTGGGTCATCGACGGCGTTCCCTCCCCTGCCGCGAGCGACCCTGCTTCCGCGCCCGCATGGCAGCGGTTCAGCAATGCCGTGGATGTGCTTCACGATCAAGACATCACGTTGTTCCTGATCGGCGCCGGACCCCTGGACTGGGACGCGGAGCCCTCCCGCAGCGTCCTTCCCGTGGACCTGGCCCGCATTGCGAGCCGACTGTCCCTGCTGGGCAGGTCCGACCCTGACGATGCCGCGGCAATCGAAGAGGCCGCCGGAAGCTGAGCATCGGGCGACCCCTTGGTTGTTGCCGCTAGATCGCGCCACCGGCAGCAGACGGCGCACTGGAATCATGCCCGCCATCGCCAACGCTCTCACGCGCAACGTAATTCTCGATATCGAAGAGGTTCTCCGCCCGCTCCGTGATGTTGAGAAGCGTGGTCATGGAGGCAACTTCCTCAACCTGTTCCTTCAGGAACCACAGCATGAACTGCTCGCCCAAGGCGTCGCCCTCAGCACGGGCGGCGCGGAACATCTCCTCGATGTTGCGCGTAACTTCCCTTTCCTGCTCAAGGGCCAAAGCGATGGGTTCCTTGGCGTTGGTGAAGTTGTTGCGGACCGGGGCGATGCCCGGGATCTCGACGGGCACGTTGCGGTCCAGCATGTACTGGACCATCATCATGGCGTGATTGCGCTCCTCGAGGGACTGGCGGTAAAAATGCCGGGCAAGCTGCGGCAAGTCCTGACCGTCAAAATACACGGCTACTGCAATGTATTGCTGGGAGGCCGCAAATTCATTGGCGACCTGAACGGACAACAGCTCATTGAATGTCTTGTTAGCCATGGCACCGATCCTACAGCCGGGCCAAGACAGCCAGACAGTCTTCTTTTAAGCCAGCAGCAGAGCGAACCAAACACCAGCGGCGGCCGCCCCGACGCTGATGGCCATGGACCCCAACCCGTTGACGAGCGCCAGCCCCATCCGCCCACTCTGCACCAGCCTTATGGTCTCCAGACTTGCCGTGCTGAAGGTGGTGTAGCCGCCCAGGAAACCCGTGCCGAGGATGAGTTGAAGGGATTCAGGCGCCTGCCCTTCCATCACCAGGCCTGCCAGGAACCCCAGGAGCACGGAACCGGAAACATTGATGAAAATGGTGGCCCATGGCAGGGCAGTACGTACGCGTGCCCGGATGAGCCCGTCCAGCATGAACCTAACAGCCGCGCCCAGTCCTCCCGCGAGGGCCAACAGGATGACTGTCATTTCGCACGCCTGTGATGCCATGCGGCGAACCAGATTCCCGCCATGGTTGCGAGCGCCCCACCCAGCAGGCTCAGGCCCAGATAACCCAGGGCAGCAGTCGTGTCACCTGAAGTGAACAGGTGCACCGCATCCAATGCGAGCGTGCTGTACGTGGTGTAGGCACCCAGGAAGCCCGTACCCAAGGCGAGGCGCAACGCCCGGCGACGGCCGACGTCGGGCCCCCTCCTGGCAAGTCCCTCCAGCAAAGCGCCCAGGGCCAAAGCGCCGGAAAGGTTGATCAGAAGGGTGGGCAACGGCCAGGATCCTGGCGAAGGAATCATAAGTCCGAGGCCGTAGCGGGCGAGTGCCCCGAACACGCCACCCGCGGCCACAATTCCGATGAACCCCCAGTGAAGATGGACGGGACGCCTGGCGTCAGTCGTCATCATCCACCGGGACGCGTGGCTCCACGGGTACAACCAACACAGGGCGATCCTGTCGGTGGAAGAGCTGACGGGCAATGGAGCCCGCCGTCAGCTCTTTGATAGCCGAACCGAGCTTGCGGTCCCTGGAGCCCACCACAATCATGGACGCGCCGATATCTTCGGCCTCACGGGCCAGTGCCCGTGCCGGTTCCCCTGCCAGGGAGACGATGGACCAGCTCAAGTCAGCTTCGGCCAACTGGGTGGCAATAGCTGTCCGCAAGGATTCCGGGACGTTCTCGGCATCATCGTCCACGCCGTCGGGATCAATCGGAGCAGACGGCCCGCCCGTGGTTCCATCCACGGGATAAACGGTCACATCAACGAAGGCGCACACCAACGGCAGTCCGGCGCTAAGCGCCACCTCGGCGGCACGCTCTACGACGACGGGACGCTGCCCGGGCATGACGCCTACCAGGATGGGGCCGATGAGGGCTTTGGGTACTGGGGTCCCCGTCATCGTAAAGCGCCTCCCGTCAGACTTTCTTCACAACGCTGGACTTGAGCTGCATGGGGCCGAACCCGTCCACCTTGCAATCAATATCGTGATCCCCCACGCCGTCGACCAGCCGGATGTTCCGCACTTTGGTGCCGACCTTGATGGCCGTGGCGCTGCCCTTCACTTTGAGGTCCTTGACCACTGTGACGGTGTCACCGTCACTCAGGATGTTGCCCACCGCGTCCTTGATGACATTCCCTTGCTCGTCGCTCCCGCTCATTGGTGACCATTCGTGGGCACATTCAGGGCAAACCAACAGCGCGCCCATCTGGTAGGTGTATTCACTGGAGCATTCGGGGCACGGAGGCAGGGAGTCGTTCACAGGGTAATTCTAAGGGGGCATCCACCGCTGGCCGGCCCTTCCAACCACGGCCCGGAAGCCTACCCCGGCACAAGGACATTATGAAAGGCGCGGCAGAATCTGTTGCCCCATGTCAGATCGACACATAGGCTCAATAATGTGAGTGGCGGGGACGGTGATCCGACAAGCGGTACCGACCAGCTACCCGTGAAGGAAAACAAGCATGGCTACAGGCACAGTGAAATGGTTCAACGCTGAAAAGGGCTTCGGATTTATTGCCCCGGACGACGGTGGACCGGATGTATTCGCCCACTATTCAGCAATCACGTCCAGCGGATACCGTTCCCTGGACGAGAACCAGAAGGTCCAGTTCGACATCACCCAGGGCCCCAAGGGACCTCAGGCGGAGAACATCCAGCCCCTCTAAACTCCCACAAAAAACCGGCCAGGCATGTTGTGCCTGGCCGGTTTTGTTGTTGCCGGAATCCGTGGAGCTAAGGGGATTTGAACCCCTGACCTCTTCGATGCGAACGAAGCGCTCTACCAACTGAGCTATAGCCCCTGGGCACGGCGTCTACGGCCGGGCCAGTGTCCTTAGGCTACAAAGTTTCCGACCGCTTTTCCAACCACGACACGAACGTTTCAGTGCCATACCTTTGCTCGGGCATGAGGTTGAGTCCCGCACGCAGGTAGGCGCCCATGGCGCCCGGGAGCGGGACTTCCAGAACCTTGCCCGCGCGCCGGTAATGGCTTTCCATGACTCCGCCATGTCCTTCATGGCCAGCACTTCGGGCCCGCCAATGGTCCTGACGCGATGCCGCTCGGGAGTAGGCACCTCCAGCGCAGCTTCCAGCAATGCAGCGGCGGCTTCCCTGGGTGAAATCGTTTGGAAGCGCACTCCCTTGAATGCCGGAATCAACCGCACTTTTGCGCCTGCAGCAAAGATCATTTCCACCAGGCTGTGGAATTGTGTGGCCCTGATAACCACCGTATCCAGTTTGGCCCTCGCATAGACCCGTTCCTTGTCTGCCTTGGAAACGTAGAAGGAATACGTGCTCTGGTCACAGTTGATAATCGACAAGGCCACAGCCTTGCGCACCCCTGCCCGGTGAGCCGCGTCAAGAAGACGAGCGCCGCCGTCGGCGAATTCCTTTTGGGCTTTCCCGAACCGGCCTTCAAGGCAATCAATAACGACGTCGGCACCCGCCACCGCGGCCGCCAAACCATCACCCGTGGTGACGTCGCCGGCAAAGTAGGCCGCGCCGTCGTGATGCTTCTCCGAACCGGGAGGCGGCACGTGGCGACTCAGGGCGGAAACCGTGTGCCCGGCGTCGAGCGCCTGGCGAACAACTTCACGGCCGACCTGGCCAGTGCCACCTGCAACACAGAGCGCGGTCATGCCGGCCTAGGCGCGGCGACGCTGCAGGACATCGTCCAGATTGCTCAGGGCGCTCTGTCCCTTCGATGCAGTACGCACCTGCGCAGCTGCTGTGGCCTCCGCCTGCTCAACACTTTGCTTTAGCACCGGCTTGCCCACAGGTTTGGGAGCTTCGGGAAGATCCAAGGGTTCCGGAGCGGGGCGCGGCGCCTTGGCGGCACCAACGTAGGTGGGCTTGGGAACCTCAACCGGTTCCCAACTGGCATCTTCGGAACCAGCGGACTTGTCGCCAACAGAGTTGCTGCCGGCGGACTTGTCACCAGCTGACTTGTCCCCAGCTGCCAAGGCAACAGCCAAGGCAGCCTGGCGTAGCTCCACGGCAGAAAGGCGTGCGGCCTCGGACTTTCCGGCCTCGGCGTCGAAAACCCGTGTTTCCTTGGCTTCGACAGGCGGTTCCTTAGGCAGGTACCGCGCGGGTGTCTGGATGGGCACCACCGGCGCAGCCCGACGCGCCCGGCGTTCGCGGAGATCCCGGAGGGCGAGCCTCCGCAAAGTCACCACGGCAAGTACCGAACCCGCGAACGACACCAACGGCAGCCAGACAGTACCCGTACCGAACAGCCGCAGCACGCCCGAAACAATGGCAGTCAGCAATAAAGCAAGGCCGGCCAAGGCCAGAGTGAGCCGGGCATAACGGATCGTAAAGGGAGTTGTGGGTGGCTTCCTGGCAGACGACTCAGCCACGCGGGATTCCTGGGGCGACGCCGGTGCTTTGCTGTGCATGGTCTCCATCGGTTTCTCCTGCCGGGGTGCCAAAGTCAGTACCACCCCTGCCTGCGTTTCGTCTGGTTCGTCGTCAAATGCCTCTGCTGAAACAGCGGCTGCCTGGACCTGCTGCCGTCTGTTCCGAAGAACGTAAGGAGCGACCCAGACCATCCAAAGCGCAACAGTGACCACGAGTATCACTGAGCTGCTGAGAGGGAAGTCCACATTCAAAACCGTAGAAGCAAATCATCAGGGGCGGCGGCATTGCGGTCGGTGTGTCGCCGGCGAGTCCGCAAATGAATGGAGATACGGCTCAAAAGGGCCTATGACCTGCCCGTTCTTCCTCTGAGCCACCAGTCAAGGAGTCCCTGCGGAACTTCCTCCGACGTAAGCGCGAAAGACCGGTGATCCGCCCACTGGCCATTGATGTGCAAGTACCTCAACCGGTAGCCCTCGTCCCTGAATCCGAGCTTTTCCACCACCCGAAGACTTGGCGCGTTCTCAGGCCGGATATTGATTTCCATCCTGTGCAGGCCAAGGGTCCGGAAGCAGTGGTCCGTAGCCATCGCAACTGCAGTTGGAGCGATACCGTGCCCGGCGCGTTCCTTATCAACCCAGTAGCCAAGGGTCGCCATCATCGCCGAACCCCACACGATGGATGAGACCGTCAACTGCCCCACAATTTGAGGATCACGGAAACCCTCGGTGCGCTCCGTAATGAGGAAGGGCAAAGCCGTGGCCTGCCGGGCTTGCGCATTCAGGGATGCCACCATTTGACGGTAACTGGGCAGGCGCCCACCCGGTGCAGGATTGGACGCCTCCCAAGGTGCAAGCCATTCACTGTTCCGCGAACGGACTTCAGACCACTCCCGCTTGTCGCGGTAACGGATTGGCCGGAGCACCAAGGCTCCGCTTTCCAGCGTTACCGGCCAGATCGCAGAGCCGTACACCGGTTTTATTTGGGAAGACCGGCAGTGAAGGTGGGCAGCCACTCGCGGAGCTCGGGGCCCAGGTCATCGCGTTCGCATGCCAACTCGATGCAGGCTTTCAAGTAGCTCAACTTGTCACCGGTGTCATAGCGGCGTCCACGGAAGACAACGCCATAAACGCCGTAGCCTTCGCCTTCCCCGGCAGCCAGAACTTCAAGGGCATCCGTCAGCTGGATCTCTCCGCCACGTCCGGGAGCGGTGTTTTCCAGGACGTCAAACACTGCCGGATGGAGAACGTAACGGCCGATCACCGCGAGGTTGGATGGAGCTTCCTCGGGGGACGGCTTTTCAACGAGCTGCTTGATGCGGACGTAGCCGTCCTCATCGCTATCCTCGACGTCGGCGCAACCATAGGCGCTGATCTTGGAAGGCTCAACTTCAATGAGGGCAACAACGGAACCGCCGGTTTTTTGCTGGACAGCGATCATTTCGCTCAGCAGGTCCTCACGGGGATCGATGAGGTCATCGCCCAGCAAGACCGCAAAAGGCTCATGCCCGACATGCTGCTTTGCACGAAGGACTGCATGGCCGAGACCGTTGGGATCGCCCTGGCGGACATAGTGGATGTCACCCAGGTTGGTGGCGGACTGGATGGCTTCAAGCTTGGCAGTATCGCCCTTCTCTGCCAGCGTTGCTTCCAACGCCGGCACACGGTCAAAGTGGTCTTCCAGGGCGCGCTTGCTGCGCCCGGTGATCATCAGGACGTCGTGCAGGCCAACCTTCACCGCTTCTTCGACGACGTACTGGATGGCTGGCTTGTCAACCACGGGCAGCATTTCCTTCGGCATCGCCTTTGTGGCGGGGAGGAACCTGGTACCAAGACCCGCTGCGGGGATGACGGCCTTACGGACAGCATTGTTATCGAGAGTCACCGGACTAATGTAACGGAAGGAATACATCAACGGGTAAACCCCCGCCGTGGCAAGACGCAGAAACAGCCCCTGGACTGGAGCCGATTTGCTGCTTTAGGCACACCACGGTGGCCCGCGGGAATCTCATGATCGGACAAAAATGGCATCCAAGGACGACATCCGCAGCAGCCGACGCCTGTATAGGCGCAGCCTCACCAAGGAGCTTGTAGCCCAGGCCGGCGAATCAATTGCACGGCACGGCTTGGCCTGGGCCCGGAAAATTTCGGCCGGATCGCCCACGACCTTCGCCATCTACGTGGGCGTCTCCCACGAGCCCCCAACCATGCCCTTGATCGCAGGGCTCCACAACGCCGGCCACCAGGTCCTGCTTCCTGTCTGCGAGGCCGGCCGCCAGTTGAGCTGGGTGTACTGGACGCCGGAGACAGCCTTCGTCCGGTCCGACTACGCACCCATCGACGAACCCGAAGGCGAACGTTTGGACAGTGCTGTGGTGAGCTCTGCTGCGGGCATCTTCATGCCGGCCACGGCCGTCGACCGGGATGGCAACCGCATCGGACAGGGTGGCGGCTACTACGACCGGCTCCTCCAAGGCCTGGACAATTCCGGCGGGCGGCCACCCACCATTGCAGTGGTGTACGACGACGATGTGTTGCCTTCGGGAGCTATCCCCGCAGAGCCTTTTGACCGGCCGGTGCCGGAGGTGCTGACGCCCTCCGGAATCATCACGCTTGGCCGCGGGAGTGATCTCGATTGACCCATACGTGAAGTCCCGCATTTATATGCAGTTGGGAGATAGCGAACGAGCCGGATGCGGATGATAGAATTGGCACTCAGGCCCTGCGACTGCTAATGCGGAGATTCTCCGCCACGGCTCCACAGGACCTGAACTTTGTCCTGAAGGAGGAACTCAGTGCCCACATACGCATACGCCTGCAAAGACTGTGACCATGCCTTTGACATCGTCCAGTCCTTTTCTGACAGCTCCCTGACGGAGTGCCCTGAATGCCAGGGCGCGCTCCGCAAGAAGTTCAACAGCGTCGGCGTTGTCTTCAAGGGCTCGGGCTTCTACCGCACGGATTCGCGCGATGCCAAGGGCAGCACCGTCTCCGCCGCGCCCTCCTCCCCGGCGACTCCGGCCCCTGCTGCCACGCCTGCACCGGCGGACGCAGCCGCTGCCAGCTAGCCGGCACTTTTCCACATAGGGCACCCGGCCGCTGTTGGGTGGCCGGGCCCGGTGGCTAACGTGGCGTCATGCCACTAAAGACAACCACTTCGACAGTCCCCCGCCGTGAACGCCCCAGTCCCCCTGTCCGGGGCCGTGATGGCCCCCGGAGCAAGCCCACAACCACGGCTGGCCATTTCCTCCCCCGGAAGCAGGGGCCACATCGCCAGATCAGGCTGGGCCGCAGGCAGAGCCTCAAGTTCTGGGTCACCCGGAACCGTCGGCTGACAGTTGCACTGCTGCTCTGCCTGGCCACGGGCATTACCGTTCAACAGCTAACCCCTGCCTCTGAGCAGCGCGTCAGCATTCTCGTCGCTGCCCACGACCTCGCAGCAGGCACCAACCTCACCGAGTCAGACTTCACCAATGTTGGTGTGCCGCCGGACCTCGCAATTTCCGGAGCCCTGGAGGATCACGTTTCACTGGTGGGCCGCCAGCTCGCCTCGCCTTTGGCCAAAGGGCAGATTCCTACTGAATCCAATCTTCTGGGGCCGGGACTTCTCACAGGCGCACCCGTAGGCTCAGCTGCGGTCCCCCTTCGCATGGCTGACCCTTCATCCATCCAGCTGCTGTCCCCGGGACAGCTGGTGAATGTAGTACTTACCGCCGCCGGGTCATACGACGAATCCCGGCAAACTGAAGTCCTTGCCGCCTCCGTCCCTGTCCTATGGACATCTGCCCAAGGGGGTAAACCCGGCCAATGGCTGGGAACCAGCGACACAGACGGGTTGGTGGTAGTGGCGGCAAATCCTCCACAAGCAGAAAAGCTTGCCGGCGCATCAACGCAAGGCAAGCTTTTCTTTGTTTTGGTCAATCCCTAGGTTTGGTCAATCCCAGCGTTTGGTCAATCCATGGTGCAGGGTTTGGATTCCATGACGCAATCAGCCCCAATGCGGGGGCTTTTGCTCTTTCAACCACTGCTCATGGTCATAGTTGCCTTCGTCGCCCCAACGGCGGGGGTCGTCTTCAGCGGCCTTGGTGGGCAAGATGCCACCGGAGGCTTGCTTCGCCGCAGGAGTCTTTGTCTCCGCGGACTCTTCAGCGTTTTCGGCGCTTACGGCTGCGGTCTGTTCGTCAGAGCCGCTTTCGTTGCCGGTTCCCTGTTCTTTCACTGGTGCTTCAGTCCCATCATCTGGATCACTGGGGGTTGGAGTGCTGGCTTCTGCGTTGCCCGGTTCGCCACCTGGCCCCCTGCGATTGTCCACACCTGCCTGCCCGGGCAGCTGTGGTTCCAGCGATGCCTGGGCACCTCCCGGGCTTTGCCGATGCGAGGCCCGGCTGTAGGAGGAACTGCTGTGCGGGGAACTGCTATAGGAGGAGCTTGCGTACGAGGAAGCCGCATTGTCCAGATTCAATTGTTCAACATCCATGTCCAGGAAGCCATGCTCCGCTGGGGGTACGGCCTGGGGAACATGGTTTTCAAGACCCAAATAGGATCCGATTCGATCCGCGCAGGACGAGGGATCGGTGAACACTTCGATGGTCCACAGGGACATGTAACGCCAGCCCATGCGTTCCAGCAGCTGGGGCCTCAGACGGCTGCGTTCGCGGACGCTCATGCGCCGGTAGCGTTCCGTGCCGTCGGACTCGATTGCCACCGGGGTGGGAATCTCGGCACCCTCCCGTCCAATGGTGTGGACGGGATCGGCAGCGGCGGCAATGTCCAGGACACCGTCATAGAGGTGCCAGACGCGGGCACCTCTGGCCCGCAACCTCTCGCCGAGATCGGCAACCAGGGGGTCCTCCCCCAAGGCCTGTTCGCTGGCAACGGCGCGCGAGGCAGGAGTTCCAAGGTTGCTGTTCCCGGACAGTTCACGGTCCAGCAGTTCGTAAAAGTCCACAGCCCCGTGGGCCAGGCGATCCAGATCCAGATCTTCCGGGCGGAAGCAGCTCAGGACGTGCATGGAACGGCGGGCGCGGGTCATAGCCAAGGCAAAGCGGTTTCGTCCGCCCTCCGCCGACAGGGGTCCGAACGAGTGCAAGGCGCGGCCATGAGGTGTCCGGCCGTAGCCGAGGGAGAAAATGACATGGTCACGCACCAGGCCTTGGGCTCGCTCAAGGTCAACCACGCGGAAGGACTCGGGGCCAGCACCGAAGAAGGCGGACAACAAGGGGTGGTTGGGCAATTGAAGCCTGATTGCCTCGCCAATCCGCGCAGCATGGCGCAGGCTGGCCGTGACCACAGCCAGGGAAGTCCGTGGCCGAAGCCTGGCGTGCTCGAAGACAAGGTCCACTACCCGGTTGACCTCCGCCGTAACGGACTCAACGCCCTCATGGTCGGCGCCCGGGAGTCCGGTTCCATCGGGGATGTACTCCACCAGGATCGAACGATCCAGGCCCGTCACCGAACTGCCATCGGGCAAACGCCGGAGGCCGCCGTCGTAGTAGTTCTTGCTCAACTGCAGGATGAGGTCCTCATCGACCGCCCGGTAGACCCAGTTCAGCTGCCAGGTGGGCAGGACGCGTGCCAGGGCCTTGAACGCGCTGTCCACGGTTTCGTGGCTGGCCACTCCCGCCACTGGAGGTTCCACGGCCACGCTGAAGGTGCGGGCATTCGCAATCTTCGCATCACCGAAGGCTATGACTTGCCGGGCTCGCGCAATCGCCGGAAGGACGGCCTGGAGCGAGGTCGATTCAGCGTCGATGACGATCACCGCGTCAAACTTCTGCTCCGCGGGAAGAACCCCCGTCAACAGGTAGGGGCTTACAGACCACACCGGAACAAGCATGGGTACGAGGTCGGGAGCCTGGGCACTCAGAGCCGGGAGCGTAACCCGACCATCCTTGAGCAGGGCCCGAAGCAACTCAGCCTGCCTGGGGTGCTCAACTATCCCCTCGCTCCACTTCCGGGCCAACTGCCACCGCAAACGCGCAGCACCACTGGCAATGTGGGCTTGGTCCGCAAGGCGGTACTCAGCTTCCAGGCGGCGGAGCGAGTCGCCGTCGGACATGGCGAGGTAGTCGTCACCACTGATCATTGCCTCCAAAGCAGACTGCCACCAGGCAAGGTCCAGCTCGGCCGCCACCGAAGCGGCCGGCACTTCACGGGCAGCAAGGTCAGCGAGCAGTTCGCCGAGGCCGTGCTCGCGCATCTCCTCAATGAGCAGCGTGCGCTCCGGGAGTGTTTCAAGCGTGGCAGTATCCGCTACCAGCCGTTCCAGCCGCTCCATCAGTTCCAGGTACGGTGTCTGGTGCAGCGAACCACCGGCAGAGGTGTGCTTGAGTGCCTCACCCAGGCGGCGAAGCTCGCCATCCAGTTCGCGATACAAGGACCCGAGGTCGGCGAGCCCGGACGGCACGGCCGGGTGGCGTTGCGTGGTGGCATAACCTGCCCACAGGGCACGCTGCTCCTGGACGAGGACCAGGGAGCTGTGAAGGTCCGCGATGTGAACACCGGGCCGCACATACTCTTTTGCCACCCGCCGCAGCCTCGAACGCTGCATTGAAGGCATCTCCAGGTTGCGCTCGCGTCGCCACGCAGAGCTTGCAGTTGCAGAGATGAGGTCATGCACCGGGCGATCGAAGATATCCGGAGTGAACTTGTCCAGGCTTTCGCGCACGGCAATCAGCAATTCAAGCTGAGCGCCCCACTCCGTGAAGGTGTCCGCCAAACGGATCTCGGCGTGATCCGAAAGCTGCTTCATGCGATCGCGCAGGACGGGAAGTTTCTCCTCGGCGATTCGGGCAAGCTGTTGGGCCTCTTCTGTCTCCTTGCGGGTTACGAGGCGTGCACCATACCAGGGGCTGGAGGTGGAAGCCCGGCTAAAGCTGCCCAGCTCGGCAGCGCGACGCAAGCGGCCAGCCAGTTCTTCGCGGTCCTTGATGTTATCCAGCACACTGCGCTTGAGGCGCACCGTGGTGGACGGCGCCGGGTGGATGGACGTCAATTCGGCCAACGATTGCATGGCCTGGTACGGCGAGCAGCCCCAGCGTTCGCGGACGTTGTGAAGCGACGCGACATGGTCCATCAGGGCATGCCGGTGTCCGACCAGCGTCTGATGGAGGTTCCCAAGCTGCGGTTCCAGTGCCTTTTCATTGCGCATGATGGCCCGGACCAACTGGCCCTTTAGCTGCTGTGGTGTTGTGCCGTTGCCCGGACGGAACAACATCGAATCCAGGCCCAGCGCTTCCAGGTGCGCAGAAAGTCCCGCCAGGCTGGACTGCCGGTCCCCCACCACGAGGACGGATTTGCCTTCGCTGACCAATGCGCCAATGGCATTGATGGCTGTCTGCGTCTGGCCGCTCCCTGGAGGGGTGCTGACAACAAGCGAATCTCCTGCGCGAACAGCGTCCACCACGTACTGCTGGTCAGTGTCCGCGTCGAGCAGGAGGAGCTCGTCCGCCGGATCACGTTCATCCAGGCTTGGGAACCGCCCCGCTTTAATGGGTTCAGGCTCGACGTCGCCACCATTGGCGGCAGTTGCCAGGGCCGCCACGGTGGGATTGTTCATGTTGATCCACGGATCGTCCAGGTTTCCCGAAAGATCAGCCAAAGTGGTCACGAGCAAGTTGAATTCAACCTCGGCGCCGTGAATCGGCTGAACCAGGGTGGCCAGGCGATCCAGGACCGGCTGGGGGTCCAGTCTGGCAGTGTTGTAGGCCATGCGGGCAACTGCATTGACGTCGAAGACGATGCCGTGGACGGTCTTCAGGTGGCGCACCAAAGCCGGGTTCATGCGTGCCTGCTCGGTGAGCTGCAGCTCGAAATCGTCCTCGCCCGGGCGAACGGTCAGGACAATGGAGGTCAGCATGACAGGGGCCGAAACCCGCTGGGGTTTGCCACCTACGGCCGAAGTCCACACCACCGTGCCCGCAGAGAGGTACCCGGCCTCGATGCCGCGATCATTGCTGAGCTCAAAAATCTTGGACCGGATGTTGCGCGCGGCCCGTGCCGCCACCAGGTATTGCTGCCTGTCTCGGATAAGCGTGGACAACCTCGTTCTACGCCCCGCCAGCAGCTGTGCGAGGCCCGAGGGATGTGCGTTGCTGAGATCGATGGCGCCTTCGGGCGTCTTCACGAAACGCAGCATCGTGTCCGCCCCTGTAACGGGCTTAAGTCCGGACAGCCATTTCCGGAGCTCTTCGGAGCCCTCTTCCTGGCCTTGACCTAATGACACAACTGCTGCCTTCTTTTCTGTACTAGCTTTAGACGCCTTGGACCATACCGGCATACTTTCGAGGGTAGCGGGAATACTCCTTCAGCCCGCTCCGCAACACTGTGGCAATGCGAAATTCGCCGTCATTTCACAGCTGAAAGAACAGTGGCCGGCCTCCCAAGGGAGGCCGGCCACTCAAAATGCTATTCCCACTCGATGGTTCCCGGCGGCTTGCTGGTGACGTCCAGCACCACGCGGTTAACCCCATCCACTTCGTTGGTAATGCGGTTGGAGATGCGGGCCAGGAGGTCATACGGCAAACGCGACCAGTCGGCCGTCATTGCGTCCTCGGACGATACCGGACGGAGAACGATCGGGTGGCCGTAGGTGCGGCCATCGCCCTGGACGCCGACGCTACGGACGTCAGCCAGCAGAACCACCGGCATCTGCCACACATCGTTGTCCAGACCGGCAGCGGTCAGCTCGGCACGGGCAATCGCGTCAGCCTTGCGAAGCAGGTCAAGGCGCTCCTTGGTTACTTCACCAACGATGCGGATACCGAGGCCAGGGCCGGGGAACGGCTGGCGGCCAACGATTTCCTGAGGCAGGCCAAGCTGGGCGCCGACCGCGCGGACTTCGTCCTTGAACAGGGCGCGCAGCGGCTCGACCAGTTCGAACTGCAGGTCCTCGGGAAGCCCACCCACGTTGTGGTGGCTCTTGATGTTCGCAGCGCCCTCGCCGCCGCCGGACTCGACGACGTCCGGGTACAGCGTGCCCTGGACCAGGAACTTGATCTTCTCGCCCTCGGCTGCTGCCTGGGCGATGATGGCCCGCTCCGCTTCTTCGAAGGCACGGATGAATTCCCGGCCAATGATCTTGCGCTTGGTCTCGGGATCGCTGACTCCGGCCAATGCAGACTGGAAGCGCTTTTGCTCGTTGGCAACATACAGATTGACGCCCGTGGCAGCGACGAAGTCGCGTTCAACCTGTTCTGCTTCGCCTTCGCGAAGGAGACCGTGATCCACGAAGACACAGGTCAGCTGGTCTCCAACGGCCCTCTGGACCAGGGCTGCGGCTACAGCAGAATCCACACCACCGGAAAGACCGCAGATGACCTTGGAATCGCCGATCTGCTGGCGGATACGTTCCACCTGCTCTTCGAGGATATTTCCTGTGGTCCAGTTGGGGCTCAGGCCAGCGCCCTTGAACAGGAAGTTCTCCAGGACGTGCTGGCCGTGCACGGAGTGCTTGACCTCCGGGTGCCACTGCACACCGTAGAGGCGCTTTTCCTCGTTGGCGAAGGCGGCTACCGGCGCGCCAGCCGTGGTGGCCAGCACTTCGAAGCCCTCGGGAGCTTCATGGACGGAGTCGCCGTGGCTCATCCAGGTGTTCTGTGAAGACGGCACGCCATCAAGGATCGAGCGGGCATCGCCGACCACCAGTGCTTCGGTGGCGCCGTACTCCCGGAGGCCCGTCTGGGCTACCTTGCCGCCCAGTGCGTTGGCCATGGCCTGGAAGCCGTAGCAGATACCAAAAACCGGCACCCCGGCTTCAAAAAGGTCCGCTCCAACACGCGGAGCACCTTCTGCGTAGACGCTGGAAGGTCCGCCGGAAAGGATGATGGCTGCCGGGTTTTTGGCCAGAAGCTGCTCGGTGGTGAAGGTATGCGGAACAATTTCCGAATACACATTCGCTTCGCGGACGCGGCGTGCAATCAGCTGCGCGTACTGGGCACCGTAGTCAACAACCAGCACCGGCTTCTGGGAAGTCTGGGGTGCGGTGGGAGTAGTCACCAACCAAGACTACTTTGCCGGGCGGCCCCCGTGCACGTTGACAGCGGCCCGAAGAGGTCAATTACGGGCTCGTCGTTAGGCATCTCACACCCTAACGCCCCGGTGGCTGGAGCTGCCGCGGCTAGTAGCGCTTTGACGCCTGGGGGTTGGCTGCCAGTTCCGCTTCAACCTGTGCGTGGAACTTCTTCTCCACGATGAACGACATCAGCGGTACGACACCACCCAACGCCAGCAGGACCAGCTTGGAGAACGGCCACCGCATGAGCGACCACAAGCGGAAGTTGGACACCAGATAGACCACGTACATCCAGCCGTGGACGATCAATACGGTGGTGGAGATATTGAAGCCACCGATCACGCCCTTGGGCTCAGACTCGGCGAATCCGAAGCCAAAGGGCTTACCCGTGATGGCGTCCGTGCCACCGGCAAAGAGCGATACACCGAAACCGTAACGGGCAATCAGCTCAGCGCAGAGCAGCAGGAGCATGGCACCGGTCAGGTAGGCCATGACCTTGTAGAACTTCAGTGCCGAACGGATTTGGGCTTCCGTTCCGCCAAACCTGCGCTTCTTCGGCTTGGGTCCGGACTGCTCGGGCTGGATGGCCGGCTTGGGCTCAATCATTACTGCACCTTTTGTTCTGGCCCAGGGTTCTGGGGTTCAGGGCTTGACGGTTCATTGGGGTGGTCTCTGTCATCGTCGAATCCATCGTCGAATCCATCGTCGAATCCGTCGTCGTGTGCGTCGAACTCGTCGTCTTCGAGGTCGCGACGGTAGTCGTCTGCCACCATGCGCCACCAGATGTACAGCGCGAATCCTGCGAAGACCACCCACTCAACGGAATAGAAGAGGTTTAGCCAGTTGATCTGTTGGGCGGGCGGCTGTGCTGGGATGTTGAGTGCCTTCACCGCTTCGTCCGCGGCGACGGGAACACCGCCAACTGCTTCGGACGTCGCGGCAATGAAACCCTGGTAGCTGGAGACGTCCCAGATGTTGATAAGTTCGGCAACTGCCACTGCGGACGCCCGGCCTGGACCGGCGTCGACGTTTGGCACCGGCGCCTCAGAGGGCAGCAGGCGGCCGGTCAGCGTGATGGTGCCCGACGGCGGCGGACCGGCCTGGGCGGCATCGGCCACCCAACCCCGGGCTACTGGAATCCAGGTGTTGGGCGAGGCTGCCACACCGCTCAGTTTGGGAGCATTGTCCACCGCGAAAGCCGAGACAATCCAGAATCCCTTCTGGCCGTTGTACAGGCGGCCCTCAACCAGGACCTGCTTGGCAGGATCGTAAGATCCGGTGGCGCTGACCATCTGGTCCGAAGCAGAACCGGGGAAAAACTGCCCCGGCTGCAGGACGTCCACCAAGGGCTTGACATCTTCAATGCTGGACGAAACGGGAGCTTCGTGTTGGGTGGACCTGCTGAGCTGCCACTGGCTGAGCAGCACAAACACCGCGGACAGGAGAAGCGCAAAGACGAGTCCTGCGATCCAGCGGGGTTTCAGCGCGGTTTTCAACACCCCTTAACCGTACTTCGTCCGGCTGTAGAACAACGAAACGAACGGTAGGGACCTTAGCCCTGGAACTGGTCCGTGGGCGCCTGTTCTCAATGGTCGAAGAACACCAGGCTGGAGTTGATGAGTTCGGAAATAACCTCGGTATCGTGTGCCCGGCGCAGGGACTCCCGGAATGACTCTTTGGAGAGCGAACGCGCCAAAGTAGCCAGGACTTCCAAATGATCCGAGAAGGAACTGGCCGGCGTGGCAATGAGGAGGATCAGCGTGGCCGGGCCATCGGCAGCACCAAAATCCAGGGCATGGCCGAACTTTGTGACGCCTACGGCGATGGAGATCCGGTCTACGAATTCACTCCGCGCATGTGGCAGTCCAATGCCACCGGGAAGCCCGGTAGCCAGTTGGTGTTCCCTGGAATGGACCTGCTCCAGGAAGCCCTGGAGGTTGGAGATCCGGCCAGCCGCGTGAAGCCGTTCCGCGAGTTGAGCCGCTGCGTCGATTTTGTCCTCGGCAACAAGTTCCAGGATGACGGTGTCCGGCGTAGTCAGTTCCGCGTCATACCGGTCAAGTGGTTCAGCCAAGTTGTGTTCCCTCCAGTGTGGCCTCCCGGCCGCAGGTCCTGTGTTGCTCAGCGAAGGGGAACGATGTCATCGACTCCCATGCGCGCGGCGTCAGCTGATTCGTCGTCGGGTTGTTGCTGGCTAAGCCGTTCAGCTTCCACCCGGGCCAGATAGTGCTTGATTTCGCTTTCCCGCTGTGTGTCGCTCCAGCCAAGGATTTCTCCCATCAGCTTAGCCACTAAAGGCACTGCTGACACACCCCGGTCCCACGCTTCGATCGAGATCCGGGTGCGGCGCGTCAAAACGTCGTGAACATGACGGGCACCCTCATGGGTGGTGGCGTAGACAACCTCCGCGGCAAGGTAATCGTCGGCCCCGGGAAGCGGTTCCCGCAGTTCGGGTTGGGCGGCGATGAGATCCAGCACTTCCGAGGCCATGGACCCATAGCGGTTGAGCAGGTGTTCCACGCGCGCAACGTGGACGCCGGCCTCTTCCGCGGAGCGGGCGCGGCGGTTCCAAGCGGCTTTGAACCCCTCGGCACCGAGCAACGGGATCGTTTCCGTGCAGCTGGAGGGAACGCGTTCATCCATGGCGCGTGTGGCCTCATCAACAGCATCTTTGGCCATGACACGGTAGGTGGTGAACTTGCCCCCGGCCACCACAACCAGGCCCGGCACAGGATGAGCCACGACATGTTCGCGGGAGAGTTTGGCGGTGGAGTCGTTTTCGCCTGCGAGAAGCGGGCGGAGTCCGGCGTAAACGCCTTCCACGTCCTCACGGGTGAGGGGCCGCTTCAGGACCTTGTTGACGTGCTCCAGGACGTAGTCAATGTCCTTGCTGGACGCGGCCGGGTGCGCCTTGTCCAGTTTCCAATCAGTGTCCGTTGTCCCGATGATCCAGTGGCGGCCCCAGGGGATCACGAAGAGCACTGACTTCTCCGTGCGAAGTATCAGCCCAACGGTGGACTGGAACCTGTCCCGCGGCACCACAAGGTGGATGCCCTTGGATGCCCTGACTTTGAGCTGTCCGCGGTCCGTAACCATGGCCTGGGTTTCGTCCGTCCAGACTCCCGTGGCATTGACTACCTGCTTGGCACGCACCTCGAAGACGCTCCCGTCTTCCTGGTTTTCAAGCTTGGCGCCCACCACGCGTTCGCCTTCCCGGAGGAAGTCCACTACGCGCACCCTGTTCACAGCATGGGCACCATAATGCGCTGCGGTCCGGACAACGTTGACCACCAAACGGGCGTCATCCACCTGGGCATCGTAGTAGCGGATGGAACCAACGAAAGCATCGTCTTTCAGGCTCGGAGCCGCCCTCAGGGTGCCGCGCCTGAAGAGATGCTTGTGCATCGGAACCCCGCGGCTGTGCCCGGACGTGAGGCCCAGGGTGTCGTAAAGCATGATGCCCGCGCCCACATAGGGGCGCTCCCAGAACCTCCGGGTCAGCGGGTAGAGGAAAGGGACAGGGCGGACAAGGTGGGGTGCGATCTGCTGGATCAGCAACCCGCGTTCCTGCAGCGCCTCCTGGACCAGTCCGAAATCAAGCATTTCAAGGTACCGGAGGCCACCATGGATGAGCTTGGACGAGCGCGAGGATGTCCCTGAGGCCCAATCCCGCGCCTCGACGATGCCGACTGTAAGGCCGCGCGTCACCGCATCCAGGGCTGCTCCAGCCCCCACCACGCCTCCGCCGACAATCAGGATGTCCAGCTGTTTGCCGGCCTCGGCAGTGGCTTTCAGGACTTCAATGGACGCGGCACGGGATTCCGGGCTTAATGCTCCCGGAGAATTCACTTGCGGACCGCCTGCGACATTGCTCATCGGACCCCTCCTCAAACGCAACAGCTGGTAGTCCCCTACCCTACTTGTTGCCCGGTCCGATTGGCAGAAGTCCCGATTGGCAGGGTCTTAGTTGCCCGCGTAAGGGGATACTACGACGTCCACGCGCTGGAACTCCTTGAGGTCGGAATATCCTGTGGTCGCCATGGACCGGCGCAGGGCGCCAATGAGGTTGGACGTGCCATCGGTGTGGTGCCCCGGCCCGAAGAGGACTTCCTCCAGGGATCCGACCGTGCCAACGTTGACGCGGTCGCCGCGGGGCGATTCGAGGTGGTGCGCCTCCGGACCCCAGTGCCAGCCGCGGCCCGGAGCTTCTTCGGCGCGTGCCAGGGCGCTGCCCAGCATTACTGCATCCGCTCCCATCGCGATGGCCTTGACGATGTCTCCCGACCTGCCCATGCCGCCGTCGGCAATGACATGGACATAACGCCCACCGGACTCATCCATGTAGTCACGGCGGGCCGCAGTGACATCTGAGATAGCCGATGCCATGGGCGAATGAATGCCCAGCGCACGGCGCGTGGTGGTGGTAGCACCTCCACCGAAGCCAACGAGGACGCCGGCGGCACCCGTGCGCATGAGGTGCAGGGCCGGTGTGTAACCAGCCGCTCCACCAACGATCACAGGGACATCGAGTTCGTAGATGAACTGCTTAAGGTTCAGCGGCTCATGATTCTTGGACACGTGCTCCGCGGAGACGGTGGTTCCACGAATGACGAAAATATCGACGCCGGCGGCCACCACGGTCTTGTAGTGTTCCTGTGTCCGCTGCGGGGTCAAGGAACCGGCAACAGTGACGCCTGCGGCGCGGATCTCGGCGAGGCGGGAGCTGATGAGCTCTGGCTGGATGGGCGCCTGGTACAGGTCCTGCATCCGACGGGTGACGGCCGGGCTGCTGGTTTCATTGGCCAGGCCGGCGATCTCGTCGAGCACCTTCTGTGGGTTTTCGTACCGGGTCCAGAGGCCTTCAAGGTCCAGGACGCCAAGACCACCCAAACGGCCCAAGGCAATGGCCGTGTCCGGCGACATCACAGAGTCCATGGGGGCGGCAATCACGGGCATATCGAACTTATAGGCGTCGATCTGCCAGGAGACAGAGACGTCCTTCGGGTCACGCGTCCGACGATTCGGAACGATCGCGATGTCATCCAGGGAGTAGGCACGACGCCCACGCTTGCCACGGCCAATCTCAATCTCATAAGTCACTGCTCGAGTTTATCCCACCAAGACCAAGCCACCGTTTTGTTCCAACTTGCTCCTACGGGGTGTTCTGGCTGGTCTCTTCCACCGTGAGCTGGGATTCGAACATCCGGAAGTAGCGGCCCCTCAACGCCACAAGCTCCTTGTGGGTCCCCTGTTCGGCAATGCGACCGTCCTCGAGCATGTACACAACGTCCGCCTTTTCGATGGTGGCCAGCCGGTGGCTGATGGCAATGATGGTGCTGTTCCGGTCCGCGAAAAGGCGTGTGAAGATCCGGTGCTCAGCCAAAGCATCAATGGCCGACGTTGGTTCGTCCATGACCATGAAGGAGGCATCCCGGTAGAAGTTCCGGGCCATGGCCAGTCGCTGCCATTGCCCGCCGGAGAGGCCACTCCCCTTGCGTCCGCGGGGATCCTCCATCCAATTGCTCACATGGTTTTCCAGGCCATTGGGCAGCTTGTTGATGAACTCCATGGCCTCGGCGTCCGATGCTGCCCTTCGGATCCGTTGCTCGTCCCGCGGTTGATCGACATCGCCCAGGTAGATGTTCTCCGCCGCGGTTGCGAATTCATACTTCAGGAACTCCTGGCTAAGGACCGCGAGGTGCCGGTGCCAACTGGTCACGTCGATACCGGTGAGATCGACGCCGTCGAGCAGTACTTGGCCTGAGTCCGGCCGGTACAGGCCAGCCAGGATCCGGATCAGCGTGGACTTTCCTGCGCCGTTCTCACCAACTATGGCAATGTGCTGGCCCGCCCTGATGGTCAGGGATATGCCCTTGATAACCTCAATGTCACTCCCCGTATAGCTGAATCGAATGTCCCGCATTTCCACTACGGAAGGCGACTTCACCAGGGGAGGCTCGTGGCCGCTGGGCACAGGAAGCGCCATGAAAAGCTCGTAGTCTTTGAGGTTGGCAAGGTCTTCGTCGATGGAACTCAGTGAGGAGACCAGGTTGTTGGCGGTGGATAGAGCCCGGCTGACGATCTGCTGGATGTAGAGGAACTGCCCTACCGGCTGCGCCCTGGCGATGATTTGTCCCACCACCCAGATCAAGGACACAACTTCGGCACCATACTGCAGCGCGTCCGCTGCGAGTTGCTTGGGGATGTAGCGCTTCTGGAAGTCCAGCCGCCTGCGCTCGTCAGCGTCCCGAAGCCCGGACCGCAGGTCCATCAGATAGCCCACGATCCCGTAAAGCCGCATCTCGGCAATGTGCTGGGGACGCAGGAGGTTCGTCTCGATCATGCGCCGTTGCCGCCGGGAATCCACCTGGGTATTCCAGTGGGCTATTTGCTCTCTTGAGAGCTTGAACTGCAGGTAGACGCTCGGGACGATTGCAATGAGGACAATGACGGCGATCCACCAACTGACCAACAACAGCGCACCGACTGCCAGGATGACTGAAACCAACTGCGTAAAGATGGCCGCGATCCTGTCCAGGACCCGGGCGTAGGAATCGGAGAACCGCTTGGCGCGATCGTAGAGGTCCACCGTTTCTTTGTCGTCATAGCGCCAGAACTCCAGCGCCAGAAAGCGCTCATACATCATGTCGCCAACGATTGCCCCCACTTTGAAGCTCATCAGCTGCTGGATGTACCGGTCCACGCTGCTGAAGGCGCCCCAGAACAGCCCCAGCGCCGCAGTTATGATGACGTACAGTACCGCCCGCGGACCGGCGTCGGGATCTCCCGCGTAACCGGCGGCCAACGCGGTGGTGGTCAACGCGGCGAAGTAGGTGGTGACCAGCGGCAGCGTGGCCGAAATCAAGGACCCGGCCACTTTCATGATGACTGCAACAGGTGATGCCTTGAAACTGACCTTCAGGACCTGCCCGACGGCGCGTGCGTACGGCCGGAGGGCAAGCTTGCGGGGCGCTGTGCCTGAATTCAGCCGGACTGACTCCGGGTGCCGCGGTTGTGCGGGCTTTTCGGACATGTCCCCAGCCTATTCCTACCCACGGACATTTCCGTTGCGGCCCTTAAACAGCTGTTCCCCATGGAAGCATCCACAGGGAACAGCCGGGAGGAACTGATGATGGTTAGCGGGAACCGTAGTTCGGCGCCTCTACGGTCATCTGGATATCGTGCGGGTGCGATTCCTTCAGGCCGGCAGGCGTAATCCGGACGAACTTGCCGCGTGCCTTGAGCTCGGCAATGGTGGGGGCGCCGGTGTAGAACATGGTCTGGCGGAGGCCGCCCACCAGCTGGTAGGCCACGGATGCCAGCGGACCACGGAACGCGACGCGGCCTTCGATGCCTTCCGGGATGAGCTTGTCATCGCCGGAAACGTCGGCCTGGAAATAGCGGTCCTTGGAGTAGGACGTGTTCTTTCCACGCGACTGCATGGCGCCCAGGGAGCCCATGCCGCGGTAGCTCTTGAACTGCTTGCCGTTGACGAAGATGAGCTCGCCGGGAGACTCTTCACAACCAGCCAGCAGTGAGCCGAGCATGACGGTGTCGGCACCGGCGACCAGCGCCTTGCCGATGTCACCCGAGTACTGGAGGCCACCGTCGGCAATCAGCGGCACGCCCGCCGGAATGGCAGCCTTCGCGGATTCGTAGATGGCCGTGATCTGGGGAACGCCGACACCGGCAACAACACGGGTGGTGCAGATGGAGCCCGGACCAACGCCTACCTTGATGCCGTCGGCACCGGCGTCGATCAGTGCCTGGGCACCTTCGCGGGTGGCAGCCTGGCCGCCAATGATGTCCACGTGCGCAGCAATCGGATCCGACTTCAGGCGACGGATCATGTCCAGCACACCTTGGGAGTGGCCATTGGCCGTATCCACGAACAGGGCGTCCACACCGGCGTCGATGAGCTTCATGGCGCGCTCCCAGCCATCACCGAAGAAGCCGATGGCGGCACCTACGCGCAGGCGGCCTTCGTCGTCCTTGGTGGCCAGCGGGTACTGCTCTGCCTTGGTGAAGTCCTTGGTGGTGATGAGGCCCTTGAGGCGGCCCTGCTCGTCAACGAGAGGGAGCTTCTCAATCTTGTTGGTGGCCAGCTTGTGCGAGGCTTCCTCGCGGCTGATGCCCACATGGCCGGTGATGAGCGGCATCTTGGTCATGGCATCGCTGACGCTGCGCAGCGGGAATTCAGATTCGGGAATGAACCGGGTGTCGCGGTTGGTCACGATGCCCAGCAGGCGCCCGTCCGTGTCCACCACGGGAAGGCCGGAGACGCGGTAGCGGGAGCACAGCTCGTCCAGTTCCTGCAACGTAGCCTGCGGGCCAATGGTCAGCGGGTTGGTGATCATGCCGGACTCGCTGCGCTTGACGCGGTCAACGTGCTCAGCCTGGTCATCGATGGACAGGTTGCGGTGCACTACGCCCAGGCCACCCTGGCGGGCCATCGCGATGGCCATACGGGACTCCGTGACGGTGTCCATGGCAGCAGACAGCAACGGCGTCTGCACCGTAATCCGCTTGGAAATGCGGGAGGACGTGTCCGCGTCCGAGGGGATGACGTCGGTGTGCCCGGGCAGGAGCAGGACGTCGTCGTAGGTCAGGCCTACGAAGCCAAAGGGATCGTGTTCGGGCTGGGTCATGAGTGCGGCCTCTTACCTGGGTTCCGGGGGCTATAACTGGTAGGGGTTGCAACTGATGACCAGCCCGTCATTACGGGACTGGCCTGTGCATAAAGTACTGGCCTGTGCATGAGGTACTGCAAGGCAAAGGTGCTTCGGGTATTGAATAAATAGTAGAACCTCCGCGGCGATCGCCATATTCCGCGACGGCTGAGTGTGAGCAACGGCACGGGCGGCAGGCCGGCGTCGTGCGTTGCATGCTCCTGCGGATGGCGAGGCTAGCGCTCAGACCAGCCCGTCGCGGCGAGGAGCCGCTCCTCGAACATGGGAATCATGCTCTGTACATAGGTCTTGGTGAGATGGTTGTCGTCCTTGTAGACGTACACATTCCCAACCACTGCCGGACACGTGCCCTTTTCACAGATGAAGTCGCTCATGTCCATCAGGTACAACCGATCCACCTTGCCCACGTAATCGTCCAAGGGCGAGGACGCAGCCAGGGAATCCTCCAAGGGAGGGTTGCAGTCAGGCGAATCAGGGCCCTTCTTCTGCACGCACTCGGGCATGTTGATGCTGAACCGCGGGTTGTCGCGCACGCCGACGACGTCGATTCCGGCATCCGTGAAGGGCTTGATGCCTTCCAAATAGCCGGGCACTTCGGTCTCGAAAGGGGCCGTGACATGAGTTAGTGACGCCACAGTGAACACTGCATCGGGTTTGTGTTCCATGACGTAGGCGGCACTTGCCTTGTTGAAGTCGTTGCATTCGCTGGTGCGTTCAGGAGAGTCCGCACCGAACCGGCAGTTCCCCTTCAGCAGAGTGACCACTTCCCAACCATGCTCCTTGGCGATGGGTCCCAGGGCGGCCATGTACTGCTGGGCATGGGAATCGCCCAGGACCACGATCCTCTTGGTCACCACTGCCGGTTCGTTGTTCTGGAGGCAACCCTGCAGCAACGGATCTGACGGGACGTTCGCGCCAGTACACAGGCCATCGATGTCCGCCCATTCATCGTTCATGGCGGCGGGTGCGGGAATGATCATTGCCTCGGGCGTCGGTTGGCCCGCGAAACCAGGCGACAGCGCTGCGGCACCGGGCGTCAGTTCCTTGGGCTGATCGGCAATCGCCACGCTTTCGGCGGCAATGGCACCCTGCCAGGCGGTCATCGGAAGCGCCAGCAGCGCACCGCAGGAAACAACGACGACGGCGGCCCGCCAGGACCGTGCGTCCGGCCACTGCCATCGGCGCATGGGCACCTCGACATACCGTGTGGTGGCAACGGCCAACATCATGGATACCGCCATGATGCCCAGGCCCTGCAGGAGGTTGGGACTTGTGGTCTCCGTGACGAGCAGGAAGAACACCAGGACAGGCCAGTGCCACAAGTACAAGGCATAGGAATTGTTACCCACCACGACCAGGGGCTTTGAGCTGAGCACGCGGTCCGCACCAAAGCGGCTGTTGCTCTGGCCGGCGACTATAACGGCCGCGGCGGCGAGCGTGGGCCAGAGGGCCACGAATCCCGGGAAGGAACGGTCGACAGTCAGGATCAAGCCACACGAGAGCATGGCGGCCAGCCCTGCCCAACCCAGGAATACCCGGAGCCGCCGTCCCGGTTTGAGGTACGGGAGAGCAAGCGCCAGCAGGGAACCCAGCGCAAATTCCCACAGCCTTGTCCGGGTATCGAAATACGCATAGGCCTGGTTGTTCGCCGTCTGGTCGATCGAATAGACCAGCGAGGCCACAAAAACCAGGCCGAACGCCATGAACAGCAACTGCCGGTGTTCCATGACCTTTCGGCCTGGGAACAGCTTTGCCAGTTGCGGCTGCAGCAGGGCTACGACGCCGAAAATGAGCGGCCACAGAATGAAGACCTGGCCCTGGACGGACAGGGACCAAAAGTGTTGAAGCGGACTGGCCCCGGAGTGGTCCTGGGCATAATAATCAACGGCAGAATCCGCAAGCTGCCAGTTCTGCCGGTACAGCAGGGAGGCCCACGCCTCGGCGAGCACATCCGGCCACCGGCTCTGCGGGACAAAGGCCCACGTTGCGGTCAGAACCGCCAACAAGACAACGACGACGGCGGGCAGCAGCCGCTTGAACACGTGGAGCCAGTGCTGCAGGAGCCTCAGGGGCTTGTGGTTTTCGAGCTTCCGCGTAAAGGACAGGGTCAGCAGGAAAGCCGAGATGAGCAAAAAGACGTCGACACCACCGGACACCCGGCCCAGCCAAATGTGATAAGCCGCCACCATCAACACAGCCAAGGCCCGCAGGCCCTGGACCTCGGGGCGGAAGGTGCGTTCCGCCGTCGTGGGCCTCGCCGTGGTGGGGTTGCCACCCAAAGGTGCAGTTGTTTTCACGTTGTCGCTCATCGCTCCCACCCCGTCGCGGCAAACCACCTTTCATCGAACATTTCACCCATGCTGGTGACGTAGGTCTTGGACAAGTGGTTATCGTCCAGGTAGACGAACACATTTCCTACGACGCTGGGGCACTCGACACCATTGCAGAGGAGATCCGTCATATCCAGGAACGCGGCATTTCCAAACTTTCCCTGCACGGCCGCGAAAGGGCTCTCCGCTGCCAGGACGTCATGCTGGTCGGATTTGCAGTCAGGGCTGTCCACGCCCTTGGAAAGGGCACACTCGGTGACGTTGTGGTCATAGCGGGGGTTGTCACGGATGGCCACCACCTGGATGCCGAGGTCGTTGAAGTTGGTGACCGACTGTTCAAAGCCGTACACCAACTCCTCATCCGGTGATGACGGGGCAGCCTTGGTGCCCACCATGAACACGGAATCCGGGGTGTGCGCTGCCACATACTTGAAAGCCGCCGAGTTGAAATCATTGCAGTGCTGGTCAGCGTCGGGGTTCTCCGGCATGAACGGGCATCCGCCCAAAAGGAGGGCCGTGACCTTCCAGTGCTCAGCCTCAGCGAGGGGATCGAGCGCGGCCAGCCACTGCTGGGCATGGGAATCACCCAAGACAATGATGCTCTTGGTGGCGTCATCGCCCACGCCGTTTTGCTGGCAGTTCTCCTGCAGCGTCTTGTCTTCCGGCTGGGACGCTCCCTCGCACGTCCCACCCAGATGTGCCCAGTCCTCAGGTAGCTGCTCTGCGGTAGGAAGCGTTTTGGCGTCAGGGCTGACCTGGTCCACGTACCCGGGCAGGAGGGCATGTGCTCCCGGGTTGTCGTTGAATGCCTGCGTGTCAGCGGCCTTCTGGTCCAGGTACTGCTTGTACTGGAAACCGAGCAACGGCGTGCACGCCACGGCAAGGCACACCGCGATCGAGATGGCTGCCCGGCGACGCTTCACCTCCGGCCACTTCCACTCCCGGAATGGCTTCTCCACATACTTCGTGGTCAGGAACGCCAGGACCAGTGCCAGCGCCACAATCGCCGTGCCGGAAAGCCAACCCGCATGATCCTTGCCGCTCCAAGCCAACGCGATCACCAGGATGGGCCAGTGCCAGAGATAGAGGGCATAGGAATTGTCGCCCAGCCGAACAAGGAATCTGGAACTCAGGATCCGATCCACGCCGAAGCGGCTACCGGTCTGTCCCGCTGCAATCACTGCAACGGCAGCCAGGGTAGGCCAGAGTGCAACAAAGCCGGGGAACGCCGTCTGGACCTGCAGCAGGATGCCGCAACTGAGCATGGCGGCCACGCCGATCCACCCCATCGCCACGCGGACAGGTTTGGAAAAGTCCAAGGCAGGCAAAATCAAGGCAACAAGCGTTCCGAGGGCAAACTCCCACAGGCGGGCGAAGGTGTCGAAGTACGCCACCGCCTGGTTGTTGGCCGTAAAGATGATGGAGTACGTCAGGGAAACGACGAAGACGAGCGCAAAAACGTACGCGAGCGAAGCCCGGTACCGGAGATCGAACTTGCGGCAGATGACCGCCATCACGGCGAAGATCACCGGCCAGAGAATGAATACCTGGCCCTGGATGGAAAGCGACCAGAAGTGCTGCACAGGACTGGCCAGGCTGTGGTCCGTTGCGTAGTAGTTGACCGCAAGAGTCTGCAGGAGCCAATTCTCGTAGTAGAAGAGTGAGGCCCAAGCCTGATTGACCACCTCTACCCAGCGGGTGGGAGGCAGGAAAGCAAAAGTAGCAGCCAGTGTTCCGAAGAGTACAACCACGACTGCCGGGAGGAGGCGCCTAAACAAATGCAGCCAGTGTCGCAGCAAGTCCATCGGGCGCCGCTGTTTGAAGCGGCTGGTGAACTGAAGAGTCATGAGGAATGCCGAGATCAGCAGGAAGACATCTACCCCGCCTGACACCCGCCCAATCCAGATGTGGTAGCTCACCACCATGAGGACAGCGAGGGAGCGGAGGCCCTGGATTTCGGGCCGGAAGGTGGACTTTACAACGGGACCGGTAGCCCGCCTGTTGGGACGGGCGGGCGTTCGGATCGTTGATGTAGTCACGTTAGGCAGTTCCTCAAGGCTATTGCACAAAGCATCCATCATACGCTGTTCCGGGCTCCGGCCCCAGTCGGGCCGGTCTGCGGAACCGCCTTACGAGTGTCTATTAGCTCAGGTTGGACTATGCATTTGCAAAGATGAAACTGTGCGTTGCCTGTGCCACGGCACTGTGTCTGAAGGCCCGGAAAACTAGATCAAGGCCGGCCGACGCCCCACCGTCAGCTGCCGGTCGACTGTGATTCGTTGTGCCAGATAACGGGCATCCCGGCCAACTCCTGGAAGCGTTGCCGAGACTGCAGCGAACAGGAACTCCTGGCCGATGAAATAGAGTCCAGGGACAGATTCCACTACTCCCCTCTTGTGGGCCGGCGCCCCCTCTCCGTCCTGGTACGGGAGCTTCAGCCACGAGTAGTCCTCCCGGTATCCGGTACACCAAATGACGTTCGCCACATCCAGCGTCCGGCCCTCTTCCAGTAACGGTTTGCCCTGCTTTACGCCGGCTATCCTTGGCAGCAGTTCCACCTTCGCCTCACGCAGTTCCTTGGTACGTGTTCGGATCAAAGGTGCCGCCATCATCTTGAATGCCGGCGCCACTTTCCGGCCAACCGGTGTGTTGAGCGTCAGGACGTGAAGGCCTGCGAACCGGATAACAGGCAGAACAAACCGGGCTGCAGCGCGTCCATGGCGAACAGGGATTTCGCCACTGGCTTTGCCCGCCAACAACGTGGTGTGGGTCCTGCTGGCTTCGAGGGCAATCTCCGCGCCGGAATTGCCGAGCCCGACAACGAGCACTGGTCCAGGTTGGAGTTGCCCGGGATTCTTGTATTCCTGCGAGTGAAGCTGCACGATGGCCGGATCCAGCTCATTCGCGAATGCCGGCCGCTTGGGCAGGCGATACCCGCCGGTGGCAACCACTACGTTGTTGGCGGTCCAGGACCTGTCACCGGAGCTCACAAGGAAGCGATCACCCTCTTGTGTCACTCCATCAACATGGACCCCGGGCACCACCGGAAGACTGAACCGCTGTGCATAACCTTCCAGGTAGTCCGCCAACTCATTCTTGCTGGGGAACGCCAGGCGGTCCCCTGGGAACGGCATGCCCGGCAAACCGTCGTACTTGGCCGGGGTGAAGAGTCGGAGCGAATCCCACCGCTGGCGCCACGAATCGCCGGTCCTGGCGTTCTCGTCGAGGATGACGAAGTCGTGGTGCCCTTTGGCCAGCCAATAGCCGAGCGCCAAGCCGGCCTGGCCACCGCCTACGATCACGGTATCGAACTGTGGGTGACTAGCTTTTTTCATGGCTTTTCCTTTCTCATTACTGGTCAACGCGGGGTCACTTATGGCCTATGGCAGCGGCCGACATGGGCCTTAAGTGACCCCGCGTTGCTGGGGTTTCAGTTGCTGGGGTTCCAGTGGGAGCCTTCCGGTATCGCAGGCACCACACCAACATCAGTGCCGACGTCACCACATAGAAGGTGTGGAGCAGCCACACCGGCCCCGCCGGAAGGTCGAAGACGTAGAACGAGTGCACGGCATTGGCGATGTTGGTCAAGGTGATATTGCTCAAACTGTAGGAGGCCAGGTCCTTGGTCCGGACTGCCTTGAACAACATGGGCAGCATGCTGGATGCAAAAAGCACGGTGGATACGGTGCCGGCGAGCAGTGGAATGTTCATAAGCCCAAGGTATGAGTCCGGCGCCCCTTGCCGCGTCGGCCAAATGACGCATCCTGCAGGAATGGGCATGGGTATTTATGCGCATGCCGGGAAGTGAGAGAGCGTTCGGGAAAACCCTGCGGTATGTGAGAGAAGATCGGGAGAAAAGCGGTGGGAAGTGATAGAGCATCAGTTGGTTAAGTGGTGCTCAAACGCGTATTTGGTGGCAGCAACCCTGGATGGCAAGGAGAGCTTGCTGAGGATATTGCTGACGTGGCGGGCAACGGTCTTTTCACTGAGATACAGTTCCCGGGCAATGGACTTGTTGGCTTTTCCGTCGGCGACAAGCCTCAGGACTTCAAGTTCACGGGCAGTCAGTTCACGGGCAGTGGGCACGGAACCATCGCCGCCACTCACCGTTCCGGCTCCCGCCTTGAGACCCAGCACCCCGGCCAGGGCAGGCGCTGCGTCGAGTTCTGCGAACTCGGCTGCGGCCGCTTCGAATTCCATGGCGGCAGAGTCGGGGTCGCCCAGCCGGGCACACGCACGACCGGCCAACAACCGGCACCGGGCAGCCTCATACGGAGCCTCGAGGCTGTACCAAAGCCGCCAAGCCTTCCGGGCGGTCATCAGTGCGGCTTCGGCACTCCCCTCGGCCAAGAGAACGCTCGCTTCCGCCTGGGCTGATAGCGCTCGTTCCAAGGGGCGGCTGGCTTCGTGGAGCGGTGCTGCGAGTTCATTCGCGGCCTCTCGGGCTGCGACGACGTCCCCCGCCGCAAGCTCCACCTGGACCACCGCCGGAAGCAGCCTGCAGCGGTTGGCCGGATCCGCTCCGGACATCGCACGGTGCAACATGGCCTGCGCCTGGGACGTTTTGTTCTGGGCCATACGTAGAAGCGCAAGGCCGGGCAATGGCTCAAAGCCCGTCTCCCCGGCCTTGGCGTAGGCTGCGTCGGCCTCGTCAAACCTGCCCCTGAGGCGGAGGACTTCCCCCTGTTGGTACCAAGCTCCCCAGGCCGCTTCCGGATCGCCCCGACGCGAACGGTCCTGGGCGATGCGGGCCGCAGCCAAGGCCTCGTCCCAGGCGCCATGCAGGATGAACAGCTCTGCGCGGTGCGATTGGCATTGCCCACTGAACATCACCATGTCCGGCCGGTCTCCGCACCACCGCTCCAAGGCTGCTGTCCATTCCTGGGCGCGGTGGACATCTAAAGCGAGCCTGCAACTTCCAATCACCGCACAGTAGATGATCCCGGAAGGTATGGGCGAGACCTCACCGGCGGTGACGGACAACATCACTTCATCGAGGAGCTGCAATCCCTCGTCCGGGGAGCCGAGGGTAATCCTGGCCGTGCCCAGGCCCAGCTGGCCCAACGCCATGAGATCCCTGTCGTGGAAACGCCGGCCCACTTCAAAGGCCCGGCCAAACAGCTCGTGGCTGGCCTCGGGGTTTCCTCCGTAAAGGGAACCCAGGGCGGATGGGATGAGGAGATAGCCCTCCGCTTCGGTGGGCTCTTCCATTTCGGCAATCAGATGCTGGGCGCGGGACATCCAACCGGAACTTCGCGCGGGCTCCCCGATGTCCATGAGGAACAGCACCAGCCACGCCGCGCAGCGCGCCGCACCGGCCATGTCGCCCAACGTCAGGAATTCCTCGTGGGCCCGCGTCAGGTACTTCACTCCGTCATCGTCATGGCCCAGCAGCATTGCCACGGATGCCACCAGTTCCATGTCCCGGGCAGGCAAGCCACCTTCGGAATCGGCCCGGGCAAGGCAGTCCAGCGCATCGCTCCAACGACGCTCGGAGAATGCCGAGCGTCCCATATCCAAGGCTGTGACCGACATAGTGAACACTCATTCCGCGACCGGGAGCAACCCGGTTGGCGCACCCAAGCCGCCGTATTAGCGTCAGGGTACCGCCGCCGTCGTAAGTCCCACAATAGGTCCCCGCGGCTCCGGGGAACCTGCGGGTTGCTGACAAAAAAGCCCTGGCCACACGAAGGTGACCAGGGCTTTTTTGAACAGGCTGTTAGTGCTGGTGGCCTGCGTGTGCGTCTTCTTCCTCGGCCGGCTTTTCGGCAACCAGGGTCTCAGTGGTGAGAACCAGGGCAGCGATGGAAGCGGCGTTGCGGAGTGCGGAGCGGGTGACCTTGACGGGGTCGATCACGCCGGCGGCGATCAGGTCCTCGTACTCGCCGGACTTGGCGTTGAAGCCGTGGTTGGCTTCCAGTTCGGAGACCTTGGAAACGACGACGAAGCCGTCGAAGCCGGCGTTCTGGGCGATCCAGCGCAGCGGCTGGATCAAGGCGCGGCGGACGATGCCAACAGCTGCTGCCGCGTCACCTTCCAGGGCCTTGACGGCCGGGGACTCGTCCAGTGCCTTCAGGGCGTGGATGAGCGCGGAACCGCCACCGGAAACGATGCCTTCTTCAAGGGCTGCACGCGTGGAGGAAACGGCGTCCTCGATGCGGTGCTTCTTTTCCTTCAGCTCAACCTCAGTGGCTGCGCCAACCTTGATGACACCGATGCCGCCAGCCAGCTTGGCAAGGCGCTCCTGCAGCTTCTCGCGGTCCCAGTCGGAGTCCGTGCGGGTGAGCTCGGCACGCAGCTGGGCCACGCGGTCGGCAACGTCCTGCTCGGTTCCGGCGCCATCGACGATGGTGGTGTTGTCCTTGGTGACCGTGATGCGGCGAGCCGTACCCAGTACCTCAAGGCCAACAGTGTCCAGCGAAAGTCCAAGGTCCGGGGAAACAACCTGTGCGCCAGTGAGCGTAGCGATGTCCTGCAGCATGGCCTTGCGGCGGTCGCCGAAGCCGGGAGCCTTGACGGCGACGACGTTCAGGGTGCCGCGGATGCGGTTGACGATCAGCGTGGACAGGGCTTCGCCTTCGATGTCCTCTGCGATGATGAACAGCGGCTTGGAGGCCTGCAGCGCCTTCTCCAGCAACGGCAGGAATTCCTGCAGCGAGGAGATCTTGCCCTGGTTGATCAGGATCAAGGCGTCTTCGAGGACGGCTTCCTGGCGTTCTGCGTCAGTGACGAAGTACGGGGAGAGGTAGCCCTTGTCGAACTGCATGCCTTCGGTGAGGACGAGTTCGGTCTGGGTGGTGGAGGACTCTTCGATGGTGATGACGCCATCCTTGCCCACCTTGCCGAAAGCCTCGGCCAACAGTTCGCCAATTTCGTCGCTCTGGGCGGAGATAGCGGCAACGTTGGCAACCTGGGTGCCTTGCACTTCGCTGGCGTTCTCCAGGAGGCGGGCTGCGATGGCTTCGATGGAAACCTCGATGCCACGCTTGATCTCGCCAGGAGCGGCACCAGCAGCAACGTTGCGCAGGCCTTCCTTGACCAGTGCCTGCGCCAGCACCGTAGCGGTGGTGGTGCCGTCGCCAGCGACGTCGTTGGTCTTGGTGGCTACTTCCTTGGCCAGCTGCGCACCAAGGTTCTCGTAGGGGTCATCAAGCTCAACTTCGCGGGCGATCGTCACGCCATCGTTGGTGATCGTGGGAGCGCCCCACTTCTTGTCCAGCACGACGTTGCGGCCGCGCGGGCCAAGCGTCACCTTGACAGTGTTGGCGAGCTTGTCGATACCGGCCTCAAGAGACCGGCGGGCAGCATCGTTAAAAGCAAGCTGCTTTGCCATGGTTGTGTCCTTTCAAGACAGAAAACCCGCACCGCAGAAGGTCGGAATGATTCCAACGCGGCTGCGGTGCGGGGCTCCAGGAAGTTACTTTACGACGATCGCAAGGACGTCGCGGGCGGACAGAACGAGGTACTCGTTGCCGCCGGTCTTGACTTCGGTTCCACCGTACTTGGAGTAGATAACGACGTCGCCAACAGCTACGTCAACCGGCACGCGGTTGCCGTTGTCATCGAAGCGGCCGGGGCCGATTGCAACAACTTCGCCTTCCTGCGGCTTCTCCTGTGCGGAGTCCGGAATTACCAGGCCGGAAGCCGTGGTCTGCTCTGCTTCGAGCGGGCGAACAACAATACGATCCTCAAGAGGCTTAATCGAGACCGACACTCGGACTCTCCTTTTCATGAGCTGATTCATGGACTAAGAACTAGGGTGCCGTGGCGTGCAACCGTCGTCGCGGTGCCGGTGGACGCCTGGCGTGATTAGCACCCTCCGGGGGAGAGTGCTAACAAGACTCTATGTAAGCGTTAGCACTCGGTCAAGGTGAGTGCCAGAATTTCGTCGTTGGTGAACTCCCGTTACCGCCCGGTGAGGTCATCCAGATCGTAGTCTTCGCCGTCGTCATCCTCATCCACAGGTGCCGATCCGCGATTCAAATACAGCACGACGGCGGCTGCCAGGGCGACGACGCCGGAAATCACCAGGGCGATAATCCCGCCAATGCGGGCCCCGCTGTAGAGGTCCCGGATATCGCGGGCTTCATCAGTAGCGTCGTTCACGCTCTTGCCTGTGACGGAGTAGGCAGCTGCGTTGAATGAGTCCAGGACGAAGATGACGATCAGCAGGGCAACGCAGATTACCGCGATCACGGCCCCCGCGATCAAGGCAGGACGGGCAAACGCCACAAGGGACCGGCCGGCGGAATGCTCTGAAGCTCCCGGGGCAGCGGGGCGGTTCCCGCCCGGGTTGTTCGTGTCGGAGGGCTGCGGAGCTGCGTTGTCTTCCATGAAAACAACCCTATCGGGCTGATTCCCAACTCACGGCGTCAAGGCGCGCCCCGTTAGGCTTGATCCCATGTCTCATGCACCGCAGGAACAGATCGCACCCTTGCTGACCACTGAAGGATGGGAACTCCTTGCCTCGCTGGGGCCGTACCGCGAAGCCGATGCGTTCAGCATGAACGCCGATCTTCGAAAGTCAGGCCACTCCCCTGAGCTGGTGGCCGCGGTACTCACGCAGTCCCGGCTCCGAACCCGCGCCGAGGCCAAGTTCGGCGAGTTCGCCCGCCAGATGCTGTTCACCCAGGCCGGACTCGAGCAGGCGACGCGCCTCAACGTCGCGGCCCGGCACGCCGAGCGTTTTGCCAAGGCCGGCATTTCCCACGTAGCAGACCTTGGCTGCGGCCTTGGAGCCGACTCCATGGCCTTGGCCTCGATGGACATTGCCGTGACTGCAGTGGAGATGGATGAAACCACCGCGGCTTGCGCCACGATCAACCTCATGCCCTTCCCGCACGCCACAGTGGTGCATTCGGATGCCACGTCAGTGGAACTGGGCGGGATCGACGGCGTGTGGCTGGATCCCGCACGGCGCACAACCTCGACGTCCGGGACAAAGCGGATCTGGGATCCGGAAGCATTCTCTCCCCCGTTGTCGTTCGTTGAAGGCCTGGCCGCAGCCGGCCGTGCGGTCGGCGTCAAGATGGGTCCTGGCATGCCCCACGACTCGGTTCCGGCGAACTGTGAAGCGCAGTGGGTCTCCGTAGGTGGCGACGTCACGGAGGTCACCCTGTGGTTCAACGCCGTGGCCCGCCCCGGGATCCGGCGCGCGGCACTTGTCATCGGCTCCCAGGGCGCTGCCGAGCTCACCAGCGGTGAGGATTTCGACGGCGGCCCGGTAGCCGCCGTCGGGCCGGTTGAGGGGTTCCTCTACGAACCTGACGGTGCGGTCATCCGCGCAGGCCTGGTGGCCGACGTCGCAGAACGCCTGGGCGGCCACCTGGTGGATGAACATATCGCCTACATCTGCGCCCCGGAACTCCATGACTCGCCTTTTGCCAAGGCCTACAGGGTGCTGGAGGTCATGCCATACAACGTCAAAGCCCTCAAAGCCTGGGTGAAAGCGAACGGCATCTCGGTGCTGGACATCAAGAAGCGCGGCACCGCTGTCACTCCCGAAGAACTGCGGAAACAACTGCTTCCATCCAAGCGAGACAGCAAGCCCGCAAAAACGGCCACCCTTGTCCTGACCAGGATTGGCGAGGAAAGAGTGGCCGTAGCGGTGGAGCCCGTGACGTTCTAGTCCGCGTCAGCGTCGGGAGAATTCCGAGGCTTCGCGGACCTGCTCAGCACTCGGGCGGACGCCCGTGTACAGGACGAACTGCTCCTCTGCCTGGATGGCGATGACTTCCGCTCCAGTGATCACCGGCTTGCCGGCCTGCCGGGCAGCCGTGATGAGGGGCGTCTCGGAGGGTAGGGCGACGACGTCGAACACTATCTTTGCCGCCGCAATGGTTGCGTCGTCAAAGGACTGTGCCCTTTCGTCCGCACCAGCCATGCCCAAGGGCGTGACATTGATGATCAGGTCCGCCGTGGATCCGTTGACGTCGTCCTGCCAGGCGAAACCGTAAAGGTCCGCGAGCGCACGGCCTGTGGTTTCGTTGCGGGCAACGATGGTCACGGACGTAAAGCCTGCATCGCGAAGGGCTGCGGCCACCGCTTTCGCCATTCCTCCGGCTCCTCGCAGCAACACGGTGTGGCTGCTGGGTACTCTATGGTCCTTCAGCAGGCGGGCAATGGCGATGTAGTCGGTGTTATATGCGGTCAGGACGCCGTCGTTGTTGACAATCGTGTTGACCGAGTCGATGGCCTTTGCCGAGGGATCCATCACGTCCACGAGCGGGATGACCGCTTCCTTGTAGGGCATGGAAACCGCGGCTCCCCTGATGGGGAGGCCGCGGATGCCAGCCACTGCAAGAGTGATGTCCGCCGGGGCGAATGCCTTGTAGACAAAGTTCAGTCCGAGCAGGTCGTACAAATAATTGTGGAACCTGGTCCCAATGTTGCTGGGCCGGGCCGCGAGCGAAATGCACAGGGACATGTCTTTGTTCAGGATTGGCATTCACCCATTAAACAACGGGCCCTTTGCGCTTCCGCGCCGTTAGCCCTGGCGGGCCTTCATTCGCGGGTTGTTCTTGTTGATGACGAACGTGCGCCCACGGCGTCGGACGATCTGTGCGCCCGGAATCTTCTTGAGGGCACGCAGTGAGTTCCTGACCTTCATGGTTTTTCTCCTTCTTGTTGGTGGGTTGGTTTTTGGGGTGGCTGGCTAAAATGCTTCGCTAAGTTCCAGGGGATCCTCCCAGACACCAAAGTCGAGTTCCATCTCGGCCTCCGTTAATTGGCAGCCCTCCAGGAGGGCGCGGATTTCCTGGGGGTCGATGTCCTCGGAGCGTCCGGTAATGGCCAGGACCGTTCCGCGGTCGCCGTAGTTCGGGTGCCAGTCAAGGACGGCGTCGACGTCGGCTCCCACCTTGCCTTTGCGACCTGCGGCAGGTGCGTCCGCCAGCCAGGTTCCGGTGCTCTCAAGCCACACCCGGGGACCAATTCCCTGTACCGCAATCCGGATCTTGGCAGCCGAGGCGATCCACAAGCGTCCGCGGAGCCAGTGGGTTCCGGCCGCGAGTTGGGGAAGTGCTTCACGGAAACGGCCGGGGTGCAGCGGCCGCCCGGCCTTGTGGAGGACGGTTCGGAAGGAACCCGGAGAATCATCCAAAGGCACGCAGACCACTCCGGGCCGGGTGCGTGCGGCCGCTTCGGCGTCGTCGAAGCAGCCCGATCTGAAGTCATCGGCCGCACCGATTGCTGCAGCGTGCGGTGCCAGCTGCCCAAGCAGCTCCACGCCAGTCACCCATTCTTCGGATCCCATGCGGGGATTTCCGGACAATTCCGCTCCCAAGCCCGGGTGCAACATGACAGTATCCACCTGCCCGAACTCGCCGATCAGGAACTCGCCGCTGGTCCGTTCATCCTCCGGCATCGATGTGAAGCCGGATTCAAAGAGGGTGTGCCGGTCCCAGATGTGATCGTCGAGATCCACGGGGTCCAAGGCCAGGATGGCGTTGTCCATGACGGCAGTCCGGGTGAGGCCGCGCCGGAGTTCCGCGACTGCCATCCCTGCCGGGACGCCGGGTGGCAGGCCCAGGACCACGTGGTCGAACCCGCAAGCGGCGAGGCGCTCCGCCGTCGGTACGACATCCAGCTTGACCGTACAGCTGAGGCAACCGTGTTCCAGAACGGTTGTTTCGCGCTCAAACAACTGGCCTCCCCTGTAGACGCGCCGCATGACCAAGGAACCATCCAGGAGGTCGTGAAGAACGACGACGGAGTTCGTGTGGGTTCGACCAAGCCGGGCGGTGGCCGCTTCGCGGCACTGACTGTCCAGGGAGCTGACAACGGTGAGGTGCATGGAAGGATTCTAATTGAAAACCATTCTCATTAGCAATTCGCTTGCGATGTGTCGCGGCGCTTAACTTCGCCCTGTCCGCAATCAGCCATGCTCCGGCTGCACTAGACTTGAGCCGACCGCTGACGGCCCCGCAGCGGGTTGCGTCCAGCAGAAAGTCCAGCAGAAACAAGCAACGAGGGGACTACGTGCAGATTGAGTTTGCGCCATCCAGGCAATCGACACTGGGTGTGGAATGGGAGTTGGCGCTCGTCAATGCACGCACCGGAGAACTGGTTTCAGTGGCGAACGACGTCCTCAAGGGTGTCGCTGCGAACCATCCGGACCTCAACGAAGACGACGAACACCCCCACATCAAGCGCGAACTGCTCCTGAACACGGTGGAACTCGTTACCGGAATCTGCGAAACGGTCAAGGAAGCAAAAGAGGACCTCAACCGCTCCCTCGCCGCTGTCCGCGAAGTCACCGACCCCATGGGAGTGGAGGTGTTCTGCGCAGGCAGCCATCCGTTCAGCCCTCCCCTGCTCCAGCCGGTCACCGACAAGGAGCGTTACGCCAAGCTGATCGAGCGGACCCAATGGTGGGGACGCCAAATGGTCATCTATGGTGTCCACGTCCACGTAGGCATCGATCGCCGGGACAAAGTACTCCCCATCCTGGACGGCCTGGTCAACTACTTCCCGCACTTCCAGGCACTGTCCGCCTCCAGCCCCTTCTGGGCCGGCGAAGAAACCGGCTACGCATCCCAGCGGGCCCTCATGTTCCAACAGCTCCCCACCGCTGGCCTGCCGTTCCAGTTCGAAACCTGGGAAGCATACGAGTCCTATGTCCAGGACATGTTCACCACAGGTGTCATCGACGCCATTTCCGAGATCCGCTGGGACATCCGGCCTGTTTACAACCTGGGCACTATCGAGATGCGCATTTGCGATGGCCTGGCCACCCTTGAGGAAGTGGGCGCCATCGCCGCACTCACACAGTGCCTCGTGGACGAGTTCTCCTCCATCCTCGACGCCGGCGGGAGCATTCCCACCATGCCGCCCTGGCACGTCCAGGAGAACAAGTGGCGTGCAGCGCGCTACGGCATGGAAGCCATCATCATCCTCGATGCCAAGGGCAACGAGCAATTGGTCACCGAGCACCTCGCAGAAACGGTCGCACGCTTGGAACCCGTGGCAGCCAAGCTCGGATGCTCTGAGGAACTGGCCGACGTCATGAAGATCATTGAACGCGGCGCCAGCTACCAGCGCCAGCGCCGCGTGGCCGCCGAACACAACGGGGACCTGCAGGCAGTGGTCATGGACCTCGTACAGCAGATGCGTAAAGGCCCCGACGCATAGTTGGGTGGAGTTACGCAGCCACCGACACCGTAGTAACGGGCATGGAGGAATCCGGCGCGAACGCTATTCCGCTGGGCCCGATTCGGGCCATGACCAGTTGAGCACCGAGGGCTGCCACCATGGCACCGTTGTCCGTGCAGAGGTCCAGTGGCGGCACATGCAGCCTGATGCCCGCCGACACACACCGTTGGCCGGTCAATTCACGCAGCCTCGAGTTGGCAGCAACACCTCCACCAAGGAGCACGTCGGTAATGCCGTGCTCCCTGCAGGCCAGGACCGCCTTTGAACTGATGACGTCCACCACGGCCTCCTGGAATGCCGCTGCGATATCGGCTACGGGTACTTCTTCCTCGCGGGCTTCGAATTGCTCCACGCACCGGGCCACCGCGGTCTTCAGGCCGCTGAAGGACCAGTCATAGCGGTGGGGCCCCTTCTCCTCCGCGGTGCCCATGTATTTGGGCTGGGTGAGGCCGCGCGGAAAGCGGATGGACTTCGGGTTGCCGTGGCGTGCCAGCTTGTCGATGGCGGGGCCACCCGGGTAGCCAAGGCCCAGGATCCGGGCAACTTTGTCGTAGGCTTCACCGGCGGCGTCATCGATGGTCGAACCAAGGAGCTCCACGTCATCTGTAATGCTGCGGATACGGAGGATCTCCGTATGGCCACCGGAAACCAGGAGCGCACCGAGGTTCTGCGGCAAGTGGCCGGCACCCAGGCCGGCGGCAGCACCGGCGTCGGGCCTTGAATCCAGCAGCCCCACGCCAACGTGCGCTACCAGGTGGTTGATCGCGTAGAGCGGCTTGCCCGTAGCGACGGCCAGGGCCTTCGCGGCGCAGACACCAACCATGAGGGCGCCCGCCAGGCCCGGCCCTGATGTGACGGCAATGGCGTCGATTTCCTCCAGAGTCACTCCGGCTTCATGCAGCGCCTCCTGAAGCGTGGGCACAAAGGCATCCAAATGGGCACGCGAAGCGATCTCAGGGATGACGCCACCAAAGCGCACGTGCTCGTCCATGGAGGAGGACACCGTGTTTGTCAGCAGGGTTGTACCGCGCACGATTCCGACGCCGGTTTCGTCGCAGGACGATTCGATGCCCAGCACCAACGGCTGTTTCGGCTGTTCTGGATAAGGGCCGCTCACGCGTTGGCTCCTTCTATGGAATGTGACGTGTTCAGTGTCATGGGTTATTCAGGGGCAGGCGCATGATCAACGCATCCGTACCGTCCCGGTAATACCGCGGCCGGACATGGATCTGTTCGAATCCGAAACGCAGATACAGCTGCTGTGCACGGGGGTTGTCCGCGCGCACCTCCAGGAGGACGTCCGCCGCGTGACGCCGCCGCGCCTCCTCGATCAGCTCGGTCAGGATGGCAGAACCGATGCCTTTGCCTTCGAATTCGGGAACGACGGCGATCGTCTGGACGTCCGCGATCGGCTCAATGCACATTAATCCGGCGTAGGCCACGATCTGGCCCTCAACCTGGGCCACCACGTAGCGGCGTGTCTCCGGCTGGGACAACTCGTCGAAGAACATCTGCAGGGGCCAGGCATCCACGGGGAACAGTCGACGTTCCAAGGCTTCGACGGCCGGGACATCAGCCTCGGTCATATCGCGCAGGGAAACTCCTGCGAGCTCCAGTTTGGGTGGGAGTTTCATCGGTCCACTTCCATCACAGGGCACGCTTCCTGGGACCCGGCACCTGGGCGTCCGATTCGCGCAAGTACAAAGGTGTGGAGTCCAAGAGCTCCTGCCCTGCCGTTATTCTGGCAAGCGCGAGCTGGCCAAGGGACGCCGCGTCCGGTTGGGCCTCGGCAAAGTCTTCGTCGGCACGGAGGACGTCGGCGTACAGTCCAGCGCCGGCCCCAAACACGGGCAGGTCCGGTAAGTCCGAGGCGAAACCCACATGCGGCCCGTCGATGAGCTGGGGAAGCTGGCCCTCCTCAAGGACGTACCGCGCCCAGTAGACCTCTTTGCGCCGCGCGTCAGTGGCCACCAGGAATTCGGGAACAGCCGCAGTGGACTCCGCTACTTCGAGGGCGATCGCATCAAGGCTCATCAACCCATACAGCGGCTTGTTCCAGACGAAAGCCAGGGTCCGTGCGGTGGCAATACCTGAGCGCAGCCCGGTAAACGGTCCGGGGCCCACCCCTGTGACGATCACGTCAATGTCCGCGCCGGTAACGCCGGCACCGGCCAGCAGCTTCCCGATGCCCGGCGCAAGGACTTCGGCATGGCTTCGGGTGTCCTCGGTGGAAAAGGAATCCACCACGCCTTCCATGGCAACATCCGAAATCAGCGCAGCACTGGCCACTGCCGAGGTGTCGATAGCCAGGATCAGCATCAGTGGCCTCCTTCGGAGATCGTGGTTTCAAGAAGCTTCGGCGCCTCGGCCCAGCGGGGGCCAAAACCGCGGAAAATGATGGTGCGTGGTTCGTCGTCGTCATCAGTGTCAAAGTCCAGGACCGTGCCGCTGTCCTCGACATGGATAGCCGGCACAACGCCTTCGGCACCCACAGACCGGTGAAGGTCCACTTCCAGGCGGCTGTCCGAGAGGTGCTCAACCCGGTCCCTCCCCCACTCCACCACGGTGACGGACGAGTCCATGGTGTTCTCGAGATCAATGTCATCGATCTCAGCAGCTGATTCCAGCCTGTAGGCATCGACGTGGACCAGGTCCGGGCCACCGGGACGCGGGCCATCCGGAAGGTTTGGGTGGATCCGAACCAGCACGAACGTAGGCGAGATGATCCCGGCACGTACGCCCAGGCCCTCTCCCAGCCCCTGGGTGAAGGTCGTCTTTCCCGCACCCAACTCCCCCGTCAGGACAAGGAGGTCCCCCGTCTCAAGCACCCCGCCCAGTGCTGCACCGAGCGCGTGGGTTTGTTCCGCCGTCGTAACCTTCAGTCTGCGTTCCCAGAGCGGTTCGCCGCCTTTCAATGGTTCGCTGGGTTCGAGCAGTGGTTCGTTCATAGCGTCGCCGATTCCGATGCTGCCTGGGTGCCCTGGTGTACCTCCGGCAGCGCCGGAACCTCGTTGACGTAACTGCGGGGCACCCGCGGACTAATGCGGGTCACGATCTCATAGTTGATGGTTCCCGCTGCCGCCGCCCAGTCATCGGCGGTGGGGCCGCCATCGGCACCGTCGCCGAACATCACGGCTTCGCTGCCCTTAAGCCCGGCCGCTTCTTCAGGGGTGAGCGGTCCAAGATCAATCACCATCTGGTCCATCGCGATCTGGCCCACCACAGGGTAGGTGACGCCGTTAACGCGAACCGGACCGCCCGTGGCGATGCGCGGGACCCCGTCGGCGTAGCCCAGGGGAACCAGGCCCAGCGTGCTCTCCTGGCTGGTGTGGTACTTCAGGCCGTAGGAAACGCCTTGCCCCTCCGGGACCTTTTTGCAGTTGGAGAGGAGTGTGCGGACGCTCATGGCAGCGTGCAGGCCAAGTTCGGCGGAGGTGACTCCTTCGAAGGGCGACAACCCGTAGATGCCGAGCCCCACCCGGATGAGGTCGAAGTGCGAATCCGGCCGGGACAGCGCAGCGGGAGTGTTGGCGATGTGCCTGACCTCGGTATCGACGCCGGCATCCTCAGCGATGGCGAGTGCGTCACGGAAAACCGCCAACTGCTGGTCCGTTTCGGGCCGGTGCGGTTCGTCGGCCACCGCAAGGTGGGAGAAAATGCCCACAACGCGAAGCAGGCCCTCGTCCTGGTATTCCATGGCCTGGCCCACCAGCTGGTCCCATTCGGCGATTGGGCAGCCGTTCCGGCCGAGCCCTGTGTCCACCTTCAAATGGACCCGCGCGGGACGCTCCTGTTCGCGGGCGGCCGCCACCACGGCGTCGAGTTCCCAACCGGAAATCCCGACGTCGATGCCGGCGGCAACTGCGGCTTGGAAGTTGCTTTCACGGGTGTGCAGCCACGCCAACAACGGTGCGTCTATGCCCGCTGCGCGCAAGGCGAGCGCCTCTGAAATGTGGGCGACGCCCAGCCAGGCCGCTCCGGCGTCGAGGGCTGCACGTGCAACCTGAACCACGCCATGGCCATAAGCATCGGCCTTCACCACAGCCATCACGGAGGCCGGGGAGGCGATCGCGACAAACTGACGAACGTTGTGCCGCACGGCATCAAGATCGATCACGGCGGAACGCTCAAGGACCGCTGACTTTGCTATGGAGGCCTTGGACCCGATCCCGATATCTGCAGCTGCTTCGTAAGTCACCCTAGAGATTCTAGTGGTGCCGGGGAACGGGGGTTCAATTCCCCCCGTTCCTACTGGGCATCGGACAAGTGTGCGATCGTGGCGCGGGCGCGTCTTTGTGCTTCAGCGGGGATGTCCTTCACGATCGGCTCAAGGAAGGCAAAGCGCCGCAGCCACTGGCTCGATTGCCGTTCCTTCCGCGCGTTGGCACGCTGCCACCAGTCCGCGATGTCTCCCCAGCCAGGCGCCGCCAAAGACCCACCAACTTGTTGGACAGCCAGCGAGGCACAGAGGTTGGCGAACCGCAGGCGGTCCCCCAATCGCCATCCTGCCAGGCACCCCACAATGAAGGCCGCCCCGAAACAATCGCCGGCGCCGGTCGGATCGTAGGCAGAAACGGGCAGCGATGGCACCCATTCCTCTTCGCCCGTCTCCGAGTCCACGGCCATGGCGCCCTGCGCGCCCAACGTCACCACAGCCACTGGAACGCGATCGGCCAGGGAATAGAGCGCCGCCCACGGATCGGTCTTGCCTGTGAACGCCATGGCCTCCGGCGCGTTGGGCAGGAAAGCGTAAAAGTGTTCCAGTTGCTCCAACCTTCGCTGTGACCACTCTCCACTGGGGTCCCAGCCCACCACGCCGAAAAGTTTGGTTCCGGCGGACTTCGCCGCAAGCATCCAGGGTTCCAATTCCTCGCCCAGATCCGCGACGGCCGCGAGCGCCTTGGGTGGCTTTCCGATCAGGTCCGAGGCTTTGATCGGCGCGGGGTGCCCGTGGGTGACCATGGATCGATCCTGGTTCACGCACATGGACACGGTAACCGGCGAGTGCCAGCCAGGGACGCGACGCGACAGGGACAAGTCCACATGCTCCTGGCTTTCAAGGATCTGCCAGTTGTAATCCCCGTAACCGTCGTCGCCAAAGGCTGCCGCCAGGTTGGTCCTCAGGCCAAGCCGGGCCGCGGCGATCGCCTGGTTGGCAACCCCGCCCGGGCAGCTGCCCATGCCCTCGCTCCACACTTCAGTGCCGGGCTCGGGAGAGTGCGGCAGTCCGGTGAAAATGATGTCCTGGAAGACCGTTCCCGCCAGGAGAAGGTCGCATTGGCCGTCGCCCTCGGTGCGCACGGCGGCAAGGGGGTCAAAACGTCGCTGGGGCATTGCGTCCATGCACGGCACACTACGCTGCGCCTTCCGGGCTGCATAGACTCGGATCATGCGGCTCATGATCGCCGGTGGCGGCGGCTTCCGGGTACCCCTTGTGTATCGTGCCTTAGGCACGGGTCCATTCGCGGGACTGGTGCACGAGGTGGTGCTCTACGACGTCGATCCCGCGCGTCTCGCCGCCATCCAGGCAGTCCTCCGCGATATGCCCACGCCGGAAGGTTCCCGGCCCGCCGTCGTTATTTCGACTGACCTGGGGCAGGCACTCACCGGCACCGATATGGTCTTCGCCGCGATCCGCCCGGGCGGAACGGCAGGACGGATAGCCGACGAACGCGTGGCCCTGGACCTCGGTTTGCTGGGCCAGGAAACCACGGGTGCGGGCGGCATCTCCTACGCCCTCCGCTCCATTCCGCACATGCTGGAGCTCGCCGAGGGAATGCGGCACTATTGCCCGGATGCATGGCTCATCAACTTCACCAACCCCGCCGGGATGGTCACCGAGGCGCTGGTGCCGGAGCTGGGACCAAAGGTGATCGGTATCTGCGATTCCGCCGGCGGCCTGGTCCAACGCGCCGCACGGGCCGCCGGTTCACCCCTTCAAGAAGGAATGCTCGACGGCGTGGGCTACTTCGGGTTGAACCACCTCGGGTGGCTTTACAAGTTGGCACCCGACGGCCGGGATCTGCTGCCGGAGCTGTTATCGGATCGTAGGGCGCTGGAACGAATCGAGGAAGGGCGTTTGTTCGGCCAGCACACCCTGGAGAAACTCGGTTGCCTGCCCAATGAATACCTTTACTACTATTACCAAACCGAACAGGCAACGGAAGCCATCCTGAAGCAACGCGAAACGCGTGGGGCGTCCATCCACCAGCAACAGAGCTCGCTCTACCCATCCCTTGTGGAAGCCTCGAACGCCTACGCCATGTGGGATGCCGCCCGGCGCTCCCGCGAGGAAGGCTACCTGGCCGAGGCCCGCACTCACGGGGAGCACCGCGACGAGGAAGACCTCGCCGGGGGCGGCTATGAGCGTGTGGCTTTGTCCGTGATGCGGGCTCTATCCGGAGGCGGGACGACGCAGCTGATCCTCAATGTGCCCAATTCACCCGTCGCCGGCTCTTTGGCACACGAGGCGGAAGTCGCCGTGACCGGGCTGCCGGAGGACGCCGTCGTCGAAGTTCCCTGCGAGGTAACACCCGACGGCGCCATGCCGCTTGCGCAGGAACGGCCCGGAGGCCAGTTCCTCACCTTGATGCAACACGTCAAGGAAGTGGAACGGCTGACGGTCGGGGCTGTCCGGAACGGTGACAGGGAGGCGGCACTGCAAGCCTTTGCTGCGCACCCGCTGGTCGGCTCGGCCTCGCTGGGCGCCCAACTCCTTGACGGCTACGAGGCAGCCTTCCCGGAACTGCGCGGACTCTGGAAGTGATTTCTAGAGCTTCCGGTACATCACGTGCAGGCCGACGTACCCAATTTCAGGGTGGTCGAAGGCCTCGGGCACCGTGGCCAGGATGCGGAATCCCATGGATTGCCACAACCACACTGCCCTGACGTTGCTCTCCACCACAGCGTTGAATTGCATGGAGCGGAATCCTGCCGCTTTGGCTTCCTTTAACGAGTAGGCACACAGCGCCCGTGCAATTCCCTGGCCCGAATGCCTGGAGCTCACCATATACCCGGCGTTCGCCACATGGCTGCCGCCACCGGACTGGTTCGCATGGAACTCGCCAGTGCCCAGCACCTCGCCTCCCGGGTGCGGCCCATCCGCAGTGCGAACGGCCACGAACGTTTGGCCGGGCGCTTCCTTCAGCCATTTAGTACGGGCAGCTTCTTCAGTTGTGTCGCGGTCCCAGGTGAAGGTCTCCCCCTGACGGAGGATCGGCTCCATGACGGACCAGATGCCGGGCCAATCTTCGGGCGTGGCTGGGCGGATGTCGAAAAGGGTTTCTTGGCTCACAGCGCACACGCTAGCAGCCTTGTCCACATAGCCGGGATTGGCGCCATGTAGTGCCCGGCTTCAGGAGTAGTGTTTTCTGCAGGGCAAAAGTGGTTTGGCTTCACAAGTTGGCTTCACGGCAAGGAGGAAAGTGTGCCATTGATCCGTAGGGTGGCATTCCTTTCACTGCACACCTCCCCCATGGAACAGCCAGGGGCCGGAGACGCTGGTGGAATGAACGTCTATGTGCGGGCTTTGGCCATGGCGCTGGCCGAGTCCGGTGTGGAGGTGGAGATCTTCACCCGTTCCACCAAAGCCGGCCAGGCCGCCGTCGAGCATCCCGGACCCGGCGTATGCGTCCACAACGTGATGGCCGGACCCCGCCGGAAAGTCCCCAAGGAAGAATTGCCTGCCCTGCTTCACCAGATGGTGGAGGAGATCGATCGGATCCGGCAACAGCAACCCCACGGCCGCTACGACATCATCCATTCCCATTACTGGGTGTCCGGGGTTGCCGGACTGGAATTGTCCGAGCTCTGGGGTGTTCCCCTGGTCCACACCATGCACACCATGGCCAAGGTCAAGAATCTTGTTCTTGAGTCCGGCGAGCGGCCCGAACCGCGGCGTCGGGAGGACGGCGAGCAGCGAATTGTTGATGGTGCCGCCCGCCTCATCGCCAATACTCCAGCCGAGGCAGAAGAGCTTGTCTCCCACTACGGAGCCGACATCGACAAGATTGACGTCGCACCTCCCGGCGTGGACTTGAAAGTATTCACGCCATCCTTCCGTCGCAAGTCGCGCGCCCAGCGGGATGTCAGGCCGGACAGTTTCCACATACTCTTCGCAGGCCGGATCCAACGTCTTAAGGGTCCCCAGGTCTTCGTCAAAGCGGCCGGTCTCCTGCGGAAGCGCAGGCCTGACATCGATCTGGAAATGACCATTCTGGGCTCGCTCAGCGGCGCCAAGGACTTCAACCTGCAGCACATCATCGAGGAGGCCGGGCTGGCCGACGTCGTCACGCATCGCCCGCCCGTCGTAGCGCCCGAGCTCGCCAGCTGGTTCCGCTCCGCAGACGTCGTGGTGATGCCCTCGTTCAGCGAGTCATTCGGACTCGTGGCCTTGGAAGCACAAGCGTGCGGCACCCCCGTAGTGGCCACCAACGTGGGTGGGCTCTCACGCGCAATTTCCGATGGCCGGACGGGCATCCTGGTAGATGGCCACGATCCTTCCGACTGGGCTGATGCCCTCGAGGATTTGTACGACGACGTACAGACGCGCGAGGACATGGGCCGTTTGGCCGCGACCCATGCCGAATCCTTTGGCTGGCAGCGGACTGCTGCGATCACCTTGGAAAGCTATCGCGAGTCTGTTGGCGGCCTGCTGGTCCCCGGGCGGTGAACCTCACGCGGTTACGGGCTGGCGCCTGATAGATTGTCGCGCACAGCGTAGGCAGGGCGCCGAGCGTCAGCCCACACAGCGTAAGCACTAAGCCGAAGGACAACGATGTCTGAAAACAAGGGCCTGAGCGATCTTGAGATAGCCCACAACGCCACCATCCTGCCCATCGAGGAAATTGCGCGACGCGCGGGCATCAACGTGGACGCACTGGAACACTATGGACCTTACAAAGCCAAGATCACTCCGGCCAAGCTAGTGCTCCCCGAGGGCAAAGCGCCCGGCAAGGTAGTCCTCGTTTCAGCCATGTCCCCCACCCCTGCCGGCGAAGGAAAATCGACAACCACTGTTGGTCTGGCCGATTCCCTTGCACGCGCCGGCCACAAAGTGATGATCGCGCTCCGCGAACCGTCACTTGGACCCATCCTTGGCATGAAGGGCGGAGCAACCGGAGGCGGATACTCCCAGGTACTGCCCATGGACGACATCAACCTTCACTTCACTGGCGACTTCCACGCCGTCACCTCGGCCAACAACGCCCTCATGGCACTCGTGGACAACCACATCTTCCAAGGCAACCAGCTCGGAATCGACCCCCGCCGCATGACGTTCAAACGCGTTATCGACATGAACGACCGCTCCTTACGGGAAATCATTATCGGACTCGGCGGCCCTGCCCAGGGCGTACCCCGGCAAGACGGCTTCGACATCACCGTGGCCTCCGAAATCATGGCCGTATTCTGCCTGGCTTCGGACCTGGACGACCTCCGTGCGCGCTTGGGCCGGATCACCTTCGGCTACACCTTCGACCGCCAACCGGTAACTGTTGCCGATCTTGGTGTCGAAGGTGCCCTGACAATGCTCTTGAAGGACGCCATCAAGCCAAACCTTGTCCAGACCATCGCCGGGACACCGGCACTGGTACACGGTGGCCCTTTCGCCAACATCGCCCACGGGTGCAACTCCATCATCGCAACGCGGACTGCACAGCAACTGGCAGACATCGTGGTCACCGAGGCAGGATTCGGCGCAGACCTGGGTGCCGAAAAGTACATGGACATCAAGTCGCGCATCGCTGACGTGGCGCCGTCCGCCGTCGTTGTTGTGGCAACGATCCGTGCGCTCAAGATGCAAGGCGGAGTTCCAAAGGACAAACTCAGCGAACCCAACGTGGACGCCGTAGCCGCAGGAGTGGAAAACCTCAAACGACATGTTGGCAATGTCGCCAAGTTCGGCATTTCGCCGGTCGTTGCCATCAACAAGTTCGCCACCGACACTGTCGAAGAACTTCAGTGGCTGCTGAACTGGTGCGCAGCGGAAGGCGTGGAAGCCGCCGTCGCCGATGTCTGGGGCCGGGGCGGAGGAGGCGACGGTGGGGATGAACTCGCGGCCAAGGTGGCAGCGGCAGTGCAGGGGCCCTCAAATTTTCACCACTTGTACCCACTGGAACTTTCTGTGGAGGACAAGATCCGGACCATCGTGCAGGAGATCTACGGCGCCGACGGAGTGGAATTTTCCGTCCCGGCACAGAAGCGGCTGGTGGACATCCAAAAGAATGGGTGGGGCGGGCTGCCCGTCTGCATGGCCAAGACGCAATACTCATTCACGGACGATGCGTCCAAGCTCGGGGCGCCAAAGGGATTCCGGGTACACGTGCGCGAACTCATTCCCAAAACGGGTGCGGGCTTCATAGTCGCCCTGACCGGAGCCGTCATGACCATGCCCGGCCTGCCCAAAGAACCGGCCGCCATGCGCATGGACGTCGGTCCCGACGGCAATCCCACTGGCCTCTTCTGACCTCCTTAAAAGCAACGCGGGGTCACTTACGGCCCATCCGATGGTGAATCATCGGCCGTAAGTGACCCCGCGTTGCTTGTGCTGTTGCGGTTTAGCGCTCGATATCGCCGCGGATGAAGGCTTCCACCTTGTCGCGGGCGATGTCGTCGTTGAACTGCTCCGGCGGGGACTTCATGAAGTAGCTGGACGCGGAGAGCAGCGGGCCGCCGATGCCGCGATCCAGGCCAATCTTGGCCGCGCGGATGGCGTCGATGATCACACCAGCGGAGTTTGGGGAATCCCATACTTCGAGCTTGTATTCGAGGGAAACGGGAGCATCACCGAAGTTGCGGCCCTCGAGGCGGACGAAGGCCCACTTGCGGTCGTCAAGCCAGGCAACGTAATCGGACGGCCCGATGTGGACGTCGTCAGCGTGAAGGTCGGCCTCAACGTTGGAGGTGACGGCCTGCGTCTTGGAGATCTTCTTGGACTCAAGACGATCGCGCTCAAGCATGTTCTTGAAGTCCATGTTGCCGCCAACGTTCAACTGGTACGTGCGGTCCAAGGTGACGCCGCGGTCCTCGAACAGCTTGGCCATCACGCGGTGGGTGATGGTGGCACCGATCTGGCTCTTGATGTCGTCGCCCACAATCGGAACACCGGCCGCAGTGAACTTGTCAGCCCACTCCTTGGTGCCGGCGATGAAGACGGGGAGAGCATTGACGAAAGCCACGCCAGCGTCGATGGCGCACTGGGCGTAGAACTTGGCAGCCTGCTCCGAACCAACGGGCAGGTAGCAAACCATGACGTCTACGTTGGCTTCACGGAGGGCAGCAACGATGTCGACGTCCTCCTCGGGAGCTTCGACGATGGTCTCGCGGTAGTACTTGCCCAAGCCATCAAGGGTATGTCCACGCTGAACGGTCACTCCGGTGGCAGGGACGTCGGCGATCTTGATGGTGTTGTTTTCGCTGGCGCCGATGGCGTCGGCAAGGTCCAGTCCAACTTTCTTGCTATCGACGTCGAAAGCAGCAACGAACTGAACATCGTTGACGTGGTACTGGCCGAACTCGACGTGCATCAGACCCGGAATCGTGGCCTTGGGGTCAGCGTCGCGATAGTACTGAACACCTTGGACCAGCGATGCGGCGCAGTTTCCTACGCCGACAATGGCAACACGAATCGGATGTGAAGACACGGAACTCCTTTTGAGAACTAAACCTCAGGTGCCAGGCGGAAACTCTGACTGAGCTCAGAGCACGACTGATTGGCACGGCGCCAGTTGGCGCACACTTGCATTGTAGCCAACAGAGAAGGGGCCGGCTTTGTTCCCGCCGGCCCCTTCTGTTTTATGTCTTTCCCCTGGGTTTACTCCTGCGCCCACAGATTGATGTCGGATTCGACGGCGAACTCATCGATCGCAGTCAGCTCATCAATGGAGAACTTCAGGTTGTTGATGGCGCTCAGCGTGTCTTCAAGCTGCGAAACGCTGGACGCTCCAACAAGCGCGGATGTTACGGGAGAGCCCTTCGGCTGGTCCCGGAGAATCCATGCGATGGCCATCTGCGCGAGGGTCTGTCCACGGCCCTCGGCGATAGCGTTGAGTCCCCGAACGCGGTCCAGCTTGTCCTCCGTCAAGGCGGATTCGGAGAGGAACCGTTCCTTCGCGGCCCGCGAGTCAGCCGGAACACCGTTGAGGTAGCGGTTGGTCAGCATGCCCTGGGCAAGAGGCGAGAAGGCGATGGAGCCGGCGCCCACCTGGTCCAGTGCCTCGTAGAGGTTCGGCGAGCCATTCTCGGTCCACCGGTTCAGCATGGAGTAGCTGGGCTGGTGGATCAGCAGAGGCGTGCCGAGCTCCTTCAGGATCCGGGCTGCCTCGAGTGTTTGCTCGGGGGTGTAGGAAGAGATACCTGCGTACAAGGCTTTGCCGGACCGGACCGCGTAGTCCAGCGCCCCCATTGTTTCCTCCAATGGAGTCTCAGGATCCGGACGGTGGCTGTAGAAGATGTCCACATAGTCCAGGCCCATGCGCTGCAGGGACTGGTCAAGGCTGGAGATCAGGTACTTGCGGGATCCCCATTCACCATAGGGGCCCGGCCACATGTAGTAGCCGGCCTTGGTGGATATGACGAGCTCGTCACGGTACGGCTTGAAGTCTTCCTTTAGGTGGCGTCCGAAGTTCGTTTCCGCCGATCCATCCGGCGGGCCATAGTTGTTGGCGAGGTCGAAGTGGTTGACGCCCAGATCGAAGGCACGGCGCAGGATGGCGCGCTGTTCGTCGAACCGCTTGTCGTCGCCGAAGTTGTGCCAAAGGCCCAGCGAGATAGCGGGGAGCTTGAGCCCACTGCGTCCGACGCGGCGGTAGGGCATGGTTTCGTAGCGGTTTTCCGCAGCCGAATAAGTCATACGTACCATCCTGCCACTGCACAGATCACCGTGTTCGGGCTGTCCGCAATGTGGGCGCCGTCACCCTTTTCACTGCTCGCCTTGCTGGACGCGCACGACGGCGGCGCTCCCACCGGGCAGGGTCAGCGAACCGTCGTCGAGGGCTACTTCGGTGTCGGTTGCCAGCAGCAGGGACCCAGCCATAGGCGAATCCAACGGCTCGTCTCCAAAGTTGCACACCACGCGGATGGCACCACGGGTCAACTCCAGCCAGTGCTCGTCGTCGTCGAACTCCACCGTGGTCTCGCCGAAACCACCGTTCACGAGCTCCGGCGTATTGCGGCGCAGCTGTGCTAAATCCCGATACAGCTGCAGTAGGCGTGCGTGGTCCCCCGTGCTTGGCTCGCTCCAGTCCAGCTTTGAACGCTTGAAAGTTTCGGGGTCCTGGGGGTCCGGCACAACGGCAGGGTCCCAGCCCATCCGTTCGAATTCCTTGATCCGGCCCTTCGCTGTGGCCTTCCCCAATTCCGGTTCGGGGTGGGAGGTGAAGAACTGCCACGGCGTGGAAGCCCCAAATTCCTCGCCCATGAAGAGCATGGGCGTGAAGGGCGATGTCATGGTCAGCACTGCGCCGATCGCCAACCGACCAAATGACAGTGATGCCGTGAGCCTGTCACCGGTGGCACGGTTGCCGATTTGGTCGTGGTTCTGCAGGCAAACCACCAACGCTGAAGGATGCGCGAGGTCGTGCCGGATCGGCCGGCCGTGGTGGCGTCCCCGGAAACTTGAGTAGCTGCCATCGTGGAGGAAGCCGTGCTTGAGGACCTTGGCGAGGACAGCGAGGGACTCGAAGTCGGCGTAGTATCCGGTGGTTTCACCGCTAAGGTTCACGTGGAGGGCGTGGTGGAAGTCGTCGCTCCATTGGCCTTCCAAGCCATAACCGTTGTCCTTGCGGGGATAGATCAGGCGCGGATTGTTCAGGTCCGATTCCGCGATGAGCGTTCGCGGAATGCCGGTCTCCGCCTCGATCTGGTCCCCCAGCGCGCCAAAGTCCTCAAGGATGTGCACGGCACGTTCGTCGCGCAGGGCGTGCACGGCGTCCAGCCTGAGCCCGTCTACGTGATAGTCACGGAGCCACATCGCCGCATTCTCCAGAATGTACCGGCGAACCTCATCGGAGCCCGGGCCATCGAGGTTTACCGAATCGCCCCAGGTGTTCCCCTCCCCCGATTTCAGGTAGGGGCCAAATTTGGGAAGGTAGTTGCCGCTGGGTCCAAGATGGTTATAGACAACGTCCTGGATGACCCCCAAGCCAGCGGCGTGGGCGGCGTCGACGAACCGTTGATAGGCCTCGGGGCCACCGTAGGGCTCGTGGATGGCGTACCAAAGCACGCCGTCGTAACCCCAGTTGTGAACTCCGTTGAATGCGTTGACCGGCAGCAGTTCGATGAAGTCGACGCCCAAGTCGACCAAGTAGTCCAGTTTCCTGGCGGCAGCGTCAAGTGTGCCTTCGGGAGTGAACGTGCCCAGGTGGAGCTCGTAGATGACGGATCCCTTGAGGCTGCGCCCCTTCCACTCGCCATCCCCCCAGTGGTAAGCGGCAGGATCGAAGGTGGCCGACAGCCCATGCACACCGTCCGGCTGTCGCCTTGAGCGTGGATCGGGAAAGGGTCCCTCGCCGTCCACGATGTAGCCGTACGCTACCGCGTCGCCTTCGTTGCCGGTGACCTCGGCGGACGCGCGCCACCAACCGGTAGCGCCGCCGTCGTGAATTTGTTCCATCGCGTGCTCGCTACCCCCGGCGAGCAGCTTCACTGTGCCGGCGTTGGGCGCCCAGACGTCATAGCGGTTTTTTCCAGCAGCGTGCTCCAGCATCGTGTCCCCTGTGCTTGTTTTAGCTTGCGTTGCAGTGGCGGTGTTGGTGGGTGTTCGTGTTTTCAGCGGATCAGTCAGTGGGCACCAGCAGAGCCACCGGGTAGTGCTCCAGCAGCGTAGCGACCGCGACCGAACCGGCGTCATAAATGGTCCCGGTCAGTTCGTCATGACAGTTCACCGGCAAGTCGATAGCCGTGTCCCGCCAGCCGCCTTCGCGGGCGAGCCGCTTGGGCAGCCGCGTGCCAACGGTGACCACGCCAGGTGCGTCCGCCCCACGGTTGAAGGCAACTACGTGATCAGCGGCGGCGCCGCTCGCGTGCACGGGCTGGTAACCAGCAAACAGTTCCGGCCGGTCACGACGTAACCTGAGCGCCCTGGATACCACCAGCAGTTTGGCGGCTTCCTCTGTGAAAGCGGGCCGCGCACCAGTATCGAGTTCTGCGAGCGCCGCGATCCGGGCTTGAAAGTCCACTGGCCGCCGGTTGTCGGGGTCGGTCAATGAACCGTCCCGGAACTCTGTGCCCTGATAGACATCCGGAACGCCCGGCATGGTCAGTTGGATGAGCTTGGCTGAGAGTGAGTTCGACGTTCCAAAAGGTTCCAGTTCCTCGACGAAGTTCTCCAACGCGGCAGCGACCTCGGGGACGTCAAAAACGGCGTCGACGGCGGCAGTCAAGTGACGCTCGAAGTCCAGGTTGGGATCGGTCCAGTTGGTCGAATTTCCGGCTTCGCGGGCGGCCTTGAGTGCATACGATTGGAGGCGCCCACGGTCGGCGGGCCAAGCGCCGGCAATTGACTGCCAAACGAGGGCTGCCAGCGGACCGTCCGGGATGGGCGCCAGTTCCTGGACAGTGCCGAGGAATAGTTCCCATTCGGGGACGGATTCGGAAATGACCGAAATCCTGGCCCGGGCGTCCTCGCTGCGCTTGGTGTCATGCGTGCTCAGCGTGGTCATGGAAAGCGGGATCTCTGCCTGACGCCGTGCCATGCGCCCATGGAACCCGTCAGGGGAAAGCGCAAATTCAGTGGGATCAGCTCCCACTTCGGTGAGCGTCCCCAAGCGTGTGTAGCGGAAGAACGCGGTGTCCTCCACGCCCTTCGCCATAACCATTCCTGAGGTCTGTTGGAAGCGACGTGCCAGTTCCCCGGTGGGATCAACCAGGAGCGGGCGCAACCCGTTCAGCACAGACAGGAGCCCGGGCCGGTGTTGCCCGGCGCGCTCTATGGCTTCTTCCAGAATCTCCTGGCCGTGCGGCAGGTAGGTCCTGTAGACGGGGAACCAGCAAATAATCTCGGCCAGCGCATCGGCTACGTCGGCGCGCGGCAATTCCGGCGACTCGGGAACAAGCCGGGACAACCGGAGGATCTCGGACCTCAGGATGCCATCGGCGATGCGACGTTTGGTCCCGTGGATCATGTCCTCATAGTCAGCGGGCCGGGCTGCATCCCGCAGCCGGGCGTCGAGGGAATCCAGGTATTCCTCGGCTGCGGGGTCGACGAACAGACGGTCTACGTCCGCCAGTGCGTCATACCCTGTGGTGCCTTCGCAATCAAAGGTTTCCGGCAGTTTCTCCCCAGGCTCAAGGATCTTCTCCACCAGGAGGTACGCCCCGCCTGTCTCCTTGCGAAGCCTTGCCAGATACCCTTCCGGATCGGCCAGCCCATCGGGGTGATCGATCCTGAGACCATCCACCAGCTCTTCCCGGAACCAGCGCACGATTTCCTCGTGCGCCTCATCGAAGACCCACGGAACCTCGACGCGCACGCCTGCCAGCGTGTTCACTGCGAAGAAGCGGCGGTAGTTCAGTTCCGCGTCCGCGCGCCGCCAGCCCACCAGTTCATAGTGCTGCCGCGCATGAACGTCCTGCGGGCTGTCTCCGGCACTGAAGCTGCCCTCGGCCAACGGGAATCGGTGATCGTAGTAGTGCAGTTCGCCGTCCACCACCGTGAGTTGTTCAAGGTCGTCATCGCTGCCAAGCACGGGGATGCGGATCTTTCCGCCACCAAAGTCCCAGTCGACGTCGAACGCTTCTGCGTACTTGGACGAGCGCCCCTCTTTCAGGAGCTGCCACCACCAGGCATTCTGTCCCGGTGACGCGACACCCATATGGTTGGGAACGATGTCCGCGAGGATGCCAAGTCCCTTCGAGCGGGCGGCCTTGGACAACGCAGCGAGGCCCTCGGTTCCGCCCCTGGCCGGATCCACGGAGGAAGGATCCGTGACGTCATAACCGTGGTCTGAACCCTCCTCCGCTGTGAGGATCGGGGATACATAGACCCAATCAACCCCGAGGTTGTGCAGGTACCCGGTGAGTTCCGCAGCGTCCTGAAGCGTAAAGCTCCGGCGGATTTGCAGCCGGTACGTTGAAACGGGCGTTCTCATGAATCCGCCTTCTTCGACGTACGGCGCTTCCGGGTGGGTTTTGATTCCGCAGTGGCCGCATCTCCCCCATCGGAAGAGGTGCCCGCCTCTGAGGCATCCAGTGATCGAGCGTTCGCCGACGAATCTGTCGGCAGCGAGTTCACCGCAGGTGCCGTGAGCGACGCAGTTTCGGGGGTGCTTGTCTGGCTGAGCGCAGCAAGCGAGGCGGCCACTGAATGGTCCGGCTCGGACTCGGGTGTGCTGTGGGCACGAAGCACCACCAATGACTTGGCAGCGATCATCAGGATCTGGTCTGCCTTCACGACGTCTGAATCTGCGCCTTCACCGCCGGTGTCGATCATGACATCCCACGCAGGGGCATATTCGTCCGACGGCACCCTGAACCCAACCTCGTCCTCGTCCGCATTGAAGTACAGCAGGAAATTGACGTCGGTGATCCGTCGACCTTGAGTGTCGCGTCCGTGGATTCCGTCACCGTTCAAGAACACGCCAACAGAACGGCCCAACGCGGTGTCCCAGTCCGAGGGCGTCATGGTGCTGGCATCGGCATCCAGCCATACGATGTCCGGAAGCCGCTCGCCCTCACCTCGCAGCACGGGCCGTCCATCGAAGAACCTGCTTCGGCGAAGGCTCGGGTGTTTGGCCCTCAGGGCGCTAACAGCAGCCGTGAATTCCACCAAGGGCTGGTCAACGTTATCCCAATTGATCCAAGTGAGCTCGGAGTCCTGACAGTAACCGTTGTTGTTACCCTGCTGCGTCCTTCCAAGTTCATCGCCGTGCAGGAGCATGGGGACTCCCTGTGACAGGAAAAGCGAGGCGATGAAGTTCCTCTGTTGTCGGGCCCTGAGGCCCAGAACCTTCGGATCGTCCGTGGGGCCCTCAACGCCACAGTTCCACGAACGGTTGTGCGATTCGCCGTCGTTGTTGCCCTCACCGTTGGCCTCGTTGTGTTTCTCGTTGTACGACACGAGGTCGGCCAATGTGAAGCCGTCGTGGGCAGTGACGAAGTTGATCGAGGCCACCGGCCGGCGACCCGAGTGCTCGTAGAGGTCGGCGGAGCCTGTCAGACGCGAGGCGAATTCACCAAGGGTGGAGGGCTCTCCCCGCCAGAAGTCGCGGACAGTGTCCCGGTATTGGCCATTCCATTCCGTCCATTGGGGCGGGAAGTTTCCCACTTGGTATCCACCCGGACCAACATCCCACGGTTCGGCGATGAGCTTCACTTGGGACACAACAGGGTCCTGCTGGATGAGTTCGAAGAAGGTGGAAAGCTTGTCCACGTCATAGAATTCGCGGGCCAGCGTGGACGCGAGATCGAACCGGAACCCGTCCACGTGCATCTCCGTCACCCAGTAGCGAAGCGAGTCCATCAGCAACTGGAGTGAATGGGGGCTCCGGACATTCAATGAGTTCCCGGTGCCTGTGTAGTCCATGTAGTACTTTTGGTCGTTCTCCACCAGGCGGTAGTACGCGGAGTTGTCGATGCCCTTGAAGGACAACGTGGGCCCCAGATGGTTGCCCTCGGCCGTGTGGTTGTAAACGACGTCCAAAATGACTTCGATCCCGGCGTTGTGCAGGGAACGCACCATGGCCTTGAAGTCCTGGACCTGCTGGCCTGTATCGCCCTTGGAGCTGTAACTGTTGTGCGGGGCGAAGAAGCCGATGGTGTTGTAGCCCCAGTAGTTGTTCAGGCCCTTATCCTGCAGGATGCCGTCGTTGACGAACTGGTGCACGGGCATAAGCTCGATCGCAGTAATACCCAGCTTTTGAAGGTGGGAAATGACTGCGGGGTGGGCTACACCTGCGTAGGTTCCACGCTGTTCCTCGGGAACTTCCGGGTGCAGCTGGGTAAGTCCCTTGACGTGGGCCTCGTAAATGACCGACTTGTGGTACGGGATCTTCAGGAGTTTGTCGCCGTCCCAGTCGAAGAACGGGTTGATGACCACGCCCAGCATCATGTGCGGTGCGGAGTCAGCGTCATTCCGGGAGTCCGGGTCCCCCATGTTGTAGGAGAACAGGGCCGGGTCCCAATCGATCTGACGATGGATGGCCTTGGCGTACGGGTCCAGCAACAGCTTGTTGGGGTTGAACCGTTGGCCGGCGTCGGGGTTGTAAGGTCCGTGCACGCGATAGCCATATTTCTGTCCGGGTTGGACTTGCGGCAGGTAGCAGTGCCAGACGTAGCCGTCTACCTCGGTGACATCTACGCGGACTTCCCCGCCGTCGTCGTCGAAGAGGCACAGCTCCACTTTCTCGGCCTTCTCGCTGAACAGCGCGAAGTTGGTGCCGGTCCCGTCAAAGGTGGCTCCAAGCGGATAGGCCGATCCAGGCCAGACTTCCATGCGTTCTCCTCTGGTGATGCGGATAACTTGCTGCAAGCCTACTCATGACCCCCGACACGGACAGTAACCTTACGGTCTTGTAGGGTCGTATTCCGCAGTCAGCGAACCTACGACGCGCGGTACCGCCGCCATGATCGCTGACGCTGTAAGGGGGCCACCATCAAAATCGTTCGACGCGATCGAGCCAGCGCGGCCGTGAACGCTAGCCGCGACCGCCGCCACAGCAGCCCAGCGGTCGTCCAGTTTCAAGCCCAGGGCTGCGTACGCGCCGTCGTCGTCCCTGACAGAGTCCACAGATTGCGCCAGCAAGGCTCCCAGGATGCCTGCAAGGACATCGCCGCTGCCTGCAGTCGCCATCCAGGCAGTGCCCTCGGACTGGCTGAAAACAACGCCCGACGGCGAGGCCACCAGTGTGGTGGCACCCTTCAGCAGGACTGTGGCACCGGTTTGCGCGGCTGCTTGCCGTACGAAGTGCAGCGGCCGGGACTCGACGTCCTCACGGGTCACGGCAACCTCGCCGGTGGACGGAAGGGCTGCAAGGAGCGTCGCCAGCTCCCCGGCGTGCGGGGTGAGGATCCAATGGGCGGGACAATGCTCGGGCAGGATACTCAAGGCTCCGGCGTCGACGACGACTGGCAATTCAGCGTCAAGCGCCGACCCTGCGGCATCCTTGGCACGTCCGAGTTGGTCCTCCCCGTCGACGCCGGGACCAAGCAACCACGCCTGGACCCTGCCGGGATCCCCGGTCTCCCACAGGGCCTCCGGAGTCCGGGTCAAAACCTGGCGTGCCGCAGATTCCGGTCCTACATAGCGGACCATGCCTGCGCCAGCCACGGCTGCCGCATGGACGGTTAGTACAGCTGCCCCGGCAAAACGAGGCGAGCCAGCGACAACGCCCAACACGCCACGGGAGTATTTATGGGAGCGGCGACCCGGCTTGGCGAGCAAAGACTTCAGGTCCGGGGCCTCAAGCCGACGCAACTCAGGGGTATCCAGGGAGTCTTCGATCCCAATCGGTACCAGCACCGCGCGCCCCGCACAGCCTTCGCCGGGGTCCGTCATCAGCCCGGCCTTGATGCCACCAAAAGTCACTGTGACATCGGCATCCAGCACCGGCCAGTGGACTTCGCCCGTATTGGCATCCAAACCGCTGGGGAGGTCGCACGCCACCACGCAACGCGGCTTCAGCTCCTGAAGGGAAGCAACCAACTCAGCCGAAGCATCACGCAATCCGCCGCGCGCGCCGGTGCCCAGGAGGGCGTCGATAATGACATCGTCGCCAGCGCACAGGACAGCAAGTTCTTCGGCGTTTCCGGAATCCAATCGCAGCACGCGGCCACCTGCCGACTGAAAAGCCGCCAGAGCCTCGGTATGGACTTCCGCTGAGGCGAGTACCGCCGTCGTCCGCATGCCGCGGCGGGCAAGCATGGAAGCCGCGAAGAGTCCGTCACCGCCGTTGTTGCCCTTGCCTGCCAGGACCGTGACGCTGGCACCGGTCAGCTTGCGCCTGGCCTTGACCACGCGCACCACTTCCTGCGCCAAGCCGTAGGCGGCCCGTTGCATGAGAACAGCGCCCTCACCGGAGTCCAGGAGCGGTTGTTCCGCATCCCTGATCTGTTGTCCGGTGAAGGCGCTGATCATCGTTATATAAAGGTCCGTTTAGCCCTCGGCGAGGACATACGCCGTAGCGATGCCGCCATCGTGGCTCATGGACAGGTGCCAGCGCTTGACGCCCTTGGCATCGGACACGGCCAATACCGTTCCTTTGACCTGGACGGTAGGACCATTCTGGTCAAGACCAATCCAGCAGTCCTGCCAGTTCATGCCAGCGGGAGCACCCAGGACCTTGGCTACTGCTTCCTTGGCAGCGAAGCGCGCAGCGAGTGACCTGGTGTTGAGTTCGCGCTCCGCAGGAACGAAAAGCCTGTCCCGCAGTCCGGGGGTCCGCTCCAGTTGCCGGGCGAACCGCTCGATGTCTACGACGTCTACTCCAATGCCAACAATCATGCGGTTATTCTACGGTCACGCTCTTGGCGAGGTTACGCGGCTGATCGACGTCGTAACCCTTTGCGCCGGCCAGTTCAGCAGCGAAGATCTGCAGTGGCACGGTGGTGAGCAGCGGCATGAGCAGCGTGGGCGTCTCCGGGACGTAGAAGACGTGCTCTGCGTAATCCTTGACCGACTCGTCGCCTTCCTCAGCAATGACCAGGGTGCGTGCGCCACGTGCGCGGACTTCCTGGATGTTGCTGACAACCTTGGAGTGCAGGGAGTCACGGCCACGCGGAGACGGGACAACCACGAAAACCGGCTGGCCGTCGTCGATCAGGGCGATCGGTCCGTGCTTGAGTTCCCCGGCAGCGAAGCCCTCAGCGTGGATGTAGGCGATTTCCTTGAGCTTCAAGGCGCCTTCCAGTGCAACCGGGAAGCCAACGTGGCGGCCCAGGAACAAGACGGACTTCTCGTCCTTCATGCTGCGGGCCAGTTCGCGCAGGGGACCTGCGTTGTCCAGGATCTTCTGAATCTTGGCCGGGATCTTGTTCAGGTCCGCGAGGACGTCCTTGATCTGGCCGGAGAAGATGTTGCCACGCAGCTGGGCCAGGTAAAGGCCAAGCAAGTAAGCGGCAGTGATCTGGGCGAGGAACGCCTTGGTGGATGCCACAGCGATCTCCGGACCAGCGTGGGTGTAGAGCACGGCGTCGGATTCGCGCGGGATGGTGGAACCGTTGGTGTTGCAGATGGAGATCGTCTTGGCGCCCTGTTCGCGGGCGTAGCGGACGGCCATGAGCGTGTCCATGGTCTCGCCGGACTGGCTGATGGAAACCACCAGGGTGTTGGCGTCGACGATCGGGTCGCGGTAACGGAACTCGTGTGCGAGCTCCACTTCCGTGGGGATGCGGCACCAGTTTTCAATGGCGTACTTGGCCACCAGGCCAGCGTAGGCTGCGGTTCCGCAGGCCAGAACGATGATCTTGTCAACCTGCTTGAGGAGCTCAGGATCGATGCGGACTTCGTCCAGCGTCAGCTTTCCGTTGAGGTCCGAGCGTCCCAGGAGAGTCTGGGCCACGGCATCGGGCTGGTCGTGGATTTCCTTCTCCATGAAGGAGCTGAAGCCACCCTTTTCGGCAGAAGCCGGGTCCCAGTCAACGTGGTATTCCTTGCCTTCGGCGGGAGCGCCGAAGAAGTCGGTGATCTCCACGGAGTCCGCGGTGATGGTGACGATCTGGTCCTGGCCGAGTTCCACGGCGCGGCGCGTGTAGTCGATGAAGCCGGAGACGTCCGAGCCGAGGAAGTTCTCGCCGTCGCCAAGGCCGACCACGAGCGGGGAGTTGCGGCGGGCGGCCACGACGACGTCGGGCTGGTCCGCGTGGACGGCGAGGAGGGTGAAGGCACCCTCGAGACGCTGGCAGGCCAGGCGCATCGCCTTGGTGAGGTCGCCGCCGTTGCCATTGAGTTCGTTGCGGAAGATGTTGCCAACCAGTGCGGCAGCCACTTCGGTGTCGGTTTCGGACTCGAACGTGACGCCCTTGCCCAGCAACTCCTGCTTGAGCTCTGCGAAGTTTTCGATGATGCCGTTGTGAATCAGCGCCAGACGCCCGCCGTCGGAAAGGTGGGGGTGTGCGTTGCGGTCGGTGGGGCCGCCATGCGTGGCCCAACGGGTGTGGCCAATGCCGGTCAGGGATTCAGGAACCGGGTTTGCTTCCAGTTCACTGATCAGGTTGCTCAACTTGCCGGACTTTTTACGGGACGAGATGGTTCCATCAGCCACCACTGCGACGCCGGCGGAGTCATAGCCGCGGTACTCAAGACGACGCAGCCCCTCCACGACGACGTCAAGGGCGCTGTGACCAGCTGCCTTACGAGACGAATTGCCAACATAGCCTACGATTCCACACATGGGTATAAGCCTAACGGCTAGGTCAAACAACTGATGTGGGACGTCCCCCCTTCCACTCTTGTCTCTGACGCGTTAATCACTCAGAATTCACCCTCACGTCGTCCCGCATTTCCTGATCCGCCGGGCTAAGGGCAGAATCAGAACGTGACTTTGCAACGCACCGAAGCAAACGGCGACGGCGCTTCCCCCTTTGTTGAGCTGGACCGCCAAACGTGGTCCCGGCTGGCAGCACAGATGGAGCAGCCCCTCAACGAAGAGGACATTTTCCGTCTGCGCGGCCTCGGCGATCCCCTGGATATGAAGGAAGTGCGGGAGGTATACCTCCCCCTTTCGCGGCTTCTGCACCTCTACGTCGAAGCTTCACATCAGCTGCACGCGGCAACAACAACGTTCTTGGGCGAGCAAACACAACGCACCCCGTTTGTGATCGGCGTGGCCGGTTCCGTGGCTGTTGGAAAGTCCACCATCGCCCGCGTGCTCCGTGAAATGCTGCGACGCTGGCCGGGAACACCCAACGTGGAACTCATCACCACGGACGGCTTCCTCTACCCGCTGGCCGAATTGAAGCGCCGCCATTTGCTGGAACGTAAAGGTTTCCCGGAGTCCTACGACCGCCGGGCGCTGTTGCGTTTTGTGTCGGAAATCAAAGGTGGAGCCGAGGAGGTCCGGGCACCGTGGTACTCCCACGTCACCTACGACATCGTCCCGGGCAAGGAAGTCGTAGTGCGCCGGCCTGACGTGCTGATCGTGGAAGGCCTCAACGTTCTGGCCCCTGCCAGGCCCCGCATGGATGGCAAGCAGGGACTTGCGCTGAGCGACTTCTTTGATTTCTCCATCTACGTTGACGCCAAGACTTCCTATATCGAGGAGTGGTACGTGGACCGGTTCCGAAAGCTCCGCAGTACAGCCTTCGCGCAGCCGGAGTCCTACTTCCACCGGTACGCCACACTGTCCGACGAAGATGCCGAGTCAACAGCCCGCGGCATCTGGAAGCGCATCAACGAGCCGAACCTCGAAGAGAACGTGCTCCCCACCCGTGGCCGCGCCCAGCTGGTGCTTACCAAGGACGCAGACCATTCCATCCGTCGCATGCTTTTGCGGAAGGTCTAGCGTGGACACCCAACCCCAGCCGATGCCCAGCCGGAGGGCATTCGCGGGTTTGCTCACCGCTGGCGCTGGCCTGGCCGCCCTGACGGCCTGCACTCCGGATGGCTCCTCCTCCCCTGCCGCGGCTTCGGCGACGCCGTCCGGCGCTGCCTCGAGCGCCACGCCAACCCAAGTCACTGCCGTTACGCCCGCTGCCGCTACCGAGCCTTCCAGCGCACCGCCCTCACACGCCGCAGCCAGGCAATTCTCGCTGACCGATCCAGCGAGCCCTTGGGTGGTGGTCAACAAGCATCGGCCGCTGAACCCTCAAAACTATGTGCCGGCGGATTTGGTCCAGCCGAACATCCGGCTCGCCGTCACCGGCGAAGCCACACTGATGAACAGCACGACGGCGGCTGCCGCAGAGAAGATGTTCGCCGCAGCGGCGGCCGAGGGCGTCATCATGGCATTGGCGTCCGGGTACCGTTCCTATTCCACACAGGTCACCACATACAACGGCTACGTCGCGAACAGTGGCCAGGTTGCAGCCGACCGGGCCTCTGCACGGCCCGGTCATTCCGAACACCAAACGGGCTGGTCCTTTGACATAGCCGACGGCGGGGGTGCCTGCAGTTTCCAGCCCTGCTTCGCCGAGCAGCCCGCGGCTATTTGGGCCAAAGCCAACGCACACAAATTCGGTTTCATCGTCCGCTATCCATGGATGTTCCACGAAACAACCGGATACTTCTACGAGTCCTGGCACCTGCGCTACATCGGCGTCGAAGCAGCGACAGAGATGAACACCCGAGGCGTTGCAACACTTGAGGAGTACTTCGGGTTGGAAGCAGCGCCGGACTACCTGTAGGGCTGCCCTTTTTAGCCCGTCCGTTTAAACGGTACGGCCCGCTTCCTGGTAATCCGGTCAAACCGGTAATGCAGGAAAGCGGGCCGAAGCTGCTTGGGTTCTTATACAGCCAGTTCGCTGGGAGCGCTCAGGCGTTCTTTGACCACGGCGGCCAGGCTGTTGCAAATCCGCTCGGCCGTTTCCATGTCCGCAGCTTCCACCATGACGCGGACCAGGGCTTCGGTGCCGGACGGGCGGAGCAGCACACGGCCGGTTTCACCCAGTTCGAGTTCAGCAGCGGCTACTGCTGCAGCCACGCCTTCGTCTGTGGCGGCACGGGCCTTGTCCACGCCCTTGACGTTGATCATGAGCTGCGGGAGCTTGGCCATCGCCGTAGCGAGCTCCTTCAAGCTACGGCCCGTGAGGGCCACCTGCGCAGCAAGCTGCAGCCCGGTGAGTACGCCATCGCCGGTGGTTGCGTAGTCGGAGAAGATCACGTGGCCGGACTGTTCGCCGCCCAGGTTGTAGCCGCCGTCGCGCATTTCCTCCAGCACGTAACGGTCGCCAACAGCGGTTTCGCGGATGGTGATGCCGGCATTGCGGAGGGCAATCTTGAGACCGAGGTTGCTCATGACCGTGGCAACCAGGATGCTGTCCTTGAGCTTGCCCGCTTCATTGAGTGCCAGCGCCAGGATCGCCATGATCTGGTCGCCATCTACTTCGTTGCCTTCGTGGTCTACAGCGAGGCAGCGGTCGGCGTCGCCGTCGTGGGCAATGCCAAGGTTCGCGCCGTGCTTGACCACCGCTTCCTTCAACGGACCCAAGTGGGTGGAGCCTACGCCGTCGTTGATGTTCAGGCCGTCCGGCTCGGCGCCAATGACGACGACATCCGCGCCGGCGTCCTTGAACACCTGCGGCGAACAACCACTCGCCGCGCCGTGGGCGCAGTCCAGGACAACCTTCAGGCCCTCGAGGCGCTTGGGGAGGGTGCCGAGCAAGTGGACAATGTAGCGGTCCTCAGCGTCGGAGAAGCGCTGGATGCGTCCGACGTCGCCGCCCACGGGTCGCTGGGGCTCTTTGCCCAGCTGTGCTTCGATGGCGTCCTCGACGTCGTCGGGCAGCTTCTGGCCGCCGCGGGCGAAGAACTTGATCCCGTTATCAGGGGCCGGGTTATGGGAGGCGGAGAGCATCACGCCGAAATCGGCGTCGAGGTCTGCCACCAGATAGGCCGCAGCCGGGGTGGGCAGCACCCCGGCGTCATAGACGTCGATGCCGGAGCTGGAGAGCCCAGCTTCGACGGCGGCGGCAAGGAACTCGCCACTCGCTCTGGGGTCCCGGGCGACTACGGCGCGAGGCCGCTTGCCATCGGTTGTGCGGTCATGGCCGAGTACGACGGCGGCGGCCTGGGCCAGCTGCATAGCCAGCTCGGCGGTGAGCAATCCGTTCGCGAGACCGCGCACGCCATCTGTTCCAAATAATCTAGACATCGGCTCAAGTTTAGACGACGACGGGACACCACCCGTCCAGCAGCGTGTCGGAAGGTCATGTGCGCAGGTCAAATCCGGCTCACCGCTTGCATCTTCGAACTGCTTGAAGCGCAACTTCTTAAACGGCGAAAGCCCGCCCCGCCGAAACGGCGGAACGGGCCTTCGAGTAAGCGCAGATTAACGCTTGGAGTACTGCTGAGCCTTGCGTGCCTTCTTGAGACCAGCCTTCTTACGCTCGATGACGCGGGCGTCACGGCGCAGGTAACCGGCCTTCTTGAGGGTGGCGCGGTTGTTGTCGACGTCGATCTCGTTCAGCGAGCGGGCAACACCGAGGCGCAGTGCACCGGCTTGGCCGGAGATGCCACCGCCGTGGATGCGGGCGATGACGTCGTAGGCGCCTTCAAGATCAAGGATCTTGAAGGGCTCGTTGACATCCTGCTGGTGCAGCTTGTTCGGGAAGTAGTTCTCCAGCGTGCGGCCGTTGATGATCCACTTGCCGGAACCCGGGATGACGCGAACGCGTGCAACGGCTTCCTTGCGGCGGCCAACAGCTGCACCGGCAACGGTCAGTGCCGGGCGCTCCTTCTTGGGCGCATCTTCAACAGATGTGCTTTCAGAGGTGTAGCTGGTGAGGGTTTCCTCGGCCTCGACGGCTTCGGCGGTCAGTTCTTCGTTCTGAGCCACGGTTCTCCTTGTAATGAAAAGTTATTTGGTGGCCAGGACTACTGGGCGACCTGGGTGATTTCGAAAGTCTTCGGCTGCTGTGCAGCGTGCGGGTGCTCGGGGCCTGCGTAGACCTTGAGCTTGCCCAGCTGCTGAGCGGCGAGGGAGTTCTTGGGGAGCATGCCCTTGATGGCCTTCTCAACAGCGCGAACCGGGTTGGATTCCAGCAGCTCGGCGTAGTTGACGGAGGTCAGGCCGCCCGGGTAGCCGGAGTGGCGGTATGCGCGCTTCTGCTCCAGCTTGGCGCCGGTGAGGGCAACCTTTTCAGCGTTGATGATGATGACGAAGTCGCCCATGTCCATGTGGGACGCAAAGGTCGGCTTGTGCTTTCCGCGCAGCAGTGTTGCGGTCTGGCTGGCAAGACGACCAAGGACAACGTCGGTGGCGTCAATGACGTGCCACTGGCGGTTGATATCGCCGGGCTTCGGGGTGTACGTACGCACGGTTTTGCCTCGTTCTTGTTCTGGCGTTCATGTTTTAGGCGACACGCAGTGAGGCGTGTACCTACTATGTATGCGTTACCGGAGCAGAGGTGAGGGCTCTATAGACCAGTCATCCCAAAATCTCGATATGCCTCTTGAGTTAGCGACCCTGCAACTGGATCCCCGAGAAGGCATGTGTCATCGAGATAGGACACGCACAACGACTATAGACAATACCTTCAACGGGCCGTCCGGGTCAAAATGGGGTATCCGCCCCTCGGGGTCGCATGCGCTTTGAGGGAGAGTACATGACCAACGGTCCCGTTTTCCTGATCCTGCTTGCCATCGCCGGCTTGCTGTTGAGCCCGGCCGTCGAGTTTGTGATCGCCCGCGGCCTTCCTCGCCTGGGCGGACTCCCCTCCCCTGCCGTCCGGATTACGACGGCGGCAGTCACCGCGCTGCTCTTTGCCCTGCTGGGGTGGCGCTTTGGTTTTACCGCGGAATTGCCGGCGTTCCTTTTATTGGCACTTCTTGGGGTGCAGCTTTCGAGAATTGATTTCACTCTCCATTTGCTGCCAAACCCCCTCGTTTTGTTCCTGCTAGGGGGCGGTTTTGTTCTCCTTGCCACGTCCGCGGCACTGGATCCCGCCTGGCCCGAGCTGCTCCGAGCACTCGCCGGAGGCCTCATACTCTTCGTTTGCTACCTGATTCTGGGACTTATTTCGCCGAGAAGCCTCGGAATGGGCGATGTGAAGCTCGCAGCACCGGTCGGACTGTACTTGGGGTACTTGGGTTGGAAGCAAGTACTCTACGGCGGACTACTGGGATTCGTGGTGGGCGGGGTGCTCACGGTGCTGATGTTGCGCCTGAATCGCAAGGAAAAGACAGTGGAAACGGCACACGGACCCGCCATGGTTATCGCGGCACTGGGTGTGACTCTCCTACTTCAGTAGTCCTGGTTCTCCTGCGTTTCCGAGGGCTCTACATGGGCTCAAAAATATAAGACTGCTGTCGATTCCAAGTAGTCGCTTGCCCTTTTCGACCTCTCAACTGAGTACTTCGCTGTCCTTCCACGGGTGACCACGTGATACAAGCTGCAGGAATTCGAGTACGACTACGCATTGTTCAGCGGTACGTCCAGGGTGAATTCTTATCTCATCGAATTCCGAACCGCTAAAGGCAACATGGGGGTAGTTCGGGAATCGAAAGCAAATTCCGATAATTTGCTGGACCTATATCCATGATTTACCAAAACCCAAAAAATTCATCTGGGAAGGATTTTCCAATGTCTGCTCTTATGTTCACCATCACCTCGTACATCGCCGGCGTCAAGGACCGCTTCACCAAGGAGGAGAAGGGCGCCACGATGGTTGAATACGGCATCATGGTCGCCCTGATCGCAGTGGTGGTCCTGGCAGCTGTAGGCCCCTTGGGCACTGCTATCCACGACATGTTCGCTGACGTCACAACCAAGATCTAGCCTCTTCCCCCTTGGCCGGCGGCTGTGGAACGAACTTCCGCCACAGCCGCCGGCCATTTCTTCTTAACAGCTGTTCCGTACACCCCCTAAAGGGGATCTGGGTCTGGGAGACAGTCGTGACAACACGAAAGAAAGAGCGCGGTGCAGTAGCCGTGGAAATGGCAATTCTCTTGCCGCTCCTACTGTTGATCTTGGTTGGAATTATAGAGTTTGGCCGCGTGCTGAACGTTCAGGTTTCCCTGACCCAGGCGGCCCGCGAGGGCGCTCGCTACGCGGCAGTGAATTATGACAAAGGCGGCCTCAACGTGTCGGGCGTTGCTCTCGCGGCGGCCCCCTCGTTGAACGGGCTCGGTGTCACTGTCACCGACAACGCTTCCAGCTGCAAACCCGGATCCAACGTCAAGGTAACAACGAGTGTTTCGTTGACTTCGATATCCGGCTTCCTGGATGCCGGCTTCTTTGGTTCCCCGGGCCTCTTCCCGATGAACCTCAAAGGTGAGGGAGTGATGAGATGCGGCGGATAGTACGAGCGCTCCAAAGGCGCCTAGCGAGAGGCGCGGAGGCTGATCAAGGAAGCCGCGGCGCCGCCACCATCATGGTGGCCGGGATCATGGTCGTGCTGCTCGGGTTTGCGGCCCTGGCGGTCGACGTCGGCGCCTTGTACGCCGAAAAGGCCCAACTGCAGAACGGTGCCGATGCCGCAGCCCTGGCAATTGCAACGGACTGCGCCAACGGCAGCTGTGGAAACAGCACAACTACCGGCAACGACTTCGCCAACAAGAATTCCAATGACGGCCAGAGCGGGGCCACGGTCACATTCCCGGGCGCCACGACGGTCAGGGTCGTCACCAACGCCAAGGAGGGCGGCGTCAACAGTTTCTCGCTCTACTTCGCCCAGGTCATGGGGTTTGAGTCGACCACTGTAAAAGCGACGGCTGAGGCCAGCTGGGGTGCGCCGTCCAAGGCAAGCACTTTGCCGTGGACGATCAGCGAGTGCGTCTTCAAGAAGTACTTGTCCCCAACGCAGCTGGCATCTCTGAACTCCACCGGCAACTTCACCGGAGACCCCATTCCAACGCACGTGCTGCTGCGTTATGACGAAAACGCGCCGGCGTACCCCGGCTGCGCAGCCCAAAATGGCTACGAGCCCGGTGGTTTTGGCTGGCTGCTGACCACCTCGGGCTGCTCAACAGACATTTCACTCGACGCCACAGTCAAAGGCCAACCAGGCAACCACTTCCCGAATGATGCCGCGTGCAACACCGTGCTGGCCCACATCATGGACCAACCCGCGCTGGTCCCCCTCTTCAGAACCGCTACTGGCAACGGATCAAATGCCACCTACAAGCTGATTGGCTTTGCTGCGTTCCAAGTTACTGGTTACCAATTCAGCGGCACCGGAGGTGTGGTCGATCCAGCTGCCCCGAAATGCAACGGAAACTGCCGCGGCATCCAGGGCTTCTTTGACCGTTTCGTCTCACTGGAGGACGGAATGAAGGTCACCGGAGGTATCCCCAACTATGGAGCTTCTGTCGTTTCACTTACCAAATAGCAGCCGGCCCAATGCCGACTACGTCAAGTTAGAAATCCGAAGGGAGTTACACCGTGAAAACACGCCTACTGGGAGGCATTGCGGCACTGCTGCTGGCAGTCATCGGCACCGTCCTGCTAGTCACCTACGTTCAGGGAGCTGACAAGCGCGCGCAACAGGGGCTCGATCCCGTCAGCGTCCTTGTTGCCAAGGAACGCATCCCCGCCGGCACCAAGGCCGAGGACCTGGGCTCGAAAGTGAAGACAGAAACCTTGCCTAAGTCCGCTGTCGCGCCAGGAACCATCAGTGCCCTCAACGATCAGTCCGGGAAGGTCACCAACGTCGATCTTCAACCCGGTGAGCAATTACTCGGAGTCAAGCTCGTCGCCCCCAACCAACTTGTGCCAGGCACGGTCCCCGTCCCGGATGGACTCCAGGAGACCACTTTCGTACTGGCCCCGGAGCGGATCCTGGGTGGTCGCATTGAGGCCGGCGACACCGTTACCGTCTTCGCATCCTTCAAACTGGACGACAACGTCCCCGCCGGAGCCAACCTCCCGCCGGGACTGACCGGCTGGAAGAACTTCACCGAGTTGCTCTACCACGATGTCCTGGTTACTGCCGTTCAGCAGGCCGCTCCGGACGCAGAAAAGTCTGCGGGCACCGATAAGGGGGTAGCCCTCCCCAACGGTTCTGCCTACGTCACCGTCGCGCTGAGCGATGCGAACGCCTCCAAGATGGTCTTCGGCGCCGAATTCGGAACCCTGTGGCTATCCAAACAGACCGACAAGACCGCAAAGAGCGATCCCCCAACAACAACCTTTGGAGGGCTGGTCCAATGACTCGCTTCGTAGCCATCACCGCGGTTCGCGACTTTGAGGGTCGGGTACGCCAAGCCATTACGGGTGCACTGCATGGGGACCTGCAGACACTTTCACCTGCTGTCCTGCACGGCAGCACGGACGATGTCTTCAAAGAACTGACCGGCGCTCCGCCAGAGGTAATGATCCTAGGGCCTGGTGTTAATCCTGACGATGCCCTCAAGTTGGCGACTGTCTTTGATCTGCAGTACCCCGAAATTAGTCTGCTTCTTGTTTCCGAGCCAGAAGCCGAAACGGTGCTCCGAGCCATGCACGCCGGAATTCGGGACGTCATCTCGCCGGAAATCGAAATCAATGAGCTGCGCGTCCTCTTGGAACGGGCTTGCCTTGCCTCAGCTAGTCGGCGAAGGGGCATGCAGCCTGCAGCAGAAACAGGGCACGAGAGGGGCCGTGTCATCGCCGTGATGTCGCCCAAGGGCGGAGTCGGCAAGACCACGGTGGCCACCAACCTGGCTGTAGGCCTCGGGGCCGTAGCGCCCATGGGAGTGGTTATCGTGGACCTGGACCTCCAGTTCGGTGATGTGGCCTCCGGCTTGTTGTTGGAACCTGAGCACTCAATCACCGAGGCAGTCCATGGCTCCGCGGCCCAGGACTCCATGGTGCTCAAGGCCTTCCTGACGGTGCATCCCGCTGGGATCTACGCCTTGTGCGCTCCCAGCAGGCCATCGGAATCGGACTACATAACGGCAGACCATGTGTCGCGGCTGATCAACCAACTGGCCGGCGAGTTCAAATACGTCGTAGTTGACACAGCTCCGGGCTTGGGCGAACACTGCCTTGCGACGCTCGAGTTGGCCACCGACGGGGTTTGGGTGTGCGGCATGGACGTCCCCAGCATTCGAGGTCTTCGAAAGAGCTTCAGTGTGCTAAAGGAACTTCAACTCTTGCCACAGAACAGGCACACTGTCTTGAATTTCGCGGATAGGAAGAGTGGCATCTCTGTTCAGGACGTCGAGGCCACTATCGGAGTTCCCGTGGATACGGTCATCCCGCGGTCAAGGAACCTGCCCTTCTCCACGAACAGGGGCATTCCGGTCCTTCAAGGAACCACCAGGGATTCCGCGACGAAAGGGTTGAGGAAGCTCGTAGAGCGATTTGATCCCAAGCTGGAAGCCCTTCCCCAGAACAAACTTCACCGACGGGTGGTTGTGTCATGAAACTGTCTGAAAGGCTTTCGAAGAACGGACCGCTCTCCTCGGTGGAAGAAGGGCTTGGCCAGACGGGCGGTTTCATTGGGACGACCGACGCTCCGGGAGTCGACCCCGGGCAGGCGTCCCTGCTGGGGGGTGCTCCCTCCGTCCCTGCGGTGGATGCCCTCGCAGGGCTGAAGCATCGGGCGGCCACCTCGCTGTTTGAGCGCATTGGCAACAGGCTCGGGGATAGCTCAACGTCCGAGGAGGAACTTCGGACGTTCGCCGTTGACGAGCTTTCGTCGGTCATCGACGACGAGCAGGTCCCGCTTTCGCCCGAAGAACGTCGGCGCCTCATCCGGGAAATAGCCGACGAAGTCATGGGCTTCGGCCCGCTGCAGCGTCTTCTCGAGGATCCTTCCATTACGGAAGTGATGGTCAATCGCTTCGACCAGATCTACGTTGAGCGTCATGGGCAACTGGCGCTGACTGACCTGCAATTCAGTTCCGATGATCATCTGCGGAAAGTCATTGAACGGATCGTCTCCAAGGTTGGGCGGCGTATCGATGAGTCGTCACCGCTGGTTGACGCCAGGCTGGAGGATGGTTCACGCGTCAACGCCATCATTCCGCCGTTGGCTGTCAATGGGCCGTCACTCACCATAAGAAAGTTCAGCCACGTGCCTTTGACAGTTCGAAATCTGATCGAATGGGGCTCCATGAGTCCCGAGATGGCAGAGCTGCTAAGTGCCTGTGTCCGCGCCAGGCTGAACGTCATCGTTTCCGGTGGTACAGGTACCGGTAAAACGACACTGTTGAACGTTCTCTCGTCGTTCATCCCGGAAGCCGACCGCATCGTGACCATTGAAGATGCTGTTGAACTCCAACTCCAGCAGAGACATGTTGTGCGGTTGGAGAGCCGGCCACCGAACATCGAGGGCAAGGGCGCTATCACCATCCGTGATTTAGTGAGGAACTCGTTGCGCATGCGACCCGACAGAATCATCGTCGGCGAAGTCCGTGGCGGTGAGTCCCTGGACATGCTTCAGGCAATGAACACCGGCCACGACGGGTCGCTTTCCACAGTCCACGCGAACTCTCCACGTGATGCCATTGCGCGTTTGGAAACCCTGGTCCTCATGGCCGGGATGGATCTTCCCCTTCGGGCCATCCGCGAGCAGGTCTCATCGGCTGTCGATGTCATCGTGCAGGTCACGCGGCTTCGCGACGGAAGCCGCCGTGTGACGCATGTGACGGAGGTCCAGGGAATGGAGGGCGACGTCGTGACCCTACAGGATGCCTTCCTTTTCGACTACTCTGCTGGCCTCGACGCGCAGGGGCGATTCTTGGGAAAGGCTCTCCCGACGGGTATTCGTCCCCGTTTCCTGGACCGCTTCGCGGAACTCGGCATCACGGTGTCGCCCGCTGTCTTCGGGGTGGCACCCACACCGGTCGGGAGGCGCTGAGATGGAAAACTCGCTTATTTTCATAGCTGCCGTCGGCCTCTGCGTCGCTGCGCTCGCACTGGTTATTATGGTGGTCCTCAAGCCTCGAAACGGCGTCATCCCCATCGAACGCCGTCGAGTGGGCTCCGTGGCCGACGAGTCTGCCCTCGGCCGGGTATCCCAAACAGCGGTTGCAGCAGTCGATTCAGCGTTGGGCCGTTCCGGCGGTCCCTTCAACCGTGAAATTCTCTACCGCGCCGGAGTAAAACAGGCTCCTGCCGATTTCACGGTCTTGGTAGCAGTGACGACTCTCGTAGTGGGTACGCTCGGTACCCTTCTGGTGAACCTGTTCATAGGCATCGTCTTAGCATTAGCGACGCCGTTCGCAGCCAAGCTGTTCCTGGTGTTCAAGACAGAAAAGCGTCGTTCCCGGTTTGAGACACAGCTAACCGACACCATTCAAATGTTGATCGGGGGGCTTCGCGTGGGACACAGTATCATGCGTTCGCTGGAAGCTGCTGCTCGGGAGGCTCAATCCCCCACGTCCGAAGAACTGGGCCGGATTGTCAACGAAGTAACAATCGGCAAGGACCCCCGCCAGGCCCTGGACGACTGTGCTGCGCGGATGGACAGCGAGGACTTCCGTTGGATCGGCCAAGCAATGCAAATCAACCGGGAGGTAGGCGGTGATCTTGCCGAGGTGCTCGAACAGGTCGCCGGAACCATTCGGGAGCGGAGCGAGATCAAGGGCCACGTACGGGCACTGAGTGCGGAGGGCAAGATGTCCGCCCTTATCCTCATGGCCATGCCGGTGGCCGTCGGGATCTTCATGGGCGCCATTAACCCCGGGTATATGAAGACGTTCGTCACCCACCCGGTCGGCATCGCAATGCTGATCGCGAGCGTTGTCCTGTTCATCATCGGCGGCTTCTGGATGAGCCGCACCGTCAAGATCAAGTTCTAAGGAGGCCCCACAATGACTCCCGTTGCTTGGATCATCATCGCAGTTATCGTTCTCCCCATCGCCTACTTTGCTTGGTCCTTGGTCACCATTGACCGCAAGGGGATTGTGGCCATCCAGACCAACCTGGGATCAGGATTCGCCCAAGGCAGCGGAAGCGTCGCCCGCAGGCCTCCGCTTTTGTTAGGCATTGCCAGAAAGCTCACGCCCGGCAGTTATGAAGCAAAGCTGGATCATCTATTGGCCCTGGCAGGGCGCCCCCGCTCCATGCCGCTCACCAAATTGATCGCACTCAAGCCTGTCCTCGCCCTGGCTGGCGCAGTGATCGGCTTACTCCTTTTCGCGGGGAATCCCACTCCTACGCTCGCTGGAATCGGTATCTTTCTAACGATATTCCTGTACTTCCTGCCAGACCTCTTGATCTACAACACGGGAACCAAACGTCAGGATGCCATCAAGTTGGAGTTCCCCAACACGCTCGATCAGATGCTTATCTCGGTCGAGGCTGGCCTTGGATTCGAAGCTGCGATGGAGCGGGCGTCCATGCAGGGGACCGGACCCCTGGCCCACGAGCTGATGCGTACACTTCAGGACATCCAGGTGGGACGCCCCCGGCGTGAAGCCTACGATGCATTGTCCGAACGCTGCGCCGTACCGGACATTCGCAGCTTTGTCTTGGCTGTCATTCAAGCCGACAAATACGGCATCGGCATCGCCAGCGTTCTCCGGGCTCAGGCGAAGCAAGCGAGGGTAAAGCGTCGACAGAACGCAGAAGAAAAGGCCATGAAGCTTCCGGTCAAAGTGCTTTTTCCGCTCTTGTTCTGCATTTTCCCGGTTTTGTTCATAGTCCTTCTGGGTCCTGCGGCCATCAAGATTATCCAAGCCTTCAGCTGATCTTGCCCCGCGGGAATTAGACCGGCCGTTCGCGGATCCCAGACCGTGGACGGCCACAATGGCCCCCTTCCGGTACCCAGAGCCGGGAGGGGGTCCTCCAATGTCCGGACTTATTCGCGCCGGGCCCTCGTCAGCTCGGCCCGTGCCAGCAGCTCGCCGTCCGATGGGTACGCAACTTCCTCCAACACCAAGGGGTGGGGTGCAGCCAACACGGACTTGGCATCACGCTTACGTTCCAGAAGACGTTCATGCAGCCAGCCCGGTCGCTCCAGGCCTTCGCCCACGCGCAGGGCCGAGCCCACCAAGGACCTGACCATGTTGTGGCAGAACGCATCAGCCTGAACTGTGGCGACAATGACCCCGTCGCTCCCCCGTTCGAACTCAAACTTCTGTAGCTCGCGGATAGTTGTGGCGCCCTCGCGGGGCTTGCAGTAGGAGCGGAAGTCCTGAAGCCCCAGCAACTGGGAAGCGCCGTCGTTCAAGAGAGAAATGTTCAGCGGCGCCTTGTGCCACAGCGTAATTCCTCGAAGCACGGGATCCCAGCGCTCGGCGCCATCAGCAATGCGGTAACTGTAACGACGCCACAACGCGGAGAACCGGGCGTCGAAACCTTCAGGCGCCAGACCGGCGTCGTGCACTTCAATGGCACCGGTAAGATCGCCGAGGACGCGGCTGAGGGCGCCGCGAAGGCGCCGCAAAAGCGCGACGGCGGGGTCCAGCTCGTGTCCACGCGGAAGTCCCAGCCACTCGGCTTCAGTCAGATCAACATGGACGACCTGACCGCGGGCGTGGACACCGGCGTCGGTGCGGCCGGCAACCGTGACCCGCACGGGACGGCGCACGAGGAGCGCCAAAGCTTCCTCAAGTGACCCCTGAACTGTGAGCAGCCCGGGCTGAAGGGCCCAGCCGTTGAATGGTCCGCCGTCGTAGGAAAGATCCATCCGGACACGCAAAAACCCGCCGCCCTCCAAAGCGGGGGCAGCGGGTTTTCGTTCGTTCATAGACTTAAGTCTACTAAGAAGAATTCAGTGAATTACTTCTTTTCCTCAGCGGCCGGAGCCTCTTCGGTTTCAGCAGCTTCAGCGTCAGCAGCCTCAGCCTCAGCGGCCGGAGCCTCTTCGGTTTCAGCAGCTTCGGTCTCTACAGCCTCGGTCTCAACAACCTCTTCCTCAGCAGCCGGGGCAGCCTTGGCAGCAGCAGCGGTTGCTTCAGCAACTACGGCCTGCTTCGGGGAAACCGGCTCAAGGACGAGCTCGATGACAGCCATGGGAGCGTTGTCGCCCTTGCGGTTGCCGATCTTGGTGATACGGGTGTAGCCACCATCGCGGTTAGCGACGGCGCCGGCGATGTCGGTGAACAGCTCGTGGACGATGCCCTTGTCGCTGATCAGGCCGAGAACGCGGCGGCGGGACGAGAGGTCGCCACGCTTGGCGAAGGTGACCAAACGCTCTGCGTACGGCTTCAGGCGCTTGGCCTTGGTGACCGTGGTGGTGATGCGCTTGTGCTCAAACAGAGCAGCTGCCAGGTTCGCGAGCATCAGGCGCTCGTGAGCCGGGCCGCCTCCAAGGCGCGGACCCTTAGTGGGGGTAGGCATAATAATTTCTCCTGTTGTGTAAGCCGGTCAGGTCCATCGCTGGACCTGACGGCCAAGATCTGCTTTTTAGAGCTCGTCGTCGCTGAACGCGGCGTCGTCCTCTTCGATGGCTGCGGCGCGGGCTGCGAGGTCGAAACCGGGAGGGGAGTCCTTGAGGGACAGACCCAGTTCGACGAGCTTTGCCTTGACCTCGTCAATGGACTTCGCACCAAAGTTACGGATGTCCATCAGGTCAGCCTCGGAGCGGGCAACGAGTTCACCCACGGTGTGGATGCCCTCACGCTTGAGGCAGTTGTAGGAACGGACGGTAAGGTCCAGATCCTCGATCGGCAGAGCCATGTCCGCTGCCAGGGCAGCGTCCGTCGGCGACGGGCCAATCTCGATACCTTCAGCTGCGGTGTTCAGCTCACGAGCCAGACCGAACAGTTCCACCAGGGTGGTGCCTGCAGAAGCAACGGCGTCGCGCGGAGCGATTGCCTGCTTGGTCTCGACGTCGACAATGAGCTTGTCGAAGTCAGTGCGCTGCTCAACACGGGTAGCTTCCACGCGGAAGGTTACCTTCATGACCGGCGAGTAGATCGAGTCAACCGGAATACGGCCGATCTCGGAGTCGCCGGACTTGTTCTGAGCTGCCGAAACGTAGCCACGGCCGCGCTCGATGGTCAGTTCGAGTTCGAACTTGCCCTTCGAGTTCAGGGTGGCAATGTGCAGATCCGGGTTGTGGAATTCGACGCCGGCCGGAGGAGCAATGTCCGCGGCGGTGACGACTCCGGGGCCCTGCTTGCGCAGGTAAGCAACAACCGGCTCGTCGTGCTCGGAGGAAACCGAAAGGTTCTTGATGTTCAGGATGATCTCGGTGACATCTTCCTTGACACCCGGAACCGTGGTGAACTCGTGCAGCACGCCATCGATCCGGATGCTGGTAACAGCGGCACCGGGGATGGAGGAGAGCAGGGTACGGCGGAGGGAGTTTCCGAGGGTGTAGCCGAAGCCCGGCTCCAGCGGTTCAATGATGAAACGGGAGCGGTTCTCGGATACAACTTCTTCAGACAGGGTGGGGCGCTGTGCAATGAGCACTTAGGTTTCCTTTCGGCGAGCATCCGCTATATGACGCAACACAGGTGGTGGAAATCGGCTTCGGTTTCCAGCCTGACCAGCCGGGCCATGCTTGTAGATGGTCTAAACCATGTACAGCAGGCCCGGCCGGTCAGACAGGGAATACCTAATTAGACGCGGCGGCGCTTCGGCGGGCGGCAACCGTTGTGGGCGCTGGGGGTGACGTCCTGGATGGAGCCAACCTCAAGGCCAGCAGCCTGAAGCGAACGGATTGCGGTTTCGCGTCCGGATCCCGGACCCTTGACGAATACGTCAACCTTGCGCAGACCGTGCTCCTGAGCGCGCTTTGCAGCAGCTTCAGCAGCCATCTGGGCAGCGAACGGGGTGGACTTACGGGAGCCCTTGAAGCCAACCTCACCGGCGGAAGCCCAGGAGATTACAGCACCGTTCGGGTCCGTGATGGACACGATGGTGTTGTTAAAGGTGCTCTTGATGTGCGCCTGGCCAAGCGCAATATTCTTCTTATCCTTGCGACGCGGCTTACGAACCGCTCCACGAGTCTTCGGGGGCATTGTTTCTCCTACAGAAAGTTATCGGGGGAAAACCAGGTCAATCCCGAGGGATTAACGTCCGGCCTTCTTCTTGCCGGCGACGGTGCGCTTCGGGCCCTTGCGGGTACGAGCGTTGGTCTTCGTACGCTGTCCGCGTACGGGCAGGCCCTTACGGTGGCGCAGGCCTTCGTAGCTGCCGATCTCAACCTTGCGGCGGATGTCAGCGGCTACCTCGCGGCGAAGGTCACCCTCAACCTTGTAGTTGCCTTCAATGTAGTCACGCAGCTGGACCAGTTCGGCGTCAGTCAGGTCCTTGACGCGAACGTCAGCGCTGATGCCGGTGGCAGCCAGGGTTTCGTGTGCACGGGTCTTGCCCACGCCGTAGATGTAAGTAAGCGCAATTTCCAACCGCTTTTCGCGGGGAATGTCTACGCCAGCGAGACGAGCCATAGTGGCGGTACTCCTTGAATAAACCGGAGGTCGTAGGCAGTACACCCACACGATCCGTGTGGCCCCAGCCTCCGACCGGGGGTACGTTGACCAGGCTCTGTAATGCAGTCCTGGCACAACTTGTGCTGCCTTTATTTACTTGCGTGGGCTAGCAACCCAGGTTTGCCCTTGCGGGCGCTGATTCCCTGAAGGGGAATTAGCCCTGGCGCTGCTTGTGGCGCGGGTTCTCGCAGATCACCATGACCCGGCCGTTACGGCGGATCACTTTGCACTTGTCGCAGATCTGCTTGACGCTCGGCTTGACCTTCATGGCGTTCCTTTGCGTGTTTTGCAGTTGATCTGCTGGAGCGGCCTGGCACTATTGCCTGGGCCGCCCAGCAATTTACTTGTAGCGGTAGACGATACGACCACGTGTGAGGTCGTATGGGCTCAGCTCCACCACTACCCGGTCCTCGGGGAGGATTCGAATGTAGTGCTGACGCATCTTCCCAGAGATGTGTGCGAGAACGACGTGCTTGTTGGTGAGCTCAACACGAAACATCGCATTGGGCAGCGCCTCAGTCACAACGCCCTCGATCTCAATGACCCCGTCCTTCTTGGCCATATCCTCCGCTAACTGTTGTTTGCCGCTGTCCTCCGGCTAGGCACCGAAAATCCAACGGACGTTTTTTGTTTGCTTGGCCCTCTTGGAACCACGACACTAAAAAGGGCGTGGCTGCACAGACAACCAACAAATAACTCTACGCCAATGGGGCCGGAAAGTTAAATCCGTCCATGGTAGCGCACCTACCGCCGCCCGTCACTCCCCTACGGTCCGGTAAGCAGGGAAGTCTCCTGCCGCCGTCGTGACACTTTCGGCGGCTTCAACACCGTCCAGGATCGCCAAACGCACGGCCTCAGCTGCGGCGCTTTGGAGCGTTATGAGCGATACCTGACGTGCCTGCTCGGTACTGCGATCAAGCCCGACGGCGCCGGTCGCCAGAGTGAAAACGGTGTCACCGTCCGCCAAAGTGTGGGACGGATCCAACGCCCGCGCGAGCCCGGCATGCCCAGCGCTGGCGGTCCGCTTGCACTCAGCAACATCCAGAACAGCATTCGTAGCGACCACGACTAGCGTTGTGTTTAGGCCCGCCGAATCTGCCGCCCTCTGCGCGCTCGGTCGTTCCTCCCCAACGGCCCCCTCGCCTCGCAAGCTCGGCGAGGGAACCCCGCCGTCGTGGCCCCACCTTAGACGCGCGCTGCCGGGCGCCAGCCCCAGCGGTGTCCCGAGCGCATTCACCACAGCTATGGCACCGACGATGACCGGACCGCTGACGGAGATCTTATCCAGGGTGATCGAGGATGTTCCGACGCCACCTTTGTACTGTCCGCGCGCAATCACCGCGCCAGTGCCTGCGCCAACGTTTCCACGCCCGACGGCGGCGTGGTCACCTGAGGCGAACGCTGCGGCGGCTGCCTGGTAACCCATGTCGGCGCCGGGTCGTGCTTTGACGTCACCACCGCGTCCGAGGTCGAAGATGGCTGCTGCCGGAACGATCGGTACGACAGTTCCGGGAACCGCGAAGCCCCTGCCCTGCTCCTCACACCAGAGTTGGGCACCAGCCGCTGAGACGAGGCCGAACGCACTGCCACCCGTCAGCACGATGGCATCGACCGTGGATACCAACGTGGTCGGATCCAGAGCATCAGTTTCATGCGTACCTGGACCTCCCCCGCGTACGTCCACCGACCCCACAGTTCCCACAGGCGGAAGGACGACTGTCACGCCAGAGAGCCACCCGCCGTCGTTCTTCTGGACGTGGCCAATACGGATGCCCGGTACATCGGTGATCGCATTCATGGCTTTATTGTCCACCTGGAGGCAACGCCCTAAGCCGCAGCACGCCGGCCGGCAGCCGGCCCCGCCCGGTTACGGGATCGGGACGGGCACGACGCCGAGCGGCGCCAACTGCTCGGCGCCTCCGTCCGGGGCGGACAGGACCCAGATGCCCTTTTCGTGCACGGCCACCGAGTGTTCCCACTGGCAGGAGCGCTTGCCGTCGGTAGTGACAACAGTCCAGTCATCATCCAGGGTGGCAGTCTCGATGCCACCGCGCACCAGCATGGGTTCAATGGCGAGGCACAGTCCCGGGCGGATCTTCGGGCCGCGGTGATTGGTGCGGTAATTAAGGACGTCGGGGGCCATATGCATTTCCGAACCGATGCCGTGGCCCACATAGTCCTCCAGGATGCCCAGGGGCTTACCGGGGACGGAAGAAACGTAGTCATCAATCGCATTGCCGATGTCGCCGACGAACTTGCCCTTGGCCAGCGCAGCAATCCCTCGCCACATGGCGGCCTCAGTGACATCCGAGAGGCGCTGGTCCTCAGGGTCTGCCGTGCCAACGATGACAGTGCGGGCGGAGTCCGAGTGCCATCCGTCCACGATGCAGCCGCCGTCGATGGAAATAATGTCGCCATCGTTGAGGACACGGTTTCCTGGGATGCCGTGGACCACTTCCTCGTTCACTGACGTGCAGATGGTGGCGGGAAAGCCGTGGTAGCCAAGGAAGTTTGACTTGGCCCCGGCGTCATTCAGGACTGCCGCGAAAACGTCGTCGAGGTCCTTGGTGGTGACGCCTGCCTTGGCCGCCGCAACGGCAGCGTCAAGGGCACGGCTGAGGACCAAACCGGCCTCGTGCATCTTGCGCATTTGCTCGTTGGTTTTGTACTCGATGCGGGGCTGACCGAACGCCATGTTCTCCTCTGGATGGTTTGCTGTAGGAGCCCATCAGGCCCCGTGCTCCAACCATTTTCCCGCATCGGAGAGCGTGGTCGAAATTGGTTCGATTCCCAGCTCTTCCCGGAGCCGGTCCAAACGGTAGGTTCTGTCCCGTCCGAGTTGACTGACGGCGTAGCGCGTGAGGCGTGGTGCCCGGCCGGAAACGAGGGCAACGGCTTCGGAAACACCGGCAAGTGCCATGGCAGCGGGCTCCGGGATGTACCTGATACCCGCCCCGGCATGGCCAGTAACAGCAAGTACCTTCCTCAACACGGTCCCAAGCTCCACAGGCTCCGCGTCGGCCACGTTGATGGCCCCTCGGGCATCGGACTGGCAAGCTGCCAGCGCTGCCTCTGTCAGGTTGTCAACATGCGTGAGCTGATGACGAATCCCGGCATGGCCCACGCTGAGGAGCCTTCCGTGGCGGACGTTGCTGATCAGGCGCGGCATCAGCGTCCGATCGCCCGGTCCATAAACTCCGTGTGGCCGAAGAACCACGGCATTGCGATGCCGTCGGGCCTCCACGTCGGCGAGCGCCTTGCTGCTTGCGTAGGCGTTGAGGTGGCGCACAGCCACCTCATCTTCGCCGCGGTTGGTACAGGGCTCCCACCACGGGTAGACGCTTGAACTGGAAACGTGCACCAGCCGCGTTGTTGGGTAGGCCTCAACCACGGCACGGGTACCCAGCACATTCGTGCGGTAGAACATGCCTTCGGGGCCCCAGTCCGCCACGTGGGCGGCGGCATGGACCACCGCGTCCACGGCCGGCGTTCGGCCAGGCGGCACACCCGTTAGGTCCCAATACGTCAGCCCAGGGCCTTGGCGCCGTGCGAAACGAACAACTTCCCACCCTTTAGCCTCGGCGGCAGCGGCGACTGCTCCCCCTATGAAGCCTGTGGCCCCGGTAACCGCGATTTTCACTGCGCCGCGGCCTTCACAGCGCTACGCCTTTATCAGCGGACTTGCGGGCAAATTCGCGTCGAAGCGCTTCCCGGTCCGGCTTCTTGTGGCGTCCGCCGACAGGGATGGCATCCAGGATTTCGATGTGGTCGGGGAGAGCGGATTCGTCAATCATCTCCGGGAGGACCTTGGTTAGTTTTGCTTTCAGCCCTCCGTCCGCCCCTGGGTTCCCCTGTGCAGCCACGACGGCCAGCCACACAGCTTCATCACCGATCCCGTCGGGAACCCCGACCATGACGGCCTGCTGAACTCCTGGCACGGAAGTGATCAGCGGTTCATACAGTGCAGGGTAGATGTTGGTTTTGCCCCGGATGATCATGTCCTTCTTGCGCCCGATCATCACCAAGCGCGCGGGACCGCTTCCGGGGCCTGCCGTACCGTGGTCCAGCCGCACCAGGTCTCCGGTGGCGTGCTCAATCATGGCTTCCTCACCCAGATATCCGTGACACATGTTCGGTCCCCGGGCGTACAGTTCGTGGTCCTCCCCTACCCGGATGCCGACGGCGGGCAGTGGCTCTCCGAGGAAATCGCCTTCGCCGCTTCCATCCGGCGATGTGAATTCGGCATCAGCGCCGGACGCAAAGGCCAGCTTTTCCCTACCATCGGCCACGGCAATCGGCAGCAACTCCGTCATGCCGTAGATGAGTTTGAACTCGACGCCGGGAAGCAGTGCCGTTGCCCGTTTCAAGAACGGAGCAAGCACCGGCGCGGCTCCAAGCATTGCTGTCCGCAGTGTTGAGGGGAGCGTGACGCTGCCGTCCTCGATGCCGTCCAGGATGGGCGCCAACTGGGACGGCACAAGGAAAAGGTGCGTCGCGCCGTCGTACGAGTCCTCTTTGCCAGCCACCGGCCCAAGCTCGCGTGCCAAGCGAAGGGGGTCGATGTGCGCTGAGAAGCCATAGCCGGGCATGGTCCAGTGCGCGCCGGCGATGAGTGCCGGCAAGCCCATCATGAGCTGCTCGGAGTGGATGCGATCGCCCTCGCCAAAGGTACAGCGCTGGCTGAGCTGCTCGAATCCTGCCCCAAGCGAACGCCGGGTGTGTACTACGCCCTTCGGCGCACCGGTGGTCCCTGACGTAAAAATGATCACGGCTTCCTGCTCGGAGGAAGCCCCCGGGGAGGGCGGAACGATATCCCTGGGAAGCCCCGGACTGGCGAGTCGCTTCACCGGGGTCGCGCCTCGGGGAACACCGGGGAGCCATGGGCCGGAATAGTAGTGCCGGACGTCCATGGCACCATAATCCGGCAGCAGCAATCCCCGCCGCCGGGCCAGCGGCCGCAGTGGGCTCCGCGTACTGAGGGCGTACAGAAGGGACTCCGAGGCAGCCCACCGTGGCGCAGCCAGCCTGGCCCGGTCATGGAAAAGAGACGGTCCGATTCCTGGATCGATGAACACTACGGAACCACCGGCGCGGACGGCCCCCAGGGCCAGGATGAACGCTGCCGGGCTGGGGCGGACCGAGAAGAGCATCCGTTCACCGGCACCAAAGCCGTCATCATGGAGATGCCTGGCCGTAGCATCTATGCCTTTGACCAATTCGCGGTATGTGATGGTCCGTCCTGGTCGGAGCCGGCCGGGACGCCGTAGTCGCCCTGGAACATGGTTCCAGAGGGAAAATCTGCCAGGCGCCGTGATCGCGGGGCTCTCTGGCACGCGCCCGGCTGCGGCGTAGACGGCTTCGATAAGATCGGTGCCGGACGAAGTACCTTCCCACAATGCGTCATCAGACATTGACCAGCTCCAACTTTCTGTATCCGGGAATCAGCACACCTTTGCTCACTTGCCGGGACGAGACGAGCCACGGGTGCCGGGCATACCTGTCCAGGAGCAAAGACAGCGTCGCATTGATCTCGGCCATGGCCAACGGCATGCCGATGCAAAAGTGCGGACCCGCACCGAACCACAGCTGACGCGCCTGCGGCGGGGTGGGAATCCCGGGTTCGAATCTGCCCAGGCTCTTGGAGGCGTGAACAGTCGATAGCAAAAGACGGTCCCCCGCTCGGATAGCGACTCCGCCAAGGGTGCAAGGAGAAAGAGCATCCCTCAGCATCATCGGGGACGGCACGGTGAACCGTAATGCCTCGTTCACGGCCGAGGCAACACCGGAGCGATCCTCAACCAGACCCGCAAGGCGTCCGCTGTCAGCGAGCAGGGCAATCAGCCGCGGAACGAAGGACACCAGCGTCTCAGTTCCCACCATCACAAATGCGCTGATGATGCCCATGGCCTCCTCCTCGGTCATGCCGAGTGCGCGCAGCCTGCCTGGAAACGTTTGGGGGTCGCTCTTCCGGTACGCTTCCCGCGCCGGTCCTGCCAAAACCCCGACGGCGGATCTTCCCTTGGCGATCTGCCTCACCGTCAGCGTGGGGCGCCCCAGGCGGACGAGGGAAGAGATGGAAGACCCTAAATTGAAGAGTTCCCTATTGGGCAACCGGCCAGGTGCATCATCCGGCACGCCCAGCAGCCTGGAAATGACTCCCCCGGCAAGCTCCTTGACGCAGTCCACCAGATCCACGTGCCCACCTGCGTCCAGTCCGTGGTGTAAGCGGTCATGAAGCGACGCAGCCGCCGGCTCGACAATCGCCGCCACCGAGTCTGGAGTGAAGAGGTCGGCGAGCTTGCGCCGCAGCTCCCTGTGCTCCGTGCCGTCCATGTTCACCAACGCCTTTGGTCCCACTACGGGAGTCCAGAGCGCACCTGAACCCGACGGTCCGTTCTTGATGAACCGCTGGGTATCCATGAGAACGTCACGCACCAGGGCGGCTTCGCTGACAAGGATCCCCAGACCGGGCAAACGCATCACCGGCCGCATGCTGCCCAGCCCACGAATCGCCGGGTAGAGCAATGGATGCGCCCCCAGTTGAACACGCTGTTCCCAGCGTTCGGCCTTGCTCATGAGGCCGCTGGATATCCTGCCGCTGGGCTTTCTGCCGTTGGTTATCACGGCGTCACCGGATGTCCACATGCTCTGGGCGGTACCGGTGGTCCGCATACCAAGCCAGGGTGTTCTTCAAACCCCAGGCTTTGACCCGCCGTGACGAGCCGTACACAACAACATCCCGGCGCAACCCGTAATTGCGGGTCAGCTTTCGCACGCGGTTGGACAGTGCGCGGTCTTCATGGAGGTCTTCAATTCTGGTCCGCGGGAACCCACCTGAACGGTGATACATATCTGCCGTGATCGCCATATTGCACCCTGGAAGCATCTGATAAGGGCCCAGATATCCGTCACCTTTGTTGCCGGGGCGAATACGTCCGAAGAAGGATGCGATCTCAACTGCCAGGAGCATCATCCTCCGCTCCCCCGCACTGATGCCTTCATCCTCACGGGGCACAAGCTGGCCGGCGATGAGTTCCAGGCCGTCGTCGAAGGCCCGGACAATCCTCGCGGTCCAATCCGGCGCAGCGAGGCAATCGGCATCCGTTCGGGCCAGCCACCTCGCGCCGTGCTCCACACCGAAGCGCATGCCGGTATCCGCGGCCGCGCCCGTCCCCTTCTCGGCTTCATGGACAAGCCTGATGTCCATAGCGGGATGGGCTGCGGCGAACTCTGCCACGATCGAACAGCTGGTGTCCGTCGATCCGTTGTCTACAACCACCACCGTGAAGTCCGGGTGCTCCTGGGCTGCAAGAGAGTCCAACGTCTGCCGGACAAGCTTCTCTTCGTTCAGCATGGGCAGGGCGATGGACAGCGGCCGGGTAGGGGCCGTGCTTCCGGGATGGTGTTCCGGCGTCACAGCCGCACCACCGCCATACCCAGGCTCACGCCACCGGCGAGTCCCACCAATGCCACAAGATCTCCCGGACCGCAGCGTCCACTGTCCACGGCGAGTTTCAATTGCAGGGGCAGGCTAACTGAGGCCAAATTTCCGAAGTCCTCTACCGAAGGAACCAGCAACTCACGCGGAACACCGGCCCGTTCCGCAAAGACCTCCCGGTACGGTGCACTCACCTGGTGCACGCAAACCACGGCGAAGTCCGTCCACTGCAGACCCAGGCCGTCCAAAGTTTCGTCCAGTACGCCGCAGCCCAAATCCAGAAAAGCGTCCTTGAGCTTCTCACCGTCCATGGTGAAATAGGTGGCTTCCGGATCGCGCGGATAAGCAGATCCACCTGCAGCCAAGGTGCCGACAGACCAGTGGCTGCTGCGGGCAGTGAAGCCCATACCAAGAATGCCTGCCGGCCCCGCCTCCAGTCCGTTGGACGCCATTGCCGCCGGACCGGCAGGTTCAAGCAACACTGCCGCACCGCCGTCGCTCATGGTGTACCCGGGAAAGCTTGATGCGAAAGTGCCAAAGTCCGGAACCCTCCAACGGACCGCCCGCGACGGCGACTCCCCCGTGACCACCAGGACCCGGGTATACCGTCCCGTGGCAATCAGGGCATCGCCCACTTCCAGGCCGTTCAGGAAACTGTTGCACGCATTCTTCACATCCATCACAGGGCAGCAGAGTCCGAGTTTGGCGGCGGCCATGTGGCCCGTAGCCGGTTCCACCATGTCCTGGCTGGCGGACGCGAAGATCAGGAGGTCTATGTCCGGGGCCTGCAGGCCACATTCAGCAAGGAGCTTTGCCGCAGCATTGGCCGCAAGGTCCGATGCTTGCTCGGAGTCTGCCATGACGCTCCGGGAGCGGATCCCGGTAACACGGGAGATCAAGCCCTTGGGTACCCGGAACCCCGGACTCGACTCACCAATACGGCGTTCGACGGCGGAAGTCTCCAGGCGCGCAGGTGGAAGGTAAACCTCCAAACCCGCAATCCTGCTGTGTCCGGAAAGAGCTGTTTGCATGCGGTTCCCCCAAAAACTGCCGCGAAACGAAAAGGGTGTGTCCCGCACCAATGGTACGGGACACACCCTTTGCTCCAGCGCCGACGATCCGGCTATGTGGAAAAGCCCTCGCTAAACGGCCTTGGCTGACTCGATGGCGGTGAGAACGCGGTCGGTGACTTCGTCGATGCCGCCGATTCCGTCCACCTGCGTCAGGATGCCGCGCTCGGCATACTTGGCAACAACGGCCTCAGTCTGCTCGTGGTAGAGGTCCAGCCGGTGACGGATGACGGCCTCATTGTCGTCAGAGCGCCCGGTTTCCTTCGCACGGCCCAGCAGGCGGGACACCAGTTCTTCGTCGTCGGCAGTCAGCTGGAGCACGACGTCGAGCTCCTGCTCGCATTCAGCGAGGATCTGGTCCAGGTAGTCGACCTGCGCGGTGGTGCGCGGGTAACCGTCCAAAAGGAAGCCGTTCTCGACGTCGCTCTGGCTCAGGCGGTCACGAACCATGTTGTTCGTGACGCTGTCCGGAACGAAGTCCCCTGCGTCCATGTATTTCTTGGCTTCAATGCCCAAGGGGGTTTCGCCCTTAACGTTGGCACGGAAGATGTCGCCGGTGGAGATGGCGACTACGCCGAGGCGCTCGGAAATCCGCTCAGCCTGCGTACCCTTACCCGAACCGGGAGGTCCAATGATCAGCATTCTCGTCATCGCAAAAGCCCTTCGTAGTGACGTTGTTGTAGCTGCGCATCAATCTGCTTAACGGTTTCCAGGCCGACACCCACCATGATCAGGATTGACGTGCCACCAAACGGGAAGTTCTGGTTGGCGTTGATCAGGACGAGTGCAACCAGCGGAATCAACGCCACGAAGCCCAGATAGAAGGCTCCAGGCAGGGTGATCCTGGAAAGCACGTACTGCAGGTAGTCCGCGGTCGGTTTACCCGCCCGGATGCCCGGAATGAACCCGCCGTACTTCTTCATGTTGTCCGACACTTCTTCAGGGTTGAAGGTGATGGCCACATAGAAGTAGGTGAAGAACACGATCATGGCGAAGTACAGCGCCATGTAGATGGGGTGGTCGCCACGGGTGAGGTTGTTGTTGATCCACTCAACCCAGGGCGCCAGCTGCTCCCCTGGCTTCGGCTGGTTGAACTGCGCAATCAGGCCTGGCAGGTACAGCATGGAGGAAGCGAAGATGACGGGCACGACGCCGGCCATGTTCACCTTGATGGGGATGTAGGTGCTGGTGCCACCCACGGTGCGGCGTCCGATCATGCGCTTGGCATATTGGACCGGAACCCGCCGCTGGGACTGTTCCACGAAGACCACCAATGCCACCGTGAGCAAGCCGATTGCCAGGACGATGAAGAACGTTCCCGGGCCCTTCGTCTCCCAAATGGAACCAAGTGAACGCGGGAAGCCTGCAGCGATGGAGGTGAAGATGAGCAGCGACATTCCGTTGCCTACACCCTTTTCCGTAACCAGCTCGCCCATCCACATGATGAGGCCGGTACCGGCCGTCAGCGTGATGATGATGAGCAGCGTCGTAATGATGCTCTCATCAGGAATGATCGGGAGGTTGCAGCCCGGAAGAAGCTGGCCGGACCGCGCCAAGGACACCAGGGTGGTGGCGTTCAGGAGTCCGAGCGCGATGGTGAGGTACCGGGTGTACTGGGTCAACTTCGACTGGCCCGAAGAGCCCTCTTCGTAGAGCTGCTGGAACCGGGGAATAACCACCCGGAGCAGCTGAACGATGATGCTCGACGTGATGTAGGGCATGATGCCCAGGGCAAAGATCGAGACCTGCAGCAACGCGCCGCCGCTGAACAAGTTCACCAGCTGGTAAATGCCCTGCGAGGTGTCACCGTTGTTCAAGCATTGCTGGACATTCTGGTAGTTCACACCAGGCGAGGGGATGAAAGCTCCCAAGCGGAAGATTGTGATGATTCCCAGCGTGAACAACAACTTGCGTCGCAAATCAGGCGTCCGAAACGCCCGGCCGAATGCGCTTAGCAAGCGTCCTCCTGAGTAGAAAGTACAAGGATGTGGATGGGCTCAATGAAACCCAACAACCGAGTCTAGCTGCTTGTGACGCCGTCGTAATAATCGAGAGTCCACTTTCACGCAAAAAATCCCGGCATACGGGGCCGAAGCCCCGCATACCGGGATCTTTTTTACAACGGGCATCAGCCCCACTGGCTCTTAGAGAGCAGTGGTGCTTCCACCTGCTGCAGCAATCTTTTCAGCAGCGCTGGAAGAGAAAGCGTGGGCGGTGACGTCAACCTTGACGGTGATGTCGCCGGTGCCCAGGACCTTGACGGGCTGGTTCTTGCGAACGGCACCCTTCTCAACCAGGGACTCAACGGTGACAGCACCACCTTCCGGGAACAGCTCGTTGAGCTTGTCCAGGTTCACAACCTGGAACTCAACCCGGAACGGGTTCTTGAAGCCGCGCAGCTTCGGCAGGCGCATGTGCAGCGGCAGCTGGCCGCCGGCAAAGCCAGCCTTTACCTGGTAGCGGGCCTTCGTACCCTTGGTACCGCGACCAGCGGTCTTACCCTTGGAGCCTTCACCACGACCAACACGGGTCTTGGTGGTCTTGGCACCCGGGGCGGGACGCAGGTGGTGGACCTTCAGAGCGTTCTGCTTCTCAGCAGCCTCTGCAGCGGTCTTGTTCTCGGCCATTACTTCGCCTCCTCTACATTCACGAGGTGCGGAACCGTGTTGAGCATTCCAACGGTCACGGCGTCGGCGTCACGGACAACAGTGTGTCCGATGCGCTTCAGGCCGAGGGACCGGAGGGTAGCCTTCTGGTTCTGCTTGGCGCCGATGACGCCCTTGATCTGGGTGATCTCCAACTTGGCGTCGGAGGGAGTCAGGTTCTTAGCCATGACTAAACACCTGCCTTCTGGTTCTGGAGCGCGCGCACCAGAGCAGCAGGAGCAACCTCGTCCAGCGGCAGGCCACGGCGGGCAGCCACCGAAGCGGGCTCTTCGAGCTGCTTCAGAGCGTCAACGGTCGCGTGAACGATGTTGATCGCGTTGGAGGAACCGAGCGACTTGGAGAGGATGTCGTGGATACCCACGCACTCCAGTACCGCGCGGACCGGACCACCGGCGATAACACCGGTACCGGCGGAAGCCGGACGCAGCAGGACAACGCCTGCAGCAGCCTCACCCTGCACACGGTGCGGGATGGTGTTGCCAACGCGGGGAACGCGGAAGAAGGACTTCTTGGCCTCTTCGACGCCCTTTGCGATAGCAGCGGGAACTTCCTTGGCCTTGCCGTAGCCGACGCCGACCATGCCGTTGCCGTCACCGACGACGACGAGTGCGGTGAAGCTGAAGCGACGACCACCCTTGACGACCTTGGCAACGCGGTTGATGGTTACAACGCGCTCTACGAACTGGCTCTTCTCGGCTTCGCGACCGCCGTCGCGGCCACCACGGCCACCACGGTCGCCGCGGCCCTGGCCACGCTCGCCGCGCTCGCCACGACGTCCGCCGCGGCGGTCGTCGGTAGCGGGTGCGGTCTCAGTTGCTTCAGCAGCTACAGCTTCAGTCACCTGAATGTCCTTTTCGTTATTTTCAACGGTCACAGTGCCAGCCCACCTTCGCGAGCACCGTCAGCGACGGCGGCGATGCGGCCGTGGTACTTGTTACCGCCACGGTCGAAGACAACAGCTTCGACGCCTGCAGCCTTGGCACGCTCGGCAACGAGCTCACCCACGCGCTTGGCCTTGGCAGTCTTGTCTCCGTCGAGTGCGCGAAGGTCAGCTTCCAGGGTGGAAGCGTAAGCCACGGTTACACCCTTGCTGTCATCGACAACCTGGACGAAGATGTGGCGGGCCGAACGGTTGACGACCAGACGAGGACGTACAGCCGTGCCGGTGATGCGCTTGCGGATACGAAGCTGGCGACGGCTGCGTGCAGCAGACTTGCTCTTGTTCGTACGCTTCTTGTTAATTGCGATGGCCATGGTTTACTTACCAGCCTTTCCGACCTTGCGGCGGATGACTTCGCCGGCGTAACGGACACCCTTGCCCTTGTAGGGGTCAGGCTTGCGCAGCTTGCGAATGTTGGCAGCAACCTCGCCGACCTGCTGCTTGTTGATACCCGCAACAGAGAGCTTGGTCGGACCCTCTACTACGAAGGTGATGCCTTCGGGTGCCGAGACATTAACCGGGTGGCTGAAGCCAAGAGCGAACTCCAGGTCAGAACCCTTTGCCTGAACGCGGTAACCAGTACCAACGATTTCAAGCTTCTTCTCGTAGCCCTCGGTAACGCCCTGGATCATGTTGGCGATCAGGGTGCGGGTCAGGCCGTGCAGCGAACGCGAGTTGCGCTCGTCGTTCGGGCGGGTGACCGTGAGAGTGTTCTCTTCCAGGGAAACCTCGATCGGGCTGGCTACAGTGTGGCTCAGCTCTCCCTTGGAACCCTTGACGCTGATGACGGAGCCATCGAGCTTGACCTCAACTCCGGCAGGAACGGTGATGGGGAGACGTCCAATACGTGACATTATTCTCTTCCTTTCCCGTTACCAGACGTACGCGAGGACTTCGCCGCCCACGCCCTTCTTGCCGGCCTGCTTGTCAGTCAGGAGGCCGGAAGAGGTGGACAGGATAGCGATACCCAGGCCACCCAGCACGTGAGGCAGGTTGGTGGACTTCGCGTATACGCGGAGGCCGGGCTTGGAGATGCGGCGGACGCCAGCGATGGAACGCTCGCGGTTCGGACCGAACTTCAGGTCGATGGTCAGCTTCTTGCCAACCTCGGCGTCTTCTTCCTTCCAGCCGGCAATGTAGCCTTCTGCCTTCAGGATGTCAGCAACGCGTGCCTTCAGCTTGCTGTACGGCATGGTCACGGTGTCGTGGTATGCCGAGTTTGCATTGCGCAGACGCGTGAGCATGTCTGCGACAGGATCTGTCATAGTCATTTGGGCTATAGCCCTTCCTCATAACGGTTTCCGCAGCGCCCGCTCTTGCGAGCCACGCTGCCGGACCTGTTACGTAGTTAGTTTTCGGTCTTGAACGGGAAACCAAGCGCCTTGAGCAGCGCGCGGCCTTCGTCGTCGGTCTTGGCAGTGGTGACGACCGTGATGTCCATACCGCGAACGCGGTCGATGGAGTCCTGGTCGATTTCGTGGAACATAACCTGCTCGGTCAGACCGAAGGTGTAGTTGCCGTTGCCATCGAACTGCTTGCCGTTGAGGCCGCGGAAGTCACGGATACGCGGCAGAGCCAGCGATACCAGACGGTCCACGAATTCCCACATGCGGTCTCCACGCAGGGTTGCGTGTGCACCGATCGGCATGCCTTCGCGCAGCTTGAACTGTGCGATCGACTTGCGGGCCTTGGTTACCTGCGGCTTCTGGCCGGTGATCAGGGTGAGGTCGCGGACAGCGCCGTCGATCAGCTTGGAGTCCTTGGCGGCATCTCCAACACCCATGTTCACAACAACCTTCACCAGGCGGGGAACCTGGTTCACGTTCGCGTAGCTGAACTCGTCCTGCAGGGACTTCTTGATGGTCTCTGCATACTTCGTCTTCAGACGAGGAACGATCTTCGTTTCGACGGTGGTCTCAGACAGTGTCTCACTCATCAGATGTCCTTCCCGGTGGCCTTGGACACGCGGATCCGGACGGTCTTGGTAGCGCCATCCTTCTCAACGGTGTCGAGACGGAAACCAACACGGGTCGGCTTCTTGGTCGACGGGTCAACCAGAGCAACGTTGGAAACGTGGATCGGGGCCTCAACAACCTCGATGCCACCGGTCTTGGTGCCGCGCTGCGACTGACCGACCTTGGTGTGCTTGGTGACGCGGTTGATTCCCTCTACCAGCACGCGGTTGGTGTCCGGGAATACGCGCAGGACCTTGCCCTGCTTGCCGCGGTCGCCGCCACGTTCCTGCTTGGCGCCGGTGATGACCTGAACGAGGTCACCCTTTTTGATCTTAGCCATGGACTAAAGCACCTCCGGGGCCAGCGAAACGATCTTCATGAACTTCTTGTCGCGAAGTTCACGACCAACCGGGCCGAAGATACGGGTACCGCGGGGGTCACCGTCGTTCTTCAGGATCACAGCTGCGTTTTCGTCAAACTTGATGTAGGAACCATCCGCACGGCGGCGTTCCTTCTTGGTACGGACGATGACCGCCTTGACGACGTCGCCCTTCTTTACGTTTCCGCCGGGAATAGCGTCCTTGACGGTAGCGACGATGACGTCGCCAATGCCTGCGTAGCGACGACCGGATCCACCGAGAACGCGAATGGTAAGGATTTCCTTAGCACCCGTGTTGTCGGCGACCTTGAGTCGCGACTCCTGCTGAATCAATTTTTACTCCTTGCGTCGCGCCGGTTCTCAGACCGAAATCATGCATACGGAATGAGCCTTGCGGAACGGTTGATCGGGGTGTCTCTTGACCTGCCTGGATTTTGCCAGAACAGGCCTAAACGCCCGTGCCACGAGCATCAGCTTCCCTTGCAGAAAACTCTGCGCGGGGCAGTATGCAGCGGCACGATTGTTTACGAGGTAGTCGATGACGCACAAATGGCGCCATACAAACTCAATATCCTAGCATGTTTCGCTGGTCTTTCCGAAACGTGCCGGGAACGCGGAAGGGCCCGCGTTCCATGCAGAACGCGGACCCTTCCAGCGAATCCAAACCGGGCAAGCCCGGCGTCGGATTTACTTGGCCTTTTCGAGGATCTCCACCAGGCGCCACCGCTTGGTAGCGGACAGCGGGCGGGTCTCAGAGATGAGAACGAGGTCGCCGATGCCGGCGGTGTTCTCTTCGTCGTGAGCCTTGACCTTCGAAGTGCGGCGAATAACCTTGCCGTACAGAGCGTGCTTCACGCGGTCTTCAACCTGAACAACGATGGTCTTTTCCATCTTGTCAGAGACAACGTAGCCGCGACGCGTCTTACGGTAACCGCGCTGTTCAGCGCTGGCTGCTGCTTCCGTCACAGTTTCCTTCTCGCTCACTTGGCGTCCTCTCCAGCTTCAGCTTCGGCAGTTTCAGCCTTGGCAGCCTTCTTGGACTTCTTTTCTTCCTTGGCTTCCACAACCGGTGCGGCAACCTCGGCACGAATGCCCAGCTCGCGCTCACGCAGAACGGTGTAGATGCGTGCGATGTCCTTCTTTACCGCGCGCAGGCGACCGTGGTTCTCCAGCTGACCGGTGGCGGACTGGAAACGCAGGTTGAACAGCTCTTCCTTGGACTTGCGGAGTTCTTCAACGAGACGCTCGTTGTCGAAACCGTCCAGCTGTGCGGGTGCGAGATCCTTCGACCCTACTGCCATTTCTATTCACCACCTTCGCGACGCACAATGCGTGCCTTCAACGGGAGCTTGTGGATTGCCAGGCGCAGGGCCTCGCGAGCTACCTCTTCATTGACACCGGAGAGTTCAAAGAGAACCCGGCCCGGCTTGACGTTTGCGACCCACCATTCCGGAGAACCCTTACCGGAACCCATGCGGGTTTCAGCAGGCTTCTTCGTCAGCGGACGGTCCGGGTAGATGTTGATCCAGACCTTACCGCCACGCTTGATGTGGCGGGTCATCGCGATACGGGCGGACTCGATCTGACGGTTCGTCACGTATGCCGGGCTCAGGGCCTGGATACCGTACTCACCGAAGCTGACCTTGGTGCCACCCGTTGCAGCGCCGGAACGACCCGGGTGGTGCTGCTTACGGTGCTTGACTCGACGTGGGATAAGCATTTAAGCCTCTCCTCCTTCTGCTGCAGGAGCAGCAGCTTCAGCGGCCGGTGCTTCAACGGCAGCGGGTGCTGCCTCAGCTGCCGGACGGTCGTTACGACGACGGCGGTCGCCACCCGGGCGGCCCGGACGGTCTCCTGCGCGGCCACGGGACGGAGCAGCAGCTGCCTGCTGAGCCAGTTCCTTGGCGGTTACGTCACCCTTGTAGATCCAAACCTTCACACCGATGCGGCCGAAGGTGGTCTTGGCTTCGTAGAAGCCGTAGTCGATGTTCGCGCGGAGGGTGTGCAGGGGCACACGGCCTTCGCGGTAGAACTCCGAGCGGGACATTTCTGCGCCACCCAGACGACCCGAGCAAGCAACACGGATACCCTTGGCACCCGCACGCTGTGCGGACTGCATGGCCTTCTTCATCGCACGGCGGAAAGCCACGCGGGAAGTCAGCTGCTCAGCGATGCCCTGGGCAACAAGCTGTGCTTCCATCTCGGGGTTCTTGACCTCGAGGATGTTCAGCTGAACCTGCTTGCCAGTGAGCTTTTCGAGCTCGCCGCGGATGCGGTCTGCCTCGGCGCCACGGCGACCGATGACGATACCCGGGCGTGCCGTGTGGATATCCACGCGGACACGGTCACGGGTGCGCTCGATCTCAACCTTGGCGATGCCGGCGCGCTCCATGCCCGTGGACATGAGCTGACGGATCTTGATGTCCTCGCGGACGAAGTCCTTGTAGCGCTGTCCGGCCTTGTTGCTGTCAGCAAACCAGTGCGAAACGTGGTCGGTGGTGATGCCGAGTCGGAACCCGTGCGGGTTTACTTTCTGTCCCACTTAGCGAGCCTCCTCTTTCTCCGGGGTTGCGACGACCACGGTGATGTGGCTGGTCCGCTTCCTAATGCGGTAGGCGCGGCCTTGGGCACGCGGCTGGAACCGCTTCATGGTCGGGCCTTCATCAACGAATGCTTCGCTGATGAACAGGTCGCTGTCGTCGAATGCAACGCCGTCACGGTCCGCGAGGACACGTGCGTTGGCCATTGCCGACTGAAGTACCTTGAATACCGGCTCCGAAGCTGCCTGGGGGGCAAACTTCAGAATTGCCAGAGCCTCATTCGCTTGCTTACCACGAACAAGGTTGACGACGCGCCGGGCCTTCATAGGCGTTACGCGGATGTGACGCGCAATAGCCTTGGCTTCCATTGCTTTCCTTCTCTCGTCTAAGACGTAAAGTCAGGCGCCTAGCGGCGCTTGCCCTTACGGTCGTCCTTAACATGGCCGCGGAATGTCCGCGTGGGAGCGAATTCGCCGAGCTTGTGCCCGACCATCGACTCAGTGACAAACACCGGGATGTGCTTGCGTCCGTCGTGTACGGCGATCGTGTGCCCGAGCATGTCGGGGATGATCATCGAACGGCGGGACCAGGTCTTGATGACGTTCTTGGTGCCCTTATCGTTTTCCCGTGCGACCTTCACAAAGAGGTGCTGGTCAACGAAAGGACCTTTTTTCAGGCTGCGTGGCATGTGTCCAGGCTCCTATCGCTTGTTCTTGCCAGTACGGCGGCGACGAACAATAAGCTTGTCGCTCTCTTTGTTCGGACGGCGGGTACGGCCCTCGGGCTTGCCGTTCGGGTTAACCGGGTGACGTCCACCGGAAGTCTTACCTTCACCACCACCGTGCGGGTGGTCAACCGGGTTCATGGCTACACCACGGACGGTCGGGCGAACGCCCTTCCAGCGCATACGGCCGGCCTTGCCCCAGTTGATGTTCGACTGCTCGGCGTTGCCGACCTCGCCGACGGTTGCGCGGCAGCGCACGTCAACGTTGCGGATTTCGCCGGAGGGCAGACGCAGCTGGGCGAAACGGCCTTCCTTGGCAACGAGCTGTACCGAAGCACCTGCGGAACGTGCCATCTTGGCGCCGCCACCCGGACGCAGTTCAACTGCGTGGATTACGGTACCAACCGGGATGTTGCGCAGCGGCAGGTTGTTGCCCGGCTTGATGTCAGCGTCGGGACCAGCCTCGACGAAGTCACCCTGGGACAGCTTGTTGGGAGCGATGATGTAACGCTTGGTGCCATCAACGTAGTGCAGGAGTGCGATGCGAGCCGTGCGGTTCGGGTCGTACTCGATTTCGGCAACGCGGGCGTTGATGCCGTCCTTGTCGTGACGACGGAAGTCGATCAGACGGTACTGGCGCTTGTGCCCACCACCCTTGTGACGGGTGGTGATCTTACCGGAGTTGTTACGGCCGCCAGTCTTGTGCAGCGGACGCAGCAACGACTTTTCCGGAGTCGATCGCGTGATTTCAGCAAAGTCGGCTACGCTCGAGCCACGACGGCCCGGGGTAGTCGGCTTGTATTTACGGATTCCCATAATTTATTTCCTCGTTAAAGTGGTCTCCGCTACGCGAGCGGACCGCCGAAGATGTCGATTGTGCCTTCTTTGAGGGTGACAATTGCACGCTTGGTGCTCTTGCGCTGTCCCCAGCCGAATTTGGTGCGCTTACGCTTACCGGCACGGTTGATGGTGTTGATCGAGTCAACTTTGACCGAGAAGATCTTCTCTACGGCCAATTTGATCTCGGTCTTGTTCGAGCGAGGGTCCACCAGGAAGGTGTACTTGCCTTCGTCGATCAGACCGTAGCTCTTTTCCGATACGACGGGTGCAAGCACGACGTCGCGCGGGTCCTTGATGGTGGTTACGCTCACTTGGAGGCCTCCTCGTTCTTGGCCTTGTCAGCGACGAACGCCTCGAAAGCAGCCTTGGTGAAGACCACGTCGTCGGAGATGAGAACGTCGTAGGTGTTCAGCTGGTCTGCGTACAGAACGTGAACATCTGCGAGGTTGCGCACGGAGAGTGCAGCGACGTCGTTGGCGCGCTCGATGACAACGAGCAGGTTCTTGCGCTCGGAGACTGCACGCAGCGAAGCCAGTGCTTCCTTGGCGGACGGCTTGGTGCCGGCTACCAGTTCAGCGATGACGTGGATGCGACCGTTGCGGGCGCGGTCAGACAGGGCGCCGCGGAGAGCAGCAGCCTTCATCTTCTTGGGGGTGCGCTGGCTGTAGTCACGAGGGGTCGGACCGTGGACAACGCCACCGCCGGTCATGTGAGGAGCACGGATGGAACCCTGACGGGCGCGGCCGGTGCCCTTCTGCTTGAACGGCTTGCGACCTGCACCGGAAACCTCGGCGCGGGTCTTCGTCTTGTGGGTACCCTGGCGGGCAGCAGCGAGCTGTGCGACGACGACCTGGTGCAGCAGCGGCACGTTGGTCTGGACGTCGAAGATCTCTGCAGGCAGGTCTACCTTGACAGTGCTAGTCATCTAACTAGGCTCCCTTCACGGCGGTGCGTACGAGTACGACCTGGCCGCGGGCACCGGGGACGGCACCCTTGATAAGGAGCAGCGACTTCTCAACGTCAACAGCGTGAACCGTGAGGTTCAGCGTCGTGTGACGCTCGGCGCCCATGCGGCCGGCCATTTTCAGGCCCTTGAAGACGCGGCTCGGGGTGGATGCGCCACCGATGGAGCCAGGCTTACGGTGGTTCTTGTGGGCACCGTGGGAAGCGCCAACGCCGTGGAAGCCGTGACGCTTCATAACACCGGCAAAGCCCTTACCCTTGGAGGTTCCAACGACGTCGATCTTCTGGCCGGCTTCGAAGATCTCGACAGAGAGCTCCTGGCCCAGCTCGTAGGATGCGGCGTCTGCGGTACGCAGTTCGACAACGTGGCGGCGAGGAGTTACGCCTGCCTTTTCAAAGTGACCAGCCAGCGGCTTGGTGACCTTGCGGGGGTCGATCTGGCCGTAGCCGATCTGGACGGCGACGTAGCCATCTACCTCTGCGTTGCGCAGCTGGGTGATGACGTTGGAGTCAGCCTGGACGACAGTTACCGGGATGAGCTTGTTGTTCTCGTCCCAGACCTGGGTCATGCCGAGCTTCGTGCCCAGCAGGCCCTTTACGTTACGGGTTGCGGTCATAGTCTCTCAGCACCTCCCTAGAGCTTGATTTCGATGTTCACGTCTGCAGGCAGGTCGAGACGCATAAGCGAGTCAACAGCCTTCGGCGTGGGGTCGATGATGTCGATCAGACGCTTGTGAGTACGCATTTCGAAGTGCTCACGGCTGTCCTTGTACTTGTGCGGAGAGCGGATAACGCAGTACACGTTCTTCTCCGTCGGAAGCGGCACCGGGCCGACTACCGTTGCGCCTGCGCGCGTGACCGTCTCAACGATCTTCCGCGCTGAAACATCAATGACCTCGTGGTCATATGACTTCAGCCGGATGCGGATTTTTTGTCCCGCCATGTCGCCTGACTCTCTTTCAGCTAGTGCTGCTCTAGTTAGGGCTGCTCTGTTTACTTACCTGTTGGCGTGGCCGCCGAAGCGTTTGAGGTTTTACCACCACACGCCGCACAAGCTGAATCCGGATCATTCCGGGTTCCTCAACCTGCCGGCGCACCGACCCCCGCGGTCGGGCGTGTCGCGATTTTCACGCAAACTCGACCGCATTCCATGGGGTTCAGGGTTATGTTTGGGCTTCAGCCTGGACCCTGACACCCGGCATTATCCGGATCGGGACACGAAGAAGCGCTTGAACAACTCATCCAGTATGCCGGAAATAAAGGCCAAAGGCCAATCGGGGCCCGGGCGGGCATTGCCACAGCCGCCACCCGATAGGGATGATAGTGGAATGACCGCCCAGGATATGGGTTCCGTGGAAGATCTGGCCGCGCGCCTACGTCCCGGGTTCACGCTGGGGGTCGCGGCCGCCGCCTTCCAGATTGAAGGTTCCGTAACCGCTGATGGGCGGGGACCTTCGGGCTGGGATGCGTTCGCGCAGAAGCCGGGAGCAATCGTCGACGCCGACTCGCCCACCATAGCCTGCGATCACTACAACCGCGCCGACGAAGATATCAGCCTGATGCAGGAACTCGGCATCGATTCGTACCGTTTCTCCCTTTCCTGGCCCAGGATCCAGCCCGGCGGCACGGGCACAATCAACCAGCGTGGGCTGGACTTCTACGATCGCCTGATCGACAAACTCCTTGCTGCCGGCATTTCCCCCATGGTCACTCTGTTCCACTGGGATACTCCCCTGGAACTTGAACACTCCGGCGGCTGGATCAATCGGGATACAGCGGAACGCTTTGCCGTCTATTGCAGTGCTGCAGCGGAGCGCTTCGGGGACCGCGTGGAGCACTGGGTCACCATGAACGAACCAGTTTCCGTCACCCTCCAGGGCTATGCTTTGGGCGTCCACGCGCCCGGCCGCCAGTTGTTGTTCGACGCCTTGCCGGCCGCCCACCATCAGCTGCTGGGCCATGGGTTGGCAGTGCGCGCCCTGCGTGACGCCGGGGTGAAGGGGCAGATCGGCATCTCCAACATGCACTCCCCCGTCCGCCCAGCGAGCAACAGCCTCTCGGACCGTTTGATGGCCCAGTCCTTCGATCTGCTCCTCAACCGCATCTATGCTGACGCCGTCCTGCTGGGGCAGTACCCCAGGCCACCCTTGCCCATGAAACCCTGGTTCCGGTCCTTGGGAACCATCAGGGATGGTGACCTTGACCTGATCAGCCAGCCGTTGGACTTCTATGGGCTCAACTACTACTACCCGGTCAAGGTTGCTGCGGGGCGGGGACCGGCGGAGATCCCCACGGGCACGGCTGTCGAAATGACGAAAGTGCCATTTCACCTGGCCGCCTACCAGGAGTACGAAACGACTGGATTCGGCTGGCCGGTGGCGCCGGAGCATTTGGCAGTACTGCTCCGCGAGATGAAGGACCGCTACGGCGACGCCCTTCCACCGGTCTACATCACCGAAGGAGGGGCCAGTTTCCCCGAGCCTTCGCGCGTGGATGGGCCTATACAGGACCATAACCGGATCAGTTACCTGGCGGAGCATCTTGGCCACGCACTGACAGCTACGGGACCCGGCGGGATCGCCGAGGACGTCGAACTCCGCGGTTATTACGTGTGGACGCTACTGGACAATTTTGAGTGGGCGGCAGGGTACTCGCAACGCTTCGGCTTGGTGCACGTGGACTTCGACACCTTGGAGCGCACACCCAAAGACTCGTTTTACTGGTACCGGGCACTGGGCCGTGCACGCCATCGGGAACACTAGCCCACGTGGGTTAACTCCAGATTGGGCTACTTGTTCTTGTTGGCGCGGTTGATGCGCTTGGCCCGCTCAATTTCATTGCGGAAGTACTTGCGACCCCACAGCACTCCGCCGCCGATCACCGCGATGATGGCAAGGAAAATCAGGAATTCCATGGTGCTCCTCTCATTGGGTTCAACGTTAGCGGATTCCATCCCGGCTGGATGCAGGTGAGGGTTCCGGTGTTGGATTGTTTCCGTCGGTTGCAGGCGGTTTTCGGTTCAGCCTCCATACCGCCAGGACGATGAGGGCCAAGGCGACGAGTGCCAGCATGGCGAATGCGTAACTGCGCAGCGCCCACATGATGCTGGCTGCCACACCAGCAGCGCCCCACCACACGAACATTCGCTCAGCCAGGAGGAGTCCGGCCACCAGGAGCACCACATGAGCCACGAGGACGTATATCTGCTGGGACGATGTTCCCACGAAACTTGTCCCCACGGCTGTCAAGGACAGCAGCCCTGCTGTGAGGGCAAGCCGCAATTGTCCCTCTGGACGCTGGAAGCCCATGTAGCGCACCCCTGCCGTAACCGCGCCCGCGACGACGTACCATTGCGCGGCCCAGAACCAGTCAGGTGAGCCGCCATCCACAAACAGCACGGCCCGTTGGAACCCTGCAAGGGTTGCCAGTGCAGTGATTTCTCCGGCCAGGCGCTTGCCGTTCGGGACCTCGATGACCACCAACACTCCGGCAACCAGGATCAGGCCCGCACCCACCAGCGAGGTCTGGTCCCGTGCCAGGCCGGCGGCCGCAGCTGCGCCAAGCCCCGTGATCGAAGTTATCACCAGGGCGTTCCGCCGCCAGGGTTGTGAGGTGATGGAAGGTCCGCCCAGTCGTCGGACCACATACATGGCCGCCCCGGTTCCCATTGCGCCTATCAGCCATGGAACGAAGGAGTCCCAGGGAGTCGGTTCGCGGCCATCCAGCAAACCGTCGACGGCGGTCACGGCACCAACCAGCGCGGCGGGCGCGGCCGCGGCATAGAGGGAAGGCATGCCCTCAAAGTGCGACGCAGCGAACAGCACCGACGCCAGAACCAGGACGGCAAAACCGCTCAGCGACAGGGACGTCGCCAGAGCCAACAATCCGCCGGCAGTGGTGAAGGTGAGTGCCGAAATCAACCACAGCAACCGTTCGGCCACAGCGGCGGGTGAACCCTCGCCGGTCCTGACTGACCCCGCGTTCAGGGGCGGGAAAACTGCCCTGGCAACCACGGCAGCCACAGCCAGCGCAAGCAGTACCCAGGGCACTTGATACTTATCCAGCAACGGCTGATACAACCACGTATCGGATGGGAAGCCCAGGGCGGGTCCAGCGGCAATCACTCCTGCCGTGACTGCAGCGATCCCAAAGTACTGCGCTCCCCGGGCACCAAAGGTGCGCCACGCGATCGCGGCTGTTACCGGAACGAATGCCAACTCCGCGAGGAGCACCCAACGGCCACCGCCGTCGTAGTCTTCTGCGAGGAAGTAGGCCAGTGGGAGTAGTAGCTGTGCACTTGGAACGGCCCAAACCATTGCCTTCTGGAAGGGGTCATCGCTGTGCCGCCCCTGGAGAAAGGACTGCAGAAGGAACTGCACCGGCAACTGCAGGATAAGGATCAGCGCGACGGTGACAGATGTAGCCGCAGCCGACTCCGTGAAGTCGGCCACCACAAGTGTGACCAAGGCCCCGGAGAGAATGCGCACAGCCAACAGGTAGCCACCACGGGCGAGGCGTTGACCGGTGACAGCAACCATGAAGCCGCTATATGCCGTAAAGATGCCCAGCAGGAGTTCCAGATCCCTGACATTTCCAAGCCGGAGGGCGAGCAGCAGAACCATTGCCGCAGGAGCGAACAACCATCCCGGTTTGTGCGCTCGAAGCGCGGTACTCACGGCCACGGCCGCCAGTGCCGCCAGCGTGGCAGCGGCACCTGGTTGCCAGCCCTCGCGACCCCCCGGAACCCCATCCATGGTGAGGAACATACTGCACAGGACCATGGCGGCAAGCACCACTCCAGCATCAATAATGGCCGGGCGTGGGAACTTCGCAACATAACCCGCACGCAGAGGCAGGATCAGCTGTAGGGCGAGAACGACTGTGACAGTCAGTCCGACGCCAACCGCTTCACCGGCAATCCGGAATCCGGCATCCTTCGTTGTGTCGTAGTAGGCCGAGGCAGCCAACAGGGTTCCTGCAGCGCGCGCCAACCACCAGTAGCTTTGCCTATGCAAGGAAGCGGGCAGCCGGAGGGCTGTGGCGCAGAAGTAGGTGACAGCCGCCAAGAGAACAACGTTACCCAGAGTCCGCGACACAGCAACCACAGCCACGATGCCTGCCACCGTAGCGGCGGTCGGAGCAAGGAACTCCCCCATGGTCGGACGCCAGGTCAGCACGCCACCACCTGCGGGGCCGGAACCACTGCTGCCCTTACCCTGGGGGAACAGCAACCAGCCGGACACCAAACCTGCGGCAACCACCACCCCCACAGCAACCGCCACAATGGGCCGCCCGGGTGCGGCATCGAAAAGAGGCAAAGCAAGAAGTCCTGCCATCGCCACACCGCCGAACCCCGCCGTGGACGCCTGTGCTCCCACGGTGCGGACACCGTTGCCCTCAAGCAAGGCACTCACCAGCTGCTGTACGGCACACGCCGCCACGAAAGCGAACAACGTGTAGGCAGACCTGTCCGGATGGTCGGTGAAGACGCCCGCAGCCGACACCGTTACAGCCAGCGTCAGGGCGACCCGCCCAGCCAGGACGTAGACATGTCGAAGTGGCCCTGGCCTGATGGCTCCCAGAAGGAACCAGTACAGGCCGGCGACAGCGAGCAGCACGGTCACAGGCCACGCACCCAGCAACCCAACGAACGGTATTGCCACAACAAGTACGGCGGCCGGTGCGAACTCTGCCCCCTGGCCCAGCTTCCACCCCACCACCATGGAAGTCGATATCGCGATGAAGAGCGGCAGGAACTCCGGCAGCTGGAAGTTTCCCATGCCAAGCATGACCATGAGCACAACCGAGGCAACAATTTGCAGCCCGAGGCACCAGACGGCGTCGTACCACCACGTACGTGGAACCAGGCGTTTTCCGCCGAATGCGACTCCAACCGATTGGAGACCCAGACAGATGATTCCTGCCAGCAGCACGTGGCTTGAATCCGCAGATACATCCCACACAAAACCCAACACAGCCAAGGTGGAGGCGGCGCGGGCGAAATAGAAGTTCAGCAAACGGTGCTGGCCTGACCTCACAAGCAGCATCACCGCAAAGTACAGCGCGCACATCACCATGACCATGGGGTACTCCCCCTTGGCCAGGAAGCTGGGCGTCATGGTTACCGCGAGCCCCACGAACGGCACTACAAAGGGATGCAGCACCACCAAAGGACGCACATAGAGCGGAGGGATCCAACGGGGGTGAACCAGTGCAGCCAGTGTGAAGAGAATGGCAACGCCAATGAGCGCCGTAAAGTACCAGACCAGGGCCCCGCCTAGCACTGATACTCCGGACCACGCCGTGGAAACCACGAAGGTAAGTGACAGCAACGCCAGCACCTTGTTATCGAGGCGCAGAGCAGCGTAAACGTAGGCAGCAGTTCCCAGCAATGAAGTGATCAGCCATGCCATGGGGCCGTCATGGAGGGCAAAGTTGTACATGGCCAAACCTGTAACCGGGACCAGGGCCAGCCCTGTTCCCGTAAAGGCCATGGCTGCCGGGCGAAGCCGCGGCACCCTTCGCTGGATGATGAGTCCTGAAGCATAGAACAAGATGGTGATCGCCCAAATAGCCACAAACCGAAAAACCCCAGGAAGACTGGTTCCAACAAACAGGGCGCCGGCGGCAACAAGCAACAGACTCGCGACGTACAGGGTGATGTTGATGTTTTGGCGGTCGCGCTTCTCCTTTCTCGCCGCTACCGTTTCCGGGCTCTCACGCGGGGTGAGCGTCGGCTGGAATTGCCACTGTTGTGGCGTAGGAGCAAAACTTGGCTCGGGCACAGGCCCGCGACTGTACGACAGCGGAACCCGGGGTGGCGCAGTACTTCCCACGGTCTGCTGAAAGGCAGGAGGCAGGAGCACGGGCTGGAACGGCGTCGGCTGCAATATTGCAGGCGGTTGCAGCACCGTCCTCGGTTGTTGGACTGTCGCCGGCTGCTGTACTGTCGCTGGTTGCTGCGGTGCCGCCGGTTGCTCCCGCACTGCAGGCCGCTGGCTTTGCCCCCGCGCGTCCTCCCAACCTGCCAAATGGCCGGCGAGATACCCCGCACGGTAAGTGGCGGCGTCGTCGGCTCTGACAGCCGGCGTCGAACGGGCGGCCTCCCGTCGGCCCCGCACCAAACCCAGCGCATAACCAATGACACCAATAACGACCAAAAGCAGCAGTACAAGGCCCGTCGTCAAGAATCCCAGCATGGAAGCTCCTACGGTGAAGCCGGGCGCAAGGCCTGCACGGCATTAATCCAATCGATAGATTAATCATAGCAAAGAAGAACCCCACGGCAAAAGCGGTGGGGTTCTTCTTTGGCTTGCTACCGACCAGGCGGGAAGTTTGCCGATCTACAAGTAGAAACTACTTGATGATCTTGGTAACACGTCCCGAACCAACGGTGCGGCCGCCTTCGCGGATAGCGAAGCCGAGGCCCTCTTCCATAGCGATCGGCTGGATGAGCTCAACGGTCATCTCAGTGTTGTCGCCAGGCATAACCATTTCCGTGCCTTCCGGCAGGGTGATAACGCCGGTTACGTCCGTGGTACGGAAGTAGAACTGCGGGCGGTAGTTCGAGTAGAACGGGTTGTGACGTCCGCCTTCGTCCTTGGAAAGGATGTAGACGTTGGCCTCGAAGTCGGTGTGCGGGGTGATGGAACCCGGCTTGACGACAACCTGGCCACGCTCGACGTCGTCGCGCTTGAGACCGCGGAGCAGGAGGCCACAGTTCTCGCCGGCCCATGCTTCGTCGAGCTGCTTGTGGAACATCTCGATACCGGTAACCGTGGTCTTCTGGACCGGGCGGATACCGACGATCTCGACCTCGGAGTTGATGGCGAGGGTTCCACGCTCGGCGCGGCCCGTAACAACGGTGCCACGACCGGTGATGGTGAAGACGTCTTCGATCGGCATCAGGAACGGCTTGTCGCGGTCACGTACGGGGTCCGGAACGGACTCGTCGACAGCTGCCATCAGGTCCTGGACGGACTTGACCCAAACCGGGTCGCCTTCCAGAGCCTTCAGACCGGAAACGCGAACAACCGGAGCTTCATCGCCATCGAAGCCCTGCGAGCTCAGGAGCTCACGAACTTCCATTTCGACGAGGTCGAGGAGTTCTTCGTCATCAACCATGTCCGACTTGTTCAGTGCGACCAGCAGGTAGGGAACACCAACCTGGCGGGCGAGCAGAACGTGCTCGCGGGTCTGGGCCATCGGACCATCGGTTGCGGCAACCACGAGGATTGCGCCGTCCATCTGGGCAGCACCGGTGATCATGTTCTTGATGTAGTCAGCGTGACCGGGGGCGTCAACGTGTGCGTAGTGACGCTTCTCGGTCTGGTACTCCACGTGGGAGATGTTGATGGTAATACCGCGCTGGCGCTCTTCCGGAGCAGAGTCGATGGACGCGAAGTCGCGCTGCTCGTTGATGTCCGGGTACTGGTCGTACAGCACCTTGGAAATGGCGGCAGTCAGCGTCGTCTTACCGTGGTCAACGTGACCAATGGTGCCGATGTTGACGTGCGGCTTAGTCCGCTCGAACTTTGCCTTTGCCACAGGTTCCTCCTAGAACGATTTCAAGTGAAGTGCTCCTCGGCCGCGCTTTTCGCGGCAGAAACTTTAGCAAGTCTACTTGGGGGCTTGGTTTTGGTGAAATTGCAGATTCAGGAACCAATACTAGTTCCTAGAGCCTGTTCGCGCAGGGGCCGGGCCACGGCTTTCGCCGCAGCCCCGCCTCACACGCTAAGATGCCCTCCCGGAATCGGAATAGCATCCGTTGCCGGGAGATTACTCTCCGCGGGTTTTCTGGATGATCTCGTCGGCTACAGCCTTCGGGACCTCCGCGTAGCTGTTGAACGTCATGGAGTACACGGCACGACCCTGCGTCTTGGAACGGAGGTCGCCAATGTAACCGAACATGCCGGACAGCGGAACGTGTGCACGGATAACCTTCACACCTGCTGCGTCCTCCATGGACTGCATCTGGCCACGGCGGGCGTTCAGGTCACCAATAACATCACCCATGTATTCCTCAGGTGTGCGGACCTCAACATCCATCAGCGGTTCGAGCAGAACAGGGTTCGCCTTGCGTGCAGCTTCCTTGAAAGCCATACGGCCGGCGATCTTGAACGCCATTTCCGAAGAGTCAACATCGTGGGACGCGCCATCAATCAGCGTGGCCTTGATGCCGACAACCGGGTAGCCGGCCAGGACGCCGTCGTTCAGTGCATCCTGGATACCAGCGTCAACGGACGGGATGTATTCGCGCGGAACGCGGCCACCGGTGACCTTGTTCTCGAACTCGTACAGCTCGCCGGAAGAGGTGTCCATCGGCTCGATCGCGATCTGGATCTTTGCGAACTGACCCGAACCACCGGTCTGCTTCTTGTGCGTGTAGTCGTGACGCTCTACGGCGCGCTTGATGGTTTCGCGGTAAGCAACCTGCGGCTTGCCAACGTTTGCCTCAACCTTGAATTCGCGGCGCATGCGGTCCACCAGGATGTCCAGGTGGAGCTCGCCCATGCCGGCGATGATGGTCTGGCCCGTGTCTTCGTTGAGGGAGACCTGGAAGGTCGGGTCCTCAGCGGAGAGCTTCTGGATGGCCGTGGAGAGCTTCTCCTGGTCACCCTTGGTGTTGGGCTCGATGGCAACCGAGATCACGGGCTCCGGGAAGCTCATGGACTCGAGGACGATCTGCTGGTTGGCATCACACAGGGTATCGCCCGTTGTGGTGTCCTTCAGACCGATGGCTGCGTAGATGTGGCCGGCGGTAGCGCCCTCAACGGGCATTTCCTTGTTGGCGTGCATCTGGAACAGCTTGCCGATGCGTTCCTTCTTGCCCTTGGTGGAGTTGACCACCTGGGCGCCGGCCTCGACGTGACCGGAGTACACGCGGATGAAGGTCAGCTGACCGAAGAACGGGTGCGCCGCAATCTTGAAGGCGAGGGCCGAGAACGGCTCGTCTGCAGAGGGCTTGCGGGTGAGTTCCTTCTCTTCGTCGCGGGGATCGTGACCGATCATCGCGGGGACGTCGAGCGGGTTCGGCAGGAAGTCGACAACAGCGTCAAGCATCGGCTGTACGCCGCGGTTCTTGAAGGCAGAGCCACAGAACACGGGGTAGAGCTCGGAGTTGATGGTCATCTTGCGGATGCCGGCCTTCAGTTCCTCAAGGGTGAGTTCTTCACCTTCGAGGTACTTCTCCATGAGCTCTTCGGATGCTTCCGCAACGGTCTCTACGAGCTGTGCACGGTACTCTTCAGCCTTGGCCTGGAGGTCCGCCGGAATTTCCTGCACTTCGTAGGAAGCGCCCATGGTGACGTCACCCTTTGCGTCGCCAGGCCAAACCAGGGCACGCATTTCGAGGAGGTCAACCACGCCGATGAAGTCGTTCTCAGCGCCGATCGGGAGCTGCATGACCAGCGGCTTGGCACCAAGGCGGGAAATGATGGTGTCAACGGTGAAGTAGAAGTCCGCACCCAGCTTGTCCATCTTGTTGACGAAGCAGATACGCGGAACGTTGTACTTGTCAGCCTGGCGCCAAACAGTCTCGGACTGCGGCTCCACGCCTTCCTTGCCGTCGAACACAGCGACAGCACCGTCGAGGACGCGCAGGGAGCGCTCAACCTCAACCGTGAAGTCCACGTGGCCCGGGGTGTCGATGATGTTGATCTGGTTCTGGTTCCAGAAGCAAGTCACGGCGGCAGACGTGATGGTGATGCCGCGTTCCTTTTCCTGTTCCATCCAGTCGGTCGTCGAGGCGCCGTCGTGCGTCTCGCCGATCTTGTGGTTCACACCCGTGTAGAACAGGATGCGCTCGGTAGTGGTGGTCTTGCCGGCATCGATGTGGGCCATGATGCCGATATTGCGGACCTTGTTAAGGTCGGTAAGCACGTCCTGTGCCACGGGGTCTCCCTTTCGGATGGACTACACGTTCGCCGCCGGCTCGGTTGAGCCGACGGCGCCCGGGAGGATTTACCAGCGGTAGTGTGCGAAGGCCTTGTTGGACTCGGCCATCTTGTGGGTGTCTTCGCGACGCTTGACAGCGGCACCGAGACCGTTCGAGGCATCCAGGATTTCGTTCTGGAGACGCTCGGTCATGGTCTTCTCGCGGCGGGCCTTGGAGTAGCCCACGAGCCAACGCAGGGCGAGGGCGGTGGAGCGACCCGGCTTGACCTCAACCGGAACCTGGTAGGTGGCGCCACCAACACGGCGTGAACGCACCTCGAGGGAAGGCTTGACGTTGTCCATGGCCTTCTTGAGGGCAGCAACGGGGTCGCCGCCGGACTTGGCACGTGCACCTTCGAGGGCGCCGTAAACGATGCGCTCTGCGGTGGACTTCTTGCCGTCAACCAGAACCTTGTTGATCAGCTGAGTGACCAACGGGGAGCCGTAAACGGGATCGGAAACTAGCGGCCGCTTCGGGGCCGGACCCTTGCGAGGCATATTACTTCTTCTCCATCTTTGCGCCGTAACGGCTGCGGGCCTGCTTGCGGTTCTTGACACCCTGGGTGTCGAGTGCGCCGCGGACGATCTTGTAGCGGACACCCGGAAGGTCCTTCACACGACCACCACGGACGAGCACGATGGAGTGCTCCTGGAGGTTGTGGCCAACGCCGGGGATGTAAGCGGTAACTTCAACGCCACCGTTGAGGCGCACACGTGCCACCTTACGAAGAGCCGAGTTCGGCTTCTTGGGGGTGGTGGTGTAGACGCGGGTGCAAACACCGCGGCGCATCGGGCTGCCCTTCAGCGCGGGAGCCTTGGTCTTGGAGACCTTAGGCGTGCGGCCCTTGCGGACCAGCTGGTTAATCGTAGGCACTTTCGTGTTCTCCGTTGTTTGATCTCTGCCCCCACACATAGGCGCCAGCCAGTGTAAACGTGGGAACTTTGGCGTTGCTCATGCGGCCGGCCGAAACATCCGGTAGGCGTGCAAAAGTGCGGCATTCGTTGCGCATGTTGCCCGCAACCCGGAAACAGGCTCCACCCAGCACCATGAGAACAAAACCAAAATGATGCTGCGGCGGCCTTCATCCACTGCCACACAGAACAATTACCAAAATTCTAGCACGGCTTGATCTGAGGCCTTAATCGGGTGTATGGCGTCCCGTTAACGGGATGGGCCCCGCACTCAAGAGTGCGGGGCCCATCCTTCAGCCATTAACTACTGCTGGTTTCAGCGGAAGTCGTTGCCGAGATCGTAGTCATCCAGCGGGATGGCGTGGAACTCGGGAGCACCGTCGCCGCCCAGGGCGTCATAGGAGAAGTCCGTGAAAGCGCTGGGGCCCGTGAACAGGCTTGCCTTGGCTTCCTCGGTCGGCTCAACCGTGACCTCCGTGTAACGGGGCAGGCCCGTACCGGCCGGGATGAGCTTACCGATGATGACGTTCTCCTTGAGGCCGAGCAGAGGATCGCTCTTGCCTTCCATGGCCGCCTGCGTCAGGACGCGGGTGGTTTCCTGGAAGGAAGCGGCCGACAGCCAGGACTCGGTTGCCAGGGACGCCTTGGTGATACCCATGAGTTCCGGACGACCCGAAGCCGGGGACTTGCCCTCGGACACGACGCGGCGGTTCTCGTCTTCGAAGCGGGAGCGCTCTGCAAGCTCACCAGGGAGCAGGTCGGAGTCGCCGGATTCGATGACGGTCACGCGGCGCAGCATCTGGCGGACGATAACCTCGACGTGCTTGTCGTGGATACCAATACCCTGGCTGCGGTAAACGCCCTGAACCTCGTCCACAAGGAACTTCTGTGCGGCACGGGGACCCATGATGCGCAGAACCTGCTTCGGGTCCACAGGACCGTTGATCAGCTTCTGGCCGACGCTGACGTGCTCGCCATCCTCGATGAGGAGACGGGAACGGCGCAGCACCGGGTAGGCAATCTCTTCGGAACCATCGTCCGGAGTGATGACCAGGCGCATCTGGCGCTCGGACTCTTCGATGGTGATGCGGCCGGCTGCTTCAGCAATCGGTGCGACACCCTTCGGAGTACGGGCTTCGAAGAGCTCCTGGATACGGGGCAGACCCTGGGTGATGTCGTCGCCACCACCGGCAGAAACGGCACCACCGGTGTGGAACGTACGCATGGTCAGCTGGGTACCGGGCTCACCGATGGACTGTGCGGCAATGATGCCCACGGCCTCACCGATGTCCACGGTCTTGCCAGTTGCCAGCGAACGGCCGTAGCAGAGTGCACAGGTGCCGACCTTGGACTCACAGGTGAGTACGGAACGGACCTTGACTTCAGTGATGCCTGCAGCCAGCAGCTGGTCGATAACGACGTCGCCGCAGTCGGTTCCACCGGCAGCCAGGACGTTGCCCTGGGCATCGACGACGTCGACGGCCAGCGTACGTGCGTAGGCGCTGTTCTCGACGTTCTCGTCCAGGACGAGCTCACCGTTGGAATCCGGCACGGCGATCGGCGTGAGCAGACCGCGTTCGGTACCGCAGTCCTCTTCACGGACGATGACGTCCTGCGAAACGTCCACCAGACGACGGGTCAGGTAACCCGAGTTGGCGGTACGGAGAGCGGTATCGGCCAGACCCTTACGTGCACCGTGCGTGGCGATGAAGTATTCCAACACCGACAGGCCCTCGCGGTAGGAGGACTTGATCGGGCGAGGGATGATCTCACCCTTCGGGTTGGCCACAAGACCACGGATACCCGCGATCTGGCGAACCTGCATCCAGTTACCACGTGCACCGGAGGACACCATGCGGTTGATGGTGTTCATCGGGGACAGACTGTCACGCATCGCCTGGGCGATCTCGTTGGTGGCCTTGTTCCAGATCTCGATCAGTTCCTGGCGACGCTCGTCGTCGTCGATCAGGCCCTTGTCGTACTGGCCCTGGATCTTGGCAGCCATGTTCTCGTAACCAGCCAGGATGGCGGGCTTGGAGGTCGGCACCTCGATGTCGGAGATAGCCACAGTAACGCCCGAGCGGGTTGCCCAGTAGAAACCGGCATCCTTCAGGTTGTCCAGCGTGGCAGCCGTGACAACCTTCGGGTAGCGCTCAGCGAGGTCGTTGACGATCCGGGACAGTTCGCCCTTGTCGGCAACAGCCTCAACCCACGGGTAATCCTCAGGCAGCGTCTGGTTGAAGATGACCTGGCCCAGGGAGGTCTGGACGAGAGCAGGCTGACCCGGCTCCCAACCTTCCGGAGCTTCCCAACCGGCGTAAGGCACGAAGTTGTCCAGACGGATCTTGACCTGGGAGTTCAGGTGCAGATCACGGGCGTCGTACGCCATGATGGCTTCCGAAACCGAGGAGAAGATGCGGCCTTCGCCGGCAGAGCCGACGCGCTTGGTGGTCAGGTGGTACAGGCCGATGATCATATCCTGCGAAGGCAGGGTAACCGGGCGGCCATCGGACGGCTTCAGGATGTTGTTCGAGGACAGCATCAGGATGCGGGCTTCGGCCTGGGCTTCCGGGCTCAGCGGCAGGTGCACTGCCATCTGGTCGCCGTCGAAGTCAGCGTTGAAGGCGCCACAAACCAGCGGGTGAAGCTGGATTGCCTTGCCTTCCACAAGCTGCGGTTCGAAGGCCTGGATGCCGAGGCGGTGAAGGGTAGGTGCACGGTTGAGCAGCACCGGGTGTTCGGTGATGATCTCTTCCAGCACGTCCCAAACCTGCGGACGGTAACGCTCGACCATGCGCTTTGCCGACTTGATGTTCTGTGCGTGGTTGAGGTCAACCAGGCGCTTCATCACGAACGGCTTGAAGAGCTCCAGCGCCATCTGCTTGGGCAGACCACACTGGTGCAGCTTCAGCTGCGGGCCAACGACGATGACCGAACGGCCGGAGTAGTCGACGCGCTTGCCGAGCAGGTTCTGGCGGAAACGACCCTGCTTGCCCTTGAGCATGTCGCTCAGGGACTTCAGCGGACGGTTGCCCGGACCCGTAACGGGGCGGCCACGACGACCGTTGTCGAAGAGGCTGTCAACAGCTTCCTGAAGCATGCGCTTCTCGTTGTTGACGATGATCTCCGGAGCGCCGAGGTCAAGCAGTCGCTTGAGTCGGTTGTTGCGGTTGATCACACGGCGGTAGAGGTCGTTGAGGTCGGAGGTCGCGAAGCGGCCACCATCCAGCTGGACCATCGGGCGCAGTTCCGGCGGGATCACCGGGACGGCGTCCAGAACCATGCCGAGGGGGCTGTTGTTGGTGGTCAGGAATGCGTTGACAACCTTCAGGCGCTTCAGGGCACGCGTCTTGCGCTGGCCCTTGCCGTTCTGGATGGTGTCGCGCAGCGACTCGGCTTCAGCCTGCATGTCAAAGGTCTCAAGACGCTTCTTGATGGCCTCGGCACCCATGGAGCCTTCGAAGTACATGCCGTAGCGGTCACGCAGTTCGCGGTACAGGCCCTCGTCACCCTCAAGGTCAGCGACCTTGAGGTTCTTGAAGCGGTCCCAGACCTGCTCAAGGCGCTCGATATCGGCGTCGGCACGCTTGCGGACGTTCGCCATCTGGCGGTCTGCGGAGTCGCGGGCCTTCTTCTTGTCGGCAGCCTTGGCACCTTCACCTTCAAGACGGGCAAGCTCGTCTTCAAGGTCGCGGGCGATCGTGGCGATGTCGCTGTCGCGGTTGTCCACGAGCTGCTTCTTCTCGAGGTCGTGCTCGACCTGGAGGTTCGGCAGTTCAGCGTGGCGGTTTTCCGTGTCAACGCTGGTGATCATGTAGGCAGCGAAGTAGATGACCTTCTCAAGGTCCTTCGGAGCCAGGTCCAACAGGTAGCCCAAGCGCGAGGGAACGCCCTTGAAGTACCAGATGTGGGTTACAGGCGCAGCCAGTTCGATGTGGCCCATGCGCTCACGGCGCACCTTGGCGCGGGTGACTTCAACGCCACAACGCTCACAGATGATGCCCTTGAAGCGGACGCGCTTGTACTTGCCGCAGTAGCATTCCCAGTCGCGGGAAGGACCGAAGATCTTCTCGCAGAAAAGACCGTCCTTCTCAGGCTTGAGGGTGCGGTAGTTGATGGTTTCCGGCTTCTTGACCTCACCGTAAGACCAGCCACGGATGTCTTCCGCGGTGGCGAGGCCGATCTGCATGAGGCCGAAGGAGGATTCGCTGGACATATGGTCCCTGTTCTCTCTTGTTCTCTAAATTCTGAAGTCTTGGTTACGGGAAGAGGGAGCTGTCCCGGTGGGCAGCTATTTACTGCTGCCCACCGGAACGGCTACTAGACCTCTTCTACGGAACTGGGCTCTGCACGAGACAGATCGATGCCCAGTTCTTCCGCAGCCGTGAAGACTGCGTCATCAGAGTCACGCATTTCGATCGTGGTTCCGTCGGTGGAAAGAACTTCCACGTTCAGGCACAACGACTGCATTTCCTTGATCAAGACCTTGAAGGACTCGGGAACGCCAGGCTCAGGGATGTTCTCGCCCTTGACGATGGCTTCGTAGACCTTCACACGACCATGGATGTCATCGGACTTGATCGTGAGGAGTTCCTGAAGCGTGTAGGCAGCGCCGTAAGCTTCAAGCGCCCACACTTCCATTTCACCGAAGCGCTGGCCACCGAACTGTGCCTTACCACCCAGCGGCTGCTGCGTGATCATGGAGTACGGGCCGGTGGAACGCGCGTGGATCTTGTCGTCCACCAGGTGGTGGAGCTTCAGGATGTACATGTAACCGACGGAGATCGGGTCCGGGAACGGCTCGCCGGAGCGGCCATCGAACAGACGGGTCTTGCCGGAGGAGTCGATCAGGCGGTCGCCATCGCGGGTCACGTTGGTGGAGTCAAGCAGGCCCGTGATTTCTTCTTCGCGGGCGCCATCGAACACCGGGGTGGCAACGGTGGTCTGGCCGGTTTCACGGGGCAGGTTGGGCAGGTTCTTGACCCACTCCGGCTCGCCTTCGATCTTCCAACCGGTCTTGGCAACCCAACCGAGGTGGGTTTCCAGGACCTGGCCAACGTTCATACGACCCGGAACACCAAGCGGGTTCAGGACGATGTCCACCGGGGTACCGTCTGCAAGGAAGGGCATGTCCTCGATCGGAAGGATCTTGGAGATAACACCCTTGTTGCCGTGACGGCCGGCGAGCTTGTCGCCGTCGGTGATCTTGCGCTTGGCTGCAACATAGACGCGGACCAGCTGGTTCACGCCCGGGGGCAGTTCGTCGTCGTTGTCGCGGTCGAAGACGCGGACGCCGATGACCGTACCGGACTCGCCGTGGGGAACCTTCAGGGAGGTGTCGCGGACTTCGCGGGACTTCTCACCGAAGATGGCGCGGAGAAGACGCTCTTCCGGAGTCAGTTCGGTTTCACCCTTGGGTGTGACCTTTCCGACCAGGATGTCTCCTGCTTCAACCTCTGCACCGATGTGGATGATGCCGCGTTCGTCCAGGCCTGCCAGGACTTCCTCCGACACGTTGGGGATGTCACGGGTGATTTCCTCGGCACCAAGCTTGGTGTCGCGGGCATCGATCTCGTGCTCCTCGATGTGGATGGAGGAAAGAACGTCCTCAGCAACAATGCGCTGGGACAGGATGATGGCGTCCTCGAAGTTGTGGCCTTCCCATGACATGAATGCCACGAGCAGGTTCTTACCGAGGGCGAGTTCACCCTGGTCCGTTGCAGGACCATCGGCGATGATGCCGCCGACTTCCAGGCGCTGGCCTTCGTTGACCAGGACACGGTGGTTGTAGCAGTTGCCCTGGTTGGAACGGGCGAACTTGTTGATGCGGTAGTTGGTCTCCGTGCCGTCGTCGTTGATCATGACAACGAGCTCAGCGGAAACCTCGGTGACTACACCGGCCTTCTTCGCGATGACAACGTCACCGGCGTCGACTGCTGCTGCGCGCTCCATGCCGGTACCCACGAAAGGAGCCTCGGAACGAACCAGCGGCACAGCCTGGCGCTGCATGTTGGCACCCATGAGTGCACGGTTGGCATCGTCATGCTCGAGGAACGGGATCAGGGCGGTTGCCACGGACACCATCTGGCGCGGGGAAACGTCCATGAACTGAACTTCGGCAGCGGGAACCAGGACCGGCTCGCCTCCACCACCACGGGCACGGACAAGGACGGTCTCTTCCGAGAACTTCTTGTCAGCGTCCAGCGGAGCGTTGGCCTGTGCGATCAGGACTTCAGCTTCGTCGTCGGCGGTGAGGTACTGGACCTCGTCCGAGACCACGCCGTTGGAAACGAGGCGGTAAGGCGTCTCGATGAAACCGAACGGGTTGATGCGGCCGTAGGAAGCCAGCGAACCGATCAGACCAATGTTCGGGCCTTCAGGGGTTTCGATGGGGCACATACGTCCGTAGTGGGACGGGTGAACGTCTCGAACTTCCATGCCTGCGCGGTCACGGGAAAGACCACCCGGGCCAAGAGCCGACAGGCGGCGCTTGTGGGTCAGACCCGAAAGCGGGTTGTTCTGGTCCATGAACTGCGACAGCTGGGAGGTTCCGAAGAACTCCTTGATGGCAGCGACAACCGGGCGGATGTTGATCAGCGTCTGCGGCGTGATGGCCTCGACGTCCTGCGTGGTCATGCGTTCGCGAACAACACGCTCCATGCGGGAAAGGCCGGTGCGGACCTGGTTTTCGATCAGTTCGCCAACGGCGCGGATGCGACGGTTGCCGAAGTGGTCGATGTCATCGATCTCGACGCGGAGCTCGTGGTCTTCGCCATCGCGCTTGCCCATGAGGGTCTTCTCGCCGGCGTGCAGCGCAACGAGGAACTTGATCATGGCGACGATGTCTTCGACGTGCAGTACCGAAGCTTCCTTGTCACCAAGGGAGCGGTCGATGCCGAGCTTGCGGTTGATCTTGTAACGGCCAACCTTGGCGAGGTCATAACGCTTGGCGTTGAAGTACAGGTTGTCCAGCAGGGACTGGGCAGCCTCGACGGTGGGCGGCTCGCCCGGACGCAGCTTGCGGTAGATGTCCAGAAGTGCGTCTTCGCGGGTTTCGGTGGCGTCCTTCTCCAGCGTTGCACGCATGGAGTCGTACTGGCCGAACTCTTCCAGGATCTGACCTTCGGTCCAACCGAGGGCCTTCAGCAGAACCGTGACCGACTGCTTGCGCTTGCGGTCGAGGCGGACGCCGACCTGGTCGCGCTTGTCGATTTCGAGTTCGAACCATGCACCGCGGGACGGGATGATCTTCGCAGTGAAGATGTCCTTGTCACTGGTCTTGTCCGCGGTGCGCTCGAAGTAGGCGCCCGGCGAGCGGACCAGCTGGGAGACAACGACACGCTCGGTGCCGTTCACGACGAACGTTCCCTTTTCAGTCATGAGGGGGAAGTCGCCCATGAACACGGTCTGCTGCTTGATTTCGCCCGTGTTGTTGTTCATGAACTCGGCCTTGACATACAGCGGTGCCGAGTAAGTGGCGTCACGGTCTTTGCATTCGGCCATGGTGTACTTCGGATCAGCGAACTCCGGCTCGGAGAAGCTCAGGGACATAGTGCCCTGGAAGTCCTCGATGGGGGAGATCTCTTCGAAGATGTCGGCAAGTCCGGAGGTGGTGGCGACGCTGAGGTCGCCCTCCTCGACAGCCTTCGCTACCCGCGCCTGCCAGCGTTCGTTTCCGACGAGCCAGTCAAAGCTGTCCGTCTGCAGGGCGAGAAGATTCGGAACATCAAGGGGTTCGTGAATCTTTGCGAATGAGAGGCGGCGAGTGGCACCATCGGTGCTTGCCGTGTTAGCGGTTTCGTTATTAGAGGTGCTCGAGGCGACCAAGAGGGATCCTTCCACAGACCTTCAGGCGTTTTCAGATCTCCCCCGTTTGCATGATGCAGAGTGCTCCGCAGCATACTTATTCCGGTTCCGCTATATGACCCGGACCCAGTCCGCACATGGCAGTGCACGTTGTGAACGGCACGTCAATGTCGCAGCTGAGAGGTAAAGCCCACCGCTATATGAAGGCTGAAGGTTAACAGGGAAGACGCAAATATCTACGATACGGCAAAGTAGCCTTCCTGTCTACCCCAGATTGTCCGTGAATGCAAGCACTGTTGCCGCAGGCACCTATGCGCGGTCCACGGACCTTGCCCGGAGCATCTGGCGGACCAAGGCACCGGGCCCGTTGTGGAATCTCCCGGCATGGAATCCAGCGACAGGTACGAGCGTTGAAAAGGATAGGCTGGCGCACGCAGCGCGATAGCCTTGGCTACACCACCACGGATCGGAAGAGAGACCATGAACAACTCCGCTGACGACAATGACGTTGTCATCCTTGCCGCTTCCCGTACCCCACAGGGTCGGCTGAATGGGCAGCTTGCCGGATTCACCGCCGTCGACCTCGGCGCCCACGCCATCAGCGCCGCACTGGCGGCCAGCGGCGTAAAAGCCGAACAAGTGGATGCCGTCATCATGGGACAGGTGCTGCAAGCGGGCGCTGGCCAGAATCCTGCACGGCAGAGCGCTATCGCGGCAGGCGTTGGCTGGAACATCCCTGCCGTCACCATCAACAAGGTTTGCCTCTCCGGCCTCACGGCTGTCATTGATGCCGCCCGGATGATCCGCAGCGGGGACGCCACCGTAGTTGTCGCCGGCGGCCAGGAATCGATGACGCGCGCCCCGCACCTGCTCCCCGGTTCCCGGCAGGGTTGGACCTACGGCGCGATCCAGGCGCTGGACGTTGCCGCCCATGATGGACTCACCGATGCGTTCGATGGCCAGTCCATGGGCTTGTCCACCGAAACCAAGAACGTAACGCTCGGCATTGACCGCCGCGCGCAGGACGAAGTTGCTGCGGCTTCCCACCAGCGCGCTGCTGCCGCGATCGCTGAGGGAATTTTCGACGTCGAAATCGCTCCCGTGAGCGTGAAGCAGCGCAAGGGGGATCCGGTAACCCTCACCTCGGACGAGGGCGTTCGCCCGAACACGACCCTGGAAACCCTTGCCCCTTTGAAGGCCGCCTTCGCTACGGACGGCACCATTACCGCCGGCAACTCCTCTCCCCTGTCGGACGGCGCCTCCGCACTCGTGCTGACAAGTCGCCGCTTCGCCACGGACAACGGGCTGGAATACCTTGCGGTCGTAGGCAAACCCGGCCAGGTGGCCGGCCCGGACAACTCACTGCACTCCCAGCCGTCCAACGCTATTTCGCAAGCATTGAAGCGGGCCGGATGGACTGCCGAGGACCTGGACTTCATCGAGATTAACGAAGCCTTCGGCTCTGTGGCGGTCCAATCATTGAAGGACTTGAGCTACCCGCTGGAGAAGTGCAACATCCACGGTGGCGCAATCGCGCTCGGCCACCCGATCGGTGCTTCCGGCGCCCGGCTGGCCCTGCACGCGGCCCACGAACTCAAGCGCAGGGGAACCGGCAAGGCTGCTGTATCCCTCTGTGGCGGCGGTGGCCAGGGCGAAGCTCTCCTGCTGTACCGCGATTAATGGCACAGGACGTGGTGGAACCTCACATGAACGGGGCCGAACGGTTCCTGTCCGACGCCGCCGCGCGCGGACTGGACGTGGACGTCGTCGAGCGCCCTGCCGCCAAAAGCCTTGAGGAGGCCGCAGGCATCCTCGGGATCAGTCCCGGGGACATCGTGAAGTCGCTCGTGGTCAAGCATCGCGACGGCAGCTTCCTCTTCGCGCTGATCCCCGGCGACCGGCAGATCTCCTGGCCCAAGTTGCGGGCATTGGTGGGCGTCAACAAGCTCTCGCTGCCGCACGCCGATGTTGCCCTGGCCGCAACCGGCTATGAGCGCGGGACCATCACTCCCCTTGGAAGCACCACGCCCTGGCCGGTGTATGCGGATGCCACTATCACCGGACGCCGCATCTCGATGGGTGCCGGAGCCCATGGCAGGAGTGCATTCGTGGACGCGGACGCCCTCACGTCCGCGCTCAATGCCATCGTTGCGGACATCAGCGAACCCGTTTAAGGCAACGCGGGGTCACTTACGGCCGGTAATTCCCCATGGGATGGGCCGTAAGTGACCCCGCGTTGCTTGTTTAAAGCAGGAAGCCCCGCCCGGCGAACCGGACGGGGCTTCCACAAGCAAGACGAGTTACTTGAGGGTAACCGTTGCGCCAGCTTCTTCGAGCTGAGCCTTTGCCTTCTCTGCGGCTTCCTTGGTGGCGCCTTCGAGAACAGCCTTCGGTGCGCTGTCAACCAGGTCCTTGGCTTCCTTGAGGCCGAGGGAGGTGATGGCGCGAACTTCCTTGATCACTGCGATCTTCTTGTCGCCAGCAGCTTCGAGGATGACGTCGAAGTCAGTCTTCTCTTCAGCAGCTTCAGCAGCACCGCCAGCGGCGGGGCCGGCAACTGCAACAGCAGCGGCCGTAACTTCGAAGGTCTCTTCGAAGAGCTTGACGAACTCGGAGAGCTCGATGATGGTCAGTTCCTTGAAAGCTTCAATGAGCTCTTCGTTGCTGAGCTTCGCCATGGTGGCGTCCTTCCATTAGTTGGTGCAGATCCGGGCAAAGCCGATCCATGCACCTGAGTTTGATTGGGGGGAGAACTTAGTTCTCTTCGGTTGCGGCTTCAGCGGCTTCGGCCGGAGCCGCAACCTCTTCAGCAGCAGCCTCTTCAGCCGGGGCTTCTTCAGCGGCCGGTGCAGGTGCGCCGCCCTCTTCTTCAAGCTTGAGGCGCAGAGCGTCAATGATGCGGGCAGCAGCGGAAGCAGGAGCCTTAAGGACACCAGCAACACGTGCAAGCTGCAGTTCGCGGGACTCGAGGGCTGCCAGTGCGGCAACACCCTGTGCATCCAATGCCTTGCCTTCGAAGTAACCGGTCTTGATAACCAGCTGCTTGTTGGCCTTGGCAAAGTCCGTCAGGCTCTTGGCAGCAGCAACAGCGTCACCCTTGATAAAGGCGATTGCAGTGGGGCCTGCAAGCTGGTCGTTGAATGCTTCAACTCCGGCTTCCTTGGCCGCAATGGCACTCAGGGTGTTCTTGACGACCGAGAACTTGGTGTCCTGGCCGAGTGCAACACGCAGTTCCTTGAGCTGTGCAACAGTGAGCCCGCGGTATTCGGTCAGGACAGCCGCGTTCGATTCCTTGAAATCGTTGGTGATCTCTGCAACTGCGGAGACCTTGCTAGGCGTTGTCATAACCCTCCTTCCGGGGAATAAAGCCGGTCTTCCGGGTCCCCGCTCACGAGAGCTAAAACTAAAAACGCCCCGCGCAGATGCACGGGGCTTGGCTCAACACAGTTTGCACTGCGGAGACTTGCTTCGTTCACCTGCGCCGGCCGCCCTATGTTCAGGGTCCTTCGTCAAGGAATGCACTTTGTTCTCAGGGGCGTCGCTGCAGAATTGAGCTGCGCTCGAAAGAGTGGATTCCCATCAACCGACGGTCTTTGGTACTTCAAGGTTACGGGAGAGCGATCAGCAAACCAAATCGACGTCGCGCTCCCCCGTGGGATGCCTGGCTGGCTACTCCGACGACGTGACCTTCGGTCCCCGATCGGGAAGCTCCTTTTGCCAGAGTCCGGTGACTCCCGCCGTCGTAAATCCCAATTGCTTGTTCACGGTCAGGAGGTACCGGTTTTCCGGTGCGTTCCAGGTGTAAATGACCCGGGCATCAGGAAATTGCTCGCTGAGCCTTTCCATGTTTGCCACCTTGATCAGCAGGCCCAACTTGTTGCCGCGGTGTTCCTGCAGGACCAAAGTATCGTCTTGGAAAACGACGTCCTGACGGTGCGCGAGGACGCTGATCGTGGTGAGGCCAGCCAGCCGCCCGCTCTCAATATGCTCGACGGCGGTAACCACCGTGCGCCGGCCCTGCGCCAATGCGGCGTCTTCGGTTTCGCGTAAAACCGAGGCGTCGAAGACCATGCCGGTAACCTCGACAGCGGAGTCTTCTTCCTCGCCGTCCTCACCGTGGACAACCTCCCCCGCGGCGTTTTCCAGCTCAGCCACGGCCTCCAACCAAGCCTCAGGGCACCGGTCAGTCCAATGGTGCAGCCTGTAGCGGCCAGCGTTCGCTTCCTCGGCCTCTGCTTGAAGATCCGCAACCAGCTTGGAATCCAGCGGCAGCACGCAGGAACTGAATTGCTCGATGTGCTGAAGGGTGTAACCGGCCCGCTGGGCAAAGTCCACTTCCCTGCTGCTGACAGGCACGAAGCCCGGGCCGCTGCCGGGAATCAATTGATCTTCAGGTACCTCTGTGAGCGAGGTCGCCGGATGGCTCGTGTCCACCAAAACCATCGTGCGGCCCTCAGAACGTGCCAACTGCTCTGCGGCCTCCAGGAGCTGACGACCCACGCCCTGGCTCTGATACTCCGGGAGAATATCGAGGGTGAACTCCGCCAGGTCCATGTTGTCCGCGAGCGGCAGCGCAATGTCCACTGTTCCCACGATGACCCCGTCCACCTTGGCTACCAGGATGATCTGGCGCTCATAGGGGTCAGAGAACTCAAGCAGCTTCTCCAGGGGCGTGTAAGCCAGGTCATCGCTCCCCCAGGTCTGCATCCGGACCCGTCGCGCCACTTCAACGGCGTCCAGGAAATCCCTTGCCTTGGGGCTGTCCAGATTGTCCGGCACCCATAGCTGCTCGACAACAACGGTCTTCGCCTCGTGTACAGTCATCCCAGCCGTTTCTGCCATTCGCCTTCAAAACCGGAAGGCTTGAATCCAAGGGCGATATTTATGGCCAGCATATGCCGGTTTTCATTGGCGTTCCATGTCATGACGCCTGTGGCGTCCGGCCAAAGACTTTCTGCCCTCCGAAGATTGGCGATTTTGACCAGCATGCCAAGGCCGTGTCCCCGGTGGCCGGGAGCCACCAGCGTGTCTTCCTGGCTGACGACCGCCGGCAGCGCCTCACGGTGGGTCAGGACCGTATAGGCCGCCAGCTCCCCGCTCGGGCGGTGCCGGGCAGCAGCCACAACCGAGTCCATGCCACTTGCCCGCCACGTGGATTCCTCACGCCGAACCCGCACGGCGTCCCACTCTTCGCCTTCCCACCCCAGACCGGCAATGGGCACCTCCGTGCTCATGAGGCTCTTGAGACCGGCAAAACTGTCCAGGAGTTCGTCCGGGCATTCGTTCATCCAACCGATGATGTCGTACTCCGTTGCCCGGCGCAGCGCCTCGACTTCGAGTTCAATCAGGTGCGCCTCATCAATCGGCAGTGTCAGGGTGCTGCTGGTTTCGACCTGTTCCAGGGAATAGCCATGGTGCAGGGCAAAGCGGGTCGATGCCGCGTTCAGGGGCACACCACCCGTGCCGGACTTTGCCTCCAGCAGCGCCTCGCCCGCAATGACGGGCCCGATTGGCTCACCGCAGTAGCCGTCAAGAGAAGGTCGGTTCCGCTCCACTGCCGCCCTTTCGAGAACTTCAAGGATCATCGTCCCAATGCCGCGCCGCCGGAAAGCTGTGTCAACGACGACGTCCACACCCGCCGTCGTCGTGTTCTCGCTTAACGGCAGGGTCAGCGATCCGCTGCCCACCACAATGCCGTCCAAACGGGCCAGGTAGACGTGCCGCTCCTCGTATTCGTTGCCCTGCCAGAACATGAACGACTCGGCCAATGTGGCCGAATGGTCCAGGTTGCCCCACAAAGCCAGCTCATGGGCGATGCGTAACGCATGGAAGGCTTTGAAGTCCGGCGAGGCAGTGGCCTCCGGACCGTTCGGAACAGGAAGCCTTTCTATGGTGAGCCCTCGGTTGGCAGAAAAGTTCGACGACGACGCCACGCCCCACAGCCTACGACCGCCTGGGGTGGCAAACAAGTCGCGGCCAGCCTGCACGAACCCATGAAAAAGGGACCGCCCGGCAATGCCGGACGGTCCCTCTCAGAGTTTGAACTCGCGAAGCTTATGCCTCGGTGAGAACCTTGGTGACGTTCGGGTCAACGGTGATGCCCGGACCGAACGTGGTTGCAACCGTAGCCTTCTGGATGTAGCGGCCCTTGGAAGCGGACGGCTTCAAACGAAGCACCTCTTCCAGTGCAGCTGCGTAGTTCTCAGCCAGCTTCTGGGCGTCGAAGGACACCTTGCCGATGATGAAGTGCAGGTTCGAGTGCTTGTCGACGCGGAAGTCGATCTTGCCGCCCTTGATGTCGTTGACAGCCTTGGTGACATCCGGGGTAACCGTACCGGTCTTCGGGTTCGGCATGAGGTTACGCGGGCCCAGGACCTTACCGAGGCGGCCAACCTTACCCATGAGGTCAGGGGTTGCCACGGCGGCGTCGAAGTCGGTCCAGCCGGCTGCGATCTTTTCGATCAGGTCATCGGAACCAACGAAGTCGGCGCCGGCAGCGATTGCTGCCTCAGCCTTGTCGCCGGTTGCGAAAACGAGGACGCGGGCGGTCTTACCGGTGCCGTGCGGCAGGTTGACGGTGCCACGGACCATCTGGTCGGCCTTACGCGGGTCAACGCCCAGACGGAAAGCGACCTCAACGGTTGCGTCGAACTTGGAAGGGTTGGTGTCCTTCGCGAGGGTGATTGCCTCGAACGGGGCGTAGACCTTGTCTGCCTCGATCTTGGCTACGGCTGCCTCATATGCTTTGCTGCGCTTTGCCATGCTGCTTATTTCTCCTTGTGCAGTTGTGGTCTGCGGACCGCGCTGGGCCCTGCCACAAGTCGTGGATCCGGCAAGGATCCTGCGACATTTTAATGTTTCAGATGCCGGTTGCCCGGCGGGTGAAGGCTGAAATCAGCCCTCTGCTGCGTCTATTTGTCGAAAGTCTCCGGGACTCACTTCCGGCGAGTGCTTCGTTCCTCAGCCCGCACCGTCCGTGCATTCCTCGACTATTCGACGGTGATACCCATGGAACGGGCGGTACCAGCGATGATCTTGGCAGCAGCCGCGATGTCGTTGGCGTTCAGGTCTTCCATCTTGGTGGAAGCAATCTCTTCGACCTGGGCCTGGGTCAGCTTGGCAACCTTGACGGTGTGCGGGGTAGCCGAACCCTTGGCAACGCCTGCAGCCTTCTTGATGAGCTCTGCAGCCGGCGGGGTCTTGGTGATGAAGGTGAAGGAACGGTCTTCGTAGACCGTGATTTCAACCGGGATAACGTTTCCGCGCTGGGATTCCGTTGCAGCGTTGTACGCCTTGCAGAATTCCATGATGTTGACACCGTGCTGGCCAAGCGCAGGACCGATCGGCGGAGCCGGGTTAGCGGCACCTGCCTGGATCTGCAGCTTGATGAGGCCGGTGACCTTCTTCTTGGGAGCCAATGTAGGGTCCTTCTCTCAATAGCTTCCTGGGACACAGGAGCGCGTCCCAGGTTTGTGGCCGCCATGGCAAGGCGGCCGGCCGCTTCCGAACCGCAAAGCAGGCGGAACGGGAGCGAAATCTTGGAATCAGCTAGATCTTGGTGACCTGGTTGAATGCGAGCGTAACCGGGGTTTCGCGCTCGAAGATCGAGACCAGGACCACGAGGGTCTGGGACTCGGGCTTGATCTCGGAGATCGTTGCCGGAAGGGTCTCGAACGGGCCTTCCTTGACGATGACGGACTCGCCGACCTCGAAGTCGACAGCCACGGGAGCCTGGTTCTGCTTGTTGACCGGCTTGCCCTTCTCGGCCTGCTCTTCTTCGAAGACCGGGGCGAGCATGGAGAAGACCTCGTCAAGGCGCAGCGGGACCGGGTTGTGGGCGTTGCCAACGAAGCCAGTGACGCCGGGGGTGTGGCGAACGGCGCCCCAGGAAGCGTCGGTCAGGTCCATGCGGACCAGGACGTAACCGGGGATGCGGACGCGGTTGATTACCTTGCGCTGCGCGTTCTTGATCTCGACGACTTCTTCCATCGGGACCTGGATTTCGAAGATGTAATCTTCCATGTCCAGCGTCTGGATGCGGGTCTCGAGGTTGGCCTTCACGCGGTTTTCGTAACCGGCGTAGGAGTGGATGACGTACCAGTCACCCTCCTGGCGGCGAAGCTTGGCCTTGAATTCCTCAGCCGGATCCGCGGGCGCTGCAGCAGCAGCGGCTTCCAGCGAGACATCCGCAGCGTCGACGTCGGACTCGTCGTCAGAGTCGGACTCGTCATCAGACTCAGCGTCTACGTCAGACTCGAAATCCTCTTCGGAATCATCGACGTCGGCAGATTCGGGCGCAGCAGAGTCAGCCTCCGACTCTTCCGCAGCCTCAGCCGCGGCGTCGTCCGTGCTTTCAGCGGGCCCATCCAGCTCAGCCTCGTTTACCTCAAGCTCCTGCTCAGACACTTGGTCTCCTGCTTCCTCATTGCCTAACATGCCTATTTAAATGGCTCAATTCCGCAAACCCCACAAAATTCCTGACTTACCAAGGAATTTCGCGCGGTTTGCGGACAGATCCGCTTAGCGGTCCGTAGCGCCTGACCCACCGAAGACCCAGCTCACTCCCGTGCCGAACGCAAGGTCCAGCAGGGTGACGATGAGCATCATGATGGCTACGAACACCAGCACCACGACCGTGTAATTGATCAGTTCCTTGCGGGTCGGGGCAACGACCTTCTTCAGTTCGCCGATAACCTGGCGGATGAAGAGTGCAATTCGGGCAAAGAAGCCGGCATCGGCTTTCTTGGCAGGACGGCCCTTTGAGCTGCTAGCAGCCGTTTCGGTCACCTGGTCCTCACTCACCTTGCAAAGTCGTTGACCCGGCTCTGATCAGAGCCATGGTTGCTGCGCTTGCCCCGGCGTTTCCGCCGGAACAGCTTGCGCAGGGCAGACAGGACTCGAACCTGCAACCTGCGGTTTTGGAGACCGCTGCGCTACCAATTGCGCCACTACCCTATGGATCGAATCCATGTTTCAGGCCGCACTTCAGCCTGTGGTGCTTTTCAACACCGGTGAACCAGTCTACGCAAGAAATTCGCGATAGTCGAACCGGACTAATTCCGGGCCTTCCGGCCGCTTATGAATCAATGTGAGCAGCATTATCAGTCACATTGTCCAGCGGGCGCCCGGGAGCTCCGCAGAACAGCATAAGGTAGTTTACGTCGAATCCCATCATCCAGCCCACGAGCTGCCTGCGAAGAACGGTACATAGATGTCTGCCGGAACACCTGCCGCCCGCATTTCACAACGAATCTCCGCTATTGCCGAGTCCGCCACCCTTGCCGTTGACGCCAAGGCCAAGGCCCTGAAGGCCGCGGGGCGCCCCGTGATCGGTTTCGGTGCCGGCGAACCCGATTTCCCCACCCCGGATTACATCGTCAAGGCAGCAATCGAGGCTGCTGCCCAGCCGAAGTTCCACCGCTACTCCCCCGCTGCCGGGCTTCCCGAGCTGAAGAAGGCCATCGCCGATAAAACCCTCCGGGACTCCGGCTACAAAGTGGACCCGTCGCAGGTCCTGGTGACCAACGGCGGCAAGCAGGCTGTCTACAACACCTTCGCCACCTTGGTTGACCCGGGCGACGAAGTCATCATCCCCACGCCCTTCTGGACCACTTATCCGGAGGCCATCCGTCTCGCGGGGGGCGTTCCGGTGGAGGTATTCGCCGGACCCGAGCAGGGCTACCTCGTGACCATCGAGCAGCTTGAAGCCGCTGTCACGGACAAAACCAAGATCCTGCTGTTCGTGTCCCCGTCCAACCCGACCGGCGCTGTATACAGCCCGGAGCAGGTTGCGGAGATCGGCAAGTGGGCGGCTTCCAGGGGCCTGTGGGTTGTCACCGACGAAATCTACGAGCACCTGACCTATGACGGCGTGAAGTTCACCTCCATCGCCACCGCAGCACCGGAGCTTGGCGACAAAGTCGTCATCCTCAACGGTGTGGCCAAGACCTACGCCATGACCGGATGGCGCGTGGGCTGGATGATCGGCCCGGCCGACGTCATCAAGGCTGCAACCAACCTGCAGTCGCACGCGACATCCAACGTTTCGAACATCATGCAGGTCGCGGCCGCCGCTGCCCTCACGGGTCCGTTGACCGCCGTCGACGAAATGAAGGTCGCGTTCGATCGCCGCCGCAAGGCGATCGTGGCCGGCCTGAACGCGATTGACGGCGTGGAATGCCCGACGCCGACCGGCGCCTTCTACGTGTACGCGGACGTCCGCGGTCTGCTGGGTAAGGAATTCGAAACCTCCAACGGTCCGGTCCGCCCTACGACATCCGCGGAACTCGCCACGTTGATCCTCGACGAGGTTGAAGTAGCCATCGTTCCCGGCGAGGCATTCGGCCCGTCCGGCTATGTTCGCCTGTCCTACGCACTTGGCGACGACGATCTCGCCGAGGGCGTCCGCCGGATCCAGGAATTCCTGGGCAAGGCGAAATAGCTTATGGCCCGGTAGCGCTTCGACGTTGCCGGTTGAATGCTCCCGCACCAATGTTTGTTGGTGCGGGAGCATTTCCGTTTAAGCGGCGGGATCTGAGAGAGCATCCGTCAAAAGGGCAACGGATCTGAGAGAGCATCCGTCAAAAGGGCGACGGATCTGAGAGAGGATCGGTCAAAAGGGCGACGGATGTGGGAGAGGATCAGAGGAGGCGGCGCTCGGCGGCCCACTTGGTGAGTTCGTGGCGGCTGGAGAGCTGCAGTTTCCGGAGCACGGCGGACACGTGCGTCTCCACGGTCTTGATGGAAATGAACAGCTCCTTGGCCACTTCCTTGTAGCTGTATCCGCGCGCGATGAGCCGCATGACTTCCAGCTCACGCGCCGAGAGACGATCCAATTCGTCGTCCGCGATGTCTGCTGGTGCCGTACCGAAGGCGTCCAGGACGAAGCCAGCGAGGCGCGGCGAGAAGACGGCGTCGCCGTCCGCCACGCGGATCACGGCATCGGAAATACCGGCACCGGAAATCGTCTTGGTGACATAGCCGCGGGCACCGGCCCTGATCACTGCCACGACGTCCTCGGCTGCGTCTGAAACACTCAGTGCCAGGAAGCTGGTGGTGCCCAGGAGCGCGGCGGACCCTGCGATGACCTCGCGCCCTCCGCCGCCAAGGCCACCGGGAAGGTGCACGTCCAGCAGGACGACTTCAGGCCGGGTTTCCGCAATGACTGCAATGGCCTCCTCAACCGTGCCTGCCTCGCCCACGACGTCCATGCGGTGATCGAGATCCGCCTTCAGCCCGGAACGGAAGATCGTGTGGTCATCGACGATCACCACCCGTACACTGCGCGGCTCACCGCTTTGGGAGGTGTTGTTCATTACCGTGGTTCTCCATTCCGTACTTCGCCGCTGTGCACATCTCCGGAGCGCACATCTCCGGAGCGCACGTCTCCAGTGCGCACGTCTCCAGTGCGCGTATCGCCACCATCGGCGTTTATCGAGGGGAGGGCCAGCCGGACTTCGGTTCCGTCCCTGCTGCTGTTGATCGTGGCCGTGCCTCCGTGACGCTTCATGCGGCCGATGATTGATTCCTTGACTCCCAGCCTGTCATCGGGGACGGACTCAAGGTCAAATCCCGGACCGCGGTCCTTGATGAAGACCTCGGTGTTTCCGGCTGTGCTCTCCATGTAGACGGATACCGTTCCCCCGCCGTGGCGGGCAGCATTGAGCATGGCTTCCCTGGCTGCCTGGACCAGGGCTTCGTGCCTGTCAGTCATATCGGCGTCGCCTACGGTAACCACCTCCACGGCTTGGCCGTGGGCGTCCTCCACTTCGGCGGCTACGGCTTTGATCCGCTCGGCCAGCAGTCCGGCATTCTTGGCGGCATCAGTGAACAGCCAGGACCGCAGTTCACGTTCCTGGGCCCTCGCGAGCCGGACAACGTCCTGCTCGGAGCTTGCCCTGCGCTGGATCAGGGCAAGGGTCTGCAACACCGAATCGTGGAGGTGGGCCGCGATCTCCGCGCGCTCGGTTTCCCGTACACGCCCCGCCCGTTCAGTCTCGAGGTCCTTCCAAAACTTCAGTCCCCAGGGCAGCAGGACCAGTGCAACCCCGCCCAGCACAGCAACGGATGCCAGGAGCGCAAGCCAGGTCTGCTCCCAGGATCCCGATCCGGACACCATGACCAGGACACCGGCAACTACCAATGCAAGGCCGGCGGCCAAGCGGACCCACCCGCCAGCCTGGTCGGCCTTGGTTTTGTCCACCAAACCGGCCCTGCGGGTCTCGTCGAGTTGCATCCATGCGATCGCAGCGCCGCCCAGGATGGCAGCTGCCGGAATCAGTGTTCCCAAGGGCACATCGACGCCGAACTGGCGGGCAATCAGGATCACTGCGACCAGAAGCAGGCCGGCTCCGAGCAGGATCTCCTTGCCATACTGGATTCTTCGAAAGTTGAACCGGGAGACCGGTGATGCGGGGCTTCCGGATTCGGCCGAGCCGCCGGCAGGAGCCGCCGTGCTGCCGCTGGTTGCCCCACCAGACAGTTGTTCACCAAGCGATGCGCTACTAAGCGGTGGGCTACCAAGCGGTGGGCTACCGAGCAGTGGGCTGGCAAACTGTGGACCAAAGGCACCCGCGGCGTCGGGTCCCGGCAGGTTTCCACCCACCGCTGGAGAGCCGGCCACCGGCGGTGCGGGTCCGGCGTCGGGCGCTTTTGGTATGGACTCAGTGGCAGGCGGAAGGCTGACTGCGGGAGCAATAGGCGACGCCGGGCGGCGGGCATTGCGGCGCGCGGCCTCATCAGCGGTGGGAACCATGGTCCACAGCCAGGCGTAGAAGGCCAGCCCCGCTCCCCCGGCGAAGCAGGCAAGGATCATGCCCAGCCGGACATACTTCACGGGCCAGCCCAAATGGTCGGCCAGTCCGCTGCAGACGCCGGCGATCATGCGGTCGCTGCTGCGGACCAGCGGCGGGCGTTGTACAGCGGTTGTCATGTACCAATCCAAGCACGGATCGGGGTTGCCCGGACCTGAAACCGGCCCGATTCGGGGGTCCCTCAGGGATCATTCAGGGTATCCCCCAGTAGAGGGCAGGGTACCCGGGACGGGAGGATCGAGGTATGAACGCGAACAGCATGAACCCAGAGGAATCCGGAACGCCTGGCAACGCCGGCACACCCGATCCTGGCGACGCCGGCACACCCGATCCTGGCGCCAACGCCGGCACATCCGCCGGCGCCCCGGGGGAACCGTCCCCCCACGCCTATCCTTCATCCGAAACCGGTCCCGGTGCACCCCGCACTGCACCACAGCCCCGCACCGAACCCCAACCGCGCACTGCACCCCAGCAGAACTTCTTCGACTGGATCCGCAGCCAGGGCGTCCGCCGTGGGCCGGACCGCTGGATCGGTGGCGTCTCCAGCGGAGTGGCGCACCGGTTCGGCATCGACCCCCTGATTGTCCGGGGAATATTCATCGTCCTGGCCCTCTTTGCCGGCATTGGCGTCCTCCTTTACGGCCTGGCGTGGGCCTTGCTGCCTGAACCGGACGGCCGCATCCACGTTCAGGAAGCAGCCGCCGGGCGCTGGTCAGGTGGCATGACAGGAGCGTTAATCACCACGATCATCGGCCTGCCTGGCCTGGGCCGCGGGTTCTGGGGCTGGGGCTGGAACGGCCTTCCCGGCCTGTTGTGGACGCTGTTCTGGGTGGGCGGCGTCATCTACCTCATCTACTACCTGGTGCAGCGCAACAAGGGATCGAAGGTGGGCCAGCCCATGAACCAACAGGACTTTGCAAGCACTTCTTACGGAATGGCTACTGCCTACGGAGCGCCCACGGCATACGGAACGCCAACGGCAACCGGGACAAACACTGATACCGGCATGAACACAGCTGCCGGCACCAACAGCGGTGTTCCGGTCTACGGCCAAGGCCAGCCAGGCACCAAACCGCAGGGTTATGGGGCTGGCCCCTACGAGCCATCAGGCCCCCGGCCGCCCTTCGGCCCCACTCCGCCCCAGGGCGGACAGCCTTTTGGCGGCCAGCCGCACAACGGTGAACCCAAGCCGCCCCGCGCCCGGCGCAGGGGTCCCGGGCCAGCGATAGTTGCCGTCACCGCGGGTGTGGCACTGCTGGTTGGGGGTACCTTGAAAGCGCTGGACGCCGGCAACATCATCGAGCTCGGCCACTCAGCCAACGCCGTGGTGTGGGCCGCGGGCGCAGCGGTCCTGGGTTTGGGCATCCTCATTGCGGGGTTGCGGGGACGGACCTCCGGTTTCCTCGGTTTCCTGGCGGTGGTGGCCTTGATCATCGGTGGAATCTTCAACGTCGTCCCACGGAATGGCGATCGCTTCACCTTCCATGACGTGGACTGGGCACCACTGAGCATTGAGCAGGCCCGGCAGGGGGTCGACGTCACTGGCGGCAAGGGAACAGTGAACCTGGACGACCTGGCCCTGACGGCTCCGCTGACCACCGAAATCGTGGTCCCCGTGGACGCCACGTTCAGCAACGTCACCGTCATCATCCCGGACGACGTACCCGTTGAGGTCAGGGCCGATATGACCTTCGGCAACCTCAACGAACACGGCTCGGACCGCGGCGGCCGCCTCCAGGACGAGCGTTCGGTCTACAACGCCGATAAGCCCGGAGCCAACCTCGTGGTGGAGATCGATGGCACTTTCAGCAACGTGACCATCCAGGAAGGAAACTGACATGAGCACGAACGAGTCAAGCAACGCACGTGAAGCAGCGGAATCCAATGAGCCCGCACCCGCACCGCGGCTCCAGCCAATACCGCTCACGCCACCGCTTGAGCCCAGCTATCGGGTGGAACCGAACATCGACGACGACGAACCGCAGCAGGCGCGGATCGGCACCGTGGTGTGGGGATTGATTGTGATTGCCCTGGCCGCTTTGTTGGCAATCTCCACCCTTGGTTGGGTGGTGCTGGACGGCACGTATGTGCTGATCGGCCTCATGATCGGCGCAGGCGCAGCCTTGGTCATCGGAGGAGTCCTCGCCGCCCGCAAGAGTGCTGGTAAAACCAAGAGCCCCGCAAGGTAACTGCCACCCCATCGTGACAGGTACCAACGTGACAGGTACCAACGTGACAAGCAACCAGCGTGACAAAGCAACCACAACAAGGAAGTCTGTAGCCATGGACAAGTTCTTCAGCATCGTCAGGGGCTTCGGCCTGAAGCGTGGACCCCAGCGCTGGTTGGGTGGTGTCTGCGGTGGGATCGCTGCGAAGCTCAGGGTGGACGTGGCATACGTTCGCGTCGCTTTCCTGCTCTTCTGCCTCTTGCCCGGGCCGGCTGCAGTGTTCTATATCCTCGCTTGGCTCATCCTGCCGGACCAGAAGAACAGGATCGTGCTGGAGTCGTTCATCAGCCAGCGTTCCCGTTAGGGTCACAACGATCAACGACTTCGACGCCAGCGACACAAAGCGCCCCGCCGCTGCGGGGCGCTTTCGTTGTTTTCAGGGAGATTTCCAATACCGCACGGCCGGGGTCGAAAGTAACCATTTGTGTCCCACCCCACATCCACGTCTACAATCGTTGGGAGCTCAGCGTGGCGCTCTACACGTATTCCTCCAAGCCATGAGTGAGCAAACATGAAAATTGGCATTCTTACCAGCGGTGGCGACTGCCCCGGACTCAACGCAGTAATCCGGGGAGCGGTCCTGAAGGGGATCGCAATCCACGGCCAGGAGTTCGTGGGTTTCAAGGACGGCTGGCGCGGCGTTGTGGAAGGTGATGTCATCGACATCCCCCGCACCTTGGTCCGCGGTATCGCCAAGCAGGGTGGCACCATCCTGGGCACCTCCCGCACCAACCCCTTCGAGAACGGTGGTGGACCGGACGTCATCAAGGCCCACATGGAACGCCTGGGCATTGACGCCATCATCGCTATTGGTGGAGAAGGCACGCTGGCGGCGGCAAAACGGCTCACCGACGCCGGACTGAAAATCGTTGGTGTTCCCAAGACCGTGGACAATGACCTCGACGCGACTGACTACACCTTCGGTTTCGATACAGCGGTTGAAATCGCCACCGAAGCAATCGACCGCCTCCGCACCACAGGTGAGTCCCACCACCGCTGCATGATCGCCGAGGTCATGGGCCGCCACGTAGGCTGGATCGCGCTGCACGCCGGAATGGCCGCTGGTGCACACGCCATCCTTATCCCGGAACAGACGGTCAGCATCGAGCAGATTACCGAGTGGGTCCAGGAGGCCCACGACCGCGGTCGCGCGCCCCTGGTGGTGGTAGCTGAGGGCTTCGTTCCGGACCACATGGAATCTCCCCACTCCGAGCGCGGACTGGACACTTTCGGCCGGCCCCGCCTGGGCGGAATCGCGGACCAGCTCGCCCCGGAAATCGAAGCACGCACGGGCATAGAGACCCGCGCCACCATTCTTGGCCACATCCAGCGTGGCGGCGTACCAACGGCCTATGACCGCGTTCTGGCAACCCGCCTGGGCATGGCAGCTATCGATTCGGTGGTGGAGGGACGTTGGGGCACCATGGTCGCCCTGAAGGGGACGGACATCTCCCACGTTGGTTTCGAAGAAGCACTGGGCAAGCTCAAGACCGTTCCGCAGCACCGCTACGACGAAGCGAGTGTGTTGTTCGGCTAGGCTGAATCCATGACTCTTGAGCCCACGTCCGCTGCCATTATCCAGCTGGCGTGGGCTCGGCATTTGGGGTTCGACGACGACGCTTTCGCCGCCGCCGCGGCCCGGGTCACCACTTCGGAGGTGGATCCAAGCGACCCCTCAAACCGCATCACCCTCGCCGACGAATCGGCGCAGGCAGTCGTTTTCCTCCGCCTTTTTGGTGCCTCAGCGCTGGTGGGACCCCAGTGGGTCCTCGACGCAGCCGCTGGAATTCCAGACACTGAGCTTGCCCAGCATGTCACGCTGTTGACCCTCACCCGGTCCCACGGTGGACACGGCCTGGGGTCCTCCGCCTTGTTCTTTGCCGACGACCTCCCACTCAATCAACCATCCGAAGACCTCACGGTCTCACGGGGCAATCCAGAGGCGATCGCGCTGGAAGGGCTGTGCCCCCCGGATGACGTCAACGAAGTGGGCCTGCAAGCCCTTGAGCACCGCTTCACCATCATGCATCCCGAAGAAGAACAGCCCACCCCCGTGGCGTGCGGGGCCTACTCCGAGTGGGAGGGAATCCTGGCCAACATGGGCGTCCTGGTAGCTCCGCCCTGGCGTCGGCGTGGCCTGGGAACGCTCGCTGCATCGATTGCTGCCCACGAAGCCCTGGCCGCTGGTCTGACGCTCCAGTGGAAGGCCGATGTCAGCAACAGCAGCGCACTCGCGATGGCGCGAAGCTTGGGATTCGCCACTGGCGGACTCCATGCGAGCGTGCTGCTCGGCTGACAAGGACCGAACCGGCCCAGCCTTGGTCTGGGATGGCACCGGTCCTGCCCCTACGTCCGGGTCAGGACCAGCCAAAAGTGGGCTGGCCCCCGCCGTTTGCCACGCTACTTCCGGACGGATTCCTGAGGAGCCCCACTTGAAGCAGCAGCTCCCCAGCCTTCAACGGACTTCGGTTTGGCAAAGAACACGGCCACCACTGCCCCGACGAGGATCGCACAGGCGGGCAGCACGATCGACTGGCTCATCGCCGTCGAGAATCCTGCATGCAGTGCCTCGGGAAGGGCGCCGTTCATGGACGCTTCGTTCGCCGGAGCTCCTGCTGGCGCCGCGGGCAGCTCGGCCGCAAGCCGCGCCTGGATCAGCGCGGCAATGGCCGCCGATCCAAGGACTGCGCCGATCTGGCGGGTGGTGTTGAACACGCCCGATCCGGCGCCCGCTTGGCGTGGCTCGAGGTTCCGTGTTGTCGCATTGGATACCGGCCCCCAAATGAAGCCATTGGCAACGCCCTGCAGGGCACTGGGAAGCAGGAACATCCAAATGGGAGTATCCGGCCGTAGAAGTGAAGCTGTCCAGAAGAGCGCTCCTGCCAGGCAAACCAGGCCGAAGGATGCGAACCAGCGCGGGTTGGCACGGTCGATCAGCTTACCCACGACGGGTGCCAGGCCACCGGAGATCACCGCCATGGGAATCATGAGCAACGCTGATTGGGTGGGGGTCAAGCCCCTCACAACCTGGTAGTAGAAGATGGTGGGCAGCGGGAACGCCGTCACTGTGAAGCCGACCACCATGATGGTGGTGTTGCCCAGCGAGAAATTGCGGTCCTTGAACAAAGCGAGCGGCAGCAGCGGTTCCCCGCCGCGCCGGCCCAGCAGCCACTGCCAGAGAACAAAGAGAACCAGGACCACGAGCCCTGCGATGATCAAGCCCCACACGGTAACGGCACCGGTGACCGTTCCCCACTTATAGGTTTGGCCTTCCTGGAGACCGAAGACCAAAAGAAACATGCCGACGGCGGAAAGCACCACGCCCGCGACGTCGAATGAATGGCTGTGTGTCGTCAGCTTCGGGACGAAACGGGTGACCATAAAGAAGGCGACAATTCCAATCGGGACGTTGACGAAGAAGATCCACTCCCAACCCAGTCCGTCCACCAGGACCCCGCCCAGAATGGGACCCACGAGGACAGCCATGCCGGCTGTCGCTCCCCAAAGCCCCATGGCGGCACCCCGGCGGTCCGGAGGAAAAATACGCGTGATGACAGCCATGGTCTGGGGCGTCATCATGGCCGCGCCGAGCCCTTGGACCGCGCGGGCGGCGATCAGCATGGTGATATCACTGGAGAGTCCGCACCACAGCGAAGCCAGGGTGAAGACCACCAGGCCGATCAAGTACAGATTCTTCGGCCCGAAACGGTCACCCAGCCTGCCCGTGATGAGGAGGGGTACCGCATATGCCAGGAGGTAGGCGCTGGTAACCCAGATGACGGCATTGATATCCGTCTTGAGGCCTTCCATGATTCGCGGATTCGCGACCGACACGATGGTGGTGTCGATAAGGATCATGAAGAAGCCTATGACGAGGGACCACAGCGCGGGCCACGGCTTGGCTACGTTTTCCAAGGGATTCCTTCGGCTGGTATGAAAGTTCTCTGATCCCGCACCCATCAGTACGGTTGTCGCAGCTGCCGGGCTTTCCCGAAACCCCTCGCGCCTTAGCCCAGAAGGGCCAATATTTCGGCCCTGGCAAACATCCTGGCCGCTTCGCGCGCGGTGGGAGTTCCGGCGTCGGGGTCTGCTCCTGCGTCCAGCAGCGCCCGGGCGACGCCCGTGTATCCCTTGAATACCGCCCCGGCAAGCGGCGTCTGACCACGGTCATTGGGGGTATTCACATCGGCGCCGTGGTGCAGGATCAACTGCACGGTTTCCTCGTGCCCATGGTAGGCAGCAAGCATCAGCAGCGAATCTCCGGAGGCGTTGGTGAGCGTGGCCGGGGCACCGGCATTCAGGTAGCTCCGAAGCATCTCGGTGTTGCCTTCGCGGGCGGCATCGAAGAGGGAGTGGGCCAAGGCGACTGCTTCGTCGTCGGCGCCCGTATCGGTGGCGGCAGAGTCGGCTTCGGATCCGGTGCTGTGACTAGGTTGGCTCATCGATGGGGTCCCTTCAGGAATCCGGTTTGGCGCCCGACCACCTGGCCGGCGTCGGGGGCGACGATCACTTCCTGGGCTGCGATATAAGGCTCCTCGCCGTCCATGACTGTCAACGTTTCATCCGCCGGAACGGAGCGCTTGATGACAGCCAAAGCCACAGGGCCCATCTCGAAGTGCTGCGCCACAGATGTCAGAGTACCCACCTTGCGCTCCCCCGCAAATACAACACTGCCAACGGCCGGAAGAGTGTGTTGCGAGCCGTCCAGCTGCAGGAAGACGAGGCGCCGCGGCGGATGGCCGAGATTGTGAACGCGTGCGATGGTCTCCTGGCCCTTGTAGCAGCCCTTGCTCAGGTGAACGGAGGTGCGAATGAGGTCCAGCTCATGCGGGATGGTCCTGTCATCGGTCTCCGCACCGAGACGTGGGCGCCACGCGGCAATCCGGAGGGCGTCGGCCGCCATGGCACCAGCCAGGGACAGGCCTTCGACCACGGATTCCAGGTCTGCCGCCGGGACGAGGTATTCGAACCATGGGCGTTCGAGGCCAGGGTGCGACTCCTCCGGGACAGTGCTGTAGGAATAGCCGCCCGGGCCTACATGCGGCCACGGATCTTCCCAAACCAAGTAATCGCCGAGCTTCTCCACGGGCTTCGTGGAACCAAGGACAGCCCACTCCCCGGAGACATCCGTGACGTCCACGCGAAGCATGAACTTCATCTTGTTCAACCACTCGGCCAACGGCTCCGCTTCCGCGGCCTCGACGATCAGCCAGGTGGTTTCACCGTCGTCAATAACCCGCGCATCGAACTCGATGCGGCCCTGGACACTGAGCAGCAACAGTTCGCTGCCAACACGGGGCTGGAGGTTGGTCACCTGCTGGGATGAAAGCGTGTTGAGCCAGCTGAGGCGGTCCGGACCGGACACCGTCACCACGCCCCGGTGTGAAAGATCCACGACGGCGGTACCGGTTGCCAGAGCGCGTTGCTCCCGCAGCGGCTCGCCATAGTGGGCCGCGACGCCGGCATCCAGACCAGTGTCTTCGACAGCGCCAGGGCGCGACAACAGGGGGCTCTTGTAAGTCATATGTAGTAGAAGTCCTTGCGGCTCAGTGGTATTCCGGAATCAGCGGTATTCCGGGTTCTCGAAATCGAATCGCGTGCCGGCTTTCCATTCTTCCGGAAGGTTGCCATAGGCAGGGATGCCGCCTGCATCCCTGAGCAGGCGGGCCATGTGCATCAGGTTCCAGGACATGAAGGTGGTGTTCCTGTTGGTAAAATCACTCTCCGGACCACCGGACCCTTCATCCAGATAGCTTGGCCCTGGGCCTACAGGGCCAATCCAGCCGGCATCAGCTTGCGGAGGAATAGTGAAGCCTATGTGCTGGAGGCTGTACAGCACGTTCATGGAACAGTGCTTGATGCCATCTTCATTTCCGGTGATGAGGCATCCACCCACTTTCGGGTAGAACGCCCACTGGCCCTTGTCGGTCAGTTCGCCGGAGTGGGCGTACAGACGCTCAATGAGCTTCTTCGTCTGGGAAGAGTTATCGCCCAACCAGATGGGACCGGCCACCACCACGATGTCGGCCTCAGCGACCAACGGATAGATCTCCGGCCATTCATCGGTTTTCCAGCCGTGCTCCCGCATGTCCGGATAGACACCGCTGGCGATATCGTGGTCGACAGTCCGGATGAGGCGGGTGGTGACGCCCTGCTTTTCCATGATGTCGCGGCTGATGCGGATCAGCCCATCGGTGTTGCTGACCTGAGGTGAAGGTTTCAACGTGCCGTTGAAGAACACGGCCTTGAGTCCCTCGTAGCCTCCCGGTTTGAGGTTGTTATTCACTAGCTGCTCCTTTTGCTGGTTGCGTGTGGAACGTTCAGTGACACCTCGCGCCGGGCGTCAGGAAACCCTGTGAAGGAACGCCGAGGCGTGTGGTTCCAATGCCTTGCCGTTGGCGGCAACATCCCAGCGCCAGAGGAGATTGCCATCCACCAGGCCAAAGATCCGTGTTGCGGCGGTGTACTCCTTTGAGTGGCTGCCGCGCATCACCATATCCGTGGTGAGCTGGATCTGTGGTCCCTTGATCTGACCGTAGTAGAGCTCGGTGATTCCGCCAGGGTGGGCAATTGAAACCGAGATATCGAAGCCGCCTTCTTTGTTCCGGCGTTCTTCGACCTCATCGGCGGTCTTGAGCACGGGCACAATGTCCGCAGGGATCAGCCCGGGACCACCGTCGCCTTCCTGGAGCTTGCGTTCCAAGGCCCAAAAGCCGGTTTCAACGGTCAGTGGGCGCAACTTTGCACCGGCGTCGTCGCTGATCCAGGTCTCGGCCCTGTACTGCAGGTACGGCAAACCGTTATGGGTGAAGGAAACGTGTTGGACGAAATGCTCCGAATCCTCATCACCACTGCCAAGCCGGCCGCGGCCTTCCCACTCACCAATGAGCCAGGAAAGCGGGACGAGTTCAGGCGTCAGGTCTGTTGGAATCTCAATAGGCACAACGACTACCTCTTTTGGACTGCAGGATCAGAAGGCTTTACTTCTGGCCCTTGAAAAGGCGGTAAACAACGAAACCCGCAAACCACGCCATGGCAATGCTTGCCAGGCCAAGGAGAACGAGGAAGAAGATTTCAAATGCGAGTACAGACATGATGCAATCCTAACCGTTAGTAGATGAGTAGTTTGTCTATGAAGTAGGCCAAGGCTCCCACAGCCCACACCGGTGCGACGCCCATTCCCAATGCTGCCGGAATATTGAGCCGCCCGCGCCTGAGAGTAGTCATCCGCCGGAAGCACACGAGGACCGACCCGACCACGACGCCCACCAAGGCAGCAGGCAGCACGGCGATATCGGAAAAAACAAGTCCGGCCAAGGGGCCCATGAGTCCGGCCATAACGATGCCCAGGGGAGCCACAATCCGGTCCGGCCAACGAATGACGCCCACCAGCAGTGCCACTGCGGCGCTCAACCCGGCCACCAGGACCATTTCCTTGACGCCGTTGAACCGGGCGCCGGCAATCCATCCTGCACCGAGGCAATTCAACAGGACCCCGGCACAACAGCCGAGCGTGGACTCCAGGCGCTGCGCCTGCCCCGTTCCCCGCACGAGCTGGATGATGAACACCGCCATGACGCCCAAGGCAATGAAGGCGGGGGTACCATCCAGGAATCCAGGAGCCGGCATGTAAGCAGCCGTCAAGGCCGACCCGGCACCGGCCAGGGCAATGACCGAGGCCAGGGTTTTCTTGGCCGGGACCGCAAGGAAATGCGGCCAACCAAGCCCTACAGCCGCGGACGCCACAATGCCAATGCCCACCATGGCTTCCCGGGAAACGAAGGTGCTGGCCACGATGGCTGCGAGCGCCACGAGTCCGAATACCCCGATGCTCCAAGACTTCACTGTGTGCCCGACCTCAATTCGATGCGCCTTACGACCTCCCGACAATCCTGCCTTATGGCGGGCGAATATGTCGTAATTCCGGTGGCAGCCCGTCACGAATCCCTGACTGGCGGGGCTCGGGTGGGTATACTCGGACTTCAACGGCCCACACTGTTTGCCTTGATTCCGTTACAACGGGCCAAGGCTTGCCAGCTGCCGTGACCGGCCGGTGAAATTCCGGTTTCGACGCCCGATGATGCGCGTACAGCCCATTGGAGGAACTATGTCGCACATCCTGCTCCTGACGAACAGCACCGGCTCTTCGGTGGACATTCTGCCTGCCCTTGAGCTGCTCAACCACCGTGTTCACATCCTCCCGGCAGAACCGACTGCGCTGCTCGAAACCGACCCCACGGACATCGTCTTCCTGGATGCCCGCAAGGACCTGGTGGGGGCACGCTCCCTGACGCAACTATTGAAGGCCACCGGACTCAGCGCCCCGCTCATGCTGATTCTTACCGAGGGCGGCATGGCAGCCGTTTCCTCTGCATGGTCAGTGGATGACATCGTGCTGGACTCCGCAGGCCCTGCTGAGGTCGAGGCGAGAATCCGTCTGGCCATGGCCCGTGCTGTACCAGGCGAAGAGGAGACCCAGACGGAGATCCGCGCCGCCGGCGTCGTTATCGATGAAGCGAGCTACACCGCCCGGGTCAGCGGCCAACCCCTGAACCTGACGTTCAAGGAATTCGAGCTCCTCAAGTACCTCGCCCAGCACCCCGGACGCGTGTTTACCCGCCAGCAGCTGTTGACCGAAGTCTGGGGCTACGACTACTACGGTGGCACCCGGACGGTAGACGTGCACATCCGACGCCTCCGCGCCAAGCTCGGTGTTGACCACGAGAATCTCATCAGCACGGTCCGCAACGTCGGTTATCGCCTGACCTTGGTCAGGCTCCCGGATGACGAACTCTCGGAAGCGTAGACCGCGCGTCGACTGTGAAACGAAAAGAGGCCAGGATTCACATGAATCCTGGCCTCTTCCCTTTTCCGTGGAGGACATACGGGTCGAACGTATCGAGGCCACCCCACTGGTGGATCCCCCCTGTGTTGACTGCACGGTGGGCTACAGAGCCGCCGCAAAGCCGAACGAGATAACGAGCCTACAGCCGTTTCAAGGGGACTTCAAATTACAGTGCTTGCCCCGGACGTATAGCCTTGCATCATGAGTCAAGCGCACCCTGAGAACTGGCCAGTACTGCTCGTCACCGGCGCCCTCGATCCCGAACTCCTCACGGACTTCAGGACACTCGCAGCGGCCGCCGAGGAATCCGACGGCAACCCTCCCCTGTCTGAACAGACATTGGTCATGTTGCGTGGCGCCGATGCCGGCGATCACTCCGTCCTGTCACTTGCGCTTTATGCCCCGGATGAGGATTCAGATCCGGCGACCGGAGAAGACCTGGCGGGAATCGCCGTCGTCGTTGAAGCGCCCGGCCCATCGGGAACAACGGGTGTCCTCGAATTGGCAGTCCACCCCACCTACCGCAACCAAGGTGTAGCGGGCCGCCTGCTGGAGGCGCTGGAAGGCAAACGCGGTTTTGAGGGCTTGAGCGCCTGGTCCCACGGCAACCACGAGGCCGCGGCGGAGCTGGCCACCCGTTTTGGCTACGGTCCCGTGCGTGAACTGTGGAAGATGCGGCTGATGTCCTCCACGTCCGCACTGCCCGACGTCGGCCTCCCGGACGGGGTCTCATTACGTCCCTTCGTGCCGGGCCAGGACGAGGACGCTTGGCTTGCAGCCAACCGCGCGGCCTTCTCGCACCATCCCGAGCAGGGCTCCATGACGCGGGCCGATCTTGAGGCCCGCAAGGCCGAAGATTGGTTTGATCCCGCCGGCTTCCTCCTGGCCGTTAGTGACGCAGGCGAACTGCTGGGATTCCACTGGACCAAGGTTCACCCGCGGCAGGGGCCCCATCCCGCGATCGGCGAGGTGTACGTAGTGGGTGTCACGCCCGGGGCGCAGGGCCTGGGGTTGGGCAAGGCACTCACCGTGGCCGGGATCAGGTACCTGCAGGACAAGGGCCTGCACGCCGTCATGCTTTACGTCGATGCCGACAACCGGGCCGCGGTATCCCTATACCAGAAGCTTGGCTTCATCCGTTGGGACACCGATGTGATGTATGGACCTTTAACCAAGAATTAACCTCAGCATCCCGCTGCAAGGAAAGCCCGGGACTTCTTGGATTCGGGCACCGGAATTGCTTGTAATGTGGGAGGAAACCCAGTCCTGAGCTTAGGAGAACCCCCATGCAGCCGGACCCCGTCGGCACCGCCGGATCCACTTCGAAGGGCGCCACACTGCCCCCACGCTTCGGATCATCGGAAGTGCCGGCTTCACGAGCCACCCAGGACCGCATTGACATCCCGGAATTTGCGCCGAGCCTGGAACCCGAAGGCGACATCACGCCGGACCGTTTCCTGGACCGTGAACTCAGCTGGCTTGCATTCAACTCCCGCGTTTTGGAGCTCGCGGAGGATCCGGACCTCTTCCTCCTGGAACGCGTGAATTTCCTGTCGATCTTTGCCTCCAACCTCGACGAGTTCTTCATGGTCCGCGTTGCCGGTTTGAAGCGGCGCATCGCCACCGGACTTGCTGTTCCCTCCCCCGCCGGCCTGAGCCCCATCGAGGTGCTGGAGCAGATCGGCCAGGAGGCGCACAAGCTGCAGGAACGCCACGCGCGTGTCTTCGCCGAACAGATCCGTCCTGCCCTGGCTTACGAGCACATCCACATCATGCACTGGAATGAATTGGATGAAGATGCCCGTCACCGGATCAGCATCATGTTCCAGGAGAAGGTCTTCCCGATCCTGACGCCCCTGGCCGTGGATCCCGCACACCCCTTCCCCTACATTTCCGGCCTCTCGCTGAACCTTGCGGTGATTGTCAGCAACCCCATCAGCGACAAGGAACTCTTCGCCCGTGTAAAGGTTCCGGACCAGCTGCCGCGCCTGATCTCCGTGGACGGCCCCCGTGCAGGTGCCATTCCTGGCCGTGTTGCCCGCTTCATTGCGTTGGAAGAAGTCATTGCAGTCCACCTGGACAAGCTCTTCCCCGGCATGGAAGTCCTGGAGCACCACACCTTCCGCGTCACCCGCAACGAGGACCTTGAGGTAGAGGAAGACGACGCCGAGAACCTCCTCCAGGCCTTGGAGAAGGAACTCCTTCGCCGCCGCTTCGGCCCTCCTGTGCGCCTGGAAGTCACCACGGACATCAACCCGAACATCAAGGCTCTGCTCATCCGGGAACTCGGCGTTGAAGAGTCCGAGGTCTACTCGGTTCCGGCGCCCCTGGACCTCCGTGGCCTCTCTGCGATCAGCGCCATTGACCGCCCCGACCTCCACTACCCCAAGCATGTCCCGCACACGTCCCGGTATCTCAATGAATCCGAAACGTCCAAGGCGGCCAACGTGTTTGCTGCCATGCGCCGCCGGGACATCCTGCTCCACCACCCGTACGACTCGTTCTCCACTTCCGTTCAGGCATTCCTTGAACAGGCCGCCGCGGACCCCAAAGTCCAGGCCATCAAACAGACCCTGTACAGGACGTCCGGCGACTCCCCCATCGTTGACGCGTTGATCGATGCCGCAGAAGCCGGCAAGCAGGTCCTTGCCCTGGTGGAGATCAAGGCCCGCTTTGACGAGCAGGCAAACATCTCCTGGGCCCGGAAGCTGGAACAGGCGGGCGTACACGTCGTGTACGGCATTGTGGGCCTGAAGACCCACTGCAAGTTGTCTTTGGTGGTCCGGCAGGAAGTGGATGGCCTGCGCCGCTATTGCCATATCGGTACCGGCAACTACCACCCTCGGACCGCCCGCTACTACGAGGACCTCGGCTTGCTCACGGCGAACGAGCAAGTGGGCGAAGACCTGTCCAAGCTGTTCAACCAGCTCTCCGGATACGCACCGAAGTCCACGTTCAAACGGCTGCTCGTGGCGCCGCGTTCCGTGCGTGCCGGCCTCATCGAGAGGATCGAAGCGGAAATCCGCAACGCCCGCGCCGGCGTTCCTGCCCGCGTCCAGATCAAGGTCAATTCCATGGTGGACGAAGCCATCATCGACGCCCTCTACCGCGCCTCGCAGGCCGGTGTGATGGTGGACGTGGTGGTCCGTGGCATCTGCTCCCTCCGGCCGGGCGTACCGGGCCTGAGCGAAAACATCACGGTCCGCTCCATCCTCGGCCGGTTCCTGGAACACTCCCGCGTCTTTGCTTTTGCGAACGGTGGGGACCCTGTGGTTTACATCGGATCCGCAGACATGATGCACCGCAACCTGGACCGGCGTGTTGAGGCACTCGTCCAGTTGGCCAGCAAGGAAGACACCGCCACGGTCGTGGACCTCATGAACCGTTATGTGGACGACGGAACCGCGAGTTGGCACTTGGACAACCAAGGTCATTGGACCAGGCACCACCTTGACGAGGACGGAAAGCCTCTGTTGGACATGCAGTCCTGGCTCCTTGCATCCCGGTCACGCCAGCGTGCAGCGGCCCGGCGGTAAGGGAACCTGTTGAAAAGCGATACCCCCGTGGCGGATCAGACGGACCACCCCGGTGAACGGGTGGCCGTTGTTGCGGCCGGTGCCATTCCTTGGCGGGTTCAGAAGGGCGCCCTTGAGGTGCTCCTGATCCACAGGCCCCGCTACGATGATTGGTCCTGGCCCAAAGGAAAGCTCGACGACGGCGAAACAGTTCCGCAGTGCGCCGTCCGTGAAGTGCATGAAGAGATCGGCCTCAACAGTTCGCTCGGCGTGCCGTTGCCACCCATTCATTACCATGTCAGTGCTGGCCTGAAAGTTGTGCACTACTGGGCCATGCGGGTCAACGGCGAACAGCTGCGGCCCGACGGCAAGGAAGTAGACAGCGTCATGTGGTGCAGCCCGGACAGGGCTGCGTCCTTCCTCAGCAACCCCACCGATGTGGAGCCCCTCGAGTACCTTGAGAAGGCCCACATCCGGGGCGAATTGGATACGTGGCCGCTCGTATTGATCCGCCACGCAAAGGCAAAGCCCAGGTCCTCATGGACCAAGGCTGAGGGGGAGCGTCCGCTGGCCGCCACTGGGCAACGCCAGGCGGCGGCCGTCCAGCGCCTGTTGGAAGTGTGGAAGCCACAACGGATAGTTACCAGCCCGTGGACCCGCTGCGTAGCAACCATTGCCCCCTACGCCAAGGCAAGCGGAGCGAAGGTAAAGCTGGCTGAAGCCCTTACCGAGCACAACCACAACCGGTCACCCAAGAAAACGGCCGCCACAGTGGAGGCCCTGTTCGATAAGCAGGTGCCAATCGCCGTGTGCACCCATCGCCCGGCGTTGCCCACCGTCCTGAACCAACTGGGCCAGCACATGTCAGCCGCCTTGCGGGGGTTGCTGCCAACGTCCGATCCGTTCCTTTCTCCGGGCGAGGTCATCGTCTGCCAGGTTGCCCGTGGTTCCGAGCGGAAGATTGTGTCGGTGGAACAGGTCAAGCCTTTCGACGACTAGCCACGCCGCAGCCTGGCGGCAAATCCCGGGGTTGCCGCCGCGCGCGCCTACAAGGGTTTCGGTCTGCGGCGTCGGTGATGAGACACTCATCGATCCACTGAGGGCTGGCATGGTCCAAACCAGTAAGCTGGACTCGTGAGCATCCCCACCCCGTATGAAGACCTCCTGCGCGACGTCATGGCCAATGGCACGCATAAGTCGGACCGCACCGGAACCGGAACGCGCAGCGTCTTCGGGCGTCAATTGCGCTTCGACCTCGCCGAAAGCTTCCCGCTCATCACCACCAAGCGGGTCCACTTCAAATCCGTAGCAGTGGAGCTCCTGTGGTTCCTTCGCGGCGATTCGAACGTGAAGTGGATGCAGGACCAAGGCGTTTCCATTTGGGACGAATGGGCGGACGCCGACGGCGAACTCGGCCCCGTGTACGGTGTGCAGTGGCGCAGCTGGCCCACACCCGACGGTGGGCATATCGACCAAATCTCCGAGCTCATGGCCAACCTGGCTGCCAATCCGGATTCCCGGCGACACATCGTTTCCGCGTGGAACGTCGCCGAGCTCAAGGACATGGCGCTCCCGCCCTGCCATGCGTTCTTCCAGTTCTACGTGGCGGACGGAAAGTTGTCCTGCCAGCTGTACCAACGCTCCGCGGACACGTTCCTGGGCGTTCCCTTCAACATTGCCTCCTACGCCCTGCTGACGTGCATGGTCGCCCAGCAGTTGGGCCTGGAGCCGGGCGAGTTCGTCTGGACAGGCGGTGACGTCCACATTTACGACAACCACGTGGAACAAGTCACCGAGCAGCTCACCCGTGAACCGTACGAGTATCCACAACTGAAAATCCTCCGCAAGCCGGACTCGATCTTCGACTACACCCTGGACGACTTCGAGGTTGTGGGCTACCGGCACCACCCCACCATCAAGGCGCCGATCGCCGTATGAGCACTCCCTCATCCGAGAATCCTTCCCAGCTTCCGGGCGTCATCTTCACCCAGGAAACCGCAGCCAAAATGACCGGTATCGGCATGATCTGGGCCCAGACCAAAGCCGGTGTCATTGGCAATGACGGCTCCATGCCGTGGCACCTCCCCGAGGACCTCAAGCACTTCAGCCAGCTGACCACGGGACACCCCGTCATCATGGGCCGCAAGACCTGGGAATCGTTCCCGGACAAGTACCGTCCCCTGCCCGGGCGCACCAACATTGTGGTGACCCGCAACCCGGGGTGGGCTTCCACGCCTGAGGCCGAGGGCGCCGTCGTGGTTTCCTCCCTGGATGCAGCCCTGCTGGAATCCCAGTTCGCGCCCGGTGGCCAAAAGGTTTGGATCATCGGCGGCGGCCAGATTTTTGAACAGTCGATGGGAATTGCCAATGTTGCCGTCATCACCATCATCGATGCAGACCTCGACGGCGATACCTTCGCGCCTGAACTCGGCGACGACTGGACTTTTGATACTGCCGCGCCGGACGAAGGCTGGCTGACGGCCAAGAACGGCACACAATACCGGTTCACCACGTGGCGCCGGACGGAAACCTAGAAACCAGGACATGCTCCGAATGCTGAAGAAACCCGAAACATTGTTCGTACTGGGATACATGCTGCTGCCGCTTTTCGCGCTGATCTCAGCCATTGTTGGACTGACCATGATTCTTGGCGGCAACCGCATCGTCGGCATCATCGTGTTGATCGTGGTCACACAGGTCTTCACGTTCGGTGCGTTCTTTGCCTTGCGCAAGCGCAAAGCCGTGCTGCTGCAAGGGCCCGACGCCGGGAACTAGCCGCGGCGGTCGGCCTGCCTGCCGCTGGGGCGAGTGCCGGCGTCGTGCGTTGCGTGCGTGACGTAACCAACAGCGGCTCTTCGCCGCAAAAGTTTAGACTGGGTAAATGACTACAGCAGCTAATCCGTCCGTTGGACTGGTCGGTTGGCGTGGCATGGTCGGCTCCGTCCTGATGCAGCGCATGCAGGACGAGAACGACTTCGCCAACATCAACCCGGTATTTTTCTCCACCTCGAACGCAGGAGGTGCCGCCCCTTCCTTTGCTGACGGGGCTGGCAAGCTCGAGGACGCGTTCGATATTGAGACGCTTGCCAAGCTGCCGATTATTGTTACCGCCCAGGGTGGCGACTACACCAAGCAGGTTCACGGCGAACTCCGCAGCCGTGGCTGGGATGGCCTCTGGATCGATGCTGCCTCCACCCTGCGCATGAACGACGACTCGATCATCGTTCTGGACCCCATCAACCGCGACGTCATCGACGCCGGCCTGTCCGGCGGCGTGAAGGACTACATCGGCGGCAACTGTACCGTTTCCTGCATGCTCATGGGCCTTGGCGGACTGTTCAAGAACAACCTGGTCGAATGGGGCACCTCCATGACGTACCAGGCTGCCTCCGGTGGCGGCGCCCGCCACATGCGCGAGCTCCTGAACCAGTTCGGCACCCTCAACAACGAGGTAAGCAGCGAACTTCAGGATCCGGCCTCGGCAATCCTGGAAATCGACCACAAGGTTCTCGCCGCTCAGCGCACTGGCGTTGACGCCACCCAGTTCGGCGTTCCGCTGGCCGGTTCGCTCATTCCCTGGATCGATGCCGACCTCGGCAACGGCCAGTCCAAGGAAGAGTGGAAGGCCGGGGTCGAGACCAACAAGATCCTCGGAACGGGCAAGGGCACCGCGGGCAAGGACCACATCGCCATGGACGGCCTATGCATTCGCATCGGCGCCATGCGCTCCCACTCCCAGGCCCTCACGCTCAAGCTGCGCGAAGACCTGTCCGTCACGGAGATCGAGAACCTCCTGGCCAAGGACAACGAGTGGGCCAAGGTTGTTCCGAACACCAAGGAAGCCTCCATGGCGGACCTGACTCCTGTGGCTGCTTCCGGCACCCTGGACATTCCCGTTGGCCGTATCCGCAAGCTCGAAATGGGCCCGGAGTACATCAGCGCCTTTACCGTGGGCGACCAGCTCCTGTGGGGTGCAGCTGAGCCGCTGCGCCGCATGCTGAACATCGTGACAGGCAAGCTCTAGGCCCCGTCCGCGCTTTTTCGTCGTCAACCCGCTGTTCCGTTGCTGCCCAGCAACGGAACAGCGGGTTTTCCGCGTTCTACCCGCGATCCGCCCAACGCCTCCCTGAGCTTGCGGTCGACGTCCCATGGCCTGCTGAGATCGTCCCATTCGATGCGGACCACTTTCCACCCTTGGGCTTGGAGTGCCTTCTCCCGGCGTCGCTCCTGAAAGACCACTTCCTCCGTGGGTGCGTAATCGAAGTATTTGGCACGGCCGTCAAACTCCAGAATCACCTTGTTTTCCGGCCAGCCGAAGTCTCCCCGGTACCGGCCTATGGGTGTATCGACTTCGAGCTGAAGCACCGCTCCGTGGATCCCCAACTTGTCCAGAAGCACTCGTGTGCGGGTCTCCCCCACGGATTCCGAACGGGCATCCATTGCGTCGAGAACCCGACGCAAGCGTCGTGCACCTCTTGTGATTTTGCCAGTATCCACATAGCCCTGCATCAAAAGCGGATCAGCGCCCCTGCGTACAGCTTGGTCTGCGATCACCAATGCCCGTTCAAAAGCCAGGGTCCGTGCACAGTCCACCACCGTGCGCTCAAGGCTCGTGACTTTGACGGGTCGTCGCCACGCCGCCTGCAGCTCAACGATCTCCGCGGACTCCAGTGGACCACCGTGCGCCGATACATCTTCCCCGGAGCTCGCCTGTGCTGGCCAGAACGGCGTGGTGACATGCACCAGTGGGCCACCATCCCACGGTGAGCATCCATGAAGTCGCGCGGCACTCAGATGGCTGTAGATGTTGGCGACACGTGATCCGCTCTGATGCGCTTGGATCCTCAGCATGTCCTGCTCCCAAGGACTTCGCCGGCGCCAGTCCACAGAACGGGCGTACACGCCACGTCTTAGCCTGATCAGCTTTCCCGATCGCACACCCGCCGTAAGCACGCGGTCGCCGAGACCATTCTCGGCGAGGTCCGCTGTCACAGCGATCATGTTATCCGGCCAGTTGCCGGCGATCAGGGCGTCAAGTTTTTGTGGCTTCATGGGGTCCATCGTGCGTCTGGCGTGGGCCTCCCGGACAGCCTTTCAGGGCCGTATGTGGACAACTACGGCCCGTCGGCAATGGATACTCCAATGCCCCACGTCGCTGGATCTCCATGCCCAGTCGTGGACCCGCTAACCCGTTGTTGGCCAACCACGCGGGAGCGGGCAAGCCACCAGATTGCGGGCAAGCGACGGGTTTCCCAGCCGCAGCCCTCAGACCTGCCCTGCCCGGCCATAAGGACCTGATGCCAACAACGTCGTGGACCCGCTAACCCGTTGTTGGCCAACCACGCGGGAGCGGGCAAACCACGGGGAAGCGGGCAACCCACGGGCTAGGCAGTGTAAGGGCAGGGCAAGCCGGGCCTCAGCCCGCCATGAACTTCAGGTATGCCCGCCCCTGCGCCTGGAACGAACGCTCCGCGGCCGGGCCCAGCTGTCCTTCGAAGGGCTCAGGCACTACGCCGGGCGCCTTGCCGTTGCCGGTCCTGGCCCACGTGCCCACCACTTCTCCCCCGGCCACGATGATTCGTTTGAACACTCCGTTCCTGCCCGGCACCACCAATTCAGCATGCTCTGGTGCAAGGACCAGGCTTCGGTCCTGGTAACCGAGCAGGAATTCATCGAAGCCAGGAAGAGCCAGCAACGCGCGCGAGCCGGGGACGCCGTCGTCGAGCAGTGCTGCTGTTTCAGGCGAAAGCCAATAGCTGGTACCGCCAAACGGCAGCTCCACCAATCGATCCTGAACCGAGGCAAGGGCCTTGCGCGCTTCCGTGAGGGGCACTTGGCTCCACCAGGCGAAGTCCTTCACCGTCGCAGGCCCGTGGCTGCGGATGTAACGGAATAGAAGCTCGGCTATGCCTTCCTCGCGATCAAGGTCCCTGGAGTCCTTGATCCACTCGTCGAAGGGCACAAACAATTGTTGGACGCCCACTTTGCCGCGTGAACCAGCCATGGGGCCTTGAACGAGCCACGCACGCTGGCACAGGCTTCCAAGCAGATGGATGCCACGCTGGGCCTTGGTGATCTGGCCTGCTTCCTCGAAGGCGTCGAAGAGTTGCTCGCGCGTGGCCCCGCGTCCGCCGTCGGCCGTCCTGAGGGACTCCAACGTCTTCAGTGCGATGTCCCGGCAATGGCTGATGTCCTCGGCGGTGATGCCAAGCTCCCGGTGCCGCCCTGCCACCATGTTCATGAGTCGTGGGCTGGTGATTCGCAGGATCCAGCGGAGATCCTCCGGTGCCAGGAGATGCAGTGTTCCCCGCATTGGCCACGACCGGACTATGGTTCCGGAGTCAAGGGCTGCGCGGACGTCGGAAGCGGCAGATCCCGGGACACGCTGCCCCACCGCCCAGAGCGCGGACCCGAGATCCTGCGCCTGCATGGCTGTCATCCACCGGACCGCTTCCGGCACTGAGGCAAAACCACCATTCAGGAGTCCCTGGCCAGCCAGCCGCAGGCGGCCCATGATTCGCGAAGTGATAGTGGCAGGGCGCGCTTGGGGTGCAGGCATGCTCCATCCTAAAAGCGCCCACCCGGTACAGGGAACCTTGCAGGACCTCCCAGCAGCCTTCCAGCACAGTTTCCTAGGCTGGCTGCATGCTCTTTGGTGATCTTGCTCCGCTTGTGCGGCCGCTCAGCCGGTGGTTGGCGGCGGCTGGCTGGTGCTGCACCGTCGTCGGGCTTGGAACGGGCCTCGTTGTGGCCGTTGGTACAGGAGTCAGCCTCACGCCTGCCATGCAGGTCATCCAGATGGCGGGGCTGGTGGCGACTGCCACTGCCGCGCTGCTCATCGGCACCGCAGCCGCCATCCAACCTGTTACCGACCCCGGGGACGACACCCCGGAACCCTGGTTCTACCCCGCGGCCGCAGCACAAGTACGCAGCTTCCTGCTGGGTGCCATCGTGATGCTCCTGGGCCTGGTGGGCTTCGCCATGGCAGGGCTCTTCATGCCTAGCGGCCCCTCACCCCAAAGCATTGCCTTCAGCCAGATCTTCTTGCTGGGATCGGTGAGTTGCGGGCTGACCTTCCTGCTGCTCAACAAAGTCCTGCCCATCGCCGCACGACGCACACGCTAAGCCCGCCGCGGACTGCTGTGTCGGGCTAGAGCGAAACCCCAATCAGCAACGGTTCAGGGTGCAGCTCAATGCCGAAGCGATTCACGACGCCGGCACGCACTTCGCGCGCGATAGCCACCATGTCCGACGCCGAGGCCGAGCCGCGGTTGGTGATCGCCAAGGTGTGCTTGGTGGACAGGGATGCCCTGCCACCGGACACGCTGGTTGCATCGAGTCCGAAACCCTTGCCGAATCCCGCGTGATCGATGAGCCAGGCAGCGGAAAGTTTTACCAGTCCGTCTTCACCTGCCGGGTACTTCGGCGCGTTTTCCGGCAACCCGGCGGCGCGTTCGGCAGGGATGATCGGGTTGGTGAAGAACGAGCCCGTGGAGTAAGTGTCCCGGTCTGCGGCGTCCAAGACCATGCCTTTGGACGCGCGGAGCCGGAGGACTTCCCGGCGGACATCGTTGGAGTAGGCACGTTTGCCGGCTTCCACGCCCAGCACACGGGCGAGTTCACCGTACCGGATGGGGGCGCTCATTCGCCCCAGCGCCAATTGGAATTCAACAGTCAGCACCACGTAGCGCGGCGAACCTTCCACCGTGGTCTGCTTCAGGATGGAATCGCGGTAACCAAACTTGAGTTCTGAGTTGGTGAACGTCTGAACTGCGTTGCGTTCCCGGTCCCAGGTCCGCACGGCGGCGATGGTTTGTGAGACATCCGCCCCATACGCGCCAACGTTCTGTACCGGCGTGGCACCTGTGGCCCCCGGGATGCCGGACAGGGCCTCAAGGCCGGACCAAGCATGCAGGACCGAGTACTCCACCAACGCGTCCCAATTATGGCCGGCCTGAACCACCACGGACACACCGCCGCAGCTGTCTTCCGAGTCCACGGTGAAGCCCTCGGACGCTATCTTCAGGACCGTGCCCGGGTAGCCTTCGTCCGAGATCAGCAGGTTGGAACCCCCGCCAATGATGAGGAGTTTCTCCCCCGCAGCGTCAGCCGACCGCACGGCGTCGATGATTTCAGCCTCAGTGCGGGCCTCTACATAGTTTCCTGCCGGGCCGCCGACGGCAGCCGTGGTCAGGTCGGAAAGCAGCGTCTGGGTCACCCATCAAGCCTAACGGGGATTGAAGTGCTCACATGATTTAAGAGACCTTCACCACTGCTTGGGACTTCATGAGGACCTTCTGTCCGGCGGCTACAACGGTGAGGTCGATGCGCACGGTGCCTGCCTCGGCGTCGAGGGCTCCCACTACCCCGGTGACATCGATAACTGCACCGGCCTCGTCCGTTCCGGTGGTGTCAGCCACCAGGACGGGCTTGGTGAAGCGCGTCTGGTAATCAACGACGGCGGCGGGGTCCCCGGCCCAGTCGCTGACAAGCTGCACAGCCGAGCCCATGGTGAACATGCCGTGGGCTATCACGCCGGGCAGCTCAACGGAGGTGGCAAATGCTTCGTTCCAGTGGATCGGGTTAAAGTCCCCCGAAGCGCCGGCGTACTTGACCAGGTCCTGGCGGGTGACCTCAATGCTGCGTGTGCCAATTTCCTGGCCGACCGTCAGTTCTTCAAATTTTGGGCTCATGGTTACTGTCCCTCTCCGCGTACCAGGATGGACGAGGTGGTGGTGGCTACTTTTTCACGGTCATCGTTGCCGCCGAGGGCGAAAATCTCAGAACGCGTTGTGATCATCGCGCCGCCGCCCATGGCACGCACTCCATCAACATGCAGTTCAGCCACGAGGCGGTCCCCGGCCACAATGGCGCGGTGATGCGTAAAGCGCTGGTCCGCGTGGACCACGCGGGAGAAGTCGATGCCGGACTCGGGGTCCTCCACAAGCTGGGCGTCGGCGCGCTGGGCAACAATGATGGCAAACGTGGGCGGGGCTACAAGATCGCTGTGCCCCATGGCCCGTGCAGTCTCAACGTCAAAGTGCGCAGGATTGCTGGCCTTCACGGCCTTCGCAAATTCGCGGATCTTCTCGCGGCCGACGTCATAAACTTCTGCGGCAGGGTAGCTTCGGCCCTGCAGGTCCGGATTGATACTCATGGTCCAACCCTATCGGGCCGCGGACCCCCGGGTGGTGTTACGACTACTTCTTGTAGCTCTTGCGGATCTTCTGGCCGCGGACTACGAGCCCTGTGACGTGGAGCAGCAGCCCGACACCGATCACGGGCAGTGATGCAATGGCCAGTCCCTGGTTGCCGGTCGTGTTCCCGGCAATGGAAAGGATGAGTCCGACGGCGATGAGCCCCATGGCGCTGAAAACCAGCGTTTTGTAGGCGGTGGACGAGGTGGCCCAGAATTCGTTCAGCACCGTCCAAGTCTACCGGTGCCCGTTGCGAGGCCAGCTCTGCGCCCCAAAACCCACAAATAACACGCAGACCAGGCCCCACAAGGGGTTAGAACAAAGAATCCTGCAGCGCGGGGATTTCCGTGATGTGGGGGCCGAACTCGATCTTGCGTCCCTTCAAGGCACCCAGGTCTGCCACGAAACTTCCCTGAACCAGGTTCCCGGAAGCATCAGGCAGACCGGCCAAGGCTATGGCACCGGAAAGTGAGTGGATCCGAAAACCATGCCCGCCGCCGTCGAACGCTGCCGGGTAGGGGTGGCGCGACGAACCGGCGGCACGAACGGTGCAGAGCCGGTCAGCCAATGCCGGCCGCTCCCACTCTTCCTCCACAACGGCGAAGCCGGTCATGGCAAGTCCGCCCAGCAAGGCGCGCACCTGCGCGGCATGCCGGCGATTGATGGCAACAAGCTCGACGTCGGGACGCGGCTCAACAAGCGACGCCGCCTTGGCAGCGGAACGGACCTGCTGGACGAGTCCAAGCTCGCGGGTCACGAGATCCTCAAGCACTCGAACAACCCGGCCGTCCTCGGCAAGGGCAACATAGGCAGCCTGCACGGCACCCTGCTCGGCCAACCGGTTCCACTTGCGCGGGGCTGAGGCAGTCCCGATCTTGGTTGCCCCATTGGCGAACGTTGCAACGTACAGCCAGTGTGGCTGCATGAGATAAGCGCGAAGACCGGCGGGCACAGAGCTGCCTCGGTGGAAATCATGCATGAGCCGGGAATCGTCCCGGGCAAAGCAGGCCCCGCACTGCTTCCCACGCTCGGCTGGGGAACCGCTGCGGCAAGGAACATGCGTGCGGTTGCCCGGCCCGTGGACCTTGGTATGGCCAAGGCACCACATCCCTGGCATGACGCGCAGGCCCAGGGTTGAACCCGGGGCCAGCGCAACGTCGGCGAACTCCCCGTCGGGCTGCAATAACCTCAAAGCCGGTGAGGAAGAGTCCCAAGCTATGCCGTGGACCAGCATGGCTACAGGGAGGGCTGAACCCCGAAGGCAACTGCGAGCTTCATGATCTTCTCGGCCCGGCCAAGGCGTGGAAGGTCCGAACCGTCCCGGATCACCCTGCCGTTGGCCTCGAAGTCGCTCATGAAGTCGGTAGCCCAGGCAACGTCCGACGGAGTGGGGCTGATGACCTCGTTGATCACGGTGGTCTGGTCGATTGCCAGGCACAGCTTGCCGGTCATGCCCATGGTCACAGTGATGCCGGTCTGCTCGCGCAGGATGGGGTGGTTGGTGCCGACCGTGGGGCCATCAATGGGGCCGGGCAGGTTGCCGACACGGCTGGCAACGACGAGCTTGGCGCGCGGGTAGGCCATGGCCTCGGGGGTGGCGGCCATGCCGGTGTCGCGGCGGAAGTCACCTGAACCGAACGCCAGGCGGAACGCGCCCTGGGCGCGGGCAATGTGGTTGGCTTCCTCGATGCCGAGGGCGGACTCAACCAGTGCAATCACGGGGGTCTTGCCGTCCATGCGGTGGTAGGACTCCGTAACCTGGTCCGCGGACTCGGTCTTGGCGAGCATCACTCCGAGCAGGCCCGGGGTGCCGCGGAGGCCGGCGAGGTCGTCTGCCCAAAAGGGGCTGGTGGCGTCATTGATGCGAACCCAGGCCTGACCGCCGGACCTCAGCCAGTTCACGACATTCTCGCGGGCCGTGTCCTTCTGGGATGGGTCAACAGCGTCTTCGATGTCCAGGATGATGGCGTCTGCCCGTGAACCCGCGGATTCGTCAAAAAGTTCCGTCTTCATGGCGTTCACAAGGAGCCAGGAGCGGGCGATATCGGCGGGAATATTGCGGGTAGGCCGAATGGATTCGGCGGCGATGCTAGACGTCATGTATCTACCGTATCCGGCAAGCGGCCCGGAGGGCGAAGAAATCTGCCCGGTTGTGAGGATCAATACGAACTAAAGCCCTTATGACTGTGCCCTCCCCCAGTATGACTGTCCGACGGCGGCACGCGGCTTTCGTTTCCAGCGCACCCGCGCGGTGGGTCATTGAACTCACGCGGTGGGTCATTGAACTCAAGAGCGTCGTCATTGGGCTCAGCAGTGTCGTCATTCGGCTCAACAAGCACTTCATCCGGCTCAGCACACTCTTCATCCGGCTCAACGCTGCGACTTTGTGTCCGTCGATTGCATTTCATGGCTTCGCGTTGCGCCCGGTTGCCCGCTGTTTCAGAGCGTTTCCCGCGGTTTCCCGCGGTTTCCCACTATGAACACCCCGCTTTCCACGGGCCACACGGATGGGCTTACATCGTTCCCAAGCCGGTGAACATACGGCTCCCCAACCGAAACACAATCACTCGAAAGTAGCTCCCATGAAACTGCACTTGCCCCTGCTGAGCGTCGCGGCCGCCGTCGTACTAGCGCTGACGGTGTCCGGCTGCGGCGGTGCAGCCGAAGCCGGACAAGCCAACCAACCCGGCAACGAGGTCAAGGAACTCCGCTACCAAGGCTCGGCCAACAACGTGACCTTCCCTGAGCTTGCTGCAGACCTCGGATACCTGGGCGATCTGAAGCTGAACTGGGTGGGCAACACCACCAGCGGCCCGCAGGACATCCAGTCCGCGGCTACCAACCAGACGGACTTCGGGGGCGCATTCTCCGGAGCCGTGGTGAAGCTCATCGAAGCGGGCGCCCCCGTGAAGGCCGTGGTCAATTACTACGGCTCGGACGAGAAGACCTTCAACGGCTATTACGTGAAGGCGGACAGCTCCATCAAGGGACCCCGTGACCTGATTGGCAAGAAGATCGCAGTCAACACACTGGGCGCACACCACGAGGCGGTCATCAATACGTACCTGACGCAGAACGGTCTCAGCCCGGACGAGATCAAGCAGGTCCAGCTCGTCCCCTTGGCGCCGAACGATACGGAGGAAGCCATCCGCCGAGGCCAGGTGGACGCGGGCACCCTTGGCGGAGTGCTGCAGGACAGGGCCGTTGAGGCCGGCGGACTACGTTCACTGTTCAGCGATGTGCAGTTGTTCGGCAACTTTGCAGGCGGCCAGATCGTGCTCCGGAACGACTTCATCGAAAAGAACCCAAACACCACCCGCACGTTCACTACCGGCGTTGCCAAAGCCATCAAATGGGCAGCGGAAACACCGCGCGACGAAGTCATTGCCCGCTTCACCAAGATCATCGAAAACCGCGGACGCAATGAGAGCACGGCCAACCTGAAGTTCTGGAAGAGCCCTGGGGTTCCGGACAGCGGTGTGATCAAGGACGAGGACTTTACCCGCTGGGAGGCGTGGCTGAACTCTGCCGGGATCGTGAAGGACAAGCTCACGCCGTCCAAGTACTACACCAACGAATTCAACGATCTCGCCGGTGCCACGAACGGCACAGCTACTGACGCAGCCAAGACTGACGCAGCCAGGAAGGGATAGCCATGACAGCCAAAATCAGCCTCCGCAACGTGACCAAGCAATTCACGGTCCGGGCTACGAAGTCCACTGCCGCAACGACGCTCACGGCCATCGATTCGCTGAGCCTGGACGTGCGCGACGGTGAGTTCCTCACCTTGGTTGGGCCAAGCGGTTCCGGTAAGACCACGCTGCTGGACTTGCTCGCGGGTCTCTCAACGCCCACGTCCGGGGAGGTTCTCGTTGACGGCAAGCCCGTGACGGGTCCCGGCAAGGACCGCGCTGTGGTGTTCCAGCAGTACGCACTGTTCCCTTGGCGGACAGCTTCGGCCAACGTGTCCATCGGCCTGGAAGGACCAGGGCCGGACGGCAGGAAATTGAACCGGCGCGAACGGGCAGCCAAGGCCAGGGAGTACTTGTCACTCGTCGGGCTGGCCGGGTTCGAGGACCGCTATCCCCATGAGCTCTCCGGGGGCATGAAGCAACGGGTCGCGATTGCCCGCAGCCTGGCTTACGAGCCCGACGTCCTGCTGATGGACGAGCCTTTCGCGGCATTGGACGCCCAAACCCGCGAGCAGTTGCAGGACGAACTGCTGCGCATCTGGAAGGCCACCGGCAAGACCATCGTGTTCATCACGCACGGCATTGACGAGGCCGTCTACCTCGGCGGGCGCGTGGCAGTTCTGAGCGCCCGTCCCGGCCGGCTGAAGGAAATTGTGGACATCAACATCCCCGATCGCGACGGGGAGGACGACATCCGCTCCCACCCGGCGTTCGTCGAGCACCGGCACGAGGTATGGACGCTCCTGCACGATGAGGTCCGTCGCGCGCAGGATGCCGGGCACCGGAAGATCCTCCCGGACGGAAGCGCACCGGATGAACCGTCAACCCTGACCAAAGAGGGAACCGCCACCAATGAAAGGACTGCGGCCTGATGAGCACCACATTGACGCAGACAGAAACCGCGGCGGCAGCGCGCAAGGCAAGCATCACCACCGAGTCGGGCAACGCCGTCGGACCTTCCGGTACTGCGGCCGCACCCGCCCGGGACGGTATCGCGCAACGTTCGACGCCGGTCCTCGCCACCGTGCGCAGGGTTACGGCAGCAGCCGGTTCAGGCGTGTGGAAGTCCGCCGGCATCCTTGCCTTCCTGGCGCTGTGGGAATTTGGCCCGACGTATCTGGCCAGCCCGTCCACCAGGGTATTCCTGCCACCGTTGCACGACGTTCTGTTGGCATGGGGCAAGCTCTTTGAAGCCGGCACCATCCAAGGCCACATCGCGGCCAGCCTCACCAGGTCTGTCACCGGTTTCGGCGCGGCCCTCGTTGGAGGCGTGTTGCTGGGACTCCTGATCGCCTGGTACGGACGGCTCAACGCAGTCCTCAACCCCTTGCTGGAGCTCTTCCGCAACACGGCGGCATTGGCCCTGCTGCCTGTGTTCACTCTGCTGCTGGGAATCGGCGAGGAATCCAAGATCAGCATCGTGGCTTACGCGGCCTTCTTCCCGGTGCTACTGAACACGATCGCCGGAGTGAAAACCGTGGATCCGTTGCTCATACGGGCTGCGCGATCGCTGGGACTGAACAGTTTCCGACTCTTCCAGAAAGTCATCCTGCCATCCGCCGTACCCACGATCTTCACTGGTATCCGGATGGCCGGCACTGCGTCAATCCTGGTGCTGATTGCCGCCGAAATGGTCGGCGCCAAGGCCGGACTTGGCTACTTGATCGTGAACGCGCAGAGCAGCTTCCTGATCCCTGATATGTACGCGGGCATCCTGACAGTCTCGCTGCTGGGCCTTGGCGTGAACTTCCTGCTGGTCGCCCTGGAACGCCACTTCTCCCGCTGGCGGACGGCAGTAGGCGCGGACGCCCCCTGAAAACCACCCCCGTGGCACCCGCCACAACCCATCACAAAGTAAGGAAAGAACAATGACCCTCATTACCGAAACCAAGCTTGAATTTGCCAAGCTGGGCTCCCGCATCGGCGCGGAAATCCGGGGACTCGATATCAGTGGAGACCTCAGCGAGGACACGATCGCCCAGATCCGGGGCGCGTTGAACGAGCACAAGGCCCTGGTATTCCGGGAGGCCAACATCCTCACCGACGAAGCCCAGGTGAAGTTCGCCAGCCATTTCGGACCGCTTACCAAGGCACATCCCACGGTTGCGTCCGTGGAAGGTGAAGAAAACGTCTTGCCGGTGGACAGTGAGAACGGCTCCGCGAATAACTGGCACACGGACGTTACTTTCGTGGTCAATCCGCCGCAGGCCTCCACACTGCGGAGCATCGACCTGCCTGCCTATGGCGGGGAGACGCTCATCGCTTCCTCCGCTGGCGCTTACCAGGACCTGCCGGAGGAACTGCGCAACTTCGCGGACACCCTCTGGGCCATCCACACCAACGATTACGACTACTCCGTGCCCAAGAACCTTGAGCACCAGAATGCCGAGGAGCGCCGCAAGGAGTTCACCCGCCTGAAGTTCGAAACCGCCCACCCCGTGGTGCGGGTCCACCCGTTGACCGGCGAGCGCGGATTGTTCATTGGGGGCTTCGCGCAGCGGCTTCGGATCGTGGGCTTGTCCAACACAGAATCCCGGGACATCATCAGGCTCCTGCAGGCTTATGTGACGCGCCCGGAGAACGTGGTCCGGGTGAATTGGGAGCCCAACCAGGTTGTCTTGTTCGACAACCGGATCACCCAGCACTACGCCCCGGACAACTACGACGGACAGCCGCGCAAGCTCAATCGCGTCACCATTGCCGGCGACATTCCCGTGAGCATCGACGGCAAGGCAAGCCAGGCCATCCAGGGTGATTCAAGCACCTACTCGGTGGTGGCCCCGGTCGCTCGCGTTTCGTAGGGGCCCGTATGTGTTGCTGTTGTAGCCCATCTGAGTCGCAGTTAAGCGCGTTTTGAGACGTCATAACGCGCACAACTGCGACTCAGTTGGGTAAAACGCGCTTTAGGGGATGTTGCTTCCCCGGGCCGCCAGCCACAGGCCGTACCACTCCTCCCTGGACATGGCGGCAGCCACAGAGGCGGCATCAGAGCAGGCAGCGATCCGCCCGGGGTTGGTGGTTCCCAGCACGGGAGAGATCCGCGCCGGATGCCGCATCAGCCACCCCAGCAGTACCGATTCAGGCGTAGTGCCTTTCTCCCGCGCGAGCCGCTGAAGCATTTCAGCCGTAGCGGACTCGGCCGGCGACATTTCCCCGGACGGCGCCCCTGTGTAGCGCCCTTGAGCCAGGGAGCCGTAGGCCTGGAGCTCAATCCCCTTGGCCATGCATAGCTCCAGGGTCCCATGCGGAAAGTTGAAGCCCAGCCCGTCCGCATGGTTGACCAGTACGGTGCTTTCCAGCCAGTCCCGCCGCAGCAGGCTCATCTCCAGTTGGTTGGCGATGATGGGCATCTCAAGGGAGTCCTGCAGGAACTCGATCTGCGCGCCGGACATGTTGGACACACCCAGCTGCCGCACCTTGCCTTCCGTAACAAGCTGCCCGACGGCGTCCGCCACCTCGCGGGGATCCATCAAGGGATCCGGGCGGTGCAGGAGAAGGACGTCTACGTAATCCGTTTGAAGGCGCTTCAGGCTTTCATTGACCCGTTCAAGGATGGCTTCCCGGCTGAGGTCGTAGTGCGTGTCCAGCCCGCGCTCCCCCAGCCTGATCCCGCATTTGGTTTGCAGCAGGATCTTCCCGCGCAGGCCCTGCGAACGGGCGAGGACTTCCCCGAAGACGGCTTCGGACTTGCCGCTGCGGTAGATGTCAGCATGATCGAACAATTCAATGCCGATACCTTGTGCTGCCTCGATGACTGCGGCAGCCTGTTCAATCTCCGCGGCACCATAGGACGTTCCGTCCCAGGGACCGCCAAGACCCATGCAGCCGTAGATCAGGCGCCCGCGCCCGTTCGCATTATTCATCCATGTATTCAATCAGTTGGCTGCCCGGCGCTTACGCGTCGCGGACCACCCAGGCTGTGGTGTCGGCCGGGAGCATGCCGCCTTCCAGCGGTCCGCTGCTCACGACGACGGTGCCCGCCGGAAGCGCGAAGGGCTCGCTTCCGAAGTTGGTTACCGTTTCCCAACCGCCCGGACGGCTGAAGTGCAGAACGTCCTGGTTTCCGGTCTCGACCCATTCGAGTTCCTCGTCGGTCTGCAGTTCCCTGCGCAGGCGCAGTGCTTTGCGGTAGAGCTCCAGCGTTGAGCCTTCACGTCCTTCCTGCTCGGACACCGCGTACTTGGCGAACCATTCCGGCTGCGGCAGGTGTGCCTTGCCTTCTCCGAAGCCAAAGGAGGGTCCTTCTGCGGTCCACGGCAGCGGAACGCGGCAACCATCGCGGCCGATCTCCACGCCTGGGTTGCGGTAGAAGGACGGGTCCTGCCGCTCGGAGTCCGGAATTTCGGTTACTTCCTGCAGGCCAAGCTCTTCGCCTTGGTAAAGGTAGGCGGAGCCGGGTAGCGCGAGGAGCAGCAGCGTGGCGGCGCGGGCACGACGCAAGCCGAGTTCGACGTCGAGCTCTTCCGCCGGCGCGCCGGCCAGCAGCCAGCCCTTGCCATCCTGGCCCTTTGGCTTGCCGGCCGAGACATCCTGGGCAGCGTTGGTTCCCTTGGCAACTGAACCGCCCTTGGGCAGTCCATAGCGGGTGGCGTGCCGAACGACGTCGTGGTTGGAGAACACCCAGGTGGAGGACGCCCCGGTTTCCTTGGCCGCGATCAGGTTTTCCGTGATGATGGTCCGGAAGGAAGGCGCATCGAAGTCGGCCTGCAGGAGGTCGAAGTTGAAGGCTTGGCCCAGTCCCTCAGGGCTGGCATAGCGGGCGCGACGCGATTCGTGGACCCAGGCCTCGGCTACTGCAGTGCGCGGCGGGTTGTACTCGTTGAAGAGCTTGCGCCACTCCGCGTAGACCTGGTGGACTTCGTCACGGTCCCAGAACGGGTGTGACCCGTCTACGAAACCGTCCGTGCCGTGGGCCCGGGCCTCGAGGTCCGCCTTCATCGGCAACGGCTCGGAGAGATCCTTGGCCATGCCGTGTGCGACGTCGATGCGGAAGCCGTCCACGCCGCGGTCGGACCAGAACCGCAGGGTCTTCAGGAAGTCCTCGCGAACCTCGGGGTTGTCCCAATTGAAGTCGGGCTGCTCCTTGGCGAAGATGTGCATGTACCACTGTCCGGGAGTGCCATCGGGCTCGGTGATGCGTTCCCAGACCGGTCCGCCAAACACGGAGTCCCAATCCGAGGGCGGAAGCTCGCCGTTTTTCCCCTTGCCGTCACGGAAGATGTAGCGTTCCCGCGCTGCAGAGCCCTTGGGCGATGCCAAGGCCTCCTTGAACCATTCATGGCGGTCCGAAGAGTGGTTGGGCACGATATCGGCCACCAGCTTGATGCCGGCGGCATGCAGTGCTGCTGCCATCTCATCGAAATCTTCAAGCGTCCCCAGCTTGGGGTCCACGTTGCGGTAGTCATCGACGTCGTAGCCACCGTCCGCAAGCGCCGACGGGTAGAACGGGCTCAGCCAAACGGCGTCGATCCCCAGTTCCTTCAGGTACGGGACCTTGGCGGTGATGCCCTTGAGGTCACCGATGCCGTCGCCGTTGGAATCGGAGAAGCTGCGCGGGTAGATCTGGTAAACAGCCGCCTGGCGCCACCAGTTCGGATCAGCCATTCGCTCTGCGTCGGTACGGTGTGCCTGAGTGGCGGAAGTGCTCACGAAACTCCTTTGATTTAGAATCTAAATTTATATCCCGGACCAGTATGAAACGCTGGGCACGGAAGGTCAACATCCACTAGCCCTTAACGGCACCTTGTGTCACGCCAGCCATGACCCACCTCTGCGTAAAGAGGTACGCGACGATCGCGGGCGCCATCGCCATCAGGTAGGAGGCGAAAGATACGTGGTAGTTGTTGCTGAACTGCGTTTGAAAAAGGTTTTGCCGTACCGGCAGGGTCTGCAGCGCCGGATCGGAAATGATCAACGACGGCATCATGAAGTCATTCCAGGCATAGAGGAAGGCGAAGATACCCACGGTGGCGCTCATCGGCGCCAACAGCGGGAAAATCAGCTTCCAGAATGTCTGCCAAGTCGTAGCGCCATCGATCCGGGCACTCTCTTCCAGTTCCATGGGTATGGAACGCAGGAATGCGGTGAAGAGCAGCACGCTGAAACTCAGTTGGAACATGGTGGCCAGGAGGATAACGCCGAACGGGTTGTCCAGCCCAAGACGACCGGTGAGCTGGATCTGCGGCAATGCAACCACCGGGAACGGAATGAACATCGCTCCGAGAAGGTAGAAGAACGAGTACCTGAACAACCGGCGTTCCCAGTTGCGCACAATCGCATAGGAGGCGAATGCAGCAAGGACGATGGTGGCGAGGACAGTCCCTGCAGTCACCAGCAATGACATCGCGGCACCCACGGGAAAGTTCGTCAGGGTCCAGGCCTGGATGAAACCGTCGAGGCTGAAGGGAGCGGGAAATGAGAAGGCGTTGCCATCCACAGCCTGCCCCTGGGTCTTGAAGGCCATGGACACCGTGACATACAGGGGAAGCAGCACGGTCACTGCGCACAGGACGAGCACTGTGGTTGCCGGCCAGTTGACCCGCTCGATCGCCGGAGCCGACCGCCGTCGCCTGGTTGGAGCGGTGATGGTTTCAACGTGGGAGAAGTCCTCGATTGCGAGGGTGGTTTGTTTGGTCATCAGAGTGCATTCCGTCCGCGAGTCAGCGAAAGCTGCAGGAGTGAGATAAGGATGGCGACCACGAAGAAGATCGTCGCGTTGGCCATCTGGTAGGCGTAGTCGCCGCCATTGAAGCCGGCAATGACAGTCATCGCAATGCTCCGGGTGGAGGTCCCGGGGCCACCGTTCGTCAGCCCGACGATGATGTCGTAAGCATTCAGGAAGCCCTTGAACCCGAGAATGATGTTGATGACCACGTAACCGGCCACCAACGGAAGGGTGATCTTCAGCAGCTGCTGGAACTTGCCCGCGCCGTCGATTTCCGCGGCCTCATAGACGTCTCCGGGCACTGCAACAAGTCCCGCAATGTAGATGAGCAGTGCCCCGGGTACCGCCTGCCATGCTGTGACAACCACAATCGCAATCCACGCGAGGTCCGGGTTTGCCAGGAGGCTGGTCTCCAACCAGGGGATCCCCGCCGCAGTCCCCGCGGCAGGCAGGGAGTTCGAGAACAGGAAATTGAACACGTAGGCGATGATGATGCCGGAAACCACCATCGGGATGACGAAAATGGTCCGCAGTGCCGACTTCATCCGGATGCGCGCGGTAAGGCCGACTGCAAGGAGGAAGGCGATCACGTTGACGGCGATCACTGTAACGATGGAGAAACCGAAGGTGAACAGGTAGCTCTGCAGGATAGCGGGGTCGCTGAAGATCGCTATGTAGTTTGTCAGGCCGATGAACTCCCAATCACCAATTCCGATGGAGTCCGTGAAGCTGAAGAAGATACCGATGATGCCCGGAATCGTGATGGCTAGCGTGAACAGGATGAGGCTGGGCACGAGGAAAAAGTAGAAGATCGGTTCCACACGCCGCCTGCTGCGCTGCCCTTGGCGGCTCTGCCCGGATGTGGTTGAGGTGCTGATGCTGGACATGATTCTGACTTCCTGTGTTCTGCACTACTGGCGGAAGGCCAGGCGCGCCCAATCTGCGTCGAGTGTGCGGAGGGTGGATGCAGGGGACGCGCCGAACACGATTGCCTGCGTGTAGTTCATGATCGGTATGGTGCGCGGAACGAGTACCGAGGGGCCCTGGTAAACCTGCGATTTCTCGTAGTACTCCACCATTCCCTCGATCCGGGGATCCGGAACATTTGCAGAATCCTTGGTGGGTGTGAAGCCCAACTGCGACTTGTTGTAGGCATCGATCACCTCTGGACGGTACAGGTACTCGAGGAAGGTGCGGGCAGCGTCCTTGTGCTTGGACGCCTCGGGAATCCAGGCCGCGAGGTCCACGTTGACCCGGACGCGCAGATCCTTGGGGTCCTCGGTCATCGGGAGGGGAAAGGTTCCGAGCTTGAGGTCCGGGGCGGTCTTGGCGATCTCGCTGAATGCCCAGGGCCCCTGCAGATACATGGCCGCTTTGCCCTGCGAGAAAGCAAGATTACCGTCACCGTAGGCGCGGCTTGCAGCATCCTTGTTGACGTAGTTCTTCGCGAGCGTCAGCATCTTCTCAACTGGCTGGTTGAAGTCCTTCTGGAATGACACCGGGGATTCCGGCCCAACCTTCGTGCCCTCGGCAGCAAGCTTCCTGAAGAAGTCAATGGTGTCCACCTGCCCGCCTACGGAGTAGTCAAACCACCCCTGGGCGATCGTCCAGTCGTCCTTCCATGTGGCGTAGAACGGCGTCACGCCAGCGGCTTTCAGCGCTTCACACGCCGCGATCATCTCACTCCAGGTCTTCGGCACGGCGATGTTGTGCGCAGCGAAGATCTCCTTGTTGTAAATCACCGAGGACGCCATGACTGAGTAGGGCAGGGCACTGGTGCGCTCCGGGTAGGAACCGTACTGGTCCATCAGCGGCTGGAGGTCTTCGCGGACGCGGGAGGCGGCCTGGGTGCCGGACAAGTCGCTCAACGCTCCGCGCTGGACGAAGCGGGACGTCTCCATGTTGTAGTTTGCAAGCGCGATGTCCGGTGGATTGCCGCGGACGAAACTCGCGGACACGACGTCGACGCCCGAGGTGTCCAGGACTACCTCGGTTTCGTTCTGGGAAGCGTTGTAGTCGGCAACCAGCTTGGTCATGAATCCGATTGCCTCCCGCTTGCTGAAGGTGAAGCGGATGGTCTCTTTGCCCGGTTCCCCGGTGCAGCCCGAGAGAAGGCCGGCCAGAAGAGCCAGGCCCAGGCCCATCGCTGCCATGCGTTTCTTGCGCGTAGCTTTCACAGACTCCATAGTCCTTTCGTCTTGCGGACCCCCAGTGGCCGCTATGCCGTCGGGGGAGGTGGTCGTATTCGACCTCCACCGGAGTTTTGATAGGAGGTAAATTTATGACCTATCGCTAGTATTTAGTGAGGAGCGCCACATGGTCAAGCTTTGGGGGAAATACGTCGTCATCTAAATTTATGTACTAAATTTAGAGAGACCGCTCTATCACTCCGGTAGGCGGCTGAAAAGGTGGGAGCGCCGAATGCTGATCGGGATTGCGCCGTCAACACAGCTGGTTCGCAGGGTCAATGCCAGCGCGATGCTCAAGGCCATGCGTGGTGCCGGTGTGGTAACAGGCACAGAACTCATGGCTTCCACCGGGCTCTCCCGCGCCACCGTCATTTCCATCTGCGACGAACTTGTCCGGCTCGGCTGGCTCCAGGAACTCGAAAACCAGCGGGGGGCCGGAGACTACATCAAGGGCAGGCCGGCACGCCGCTTTGTTTTCGACGACAACGCGGCCAGCGTGCTCGGAATCGACATCGGCGCCAATAAGATCACCGCCATAGTTGCCGACATGGCCGGAACACCTTTATCCCAGGTCACGATGCCCTTCCGCACGTACAACGTCTCCGCCAATGAGCGCGCAGATGTGCTGGACCGGATCGCAGCAGACGTCCTGAAAAAGGCCGGCGTACCTGCAGACTCGATCCTTGCAGTGTCTGTGGGAGTTGCTGCCCCGGTAAGCCGCGACGGCGAGGTCCTCACCGTCCAGGAATTCTGGAAATCCTTCGATGTCCGCGGGATTGTTGCAGAGCGGCATGGCTGGCAGGTACTCGTGGAAAACGATGCCAACCTCGCAGCCCTCGCGGAACGCTGGCAGGGCACCGCGCAGGGAGCCGACAACCTCGTGGTCATGCTCGCCGGCGACCGTCTGGGTTCCGGAATCCTCGAATCCGGCCGTTTGCTCCACGGGCAGCTTGGCGGCTTTGGGGAACTGGGATACCTGGACACCGTCGACGGCGTGGGCGACACGTACGGCATCGCCCACTACGCCGTGCTGTGGGGGCGGGAAGCGCTTGACGATACCCCGACCACGAAGCTGCGGGAACTTTGCGGGGATGATCCTGCAGCGTTAACAGCGGAGATGGTCTTCAAGGCAGCCGCGGAAGGCGACCACGCCGCCCGTCAGGCCCTGGACCGTGTGGCGCACCGCATGGCCCGCGTCATCGGCTCGATCAGTACCTTGGTCAACCCTGAGCTGGTGGTTATTGCGGGAGCCGTCGCCGCCTCTGCCCATGCACTGATCCCAGCCATTGAAAAGCAGTTGCCGGACTTCACCTTCACTCCCCCGCGGCTGGCAACCTCCACCCTCGGTGACCGCATTGTGTCCCTCGGCGCGATCCGCCACGCCCTGGACTACGTCGAGGAGCACGCGCTGGACCTCTCCCCCTCGTCATTGCCGAAGCGCGCGGACGCCTCCTGATCGTGTCCAGCGCCCGACTGCAACCCGGGCCTGCGCGGTGCTATTCCGGCATTGACATGGTGCGCAAATCCAGCTGCCTCAGGACACGATCTGCCACTTCAGGATCAGTCCCGGGCTCATTACGCGCCTCCACCACTTCCTGACGGGCGGCATCCAGCGCGATCGTCTGCACGGCAATGGCAAGTTCACGGCCCCGCTTGCGTTTCTCCGCCGCTGACTCGTTGCGCAACGTCCCATCCAGCAGCTCTGCGTGGAGCCGGCGCATCTTTTCCTTGACCAGTGCCACTTTGTCCGCCGGGAGTTCCTTCATGAGCTCATGGTCCTTCAGCGCCGAGACCGCTGCCGACTGGGCACGTTTGGCCAGAACGCGTGCCGCGTCCTTTTCATGGGAACCGTCCTCCGTGGCTTTCAGGACCCGCATCAGCCAGGGAAGTGTCAGGCCCGGCAGAACCAACGTGGCCAGAAGCACAGCGCAGGCGATGACGAGGATTTCGTGCCGTGCGGGAAAGTCACTCCCATCAGGCAGGGTCACGGGAAGCGCCAAAGCGAGGGCCAGGGTGGCCAGCCCACGCATTCCACACCATGTCAGGATGAGTACTTCCTTGGGCGAGGTTGGCTGCAGCAGATTCCGCCGCCGGTGGGCCGTGAGCGCAAGCAGCCCGAGCCACAGGTAGCGGACAACGAACACCAGGATACAAATCACCACGGCAACGCCAATCATCCCGAAAATCGCCGTCCCCTCGTCACGGATGACGTGACGGATCTCCAAGCCCACCAGGCCGAAGGCCAGTCCGGTGGCCAGCAGCTCCACCACGTCCCAGAAGGCTGTCCGGGTAATGCGCTCAGCAGCGTCCTGCGGCCGCGCGTGGCGTTGCAGCTCCAGGGCAGTCACGACGACGGCCACCACACCTGATGCGTGCAGCTCTTCCGCCAGGATGTACGCAGCAAACGGAACCACAAGCGTGACCGCGCTGCGTGCCACCATGGACGTCACAAGCTTCGTGATGAACTTGGTCAGCCAGCCCATGGCAATGCCAATGACCACTGCCAAGGCAGCACCCACCACAAACTGCAGGATGACATTGGGGCCCACTTCGCTACCGGACACCGTGGCAGCGACTGCTGCCTGGAAGATCACGATTGCGGCGGCGTCATTGAAAAGGCCCTCGCTCTGCAGAACAGTAATGAGCCGCCTGGGCATGTGAACGCGGCCAGCCACTGACTCCACGGCAACCGGATCCGGCGGCGCCACCATGGCTCCCAAAGCAATCGCTGCCGGGATCCCGATACCAGGAATCATGAGCCACGCAGCACCAGCCACCACCGCGGTGGAAACCACCACCAAAGCGACAGCCATGAGTAGCAGCGTCCGCCACCGGACGCGGAAAACGGCCCAGGAACTCTTCTGCGCAGTGGCAAAGAGCAACGGCGGGAGGAAGATCGGCAGGATCAGCTCCGGCGAAATCTCAAACTCAGGAAAGCCGGGAATGAACGTCAGCGCAACAGCCAGGAGCAGCATCAGGACCGGATAAGGAAGCCGAAGCCTGTCCCCCAGGCCGACGGCCAGCACAGTGGCAAGCAGCAATCCGATAATGAGTGCCAGCTGATCCATGTTCCCGCTTCCCCAGAAGTTGTACGAGCTTCCGGCAGGCCTGGCCCACGGAAGCTACCTACCAACCTATCCCGGGGTCCATAGATCCCTTGCCACGTCAATCCGTGGTCAGGGCATCCACCACGTCAACGGTTCCATCCTTGAAAGTGATGGTCCGGTGGATAGTGCCGGGAAGTTCCAGGACGGCAGCGGCCACCAAAGCAACGTTGGCACGGGACGTCCCGGTGCCGTTGCCAGGGTTGGCCGGGTTGACTTCGATCAACCCGGACGCCGGCTCCTCGGTCAAGGTTCCCGGTCCCAGCACTGTCCAGTCCAGGCCGCTACTGCGCAGGTAGTCATCGGCCACTGCTTTGGACTCTGCATAAGGGAAGAAAGGGTGGTCCTTGGGAATGCCGTGATCCTTGGCACTGCCGATGTAGGACACCATCACGTAACGCTTAACGCCGGCTTCCTTGGCTGCGTCCATGGATCGGATGGCGGCGTCCCGGTCCACGGCATAGGTCCTGGCCGGGTTACCCCCACCGGCCCCCGCCGACCAGACCACGGCATCGTGGCCCTTGAGCGCCTGGGCGAGTTCCGCCGTCGTCGAGTTTTCCACGTCCAGCACTTGCGCAGTGGCTCCCGTCTCCGTGACATCTGCCACATGATCGGGATTCCGAACGAACGACGTGACATCGTGACCTTCGCCACTAAGAATCCGGGATAGATGAAGGGCCACTTTGCCGTGGCCGCCAATGATTGCGATTCGGCTCATGCACCCATTCTGTCCCAGATGGAAAGGTGGCGCGGTCGGGCAAATGAAAAGACCCCGCAGATGACACCTGCGGGGTCTTGCTCTGTAGCGGTGGGGAGGCTCGATCTCCCGACCTCACGATTATGAGTCGTGCGCTCTAACCAACTGAGCTACACCGCCACGAATGAGAAAAACCTGTGTCAAGCCGGTCAAAACCGCCTTGACACAGGCCCTCATTCAGAGCCCCCCACCGGAATCGATCCGGTGACCTCGTTCTTACCAAGAACGCGCTCTACCACTGAGCTAGGGGGGCAACGAGTAAATACTCTACCGGACGTTTTCAGAAGCTACAAATCGGCGAAAATCCGGGGAAAAACGGCGCCGACACAATTTGCGCAGACGCCGTTTTCCTGATCCAGATAACGCCCAAATCAGGGTAGCCGGAGCACCTGTCCGGGGTAGATGAGATCCGGGTTGGGCACTGTGTCAGCATTCGTTGCGATCAGGGCTCCGAGGTCCACCCCGAACTGCGCAGCGATGCCGCTCATCGTGTCGCCGGGCTCAACCACAACCTCCGTGACGCGCGGGGCGACTGGACCACGTTGTCCTGCCTCGGCAGCGGCCTCAGAGGCTGCCTGGCGGGTCACTGGCTGGATCTCCGGGGCTTCCGGATCCAAGCCGGCCTGTTCGGCGATCCCAGCGCCTGCAGCGTTGGCTGCCGCCTGCTGTTCGGCGGCCTGGGCTGCGGCAGCTTCCGCGGCCGCCTTGCTCGAAGCAGAAGCATCGACGGCGGCAGCATCCTCTGCCGCCTGGTCCACAGCGGAGGGGGCGGCAGCGGAGGGGGCGGCAGCGGGTTGGTCGGCAGGATCAACTGAGGTGTCCGAGCCGGTGGCCACACCCTGGTTCCTGTGACCCTTTTCACCGGCATCCACCACGCTGGCATCCGGGACACTGGCATCCGGGCTTAGGTGATGTTTCTCACCACGGCCCAGGTTCTTCTTCAAGTTGTCGAGCAATCCCATCGGAACCCTCCTACATTCAGCTTGCGACCCTCAGGCTCTTCGCAGCTACGCCACTCGTAGCACCTCGATCGTACGGCGGCACTCCGGCCGTTCCAAGGCTTCCAGGACCTCCGCAGAAATCCCGGTCTTGTTCGAAATACCCGTCGTTCAAGGCCCCGTATATCGAACAAGGCCCGGAATTGACGGGTTAAACGCCACAGGGGGCCGGCCCGAAAGCCGACCCCCTGACGGGAACTACTTAGTGTTTACCACTTGCCCTTGCGGTTGAAGTCGCGGTGTCCGCCTTCGCCACCGCTGCGGGGCTTGCGGGCGCCGTCGCCGTGTCCGCCGAAGCGGGAGCCGCTGGCCTGGCCGCGGTCACGATCGCCGAAGCTGCCTGCAGTGCGCTCGGAGCGGTCGCTGTACGTGCGGCCGCCGCGGTCGGCAGAGGAACGCTCGCCACCTTCGGACTTGCGGAAGTCCTTCTTGAACCCACCGCTGCCCTTGAAGTTGCCGCCACCACGGTTTTCGCGGTCGCCGTAGCCACCACGGCCACCGGCGCCACCACCGGCGTAGCTGCCACGGTCGCTGTTGGGCCTGCGTCCGTTGTCCAGCTCAAGGTGGATCAGTTCGCCACCAATGCGGGTGCGGGACAGTGCGCGCAACTGCTCGGGGCTGAGGTCTGCCGGGAGCTCCACCAGGGAGTGGTCCGAGCGGATGTCGATGCCACCGATTTGTGCGGAGGAGATGCCACCTTCGTTGGCAATGGCGCCCACGATGGACCCCGGCATGACGCGCTGACGGCGTCCGACGGCGATCCGGTAGGTGGCGTTGCCCTCGGTGAGTGCACGGGTCGGGCCACGGGAGCCGAAGCCGTCCTTGGAGCGCTCGCGCTTCTGGTACTCAGGAGCTGCAGGCAGTTCCTTGACCAGCAGCGGCTGTCCGCCCTGTGCCATGACGGCCAGTGCAGCGGCGATCTCCGAGGCCGGTACGTTGTGCTCTTCCTCGTAGGAGGAGATGAGGTCGCGGAATGCTGCAACATCCTCGGACTCGAGGGTCTCGGTGATGCGTTCAGCAAACTTGCCCAGGCGCAGCGTGTTCACGGTCTCGGCCGTGGGCAGGTGCATCTGCTCCACCGGCTGGCGCGTAGCCTTCTCAATGGAACGCAGCAGGTACTTCTCCCGCGGCGTCATGAACAGGATGGCGTCACCGGAACGGCCTGCACGGCCGGTACGGCCGATGCGGTGGACGTAGGACTCGGTGTCGTGGGGGATGTCGTAGTTGATGACGTGGCTGATGCGCTCAACGTCAAGGCCACGGGCTGCGACGTCGGTAGCAACCAGGATGTCGATGCGGCCTTCCTTCAGCGCGTCAACAGTGCGTTCGCGCTGCTGCTGCGGGATGTCGCCGTTGATGGCGGCAGCCTGGAAACCACGGGCCTTCAGCTTGTCGGCGAGGTCCTCGGTTGCCATTTTGGTGCGCACGAAGGCGATGACGCCGTCGAAGTCTTCAACCTCGAGGATGCGGGTCAGGGCATCCAGCTTGTGCGGGCCCATGACCTGGAGGTAACGCTGCTTGGTGTTGGCACCGGTGGTGGTCTTGGACTTCACCGAGATTTCAGCAGGGTTGTTCAGGTACTGCTTGGACATGCGGCGGATCTGGCCCGGCATGGTGGCAGAGAACAGTGCAACCTGGCGGGTTTCCGGAGTCTGCTGGAAGATCTGCTCTACGTCGTCGGCGAAGCCCATGCGCAGCATCTCGTCAGCTTCATCCAGCACCAGGTACTGGAGTTCGGAGAGGTCCAGGGAGCCCTTGGCAATGTGGTCGATCACACGGCCGGGGGTACCGACAACAACCTGTGCACCGCGGCGAAGGCCGGCCAGCTGGGGACCGTAAGCGGAACCACCGTAAACCGGAAGCACGGTGAAGTCGTCAATGTGCTTGGCGTAGGAAGTGAACGCTTCGGCAACCTGGAGGGCGAGTTCACGCGTCGGCGCCAGGACCAATGCCTGGGTCTTGCGGGACGGGCCGTTGAGGTCGTGCAGCTCCGCCAGGCGGGACAGGGCAGGGACAGCGAAGGCTGCGGTCTTGCCGGTACCGGTCTGGGCCAGGCCGACGACGTCGCGGCCTTCGAGGAGCAGCGGGATGGTGGCTGCCTGGATGGGGGACGGCTTTTCATACCCGACATCCTGCAGTGCGGCCAGAACGCGGCCATCGATGCCAAGATCGACGAAGCGGACGCCTTCTTCTTCCTCGTCTTCTACCTTGGGGGCAGAAGCTTCGGTGAAGGTGGGGGCTGCAGACTCGGGTGCAGCGTTCTCGACGGGGGCAGCGGCGGCGGCCGGTGCTTCTACTGCGGTGCCTTCAGCGGCGGTCTCTGCTACGTCAGCAGACTCAGCGTTGGGGGCGTCGAAGTTTTCGTTGAGATTTTCGGTCATAGGGGGAAATTCCTCATCCATAGGGCAGTCGGCGCGGCCCGGTTGGGCTTGGCCGCATTACTCGTCGCGAAGAGCCAGGCAAAGGTGCCCTGCTTTCGCAAGAAGTCCGGCGCTATCGCAATCCCATGGCAGGACTTCCCGCTGCATCTCTTGGCTGCTATCCCAGCAGTCTGTACAGCGTTTTCTTTAGCCGGCTCTCCCTATGAAAATGCCCGCACACATTTGCGGGCCCCAACACTTACCAGTCCTGCCTCAAGAATTGGGCAGGATAAAGGGATTTCCGGAGTGGGGGATATTTCAAGTGTAGGGCACAGAGTGCCATCACCGCGAGTTGAGTGCTGATGGAGACAAGGTGAGCTTGAGCACACCCGGACTCTCGGCTACTCCAGGCAGCCTCCATACAGCACCCCAACAAGCCGCGCAGCCCGTTCAAGAAGGCTTAGAACCCGTTTCGCCGAAGGACTTTCTCGAACTTCCCGTGGTATTCGTCCTGAAGCCGGATCTCCCCGTCTGCCTCGGCATCGAGCAGGGTTTGCACCATGTCCGGTGTGGGCTCGCTGAACCACTGGCCAACAGTAATGCCGTGCTTCGGTACGAATAGCTGGTGAATGTGGTCTCCCGCGGACACCGTCCCCGTCTTGATCACACGCAGGTAGGTTCCAACCCGCCCGGCCTGCGTGAAGCGCTTCACCCATTGCGGCTCGTCCAGCAAGCGCTGGAAGGTGGCGCACGGGACGCGCGGTGACGTTACCTCCACCTCCACATCCAGCCCGATCTTCCAACGTTCACCAATGACGGCTCCCGTGGTCGCGATTCCCTCCACGCGCAGGTTCTCCCCGAAGACGCCGGCTGGAAGCTCACGATCCAGTGCGGCCGACCAGTAATCGGCATCCGCCTGGGAATAGGCATACAGAGCCTGGTCTTCACCGCCGTGATCGAACCTGTTGGCCTGGACGTCGCCGTGTACGCCGAGCTTGTGGATCTTCACGGGGCCTTCCACAGGACGCTTATCTATCGCCGTGACGCCAACGCTTCCTTCCGGGTCCGGCAACAACTGGTGGACACGGCAGACAGCGAGGAGGGATGCGGTGTTCATGGACAACAGTTTACGGACGGGGAACCGGATTTAAGGATCAAACCGGTAACCCATTCCCGCTTCAGTGTGCAGGTGCCGCGGCGCGGCCGGGTCCCGCTCCAGCTTTCGCCGCAACTGGGCAATATACACCCGCAGATATTGCGTCTCCTTGGCATAGGCCTGACCCCAGACCTGGGTCAGGATCTGCTGCTGGCTCACCAGCTTCCCCTTGTTCCGCACCAACAACTCCAGGATGTTCCACTCGGTGGGCGTCAGCCTCACCTCTGACCCGTCCTTCACGATCTTCTTGCCCGCCAGGTCCACCATGAAGTCCGACGTCGCCAAGGTAGGTTCCTCCCGATCGGTAAGGACCCGGCGCGAGGCAACCCGAAGCCGCGCAAGCAGCTCATCCAGTCCGAAGGGCTTGGTCACGTAGTCGTCCGCACCGGCGTCGAGCGCTTCAACTTTGTCCTCCGAGGCATGCCGGGCGGACAGCACGATGATGGGCATGCTGCTCCACCCACGGATGCGGCGGATGATCTCCACCCCGTCCATGTCCGGCAATCCAAGATCCAGCACAACAATGTTCACGCTTTGTCTCGCCACGGCGTTCAAGGCATCGGCGCCGTTTCCAACGGTCATTGCCTGGTACCCGTGGGCCTGCAGGGTGACCTGCATGGCCCGTGCGATCTGGGCTTCGTCCTCAACGATCAGCACACGGGTCATGCCCTGCCTCCCCCATGACCGGTCCACAGCGGCAACGTAACCACCATGGTCAAGCCGCCACCTGGCGTCGGCTCCGCCATGAGCGTGCCGCCCATGGCTTCCGTGAAGCCTTTGGCCACCGCAAGTCCCAACCCGATTCCGCCGCCCGCGCCGCCTACCGGGGCGGGCGAATCGCCAAGCCGCTGGAAGGGCTGGAACATCTCAAGCACCTCGTTGTGTCCCACCCCGCTGCCATGGTCCACGATCCTCAGTTCGCTGGCAGGCTTGTCCCCCACCGTTATCCCGGCACCCGCACGCGCAGTCAGGACAACGTCCGAACCAGGTGCGTACTTCACCGCGTTTTCAACGATGTTCGCCACGACGCTCTCCAACATGCCGGCGTCGGCTGTTACGGGCGGCAGGTTGGGTTGCAACTCGCTGCGTATCCGATCCTTCGGGATCCCTCGAAGTGCCTCGGGCAATATTTCGGTCCAGGTGGTGCCCGCGAGCAAAGGGTTCACGGCATCGGCGGTAATCCGGGACATATCCAGCAGGTTGTCCACCAAATGGTCAAGGCGGTCCGCATAATTCTCGATCGTCTCCAACAACTCCTTCTCCACGTCCGGAGGGAACTGGACCTCTTCCTGCCGCAAGCTGCTCACAGCCAGTTTGATTCCGGCCAACGGCGTCCTCAAATCATGGGAAACGGCGCGAAGGATAGACGTCCGCATCTTGTTTCCCTCGGCCAGGCGAAGGTTGTCCCGCCTGCTCTTGACCAGCTGCTGCCGCTCACGCACAGCCACCACAAACGCTCCGAAGGCCGCCAGCAGACGCTGGTGTTGGGAGGACAGCGCACCACCGCGCAACAACAGCGTGTAGTGGGGATCGACGACGGCGGCATGGTCCGCGGCAGCATGGGTCACCGGCGGATTGGGGCCGGCGCTCGCAAGAATCCGCCACTGCGGCGGTGCTCCCGGCACTGCGACGCTGTCCGGTCCCGGCGATCCCAAGAGCGTCACAGCCTCCATGCCGAGATTTCCGCGGACTTTCTCAAGGAAGGATTCAAGGCTGCCGTCGGAACTGAGGATGCGCAGGGCCAACTCGCTCAGGGCAGTCGCCTCGGCCTCGGACCTCGCAGCCTCCTGGGCCCTGCGGCTTGCCAGTCCCACCGCGAGCGCCACGCCGCAAGCCACGGCCAGGAAAACCACCAGGGTAAACAGGGTGGTTGGATCAGCGATGGACAGGGAGCCCACGGGTTCGGCGGAAAAATAGTTCAGCAGGAAACTACCCAGGACCGCCGCGACCACGGCGGGCCACAGGCCTCCGATTGCGGCAACGGCCACGGCCGCCGCCAGCTGAAGGAGCATGATCATGGCGAAGTTTCGGAAGCCCAAAACGGTGACCATGACTTCGACGCCCGGCGGCAACAGCAGGGCAAGGACAAGGCCCGTCACAACGCGTCCACGGCCGATGCCCCGAACAGCGGGAAGGCGCAGCAGAACGGCGTCGGAGTCGCTGCTTTGTGCTTCAGGAGCTGGCATGGCTACATCCTTCCACGGTTGGCAAGATGGGCAGTTCTGCCCACCTTCGGTTGACAGCAGTGCCCGCGCCCCGCTCAAGGACTAGGCTTGCTTTCAGCATCTGGTCCGGCATGGCACCGGACAATCCAACGGTCTATCCAGGGGGATATACATGGACCCGAACGAAGGCGCCGCAGGCAGCGGCGCTTCAGGAAACGGCGCGTCGGGCAGCGGCGCGTCAGGCAGCGGTGCTGCAGGTGGTGGCCAAGGTCCGGACGCGGGCAAGAATCCGCCCAAGCCACCGCCGTGGCTGGTGCCCAAACCCGAGCTCCATCCGGAGCTGATCCCTCCTGCCGATGACGACACGGACAAAGCTCCTGGCGCATCCCAGCCCGGCACATCCCAGCCAGGCTCTTCCCAGCCCGGCGCATCCCAGCCCGGCCCTTCCAAGCCCGCGCCCGGCCATCCGCTCCCCATCCTTGACCCGTTCGCCAAGGAACGTGAACGCGAAGCAGCCCAAGCCGAGGCCCGGAAGAAGCGCTCCCGGCGCCGCACCGTCGTCGTGGGTCTGGGCGTGACGGCCCTTCTGGCCGGAACCATCACGGCCGTGGTCGCCAGCAGCGAACAAGAGGCCGACTACGCGCAGGTCTGTTTCAACGATGAAACCGGCGAGCGCGTGGACGATTCCCAGTGCAACAACAGCAGCTCCGATGGCCGCGGTTCCGCCATCTACGCCTGGTACTTCTACTCGCGGGGAGCCAGCGTGCCCGCTGTGGGACAGAACCGCAACTCCTACCCCAGCTACACGAAGACAGTTCCACAAGGCGCCAAGACTTCAACGGGCTACAGCACCAAGGGCGGCACAGTCAGCCGTGGCGGCTTTGGCAGCAGCTCCAAAAGCGGCGGAAGCTCGGGAGGCTAGGCGTGCGGCGTTTGCCCTCCGAGCCCAGGCCGGACTGGAAAAAGAAGATCGAAGAACAAGGCCTGGTGTTTTCGACCACCACCATGCCCGATGGCCGCAAAATCGAGTACTGGAACGAGTCGGCGTATTACGAATTCACCATGGACGAGGTGGAGACCCTCGAGAAGACTGCCGAGGACATGCACCTCATGTGCCTGGAAGCGGCAAAGTTCCTCGCCACCGGGGCCATGGGAGATATTGGCATCGGCCAACAGGCGCTGGAGCTTGCCGGTGAGTCGTTGCAGGCGGGGGACATGGATATCTATGGGCGCTTCGACTTCATCTATGACGGCAAGGGTGGGCCGGCGAAGATGCTGGAGTACAACGCCGACACGCCCACAGGCCTTATTGAAGCCTCCGTTGCGCAGTGGTTCTGGCTGCAGGATGTGTTCCCGGAAAAGGACCAGTGGAACGGAATCCATGAGGCGCTGATCCGGCAATGGAAAAAACTGCAGTTCCGCACCGGGATGAGCACACTGCATGTGGCCCATTCGGAGGCCGAAGAGTCCGGCGAGGACTGGATGACTGCCGCCTACATGCGGGATGTGGCGAGCCAGGGTGGGTGGACGACCATCGGCATCAATATGTCGGATATCGGTTGGGACCCGAACCTGAACCGCTTTGTGGACCTGGACAATTTCATGATCAGCACCATGTTCAAGCTGTACCCGTGGGAACTGATGATGAAGGAACCTTTCGGGCACCGGCTGCTGACGCGGGCGCACAACCCCCGGTGGGTAGAGCCGGCGTGGAAGATGCTGCTCTCCAACAAAGCCCTGCTGGCTGCACTGTGGCACCTCTACCCCGGCCACGGGAACCTGCTGCCGGCCTACCTTGGCGATCCTGGCCCGCTCAAGGAATGGGTGGCCAAGCCCCTTCACGGCCGCGAGGGCGACAACATCCGTATCCATGCCACCGGCATCGAGCTGCAGCAGCCCGGCGGCTATGGCCGCGAAGGGTGGTGCTTCCAGCAGTACCACGCTCTCTCCGACTTCGATGGAAACCATCCGGTGCTTGGTCTGTGGGTGGTGGACGGCGAGTCCGTGGGCTGCGGCATCCGTGAATCCGATGGCCCCATCACGGACTATTTCTGCCGCTTCGTTCCCAACACCATTGATGCCCCGGCGCCTGCCGCGCCCACCACTACTTCTTATGGAGCTGCACTTTGAGCACTGAAATTTCGACGCCGGACGGCGGTTCAGCGGGCGGCGACCGTACCGTCGTCGTACCTTCCAAAGGCCTCCATGCAGGGATCCTGGACCTTGGCGACTCCGTCATGCTCGGTTTGGCATCCACGGCACCGGTGTATTCGCTGGCCGCTACGCTGGGGCTCATTGTTGCCGTCAACGGCAACTACACCCCCCTGATCCTGGTCCTTGGCTTCATCCCGGTGCTGTTCATCGCATACGCGTTCCGCGAGTTGAACAGTGCGCTCCCTGACTGTGGCACCACGTTCTTCTGGGCCCGCAAAGCCTTCGGGCCGTGGGCGGCCTGGCTGGGCGGCTGGGGCGTGGCGTTGGCCGGCATCGTGGTCCTCGCCAACCTGGCCCAAATTGCCGGGAAGTACCTATGGTTGCTGGTCGGCGACGGTTCCCTGGCAGGGAACACGTGGTTGGTGACCGCCACCGGGGTGTTGTTCATCGCCTTCATGACCTACGTGAACCACCGCGGGATACGGCTTGGCGAGCACGTCCAGCGGACCCTGACTTACATCCAGTACATCTCCCTGGGCATCTTTGCGGTGGCCATTATTGTTGGGATCGCCGGTGGCGCGCCTGGAACAGCCGACAGCAGCCCCACCGTCCAGCCTTTCGACCTTGAGTGGTTCAACCCCGCGGGTGCGTTCGCCGATCCCAGCGCCGTAGTTCATGGGGTTCTGCTGGCCCTGTTCATCTACTGGGGCTGGGACACCTGCCTGGCCCTGAACGAAGAGACGGAAAACCCTGCGAAGACTCCAGGCCGGGGTGCCGTTATTTCGGCGTTCGTCCTGGTGGCAATCTACGTCTCCGTGGCGCTGCTGGTCATGATGTACGCGAGTGTCGGGACCGAAGGCATTGGCCTGGGCAATGAAGCCAACCAGGATGACGTGTTCCTGGCCATGAAGGACGTAGTGCTGGGTCCCTGGGGTTGGCTGATCGTGGTGGCTGTGCTGGCATCCGTCCTGTCCTCAACGCAGACCACCATCCTCCCCACAGCCCGGGGAACGCTGTCCATGGGCGTGCACGGTGCCCTTCCGGCGCGGTTTGGCAAGGTCCACCCAAGGTTCCAGACACCGGGTTTCTCAACCCAGGTGATGGGTGTGGCTGCCGTGGCGTACTACGTGGCCATGAGCTTCCTCAGCGAGGACCTCCTTGCGGACTCCATCAGTGCCATCAGCCTGTTCATCGCGTTCTACTACGCCCTGACCGGTTTCGCGTGCGTGTGGTTCTTCCGCTCAACGCTCCGGGATTCTGCCCGCAACCTGTGGTTCCGCGGCATCCTGCCCTTCCTGGGAGCGGTGTCGCTGACTGTGGCGTTCTTCATTTCAGCGGTGCAAATGTGGGATCCGGAATACGGTGATACGCAGATCTTTGGGATCGGCGGAGCCTTTGTCAGCGGTGTCCTGCTTCTGCTCCTGGGTGTGGTGCTGGCCATCGTGTGCCGTTTCGCACCTGCCACGCGTGGCTTCTTCACCGGTGAACACACCGAGGTCGGGCTGGTGCGCGGCGAGTAGCCTGCGTTCAGCGCCGTGCCATGGCCCACTGGCGGAGCCGGGCAGGCACGCCATCCGGCAGGACGGCATCCCGCCGCAGCGCCACAAGCCAGCAGACCAGGATCACCACGGCGCAGAACACCCCTGCGCTCGATGCCATGATCCACAGCCCCGGCGTCTGGACGTTGAGGTCCGCGGCACCCAGAGCCGTGCCGATGGTCTTTGGAGAATAAAAGAAGACCAGCGTGGAAACGGCCAGCACAGCGGTCATCAGAATTCTCTGCGCCCTGTACCGGCCCGGGGTTTCCTTGATGGTCCAGGCGAAGGCCGGCAGAACGATTGCCATCCAGACCCAGTGGTGGGACCACGAGACGGGGCTGATGAGCAGCATGGTCAGTGCCGTCGTCGCTATTGCAATGACGCGGGCTCCCTGCAAGCTGGCCGCGCGGATCAGGAAGGCCGCGAGCACCACCGTGCCAAGGCTGAGCGCTAGCCAGGGAACCGTCACTGAATCCTGCGGCACGCCGAAGTGAAGCAACGCGCCCTTTATCGAGAGGTTGTCCACGTAGCCGGCGCCGCCGATCCGGGACGTGTCAGGGAGTATCTCCAGCCAGAACTGCAGCGACTCGGCTGGCCGAACCACCCATGCCAGGAGGACGGTACCGGCGAAACCGATGGACATGTTGGCCAGTCCACGCCAGTCCTTACGCATCAGGAAGTACAGGCCAAAGACAAGGGGCGTGAGCTTGATACCCGCCGCTATGCCCACCAGGAAGCCGCTGCCACGGAACCCCCGGCGCCCGGAGGCGCCCAGCAAGTCGACAGCCATCAAGCCCATGAGCAGGATGTTGATCTGGCCGAACGCCAGCGTTTCACGCCACGGACCAAGGAACAGGACAGCCAGGAACAGCGCCCCGGCAATCCAGCGGGCGCGGGCGGATGACAATGCAGTTCGCCAGTCGTGCTTGGAGGCCCAGTACTTCACTATGGTGGCGGCGACCCAGCCGGCAATCGCTACGCCGGCCACGTTGAACAGCATCAGCGCGGCGGGTTGCGGCCAGAGTGCCAACAAGCCAAAGATGAGCGCTGCGAACGGCGGATAGGTAAAGGGAAGATCCGGTCCTCCGGCGGCGGCAACACTTGGGCCGTACAAGTCCGAGGGCGAGGCACCGGCCTCGTTGAGGATGCTTCCGCCGAACCAGTAGACACTGAAGTCCAGGCCCTCCTTACTCCAGCCAGCAAGCATCAGCCACACGGGCCCGATCAAGAGCGCCCACGGGAGCCAACGGAGTGTCTTTGAAGCGGTGGATGCAGACTTCCCGGCTTCCGCCTTAGCCTGTAAATCGACGCCGGGCAGTGCCATGTCTTTGTCCCCCAATATTTTCTTTGTGCAGTGGGGATCCCAGTGGCTCCCGGAATACATACTACTTAAACGCCCGACGGCGGCCCGACCCGGCTGGTGGCGCGGTGCATCCGTCCACTGCGTGCATCCAGCCACTTAGGATGCTGGAATGAGCGATTCAACGACGAACACCTCGGATGTGCTGGCCCTTGATTCCCTGTTGACCAGCGAAGAGCTGGCCCTCCGCGAGACAGTGCGGGATTACACCACCCAGCGGATCCGGCCGAACATCGCGCGCTGGTATGAGGACGCAGTCTTTCCTCGGGAGATCGTGCCGGAGTTGGGCGAACTCGGCGTCCTGGGAATGCATCTGGAGGGTTACAGCTGCCCCGGACGCACCGCCGTCGAATATGGCCTGGCAGCCATGGAACTGGAGGCCGGCGATGCCGGGATCCGAACCTTTGTCTCAGTGCAGGGCTCGCTCGCGATGACGGCCATTCACAAGTGGGGCTCGGAGGAGCAGAAAGAACAGTGGCTGCCACGGATGGCCGCCGGTGAACTGATCGGCTGCTTTGCGTTGACGGAGCCGACGGCCGGTTCGGATCCATCATCGATGGCCACTTTCGCCCGGGAGACCTCCGACGGCTGGGTCCTCAACGGCGCCAAGCGCTGGATCGGACTCGCCTCAATTGCCGACGTCATGGTGGTGTGGGCCCAAACAGACGACGGCATCCGCGGCTTCCTGGTACCCGCGGGCACGCCGGGCGTAACGGCCACGCCGATCGAACCGAAACTCTCAATGCGCGCATCAATCCAATGCGACATAGAGTTCGACGGCGTAAGGCTGGGTCCGGAGGCAATCCTCCCGGGTGCCGTCGGACTTCGTGGACCGTTCTCCTGCCTGAACGAGGCCCGGTACGGCATCGCGTGGGGAGCGATGGGCGCAGCCCGCGACTCCTATGAGGCCGCCTTGGAGTATGCCGGCAGCCGGCTCCAGTTCGGGCGACCACTCGCTGGATACCAGTTGACGCAGGAGAAGCTGGTGAACATGCTCCTGGAGATCCAAAAGGGAACCATGCTCGCCCTGCACCTTGGCCGCCTGAAAGACGCCGGACACCTTCAGCCCCATCAGATCTCCGTGGGCAAGCTCAACAACGTCCGGGAGGCCATCAAGATCGCCCGGGAGGCCCGCACTATCCTGGGCGGCAACGGAGTCACCCTGGATTATTCGCCGCTGCGGCACGCCAACAACCTCGAATCAGTGCGCACCTATGAGGGCACTGATGAGGTTCACACCCTCATCCTTGGGCAGCACATCACGGGAATCGGCGCCTTCCGCGGCTGAGCACCCAACTGAGTAGCAGCTGATGCCGTTTTGGCGCCCCAAAACGGCATCAGCTGCGACCTAGTTGGTTGGGGCGGCAGGCGCGTCGGCGACGACCACGGGTTGCTTACGTGCCGCATCCTTGCGGATGGTTGCGCTGATCACTGCAGCCACCGTGCACATTGCAGCCGCGCCCAGCCACGCGTAGTTGTAGTGGCCGGTGGCATCGCGGATGAAACCAGCAGCCAGTGCGGCGGCAGCCGCTCCGAGTTGATGCGCCGCGAACACCCAGCCGAAAACCACTGAGCCATCGGCGCCGAACACCGAGCGGCAGATGGCCGCGGTCGGAGGCACTGTGGCCACCCAGTCCAAGCCGTAGACCACGACGAAGATGATCATGCTCGGTTCCACGGATGAGCCCAGCAGCAGCGGCAGCACCAGAAGCCCGATCCCCCGGAACTGGTAGTACACCGCCAACAGGACCTTGGGGTTGAAACGGTCCGTCAGCCAACCGGATGCGATGGTCCCCACGATGTCGAAGATCCCGACGACGGCCAACAAGCCCGCCGCTGTGGTTTCGGGCATCCCGTGATCGTGAGCTGAGGGAATGAAGTGTGTGCCGATGAGCCCGTTGGTTGTCGCTCCACAAATAGCGAAGCCCGCCGCCAATGCCCAGAACGTGCGGACTTTGCTGGCACGCTTAAGGACCTGCAATGCCCGGACAGCCGCGTTCGCCGAATCCGGCTTGGCTGCTGCGGAAGCCGTCGACGCAACTGCAACACCCGGCGTCGTGGTCTTTGAACCGGCGGGACTGGCGTCAGGTGCTTCCGCACCATAAGGCAACACCCCGACGTCGGCGGGTGAGTTCCGCAGCCACCTCAGGACCAGCGGCACAACAGCGAGCGCCCCGGCGGCGATGAGCAGCGACGCGCCCCGCCAGCCCGGGTTCTGCGCCAGGGCTGCGATGAAGGGCAGGAAGACAAGCTGGCCAGCGGCGCTGCCGGCGGTCAGGATGCCGATCACCAGGCCACGGCTCTTGGCGAACCAGGTGTTCGCGATGGTGGCTGCGAAGACGAGGGCCATGGATCCCGTTCCGAGGCCAATCAGCACGCCCCACGTGAGCAGGATCTGCCAGGACTGGTTCACCAACACAGTTAGCGCTGAGCCCAGGCCAATCAGGCAAAGCGCTAGCGCGGTGACTTTGCGTATGCCGAAGCGTTCCATCAAGGCCGCGGCGAATGGTGCCGTCAGACCGAACAGGACGAGGTTGATGCTTACCGCAAGGGACAACACTGTGGTGGACCAGCCGAATTCCTGCTGCAGCGGGACCATCAGCACTCCGGGCGCGGCCCTGAAGCCGGCCGCCCCAACCAGGGCGAGGAAAGCTACGGCGCCCACGATCCAGGCAGGGTGCAGCCTGCGGCTGGGTCGACGGCCAGGCTTGGTGCCCGTGGGGCGCTTGCCGGTGGCGACACTTGCGGAGGTTGCCGGAGTTCCGGTGACATCAGGAGCGGTCATGCGGAGATCTCCGTTTCGGGGGAAGTTGTTGATAGGGGTGCTACGGCCAGGGGCATTGGATGGTCGCTGCGTGTGAAGCTATGCCAGCTCGTGTTGGCAGCTGTCAGCTGGACGCCACAGTGGGTGCAGGTGTCGGCAGAGGAGGTGACTTGTCCGCAGTCAGTGTGGACCACCCGCATATGGGACACCTCGTTGGGGGCGTCCAAGTGTTTCTCTGCCCAGATGATGATGGCGTTGAGGACGGGAAGAGCGTCCTCGCCCTTGGGTGTCAGCACATATTCCTGACGGGTTCGGGCACCATCCTGGTAGGGGCGTTGCGCCAGCAGCCCCGCCTCGAGCAGCCATCCAAGACGTTTGCTGAGAACGTTGTCCGCGACTTCCAGGCGCTGCTTGATCGCGTCGAAGCGGCCGTTTCCGAAGAAGATCTCCCTCAGGACCAAGCTCCCCCATGGATCACCGAGGACATCCAGGCCGCGGGCCAGGCTGCACGTGCGGGCGGACCAGTCGGATCGTAAGGGCATGTGGACAAAAGTACATGACTTTTCTAAAGAAAGCTATGCTCGGCGCAGTTCTCCGCGGCAAAGAAGGTCAGGAAGCCACGCGCCCAGCGGGCATCCCGGCTGGAACGAGGCCCGTGCGCGAAGGCCGGTAAGCCAGGGCCCAGTACACCAGCAGCGCGATTCCGCACACCACACCGAGGCTGGACACCATCAATTGCCACTGCGTCTGGGGGTCCTTGCCCCACTCGGCAGCACCGGCCCAGACGGCAAGGTTCTTCGGCGTCATATAGAAAGCAACCGTGGAACAGGCCACGATGATCCACCCTGCCGTCCGCATGCGCCCGCTGCGGGACGGCACCCGATGCATCGCGAAGGCCATGCTCGGCAGGGCTACTGCCACCCAGACCCAGTGGTGGGACCAGGAGACGGGACTGATCAGGAGCATCAGGATGGCCGTGGCCGAGACCGCGATGAAGTTCTCGTCAACATCCACGGCCCACTTAATGACCTTTGCTGCAAGGGCCGCCAGGACCAGGGAAAGAATCATCCACACCACGCTGGTGAGAGTGGAATCCGGCATGCCGAAGTGCAGGAGCAGCCCCTTGACGGACAGGTTGTCCACGTAGGCGGGACCGCCGATGCGCCCGGTATCGGGGAGGATCCGGGTCCAGAATGCCAGGGATGCTTGCGGGAGGATGGCCCACGCGATGGTGATGGACCCGAAGAATCCAGCGGCCATCCATCCAAGGGCCTTGAAGTCCCGGCGGACCAGGAAATACAGTCCGAATGCCAGCGGCGTGAGCTTCACGCCTGCGGCCAGGCCGATCAACAGTCCTGCAGGCCACCGGATCAGGCCCGCCCGCGCCTTACCGTAGAGCGCGAAGTCCGCCAGGATCACGCCCATGAGGATGATGTTGATCTGGCCGAAAACGAACGTGTCCCGCCACGGGCCCAGAAGCAGGATGGCTCCCGTTCCCACCAAAGCCGTGGTCCTGAAGCGATAGTCGGCGAATGCTGAACGCCACGTCTTCAGGCCGAAGTAGTGCCGTGCCAACCAGGCCGCCACCACTGCGGCGCCAGCCAGCGCCGCGATGATGAAGACCATGCTGCTGGCGAAGAAACCCATTGCGGCGAGGCCGGCAAAGAGCAGGGCCGCAAACGGCGGGTACGTAAACGGAAGGCCATCGCGCACAGCGTAGAGATCCCCGCCTTCGAGAACCTTGCCGCCGCCGTAGAAATAGACCTCGAAGTCGTTCAGGAACGGCTGGTAGTCCGTGTAGAGGAACCAAACGGCGACGGCGAGGGTAAGCACGCCTGCGACGGTCAGGATCCAGCCTCGCTGGGCAGCCGAAACAACCGTGGGTGAAGAAGAAGCCACCGTGTCAGCCGTTGCTGATCTTGGCGAAGGCCTGCTCAAGGTCCGCGATGAGATCCTCGGACTCCTCGATGCCGCAAGAGAGGCGCAAGAGGTTCACGGGGACGGCCAGTTCGGTTCCCTTGACGGATGCGTGCGTCATCTCCGAGGGATAGTTCATGAGGGATTCGATTCCGCCCAGCGATTCAGCCAGGGTGAAAATCGACGTGGATTCGGCAACCGTACGCGCTGCCGCCTCACCGCCCTTGAACTGGACGGAGACCATGCCGCCGAACTTCTTCATCTGCTTGGCAGCGAGTTCGTGGCCGGGGTGGTCCGGGAGGCCCGGATAGAGCACGGCTTCAACTTCGGGACGCTGCAGCAGCCATTCGGCTACAGCCTGTCCATTCTCGCTGTGCCGGTCCATGCGCACGCCAAGGGTCTTGAGGCCACGCGTGGTGAGGAAAGCATCCATCGGTCCCGAAACGGCACCAACAGCGAACTGGATGAAACCGATCTTCCCGGCAAGCTCGGCATCGTTGACCACGATCGCGCCGCCCACCACGTCCGAGTGGCCACCGATGTACTTGGTGGTGGAATGGATCACGACGTCGGCACCCATGTCCAGCGGGGTCTGCAAGTAGGGGGACGCGAAGGTGTTGTCGACCACCAGGAGGGCACCGGCGTCGTGCGCGACGGCGGCGAGCGCGGCAATATCGGTGATCTTCATCAAGGGGTTGGACGGGGTTTCCACCCACACCATGCGCGTCTTGTTCGCTGCGACAGCACGTGCCACAGCATCGAGATCGGACATGTCAACGGGAGTGTTGCCAATGCCCCAGTCGCCGAGCACACGGTCGATGAGGCGGTACGTGCCACCGTAGGCGTCGTTGCCCAGGACGATGTGGTCCCCGGGGCGGGCCGCAGCCCGGATCAGCGAGTCTTCGGCAGCAAGGCCGGAGCTGAACGAGAACGCGGCGGAACCACCCTCGAGGGCCGCCAGCTGTTCCTGGAGGGAGTCGCGGGTGGGGTTGCCGCCGCGGCCATATTCGTAGCCGGACCGCAGGCCGCCGATCCCGTCCTGGGCGTAGGTTGAGCTGAAATGCAGAGGCGGCACCACAGCGCCTGTCCGGGGTTCGAAGGCCTGGCCCGCGTGGACGGCCCTCGTGTTGAACCCGGCGTTGTTGTTGACGGACATGGAAGCTCCTCTTTCAGTGTTCAACAGTTGGAAGTGGGCGCGTGGCGCTCAGTTGCTCAGGTAAGCCAGAAGGTCGTGGCGAGTCAGGATGCCCACTGGCGCCCCAACGAACGTGACCATCACAGTATCGACGTCGGACAAGAGTTCGCGTGCCGCGGAAATGGTCTCAAGGGATCCGATAACGGGCAGGCGCTCCCCCATGTGTTCCGAGATCTTGTCCGTGAGTTTGGCTTCGCCACGGAACAGTTTGGTAGTGAGGCTGCGCTCATCAACGGCGCCCAGGACCTCGCCCATCACTACGGGCGGTTCCTGCGAGAGGACCGGGATGTGTGAGACGCCGAACTCGTTCATGATGTTGATGACGTCCCGAACAGTCTCGTTCGGGTGGATGTGGACCAGGTCCGGCATCTCTCCTGTCTTGGACTTCAGCACCTCGCCCACGGATGACTCTTCGCCGCCGGAAAGGAAGCCGTAGGAGCGCATCCATTGATCGTTGAAGATCTTGGCAAGATAGCCGCGGCCCGAATCGGGGAGAATCACCACAACCACCGCGGACTCGTCCAGGTCCTTGGCGGCCTCCAGTGCAGCGACCACGGCCATGCCGGAGGAGCCACCCACCAGGAGGCCCTCCTCGCGTGCCAGGCGGCGGGTCATGGCGAACGAATCGGCATCCGAAACGGCGATGACCTGGTCCGGGACGGTTTTGTCGTAATTCGCTGGCCACATGTCCTCGCCAACGCCTTCAACGAAGTAGGGGCGCCCTGTGCCGCCCGAGTACACAGAGCCCTCGGGGTCCGCACCGATGACCTTGACCCGGCCGCCGTCGGACCCGGGACGGTCTGCCGAGACTTCCTTAAGGAAGCGGCCCGTGCCGGTGATGGTGCCGCCCGTTCCAGCGCCTATGACGACGTGCGTCACCCTGCCGTCGGTATCGCGCCAGATCTCCGGTCCTGTTGACTCGAAGTGGCTGTCCGGGGCTGCTGGATTGGAGAACTGGTCCGGCTTGAAGGCACCGGGAATTTCCTTGACCAGGCGGTCTGAGACACCGTAGTAGCTTTGCGGGCTGTCGGGGGCAACAGCTGTGGGCGTCACCACGACTTCCGCGCCGTACGCGGCCAGGACCGCCCGTTTGTCCTCGCCCACCTTGTCAGGCACCACGAAGACGCATTTGTAGCCCTTTTGCTGTGCTACGAGCGCCAAGCCGACTCCGGTGTTCCCCGACGTCGGCTCAACGATGGTTCCGCCCGGCTGCAGCCGCCCGTCTTTTTCCGCTTCTTCGATCATCTTCACGGCGATGCGGTCCTTGATGGATCCGCCGGGATTGACGTACTCGAGCTTGACCAGGACGGTGGCTTTGATCCCGTCCGTTACGTGGTTGAGCTTGATGAGCGGCGTATTGCCGATGAGGTCCAACACAGACTGGGCGTACTTCATAGGTACAAAGTTACCGCCTGCCCGTAGTCCGCCCCGCCGTGCCCCACGTGCGGAGCATCACTTCCCGGCAGAGGAGTCCGTTTGCCAGAGGCCCAGGATGTTGCCCTCGGTGTCTTTGAAGTAGGCGTACCAGCCCATGCCGGGGACGGCGTCCTTACCTTGAACTATGGAGCCACCCGCGGATTCCACCTGGCCGAGGGCAGCATCCACATCATCCACGTCTATGGTGAGGATGGGATTTTTCAGGTTGTCCGTTCGGGGGAACAGGGCACCATTGATGGCTCCGGGTTCCTTGGGCCTGCCGGTCTGTTCATCGGACGGAGTAGTGATGGCGATCGTGTAATCCATTTCCTGCATAGGGCTGAGATTCCAGCCGAAAGCACTTTGGTAAAAAGTGTTCGCCCTGTCGTTGTCATCCGTGGGAATCTCAAAATGCACTATTCCGGCCATGGTTTGCGCTCCTGGATTCTGGGGGTCGGACGCGGCCCACCCGCGCCACATCAGGGAGTCTAGACCCGGGAAGCGGCCGCCGTAAGAGGCTTGCAGGAGTGAATTGTCAGCCAGCCGTGGGACGATGAAAACATGACCATTGCAGACGCCCCGCCCCTTGTTGCGGCTGCGGCAGACGCTTCCGTACGATGGCACCCCGGCGCCTCCTACAGGCTCGACCAAACCATGTTTCCCCTGATGCGGGGCAATGCCGACCCCTCTTTCGCGGCCCATCCCAACGGGTTCTGGATGGCCTTCACTACTCCTTCAGGAGCTGTCACCGTGCGGCTTTCCGCAGGCGGCCCGGGACCTGATTCATTTGTCGATGCGCAGGCCTGGGGGCCCGGCGCGGAGCACGCCATTGCCGGCGTACCACGGCTGCTCGGCGCGGACGATGACTGGTCCGCTTTTGACGAACCCGTCTTCCATGCAACTCTCCCGCGCCTGGTCACTGAAGCACGACGCCGGAACCTGGCTCTCCGGCTACCCTCCACGGGCCGGGTGGTTGACTCCCTTGTGCCCACCATTCTGGAGCAAAAGGTCACCACCTTGGAGGCAAGGCGTGGCTACCGGTACTTGATGTACCGTTTCGGAACCAAAGCCCCCGGCAGTGCGGCTCCTCCCGGGCTCCTCGTACCTCCCACTGCCCGGCAATGGTTGGCCGTTCCGTCCTGGGAATGGCATAAGGCGGGAGTTGGGCCACAACGCTCGGCGACGGTGATGCGGGCGCTGCAATCCGCCGTCGCGCTTGAACGTTTGGCTGGCCTGGACCCAGCCCGTGCCGGAGCCAAACTGCAGACCATTCCCGGAATCGGTGTTTGGACTGCCGCGGAAGTGGTCCAGCGGACCCACGGCTGCCCGGATTCTATCTCCGTGGGCGACTACCATCTTGCGTCGTTCGTGGGCTATGCGTTGCTGGGACGGAAGATCGACGACGCCGGCATGCTGGAGCTACTGGAACCTTGGCGCGGACAAAGGCAGCGGCTGGTCCGCATGCTGTACTTGAGCGGCTTCCGGAAGCCCACCTTCGGCCCGCGGATGACCGTCCAGGACCACCGCAGCCACTGACCTTTTAAAGCAACGCGGGGTCACTTAGGGCCCATGTTTGCTCCTCCAAAGGGCCGTAAATGACCCCGCGTTGGGTCATACCCTCTTGATCCTGGAGATCACCCCGGCGAAGCCTTCGGCAAGGTCGTCTGCATTGACTTTGAAGTAGGACCACCCCGCTCTGAGAAATGCCTCGTCGCGCCGGTTGTCCCGGGACTGCTGTTCACGTGTCAGGTGATGGGCGCCGTCGTACTGCACTGCGATTCGAAACCGCCGGTACCCGAGGTCGGCCCTCGGTGACATCGGATCCAGCAGGTCCAACTGCAGCTGGAGTTCAGGTTCCGGAAGGCCGGCATCCCGCATGGCCAAACGAAGGAATGTTTCTGGATACGAGTCCGCACCCACCCTCATTTCGTCCAGCGCAAGGCGGGCTTTCTCCACGCCTTGGAGGTTGGGGTGTTGTCGAATTAACAGCCGCAGACCAGAGGGGTAAGCATAGGGTTCGGACCGTGATTCGAAGGCTGGTCGAGGGCGACGGATCAGCTGATCGCCCATCGCGATCACGTAGTTCAGCGGCAGGTCCTTGGCCAAGTCCAGCCAGGTGCGAGGACGAACTGAAACCGGTACTCCCTCGAAATCCATGACTTCACCGGGGTGGACGCGCACTCTGTGGCCCGTCACCCCGCCACGGCGGACCCTCGGGAGGATGTGCGGTTTGCTCAGGTGGATGGCGTCTCCCCCGCCCATCCAAGGGGGAAGCCCCAAACCCGTGAGAAGTGCGGCAGTTTCGTGGGATACCCAGGCCCCGGGTGTTGCGGCGGCCAGAACCCGCGCCCGTTCCAGCAGTTCCATCTCACGTCCCGTTGGCAGATGAATCAGCCGTCCGCCGTCGGAAATGTCCTTTGCCCTGAGCCTTTTAGCTGGGATACCGAGCTCGCGGGACTCGTACGTCGTGAAAGCACGGTACTGGAGTTCGTCGGGCAGAGGGTTGATACGGACCATGCATTCCAGTGTGTCGGTTTGGCCCTGCCCGCACGGAGTTATCCACAGCCCGGATACCGATGACAGCAACGCGGGGTCACTTACGGCCCATGAAGGTCGTCAACATGGGCTGTAAGTGACCCCGCGTTGCATCTAGAGGTGCAGGCGGGACACGGCTTCCTGGCGCATATCTACCTTCCGGACCTTGCCCGAGACGGTCATCGGGAAGCTCTCGCGGACATCCACATACCGGGGGATCTTGTAATGCGCCAGTTTGCCACGGCAGTACTCGGCGATGTCCTCTTCCGTGAGCGTCGAGACTCCGGGCTTGAGGATGATGCAAGCCATCAGCTCCTCCCCGTATTTTGCGTCCGGAACACCGATTACCTGCACATCCTGGATGGACGGATGCAGATACAGGAATTCCTCGATCTCCCGGGGATAGATGTTCTCGCCACCACGGATCACCATGTCCTTGATCCGGCCTTCAATCACCAGATACCCGTCCTCGTCCATTCGAGCGAGGTCGCCCGTGTGCATCCAGCCCTCAGCGTCAATGGCTTCGGCCGTCTTGTCCGGCTGGCCCCAGTAGCCCTGCATCACCGCGTATCCACGGGTGCAGAGCTCTCCGATGACGCCGCGCTCCACCACTTCACCCGTACCCGGATCCACGATCCGGCTCTCAAGGTGCGGCATGGTCGTGCCCACTGTGCTGGTCCGATGCTCCAAAGTGTCCCCCGCCCGGGTCATGGTGGATACCGGCGAAGTCTCAGTCATGCCGTAGCAAATGGCCACGTCCACCATGTGCATTTCATCGATGACCCGGCGCATCACCTCGATGGGACACAGCGACCCCGCCATGACGCCCGTCCTGAGCGTGGAGAGATCGAACGTGGCGAAGTCGGGCAGCGCAAGTTCGGCAATGAACATAGTGGGAACGCCATAAAGCGACGTGCCACCAAAGTCCTGCACGGCTTCCAACGCCGCGGATGGGTTGAATCCCCTGCTTGGGATGATGGTTGCCGCCCCGAAGCTCAGGGCATTCAGGTTCCCGATCACCATTCCGAAGCAGTGGTAGAACGGGACCGGAATCACCACGCGGTCATGTTCCGTATATCCCAGGAGGCGGCCGATCGAGTGGCCGTTGTTGAGGATGTTGTGGTGCGTTAGGGTGGCACCTTTCGGGAAGCCCGTGGTGCCCGATGTGTATTGAAGGTTGATGGGATCGTGCGGATCCAGTTCGGCCATGCGGTCCCGTAGAGCAGAAGGCCCGACGCCGTCCGCCCGGGTCAGGAGTTGAGCGTACGTCAGTTCGTGGCCGGCCTCCGGGACACCGGCTGAGAGGCCAACAACCGGGTCTCCGGGGAGGAAAACGATCTCCCTGAGTTCAGGGCACGTACCCGCGGTCTCCCTGGCCATGCCCACATAATCGCTGTTCTTGTCGGAGGGCGCAGCCACGAGCATCCGCATGCCGTTCTGCTTGACCACGAACTCCAGCTCGTGCCTGCGGTAAGCCGGGTTGACGTTGACGAGCACGGCCCCGATCTTTGCCGTGGCGTACTGCATGATGGTCCACTCGGCACAGTTCGGACTCCAGATGCCAATGCGCTCACCCTTCTCAAGGCCCAGGGCGAGGAGCGCGCGGGCGAGGTGATCGACGTCGTCGTTAAGCTTTTCGTAGCTCCAGCGACGGGCGTCCCCGCCGGGTGTGGCAGCTGCTTCGATCAGGGCGTCCCTGAGCGGGAACTGTGCTGCGATGCGTTCAAAATTGGCACCGATGGTCTCTTCAAGCAGCGGGACGTCAGTGTCTCCGGCGGTGTAGGACAACATGACCGAACGCTACCAAGACAGTCCGCGCAACAGAACCGTAAAGTGGACAATCGCTTCCGTGTCCTCCCGGTAGGGTTGGATCCATGAGTGCACCCATCGACCTGCAGGCCACGTTCATCCCCAACGACGGCGAGTTCTTCCGCGTGAAGCTCGCCTTGGAAATCGCGATCGACGAGGTCGTCAACGAGCCCGGCTGCATCCGTTATGAACTGACCGAAGCCACCGAGGAGAAGCTGGTGCTCACAGAGCGCTGGGAGTCTGAGGAGGCCTTGGAGAAGCACTCCAAGGGCATTGCCGTCCAGGACTTGAACGAATCCCTCAGTGCGCTGCTTGCCGAGCCGGTCCAGCTCGAACGGCTCTAGGCTCTACACGTCGCGAAACCGCTGGAAGAACGCGGAAACGCCCGAACGCATCGAGGTCGCCGGAATTTACCCGGCGACCTCGATGCGTTTCCGGCGATTTCGCCGCGTTTGGTCTAGCTTTCCTGGGCCTCGGCACGTGCCTTGGCCACGTGCGCGTGGACTTCTTCCATGTCCAGGCCCTTCACGGCCTCGATGACCTGCTCCAGCTGCTGGCCGTTGAGGGCACCCGGCTGGGAGAAGACAAGCACTTTCTCGCGGAAGGCCATGAGCGTCGGGATCGACGTAATTCCGGCTTCGGCGGCGAGCTGCTGCTCAGCCTCGGTGTCCACCTTCGCGAAGAACACATCGGGGTGTTTCTCCGAGGCTGCCCCGTAAGTGGGCGCAAACTGGCGGCACGGGCCGCACCAGGCAGCCCAGAAATCCACCAGGACAATGTCATTGCCTTCGATGGTCGATGCGAACTGTTCTCCAGTGATGTCAACTGTAGCCATGTTTCCACGGTACGCGACCCCGCCCGCTAAGTCCCGTGGAGAGGGGCGTTGTTCGCTTCCCGCGTCAACGGGAATAAACGGCTACTTGCCCAAGACGTATTTGAGCGCGGACGCGTAGAACGGGGCCACCTTGTTGTGCCCGGTCTGGTTCATGTGCACATCATCCAGGTAGTTCCAGGTAGCCCCGGCGATAGTTGCTGTGCCGGACATCGAGATGCGGGGCCAGCCCCGGAGAGCGGCTTCGCGGGTCAAGAGCCCGTCCACCCATCGACGTTGGAAATGGCTGGCGTCATAGCGGGAGAGCACACCGGTGACAAGGATCGTACTGCGGGGATATTTGCGGCGCAGTTCATCCCACAACCGGTTGGCCTGGGACAGGATCGCGGCATCGGTGGCAAGAATCCGGGCGTCGTTTCCGCCAAGTGTCACCACCACCAGGCCTGGATTCCCTTGGGGCAAAAGGATCCGGTCCAGGACCAAGGCATCCGTCGCTGAGTTGCCACCAACCGCCGGGCTCCCCGAAACGTATCCCATCCCACCGATGCTCCGGACCACCTGGCGGGTATAGCCAGCGGCCCGGGCACCCTGTTCGCCCCATGAATCCAGGTCCAACTGCGAGTCGCCAAGGAACACCACAGTGGAGGCATCGACTGCTTCGGCTGAATACAGCTCCTGCGTGGAATCGTTCCAGATGGTTTCCAGCTTTTGGAAGGCGACGTGCGAGCCCCTTGCATCTGTCCAGGTGTCACGCAACGGCCAACCGAACTCACCCGGGTTGATGGACCACACTTTGTATGTGGAGTGCCCCACAATCCGCGCTCCAGTGGCCGGCCCCCAGACGAGCCAGCCGTTGACGAACTGCTGCACCAGGCCCCCGGCCCGCGGAAGTTTGTCCGTGAGCGGCAAACCTAATTGACCGGCAGCTCCGCCCAGGGCCACATAGCGGTTGTGGACATCGCCGTGCGTGGTGGAATGCGCACCCGTTGCCGCCGACCAATAGACCGTGCCGCCCTGGAAGAGTTGGTAGACGAAGTCGTTTTGCCGGTTTTCCTCGCCGACCGGATATCCCAGGGCACCGTTCTGGCCGCCAGTCGCGGACCAGTAGCTCCTGATGGCTCCCGTCAGGGCCCTCGCGCCGGTCGAAGGCGACCAGATGATGGTTCCGTGCTGGTACTGCTGTGACGAGCCACCATTGCGCAGTCCCGTCGCTTCATCCGTGATGGGGTAGCCAAACTCGCCGCTTTCCAGCCCGGATTGGCGCCAGCGTTCACGGATGGCACCCATGGAGGGATGTGCCCCCGTCGCTGGCGACCATACAACAAAGCCGTGTTCGAAGACCTGGTAGGCACCGCCGTCGGGTAGTCCGGTGCGTTCGTTTCCGGCCGGGTACCCAAGGAAACCAGCCTCAAAACCCGCTCTCCCCCATGCCAAGTGGATGGATCCCGTTGTGCGTTGGGCGCCCGTTGCCGGCGAGAAACTGATCGCTCCGCGTTCGAAGATTTGCTTGGAACCTCCATTGCGCAAGCCGCTTGCAGTGTCTGTTGTGGGATAGCCGTGATAGCCGGCAGGACCGTTGGCCTCCCACCATGCGGTGCGCACTGGTCCATCGACCACTACGCGCGCCCCCGTGCGGGGCGACCACGCGATATCGCCGCCGACAAACCGTTGCACGCAGCCTGTGCTTGAGCATTCCTCCGCTGCCGTGGGGCGGATCAGCACGCTGCGGGCCCAGGTGCTGGTGCTGTAAAGCTGGCCGATGGCGCCTGTGACGGGAGGCGTGGTGGCCTGAACCTGTATGCTCCCCGATGGCGCGGCTTGCACGGGTAGAGCGGTTCCGAGCAGGCCCAGGGTCACCAGCAGCGCCGCACATGACCCGGCAATTTTGCTTCTCTTCGACGATGAAGCCGACCCTGTACAACCCACTTCTCTACCCCTGCATCTTCGGGCGCCCAGGCGCCGTCACTGCTCCCCCACGAAGACAGTCAAGCCAGTATGTTCGACGGCGGCAGTTGAGGCAGCGGCGACGCAGCGTTTGGTGTCACATCGTTATGTTCCAGGCAGCCGCGAGCCTTTCAATCCCAGCCTCTTGATACGGATTGAACAGGTGTTTAGTGTATTAAACATGCGTTTAACCGCAGAAGATGTGACCACCCGGGCACGCATTCGCGATGCCGCCATTGGTCTGTTCGGCCGCGATGGTTTCGGTCCTGCCACCGTCCGGGCGGTGGCCTCTGCGGCGGGTGTCAGCCCCGGCTTGGTGATCCACCACTTCGGCAGCAAGGCCGGCCTGCGCGAAGCCTGCGACCAGCACGTCCTCGCGCAGACCGCCAGCCAGGGCAAGGAGAAAACCGACCCTGCCACGGCACGTCAATTGATCCAGGACTACCTCAACCACCCGGACCAGTACGCGGATGAGATCGCCTACATTCGGCGCTCCCTGGGCGACGAATCCGAGGCCGGCGACGCATTCTTCGACGCCGTGGTGCGCCAGACGCAGGACATTATCGAGGCCGGCATCGCTGCCGGCACCATCCGCGAATTCGACGACGTCCGGTCCACCGCCGTCGTTATTGCATCCAACAGCCTCGCGATGCTCATGCTCGGCAGGCACCTCTCACGGGCGCTGGGAGCGGACGTAACAGAACCGCACGGCATAGGACCGGAACTGCTGCGGCAACTGACCATCCCGGCGCTGGACATCTACACCAACGGCTTCTATGCGGATTCGCGGTTCCTGGAAGCGGCCCGCGACGCCCTGCAGCAAGACGCCAACAACCAAGGAAGGGAGCATGCCCCGTGACCCAGGCAATCGTCGTCGAAGGGTTGCGCAAGAAATTCGGCCAGCGCGAGGTCCTCCACGGACTCGATTTCGCCGTTGAACCGGGAACGGTCTTCGGCGTTATTGGACCGAATGGAGCGGGCAAGACCACCACCATGCGCTGCCTTCTGGATATCATCCGGCCAAGCGCGGGAACCATTTCAGTGTTGGGGCAGGATCCACGTCGCGCCGGAACCGGGCTGCGCCGCAGGATCGGTTACCTCCCCGGGGAACTCCACTTGGAGAACCGAACCACGGGCCGGCGCATGCTTGAACACTTCGCGGCCATCAGCGGCCCGGTAGAGCCAAAATATGTCAACGAGTTGGCAGAGCGGCTGGATCTGGATTTGGACCGGCAAACCCGAAAGCTCTCCAAAGGGAACAAGCAGAAGCTCGGCCTCCTGCAGGCGTTCATGCACCGCCCCGAACTCCTGGTGCTCGATGAACCAACCAGCGGCCTGGATCCCCTGGTCCAACAGGAGTTCCATGCACTCGTCCGCGAAGTGGTTGACGACGGCGCAACGGTCTTCCTCAGCTCACACGTACTGAGCGAGGTCCAGCAGGCCGCCGACGCCGTAGCTATCCTCCGTGACGGTGGGATCGTGACGATCTCCACTGTTGAGGCGTTGAGGAACGCGGCCGTACGGCAGTTGCGGTTCAACGCGGCCGGCGCAGAAAAGAACGACGTCGGCGCGCTGCTGGCGCGGGTGCCGGGCGTCGCCAATGTTGTGCTGCGGGAGCTTGCTGGTGACGGCGCAGCGGAAGCCGCGATCGAAGCAACGGCGACACTTTCGGGTCAGGTCCAGCCACTGGTGCAGGAACTGGCCCGGCTGAACCTCACAGACCTCGTTTTGGAGGAGCCGGATTTGGAGGAAGCCGTGCTGACTCTCTACACGGGGAACTATGCGGGGACGGGGCATTACGTCGGCAACGGAAACGGACACAAATCCGTGAGCCACACGGAAGGAGCACACCATGCCTAAGTTCCTCCCTCTCTTCACCAAGGCCCTCACTGATTCGTGGCGGTCCACTCTCGCATGGGCCCTGGGACTGACGGCTGCGATCATGCTGTACCTGCCCCTCTATCCGTCCATCGGGGGCAGCGCGCAAATGCAGCAAATGATCGACGCACTCCCCCAGGAGATGACCAAGGCCCTGAACTATGACCAGATAGCCACTGGACCTGGCTACACACAGGCCACCCTGTTCGGTCTGATCGGTTTCCTGCTGATGTCCATGGCATCCGTTGGCTGGGGCGCGGCTGCGGTGGGCGCGGACGAGGAGTCGGGGCTGCTGGAATTGACCTTGGCCCATAGCGTGACCCGGATCCAGGTGGTCCTTGAACGCGCCCTGGCCCTCGTGGTGCGCGTCGCGATACTTTCGGCCGTGGTCTTCCTGTTGGTGCTGGTCCTGAACGGGCCCTCGAAACTGGATATCGACGTCGGGCATCTCTTCGGCGCGGTAGTGCTGTTTGCCGCTTTGGCATTGCTGAGCGGAACAGCGGCGCTGTGCGTAGGTGCGCTGACGGGACGGAAGGTTTATGCGATTGCCGCGGGTGCCGCCGTCGCCGTCCTCGGTTATGTCTTCAACGCGGTTGGCAGGCAAAGCCCCGACGTCGACTGGCTGCTGAACCTTTCGCCGTACCACTGGGCGTACGGCAATTCACCCGTGACGAACGGCGCTGATTGGGGAGCCGCAGCAGGCTTGCTTGGCATCTCTGCGGCGCTTATCGTCCTGGGCGCGGTTGCACTCCAGCGGCGGGACGTCGGTGTTTGAGTTCCCCTAGGCCCACACATGCGGAGCTGGCCGGCGCGCCCCTGGGAGCGCATTGTTTTCCCGCCACTCATGGATCCAATCCGGCAATTCCAGATCAGCCGGTGGCGCACCGAACTCAGCAATGATCTCTTCCTGCGTCACCGGCTTCCCTTTATTCACCAGGCGGGTTGCGATGTGGGCGCGGGCGTAGATCTCTCCGTCCACCACCATGCGCTGCTCAAAGTAGATGGCCTTGGTGTCCAGTCCAATGATGCGCGTTTCGATGGAGTAGCGCTGCCACAGTTGCAATGACTTGCGGAAAGCGATGGTCTCTCCCGCTGCAACGGGACTCCAGCCGCGCCTGCGCATCTTTCTCCAAATACCGCTCCGAACCATGAGGTCGAAACGGCCAAGGTCCATCAAGGAGAAATACATACCGTTGTTCACGTGCATCGCGATGTCGATGTCCGTCGGCAAAACACGCAGAGGCAATGAGGACGTTTCCCAAGCACCCAAGGGCGAACGCCTGGATGAAGTGAACAGCAGCATGAGGGTGCGAAGAAGCAAATGCATGCAAGCAATGTTACCCGTGAGTAACTTCTGGGGGAAGGCCGGCCGCATGGTGGACACAGTCCCAATGAAGCTTTAGTACATCCAACGCTTTATGTCCAACGATTGCACAAACGTTTACCGCCAGTTCATCCATCCCGTGCACAATATCTGAAACCCGGAAACACCAACCCACCAGGGAGATCCCTTTGAGCACTCTGACTACCAAGCCGCACGCGGACGTCTGGCCCGACCTCGCACGGCACCAGGACGTGGTACTCCGGGACGCCCGGGGCAACCGCATCGAAGGAACCATCGACGGCATGACCGATGACCGCAGCACACTCTGGGTGCAGCTCAAGGGCGGTTTGGGCCGGCAACTGGTTCACCACATGGACGGATACTGGCTGGAGACTCCCACCGTCTGACCCGTTTCCCAGTGGCGCGCATTGGTGCTGTGGCTAGGATTCCCGTATGACTCAAGCGCGATACCGGGACCTCGTCGAATGGCCCCTCATGGCGACGGCACTGATTTTCCTCGCCGCATATGCCTGGCAGGTCATAGGACGCGTGGACGGCGCGGCCGGCCTTCCCTTCGAAATAATCCTCTGGATTACCTGGGGGATCTTCGCGCTGGACTACTTCGCCAACCTTTGGCTGGCCGAGGATCGAAGGCGATGGTTCATCTGGAACCTGCATGAACTCCTCATCGTGGTGCTCCCCTTCTTTCGGCCGCTCCGGCTCCTTCGGCTGGTCACGCTCCTATCCGTACTGCAACGCACAGTAGGGGAAACCCTGCGCGGACGCGTGGCCACATACGTTGCCGGCTCGGCCGCCATGTTGGTGCTCATCGGTGCCCTGGCAGTGCTTGATGTGGAGCAGAATGCCCCGGACGCCAAGATCCTGACGTTCGGCGACGCTGCATGGTGGGCCATCACCACCATCACCACAGTTGGCTACGGAGACCTCTACCCTGTCACCCCCATCGGCAGGGTCGTGGCGGCAGCGCTCATGATGAGCGGGATTGCCGTCCTGGGCATCGTGACGGCCTCCATTGCCTCGTGGCTGGTGCAACGAATCGAGGAAAACGCGGAGGATGTCGCGGCGGCCGCGGAAACCAAAGCGGCAGCCGCCGAAGAACCGGTCCGCGCTGAATTGGCAGACCTTGTCACTGAAATTGCAGCGCTAAGGAGTGAGATCGCGGAGCTTCGGAAGAGCGCAGAACTTCGGAAGAGCACAGAGCTGTAGCGCAAAAAAAATCCCCGGAACCTGATGGTTCCGGGGATTTCCCTTGGGTGGCAGATGAGGGATTCGAACCCCCGTAGGCGTTGCCAGCTGATTTACAGTCAGCCCCCTTTGGCCGCTCGGGTAATCTGCCGAACTTCAAAAGAAGATCACTTCCGGAGACCGTTTCTTTTCGATCCGGTAACCGAAGGCAGAGACAACCTTACAGAACTTCCGGCCAAGAATCTAATCGAGGGCTGACACGCCGGAATGGCCTGTATTTCAGGCTTCTCCGAGGATCCGGCCAGCCAGTTTCGCTTCAAACTTTTCTGCTTGCTCAGCCGTGATTTGGTTGAGCTCCACCGCACGCTGCAAATCCGCATGAACGCCGTCCATCCGCGAGGCCGCATCCGGCACCGGGCTCAGGACGATCGACGCCGCCACGGTCACCGCTGCCACCGCACTCGCCGCGGCTGCCGCTGCCGTACCGATCGAACCGGCTGCCGCCGATGCGGACTTCGTGACGTAGTGGACGGCTTTGTGGCTCATGCTTACCTCCGGGGATGGGCTCTTCCAACTGGTACAACTCTCAAAGATCCGCCTCGGTTCCAACCAAGCATGTGCTGTGAGCGAACTGTGAAAGTTATCCACGGCCCCATCCCGCGCCTTCCGTACTAGGCTGGATGGCAGACAAACCGCCCTTACCGGGCCCCCAACCTAAGGAGAGTCATGGCAGGCGAATCAACATTCGACGTCGTCAGCAAGGTAGACAAGCAAGAGGTCGCCAACGCGCTCAACCAGTCCCAGAAGGAAATCGCGCAGCGCTACGACTTCAAGGGAGTCGGCGCGGAAATTGACTTCAGCGGCGAAAAGATCCTGATGAAAGCCAACTCGGAGGATCGTGTCCTCGCCGTCCTGGACGTCTTCCAGTCCAAGCTCATCAAGCGTGGCATCTCCTTGAAGTCCCTGGACCAGGGCGAGCCCTACCCCTCCGGGAAGGAATTCCGGCTGGAGTGCACCATCAAGGAGGGCATCGCGCAGGACATCGCCAAGAAGATCAACAAGATCATCCGCGACGAAGCGCCCAAGTCCGTCAAGTCCCAGATCCAGGGCGACGAGCTTCGTGTCACCTCCAAGTCCCGCGATGACCTGCAGGAAACCATGAACATCCTCAAGAAGTTCGAAGAGGCAGACCTGCAGTTCGTGAACTTCCGCAGCTAGGCTGCGGACGCTGCACCGCCAGCGTCATAAAAGCCGGGGTCCGGCGCCGCTCAGGGCGCTGGATCCCGGTTTTTTGTGGCTTGACTACATCGATTGTCGTAATGACAGGGGACATTAGGGCACAAACTTTTTGCGTAATCGTACCGCGGCAGTATTCTTCATCATTAGGCAAGCCTAAGTATGGCTCCCCTGAGTGAAAGAAACGCACATGACCGCCAACTTCCTGATAGGCCTGCGTGAAGGCCTCGAGGCCTCGCTCATCGTGGTCCTCCTGATGGCCTACCTCATCAAGAGCGGCAGGAAGTCGCTGCTCCCCCGGCTCTGGGCCGGCGTCGGGCTGGCCATTGCCATCTCCCTCGGTTTCGGCGCTCTTCTCACGTTCGGCCCACGGGGCCTCACCTTCGAGGCCCAGGAAGCGATCGGCGGAGGGCTGTCCATTGTTGCCGTCGGCCTCGTAACCTGGATGGTCTTCTGGATGGCGCGCACCGCCCGCAGCCTCGGCAGCGACCTCAGGTCCCACGTGGATAAAGCAGCCGACGGCGCCGCATGGGGCCTCGTGCTTGTTGCGGCACTGGCCGTGGGCCGGGAAGGACTTGAAACGGCGCTCTTCATTTGGGCGGCGGCGCAAGCCACCGGCGAAACCACGTTCCCCCTCCTCGGCGCCCTGCTTGGACTCCTGACGGCTGCCGGCCTCGGATACCTGCTTCACCGCGGCGTCCTCAAAGTCAACCTGGGCCGCTTCTTCACCTGGACTGGAGTGGGACTCATCGTCATTGCCGGGGGCGTCCTTGCTTATGGCATCCACGATCTCCAGGAAGCCGGCATCCTTCCCGGCCTGCATAGCCTGGCCTTCGACCTCTCAGCTGCGGTTCCGCCGTCGTCGTGGTACGGAACCTTGCTGAAGGGCACGCTGAACTTCTCCCCGGCCACCACGTGGCTGGAAGCAGCAGCCTGGCTGCTGTACGTCATCCCGGTCCTGTTCATGTACATCCGGGCCAACCGTTCCCATCCTCCGGCGGCGGCAGCGAAGACGAATGCCCCGAAGCCCGCAGTCGCCGTCCAGCAATAAACGCCGTTCAGCAGTAACTACGGTTCAGCCGTAAACACGGTTCAGCAGTAAACACTGTTCAGCCGTAAACACGGTTCAGCCGTACGATCTCGCACCCCCCAACCCGCGCGCAGGCCTCGCACCCCGCTCGTTCCCACAACCCAAAGGACCCCCATGCTTGGCACGTTCCTGTCCCCCGCCACTTCCCCGAAGCTTCGCAGGACCCTCACCGTCATCGGTGTGGCTGCGGCCGTCCCCATGGTTCTGGTGGGCTGCACTGACAATGCAAAAACCACGGCGGCCACAGATGGGCCGATCCAGGTCAGCAGCACCGCGAATGAATGCAAGGTCTCCACAGGTACTGCTCCCAGCGGCAACCTGACGTTTGCCGTGAAGAACGAAGGCACCGAGGTCACCGAGTTCTACCTGCTGGCCGAGGACGGTTTGCGGATCATCGGCGAAGTGGAAAACATCGGGCCTGGAATTACCCGGAACCTGGTGGTCACCGCTGCTGCAGGCAAGTACAACACCGCCTGCAAGCCGGGTATGCAGGGCGATGGAATCCGGGCTTCGTTTGAGGTCACAGAGTCCGGAAACAAGCCGAGCGCGGACGCCGATTTCCAAAAACTTCTTGAGACCGGCTCCCAGCAGTATGCCGCCTACGTCAAGGACCAAACGGAGCAACTCGTCACGGGCACCAAGGCCTTTGCAGATGCCTTCGCAGCCGGCGATGCCGCAAACGCCCGTGAACTGTATGCCGCAACCCGCATGCACTGGGAGCGGATCGAGCCCGTTGCAGAATCGTTTGGCGATCTCGATCCCAAGCTTGATGCACGCGAGGCCGATCTCGAGCCCGGCCAGGAATGGACCGGATGGCACCGCGCAGAGAAGGATTTGTTCCCGCCTGCGGACTACACCGCCATGACCCCGGCCGAACGTAGCGCGATATCCACCCAGCTGGTTGCAGATACTGCAGACCTCGCGACGCGTACCCGCACAGTGGAGTTGACGGCTGACAAGCTGGGCAACGGCGCCAAGGAGCTCCTCGATGAGGTTGCCACGGGTAAGGTGACGGGCGAGGAAGAGATCTGGTCGCACACCGACCTCTGGGATTTCCAGGCCAACGTGGACGGCGCCCGCATCGCTTTCGAGAGCCTGAAGCCGGCCCTGGAGCAAAAAGACGCCGAGCTCGCCAAGTCCTTGGACGAGAAGTTCGCAGCCCTCCAGGCCGAGCTCAAGAAGCACGCCAAGGGCGATGGCTTCTCCTACTACAACGAGCTGAGCCAGGATCAGATCCAGCAGCTCGCCGCCTTGGTCGATTCCTTGGGCGAGCCACTGTCCAAGCTCACCTCGGCTGTCGTGCTGTGACCGGCTGCCCCTACGGGCACACCGGCGAAGCCCCGGAGGCTCCAGGTGCCGGACAGCCATTGAATGTGAATCGTAGTGAGGCTGACGCTTCAGCCCGCGCCGGCGAGGCGACCGGCGTCGAACGCTCCACGGCGACGTCCGACGGCGGTGCGTCGGGAACCGCCGGCACCTCCCGGCTGTCCCGCCGTGGCCTTCTTTCCCTTGCCGGAGTGGGCGGCGCTGGCGCAGTCGCTGGCCTCGCCGCAGGTTTCCTGGGCCACGACCTGGTCACGGCCGGTGCTGCATCGGCTGCGGAATCCGACGCAGGGGATGCTGTTGTTCCCTTTTTCGGCGAGCATCAGGCCGGCATCACCACCCCGGCCCAGGACCGCCTTCACATGGCTGCGTTCGATGTCACCACGGAGGACCGGAAAGAACTGATCAAGCTCCTGAAGGATTGGACTGCTGCGGCTGAGGCCATGACGGCGGGCCGCACGACGGGTGCGACCGGCGCCGTCGATGGCCCCTACGAGGCCCCGCCGGAAGACACCGGTGAGGCGCTGGACCTGGCCGCCGCGAAATTGACGTTGACCTTCGGTTTCGGCGCAGGGCTTTTCGAGAAGAACGGCAAGGTGCGCTTCGGTTTGGACGGTCGCCGGCCCGAAGCCTTGATCAACCTCCCGCATTTCCCCGGTGATGACCTTCAACCTGGCCGCACCGGAGGCGACATCGTGGTCCAGGCTTGCGCCGACGACCCCCAGGTAGCCGTTCACGCCATCCGCAACCTTGCGCGCATCGGTTTCGGAAAGGTGCGTGTCCGCTGGTCCCAATTGGGCTTTGGCCGCACGTCCTCCACGTCCCGTGCGCAGGTGACGCCCCGCAACCTCTTTGGGTTCAAGGACGGCACCAACAACCTCAAAGTTGAGGACAAAGCCCTCCTCGATGAGCATGTCTGGGTAGGTTCCCCGGCTTCGCCGAGTGAAGAGTGGATGAGGGGCGGCAGCTACCTTGTGGCGCGCAGGATCCAGATGCACATCGAAATCTGGGACCGGACGTCCCTGGGTGAACAGGAAGGCCTGATAGGGCGGACGAAGGGCGTGGGGGCGCCGTTGTCCGGTGGCGAAGAGTTCACGACGCCCGATTTCAAGCTCGCGGGCCGCAACGGTGACCCGCTCATTCCCTTGGACTCGCACGTCCGCCTGGCCCACCCCGACCAGAACGGGGGTGTGCGGATGCTTCGCCGCGGCTACAACTTCACCGACGGCTCAGACGGACTCGGGCATTTGGACGCGGGGTTGTTCTTCATCGCGTTCGTCAAGGATCCGCGGACCCACTACGTTCCCATGCAGCTGGCTCTGGCCAAGGGCGATACGTTGTCCGTGGAATACCTGAAGCACACGGGCTCCGGCCTTTTTGCCGTGCCTCCGGGGATCCAGCAGGGCGGCTTCATCGGTGAAGGACTTTTCGCTTAGGCTGATTTCTCTATTACGTCGTGAACCCGCTATTCCGGTGTTGGCCGACCACGGAATAGCGGGTTCACGACGTTTCTTCTGTGGCGCCAAACCACGATGGCTCAACGACGGATGAAACAATCCGGGTATGGATTCCACTTTTGAGGACGTGCCGCGACGGCTTAGGCCAACACTTCAAATGCTCTTGAAGAAGTGTCACGATGATGAACGCATACGGTCGGCCTGGCTCGAGGGCTCTTTGGCACAGAGATCAGCAGATGACTGGAGCGACATAGACCTCCATTTAGCAGTAAGGGAGCCGGAGGCCTTCGACGCTATCGAGTGGCTCGATTCGCAGGTGCACTTGGTCCTCGCGGATGCGATCCCCGGGCTGCGAGGTTCCTTTATCTGCCTCACTTCCACTTGGATACAGGTCGACGTGAATGTTCATTCCTCGGAAAGTCCCCTCCCGTCCTGCGGCTCACGCCGCGTACTTCTTGTCCGGGATGCCCCGATTCCGGACATGCCGAGCGCCGTGCCTCCTCGCGGGCAGCCATTTTTTCCCGCCCAAGATGTCCAAATCTTCCTGTACTTCTTGGGTAAGACCATTGCGTCGGTTCATCGCGGTGATCTCATCGCCCTTTCGCAGGCCACGGCGATGATGCGTGATCGTCTTTTGGTCAATTTGCTGCTGGCTGAGAACGGGATTCCAAGCGGGACGATCAACAAGCGGATCGGCGACCAATTGGGTGACGAACAGATGCAGTGTTTGCAGGAAATTCCACCTTTCGGGCTCGGGGAGCCTAGCCTTCGCGAAGCGCAACAGAAACTTGCGGCCGCCTACTTAAGCCGGGCACGTAGGCTCGCTGGGAAATGTGCGGCTGCTTGGCCATTGGAGCTCGAAGAGGCCACGAAAAAGCTATGGCTTCATGAACTGCAAATGGCCTGGTAACACCCGATTCTCCGGTGTTCGGACTTTGTATGAGCCGGCTCAAGGACTGCTCCAGAATTGACGTTTTAGCCCTGGGAAAGCCGCGTCCTTAGGAAAGCGGCCGCCCAGCCATCCGCTCAAGCCTGGTGATGCGCTCCTTCATGGGCGGGTGCGTGGAGAACAAACGCCTCATGCCACCGCCACGGAACGGATTGGCGATCATGAGGTGCGAGGCATTCACGAGCCGCTGATCCTGTGGGAGCGGAAGCTGGGAGACGCCCGATTCGATCTTGCGCAGCGCCGAGGCGAGCGCCAGTGGGTCGCCGGTCAGTTCGGCACCGTCCTCGTCGGCGTCGTACTCCCGGGTGCGGGAGATCGCCATCTGAATGAGTGAGGCCGCGAACGGCGCCAGCAGCGCCATGGCGATCATCGCGAGCGGGTTGGCATTGCGCCGGTCCCCGCCGCCGAAGAACAACAGCATCTGCCCCACGGACGTGATCACGCCCGCCACGGCAGCCGCCACGGACGACGTCAGGATGTCCCGGTTGTACACGTGCATGAGCTCGTGCCCCAGGACACCCCGGAGTTCGCGGGCATCAAGGACATGCAGGATTCCCTCGGTGCAGCAGACAGCGGCGTTCTTGGGACTGCGCCCGGTAGCGAAGGCGTTCGGCGTCATGGTGGGCGAGAGGTAAATCCGCGGCATGGGCTTGTTGGCCCGCACGGAAAGCTCCCGGACGATCTGGTACAGCTGCGGGGCTTGCGCTTCGCTGACCGGATAGGCCGCCATGGAGCGGATGGCGATCTTGTCGCTGTTCCAGTATCCGTAGGCGGTAGCGGCTACCCCGATCAGGGCAAAGATCCAGATAGGGGTGGTGCTGCGCGTACCGGCTCCGATAATGGCACCCAAACCCAACAGCACCGCCCACAGCACACCGAAAAGCGCCGCGGTCTTGAGTCCATTGTTGTGTTTGTGCACGGTTGTTCTTCCACTCTCGTTGGCTCGTGAACAGTTCTGTACCGATTAACGCCGACGGCGGTCGCCGTGTTCCGCAGCCTGCAGGCCTGGGCCGCCCGCCCTGCCAGAGGCTCCTGGCTAGGGCACCGGATGCTTCGCATCGTACGCGACGAAGCCCGGCTGCAGGCGCGATGCCAGCCAGGCCAGGAGAATGCAGACGATTCCGCCGATCAGCAGCACGCCGCCTTCGCTGAGGAATTGCGTGACGCCGCCGGCCAGCATATCCCCCACTCGAGGCCCTCCTGCGACCACCACGATGAACACTCCCTGCAGGCGTCCGCGCAGGTGGTCTGGCGTGGCGGCCTGGAGGATGGTGGTGCGGAAGACCGCACTGACAGAGTCGGAAATCCCCGCCAGCGCACAACACAGGGTAGCCGGGAGGAGCCAGGGTGTTACGCCCTCGCGGCCTGAATCTCCTGCCAGCAACACCACCAGGCCAAAGCCTGCGATCGAGGCACCCCATCCGACCACCGACCACACCACGGCGCTGCCCTGGCGCCTCACCCTGCCAAGGGGACCGGAAAACAAGCCCGCCAGGAAGGCTCCCACGGCCGTGGATGCCAACAGCAGGCCCACGGTTGTTTCACCGCCGCCAATCATGACTGCACCAATTGCAGGCATCAGGGCACGGGGTTGGGCGCAGATCATGGCGATGAGGTCAATGATGAAGGTCATCCGGACATTGGGCCGCGTGCCAAGGAACCGGAAGCCCTCCACAACGGAGCGGAGCCCCGGCCGGACGGCATCTTTGGACGGTGGCAGCGGCGGGAGTTTGGCAAGGCCCCACAGGGCAAAGGTGAAGCTGATGACATCGATCGTGTAGGTCCATCCGAAACCGATCGTGGCCACCAGCACGCCCGCCAAGAGTGGTCCGGCGGTCATGGACAGGCCGAACGTCAGCATGCTCAACGCGTTCGCCGCCGGGAGCAGATCCTTGCGGACCAGGAGCGGAATGATGGCGCTGCGGGCTGGACCGTTGATGCCTTGTGCGCCGCTTTGGATGGCAACCAACGCGTAAAGCAACCAGATGTTGCCGATCTCCAACCAGGCCTGCAGTGCCAGGCCAGCGGTGGTGACCCAAAGGACCAATGATGCGATCAGGGCAACTTTGCGGCGGTCGTAGGCATCGGAGATGGAGCCGCCGTAAAGCCCTGCGATGATCAGCGGAACCAACGCGAAGATTCCCAGGAGGCCTACATAGAAACTCTCCTGGGTCAGTCGGTAAACCTCCAAGCTGACGGCCACCAACGTGAGCTGGGTACCGATGGCAGCCACCGAGGCTCCGAGCCAAAGCCGCCGGAACGCCGGGCTCTCCTTGATCGGGGTGATGTCTGCCAGTAGTTTCGCCACCTAGCCACCCTAGCGACCCCAGTGACGTCCTTGTCCGTTTGGCTTCCATGGTGCGTCTCCCGCCGTAACGCACTGGTTGGTAGGCTCACCCGGGGGAAGGAGTCCACATGGTCTTGTCGCGACGATTGCTGTTCCGCTCGGGCATCTGGGAAATTGCCAGGCCGCGCCACCCTTTGACGACCGGGCACGTGCTGATCCGCCTCTCGGACCCTTCCACGGAATTTACTGAAACCTCGGCGGCCGACTGGTTGTTCTGCCACAACCTCCTCCGGGCAGCCTTGGACGAGGTCCTGGGAGCGAAGCGTTTCACCGTGATGTTCGCCCACCGGTGGCACCCCTTGGGTGCGGCCGTCGGCGAGCCGGTGGCTGAGTCGTCTACGCCCACGTTCCACCTCTTCGCTCGTTGGGGATCGGAAAGCACGACGCCGGGACTCCAACTCGCGCTGCCGGCCCACCATCGCATTCCTGTGCCTGAGGACATCCTGGACATCGTGGATGCGCGGCTCCGGGAATCTCTCCAGCTCAGTGCCGCCAACGTTGCGAAAGCACCCACCGGTCAGGTGGGCTCCGCGCCTTCGGCCACGTCCGGCGTCGTACCCGTCCAAGTGCCGTTACCGCCGGTGGCGTTCCCGCCGGCGCCGTTCCCGCCGGCGCCGTTCCCGCGGGTGGCGACCGTTGATGCAGCCCGCCATCACAGTGTGATTGAGCCCGCCAGCGGTGCGGCCGCGATTTCCGCTGTCCTTCCAGGGGAGCTCGTTGCCCTGGGGAGAGCTTTGGGTGCCCTGCCGCTGACCAGTGGGCTCACCGGCTTCAGTTGCGTAGCAATCGAAGGCGGGGATCCGGGCGAAGGCGGGAATCCGGGCGAAGGCGGGAATCCGGGTTCCACCCTGCGGATCCATGCGGTGGGTCGATCTGCTGCGGAGGAAGCCAATCCGATGGTGGATTTGTTTAATTTGCCGGAAGTTAGCTTTGCCTTATTGTGAACTGATCAAAATAAGTGCTTCAATGGGTGCATGACCGATCACACAGCCGACCAGGAAGCATGGGCCAGTGCCCTGCATGCCCACGGCAGGCGTGTGACCAAACAGCGGCTGGCAGTGCTGGCCGCGGTCCAGCACCATCCGCACTCCCCGGCGGAAGGCATCCTTGCCGCTGCCCGCAAAGAGCTCCCTGAACTGACGGCGCAGTCCGTTTACGTTGTGCTCAGCGACCTCACGGATCTGCAGATGCTGCGCCGCTTTGAACCCCCGCACTCCCCGGCGCTCTACGAAACCCGGGTTGGCGACAACCACCACCACGCCGTCTGCATCAGTTGCGGCCGCGTGGAAGACGTGGACTGCGCCGTGGGACACGCACCGTGCCTCACACCGCACTGGGATGAAAATTCCAAGCCCATGACCATCCAGATCGCAGACGTCCTGTATCAGGGCATCTGCCAGGATTGCCAGGCTAAACAACAGCTCCCCAAACAAACGTCCGTAACTCAAAAATAAGAACAAGGAGAACAATGACTGCTATTTCAACAACCCAGTCAGGTGCCCCCGTTACTTCCGACGCGCACTCCAAGTCCGTCGGCGCCGACGGTGCCATCATCCTGACCGACCACTACCTGGTGGAGAAGCTTGCACAGTTCAACCGCGAGCGGGTCCCGGAGCGTGTAGTGCACGCCAAGGGTGGCGGCGCTTTCGGTACGTTCAAGACCACCTCTGACGTATCGGCCTACACCAAGGCAGCGTTCCTGCAGCCGGGCGTCGAGACGGACATGCTGATCCGTTTCTCCTCCGTTGCCGGCGAGAATGGCTCTCCTGACACCTGGCGCGACCCCCGCGGTTTCGCCGTGAAGTTCTACACCTCCGAGGGCAACTACGACCTCGTGGGCAACAACACCCCGGTGTTCTTCATCCGCGACGGCATCAAGTTCCCGGACTTCATCCACTCCCAGAAGCGCCTCCCGGGTACCCACCTGCGTGACGCTGACATGCAGTGGGACTTCTGGACCCTCTCCCCCGAATCCGCACACCAGGTCACCTGGCTCATGGGCGACCGTGGCCTCCCGGCTTCCTGGCGTGAAATGCAGGGCTACGGCTCGCACACCTACCAGTGGATCAACGCCGCCGGTGAGCGCTTCTGGGTCAAGTACCACTTCAAGTCCAACCAGGGCGTCAAGACCATCACTGGCGACCAGGCTGAGCAGCTGGCAGGCTCGGATGCAGACTTCTACATCCGCGACCTCTCCGAGAACATCGAAGCCGGCAACTTCCCCTCGTGGGAACTGCACGTCCAGGTCATGCCCTACGAGGACGCCAAGACGTACCGCTTCAACCCGTTCGACCTCACCAAGGTCTGGCCGCACGCGGACTACCCGCTGATCCACGTGGGCACCATGGAGCTGAACAAGAACCCGGAAAACTACTTCGCGCAGATCGAGCAGGCCACCTTCGCGCCGTCGAACTTCGTACCGGGCATCGCTGCCTCGCCGGACAAGATGCTGCAGGCCCGCATCTTCTCCTACGCCGATGCACACCGCTACCGCGTGGGCACCAACCACGCACAGATCCCGGTGAACCAGCCCAAGAACCAGGTCAACAACTACAGCCAGGACGGCGCCGGACGTTACCTGTTCAACGCCCCCTCCACCCCGGTCTACGCACCGAACTCCGTTGGTGGCCCGGCTGCTGTTGAGCCCGCTTCACCGGCAGGTGGCTGGGAGAACGACGGCGAGCTCACCCTCTCCGCGCACACCCTGCACTCCGAGGACAGCGACTTCGGCCAGGCCGGTACCCTGTACCGCGAGGTTTACGACGACGCCGCCAAGGCCCGCCTGCTGGACACCATCACCGGTGCCGTGGGTGGCGTGAAGAGCGCCGACATCAAGGAACGCGCCATCCAGTACTGGACCAACGTTGACGCCGAACTCGGCGCCAAGCTGCGCGCCAACCTCGGTGCAGGCCAGACCGCTTCCGACGCCGAAGCAGCCAACAAGCTCTAAGCATCAGAGCCGGTAAGTACCAGGTCGAACACCCCGTTGCGGATCGCCGCAACGGGGTGTTCTTCTTTGTTTTTCCACATAGGCGGGCTGGGCTCTGGCTGCTCTGGTGCCGCGGTCCATAGGATCCTTCCATGAGCACATTCGAGGGAATTCCGTCCGCAGCCTTCCGCTTCTATGAAGAACTGGAAGAGAACAACAACCGCGAGTGGTGGTTGGAACACAAAGACACCTACGACGCCGCCGTCAAGGAGCCGCTGGTGGCCCTCCTTTCGGAGCTGGAGCCCGAGTTCGGGCCGGCGAAGATCTTCCGGCCAAACAGGGACATCAGGTTCTCCCAGGACAAGTCGCCCTACAAGACGGCCCAGGGCGCCTTCGCAGCGTCGCAGGAAGGCCTCGGGTTCTACCTCCAGGTAAGTGCCGACGGTCTATTGATCGGTGGCGGCTGCCATTCATACACTCCCGCGCAATTGGCACGCTTCCGCGCGGCTGTGGACGCTCCCGATAGCGGAGGGGAACTGCAGCAGATTGTGGACTCAGTTGCCGCAGCGGGTTTCGCCATCCAGGGCGAGAAGCTCAAGACCGTTCCGCGGGGCTTCGACAAAGACCATCCACGGGCCGAGCTCCTTAAGCACAAGTCCTTGTCTGCCGGCATCGAGGTTGGTGAGCCGGAATGGCTCTCCAGGCCGTCGGCAAAAAAGGAGATCGCTGACCGCTGGGAAGTGCTGAGGCCGCTGGTGGAGTGGGTTGGGAAGCACGCTGCACCCTAGGACTTGGTCCTCCCCGGAACAGCGCGCAATCCGCCGTCAGTCAGCGCCCGGGAACACCAAGGCGTCCGGAACACCAAGGCCCGCGGGAACACCAAAAGCGCCCGGGAATTGCAGTTCCCGAGCGCTTTCGATGGTGATTCCAGCCAGCTGTCTGACAAGCGGCTGTGATTGGTTTAGACCTTGGTAAAGGAGTCTTCGTCCTCGTCGCCCTTGACCGCGGGGGTTGCAGAACCGCCATTAACGGCTGACCTGGCTGAGGCGAACTTCTCGTTGAGCCGCGAGTGGCGCTGCCCGTAGGAGAAGTAGATGAGCATGCCGATGACCAGCCAGATCGCAAAGAAGATCCAGGTTTCGACTGCCAGGTTGGTCATGAGGTAGATGCACAGAATGGCGGAAACCCATGGCAGGACCTTGCCGAACGGGACCCGGAACGCAGGCTTGAGGTCCGGACGCTTCTTGCGCAGCACCAGGATTCCCAGGCTGACCATCACGAACGCGGACAGCGTTCCAATGTTGATCATTTCCTCCAGGAGATCCACGTTGGTCAACCCGGCCACCAGTGCCACTGCTGCACCACAAATGATCTGCAGGCGTGCAGGCGTGGAGCGCTTCACGCTGGTCTTTGACAGGGACCGCGGCAGCAGCCCGTCGCGGCTCATGGCCAAAACCACCCTGGAAAGGCCCATGAGCAGCACCATGATCACCGTGGTCAGGCCCACCAGGGATCCGAACGCAATGACCTTGGCGGCATCGTTGTTGCCTACGGCCTCGAAAGCCGTGGTCAATGTGGGGTTCTTTTCCTCTGCCAGCTGGGTGTAGGAGACCATGCCGGTCAAAGCAAGGGAGACGAGGATGTAGAGCAGCGTGACCACTGCCAGGCCCCCGAAGATACCGCGGGGCAGAGTCTTCTGCGGGTTCTTGACCTCTTCCGCGGAGGTTGCAACAACGTCAAAGCCAATGAAGGCGAAGAACACCAGGGCAGCACCTGCGAAAATGCCCAAAGTACCGTACTGGGCAGGAGCAGCACCGGTCAGGAAGCCGAAGAAGGACTGCTTCATGACATCGGCGGCACCCGTTCCGGAAGTTGGCTCGGAAGCGGGAATGAAGGGGGTGTAGTTGGAGAACTTCACGTAGCTGAAGCCCACGACGATCACGAACAGCACTACGGCGATCTTGATCAAAGTGAAGATGTTGCCAACACGGGCGGACAACTTCGTCCCCAGCACCAGCAGCACCGTGAAGATCGCGACAATGAGGAAGGCGCCCCAATAGAGGTCCACGCCGCCCAGGCTGAGCGCCGGCGGAATGTCCAGGCCCATCAGGGCGAAGACTTTGCTGAGGTAGATGCCCCAGTACTTGGCGATCACCGCAGCCGCCGTGAAGAGTTCGAGGATGAGGTTCCATCCAATGATCCACGCGAGCACCTCGCCCATGGTGGCGTAAGTGAACACGTAGGCCGAACCTGCCACGGGAATTGCCGTGGCGAATTCGGCATAGCACATGATGGCCAAGGCACACGTGACGGCTGCGATGGCAAAGGAGATGGTGACGGCCGGGCCGGCAAAGTTCGCAGCAGCCTTGGCGCCAACGGAGAAGATACCGGCACCGACAGCGACGGCGACACCCATGATCATCAGGTCCCAGGTACTGAGGCTTCGCTTCAGCTTGCGCCCGGGCTCGTCGGCGTCGGCGATCGACTGCTCGATCGACTTGGTCCTGAAAATGTTCATAAAAATGCCACATTCTGGATGGGGGTGGTCTAGGACTCATCAAGAATAGTGTCCGGTCAGTGGACGACCATATTTATCCCAGATAGTGAGACGGTCGCTGGGCCCGCGTTACTGATGTGACTGGTGTGACGGAGGCGAGTAGCCCCCGTCACACCACTAAACACCCTGTACGTCCCAGTCCATGATGGTGGAGCGGATCAGGAACCGCTTCCCCTCCGGGGACTCTACAGAGAAGCCGCCTCCCCGTCCCGGGACCACGTCAACAGTCAGATGGGTGTGGGACCAGTACGCGAACTGTTCCCTGGACATCCAGAACTCGAGGGGCTTGGGATCCTGGTCCGCTCCGGTTCCGAAGCCGGCACTGATATCGAACCGGCCCAGGAGCACATCCGAATCACCAGTGAGGAACTCCCCCGCCGGGTAGCACATGGGAGCGGAGCCGTCGCAGCAGCCACCGGATTGATGGAACATGAGCGGTCCATGCTGCTCCCAGAGCTTCCGCAACAGTTCGACAGAGGCCGCGGTGAGCGCCACCCGGGAGAAATCCCCCCCCGGGCAGCGTCACCGCCGCTTCCAACACGGGGTGGTCCATCAGAACTTCAGAACCACTCGGCCATCGATCTTGGCGTGCTTCATCTCGTCAAAGACCGCGTTGACTTCGGAGAGTTCCCGCGTGGAGACCGTTGGCTTGATCTTGCCCTGGGCATAGAACTCCAGCGCTTCCTCAAGGTCCTGGCGGGTGCCCACAATCGATCCCCGGACGGTGAGTCCCTTGAGGACGATCTCGAAGATCGGCGCCGGGAAGTCGCCCGGCGGCAAACCATTGAACACGATGGTTCCGCCACGACGTGCCATGCCGATCGCTTGCCCGAAAGCAGAAGGGTGGACCGCCGTCACCAGGACACCGTGGCAGCCACCGGTCTCGCGCTGGATGACCTCCGCCGGATCCTCGTGGAGTGCATTGACCGTTAGCTCGGCGCCGTGTTCACGAGCAAGCGCCAACTTGTCGTCGGCAATATCCACTGCCGCGACCCGGAGCCCCATGGCCACCGCATACTGGACCGCGATGTGGCCCAGGCCCCCGATACCGGAGATCGTGACCCATTGACCGGGCCTGGCCTCCGTCATCTTCAAGCCCTTATAGACCGTAACCCCGGCACAAAGAACGGGCGCGACTTCCACCGGGTCCGAGCCTTCCGGGATGCGGGCAGCAAAGCGCGTGTCCACCAGCATGTACTCGCCGAACGAGCCGTCCACGCTATAACCACCGTTCTGCTGGGACTCACACAAGGTTTCCCAGCCGGTGCGGCAGTACTGGCAGTCCCCACAGGCGGACCACAGCCAGGCGTTCCCCACGAGATCGCCAACGGCAACGTCCGTGACACCCTCACCCAGAGCCACGACTTCACCCACGCCTTCATGCCCGGGAATGAAGGGTGGAGTCGGTTTGACCGGCCAGTCGCCTTCGGCGGCGTGGAGGTCGGTATGGCAAACTCCCGAGGTGATGAGGCGGACCAGCGCCTGGCCGGGACCCGGCGTCGGCCTTTCCACTTCCTTGACCGTAAGGTCGGTTCCGAATTCAGTGACTACTGCAGCTTGCATGGTTGCGGACATTGACGATCTCCTTTGATCGATGAACAGGACGGGTTTAGAAGAAGCCGAGTTTGTTCTCGTTGTAGCTGACCAGGAGGTTCTTGGTCTGCTGGTAGTGGTCCAGCATCATGGCGTGGTTTTCACGGCCGATGCCTGAGGACTTGTAGCCACCGAAGGCGGCACCGGCCGGGTAGGCGTGGTAGTTGTTGACCCACACGCGGCCGGCCTGGATTTCCCGGCCCGCGCGGTAGGCGACATTTCCGTTGCGCGACCACACGCCGGCACCAAGGCCGTACAGGGTGTCATTGGCGATGCCGATTGCGTCGTTGTAGTCGCTGAACCTGGTCACGGAGACCACAGGGCCGAAGATCTCCTCCTGGAAGATCCGCATCCGGTTGTGGCCTTCGAAAATCGTGGGCTGGACGTAGTAGCCGCCGGCAAGGTCGCCGGACAGCTCGGCCCGCGCGCCGCCTGTGAGGACTTTGGCACCTTCCTGCTTTCCAATGTCGATGTAGGAGAGGATCTTCTCCAGCTGGTCGTTGGAAGCCTGGGCACCGATCTGGGTTTCCGTCTCCAGCGGGTTGCCCTGGATGATCTTGTTGGTGCGGGCTACGGCGTCAGCCATGAACGAGTCGTATATCCCCTCCTGGACCAAGGCACGTGACGGGCAGGTGCAAACCTCGCCCTGGTTGAAGGCGAAGAGCGTAAAGCCCTCCTGTGCTTTGTCGTAGAACGCGTCATTCTGGGCTGCGACGTCGTCGAAGAAGATGTTGGGGCTCTTGCCGCCAAGTTCCAGGGTGACGGGGATGAGGTTGTTGGACGCGTACTGGCTGATAAGCCGGCCGGTGGTGGTCTCGCCCGTGAAGGCGATCTTGCGGATACGGGGGCTGGAAGCCAGCGGCTTTCCGGCTTCGACGCCGAAACCATTGACGACGTTCACTACGCCGGCGGGCAGCAGGTCAGCGATCAATTCCATCAGTACCAGGATCGACGTTGGCGTCTGCTCCGCTGGCTTAAGAACGACGGCGTTCCCGGCGGCGAGCGCGGGGGCCAGCTTCCACACGGCCATGAGGATGGGGAAGTTCCAGGGGATGATCTGGCCCACCACGCCCAGTGGTTCCTTGAAGTGGTAGGCGGTGGTGTCGTCATCCAGTTGCGAAAGGTGGCCCTCCTGGGCACGGACAGCCGAAGCGAAGTAGCGGAAGTGATCGGCAGCCAGGGGAATGTCCGCGTTGAGGGTCTCGCGGACGGGCTTGCCGTTGTCCCATGTCTCAGCAACGGCGAGCAACTCCACGTTCTCGTCTATGCGATCTGCGATCTTGTTCAGAATCGCGGCGCGTTCTGTCGCTGACGTCTTGCCCCAGGATGGTGCGACCTTGTGCGCGGCGTCGAGTGCCAGTTCGATGTCCTCGGATGTGCCACGGGCAACTTCGCAGAAAGCCTTGCCTGTGACGGGCGTGATGTTTTCGAAGTAGCCGCCCTTGACGGGGGCAACCCATTCCCCGCCGATCCAGTTCTCGTACCGGTCCTTGAAGGTGACCTTCGAACCCTCGGCACCCGGCTGTGCATAAACGGTCATTGCTAGCTCCTTTGCTGCGAATCACGGTGGCTGTCGCCATTGATTCGAGCCTAGGAGCGGGCAGGTTGCAGCTACGTTGCAACCATGTGAGTCAGCTCACGCTTTGAGTTCCGTGTCGATCCGTTCAAGGTCGGCCACGACGGCGGCCCGCTTGGGTGAGCGCGGCGGCAGCAGCTTCAGGACGGCAAGGCGGAGTTCGACGTCGTACTTCGCCTCGGGCAGCTCAGCGTACTTCAGGAGCGAATCAACGCTGCCGTCGCTGAGGAGCGCTTCCCGCAACAGATGCGAAACCCGCTCACGCAACTCCACGACGCCGGGCGCCTCCGAGCGCGGCAGGACTGCGCCTTTGTAGATCTCCAAGGCAATACGGTGGGCTCCGCGCTGCAGGCAACTGAGCACCTGGCCTGCATCAGGAAGCAACTCAACGGGCAGGCGGTAGGGTCGCGATTCGGGCACCGCGCCGGGGCTGAGTTCATGGAGAACTTTGCGCAGTCGCACCATTTCCGCCCGTAAGGTCACCCCCGAGCCATCTCCGGGGTATAGCTGCGCGCAGAGGTCGTCCGCACTGAGGCCGGCCGGTTCGCTGCAGAGGATAGCCAGGATTTCGCTGTGGCGGGCGGACAGGGAAACCGTCCGGCCATCAATGCTGAGAAGGGCCTGATCCCGGCCAAGCAACTGCAGGCTGTTCCGGTAAAGCGTGTGGCTGGAAGCAGAAGCTGAGCTCCGGCGTCGCGGTTTTTCCCGTACGGCAGCAGCCAACTGGAGACGCTCGATGCGCAACTGCGCCTGTGCAGCCGCAACGGTAGCTTCCACCAGGGATACCGTGTGCGGGGCCACCGCGGTCTCGGTTCCAGTGATGTCCACGACGCCCAGCACAGCACCGGAATCGGGATCATGGAAGGGAACAGCAGTACAACTCCATGGGTGAACTGATCTCTTGAAGTGCTCGGCCCCGGAGATCTGGATGCTGCGATCCAGGGCGAGCGCCGTCCCGGGAGCACTTGTACCCACAGAGGCTTCAGACCAATCGGCGCCCGCCACGAACATCATCCCTTCGGCCCTGCGCTGCATGACTGGATCGCCATCCACCCACAGGAGCCGCCCGACGTCGTCCCCCACCGCCACGAGCAACCCACTGTCATGGCTGGGCTGGACCAGCAACTTCCTGATCACCGGCATGATCGCTGCCAGCGGGTGTTGGCGGCGGTAGTCCTCCAGTTCGTCGCGGTCCATCGCAAGTGGCGCTTCAGGGATATCAGGATTGGCCAGCAGAGTGGCCGAACGCTGCCAGGACTCACGCACCAAACGCCGGAGGCCCGAGATTTCCTCGGGAGTTCCGGCCCGCAGCATATCCAATTGTTCATGGCCAGCCAGGGCGCGCTTCTGCAGCAGCCTTCCGGCTTCGGTGCCTGGAACAGGCGGATGGATTGGATTCCTCATCGAACTCCCCGGTAATCCGCAGCGACAGTGCGCTGCGTAAATGTGCTTGGCGGCACAGTACCCGAAAGTCTAGTTCCAGGAATGGAGTTTGTGTACAGCTGGCGCTTTTTGCGAGGACGTTCGGTGTACACAAACCCAAGGGCTAGCCGCGCGAGATCTGGATCATTTCCTCACGCGGGACTACCTTGATGCGTTCCCGGATCACACCGTTGCCGTTGCCGGATTCGGACTCCGACTTGGACTTGGACCAGGCGGCACCGAGGGCGGCCTCGTGGGCATCCAAGCGGTTCCACCCCTCCCAGGTGGTGTATTCGATGCCGCGTTCTTCAAGGAGATCGATGATGGCCTGGGGGTCCGGGTTCTCTGCTGGCGGCAACGTGAGCCGGTCCTCGAGGAGGCAGCCGATCGTCTCCAGTGCATCGCCCTTGGTATGACCGATCAGGCCTACAGGTCCACGCTTGATCCAGCCAGTGGCGTAGATTCCCGGCACGGGCTTGCCCTCGGCATCCAGGACGCGACCGCCGTCGTTCGGTATGACACCGCGGCGGGCATCATACGGAAGCTCCTGAAGCGGCGAGCCGTGGTAGCCGATCGCGCGGTAGACGGACTGCACCGGGTACTCCAGGAATTCACCGGTGCCCTTGACGTTGCCAGTTCCATCCAGTTGCATCCGCTCGAACTTGATGCCGGAAACCTTGCCGGGAGTTTCCGGCGAGTCCAGGATTTCCACGGGGCTGTGCAGGAAGTGCAAGTGCAGACGGCGCGAGGATGGCTGCTCGGATTCCGCGTGTTCTTCCACCAGCCAGTTGGTCATGGTGTTGACCATGGTCTTGATCTGGTTGTTGGTACGGATTGCCTCATCGGAGGCTTCATCAAACTCGAAGTCCTCCGGGTACAGGACAATGTCGACGTCGTTGCAGTGGGACAGCTCCCGCAATTCCAGCGGGGTGAATTTAACCTGCGCAGGACCGCGGCGCCCAAACACGTGGACGTCGGTAACAGGCGACTTCTTCAAGCCCTCGTAGACGTTTTCGGGGATCTCGGTGACCAGCAGCTCATCGGGGTGCTTGACCAGCATGCGAGCCACATCAAGGGCAACGTTGCCGTTGCCGATGACGGCAATCTCCTTGGCGTCCAGCGGCCAATCCCGGGGAACGTCCGGGTGCCCGTCATACCAGGAAACAAAATCGGCTCCGCCGAAGGACCCTTCCAACCCGATGCCCGGGATGTTGAGGTCCGCGTCTTTGATGGCCCCCGTGGAGAAGATCACGGCGTCATAGAAAGCACGGAAATCGTGAAGCGTCAGATCCCGGCCGTAGGTGACGTTGCCCAGGAAGCGGATGTCGCCCCTGTCCAGGACCTTGTGCAGGGCGTTGACGATGCCCTTGATACGGGGGTGGTCCGGCGCCACGCCGTAGCGGATAAGCCCATAAGGGGCAGGGTACGCCTCAAAGAGATCGATGCTGACCTCCACGTCCCCATCCTTGACCTCGTTGGACTTGGTCAGGATGTCGGCGGCGTACACGCCGGCGGGACCGGCGCCCACGATGGCGACGCGAAGCGGACGTTTGGGGGTGGTTGCGGCTGAGTTGGACACCGTAAGCCCTTCCGAAGCAGTAAGCCACGCCGTTGTTGGGGCGCGCAGATTCCAATTCTAGATGTCCGCCCCGCACCCGGCCTCCTATATGGCGGGAGTCACAAGAAAACGGTCGATTGATGCCAACATTGCGGAATATTGCGTTCCCATTTGGTGTTGGCGACATTGTGTCGACACCCGAGCAGATCACCGCAAACTCGTCCATTTCCAGCCAGCCCGCGACTGTGAGTGCGTCCAGTGAACTTAGCGGCGACACCTCTGGCGGCAGGACCCGCGGAGGAAAGCCTGTCTGGAGCGAGTCGACGGCGGGAATCCTCTTTGGCATTGGTGCTTACAGTCTGTGGGGACTGCTTCCGCTGTACTTCCTCGCGCTTCAACCGGCGGGGGCAATCGAAATCGTTGCCAACCGCGTGGTTTGGTCGCTGCTCTTCTGCGCGTTGCTGATCACGGTCACGCGGGCGTGGAGGGTCTTCGGCGCCGCCGTGAAGGACCGCTCCGTCTTTGGCCCACTGGCATTGGCAGCTGGATTGATAGCCATCAACTGGCTGACCTATACCTTCGGTGTCACCACAGGGCACGCAGTGGAAACGTCCCTTGGATACTTCATCAACCCGTTGGTGTCGGTCCTGCTCGGCGTATTCGTGCTCAAGGAGAAGTTGCGGCCACTCCAATGGGCAGCAGTGGGCATCGGCTTTGTTGCGGTGGGCGTCCTGACCTTTTCCTACGGGCAGCTTCCCTGGATTGCGTTGATCCTGGCCTTCAGCTTCGGTCTCTATGGGTTCGTTAAGAAGCGGGTCGGTCCCAGGGTCGATGCGCTCACCAGCCTCTCCGTTGAAACAGTGGTCCTGGCTCCCCTGGCAGCCGCCACCATGGTTGTCCTGGGCGTAAGCGGCGTCGCGACACTCACCGCCCATGGGCCCGGGCATTTCTGGTTGCTTCTTGCATCGGGCGTTATCACGGCTGTGCCGCTGCTCTTCTTCGGCGCCTCAGCCCGTCGCCTGCCCATGACCACCATAGGTCTGCTCCAATATTTCGCACCGATTCTTCAGTTCATCGTGGCGCTGGCCGTCTTCAACGAGACCATGACCACGGCCCGCTGGATCGGATTCTGCGTGGTGTGGCTCGCCCTGCTGGTGCTCACGGTGGACATGCTGCGCACGGCCAGGAAGAACTCGTCGATGAAGAAAAAGGCCCGGACCGCGGCCGCTGGGGGAGCCTAGCTCCCGCCGTCGAGCGCTTCCTACAACGAGGTCGCCGGAACCGTGCGTGAGAGCCCGGAAACCTCGGGCGGTCTCGACACGTTCCCGCGTTCTCGGCGTGTGAGCACTTTTGTTCATTTCTGTTGAGGGGTCCACCAAGCGGACATAAGGTTGCGGAAACTTTCGCCGCCACGTCCACCCCCAACTTGCCAATATCCAGAGGCACACCCAAGTACCTGGCATTCACGGGTCTTCCCAGATCGGGAACAACCACAGATGACAGTCACATGGATATGCCCGGCTTTGCTGGCAACAGTTTTGAACGGAGCCGTTTTGACCCTCAATGGACCCACACTGAGCCGTAGGACCCTCTTCCGCGCTGCTGGTGCCGCCGCACTGGCCGGAGCCCTGCTTTCCAGCTCTGCCCCGGCCTTTGCGGAACCGGCACCCGGGCTACAGGAACTCATAGGACGCCGCCGCATGGTCCTCACAGGCGGACAAAGTGCTGCGGGCATCCCGGAGCTTGCTGCCCAGCTGCAGGGAATGGGGAAAACCGCGGAAAATTGGTGGACTTCCCTGGATAAGACAGCCACCCGGACGTCCTTGTGGAATGACGTTCCCCTGACAGGCATTGGACAGTCGACGGCGGCCACAGGCAACATGGGCCTGCACTTCAACCGCCTCTATGACATGGCCTTGGGTTATGCGGTTCCAGGAAATCCTTACGCCGGCAACCCTCAATTGGCCGCGGACATAGTGGCTGGCCTGAAACTCCTGAATGACACCGCCTACAAATCCGGAATGCGGGCAGCGGGCAACTGGTGGTTCTGGGAGATAGGTGTGCCACGCAAAACGGTGGACATCCTCACATTGATGTACGCAGAGGTCCCCGAAGACCTGCGGACGTCATTGCTGGCAGCCGTCCGCTGGTTCGCGCCGAACCCTAATTGGCGTGGACGCGCCACATCCCTTGCAGAGACCGGGGCAAACCGCGTGGACAAGTCCCTAGCCTGCTGCATGCGGGGCATCCTGGACAACAATGTGGACGATATTGCCCTTGGCAGGGACGCCTTGAGTGACACCGTCCGCGGCGGGACCAACAGCGTTTTCACGTACGTAACCAGCGGCGATGGCTTCTACACAGACGGTTCGTTCGTGCAGCACGGTTATCTGCCCTATGCCGGCACCTACGGTGTGGTGGCTCTGGCTGGCATCGCCGAGATCATAGCGATGCTCGGTGGAAGCACGTGGGCAGTAAACGACCCCAAGCGCACAGTGCTCCTGGATGCAGTGGAGGACACCTATGCACCCTTCGTGTGGGACGGCCGCATCATGGACACCATTCGCGGCCGTGCCGTGTCCCGTCAGCGCGAGCCCGACTACGTCAGTGGCTTTGCCCTCATCTCCGCCGTCTTGCTGCTGGCACCCGGCTGCGATGAGCCCTACCGTTCAAGGTTCCTCGCCTTGGCCAAAGGCTGGCTGGAACGCTGTGCCGACCAGAAACTCGTGGGGCATCCAACACAGAGCCTGGCGAAGTCCTTGTTGTCGCTTGGCGTCCTGTCCGATTCCGCAGTGGTTTCAGCACCGGCACCGGTGTATAGCCGGATGTTCGCCGACCAGGACCGGCTGGTCCACCACAGACCACAGTGGGGATGCACGGTGAACCTTTCATCCAAGCGCATCGGCCGCTACGAGTGGGGCAACAGCGAGAACAACCTTGGCTGGTACCAAGGCGACGGCATGACTTTCCTTTACACGCGCCAGGACCCCTCCCAATTCAGCGCGGACTTCTGGCCCACGGTGGACCCGTATGGCCTTCCCGGAACCACCGTGAACGACCAGACCCGGGCCAGTGGAGCCGGCGGCGCGGGAACCGGCATCCCGCGCGCGTTCCAAGCCTTCGCCGGCGGGCTCACGGTAGATGGGCGCTGGGGTGTCATCGGCATGGACCACCTCAACCACAACAAGACAGTGTCCGGACGCAAATCATGGTTCTTCCTGGACGACGCCGTGGTCTGCCTGGGCGCCGGCATCTCGGGCACTGGTGGGGCTGCGGTACGGACCACCATCGAGAACAGGTCCTTTGCTCCGGGTTCAGTGCCTTCCCTGCGGACGGATTCCCGGAACCGTTCCCTGGCTCCCGGGGACGCCGCCGTGACGGTTCAGAGGTCGGTCCACATCGACGGTCATGGCGGCTACGTCTTCCTGGAAGCGCCGGGCGTCTCCGGTTCTACGGAGGTGGCGGTGATCCACCGGACAGGAAGCTGGTTTGACGTCAACTCCGGAGCAGACACGGGAGGATCCCCTGATCCTGTCACCCGGGACTACGTGACCATCACGCATCACCACGGGGTGGATCCTGTGGGAGCTGGCTACGCATATATGGTGTTGCCTGCCGCAAGCCATGAAGTCACGTTCTCAGAGTCCGCAAACCACGGCGTGAAAGTGCTGGCCAACTCGGCGGACGTCCACATGGTGAAGGTCGCCAAGGACAAGTTGGTGATGGCCAACTTCTTCGCAGCTGGCGGCGTTGGGGATTACTCGGTCTCAGGGCCTTGCACGCTTGCTCTGCGCCACAGCGGCGACACGCTGGCCGTGTCCGTGGCAGATCCATCACGGACGCAGTCCTCTGTGCGGATCACGCTCGCTGGCTCCGCGTGGGGCACCCTGGTGGATTCCGATGCCGGGGTGGCGTTGGTCAGCGCCTCTCCCCTGGTCATCGACGTCCAACTCGACGGACACGGCCACCAGAAAAACCTTACGCTGGGCACTTAGGCGGGCTCCGCCGTCGTGCGCTTCCTGCAACGAGGACGCCGAGGACGCGGGAAAGGTGCCAGACCGCCCGGAAACCTCCGGCGAACTCAGCGCCTTCCCTCGAACCCGGCGTTAAACGCACGAGGAGGGCCGGGAAAACCCCGGCCCTCCTGCGTTACAGCGAGAAAGTCTTACGCGTTGGCCTTGATGGCTGCAGCGAGCACCTCGAGGCCGTCGAGGAGCAGTTCGTCGCTGATGACCAGCGGCGGAAGGAGGCGGATCACGTTGCCGTAGGTGCCACAGGTCAGGATGATGACGCCTTCCTGGAGGCACGCAGCGGCTACAGCCTTGGTGAGCTCGGCGTTCGGTTCCTTGGAGCCGGGCTGGACAAGTTCGATCGCCAGCATGGCGCCACGGCCGCGGACATCGCCAACCACGGAAACTTCTTCGGCCAGTTCGCGGAGCTTGCCCAGGGCGAGCTCTTCGATGTGGCGGGCGCGGCCGTTGAGGTCGTGCTGCTCCATGGTGTCGATGGCTGCAAGTGCTGCTGCGCAAGCAACCGGGTTGCCACCGTAGGTGCCGCCGAGGCCGCCCGGGTGTACGGCGTCGAGCAGGTCGGCGCGGCCGGTGATCGCGGACAGCGGGAGGCCGCCGGCGATGCCCTTGGCCATGGTGATGATGTCCGGGACAACACCTTCGTGGTCAACGGCGAACCATTCGCCGGTGCGGCAGAAGCCGGACTGGACCTCGTCGGCGATGAAGACGATGCCCTTTTCCTTGGCCCATGCGGACAGTGCCGGGAGGAAGCCTTCGGCCGGAACGATGAAGCCACCCTCGCCCTGGATGGGCTCGATGATGATCGCGGCAACCTGGTCGCCACCGATCTGCTTCTCGATCATGGTGATGGCGCGCTTGGCGGCCTCGGCACCTGTGATCTCCGGGTTCTCTTCACGGAACGGGTAGCTCATGGGCATGCGGTAGACCTCGGGCGCGAACGGGCCGAAGTTGGTCTTGTACGGCATGGCCTTGGCGGTAAGTGCCATGGTCAGGTTGGTGCGGCCGTGGTAGGCGTGGTCGAAGGCCACCACTGCGTCGCGGCCGGTAGCCAGGCGTGCAACCTTGACGGCGTTCTCCACGGCTTCAGCGCCGGAGTTGAACAGCACGGTGCGCTTGGCGTGGTCGCCCGGGGTGAGGCGGTTGAGCTGCTCGGCCACGGCTACGTAACCCTCGTACGGGGTCACCATGAAGCAGGTGTGCGTGAAGTGCGCAGCAGCTTCCTGGACAGCGGCGACGACGGCGGGATCGGACGCGCCGACGCTGGTCACGGCAATGCCGGAGCCGAGGTCAATGAAGGAGTTGCCGTCGACGTCGCGGATGATGCCGCCGTCGGCGTCTTCAACGTAAACGGGGACGCCGGATGCAACGCCGGCAGCAACGACGGCGGAGCGACGGTCGGCCAGTGCCTGCGACTTGGGGCCGGGGAAGGCGCCGTTGATGTTGCGCTTCTGCTCGATGCGGTACGAGAGTTCGTTCGCGGTAGTGGTCATGGGGTGATTGCCTTTCTGGGAAGCCAGGGGTGGAGGGTTACGCGACTGCGTTATGCAACCGGGTTATGCATCCAGTGCACTCATTACGTGCTTGATGCGGGTGTAGTCCTCGACCCCGTACATGGAGAGGTCCTTGCCGTAGCCGGACTGCTTGAAGCCGCCGTGGGGCATCTCTGCCGTCAGGAGGATGTGGGTGTTGATCCAGACAGCACCGAAGTCCAGGTCGCGGCTCATGCGCATGGCCGTTCCGTGGTCGGTGGTCCAGACGCTGGACGCCAGGGCGTATTCGACGTCGTTGGCCAACTCGAGCGCTTCGGCTTCCGTGCTGAACTTCTGGACGGTGATGACCGGACCGAAGGTTTCCTTCTGCACGATGTCATCGGTCTGCTTGGCACCGGAGATGATGGTGGGCTCGAAGAAGAAGCCCTTCTCGCCTGCGCGGTGGCCACCGATCTCGATCTTGCAGTTTGCCGGGAGGTGCTCCACCACCGAGGTGACGGCGTTGAAGTGGTTCACGTTGTTCAGCGGGCCGAAGTAGTTCTCTTCGTCGTTCTGCGAACCGGTGTGCAGGGTCTTGGTGTGCTCCACCATTGCTGCCACAACGTCATCGTGGACGGAGTCTTCCACCAGCACACGGGTGATGGCAGTGCAGTCCTGGCCCGCGTTGAAGAAGGCGAATTCGGCGATGGCCGCAGCGCTCTTCTTGATGTCGGCGTCCTTGAAGACAATGGCCGGAGCCTTGCCGCCAAGCTCCAGGTGGGCACGCTTGAGCCCCTTGGCTGCGCCGCTGGCGACCGCGATGCCGGCGCGGACGGAACCGGTGATGGACACGAGGCCGGGGACCTTGTGGTCAACCATCATGGCGCCGGTTTCGCCGGTGCCGAGCACAACGTTGAGCACGCCGGCGGGGAAGATCTCTCCTGCGAGGCGAGCCAGGACCAAGGTGGATTCGGGGGTGGTGTCCGAGGGCTTGAGGACAACGGTGTTGCCGGCTGCAAGGGCGGGACCGATCTTCCAGATAGCCATCAGGAACGGGTAGTTCCACGGGGCAACCTGGGCTACGACGCCGATCGGTTCGCGGCGAACGTAGGAGGTGTGGCCCTCAAAGTACTCCCCTGCGGACTTGCCTTCCATGATGCGTGCTGCACCGGCGAAGAAGCGGAGCTGGTCTGCGCCGGCGGCAACTTCCTCGGAAGCGATCAGGGACCGGACCTGGCCGGTGTTGCGGTGCTGGGCGTCAACGAGTTCCTCGCTGTTGGCCTCCACGGCGTCGGAGAGCTTGAGCAGCATGAGCTGGCGCTGGCCCGGCGTAACGTGCTTCCACGTCTTGAAGGCTTCGCTGGCTGCGGTCATGGCGGCGTCAACATCGGCCTGCACCGAAATCGGCGACTTGGCAACGATCTCCCCGTTGGTAGGGTTCACGATGTCCAGGAGACCCGTACCTGCCGGCGTAACGAATTCGCCGTTGATGAAGTTCTGCAAGGTTTGAACCACGGTGTGCAACCCTCTTTCGGTGTCTGGGGCATGGGTTTTAGCTGATCAGAGCCTATGCCAGCGAAGGGGTCCAAGGAATAGTCAGCTGCACACACCGGCATACCCTCCTTAGTGCGCTTGACCAGCGCCGGGTTACGCTTGTAACCATGGCAATGTCCCTCTCTTCGCTCGTCGCTGTCCCATCCTTGAAGCTCCGTAAAACAGGCAGCGCCGAAACAACCTGGAACCAGGACATCAGTTGGGTTGCCGTGACGGAGCTGGAGGATCCACAACGCTTCCTCAGCGGCGGGGAATTGGTCCTCACTACGGGCCTGCGCCTGAAGAGCGCCGCCGACCAACGCCGATTCGTCCGGCAGGTCCAGCGCGCAGGTGCAGTGGGCATCGGCTTCGGCATCGGCCTCACCCACGAAGCCGTTCCGGAGGCGCTCATCGCCGAAGCGAACCGTTGGGGTTTGCCCCTGGTTGAAGTGCCCTACGAGATTCCCTTCATCGCGATCGGAAAGCTCGTGGCCGAGTCACATTCAGCTGACCACTACTCAAACCTGGAACGGCTTCTGGCCGGACACCAGATCCTGGCCCGGTCACTCCTCACCGGTGGCGGCCTGGGCGAGCTCCTGAAGCAGTTGGGCAGCATGCTGCGCACTGATGTTGTGCTCACCCAGTTCAGCGCGCAGCTCTACAACAGCGTTCCCGGAAAACCGGCCCCGACGGCGGATGGCTGGGCTTCGTACCCCATTCCCACCGGACGCAGGGATGCCTGCACATTGTGGTTGCGCCAGCCGTTCGTGGACTCGGGGATTGTGAGCTACGCGCAGAACCTCATCAGTGTCGAGCTGAACAACATGGTCAAGCAGCGCCAGGCCCAGCGCGCCATGGCAGGGCAGGTTCTGGACGACGTTATCCACGGCACCTTGGAAACCATTGAGGCCGCCCGCCGTTTGGCAGGCGTTGGAATCAACAGCACCCGGAAGAACGTGGTGCTCGTGGCGGAGTCCACGGCACATCACAAGCAACTGGTGAGCATCTCGCTGCCCCAGGCGCTGGAAGCGGGCGTTAGCGCCGTCGTCGGGAAGGACCTGGTGACCGTCGTCACCGACGACGGCAGCTCCGCGACAGCCTTGGCCAAGAGCCTGAGCGACCACCTGCAGGAGGCCGGAATCCATGCTGTGATCGGAATCGGCGGCGCCTATACGAAGCCGAACGGCCTGCGCTGGAGCTACTTTGAAGCGCGCGACGCCGTGGCGCACGGCTTGCCCGTCAACGAACCCGAACGGCTGAGCCTGACCTCCCTCCTGCTGGCAAGCGAGGATGTTCCGTTGGCCGACATGGCCAGCGAGTCGCTCACTCCGCTGAGGAAGTTCGACGCCGCCCACGGTGCCGAACTCGTAGCCACGCTGGAAAGCTACCTCAACCACAACGGGTCCGTCGCCGCGGTCGCCGAAGCCCTGACGCTGCACCGCAACACCGTGCGATATCGGCTGGCCCAGATCACCGAACTGACCGGCTATGACCCGTCACAGACGCAGGATCGCGTGCAGCTTTGGCTTGCGCTGGCCGTCCAGCGGCTGGGCTCACGGAACCCCCGGTAAGCGCCCATAGCCGAACCGCCGGAGAGATTCGCCACAAAAGTGTAGACATTAAACGTCAAACGTCTAACCTTTAGGTATGGCTGCGACGACCCCTCTTACCCCCACCACAGGAAACATCCCTACGATTGCCCCCGCCAACGTGGCAACAGCCCACACGGTCAAGGCTGTCCCCAAGACGCGCGTCGTCGCCGTCGTCGGCATCATTGCCGTGGTGCTCATCGGGCTGAACCTTCGCGCCGGAATCACCAGTGCCGCGGCGCTCTTCCATGAGCTGCAGCAAGTGTTGGGCTACGGCGCTTTGGTGGCCTCAATCCTGCCCACGATTCCGCTTCTGTGCTTCGCGGTTGCAGGGCTGGGAACCTCGTGGCTGACCCGCCGTGTGGGTGTTGAGAAGGCTATCGCCATCGCCCTGGCTTTGCTGGCGGGAGGTTTGCTGGTGCGCGGCGTGCCGGCCACCGGTGCCCTGCTCGGCGGGACGGTTCTGGCGATGTCCGGACTTGCCGTCTGCAACGTGGCCATGCCGTCGTTCATCCGCGAGCACTACGCCGACCGCACGTCCATGATGACCGGCCTTTACACCTTCACGATGTCCGGCGGCGCCACCTTCGCAGCCGCCGTGAGCGTTCCCTTGGCGCAGCAGCTCGGTTCGCCGTCCATGGGGCTTGCCGCCTGGGGAATCCTGGGGGTCGCAGCACTGCTCGGCTTCCTGCCGGTGGTCCTGCACTCGCATCGGAATTCCACCAAGACGGACCGTCCGCGCGTATCCATGTGGCCCCTGCTCCGCACCCGTCTGGGCATCCTGATCACGGCCATCTTCACCTTCCAGGCCTTCCTCGCCTACGCCGTGATGAGCTGGTTCGCCTACATCCTCACGTCCCAGGGCCTCAGTGCCTCTGAAAGCGGCCTGCAGTTCGGCGTCATGCAGCTGGTCTCCGTGGCCGCCGGCATGATCCTGCTTGCCTTCGGTTCCAGGCCCGGAATGCTGCGGCCTGCCCTCTACCTCGCAAGCAGCTCCACGCTGGTTGCCATTGCCGCCATGATCTGGTTGCCCACTTCACTGGCGGTGGTCTCCGCAGTGCTCTTCGGCTTCGGGTTGGGCATCTTCCCGCTGGTCCTGGTAATCATCAGCCGAAGCGGACGGTCGACGGCGGAAACCACCGCGCTCTCCACGATCGCCCAATCGCTGGGATACTTGATTGCGGCAATTGGCCCCTTTGGCATGGGGCTGCTCCACAGCGCTACGGGCGGCTGGGCGCTGCCCTTGAGCTTGCTGTCCATCGTGGCGGTGGCGCTCATGGTTACCTGCCACATGCTCACGAGCAAGCGCACTGCCACCAAGACCGGACCGAGGACAGCATGACCCTTACCCCTTCGCATCGCCCGGCCCTTGCCGAGGAGATCACCGCCAAGCTGCGGGACATGATCAAATCAGGCGAATGGCCGCTCCAGGAACGCATCCCGGCTGAGCCTGAACTCATGGCAAGCCTGGGCGTTTCGCGGGGAACCCTCCGCGAGGCCATCAAGGCATTGGCGCACTCGGGCATGCTCGAAGTCCGCCGCGGTGACGGCACGTACGTGCGTGCCAACAGTGAAATGTCCGGCGCGGCCCAGCGCATGTACCTGGAGCACACGCAGGAACACATCGTGGAGGTGCGGCTCGGCCTGGACACCCAGGCGGCCCGCCTCGCCACCAAGCATGCAACGGTGGAAGACATCGCCGAGATGCGCCGCCTGCTTGCCCTGCGTCATGATGCCTGGCAGTCAGAGGACTACCCCACGTGGGCCCGCGCAGATTGGGAATTCCATGAACGTGTTGCCCTGGCATCCGGTAATCCGCTGTTGCATCAGCTCTATGTCTCCTTTGGCGGGGTCTTCCACAACGACCTCCTCCGGCAGCAACGCAAGGAAGGCTTCAACGGCATCCCCCGCGAAGGCCACGACGAACTGGTGGATGCCTTGGAAGCCCACGATCCCGACGCCGCAGTCCAGAGCGTCTACCGGAACCTGGATTTCTGCGCAGACAAAACCCCTCATTAGCCCATTGCCGGCCCGCTTGTCCGTTGTTGCCCAACGACGAAATAGCGGGCTCGCAACGTCTATGGCACAGTCTCGATTCCCACCCCGGCAGCGTCCCTGAACCGCGCGTTGATCAGGACCACGTCCCGTCCCGCCCGGTCCAGGAGGCTGGCTGCGACACTCGCCCGGTATCCCGTGGCACAGTGCACCCAGATCCTGGCGTCCGGCACCTCAGTGGTCCTGCTGATCAACTCGTAAACCGGAATGTTCAGCGCACCCTTGACATGCGACGCCGCGAATTCATCAGGGCGGCGAACATCCAGGACCACGTCCTCCGGTGCCCTGTCCTTGGCGAGACCGGCCCAGTCCGAGTGCGGATACGACGCCCGTGGATGCCCGGGCGCCAGCGCACCAATGTTCAGAGGCGTGGCGCCAGGCCCGACGGCGGCATCCGGACCATCGATGCCAATTCTCGCCAAATCGCGGATCGCCTTCTCCACCTCATCCAACGGGCCCAGCAAGGTAAGGGGTTGATTCCACGGGATCACCCACCCGAGGTAGCTGGTGAAGTTGTCGCCGCGCCCGTATTCGAAGCTCACGCTGCCTTGGAGATGGCTGTCCGCGAAGGCCACTCTGTGCCGCAGATCCACCACCCACTCCCCTGACTCCAGGCGCCGGCCCAGCTCTGCGGCGTCCACGGAATCAGGCACGTGCAAGTTCGCTGCACCGGGGCCTGCGGCGTTGAGGGGGCTCATGTGCGCGTAGTAGGCCGGATAGGCTGTGATGTTCTCCAGCAATTCGGCCACAAAATGGTCCTCGTCCTGATCAGTCAGGGCATGGTTGGCGGCGGCTTGTTCGCCAATGGTTGAGGCCTTGACCTTGCTGGAGGGCCCCACGGAGCAGAAGGATCCGAAGCCGTGTGTTGGATACAAGGCGGCGTCCCGTGATGCCGAGGAAACAAGACGCCGGACCGAAGAGTACTGATCGTGGGCCAACTTTGCTGTGTCATCGGGCGAGACCAGGTCCGTTCTCCCGACTGAACCGTAGAGCAAGCTGCCGCCGGAAAACACAGCCTCAGTGCCGCCGTCGTGCGTGTCATCCCGCACCACGTACGAGAGGTGCGTGTGCGTGTGTCCGGGCGTTGCGAGCACCTTCACGAGTAGGTGCCCCACACTGATGACTTGACCGTCGGTGACCGGGACGCGATCAAACCCAACGTGGTCGGCGGCGTTGACGAGGTACTGGGCTCCATGTTTTTCAGCCAAAACCAGGCCGCCGGTGACGTAATCGTTGTGGAGATGGGTTTCGGCCACATGCGTGATCCGGACGCCAGCGGCACGCGCGGCTTCTTCAACGCGGTCGGTGTCCCGCTGCGGGTCAATGACCAGAGCAACTTTGCCGTCATGCACCAGGTAACTGCGGTCCCCCAATGCCGTGGTTTCGATGACTACGACGTCCATACCTCAGGTTAAAGCAACGCGGGGTCACTTACAGCCCATCCGAAGACCCGGAATGGGCTGTAAGTGACCCCGCGTTGGTTTAGACCTGTGCGGAGACCCCGTCGCGGGAGATGTTGACCATGTCCTCGCGCGGCACAACCTTGATGCGCTCACGGGTGACCTCAACACCGTGGGAGCCGCCGGCCTCAGTGGCTGCTGCGCCGAGCGCGAGCTCGTGGGCGTCCAGAGCCAGCCAGCCTTCCCAGCTGGTGAACTGCACGCCGCGGGCGTCAAGCAAATCCACGACGGCGTCTGCCGCAGGAACCTCGGCGAACGGCAGGTTTTCGCGGTCCTCCAAGAGGTACGTCACCGTTTCCAGGGCATCACCCTTGGTGTGGCCGATGAGGCCCACCGGACCACGCTTGATCCAACCGGTCGCGTAGAGGCCCGGCACGTGCTGACCGTCGGCGTCAAGGACGCGGCCGCCGTCGTTGGTCACGACGCCCTTCTTGTGGTCGAACTCGACGTCCGGCAGGGCCGAACCGAAGTAGCCGATGGCGCGGTACACGGCCTGGACCGGGTAGTCGACGAACTCGCCGGTGCCGCGGGCGTTGCCCGTGCCGTCCAGCTCGGTGCGCTCGAACTTGATGCCGGCAACCTTGCCCGGGGTTTCCGGGGAGTCCACGATCTCGACCGGGCTGTGCAGGAAGTGCAGGTGCAGGCGGCGGGAGGCCTTGAGCTCGGAGAGGTCTTCAGGCTGCTCGGCGATCCAGTTGGTGAGGGTGCCAACCATGGTCTTGGTCTGGTTGTTCGTCTGGACCTGGCGGTCGGACTCTTCGTCGAATTCGAAGTCCTCGGCGTAGAGGATGATGTCTACGTCCTTGGAGTGCGAGAGTTCGCGGAGTTCCAGCGGGGTGAACTTCACCTGCGCCGGGCCGCGGCGGCCGAAGACGTGGACGTCTGTGACCGGGGAATTCTTCAGGCCGGCGTAGACGTTGTCCGGGATTTCGGTGACCAGCAGGTCATCGGCGTGCTTGGAGAGGACACGGGCCACGTCAAGGGCCACGTTTCCGTTGCCGAGGACAGCAATTTCCTTGGCGTCCAGCGGCCATTCGCGGGGAACGTCCGGGTGGCCGTCGTACCAGGAGACGAAGTCGGCGCCGCCGAAGGAACCCTCAAGCTCGATGCCCGGGATGTTCAGGTCCGCGTCCTTGATGGCGCCCGTGGCGAAGATAACGGCGTCGTAGTGCTTGCGCAGGTCCTCGATGGAGATGTCCGTGCCGTAGTCAACGTTGCCGAAGAAGCGGATGTCGCCGCGGTCCAGAACCTTGTGCAGGGCGTTGACGATGCCCTTGATGCGGGGGTGGTCCGGAGCGACGCCGTAGCGGATCAGGCCATAGGGTGCCGGGTAGCGGTCAAAGAGGTCGATGCTGACGTTGAGTTCGCCACTCTTGACGGCCTCGCTCTTGGTCAGGATGTCTGCTGCGTACACGCCGGCAGGGCCGGAGCCGATGACGGCGACGCGAAGCGGACGGTCCGCAGAACCTACGGGGGTGCTAATTGACACGGCTGTGTTCCTTCTTCTTCTCAGTTGGTGCGGACGCGGGGTCGGTTGGGAGTAATCGTGCTGTAATCAGCGGTCTTGAAATGCTGTGGGGCGAAGGGGCTGACACGGACAACATCGCCGATCACGATCACCGCGGGATTGGCCACGCCGACGGCCTCAGCCTGGTCCGCGATGGATCCCAACGTGCCGATAGTGACGCGCTGATCCGGCAAATACCCGTTCTCAACGATACCTACTGGAGTGTCCAAAGGCAGACCCGAGCCAGCCAGGGCAGCCGCGGACTCGCGCAATTGCGCCACTCCCATGAGCAAAACCACAGTGTGGTCCGGCCGTGCAGGGACTTCGGAAAGTTCTTCGTGGCCGGTTACGACGCTGAAACCCTTGGCCAGGCCGCGATGCGTGACGGGAATACCAGCGGCGGCAGGAACCGAAATCGCCGACGTCACGCCGGACACCACTTCAACCTCGAGGCCGTTCTGCCGGCAGAACTCTGCTTCCTCGCCACCGCGACCCAGGACATAGGGGTCGCCACCTTTGAGGCGGACCACGCGGTTGCCCTTGAGGGCTTCGTCCACGAGGATACGGTTGATCTCAAGCTGCGGCACCGGGTGATGGCCCGGCGTCTTGCCGACCTCGATCACGCGGACGTCCGGAGCCAATTCCTTGAGCAGCTCACGCGGGCCAAGACGGTCTGCAACCACGACGTCGGCCTGGCCGAGCAAGCGTCGACCGCGGACGGTGATGAGTCCCGAGTCGCCAGGGCCGCCGCCAACGAGTGCTACAGAACCAGCAGGCGCTTTGCCAGCGGCGTCCGGCTTGCGGTGACGACGCAGCGGCAGGTCGCCGGTTTCCAAGGCAGTGGCAACAGCATCGCGGAGCGCCATGGCGCGGCGTGGGTCTCCCCCGGCATTGATGGCGATCTTGACGTCATCCACCACGGCCACCGCGGGCGTCCAGGCAGCTGATGATTCGTGGTCCGAGGCGTTGACGCACCAGATGCGCTGCGCTTCGGCATCGGCTGCTACCTGGGTGTCCACAGCGGCAGTGCCCGTGGCGGTTTGAACGAACCATACGCCGTCGAGGTCCGACATGCGGTACTCGCGCGGCTCCCAGATGAGGAGTCCTGCGTTGGCGAGGCCGCGGAGGTTTTCGGAGGCAACGGGAGCGACCACGGTAACTTTCGCACCGGCGTCGAGCAGTCCCTTGGCACGGCGCTCCGCGACGGGCCCGCCGCCCACAACCAGCACCGGGCGGCCAAGCAGCCGCAGTGCCGTGGGGTAAATGTCCTGTATTGCCATAAAAAAACTGTAGGGCGGGCCCGTAATATGCTTCAAAGGCTCGGAAACAACCGGTAACGCTGGGTAATCCAGCGTCACATACGCTTCATCCCTTGTTTCCTTGGGCAAACGTCCGGAAACCACTACCTCTAGAAAACAGACCAGCCCGTGCGCGTCGTGAATTCGTCCAAGGCTGCAACCCCTGCCACCGAGTTGCCGGACCGCCCCAGGCCCGGGCTCCACACACTGATGGCGCATTTATTGGGCACCACTGCCACGATTCCTCCCCCGACACCGCTCTTCCCCGGAAGCCCAACGCGATAAGCGAATTCGCCGGCGGCGTCGTAGGTCCCGCAGGTGAGCATGACTGCATTGATCCGCTTGGTCTGCGCTGGGGACAGCAATCGTGTGCCGTCAGCTCCAACACCGTTGGCGGCCAGGAACCGGGTTGCGAGCGCCAGGTCTTCGCAGGTCATGGCCAGGGCACACTGCTCCACATAGGACTCGAGGACGGCTTCCACGGGGTTCTCCAGGTTGCCGCAGCTGGCAAGGAAGTGGGCCAGTGAAGCGTTGCGGTGGCTGTTGCGGAGTTCCGACGCCGCTACGTAGTGGTCCGCGTCCACGGTGGAGTTGCCGGTTTCGCGGCGCATCAGGTCACGGACAGCCAGGGCAGCGCTTCCCGTGACGCTGAGGAGCCGGTCACTGACGACGATCGCGCCGGCGTTGATGAAGGGGTTCCGGGGAATCCCTTCCTCGCTCTCCAACTGGATCAACGAGTTGAACGGGTTGCCCGAAGGTTCACGGAAGACGCGCTTCCAGATGCCGTCGCCGTCGAAGGCCAACACCAGGGCGAGGGCGAACACCTTGGAAATGCTTTGGATGGAGAAGGGCACATGCGCGTCCCCTGAAGAGTAGACGTCACCGTCCCGGGTTGCGATGGAGATGCCGAACTGGTGGGGGTCTACTGCTCCCAGTTGCGGAATGTAGTCGGCAACGTTGCCTTGCCCGACGTGCGGCTGTACTGCCCCGACGATGTCGTCGAGGAGATTCTGGATGTCCAAGGTTCTAGCTCCTGGCCTCTGCGTAGGTCCAAAGTCGTATCTGGAGATGGGCAAGCAATCGTTCGTCCGCGGACTGCAGGTCCAGGCCGGCCTCTTCGCAGGCGCGTCGGAGCCGGTAGTGGACGGTGTTGCGGTGGATGGCCAGTTCCTCCGCGCAGCGGTTCACATCGCCAAAGAATTCGAGGTATGTGAGCAGTGTCAGAGCGAACTCCGGGTATCGGTCGCAGAGCTTCGCTATGCCTTGGTGCCGCAGCCCCTTCCGGGTTTCCAGCAGATCCAGCAACTCGTTGGTGAGGACCGTGGTTTCCACATCCCGGTAGGAAGCAACACGGATGGACGGGGTGCTCTGCAACACCTTGAGGACGCTGCGGACGTGGTCAAGCGTGGCGTACAGGGCGTCCAGCCGCGGAACAATCGGGCCCACGGCGGCCTGGACCTGGAAGTGCAGGTGGGTGGTGGCGTCACGCACAATCGTGTTGACCAGCCGGTTGATGGCGGGCAAAGACTTCACCGGGTCCAGATCCGGCAGGATGATCGCCGTTTCCGTGCCCAGTGCTCCCACCACTGCTCCCGGCCGGTACGCCGCCGCGTGGATGGATGCGAGGTTGGAGAGTTCACCCCTTCGGAGTTGTTGCCCCGGGGCGCTCTGGTCCAGTCCGCCCGCCGAAATCAGCACCAAGGCAGCCGGTTTGGAGGGGTCTATTCCCGCCGACTGGGCCTGCGAGTGAACCTGTGCCGTTCCGCTGAGCAGGCTGGACACCCTGTCTTCGCGCATCGACTGGGATTGCTGGTTCCGGTGGCGCACCAGTTCAATCGCGGCATGCCGGGCAGCACCGATCATCAGCCTGTCAGTGTTCGGAGCCAACGGCTCGGCACCTTCCTGCAGCCAGATGTAGCCCATCACCCGGCTTCCCGCATGGATGCCAATGGCCACGCGTTCCCGAAGGCCGGCATCAGGGTTGGCCTCCACATGGACGGGTTCTTCCGTGGCCTGAAGGTGCTTGTAGACGCCTGACTCCTTGAGGAGTTTCTGGTACCGCTCCGGCCCGCGCCGCGCAAGGATGGACAGGCGGCGGAGCTCATCAACGTCGTTGGATGCCGGCGAGTAGGCGAGGACCCTGTTTCCCGGATCCTCGATGACTACGTGGCCGTTGGTCAGGGTTGCGGTTGTTTGGGCGATGGCGAACAAGTCCCTGTGCACGGTGGTGGGGTTCTCCCCGGACACACCGCGTTCCCGGATACGGTCCACAGCGACGCTTTCAAACTTGTCCCAGCGGAGGCCGGGAGCTACGGCTACCAATCCAATGCCGGTGGATTGCAGCAGTTCCGCCACGGCTTCGAGTTCACGTTCGTTTCCCTTGACGGCGACGGCCGTGGGCCTGCCGCTGATGATCCTCCGGATTGCCGGCAGCGCCACACGTCCACGGGCACCGATGAGCATCACCAAGGACCCGGGACGGGTGGCATCCTCGTCTTCTGCATCCACAATGACCGTTTCACGAACTGTCAGGTTGTCCGCGTCCGGGGCAAGCAATAACCGTGCGTTGTCCACGCCCAGGTCTTCAAGTACATCGCTCAGCAAGGTGACGACTCCGTCGTCGTCAATGTCCAGGGCCTTCAACGAAGCTATCGCTTCCTCTCGTATTCAATTCGGGTCAACCGGACATCCTTCGCCATTGAAGAAGTCCTGCCCATGCTCCTGCGCAATCGCGCACAGCCAGAAACATTACCGGGCCTTCAGGACACCAGTGTTGTCCAGCTGGCACAAGAGCCGGGGCCCGAATTTGGTTCGCCAGCCAATTTGCGCGATTCCCCTGAGATCTAGAGTTATTTACTGTCCCCAACGCCACAAACACTGTGTGTTCTGCCTGTGCACTCAGCAGGTTTGTGCCGTTCGGAACTGTTGAGCTGCCGACGGCGGCGCCGGAGTCAAAGGAGACCCCCAGTGATACCCACGTCAGTTTCAGCGCATTCTGCTGCGCCCGACCGGTCCGACGAGGCCGGCACCCTGTTTGTTGCCCAGGAGCCAGGCCAGGACTTCTCAACGGAAGAATCGGGCTACCGGAAGACCCTCAAGCCCCGCCAGATCCAAATGATTGCCATAGGCGGCGCGATCGGCACGGGGCTTTTCATGGGAGCCGGAGGCCGCCTCAATGGTTCAGGCCCGGCCTTGATCCTGGTGTATGCGGTGTGCGGATTCTTTGCCTTCCTCATCCTGCGCGCCTTGGGCGAGCTGGTTCTCTACCGCCCGGCCTCAGGCTCGTTCGTTTCCTATGCCCGTGAGTTTTACGGCGAGAAAATGGCCTACACGGCTGGTTGGCTGTACTTCCTGAACTGGGCCATGACCTCCATTGTGGATGTGACCGCGGTGGCCCTGTACGTGAAGTTTTGGGGCCAGTTCTGGCAGCCGATCAACGACGTCCCGCAGTGGCTCATCGCCCTCATCGCACTGGTTGTAGTGCTGGCCTTGAATCTCGTGTCGGTGAAGATCTTCGGTGAGATGGAGTTCTGGTTCGCCCTCATCAAGGTTGGTGCGCTGGTAGCCTTCCTCGTCGTCGGAATCTGCTTCATTGTCCTTGGTGGCAGGACGGACGTGGGCGTTCCCGGCCTGAACGTCATTGCGGACAACGGGGGCCTCTTTCCCATGGGCGCGGTGGCGCCACTCCTGGCAATCAGCGGCGTCGTCTTCGCGTACGCAGCTGTTGAGTTGGTGGGAACGGCCGCCGGCGAAACCGCCAACCCGCACAAGGTCATGCCCAAAGCCGTCAATACGGTGGTTCTCCGTATCGGCATTTTCTACGTCGGCTCCGTCCTGTTGCTCTCCCTTCTGCTGCCTTTCACGTCCTACAAGTCCGGTGAGTCGCCGTTCGTGACCTTCTTCTCCCACCTTGGCGATCCCCAGGCCGGCGCGGTCTCGGCCTCCGTGATGAACTTCGTGGTTCTGACCGCCGCTCTCTCTAGCCTCAACGCTGGCCTGTACTCCACCGGCCGGATCCTGCGTTCCATGGCAATCAAGGGCTCAGCGCCGCGCTTCACCGCCCGCATCAGCGCTTCCGGCGTCCCTTACGGCGGCATCCTGCTGACTGCTGTCATCACCTTGATGGGCGTGGGCTTGAATGCGATCGTTCCGTCGCAGGTCTTTGAAATCGTGCTCGAGGTCTCTGCGCTGGGCATCATCGGCGGTTGGGCCACCATCATGCTCTGCCACATCAAGCTGCAGGCCTGGGTGCGGAGCGGCAAAGTCATTAGGCCCGCATTCCGGCTGTTCGGCGCCCCCTTTACCTCCTATCTCACCCTCGGATTCCTGGCCTTTGTCCTGATCACCATGGGCTTCTCGGAAACAGGCCGTTGGGTGCTCGGTTCCCTGCTGGTGCTGGCGCCGCTGCTGGTGGGTGGCTGGTACGCCCACAGGGGCCGAATCCGTAATGAACAGTCCGCTTTGAACCCGCCCTCAGTTTGAAAGAGAACACACGTCACATGAGCACCCTCTCCCCCCTTCCAAAAATTGGCACGCCCAGCCGCGCCTGGCGGTCGCGCGCCGATGCCTGGGAGTTCCTGGGATATGCCATCAAGCAGCTCGCCTTGGACCCTTACGCAGGATCCTCCGACTCAGGTTTGCACTCCCAGATCAGCCGGACCTTTGCGCTCCTGGAAGCCGTGGAGCCCTACTGGGCAGAGCCGGGCGTTGCCGCTGTGGGCCAGTTGCGCCAACTGGTGAACGACGGCGACCCCCACGCCGCGCTGGAACTTCTGGGCGGTTTGGCGCATCTGCCGTTGGCTTCCGGAGCGGAGCAAGGTTCATCGTCCGGGCTTGTCCAGGAGTCGCTGGAGGACGAGGTTGCACCAGCCGAGCAGGCTGAACGACCCCGTTTTGAGGTCCTGATGGTGGACAACATCACGGCCCAGGAAGCGGAGGCATTGAAGGGCAGCATGGCAGCCCAGCGACGCCCTTCCGATGCCTTCACGTACGAAATCAATGTGGTTCCCAGCTACGAAGACGCGTTGGTGGCGGTCCTGCTTAACCCCGATATCCAAGCCGTGATCCTGCGTCCGGGCTTTTCCGTTCGCAGCTCCCGGCAGCTCGGCAGCGACCTCCGCCGGTTCCTGGCCGGGCACACTCCCGAAGGCCTGCAGGCCTTGCGACCCGTCAAACGGATCCTGGGCCTGGCCGAGGAAATATCCGGTCTCAGGCCTGAGCTGGACGTCTACCTCGTTGCAGGCGTCTCCATCGAGTCCCTGGCCGGATCACTGACCAGGAAGTTCCGAAGGATTTTCCGCAGGCAGGATCACTTGGACCTGCACTTGTCCCTGTTGTCCGGGGTTGCAGAACGATACGAAGCTCCGTTCTTCACAGCCCTGCAGGATTACAGCCGACGGCCTGCAAGCGTCTTCCACGCGCTGCCCATTTCGCGTGGCGGATCCGTAGGGAACTCCCCTTGGATCCGGGACATGGCCGATTTCTACGGGACAAACCTGCTTTTGGCGGAGACTTCGGCAACGTCCGGCGGCCTCGATTCACTTTTGGACCCGCATGGATCCATCAAGCAGGCGCAGGACCTCGCCGCCCGGGCCTTCGGAGCGCAGAGAACCTACTTCGTTACCAACGGCACGTCCACGGCCAACAAGATCGTTCATCAGTCTCTGCTGGCTCCTGGTGACGTTGTGTTGGTTGATCGAAACTGCCACAAGTCCCACCACTACGCCTTCGTGCTCGCCGGTGCCCGCGTTTCATATCTGGATGCCTACCCCTTGGACAAATACGCCTTCTATGGTGCTGTGCCCTTGGCCAGTTTGAAGCGCAGGCTGCTTGAGTACCGGCGGGCCGGACGATTGCATGAAGTCAAAATGGTCACGCTCACCAACTGCACCTTTGACGGAATCGTCTACGACGTCGAGCGTGTCATGGAGGAATGCCTGGCCATCAAACCCGACCTTGTTTTCCTCTGGGACGAGGCATGGTTTGCTTTCGCCCGCTCCCACCCCATCTACCGGCGTCGAACGGCAATGGCTTCAGCAGCCGCACTGGAAGCCTCCTTCAGCAACCCTGCCTACGCGGCCCGGTACGCCGGGCAAGCAGCGGCCCTGCATGACCCCGTCACCGGTGAGCCCGTTGATGATGAGGCCTGGCTGAACACGCGGCTGATTCCCAACCCTGAGAAGGCACGCATCAGGGTATACGCCACCCAGTCCACGCATAAGACGTTGACGTCCTTGCGCCAAGGTTCGATGATCCATGTGTACGACCAGGACTTCATGGCCTCCAACCAGGAGTCCTTCCGCGAGGCGTACATGACCCACACCTCCACCTCGCCCAACTACCAAATCCTGGCGTCCCTGGACATTGGCCGTCGGCAGGTGGAGCTGGAAGGTTTTGGTTTGGTCCAGAAGCAATCCGACCTCGCCGTTTCCGTCGCGCAAGCCGTTGCACGGCATCCCCTGCTGAAGAAATACTTCCGGGTGCTGACCTCGCGGGATCTTATCGAGCCTCAATACCGGGAAACCAGCGCCGCCATGCCGCTGCGGGAGGGATTGGCGGAACTCGAGGACGCCTGGCAGCGCGATGAGTTCGTCATTGATCCCAGCCGCCTCACGCTGGACATCAGCAGGACAGGCATCGACGGCGACACGTTCCGCCACAGCTACCTCATGGACGATCACGGAATCCAGGTGAACAAGACGTCCCGGAACACTGTGCTGTTCATGACCAACATCGGCACCTCGCGGAGTTCCGTGGCGTACTTGATCGAGGTGCTGGTCAAACTCGCCGAGGGTTTCGAAAGCCCGCATCCCTCAGCGCGACCCCGAACAGTGCCTGTGCTTTCGCCTGCATCGCCGCAGGGCGGAGCATCAGGGGTGGTTGGGCAGACACCACCGCTCCCGGACTTCAGCACGTTTGCCGCACGGTTCCGTGTGGACGATGCCTGCGAAGACGGGGATATCCGCGCAGCCTACTTCGAAAGCTACAAGCCAGAATCCACGGCATACTTGTCCGCCGATGAGCTTGCCCTTGCAGTGCGTGCCGGGCAGGAAGTTATTTCCGCCGGCTTCGTCACGCCGTACCCGCCCGGCTTTCCCATCCTTGTCCCGGGCCAGGTCATCACGCGGCAGACGTTGGAGTTCATGGCTGCTTTGGACACGCGGGAGATCCACGGCTTCGACCACGAACGTGGTTACCGGGTTTTCGTGGACGGGCCTGCAGTTTCGAATGCTGGCGTTTCGGACACTGCTGTGGAAGCGGCGGGCATCGGGCGGCTGCCCGCCGCTTCGTAGGCTTAACTCAGGCGTTTTGCCGGGACTCAGGCGTTTGTCGGGCCCAGCCAAAAGCAGGTGCGATGTACTTCGCGACGTTCCCCAGGAGCTTCGCGTTGTACTCCACCCCAAGTTGGTTGGGCACCGTCAGCAGGACGGTATCGGCAGCCTGGACGGCTGCATCGGCTGCGAGTTCTTCTGCCAACTCGTCCGGCTCGCCGATGTAGCTCTTCCCGAAACGGGACAACGCGCCGTCGAGAATTCCAACCTGGTCCTGCCGGTCCGCTTGGGCGCGAAGGCCGAAGTAGCGGTTGTCCACCTCATCGACGATCGGCAGGATGCTGCGGCTGACGGAAACGCGGGGCTCGAAGTCGTGCCCGGCAGCTGTCCAGGCTTCGCGGAACAGGTGGATCTGCTCGGCCTGCAATTGGTCGAAAGGGACGCCGGTATCTTCGGTCAGGAGCGTGGAACTCATGAGGTTCATGCCTTGCTCGGCGGCCCAGACTGCCGTCTTGCGGGTACCGGCACCCCACCAGATCCGCTGTGGAAGTCCTGGAGAAAGCGGTTGGATGGGCAGAAGTCCAGTGGCTCCGCCTGCGTAGTGGGGATCAGCCTGGGCTACCCCGTGCCCGGCTATGGCCTTGCGGAACAGCGCGGTGTGGCGCCGCGCCATGTCGCCCGCGTCCTCGCCCTCGTTCGGAACATAGCCAAAGTTGGCGGCTCCGTTCAGGGCAGGCTCGGGTGAACCACGGCTTACTCCGAGCTGAAGCCGGCTATCGCTGATCAGGTCCGTGGCCGCAGCCTCCTCCGCCATGTACAGCGGGTTTTCATAGCGCATGTCGATCACGCCGGTGCCCATCTCGATCGTGCTGGTCCGGGCCGCGATCGCGGCGAGCAGCGGGAATGGGGACGCTTGCTGCCGGGCAAAGTGGTGCACACGGAAGAACGCCCCATCGATCCCCAGTTCCTCTGCGGCCACCGCCAGTTCGATGCCCTGCTTGATTGCTTCACCGGCCGATGGCACCAGTGAACCAGGGACGCGTGCCCAATGGCCGAAGGAAAGGAAGCCGATGCGTTTGTTGTGCATGTCCGGGACAACTCGTGAGGCGGCCCAGGAATTCCTCGCGAAGGAACTTATCCGGCGCGTCGGTAGTGCATGGCGACCGCGCCGTTGCTCAGCGGCTCGGCAGAGATCAGTTCGAGGCGTCTGGTGCTGGGCAGTCCGCCTTGGTACAGGGTTGGGCCGTGCCCGGTGATCATGGGGTGGATGAGGAATTTGTACTCGTCGATCAGGTCCAGCCGGTCCAGCTCGGTGGCAAGTTTGCCACTGCCCACAAGCACGCCGCGGGGAGTCCGGTCCTTGAGTTCCTGCACCGCCGTTCGCAGCTCGCCGACAACGTGGTGGCTGTTGGTCCACGGAAAGTCGCTACGGGTCGCCGAAACCACGTATTTGGGCTTGGTCTCCAGTGCGAGGGCCCAGTCGCGCAGGGCAGGCGGCGCATCGACGTCGCCACGGGCCACCAGCGGCCAGTACGCCTCCATCATTTCGTACGTGGTGCGGCCCCAGAGCATCGCGCCGCTCTGCTCCAGGAGCCGGGTGTAATGGGCATGCGTCTCGTCGTCGGCGATGCCCTCCCGGTGGTCGACGCAACCATCCAAAGTGACGTTGATGCTGAACGTTAGAAGGCCCATTCGCCGATTCTAGCCAGCCAAAGCAACGCGGGGTCAGTTACGGCCCATGTTTAGCTTCAACATGGGCTGTATCTGACCCCGCGTTGCTTTAAGAACGGGACCCTAGCGGCTGCTGCCCGCCAGCAAACCACGACGCTGGAGGAGGCGCTTTTCGATCGGGCCGAAGACGAGGAGCTCGATCAGGATGCCCACAGCCAGGATCAACAGGATGGCGGACATGACCACGGCCATGTCGGACAGTGCACGTCCTTGGTCAAGCAGCGAGCCCAAACCGAAGCCGATAGTGCCACCGACAGCGATGATTTCCGCGGCCATCAAGGAACGCCAGGAGAAAGCCCAACCCTGCTTCAGCCCGCCGATGTAGCCGGGCAGTGCTGCGGGAAGGACGATCTGCAGGGCCATCTGCAGCCGGTTCGCGCCGAGCACAGTTCCCACGCTGCGGTATTGCGGCGGGATCTGGTCCACACCGGAGATGAGGCCGTTGATGATCGACGGGATCGCACCCATGAGGACCACGAAGTAGACGGTGGCATCGGTCAGGCCGAACCAGATGATCGCGGCCGGCACCCAAGCCACGGACGGCAGGACCTGAAGCCCGGAAATCAGCGGCCCAAACGCGCGGCGGAGCGGAGCAACCTGAGCCAGCAACAGGCCCACAGGGGTAGCAACCACCACCGAAATCAGGAAGCCGATCAAGCCGCGCTGCAAGGAGGTCCACACCGATTCCTGAACCCTGCCTTCACCCCAGAGCGTCACCAGCTGGTTGAGCACATCAAGGGGCCCGGGAACCTGGTCACGTCGCTTAAGGCCGAGGGAGACGTAGAACTGCCAGGCGAGGACGAGGACTACCAGGGCTGCGATCGGCAGCAGTACGCGCTTCCATTCGATGCCGGCCTTACGTCCGGTATCGGACTGGAGGTTGTCCAGGCCCGCTTCGAGGTCGCGCAGTTCGGAGGGGTTGCCCTTCAAGGACGGCGACGTAATATGCTCGCTGGATTCGCTCACGGGCAGGGTCCGCTCCTGGGTAGTGGTGGGATTACTTGGCATGGCGGCGGATCTCCTCGCGTAGCCGGCGGGTAATGACTCCGGTCAGCTCCCCGGCACGACCAGCATCGGTTCGGTGTTCCTCGGTCACATCCCATTCGGCGACAACACGGCCGGGACGCGAGGACAAAAGCAGCACGCGCTGGCCCAACCGGACAGCCTCGCGAACGTTGTGCGTCACGAACACGATGGTGCGGCCGGTTTCCTTCCAGATCCGCTCGAGTTCATCGTGCAAGAGGTCGCGGGTAATCGCGTCAAGGGCCGCGAAGGGCTCGTCCATCAACAACAGCTGCCGGTCCTGTGCCAAGGAACGTGCAAGGGCAACGCGTTGCCGCATGCCACCGGACAGTTCATGCGGACGCTTGTCGCCGGCGCCGCCGAGGTGGACAAGCTCCAGCAGTTCGGTTGCCCGTTCCCGGCGGCTGGCCTTGGTGCTGGACTTGTCAGCCAGCTGAAGTGCCAGCTCGATGTTGCCTCGCGCCGTCAACCACGGGAACAGTGCCGAGTCCTGGAACATGAACGCCGCGCCGTCGCTGGGCACTTCAAGGGCGCCCGACGTCGGATGCTCAAGTCCCGCCATGATGTTCAGTAGCGTGGACTTGCCGCAGCCGGACGCACCGAGGAGGGCAACGAACTCGCCCTGCGCGATCGTGGCGTTGACGTCGTCCAGCACCGGGGCGCCATCGCCGAAGCGCTTGCCCAGGTTCTCGAGTACGACTGGCATGGTCCCGTCCTTCGTGTTGATTGGTGGAGCTGATATGGCTGAAGGCCGGCCCGCTCCCCCACCCGTATTCCGGAGGGGAAGCGGACCAGCCGGTTGGTGCTTAGTCCTGGCCGAGCCCTGCAGCGGACGTCTTCTTGCCCTCTACTTCGTTCAATGCCCGGAGGTCGAAGATGCCGTTGATGTCGGCGGCTTTGGTGGTGCCGGCGTCCACACCGTCCTGGAGGAGTTTCTTGTACGTTCCCGCGAGCGGGTCAGTGGTGAAGGTGATGTTCTTCAGTGCGCGGTCGATCACGTTGGCGGGGAGCGGCTTGCCGGCCGTGTCCTTCAGGACAGCGTTGATGGTGCTGGCCTTCTCTTCTGGCGTTGCGGAGTTCAGCCAGTTCACGGATTCAACATGGCCCTTGAGCAGTGCCTTCACGGTTTCCGGGTGCTCAGCGGCGAACTTCTTGTTCACGATCAGGATGGTGGTGGTGAATTCGCCCTTGTCCCACAGGTCTTTCTCGTCTACGAGGACTTTCGCGCCCGCTTCCAGGACCAAACGGGAGGCCCACGGCTCAGGCAACCACGCGCCGTCGAGCTTTCCGTCCTGGAAGAGCTTCAGGGTCTGGGCGTTTTCGGTCGGGTTGATGTTGACGTCGCCGCTGCCGTCCGGGTTGGTCTTGTAGCCCTGGTGGCCCAACCATGCGCGGAGGGCTACGTCCTGCGTCCCGCCAAGCTGCGGAGAGGCGAGGACTTTGCCCTTGAGGTCAGCCGCGGAGTTGATTTCGGGCTTGACCACCAGCTGGGCTCCGCCTGCTGCGGCGCCGGCGATGATGCTGACGGACTCGCCGTTGCTCTTGACGAACGAGTTGATGGCCGGGTTGGGGCCGATGTATGCGGCGTCGATGGCGCCGGCGTTCAAGGCTTCGATCGCGGCAGGGCCGGCGTTGAAGATCTGGGTGCTCAGCTTGGTATCGCCGAGGTCCTTGGCGATGATGCCTTTGCTGATGCCAACCAGGGCCGGGCCGTGGGTGACGTTGCTGAAGTAGCCGAGCTTGAGCTCGGCAGCCGGGGACGTCGTAGGAGCCGGGGCGGCCTGGTTGTTCTGGGAGACGACGGAGGCCACTGCGGCGCCTGCACCGATCAGCAGGGCCAGGCCGACGGCCAGTCCGATCTCAAGGCCGCGGCGGCGCTTGGGCTTGTTGGTCTCACCAGCGACGATGCGGGTGGTGCCGGAATCGGGCTTCTGTGACTCGGGGGTGTTTGCCATGGGGAGGTCCTAAGGAGATGTGGGATGCGAAAAGGGGCGAAGATCAGGCCCCTTAACATCGCCCGTTCGGGGCAAGGAAGGACCATTCCGGAAAGGTCATAAGTTCACAGTAGGGACTGTCATATTTCCGCTTCAATCCCATGGAAACCAACGTTCACGCAGGGTCACGTGACGTCATATTCGCCGCCAGGCCTTCAATGTTGCGTGGGGTTGTGCGGCACTTGGGTTCACCCAAGGTCACTTGACGTCATGTTTGCTGCCAGCTCTGCGATGTCCTGCGGCGTCGTGCGGCAGCAGCCACCGATCAGCCGGGCTCCACGCTCGCGCCAGTCAGCGGCGTTCCCGGCGAGGGTAGTCGTGCCGTGGCCACCCGCGGAAGGGCCCCACGTCTTGGTGACGGCGTCGTACGTCTCCCCCGAGTTCGGGTACGCGACCAACGGTTTGTCCGATACTTCGTTCAGCGTCCCCAGCGCAGACGTCACCAGTTCCAGCGGCACACAGTTAACCCCGACGGCGGCTACCCGCGGTTCCGTGCGGAGCAGCGCAGCCACGTCCGCCAGCGGCGTTCCATCACTGATGTGCTCCGCATCCCGCAGGGTGAACGTAAACCAGGATTCGACGTCGAACTCCGCCACGAGCGCCAACAGCGCCTCCGCTTCGGCGAACGACGGCAGGGTCTCGCACGCCAGGAAGTCCGCCCCGGCATCCACAAGGGCGGCGATGCGCGGGCGGTGGAAATCCATGAACTCCGCACCGCTCAGGGTGTAGTCGCCCCGGTATTCCGAGCCGTCAGCCAGATAGGCGCCGTAGGGACCTACGGATCCGGCCACCAGAAGAGGGCCGCTGGAAGGGTTCGCCGCAGCGTGCTCGCGGCGGGCCTCGTCGGCCAGTCGGACGCTCCGGGCCACCAACTCCAGCGATTCCTCCACGGATAGCCCGCGACGCGCAAACCCCTGGGGAGTTGCCTGGTAGCTCGCTGTGATCGCCACGGAGGCACCGGCGTCGAAATAGTCCCGGTGGACCTGCTTGATCAGGTGTGGCTGTTCCAGCAGGACCTTGGCCGACCATAGGGCATCCTCAAGATCACAGCCGTGGGCCTCCAATTCGGTGGCAAGGGCCCCATCCAGGACGAGGTCCTGGCCGGCGTCCAACAGGGTGCTGAGTGCTGTGTTCTGTGGCATGTAGTGATCTTCCTGCTTAATCGCTCAATGAAAAAACCGCAGCTTGTTCGAGGTCCCCCGCCGTACAAGGCCGGGATTTTCGAACAAGCTGCGGTCTATCTGACTCTTCGACCTTAGATGACGTAGCGCTCGTCTTCGTGATCGCCAGGGTGGTCCTTGACCAGGCCGGCGGCAAGGGTGTTGCCGTCGATGGGGTCGATCACCAGGAACGCGCCTGTACGGCGGTGGTGCAGGTAGTTCTCCAGCGGCAACGGAGCAGCCAGGCGAAGCTGGGCGTGTCCGATGTCGTTGAGCTCAAGGCTCGAGGCAGGCTCCACGTTGAAAGTTGCCAGGTCCAGCTTGCCGGTGACGTTGCGAACCAGGGCCTGGACCGTGCGCGTACCGTGCTTCACCAGGACCTTCTGGCCTTCACGCAGGGGCTTGGGCGAGAGCCAGCACAGCGAGGCGTACAGGTCAGCCGTGCTTTCGCGGACCGTGCCTGCGGCAGCGATGGTGTCGCCACGGGCGATGTCGATCTCGTCAGCCAAACGAACGGCAACGGACTGCGGAGCAGCCGCTTCCTGAAGTTCCTTGCCGGCGAAGTCGATGCCGGTAATCCGGGTGATACGCGGCTCGTGGCCCGGGCTCAACACGGTGACTTCGTCGCCAACCTTGACGGAGCCCTCGGTGATCTGGCCTGCGTAGGCACGGTAATCGCGGTATGCCTCCACATCGAGCCCAGCCGCCACGGCGTCCGGTGCCAAGGCGCCCTGCGGACGGATGACCAGCTGCACCGGGAAGCGGAAGCTCTCCAGTTCGGCTTCCAGCTCGTCAGCGGCCGGCAGCGTTTCAAGGACCTCAAGCAGTGCAGGACCGGTGTACCAAGGGGTGCGGTCCGAGCGGTCCACGACGTTGTCGCCGTCGAGCGCCGAAACCGGAACCACCAGCAGGTCCGCCACGCCGTCGGAACCAAGTCCCAGCTCGCGGGCAACCTTCTGCACGTCAGTTTCGATGTCGCGGAACACCTGTTCGCTGAAGTCAACGAGGTCGATCTTGTTCACCGCCACAATGACGTGGGCAACCCGGAGCAACTGCAGCACGGACAGGTGGCGGCGGGTCTGCTCAAGGACACCCTTGCGTGCGTCGATCAGCACGACGACGGCATCCGCAGTGGACGCGCCAGTCACCGTGTTCTTGGTGTACTGAACGTGGCCGGGGCAGTCCGCCAGGATGAAGCTGCGGCGGTCGGTGGCGAAGTAGCGGTATGCGACGTCGATCGTGATGCCCTGCTCGCGCTCGGCACGGAGGCCGTCGGTCAGGAGGGCGAGGTCGATCCCGCCCTTGTCCCCACCGAAGCCGCGGTCCGCAGAGGTGCGGGCAACGGCGTCGAGCGTGTCAGCAAGAATCGCCTTCGAATCGTGAAGGAGGCGGCCCACCAAAGTGGACTTGCCGTCGTCCACCGATCCGGCCGTTGCGAAGCGGAAGAGAGTAGACGGGAGCGGCGCGGACTCAAGCCCGCCATCCAGGAATACGGTATCGGTGCTCATTTAGAAGTAGCCGTCCTTCTTGCGGTCTTCCATGGCTGCCTCGGAGATGCGGTCATCTGCTCGGGTGGCGCCACGTTCGGTCAGGGTGGAGGCAGCGACTTCAACAACGACGTCGGCCACGGTGCGTGCGTCGGATTCGACGGCACCGGTGCAGGACATGTCGCCCACCGTGCGGTAGCGAACCAGCTTGGTGATGACTTCCTCGTGCGGCAACGGCTCGGAAACCTCGCCTACCGCACGCCACATGCCGTCGCGGGCAAACACCTCGCGCTCGTGGGCGTAGTACAGGCTGGGGAGCTCAATGTTCTCGCGCTCGATGTAGCGCCAGATGTCCAGCTCGGTCCAGTTGCTGATGGGGAACGCGCGGACGTGCTGGCCCACGGTGTGGCGGCCGTTGTACAGGTTCCACAGCTCGGGGCGCTGGTTGCGCGGGTCCCACTGGCCGAACTCATCGCGGAGGCTCAGGATGCGCTCCTTGGCGCGGGCCTTGTCCTCATCACGGCGGCCGCCGCCGAACACGGCGTCGAACTTGTTGCGCTGGATGGCATCCAGCAGCGGAACGGTCTGCAACGGGTTGCGGGTACCGTCGGCACGCTCGGCCAGTTCGCCACGGTCAATGAACTCCTGGACCGAACCAACAACCAGCTTCAAGCCAAGACGCTCAACGGTGCGATCACGGAAGTCGATGACCTCCGGGAAGTTGTGGCCGGTGTCCACGTGCAGGACCGGGAAAGGAACCTTGCCCGGCCAGAAAGCCTTGGTGGCCAGGTGCAGCATGACCACGGAATCCTTGCCGCCGGAGAACAGCAGCGCAGGCTTCTCGAACTCAGCAACAACTTCACGGATGATGTGAATGGCCTCGGACTCAAGGGTGTCCAGGCTGGAGAGGCGCGTAGAGACAGCGGCTTCAGTCACCAGGGTGGACTCCTCAGTTGTGTATGTGCTCATGTGTGTAGTCCGCATTCTGTCTTGTCGGATCCTGCCCAGCGGCCGGCGCGGGGATCTTCACCCGGGGCCACCTTGCGGGTGCAGGGCTGGCAGCCGATGGACGGGTAGCCCTGGCTCAGGAGGGGGTTGACGGGAAGGATGTTGTCCTCGGAGTACTCGACCAGCTGGTCGAAGGTCCAGTCGACCATCGGGTTCACCTTGACCAGGCCAAAGCCCTCGTCCCAAGTGATCACCGGCGTGTTGGTGCGGGTGGGTCCTTCGTCGCGTCGCACACCGGTGAACCACACCTCGTAGCCGCCAAGTGAGCGGCGGAGCGGCTCTACCTTGCGCAGCGCGCAGCACTGGGCGGGGTCGCGGGCGAACAGGTCCTTGCCCAGCAAACGGTCCTGCTGTTCCACCGTGTTCTCCGGGAGGACGTCCACCACGTTGACGCGCAGGTTGGCGGCGACTTCGTCGCGGGTTTCGTACGTTTCCTTGAAGTGGTAGCCGGTCTCCAGGAACAAGACGTCGACGCCGGGAAGCTGGTCAGCGACCAAGGCCGGCAGTACGGCATCGGCCATGGAGCAGGCGACCGTCACTGCGGGCAGCTCGAAGTTCCGGGCCACCCAGGCGATGACATCGCGGGCGGGTGCGTTCCAACCGAGCTCTGCAGCTCCGGCCTCGGCCAGAGCCTTGAGTTCTTCATTGGAACGCTTGGTTGCAACTGTCACTGGAGGTCTCCTTCATCTGCGGAGAGTGCCCACTCCGCGAAGGTCTGGCCCTCGGCGCCAGTGGCGACGAACTTGCGGACCACACGCTCCACGTAGTCAGGCAGGTTTTCGACCGTGACCTTGAGGCCGCGGACGGTACGTCCCAAACCGGCTTCCTCACGCTCGTTGTTGGCCAGCCCGCCACCGAGGTGGACCTGGAAACCCGGGGTGGGGTCGCCGTCGGGCGTTGGCAGCATCATGCCCTTGAGCCCGATGTCCGCGGTTTGGATGCGGGCGCAGGAGTTGGGGCAGCCGTTGATGTGGAGGGACAGTGCCTGCGGCAGCTGCTTGGTCTCCACGAGGTCAGCCAGGCGGCGTTCCAGCTCGGCGATGGCCGTAGCCGCAGTGACCTTGGTTTCCACGATGGCCAGCTTGCAGAACTCGATGCCTGTGCAGGCGATGGTGCCGCGGCGGAACACGGACGGACGGGCGGAAAGGCCCAGGGTGTCCAGTTCAGCGATGAGCGGCTCCACCTGCTCCTTGGCAACGTCCAGGATGACGAGCTTCTGGTGGGGAGTAGTGCGCAGGCGGTAGCTGCCGTGCTGCTCCAGCGTGTCGGCGAGCTTGACCAGCGCCTCGCCGGACGTGCGGCCAACCGTGGGGGTCACGCCGATGAAGAACTTGCCGTCCTTCTGCTCGTGGACACCGATGTGGTCGCCGGGAGCCGTCGGCTTGGGAGCGGCGGGGCCGTCCGGAAGCTTGAAGCCAAGGTATTCGTCTTCAAGGATCTGGCGGAACTTGGCCGGACCCCAGTCGTTCATCAGGAACTTCAGGCGGGCCTTGGTGCGCATGCGACGGTAGCCGTAGTCGCGGAAGATGCTGGTGACGCCCAGCCACACTTCAGCGGCGACGTCGGCCGAGACGAAAACACCGAGACGTTCGGCAAGGCGCGGGTTGGTGGACAAACCGCCGCCAACCCAGAGGTCGTAACCTGCGCCGAGCTCGGGGTGGACGACACCCACCAGGGCGAAGTCGTTGATCTCGTGCACTACGTCCTGGGACGGGTGGCCCGTGATGGCGGTCTTGTACTTACGAGGCAGGTTGGCCAGCTCCGGGTCGCCGATGAAACGCTCTGCGAGCTCGTGGATGAGCGGCGTGGGGTCGATGATCTCGTCCTTGGCGATGCCGGCAACCGGGGAGCCGAGGATGACGCGGGGAACGTCGCCGCAAGCCTCGGTGGTGGACAGGCCGATGGATTCGAGGCGGCGCCAGATTTCGGGCACGTCCTCCACGCGGATCCAGTGGAGCTGGATGTTCTGGCGGTCCGTGAGGTCAGCCGAGCCGCGGGCGAAGTCCACGGAGATCTGGCCGATAACGCGCAGCTGCTCGGTGGTCAGCGCACCGCCGTCGATGCGCACGCGCAGCATGAAGTACTTGTCTTCGAGCTCGTGCGGCTCAAGGGTTGCGGTCTTGCCGCCGTCGATCCCGGGCTTGCGCTGGGTGTAGAGGCCCCACCAGCGGAAACGGCCGTGAAGGTCGGTGCCGTCGATCGAGTCGAAGCCCTCTTTGGAATAGACAGACTCAATCCGCTCACGGACGTTCAGCCCGTTGTCTTCCTGCTTCCAGGTTTCGTTGGCGTTGAGCGGCGCAGTGCCATCAACCTTCCACTGGCCGTGGGGCTTGGCGGCAGGGCGGGTGCGTGCTGGGCGCGAGGGGACTGCGGAGTCCGCGGGCGCACCGGCTACAGCTGTATCTGTCATACGTCGACTTTAGGTCTGGCCAGTTTTCGTCAGCAAAGGTCCGGAAACGCTAAGTCACCTAGGGAAACATTTCGTCACGAACACGCCAGCGGCCTTGTCCCGGGAGCCCGTATATGCAGGTCCTTTTTGGGCTCCCTCCGCGCCAATAAAGGTTAGGACGCCCTTGCCAACACGGCGTCGTAACGCTCCAGTGCTATCTCCGCCAGAACCGGCGACGGCAGCAAAGGAGCCGTAACAATATCCGCCCCAGCCTTGGCCAGCTGGTCGTGGAAGTAGCCCGTTGCCAACAGGTAAGAGGCGACGAAAACCCTGCCGTTTGCCCCGTCTTCGGCGAGTTCGGCGCGCAAGGAGGCGACGCCGTCGGGCACTGTTGGCTGTGCACTGGCACCGTAGGCGACGCGAACCTTGTTCGGCAGCAGCTCAGCGAGTTGGCGCGCCTGCTCCTCCGAGTCCACCGAGCCGTCCGGAAGGGATGATCCTGCGGCAGCCAGCAGCACGCCGTCGTTCTCCTTCAGTCCGGCGGCGCGCAAGTGGGTGGCAAGCAGCTCCGCCAAGCGCGGGTCCGGACCCAGCGGCCTCGCGGCCACTACTTCCGGCCGGCTCTTGATCGCCTTGGGCACGTCCACCTTGATGTGGAAGCCGGTACTGAGCAAAAGCGGTACGACGACGGCGGCAGTCCCCTCGGGCAGACCCTCCACCACCCCGGACAACTCGGGTTCCTGCACGTCCACGTACGCCTCAAGGACCTGCAGGCCGGGGCGCAGGGCTTCGATTTCGGCCATGACGCGACGGATGGCGGCCTGGCCTTCGGCGTTGCGGGTTCCGTGGGCACAAGCGATCAAAACGGGGCTGTTCATGGGAGCTAGCGTAACGTTGAGCCAGCACCTACCGAGAGTCGCAGGCAGAAAGAACCCGTCCACTTGATTTCCATCGACATTGTCCTTCTGTGGCTTGACCTGGTCGGCGTGTTCTTCTTCGCGGTCTCGGGTTCGCTGCTGGCAGCCCGCAAACAATTCGACATCGTGGGTTCAGTGCTCCTCGCCTCCATCGTCTCGCTGGGTGGCGGTGCGATCCGCGACGTCGTCATCAACGCCGGACCACCTGTTGCTTTCACAAACCCGATCTACCTGATTCCGCCACTGCTCGCTGCGCTGCTGGTGTACTTCCTGTTCTCCTCAGTGCAGCGCTTCACCTCCCTGTTAACACTGTTCGACGCCGGCGGGCTGGCCCTTTTCTGCATCACCGGGACGTTGAAGGCACTCACATCCGGCATGAATCCAGTGGCTGCAATCCTTTTGGGCGTCACCACGGCAGTGGGCGGCGGTCTGCTGCGCGACATCACCGCCAACGAGATTCCAACTCTTTTTGATGCCCGCGACATCTACGCGCTACCCGCGTTTGTGGGGGCCGGATTGACCACCCTGCTCTGGCACCTTGGCCTGTTCAGCGGGCTCACCGCATGCCTGGTGGCCGGCATTGTTTTTGCCTTCCGCGTCACAGCCTGGAGGCGCAGTTGGTACGTGCCACTGGCCGTGCGCGGATGGCAGCGTGCGGGCACCGGGACGGGCGCAATTTCGGGTGCCCGCGATTAGCTAGGATAAGAGCATGACTGACATGTTCCTCGAGAAGTTCCGCGCGCTGGTCCCAAAGTATCTCGAGGATGAATGGCAGGAAGAAGACGGCCTCACACCAGAGGAATTGGACGAGGCCCTCGCCGATCACTCCTTTACGATCCCCCTGGCTCTGCGTGAGTTCTACCTTGCCCTCGGTGGTTGCGAGGACCTCATGGAGGCGTACCACTACTTCTGGGATCCCGAGGAACTCGAGGTGGATGACGAAGGCTTCCTCATGTTCCTGGAGGACGAAGAGGAACAATTCACCTGGGGCTTCCGCATCGCCGATGTCAGCATCCCGGACCCCATCGTCTGGCGCCGCAACAACGCCCGCGGCCAGTGGAAGAGCGAAGAAGGCACGTTCTCCGAATTCGTTTTCGACATGTTCGAGTGGGCGTTCAACGACGAAGACTAAGTTCTGACTGGCAGCCCCTGCGCTCCCCTTGATGGTGGCGCGGGGGCTGTTTTTATTTGGGCTGTCGATAGCCCTCCCTTGAGGTCTTGCTGTTAAACGGAATGGCCCCGGTCCGCTGCAACGTTACGAGTCATACGCTGCACCGAACCGGGACCACAATCTCCGTTCGCATCAGACCCACCGGAGGCATTTAGTGGATCCGTGAATAGCTTATGACAACTCTGTCACATACGCAACTTTTTGCGTCAAGGATTTTCCAACAACCATGATCTTATTTACGGAACCGTGGAGTTTTCCATATAGCTGCAAAACACAGCACATTAAGCAACGCGGGGTCACTTACGGCCCATCCCAAGGGGATTTATGGGCCGTAAGTGACCCCGCGTTGCGTTAATCGGAACGAGGAAGTTAGCTGCTCCGGTCCACCACTGCGTGCGCGAAGTTGGTCAGCGACGTCTTAACAACGCCCTCAGGCAGCGGCGCCAGAGCCGAAATGGCCTCCGAAGACCACTGGCGGGCGATCTTCCAGGATTCGGTGGTCACAGGGTGTTCGCGCAAACCAGCCACAGCATCGGCAAGGGCGGCGTCGGACGTCAAGTCGCCGTCCACCAACTCCAGCAGGGCAGCCGCTGAGGAATCCCCCGCTGCAGCATCCCGGCGGAGCAGGAGTACAGGCAAGGTGGGCACGCCTTCGCGGAGGTCGGTGCCCGGGGACTTGCCGGACTTGACCTTCACGCCGGTGACATCGATGACGTCGTCGGCAAGCTGGAAGGCCACGCCCACCTTCTCGCCGTACTCAACCAAGACGTCCTCGTATGTGGGATCGGCACCGGCGAAGATTGCGCCAAGTTGGCCGGAGGCTGCAACCAGGGAGCCGGTCTTGTCGGCGATGACGGAGAGGTAGTGCTCCACGGCGTCTTCGTCCTCGCGCGGGCCCACGGTTTCATGGAGCTGGCCGAGGCAAAGGCGTTCGAAGGTGCGGGCCTGGATGCCGAGGGCACGGGAGCCGAGCTCGGAGACGAGGATGGAGGCGCGGGCAAAGATGAGGTCGCCGGTGAGGATGGCCACCGAGTTGCCCCACACTTCATGGGCCGTCGGGGCGCCGCGGCGGAAGGGTGCGGAGTCCATGACGTCGTCGTGGTACAGGGTTGCAAGGTGCGTCAGTTCAACCACAACTGCCGCCTGGACCACCTCGGGACGGGACGCATCTCCCAGGTGTGCGCACAACAATGTGAGCAGCGGACGGATACGCTTGCCGCCGGCTTCCACCAGGTGGCGCGACGTTGCGTCAGCCAGGGGGTCCGAGTTGGAGATCGCTTCGCGCAGCTTCTTTTCCACGCGGGCCAGGTTGGTGGTGATGGCTGGGCCGAGTTCGGCGTCGCCGGCGATGGCGGCAAAACCGGCGGGCAGCTGGAGCCCTGTGGCGATGGCGGTGGTGTTGGGGGCAGGCTCAACAGTGTCCGGCAGGCCGTGCCCGGCATGCGTCCAGCTGTGTTCGGCAGAATTCGTCACGGCTTAACCCTAACTAGTTGTTGCGGAAACCGCGGTGTCGGAGTCTGCCGCCTTAAAAGGACGGACAGGGGAAGTGTTGGACGTGGCCGGGACGAGCATCTCAAGGACGCGGATTACGCGATCTTCGAAGCCCTTCGCGGACGGGTCCGTAAGGTTTGCGAGCATACGCACCACGAAGCGCATCAGCATCGGAATGGGCATGCCCGTGCGCAGTGCGAGCTTCATGACGGCCGGCTTCCCGATCAAGGAAGCAAACATTCGACCCAAAGTGAAGTGCGATCCCCACTGGTCCCGCACATAGTCCGCGTACCGCGAAAGGTGGGCGTCGGCGTCGTCGGCGGTCCATCCGGCGGAAGCGGAACGTGAAGCAGAGTCAATAAGGAACTCAGCCGCGAACCGGGCCGACTCCATGGCGTAGGAGATACCCTCGCCGTTGAAGGGGGACACCATGCCACCGGCGTCGCCCAGCAGGAGCAGTCCGGGTGAGTAGTGCGGCGTGCGGTTGAAGCCCATGGGCAGCGCGGCGCCACGGATCTCCCCCACTTGGTTCTCAGGCGTGAAGCCCCAATCGGCGGGCATTCCAGCCGTCCATTCGCGCAGGACCTGCTTGTAATCCAGCTTGCCGAATTCCTTGGAAGAGTTCAGTATTCCGAGGCCAACATTGGACGTGCCGTCGCCGACCCCAAACACCCAGCCGTAGCCGGGCAGCGGCTTGCCGGACTTGCCGGGGAGCTCCAGCCAGCCTTCCATCCAGTCGTCTTCATGCCTGGGAGATGTGAAGTAAGTTCGCACGGCGACGCCCAACGGACGGTCATCACGCTTGTGCATACCCAGCGACACGGCGGTTCGCGTGGAGTTGCCGTCCGCAGCGAGTACGACGTCGGCATGGAAGTCGCGCGTTTCGCCCGTCTTGCGTCCGGACTCGTCGAGGATGGACGCCCGTGCGCCGATGACGCGGCCGTCGTCGGACTGCAGGGCGGACGTGACGCTGTGGCGTTCAAGCACGACGGCGCCCGCGGCCTGTGCGTGACGGGCCAACTCTTCGTCGAAGCCCAGCCGGGTCCGAATCAGTCCGTAGGTAGGAAAGTCTGAAACCTCCGGCCAAGGCAGCTCGATGGTACGGCCGCCAGCAATGAGTCGAAGACCCTTGTTTCGGCGCCAGCCCTCGGACTCGGCATGCGGCAATCCGAGCTTCTGGATTTCACGGACCGCGCGCGGGGTGAGACCGTCGCCGCAGACTTTTTCGCGGGGAAAGGAGGTCTTCTCCAGGACTGTGACATCAATGCCGGCCTGGGCGAGGTAATACGCGGCGGTGGACCCGGCGGGTCCCGCGCCAACAATCAGTACTTTCACGTCGTCCTAAATAAGTGGCACGTCAGGTGGGCTGGCTGCCGGACCGGCGCGGTTTGATCTGGCGGCGAAGCTTGGCCACGGGCACGCTTTCGCGGTGCTCGGCCGGCTTCTGCGCGCGATGTACGGCAACGATGCCGCCGCTGAGGTTGCGGTAGGTGATGTCCGTCCAGCCAGCGTCGCTGAGCCACTGGGCAAGGTGGTCCTGGTCCGGCCAGGCGCGGATCGACTCTGCCAGGTAGACGTAGGCATCCGGGTTGGAGGAGACCTTGGTGGCGATGGCCGGGAGGGCGCGCATCAGGTATTCGGTGTAGAGGTTGCGCCACAGCGGCACCACGGGGTGCGAAAATTCCGCGATGACCAGCCGGCCGCCGGGCTTGGTGACGCGCAGCATTTCCTCGAGGGCTTTGCGCGGTTCAACAACATTCCGCAGGCCGAAGGAAATGGTGGCAGCGTCAAAGCTGTTGTCCGCGAACGGCAGGTTGGTGGCATCCCCGGCGATGAAGTCGATGTCCGGGCGGCGGCGTTTGCCCACTTTGAGCATGCCCAGAGAGAAGTCGCAGGCCACGACATCCACGCCGGCATCGGCGTACGGTTCGCTTGAGGTGCCCGTTCCAGCGGCGAGGTCCAGGACCTTCTGGCCCACCTTCACATCCATGGCATCGACCACGATGCGGCGCCACCGACGCGTCTGCCCCATGGAGAGGACGTCATTCACGACGTCGTATTTGGGGGCGACATCGTCAAACATCGTCGCAACTTCGTCCGGACGCTTTTCCAAGGATGCTCGGTTCACCCTGCAATTGTCTCAGACATTCAGCCGACTTTGCTGCGCTGTAGAACTCGGCTCAGGTTCTGGCGGCACGCGGGAGTACTGTTGTTCCATCATGACGAGCACGCTCCGTACCTTGACAGTCCCCCTCGATGTCGAATCATCCTCCGGGGGGCTGCCGTCGTTTCTGGTCCGGGACGACGTCCTCTGCTGGTCACGCCGCGAAGCCGGTCTGGTGGGGTACGGCGAGCTGACACGGTTCAACGCCTCGGGACCTGAGCGCTTCCTTGAGGCTGATATCTGGTGGCGGCACCTCATTCTTGAGGCCGAAATCATCGATCACGTGGAGATCCCGGGCACTGGCCCGGTTGCGTTCGGCTCGTTCGCTTTTTCCAAGATGTCCCCGCACGTTTCCCGGCTGATCGTCCCTGAGATGGTGGTCGGCATCCGCGATGGCCGCGCTTGGGCCACCCAACTGACTTTCGACGACGCCGAGCTCACCGAGACGGGCGTCCTCGCCGCCCTGGACCGCTGGCTGAACAGCACCGACCCATATGAAGCCGATGGTGAGGCCACTACGCCAGGAGGGTCCGACGTCGGGCTGTCACCTGACGCTTTTTCGCCCAACGGTGCGGCTGGTTACCTCAGCCGGGGGTCGTTGAGCGAAACGGATTGGATGCAGGCCGTCTCCAACGGCGTGGCGGAAATCCGCACCGGCAAGCTGGAGAAACTTGTTTTGGCGCGCGACGTCGTAGCCAACCTTCCTGCCGGCGTGAACGCTGCGGAGGTGCTACGCCAGCTGGCGGCACGGTACCGGGAATGCTGGACGTATGGCGTTGACGGCCTGGTGGGTGCGACACCGGAAATGCTGATTCAGGTGGAGGGTCGCACGGCTCAGGCCCGTGTGCTGGCCGGCACGTTGGATCGACGCGACGCCGAAGGTGTGGACGGATCCCCCATGGCCTACGCCGAGCGGGTTCTGGCCGGATCTGAAAAGCAGCGCCACGAGCATGAGATTGCGATTGATTCGCTGACCCGCCAGCTGGCGCCGTTTTCCGAGGCGATGAACTCCCACAGCGAGCCCTTCATTCTGGAACTGCCCAACGTGTGGCATCTGGCCTCGGACGTCAAAGCCGAGCTTGCTGATATTGAAGGTCATGTGCCCACGTGCTTGGCCCTGATCAACGCACTGCATCCAACCGCGGCAGTGTGCGGAACGCCTACTTTGGTGGCCGGTGCGCTGATCCGGAAACTGGAGCACCTGGACCGTGGCCCCTACGCCGGGCCGGTGGGTTGGCTTGATGCTGCCGGCAATGGCGAATGGGGCATTGCCTTGCGCGGCGCGGTCATCGAGGACGCCAACACGGTGCGTCTTTACGCAGGTTGCGGGATCGTGGAAGGTTCACAGCCGGAGGCTGAGCTTGCCGAGACATGGGCCAAATTCCGGCCAATGCTCGAGGCCCTGGGGATCCAGCGCTGAATCTGGGATCTCAGACTGGGACTCGCGGGTGGCACTTGCATATTCGCTAAACTAGTTATCTGATAGTGAAACTAAGTTTCCTGTGATGCACATCTCACGTTGGGCGCTACACTAAAACCGACTCAGCTCAGCATCCACTGCAACAAAAGGTAAAAAACATGCAGATCTCCCGTTCGGTTCTGTCCGGCACCAAGATGGCCGCCGTGCTCGCAGCAGGCGCCCTGGCCCTGACCGCCTGCGGTGGCGCCTCCACCCCGGCTGCCTCGAGTGGCTCAGGCCCCAAGCTCATCAACGCCGGCAAGCTCACTGTGTGCTCGGATGTCCCCTACGAGCCCTTCGAGTTCCAGAAGGACGGCAAGATCGTCGGCTTCGATATGGACATCGCCAACGAAGTGGCCAAGGACCTCAAGGCCGAACTCAACGTGGTGGACAGCTCCTTCGAAGCAATCGAGACCGGCACTGCGCTGACTGGTTGCGACGTCTCCATCTCCTCAATCTCCATCACCGATGTCCGCAAGAACGTCATGGACTTCTCCAACCCGTACATGGACGACGACCTGACCCTCGTGGCTACCTCGTCCTCGGGCATCAACAACCTTGACGGTGCCAAGGGCAAGAAGGTGGGCGTCCAGCAGGCCACCACCGGCGCCCAGTACGCCAAGGACAAGGGAATCGACGCCCAGCAGTTCGAGGACTCCGGCCTCCTGGTCCAGGCCCTCAAGGCAGGCACCATCGACGCCGCCGTCGGCAACCAGTCGGTTCTGGGTTATGCCATCATGGACGATTCCAAGCTCAAGCGCGTTGAAGACTACGCAACGGGCGAGAAGCTGGGAATCTCCATCAAGAAGGGCAACACCGCCATGGCTGACGCCGTCAATGCGACCCTGAAGCGCCTCACCGATGACGGCACCCTGAAGAAGTTCGAGACAACCTGGTTCGGCGAAGCAACCAAGAAGTAGTCCGAGCCCCGGCTCCCCAGAATCACGCAGGCGGGCCCCGCAACGATCTGTTAAAGCAGTCCGTTCGGGGCCCCACCTGCGCACTACGAATGTGAGAACACCATGGCAATGACTGCACGTCAACGAGCCAAAGTCAGTCTGTACGTACAGGCCGGGATCTTCGTTGTGGCCCTGGCCGCAGTAATCCTCGCCGTGGATTGGAAGACCGTTGGAAACAGCGTCTTCAACTTCGCCAAAATCGGCCCGATGTTCCCCGACATCTTCCTGATCGGCCTCAAGAACACCCTCATCTACACGGCGCTTGCCTTCGTTGTGGGCCTCTCCGGTGGTCTGCTGCTCGCCCTGATGAAGCTCTCGTCCTTCCCCCTCTACCGCTGGCTCGCCACCGGTTACATCGAATTCTTCCGCGGCGTCCCCGCCCTGCTGGTCTTCATCGCCTTTGGCTACGGTGTTCCCCTGGCCTTCGGCGTCCAGTGGGACGTCAACATCGTGGTCATGGTTTCCCTGGGCATGGTGGCCTCCGCCTACATCGCCGAAACCCTGCGCGCCGGCCTCCAGGCCGTGCCCAAGGGACAGATGGAAGCCGCCCGCTCCCTTGGCATGCCGCACTGGCGCGCGATGGTCTCCATCGTCATTCCGCAGGCGTTCAAAATCGTCCTGCCGCCGTTGACCAACGAGATCATCCTGCTCACCAAGGACTCCTCGCTGATCTACGTCCTGGGCCTCACCGCGTCCCAGTATGAGCTGACCAAGTTCGGCCGCGACGGCATCTCCAGCCTCGGAGCCGGCCTCACGCCGTTGCTTGTGGCGGGTGCCTTCTACCTGGTCATCACCATCCCCTTGAGCCTCCTGGCACGGAAGTTCGAAAGCCGCTCCGCGCGGACGAAGCGATAGGCAGGACAGTCATGAATAACTCCACCGGGAGCACCGCAGCCGTTCGCGCCGCAGGCGTGGACATCAAGGACCTCCGCAAGTCCTACGGCAACAATGAGGTTCTCAAAGGCATCTCGCTGACCGTTGAACCGGGCCAGGTCGTGTGCCTGATCGGGCCCTCGGGTTCCGGAAAGTCCACCCTCCTGCGCTGCGTGAACCTGCTTGAACACCCAAATGCGGGCACCATCAACGTAGGCAAGTTCGAGGCCACCGACCCCGACGTCGACCTCAACCGCATGCGTCAGAGCGTCGGCATGGTGTTCCAGCACTTCAACTTGTTCCCGCACCTGAGCGTGCTGGACAACTGCACCATCTCGCAGATGAAGGTCCTCAAGCGGTCCAAGTCCGAGGCCGCCGACGTCGCGCGCCGCAACCTCGAACGCGTTGGCCTTGGACACCTGTCCGATCGTTTTCCGGACCAGCTCTCCGGTGGCCAGCAGCAGCGCGTAGCCATTGCACGCGCGCTGTCCATGGATCCGCAGCTGATGCTCTTCGACGAGCCAACGTCCGCCCTTGACCCGGAGACGGTGGGTGACGTCCTGGCCGTCATGCGCAAACTGGCCCAGGAAGGCATGACCATGCTGGTGGTCACCCACGAGATGGGCTTTGCCCGCGAAGTGGCTGACCGCGTGGTCTTCATGGATGCCGGCGTCGTAGTGGAGGAAGGCCCGGCGGAACACGTCATCAGCGCCCCGTCCCAGCCGCGAACCAAGGAATTCCTGCGCCGCGTTCTGGACCCGACGCACATCGACGTCGTGGAGGACTGACGCTTCGCCGCCGCGCAAATTCGCTGGCGCCGCGCAAACGGGAGGGCGACACCTATATGTGGGTGTCGCCCTCCCGTTTCTGTGTCGCCGTAACTACCGCGAAATCCACTCGGTTCCCCGGCTATGCCCGTCTCGAAATACCAGCGTTTGAGGCATATCAGCTATGAGACTCGGGGGTTCCGAGCGTGACTGGATCTGAGCCGAGGAATGGCCGCCTTCTAGTGTGCTCCTCGTTCGAGATCTGCTAATTCTGATTCCAACTGCTGGGTCAGGTTCCGCAAGCGCCGGATGTGCTCTTGCGAGACGCGCCCAGGCTGGGTTGTGACTTGCGCATCGACGTCGAAGACCGTGTTGGGGCTGTGCCAGACGTTGAACCATTCGAGGCCGTGGCCGAGGGCGTCGCGAGTAACTCCCTGGAGCAGGAGCAGTGGTTCGCGGGTATTGATGTTCAGCCTTCGGGCCAGGTCAGAATCTGATGAGACTGCCTGTACTTGGCGGGGCCCGCCGGCGGGGTGGTATCCGTGGTCGCGCATCAGGCTCAGTAGCGACGCGTCTTCGAGCAGTTCGGCCGTGAAGTGCGGGAAGAAGTCTCGCGGGACCCACGTTCGCATGAATGCTACGGGAAGGTCATCGAGGTAGCGGACCCGCTCGATTTTCCAGGTATTGGTGGTGTTGAGGGCGTCGATGCCCGGTTGGGGTGGTTCGGCGGGTTCCACGCTGATGACATGGGTGCGGAGGCGCTGGCCGTGCGCCGCGGCTTGTTCGTCCAGGCCGCCTGCGCGCTGCACGTGGCGTCGGAGCACGGGCGTCGATGCTACGACGCTGCCCCGGCCGCGTTGACGCCGGATCAGTCCAAGGTCAGAAAGTCCGGACAAAGCTTGGCGCACCACGCTGCGGGAGACCCCGAACTGCCTTTGCAGCTCTTCTTCTGTGGGCAATGAAGATCCTGGGGACAGTGCCATGTCCACGATCTGACGGTGAAGGATGTCCCGGATTTGAGCGTGGAGAGGACCGCCGCTGTCCCGGCTCAGTGGGCTGATGCGTCCCACCGGCTCCGCCGCTGCTTCTGCCGATTCCAAACTCACATTGACTCCTTTGCCGCTGTCCAATCTTAGCCCTGAAGCCTCGGTCCGCGATGGGGACCATACAACAACCGGCCTTGACGTGATCCACACCACCTATTATTGTACGTATCAAAGGTACGTACAACTTCGATCAACGGAATCACCGAAGATGCCGTGAAAGCGAAGTTCGAGTCACCTGCTTGAGCCCGCACTGGAGCGAGAGCGAAGTGAAAGTACCTGCAGGTGACATCGGATACGTAAGTTTCAAATCCCCCGAATTGGAGAGTCCATGCGCGACCCGCGCTCGGTGCGTTGCACCTACTACCTTGAGTCCGAGATTGACCCGGAGAAGGCCGCTGCCATCATGGCTGGCGAGCAGTCCAGCGGCACCTTCCTGCCGGTGCCGGGCGAGTCCGCCCGGATCCGGGAGCGACACGCAGCGCGGATCTCGGCTGTTCAGGAAATTGGCTTCTGCCGTCCTTCGCTGACATCCCGGGCAAACCCGGAAAAGGTCCGCGCTGCCGTGGTTACCGTTGACTTCCCGATGGAGAATGTCGGCACGGACCTGGCCACTTTGCAGACAGCCATCGCAGGCAACCTCTTCGAGCTGGGCGATCTTTACGCATGCAGGCTTCAGGACATTCGGCTGCCTGAAGACTTCGTTGCCGCCCACCCCGGGCCGGCTTTCGGTATCGAGGGCACGCGCAAGCTCATCAGCGATGTCCAGGGCGTCATGGTTGGCACCATCGTCAAGCCCAACGTAGGACTTTCCGAAGATGAATTCCGGCTCGTGGTCCGTGATCTGGCCATGGCCTCCATCGACCTGATCAAGGACGATGAGCTCATGACTGATCCGGCGTACCTTCCTTTGGAACGCCGGGTCGCCGTCGCCACGGAAGAGATCCGCGCTGCCGAACAGCTCACAGGCCACGCCACTATGTATGCGTTCAACATCACCGGCGACCTCGCCGGGCTGCAAAAGCGCCACGACCTGGTGGTTGAAGCCGGCGGCCGCTGCGTGATGCTGAACATTCCAGTGATGGGAATGCCCGCACTGGCGCTGTTGCGAAGCTTCGCCGAGGTTCCCATCCATGGCCACCGGGCCGGCCTGGCAGCTTCCATGAGGTCCAAAGCGCTGGGCATGGATTACCGGGTATGGCAGCAGATGGCCCGTCTGGCCGGCGCAGACCACCTTCACGCAAGCGGACTGGGCAGCAAGTTCTATGAGCTCGATGAGGAGGTCGCCTCCAACATCCGCTGCCTGCTCGAACCTCTCGGACAGACCATTGCACCGCTTCCTGTTTTGTCCTCAGGTCAGAACGTCACCACCCCTGGCCCGACATTCGACGCAGTTGGTTCGACAGACCTGATGATGCTCGCCGGCGGCGGCGTCGCAGCGCACCCGGACGGACCCGAAGCCGGAGTGCGGAGTCTCCGCCAGGCATGGGAAGCAGCCGTGGACGGCGTGCCTCTGCAAAACGCAGCGGATCAACTCGCGCACACCGGGGACGCCGCTCTCCTGCACGCAGTCCAGACATTCGGGAAAGGTGCCTGAGATGACCGCTTTCGGTTTCGTCGCCGATGACCTCACCGGAGCCGCCGATGTCCTCGCCCAAGCCCACCGCTACGGGCTCGAAGCTGCGCTTGTCATCGGGGACGCACCGCTGCCGACCGACACCGACGTCGTCGGGTTCGCAGGTCCGGCACGCTCGCTGTCCGGCGCTGCGTTCGACAACCTGGTCACCCGTGACCTTGCAGGCATCGCGGCACTGAACTTGGAAGTGCTGCTCTACAAGGTTTGCTCCACTTTCGACAGCTCGCCCACCATCGGCAGCATCGGCCGCGGGATCCAGCTGCTCCACGAACAGTTCCCGCTGCACGGCCCCATCGCCGTCGTCCCTGCCCAGCCCGCGTTTGGCCGGTACACCGCATTCAGCAACCACTACGCAACCTACGCAGGGAAGATCTACCGTCTGGATCGTCACCCGGTCATGTCCCGTCATCCCTCAACGCCCATGTCCGAAGCGGACCTCCGTCAGGTCCTGGCCGAACAGCTCGGCGGAACCCAGGTACCCGGAGCGATCCACTTGCCCGCCTACCAGGACGGCACCTTCAAGGACTCCTGGGCCGACCGGCGCCGGGAACCCGGCGCGCAGGCCTTCGTGGTCGATGCCGTGGACGAACACCACATGGACACCGTCGCAGAAGCCCTCACCCGGGAAGAGCACGGTCACGGTCCCTCGATCGTGGTCGGATCCGGCGGGATCATGGCAGCCCTGGCAAGGTCGATCTCAGACCAAGACCCGCGCACTCCCGGCCCGCAAAAACCCTCGGGACCTGTACTGGCGGTCAGCGCCTCGGCCTCCAGCACCACAGCCGAGCAGATCGAGGACGCGATCTCAAACGGCTGGGTGGACGTCCCGGTTCCTGGCGAACTCCTCCAACGCGATGACGCCGCCCGGATCGAGGCCCTCGATGAACGCGTTTCAGCCGCCCTACGATCAGGACGAAACGTCGTCGTTCACACCACCCGCGGCGCGGCAGACCCCCGCTACGGTACAAGCACACCATTGGACGCCGGATACGTCGGCACCCTGATAGGTGGCATCGCCGCCAGGATGGCCACAGCAGGGCTCACCCGGGACATCGCCGTCTGCGGTGGCGATACTTCCAGTCACGCACTGATCGCCATGGGCGTCCGCCAGCTCCGGGTGTCGGACCAGTTCGTCACAGCAGGCCCAATCCTGAAAGCCGACGACGCCTCAGCCGTCGCAGGGTGCAGGCTCCTGCTCAAAGGCGGACAGGTCGGCCCGACCGACATCCTGCGTCGCTTCGCCGGCCAACTCCACGGCTGACCCACACGCAATTCCCTCCACGCATCACCAGAACCAACGAAAGGCGGCCCCCAATGCGGGCAGTAGTCAAGAACGCAGCCGAGCGAGGCGTCACCTACGTCACCGACGCCGGCGACCCCAAAGCAACAGACGGCTCAGTCGTCATCGAAGTCGGCGCAGCCTCCCTGTGCGGCACCGACCGCGAACTCTACGAATGGACCCCCTCAGCCCAGGCATTCAACCTCAACCTCCCCGTCATCCTCGGCCATGAAGGCGCAGGAACCGTCGTCGAGGTTGGCCCCGGCGTCACCGGACTGAAGGTCGGCGACCAGGTCGCCCTGGAAAGCCACCTGACCTGCGGCCAGTGCTTCCCCTGCCGAACCGGCGACGCACACACCTGCGAACGCACCGGCATCCTGGGCATGCACATCGACGGCGTCTTCGCCGAATACGCGGCCGTCCCCCAGGACATCTGCGTTAAGCTCCCTGCCGGTCTGTCCCTTGAGTCCGGAGCCCTGCTCGAAGCAGCCGGCGTCGCCGTCCACGCGATCCAGCGGGCCAACTACTCCGTCGCAGGCCGGGCTGTGCTCGTCAGCGGTGCAGGTCCGGTCGGCCTCGTCGTCGTGAACCTGGCACTGCTCATGGGCGCCTCCCACGTCATCGCAGTTGACCCCAACCCCTACCGCCGCGCTCAGGCCGAAAAACTCGGAGCGACCGCCCTGCACCCCAACGACGGCATCATTGAACGCTGCCGGGAACTCACCGGCCGCCGTGGCGGATTCGACGTCGCCTTCGAGTGCTCCGGCGCGCCCGGCACCCTGACCACTCTTTTCGAAGCCGTCCGCCGGGAAGCCACGGTCATCACCGTCGGTCACCCCAGCCGCCCGGCTGAGGTCGATATCGCCGCATACATCAACAAGAAGGGCATCACCCTTCGCGGAATCTTCGGCCGCCGGCTCTGGGAAACCTGGGAACAGAGCCTGCTGCTGCTGGACTCCGGCAAGCTCGAACTCGACTGGCTCATCACCCACCGCAAGAAGCTGAGCGAAATCGACGAAGCAGTAGAGCTCCTCACGGGAGACGCCTGCAAAGTCCTGCTCATCCCCGGCCTCGGCTAAACACCCCCCACCCGCGCACCCACCAGGAACCCGCGGACCAAGCCCACCCCAGCCATTCACAGGAGAAATCAATGTCGATTCCCATCAAGAAAGCCTTGGAAAAGGTCCCCGGCGGAATGATGCTGGTGCCACTCGGCATCGGCGCCGTCATCCACACCCTCGCCCCGGACGCTGGCAAATTCTTTGGATCCTTCACAGGTGCCTTCTTCACCGGCCTGGCACCGCTGCTGGCTGTATTCTTCGTCTGCCTCGGCGCAACACTAGAGGTCAAGTCCACGCCCTACATCCTCAAAAAGGGCGGCGTGCTCCTCGGCTCGAAAATTCTCTTCGCAGTTCTCATCGGCGTCATCGCTGGCCGATTCCTTGGCGAAGCTCCCATCGAACACGGAATCCTCGCCGGCCTGTCAACCCTCGCGCTGGTCGCAGCCCTGAACGACACCAACGGAGGTCTCTACATCTCCCTCATGGGACAGTTCGGCCGCAAACGCGACGCCGGAGCCTACTCCATCCTGTCTCTGGAATCAGGGCCCTTCCTGACAATGGTCACCCTGGGGATCGCAGGTCTCGCCGCCTTCCCCTGGCAGGCACTCGTCGGCGCCATCCTCCCCCTCGCACTGGGCATGCTCCTCGGAAACCTCGACAAGAACATGCGACACCTGCTGGCTCCGCTGGTACCAGCGATGGTGCCGTTCCTGGGCCTCGCCCTCGGCCTGACCATCAACCTCAACGCAGTCGTCGAAGCCGGACTGCTCGGCATCGCCCTCGGCCTGTTCGTGGTCTTCGTCGGAGGAGCGGTACTGCTCCTCGCAGACAAACTCACCGGCGGCGACGGCGTCGCGGGCCTCGCCGCAGCAACCACGGCCGGCAACGCAGCCCTCGTTCCGGCAATCATCGCCACAGCCAACCCTGTCTACGCCCCAGCAGCAGAACACGCCACCGTCCTCGTCGCAGCCTCGGTCGTCGTCTCCGCTGTGCTCTGCCCGATCGTGACCTCAGCATGGGCCAAGCGGGTGCAGAAAAAGGCGGGCCCAGCGGGCAGCGAAGACAACTCTCCCGAGCAGGAGGTACCAGCCCCCAAACATGTAGGTAGTACCCCGGAACTGACCTAGCAGTACTAAAGGAAATGGGCGGGGCGTGCACAATGCACGCCCCGCTTCCCCATATCCGTATCCGTATCCGTCGTCGCCAAGGAATACCGCCGGCAAGGGTGGCAGCCAGGTGCTGAAGCGTCCCAACCGAAGCTCCGCGAAATGCCGACGTGATCCCTCTAGCCCGCGGTCAACACCTTGCCCACGGCACCGGAGACTGCTTCCTTGATGCGGGCATGAAGTGCCCGTAGGCCTGCCCGGTCCACGCGCACCTCCACAATCGTGCGTCCCTTCAGCGGCGACTTGAGCGCCTCCGCGAGTTCCGCCGTCGTACTTACCGCCTTATGTCCGACGCCGTATGCGGCCGCGAGTGCCGCGATGTCCACCGAGTGTGGCGTGCTGAAGAGGCGTTCGACGGCGGTGCCGTAGGCCCCCGAGTCCTCCACCGCGCCGTGCTCGAGGAGGCTGAAGATGGCGCCGCCGGAGTCGTTAAGGACCACGATCCGAAGATCGGGGATGGGCTCGCCCTGGCCCAAGAGTAGTCCGCCGGCGTCGTGGAGGAACGTGACGTCGCCAAGGAGAAGCGTGGTTTCTCGGCCGCTTCCGAGGGCAATTCCCGTAGCGGTGGCGATGGTGCCATCGATGCCGGCGAGGCCGCGGTTGGCGTAGACAGTGGCGATGGGGTCGGGGTGTGGTTGGCCTGCGAGATCCACGTCCCGGATCCCGTTGGAGGAGCCGAGAACCAATTTCCCGCGCGAGTGCTCCCAGACGGTGGCTCCGACGGAAGGCCCATTGGCAGTCGACTCCCCAGCCAATATTCCATCCAAGGCATGTTGGGCGGCGGCCCCGGCCAGGAGCCATGAATCCAGCCACTCTGCAGAGCCCCGGCCGGCGAACGCGGCCAACTCGGGGAGGGTTTCAATGGGTGTTTCGCGGCGTCGTCCAGCCTCGTACCAGGCCACAGGGACCGGCTGGTAAATGGCGGATTCGATAGCGGGACGTGCCAAGAGCGCGGCCACTGGCCTGGAAAGGGTGGCCCTGCCGAACAGGACCACGCGCTCGATCGGTGTAGCCGACCCCGGACCAAAATGCTCCAGCAACACCCGGTACGGGCCCACGGCATTCGGACCGAATCGCGCGTTGGACGAAGGTTCGGCAAGGAGGGGAAGGCCGTGTACGCGTGCGAAGGCCTCGGCCACAGGACCGGCGTCGTGGCCTGCGAGAACCACGGTGCGTCGTTCGGCGAGCTCGCTCGAAGCCGCCGGAAGATCGAGCGCCTGGGGGCCGGCGTCGTAATGGAAAACGCTGTGGCCAGCGGCGGTGGGAAGGGCATCGCCCGCGCCTGGAACCAACGGGTCGCGGAACGCGAGGTTCACTTGCACGGGTCCCGGCGGCGTGTCCTCGAGGGCGCCCGTGGCAGCATACAGCGCTGTGGCAACTGCCCGTTGCGGGTTGTCCCCCGCGGCGACGTCGACGGCGAAGCGGACGTGATCGCCGAACAGGTCCAGTTGGATTGTGGTCTGGTTCGCCCCGGTTCCGTGAAGCTCCTCCGGCCTGTCTGCCGAGACGACCACCAGCGGCACGGCCGCGTGGTTGGCCTCCATCACGGCGGGCAGCAGATTCCCGACGGCGGTACCCGAGGTTGTCAGGACAGCGGCCGGCGCTTCGGTTGCGAGGGCGAGTCCAAGCGCCGTGAATCCGGCATCCCGTTCATCGATCCGGACATGCAGAAGAACTTTGCCCGCCGCTTCTGCCTCCGCAAGGGCGTAGGCCATGGGCGCGGAACGCGAACCCGGCGCCACCACCACGTGCCGCACACCGCCGTCGAGCAGTGCAGTCACGGCGATTCTGGCGGCGGCGATGGATGTCAGAGAGTCCTGTGAAGTCACCGTTCCAGTCTATTGGCGCAGGCGGGACCCCAATCGCGCTCTCACATCCAACCGGCGTCCACCCGATGCGCTCTCACATCCACCCGGCTCCCACCCGATGCGCTCTCACATCCACCCGGCTCCCACCCGATGCGCTCTCACATCCAACCGGCTCCCACCCGATGCGCGCTCACATCCACCCGGCTCCCACCCGATGCGCTCTCACACTTGCGCTCGTCAAGTTTGTGAGACAGTTCTCGTTGTTGTTGGTTAGGCGGCCAGGGGTCCCTGAACGGTGGTTTGGTAAGCGGTGTGGGCTGTTACGGGTGGTGCGCCGCCGGCCCGGCGGTTGGGTCGGCGGCGGTTGTACCAGCCCTCGATGTAGTCCATCACGGCGGTCCGGGCGGCGAGCCTGGAACCGAAGCGGTGGTGGTGGTAGAACTCGGTTTTGAGGTGGGAGAAGAAGTTCTCGGCGACCGCGTTGTCCCAGCACACCCCTACCTTGCCCATGGACTGAGTGACCGCGTTCGTGCCGCACCATTGCTGGAATTCCTCAGAGGTGTACTGGGCGCCGCGGTCGGAGTGGAAGACCACAGAATCCTCGGCGAAGCGGCCGTGGTTCCGGGCCATCTGCAGGGCCGCGGTGCACAGGCTCGCACGCATGTGTCCGGCCATGGACCAGCCAATGACCATGCCGGAGAACAGATCGATGACGGTGGCCAGGTAGAGCCAGCCTTCGCCGGTGCGCAGGTAGGTGATATCGCCGACCAGACGGGTCCCGGGCACGGTGGAGGTGAAGTCGCGTTTGCCGTCGGTGTCGAGCATGTGGTTCTCGATGTGGGCGGTCTTGGCCTGCGGGTCCTGGACCGTGGTCTGTTTCCAGGCCCGAGTTCGGATGGCACGCAGACCGGTCTCGCGCATGATGGCTCCGACGGTTGGGGCGGAGACCTTGGTCCCGGCCGCGTTCAGCAACAAGGCCAACTGGTCCCGTCCGGCACGGCCTTCCTCCTTCGTATAGAGGTCGGTGACCGCGGTGACCAGATCCTCATGCCGCACGGCACGTGGTGAGGGCCCGGCGGGGTTGCGCCACCGATAGAACGAGGCCCGGGAAACCTTCAATGCCCGGCACAGCCACACCACTGAATGGTTGGCCTTCTCCGCTTCGATGAACTCGTAGAAATCCTCTACTTTTGCTTCGCGGCAAAGAAGGCGCTGACTTTTCCCAGGAACTCGACCTCGGCCTTCAACCTGGCGTTCTCGGCCAAGGCCTTTTGGTGTTCTTCCCAGGCAACCGGGCCCCTGTCCTCGGACGGGACAGGGGCATTTGGTTGACGTTCCCGATGTCGGTGAAGCCAGTTCCCCAGCGTGCTTTCCTTCACCCCGATCTCCTCGGCGACCTGCTTCACCGAACGGTTCGTGGACAGCACCAGCCGCACTGCTTCCTCACGGAAAGCGGCATCATATTTTCTTCTGGGCGTGGTCATCTGAAACGAATCTCCCATCAAGCTGTCTCAGAAAACCATACGGCCGCAACTCTGTGCCATGAAAAGGATCGCCCAGCACCCCGCGGGAAGTGAGAGAACAATCGTCAAAACGACGCAGGAAGTGAGAGAACGACCGTCACAACAACGCGGGAAGTGAGAGAACGATCGTCACAACAACGCGGGAAGTGATAGAACAACCGTCAAAACGACGCAGGAAGTGAGAGAGCATCGGTGACGCGGAGCGCTCCCCTGCTTGGAGATCCCAGGCAGAGGAGCGTTCCGGGGTTAGTGCTACTTGCGGAACACCTGGACGATCGACGGCCGCGGAGCCCGAACCGCACCGGCAGCGGGCGTGGCTCCAGCGTCTACATAGTCCGGGAAGAACGAGTGCTGGTCAGCGAACGTTCCTTCCTCGCCCGGGTGCTGAACGGCGACGAAAACGGTGCGCTCTTCATCGTGGATGATCGGACCACAGGTTTCGGCATCGCGCGGGACGGCCAGGAACTGCTCCACCTTTCCGCGTTCGGACCCTTCGAGGGTGACCTTGAACAGCCCATCTGCGTAGCCAATAGTGGACGGTGCACCATCGGTGGAGATCCAGAGGTTGCCCACGGAGTCGAAGGCTACGTTGTCCGGGCAGGAGATCGGGGATACCTTGTCTGCCGGGAATCCGGAGAAGTACGTGGACGTGTTCTTGGCGGGGTCACCGGCCACCAACAGCAGGGTCCAGTTGAATTTGGTGCCCGTCTGGTCCGGGCCTTCGGTGATTTCCACGATGTGGCCGTCACGGTTCAGCGCACGGGGGTTGACCTCGGTGGCGCCTTCCTTGCCGGCCTTGCCGCGGTCCGAGTTGTTGGTGCAGGCCACGTAAACCTTGCCGGTGAGCAGGTTGGGCTGGACGTCTTCGCAGCGGTCCATCTTGGTGGGTCCAACCTTGTCAGCGGCAAGACGCGTGTAGACGAGGACTTCAGCAACGGACATGCCGGGAACTGCCGAGACGCCACCCACCACCAGCGGCAACCACTCGCCGGTGCCGTCAAAGGCGCCGTCGGAAGGGACCTTGCCCGTGCCATCAATTTCTGCAGCCGGGGAGTCTCCCGTGAAACGGGCAACGTAGAGATCACCTTCGGAGAGGAGGCCCATGTTGTTCTTGCGGGCTTCCGCTGAGTCGCCGGGCTGGTATTTGCCCTTGGACACGAACTTGTAGAGGTAATCAAAGCGTTCGTCGTCACCCATGTACGCCACAACCTGGCCAGACGGAGCGACAATCACGTTGGCGCCCTCATGCTTGAAGCGGCCCATGGCGGAGTGCTTCTTCGGAGTCGAGGTGGGGTCGAAGGGGTCAACTTCGACGATCCAGCCGAAGCGGTTGGTCTCGTTGGCGTAGCCGGCGTTGCGCGTGTCGAAGCGCGGCTCGTCGAGTTCCCACTGACGCGTGGTCGGCTTCGCAGATATGCCGTAGCGCTTGTCGCCGTCACTGGTGCCGGGTGCGGCAAAGTAGCCGTTGAAGTTCTCCTCGCCGGAAAGGATAGTTCCCCATGGAGTGGTTCCGCCGGAGCAGTTGCCCAAGGTTCCCTTGATCCAGCGGCCTTCCGGGTCATCGATTGTCTTGACCAGGTTGGTTCCTGCAGCAGCGCCAGTCAGTTCGTAGACGGTGTCCGTGAGGAAGCGGCGGTTCAGGGGTGCTCCCTGGACATAGTTCCACGGCTTGTTCTTGTTCTTGCGCTCCAACTCCACCACCGTCAGGCCGTGACCGGCCCGGCCAATTGCACGGGCTTCGGCGGCGTCAAAACCTGCCGGCAGCATGATGTTCTCATTGGTGTATTCGTGGTTCGTGAACAATACGGCTCGACGACCCTTGGACCCGGGAACCGGGATGATGTCCGTGTAGTCGTTGTTGTAGCCGAATTGGCGGGCCTGGGCGGCAGCGGTCTGCGCGTTGAGGTTGAAGGCCGACGAGTCGGCGAAAAGGGGGTCACCCCAACGGATGATCGGCTTCCAGTCGAACCCCTCCGGAACCGTGACAGCGTCGACGGCAGCGTCAACCGGCTTGATTGCCGTGAACTGAAGCTTGGACTTTTCGAAACCCTTCTTCGCCGCGTCCGACAAACCGTTACCGGCATCGGCGACCGCAGGTTCGGCACCAGTCACCGCACTACCAAGAACGACGGCGAGCGCACCGGCGGCGCCAAGCCCCAGGGCGGCGCGGCGGGTCATCGCCGTGGAGGCGATGTCGCGGAAGTAGCCGTTGGAGCTGGTGTTGCAAACATCGCCCGCGCAGGCGTTGTCGCACTTGAGAGCGCAGGTGACGGCACTGCGTTTGCCTTTGGTGTGGCCGAACATTGGCAGCAGCGGGAACGTGCGTCCGGTGGTATCAGACATGGGGGACCTTCCAGAGAATGTACGAGGTTCCCGCTGAGCCTTTCAGCGCAATCCGAATCCGAGAGGACTCTCTGGTTAAGTTTCGGTGAACAGGTCTTCTTGGGAGGAAGCGAGCGTCGAATGTACGCGCCGCAGCCTCTCCAACCACCAGTCGCGACGTTCCCCCGGAGCCGCGTACTGCTCCAGCAGCCCGGGATCGGCGGCGGCCTCGCGAAGGCGGATGGCGCCGTCGTCGGGGACCAAGGGATCCAGGGTGATGTCCGACGCAAAGAGCGAAACGGTGCCGAGCCCGCAGGCGTATGGCAGCGAAGGCAGCGCGGCGGCGAGCGCCAGACCGGCGCGGATCCCAATGGAGGTATCGAGGGCGGAGCTGACGACGGCGGGAAGGCCGGCTTGGGCGACAATGTCCAGGGCACGTGCCACTCCACCGAGCGGCGCGACTTTGACGACGATAAGGTCCGCAGCCCCCGCCCTCGCCACGCGAAGGGGGTCGGCTTCTTTGCGGACGCTTTCGTCGGCGGCTACCAGGACGGGCGTTCCCGCAGCGGCTAGCCGACGGCGCACCTCAGCCAGGCCCCCAATGTCCGGTACAGGCTGTTCCGCGTATTCAAGTCCGGCAACTGACAGTTTGCCCAATGCCTCTACAGCGCGGTCAACATCCCAGCCCCCGTTCGCGTCGATGCGGATGGCGGCGTCGGGAAGGGCGTCGCGCACGGCGGTGACCCTTGCGAGGTCGTCGGCAAGGGATTGACCACGCTCGGCTACCTTGATCTTGACGGCATCCACCCGGCCGAAACGAGCAAGTACTTCCGGCACGCGTTCGGCGGGAACTGCGGGAACGGTGGCGTTCACGGGGATGCTGTCCCTGAGCGGTGGAGGGAAACCAGTCCAGCCCGCTTCCAGGGCGGCAGCGAGCCAGCGCGAGGATTCGTCGTCGTCGTATTCCGGGAAGGGGCAGAATTCGCCCCAACCGAGTGGCCCTTTCAAGAGGAGTGTTTCCCGCTCCATAATTCCGCGGAACTTCACGCGCATGGGCAGTGAAACAACGTGGGCGTTGTCGAGGAGTTCTTCGAGCGGCGGCAAATCGGGAAGGCGAGCAGGCATATTGCCACTGTACCGGCGGCTCCTGGCGCCAAAGGCTGGCCAATCAGGCTAAGTGGATAACTCGTCCATTCCAACAATCCGTACACTGGGTTCCATGTCATGCCGTATCAGCGAACTGGTCCTCCACTGTGCCGATCCCGAAGTGCTGGCGCGGTTTTGGAGCGACGTCCTCGGTTACGTCGAGCTCGACCGGGAAGATGGCGCGATCGAGATCGGCCCTCCGGACGTCGGGTTCGGCGGCCTGCAGCCCACCATCATCCTGAGTCCCAGCAGCGACCCGCGGACTGGAAGACTTCCCCTGCACATTGACGTCAATCCCGTCGACAGGGACCAGGACGCCGAACTGGAACGTTTGCTCGCCCTCGGCGCCCGCCCTGCTGACGTCGGGCAGACCGGAAACGAGCAATGGCATGTCCTGGCGGACCCTGAGGGCAATGAGTTCTGCCTCCTGCGTAAGCGGCTGGAGCCCTGATCAGATAGCAGGACCACGTTAGTCGGACCAGTACCTGCGGACCTTCCCGAGTCCCTGACCCAACTGCTCACCGGACAAGGCAAGGGAACTTTCGGGCATTCCGATCGCATCCCACCGAGCAACTACCCGCGTGTCTCCATCGAGGGGCAGGGGCCACAGCCAGTAGTGGGCCGTGGACTGAACGATTTCATCGTTGCCGCTCCCCCCGCCGCCGCCCAGCGTAGTCAGCACGGGACCTGTGACGTCGTCAGCCCCCTCGTGCATCGACGGCCCGGGACCGGCTGCAACCGCCTTGCGCCCATCGGGGAAAGCGACCCCGAGCTGCAGTCCCGTGCCGGTATCAAGGCTTGAACGGGGACGGTTGAAGGACTGGTCCATGACGTCACGCCACTCCCGGTCCGACTCGTCGCCGCGGCGAACCGACCACACGAGGTCCAAAGTACATCCCGTGGAATACACCTCAACCAGCTTCAGGGCCATCACCATCTGTCGGCTGTTGTAAACGAACTCGCCGATGTGCACCACGCCAGGCAGCTCGTCCGACGGCGGACCAGACCAACCGGGGCGGAGTGGCTGGGGTTGGCGCGGACGTTGGGGTGGCTCTGGAAGATCGTCGAAGAACGTCATGCTCCATCCTTACACCGCCACGAAAGCTAAAGGGAGGGTTCCTTCCGAACGGAGGAAGGGAACCGCGCTATCCTCTGATTCACGACTCATTTCAGGGGAAATATGACGCACACACCCAACGGTTCCACGACGCCCGCCGGTTGGTACCCGGATCCTTCCTTTCCGCAGCAGATGCGCTGGTGGGACGGGGTTCAGTGGACACCTCATCTTGCCCCTGCCACCGCGCAGTTCATGCCGCTCCAGCGCGTCCTGATCAGCAACCAGACCCCTGTGCTCAACCCCTTCATTTGGGCCGTGGTGCTGCTGCCGCTGGTGCCGCTCCTGCTGATGCTCACCTGGCAGCCGGAATTCCGATACATAACTACCCGGCAGCGCATGACGACGCTGGACCCCATGTCGATCTACACGCCCGGCTACTTCCTGCTCCAGGCGTCAGGGCTCGTTACGTATGGCGTATCTGTCCTGATGGCCTTCTTGGACTATCGGCGGCTGGCCCGTTCCGGCGTCGTCCGTCCCTTCCACTGGGCATGGTGCTTCCTGAGCCCCGCTGTGTACATCATTGGCCGCACGGTGATTGTCCTGAAGGTCGCCCCTGGCCGCGGGATGGGGCCGGTGTGGGCTCTCATTGGCACATTCGTGTTGTCCTTGATCGTGGCAGGCATCTGGATGTCGACGATGATGCAGTCGCTGTATAGCCAGATCGGTTATTCGATAAACGCCTAGTGTCCTCGGCGCCGTCCTCACACGCGTTAGGTAGACTGCTGACAAATGAAGGATGGAAGGACTTCCCGATGAACCGCAAGGCCACTGCACTGGACGTCGCCAAAAGGGCGGGGGTGTCCAGGAGCGCGGTCTCGCTGGTGCTCAATGGCCGCGGCGACGGCAACGTGGCCAAGGAGAGCCAGGACCGGATCCGTTTGGCCGCCCAGGAACTCAACTATTCCCCCAACGCGATCGCGCTCAGCCTGCGGAACCAGCGCTCCCGGGTGATCGGCATCGTGTCCGACGAAGTTGTGGTCAGCCCCTTCGACGGCAACATCATCGGCGGCGCAGACGACGTCGCCCGTAGCCGCGGCTTCGTCACCGTCGTCATGGACACCGAGCGCGACGCCGCCCGGGATGCGAGCGCTATCGAAACCCTCCTGGACCGCCAGGTGGACGGGCTCATGTACGTGACCGTGGGCTTGAAGCCGCTGGACGTCCCCCACGGCATGCTGCGGGTCCCTTCAGTCCTGGCCAATTGCTACGACAGCAACTCCAAACCTCAACTTCATCACGTTATCCCGGACGAGATCACCGGCGGCAGGGAAGCTACCGAACACCTGCTGCAGTTCGGCCATCGGGACATCGCCTTGCTCGCCGGCGCTGAGGACTCCCCGGCCGCTCCGCTGCGGGTTGAGGGCTATCGGGACGCGTATGCCGCTGCAGGCCTGTCGGTTCGCGCGGATCGGATCACCATGGCGGGTTGGGACATCGACGCCGGTTTCCACGGCGCCATGAAACTGCTCGACGGCGTGTCCCCGGCTGAGCGGCCCACGGCCATCATGTGCGCGAATGACCGCCTGGCAATCGGCGTTGCCTTGGCCGCCGCCCGGTTGGGCCTGAATATCCCCACGGATCTCTCGGTGATGGGTTACGACGACGAAGCACGCATCGCCGACACCATGGTCCCCGCCCTCACCACCATGGCCCTGCCGCTGCGTGAGATCGGACGCGCAGCCATGACAACGCTTCTGGATACCATCGAAGGCGTATCCGCTGGCACAGACGACGCAGCCGAGACGAGCGTGGAAACTATGGTCCCGTGCCGCCTTGTTATCCGGGAATCAACAGGCCCTGCGCCAACTCGCTGAGCAGGGAGCCTGAACTGCAGGGCAACGCCGTTGCGGGGCCGCTATTCCGTTGTTGGGCAACAACGGAATAGCGGGCTTCCGACGTCGTAGCCCCAAAACACCAACAAACCACGCCCATCAGGCCCCACAACGCACGACGTCGGCCTGCCGCCTACTCCGGGAGCGCCAACTCCCATACGTCGGCAGTTGCGTGGCCAGGCAGGGTGAGCTGCCATTCCTCCCCGGGAGCCGGGTAGGCGCGGAGCGTCGTGGCAACCGAGCCGGAGCGGTAGACCTCCACCAGGGAAGCATCGATGAAGATCCGAAGCTCCTCCCCTGGAGCCAATGCACCCGAGTAGACCACTTGCCTGTCTGCGGAGTCACCCTCTGAACCCGAAACCAGCACCAGCTCCACATCACCGGAAGACACATCACCGGAAGTCACGTCACCAGAGGACACAGCACCGCCCGTCACGAGCACCTCGGCTAACGCGGGAACCACTACCGAGCCCACAGCACCCGTAGCTACAGCAGCACCCCTATATGCCAACACTTCCGGCGCCGGGGAAACAGCCAGTGCCCCATCAACCACGGTCAGGAGGCGAGGATGTGTCAGCACACCCGACCATCCGGCGTCGTCAATTTCTTCCTGGGTACGGCCACGGCGACCGTCGCGTCCGGGACCTTCGTTGGCCCAACCCCACAACAAAGCGGCAGGCGAAGAACCGTAAGAGAACTGGACGACCTGCGGCGCATAAAAATCGCGGCCAAGATCGGACTTCCCACCGGAAGAAGGCACGAACACCGGCAGCCCGGAGACGGGGTCCGCGGAAAGGGAGCCGATCAGGTGCCCAACCCCGTTGGCGTGCTCGTGGTCGTCGCCGGACAGCCAGAGCGAGAACATCATCACCCAGGCTGAGCCACCCGAAGAGTCCGGCACTTGCACCAGTTGCGGGCATTCCCAAATCTCCGCCGGCGTGTGAACCGCAGCAACGGGATCAGCAGAGGTCAGCCAAATCCCTTGGTACTTCCAGTCGTCAAGGGACTCCACTGTGTACAGCAGCAAAGCGGCGCGCCCATCAGACAGACCCGCTCCTTGGATGGCGTAGCGAGAACCGTTGAAGTGGAAGATGAAGGGATCGCGGACGGCGGTGACCAGAGCATCGGAGGGCATGGACGCGGCGACGTGGCCGGTCTGCTCCCAGGTCACCATGTCGGAAGAACCGCGCGCAATGACTACCTGCGAATGTCCTCCATGATCGCGAACGCCCGAGTAGGCCGCGGTCGGAATGCCACCATCTGAGGTCACCACGCCTGTCCAGCAACCCGCGGAATCGGGACCGTCCGGCTGCGGCGACAGCGCGACCGGGTGCTCCTCCCAATGGACTAGATCCGAAGAACTCACGTGTCCCCACTGGATCTGGGAGTGTCGGGCCGATTCCGGGTTGTACTGGAAGAAGACGTGGTACCGGCCGTTGATGTAGCTGATGCCGTTGGGATCGTTGATCCAGCCTTGGGCCGGCCGCGGGTGGAACCGCGGGAAGGCCGGATCCGGGTGCGTCGAAGCAGGCAACAGGGAATCAAAAAGTGCAAGGTCCGTCACTGGAACCCTTTCAATCAGAGAGGTTACTTGCCCGTTCCAGCGGTGAGTCCGTCCTGCAGTGCGCGCTGGCCGAACATGAACACCACCAGCGCGGGAATCATGGAGAGAACGACGCCGGCCAGCACCACGGAGATGCTTCCGGTGCCGAGGTTGCCTTGGAGGGAGACCAGGCCCAGGGGCAGCGTGAAGTTCTGCTCGGAGATGGTCATGATGAGCGGCCTGAAGAACTCGTTCCAGTGGAAGTTGAACGCCAGGATGCCCACGATCGCCAGGCCCGGCATGGCCAGTGGTGCGTACACGGACCGGAAGGTTCGCCACGGCGAGGCGCCGTCGATCGCAGCCGCTTCAGCGAGCTCACCCGGCAATCCCAGAAAGTACTGGCGCATGAGGAAGGTGCCGAACGCCGTCGGGATGGCCGGAATGATCAAGGCGAGCAGCGTATCCGAGAGCCCGACGCCGCGGATCAGCATGAACACGGGCACGATCGTCACCTGCGCGGGCACCATCATGGTGGCCAGTACTATCGAGAACAACGCGCCCCGTCCCCTAAAACGAAGGTGGGCGAAGGCGTATCCAGCAAGGGCTGCGGTCACCATCTGTCCGACGGCGATCAGTCCGGTCACCAGGGCACTGTTCAGGACCAGTTGCACAATATTGAGCTGCTTGAACACCTGCTGGTAGGACGCGATATCAGGGTTCAGGGGCAGGAATGCCGGCGGCAATTTGAAGGATTCCGACGGCGGCCGCAGCGAGGTGGATAGCGTCCAGAGAACGGGGCCCAGGACAAAGACGGCCGCGATCAGCAAGGCGGCGACGCGCCCCACGACTGACCAGTCGCGCTTCTTGCGCGTAACCACAGGCGCCGTGGTTTCAACACGTTCTGAAATGAGGGTCATGGCGGGCCTTACTGGTAGAAGACGAATCGTTTGCTGAGCCGGAACTGTGCGGCTGTGATGGCCATGATGATGAGCGTCAGGATCACGCCAATCGCCGAGGCCTGGCCGAATTCGAGGCGTTGGAACGCAGACTCGAAGATCACCATGACGGCGGTGCGCGTTGAGTCGCCGGGCCCGCCGCGTGTGAGCACGTAAGGCTGATCGAATACTTGCAGCGCGTTGATGATGGCCATCACCGAGGCAACCAAGGTTGTGGGGCTCAGCAGGGGCAGCGTCACGTAGAAGTGCTTGCGCCAGCCGGTGGCGCCGTCGATCGAGGCGGCCTCATACGTCTCCACCGGAATCGAAGCCAGCCCGCCAACAAACAGCAGGAACGAGAAGCCAAAGTTCTGCCACACGTACACAAGAATTACGACGGCGGCCGAACCACCTGGCGTCGTCAGCCACGGTACCGCTGGGACGCCCACGAGCGAGAGCAGCCAGTTCACGACGCCAAACTGTTCGTTGAAGAGGTAGCGCATGAAGATGGACACCGAAGCTGCGGACAGGATCAGTGGGAAGAAGAAGGCGGAGCGGAAGAACACCCTCAGCCAGGCGGGGAGCTTCTCCTGTACCATGATCGCCAGGCCCAGGGCGAGTCCCAGCTGGAGGGCCACGGCCACGATGACGAACACGATGGTATTCAGGAACGAGACCCGGACGGTCGGGTCCTGGACGACTTCGGCGAAGTTGTCGAAGCCCACGAACGTCGGCGCGGAGATGATGTCCCAGCGGAAGAAGGCGAGCGCCACCGAAGCGACGATCGGCAGGAGCGTGAAGATGCCCATGCCCACGATGGTCGGGGCAAGGAAAGCCCATGGCAGCCAGCGTTGTTGGACGCGGCCACGCTTGGACGCCTGGCTGTGTTTGTGGGAGGCCTGACGGCCGCCCGGCTGCTTCCCGGTCCCGGTGGGGGTGCTGGTGGCGGTGCTCATGGCTGCCTCCTCAGGGCCAGTTCAAGATCGCGCTGCATTGATTCGAGGGCCTGCTTGAGTTGGCGCTCGTCCCCGCTGACAGCCAGGGATACGTTTTTCATGAGGGCCGTTTCGACGGCGGCCTGCTGGGGTGGTGCCGGAATGGGACCTGTGGTGGGGAACTTGTCCAGGGTCTCGTAGAAGACCTTCCAGTTCCGCGGGCCGGTGCCGGCATAGAGCTGTTCGTTGACCATGGATCGGCGGGCGGGAGTGGTGTTCGGTGTAGGGAACACGATCCTCATGGCCTCAAGGCTGGAGCTGAACTTCACCCATTCCCAGGCGGCGTCCTTGTCCTTGGCGGTCTTCATGATCGCGTAGCCGGCTGTGCCGAACTGGTGCCGCTGGGTCCGCCATTTGGGGAAGAACTGGACGTCGAATCCGTCCTCTGTCATCCCCGCTTCGTGGAGGCCTTGTACCCAATAGCCGCCCGCCGGCGTCGTACCTATCCTGTTGGAGGCGAAGAGACCGATCAGTGCGCTGCCGCCGCCTTCCTCGGGCCGGACACCCAGTCCGTCCTTGACCAGGCCGCGGAGGTAATCGAAGGATTCAAAGACTCGGGGGTCGTCCGCGTTGGGTTCGAGCCACTGGTAACCGCCGGAGCGGAGGCTGCGGGAGGGGTCTTTGGCGTAGAAACCATCCCAGAGCCATTCGCCGCCGGTGGATTTGGTTTCCTTGAGGAAGCTGGTGTCATTTGCGTAGAGCCATGGCACCACTCCACCGAAGAGACGGTTGGTCCAGTAGTACGGCGTGAAGTCCTGGGGCTTGGCCTTCTTCATCGCAGCGAGGGTGCTGCGGAAGTCCATGTGCGTCCAGTCGTCGGCGGGGCGATCCAAACCGGCTTGGCGGAGCGACGCGGTGTTGTAGTACATGTTGGCGGCATTCCAGTCGATGGGGAGCTGGAACAGGCTGCCTTTGTACATGAAGGCTTCCACCAGGCTGGGGTGGACGTCCTCGAAGTACTCTTTCATGTGCTCGGCGTCGCGGCGCAGGTACTCATCCAGCGGGTGGGCAAGCTTCTCGGCGAAGAGCTGGGCGCCTTCCGTTGCCACGTACACGACGTCCGGTGGCGTGCCTGCTGCCACCATGGTGAGGATCTTGGTGAAGAAGTCCTTCCAGTCCACGGCCTGGATGGCTTGGACCTTGACCTTGATCTCGGGGTGGACCTTGGCGAAAGCGTCGATGACCTTCTGGCGGGCTGCGGCGTCTGCGGCGGTGCCCATGATGGCGATGCTGAGGCTATTGTCTCCCCGGCCTGGAATGTCCGTCCCTGTCAGTCGCGGCCACGACGCCGCTGTTGCTCCGACTATCCCAGCACCGAGGGCTGTGAGGGCGGTTCTGCGTGTGAATTGTCGCAAAGCCCCATTGGTTCCCGGCATGTAGATTTCCTTCCCTAACACGTGTTAGGAAGCCTAAACCCGCCACCTAACACGTGTCAAGCGTCACAGCAATGTTGCGGCAATCTCACGGCGGCAGTGTGCCCGGGGAGTCGCCAATCGCGTCATGATTCTTCGTCAACGCATAATCCAGTTGAGTTAGGTTAGGTTTACCTTGTTACATTGGCCCGTGACTACCCAACCGGACGTGGCTCGAATCTCGTTCGCCACCAACCTCGCGTCTTTCGGCGAGCGCACCGCCATCATCACGGGCGACAGCACCCTCAGCTACCGCGACCTTGCCGCGCGCGTAGAGGACATGGCACGCCAGCTCGGCCCTGCCCGGCGCCTGATCGCCCTTGAAGCCGACAACACCCTGCCGTCCCTGACTGTGTATCTCGCAGCCCTGGCATCGGGCCATCCGCTGCTGATCCTGCCCGCCGGCGGTGGAAAAGCAGCCGACACACTCATTGCCGCCTACGATCCGGACGTCATTGTGCGGTCCTCCAACGGGGAGCCTGCCCTGGACGTGCGCCGCCACGCGACAGCACACCAATTGCACCCGGATCTGGCACTTTTGGTGAGCACTTCAGGCTCCACAGGATCACCGAAGCTCGTTCGCCTTTCCGGGGCTTCCATCCAGGCGAACGCGGCAGCCATCGCGCAGTACCTGCACCTTCGGCCCAGCGATACTGCCGCCACAACCCTCCCCCTTTCCTACTGCTATGGGATGAGCGTGGTGAACAGCCATTTGCTGGTGGGTGCATCCTTGGCGTTGACGGGCCTCTCCGTCGTGGACCCATGTTTTTGGGACTTGGTCCGTTCCGAGGGCGTCACTTCGTTCGCTGCCGTCCCTTACACCTTTGAGCTGCTGGACCGTGTTGGATTCGAGCACATGGACGTTCCGAGCCTGCGCTACATCACGCAAGCCGGAGGTCGCCTCGCCCCAGAGCGCGTCCGATCCTATGCGGAGTTGGGCCGGGAGCGCGGCTGGGACCTTTTCGTCATGTACGGGCAGACGGAAGCCACCGCGCGCATGGCTTACTTGCCACCGGACCTGGCAGCGGAGCATCCGCATGCCATTGGCGTCGCGATTCCCGGAGGAGAATTCCGGCTCGAACCAGTGCCGGGGCTGGATGACTGGGAACTCGTCTACACCGGACCAAACGTCATGCTGGGATATGCCGAGAAGCCCGAAGACCTTGCCCTCGGCCGTGAGATTGCCGAACTCCACACCGGCGACCTCGCCCGGCTCGGCCCCGATGAACTCTATGAAATCGTCGGCAGGCGCAGCCGCTTCGTGAAAATCGTTGGGCTCCGCGTGGACCTGGGACGCGTCGAACGACTCCTTGCAGATCTTGCCCTGACCGCCGCTGCCGCCGGTTCTGACGACGTCGTGGTTGTGGCTGTGGAGGGACACCATGATCTGGCCTTGGTCGCCAAGAGCCTTGCGCAGGATCTGGGTGTCCCCCGCGCTGCCATCCAACTGCAGCCGGTGCCCGACATTCCACGGCTCGGCAATGGGAAGCCTGACTATCCGGCCATCCTTGCGCTGTCTGCACAGCCGGAACCCGTGTCTGCACAGCCGGAGCCCGTGCCTGGACAGGCGGAGCGCCTGTCCGCAGAGACGGAGCGCCATCCCGGAACGGAATCCACCCCGGGGACAGAGACTGTGCTTGAGATTTTCGCAGAGGTCCTGGAACAGCCAGACATCACCGAGAACGACAGCTTCGTTTCCCTTGGCGGAGATTCACTTTCCTACGTGGCGGCCTCGGTACGGCTTGAGCGTGCACTTGGCCGCATCCCGCAGGGGTGGCACCTGATGCCCATTTGTGAGCTTGTCCCGGCCCCCGAAGCCCCAGGCCATCCAGCCCACCCAGCCCATGAAGATCCGCGCACCACTGGCAGGAAATTTCTCCACAACTGGCGGGGGAAGTTGTCAGCACGCATGGAAACGGGGATCGTGCTGCGCGCGGTGGCCATCATTTTCATCGTGGCAACACACATCAAGTTCTTCTCCTGGGAAGGCACCGCGCACGTGCTGATGGCGGTTGCCGGCTACAACTTTGCCCGCTTCCAACTGACGGGATCCCGGCGCGAACGGCTCCGGAGGCAATTGCGTGCCGTCACGCGGATCGTCGTACCCAGCGTGCTGGTTATCGGCGTCGCGTTCGCCGTCACTGACGACTACGGCTGGCACAACGTGTTCTTGTTGAACTCAATCGTTGGTCCCCAGGGTTGGACGGATATGTCCCGCTTCTGGTTCGTTGAAGTGCTGGTTCACATCCTGATCGGGTTGGCTGTCCTGCTGGCCATACCCGCGGTAGACCGCGCGGCACGCAGATGGCCATGGGCGTTTCCACTCGCGCTGGCCGGCATCGACCTCCTGCAGCGCTTCGACATCATCGAGCTGCCTTACCCTGGCCAAGGGCCGGTCCTGTGGCTGTTCGCCTTCGGATGGGCTGCTGCTGTGTCGCGAGTGTGGTGGCAACGCGCCGCCATGACCGCCTTCGCCCTTCTGACGATTCCAGGGTCCTTCAGCAACGAGTACCGCAGCGCCACCATCCTGGTAGGTTTCCTCATCCTCCTGTGGATTCCGACACTGCCCGTGCCGCGCGGCCTTCACCGCATCACGGCTCTTCTGGCCAGCTCATCGCTGTACATCTATGTCACGCACTGGCTGGTGTATCCGCTCTTTGAAGGGACTCACCAAGGGCTGGCCCTCGCGGCATCATTGCTGGCGGGCGTGGCCTACTGGGCTGTGGCGACGCGCGCCATGGGCAGCGTTGAGCGGTGGCTTCGTAACCGACAAAAGCGGCGCCACTTCAATGCCCCCGCCCTGCGGCCGGACAACGTTTCGCTTCCCGACCTGCGGCCGGACGACGACTCAGTGCCAGACGACGTTTCAGTGCTGGATGCGAGGATGCCGCAGCGATCGGGTACTCGCGGACGAGTGTGAGAAGACGGGTCGTGCACCCGAGAAGACCCTCCTGCGGCCCTCACGGCGCCCCTTCCTATTGGTGGAGGCGCCATCTTCCTCACGAGAATGCGACGGAGCCAGCAGCATCAGCGGCACAATGGTTATCCCCAGCCAGACAATCACAGCCAGCAACGCCAGCATCAGGCCTGTAGTAGGTTCCATAGATTAAGAATAGGCCGATTCACCCTTGACCATAAGGCGCCTTATTGATATGTGCGCCACGCCAGAGGCATCCTCACATGAGCCTTCCAGCGAACTGTGGCAGTCTTGATTCAATGAGTTCCCAGCAGTCCCGCCCCATAGCGATGTCCCCTGACCGGTCAGCACAAGCTCGCAAGCCCGGCGTCGGTACAGGGCTGCTTTTCGGCTTGGCTACCCTCGCCAGCATCCTGGGGCTGGTAGTGACGTACTACTTCTTCGTACGGACCACCATGGGCCAATTCATCGACGAGTCTGCTTTGGTTGAAGCCACTGAACTGAGCGGATCCGCAGGCAGGGCGTCCACGAAATTCCTGGATATGCTGCCCATCCTGTCACTGGCGATCGCTATCATCGTGGTGCTCTTCGTGACGGTTGCGCGTCGCCGTTGGACTGCGGCCGGAATTGCCGTGGCAGCCTGCATTGCCGCCAACCTGGCGACCCAAGTATTGAAGCTCTTCATTCCGGATAGGCCCGACCGCGGCGTCCAGACACTCGAACTGAACTCACTCCCCTCAGGCCACACAACATTGGCAGCCTCTGCTGCTGCAGCGGTTTTCCTCATGGTCTCGCCCCGCTGGCGGCCTCTCGCAGGATTCCTCGGCAGCACCTTCGCCGTGGCCACCGGGGTTTCGACCCTCATCAACCAATGGCATCGGCCCTCCGACGTCGTAGCAGCCTTCCTCGTGGTGGGCGCCGTCATGCTGCCCGCTGGCTGGCTGATCCTTCGCGGCGGTAGTGACTGGAATGTTTGGAAGGGGTACGGCGAGCACTGGGCTGCATCGCGGCTATGGGTATGGCTGACCACCATTGCCTTGCTTCTGGCAGCTATCGTGGCCGGCTACTCACTGCTCCAGGTCATGCCGGGACTCAGCGCAGACAGCACTGTGGACTACTTCTGGGCCGGCACTGCATTCATTGTGGTCGCTGGTTACCTTTCCGCCCTGGGCGGGACGTGGCTGTTCGGCCTGGCCGCCAGGAAGCGCTAAGGCGCCAGTAACAAAGGCTCGACGGCGGCAGCTTACTTTGGCTCGATGCGCCGGGCCTGGGCGCGGATGAAGTCCCGGTCCTCTTCCGTCAGCAGGGTGCCCCCATGCCCGTCGACAGGGCTATCCTCACCCGTCTCATTGTTGAGGATGGCCGTTTGAGTGCGCGGGATGATGATGCTTCCCGGATTATCGATGAGCCATTGCTGCGTTTCCGGTGAAAGTTGATCCCAGAACTCTTTGATGTGCATAGTAATCGCGCCGCCCCTTCGATGTTTGAGTACATTTCCCACACTGGCAGATTCCCTCACTGCTTCAAGCATATTTTTATGAGATTACAAACTCCTTTACGGAATATTTCCGGGGTGCAACATCTTCGGTTTCAAACCCGGAAAAACTTGATCCAACCTTGAGCCATCGCCGTATGGAGCCTTGATCTGGGACGACGAAAGTAATCGCTAGGCAGAAGCCATAACAACGCGAAAGAAGGTCTCACGGTGAAAAACATAACAATGCTTAAAGGCGCGGCGGCACTTGCACTTGGTGGAACACTGCTCCTGGGTGGCGGAGGAACACTGGCTTGGTGGAATGCTTCGGATTCCGCAGCAGCAGGCACCATTGTGGCCGGCGACTTGAATGTCCATGCGGCAACGGGCGTTTGGACCGACCGCGCAGGAAACCCTGTCAACCTCGCCACATACCTGGTGGTCCCCGGCGATCTCCTGACCTACACGCAGGATCTGGACGTCACCCTCACCGGCGACAAGATGGCAGCCAACCTCGTCGCCACGAACACCGGTGCGGGCGCAGGGTTCGATCCCGCCAACGTCACGGTCACCTCGCCCAAGCTGACCGATGCTGATGGGGACGTCATCGCCAACCCGCTCACCACCTCGCAGCACGTCACCGCCAGCATCACCTTCGAGTTCAAGTCCAGCACCTCAACCCGCACGGACGTCAACGCCAGCAGGAACCTGGGCAACGTATCGTTCACCCTGACACAGGTCCAGCAGTCCGGCCTGCGGTAGTCCTTACCCCCCAACAATTCAACAGGAGTGTCAATGGGAATCCCCAGGAGCATCAAGACGGCTGGCCTTATGGTCGCTGCCGTGCTCCTGGGGCTCATGGCCGTTCAGGGTACGTACGCACTCTGGTCTGCTACTGCCATCGCCCAGCCGGGCACGATCAAAGCATCCAGTTTTACGGTCAACCTGACAGGAACCCCTTCCGGTTCCTCGATGCCCATGACCGTCAATGACCAAGCGACCACCTTGGCACTGACCACGGCACAAGCGCCTCTTGGGGACCTGGCCCGCGGCAGCTCCGTCTATTCATCCATAGGAATCGGAAACGCCAGCGACGCCGGAGGGGTCTTTGACATTACCGTCACCGCTACGGCACCTACAGTCAGCAACGTATCCGGCGGCACCTTGGCCGGATATCTCAGTGTGAGTGCCACCAGTGCGGCGTCAAGCACCGCATGCTCATCGGCCAGCGGCTATCAGCCTTTGACCGGGGCAGGATTTACGACGCCGGCAATCGCCAAAGGTGCCACCGCCACACTCTGCTTCAAGGTAACCCTGGACGCTGCCGCACCTTCCAGCGTTGACGGGAACTCCGTCTCAATCACTCTTCCGCTGCACGCTCGTCAGAAATGTGGGGTTCCCAATGGTTGCGCCCAGTAGCCTGAAAGATCGCAATAGCCTTGATGAGCTAGTGCTTGAAACAACGATTGACGCCGCATTTGATGAAGCTGGCGCCGACGCGTCCGTCGCTGTCGAACCCCAAAATGGGGAATTGCAGGAGCCCGGGCAGCATCCCTCGGAACGTTCTTCCAGCGCCCGGCTACTTGGCCGCATTGGCCGGGGACTCGGCGTCGTGCTTCTTTCGCTTGCACTCCTGGCGGTCGGGGTGCTGATCATGCTGCCCAAGGTGACCGGCTCGCAAACGTATTCGGTACTGACCAACTCCATGGCGCCGAAGTACGCACCGGGAACGTTCATGGTTTCGCAGGCAGCGGACTTTGACGAACTGAAGCTTGGCGACGTGATTACGTACCAGATCGAATCCGGCAAGCCGGGTGTCATTACGCACAGGATCGTTGGTTTCGGGTTCCTCCAGACAGGCGAGAAGACGCTCACCACCAAGGGCGACAACAACGACGTCGCGGATCCCCAGCCCGTTCGCGAGATCCAGGTGCGCGGTAAGTTGCTCTACGCCGTGCCGTTCGTGGGATTTGTCGCGAACGCCTTGGGCAACAGTGACCGCTCACTGTGGCTGGCCGTGGGTGCCGTGGGTTTGATCGGCTACGGTGGGTTCACCATGTTCCGGGAAGTACGGAGCGCGCGAAAGGAAAGGCAGTCTGCGTGAAGCAGGGAACCGGCCCCTCAGCCAAAGCCTGGGCCGTTGGCCTTTTCTGCCTGACTGTATTGGTGGGCATCGGCGGAACGTCCGCTTTCGGGTTGTGGGAGCAGAGCTCCACCGCAACCATGACTGTTCGTGCTGCAGTTTCAACGCCAACCCCCACGTCTACTCCGACGCCAACGCCCACCACGCCTGTCGGATTGACGCTGACGTGCACCCAGATCTCTACGAGCACTGTCCGGATAAGCGTCGCAGGTTTGAGCTCCCCCACGGCGATGACCGTCGGCGGCAAGATGAGCACCAGCAGCGCCTACGTTTCCATCCCGGTGCTGCCTCCGTCAGCAACTTTGGATTTGACGCCCAGCAGTCCCATTTTCCTCGCCGGCGTCCTAGATGGCCGCAACCCTGAAGTTGACGTTCAAGTGACGGCTTTGCAAAACACCGGGACCACGGCCACGGGCGAGCTGCGTCGTTTGAAGCTCTCCGGCAACGGAAAATTCCTGACCTGTCCGGTGTAGTCCGGGTGGACCCCGGGCCAGCGAAAACCATCTGGTAGAAGTACCCATGGCCTTCACGGGACGCTTGACCTACGATTAATCTAATCGATGGAATAAAGCCCAAGCTTCCCAGGAGCCCTATGTCTTCCACCTTCAGGTCCGGCCAGCGCCGCGGCACTCCCCCTTCCCTCGCTGGGGTTCCGGCTTCCCGCGACCTCGTGGTCGATCTGATCCGGGTGTCCTGCATGTTTGCCGTGGTGGCCGTCCATTTGCTCATGATGGGCATTAGCGTTGATGGCTCCGGCATCGGCGTCGGCAATCCCCTGACCTCACTGGGCTGGTTCGCCCAAGGCACGTGGTTCGGCCAGGTCATGCCCCTGTTCTTCATCGTGGGTGGATTCGCTTCGCTGACCTTGTGGCGCAGCCTCCGGCGCAAGGGCGGGGATGCGGGCGACTACCTGCGCAACCGCGTCCTGCGACTGGTCCGCCCCACAGTTGCGCTGTATGCGTTCCTCACTATCGCTTTGTGGACCGCGACGGCGGCAGGTGTCCCCAGCGGCCTGCTGACAGTTATCGCTGCGGGCGCGGGAGTGCAGTTGTGGTTCCTTGCCGCTTACCTGATTTGTCAGGCAATGGTGCCCACGATGGCGAAATTTCATGAAGCAGCTCCCTACAAGACCGTCGCAGCGCTGGCCGTGGGCGCCGTCGTCGTTGATGTCCTGCGACTCGGGCTGGAACGCAACCCGTGGGGTTTCGATTCAAATCCCGTTGGCCTGGTGAACATGGTGTTCGTCTGGGGCTTGCTGCAGCAGTTCGGGTTCTTCTACGCGGATGGTTTCTTTGATCGGTTTGCCCACTGGAAGCTCGTCGCGGGAGCAATCGGCTGCTATGCCGCCTTGGTGCCGCTCACCCATGGTGGGCCCTACCCCGTTGACATGCTCACCAGCCAGAACCCGCCGATGTTCCCGCTGATCCTTGTAGGTCTGGCGCACATCCTGCTCGTCAAGGCTGCCTATCCCTTGCTGCAGCGGGCCGTTCAGTTGGCGTGGGTTCAGAAAGTGATGTTCGTAGTGGGTAGCCGGGCGATGACCATCTACCTTTGGCACCTGCCGCTGATCATCGCCATGTTCGGGATCGCCTTGGTGCTTCGGCTTCCGTTCCCCGAGCCTGCCAGTACGGAGTGGTGGCTAAGCCGGCCACTGTTTTACGCAGCAGCCTGGGTGCTCGTTCTGCTGGTGTCCACGCCCTTGGTCCGCTTGGAACTCGCGAGCACTGGGCTGGCGCCCGGTGCTGCGAGGCCGGCAACGTGGCGCATCGCAGTTGCCACGGCGCTGGCAATCGTTCCGCCGTTCGTCGTGATGCGGACAGCATTGGATACCGCCAACGCAACATGGGGATTGGTGCTGCTGGTGGTTGCAGTGGCACTCGTGACGGGACGTCGCCCGGACAGTAAGTGGAAGACCCCAGTTGCCCTTGAGCGCGCGGCTCACGAACGCGCGGCTTCCTGACCTACGTTCGCCTTCCGCCGGCCAGCCAGGAATTGGAGCCTAGTAGTTCCGCCGATGCTTCAGCCTGGGGATTGCGACGGCGAACACGGCTGCCGCTGCGAAGCCCAGGACTCCCGTGGCCCAGACGCCAGCGGCGAGGGAAATGGCGGCCGTCAGGGCAGACAAGAGCACCGGCCCACCCGTTGCACCCGAATCGGCAATGAACCGCCAGATGCCAAGGAAGTGGCTCCTTCCGTTGTCGGGCGAGAAGTCGGCACCCAGTGTCATGATGAGCCCGGAACTGATGCCGTTGCCAAAGCCAATCAGCAGGGCAACCAGCAACAGTGGAACGAACCCGCCAGTAAACGGAATGAGGATCAAGGCCACACCCATGATGAGTGTGGAAGGAACCGCCACCCATTGCCGTCCCTTGCGATCCATCAGCTTCCCGGCCGGATAGAACACCAACATGTCGATCGCGCCGGAGAGGCCGTAGATCAGGGATGCTTGCGTGGCATCCATGCCCAGGTGGTCGGCCCACAGCGGGATGACAACTTGGCGCGAAGCACGCAGCGCGCTGAGGAGCAGAATTCCGAAGCCCACGGACAGGAACACACCGGCATGCGAAGCCGCTACGTTTCGGAGGGTGGAGGCGCGAGGAATCGGACCGCCGTCGGACGTAGCGGGAGCCACCAAGTCCGGAACCGTGAGCGACAAAGCAGCGGCGGCCATCATCCCCACAAAGCCAACCCAGTACGCCCCGCTGATTCCGGCGAACTGCATCACCCCCGCACCGATGAACGGACCTATGAAGATTCCGATCCTCGTGACGCCGCCCAAGGTGGACAGCGCCCGGGCGCGGAACATCACGGGAACAGCCTCGGTGAGGTACTTCTGGCGGGCCAGGTTGAAAACGCTCGCAGACATACCCACCAACGTCATAGCCGCGGCCAGCAGCCAGATCCCGTGCTCCATTTGTGGAGCGAACGCTGCCGCCCCGAGGGCGAGGGCGCCTACAGCACCTGCCCCAACAATTGCCCAGCGTTCGCCGAACCTCATGGTGATGAGCGATGCCGGGATATTGAAGAGCCAGGACCCCAAGCCGATCAGCGTCACGATCAACGCCGAGACTGCCACCGATGCTCCAAGATCACGCGCCGAGAGCGCGATCACCGGAAGAACCGCCCCCTCGCCGATACAGAACAACAACGCAGGCCCGAAGGCCGGTACCGCGATGCTGCGGAGGGTGAAGTTTTGGTCTTCCTGGGTGGTTGTCATCCCTTTCATCCTAGGACTCCAGCCCAGCCGCCTGGCAGTTGTCGCAGTTCCGGCAATCCGGAACCGCAACAACTGCTCGCGGGACCAGGCCTAGCCCAGGCGATTAGCTGCGGCTAGCGGCTGCCTTCCGATGCCCACCTGCCGTGAGTGCCAAGCCCGTGAGGAGAAGGCCGACTGCCCAGAGAGTGAAGCTGCCGTCCAAGCCCGTAGTGGCCAGGGAGTTGGAACTCCCGACGCCGGTCGCAACGCCCGCGGTCAGCACACCCAGGGCGCCACCCAGTTGGGCGCCACTGGTTGCTGCAGTGTTGATCCCGGAAGTGTTGATGCCAGCGACGCCATACGCGGCCCCACCGATCTCGGTACCCGGATTATTGGTGCCAATGTCAGCGCCCAGCCCAAGTCCACCACTACCAGCAGGCTCGTTAACTTCCGGCGGATTGACCACTGGAGGGTTCACCACCGGCGGATTCCCTACCGGTGGGGTGACCACCGGAGGATTCACCACTGGAGGATTCTCAGCCGGAGGATTCTCTGCCGGAGGGGTGACCAGGGGAGGATTCACAGCTGGCGGGGTGATGGCGCCAACTGAAGCGCCACCGATGCCAAGCGATGTGGACCCTACCGTGACGGGGGCGGTGAGTGGAGCAGCCAACTGAGTGCCAGAGAGGATCCCGTCACTTCCAGTCGTCGTGCCACTTGGTGCGGTTCCCGTGCCACTGGCGCCGGTTGAGGAACCAGCGCCAGTGGCCGACGAATCACCCAGCACACCGGCCGATGTCGACCCAACAGTCACGGGAGCAGTAACCGGAGCAACCACCTGGGTTCCGGAAGCGATGCCATCCGATCCATTGGTCGTAGCACCCGAGGTTCCTGCAGGAGCACTCCCACCGGAAGTACCCGCTGTGCTGGCCGACGAATCACCCAGCACACCAGCCGACGTCGAACCAACCGTCACCGGAGCGGTAACCGGAGCAACCATCTGGGTCCCGGAAGCAACGCCGTCGGATCCGCTCGTGCTGGACCCTGACGTCGTACCCGTGCCGGAAGTGCCGGACGAGGTACCAGCTGTGCTGGCCGACGAATCACCCAGCACACCGGCCGAGGTCGAACCAACAGTCACCGGAGCAGTAACCGGAGCAACCACCTGGGTCCCGGAAGCGATGCCGTCGGATCCGCTCGTGCTGGACCCTGACGTCGAACCCGTGCCGGAAGTACCGGACGAGGAACCAGCGCCAGTGGCCGAAGAATCACCCAGCACACCAGCCGACGTCGAACCAACCGTCACCGGAGCAGTAACCGGAGCAACCACCTGGGTCCCGGAAGCAACGCCGTCGGAACCGCTCGTGCTGGACCCTGACGTCGTACCCGTGCCGGAAGTGCCGGACGACGTACCCGCTGTGCTGGCCGAAGAATCACCCAGCACACCAGCCGAGGTCGAGCCAACGGTCACCGGAGCGATAACCGGAGCAACCACCTGGGTCCCGGAAGCAACGCCGTCGGAACCGTTGGTCGTAGCACCGGGAGTAGCAGCAGGTGCGCCGCCTGTATTCGAGGGTGCGCCGGACGTGGCTGAAGAATCTCCACCCACACCCGCGGCAGTGGCTCCGATGTTAACAGGGACCAATATCGGAGCCACTACCTGAGCGCCGGATGCGATGCTATCTCCCCCCGACGTTGTTGCCTGCGCTGGCTCTTGGGCCGGTGCAGAACCTGATGTTGCTGCTGGTGTTGTCGTGGCCGATGAGTCCCCCAGGACACCCGTCGACGTCGATCCCACCGTTACGGGGACCGTCACCGGTGCAACTACTTGGGTACCGGAGGCTGTGCCGCCAGTACCGTTGGTGCCAGCCGCCGGCGTCGAACTGCTTGGTGCAGTTGCCGTGGCAGGTTGGGCTGGGCCCGTCGCAGTGGAGCCCCCCAGCAGACCCACTGAAGACGAGCCCAGGTTTATGGGCGCTGTTACAGGCGCGACTACTTGTGTCCCGGAAGCGGCGCCGTTGGAACCGGTGGTGCTGGCAGCTGGCGCCGTCCCTGTGGTCGAAGCGGCGGCCGGCGCCTTTGTGGTTGAGGAAGAATCTCCCACGAGGGCCAATGACGTTGAGCCTGTGCTGACTGGCGCCGTCACCGGTGCCACCACCTGTGTACCGGAAAGGGTTCCGTCCTTTCCGCTGGTCGTATCTGCCGCGTTGGCCGCGGTCCCGCCGAGGGCAATCAAGCCTCCGGCAAAGCATGTGCCGATCAGGCACCTGCGAATTGTCGAGTTCATTGTGATCTTCTCCTGAAGGTCGTGTTCCCAAGGACGTCCGATGACGGATCGTCCTGCTAACCATCGGCCGCTTGTAGAGGCGCGGCTGGGTTGGGGAACTAGTCAGGAGATGAGCCGGGATCGAAAGAAACCGGCTTTGGATGATGTTCATTGCTGGCCGTTGCTTGACCAGAAAGTGTGTCTGCAGGCACGATCAGCGCACCATGCAGGAAGGCTGCGGCAGGGCTTGGCGGCCCGTTTTGTGAGGTACCCGAGCCCGCGCCGATGACACCAAGGGGTGCCACATCCGGGTCTGCAGGCAGTTCGGCTGGAGCCTCGGGTTCGACCATGACAGAGGCGCTGGCTACGGCACTGGATGAAGCAGGAGCAAAACCTCGCGCCAAAACAAGAGCCACTGAAACGTCGGCAGTGAGCGTGGGCGGGGTCCCGAGTGGCAGGCCAGTGGATTCCGTGGCCAAACCTTCGGCCGACGGAGTCGCTGATGAGGTCCCGACGGCGGGAGGCGGCACAGCTCCAGCGCCCGGCGTCGCGGGGAGCATAGCCCCGTCGCCGCCCAGGAGCGGGGGAAGCAGGCCTCCGGGTCCGGAAATTGGAGGCAAGACGTTGCCGACAGCCGGGAGGATCGTGTCGATGACCTCAACGATGGGGGCCGCAACCGGGTTGGTCACGTCCGTCACGGGGTCCAGGCCAACTGGTTCCAGGACATTGTTTACCGGTGGAACAACCGCCGCGACGGCGTCGTCAATGGTTCCGGTGGCTGGTTTGACTGCCGTATCCACAACGTTGCCGACCGCGCCCTTGGGTACTACCCGGTTGACCACTGGAGCTGTGGCGATGACCTTGTCCGTGGAGTCCCCAACCCGGTTAACCACGGGAGTTACAGCAGGAACGTGCACGGTTATCGGGTGCGCCGGGACAACGGCTTTGGCGGGGGCCGGCGCGGGTACGTTCGGCACGGGGATGGTGACTGCTGGTGCGGACGGCTTAGGCCCAACGGAAGTAGCAGCGGACGCGGCCGCCTTCTTGACCGCACCCGCTGCAGCATCGAGAGTCTTGTTGGTTTGCTTGCTGACGATGTCGGCTGACGAAACAGTTGAGGACACCGAAGACGTCACTCCGCCTACCAGCGAATGGTTATCGGTGATGCCGGAATCGGCGTTGGCGGCCGTCGCCGACAATGCCATCCAAACTGCGGTGCCGGCGCCAGCGATCATGACGGAGCGGAGAATCTGAGTAGCGCGCGGAATAGCGCGAATGGCCTTCATCTCGACACCCCCCAGGTAGCCGCAAACCGATGGTCGACTTCATCCTAGGACTGGTCTTACCCAATAGTCCATGGGGAGACGGCAAATTTATAAGCAACCTTCATTTACGAAGAAGGATAGAAGCCAGTCTTCCCGGGGCCAACGTCGGGCGTTGCAAGGGATCCGCCAGCAGCCCTTCCGTGCTGGGCATTGGTCTCTTGGAGCCGCTTGATGAACCAGCGCGACTGCTCCGGTCCATAAGGAAGCACCGGGATGGCCTTGGTGGCATCGTTGGGCATATCGCGGATGGACTGGGTTGCCTGCCGCACTGCAGTGCTCATGGTGTCGGCCATGGTCTTGACGAATTCGTCGCTCGCGGGCTTGCCATGGCCCGGGACCAGGAATTCGTAGCGGTGACGCAAAGCTGAGATGTGCCGGAGGACGTCCGCCCATTCCTCGGGATACGAGTCCTCAAAGGAAGGATGGGCGCCCTGCTCAACGAGGTCGCCGACGAACAGTGTCGAGTTGGTCCCCACCAGGAGGTCACCGTCCGTGTGGGCGCGGCCCAGGTAGAACAGTGTTGCGGTAATTCCGCCAAGGTCCACCAGAACAGGCTGGTCGCCAACGATTGCGTTCGGAACAACGATGTCGACGGCGTCACCCTCCCCCGCGGCCATCTCGGGTTCGTTTGTGGCGACGAAGCGACGCTGGTTGTCGGCGTCCCGCTCGATGGTCGCCGCGCAGTTGGCGTGCGCCCAGAACTCTGTCACGCCGTCGTCGGCAAAAACAGCGTTACCGAAGAAGTGGTCGTAGTGGGCGTGGGTGTTGACTACCACCAGCGGAAGCTGGGTCTTTTCGCGGACAGCAGCGAGGATCTCCCGGCCTTGGCGTGGGCCACATCCGGTGTCGATGACCATGGCGAGCTCACTGCCCACCACGAGCCCGGTGTTGAGTAAGGATCCCTCGGTTTCCAAGACGTAGTTGTCCGTGCCAAGTTCGTGCCAAGCTGACAATGAGTTCTCCGTATCCAGTGCAATCCGGCGATGTTCAGGCCTCGATTCTACCCATGCGCAGCTGGGAGAAGCCGGAATGACCCGGTGGCAGGTGAACTCGGACTGGACTAGACGATTGCTGTCATCACATTCCAGCCGGAACCAATCTGGCGGGCAGCAAGCCAACCACCGGAACCGTCACCGGGGTACAGCCACAAAACACCGGATCCGTCGCGTGCAACGACGTCAATCTTGCCGTCGCCATTGAAATCGCCCGGGCCTTCAATAGCGGTCATGACGTTCCAACCGGAACCAACCTGGCGGGCAGCAAGCCAACCACCGGAGCCGTCACCGGGGTAGAGCCACAAAACACCCGACCCGTTGCGGGCAAGAACATCAGCTTTGCCGTCCCCATTGAAATCACCAGGGCCCTCAATGGCGGTCATGACATTCCAGCCGGAACCAATCTGGCGGGCGGCAAGCCAACCACCTGAACCATTGCCCGGATAAAGCCACAAAACACCATTGGCATCCCGGGCGATCACGTCGGCCTTGCCGTCCCCATTGAAGTCACCAGGCGCCTCGATCGCGGCCATCCCATTCCAGCCGGAACCAATCTGGCGGGCAGCAAGCCAACCACCGGAACCATTGCCCGGGTACAGCCACAAAACACCGCTCGCATCCCGCGCAATCACGTCCATCTTGCCGTCCCCGTTAAAATCACCGGGTGACTCAATGGACGTCATGCCATTCCAGCCCGCACCAACCTTGCGGGCAGCAAGCCAGCCACCGGAACCGTTGCCCGGGTACAACCACAAAACACCGCCGCTGTCCCTGGCAAGGACATCGCTCTTGCCGTCGCCGTCGAAATCAGTGATTTTCTGAGAGGACGTCTTGAAGGTGAACTTCCACTCAGCCACTGATAATGGGACCAACGAATAATCTGCAAGAGCACGGGCAGTAACGGTCACTGCCCCGCTGCCCGAGTAGGTGCCAGGGGCCAGAACCTTTCCGCCCACCACGTATTCAACGCCAGCCGTGGCGGGAATCGTGTACGTATCGTTCGAGGTGCCGTCCCGGTCTGTGAATACGACTGGCGCAGGCGTTACCGGAAGATGCCCACCAAACGTTGTGAGGGCGGCTGTGGCATCAACCAAACCGGCCCCGCATCCGGCCGGGCAACCAGCAGGAAGTGGTCGGGACGAGTCCTTCAGCTGCTGTTCCAAAAGCGCTGGAGTGAGCGCACTGCCCTCTGCCGAGTAGAGGAGAGCTGCAAGGCCTGCCACGTGCGGGGCGGCCATGGAGGTTCCCTGCATGAAGGCATAGCCCGGCGTGCCTTGCGTAGTTGTCCCTGAGTTGTACGTGGACAGGATGCCATTCAGCCCCGAGGAACTCATGTTGCCCCCGGGAGCAGTCACATCCACGACGCTCCCGTAGTTGGAGTACGGCGCCTTTGCTCCTGCCCTGTCGCTGGCGGCAACGGTGATGACATTCTGGCAGTTTGCAGGGCTGGAATCGGCCGCCTGAACATTGGAGTTTCCAGCAGCAACAATGACCGCCGCGCCAGCGTTATGCGCGAAATTGATGGCGTTTTGGTAGGTGGCAGAGCAGGGCCTGATGCCGCCAAGGCTGAGGTTGATAACGCGCGCAGGGTTGGGATTGATTGGTACCCCGGTAACAACGCCGCCTGCCGCCCAAATGATGCCATCTGCAATATCCGATGAATACCCACCGCAGGCACCCAACGCCCGCACCGGAAGGATTTTTGCCTTCGGGGCCACGCCCGTTACACCGATGGTGTTGTTTCCGATAGCTGCAATCGTGCCCGCCACATGGGTTCCGTGCCACGAAGAATTAATCTGCGCGCTGCCCACTTCGCATTGATTTGCCGTAGACCAATCGCCAGGGTCTGTAGGGTCCGCATCCCTGCCGTTCCCATCCCGGGCATCGGCGGCATCGGACATCATGTCGTAGCCGGGCAACACATTGGCGTTGAGATCCGGATGGCTCGTGATGCCGGAGTCGACCACTGCGACGACTACGCCTTCACCATGGTTGTATTGCCACGCCCCGGAAGGCCGAATGCCGGCCAAATCCTCCGAGAGATCCCACTGCGTCGAATAGTAGGCATCGTTCGGATCAGCCGCGACCTGCATGATGTCGTCGGCTTCGGCGTAGGCAACGTTGGGATCCGCACGAAGGGTTTTCAGGAATTGCTCAGCAGTTGTCCCTGAAAGGGCCTTGGCAAGTTTGATGACCTGCCCACCCGCTGCGTTTTGGTGCGCGCTTTCGGCAGCCACTCCGAGCTTGGTGGCCGCGCGATCTGCAGCCTGCTCCGCAGTAGCCGCAGCTGCGGCTGCTTTGACGTTGTCCCGCAGCCCGACAATGAACTGATCCGTGGCCACTTCAGGTGCCGGACGCAGTGATTGCGCTGGGCTCGGGATGATGTCATTGTCATCCGCTACAGCCGGCTGAACGGCCAGTCCCGCCGTGATGATGAGCGTGGTCAGCGCGAAGCCTACGGTCCTCAGAGAGCGCATGCGGGGATTTTTTACCATGTTTTGGGCATTCTACGACGGCGACAGCGCACGATGTACGGCTGCTCGCGGGCAACTGGAGACCACCAGCTGACCCCCACAGAAAATTGTACGCAGGGTTGGCAGCACTTTTAGCCAAGTCTTTTGCGAGGATTTGTCCAAGATTTGCCCCACAAAGAGCAGGACCCCGCGGCAGGCTTGCGGCTACTTAATCCTTGGTCGCTGGCTGGGCATGCTCGAACCCCATGGCTGCGAGTCCGGATTGCCAGTCGGGGCTTGCTGCGACCGTTAGCGCCTCGACGTGAATGGGCTTGGGTGGCGCGACATGTCCGTTTCCCCAGTCCCCGAGGAGGACATGGATTTCGTTGTCAGGGTGCGATGCCGACAGAAAAGGATTCATGTGATCCTCAACGTGAGAGAAATCCGTGCTGTTCTGCATGTAGGCAACAACGTTGCCTCGTGGCTCCCGATAGAGCTCAACAAGGTTGGTGGTGACGTCGTCGGGGAGCCGGGACATAGGGTCCTCACCCTTGACGCCGTAGCAAACTTCCGCAAAGCGCTCAACGGCGGGCAACTCGTATTTGGCAACGTTTGTTTGAGGGTTCGAAACAATGGCCAGCGAGCCGGGGAAATGTGCAGAGAAGAACAGGGATGCAAACCCACCGCCTGATGCGCCATAAAAAACGAGTCGCTGTTGTCCCCACGTGCCCACGATGTGATTGATGATTTGGAGGAGGTTCTTCTGGATGTTCATACGTGAATTGCCAACAAACCATCCAAGGTTCAACCGGTTGGTCAGGACCAGGCTTGGGTCAGAGATGAAGATTCGATTCACGTGGACATCGGACGAGACGCCCATGCCGCCGAAAGCGGGAAGCGTCCAGGATGGGTCGATGGCGCCTTGAAAGAAAACCACGGTGGTATCAAAACCCCGGTTTTGGCAATTGACATCGATGGGAAGACCGTTTTCAACAATGATCTGATACCCGGGTGGGATCTTGGACGCGTTGAGGAAAGCCTGTACACCCTTGTAGTTTGTGACCATGTGCTTTGAGGGGTCAATGACGCGGGGCCTGGAAGGACAGGGGTGATCAGGCCCGTCATTTTGACCGTTCAGAAAGAACGCTTCGGCACATAGCTCGCAGAACCCAAAGCCCATATCGAAGGCGTAAGTACGGCGTTCAGCGAAGCCTTCTATTTTCCCCACTAAGACAAGATACCCGAACGGATCCGCCCCGGACGAACCGGCCGGGACGCATCTGGACCCTGCGTCAAACAGCTGCGGGCGTGTCAGAAGCCCCCACCTGTCTTGCTAGGCTGGGGGAATTCTCTTCCGACAATGTGGGAGTTCATCTTGCCTGGCTTGTTCATTTACGGCAGCTGTGTGTCCCGTGACACGTACCCTTTCCTCGACAAAGACTGGTCCATAGTCGAATACGTCGCCCGCCAAGGGATGATAAGTGCAGCCTCCCCTCGCGGCGTTCTTCGTGGTGAGAGTTCACTCACCTCCAAGTTCCAGAAGCAATGCGTGCGAAACGACATCCGCTCATCTCTGTTCGACACCATAGATCGGTCGGCAGGCGCCACTGACCTATTCCTGCTGGATCTCGTGGACGAGCGGCTGGGAGCTTATGAGCTAGGGCAGGGTTCATACGTCACCAATAGCTGGGAGCTGGGCGAAAGCAAGCTTCTGCAGCAGCAGGCGAGCGAACCCCGGCTCATTGCATTCGGCTCGGAAGAACACTTCTCGCTCTGGTCAAAGTCTGCAACTACCGTTGTGCGGAAGATCAAACAAACAGGACGCCCTATGCTCGTCCTGGCTCCAGAATGGGCTGAAGCGTCCGACAGCGGGCTCTCCGGCCTCGTCTACAGAGGCCTCTATGCTGCAACGTACAACAAGGTGTACCAGCGCTACTTCGACCACCTCCGCGAAGAAGGTTGCAACGTGCTGTCGATTGGCCAGGATGTCGTAAAGGCGGCGGCGGGGCATCAGTGGGGCCTCGCCCCGTATCACTATGTGGACGCGGTCTACCATCAGATGCGGGACGCAATCACGGCAGCCGCGAACTAACTTCGCACACAGTGGGGTCGGCGCCAATCGGCACCGACCCCGTCCGTCTACATATCCGCGAGCGCTCCACCAGGGTTCTCGATGGCGTCGGCTACATACCGGAGGAAGCCAGCTGCTGTCTCGCCGTCGCACACGCGGTGGTCGAAGGCGAGGGTCAACTCGGTAACCTTGCGGACGGCAAGTTCACCATTGACCACCCAGGGCCGGTCGATGATGCGGCCCACGCCGAGCATCGCAACCTCTGGGTAGTTGATAATCGCGGCCGAACCGTCCACTCCGAACACGCCGTAGTTGTTGAGCGTGAAGGTGCCGGAGCCGAGCTCAGCTGGTGTGGCCTTGCCTTCCCTCGCCACCGAGGTCAGGCGCCGGATCTCGGCGTCCAACTCGCGGGCGCTCAACTGGTGCGCGTTCCGGACAGACGGGACCACAAGACCGCGATCCGTCTGGGCTGCGAAACCGAGGTTGATTCCGTCGAAACCGACAATCTCTTGGGAGCCGTCCTCCCGGACTTCAAAGCGCGTGTTCAGCGCCGGGTACTTTTTTAACCCAGCCGTGACAAATCGGGCGATGAAAGCCAGCAGGCCTGGTGTGTCATGCGGAGCGCGCTTTTTCAGTTCAGCCCGCATCTCAAGCAATGCTGTGGCATCTACGTCCACCCAGACCGTCGCCTCCGGGATCTCCGTGCGGCTCTTGGCCATGTTCGCGGCAACTGCCTTGCGGACTCCACGGACCGGGGTCCTGGCCGACACAGCCAGGCCGGTACGGGAGTCCAGATCACCTTCAGCAACCGGCACTGAAACAGGCCCGGCAGGAGCCTCAGGCGTTTCCGGTGTAGAGATGGCAGCTTCCACATCCCGGCGCATGATCAGCCCACTGGCACCGGAGCCCTGGATAGTTTCAAGGGAAACACCGTGGTCCCGGGCCATTTTCCTGACAAGCGGCGAAATGACGGCACTGAGCTTGCCCGGGATCCGTGTCCCGGCGACAGCCGGCTCGGAAGCAACCGGCGTTTCGGCCCGGGCCTCCGTTTCGCGATCGACGACGGCGAGGCTCGCCTTCCGCGGGCGCGTCCGGCCACCAGTCACGCCCCCAGGAGTGCCGTATCCGATAAGTACGTTGCCGGAACCGGCTTTCTCCTCGGTGCGATACGCCTCGGCGGCCGCATCAACCTCGGGCGAGGCCACGATCCCGGTGGAGACCGCATCTTCGGCAGAGGATGGAGTCTCCGGCGCAGCAGGAGCAGCGCCCGAACGAGCGATCGAGATCAACGGCTTGCCGACGTCGAGCGTTTGGCCGGCCTCACCGTGAAGCTCCGCCACGGTGCCCGCATAAGGCGAGGGAACCTCCACCATGGACTTGGCGGTCTCGACTTCGGCGATCGGCTGATCCACCTTGATTTCGTCCCCGACTGCGACCAGCCAGTTCACGAGTTCGGCCTCGGTGAGGCCCTCCCCCAGGTCCGGCAGGCGAAATACCTGCATATCTGAGCTCACGGTCAGTCCTCCCATTGAAGGTCGTCGACGGCGTCGAGGATGCGGTCGACGCTTGGCAGGTAGTAGTGCTCCAACTTGGGAGACGGGAACGGAACATCGAATCCCGTCACACGGCGGATCGGTGCAGCGAGGTAGTGGAACGCACGTTCCTGGACGCGGGCCACGATCTCGGAGGACACGGAGGCGAAGCCGTGCGCCTCGGCGATCACGACGACGCGTCCCGTCTTACGCACGGACGCACAGACGGTTTCGTCGTCGAAGGGTACGAGAGTCCGGACGTCAATGACCTCGAGCGAACGGCCCTCTTCGGCGGCAGCAGCAGCCGCTGCGAGCGCCGTGGGAACGGAAGGACCGTAGGCAATCAAGGTCGCGTCAGTGCCGGGACGAGCAACAGCCGCGCGGCCCTCGGTGGAGGTGCCGGCGTCGTGCTCTGCGCGCAAGGCGTCCAGGTCCACCTGGTCCTTGGACCAGTAGAGCTTCTTGGGCTCCATGAACATCACGGGATCATCCGAGTCGATGGCTTCGCGGAGCATGCGGTATCCGTCCGCAACGGTGGCTGGTGTGTAGACCTTCAAGCCAGCGGTGTGGGCGTAGTAGGACTCGGAGGAGTCGCAGTGGTGTTCCACTCCCCCAATGCCGCCGGCATACGGAACGCGGATGACCACGGGCATCTTGAGCTTGCCCTTGGTTCGGTTGTGCATCTTGGCGACGTGGCTGACGATCTGTTCGAACGCCGGGTAGGCGAACGCGTCAAACTGCATCTCGATGACGGGCCGCATGCCGTTGATGGCCATTCCCACAGCCATGCCCACGATGCCGGATTCTGCCAGCGGGGTGTCGAAGCAGCGCTGCTCGCCGAATTCGGCCATGAGGCCGTCGGTGATACGGAAGACACCGCCCAGCATGCCGACGTCTTCGCCGAAGACCAGCACGGAGGAGTCGGCACGCATGGCATCGGCCATCGCTGTGTTGAGCGCCTTGGCCATGGTGATGGACTGAGGGCCGCTCGCTTCAGCGGTAGCTGCAGCGGACGCGGCGGCGCTTGCGGTGGCGGCGCTGACGTTGGCGGTGGTTGTGCCGGTGGCATTGGTGGTGACGGTCATTTTGCGCTCTCCGTTCCGTGTTCGGCGCTTTCAGCGCGGGCGAGTTCGTCAGCCAGCAATTCAGACTGTTCCTTCAGCTGTGGGGTGGGCTTGGAGAACACGTACTTAAAGAGGTCCAGCGGCTGCACGGGGACGTCTTCACCGAGGCCTTCGCGCAACTGGGTTGCCACGGCTTCTGCATGTTCTGCAATGCGCTCATTGGCGGCGTCGTCCAGAAGTCCCTTGTGGGTGAGATAGGACTTCATTCGGCTCAGCGGATCCTTCGCTTGCCATTCCGCCACCTCGCTGTCGGGGCGGTAGCGCGTGGCATCGTCGGCGTTGGTGTGCGCCTGCATGCGGTACGTGTGCGCCTCGATCAGGAGAGGGCCGGAGCCTTCGCGTGCCAGCTTCACTGCCCGGTCCATTACGGCGAGGAGCGCAACGAGGTCGTTGCCGTCCACCCGCTCACCGGCCATTCCGTAGCCGACGGCCTTGTGGGCCAGCGACGGTGCCACCGACTGGTGGCTGAGCGGAACGGAAATCGCGTATTTGTTGTTCTGCACGAAGAAGATGACCGGCAGGTGGAAGACGGCCGCAAAGTTCAGGGCCTCGTGGAAGTCACCCTCACTCGTGGCACCATCGCCGCACATCGCCATCACCACGGTGTCCTCACCGCGGAGTTTGGCGGCATGCGCGACGCCGACGGCGTGCAGAAGCTGCGTGGTCAGCGGTGTGCACTGGATCCCGACGTGGTGCTTCTTGGGGTCGTAACCACCATGCCAGTCACCGCGGAAGATCGTCATCGCTTCGACAGGATCCACACCACGGGTCATCACTGCGACGGCGTCGCGATATGTCGGGAAGAGCCAGTCACCTTCGCTGAGGCACATGGCAGCCGCCACCTGGCAGGCTTCCTGTCCGTGGCTCGACGGATAGACAGCCATGCGGCCCTGCCGGACGAGGGCAGAGTTCTGATCGTTGACACGGCGTCCGACGACGAGCTGCTCGTAGGCAGCCATGAGTTCAGCATCGCTTGGCGTGGGGTACTCGTGGCCGGGTTCGGTGCCCTGCTCTTCGTGGGAGCGGAGGGTTCCATCCGGATTCACCATTTGGATCTGGTGCCGGGCGGGCAGCATGTAGTCCTCTACGCTGATGCCGAATTTTCTCTGGACGTCAGCAGCTGTGTCCTCTACTCCCGTTTCCGGCGCAGTGTGGTCTGCGTGGATCGTCATTGGTCCGTCCTTCTCTAGCCACTATGTGCTTCCAGTATGTTCCGGACGGAGGTTTCGTATCCAGCTTTCGTTCAAATCATGGAAGAGCATGCAGGAAGTGGCTATTCTGAAAGACGAATTGCAAATGTGAGCTGGGTAACGAGCCAGTCCTGTAGACGAATTGGAGACCACGTGAGCGAGACCGAGGCGGAGCAGACTGCCGTGCCCCTGGATGATGTTGACCGGGACATCATCCGTGAGCTCACAACTGACGGCCGGATGTCCATTACGCAAGTGGCCGAGAACGTGCACATCAGCCGGGCACATGCCTACTCCCGCATTGCACGGCTTACCGGCGAGGGGGTCTTGACCAAGTTCACGGCATTGGTGGACCCGATCAAAGCCGGCCTGCGGTCTTCCGCCTACGTCACCCTCAAGGTCCAGCAGCATTCCTGGCGGGAACTGAAGGAGCTCTTGCGGGCGATCCCCGAGGTTCACCACATTGCGCTGGTGGGCGGCGACTTTGACGTCATCCTGCTGGTCCGCGCCACAGACAACATCCACCTCCGCCGTGTGATCTTCGACCAATTGCAGTCCATGGAGGGAGTGCTGGATACCCAGACTTTCCTGGTGTTCGAGGACGTTGATACGCGGTAACTGCCCGGGTGGCAGGTGCCACGTACGGAACGCACATTCGGGGACCATAGACTGTCCCCGTGCCCCTCAAAACCGCCTTCGTTACGCGCGCCGCGCTGTGGGCTTCAGTGTCGGTCGTGACGATCGCGCTGCTGTGGCTGATTACCGCTTTTCAGTTCTTTTACAGCCCTCCGAAAGCAGTGCCTCATCGGACCGACGCCATCGTCGTTTTGGGCGGGTTAAGTAAGGAACGACTTCCCGTGGCCCAGGAACTCCAGGAAAGCCTGGACATCCCCATTTTGGTGGTCTCCACGACCGGCCTGTCCGGCAACGTGGAGGGTGACGCTTTGTGCCATGAAGACGACGCACCTGACCTGATTTGTTTCCGGCCCTCACCGCTGAATACGCGGGGCGAAGCCAAGGGCGTTGCGGAGCTGATCGCGCAGAACGGATGGAAGTCCGTCACCGTGGTTACGTCCGGCTACCACCTCATGCGGGCAGGTACTTTAATGCGGCAATGCACGTCTGCTGAGATCCAAATGGTCGGCTCCCAACCCGACCTTTCAGCCGGCGCATGGCTGGACCGATTCGTCGTCGAAACAGGTGGGCTCATCGACGTGTGGATGCAGCCGGAGTGTTCTCCTCACTAAGGTAGAGGGAAGAACTGTCAGAAAACACGTCGCCGAGCGACCGTCCATGGAAGGTGCACAAGGTGAGTCCAACACCCGTCGGCCCGCTTCCAGCGGGCCGTCACTACAGGCGCCGCCGCTTGCGCCTGAGTCTCCCGTCAGTCCCCGCGCGGACGTCATCTGCGCCCATAACCGACCACCCGCGGCCTTCGTCCGCCCCAATCCCCATAGTCCCCACCAAGAGCTCCGAGCAGCAGCAGTTCAAGCGTCGCGTGGCGCTGGTTCTTGTCGTTCTGGTCGTTGTGGCCGTACCGGCGTTGCTGGCAGTCCTGCTGTTAGCGGGCTAGTTCATCCCGGGGCCGCATAAGCCTCGATTCTTGCTCAGCGGCGAGCTCCGATAGGATGTTGAAGTCTCTGTCTGTCGCAAGATCGCTCTCTTGGGGGAAAAACGTGCCCAGCATCATGCCCATTTTCGGTACTCGTCCGGAAGCCATAAAAATGGCGCCCATTGTTCACGCTTTGCACGAATCCGAAGAGTTCGACTGCATCGTAACCGTCACGGGTCAGCACCGGGAAATGCTCGACCAGGTCAACGACCTTTTCGGTATTACTCCTGACCACGATCTCGATATCCTCCAGCCCGGCCAGTCGCTCACCGACATCATGACGCGCACGATGACCGGGCTCGACAAGCTTTTCTCGACAAACAAGCCAGACGCCGTCATCGTTCAAGGCGACACCACCACGTCGACGGCCGGAGCGATCGCCGCTTTTTACCACGGCATCCCCGTAGTGCATGTTGAGGCAGGCCTCCGTAGCGGCAATCTCCTGTCGCCGTTCCCCGAAGAAGCCAACCGCAAGATCACCAGCCAAATCACGACGCTGCATCTTGCACCCACTACAACCAGCCGGGCCAACCTCCTGGCCGAAGGCGTATCTGCCGAGGACATCGTCGTCACGGGCAATTCCGTGATCGACGCACTCTTCACCACAGTAGACAAGCAGATTCCCTTCACGGATCCGCAGCTCGAGGAACTGGCAGCAAGTGGTCGCAAGATTCTCCTTGTCACCACACACCGCCGCGAAAACCAGGGTGACGCTATGCGCGGCGTGGGCCGCGCGCTGGCCCGCATCGCGGACGCCGAGCCGGACCTCGTCATCGTCCTGCCCGCCCACAAGAACCCGGTTGTCAGGGAAGCGGTCCTGCCCGCTCTCGAGGGAAAGCCGAACGTAGTAGTCACGGAGCCGTTGGCCTACGGGGAGTTCACCCGAATGCTATCCCTGGCACACATCGTCCTTACCGACTCCGGTGGAGTCCAAGAGGAAGCCCCCAGCCTCGGCAAGCCCGTTCTGGTGATGCGGGAAAACACGGAACGTCCTGAAGCCGTTGAAGCCGGCACAGTTACTCTCATCGGGACCGATGAGGAACGGATCGTCTCCCAGGTTGATCGCCTCTTGAACGATGCCGACCATTTCGATGCCATGGCCAACGCCGTCAACCCGTACGGTGACGGTCGCGCCTCGGAACGTACAGTGGCCGCCATTGCCGAGCTCCTCGGCGTCGGCCAGCGGATCGACGAATTCGGTGTGACTGTTTCTGTTTAGTAAAGACGGTACCTGCAACAGGTCTGTCATGAACCGTTAGCACAAATTACAGTGCTTTTGGCTGCTTGAAAGTTGATGTCAAGTCATTGAGTTTGGCGTGCCCGCACGCCATTCTTTTGGCATAGGTCCAAGGTCTCACCCTACGAGCCCAAGGATCCACCGTGGCAAAGTTCAGGTCCGAGACGTCCCTCCCACCTACTGTCAACGCCAGACATATTGTGGCCAGCCTCCTGGCCGCATTTGTCCTGGTAGTAGGTTTCCTGCACACATCGCCGGCCCAAGCGGCTGCACCACCCGTCTATCCCATAAGTGGCTTCTTCATTTTTGGGAGTAGCAGCGACACCGTGAACTTGGAGAAACTCTCCGCCATCAAAGCAGTCGGTGGGGACACCGTCGTAACCTTTGGGTCGCGGATAAAGCCCGCCACCCTGACGGATATCCCTGCCGACTGCAAAGTCAACGGGACAAACTGTGCCCAGGCCGCAGCAGCCGGTGTAAAGGTCAACCGATACTTCACTTACTCGGATAACGCCCTGTGGGGTACGCCTTCGCATGTCTGCCCCCGCGATATTTCCCTTACCGGAAATGGCAAACCTTTCACAGTTTTCGTACTGCCCAACCAAGGCAGCAGTTGCACTTCATCGAATGGCCTGTATGACGTGGTAGTCGTTAGCGGCGCAACAGCCTCGGGGACGGCAGGTGTTAACGTCTCAGTTGCCAAGACTGCTACTTCATTGGGAATGAAGTATTATGCCGGACTCCCAATACCGGTTGCCCGCACAGACTACGGGTATCTCCCGGATGTCACGTATCTTCCTGCTTTTACGCAGTTCACGGATCGATTCCTTCGCTACCAAAGGAATGTCATAAACGTAGCCGGTCTCGGTGGTTTCTACCTTTCTTATGAGATGCCTGTAACCAGCGGCACGACGTTCGACCCTATCTTGAACCTATACCGCATTCAGAACCAGGCTATAGCCCGCATACATCCGGAGCGCGGCGGACTCGTGAGCCCCTATTTGGACGGCAGGAAGACTGGTGGCCTCACGACTACACAGGTCCGCGACGGTGCCGAGAAGATCGGCATGACGGCAGGCAGCAACAGCCTTGTGATAGCCATTCAGGATGGTATGGGAACGGGCAAGTCCGGCGCATTCTTTGGTAACGAAGCCTCAAGCCCCGTCGATCCATACAATGCCTCCATCGTGGGAAGCGGCACCTGGGGTAGTAAATACCAGGCACCGGTTCGTGACTATTTCGCGGCCGCAGCTGAAGGAATCGATGGCACCGGAGCGCAGCTGTGGGCCAACCTCGAGGGCATGGCGCCAGCGACAAGCCAGAACCCATGTGACAGCAATTTGCGCGGCCAAACCACTAAATCACGGGTTGACAGGCAGCTCCAGCAGCTGGGTAACTCCCCCATGAAGGTCATCTCCTTCATGTGGGACGGCTACTACACGTGCACCGGCACCTGGTCTCCACTCGCCGAGCGGATAAAAGCCGGCAATATGACGCCCGTAATTACGGATTCCATCTTCTACGGCAACGGAGATGTTCTGGTCACAGGACATAACTTGAGTGGCGGAACCGTGACCGTAAAGTGGACGGACGTCTATGGCCGGACCTATGAAAAGACAGTGACAGCTGCAAACTACAACCCGGATTATGGCGAGCAGCGTGGCATCAATCCACGGCTTGAGTCAGTCACGGCCAAACTGGGCAGCACCTCGCTCGGGATTGGCAAGTACTACATGATCGACGTCGTGAATGGTGCGGGCGCAAAGAACGACGCATTTTACTCAGACCGCGGCTAAGAGTTACACAGATAACAAACGAGGAGGCCTTCTGCCCGGGTTGGGCAGAAGGCCTCCTTCTGTCGTCAAGTGACTACTAGTGGGCGGAGCTACCGCTCCCAGCGCCCCAGGGGGACGTTGAAACGGCGGCCAAGGAATTGACGTTTTCCAGGGAACCAACCCACTCCAGGTGGCTGATCTCGGCAGAGGGGAACGAAGCGGGGCGGACCTTCAGAGACTTGGAAGCCGGAAGGATAGCGAACGACACCTCCGGGGTTTTCTGGTTCTTGGGAACGTGGATCCGCAGGTTGCGTGTAACCGGCGAGGTCCTCAAGACCTCTGTGTACGCGACAGATCCGCCTACACTGACCGTCAGCTTGTACAACCCGGCTGACTCTTCAATAACGCTGTGGGCCACTGTTGCTATCAGATCCGTACCCTTGCCCTTGATCCGTTCGTGGGTTACCAACACGGACCTCCGGTCATGATCCAGCATCCAGCTGACCGCAGGCTCGACAATGTCAATGTCGCTAACAATTTGCTGAACGGTGGAATTTTTCGCTTCGCTGGCAAAGATGCGCTCCAGCATTCCTTCAAATCGCATTTCAGCATTGAGCGGCCCCAGGACCGCTGTACGGGCTGCAGCCAGAATCCTCGTTGTACTTGCATTCGAGGATGCCAGCCTGGCGAGTTTCATAGCCAGTTCGCCCTTCTCCCGGACGGACACTGAGGCGATCCCGGCAGGACAGATGTTCATCGTGCCGACTCCGCGGGGCACTACCACCAGAGAACCTGAAGCCATGGCAAACGGCAAGGCTTCAGACGGCAGCGGACCTGGAATGCTGGCATCAAACGGTGCTACAACAACTGTGGACTTCAAGGCAGCCGCAAGGAGCCCAAGGTCGTTGAATTCCGCGGGTGATTCCTCAATGAACAGCTCCAGCGAAGGCCAGTCGGCCACGTCCCGGAAGGCTGCGGCTTGTTTGTTGAAATGAAGTCTCCGCTTTCCGGCAACCACAACGCGCTGCTCACGTTCGCGAACCCGTTCCGTAGCCATCCGGAACGAATGATCTACCAGATGCGGCAGGTGCTCCACGGATTCAAAGCCGTCGCTGACAAGTCCAGCGGCCACAGTTTCGTTCAAGACGCCAAAGTAGTCCACCCTGGAAGCCAAGCGCTTAACCTTCTCGCCGCCCTTGGCATGTTCAGCACCAACTACCGCAAGTCGCACGCCGGCCGCGAGCAACTCATCCCTACCAGCCTGGGTGATGCCGCAATCAAGCCCCGAAATAACAAGCAGCTCAGGAAGGTCCTCGACGGACTGAATGAACTTGGCGGCGTTCACAACAAACTTAAACTCATTGTTGGGATCGGGTACAAGGACACTCTTATATTGGGCAAGGTCAAGGGCTACTACGTTGTGTCCCAACGTTTGCAGTGCTCTCATGGCCACCGATGACGTGGAAGTGACTCTTCGGAATCCCACCCCGAGTACGGCAATTGAGCGGGGGTTCGTCGTCGCCTTCACTTCAATGCGCTCCTGCGGAACGTCAACTTCGGCGGAACGAATTGGTTCGGCTTGCTCGCGACCGGCATCCACAGCATCAAATTGAGTGAACCACAGACTGCGTTCAGTGGCATCCAGATCCTGCCAGGAATCATCGGAAAGTACCGATTCCAAAGCCATGACGCGGGCCGCAGCGGAGTAATTCCTGAGGAAGCGATCGTGCGTTGAACGGCTCATTTCTTCCAGCGAAGAAGAAGCAAGCAAAGACTGAATGGTGCTGTCCAGTTGCGTGATCGAATCGACGCAGACGATCTCAGGGAAGGAGGCCAGGTCGTCCGCGTCCGGGACAACGGAGACGATCGGAATTCCCATTGCGGCGTACTGGATTACGCGACTCGGATACTGGAAGAAACCCAATTTGTCCAAACCGTCAAACCAGGTTTCGAGACCTTGATGGTCCCGGAAGTACTGCGGAATGTTGATCGCGAGTCCAGTTCTGGCACCGGCTTCGACCACTTCCTCGTCACTGTCCAGGAACCCACCGCCGATTCGGTAGTAGTCGCGTCCGACGCTGCCATGAATCCGGATACTCGAGGTAAGCGAACCTAGGTCGAAGTACCTGGTCCGGCGAACTTCATCGTGGACGTTGCCCAGGAACATTGCATCTGATTCCCGTGGCTGCGAGCCAAACACGTATGGGAATGCAGTTTGGTCTGTCCAGAACGGGAAGTTTATCCCGGTGGGACGCCCAAACATGGACTCGTAGAAATCCAGGACTCTGGCAGTACCACAGTGGAGCACAACATCGTAGCTTTCCACGACTGGCCCATAGGAAAGATCCCAAAGCACCGGGTCATCAGAAAGCCAAGCCACCAGACGTGCCCCCGTACGCTTGGCCCGCTCAAGCAGTGGCGCCGGAAGGCTGGCCGGCCTGAACACGAAAATCACGTCAGGACGAAAATCGATGACCTTATCCAACGTTGAGTTGAGGACGTGCAACTGGGCAGGACCGGTCGCAAACTTGTACCCGTGGCCGACCTTCCCTGTGTTAAGAACCGTATGGCCCGCGGCTACAAGGGCGCGCTCGAGGGAGCTGGCTACGTGCGTTTCGACTATGCCATCAAACAAAGCAATTTTCATGGTGTTCCCCTAAACCGTCCAGGACGGATCTGAACTGGCGGATGCCTCGCGTACATTGAACCGATCAGAAATCGTCACAAGCTCTGGAGATTCAAAGACAGAACCAGGAGTCAAAGATTCGTGCACGAGGAGGGGCTTCCAATCAGCTGAGATCGGGGAAATCCATGCGCCCGAGAGAATGCGGAAGCCTTCGGTATCTTCAGGCCAGCTATCGCCGATATAGGCACTGTCCGGCTTCTTGGCACTGGCCGTGACTGCCTTGCCCGTAACACGGGCTTCAGCGTCGTGAAGTGTATAGAGCCGTAGATCGCTTACATAGTTCGGCGCGTAATCAAAGGCCTCGGAGAACACGGCCACAAATGGAGATTCCAGCTGGAAACTCTCGATGTCCTGAAGCGTTCGGAGGATGGTGGTGGTTTCGGACATGCCTCTGCGCTTCAATGCCGCTCGAATTTCACTGTCGTCAGGTCCTACACGGCAAACAACCACAACGTTTTCCAACTCGATCGTCTGTTCATTGGCCTGGGCGATGAGCCGGTCCAGGGACGACAACGAGGACGCGACGAGCACGGCAGTAATGCCGTCCCGAGGAACCTTCCACTCAAGCCCGGCCATGGAATAGATCTGCTGCATGCGCTGGGCATAGGTGTGCTGCTGCAGGGTCCGGCGCCAGGCCTTATGCGTGGCGCGTTCCCGGAAGTCATGATCGCCCACCAGGCGCCCAAGAATTTCCTTTGCCTCGGACTGCGTCCGGACCGTGAAAACTTCATCAGCCGCGTATGCACCTGCAATAGCCTCTGATTCAACGCTGACAACAGCCGTCTTGCTGCTGCTCAGCTCAAAAATCCGCCTCGCACACATGCTCTTCGACTGCGGCACAGAATTTACGTTGAGGAAGACCTTGTGGTGGCCATATGCCCTCACCATTGCCGCGTACGGCAGGGAGCCGACGACGAACTGTGCGTAATGTTCAGGAAACGCGTAGTTTGCGTCCCCGCCGAGCGCTCGTGAGTAGATCGACAAGCCAAGCTCTGCCGACGGTGGGAACAACAGATTCATTTGGTCACGGCGTTCCGGGAACTTGTGCGCAAAATACTGCCCCGCGAAGGCCACGTTACCGACATCGGACTGTGAGTCACGTAGCGGCTTGTGGATTCGAGGTTGTGCGGCAAAGGGAAGGGTTGCCACATTCTCATGTCCAGCCGCTGCCGCATAGTCCTTAATCAAGGACTCTTCCGACGTAAGGATCACATCGAATTCCTTGGCTGCAGGGAGGAATTCTTCGAAGTGGGGCGGATCTTCCTTGTTCCAGAAGACTGTAGGTATTCCTTGTTGTCTGCAGGCTTGGATCAGTGAATAGAATGCGGCCTTGGGGCCGCCGGGGCCCGTAATCTGATAGGCCCAATCTCCATCATTTCCACTCCAGGCAGACTCAACAAAGAGGACATCCGGACGAAGTCGCTCCAGCGCCTCTGCATAGTCCCTTGTGGAGATCGGCCACAGCCGCGCTTCAGGGGCGAAGCATTGGGTGGAGAATTCGTCCAGGACCACTCCAACGGAAGGAAGGTCCCGGGTGGCTTCAGGCAGGGCATAGGAAATCTCCAGCCCAAATGAATTATTCACCAGGTTGAACAAGCCAAGGTGGACATCGCTCGAGTTCATCACTTTCACGTTCCAATCAATTCTGCGCGGTTGTACGACTTCGACATGTTCTTTACGTAGAGTCCAGGATGAGCCTCCAGGAACGCCTGGACCGCGGGCCGAACATCGATAGCGGACGAGTCGACGATAACCACAGGTGTTTTAGGCCTGAGCCAGCTGAAATACAGCGCCGGGATGTTGTCCGTTAACACCGTGCCTGAGGCAAGTGCCCCGAAGTCGATAACCACCATGTCAGCCGAGTGCGCCGTCACTCCGGAGAGGGAAGCAGCCGGAACGGGGCTTGCGGGCAAAAGATTACAACTTGCGCTCACGTCTTCCTGGGCTGTACCCAAAACGGTGCGGAAGGCGTCGATCTCCTGTTCTGACCCAACTAATCCTGCTGTCAGGGAAGGCCGTGGTTGGAGGTGCGCGAGGCAGTTCGCGACCCATGCCGTCGAGATGCCGGAACCGATATGTACCACCGTTGCCGGCAAGTGATGACTGATTGACTCAAATATTCCACTTGCCGCTGCAACCGAAATGTTCCGGCTCTGTACGTGACGGGTCATTCCCACCCAGTCCCGAATCTTCTCCAAATGGGGGAACAACTCGGCGTTGGCAACGTGTTTAGTGTGGTTTCCAACAGATACGAGCTTGGCCACATCCGTTTCATTTAAGCGAACACTCTTGTCGATCGAATCAGCCGATTTGGCAATATTCGGAATAGCACGGGTTTGCTCTGTGGTCTTTTGCGTATTCTGTCGCACGGTCGCCAGCGAACGGCGAAGGGTGTAAGTGCCCTCGAAGAGAACCGGGACGGCCGCTGCCAATCCGATGACAACGAGGAATATTCCCAAGTTCCGGGATTCCAAATAGGAGATGAAGCCCCCAGCGAAGATTAGGGCGCCGATGGCCAATCCAAGAATACCTCTCGGTGTTCGAAGGAATCTGGACAGCGGTGAGTCATTTTTGAGTCTTAACATTCTGCAATGCTCCGTGAAGTCGTTTCGTGCATCGAAGTTCTCTGGGAAGTATTTAGTTTTCTTTGCATCGTGCTCCGTCCGGCTGGGGCTGTCCCGTTCGAATACCGCAGAGGTATTCGAACGGGACACCGGACGTCATAGGCATAGTTCGGAGGGGCTACTCGCGAACCCGACGTCCTCGCCGCATTGCTGCATCCATGCCATCGAAACTCGGCGGGGCAAAGCCAAGTCCCTTCAGCCCTGCCGCCCAGTCATCACTCGCGGCCACGTTCAGAACTTCTGTTATGAGTGCCTTAGGCGGAGCAGCGTGTCCTTCGCCCCAGTCATCACCCATGAGTTCAAAAACAGCATTGCTGTAGTGCAAATTCTCTACAAATGGGTTCCTATGCCGTTCGATATGGAATTTATCGGTGCTGTTCTGCATGTAGGCAACGGTGTTCTCCAGGGGTTTGCTGTAAACCTTCACGAGATCCGTCGTGACGCTGTGCGGAAGTCTTTCCATTGCGTCACTACCGCTGACCCCAAAACAGGTCTCGGCGTAGTTGGCAACCGGGACAGGCTCATATTTGGCAATGTCAGTTTGCGGATTTGCAACGATCGCGAGTGAGCCCGGGAATTGCGCCGAATAGTAAAGAGAAGCAAACCCTCCGCCCGATGTACCGAAAAAGACCAGTTTTTCGCTACCAAAGGACCAAACGATCTTGGCAATGATGTCTTCGAGAATCTGCTGAAGTCGTTGCTTTGAGTTACCCGCATACCAGCCAAGGTTCATAGTAGGGCTGATGATCAAGCTGGGATCAGAAATAAAAATCCGGTTGACATCCACTTCCCGGGAAACGCCAAGACCGGCAATCATGGGTAGCCGGTACTCGGGACGTACGGCGCCATGCAGAAAAACGGCCGTCGTCTTGTGCCCGCGATTTTGGACCAGGACGTCAATAGGAAGCCCCCCATGATCAATCACATGGTAACCCCCCTTGATTTCGCGGGCACTCAGGAATGCGCCAATCGAGGGATAGCCTGTGATCGCATGAACCTTGGGATCAATATTTCTTGCGCGGGTCATTCTCAACTCTCATGTCTTTGCTCGCTCAGCTGTACGAGCACTCGAACCGGTCTGGAAACCTAGACAGCGATCGCCGCTGGCTGGGTTTCAAGGTTCAGCGCGCCGCGCGTGTCAATGACAATCTTGCCGGACAGCAGCTCGGGGGCGACGGCCTTGACGTCGTCGTGATCAACCAGAACGACGACTACATCCGAGCGCTGGATGGAATCTTCGATCGAAACGAGCTCAACGTTGCTGCGGTTAACCAGTTGCTTCGGGAGTTCTTCCACGTGCGGTTCAGCAACGTTGATACGGCGGTCCTGCAGTGCCTCGGCAAGGTGTGCTGCGATCTCAATGGCGGGTGATTCGCGGAGGTCGTCGATGTTGGCCTTGAACGCGAGTCCGAGGACTGAGACCTCTGCCGTGGTGGGCAGGTTCTCCAAAGCGGAGACGACCTTCTGGAAAACCCACTCCGGCTTTGCATCGTTGACTTCACGTGCAGTACGGATCAGGCGGGATTCCTCAGGGGCTGCTGCCACGATGAACCACGGGTCCACAGCGATGCAGTGGCCACCCACGCCGGGGCCCGGCTGCAGGATGTTAACGCGGGGGTGGTGGTTGGCCAGGCGGATCAGTTCCCAGACGTCAATTCCCAGCTTGTCACTGATGACGGAAAGCTCGTTGGCGAAAGCAATGTTGACATCGCGGTAGGAGTTCTCCACCAGCTTGGCCATCTCGGCCGTAACGGCGTCCGTGGTCAGGATTTCACCCTGGCAGAACACTGCATAGAGGTCCTTCGCCTTCTCGGCGGCCTCGGCAGTCATACCGCCAACAATCCTGTCGTTGGTGACAAGTTCGATCATGACGCGTCCCGGGAGGACACGCTCAGGGCAGTGGGCCACGAGGATGGCAGGCTTTGAGTCGGAACCATCAAGGCTGAGGTCCGGCCGGAGGTTCAAGATGTACTGGGCCATGTGCTCGGTGGCGCCGGGAGGGGACGTGGACTCAAGGATCAGGAGTTCGCCGCCCTGCAGCTGCGGTGCGATCGCCCGGGCCGCAGCTTCGATGTAGCTCAAGTCGGCGGAGCGGTCTTCCCTGAACGGCGTGGGGACGGCAACGATGTAGGCGTCAGCCTGCGGAGTGGAAGTACTCGCGCTCAGGTGGCCCTGGCTCACGGCACCGGAGACGTGGACTCCGAGGTCGGGTTCGACGAACGGAACCTGGCCTGCGTTCACGGCATCCACCGTGCGCTGGTTAACGTCCACGCCGATAACCTCGATGCCATTCGTTGCAAGGATGGCTGCGGTTGGGAGGCCTATGTATCCAAGGCCGATGACTGCTACTCGTTTAATGGTGTTCAAAATGTTCCCCTTTTATTTTCAAATCTTGAGTCTGGGCTAAAGCGTGACGTGTTCGGTGGGATTGCCCCAGAACCGGACTTCTCCTGAGGCGAGGAGCTCGTCGTCGGAGGCGTTCCAGGTGTGTCCCGATCCGCTTCTGAGTTGGTAGTAGTTGTATCGGTCAGAGGAATAGATCTTTCCCCCGGCTTGGGTCACTGCGTTCAGGAAGGCAGTGTCTTCGCCGCGGCTTCTGTCCTCGAATGGATGCTCTTCAAAGACGGAGCGTTTCGCCATAATGGTCGGTCCCATGACCAGGTGGCTGAACCTGTGCTCCATGTGTCCAAAACGGTACAGAGCAGCATTCCTGCTTGAAATGAACATAAAGTGAGCGAGCTTGCCCACGACGTCCGCCCCCGAGTACTGGAGTGCGTTGACCTGGTCCCGTAAGTAGTCAGGACCGTAATAGTCGTCGTCATCCATCTTGGTGAGCACCGCACCACTGGACTCGGCAACACACCTGTTCAGGCAGGCTCCCAGACTCAGCGATTCAGGTTCTTCAAGCAACGTCAATCGAGTCACGTTGTACTGCTTGCTAAGCCTGCTGATGGTGGCAGCACTTGGTTTGAATCCGTGCGTCAGCAACACGAGCTCAACGTCCACTCCCCTCTGGGAGCCAATTGTCTTGAAGATGTGCTCCAGTTGGTGTGGGCGAATGGTGGAAACGAGGGCACTGACGGTTTCCGGCTGAACGGGCGTTTGACGGGTGGGCAGCACCAGCCGAACAACTTCCTCAGCCCTGTGCGCGTATGTGTGCTCAGCCCAGATACGCCGCTGGGCCAAGTGCACGGCGCGATCATTGAGTTCGGGGCTGCGTATCAGTGCTTTGATGACGTCCGCAGCCTGTTCCGCACTGGCAACACTGTGGATTTCGTTGTCAGGGAAAAAACGTGGCAGTGCAGGACTGGGCGTCGTTACTACGGGTGTTCCGGAGGCTGTGATCTCAAAGATCCGGCGCGCACACATGCTCGGCGAATCCACCACGGAGTTGACGTTCAGGAAGACCTTGTACGCCTTGTACGCAGTAAGCATCTGGTCATAGCTGAGCGAACCTACTACATGCGCGTCATAGGGTGCTGGGAACTGATATTCGGGATCTCCACCCAACTGGCGGGAGAAGATCTCAAGACCATTCTTGGACGTGGCGGAACCAGTGATTGCGCCGTCCAAAAGAACCTGAAGTTGTTCCCTGCGTTCTGGATACTTGTGCGCAAAGTACATCCCCGCAAAGGCAACATCCCGGGAATGCCTGCCGTTCGCGGGCCTTACCGGATTATGGATTGCAGGCTGGGCTGCAAACGGAAGGACCCCGATCCGATCGTGGCCGAGGGCCGCACGATAATCCGGAAGCTTGTTCTCATCCGACGTGAAGACGGCGTCGAATTCGCGAGCCGCAGGAAGAAAATCCTCAAAATGCGGAGGGTCTTCCTTGTTCCAGAAGACGGTAGGGACACCGTGCTCGCGGCACCACCGCACCAGATCCAAAAACTCTTGTCGCGGCCCGTTGCTGCCGGTGAGCTGGTACTGCCAGGAGCCGGAGTTGCCGTTCCAGGCGGACTCGACAAACAAGAAGTCAACGCTCTGCTCTTGCAGCTGTTGAAGCCAATTGTCCTTCTCGAGGAAAAGCACGTTCCACTCATAAGAAAACGAACGAGCAGAAAAATCATCGAGGATGACAGCGACAGTCAGATCGCTGCGGCGAGGAGGGACAGCCGGATATTCAAACGCTCCGAAGGCTAAAGAGCGTCCGTCCTTGGTTCGGAGCATGGTGCCCCGGGCGCTGCGAACAGGGCTCGCTCCAGCGGTCCTGTGCCGCCGATACCACTTTTTCAGCTGGGAAAGCCCGCCTTGGCGAAAATGCCAGGCTGCCGTCCGCACATCGGATACGTAGCGCATTAGACGCGGCTCCTGCGCATCTTGCTGCGTGCAAGGACTTCAGTCATCTGCAGATTGGCACGGGCTTCGTCCCGGATTCGTGCAGCGCTGAGGTTGTTTCCCTTGGCCAAGTTGCCGGTGAAGTCCTGGTAGGCACGAACAGTTTCTTCGGGGTCGCCATCCATGATCAGGTGTCCCTTGTCCAACCAGAGGACCCGGCTGCACATCTTGGTGATGGTGTCCAGGGAGTGGCTGACCAGGAAGACACAGCCAGCCTGTTCGCGGAGTTGGTCCATGCGGCGCTTGCTTCGATCACCGAACTGGGCGTCACCAGTGTTCAGTGCTTCGTCCACCAGGAGAATCTCGGGGTCGATGCTTGCGGCGATGGCGAAACGGAGCCTGGAGGCCATGCCCGACGAATATGACTTCATGGGCAGGTAAATGGAATCCTCCAGCCCACACAGTTCAACGATGCTGTGGAACTTGGCCTCGACTTCCTGCCGGCTCATGCCCATGGCAAGGCAACCGAGCACGACGTTCTGATGGCCGGACAAGTCAGGCATCAGGGCAGCATTTACACCGAGCATGATCGGGGTACTGGAAGCGAAAATCGCTCCGGAGGTGGGGCGCATCTGGCCGCTGATGAGCTTCATCAGCGTGCTCTTGCCGGAGCCGTTGCGGCCGATGATTCCCACCGACTCGCCACGTTCCACCACCAGGGACAGTTCGTAAAGCGCACGTACCGTCACGGTGTTCGGCCGGCGGCCCAGGCGGCTCAGGAAACTCGTGTCCCGGCGTTCTTGCGCGACGGCTTCAGAGTCGGTTGTGACCACACGGTATTCCATCGCTGCACGATCGACCACCACGCAGGGGTGGCCTTCAACATCCAGGACCTGCTCAGCCGCGACCATAAGACTCCTCCCCTTGCCAGAAGAAGACCATGCCCACAAGAAGGGCGCCCAAGGCCCAAACGGCCAGGGTGGCCCAGGACTGCCAGGTGGGTGATTCTGCGTAAAGGATGCAATCGCGAAGGATGTCGATGACGTTGAACAGCGGGTTCATCTTCAGAACGGCAAGCAGGTCCGGGTGTGTCACAAACTTCTCGTAGGAGTAGAAGATTGCGGAGCCATACATCCAGGCGCGCATGAAGAACGGCAGCAGGTGCGTGGCATCGTGGACGCGCGAAATGATGCGGGCCAGAATCAGTCCCACGCCAAGATTGAAGACTGACTGAAGCAACAGTGCCGGAATGATGAGTAGCCACAGCCAGGTGATCTTCTCGACCGGTGGGATCAGGGTGATGATCAAGAGCATCGCGAGGATCAGCGGCACGTTGGACATCATTTCCCGGATGTTCATGCCGATCGGCAAGGTCGCCCGCGGGAAGTTGAACGCCTGGACCACTGACTTATTGCTGTGGATGGACCTGGCGCCGCTCGTAATGGCGCCGGATGTGCCCTGGAAGATGAAGATTCCAATCACCAGGTAACCAACGTAATTCTCAATGCCGCCGCTGGTCTGGAGCAGAATGCCGAAAATAACGTAGTAAGTGAGCCCGTTGAAGATCGGGTTGAGCAGCAACCATGCACTACCCAAGCGGTCCCGTCGGGTGCCACTCTGCACCCTGGCGCGGGCGTCATAAAAAATGAACTCACGGAAGTCCCAGAGCTGAACCAGATAGTCCAGAAAGCCCGGGCGCGCACCAACGCGCGTCAGGCGGCGCATGTCCACAGCCAGTGGTTGTACCAGTGCTGGCTCGGGCAGTAGTGCTTTCTTCGCCGACATCAGCTGACCCTCCTTACGTTGTTAGACGCCCAAATTTTCATAAGCCCGGATGTATGCCTGGGCATTTGCCTGCCACGTCCTCGTAGCCAATACTTCCTGCCTGCCAGCGGCGCCGAGCCGCTTCCGTAAACCTTCATCATCAAGCAATTCGTACAACACCTCAGCCAGTCCCCCGGGATCTTCAGCGTTCGCCACCCTGCCGTTTACGCCGTCGTGCACTATCTCCCGTAAGGCGTCCAGGTTGCTGGCCACCACAGGCCGGCCGGAGGCCAGGGCCTCCACAGGTTTGAGCGGGGTCACGGCCCGGGTAACAGCCAGGTCCTTGCGTGGAACCACAAAGATGTCCAACGCCAAGTGGTAGAGGCGAGCCTGCTCCGCAGGGACGCGCCCAGTGAAGATGGTCCGTTCCGAAAGTCCCAGGCGCCGGACTTGGTCCTGAAGAGCGGGTGCGGCAGTGCCGTCTCCGACCAAAACCAGCTTCAACTGTGGCAGTCGTGGCGCAAGCAGCGCAAATGCTGTGACCAGATCGTCAAGGCCTTCATAGTCGACAAGGCTGCTTACTGTCCCGATATAAGGCCCGTTCGGGTCCAGTCCCAAAGCCAACCGCGCCTCGCCCTGGTCGAGCGGTTCAGACAAGTACGCGCCGCCCACGGCGTTGGGGCAGATCAGGATTTTGCTGTCCGGGACGCCCATGGCCACGATGTTGTCTTTCATGGACTCGCCGAGCGTCACCACAAGGTCAGCGCTCTGCATGACGTCGGCTTCCCGTTCGGTAAAGAGCTTGTACCGTTCGCTCCGGCGGGCTTCCTCGCCACGCGTTGACGCCCACGTGTCAGCCAGTTGTCCTCGAACTTCATATGCCCACGGGACGTCCAAGGCGTTTGCGACTTCCCGGGCTACCAGGCCGTTGACGAAGTGGGTGGTGGTATGGAGCACCGACGGCCGGAAGTCACGGGCGAGGGACAAAATGCCTTCGGCCTGCTGCTGTAGGCGACCATCCATGGACGGCTTCATGCGCGCTGGCAGGAGACGTTCGTAGCGCACGCCGTCAACAACGTCATGCTGCCGGGCCGCCAACGCGCCGATCTGCACGGGGTAGCCCAGGCGCGTTACGGCCTGCGCTTCCCAACCAGCGTCCTGCTGGGCGGTCAGGATCGAGTGGCTGCGCCGGGCGTAGCCGCTGCCGGTATGCGGCGCGGAGTTCGTCAGCAGGTGCAGGACCCTGCGTGGTTGTGGTTTCACTGCAGATGGCGTCAGCGTTGGACGCCACCCTTGGAAGACGCGGACTTCGGATTCAAGCCGCTGCCGCTGTTTCGCCATGCCGCCCCGCTCGCCAGCGAGGACGACGACGGCGCCGCTCATGTCGCCGTCGTACCACTTGCGTCTGGCGAGGGTCGCCGGAGCCCGGGTCGCCCCTGCGGCGAGGGGCAGGAACACGTCCGCCCACGCTGGCTGTCCGGCAGCGACGGCTACTTCCGCGGCCTTGCGGGCACGGTCGCCATCAAGACCGGCACGGACGGCATGTTCAAAGCGACGGGTGAGCCCGGCGGTGTCCCCCGCCGCATGGCTGGCCAGCAGGAAGAAGGGACGGGCAGAATGGGGCGCAAGCCTGGCCAGGAAACGAGCAAGCGGCCTGACGATCCTGGACGGCAGCCGGCGAAGGACCTGGAGGAACAAAACAAAGGGTGACTCAGTGAGGTGCTCCGACACGGTTCCTGCAGTCAGGGCAACGTTCTTGAAGAGTTGGCTCACGCAGTCCCCCGAGCGTCCGCGGGCTCCGGATTCACCAACGAGGATATTGAGTCCATGTATCGCAGGGCCAACTGCGCATAGTCGGCGTTGTCCCTGACCCAGTCGCGTCCGCTGGTGCCTGAGGCAAGCCGGCTTCGGTCCTCGGAAAGCTCCCGCCACAGCTGCGCCACCGCTTCTGCGTTCGCCGGGACGACGTCGCCTCCCCCGGCCTCAATGATGATGCGTTCGGCTTCACCCCGCACCACTGCCGTGACGTGCCTGCCAATGGCCAGAACCTCGTAGGTCTTGGACGGGACAGTGGTCTCGAACGATTTCCAGTCATCCCGGAGGGAGACAATGCACGTATCCGCCTCACGGTATTTGTCCATGACGGCCTGACCCTGCAATGACGGGAAGAAGGTCACGGGCGCATTGAGCTCGCGGGCCAATCTCACCAATTGCGGGCGGCTGGTGCCGTGACCCACCAATGTCAGGTGGAATCCCTCGCCCAGCAGCGCGCTTGCCCTGATGAGGATGTCCAGGCGCTGGCTTTTGCCATGATTTCCGAGGTACACGGCGTGGAAGACGTCCCGTTCCAGGGCAGGTGGCTCAAGGAAAGGCATGGAGTCCAGATCAAGGCCGTTGCTCACGGTAATCACGTTCTTGATGCCGCGGTCCCGCAGCGTCTCTGCGAAACCGTCGGTAACGGTGACCACCAGGTCCGCTCGCTGCTGGACGAACTCGACCACACGCTCCACAAGGCTTTTGACGCTGCCTTGCACGATTCGTGCGTCGCGGGCCAGGTCCGGCCATGCGTCCCGCATCTCGACGATGAAAGGCACCCTGCGTAGCCGGGAAAGTACGTATCCGGTTGCCAGCGTTGGGAGGCTCGGAGCGGTGGCGAGGATCGCGTCGGGTTTCTTGCCGCCCAAGCCTATCGGAACGGACATGACAGCGGAGAAGAGTTGGTCAACGAAGCGTGCCAGTGGCGAGGTGCCAAGATGCCGAAGGTACGGCACGCGCCTGATGGTTTCTCCGTGCGGGCCTTCCTGGTGGGCGAAAGCGAATCCGGCCTTTCGCCGGGGCAGGTCCCGCTTGCCGTTGGGATAGTGCGCAACGGGAGCGACGACGTCGACGTCCCAGCCCGCCTTCCGGAATTCCCGGGTCAGGGACAGCCAACGGCGCTGCGGCGGGCTGTGCTCCGGCCAATATGAGTGGGTGAGCAGCATTAGACGCAACGGGAATGCAGGATTTTCGGCAGCCGCGTCCCTGGGCAGGGAGGTATCCATGGACTACTTGCCGTTGAGGCGGGGTCCGCGGATCCCCTTTGAGCGCAAGGCACGGAAGTACGCAAGGCCCAGCAGCAGCAACACCAGGACCGTCAGGCCTTGGACAAGGGGGTTGTTCTCCGCGACGGGAGCCAGGGCCACCTTCAAGGGGCCGGTGATGTCTGCGCTGACAACTGGCGGGGCGGCGGTTTTGGTAGGAGTCGGTGTGGGCGTGGGCGTTGCTTCAGCCGTGGCCGTTTCGGTCTCTGCGGGGACTTCAGGCTCCACAAAGAAGTTCTCAACTGCCACTTCGGTGGGGACAGCAGGAGCTGGCGACGTAGCAGGAGGAGTCACAGTGGGCACTTCCGCGGGCGGAGCGACGGGCACGACGACGGGAGGCACCACGGGCGCGGGAGCTGGCTCTTCGGATGGCTGGGCAGGGGCCGTAGGAACTGGTTCCAGTGTGGCCGGAGGCGAGGTCGGCTCAATCACCGGCGGGATGATGACCGGAAAAGTGGGTTCGGGTGTCGGCGATGGGTCCGCCGGCTGTTCCGCGTCCGTGCCGGGGTTGGTTACCGTGGTGGCCATGGCCGGCTGGGTACTAAAAAACCCGAGAATAGCCAGCAAGATGACCACTAGTGCGGCTTGAACACGTCTGATTCCGGTGCCCAACTTTCCCCCCGTTGATATGTCGTACAGAACGCCAGCAGCGTCCGTTCCAGCGCGTCCACCCGAATGAGGGTAGGCGCGGCCACCAACAGCAGGAGGGCAGCCCGGTTTAGTCTAGCGTATGGATAACAGTCATTTGATTCCGTAGGATCGTCTGCTGATGCCGACCCCAAGGAATTCATGACGCTCATTCGCGGAAGCCGTCCACGCATCAAAGTCCTCCTCGCGGCACTTGTGCTCACTGCCGGAGTTGGAGGAACCGCGTTGGTTGCGCCGAGCCCCGGCACGGTGGCGGAGCAGCCAGCCCAGGATCAACGGCCGGCCCAGGATCAACAGCCCTCTGCAGCCCCGAAGCAATCGCCGGCTGCCCGAGCGCCGAAAGCGGCAAGCTACCCAATTGGTGGTTACTTCGTTTTCGCGTCCCCCAGCAGTTCCAGGAACACCCAGAAGCTCAGTGAAATCAAAACAGCAGGCGCTGACACTGTCATCACGTTTGGAACGATCCTCGCGCCAGCTACCTTGGCAACGCTTCCCAAGGAGTGCGTCATCGATGGAGTGAATTGCGCCAAGGCTGCTGCAGGAAACCTGGAGGTCAACCGCTATTTCACCTACTCCGACGGAAGCGTATGGAGCAGCCAAGCCGTGAAGTGCCCCCAGGACCGCAGGATCACCAGCCAAGGCAAGGCATTCCTTGTCCTGGTGCTTCCTGCCCAAGGCACCGGCTGTACGTCCACGAACGGGAAGTACGACGTCGTGGTTGCAGGGGGTGGCGCTGCCGGCGGCATGGATCCAGCAGCGTCCCTGGCCCTGGCGGCCACGAAACTTGGCATGAAGTTCTATGCCGGCTTGCCCCTGCCGGTGAAGAGAACGGATACGGCGTACCTCCCCGACGTTTCCTATCAGGGAACTTTGACGCTCTTCACGGAGCGCTTCCTTCAATATCAGGCTGCGACGAATAACGTGAAGGGCCTGGCTGGCTTCTATCACAGCACAGAAATGCCCGTCACCGATGGCCACACCTTCGATCCCATTCTGGATCTGTACCGGATGCAGAATCAGGCCATCCATCGGATCCTTCCCACTCGTGGGGCAATCGTAAGTCCCTACCTTGACGCGCGGGTCAGCGCTTTCAGCATCAGCCTTACCGAGGCTCGCAAGGGGATCCGAAGAATCGCCCAGACGGCCAGTGGGCTGGTTCTGAACATCGCCATCCAAGATGGCATGGGCACCGGCAAGGGTGGAGCGTTTCAGTCGAACGAGGCGAACTCGGCGGTGGACCGCTATGCGGAGAGCATCGTGGGCAAGGGCTCGTGGAGCAGCAAGTACGTGGCACCCATACGGGACTATTTCCTGGCAGCTGCTGCGGGCATTTCAGGAACGGGCGCGGTGCTCTGGGCGAATTTGGAGGGCATGGCTCCGGCCACAGCTTCGAATCCTTGCGGTGACAGTCTCCGCGGCCAGAGTTCCAAAGCGAGGATAGACCGCCAGCTGCAGCAGCTTTCCAACGCGCAGAAGATCATTTCCTTCATGTGGGATTCGTATTACACCTGCGTTGGTACGGGCGTCCCCCTCAAGGCCCAGGTGGAGTCTGGAATTGCAACGCCGATTATTACCGACGCGACTTTTGACGCATCCACCGGGCAAGTGCGGATAACAGGCTTCAATCTTTCAGGTGGCAACGCCCAAGTGAAGTGGACCACAAAAGCGGGGCAACGCCTCGAGAAAACCGTGAAGCCGACGAGCACAAATACTGCGTACGGAGTCCAGAGCGGCATGAACCCGGAACTGGAAATGATCCTCGTAAATGTGGGCAAAACAACCCTTGCTGCGGGCCGCTACTACACCGTCAATGTCACCAACCAATGGGGTGCGGAAAACGACGCTTTCTATTCGCAACGGGTCTACACAGCACAGTCTTCCCGGGACGCCAAAGGCTAGCCCCGGACCTTGGGTGTTTGTCCATTTGTTAGAATCGACTCTGCTGCTGCCAACTCTAGGAATACATGACGCACCCTATTGATACCGAAGCCGTTGCGACGGACTCCCGTCCGCGACGTCAAAAGAGCTCCAAAAAGACGGCTCGAAACGTCCTTCTCGGCTTCGCGGCAGCAGTGGTGATCATTGGCTTGGTCTGTGGTGCCTACATCTTTAACCTGGCCCAGACGTTCAACTCCGGGACCACGAAGATCGAGAATGCCTTCCCGGACGAGGCAACCCGACCCACCAAGAACGTCACGGGTGCCATGAACATCCTGGTGATGGGCAAGGACAAGAACGCCGACCGTTCTGTAGACACGGATGACACCGCGCCCACCGACCAACGCACCGATACTCTGATCTGGGTCCACGTCCCCGCAGACCGGAAAAACGTCTTCGCCGTTTCCATCATGCGTGACACGTGGGTGAACATTCCCGGGCATGGCGAGGCGAAGATCAACGCCGCCATGGCCCAAGGCGGGGTTGCCCTGACAGTGCAAACTGTGGAGTCGCTCTTCCAGCAACGCATCGACCACGTAGCGATGGTGGACTTCGAGGGATTCAAGGGACTCACAGACGCGTTGGGTGGCGTGGAAGTGAACATCAAGCAGGGATTCACGCCCAGCGTGCTCAAGGGCAAAGTGACGTTCCAGGCGGGTAAGAACCTGCTCGACGGCGAGAAGGCGCTGGCCTTCGTCCGTGAGCGCAAGTCCTTCCCCGACTCTGACTACTCGCGTGTGAAGAACCAGCAGCTTTTCCTGAAGGCGGTCATCAGCAAAACGATCTCCCGGGACACCCTCACCAACCCCGTCAAGGTCAACAACATGGTGGATGCGATCTCGCCGTACATCAGCGTGGATAAGGACTTTGACGCCGCCACCATTGGTGGACTCGCACTGCAGTTCAAGGACCTCCGCGAGAAGGACACCATCATGTTCACCCTGCCCAACTTGGGTGTGGGAACCTCGGCCGACGGGCAGTCCATCGTCGTGGCAGACAATGCGGCCATCTCGGAGATTGCTGCGGCCATTGGACAGGACCAGCTTGCCGCTTATGTAACGGCGAAGGGGCTGGGAAGCTAGGCTCCTCAGCTGCTTCAAGGGTCAAGGTGACGCGTAAATGCTGCTCACCTTGACCCTTGGTCGTTGGATGCAGATCAGATGTAGAACCGGTTCTTCCGCTCAGTTAGATCCAACTCATGGCACCACTCAGCACGTTCCAAACCTGAAGAGGCCCCATCCAAGGCGGCCTCCAGTTGGGGCACATCCAGGACATGCTGATCGCGTGTGTAGATAAAATCGTCCTTTGCGTTCACCAAGCTCCGGTCGGTCTGCTCAGACGTGTAGGCATGCACCGAAGGACGCGTCCAGAAGATCCCTTTGCCGACGATGCGGGCCGGGACACCGGCGGCCGTTGAGTTGGACGGGATGCTTTTGGTGATCAACGCCCGGGCCGCGAGGATACTGCCCGAACCCACCCTTGCGCCTTTGAGCAGCAGGGTGTCTTCACCCAGCCACACGTGGTCCCCTACCCAGACGGATGCGCTGGGATTGATTCGCTGGTGATTACTTGCCGAATAGATCAGATGCGGATCCGCCGTGCGGAATACCACGCGCGAAGAAAACATTGCATCGCTGCCGATGATGATGTGTTTGCGTTCTGTTGGCAGGAAACGCGCTTCGGAAGTAAACGATGCTTCTGGACCCAAATAAAACACTGACTCATCGAAAACAGTGGTAACTAACCGTAAATAGAGTGGCGACGTGCGGATATGAATCACAGCGTTATTGCCCAAGAACCGAAGCCGAGAATTGCGCAGCTTGGCTCCGTCCTCCACATAGAGCACATTTCCAGTCCCCGCAAACTCCACGAAGGAATCGTTAAATTCCGACTCGGGTGTTCGGTTGAGGTGGACCACGTTGTCCCGGACGGCGGAGACATCTGTGTAGGAACGAATGATCTGGGTTTGCCCCGGTCTTCCGGAGCCAGCCACAGAGACGCTATCTGACATTTACCGGCACCTCATGCGTAGAGGGCGCCTCATCCACTACGGCAATGACACTTGAGGCCTTCCAGTCCACTGCTCCAAAGGTATCCACCGCCTCATCAGCCGAACCGGCATCGTGGACCACGATCAACAGACGTTCTGACTTCGCAGCGATCACGAACCTCAGGGCGAGCAGGTCCGCCATCGCCCAGCCGTCCAGAGGCTCGACGACGGCAACATGTGAAGCCCTATGCTCGCCACGGTCAAGGGAATCGCTGGACACATCGCTTTCGGCATCGCCCACGAAGTGGACCTCCATCGTGTCCCCCTTGATGTCTGCGCCGTAGCTGCGATACCGAAAACGGGCGAACTGCTCACCGTCCAGGAGCACATATGTCTCTGGATGCTTTGCATGGAGACTTAGAGCAGATGCACTCATGGAGTGCTGCACTTCCTGGTTCGAATCCGGCATCAACGAACCGGGCAGAGTGCCAGTCCACTGGGTTCCGTTGGCTTCGATCGCAATAACCGCTGAAAGATGCTGGATCGGATCGTAAGCCGGATGGAGCTGTTGCTTTTCCGAAGTGAACTTCAGGAAGTCGTAGGAATGTTCGGACATCGACTGCAGGAATCTGGTCTGACCTAGCCAACCTTCAATGAACCAGTTGGCGCGGGCAATCTTGGAGCCGACAGCATCAACCCGAATCTGCACTTGAATGCCGTTCTCTTGGGGGAAAGAACGTACTTCATCGACACCCATCTCCCGGTGCTGCGGACCGCTCAGAAACCCACGGATAATGCCTAGCATGGCGGGCAACGCGGCCCGTGCCACGTCAGAGTGGACACCAGCGACGCGGTACTTCGTAAGGTTCGGAACGTCTCCAACAAGCTCGATGAGTGAGTGGTTGCTGAGTTCATCGGAGTTCGTGTAAAAGTAGTCGATTCTTCGACCCTCAGCGAAGTATTCGCGCAGGCTGTCCTCGGGCTGCTGCACGTCGTGGAGTGCACGGTTCCGGAAGAGGTTGTCTCGAAAGAACGGTTTGTTGAAGTAATAGGGCAAATTCATTTGCGGCACAGCTAGCAGGAGCTGGGCGGCCGGGAAATCCTTTGCATAGTGGATGGCTATGCTGCCGCCTTTCGAAGCTCCGAAGAACAGCATCTGTGCTGGGTCGATACCAAAGCGGGTCCGTAGATCCTCGATGGCCTGCCACACCCGGCCGTACAGAGGCCTACCCGCGTTGTCCACCATCATGTACGAGCCTGCGGCAAGGTACCGGTCCTGAAAGCACACCATAAGGGTGTCCTTCAGGTCTGCATTGGTAATCGCTTTGAGGTAACTGACGGCGTACGAGATCCGCGAAGTTGATGGCCCGAATCCCGGGAAAGTTATGAAGAGCTTCTTGGGATTGGTGGTGTTGCCCCGTAGCGAATAGTAGGTATCCCCGTGCTGCTCCACGCCATACTGGTGATCGTATTTCAACTGCTGCGGAGTAGTGAAAGCACCGCGGCCGATCTTCAGCTCATAAGGTGCGTCGATGTCCAGGGTAAACCGCTTGGGATCCCTCGACGTGACGATGATGTTGCGATATTCAAGCGGGAAGCCGCGAGCCGGGGGTTCTATCTTGTTCCCATAGATCACTTCGCCGTCCTGGAGCAGCCTGAATCCCTTGCCCTTATGCACTTGCCACTTTGCAATAGTCAGTTTGGCAAAGTACGTTCCTTGCGGCAGGTTTTCGGACGCCAACCTGCGGATGCTGCCCTCCAAGCCTTTTGCCTTGATAAATCGCCGTGCTGGTGCGTTGACTGGGGATGCCATCAGTTTGCGGGCGAAACCGGTGCCAGCCTGGGAGTAGGCAGCATCTACGGCGATGCCAGTGATGGTGCGTTTTATGGCTCGGATCTTTCTCATTAGAGACTCAGCATCCTCTCAACGATTTTGGCATTGATTCTTTGGGGGTCCACTCCCTGGAAGAAGCGTTCGCGTCGGGCACTGAATAGTTCGTGGGGTCCGAGGTAGTCCTGATGGACGATGTGCTTGATCAGCTCTGCATGCTCCTCAAAGACCGGGCCCAAGCCATCATCGCGGTAGTCCACTCGGCCTTCGTAGGGTTGCTCATGAAAGAAGTCCGCTGCGTCCCAGTGGTAATAGGCGATAGGCGTACCAATATAGGCAGCGTCAAGCACGGCCGAGCTATAGTCCGTGAAGACCATCTCAGCCGAGGCGATGGCTTCCCGATAGCTCAAATCAGTCCTGACAACGTTCTTGGAGAACCTGAATTGCCCGGCTCTCTTTTCCACGTTTGGATGGAGTTTTACGTGGAGAGTCCGGCCGGTTTCTTCGAGGAATGCCAGTAGCTTCGGGTCCGCCAGAACGGCGTCGATTGCACGGAAGTACTCCGATTGGGCGAATTGTTCGGTGGACACTTGGTGCAGGTTGAAACGCCACGTTGGCATGAAGAGCAGGTGCTGTGGCTCATGTGGCGTTCTGGTCAGGGCCTCGAAACGGGGCAGACCTGAGTTCAAGGTTTCGACGGGAGCAAGCTTGCGCAGATAGTCGGCTTCGAGTTGGCCGGTGGCAACGAACAAGTCGAAGTATTTGGAAAGGATCCAATCGGTCATATCGTTCAACTGGATGCCGTGTTGTAGATAAACAAAGCGGGAGTTCGCGAAGGACTTGCCCCGGTATCTGATGTTGTAGATCTGGGACGAAACCACCAGGTCCGAGATGAGGAACTTCTCGTAGAACTCGGTAGTGAAGATCGGGATCAGTTTGAAGCCCTTTGCTTGCAGCCTTTCCCAGTCCGGCGACTTTGGGTTCAACGCAAAGTACGCCTCTGTGTACTCCGCATGGTTCGCCGTGAAATATTCGTACAGGTGCTCAGCATTGTCGTCTGCCTGTAGGGGCCTATCAAAGAAGATCAAGGTTGAGCCGGGAGTGATGGGCCGGCTGTAGAAGTCGTAACTGGCAGCCCGTGAATAGCCAGGGCGTAGATCTCGCGGGCGATACGACTTCTCGATGACTACAGTGTCCCCGCCGAACTGCAACTCGTAGAGGGGCGGCTGCGTCCCTTCCGTGGGCTGGCCTTCTCTGAAAGACAAATATGAGTCACTGTTGCTCAGCTGCTTGTAGAGGTGGGTGTCGGATTCCGGGTCAGAGAGCCAGCGAATCCAGGATGCCTCCACCGGCTGCAAAGGTTCGACGAAGCGGAGCAGTTCCACGAGACGGTACGAACGAACCACGTCACGGAGATTGGCCAAGGCCACCTGTGTCACCTTCCCAGCACGCATGCCGCGAAGGAACAGCGCAACATATCGCACGAGGTGAAGGCGGACCTCCTTCGAAGCCGTTGGAATCAGTGGGACCAGCCGCGTGACATCCTTAGCTATTTGCAGGCCAATGGCGGATTTGGTGTCGGATGCAACTGAGAAGCCTGTAGCGAGAGGCTTTACCGTTCCGATGGACCAGTACAGACGGTAACTGAGATACAGTGCCGAGCGGTCGACGTCGCCAATTGCTTCCAACGCGTCAGCCAGCCTGCGAGTGTTGAAAGCAACGCCGAAAACGTCGGTGTCCCGGACGTAACGATAGGCGTCGTCGATCTTGGTTGATGCCACGTTGCTGGCGATGGCGCCGTTGTAGACGACCGGTTCCGCGAGGTAGACACTCCGTGTGCGGAGGTATTCGAGCATCGTCGTCATGTAGGACGCTGCAAGCTGGTGCGATGTCTCCATGAACACGACGTACTTGCTCTCGATGATCCCGCAGAGCCTGGCGATAACTTCCGTTGTGAGCGTTTCCTCAACATGAAGGCTGGTGAATTGCGATTCGTAGCGTAAGCGCGCCGCCAGAAGCCGCCGGTACATTGCGGACTCACGGTCCAGGGGGCCTGGTTCCCCGAGGACGATTGTGAGCAGGGGTTTTGAGTCGGGCATCTGAGTCCTAGGGAATCGATGGCAGCGAGATCCCATGGGCGCAGATCCCTCTTGCCTACTTGTAGTTCAGATACACAGTGCGGACTCAAGCAGGATCGTGACGCGGATTACTGGAGTTGTGGACTGGCATCGACTGTGGTCTGTCGTGGAAAAGAGCCCTCGCTAGCAGTTGCCGGCCAATCCAAGGAATACATGACCCTCCCCGCTGACTAAGAAACGAATGCGACCGAGCGACCACGTCGCGGGGCTTCTTGGCGGCGCCTAGATTTTCAATCTGGCCCAGACATTCAGAGCTGGGACCGCCAAGATCGAATCCGCATTCCCCAATGAGTCCACCCGACCGCCGACGACTGCGACCGGGCGATGAATATCCTGGTCATGGGCAAGGACAAAAACCCGAACCGAGACCTGAATCCCGGGGACACGGCAGCGACTGACCAACGCACGGATACGCCGATGCTGGTCCATATTCCTGCAGACCAGAAGAACGTCAATGCCGGCAAGCAAAGCTTGAATGGACTGAGGCGTCGGCCATCGTTCGTGGGCTCAGGTCTTCCCGGACTGACTACATCAGCGTCAAGAATCTGCAGCTCTGCCTCAGAGCGGTCATCGGCAAGACGATCTCCAAGGAGACTCTGCTGAACCGGTGACAATCAACAACATTGTAGGAGCCATTTCACCGTTCGTGAGCGTTGACAGAGACTTCTACGCCGCCACGATCGGAAGCTTAGCGTTCCAGTTAAAGGACCTCCGCGAGAGCGATACCGTCATGTTCACCCTCCCCAATCTCGGTCTGGGTACATCCCCGGACGGGCAATCGATCGTGGTTGCAGACATGGCAAAGGCGTCCCGGCCTGTGCCGATTGCGAATCCTTCCACACCTCTCATGGCGAAATAGATGCAAATTTTTGGCCACAGGCCTGCTCGGTGCGTCAACTTCGCCCGAACCCGGGTGTTAACTTTTCCGCTTCTTATCTTCGGATATTTTTCGTACCAAGCGCCAGAGGGATTAGTTGATGCATGTGTCCTATCGTTTTCAATCCTGTGGGGGCTGTTTAGGTTACGTCCGAAAACTCAACGGCTCATTCATAGCACCTATCATGGGGTCATGGGGAAATTACCGAGGGGCAGACGAACCCGTGCAACAGGATCCAGACGCTGCGCAGTCCCCGCTCTGATTGGGGACTACGTCCCGACTCTGGCTGATAGTCGTCATGGGAGCATTTGGTCCCCCAGCGGCGCTTACGGGGTCGCTAACGGCCGGGATAGCCATTCGGCTGTTTGCCGACGGGCATGCCTGACATCTGCCAGATCTGAGGGAAAGGCTGCTGATGCTGCAAGAGGTTAGCGCTCAATCCCTGAACACGGTCATGCTCTTCAGCGCCGGCGCTATCCTCGCAGTTGTCGGTGGTTTGGCCATGTTCCTAATGCCTTTGCGGTTCAGGCTTGCAATCATGACCATTCTCGCGGTTCCCCAATTGATCGTGCCTGGGTTGATCGAATCAGCATCCGTATTCCAAGTCTGGGTTGCTTCCTGTGGCATTGTGGCAATGATCCGCGAGAAACCAAAATTTCCATCCATTTACGGCAAGCTCTTGGCAACGCTGGCTATCCTAGCCTTGGTCGCGGCGCTATGGTCCCCACTGATAAACATCTCGATGATCGCGGCGATGCAAGTTATCTCCTTGCTTATTATTGCCCTGCACGCGGCTTACGTTTTAAAAGAAAGCCCAGCGGGGCTTACATTGGCCTTTCGATGGCTGTCGGTTAGTGTCATTGCGGAAGCAGCCTTAGTCGTCTTATTCCGCCTGCGCCCCGATCTGGAGGGTGCCTTCCTGCAGACCCAAGTGGCGAAGCTACTTATTGGAACTGAAAAGCTAAACAACTTCTTCGCTGGCTCGCCAGACAACGTCTTCGACCCAGAAAAAGCGGGCGGACTCTGGCTGAATGCAAACACGGCATCGATGTTCCTCGGTGTTGCGGCCTGCGCCTTCGTCGTCGCATACAAGAGATACCAATCGAAATGGTTTCTCGTGACGGCGGCCATCGCCGCTAGTTCCATATCCTTCGCCGGTTCAAAAACTGGGCTAGTACTGCTGGCGACAATGCCACTTATCGCCTGGGTCACGCCACTGTTGGCGCGCAGGAGGGGCCGAGCATGGATTCTCCCGACGGCGTTGGTAGCATTTCCAGTTTTCCTGGCCGTCCAGTCCCTTATTGATGCCATTCTCCCGGCGAAGTTTGCCGAGGACTCCGCCCTGTCCTTAGGAACGCGGGCCGTTATCTGGGACGTCGCAAGCGAACTTTTTATGGAGCACCCCGTATTAGGGCTCGGATTCGGTGGGTGGGGTGAGAATTTCTTCGCCTACAGCGGCGGCGCACTCGGGCGTACGTTCCCCCCACATAACATCCTTATCGCGACATGGTCCGATTATGGAATCGGCGGGGCGGCCGTGTTGGTGGCCCTCATAATTGCGCTCATATTCGGACATCTCCGCCGAATGGGCTCCCCACCAGTTCCGGTGTCGTCAGCATGGGGATGGAGCCTGGCGGCGTTCTTGTGGACCTGGATTCACGGGATGGCGGATGCCACCACGTTTTACGGCGATATCAGGACCGCCACTGTGCTCGGCCTGCTGACAGGTTTCTTGCTGTATGACCCCCAAGTAGCTGAAATCAAGCGGGTTCGGCTTATGTCGTCAACGACGGACGCTCCGTTCGCGGCTTGCGGCCCAAACGCGCCCTCAGCATAGATTGCGCCGAGTCGGATAATAGGGCTCGGTCCGGGCAGGGGGCCTGACGGGCTAACAGGGGCCCGCGGCAAGAGCCGTCCCCGAGGTTACGCACATGGGAAGGCCTATTTCGCTGACCAATCTTAGACCGTGCACGGCTCAATCGGCCTAAGCGTATGCCTGTTTGCACCCCCGTCGGCCTGTGACAGAATTCAGAGCAAAAGGCGAGTATTACGCTCGCTTGGGTTAGCGAACCTAGCCGTTCTTGTGGGCCGCTTATGATTGGGCCATGTCTGTAACCATGGCCCTGATAAATTCCATTGGCGCTTCCCACCTAATACCGTTCCGGCTTCGAACGCTACTGTTGAGAGCTGCCGGCGTGGAGATGAACCTACGAGGCAAGGTGGCGCCCGGGGTTGTCATTCGGACCAAGTCACTCACTTTAGGCAAGCGTTCGACGATAAATTACCAATGCATAATTGATAATCGCGCGCCAGTCACTATCGGCGACAACGTCGGGATAGGAATCGGCGTCAGGCTCATCACGAGTTCACACGAGATGGATGACCCGACGGTTCGCGCCGGAACCTCCACGCTCGCACCGATCACGATAGGCGATGGAGCATGGTTGGGAAGCGGCGTGACGGTACTGGCGGGCGTCACCATCGGAGCCGGATGCGTGATAGCTGCCGGCTCCGTGGTGACCAAAGACTGCGAAGCTCACAAACTCTACGGGGGAATCCCTGCCAAGTTTATGCAGGAATTGGCCACAGCCTAGCTGGCACACGCACGCCAGCAATACGATTGGAATCGAGTCAAAATGGCCACTCCTAAGGGAAGCATGAAACTTCTGTTCGTCACGCGATCGATCCCTGCGCACATAAATGCCGGTGGGATGGAGGGCTTGGCCTGGGATCTGGCTAAGGAACTGTCACGAAGCTCGGAAATTCACGTACTAACCACGACCGTTCCCGGCCGGAGCGCGCAATTTGAATCTGACGGCATCCAGGTCAAGACGCTCCCAGGTACAAGACCAGGACGATATTCCTCGAAGTGGTGGGTCAAGACTGCGTTTTGGCGCCAAGCTCGGGACTATGATGCCGTGCTAAGCGTTAGCGCAGGGGCGAGCAGCATGGTCCGGCTGAACAGGTCTCCGCGGTACGTCTTTCAGGCTCATGGAACAGCGTTCTCCGAGCTTCAGGCTGTGCTATCTGGCAAGCCTAGGCTCTGGGCCTTGAAGGCACTCCGTATGTCCTACTGGGACGCCATCGATCGGGGCACGTACAAGCTTGTTGACGCTGTGGTGCCCGTAAGTGGAGTAGTCGGCGAGAAGCTCAACCACCCTAGATATTCGCGTGCAAGGGCGAAGACCGAGTTCGCCGTCATTGCCAATGGCGTGTTGACCGAACCGACCCTAGCGTCGGATGGCTCGGCTCGTAAACGGTTTGGGTTGGCCGCCGCGGATGACGTCGTAGTTTGCGTATCGAGGTTGGTCCGTCAGAAGGGCGTAGACCGCGCCATCGAGGCTCTCGCTGCGAGCAGCGCCGACACTAAGCTGCTGGTCGTTGGTGATGGCCCCGAGTCTGGTGCCCTCCGGGAATATGCGCTCTATGCGGGTGTTAGTGATCGAGTGGTATTCACTGGCCAATTGGATAAGGATGGAGTCCATGACGCCCTTCGCGCTGCTGACGCCTTCGTCTTCCCTGTACGGGACGCGCAACGCGAAGGACTACCGCTGGCTGTCCTTGAGGCCATTGCCTGCGGCCTGCCAGTCATCGTCCCCAAAGATTCAGATTGGGACACCGATCTTGTTCCCTGCCTGAGATTCACAAACGTCGCCGACCCGAGAACCCTTTCCCGAGCAATAGCCGATGCCGTCGCCGCCGAAAGGGTCACGTTGCCGGCGATATACACTCGCGAATCTATGGTAGCCAGTTACAAGAGCATCCTTGGACTCTCCTAGGCAGGGAAGCTCTGACGTCGGTATGTACCTGCGGACACATCGAGATTGCCTAGAAAGTGAAGTCCCCTTGTTCCACCGTCGTCCGTGGTGCCGAAAGCCTCCGTGTCTTATGAAAGTAAGAGTCAGACGGAATAGCCTGGGGTCAGAGCCAAGCGGTGTCCCGCCTCGCAGACCACCCCCTACCTGCTGGATTACGCGTTGCCGGACTTCGGTGAGCATGTCGTTGCCTAGCTTGACCAGATGGAATGCATCGACCAAGACGGCGGTCCCCTGGGAGCCACATTAGCAGGGCCTTGCGGAAGGCGGCTGATGGGTCGATAGCGAGAACCTGCAGGTCCACGCGCCATTGGAGTGTCTGGGCCAACAACCAGTCCCCGACACCCACGCTGTCACGGCCGTCCCAATCCCGAGCGCTTGTCCGGGTGTCTAGATCCACGATGGTAGTCATCCAGCGTTCGTAGGGTTTCCAGGCATCATCGGTCGTAGGGTGGCGGAAGAACCGCACAGTCCTGTTGCGGTGTTCATCGATGCCGAGCATCCGCGGTGCCAGGGCATCAACATCGAGCAGCGTCAGCGCAGCGGAGTCGAAGGCCCGCTGCACCTGCCACCACGAGACACCGAACGAGGATGCGGCCCCAGCGGCTGCCCGTTCGGAATCGATGACGGCGGGCCATCAGGGCGTAGCGGAGTCGGCGGGTGGACCATGCCCTGCGGGAACCTCGGTAGTCTCCTCGGCGAATGTCCGGGCATAGGTACTCATCGCAGAAGAATCTCCGTTTGGACCAGAACACTTCGACCAGGCCGGCCGGAATGCACTCGGGTGCTGATCACGCCCCTGGACAGGCGGCCGGCTTCGGCAGTGGCTTCGACGTGGACTGGCGCTGACCGAAAGCGAGGACTTCAATGTCGGCCACGCGGAAGTCCGGGAAGTTGAAGAGAGCGATGGCAGCATCAGGCACGGAAAAGTAGGCTCGATCAAGGCTCGTAGCTCCCGATTCTTGATTAATGTGTAGAGAACATCCATCACGGCAGGGCTATGAGCCCTTCAGCTTTCAAGACACGGAATCGTTTCACCGCAAACCACAGAGCCGAGAAACTGAGGGGAAGCCAAACGTCGAAAGCGACGAAAACTACCGCCTTCGGCCCGAGAGAGACCCTGCCGGCCGCGCATAGTCGAAGTCAGCAGGATCGCCACTCTTTACGGTCAGGTTACCTTGCTTGCTCGACTTGGACGCCCGCACCTTACGCGATCCCTCTTCCTCTTGCACGTAGTACGTGTACGAGTAAGCATCGGGACCCTTTAGCGGCAGACGGTTCAACACAATCCCAAGAATGTTGGCACCGACCATCTCCAGGGCGTTAAGTGATTTTTGAAGCTCATGTCGCCGGAGCTTCTGGGTGCCGATCACTACTACTACGCCTCCCACATGCTGCGCTAGGACCGCCGCATCAGTGACGGGGAGTAGGGGCGGGGCGTCAATAACTACCGCGTCGAAGGCATCTTCTAGCCTCTTTACAAGTCGTTTCATCGCATCGGAGCCGAGAAGCTCGCTAGGGTTCGGTGGAATTTGTCCCGAAGTCAGGACGTAAAGCTGATCGTCTCCCCAATGCTGAAGCAGGTCATTGATGTCTGCTATTCCTACGAGCGCCGTCGTTAGTCCCGCGTTGCGGTCAAGGCCTAAGTACTTGGAGACCGTCGGACGTCGTAGATCTGCATCCACCAGGCAAACAGATTGTCCGGCCTGAGCCAGGGCGATGGCCAAATTCGTAGCCGTTGTGCTTTTGCCTTCCCCAGGCACCGATGATGTGACCAAAACCGTCTTTGCTTTGCCAGCCACATTGGCAAACTGAAGGTTCGTGCGTATTTGCCTGAAAGACTCGGCTCTGGGACTTTGATGTGAGGCCTGGGTCAGCAAGGGGCGCTGGACGGCGCCAGCGTCGAAACTAATTCCGCCAAGCAACGGAGAATCTGTAACCTGCCGAAGATCGCTCTCACCTCTAACCCGAGAATCCAAAGTCGTTCGAAGCAGTGCAATTCCAACGCCGCTCGCGGCACCGATAATCAGGCCAAGGATTAAGTTTAGGCGCGTATTGGGGGCGGAGGGCGTTTTGGGTGCAACCGCAGGTGTCACAATTGAAAGGCTCACTGCCGATGCCCCACCGTTTTTCGGCCTTTCAAGACCGTCTATGACATGAATTAGGCTATCTGCAACGGCTTGGGCGACGGCGGCCGCTTGCACCGGAGAAGTATCAGATACGGAAATATTGATAAGAACCGTATTCAGATCGGATCCAGCCGAAACGTTCTTAGCAAGTTCGCTCGCCGTTAGGTTGAGCCCCAGGCTATCGATTGCAGGCTGAAGGACAGCGGGTGTCTTTACTGTCTTGACGTAAGACTGAACACGAGCTTGGCTGAAAGTGTTCCCCTGCTGCAGTTCCTGCACGGAACCTGAATTCTGAATTGCTACGAAGAGCTGCGTATCCGCGGTGTATGTTGGCTTCACCAAAATTGAGGCTGCTCCGCCGGCTAGAAGGCCTGCCATCGAAATAGCGACAACCAAGATCCAGTTGCGACGCAATATGCGTGCGTATTCGTGCAGATCCAAATTATGGTCCCCCTGTATTTTTCGCTGCGAGTCGCCACCTCTGAGCCAGCGGCAAGTTTCAAACGCTAGGTCAAGTGTACCCACGAGGCGACACCAACGTTGGTGCGTTACGCCTTGGCTCAAACGGGAATGAAGTTACCCAACAACAAGACCGTGAACAACTGGGATTCGGAGCGCCACTGGGGCTCCTTTCCTACGGCCTCCTGCACGATAGGACTCAAGGCGCGCAGACTAGCTCATGGCACGACGATAGACAGCATCAACTTTTTGAGCCTGAGACTGTACATCAAACTCGCGCTCGACACGGCCTCGAGCCGATAGGCCTAGCCTGGCGGCAAGTTCCTTATCGTCTAAGACTGCAATCAATAATTCAGCCAAGCCCGCAACATCCCGTTCCCGAACCAACAAGCCCGTTTCACCGTTCACGACCGCATCCAGGATTCCGCCGTGTTCCGTCGCGATGACGGGCCTTCCTGTGGCCCCGGCTTCCAAGATTACCTGCCCCAACCCTTCCTGGTCCCCTGACGCTGCGGTGATGCTAGGAAGGCAGAGTAGACGAGCACCTTGTAGTTCGGCCAAAACGCGATCGTGCGGCTGAACACCCAGAAAATCAACGGAATCTGTCAGCGCCAGCTGGGCCACCTGTGCCTTAAGCTTTTCTTCCAGCGGTCCGGACCCTATAATTCTTAGCCTCGCTTCTGGAATCTTTTTAAGGACCAGGGCGAACGCACTAACCAAGTCAGCCGTTCCCTTCTTTTCTACCAAGCGGGCAACGTGCAGAATAACAGGAGCGTCGGGTATCTCACTGACCTGGATCTTTCGAGTGTCCACCCCCGTACCGATGACTGTGGTGTTCTCGGGGTTGGCACCAAGCTCGATTGCAAGGCGCTGAATATGTCGCGACACACAAATAAGGAGGTCCGCGGACCTCAAAAATTTTCCTCGAAAAATCGAATAATAAACCCATGCGGGCCGCTTCGAGCTGAATAAGGCAGACCTGGACGTAGTAACGTCAAAGCCGTGCAATGTCGTGACATGCGGGATGCCAAGGGAGCGCGCTGCTCCCTGCGAGTACATTCCTTCCACTCCAAAGTGTGCATGCACGATATTTATGTCGTACTCCTGCAGGATTCGTCTGAGCGGCCGATGGTCACCAAATAATGTGTGTCTAACTACGGCTAATTTGCCTTGATCAGAAATCGTCGCCGTATTCAAATTTGGTATTGGTGCCACAATTGGATCTCGGGAAGTGATCAAGACTTTCGAAACCTTGAGCGCTTGGGCTTGCATCGGGATAAATTGCTCAGATGGCTTGAATACCGAATGCCTAAACACGGAGACACGAATTGGCGAATAGATGTTGTCTGGCATTGCTCTACTTACCTATCATTTCGGTATTCATCGATGCTTTGACGCCGAGATCCACGGCAAAAACCGGTCATTCTTTGGATCTCCTCAAGAGGACGGAAAGGAAAGCTGATCTCACAATATTCCTTAGTGAGGCTCTGAGCGACGGGACCAGCAGGAGGTTTGCAACCCATCCAAGACCTACGTATGCCAAGTCCCAAAGAACTTCAAGATTAGCAAGGGCCAACAGAACCGTTACTGCGATGGCCGGCGAAGTGGCGAGCAATTGCCGTGCAACTCGCCGCTCGAGCCCTAACGCAAATGCGGTCCCTAGCGTCAAGACGAACCCATAAGCGGATGGACCCAAGCCTATGGCAATCGGGCCAACCAGCGAGACGCCTAACCACTGCACAAGGACCTGGCTAACAATGGCCAACAGTGTACAAAGCAGCACAGCGCGGTTGCGTCCCACCGCGGTGAGGGCTCTTGAAAGAGAGTATCCCAAGACTTGGAAGGCCAACCCTAAAGATAACCCCAAGAGTACATTGGTCGTAAGCAGCTCAGCCTCCGGCCCGAATTCACCACGCCTATAGAGCAGGTGAATTATCGAACCCGAACTCACGGCAAGAATTGCGGATACGGGGAGCATCAACACCATTATGGCATCATTCATGCGTGAAACTTGGCGTCGGTAGTCTCGGCGGCCCAGTGCGGAGAGCTGCGTAAGGCCGAGGATGCCGAGAGGGACGGCCACGACGGACATAACTGATTCAGAAACGGTTCGGGCATAGTCAACAGCGGCAACAAGCCCAGGATCACCGAAGGAGGCAAAGACTCGTTCCAGCACGATGGACAGTTGTAACGCTACTGGAAGCATGAAAAGCGGTGCAATTCCCTTTGCCCCGTCGACAACGAATCGCCAGCCTTCCCTGAGGTCACAAGCATCAGGTAGTCCTACAAGTCGTCCCCGAAGAAGCAGCACCCAACATATCCCCGCGTTTACCACCCAGGCCATAAGCAGCCCGATCGCGAGCCATGGCACCCAGCTTGTAAACACCGCAAGAATGGTTCCCAACAATAATCCAAAGCTTTGAATCATTTGACGGCTAGAAGTTGGAAAATAGTTGCCGTGCGCCCCAAGCGCGTACGCCTGCACCGCTGACAATCCGTACAGAGGAATAACCCAACACAGGAGGCCCAGCAGCATCGTTGCCTGCTCCGTAGTCGCCGCGTCAACCCCTGGGACTATGAGTTCTACGAGTGGAGTCCTCGCGAAGTAAACAGCGAAGGCCACTCCGATCAGAATGACCGCGATCCACAGAATATAGCCGCGTAGCATTGACTGCGCTCTGGCTGCGTTAACCTTGATCTCTCGTGCATAGCTTGGTGCGAATGCAGCCGAAAGAAGATCCCCAGAAACAAGATTGGCCGGCACGATTGTTGCCGTTTGCGCGACTCGAAATCCAGAAGCGATCGCACCTGTTCCAAAAGCGCCTGCGAAGACCACTTCACGTAAGAGTGCAACAACTTTGCCGAGCAGACTTCCTACAGCAAGGACTAAGAAGCCGCGGGCGAAGCGGCTCATCGACGGTTCCTGGCCTCTAACTGCTGGGTGGAGCTCCTGCTAGCGGGCCCCCGTGCAGAACGGCAAAATTCTGCAACCAGATCGACGTAGCCTTTAGCAACCGTATCCCAATCATACTGATAAACAGTCGATCTAATCTTCTCGGAATTTGCTTCCCCCCCGCCAAGGCTAAGCGTCCTCTCAATGGCTTGAGCGATCTCAAGGGGAATACAGTTCGTGACTGAACCATTCAGGCCCTCAACGATAAGCCCTGACGCAGGGCATTCGGGTGTCAGGACTATTGGGAGGCCAGCCGCCAGCGCTTCGAGAGCAACAAGAGGCATTGTCTCTGCATGACTAGGAAGGCAGAAGATACTGGAACCCGCCAAAAAAGGGCGAACATCAGCCCACTCACCGGCGAAAAGAACCCTCGGTTCAATGCCCAACTCCGTGATTTTTCGATCGTAAAGTTGCCTGTTTTGGGAGGTTCCACCAACGACGATGAGTCCACAGTTTGACGGGAGAGCAGAGATTGCGATTAGTAGCTCATCAAGACCCTTCCGCTTCCATTCGTGCCCAATAAAGAGAATTGCGTGATCAATTCCAGATGCACGTTTCCAGTCGGAAACCAGTAGTGGAACCTCCAGGTCGTTGCTCTGCCCAAAGCGTCTTACATCAACACCGTTTTCAATCACATAAATGCGATCAGAGCCTCCGGCCAGCCTCTCGACGTCAGGACGGGCCCCCTCGGAAACCGAAACAAGCAATCTTCCGAATGATGGCCGCGAGAGCAAGATCTCCTTGCTTATACGCATGATTCGGACCGGGTTTGCCAGCGCTTTAATCCGTTGAACCCTAGAAAGAGGCCGTGCGGCGAATTCAGCCGAGAAAACATTATGCATTACGAGGACCTGGCCAACCAATGACTCGCAGTTGTGATTGAAAACCAAGAAACCGAGCCAACGAAATCTTAGTGCGATCAGACTCGACATAATCGTAAACACTGCAATCTGTAACGTGTGGCGAAGTAGCCATCCACTGCGCGAATTTGGAATCCATTCGAGCAGCTTGGCACCCAACGGGGTTTCTATTGTGCGGATACCATCCCCCAAATCAAGGGAAGGCGTGTCCGTGATCAACACGACTTCGATATCCTGCTGCGCCATTTTGCGCGCAACCTGTTTTACCACCTCGCCCCCACCCGATGCTCGGATGTCGCGAGCTACATGACATACTTTCATCTGGGTGTTCGATTCCCTTCTTTGGCGTCAATGTAGTCAAACCTGGGCACGAATCGGACCTCGATCCGAGTCACGAAGTCTCGCTAAGCAATCGCTCGACCAAGGCTCGTGCTTCCTGGCCCCGACCTACCCATGAGTTCTGCTCCGCCAGACTCCTCCTAGCGGCGACCACCCGATCAACCGCGGGTAAATCGAGTTGCCCACGGACAAGATCAACAAAGTGCCTGTGACTTTCGGAAACACTCACATGAGGTGCATCCGGTGCCACCCCGGGAATGGGCGTCGACACAACCGCCAGCCCAGCAGCAAGATATTCATAGGTCTTGAGGGGGCTCACGCCCTTTGTATAAGGTGTCAACTTGTACGGGACTAGGCCAACTTTGCAACGAGCCATCAATTTCGACAATTCCTGGAGGGTCAGGGCTCCATGGTAGTGGGCTCCGCGATTCAGGAGAGCGTCAACGAGAGACTGACTTTCGCCGCCGCCTTCGGCGACTGGACCAGCCAAGTGAAGCTCCACCCCGCTCCTCAGGAGATCATCCAGGAGTTCGAAGTCAACTTTTTTTTCACTCAAATTTCCAGCAAAAACAGCGCCATTGCGCTTAAGAGATTCTCCATCCACAACCGCGCTGATGACTGATGTGTCGGCAACGTTTGGCCAGTAGATTACGTTCGTGAATCCCTGCCTCTCAAGGTGTTGGACAACGACCTTGCTGCTACCAATGGCCGTTATTCCAGTGTTCGCCAGTCGACGCTCTTCCCTGTCAATCAGACGCGAATCGATTCCCGGAAATTCTGCATAGAGATCTACGCAGTGATAGACAGATATTTCTGAAAATTGTTCAAAACCATAGGTGAGGGGTGAATAGGTCCAGAAGACACGCGCAGGACTTTCCGTCCACGCTTTGAAATACGAATTAAGCAATTGCCGGTTAATACTTAGCCAAGGAAAAGTGTGTATCGGTATGATTTTCGGAGAAATGACATTTGTATTTCTATCAAGCGGACGAAACATGTTCGATCGTTTTTGTACCCCTTGGAGCCGCTTTGCCATTCGCTTCAAATCACGAACTTTTAGCTCAGGCCTACGTAGGCCCAACGACTCCACGAAGGTGGTCCTAAATGTTTGGGACAGCTCTCTAACCATATAGTGTTGATTCGTCGCAATCGGTTGATTCCAATCAGCGGTACCTAGTATCAAGATGTGAGGATCGTTCTGGTTCATCTCTATTTGCCACTTTCAAGATTCAAGTATCGGGTGAGGTAAATGGGCCGCCCTGCATGGGGAAAAGCACAAGTATGTCTAGTAAGTAGGGTATGAGTCAGCAACCCAACTAAGAATTTCAGATTCGAAGCGTTGCCTAGAAAACTTGAGCGCGTGCTCAGCGATTGCGCCTCGGTCGAGTTCAAGGGAACGGCCGATAGCCTCAGCAAGGGACTCCTGGTCGTCCGGATGGAAGTGAGCGCCAGTTACTCCATCCAGAACGCTTTCGCTGGCGCCGCCGATCCTGTTCGCAACAACTGGAGTACCAACAGCCATCGCCTCGACGGGCATGATTCCAAAATCCTCGATTGGAGGAAATACGTAGACGCGCGCTTTCTGATAAAGAGCCCTAAGAAGGCTATTTGACGGCGCGATGACAAAGTGGACCGGAACTTCGGCTGCCGCGGCTAGCTGACGCAGCCGGCCCTCTTCAGGGCCGGCCCCAGCAATAACCACCGACATACCGGCCAATTGGCCAGCTACTATGGCGAGGTCCAGACGTTTGTACGGAATAAATCGCGATGCACCCAAGACAAAAGCGTCCGGCAGAGCATCAAGGGTCACTCTGTCTCTCGGCTCCAGAACGGACGCCCAGTCATCGACCGCAAGTATTTCTTCTACCTCAACGGGCGGATAGATGACTCGGGATTCAAGTCCCCATGCCTTGATTATTCTCTGGCGCACGAACTCACTGTTTGCTGCGATGCCATGCGCCTCCGCCGCACGTCTGCGATCAATGGGTTTGAGGACGGCGGCTGCGATTCGGACCAGCAGATTCTGGCCTCGTGTGTCGTACTCCGGCTCCCAGATATATCGAGCGGGAGTGTGAACATACAAAAGTTTTCGCATCCTTCGCGGCACGGCCACGTGATGAGCAAAGAGGTGTGAACTTACAATCGCTAGACGAGAGCTGTGGTGGCGCGCCTTAGTCCAGCGCCAGACAAGTGGCATCAGAGGAAGGCTTAGGATTTTGCGCCCATGAAAGGGTTGCATCGCTAAGATGGTTTGCAGCACTCGCCCTGGCCCCGAAATCTCTACGTTCGGTTCCTTCCACAGGCACAGTAAGTCAGAACCTTGAAAAGTCTGCCTGATAGCGCTGGCGACGTTTTCCGAACCGCCAACTGAGGCGAACCATTCGTGGACTATTAGCGGCTGATCCGGGAGTCCGATCTCATTATCCATGGTTGCCATCGGTCCCCTAATCGCGCCCACCTCGGGCATATCGTTAAACTTTTCTACTTGTATCATGTCAATCGAACACTAGTGTTTCCCGAAGGTGAAAGACGCCTACATCCTCGGGCCGCCTGTGTGACCGACCACACACCTTTCGTGCACTCCAACGTTATGTGACTTGCAAGGTGTCGCCGTGGATGAATCGACCCCGATTACCAGTATTATTCACTTCGGTAGAGTGTCATTCCGTCCAGGGGGTTGGTATGGGGACTGCGCGATTGCAGTGGCGGACGTGGCAGCGAAAATATGAAGCACGGATCCAAATTCTGGATGCATGCGTCGTCATTTGGGCGATGTTCGGGGCATACGGCGTCCGTTTCGGATTTGCGGACGTAGCAGTCAGCGACGGCGACTATGTCCTTCTTGCCGCAGGGCTAGGCGTCGTTTGGTGGATCATGTTGGGCTATTGGGGCACCCGGGAAACCAAGATTCTTGGTGCTGGCTCCGAGGAGTACAAACGTGTTGTCGCCGCTTCGGGATGGCTATTTGGATTCGTGGCCGTTTTCTCTTACGCCCTAAGAATCGACACTGCCCGCGGATTTGTAGGCCTAGCCTTTCCAGCTGGAGTCCTCGGCCTCCTGGCCGTGAGGTGGTTGCTTCGTCAGCATTTAGCTCTTGAACGCACCAAGGGCAGAAGCGCGTCCCGTGTACTTATCATTGGCGGCCTTCATTCGGCAGCGCATCTAGTAAAGTCTCTCCAGAGTCAGCCGGCAGCCGGCTACGTGCCGGCAGCAGCTCACTTACCCGGGTTCGACGGCGTGTCCGAATTCAATGCGGAACTAAATGTCCCGGTCACCGGTACAGAAACCAGCGTCGAAGCCATACTTGCGGTAATAGACGCCACGCAGGTCGACACGGTTGCTATCTCAACCGGGGCTGCGCTACTGCCTCAGGACCTCCGCCGACTCGGCTGGGAGTTGTCGGCGCGAGATATCGGCATGATTCTGGCGCCGGCGTTGACGGATATTGCCGGGCCTCGAATACATACCCAACCTGTCGCCGGACTTCCCCTGATCCACGTTTCCACACCCAAGCTGACCGGAGGAAAGAGAGTTGCCAAAAGGGCATTCGACATCCTCATCGCCGGAACGTTGACACTGCTTTTGTCGCCGGCCTTCGTGATTCTGGCAGTCCTTGTAAAGGCTACTAGCAGCGGGCCGATCTTCTACTCTCAGGAACGTGTGGGCCTGCGTGGGACAACCTTCAAGATGCTGAAGTTCCGATCTATGAAAATCAACGCGGACGCCGAACTACAGAAGCTGCTGGCTGCCCAAGGCACGTCGGACAAACCCCTCTTCAAGGTCGAGAATGATCCCCGGATTACGCGCGTTGGAAGAATTCTCCGCAAGTTCTCTTTGGACGAGCTACCGCAGCTGCTCAACGTGTTGTCGGGCAGCATGAGTTTGGTCGGTCCGCGTCCGCAACGAGAAGGTGAAGTCGCCCTTTATGACGCCGCAGCATATCGGCGTTTGTATGTCAGCCCTGGTATGAGCGGATTGTGGCAGGTCAGTGGTCGATCCAACCTGAGCTGGGAAGAAAGCATTCGTTTGGACCTTTACTACGTTGAGAATTGGTCGCTGATGGGTGACGTCGTGATTCTCTTCAAGACGTTTCGCGCCGTTTTTGCAAGCACTGGCGCGGTCTGATTAACCGTCAACAAACATGTAACGCGGCACGGACACTCCCTGACCGCAAATGAGGAAGGCAAGAACTATGCGCATCTCCGTCATCGGTTGCGGCTATCTGGGCGCCGTCCACGCTGCGTGCATGGCCAAACTCGGCCATGAAGTCGTCGGAATCGACGTCGACAAAGACAAGATCTCAGAGCTGTCTTCAGCACGAGCCCCTTTTTTTGAACCTGGATTAGAGGAACTGCTGAAAGAAGTACAAGAAACGGGACGTTTGACGTTTGCAACTGACATGGCGGCAGCGACAAGAAGTACCGTCCACTTCGTTTGTGTTGGCACCCCGCAGAAGAAGGGCGAGAACGGCGCAGACCTGTCCTTCGTAGACGCGGCGATTGCCAGCCTGGTTCCTCATTTGGCCCCTGGCGATCTGGTCGTTGGAAAGTCCACAGTCCCCGTCGGCACTGCTTCAAGGCTTTCCGAAGTTCTGGCGGAAGCCCAACCTGAAGCCCACCTGGTCTGGAACCCCGAATTCCTGCGAGAGGGCCATGCCGTTTCAGATACGTTGAATCCGGATCGCTTTGTCTACGGCGTCGCTGGCGGATCCGAAGATCATCCTGCCGTGGCAATCCTCGACGACGTCTACGGAACGCCCCTTTCTTCGGGCACTCCACGATTGGTCATGGATCACCCAACGGCCGAACTGGTCAAGACGGCAGCCAATTCGTTCCTTGCAACGAAAATTTCCTTTATTAATGCAATGGCTGAGCTATGCGAAGCCGCAGGGGCCGACGTCACGCGTTTGGCAGATGCCATAGGCATTGACGACAGGATAGGGCGAAAGTTCCTCAACGCCGGCATTGGTTTTGGCGGTGGCTGCCTGCCAAAAGATATTCGCGCCTTCATGGCTCGCGCCGGAGAACTTGGGGCGGACCAAGCGCTCACATTCCTGCGGGAAGTCGATGCCATCAACATGAGGCGACGAACGCGGGTGGTTGAATTAGCGCGCGAGTTGTGTCAGGGAAGCTTACTTGGCAAACGTATTTCCGTATTGGGAGCTGCATTTAAGCCCGCGAGCGACGACGTCCGTGATTCACCGGCGCTAAGCATCGCAGCCCAGCTTCAACTCCAGGGAGCAGTGGTCACAGTCACGGACCCTAAGGCACTTTCGAACGCTGCGAAGCGATTCCCAGAGCTGCATTATGAGTCCGAGACGAGCAAAGCCGTCGCCAAAGCAGACGCACTGCTCCTGCTCACAGAGTGGGACGAATATCGAAGCCTCGACCCATATGAACTGATCACGAGCGTTTCGGCTCCTCGTATTCTGGATGGTCGAAACGTGCTTGACGCTGCCAAGTGGCGCGCTGCCGGTTGGCAATACCGCGGACTTGGACGGCCGTAACCCATGACTCACGAAGAAACGACTCAGCGCAAGGGCGTGGCAAGGACGAGTAACAGCTCCTCCCATTACCGGAGAAAACTCCGTCGCCGCCTTGTAGTGGCGGGAATCTGGACGATTGCGATGGCGATCGCAATTGTGGGTGTGAGTGCCTGGCTGGGGTCAAAGGTGGCAACAGTCAGGTCCGAATTACAATCAGCCACTGCGCTACTTCCAACCCTCAAGTCTCAACTAAGCGCGAATGATGCCGCAGCGGCGACGAGCACCGTGGCGGCCCTGGTCCAGCACACCGGGTCGGCCCGCGAGGCCGCCAATGACCCACTATGGAAGGCAACTTCAATGCTTCCTTGGGTGGGACCCAACCTACAAGCGGCAAGCGAGGTGGCAACGTCCGCGGACGACGTCGCTCGTCTCGGGGCCGTTCCTCTTGTTCGTGCGTTTCAGCTACTGGACTGGAAGACTCTAACGCCGACGTCGGAAGGGATGGATCTCAAACCACTGAGGACTGCCGCGCCAAAGGTTCAGTCCGCCGCGAACGCCGTTCGGCAATCCTCCGAACGTCTAAACAGCATCGAGACGGGAAGCCTCCTGCCGCAGATATCAGCCCCCTTGATGGAGGCTCGTGAAGAGCTGGCTGGTCTCAGCGAACAACTCGAATCAGCTGCGGACGCTGCCAATCTAGCTCCCACGATGTTGGGGGATGACACTCCACGACGGTACCTGCTCCTGATGCAGAACAGCGCCGAATCCAGAGCTACGGGCGGTATCCCTGGCGCGCTGGCTGTACTTAGCTTGAATAAGGGCAAACTGCAACTCGAATCCCAAACAAACGCCGGCGCCCTAGGGACCTTCGTCCCACCCATACCCACTGACGCCGAGCAGGAGGTGATCTACTCCGCCCGCATCGGCAAGTTCATGCAGGATGTAAACCTCACGCCGGACTTCGCCACAACGGCCCGCACCGCTCATGCCATGTGGGAAAAGAAGACGGGGGAACGTTTGGACGGGGTTCTCTCCATCGATCCCGTGGCCCTAAGCTTCCTGCTTGAGGCAACCGGTCCTGTGCAAATCACGGATCCCGTAGTGCAAAAAATCGGCGAAAACCTCCCGATAGAACTGAACTCAAAAAATGTAGTGCGCACACTACTCTCCGACGCCTACGCGTCAATCAAGAATCCCGACCTTCAGGACGTCTACTTCGCCGGTGCGGCCAAGGAGATCTTTTCCGCCATCTCAGATGGAAAGAGTGACCCCAAGCGCCTGATTGATGCTGTGGCCATGGGCGTTGATGAACGCCGGATCTTGCTGTGGTCCGCGACGTCCGAGGAACAGGCCACCATAGAGAAGTACACAATCGCAGGAGCCGTCTCAGGATCCAGTGTTTCTCCCACGGAATTCGGGGTCTACTTCAATGACGGTACTGGCGCAAAAATGGACTACTGGATCAAACGCAGTGTCCAGGTGGTAAAGGATTGCACGAGGGATGGATACCGCGAAGTGGTCGTTCGGGTGACCAGCACAAACACCGCACCGGCAGATGCAGGAACTTCACTGCCGCCTTACGTGACCGGCGATGGCATTTTTGGCGTTCCGGCAGGCAGCGTCCAAACCAACGTCTTAGCTTACGGTCCAGCCCAGTCGGATATTGACACGGTTGTCAAAGATGGAAAACAGATCCCCTTCGCTGCCCATCGACATAGTCAGCGGTCTGTTGGAATGACTACCATCCGACTTGCGCCTGGAGCGAGCACAACCTTGGAGTTCAATTTTGGTCGGATCGTGCAGCATAGTGATCCCGAAATAGTTGTCACACCCACCACGCAACCCGTCAAGGATGTGGTCCTAACCGCACAAATGAAGCCTTGTGAATAGGACAAGACAAGTTCGTTAATCTTTTGTAACGGGTTTGGATTTTCTTTGCAGTGGCTAGCACTGAAATGGTAGGTTCTTGTTGGGCAACACATGAGATTTCGCCTTAGGGTCGCTCAGGGCCCCGGAAATCTCCAACACACACGTGGTAACCAAAACGGGTCTCAGGGGGACACACATGAAGAAATCTCTTGCAGCGCTTACGCTCGCAGGTTCCATCGCTCTTGTCGGCGCAGTTCCGGCCGTCGCAACCAACTACCCGGCACCAAACTCCGGCGTTGCAGTTTCCGACGCATCCGTGGCACCGGGTGAAGCATTTACTTTTAGTGGCACAGGTTTTACCCCCGGTGAAGGCATTACCATCACCGTCACGCCGACCGGCACGCCTGCAGCTAGCGGCGGTAGCGTTTCTGCCGGCAGCCTCTCCATTTCCGGTCGCATTCCGTTGGCTCCTTCAACAGTGGGTGCTGTAGCAGACGCAAATGGCGCCTTTGCAACACCGATCGTCATCGACACCCCGGGAGCATACGCCCTGACTGCCACTGGCAACACTTCAGGCCACACTGTTGGTCCCGTCACCGTCGTAGTGGGTGGCACGGCACTTTCAAACACTGGCGGCAACTCCGGCACGGGAACGGGTCTGGCGAACACTGGCGGTGTGCCGCTGGCAAACACTGGCGCTGACTCCAGCCTGATCCTTTGGTCCCTCGTGGGCGCAGGCGCGCTGGCCGCTGGTACCGCATCCGTGGTGGTCGCCCGCCGCCGCGCAAAGAACACCGAGGCTGCTGCCTAAAGGCACCACGCTTCAAACCTCGGGTGGCTTGTCGACGAAGATATTTCGTCGACAAGCCACCCTTTTCTGTTTTCGCGTTCCAAGTCCAAGAGCTTCTGTGGTATTCATATGATTATGGGGCGGCATTGGCGTAGGCGACGGTGGCATTTCGAGCTGCGTTTGCCCTCATACCACTTACCGACGCTTCCACAGGAATTTCCCCAATACGTTCTCCTGGCACTGCTGGCAGTTGCCGCCGCCAGCGTCAGCGCTTGGGCACTGATCCGAAGTTCTTGAGGTGCAATTGAAAAACACACTCCCCTGGCGCGTAGCTCTAGTCGCATATTTGGGGAGCCTGGGTGTTATCGGTTTTTGGCCTACTCCAGTGGACCAACCCATCCAAGGAACACTCGCAACCGTGCTGAATTTCCTGCACCGGCACGGCGTACCGCCTTGGTTCGACTATCATGTAGTGGAATCCTCGGCAAACGTAGCCATGTTCATTCCGCTCGGATTTTTTGCAGCTATGGCCTTCCCAACACGAGGTTGGTGGGTCATCACTGGGCTCGGAATCTTGGTCTCTACGTGTATGGAGCTTGGGCAATTACTGTTCATTACAGCCCGCTTTTCAAGCGTAGTTGATGTTGTCATGAACACACTTGGGACTGTCATTGGCATCGCAGTAGCGCGGTTGATTGCCGGGAGAAGGCAGCTAAAGTTCGCCTAGTTCCCAAGGCAATTCCTAACCGATGAAATCCTTCATCCAGGACTTCAAATCCTCGCCGAATTCAGGGCGCTCGGAGGCCAGTGTGATCACGGCTTTCAGGTAACTGAGCTTATCTCCTGTATCGTAACGTCGGCCGCGGAAGACCACTCCGTAGACACCTGCGCCGTCGCCCTCCCCTACGGCGAGTGTCTGGAGCGCGTCCGTGAGTTGGATTTCGCCCCCACGGCCAGGTTCGGTGTTTTCCAGAACGTCAAACACAGACGGGTGCAGGACATAGCGTCCAATAATCGCCAGGTTGGACGGCGCATCTTCCACTTTGGGCTTCTCAACCAAGCTATTGATGCGGACATAGCCTTCGCCATCAATAGAGGAGATGTCGGCACAGCCATAAGCGCTGATCTGTGATGGCTCCACCTCGATCAAAGCGATGACCGACCCACCGGTTTTCGCTTGAACATCCATCATGGTGGTCAGGAGTTCGTCGCGCTCATCAATGAGGTCATCGCCCAGCAGAACAGCAAAAGGCTCGTCTCCCACATGCTGGCGGCCGCAGAGGACTGCATGCCCAAGCCCCTTGGGCTCTCCCTGGCGCACGTAGTGGATGGGGCCCAGTGCCGAGGCGTGCTGGACCGCGTCCAGGCGTGCTTGATCGCCCTTCAGCTCCAGTGACCGTTCCAGCGCCGGTGTCCGGTCAAAGTGATCTTCCAGGGCCCGCTTGCTTTGGCCCGTGATCATGAGGATGTCAGTGAGGCCGGCATTTACAGCTTCCTCGACCACGTACTGGATAGCCGGTGCGTCCACAACCGGCAGCATCTCTTTGGGCATTGCCTTGGTGGCAGGCAAAAAACGCGTACCCAGTCCAGCAGCCGGAATTACAGCCTTGCGCACAATATTCCCCCGTGTAGTCATGAGCAAACTCTATAAACCCTCACGGGAATTACGAAATTTGATATACGCATATTAGTAAATGGCTTACAGGGGGTCTACCCTCTTTGATTCAGAAGCCGCTGCAACTTCGTGGTGAACGTAAGGGCAGGTGCTTCCCGGTTTCCCGGGAAACACCTGCTTCCTTTATAGACGTAGTACTTACTGAAGCCTAAGCCTTACCCTTGGCACGGCGAATCAGCGCTGCGGATGCTGCGCTGGCGGCCAGGGCACCTCCGCCAACCAGCGACCACAGGACCAGGCTGGAATCCGCAGCGGTGTTGGCCTGGCCGTTTGCGCCAACGGCGGTAACGCTGGAAGCACCAGTGAATCCGGAACTTCCCTTGCCGCCGCCGTTGTTGCCTCCGCCCTTGCCGGCATTAACAGTGACGGCTGCCCAGCGCGTGTTGCCTGACGTGGCGCCGACGGCGCTGATGGTGTACCTACCACTATCCGTGAAGGTAATGGAGGTGGAGAAAGCCCCGGTCCCGTCAGCATTAACACTGAAGCTGGACGGAGCGGGCCGCTCGCCGTCCGAATCCTTCTTGCCGCCGGTCCTTTGGAAGGTAACATTGATGGTTTCGCCGGCGACGTAGCCAGCGCCGGCAAAAGTGATGGATTCGCCGGCAGCTATGGTTCCGTCGGAAACGGTCCCCTGCTCGTTGCCCGGCGCCGGGTACGTCGAGGCCATGGCCGGAGACGTGCCGGCCAGTGCGATTATTCCTGCAAGTGCAAGCGCTGCAATAGACTTCTTCAATTGTCCCCCCTGAGACTAATTACGAAATTCGTGTGATGTTGCGGATGCAGATCCCCCATGGGATAGCGTTCCGAAATCCCAAATGTCTATCCAGGGACGACGATATCATTCACTGCCTGCCCACTGCACGGCTACTTCATAGTAGTTACAAAGGGTTAACCTGCGGTCTATCTGATCGACTCACGGTCCTGAAGTCATCAAATATCTGGTTTATCGACAGTTTTTGACAGAAGACTTCCAAAAAATGACAAGTGCTCGAGCCCATCTGTCAGTAAGGATCTCCAAGCTGATGTGGCCGTTCGTGCCCGCCTCGAAGACGCCCAGGTTGGGGGAAGCGCTCGCTCAGAGTGGTGGCCGACCACACGCCTAACCAGATCTAATCCCTTACGGGCTCAGTGCCTCAGCGCGTTCCATCGCGGCCTGAGCGGCTCCTGCGTCACCCGTTCGCTGGTAAATCGCCGAGAGAATGCGCCAAGGTGTGTCCAGCGTCGGATCGAGTGTCGCTGCCCTTTGAAGGTCATCAATGCTCTCGGAAGTGCGTCCAAGTCCGAAATTCGCCACACCACGTTGGACAAAGAGACTGGTCGATGACGGCGCCTCCGCCAGTAACTCGTCCAGCAGTTCCTTTGCGTCATCCAGATCGCCGTTGTAGATGTATCCGACGGCAAGCGCAAGACCGGCCTCTTGGGAATGCGGAGTAGCCTCACGCACCAGCCGCGCCCATTCAACTGCATGTTGGGCTGAGAGCCGGTCCCCCGTTGTTGCTGGCCCGGCAAAGGCCTGGGCCGCGAGGAGTGCAGTATCGCTGTCCCACGGCCTCAGGCTGTGGCTAAGTTGAAAGGCCTTGTCCGCACCTTCAGGGTCCCCCGTCCGGGCCGCTTGGGCGCCAGCGCTCATTGGCCATTCGGCAAGAGTGGCCGGAATCGCCACTGCCAGGCAGACGCATGCAAAGATGATCCCTCCGACGCGCTGAAGAAGGGGGCCGAACGTCGATAGTGACGCAACGGCTTGCGGTCTGACCATGGTGGATGCCACCGGATCGCTATCCCGCCCCACCAGGCCACCGCACAGCAATGCCACCAGCGCAGTGGTGCCTATGGAAGTGAAATGCGTCAGGAGCGCAATCCAGTACGCCAATACGGCAACGCCCGTGATCACCAGGTACCGCTTGAGTTCCGGGTCCTGGGTCTCCACTAGACGCTTTCGGACAAACCACACAGCGGTGCCCGCGCAGGTCAGAGCGAGTAGAAGCAAGGGAAAGCCGCCCGCCGCCAAAGCCTGCAGGATCCAGTTGTGCGGAGAGTCGGTCGGGAAGGTATCGCCAACTCTTCGGGCCCAGTCATCATTCAGGTAAGCCGGCAAAGCGTCGACGAAGCTACTGGGGCCAACCCCGAATAGCGGATGGTCGGCTATCAAGGCCAGGCTTCTATCCCACAGGAGCAGGCGCCCGTCCACGGTTCCGGCTGAGAGCAGCCGTTCCCTCGTGGCTGGGACGATGAATACAGCAACGGCAAACCCGGCAGTAACCGCTCCGGCCCCCAACACAGTCCTAAATCCGGACCAGTTTCGGCTTCGCATCCACAGGATGGCGACATACAACGAAACCATCGCCAGCCCGAAAAGAGCTGCTCGTGATCCGGAGAGGATGGCAACCGAGGCGCCGGCGGCCAGCCCTGCGCGCCGCAGCCACATTTGCCAACCCTCTTCAGCGGAAGACTGTGAAGATAGAACCCCCGCAATGATCAATCCAACGAGGCCCTGATCCGTCGCGTTGCCCAGGGTTGCACCCGGGCGGTCATCCAAACCGCCGCCTAAAGGGCGCAGACCAATGGATTCCAGGACAGAGACCACAAGTAGGGGAAGGGACACGGCCGCCAGCGAAAGGCGAAGGACCCTCCATCGAGGAAGAGACCCGCTCCCGCCCAGCAGTTTGGCACCAACTACGAAAATGGCTAAGTACAACCCGAGTGTCAGAAGGCCCTCATACCGTGGCCAGCGTCCGACGAGACTGGGCCAAGGGTTGCCCGACAGCGACATGGCGAGGAGCACCCACAGCGCAAGGGAGAACACGAGGACCCCCAGCAAGCGTGGGACCCGGGCGCCCGATGGCGAAAGGACGCCGAAAAGAACGGCGAGAATCATTATCGTGATTTTGATCCAGACGAATCTGAAGAGCCCGCCAGGCTGAAACGCCAGAATGGAAACGGCCGTCAGTAGGATGCATAGCCCGGGAAACCGCGACGTTGCAAGGGAGGTCAACGGGCGTCTCGGTTTTCTGCTCACAGTCGTCCCCAACATTTCCTTTTCTGTCAAGCAAACTGCACAGTTCCTCAAGAAGGAACCCACTAATTCCGCAACCCCGAAAGCCAAACGGTGATTGGCAACGCCGAATCATGCGTGTTCAAACTCCAGAATGGAGCAGCTCCACATCCCTGCCAAAGATTTCCCAAGCCTCTTGTCATTATTTGACTTCTTAGCAGAATCGTGGTCTTCGTCGCTACACTAAGCCTAAATTTACAAGCGTTGGGGCTCAGAGACTTCGTTCACCTCTGGGAGCCGCTTGTGCATATTGGGGGGGCCTGTGCTGCACTTTGCCACAAATCTGCGTGTCTGGATTTCCGTCTTACTTGCTGCGGCAGCCGGGATGTTTTTCTTAGGCGGCCTCCAAGCAACCGCTGCCGAAACTTCACTTGCCAGCATCAGCGGCAAGATCACTGCACCCACTGGCACCATTCTCAGCAACGTGAGAGTGGAGGTATATGAAACCAATTCCTCCGACTTCTACGTCGATTCTGTTTGGGTCGCTTCCGATGGCAGCTACAACATCGCCGGTCTTCCCGCCGACAGCTACAAGCTGAAATTCCTGGCAGGCGGTACGGGTGCCCTGGATGCCTGGTACAGCAACGCTTCAACGTTCGATACTGCCACCGCAGTCACGCTTAACAGTGGTCAGAACCTCCTTGGGGTCGACGCTACGCTCATCAAAGGCGCCACCATCAGCGGCAAGATCACCGCACCAGCCGGCGTCGACATAAGTAACGCGAGGGTTGAGGCGTACCCAACCAGCGGGGCCAATTCGTACGCGGAGTCAGCGAACGTTGGTTCTGACGGCAACTACAAGGTCATCGGCCTTCCAGCTGGCACCTACAAACTAAAGTTCACCGGATACAACACCGGGGCGTTGGATCAATGGCATAGCAACGCCGTGTCCTTCGAAACCGCTACGGCGGTGTCCCTCAGCACCGGACAAGACCTCACTGGCATCAATGCCACCCTGGTCAAGGGCGCCACAATCGCGGGGAAAGTCACCGCTCCTGCTGGCATAGACGTCAGCGGCGCAATCGTTGAACTTTACAAATCAGACTCGGTCAATTCCTACCTGGGCACCGCATACATCAATTCGGACGGTAGCTATAAGTTCATTGGTCTTCAACCTGGCAGTTACAAACTGAAGTTTGCCGGAAGCGACACAGGTGCGCTGGATCAATGGCACAGCAACGCCGAGTCCTTCGCTACCGCGACCGCCGTCGTCATAACCTCCGGCCAGGATCTCACTGGCATCAATGCCACCCTGGTCAAGGGCGCCACCATCAGTGGCAAGATCACTGCACCGGCCGGTGTCACCCTGGAAAATACGAGCGTCTACGTCTACAAGACCACCGACCCGGACTCCTATGTCGCCTCCGCCTCTCCTGGCTCCGATGGCAGCTACAAAATCATCGGGCTTCCGGCAGGCACTTACAAAGTGAAGTTCGGGGGATACAACACAGGGGCCCTGGAGCAGTGGCACAGCAACACCGCGTCCTTCGACACTGCCACCGTCATCACGGCCGCCACCGGCCAGGACGTCATCGGCATCAACGCCACCCTCGTCAAGGGCGCCACTATCAGCGGCAAAATCACAGCACCCGCTGGCGTTGCCCTGAACAGTACCTATGTGGATCTATATAGGGCCGACGACGCGGACTCGACCGTTGTTTCCGCTTGGGTTGATTCGGATGGCAACTACAAAATAATTGGTCTTACGGCGGGGACCTACAAACTGGACTTCACTGGATACAACCACGGTGCCCTGGACCAATGGCACAGCGGCGCGACGACCTTCGACACCGCCACCCCAATTACGCTCACGACAGGCCAGGATCTAACCGGCGTCAACGCCACCCTCGTCAAGGGCGCCACCATCAGCGGCAAAATCACAGCGCCGGTTGGCGTGACCCTGGGCTACAACACATACGTCTACGCTTACAGCGCCAGCTACTCCAGCTCCCCCGTTGGGTCGGTTTCTGTAAGTTCTGATGGCAGCTACAAGATTATTGGGCTCACTGCCGGCAGTTACAAGCTGAAGTTCAGTGGATATAACACTGGCGCCCTGGACCAGTGGCACAGCAAGGCAGCAACCTTCGAGACGGCCACCGCAATTGCTCTCACCACAGGCCAGGACCTCACGGGGATTAACGCCACTTTGGTCAAGGGCGCCACCATCAGCGGCAAGATCGCAGCACCAGCGGGAGTAGACCTGACCAACACGCGGGCAGAGCTGTACAAGACAAGCGATTCGTATTCTCCGGTAGCCTCTGCCTACGCCAACGCGGACGGCACCTACAAATTCACTGGCCTGGCGGCTGGCAGTTACAAGCTGAAATTCTCAGGCTATGGCACAGGAACACTCGATCAGTGGCACCTAAGAGCCACCTCATTCGACACCGCTACTGTCATCGCTCTCGTCACGGGTCAGGACCTCACCGGCATCAATCCCACCCTCGTCAAGGGCGCCACCGTGAGCGGAAAGATCGCTGCGCCCGCTGGCATAGACGTCCGGAACACCCGGGTGGTGATTTACAAATCCGACTCCTCCTACCCCGCCATGGGCTCCGCATACCCTGCCTCCGATGGCAGCTACAAGATCACCGGGCTTCCCGCCGGTAGCTACAAAGTGAAGTTCGACGGCGGTGGCGCCGGCGCCCTCGAGCAGTGGCACAGCGGCGCGGCCACCTTTGAAACCGCCACAGCCGTTACACTCGCCACCGGCCAGGACCTGACCGGCATCAACGCCACTCTGGTCAAGGGCGCGACGATCAGCGGCAAGGTCACGCCACCAACCGGAATCAGCCTCGGATACCTGCAGGTTTCCATTTACAGTCCCGATAACAAATATTCGTACGTGGATTCCACCTACGTTGGTTCCGACGGTAGCTACAAGTTCGCAGGGCTTGCGGCTGGCAGCTACAAGGTGAATTTCGGCGGTAATGACTCAAGGACCTTGACCCAGTGGTACAGCAACGCCGCATCCTTCGAAACGGCCAACCTAGTCACGGTAACCACCGGCCAGGACCTGGCAGGCATCAACGCCACACTCGTGAAGAGCGCGACTATCAGCGGAAAAGTCACCGCGCCTGCCGGCGTCGACCTTGCGAACGCGCGCGTCGACGCGTACAAGTCCGATGACCCGGGATCACCCGTGACGTATGCAACCGTTGCTTCCGACGGAAGCTACAAGATCACTGGCCTCCCGGCCGGCAGCTACAAACTGAACTTCAGTGGATACAACACCGGAGCCCTGGACCAATGGCACAGTAATGCAGCTTCTTTCGGCACGGCCACGGTGGTCACCCTGACCACCGGACAGGATCTTGCAGGCATCAACGCCACCTTGGTCAAGGGTGCGACCATCAGCGGTAAGGTCACGGCGCCCGCCGGCGTCAATCTAACCAACACCCGGGCCGAGCTATACAGGACAGACTCCAAGGACTACAGCCTGGACTCGGCCAACATCGGGTCCGACGGAAGCTACAGGTTCAGCGGGCTCACGGCTGGCAGCTACAAAGTGAAGTTCACCGGAAACGAGACGGGGGCATTGGATCAGTGGCACAGCAATGCCGCTTCCTTTGAAACTGCTACTGCTCTCGCCGTGACCACCGGGCAGGACCTGACCGGCATCAACGCCACACTGATCAAGGGCGCGACGGTCAGCGGCAAAGTCACCGCACCTGCTGGCGTCAGCCTTTCCACCATTAGGGCCTACGCCTACAAGGCGGACAGCGACTCCTACTACGTGGCGAGTTCCATCCTCAGTTCCAATGGGAGCTACAAGATCATCGGGCTTCCGCCTGGCAGCTACAAACTGAAATTCTCCGGCTCCAACTCCGGAGCGCTGGACTTATGGCACAGCAACGCGTCGTCCTTCGCCACCGCTACGCCCATCACCCTGACTACCAGTCAGGACTTGATCGGTCTCGATGCCACGCTTGTTAAGGGCGCGACGATCAGCGGCAAAATTACGGCACCGGCCGGAGTCAGCCTGGGCGGTGCAAGCGTCGCCGTCTACAAATCCGATAACGCCTATTCTTCTGTCGCGAGCACTTCCGTCGGTTCCGACGGCAGCTACAAGCTCATCGGGCTTCCCGCCGGCAGTTACAAAGTGAATTTCGGTGGATACAACACCGGGGCTTTGGACCAGTGGCACGCAAATGCTACTTCCTTCGCCACCGGCACCGCAGTCACTCTGACCACGGGCCAAGACCTCAGTGGCATCAACGCCACTCTCGTCAAGGGTGCGACGATCAGCGGCAAACTCACCGCACCGGCCGGTGTCAGTCTGGAGCGTGCTTACGTTTACGCGTACAAAGCCAACGACCCCAGCTGGTACGTGCAATACGCATCCATCGCATCAGATGGCAGCTACAAACTCATCGGTCTCCCGGCCGGCAGCTACAAATTGAACTTCGGTGGATACGACACGGGGGCCCTTGATCTCTGGTACAAAAATGGAACTACCTTCGCCACCGGCACGGCCGTGACCGTCACCGCAGGGCAGGACCTCACCGCCATCAACGCCGCCTACATCAAGGGCGCCACCATCAGCGGGAAGATCACCGCACCGGCTGGCATAGCAGTTCAAAACACGAGAGTTGAGCTCTACAAGAGCGATTCCGTCAACTCCATTGTGGAGTCCGACTGGGTTGCCTCGGACGGCAGCTACAAAATCATTGGGCTTCCTGCGGGCAGCTACAAACTGAAATTCGCGGCCAACCAAACTGGGGCCCTTGACCAGTGGCACGCCAATGCGGCTTCCTTCGCCACGGCCACCGCCCTCACCCTGACCAACAGCCAGGACCTGAGCGGCGTCAACGCTACCTTGGCTAAGGGTGCAAGTATCAGCGGCAAGATCTCAGCAGCCGCCGGAATCACTCCCGCCAACGCGTACGTCCACGCATACTCTGCAACCAACTCTGGCTCGTCCTTGGCGTCGACCAGGGCCAACGCCGACGGCAGCTACAGGATCATCGGTCTGCCCACAGGCTCCTACAAGGTCAAACTTGAGGGTTCCGTCAGTGGAGCAACTGACCAGTGGTATGGCGGAGCCTCATTTGAATTGGCATCATCGTTGGCCCTGACGGCAGGGCTGGAGAAAACATCAGTCAATTTCACCGCCCAACTCGGCGGTTCAATCGCCGGCAAGGTCTCCGGATCCAGGCAAGGCTATTCACCAGTCACAGTTCTGGATGGGACTGGCAAAGCCGTCAAGCAAGGCTATTCCGATCAGGCTGGCAACTTCAGTGTCGTTGGCCTTGCCGCCGGATCCTACAAGGTCGCGTTCAACCGTTCCAGTGGTTACTCCACCGAGGAAGCCCAGTTCTACCAGAACAAGCCCGAGTCGGCGGGCGTAGGACAGGCCTCCACGCTGACAGTCCAGGCTGGAAATCCAGTCCTGAACGTCAACGCGGCCCTGACCTCCGGCAGCACCCTCGGCGGATCTGTTCTCGACAGAACAGGAAAGCCTGTGGCCAACGTTCCTGTATACGCCTACACAACCAACGGCTCGCTCGTCACACGCAGTTCATATACGGACTCCACTGGCAAGTACTCAATTCCGGGACTTAGCACAGGCCAATATCTGGTCAAGGTCAGCACCGGGAAGCCAGAACTGGGAGACCTTTATTCTGGGAACGTGACAACCGAAGCTACGGCGAAGCAGGTGGCCATGGTCAGCGGCAACACGACAACGCTCAACCTTGCCTTCCCAGCCCAAGTGCTGAGTCCGACTCCCGTGCCAACCATCACTGGAACCGCGAAAGTCGGATCAACCCTCACCGCAGTCCCGGGCGTGTGGGGACCATCCCCGGTCACCCTGACCTACCAATGGAAAGCCAACGGCGTCTCGGTGGTTGGCGGCACAGCGGTCACGTACGTCCCGGTCACCGGTGACGTCGGCAAAACCATCACCGTCACCGTGACCGGCAGCAAAATCGGCTACACCACCGCCAGCAAAACCTCCGCGTCAACAGCCGCGGTCCTCGCGTTGCCAGCGCTGACGCCAGCTCCGGTACCAACCATCACCGGAACCGCGAAAGTCGGATCAACACTCACCGCGGTACCAGGAACCTGGGGACCATCCCCGGTCACCCTGACCTACCAATGGAAAGCCAACGGCGTCTCGGTGGTTGGCGGCACGACGGCCACCTACATCCCGGTCACCGGTGACGTCGGCAAAACCATCACCGTCACCGTGACCGGCAGCAAAATCGGCTACACCACCGCCAGCAAAACCTCCGCACCAACAGCCGCGGTCCTTGCCCTCCCGTCATTGGCGCCGGCTCCCGTGCCGACCATCACGGGAACCGCGAAAGTCGGATCAACACTCACCGCAGTCCCGGGCGTGTGGGGACCATCCCCGGTCACCCTGACCTACCAATGGAAAGCCAACGGCGTCTCGGTGGTTGGCGGCACAGCGGCCACGTACGTCCCGGTCACCGGTGACGTCGGCAAAACCATCACCGTCACCGTGACCGGCAGCAAAATCGGCTACACCACCGCCAGCAAAACCTCCGCGTCAACAGCCGCGGTCCTCGCGTTGCCAGCGCTGACGCCAGCTCCGGTACCAACCATCACCGGAACCGCGAAAGTCGGATCAACACTCACCGCGGTACCAGGAACCTGGGGACCATCCCCGGTCACCCTGACCTACCAATGGAAAGCCAACGGCGTCTCGGTGGTTGGCGGCACGACCGCCACGTACGTCCCGGTCACCGGTGACGTCGGCAAAACCATCACCGTCACCGTGACCGGCAGCAAAATCGGCTACACCACCGCCAGCAAAACCTCCGCACCAACAGCCGCGGTCCTCGCCTTGCCGGCGCTGACGCCAGCTCCGGTACCGACCATCACCGGAACCGCGAAAGTCGGATCAACACTCACCGCGGTACCAGGAATCTGGGGACCATCCCCGGTCACCCTGACCTACCAATGGAAAGCCAACGGCGTCTCGGTGGTTGGCGGCACGACGGCCATCTACATCCCGGTCACCGGTGACGTCGGCAAAACCATCACCGTCACCGTGACCGGCAGCAAAATCGGCGACACCACCGCCAGCAAAACCTCCGCACCAACAGCCGCCGTCGGTTGAGAGTCGCTCCGCGTCAGCCTCGGCACGTCAAGTGAATCGAGCAGCCGCCCTACCCCGCAACGCCAGCCAGAAAAGCCCCAACATCCTCAGCTACCCGTTCCGGGCACTCCCACAACACCAGGTGACCCGTCTTCTCGTAGATCTTCAGCTGAGCTCCCGGGATGCGGCGGACTAGGGTCTCTTCATGGTGCCGCGGGACGATGTGGTCATGTGCGCCCCACAGGATGAGCGTAGGGGCTGAGATGATTCCGGCTTCGGTTGGCGGGACAGCGTCGTAGTAGCCACGCAAGGAAGCCTTCCAAACGGCTGCCGGCATGGCCAACCCGTCCTGCACCCTGTCCTCGATGTACGCAGCGGGCACTGCATGCAGCAACCGGTACCAGGACAGAGATTCCCGGACCCAGTCCTCCGAAATCGGATCAGTGAGCGCATCCACCTCGTTCGCAAACAATGGCTTCCCGTGCAGGCTCAGCGGGGATCCCACCAGAATCAGTGACTGCACGAGTTCAGGATGGGTCGCAGCGAGTTGCTGCGCCACGTATCCGCCACTGGATGAACCCAACACATGAGCCCTCTCTATACCCAAGGCATCCAACATGGCGAGAACATCTTCCGCGACTTCTGTCAGAGAGTACCCGTCTTCAGGCTTGTCAGCCCCACCATGGCCGCGTAAATCCGGCGCCACCAGAGTAAGAGGCGGAAGCGAGGCAATCAGTCGCTCAAAACTCCGCCAGGATTCACCCCACGCATGCAACAGGACCAAGGGCGCGCCGCCGTCGTCGTTCCCTTCAGCGAGGTGACCCTGCACAAAACAGGGCACGTTGATCCCTGTGCGCAAAGCGACGGTCCTGACCTCGGACTCCATGCGGCCAGCGTACGCCCGGGCTGGTTATTCCACGACCATCTTGGCTGAATCCGTCGGGGTCCGGCATTCCGCGCAGCAGCTGGAGCCTTCGGCGGATTCATTACTAACGGCAGCGGCGGGCACGGCACAACACACGTCGCCACGCCATGCGTTGATTCCTTCGCGGACGGCGACGGCGGCAATCACCAACGCTGCGCCGGCATCAGCCCACCACCAACCCAGCCTGCTGTTCAGGACCAGGCCAATGAGCAGCACAGCAGAGAGATAAGTGCACAACAATGTCTGCTTGGAGTCAGCTACTGCCGTCTTGGAACCGAGTTCACGACCGGCTCGGCGCTGGGCCCATGACAAAACGGGCATGATCGCCAGGCTGAGGGCTGCTATCACGATGCCCGGCGTCGAGTGCTGGGCCTCTCCCCCACCGGTGAGGGACCGGATGGCGTCGAACGTGACGAAGGCCGCGAGGGCGAAGAAGGAAATCGCGATAATCCGCAGGGTTAAGTGCTCGCGGCGTTCCGGGTCCTTGGCGGAGAACTGCCAGGACAATGCCACTGCGGAGGCCACCTCGATCACCGAATCCAGCCCAAAACCAATCAAAGCCGAGGAATCCACTGCACCGCCGGCCCATAGTGCCACTGCCGCCTCGATCACGTTGTAGGTGATGGTGGCGGCAGCGAGGAGTCTGATCCGACGCGTCAGGACGGTTCTGCGTTCTGCTGCTTCCCGCACGGCGGTACTCATGCCACACATGTCCCATCGGGAGCACAGCAGTTGGGGTCCACAGCCAAGACCACACCGATCAGGTCCTTGATGGCGTGGCCCAGGCGTGGGTCGGCCAGTTCATAGCGGGTCCTGCGCCCGTCGGGAACCCCGACCACCAGGCCGCAACCACGCAAGCAGGTCAGGTGGTTGGACATGCTCTGGCGGGAAACACCCAGGGAATCTGCAAGTTCCGACGGGAATGCAGGCGCATCAGCAAGGGCCAGGAGTACGCGTGCCCTGGTGGCGCCCGAGATTGCATAGCCGAAGCGGGCCAGCACCGGAGCGTGGGTGAGGGTTTCCATATCGCTAAAGTACAGTGATCGCTGTATTCATGCAATCGTGTACTCAACGTCGTGCATTGAGCACCGTTGTGCTACACGAAAGAGCGGACCCTCCCATACGCGGCGGCGGCAGCACCGCCGTCGTACGCTTTGCCGGCACGACAGAGGCGGAGCCACCTGATAGGTGGCCCCGCCTCTGGTGCGTTGAGATGATCCAGCCCTGCGCCCGTCTTTCGGGTTACCTGTTGCGTTGGTATGCAGGATGGGTCCCTCCGCGTGCCAGCTTGGAATTGCCGGCAGTCATGTGAAAAGTTGCGGTTTAGAGGATGCCCGTCGGAACCAGGAGGGCCCAAGCCATGGCGGGCGCCACCAGGACCACTCCACCGGCGTAGATCATCAGCTGCTTGTAGACACGCTGACGGTCAGATTCCTGGGCGTTGGCAACGATCAGTGCGCCGTCGGTGGAGAAGGGCGAAACATCCACCACAGTTGCTGCGATTGCAAGAGCAGCGACCGTTCCTGACGCACTCAAGGTGCTTGAGGCCAGCAGCGGCCCGGCGAGCGGGATGAACGCGGTCAGCAGCGCGGTGGACGAGGCAAATGCCGAGCCGACGCCGATCACGTAGCAGAGAACCAAGGCGATCAGCAGCGGTGCCCCAAGAGCCAGAGCCATCTCTGCAAGGGTGTCGATAACGCCCACATGCTGCAGCAAGGAGACGTAGGTGATCATGCCGGCCACCAGCAGGACAGTGGACCAGGAAACGCCGCCGATGAACGTCCGGTGTTCCTTGATGTTGACCAGCGCCAGCAGCAGGCCGGCGGAAAGAGCAACAAAGCCAATCGGCATCCGGAAGCCCAAAGTGCAGACGAGCATGACAGCGATCAGCACGAGCGTCAGGATCTGCTGGCCATGAGGCCGCGTGGTGCGGGGAGTTTCCAGGTCCAGGTTCTGGACCCCTGTGCCATCCTTCAGTTTGCCCAGGACCGCGAACAAAGCCAGGGAGAGCGCCGAGAGAAGCAGGTTGATGGCGAAGCTCGCCGCAAAGAGTCCGCCCTGGGAAATAGGGAAGCCGTTATCGTGGGCGATGTTGTGGACCAGGACGCCGGCAACCGAGAGCGGCGAGAACCCGCCTGCATGTGCGCCGTTGATGACAAAGGCACCCATGAGGACAGGGTGGATACGCGATTCGTAGGCGAACCCCATTGCAGCAGGTGCAAGAAGTGCGACGGCGGCAGGCGAGAACGTGCCAAGCGAGGTCAGCGCGGCGGCGATGAGGAAGAAAACCCACGGCAGCAACATCGTCTTGCCCCTGACAAGGCGCACACAGTTCTGCACGATGATGTCGATGGTTCCATTGCGGTTTGCCATGCTGAAGAAGTACGTCACGCCGATGATCGTCAGGACGATGCTGGCCGGGAAGTCAGCCAGGATCTCCTTATCGGTCATGCCCAGCATGAAATACCCGACGCCGAACGAGGCAACCAGCCCCATCACACCGATGTTCAGGGGCCACTTGGTAGCGACAACGAACATGACCACGAGGATCACCAAGGGAATGATCTGCGTAGCGGTCAAGGTCGGCTCCGTTCCCGAGGTGGCCGCCGGGTTGAAAATGGCGCCCCCGAACATCAGAGCGGCCAGACCCAGGACAGCAATCACGGCTGCTGTTACCAGCAGGATACGGCGGCTGCGGTTGGGACGTTTGGAACCAGCGTCCTGGACATCATCCACTGATGTGGGGGCGGCTTGGTAATCGGTCTTAGTCATGATCTTTACTCCTCGTTGAGTGGGCTGTCTGGGCAGCCAATGTCAATGGGCGGCTGATACGAAGGAAGGCTCGACGGCGCTGCCGAGGAGTTCCGGGAGATGCAGGGTGGTGGTGGCGATGGTGCGTGCCGTACGGTCCACCCCGACCAACAGGGACCCGTCGCGCTCTTCGCTCCAGGTCTCGATCACGCCCGCAGGAGTCCGAAGCCGCAGGATGGAACGCGGTTCGCTGCCCGTGATGCTGTTGAGGACAGTTCCTGGGGTGCTTGCTGCAAGCGTCAAGGCGATGCTTCCGGTAATTGCCAGGGCGGGGTGGGGCTTGCCCATGGAGAGCATCATGACGTTGACATCGCCGGCATCCCCTATGCCGGTGTCCCCCGCGCCGTTGTCCCCTGTGCCGGGGGCTCCGACGATTGCAAGCTTGGGGATAGCGCGGGCAGCGTCCTTAACTGTTGAGGCCAGGCCCATGCGGACGGCGGCCTGCCGCCGGATCTGGTCCAAGGTGTCCAGCTGCAGCTTCACTCCGGCCTGCCAACTTTCGAAGCGGGCGGTGTCCAGGCCCAACTCCTCAGCCTTGACGATCACAACGGGAGCTCCGGCGTCGACCATTGAAACTGTCCAGCGCGTGCCACCGGCACTTATCGTGTCCGTTGGTTCACCGGTGGGCAGCAACTTCCCGGTCGTCTTTCCGGCTGGATCCTTGAAGCCCAGGCCAACCCGGTAGCCGGGAAATACGACGCCGGGCATCTCCGCATCCGGGACGATCGGCAAAGCGCCCGCCGGGGTGGCAACGCGCTGGATGATGATCTGGCCGGTGTTGGTGTTGCGCGTGACGATCCGGGTGTTGTCGCCGCTGGGCGTGACCCAGCCCTTCTCGATCGCGTAGAGTCCAACAACCGCGGAGCAGTTTCCGCAGTTACTCCCCCAGTCCACGGCCGCTTCCTCGATACCGACCTGGGCGAAGGTGAACTCGACGTCGACAGCCGGGTCGGCGGGACGGCGCAGAATCATGGCTTTGCTGGTGGTGGAGGTTGACCCTCCCACGCCGTCAATCTGGCGGTGGTCCGGGCTTCCGAAAAGCCGGGGCAGCAAAGAGTCCAGGTCCTTATGGGTTTCGTCCAGGTGTTCACCTTCGAAGACCCAGCACTTGCTGGTTCCTCCACGCATCCACTCCGCTTCAATCTTCATGGCAATCCGTCCATCTCCTCATGCCGCTCTGGGTTTCAGGGGCCTATTAGAAGAATGATCCGGATCACAAATGAAGACAATGTTGGATATTTGATGGGGCATGTAGAGATGCTTCATTCACTGTGAATCGAACGTTGGAAGGCTGTCTTTCTTCTGCGTTTTGGCTGTTTTGCTGGGCAACAGCTGGGGCAAATCACGCTGCATTGCATAGAATGAACCAAAATCAGAGGAGAGTTAACTGATGCTTAATGATCACGGCCAGGAATTATTCGACATTCGGCGGTTGGCTCTGCTGGTTGAGGTGGTGGAGCAAGGATCCATCACTGCTGCGGCCGATCTGATGCTGTACACGCCGTCCGCGGTTTCCCAACAATTGCGGAAGCTCGAACAGGAAGTAGGCCAACCGCTTCTTACCCGCCGTTCGCGTGGCGTGGTGCCAACAGAAGCGGGCCAGGTGCTCGCCGGGCACGCCCGCAAGATGGTGGGGCAAATGCGCGCGGCCCGTAACGACCTCGACCAGATCGCCGGCCTCCGCCGAGGTTCCCTGACGGTGGGCACGTTTCCCACCCTGGCAGGATCGTTCTTGCCGCTGGTGATCCGGGCCTTCAAGAAGCGCTACCCGGCCATCAGCCTCTCAGTCCGAAGCGCACGCTTTGAGGAACTGGTGTCAGACCTCGAATCCGGGGAGACCGGCCTTTGTTTGCTCTGGGACTACCCTTGGAATCGCTTCCATGACGACGCCATCCGGACAACCGAAGTCTTCCAGGAAAGCACAGTCATCCTCGTGGCCAAAGGACACCATCTCGCCGACCTCGACGAAGTAAAGATGGAGGATCTGAAAAAGGAATCCTGGATCGTTCGTGCGGATGCCCATCCTGTGGTGGAAGTGCTCCGGCGCTCGGCCAATGAAGCCGGCTTCGAGCCGACCATCGGATTCCTGGCAAACGACTATCAGGAAGCGCAGGCCATGGTCAGCGTGGGGATGGGTGTCGCCATGGTGCCCAAAACCGCCGTTGCACTACAGCACCCGGACGTCCGGGTGCTGAGCCTCGGCGCTGCCGCCCCACTGCGCCGGGTGCTCCTCGCCCAACGCCAGGACAAGGTCTACGCCCCGGCCGAGGTCGCCTTCCACACAACCCTGTTGGAAATCGCACGGGACCACGTTGGGGATTACCTCTAAGGCTGTGACCGGATCCCAGCGAGTCCGTCCGTCGGCCGCTGCAACGGATATCCTTTGTTATGCCCTCACCGGACAGACCGCCGTCGAACGCCCCCGGAGAACCTGGAGATACCTCCGGAGTGCTTCACGATAAGCTCACCATCCCGGAACGATACGTTGCACCGCGGAGTCAGAAGGTCCTCTACGTCATCGCGGTTGTCCTCGCGCTGGTCGGCGCCGGATCCTTCTTCCTCATCCTCGCCGAAGTAAAGCAAAAAATAGATCTGGCCACGGTGGATGCCACGGTCAGCTCGTGGTTCGTGAGCCAACGCTCACCGGCGGCGACAACGGTCATGGCTGTCCTCGCCACCATTTTTGGCCCCATAGTGATGCCCATCATCGTGGCGGCCGTGACCGGGATCTGGATAATCCGGGCGCGAAAGCTCTGGCGGCCTCTCTTGCTTGCCGGGGCAATGCTAACCGGCGTGCTCCTCGCCCAAGTCATTACTCGTTTGGTCGAGCGGCCACGACCGCCCATGGATCTCATGGTGCTCGGCGCTGACAGCACCTACTCTTTTCCGTCGGGCCACGTACTCGGCGCCTCCGACTTCCTTCTTGTGGGGGCATTCCTTGTGTTTTCGCGCCGCCGCAGGATAGGTGCGGTCATTGCCGGCTTCAGCGCCGCCGTCGCAGGAATTGTTACCCAAGCCATCAGCAGGCTTTACCTCGGCTACCACTGGCTGACGGATGTCGTCGCTTCCGTCTCTTTGTCACTCATCATTCTGGCCGTGGTCATTGCCTTGGACACGTGGCGCACCACCAAGGCGCTACCCGGGCCCGAAGAGATGGCTGGGAAAAAGCGCTTGCCGCCCGCATGAGTGACCGCTTCCCTTGGACGCTTGCCTGAGTCCAGCTGACGGGACGCTCGTGCCGTTGTCGGTGGCTTCGTTGCCTGGTCACCAGTAGCAGCACCGATCAACTCCGCGGTCATGGCTCCTCTAGTACCGCCCCTTCCTGCTGCTGGTACAGTGCCGTAAAGTCGGGCCATGAATGCTTCGGCTTCCGACCCGGATATAGTTCTGGATCCCACCGCCGGGTTCCGCCGCCGCAGCGCCGCGATCGCCCTACCGGTCGCCTTCGTCTGTCAGCTAGTCTGCAATGCGCTCTACGCCGGCGTATCAACCTCGACCGGCCTCAGCGACACCGGCAGCTCCGCCGGCGGCCTCGAGCTGGCCGCTGCGGCTCCCGGCGCCTTGCTAGCAGCCATCATGTTCGCACTTGTCGGATCACTACTGGCAGTGCTCGGACTTCCCGCTGCGCTGCGACTGCTGCGTCCGGCCAGTCCGCGACTGGCCTTATGGGCGGTGGCGCTCATGGTCACCGGCTACATCAGCTACTTCGGCATCAGCTTCGCCAACCTCGACAGGATCGCCCTGGCCACGAGCGGCGTGGATGCGGCCGCCGCCCTGGATGCATCGCCCGCGGGGACGTGGGGACAGCCGTTCTACCTGCTGTTCGCGATCGGCAATCTTGTCGGCACGCTACTGCTCGGCCTCGCGGTGATCCGGGCCGGCCGCGCCGTCGGGGTGCCGTGGTGGGCAGGCGCGCTCATCATCTGCTGGACCATCGGCCACGTCATCAACATCATCGTCGGCAACGAGTGGTTCGCTGTGGCCGGTGGCGCGCTCGAGATCGTCGGGCTCACGTTCGTGGCCGCGGCAGTGTGGCGTTCAACGAACGCGGACTGGGCGGCGCGGGGCTGACCCATGCGCTCGGCGACCGCTTCACGGCATACGACTGTCGGCAGATTCCTGTGCCGCATTATCGGTGTACCTTGGACAGCAGCTGCGATAGAGGCTGCAAAAACCACGAGCTGGGGCGGAGCCTACAGTTTCGCCCAGGCTCCGCAGCCTTCCGTTATCAGCCTCTGGCCCCGGACCAGTTTCACGATGGGAAATCCGCTAGTGACAGCTCCTTCGGAGCTATCAGTGCTGCCCGGGCGCGTGATCTGCCAGGAGCACGCGCCTGTGACTTCTTTCATGGTTCGATACGTTCCCGCGGCGATATCCTTCCCAACAATCCATGTTCCGTCTTGGATGATCCCGTCTTGAATAGTCCCGTCTCCGGGCCTGTCTTGGGTGGTGCTCGGGGCTCGCTGAGCAGCGGCGACTGCCGAATCACGAGCCGCTTCAGTCCCGGCAGCAACCACGCCGAGGAAAAGCGAGGCCGCTCCCGCGACGGCAACCACTACCGCCGCCTGTTTGCTTGGTAGCGCAGCCCAAGAGGGCCGCTTGAAAATGAGCGAATAGAGACCAGTAAGCAACGCTGCCAGCCCGATGAAGATCAGGATCGATTCGCCATTCCCTGTCACAGCATTGGCCACGGCGAGTAGGGCAAGCAATGCGCCCACGATCCAAAACGAGGGACCGATGCGCTTCTTGGAACCGCTGGACCAATTTTCCTGCGGAGGGTTCTGCGGGAAAGGTGGGGGTCCGAAGCCCGGATGTTGGAAGGGCTGCTGCTGGTAGTAGGGCTGATACTGAAAAGGCGACTGCTGGAAGGAAGCCTGCTGGAAGGGCGGCTGCTGGTAATGGTGTGGCACTGGAGCAGCAGCGGGTGCTGCAAAAGGCTGCGACGAGCCATACGGAGGCGAGCCCGCAGGCACTCCCGGCGGTGCGAAGGGCTGCGGCTGTTGCAGCGGCACCGCCGGAACTTCCGACTGGCCGTAAGCCGCACCATCCGTGGCGTTTGTCATCAATTCCTCCCAATGGAAGTAACAGGCATGGCCCGTTGGTCGGCAGCCGGCCCAACTACGCATCAGACTACGACATCGAATCCGGACATCAGGGCTTTCCAGGACATGGAACCGGCATGCCTGAACCCCAATGCCCTACCGGCCGAACGGGCTCACTGCCTAAACTGAGGGGGCACGAAGCAATCACGGCTCGCTGGTTTGCCCGTGTTTAGGAATGGAGAGCGCCATGCTCAAGATGCTCTTGTGCAAGCTGAACCTGGGCCACGCCTGGCATGTGGAATCGGCAGAAGATGGCAGCGGCCGCTACAGGCGCTGCACGCGGTGCGGCAAGTACGACCGCGACTGGGATGGCAGCGGCTTTATGCACTGAACGGGCTTATGCCTTCAGTTCTCCTCGGATGGCGTGGCTGGAAGCGAAACCGTAAAGGTGCTGCCTCTCCCGGGTTTGCTGGTGCAGGTGATACTGCCGCCGTGCCGTTCCACGATGGACTTGGTGATGGACAATCCCAGGCCAACGCCCGGAATGGCGGCCTGGCGGGCGGCACCTGTCCGGAAGAAGCGCGTGAAAATCTTCGAGGTCTCCTCCGTGGTCATCCCCATGCCGGTATCTTGAACTTCCAGCTGGATCCACCCGTCGTTCCGGGCAGCCCTCACGGTGACGCGTCCGCCACCCGGGGAGTACTTGATGGCGTTGGACACGAGGTTATCCAGGGCCTGACCCAACCTCAGTGGATCTGCATCTGCCCAGAGGGGTGAAGGTACGTCGGCCACGAGGCCCACATTGGCAAAATCAGCCTGCGCATGGGCTGACACCAAGCTGTTTTCAACCAGGCCGGCCACGTCGGTACGCCGTAGGTGGATGCTCTCCACTGCGGCGGCTGACATCAGCAGATCATCCACCAGGGCACGGAGCCGCTCGGCGTTGCGTTCGGCGACTTCCAAACGGGTCCGCGCCCTGTCCGAGAGCTCTTCATCTCCGCGGAGCACCAAGTCCAGGTTGCCCAGGATGGACGTGAGTGGCGATCCGAATTCGTGGGAAACGTTGGCAACCAATTCATCCTTGGCCGCGAGGGCCTGGACGACGTCGGTCACGTCGCGAAACACGATCACGGCTCCCCCGAACCCTTCATCAACGCCGTATTTCATGCTGCGCGCGGCGGTGGAAATGGCCCGCTGTTCTGCTCCCGTACCGAACCACACAAGGTAATCCGAATACGTTTCTCCCTGGACTGCCCTTTGGGTGGGGCTCTTTTCGGGTGGAAGCGGTGTCAGCCGATCCTGGCCAAAGATCAATAGCTCCTCGCGTGTGGGCGCCGCTCCGGACCGGGATGGAGTCGCCACGCGCTGGAATTCTTTTTGTTGGTTGTTCGTCAAAAGCGTCTCGCCCTTGGAATCGACGGCGACAATTCCGACGTCGATGGTGTCCAGGATCGTCGCAAGCAGCATTTCGCGATCCCTGCTGGCCGCGAGCAATTGCCTCAGCGCTTGGTCACGCTGCCTGACACGCTGTTGCTGAATCCGCGCATTCGAGCCCGAGAGCCGGATGGTAATTGCCACCGCCAACATCACCAGGGGCAGGACGGTAACCGAGAACATGTCGGAGGACGGCGGCTTAGGCAGGTGCGAAATGAATGGCGGGAGGGCAATGACGAGGGGACCCAGAAAACTAATGATGAGGCTGGACCTGGTTCTCAGACCTGAGGCGGACAACCAGATCACGGGAAAAAGTGCCAGAACCACGAGGCCTGGCAGCGAGCCATAGGCACCACTTCGCGTAAATGCGAGGGCAACCAGATCCAGGACCGGAATGACCAGGCTGGCGCCCGGCGCCAGACGCTCCCATGGAACCAGGAAGCAACTCACGAAAAGGATCCCATGCATGAGGATTCCGGTGACAAACAACCCGTTCTGCATGAGGCTTGGCCAAAGGGCTGGGGCAGAGACGAACAATCCTCCGACTACCAGAGTCAAAGGCAATTCACAGACGGCTACCCGGGCTCTGGGCGTCAGTTTTCTAAAGATGCGGGCGGCTGTGCGAAGCAAAGGCTGCTCAGTCAAGGCAGAATCCTTCGTTTGGGGGACACGGACCAAATATCGTTTCGCGCCGATTCCGGGAAGAGCAGGGGGCGGAGCGTAAAACCGGAACGTTGTGACGGCGCATATTGCACATATTAGGTGCTATAAAACTTGAATGCTTGTATCGTACGTATTGGGTGACACTTCCCGCTTTGCGCTGGGCTTGCGGGGATGTGCGCCGACTCGAGGGAATCAATGAGCGAGCCTGGGGTTGCTGTAGTCATTGAGGATGATGAGGACGTCCGGAATTTGGTGGGCGCCATCCTGAGAGAGGCGGGATTTGTAGTCCATTCCGCCGCGACTGGACGCGAAGGCGTCGAGGTTGTCCGACATCATCAAGCCGTGGCGGTGACACTGGACGTCGGACTTCCAGACATGGATGGCCATGAGGTTTTGCGGCGGATCCGGCAATTCAGTGATGCGTATGTTGTCATGCTCACTGCACGCCGCGACGAACCGGATACTCTCACCGCTTTCCTGACGGGTGCCGACGACTATGTAAAGAAACCATTCCTGCCACGCGAGCTAAGGGCAAGGGTCACAGCGATGATGCGGCGGCCCCGCGTGGGCGTTGGGTTGTCCTTACCCGAGGAGGCCAACGAATCCGGCTTGGTCCGTTCGAATGGACGTAACGATCCGGTCCTTGAACACAATGGATTGTCGTTGAATTACAAATCCCGGGCAGTGGCCCTTGATGGTTCTCCCCTGACTTTGACCAGGAGCGAATTCGACCTGCTGCTTGATTTGCTCCGCAACCCGGACGAAGTTCGGACAAGGGCTGACTTGGTTCGGGCTGCCCGTGGCGACTATTACGACGACGATGCATATATCAGCGAGGCCGACGAACGGGCTGTTGAAACCCACATTGGAAATCTTCGCCGAAAGCTGCACGAAGACTCACAGTCTCCCCGGTTTCTACAGACGATCCGGGGAGTCGGCTATCGACTTGCCCCGAAAAGGCCCGATTAAGAGATGGGATCCGGCTCCGGGCTTTCTTTCCTCAGTACGTAGCTTTCCTTGAGCTCCTTGACAGTGCGCTGACCACACTCGGCAATCTCATCAAGGAGAGTCTGGGCATTGCGTAATTCACCGTTCAGAAGGTGTCCTTCAAGAATGGCTGCGAGAACCGAAAGGCGAATGCCCCCCACCATCGCTGAAGATGTTCTCAGGCTAAGTATTGTGTCCATTGCCGCCGCTTCGTCACCACGTTCGACGGCGGCCGCGAGGTTTCCGTAACGTGTTGGCCAGAGCCTCGCGAAGTCGCTTGCAAATATGCGCGCAATGCGCGGATCGCCCACCTGATCTTCCAAGAGTTGGAATTCCGCGAGGTCCAGTATCGGCCGTCCGGACGCGTTGGGCATCCATGTGGAGCCTTTCGTCTGTCCGGTACGGTCGGAGTCCCCACGCTCGTCGACCTCACTGAAATCTGAACTGAACATAACTCGATGCTACTTCCTGAACTCAGATTTAAACCGATCTTGTGCTGATCTTGAGCAAATCCTTAGCTCCCCCTGATTTCTTGAGTTTCCTTTTATTACACAAATTCGTTATTCCTGCTCAGCCAGCACTGAGGGTTGTTATGGTATTGATCACTGCTGGTCCCAGGATGGCAATAAACAGGACTGGAAAGATGAAGAATAGCAGGGGAAAGAGAATTGTTACCGGAAGCTTCATGGCTTTCTCCTCGGCGCGTTGCCGGCGCTTAACCCTCATGACCTTCGCCTGAACCCTCAACACGCGGCTAATGGCAATCCCATACGTGTCGGCCTGGATAACCGCCTGCACGAAGCTTCGAAGCTCAGGAATATTGGTCCGCTGGGCCAACGCGAGATAGGACTCACGGCGGCTCCTGCCAACCTGCATGTCCTGGAGTGTCCTGACAAGTTCTTCCGCCAGCGGTCCCTTGCCGTTTTCTCCGGCGCGGGCCATGGCTCCTTCGAAGCCGAGGCCGGCTTCCACGGAGATGAGCATTTGGTCCATGGTGTTGGCGAGTTCCAACTGGATTTTCTTTTGCCGCTCCTGACCTTTGCTGTAAAGCATCAGGTCCGGAATGAAATATCCCAGCAGGACCACAAAGATCCCCACAAGCTTGATGAGTCCACTCTGGCTGGTGGTAGTGATAAACACACCAAAAATCGCGCCGAGAAGGCCAAGTGCTGGCTTGGCGGCAAGGACACGTCCCAGAGGGAGTGACGTGGGACGGCCAGCCAAGGCCAGTAGCCTGTCCAATTTCTGGACATAACTTCCGGGGGTAAGCCTGTAGCCCAGGCGCTCCAATGCCCCGCTCCTGCTCTGCTGCTCCACTTCAATCGCGATTTGACCCCGCGACAGGAGCTCACGGACTGCCCGCGGGGTCCTCCGGTCAGTTGAAAGGAGGGACCACGCGAAATAGGCGCTCGGCAACGGAACGAGCAACAAGGATAAAAGCAGGAAAGGGTGCAAGGTTCACCTCAAAATTTCAAGTCGATGATCTTGCGCATCCACAGACCACCGATGGTCATCAAGATGACGGAACCTCCGATCATCACCCAGCCCAGCGGATTGGTGAACATCACGTTCATATAGCCGGGGTTGACGATCATGAGCATGAACACGATTCCCACCGGGAGGGCCATCAAAATGTAGGCCGAAAACTTTCCTTCTGCGGCCAGGGATTTAATGTGCCCTTTGATTTCACTGCGTTCGCGAATGGTGTCGTTCACCTGGTCCAGCACATCTGCGAGGTTCCCACCCACCTCACGGTTGATCTGGATTGCTTGGGCTATCCAGACGAAATCCTCGTTCCGCATTCTCTCCGCCGTATCGTTCAGGGACGCTTGCAAGTCCCGTCCCAGACTTGTCTCCGTGATGACCCTGCGCATTTCTTCGGATGTGGGGCTGACTGATTCCGTGGCAGCGGCGTCGATGGCGCGCAGGATGCTGTGGCCAGCCCTTAGGCCGCCGGAAAGAAGCTGAAGTGTGTCGCCAAGCTGATCATCGAACTTGTCACGCCTTTTGCCGGCCCTGAACTTCAGAACCAGCCGAGCCACGAAGGGTGCCAAAATGCTGAGGAGAATCGCGAAGAGAATGCCGCCGACAATCAGCCCGATCAAGGCTCCCACCACCGCGCCGGCGATCACCAGGACGACGAAGTCCGCTTGGCTCATTCGCACACCCGCGTCATCGAGTTGTTCGCGGTTGAAAAGCCGAACTTTGCGCTGCGTCAGCACACGATGAAGTGCGTCCGTTGTTGACCCGGTGAACCGCGTCAGATGCGAACCGGGAAGCACCTGGTAGGGCCTCCGCCGGTCCAGCGGAACATCGGGGGTCTTTGGCAAAATAACAGCTACCCCGAACAGCACGATGGCTGACAGCATGAGGGCCAGCCCGACGAAAAGAATCATGGCGCGCTCACGTCCTCGGCGTCGATGTCAGTGGAGCCGCAAAAAGCTCGGGAGAAACATGAATGCCCAAGTCCGTGAAGCGATCGATGAACCGCGGACGGATACCGGTGGAAACTGGTTTGCCGAGGAACCTACCGTGAGCGTCGACGCCGGCCGAATAGTCGAAAACAAAAGCGTCCTGAAGCGTGACGATATCGCCCTCCATCCCTTGGACCTCAGTCACGTGCGTGATTCGTCGCGTGCCATCGCGGAGACGCGAAATTTGGATGATGAGGTTCACCGCGGACGCAAGCTGCTCACGGATCGCCCGCAACGGGAGGTCCATCCCAGCCATAAGAACCAGCGTTTCAAGTCTGGCCACGGCATCACGGGGAGAATTCGAGTGCACCGTAGAGAGTGACCCATCGTGCCCGGTGTTCATGGCTTGCAGCATGTCCAGCGACTCTCCCCCGCGCACCTCGCCCACCACGATCCTGTCCGGGCGCATACGGAGCGAGTTCCGGAGCAGTTCGCGGATAGTGACTTCGCCCTTGCCCTCAGTGTTCGGGGGCCGGCTCTCAAGCCTGACCACGTGCTGCTGCTGGATCTGCAGCTCCACTGCGTCCTCAATGGTCACAATTCGGTTGTCCTCAGGAATGAATGAAGACAGGACATTCAACAACGTGGTTTTGCCGGTTCCGGTACCGCCGGAAACAATAATGTTCAATTTCGCTTTGACGCAGGCATTCAGGAGTTCGGCGATTTCAGGGGTCAGTGTGCCAAAGTCGATCAAATTCCTGATGGTCAAGGGCACTTTGCTGAATTTTCGGATTGTCAGGGACGAACCGCCAACAGCAAGCGGCGGGATCACAGCGTTGACGCGTGAGCCGTCCTCCAACCGGGCATCGACCAGCGGTGACGACTCATCGATTCGGCGTCCCACCTTGGAGACGATGCGTTCGATGACTCTTCTCAGATGGTCTTCGGAGCTAAATCCCGAATCAGTGAGGATCAGCCTGCCGCGCCGTTCGACGTAAATCTGGTCCATTCTGTTGACCATGATCTCCGTAACTTCCGGGTCATCCAGCAGGCGCTGCAGTGGCCCGTAGCCCAGGACATCATCGGCCACATCCGCCACAAGCCGGCTGCGCTCCTCAGGAGAGAGCGGCACCTGCTCGGCGTCGATGATCCTGGTCAGCTCTTCCCGGGCAGCCGTCCGTAACTCCTGCTCACTCAACGTTGAATCGTTGAACCTCGCACCCAGACGCTCAAACAATGCCGTTGCGGCGCGTCGCTTCAGGGCAGCGAAGGCGTCCACCGGCTGCTGGGCCTTTGGCATCGGCGCGTCAGGATGATCAGCCAATTTCACTGAGAGGTGGGGTTTCGACGCGACCGTGGCCTTCGTTTGAAGGTTCGGTTTGGCCTGCTGGGCGGCCTGCGCAAAGGTGGGGTTCGGCGTCGAGAGTGGCTTGGATCCTTGTCCAAGCGCAGTGGCTGGAGCCGCGGATTCTTCCTCGGCGTCACGCAGGCGTTCGGACAGCTTCACTGGACTACCACCCTTCTGTGCAGTTTTCGCTGGGCCGTGGCCCGCCATGCGGGGTTGAACCGTTGAACGAGATGGTTCAGGCCCTTGATTGCTGGGTCCTTCGCCCCCTCTTGCAGCACCGGAATACCACGGTTGGTGGAGAGCGCCACTGCCTTTGATCGGGGAATGCTGATATCTACGGGGGCACCAACGGTCGATTCAACGTCCTGGACGGACAGCCCGGACTTGGAATCGGCCATGTTGAGTACCACGTGGCGGGTTTCCGGGAGCAGATTCAGCTTGCGAAGGATGTCCAACCCGGAGCGCAGGCCCCGAACGCTTGGCACATCCATGGCTGACACCCACACGGCGTCGGTGCACTGCTCCAACGCCGCGAGGCCGATTTCAGGCAAGCCCGGGGCTGTATCAACCACCACGTACTGAAATTCTTCGGCAAGTTGCTCCAGCAGCCGGCCCACCTGTTCGGGAGTAATTTCATCTGCTTCAACAGGATTTTTGGGCGCGCACAGAGCATAAATGCTCGCGGGATGGACCGTGAGAAATGCCTTGAGCACCAAAGAATCCTGGCTGGCCGACGGCGTGACCGCGTCAGTAACCGTATGTTCCGGATTGAGGTAGAGCCCTGAGGCGACATCACCGAACTGCAAATCGAGATCCACGATCACTACGCTCATCGGCGCTATCTTGCCCAACCCCACGGCAATGTTCGTGGCGATGGTCGTCTTTCCCACGCCTCCCTTGGGAGAAAAGACGCCGATCACCAGTCCCTTAGGTGCTCCTGCCGGCTTAGGTTCCGAAGTTCGCTGACGGGTGGCGAAGGACTGGCAAGCACGCTCCAGGGTGACCCTGATCTCGGCCATGTCTGCGGACGGACTCATGATGTCGCGGATGCCGGACCGCATCGCTTGGAGGATAAAGTCCGGCTGCGGCTCAGCGACGAGAAGTACGCTGAGCTCCGGCACCTGAACGTTAAGGACTGTAGCCAGGCGCATCGCTTCCTCAACCGGCACGTCCGGTCCCAGGATCAGCACCTCGAGTTGTCCCTGGTCCAGGGCGCCGAAGAGCTCGGCCGGGTCAACGGGCAGGACGCTGGTGAAGAAGGTCTGCACGCTTCCGGGGAGGCCGCCGGCAACGGCTTGACGTAGCCGCTGATCAAATTCAGCACTGGGCGTTATCAGGACAAAGCGACTCACTTGTACACCTCGCTCCGTTGGATGATTCTGGGTCCGCTCTCCTGGGCGTCCACAGGCTCCTTGCTCAGCCAGATCTTGGCGAACTCGGCGGCGAAAACGATCTTGGCTGCATCCGAGTCGCCCACTGCCACGGTAAGGAGCAGGGAACCAGTGGGCAGGGTGCTGTCCTTGGGATCGGGTGCTTGGGTCCCGGAACTCGGGGCAGGGCTGGGCTGGGCTGTGGCTGCTGGCTCGGGGGCACGTTGCACTGCGGTCACTAGCACCTTGTGAATGGACAACTGGGTGGTTTCCTTATCCGGCTTGGACTCAATTCCACCGCTCTCCATGGAAATGAAAATCCCGATGTGGTCACCAGGAACTATCCGTCCCCCCACGACTCGCACGGGGTCCAGCTGGAACGAAACTTCCTGCATTCCTGGAGGCACCGCAACGTTTCCCGGAGCCTTCAATGCCTCCGGAGCTACAAGACGCTCGGCCACCAATGGTTCGCCCGGTACCAGGTCCACAGCGGCCACCTTGCCCGCGGAATCGCCCAACGTCTTCAGTGCTGATTCGGGGACAGAAGACTCAGGAAGTTGCTGCGCGGCAAGGGAAGCCTTCATGGCCTCGACCGGCGTGCCGGCAGGAATCGGCGCCTTGACCATCAACACCTCAACAGGGGCAAGGTTCTGGACAGCACGTTGATCAGCGCCCTGCGCGTAAGCGAACACGAGGATCACCCCTATGACCGCCAGCAGCGCTGCTGCCGATCCTGCCAATAAGCGTGATTTCACTTAACACTCCTGTGCTTAATAGTTGGAAAGGCTAGCTGGTCAGGCGCACTACGGTGACACCATTGGCATCCACAGGTCCCAGGGAATAGCCATCTGCCAGCGATACGTACTTGACGAACCTCCCCACGATCCCCCGGCAATTTCCGGTGCAGGACAGTGAGGAGGAAACATAGGGGCTGTCGTTATGGAAAGCGTCAGGGAGGCTGCTGCCGCCGCTGAACTTCCATCCCGTCACTTTGAAGGCTGCAAACGAGACCAAGTGGTAGATGGCTCCGCTGCCTGTGCCCGTGACGGCATTGAAGACCGGAAGCAGCACGATAACGTCTTTTCCGGCGTTGATGCTGGCTGCCCACTTGTTCAGGGTAGTTGCACAGTTTGGCGGCACGCTGTTTCCGGGAGCGCTGCCACCTTCGCTGAGCGCCAGGTCAATGGTGCCACCGCACACGCCAGGATCCTGGACAGTCCAACCGAACCCGCCCTCCACTGCCGCGCCAGAAGGCCCGTAGTTGCAGCTGGGGTTGGCGCCGGTACCGTGAGCCTGCAAAAGCTGCTGGACACCGCCAACGTACCCCTGCACCTGGCAGATCGAAAACGCCAGGGGAAAGGGAGTTGTTCCAGCACGAGGACTGCCCCACTGAACAGTCGACGACGTCACAACGTCCGCCGTATTCATGCCCAGGACACGGCCGAAGACCAGTGAAACGGCATTTGGAGCGCCGCCCGCTTGCTGGGAGCCGGCGGACACGGTCACCTTCCGGTTAGTCAGATCAAGGTTTACCGAGTTGATGTTTCCAAGGCCGTCTATGGCATTCTTATTGGCCATGTCCTTGGCGATCTGGGACGTAGTGGAGCAATTCGGGTCGCTAAGATTGGCGGCGCATTTCTCCGCCACGGCCAGGGCCGCTGCATCGGATCCATTCTGCGCCTGCGCCTTTTCCGAGTAGAGCATTCCAGCATCCACAGCCAGGGCGGCAAAGCCAAGCAACGCAACCAGAATCAGAGCTATGAGGACCGCGACGGCTCCGCGTTCGCCGTCGTCATTGCCATTTAGCCGCCACATACCATCACCCCTACTCCTTGCATCGGGAACGGTCCTGCGATTCCCGTGAGGGTGCTGAGCGTGTATTTGACGGTTACGGACATCTGCGCGCCGGACGTGCAGCTGGTGGCACTGAAGGTGAAGTTCGCATCTGCCAGCTTGGGATTCAGGGTTACAGCGGCGTTTTTCGCCGCGGTCCTTGCTGCCGACTGATCATTCGCGATGGACATCACGCGCACGCCTTCGCGGGCAGCGTTCGTGAGCGAGACTTGCGCGTTGTAGGCCCGTCCGAATTCCATGATCCCCAGGACCAGGAGGATCAGGATGGGTGCAAGCAGTGCGAACTCGACCGCTACTGCACCCCGTTCTGATGTCCCGCGCATGTGGATCTGCCTTCTCATCGAAAGTGGAAAGAGGAACGGGTGGGTGGGGCCACCGACCCACCCACCCGGGTACCCGCTGTGAGCCGGACTACTTCGAGCAGCTGCCTGGGACGCCCTGGACATTGCCGACGGTGGCGGTCGTCGCAGTCCAGGTGCCGCCCTTGACGGCACAGGCTGAGCTATTGAAGGTCTCGACGAGGTTCCCGCCGAGCAGGGTCACAGCAACGATGATGACAACGGCGATGAGCGCAACCATGATGCCGTATTCGACGGCGGTAGCGCCGTTCTCTTCGCGGCGGGCACGGGATGCGATGGTGCGGAAGGTAGCAAACATTTTGAAAACTCCTGAGCGAGTTGGGGAGATGTGGGCTGGCCCGATACCAGCTCCCAACCAACGTAGCAACGGAGAGAGGCCTATATCGGAGTCCTTGGGACTTCCTGTGGAAAGCCTCTGGAACCTGCGCATTTCCTGCGCTAAACCTAGGAATTCCCTCGCTTTGCCCACACAAAATAAGGCCGCGCCACCATTGGCACGGCCTTATTGTTGAGTTTTGTCAGCCCATTGCAGGGGCAACCACGGGTGGTGGCGAGAGCTGCTTACGCGCCCACCGGGCCAACTTCTTGCCCTTGCCCTTCCACCAGTTGTCTTCGTCCTTGTCGGAGTGCCAGCGGAAGATGATCATCACCAGCACGGCCATGCACATGGCCACCTGAAGCCATGACCAGGTGACCGCTTCAGCGAGCGCGCTGATCCCCATGACCATGATGGAAGGCACGGCCAAGGTCCTGAAAATGGTATTTGCCACGTACCGGGGGCGTGAACTGGGTATGGACATCGCACGCACCATATCGAAGCACAGGCACACCACTACCATTATTTGTCCCACGGACATAAGGAGAAGCCCGGGCAGCGACCCCGCGAACATTGCTGCCGATTCCATTCCTGTACTCAACGTAAACCCCTCCAACAAACGTCATTTCAGATCCGCTGTGCTCAATTGAATCGGCTGCAGAAGGGCCCCGTCACGAGTAGTGAGTACTCGTTTCCAGCCGGCCCCACTACTTGCCTGCTTGCCGGGTACTTGGTCTTGGAGTGGCAGGACTTTCCAGAAATTCCTGTGCTTTCGTACCGCGCGTTGTCTTTGCTGATCTGTGAATCACTATGCTGGGCAGCAGGGCTTGGTTTTCAGATCCCGGGGGATGGAAGGTGCTTGGCTATGGGGGATAGCGTTTTCTTGCCGCTGGAGGACTATTTCAACAGAATCGGTAGGCGCAGGGCGGTTGTGTTGTGCCAATTGCCCTTGATGGTCATGGTCACATTGATTGTTTTCCTAGCAATCCTGTTCAACGCCAGCAGCCTCTTCGACCCTGTCTTCGTCGTCGTCCTGCTCCTGCACGTCATCATCCTGGCTGCATGCCTCGTTCTTCCATGGAACCGTCTTCCCAGTTGGAGTTTCGTTTTCATCCCCGTAGTGGATTGTCTCGTTCTGGGCCTACTCCGCGAGGTCGGCGGTCCGGTGCTCAGCGTGGTGGGGCTTGTCATGGCTTTTCCTGTGATCTGGCTGTCTGTCAGCGTCAGCAAGGTGCGCGTTGCCTTCGCCATCCTGGCACCGCTTTGCGCCACCGTTGCTTCACCGTTCTTATTGGGGCACGAAGTTGAACGGCCAGAGTTGGTCCGCATGATTGTCTTCCCTGTCATCATGGCTGGTTTGGCCATCACTGGGCATGCTGTTGCCCGCGGGCTGATCAAACATGGCGAGCGTCTGGACCGTAAGGATCGCGAACTGGTGCGACTCCATGGCGCAACCAAAGATCACGCGCAGCTCCTGGACACAGTCCTTGAAACGGTCAACGTCGGTGTCTGGGCCATGGACACAAACGGTGCCGACATTCTTACGAACCGCCGCCTTCGGGCCGATCGTTCATGGGTTCAGGAGTCGACGGACTCCGTAAACCCCTTCACGGTTGTGGCTGGGCCGTCCGCCGAAGAGCGGAACGGTCCCGCGGATCTTGCCGTCCGAGGCGCCAGTTTCACCAACAGGCTCGTCCGGGTGGGCGATGGGGAGAAGCAGCGGACCTTTTCGGCCGCCGCACGGCCGCTGCTCGACGAATCGGGCCAATTGAAGGGTTCCATCATTGCTTTCACGGACGTCACAGCCCTGGTGAAGGCGCAAACAGCGCGTGACAAGTTCGTCGCCACTATCTCCCACGAACTTCGGACTCCGCTAACGTCCATCCTTGGTTACCTGGAAATATTCGCCAACCAGCCGAATCCTGCGTTCATGGGCATCATCGAACGGAACGCGGAACGCCTACTGACCCTCGTCAATGATTTGCTCCTTGTCGCCTCCGAAGACCTCGAACTGCGTCGCCGGCCGACCAACGTCTCCGAGCTGCTCCAGGAGTCGGTCAAGAACGCCAGGCCGGCCGCCGCCGCAAGGGGCATCACCATTGCTCTGCAAATCCATGGAGACGTCGCTGCAGATGTCGACCCCGGTCAATTCTCCAAGGCCATTGACCAGTTGCTGTCCAACGCGATCAAGTTCTCTCCCGAAGGCACACAAGTGGTCATTGGCCTCCGGGGAAAAAACGGCGAGGTAGAGCTATCCGTCCGCGATCACGGAATCGGCATGACCGAACAAGAACAAGACGAAGCCTTCACCAAGTTCTTCCGGGCCGATCAGGCAATGGAATCAGCAATACCGGGGGCAGGCCTGGGTTTACCACTCAGCAAAGCCATTGTTGAAGCCCACGGTGGAACCATCGGCTTGAACAGCCAGCCGGGGTCCGGCACGACTGTGACGATCACTGTTCCTCGTTAAGTGCTTCCGCGCAACACCGCCGCCGCCCCGGTGTGGAGCCCGTTTCAGCGCCGGCTCATGCTGTTGGCAAAGCCGACTACGATCGCCGTCCACCAGAAGGCCTGGGACAGCACCAAGGCCACGAGCATCCGGGCCCGAAGGCTGCCGGCCACTTCCTTGAACATTGTGCCTTCCGGGAGGGCATGGACCCGACGCATCACCGGAATCAGCGAAATTCCGTTAAGCATCAGCCCCAGGACGCAGGACATTTTCAGCTGGGTTGCAGCACTGGTGATGTCCGGATGAATGAGAGCGCCGGTAACCAGGAGCCCAAGCAGCCCGGCCCAGATCAGCGGCGCAGCCGCGCGCTCCAGCTTGCTCGTATCATGCAGTCCTCTTTTGCCGATGAGCCAAAGAAACCCTACCCAGTCGACAACAATGACGGACCCGAAGGCCAGCACCATCCCCAGCACATGTGCGGACAGCGCCAGCCGGTGGGTGCCGACGTCGAAGGTGCAGGTATGCCCTACAGCCAACGATGTCACCCACGCAGCGGCGGCTGCCGCCATAAGCGCCGGTATCAGGATGCCGGGCCCGGACAATATGGAACGCGTGGGGGTAGCGTCAATTGCCGGCCCCGCCATTATGTGAAGAGCCCTTCCCCTATGTACCCGCCGGGCTGAACGCCTGGAGGGACGGCCGCCAATGCCGAGCCGGTGTGCTTGAGGTACTCCAAGGCCAGTGTGTCCTGTTTGGCCATGGCCATCTGCATGGGCACGTAGTGGGTACGTGGATCCTTGACGAAGGCAATAAAGAACAGCCCCGCGTCAAGGTGGCCCAGGCCATCGGAACCGTCCGTGTAGTTATAGCCCCGGCGGAGCATTCGCACGCCGTCATTCTGGTCCGCGTGGGCAAGCCTGATGTGCGAGTCCATGCCGATCAGGGGTTCACCGTCTTTGCCCTTGATGGCGAAGTCAGGGGCTGTGAACTCCTTGCCGCCGGAGAGCGGAGAGCCTTCGGACTTGGTTCGTCCAATCAGCTGTTCCTGCTCCCGCAGCGACGTGCGGTCCCAGATCTCGATGTGCATGCGGATCCGTCGCGCCACAAGGTAGCTGCCGCCTTGCATCCAGGCTTCGCCGGAGCGAGTGCCGGGGCCGGCCCAGACGTGGTCGTTGAGCAGCTGCGTGTCCTCGGCTTTGAGGTTGTTGGTTCCGTCCTTGAAGCCGAACAGGTTCCGTGCTGTTTGCTGGCTCCGGGACGTGGACGACGTGCGTCCGAAGCCCAGCTGGGACCAGCGCACCCGGACCCTTCCAAATCCGATGCGGGCCAGGTTGCGGATCGCGTGGACGGCTACTTGGGGATCGTCCGAGCACGCTTGGACAATAATGTCGCCGCCGCTGCGATTTGGTTCAAGGTCATCACCGGGAAAATGCGGCAAGTCAATCAAGGCATCCGGCCGCCGCCCATCAAGGCCGAACCGGGCCTTGCCGTCCTTCTCGAACAGCCCTGCCCCGAACCCGAAAGTTACGGTGAGTTTGCCGGCCGTGAGTCCCATGGCTTCACCCGTGTCTTCGGGAGGAGCGTCATAGGGGCCATCCACGGCTCCAGTGGCACCAGTTTCACGGCCTTGGCTCATGGCTTCAGCCGCAGCCGTCCAGTCCTTCAGGAGCTGGATCAAGGCGGCACGGTCTTCGGTGATGACATCGAAGGCAGCCATGTGCAGGCGGTCCTGGGCGGCAGTGGTGATGCCCGCCTGGACGCTTCCGTGGAAGGGGACGACGTCGCCGGGACCGCTGGCTGGAGGCGCAGCGACAGCTGCTACGGCGTCGTGGCTCAGGAGGCCGGCGGCAATACCGGCAACGGCTCCGGCGCCACCGACGCCGGCAAGGGACAACAGCCCCCTGCGCGAGAGGCGCGACGCCGGAGCGTCACGTTCGGCGGAAACCGTCGGGACGGCGTCGGGCTTCTGAACGTCCGGCTTCTCAGCGAAGGGCTTCCCAGCGCCGTCGCCAACGGCGCCCCCACCGAATGGGCAGCCGCTCACAGGACCACCGCTGCTGTGAGATTGGACAGCGGTTCGCCGAGGGCATCAACCAGGGCTGCCAGTTTCTGGACCTGATCAGGGCTCAGCTCGTTGTAGTACACGAAGCCTTCGCCACGGGCGTGCGTTGTGAGTTCAGCCTGAAGGGCAGCAAACTTCTCTCCAAGGGACGTGGCGAGCTCGGGATTCTTCTGCTCAAGAACCGGTTTGAGGTTCTCGAAGGCAATCCGGGCGCCGTCAACGTTTGCCTGGAAGTCCCAAAGGTCCGTGTGCGACCAGATTTCTTCCTCGCCGGTGACCTTGCCGGTAGCAACCTCATCCAGCAATTCCTTGGCACCATTGCCCAGCTTGTCTGCGGTGAGCTCAACCGTGCGGGTGCGGGTGGCAAGGTCCTCGGTGTCGGCCACCAGCTGCGCGGCGAGCTTTTCGCGCTCCGGCGCAGACAGGGCAGCGAAGCCCGCAGGTGGGAAGAGGTCCTTCTCAGCGCGGTGCCATCCGGTCCATTCCTCCCCTGCTGCTAAATCTGCTTCCCGGGCATCCAGCTTGGGGTCGAGGTCACCGAAGGCCTCGGCTACCGGTTCAATCCGTTCCCAGTGCATACGCGTGGCGGCGTAGAGGGCACGGGCTTTGGCTGCGTCCCCAGCGCTGTACGCTGCAGCAAATTCCTTGGTTCCAGCGAGGAGCTGTTCTGTCTGGTCCTTGACGTAAGCCAAGTACTGGCTGGTGCCTTGATCCGTGAGGGCCTTGACATTGGTGTCCGTGGCCGGCTTCCCGCTGGACTGGGTGACACTGAATTCAGCGCGGATTCCTTCGCCCTGCATACCGGGCTTACACGCCGTCGTGTATTTGCCGGCAGGTGCGGTTACTACCAGGTTGCGGGTGAGTCTCGGTCCAATGTTTTCAACTTCACCGATAATCCGAAGGCCATCTTCGGCCAGAAGGTAGAACTCTGTAACCTGATTTCCCTCATTCTGGATGGCGAACGTGATGTTGCCACTGCTGGTGGTCACAGTAGAGAGTGAGCACGCATCGGCGGTGCTGGAGACCTTGATGACGTCAGCGGCAGAAGCACCGCCGTTAGTGGTACAGGCAGCCAGCGACAACGGGAGAACGGCCGTTGCCGCCAAGTACCTCAAACGCGTGACGCGAGTGATTTTGGACATGGGTAATTCCTTTGGGGGGGTCATGCGATGTTGGGGAGAGTGATGCATGAGGTTGAGCTAGCCGAGACGCGACACCGAAATCTCGTGTCGAGGACCAAGGTTAGGCTCACCTAAAAAGGAAGATTACCCAGAACCCGGAATTATGCAAACTTTTCGTGGCCTAATTCTCAGAAGATGACGTCGCGGTCCTCCTTTGTCGAAAATGCGACGATCGTCAAAATATCGTTAGCCACATCACAATATTGCGCGGGGCGGCTCCGCGCAAGACCCAGTTGGTATGCCAAGAGTGCATCTACTCCTGAAGCTTTGGGGCGACTGACGCGAACATCAGCAAGGCTATTGACGCTTCTTTCAAGTTTGGTATACCGTCAGCGCTATTCCGCATCCACTTGACTGGATGCCTCGACGATGAGGGAAGACGAATGGCAGAAGTAGAAGTCGTTTCGAACCAGGCCGGAGCTGGCTGTGCCAACTGCGGAAGCGATGTGGGGCTCGAGGGCGAGACCCGCACAGTCAGGAACCAGCTGGCTCAAACAGGGCTGTTGGAGGACAAAGTGCAGCGCGGGTCTGCGCTGGCGAAGATGCGGGGATTCGGAGCTGACGGCTTCCGTGACCAAAGCCGTCCACTGGTTCTGGCCCCGAGTTGGCTCCTGGCGCATATCAATGACGAGATGGTTCTCCTGGCCGATCACGAGGTTGTGGTCACGAACGGTCGAATTGAGGCAGTCAGGCCCCGCACGGGCAGCACCGACGAGCGCGTGGATATGCCGGGACAATTGCTCCTTCCCGGACTGATCTCCATGCACAGCCATGTAGCCGGAGGCGCAGCCACCCGTGGCTACGTTGAAGGCAACCTGACTCCCATGAGCAAAGGGGCGCCGCTGCGGCAGGGGCGGCAATTCCTTAAAGCCATGGTCCTCCTTGAAGACCTTCCGGACGAAGATCTGGACACTATGACCGCGTTGAACCTCGCTGAAATTCTTCGCGGTGGGTGTACTACCCAAGTGGAAATGTCCAAGGGCCTGCGCTCAATGCAGTCATACGTCCGGGTTGCCCGCGAGTTTGGCATCCGGGGCTACCCCTCAGGCGCTGTCCCGGGAATGAAGCGGATCCTGCCCATATGGAAGCGCGGTACGGACGATCAAGCGCTGTTCGATTCGGTGCCGGAAACCCTGGCCGAAATCCAGGAAAACCTGGACTACGCCCGCAGCATCAACGGCGTTGACGATGGTCGCATCCTTCCCATGATGGCGCCGGCAACCAACGCTGTGCACACACCGGAAACCTTTGCGGCAATGAAGTCGGCAGCACAAGAGCTGCACGGCCTGCACATTCACCTTCAGGCTGGATATGGCCGCGCCCCTCAGCCAGACAAGGTAGCCATGAACAGGCTGTGGGGCCAGGATGAAATACCGTGGCTGCACAGCATGGGCATCTTCGATGGTTCCGTTCGCGTCTTCGGGGCCCATCTGCTGGGCATCGACTTTGAGCGTGACCTCCCCCTTCTGGCGAACTCCAGCTTCACGTTTGCCAACTGCCCTTCCGGTACGGGAGCGGGAGTAACACCGGCGCAGTGGCCGTGGCCGGAAGTGCTGGGGGCTGGCGTCAATTCCGGCATCGGTTTGGACACCCACTCCAACGACTACATCGAGAACCTGAAAATGGCGGTCATCTATGGGCGCATCCGTGCTGACTTCCTGGGTGATTCCACCCCGGTGCCCATGGTCCGCCCATCGATCTGGACCGCCGTCGAGGCAGCCACGCTGGGCGGAGCTAGGGGACTTGGCCGTGAAGATCTGGGCCGCATCGCCGTGGGAGCGAAAGCAGACCTCACGAGCATCGACGTCAGTGGCCTGTTTGTCGGCGTCGGAACCGTGCCGCGCGAACCCCTGAACCACCTCATGTACGCCAATGGCCTCTCTGTCAGGAATGTCATGACAGACGGACAGTGGCAGGTCCGCGACGGCGCCCTGACTATCGTTGACGAGGCCGCCCTGGTCCACAAAGCCGGCAAGGTCGTCCAGAGAATCTGGGACCAGATGGCAGCCGACGGAGTCTTTGTCGACGAGCCCCGCAGCGACCTCATACCCGCCGCTTCCCTCCGCTAACCCCTCCCCCGCACATCCCGCGGTTCACACCCGGGATATTCCGTGCTGCCCACTTTTGACCCTGTAGTTCCCTTCAAGACCAAGTAGTTCCCTTCAAATTATTAGGAGATAGATCAATGAAGAACTTTGCTCCCCAGGTATCTGAATACTGGAAGAAGGTCGCTGTAACGACAGTTCTCGTCGGCATAGTCGCAAGCACCGCCGCCTGTGGTGGCGCCGCACAGCCGGCTTCGAAGGTGGAACCGGCAGCAAGCGGTAATGCCACCTTGAGTGATCTGCTCCCCGCAGACATCAAAGCAAAGGGTTCCATCACCGTCGGAACACAGCCCGACTTTGAACCCGCCAACTACACTCCGATCGGCGAAGACGGCGTCAAGGGATTCAACATTGACTTGATGGACGCGATGGCAGCCAAGCTGGGCCTTAAAGTCACCTACCAGAAGGTCCCTTTCGACCAGCTTCTGGTGGGCGTGCAGAACGGCAAGTTTGATGCCTCCATTGCTGGCATGACGGACCGGCCCGGGCGCCAGGAAAAAGTTGATTTCGTAGACTACCAAGTGGCAGGAACCGTCTTCATGGTGGCCAAAGGCAACCCAAAGAAGATCACCAGCGAGGTCAACGGCGGCTGCGGGATCAAGATCGGCGGAGTCAAGGGCAACGACGACGAACGTCTGGTCAAACTGATGGCCGAGGCCTGCACCGCCGAAGGCAAGCCTGCCCCGGAACTAGTGACCTTCCCCACCGGAAGCGATAAGAACCTGGCGCTAACCTCAGGCCGGGTGGACGCTATGTTCTGGCCCGATATGGCCGTATCCGTAGTGCAGAGGGAGACCGGCGGAAAGCTGGAGTCCGTTCCGGTGAACTTCGAGGAAAAAGTCTTCCTCGGCATGATCTTTAACAAGCAAACCCCTCAATTGCGCGACGCCTTCCTCAAGGCAACCGAGGCCATCCATGCCGACGGCACGTATGACGAGATCCTGAAGAAATGGGATGTTGCTGTCATCGATCTGCCAAAGCCCGGAATCAACCTCGCCAAATGACCACTAATAATGAAGCGCTGACAAAAGTGCATTTGGCGACCGATTCCCCACTGACAACTCCCCGACGTAGTTCGGACCAGCCCCAGGGAGTATCCGGAGAAAAGGCAAGAAGGCGAAAACCATACGGACAATGGGCCTCCGCAGCCCTGATCCTGGCAACCATCGGCGCATTCTGTTGGACGCAGGCCGGCAATGAAAGGCTCGACTGGGCCAGCGTGGGCCAGTTCATGTTCCATCCAGCCATACTCAAAGGCATAACAGTCACGCTGGAACTCGCGGTTTTCAGCATGCTGATCTCGGTGGTTCTGGCCTTCGGCGTCGCCCTCATGTGCCAAAGCAGAAACCGCGTGGCGTCAGCGGTAGGCAAACTGTACGTCTGGTTCTTCAGGGGCGTACCCCTGCTGGTGCAGATCCTCATCTGGTTCAATCTCGCCGTGCTTTACCCCACCATCCTGGGGAGGGACACGAATGAATTGATCTCAGGATTCACCGCGGGCCTCTGTGCCCTGTCTCTGGCCGAATCCGGATATATGGCGGAGATTATTCGAGGCGGCATCATCTCGGTCAATAAAGGCCAAACTGAGGCGGGACTGAGCATCGGCCTTACCCGGGGACAAGCCCTTCGCCGGATCGTCCTGCCCCAAACCATCAGGGTCATCATTCCGCCCACGGGAAATCAATTCATCGGACTGCTCAAGGCAAGCTCGTTGGTCTCAGCGATCGGTGGCAGCGACCTGCTCACCCAAACCCAGTTGATCTATGGACAAAACTTCAAGATCGTTCCCCTGCTCATCGTCGCCACAGTTTGGTACCTGATCCTGGTAAGCCTCGCCAGCGTAGGCCAGTACTTCCTGGAGCGGAAGTTCAATCCGGAGGGAGCATCCTCCCGCCTCTCATTTCGGCAACTCTTCCTAGGCCGTGCTGCGGTGCCGGAACAGCAATCCGCACTTATCCGGAAGGCAGGACAGCCATGAGTGCCGTTCAAATGCAGGAACCCTTGATGGAAGCCCGGGATGTCAACAAATGGCTGGGACGTAACCACATTCTTCGCGGAGTGGACATGACGGTGGAGCCAGGCGAAATTGTCTGCGTCCTCGGTCCATCAGGCTCTGGCAAGAGCACGCTGCTCAGGTGCATCAACGGACTTGAGGCAATCGAGTCCGGCACCATCAACGTGGATGGCGACCGCGTGGGATTCAAGACCCATAAGGGACAGCTGTACGAACACACCGAACAAGAAGCTGCACTGATGCGTCGGAGGATTGGGATGGTCTTTCAGCATTTCAATCTTTTCAATCACATGACGGCCCTGCAAAACGTCACGTATGGCCCCCGGAAAGTCCTCGGCCTCCCCAAAGCAGAGGCAATCAAACAAGGGCTGGATGCGCTGGACAAGGTTGGCTTGTCCTTGAAACGAGACTCCTATCCAGCGCAACTTTCCGGCGGGCAGCAGCAACGCGTAGCAATCGCCCGCGCGCTGGCCATGAAACCCCAACTGATGTTGTTCGACGAACCAACCAGCGCCCTGGACCCGGAATTGGTGGGCGACGTACTGGCGGTCATGAAGCGGGTGGCTGAGGAAGGGATGACGATGATCATCGTGACCCACGAAATCGGATTCGCCCGGGAAGTCGCGGACAGAGTCGTGTTCATGGATGAAGGCCGGATTGTCGAATCAGGACCGGCAGCACAGGTACTCGACCATCCATCCAACGATCGAACAGCCAATTTCCTTCGCCACGTCAAGTGAAAGCGTGGGGTCCGGCGATCGCCGGACCCCACGACACCAGAACAGGAACACGCCCCTATGACAGACCGTGAAGCCCTGGACGATGTTCCAGTTTCAGCATCACGCACAGCCTTGGCTTATTTACACATCAGAGACCGGATTATCAGCGGGGACCTGACGCCCGGGACGTGGCTCAGGGAGCGGGAGCTATCCACTGAGCTCAACGTTTCCCGTGTGCCGGTCCGGGAAGCCCTGCTGCAACTCGAGGCCGACGGCTACACCACCACAGGGCCACGGCACGGTGCCGTTGTTCGACAAATGACCATTCAGGACGTCAATGAAGTATTCGATATCAGGCTCAGCATTGAAGTCTCAGCAGCAAGCATTGCCGCCAGGCAGGTAGCCGATGGTGCCGCTCCCGATCAGCTGCTCACGGTCATGGCACATGCAGAATCGCTCATCGATAGCCAGGATGCCGATCTGAGGGCACGGACAAATATCGCCATTCACGACGAAATCTTCCGGCTGACGGGCAACGAGCTGCTGACCTCCGTCATAAGGCCGGTCGCCAACCGCATGCGCTGGCTTTTCGGAAATGTCGTGGAACAGGACGCCGCGGTGCTGTGCCAGGAACATCGGGCATTGTGCCAAGCGATATGCATGGGGCAAGCAGAACTGGCCTCGGCCTTGGCCGTCGCCCACATTGAGCACAGCAGGGCCCCTGCCATTGCCCAGCTCGAAGGAAGGCTCCCCTCCCGCCGTGCGCAAAATGCCAGACCCCCTGGCTCCTTCCACCCCCGGACACAGAGGCACCCATGACACTTGTTCTCACAGCATCCACACTCGAGTCCCTCGCCAGCATGACCGAAACCATTACCGCCGTCGAGCGCGGTTTTGGTGACATCGCCCGCGGCACTGCCCTTCAGCCCGGTCCGCTATCTCTGCACCTACCGTCGTCGGAGGCGCGCTACCTACTCATGGCCGGGCTGGCAGAAAGCCAAGGGCTGGCGGCAGTGAAGCTTCTTTCCGATATCCCCGCGAACCACCATGAAGGGCTGCCTACCCAGCGCTCCAGTATCCTGTTGGCCGATCGGCGGACAGGTGAAACACTCGCACTTTTGGACGGGCGGGTGCCCACCCGAATTCGAACCGCGGCCGCGAGCGCCGTTGCCAGCAGGTTCCTTGCCCGCCCTGACAGTTCAACTCTGGGGCTGGTTGGTGCAGGAGCCCTGGCCATCGCCCACGTTGAAGCGTTGATGGCTGTTCTTCCCATCCGGAAGGTAGTGATGTGGTCCCGAAGCGCGTCTACACTTGCGGCGTTCAAGGCCGGGACCGCGCACCACCAGATCGAAGTGGTGAGGGCCTCCAGTGTCCAGCAAGTTGTGGAGGAAGCCGACGTGCTCTGTACCCTGACGCCGTCCGTGGAGCCTTTGGTTCGTGGCGAGTGGTTCCGTCCCGGACTGCATGTCAATGCTGTCGGCGCCCGGCCGCGTCCTACCCACCGGGAAATCGATTCGGAGGGGATGAGACGGTCACGAGTGTTCGTGGACAGCATGCCAACTGCCATCGAGAAGTCGGGCGACCTCATGATGGCTGTGGCCGAAGGAGTCATAACGATAGACGACGTCGAGGGTGAACTCGGCGGGGTCATCGCAGGCGACGTGACGGGACGCGAAAGCGAGGACGATATTACGCTCTTCAATTCGGTGGGAATCGGCATGCTTGACCTGGCAATCGGCCGGCTGCTGTACGACGCTGCGGTCCTTCATGGATTGGGAACCAGCATCGATATGTCCCGGTGATGAAAGAGCACTCGTCGCCCCTCAGGGACGGTGTGTTGGATAATCAAGTATGGGCGCGGAGCTGCTGACAATTCCTGAATGCCCCCATGCTGCGGCCGCTCAGCAACTCTTCGAGCGGGCACTGAGGCTGGCCGGGGTTTCCGGAATGGTGCACTTAGTGGTGGACTCCGAGGAGGAAGCAGCCTCGCTCGGTTTCCACGGCTCCCCCACGTTCCAGCTTGACGGACAGGACCTCTTTCCGGTCCTCGGCGAGCCCGCGCTGAGCTGCCGCATCTATCCAACCATCGACGGCCCCCGAGGCCTGCCGCAGCTGGAATCGCTCCGAACGGCGATTCAAGAAAAGCTAAAGGGCATTTAGCTTAGGGCCGGGTCAGGAATGACTCGACTTTTCCAGGGTCCCTCTCGATCACCGGCTCCAGCACTTCATCAATTTTGGCGAGGATTTCCGTGGTGAGCTTAACCCCGGACGCCGTGGCATTGTCCACCAATTGCTCGGGCTTGGAGGCCCCAACGATCGCTGCCGAGACGTTGCTGTTCTGCAAAACCCAGGCCACGGCGAGGGCGGCCATGGACAGTCCTGCTTCCTTGGCAATGGGCTGCAATTCCTGGACCTTCTCCAGCACCTCCGGGCGCATGACCTTGTGCTCGTCTTTCAGAGCCCCGTCCTCTGTAGTGAAGCGCGAATCGGTGGGCGCCCCCTCGCCGGGAATGTACTTGCCTGTAAGGACGCCCTGTGCCAACGGCGACCAGCAGATCTGTCCCAGGCCGAGCTCCTCGCTGGTGGGTACGACTTCTTCCTCGATGACCCGCCACAGCATTGAGTACTGGGGTTGATTGGAAATGAGGCCGATACCAAGGTCTTTGGCGAGTGCGGCGCCGGCCCGGATCTCGTCTGGAGTCCATTCGGAAACTCCGATGTAGATTGCTTTGCCGGCCCGGACGATGTCCGCGAATGCCTGCATCGTCTCCTCAAGCGGCGTTTCGTAGTCATAGCGGTGGGCTTGGTATAGGTCAACGTAATCCGTACCAAGCCTGCGCAACGAGCCGTCTATTGACTCCATCATGTGTTTACGCGAGAGCCCACGATCGTTCTTCCCCTCACCGGTGGGAAAGTAGACCTTGGTGAAGATCTCCAGGCCTTCACGCCGGACCCCTTTGAGGGCTTCGCCCAAGGCCGATTCTGCACGGGTTCCCGCGTAAGCGTCGGCAGTATCGAACGTGGTGATCCCAAGATCCAGTGCTTGCCGTACGCAGGATGTTGCCGCCTCCTGGTCGATCTGTTCGCCGTGGGTGACCCAGTTGCCGTAGGCCAATTCGCTGACGTACATTCCGGAGGCGCCGAGCTTGCGATATTCCATGGGTCAAGTCCCTTTCAAAGGTGTGACTGTTGGCTGTGGGGTGTGACTCTTAGTCAGGTGGTGTGACAGTGCGCCCGCCTCGCAAGGGAAATGGCGGCGCTGTAGTGCCGCGAACAATCAGTTGGGCGGACAGCACCAAGTCCGGCTCCGCACCGGCGTCGTGCCCTATCAAAGCCAGCAATCGACGCGCGGTTTCGGACCCCTGCAGGGCGACCGAATGGTCCATGGTGGTCAGGTCGAGAATCCTGGAGAGTTCGTGGTTATCGAAGCCAATTACCGACATCTGGCCCGGAACATCGATTCCTGCCGCCTTGAGAGTGTGCAGCACGCCGAAAGCCATTTCGTCGGACGCCACGAAGACCGCAGTAGGGGCTACTTCCGCACACAACAACCGGGCCATCGCCCTCGATCCGCCGGCCGTTGAATTTTCCTCGTGGACCTCAAGGTCCTGGCCGGGCTCCAACCCAGCCTCGGCCAAGGCCGCGCGGTAGCCCTTCAAGCGGTTTGCCGGCGGGACGCCACCCAGCGTGCTGTCTGCAGCCTCGCGAATTCCGATGAAGGCGATGCGCTCGTGCCCCAAATTGATGAGGTGCCGGGCTGCTGCCCGCCCCGCCGCGTGGTCGTCCACCCGAACACCAGACCTGCCCGGAGTTCCCGAGCCCAAAAACGCTAGCGGCAAGTTCTGGGCTTCAAGGGTGGCCAGTTCCGCCGGAGTCGGCTGCAAGGCAAAGATCAACACGCCATCAGCCCGCCCGGCAAGGCTTGATCCCGCGAAGAAACGCTCCCGCGCGGCAGTATCGGCAAGTTCGTACAACAGGACATCAAAGCCTGCCTGGCGAAGCACCCGCCCCGCCGACGCCAGCACCTGCCCAAAGAACCATTTGGAGAGGTTGGGGGTGACAATCGCGATGGCTCCCGTCCGGCCAGTCGCCAAACGGGAACCAGCAAGAGAGGGAACATAACCTAGTTCCCTCGCGATACTTTGCACGCGCTTGCGCGTCTCTTGCGAGACACCCGGCATATCCCGCAAGGCACGCGAAACCGTTGATACCGAGACCTTTGCACGTTCCGCAACCGCATCCACTGTTGACGACATGGGAATGACGGTAGCGGCAACGCTAGGTTAACGCAAGCGCTTGCGGAGTAGATCAAACGGGGATGGGCCCTGAGTCAACTGGGCCCACCCTGAACGGTCTAAGGAGATGTGCTTGGCGACGATGAGGAAGTAACGCTGCCCTCCGAGGTGCTCATGGTTGGTGTCGGTGTCAACGATTTGGACGACGGCGAGCTGCTCATGCTGCTGGGCGAGCTGGTCATGCTTCCGGAAGAACTGCTCATCATTTCACCGGGAGTTTCGCTAACGCCCTCGGCTTTCGCAAGCACCTTGTTGATCAGGTCTTCGAGTTCCTTCTGGTCAGGATCGCCCAGGCTTGGCCCACTCTTAGTGGCCACCACCAGCAACCTCCCGTCGGCCGCGGAGACCTGCATCAGCTTCTTCTGGCTTTCGTCGGAACGGGTGCTGATTGTTCCGAACGTTTCCTTTGCCTTCGTCTTGGCGTCCAACTCCTCACTGGAGACTTCATAAGTCTGGCCAACAGCTTTCACAGTGAATTTTGCGCACTTGTCCATGTTTCCGCTGATGTCCTTGAGAACCTTTTCCGCGTCAGGACCTTCGCTGCCGGATTGCGCGGACAGGGACCTGGGCTGATCACTGTCAGACAGGGCCACGGCAACATCTCCGTGTTCAACTTTGTCTACCAGCCCAGCCGTGGCGATGTCCTTGCAATCCTCGGGATCCACACTGGCCGTATTCAAAAGCAGATCGGCGATCTTGCCACCTTGGTCTACCTGCTCCTTGGAATAGAGCTTGAGCTCGTTGCCATCTCCATCCCTCATGCCGGAGATGAGCTCTCGCAATTCATCCTCGCTGTAGACCTTCTCCTGGGCCGGCGCCGAGGCCGAGGTTGGGCCTGACGACGTGGTGGTAGATGAAGGACTTGCTGCACTGCCCCCACCTCCACTGCACCCCGCCAAAGCCACTGCCGCAACTGCCAATACTCCAAGCGCTGGAACTCTTCGCATCAGATACTGCTTTCCGAGACGTTCGAAGCGGGTTTTCTAAAGCTGTCCGCCCGGACCGCTGTCCTCCACTTCTCCGCGCCAGGCACCTGTTTCTGTTCCCCGGGACTCGATGAAGTCTTTAGATTTCCGCAGATCGGCTTTAACCTGCATCTCGTCGATCTTCAAGGCCGCACCTGCCTTCTCGGTAAAGGTTTCCGGTGCCCACTCGAAATGGACGTTGACTTTGGTGTGGTTATCATCCATCCGGGTGAACCGCACGACGCCGGCATGGGACTTCCCGTCGGTACTGCGCCAGGCGATTCGGTCATCAGGCTCCTGGTCCACGATTTCGGTATCGAATTCGCGCTCCACGCCAGCGATTTTGGTGACCCAATGGTTGGTGGTGTCAGTTAGTTGAGTCACGGACTCTACACCGGACATGAATTGGGGAAAGGACTCAAACTGGGTCCACTGGTTGTAGGCCGTGCGAACCGGGACGGCGACATCGATGGTTTCTTCAACGGTTTCCATTTTTCCTCCTATTGTTGGAGCTGCCCGCAAACAGCGGACAGCGGTAGGCCTCCGAGGGCGAGCTGGAGTACGCGTCGGTTCAGAATGGTTGTGATCTCCGGAAAGTGGAGCGCCTGAGGATAGTCCGATGGACTTCGTCCCGGCGATGGAAAACCGCCGGGGAGGTAGGGATCAGAGATGATCGACATCGACTGTTTCCTCAAGAAAGGGAGGCTGCTGCCCACCTCTGGACCATGCTCCCGCTTTTAGGCTAGACCTCGATATGTTGTGGGGCAAGGATCCGATGAGGCCCGCAGCGAGGAGGCAGTTCCGAGGGATGAAAGAGGCCTGTCCCGATGTTGAGAACTTTATAAATCCATTCAAAGTTCCTTTTGAAGGATGTGATCGAAATGGTTAAGATCGCGATTGTTGTGGGCAGCACCCGTCCCGGGCGGCGAAGCAAGCAGGTGGCCGATTGGGTGATTGAACGTGCGGTGGCCAAAGGCGGCGCCTAGTAGAAACTGCTTGATTTGGCCGATTACAAGCTGCCGTTATTGGATGAGCCAATGCCTCCATCCATGGGGAATTATCAACACGAGCACACCAAGAAGTGGGCACGCGCAGTAGCGGAATTTGATGGCTATGTCTTTGTCACGGCCGAATACAACCACTCCGTTCCCGGGGCATTGAAGAACGCACTCGATTTCATCTACGCCGAATGGAACAATAAGGCGGCCGGCTTTGTCTCATACGGAAGTGCCGGTGGGGTGCGCGCGGTTGAAAACCTTCGTCTGATATCCGGCGAACTCCAAATGGCCGACGTCCGGGCACAAGTGGCGCTGCCCTTCGCTACGGACTTTGAAGGTTTCACGACGTTCACCCCGAGTGCAACGGCGGAAGAAGACCTGGACGTCCTCATTGAGCAAGTCCTTGCGTGGTCGACAGCCCTAAAAACCATCCGCCACTAGCACGTCCGGTTAGGAGGAGCAGTACCGGCTGCGGCCTGTAGGTCCCCCAGAGCCGGGTGGGAACCTTCGCTGTCTTGCCTTGCGTCTTGGGCGGGAGCTTAATGGTGCTCGGGGCGCCGCCCGACGCTCCTGTCTTCGGAGGAGAATACTATGAGCCTGACGACTAAATCACTCGCAATTATTGGCATTGCGTTCGCGGGAACTTTAGGACTCGCGCCGGCTGCGTCAGCAACGATCCACCCCATAGTCGAATCGTTTGATTGTGCCAGCCAAACCGCTTTTGAGAACCATCCACTGGGAGACGTTGCTGAGGTTCCGGGCGTGACCCCAGGATATGGCCATCACTCCACCAACAGTGATCTTGCATCCCTGTCAGCCACGACGAACGGATTCACCGAGACGAGCCCAGCTTGGTCTGACTTCAAGCTCAACGGCACGTGCGGGCAGGTAGGTCAATAACAGAGGAAGAATGCGACCCCTGCTGGGAGGGGTCGTGCCGCAAGCCCGGTATGCGGAAACGGCGTGCCCCTGAAACCCTTTGAAATTCAAATATCGTGCACCGAACTAAGTGCCGCAGAACGTCCGGTATGGCCCGAAGCTGTCGGGAGCGGGCGCGGCGTAATAGTCCAGGCCCGGGCGTTCGCTAAACGGGGCCTCAACTGCCTCAAGCAAGCGTTCCATTGGCCCGGTATCCCCTTCCGTGGCGGCCGAAAGGGCTTCTTCCACCAAGTGGTTGCGGGGGATGTAGACCGGGTTGATGCGGTCCATGGCATCGGCATCCGGAGACACAGCCCGCCAGCGTTCCAGCCAGGCATCGAACGCCGCCAGGTCAAGGATCATGCCCCGGGAAGGTTCAACGTCCCCGCGGGCGGCATTGCCAAGGCTGCGGAAAAACGAGGTGTAATCCGCACGTGACTCTTGAACCAACTCAAGCAGGTCATCCACCAAAGGTGAGGCAACGCCGTCGTCAATTCCCTGAGGTAGCCCAAGCTTGGCCTTCACGCCGTTGAACCAGGCAGCGCTGTACTGCTGGCGGAATCCATTAAGTGCCTCGACGGCAAGGGCGACCGCCTGCTCGTCATCCTCATGAATAAGGGGAGCGAGTGATTCGGCGAAACGGGCGAGGTTCCACTCGGCAACCAGCGGCTGGTTGCGATAGGCATAGCGTCCGGTTTCATCGATGGAGCTGTAGACCGCTCCCGGATCGAAGCCTTCCATGAAGGCGCACGGACCGTAATCGATGGTTTCGCCGGACACGGTCATGTTGTCGGTATTCATGACACCATGCACGAAACCGACGAGCATCCACTGGGCCACCAGTTTCGCTTGGACCGCAATGACGCCCTTTAGGAGCCCGAGATAGCGGTTGGTTTCCGCCTCTGCCGACGGGTGGTGGCGTTCGATCGCGTGGTCGGCAAGGCGGCGCAGCAGATCCATATCGTTGGTTGCCCTGGCGTATTGGAAACTGCCCACCCGCAGGTGACTGCTGGCAACCCGGGTCAGAACAGCGCCCGGCAGGAGGGTCTCACGCTGAACCGGACGGCCCGTCGCGACTACCGCCAGGGACCTCGTGGTGGGAATGTTCAAAGCATGCATCGCCTCGCTCACGATGTATTCGCGAAGCATGGGGCCCACCACCGCCTGGCCGTCACCGTTGCGGGCAAAGGGCGTCCGCCCCGAGCCCTTAAGGTGGACGTCGCGGAGCTTCCCGTCAGCGCCGGCGATCTCCCCCAGCAAAAGGGCCCGGCCATCCCCCAAACGGGGCGAGTACCAGCCGAACTGGTGGCCTGAGTACGCCTGGGCCACCGGGGTTGCCTCTTCCGGGAGGGCATTACCTATCAGCAGCCGCAGGCCCTCCGGGCTGCGGAGGAAACCAGGATCAAGACCGAGCTCGACGGCGAGGGGCTCGTTGAGTGCCAAAAGCTGCGGATCAGGCGCTTCTTCCGCCCGCCACGGAATAGCCATCTCCGGGAAGTCCCGGGCGAAATGGCCCTCAAGGGCGATGGTGGAATGCGCAATTTCGCTCATCATTCAAGGATAGCGATGCGGGAAGGGACCCCCGTAGCGCAGGCTTCGGTGAGCGCTTTAGAGCCTAGATCATTCCACCGCGCGCGCCGATGATCAGTTCCAGGGACCGGAGCACAGCGAACGGGACAACGCCGCTGGTGCGGGGGTTTTGCGGCGATACTTTGTTGCAGATTTCAAAACGGTAATTCCCGCTGCCTCCGGAAGCCTCGATCAAGTGCGTCGTCAACTCGGCCGCCGGGTCGGCCCTCACCGACACAGCCACAGCGTTCCAGTCATCTACTGCAAGGGCGACGGCGGCTGCCACGTTAAGCGACTTGGGGAACAATTGCGTGGCCTGGGCTGCGGGACCGGAAAAGATCTCGATGGGACCGGACGTGTTCCGAATGCGATCGGCCTCCACCTCGTCCATCCACGGCTGAATCAGGGAACCCGGGAGCTTGGTTGTGGTTATCCTGACGGCGTCATAGCCTGTTGCGCGGGCGCCCGACGCCAACAGGTCCAGGCCACCAATGGAGCCCGGGGTCAAGAAAAGCCTGCCGGGCCCTGCAGCCGACAACCGCGCTGAGAGGTGTGGGTCCGCAAGGGCCCCCAGTGAGGTAGCGAGCAGGTCTACGCCCGCAGAAAGCACCGCCTCGCCATGGTCTATCAAGACCTCCTGCCCTGCGCATTCAACCAGCAGGTCACAGCGCTCCAACGCTTGGTCAATATCAAGCCGGGGAGCCGGCGCGTTGTCTATGGCGCTGCGGGAGATGATTCCTTCAAGGGTGGCCCCTTTGACTTTTCCAGCGGCAATGTCAGCAGCAACACGGGCCCCAATGGCTCCATGTCCGATTATTCCGATCCTGCGGGCTCCTGGCTTCATTCGATTCCTTGCTTGATGGAGTGGATGGACGAACCGGCGCCGTGATCGTCTATACGTTCAGGGTGAGTTCGTCCGCGGAGGAAGCCTTCGGGTCATAAGCGACGATGGAGGCTTCAGCTTTTTTCAGTAGCAGCGCCAATTGGTCGATCTCCTTGGCGGTCAGGCCGGCGAGCATATTGCGCTGCGTTTCCAGATGCTTTGAGATGACCTCGTCAATGAGCTTTTTGCCGTGGTCCGTCATCTGGGCGTAGACAACGCGACGATCCTCCTTCGACCGAACCCGCTCAATGAGGTTTTGTTCCTCCATGCGGTCCAGCCGGAAGGTGATGCCACCTGTGGTCAGCATGGATGAACTTGCCAGTTCACCGGCTGTCTTCCGATGCGGCGGGCCGGATCGGCGCAGGTTCGCCAAAACATCAAAGGATGCCAACGTGAGCCCGTACTCCTCATAGTTCACATCCTGAACAGCCCGCTGCCGTGCCACCAGGCTCTGCAGGCGGCCAAAGACGCCGATGGTCCTGGGATCAAGATCAGGGCGCTCGCGGTGCCAGTCCTCAATAATGGCGTCCACGGCGTCCATGTCAGTGTTCCGCGATTCGGTGGTCATGCGCAGTCTCTCCTTCGTCCGGTCTAAGTATCTTAACACTGAGCTTCCCAATGCGTGCGGCAATTTTCGCGCACTTTCCACCGACATCTTGCAGCGTGCTCCATTATATCTTAGTCTTGAGATAGTTAGAGTCGAGGGAGATTCACTCCGCGTCTGGCTCTTGCGAAATCTGGCAATAACCATCCGAGAGAGGTCCATCATGAGCGACGTTATCGACAGCAAGTTACCGGAACTTGAGGAGCTGATTGATTCGGCTATCGCCTCGCGTGACAGCCGGGTTGTTGACTTCAATACCCTGAAATTCCAGACCAAAATGGGTGAGAAATTCCGACGCGGACAGGTCCGCTACATCGGTTCCGGAGCAACCGGAGACCACTCTGACGACAACAACATCCTGCAGGCGGAACACTTCACCTTTTCCAACATGGTGCTGCCCGCCGGATGTGTAGGTCCCGAGCACACGCACCCGGACGTCGAAGAGGTGTTCTTTGTCCTCGAAGGACAGGTGGAGTTCAGCGTTCACGACGTCGAAGACGGCAACAAAAAGGCAAGCCGCGTGCTGGGCTACCGCGATCTGATCCGGGTGCCGGCAGGCGTTCCCCGGAGCTTGCGCACCGTCAGCGATGAAGACGCGATTATCTGCGTGATCATCGGCGCCAAGAAGCCGGAGATCCCCTTCTATCCCCCTACCTCGGAGATGTATGGCGTGACCCGCTAGATCTTCACGAACCCGGGTACCGGCCAACGCGGCCGGTACCCGGGTTCCGTTTTGCTGGATTGTTTGGGATCGGAAGAACTCCATCATGGCAACCAGAAAGAGCCTGCAGCTCGAAGATTTTCGAGCTGCAGGCTCTTTGCTGTATCCATCCAATGGCCGGTGGAATCACCAACCTGAAGGACGGGCTAGGCGAGTCCCTCTGAGAGAATGGCCGCCTGCTTCTGGGCGTCGGCATCATGGACCCGACGGATCCTGGCTACCCCAAGATCGTGCTGGTACAAGTGCTCGTCCTTATCGGCATCCGCAGCCAGCGCCTCCAACAGTTCGCGGTCCTGTTCCAAGACCACCCAGTGCTTTGCTTCAAGGGTTGTCTTATACATGAATCGCCAGACGTCCCGTTCCCAGTCGGAAACGGTCCGGGTACGCCAATGGAAGACGGCGGAAGTATGGGCATCGATGGGAGTGGACATCCCTACGATCCCGAAAGAACCCCCGGGGCCTGCCGAATCGGCGTACGGGATCTCCAGGTCCACGTAATCCATGGATTCACGGCAGTACTCCACCCAGTCAAAGTTCTTGCCGCGTTGATCGGTCTTCTCGAAGAAGAATCCCCGATCGGTCTCGCGAATGCGGAAGCGGGCACTCGTATCGCCGCCAAACATCGAATGCGAGTCACGGTGGAGGAACGCACCGTGCATTGGGTCCAACACGTTGTCCATGTAGAAACGCCACGGACTATTCCATTCCGCGTAGTTGGAGAACCAGGAAACGTCGGGGTTGTCCAGGCGGTCGGGCAGCTTGAACTCCGTCACCTCCGAGTCCTCGGTCAAGGGCATGAAGGCAAAGATCATGTCAGCGCCTTCCTCCACAGCCAGCGACGCCGTCACTGTCTTACCCTCAAGCGCGCAGCCCGGCATGCCCGGAACCGAAACCACCGTGCCGCGTCCGTCCACCTGAACGCCGTGATACTTACAAGCCACGCGGTCCCCCAGGTGTTGGCCGACGGACAAAGGGGCGCTGCGGTGGGGACAGCGATCCTCCAGCATCCGGATTTGCCCCCTGGCGTCACGGAACAGCAGCCAATCCACGCCCAGCCGCCGGACTTTAACCATGTCGCCTGGACCCACGAATCGCGACGGGTAAATGGGATACCAGCGATCCCTCAATCCCGTTGCAGCCAGCTCTGCGGCGTCGAGTTGGCGGCGCGTGCCGACAACAGTTTTGATCTTGGCCCTGCCGGCCCTGGCTCCGGCTGCTGCGGTGGCAGTTGCAGTTGCAGTTGTCATGTCCTAATCTCCCAGTCGTCGCATTTCGGAACGGAATCGGGTTTCATCCCAAGGTTCACCGTCCGGGGCGTTGAGGCCCAGATTGTTCAGGCCCGAGACAATTGCCGGCAGTTCATGGCTGCCACTGGCAAAAATCTCGGACAGAGCCCCGGCCAGCTTCAGCTCATAAGGATTGGGTGGACCCAAGCGGGACTGGTTGGCTTCAAGATATTGTTCAGGCACTGTGTTCCTCCTGTGTTTCGGTGACAGTATGCAGACCTTCAGCGATATTCATGAATGACCTGCTCCACTCGTTAAATGAGTGGGATCGGCTTTGATGTGCTGGAACGGCGGTGTTGTCGATGATGACAAAAACCCCGTTACTGATGCCGCCGGCAATGCTTTGCGGTACGGAGATATCGGTATCGATGTCAGGCGCAGCGGCGATGACCAACGACGGCGCCCGCACCCGCCGGAGCGTGGCCACAAATCCGTCGACAGACATGTCCACCAGCGGGTCACCGAGGATGAGGCTCTTGACCTGTTCCGGGTGCAGCGCGGCTAGGGTTATGGCCCCATACGCGGCTGTTCCGGTGGCCAGAATGTGCGCAGGACCTTCCGTTGACTCGTGAAGCGCGGACGAGGCGGCTTCAACCCACTCATCCATCTGTCCAGGCGGTCCCGTAACGTCCAAGCTAAAGCCGATTCGGGGTTCCCAGGCACGGGCGCCCAAAGCGTCAAGCTGATGGGCAAACCATTCGCGTGCTCCCCCGCGACCGTGCAAGCACATAACGTCATGCTGTGGCATGACATCGTGGGGTTCCATCGTGTCGCTTGGCGCATGGCCGGGGCGCGGATCTACTTCCGTACTTGATTTCATGTGCTCCCCTTCTCCTCTACTGATGTGGGGTTGGAATGTGCACCGGCGGCACGAATGCGCCCGGGACGGGGTCCAAGGCGGTGACGTCGATCTCGATTACCGCTGGCCCCCGCACCGCGAGCGCTTCGACCAAGGCCGCGTCAAAGGACCCCGGGCCGCGCACCTGCCAGAATGGCAGGTTCAGTGACTGCGCGAGCAAAGCAAAGTCCGGTGTGTGCAGGTTGACTCCTGCCTCCGCGAAGCCGTTGGCTTTCTGCATATTGCGCAGCACCCCATAGCCGCCGTCGTTGAAGACCAACACCACGCACCAGACCCCTGAACCGGCAAGGGAGGCGAGTTCACCCAGATGAACGGCAAGGCCGCCGTCGCCGGCAATAACTACCGTGGGAACATCCGGGCGGGCGCAGGCTGCTCCAATGCCCATGGCCAAACCTTGGCCGATTCCGCCTCCCAGCGGAAAGATATTGGTCTCGCGGGAGTACATTTCCAGCAGGCGGTTGCCCCACTGGCTGGAGGGTATGGTCACATCACGTGCAACAACGGATTTACGGTCCAGGCGTTCCCCGAGGCTGTGGCAGATTTCCGCATAGCCACCGATGTACTCAGTCAGCTCGGCCCGTACCTCAAGGCGGACGTCGTTCACCTGTTGCGACCAGCCGGGATCCACGGAATGGCTACCCAGCTGGGTGACCATCGCCTCCAGTATTGCGCGGGAGTCGCCCACCAGACCCACCGTGGCCGGATACACCCGGCCCACGGCTTCAGGGTTGAGATCCAGCTGGATGTGGGTGCCGGGCAGTTTGAGTGAATAGTGCTTCGTCTCGTTGGAACGGAAGTGCGTGCCAACACTCAACAGCAGATCAGATTGTTCGATCAGCCGGATTGCGGCGGGAGTGGTGGCGAAGTTCCCGATGACAAGATGGTTGTCTTCCGGAACCACACCCCGGCCGGAGTTGCTGGTCAGCAATCCCGCGCCGAGACGGTGCAGCAGAGCTGCAAGTTCCAATTCCGCGCCTGCCGCTCCTCCCCCGGCCCAGATCAGCGGTCGCTTGGCACCGGCCAGGAGCCGAACGGCTTCGGCGACAGCATCGGCGTCGTAATCGGGTAAAGGCTTCACCTGGGCATCAACCGGGCGCTGATCCTCCGGGTGGGCAAGGTACTGCAGATCAGTAGGCCACTCGATGCTGGCCGGTGTGTGAGGAGAGGAGAGCAGGTGTGCGATTGCCTCCTCCAAATCCGCCTCGGCATCCTTGCCGTTAAAAATGGTGCGCGCATAGCCGGAGACCGCGTGGAGCATCTGCAATTGGCGTGGGACCTCATGGATCACGCCACGGTTGCTGCCCATGAATTCGCTGTCGATCTGGCCGGTAATGTGCAGCACACGGCTTCCGGCGGTGAGCGCCTCCACCATGGAACCTGCGGCGTTGCCGGCTCCTGTGCCCGTGCTGGTGAGGGCAATGCCGATTTTGCCCGAGGCACGGGCATAAGCGTCAGCAGCATTGACTGCAGCGGCCTCGTGGCGGACGGCAACAAAGTTCAGCTCCCTGTCCACGGCCTCGACGAGGGGAAGATTGTGGATGCTGATCACGCCGAAAGCCGTATCGATGCCATGACGGCGCATCACACGGACCAGGACGTCACCGCCCGTTGGCCCCCTTGGGACCGTTGATTCTTGTGTCACTGACATATTTGGATCTCTTTCCTGATGAGGTTCCGCTGGCTAGACATAGCGCCCAACGCCACCGCCGACGTCGATGGTTGCTCCTGTGGTGTATCCGCTGAGGGGCGAGAGCAGGGAGACAATATGGAAAGCCACCTCCTCAGCCGTGCCGAAACGGCCCAGCTTGATGCCGCGGTTACCGGCGATTTCGGCACTCCACGCCTCGTAGTCGAGTTCAGAGCCGGCTTCCTCGAAGCGACGCCGCCACTGCCCGGTGTCCACCAGACCGAGCAGGACCGAATTCACCCGCGTTCCCTCTGCGGCCAGATCTTCGGCAAGGGAATGCGTGAGGTTAAGCAGTGCGGCGCGGGCAGCAGAGGTGGCAGCCAGGCGTAACTCGGGCTGCCGGGCGAGGATCGCATTGACGTTGACCACCGAGCCGTGCGGTGATGCATTCAAGGCAGATCTGGCGGAACGTACCATGTTCAAAACGCCGAAAATCTTCAGGCTGAACTCATCACGCAGCTGCTGGTCCGTGGTTTCCTGGAGCGTTGCCATCAAGGATCGGCCAGCGTTACAGACCAGTCCATCAACGGCACCAAACCGATCCAAAGTGCCCGCGATAAACCTGTTCGTGGCATCTTGGTCGGTGACATCGCACGAAGCAAGGTAGATCGAGTCCTTGTCCGCCCACGAAAACTCCTCGAATGCTGCGGCCAAGCGGCCTGCATCGCGCGCACAGGCAGCAACCTGCGCACCTTCGCTCAGCAAATAGCGGGCAGTGGCAAGGCCGACGCCGGAGCTCGCCCCGGTGACAACCACCGTGCGGTCCTTCAGTTGCAGGTCCATGTTGTGGGACTCCTTGTTAGTGGTTTTCCGCTGCGGGCGGTTCAGTAATGCAGGACTTCAGTGGCCAATGACTTCAATGGCCCATCACGAAGCCGCCGTCCACCACGATGGTCTGGCCGGTGATGAAGCCTGCGGCTTCGGACAGCAGGAACTGGACGACGCCGGATACGTCCTTGGGTTCTTGGTCCCTGGGCAGGACGCGGTTCTCTTCGTAGAGCCGGTAGCGGGAGGCCGGCACTGACTCGGTGGCCTCCACCCGGGTCAGCCCTGGGGCAACGGCATTGACGCGGACTCCGGCTGGTCCCGCGTCGCGGGCCATTGTCCGGGTCATCGCCAGGACAGCCCCCTTTGATCCGACGTAGTGGACCAGCCGTGGGGAGCCGTAAAGCGCTGCGTCCGATGCGATGTTAACAATGGACCCTGCCTGGCTTTGTGCCAGCTGGGGGTAAAGGTGTTTGCTGACCAGCCAGGTCCCGTAGGCGTTGACGGTCATCACCCTTTGGAAGAAGTCTTCGTCCAGTTCCCAAAAGGTGTCCCCGCCTACGCCGTCGGCCAATGCCGCATTGTTGACCAGTGCATCCGCACCGCCCAGCTGCTGGACTGCAGCGGCCAGGTCCGCCACCGAGGATTTGTCAGCGATGTCGGTGATGACCGCCGTCGCGTCAAAGCCCCGTCCGCGAAGTGTGGCGGCCGCCTGCTCGGCGAGGTCTGTGTTCTTCTCGGCAATGACTATTCGGTCTCCACTGCTTGCCAATCGTTCGGCAATGTCGAACCCGAGCCCACGCCCGGAGCCGGTAACTACCACGAGGCGCGTCATTGGATGCCCTCCCAGAAAGCGAGGATGGCAGCGGACATCTCCTCCGGTTTTTCCTGCACTGCGGCGTGCCCTGCACCGGCAATGATGCGCAGTGCAGCACCGGGGATGTTCTCTGCAAGGACCTTGGATTCCGCCACGCCAGTGATCACATCGTCCTGGCCTACCAAGACCAGCGCCGGGATCCGCAGCCGGGGCAGCAGGTCCGTGGTGTCGCACTGCGCCATCATGGCGGCGGCCGACGCAAAGCCGGACATGCGGACGGCAGCCATGTCCGCCCGAACAGCTTCGGCCACCCATGCCGGGGCGGATGGGGAGACCAGCTTTGCCGATCGTCGGGCCGCGAGAATTTCAGGACCGACGGCGGCCAGTTCCGGAACGCGGGCAAGCATGCGCTCCGCGGCTGTTCGTGTAATTCCCGAACCCCGGGTGCTGTCCGCCAGCACAATGGACCTCACTGCCTCCGGAGCTTGGGCCGCTATCCGGGTAGCAATAACGCCACCCCATGACGTGCCAATCAGGTGGGCGGGGCCCAGATTCAAGGTGACCAGGATGTCCAGCACCAAATCAGGATGATCCAAGCCTTTCGGTGGCGCCGCCGATTCGCCGTAGCCGGGAGCATCCCAGCAAAACGTCTGGTATCCATGGGCGCTCAGCAACTGGGCCAGGGCCCCACAGGAGGACGCGGCTCCCCCGATGCCGTGCATGAGGAAGACCGGGATCCCTTCCCCGCGGATAACAAGGGAGACCCCCTGGACAAATTTCCGGCGTTCGGCAACGGTGTCCATCGGCGCCGTTTCGGCGGCTGGCGGCAGGGAGCTGCTACGCATGGGCTTTTTCTGCGGCAGGAGCTTCCACCGTTGAGAAGTAATCCTCACGTCCAGGGACTACAAGCGACCTGTACCCGCTGTCCGGAACGCCGGCCATGGCGCTTCGGACCGCTGAAGTGGGCGGACCTGCGGTTCCCCATTGGTCGGAGAGTTCCGGCGTCCGCTCCCACGTGCGGCACAGCCAACTGTCCTCATCCACCTGGGCAACTTCGGAGGTGTATTCGCAAACCAGGCCAGAGGGGTCCGTGAAATACGAAAAGGTATTGTCGCCGGGACCGTGCCGGCCCGGCCCCCACTGAGGCGCGATGTTGTGTCGCTTCAGGTTGCCGATGCCGCGCATGAAATGGTCAATGCTTTGCATCTCGTAAGCCACATGATTCACCGAGGTCCAGGGGGCCTGGTTGAAGGCGATGGCATGGTGCTCGCTGTTGCACCGCAGGAAGGCCATCTGGTGCTCGGACCAGTCTGAAATCCGCATCCCCAGCACCTGGGTGTAGAAGGCGGTGGCCCGGTCAATATCCACGGTATTGAGCACCACATGGGCGATCTTCCGTGGCAGGGCACGCCGACCAGCCGGCTCCTGGCTGACTACGGCGTGGACATTGGCGGAAAGTTCCACCAGCCTGCCTTCGGGGTCAATCAGCTGAAGACCGTAGCCGCCGGCAGCATCATTTAAAGGACCGGGCTCACGGAACAGGGGAATCCCCAGGGCGTTGAGCTTAGTGGCTGCACGGTCAACGTCCTGCGGCGTGGACAGGGCGAAGGAGACCCCGCCCAGGGCGTTCTGCTCGCCCTTTTCAAGCCTCAGGATGTGATGTTCGGACCCCGTTCCGCGGAGCCAAAATTTGTCGGTGTCCTCCTCCACAGTGGAGAGGCCCCAGACTTCATGGTAGAAATCCCTCGCTGGCCGGGTATCGGGCACTTTCAGGGACACAGAACGCAGCGACCGCAGATTGCAGACAGGCTCTGCTGAGAAATAGTTCATGGGAAATCAACCTTCAGTCGAGTGATGTTCGTGCTAGAGATCCAAAATGAGTTCCCGGGACCGGCAACGTGAGACGCAGACAAACATTGATTTGTTCTCTGCCCGCTCGGCCGGTGAGAGGAGGAAATCACGGTGCTCAACGTCCCCCTCGATGACCCCGGTTTCGCAGGTTCCGCAGATGCCCTCTGCACATGAGCTGGGAACGTTCATGCCGGCGTCGTTCAGTGCATCCAGAACTGAAACATCGGGCCCGACGGCGATCCGCTGGCCAGTGCTTTGGCAGATGACGTCGAAACTTGTCGGGTCGAGTTCCGGTCCGGGCACGACGTCCGGTGCCTTGAACCGCTCAATCCTCAATTTCGAGTCGTCTGCCATGGCACCGGCTACGGCCTGCATCAAGGATTCAGGGCCGCAGGCATACACCAGGGCTTCAGGAGGGAGCGAGCCGACTGCCTCCGAGAGATCCGCGTAGTTGCCGTTGTCTTCGTCGGCAGCGTGAATACTGATCCGATGCCGGGGCAGGCCTGAAATCTCTGACAGGAAGGCCATGGTGGAACGTGACCGGCCGGTATATAGCAGTGACCAGTCAGCTCCGACCGATTCCAACTGCCGAACCATGGAAATGATGGGGGTGATGCCAATACCGCCTGCTACCAATGCATATCGCCCGGCATGTTCAAGCTCGAAGTTGTTGCGCGGACCCTCAACCTTAATGAGCGTTCCCACCGGCAGCTCATCATGGATCAGCCTGCTGCCACCGCGGGAATCGGGGGTTCGGAGCACAGCAACCGTCCAACTGGTGGAGTCTTCCGGGTCCGAACACAAGGAGTATTCGCGGGTGAGCCCATTGGGCAGGTGCAGGCTCAGGTGGGCACCTGGAAGCCACTGCGGAAGCTCCGCCCCGGCGGGATCAACAAACGTAATCCGGATGACGCCGTCGGCTTCCCAGGTTTTCTGCTGCACCCTGAGCGTCAGCACCTTCGGCTCCGCGCCAGCAGGAGTCACCATCCTGCGATTCTGAATTTCCACACTCATAGGTCTTCATTTCCTCCGGTGCGCGATTGCTTCGATTTCCACCGTGGCTCCATAAGGCAGGGAGGCCACCTCCACAAACGAACGTGCCGGGCGGGGCGACTCGAACAGCAGCTCGTAGTGCTTGTTGGCTTCATCCCGCAGCGTCACGTCGGTGACGAAGTAGGTGGTTTTTACGACGTCCTCCAAGGACATACCGACGGATCCGAGTCGTTCGGAGAGCCTCGCGGCTGCGGCGACCAGCGCTTCGGAGCGTCCGGGTACGGCAATACCACGTTCATCCACCGACAATGCGCCGGAGATAAAGCCGAATCCCCCGGCTACAAAGGCGGGGCTGTAGGGGTGAGCATTCATTGACGTACCTTTCGAACGCAGGATGGTGGTAGCCGGTCCAGCTAGTTGGCGGCCCATGGGATGGAGGCACCCGAGAGGTCGATGTAGATGCTCTTCTGGTGCATATAGGATCGAATGCCGTCCCGGCCCTTTTCGGTGCCCAGGCCGCTTTCCTTAAGCCCGCTGAACGGGGTGGCGATACTGAACTGCTTGTAGGTGTTGACCCAGACCGTGCCCGCCGAAACGGCCCGGGCTGTTCTCCAGGCCAGGCGGTAGTCAGCGGTCCAGATGCCGCACGCCAGGCCAAAAACACTGTCGTTGGCTTGAAGGACGAGATCGGCTTCATCATCAAACGGCAGGACGACTGCCACCGGCCCAAAAATTTCCTCCTGGCAAATGACGTCCGAGTTGCTCACGCCAGCAATGATGGTGGGCTCGTAGAACGCGCCGGCCTGCAGCCTGGAGTCATTGGGGGCAGTGCCGCCGCAGAGGATGCGGGCGCCCGCCAGCCTCGCGTCTTCAACCATGCCGGCCACGGCGTCACGGTGGGCGTGGGCGACCAGTGGCCCCACCTGGGTGCTTGGATCCGTACCTGGTCCGATTCGCAGGGCTTCGGCACCTTTGACGAGTCTTTCGACAACGGAGTCGTAGACCGATCGCTGGATGAAGACGCGCGAGCCGGCAATGCAGCTCTGACCGCTCGAGGAGAAGATGCCATAAAGCACGCCGGCCACAGCCTGGTCCAGGTCGGCATCGGCAAAAATAATGGTGGGCGATTTTCCGCCCAGCTCCAAGGTGATGGGCATGATTTTCTCGGCTGCGATATGGCCCAGTTGACGCCCCGTGGAAGTCCCGCCCGTGAAGGAAATCTTGCCCACATCAGGGTGTCGCGCGATCGCGTCGCCCACGACGCGGCCGGGGCCTGGAAGGACAGAGAGCAGACCTGCCGGGAGGCCGGCCTCCTCACAAATCCGTGCCAACAGCAGCGAAACCCATGGAGCCCAGACCGGCGGCTTCACCACGACGGCGTTCCCCGCCGCGAGTGCCGGCGCCACTTTTTGTGCGTCGCTGGCAATCGGCGAGTTCCAAGGCGTGATAGCCCCGACGACTCCGATCGGTTCATAGGTGGACATGCTGAGGTAGTTCCCGCGAGGGGACGTCAGCGCATTCTCCATGGTTTCCAGTGCAGCCGCGGTGAACCGGAAGGTTGCTGCCGCGCTCATGGCGAGCGCCTTGGTTTCCACGAGTGTCTTACCTGTGTCCAGCGTCTGCAGGTCGGCAATGCGATCTGCGTTGATCTCGATGGCCGAGCTGATGCGGTGCAGGACGGCAGCGCGTTCGTGGGGGAGCATCTTTGCCCATCCCGACTCTTCCACGGCTTTCAGGCCGGCAGCCACTGCGGCGTCCACATCCGTCGTCGTCGCTCCATGGAGGGTGGCGAAAACCTCAGAGGTAGCGGGATTGACCGATTCGATCAGCGCGCCGCCGCCTCGGGTCCAGACGCCGCCCACATAGATTTCATCCCGCGTATCAAGGCTGTCCGTACTCATCTTCAGCTTCCGTTCATCTGTCTGTTATGCCCAGGCCGTGAATTCATGTGAACTACGTCATAGGAAAAGAATATCAGTAGTAAGATACTTTCTGTCAAGATATTTAGATCTAAAGTTATTTTGGCATCAACCGGCTCCGGGGGAAGCTCAATAACAGAACGACGGCGGCTGGCCGGCTGGGCGCAGCTGATAACCTGCGCGCTCCAGCGCGCCTTTGTGGATCGGATCGCTGGTGTGCGCCAGCGGCAGGCCTGAGGTCTGGTTCCTGGCGGCGATGATCTCCGCCATGATGGAAACCGCCGTTTCAGCGGGAGTGGAAGCGGAAAGGTCCAGTCCGATCGGCGAGCGAAGCGGTGCCATCGACTGGTCCGTGTGGCCCAAGCCAATCAGCCTCTCCCGGCGGTCTTGGGCAGTTCGGCGTGAACCCATCGCGCCGATGTACGCGAAACCGTGTCTTAGGGCTACATCAAGGACCGGAACATCGAATTTGGCATCATGCGTCAACACACAGATGGCGGCATCAGTGGCCAGCTTTCCCCGGGCAATTTCTTTCTGCAGGTAGCGCACCGGTTGGTCGATCACGATCTCATGGGCTGAAGGAATGCGCTCGGCCGTCGCGAACACAGCACGGGCATCACAAACTGTGACGTGAAAGCCAAGGAAAGCCCCCAAGTGGGCCAGCGAGGCGGAGAAATCGATCGCCCCGAAGATCAGCAGCCTACGGGCCGGACGGTAGACATCGATCAACAAGGACAGCGGCTTTTCGGTGCCGGTGGCCGCCGGAAGAAGGACCGACGTCGTAATTCCGGAGGCGATTGCCTCCTGGACTGCCTCCCCGGCGGCGCGGACCGCATCGGGAACAACGGCGGTACCTTCAAACAGCTCTTCGATGTCCGCATTTTGCGGGACCAGTTCGGATCGACCCACAAAGCCCGGTTCGCCGTCGAAGATGGTGACCATGGCGCAGGGCAGGTTCGCAGCCAAAGCCCGCTGCAATGAAGCGAAATGCGGGCAGGCGGCCGGATCGTACGTCTGGATGAAAATCTCAACGCTGCCGCCGCACATCAGACCGACGCCGAAACCGTCGTCGTCTGAAATGCCAAAACTGTGGAGCTCCGGGACCCCGCTGGCGAGAACGCCGGCTGCAGCCTCGATCACACTTGCCTCTACGCATCCACCCGAAACTGAGCCCACCGGCGATCCGTCTTCGGTGACGAGCATGGACGTTCCGACGGCCCGCGGCGCGGAACCCTCCGTGCGGACCACCGTAGCCAAGGTGAGCCGCTGACCGGTCAGCAGCGCTTCCTCCAGCTTTTCCATCACCTCACGCATTTCGGTGAGCCCGACCTTGGCGCGCACGTGCAGCGCGGATGCCGTTGTAGACCCGTTCAGGCGTCATGGGCAACGACGTGAGCTGTGCCCCGGTGGCGTCAGCGATGGCCTGGGCAATCGCCGGCGCAATGGGAAGCATGCCACCCTCGCCCATCCCTTTGGTCCCAAAAGGTCCGGCCCCATGGCCCTGCTCCTGGGTGATGGAGGAAAAGCGCCGGGGAATGTCCTCAGCCAGCGGTACCCGGTAGAGGAGCGCCTCGCCGTTAAGCAGCTCGCCGTCGTCGTACCGCAGTTCCTCGAAGAGTGCCTGGGCCAATCCGAAGACCGCTGCGCCCTCGTCCTGGCCGCGGCAACCCAGCTTGTTCACAACCTTGCCGGCGTCTCCGCTGACAACCAGCTGCAAAATCTCCACCCGGCCCGTTTCCGGATCAACGTCCACTTCCGCGGCTGCCCAACCGATCTCCCAAAACATGCAGGGTGCTTCCAGGGGTGCGCTGCTGGAAGAACGGACCTTGAAGTAGCCGTCCGCAGTGAACTCGAATCCTGTTCCGCCGAACCTGTCCATAATCAACGGCGGGAGCTCATAGGTGGTGCCGTCAGCGCCAACGATGTGCCAGTTGTCCAGGCGGATCGATTGGCGGTCCAGCAGCAGGTGTTCTGCCGCCATGTCCAACACGGAACTCCTCACCCGCTCAGCAGCCTGAAGCACTGCATGACCCATGACCGCGATGCCGGATGAGGCGTTGGTGCCTTGGTCGAAAGGGGTGTTGTCGGTGTCAATTGCGGCATATTTCACCCGCTTCGGATCGCATGCCAGCGTCTCCGCCACAATTTGGCACAGCGCCGAATGGCCGCCCTGGCCCATCTCCACCAAGCCACAATTCAGAAAGACATCGCCATTGGTGGTCACCTTGACCCTGGCTTGGGCAGGCTTGTTGACGCCACCACCATCTTTGATGCCGATGGCAACTCCCATGCCACGGTTGCCTGAACGCGGCCGGTCGCGATAACCGATAGCGTCGGCCACCAGGTTCAGGCCAAGCTTAAGATCCGAATCGATGGGAGTTTCTCCTGGAACGAACTCCTCACCCAATTCCTTGGCGTTCTTGAGTCGAAGCTCCAGTGGATCGAAACCCAGCCGCTCGGCGATCAGGTCAACTTGGCGCTCACTGGCCCAGGTGGCCTGGGTTGCGCCGAAACCACGGTAGGCGCCGGCAGGGACGGTGTTGGTGATCACCGCCTGGCAGACGGAATCTATCCGTTTCCAGCGGTAGGCTCCGGGCATCCGGTACCCGGCTTTCTCTGCCACCAGCGGACTGGCATCCGCATAAGCGCCACCATTGAGCAGCACCCGGGACTTGCGCGCCATGAACTCGCCATCTGCCTTAAGCCCGGACTTAACCGTGAGGATGGCGTCATGCTGGCTCAGCGTCAGGAAGACTTCTTCGGTGCTCATGCAGTAGCGAACCGGCCGCCCATCCGACAACTGCGAAAGCCGGATAGCGATCGCCTCCGTTTTTGGGCCGTTCTTAGCTCCAAATCCGCCGCCCAGGAGCGGGACGTTGACCCGGATGTCGTTTTCAGCAAGCCCAAAAACCCTGGCCAGTTCCTTGCGCATGGGGAAAGGGCTTTGAGTAGAGGTCCACACTTCGATTTCAGTCGCTGTTGCCTCGGCAACGGTGGCAAAGGGCTCGAGGTGCATGTGGTTCATCCGGGAGAAGGTAAAGGTGTCCTCGAAGATGTAGTCGCAATCTGCCCAGATGCTCTCCTCTCCCGTTTCGTAGCGGAATTCGTAGCTCACGTTGTGGGCGGTGTGTGCCGCGCCCGAGGCGCCATCGCCGTACTCGGGATAGGCGGCGAAGGGCTGGTCGGGAAAAATTGCAGGTGCTGACAGATCCAGTGCTGCTGTTGAATCAAAGACCGCCGGAAGCGGCTCATACTCAACCCGAATCAAATCCAAGGCCGCAACAGCGGTGCGTTCATCCACAGCAGCCACAGCAGCAACGACGTCGCCAACGTAGCGGACCGCGTCTGTGGCAACAATCGGTTGGTCTTTGACGTAAGTACCGTAGGAATGCAATCCATGGATTTCCTCGCGGGTGACCACGGCAGTAACTCCTGCCAGGGAGCGGGCGGCCGAAGCGTCGATGCTGAGAATCCGGGCGTGCGCGTGTGGGCTCCGCAGCACCTTCGCGTGAAGCATCCCGGGCTTCTCGATGTCCACTGTGTAGATGGCGCGCCCGGTGACTTTGGCGGTGCTGTCCAGGCGAGGGCGGTCGCGTCCGACGATCGGCGAATCGTTCGGCGTGAAGGGAATCACGATCCCGTTCATTCGGGCGCCTGATCCTGCTGCTTGGCCCCAGCCAGCTCCGCGGCACGCTCCACGGATTCCAGGATCATCTCGTAACCCGTGCACCGGCAGGTGTTCGAACTTATCCAGTCCCGGATCTCTTCCCGGTCCGGTTGCGGATTTTGCCGCAACAGCGCTGTGGTCACCATCAGCATGCCGGATGTGCAGAAGCCGCATTGGAAGCCGCCGCATTCCCTGAATGCCTGCTGCTGGGCACTCAAAGTGCCGTCTTGGGCAGCCAAGCCCTCAACCGTTTCAACACGCGCACCGTCAATGTCGAAAGCGAACGTGGAACACGCAGCCACGGGAAGGTCATCAACCAAAACAGTGCAGGCACCGCAGACACTTCGCTCACACGAAGCACGGACGCCTTGCTTACTGCAGCTGTTGCGCAGCAAATCCAAGACCGTAGTACTCGTGGGAACAGAATGCCTTTCCGGGCTTCCATTCAGCTCAAATTCAACCTTGTGGGTGAATGTTTCCTGGCTTGATTCCGGTGATTCAAGGCTCATGGCTGGCTACCTTTCCTTTGGTTACCGGTTGCTTCGGCAAGAAGACGGCGGCAGAGAACGCCCACAAGGTGTCGCCGGTAGTCGATGGATCCCGAGTAGTCGCCCGCCTCGTCCGGAAGCTGAGCCGCCAGGACCTCGCCCACAAAGGCCGGGTCAAGCTCGGTGATGGCAGTCGCCTCCGCAGTGTGTGACAGAACAAAAGGCTGCCGGTATTCACTGCCACAGACGGCAGTGACGGTAAGGCCGGCCTGTGGGTTCTTTCGGACCGTGAGGGACACCGTGCTGAGGGGGCGCATTGACCGCTCGTAACCGAACCACAGCAGGGACGGGGTATCGATGGTGACGGCGGTCAGAATACCCACATTGCCAGGGTCCGGATCCCAGAGCGATGAGACGGGCAGGGCTGCAATATCTCCGCCTTGAAACTGCATCTGCGCACCCAGGGCCGACAGAATGACAGGCATTTCGTATCGATAGCGGCGGGCAAGGAGATTTCCCCCGAGGGTGCCGCGATAGCGGATTCGAACTGTGGCAATTGATCCCCAGGCTGCTGCCAGGGCCGGGACGGATGACAGGATTTCCGGGCTTCTGCTGCCTTCAGCGTGGCTCACCAGGGAACCAATGCGCAGCAGCCCGTCCTCATTCGATATTGCCCGCAATTCCCTGATTCGTTGGATGGAAATCAGAACCTCCGGCTCTAATCCCTCGCGGAATTGCGCCACGAGATCCGAACAACCCGCCGCAATCACAGCTTCTGGATGTTGCCGGGTAAGAGCCACTGCCTCTCCCAGCGAAGTAGGCCGATGCAAAACAAATGGTGGAAGGGCGGACTGGCTCTGGGCTATCAGCCCCGCCCCTAATTTTTGGCCTCGCATTGGTCAGCCTTCTTTCGCCGGACAAAACCTGTATTCCTTATTAGCCAGCCGGGCGCCCCACAACGGGCCGCCCGGCACGGCTCCAACAACCCCTACGCCGGGCGGTCGCCCTTCAGCGTGACCCGGTGCATCAGCCTGTAGTGAGGGTGGTAGTCCCCCACCGCGTAGTGCTGCGTCGATCGGTTGTCCCAGATCACCAAGGAGTTCGGCTCCCAACGGAAACGAACCTGGTATTCCGGGGTTCTGGCCAGATCCGTGAGCATGTTTCTCAACGAGTCCCCCAGCTGCGTGGAAATACCCGTGAGCCGGGTGGTAAACAAGGCGTTGACGTAGACGAGCTTGCGGCCGGTTTCCGGATGCTTACGCACAACAGGGTGCGTCATGGGTGGATACTTCCGCCGCGTTTCCTCGTAGCGCGCCTCGCCGTCGGGCCCCTGGCGGACAACGCCGGTGAGTTCCTTTTCCCAGTCGTGCACTCCCTCAAGCCCGTCAATGACGCTTTTCACGTTCTCCGGCAGGGCGTCATACGCCGCGGTCATGCTCGCCCAGAGCGTGTCACCGCCACACGGCGGAATTTCCTGGGCATGGAGGCAAGTAGCTGAATTCGGGGTTGCCTGCCAGGTCAAGTCCGAGTGCCAGACGTCGGTTCCTGCAGCCCGGCCACGCGACTCCAGCACCTCAATGTGCGGATATTCGGGGAGCGAGGGGAAGAACGCACTTACTTCCTGGGGATCCCCGAACACCTTGGCGAATTCGATCTGATCGTCCGGCGTAATCTGCTGATCGCGGAGAAACAGTACTTGGTACTCCAGGAAAGCTTCCCGTAGTTCCGCCCGGCATTCGGGGGTGATCTTTTCCCGTAGATCCAGTCCATGGATATACGCCCCAATGGTGGGTGTTGCTCGTTCCAGCGTAAATGTCTTGAACTCTTGGTTGTTGCCGCTCATGGTGGTTCCTTCCTTTGTTGGAAATGCTTGTGTCAAATCACTCGGAAAACGTGGGTGTGGGGACCTCGTCAACTCCCGTCGCATTGCTGCGCCTCCGGACCTGTGATGCCTTGTTTCGGATGACCCTGCCGAGCAAAAGCGCGCAGATGATCGATACAGTTCCGGCGACGAACACGTAAAGCGATGTGGAGACGGACGCATTCGTCGCGGCAAACAGGGCACCGGCTATAAGAGGTGCAATGGCGCTGCCGAAGAGATTTCCGAGGGTGGTGGCCAGGGACAATCCGCTGTAGCGGACCTTTGCGTCAAAGGCGGTGGAGAAGTATGCCGGCGTCAGCGCCCATGGGATGTATACGGCTACCGTTGCGGCAAAGTAGCAGACGGCGATGAAGCCATACGTGCCGCCGTCCAGGGCAAAGTACAGCGGGAAGGCAACGATGACGATGAGCGCAAGCCCCCACAGGTACACCCGTTGTCCGCCGAATTTGTCCGAGAGTGCACCGGCGAGCGGGGTAACCACGAAGCCAATGGCAGAGGTTACGATCACCAGGACCAACATCGACGTCGAATCCAGCTCACCTGACTTCCCCGCGTAGACAAAGTTGTACACCGTAATCAGGTAGAAGAAGATTCCCGGTGCCAGGCTGGCGCCGGCCACAAGGAACACTTGCTTGGGGTGTGTCCGAAGTACCTCGACTACAGGCAGACGCACAACGCCGTGGTCAGCCTTGACTCGATCAAACTCCGGACTTTCCGCGACCTTCATGCGAATAACCAGGCCGGTGATAACCAGTACCGCACTAAGCAGGAAGGGGACCCGCCACCCCCAGGCCATGAAAAGGTCTTTGGACATCGATTCCAGGGGTATATACAACGTCATGGCCAGGATCAGCCCCACGGCAACGCCTGCCTGCGGCCAGCTACCGAAATAGCCCCGCCGACCCTTCGGGGAATGTTCGGTAGCCATCAGCACTGCACCACCCCATTCGCCGCCGAGCGCGAACCCTTGAGTCAGCCGCAGCACCACCAGCAGAACAGGGGCGAACACGCCTATCGCGTCATATGTGGGCAACAGTCCGATCGCAACGGTGGCAATGCCCATGATCAGGATGGTGAGGACCATCATCGGCTTTCGGCCTGCCCTGTCCCCGAAGTGACCGAAGACAATCGCCCCAATGGGACGCGCGACGAAGCCGGCCGCGAAAGTAGAGAACGCAAGCAAGGTCCCGGTGGTGGGGTCGAAGCCGGGGAAGAAGAGCTGGTTGAAAACGAGCACCGCCGCGGTGCTGTAGATGAAGAAGTCGTACCACTCGATAGTCGTACCGATGAGGCTCGCGAATGCGACCTTCCTCGGCGAACTCGCGCCCGATGGTTGTGCAACCACTGCACTCATATTGTGCCTCCAGGTAATTTTGCGAAGAGTCGGCCCCGCTATGCGTGGACCGTGGTAATCAGGGCTGCTTAGGGCACCTGTCTCAGAATGAGCTTTGAAGTGATGCAGATTACTTCAGTGGTCATTATCTTATTGCTGAGATGCTTTGTGCGCAAGATCTCATTTTTGAGGGAACCATTGCGAGTGGAGGGCATCGGAGTAGAGGTGGCCCTGGAAACTTTGCCCTGGCTGGTTCAGCGCTTCTTCATGACAAGCCACCCTGCTCGGTTGTGGGTGCTATGAGGCCCGTTACCATGTGTTCGAGAATTTCCTGGATGCCCCGGATGTCCCGCAGGGAGGGAGTACGGACAACGCTGCTGATCACGTGCAGCGCCGCTTTCACCCGGGTTCTGACCATCTCCGGATTGGCACTCGGGTAAATGTCCTCCACCAGCGAGGCCAGGTCGGTGATGTAGTCGCCCTGCGCGTCCATTAGGTTCCGCAAGTCCTCCTCGGGCAGGTGTGGACGTTCAGACACGGCCAGCTGCAGGAATTCCGGGCTGGCCAGCGAGAAAGCAATATACGAGGAAAGGATGCGCTGCAGTGCCTCGGATGCATCAGCGGCTTCAGATAGAGCGCGCCACATGTCCATCCATTGCACTTCTTTGGCTCGATGCAGTGCTGCGGCAAGCATTTCCGCCTTGCTGTCGAAGTGCCGGTAAATGCTGGGACCCGTGACTCCAATCTCGGCGGCAATGTCGTCAAGACTCACGGCTTCAAACCCAAACGCAGCGAACTGTCGGATTGAGGCAGCCAGCAATGCCTCACGGCGGCTACGCGGCATGGGAATCTGCGTGCGCCGGTGGTTCCCCGACGCTTCAATCGGGGGCAATGGCATGACGAGTACTGTGCGGGCGAGCCTGGCCAGCTGGAACTCTTCCTCCACCCGTGAGAGCCGGTGAGGGTTCCACGACACACTGATCATCACAGCAAACATCGCCCAAGCCCGCAGGTCAGCCTCGGAAGCGGGCAACGCATGGCTGCCGGACTGCAGTTTGCTGCTCATAGCAAACTTGATGCTGCTCGCAATATCGAAGCGGGTGGCAGGCGGAAGGTGCCGGGATTCACGCTCCCACAGCACGCCGTTTTCCCGGTGCTCCAAAACTGCCCGGCCCAGCGCCGCGATCAACTGTTCGAGGTCGCCGTCAGGGGCTTGGGTGACGCTATCCAAAACGGGCTGGAAGCTGGCCACAACTGCCTCGCGAAGCAGCTCGGCCTTGCTCGGGAAATGTCGGTAAAGGGCGGATGGTTGAACCGCCATGGCTTTGGCCACATCGGTCATGCTGACTTGCGCGTATCCCTTCTGCGCGAAGAGGTCACCTGCCGCAGCAAGTATCAGGGCGCGCCGGTTCCGCGGCCTGGTGCCGCGCGCCGGGGCGGTTGAGGACTCATTCATATTCATAGGATTAGTCAGATTCACTTATTGCGCAATAGCCCGCCACGTGCCAAAGTTTAAGAACGACATGCGAAAGACTGCCCTTCACTTGCGGATAAGCCCGTTGCCGCCAGATAGCAGTGACTCACCGTAGCGGGAAACGTGAAGGTTTCCCCTCAATGCGAGCACCGGCCCGAGCATCCCGGCGGCCGATGCATATTCACTTACGGGACGCCAAGCGGGTGCCAGACCCAGAGAAGCATTCCCCAAGCCCCATAGCACCCCAAGCCCCCCAAACCCCAGCACCGTCCGGTGACAAAGGAGTCCCCATGAAACGACGTGCAATAGTCGCTATTGCTGCACTTTTCGGCTTCGCAACCCTGACTGGCTGCAGCACAGGGAATGACGCCCCCAATGCCTATTCCGTCAAGACGGACATTCCGACCGCAGCAGCGATGGATCCGGCAATCCTCGACGCCGCCGTCAAGGAAGGCTCGCTGCTGGTTTACGGCGAGGCGAATGAGGCGTCCATGAAGCCGGTCCTGGCTGCTTTCCAAAACCAGTATCCGGATATCAAGACCAGCTACATCAGCCTGGGTGGAACGGAAAGCTTCCAGCGGTACCTCAACGAAAAAGCAACTGGCGGAAAGACCGCGGACGTCATCGTCAGCCTCCAAGGCGCGAACTTCCTGGATCTGGTCAAGCGTGGTGACATCCAGGACTTCACACCACCCGCCGCCGCGCCGCTGCCCGACTTCGGGAAACTCGCCCCCGGGGTCTTCGCGATGGAACTGAACCCGGTCATGGCACTGATCAACACCACCCTCCTGCCCGAATCCGAACAACCCGATTCCCTTGCATCGCTTGCCAAGATGTCCAGTGACCCCAAACTCAAGGACAGGATCGTCACCTACGACGGCACTACGGAGTTTGGCTACACGGTTAATCACGCATACATAGCCAAGGCGGGAGAGGCAGGATGGAAGGTCCTTGAGCAACTCGGACCAAACACCAAGGTCGAAGCCAGCGCAGGGCCCATGTACAACAAACTCCTGCAGGGTGAGTACACCATGTCCTACTTCCAGTCCGGCGCCACCCGGCCACTTATCACCGGCGCTGCCGCGAAGGTGCTGAACTACAGGTTCTTCGCAGATGGAACACCCATCATGCCCCGCGGTGCCGGAGCGACCACTGGGGGCAAGTCACCCAATGCGGCCAAGGTGTTCGTGAACTTCCTGATTGACAAGGCCGGCCAGACGGCCGGGTGCGCCGGCGGATTCGCACCCTACCTGGACGGGGTGGACTGCCCGGTGAACCTGGCCAGGGTAACTGCGCAGCTGGGTGCGGAGAATATCAACATTGCCAAATGGGACCAAGCCCTGGTTACCGATGCACCGGCCTTCAAGAACCGCTGGAAGGAAGCATTCGGGCGATGAGCAGCCCCACACACTCTGACCCCAAGGCACCGTCACCGCCGCCAGGTATAGGGAACCTCAAGCGGGCATGGCTGCCGGAGCAAGTCATCCACTACGGTGTCTGGATCCTGGCAGTCCTGCTGATCCTCGGCCCGATCGTCCCGATCGTCTGGTCATCGCTCTGGTCCACCCCTCTCTACGAGAGCGGCGGCAGCGCTACCCTGGACAACTTCCGGAAACTGGCCGTTGATCCCCTCTGGTGGTCAGCCGTCGCCAACAGCCTGCAGTTCGCGCTCTTCGCCACCATCGGCTCAGTTATGGTTGGAACCACGCTGGCCTTGTTGGTAGCCCGGACGGACCTCCCGTTGAGGAGAATCTATTCTGCCCTGATTGTCCTGCCCTTGGTCCTGCCCGGATTGGTGCTCATCGTCGGGTGGCAGTCGATGTGGTCAAAGAACGGGTATGCCACCCATCTGCTGGAAGAGTACACCCCCTTCACTGTTCCCTTTGACCTCTACAGCGTTGCAGGAATGGTGGTCATGGGTACAGTCCTTGGCTCGCCGGTGGTCTACCTCTTTGCCCGGGGGACGCTGTCCTCAGGCGATTCGACACTCGAAGAAGCCGCCCGTTGCGCTGGCGCCAGTCCCCTCCGCGTCTTGCTCTCGGTGACTCTGCCGTTGCTCCGCCCGGCATTACTCAACTCCGGGCTCCTGGTCTTCGCGTTGGCGTTGGAAACGCTGGGGATCCCCCTCATCCTTGGTACGTCCAAGAACATCAACATGATGTCCACCTACCTGTACAGGCAGTGGACCGGAAGCCCCGACGCCGGTGGAGGAGTTCTGCCTGCAGGGGCCGTCATGTTGTTGCTCGCCGTCACTCTGCTGCTGTTGCTGCGCAACCGCCTGGCCGGCGACCTCGCGCGCTTTACTACGACCGGTGGAAAGTCATCCAGACCGGCGAACGTTGTTAAATTGGGCCCCCTCGGCTGGCTGCTGTCCGCCGTCGTCGGAGTTGTTCTGGGCTGTGCAACCCTGGTGCCGCTCAGCGGGGTGGTCCTCGCCTCTGTGACCGCCCTTCTGACGCCGGCAATCAATCCGTTCAGCGTGCTGACATTGGATAACTTCTCAGCGATCTTGACCAACCCGCTCTACACGGGTGCGATCGGCAACAGTTTGCTGGTTGCCACCGTTGGCGCTGCAATCGCGACCGCCTGCATTTCCGTGATCGCGCTGGTTGCCCACCGTTCCAATTTTCGGTTCCGCGCATCTTTGGAGCACATCGTGCTGTATCCCCGGGCTGTCCCAGGCCTGATCACCGGCATGGCCTTCTTCTGGACGTTTGCCATCCTGGACCACTCCGGAACCTTCAGAGCCACACTGTGGGCGGTCGGAATCGCCTTCGGGGTCCGGGCACTCGCCATGGGCTATGCCGCGTTCTACCCATCGCTGGCTGCGCTGGGTGCAGACTTGGACCGCGCCGCGCGCTCGGCCGGGGCGGATTGGTGGACGGCGATGCGCACCATCATCCTCAGCCTTCTGAGGCCAGCCATGGGCATCTCCTTCGTCTTGCTCTTTGTAGCAATGCTCAATGAAGCCGACGCCGCAGTTTTCCTGGTGACCCCCGAAACCCAGGTCTTGGGACTGGCAATGCTTCAAATTGCAGCAAATGGCCTCGGCGGCACCGTCGCCGCCCTCGGAGTTATCCAACTCGTCATCACCGCAGCTGTCCTGGGCGCAGGACGCATCCTGTTTGGAGTTCGCCCTCATGCCTGATCTGGTCATCACCAATCTCACCAAGAAGTTTGGCCGTCTGACGGTCCTGGACAACGTGTCGGTGACCGCTTCCGACGGACAGATCCTGACGTTGCTCGGCCCAAGCGGCTGCGGCAAGTCCACAACGCTCTGGTCCATCGCAGGACTGCTCATGCCCGACGGCGGCAGCATCGTTGTGGGCGATCAAACCTTGTTCAACCATGACTCCTCCGCATTCCTGCCGCCGGAACGCCGCGATTGCGGCGTGGTTTTCCAGTCGTACGCCGTGTGGCCGCACATGAAGGTCCGCGACAACGTCGGCTATCCGCTGCGGCTCCGACGCTTCAAGTCCGAGGCGCTCCGCCGGCGCGTCGACGAAGTGCTTGAGCTGGTTGACCTCTCCGATCAGGCAGACCGCTATCCGCATCAGCTCTCCGGCGGCCAGCAACAACGAGTGGCGCTGGCACGCGCATTGGCATTTCCTCCGCGCTTGTTGCTCCTCGACGAGCCGTTTTCCAACCTTGACGCCAAGCTGCGTGAACGTACCCGCGATTGGTTGCTCCAGTTACAACGCAAGATTGGCGTCACCACGGTTTTCGTGACCCACGATCAAGACGAAGCCCTGGCAATGAGCGACAAGATTGCGGTCATGTCGGCCGGAACCGTGCGGCAAATTGGTACGCCGGAGCAGATCTACAACGATCCCGCCGATCTCTTCGTTGCTGATTTCGTTGGCACCAGCAACCTGCTGGAGGGAACAGTGATCGCCCGCTCAAAGGGGATCCTGACGATCAAAATCGACGGGTTGGACCAAGCGATCCACGTACCGTCCTCGATTGGTTCCGACGGCGTTGTGGTTGCCGTTCGGCCTGAAGCCCTGGCGTTGTTGCCTGACGATGCGTCGTCCGAGGGCTACGAAATGACTGTTAATGGACCCGTCCTTGAAAGGTCGTATCACGGACATCACTTCCGCTACAGGGTTGGCGTCGGCGAGCAGGTCCTGGTGGTTGAAACCCGCGAGCGCACGGATGCCTCCCATGTACGTGTGGGCATTCCACGGGACGGCTACAAGTTGTTCCAGCCCCGGACTGCCACGGCAGCAAAGGCCGCACAATGATTCCGGTCAGGTCAAACCACCCCATCAGGATCGACCTGTTCAGCGACACTATTACCCGGCCAACAGAGGCCATGCGGCAGGCCATGGCAAACGCCGAGGTTGGGGATGAACAAAAGGGTGAGGACCCCTCCACCAACGAACTGGTTGCCCTGGCACGGGAGCTTCTGGGTAAGGACGAGGCGGTTTTCCTGCCATCAGGAACCATGTGCAACCAGATCGCCTATGCGCTCCATTGCCGGCCTGGCGATGCGATTCTTGTTGACGAGAGCGCCCACTCTCTGTGCCATGAGGAAACCGGGGCTCCCGCATTGGCCGGGGCTATGTACAGGCCCATCCGGGCAGAACGTGGCGTGTTCTCTGTTGCCCAGCTTGAAGCGGCGCTCCGCCCGGTGGGCAGGTCATCGGCCCGGAATGCGGTGCTCTCCATTGAACAACCATCCAACCTCGGAGGTGGTACGTGCTGGTCCCTGGAGGGCATCACATCAGTGACGAAGGTGGCACGCGCTCATCGGATCAAAACCCACATGGATGGCGCCCGCTTGCTCAATGCGGTGGTGTCTACCGGCGTATCTGCGCACGATTTTTGTGCCCCGTTTGACTCAGTCTGGCTGGACCTCAGCAAAGGGTTGGGCGCTCCCATAGGAGCGGTGCTGGCCGGCAACGCTGATTTCATCAATGAGGCGTGGCGGCTCAAGCAACGGTGGGGTGGCTCCATGCGCCAATCAGGGATTGTGGCTGCAGCCGGTACTTTTGCCCTGCGCAACAACGTGGACAGGCTGGCAGATGATCATGCGAATGCCCGTCTGCTGGCCGGGCTGCTTGCCGTCCACCCCCACATTTCGATCGACCCAAAAACCGTTCAGACAAATGTTGTCCTCTTTGACCTGGTCGATTTCCCCGTCACCGCAGATGTGCTGGTGGACCGCCTGCTCCAGGAAAGCGGGGTACGAATGGGCGCTTTTGGACCGTCCACGATTCGCGCCGTCACCCATCTCGATGTTGATACCGAAGGTGTACGCCTCGCCGCTGAGGCGCTCAAGGAATTGCTGGATGAAACGTACTCGATAGACGTAAGCAAAAGGAGCAACTGACATGACCATCACCTTTGACGTGACGGACCGTCCCCTACCGTCCAGCGTCAGCCGGGCCGCCCGGATAGGTGACGACGTCACCGTGCTGCTCAATGCGCATGTTGTTGATCCCGAGTCGGGCACATCTGGTTCCCTCAGCGACGTATGGCTCCAGGCTGGGCAGATCTCCCGCATTACTCCAGCCGGCAGCGAGCCGGGCATGGGCAGCGTCCTGGATCTGAAGGGCAGGTTCGTGGCCCCCGGACTGATGGATGCCCATGTCCACCTGGCCTTCGATGGCGGTGATGACCCGAAGGGAACTTATCAGGGCAGCAGCGATGAACAGATCGTTGCGCAGATTGTGGCGAATGCGCGGATTGCGCTTCGTGCCGGGACAACCACTGTGCGGGACTGCGGGACACCCAGGCACCTGCTCGCCCCCATGAGGGCAGCCCTCGGCATGGCGTCCGACGTCGCCACGGTGGTTCACTGTGGTGCGCCGATCTGCCGCGTGGGCGGGCACGGGCACGACCTGGGCGGAGAGGTACGCACCCGTCACGACGTCGAGACCATCATCGCCGAACAGCACGCGGCCGGCGCCAGCTGGATCAAGCTCATGGCCAGCGGCGGCGGATTTACTCCCGGAACCAGTCCGGCGGTCTTTGAGTTCGACCCCACGCTGCTCCGTGAAGCAGTGGTCATCGCCGGCTCCTACGGCATGAGGACCGCGGCCCATGCCCATGCCAGTTCCTCGATGGCCGCCTGCATCGAGGCAGGCGTGCACTCGTTGGAACACGCCTCCATGCTGGGGCCGGATGAGCAGTGCGCGCCCGATCGCGATCTGTTGCGCAGGGCGGCCGATGCCGGGATCCACATTGTGCCCACCGTCATCTCAGCGGACATCGTTTCCCGGCAATTGCGGGAGGGTCACCAGGTGCTATCCAACCCGCAGGACCGCAATGCGGTGGCGCGATTGGAATCGCGGTTTACCAACGTGACCCGGTTCCTGCACTCTGGCGTGTCAATCGTGGCTGGGACGGACGCAGGACCTGCACACGTCACGTTTGATCTCATTGCCAGCGAGTTGGAACGCTATGTCGACGCCGGACTGGCAGCACAGCATGCACTGAAGTCTGCGACGTGCGAGGCCGCCGACATGCTCGGCCTCGAGGCGCAAGTGGGTCGCATCCGGCCCGGCCTGTGGGCCGATCTCATCGTCACCGCGGCGGACCCCATGCAGGACATCAGCACTCTGGCAACGCCGCTTGGAGTCCTCAAGCGCGGACTACTGATCGCCAATAAGTACGCGCAATAAGTACTCGCACCGATCCGGGGTGCCATTTCGTGGCTGCATTCATCCAGGTCCGCGAGCTGTATTCTCTATCTGAGCCACACCTTGTTGGCCTTTTCTGGTTTGGAACTACGCCCTGCAGGTGCTGAACCATGAACGTTCCTGGGGGAACCATGATTCAGTCCCGATCCGCCCGTTACTTTGAACGCTTGAAGCCAGTGCGGTTCGGCGTCGCGGCCGTAGGTGTTGCCATGCTGCTCTCCGCGTGCACCATCATTTCCCTTCCGGGGTTACCCGTCGCAACCACTCCACCCCCCACGACTTCTCCGGTAGAGAGGAGCACAGAAATCGCGACGGCGGCATGGGAAGTACCGCTGGATGCCATCGGCCAACCTGTGGTGGCTGATGGCGTTGCCTTGGTCTACGCAAAGACCCCTGCCGGAATTGCAGCCCATGCCATTTCAGTTGCGAACGGCAAGGAACTGTGGACCCAGCCTGTTCACCCGGGGCTCGAGGCGCCCGCTGTTCCCCTTGAACCTGTTGTCACCAGGACAGCGACAGGGAAGAGTGCCGCCATTTTCCTGCAGGCGGCGACTCCCCCGGCCAATAATGGCGGCGCAACGTGGTGGACTGCCCCGGTGGCCTTTGACCTGAACACCGGCAAGGAGCTCTACCGCGGCAGGCCCGAACTGGTGGGCACCCGTCCCTTTGCCTGCGACGACCACGTGGACATGTGCTTTATCGCCTTTGATGAAACTTCCCAAACAGTGGAGCACTGGGTGGACTTGGATTCCGGCGAAGATCTGGCCGGTCCCGAAATCAACCCACTCACGGGGAATTTCCGGCCGGTGGGCAAAGAACTGTACTCGGTGGTGGCTGGTGGAGTTGAAACCCTGGCCCATGTCTCTTACGGCGAGGTGCTGTGGGAAGTTGAAATCGAAAAGATCTTTGGCAAAGGGGCCAGCACCAGTATGGGCTGGCACTTCACCTACTCTGAAGAGCTGGATCTCTATGTCGGCTCCGTTGGAATCAACCCTACGGATTTTTCACCCGACAAATTTACGGAGCAAACCTTCTCACTAAACTTGCGCGAAACCGCCAAGACCGTAGGCTTCCGGGCTTCAAGCGCACGGATTCTGTGGACAGCGGACGGCTCACAGGTGGAATGCTCCAAAACCATTGGCACAGTAGCGACGAAGCTGGAGGGTGGCGATGCCTTCCCCATTCGATGCGAGTACACCGAGGGGTATATAGAATTTCCCGCGGGCAAATACAGAGGTGCCAAGTCGAAGCTGGTCGGCTACAACCCCCTGACCGGCGACGCCGCATGGGAAACCGAGCCCATGGATGTCGGCTGGAACACGAGGGAACTCATTCCTACAGCAAGTCGCGGCGATCTGGTGATTGCGGGCGTCCCAAGGAGCGTGAATCTCTTGGACACCCGGACCGGCAAGTTCCGCGGGGCAAGCTTCGAGGACGTGTTTGTCTGCCTTAAGGAGACCACCTACACGCCACCTCCAAACGGACCCTACGAAGACCAGCCTGGCGGTGCCATCAGCGCTGGCTCGGTTACGGGTTTTCCATGCATGAAGAGTGGCGTGGCCGTCCCAGCACTCACATACGGTGCGCTCACCGACCTCACCACTGCGGAGGACGGCATGGCCGTGATCTCGTTGGAAGGAAAAGTGGCCGGGTACAAGCTCCTCAAGGAATTTGTCTAAGCGAGCTTCACCGCCAGGGAACTACCCCTTGAAAACCGGCGCCCGCTTCTCCTGGAACGCCCGGAAGCCTTCGGCGTAGTCGTCGGTCTTGCACAGCCGTGCCTGCTCTGTGTTTTCCTCGGCCATGGACGCCCAGAGTCCCAGGCGCTGATCGCGGATGTGGGCCACGAGTTCCTTGGAGGCAACGAAAGCACCGGTGGCACCTGTGGCTACGCGCTCGACGATTGCGCGGGTCATGGCAAGCAATGCGTCATCCGGCATCGCCCGGCTGAACATTCCGCGCTCCACGGCCTCGGCTCCGCTGATGAGGTCGGCCGTATAGATCAGGTCCAGTGTCCGGTGCATGCCCAGACGCTCGGTAAAGTACCAGTGCCCGCCGGAATCCAAGGTGGCGCCCAGCTTGGCAAAGGGCGAACCGAACCTGGCGTTCTCCGCCACGTACACCACGTCAGTGGCCAGCAAGAGACCTAAACCAACACCCAGGCAAGCTCCATGTGCGGCAGCAAAAGTGGGTGCCGGGAACGCGGCCATCTTCTTCAACAACGGTTCCACCAGCCCGCCCAGGTACGCCTGCGCGTCGTCGGTTTCGGGGGTGACACCTGCGATGTCGCGGCCGGCACAGAAGGCACGTCCCTCACCGCGAAGCAGCAGGGCCCGAACCTCACCGCGCGAGGCGGCGGCAGCAGCGTCGTCGTACGCCTTATCCAGTTCGGCGAGCGCGTCCTCGTTGAGCGAGTTCAGCTTTTCGGGGGCATTGAGGACAATTTCGGCAATGCCGTTGGCAATGGAGAGCTCGATCATGGGGACTCCTTAGACGTCGAAGTCGACGGTAACTTCTTCGCTGGTGGGGTGGGACTGGCAGGTGAGGACGTAGCCCTTGTCCAGCTCGTCCTGCTCCAGGGCGTAGTTCTCATCCATGGACACCGTACCGGTCACAAGCTTGGCGCGGCAGGTGCCGCAAACCCCGCCTGCACAGGCGAACGGAACATCGGGGCGGACACGCAGTGCAGCATTGAGGATGGACTCACGGGCGTGGGTGGGACTGGCGACCTCGCCGGTCAAACCATCCAGCTTGAACGTGATCTTGTAGGTTTCCTTCGACTCGTCCTCCACAACGGGACGGCCAGCGTTACCCTCAGGGCGGTCCGGACGGCCAGTGGTGAACAGCTCGAAGCGCACGTGCTCGGGCTTCACGCCGCGGGCAGCGAGGGTGTCGCGGCACAGCTGGACCAGCTCGAAAGGCCCGCAGAGGAACCACTCGTCCACATCCTCGGCATGGATGGCACTGCTCAGCAAAGCCTGCAGCTTCTCCGAATCGATGCGGCCGGTCATCAGCGGGGCGATCCGCTGCTCGCGGGACAAAACGTGGTGCAGCGCCAGGCGCGAGGGGTACTTGTCCTTCAGGTCCGCCAGCTCCTCAAGGAACATGACGTCCATGGCAGCCTTGTTGGCATAGATCAGGTCAAACGTGGTCTCCGGATTGGCGGCCAGCAGCGTCCGGGCGATCGCCATTACGGGGGTGATGCCTGAACCCGCAGCGATCGCAACGAAGTTCCCGGGCTCCCCCGCCAGCTCTTCCGGGTGGTTCATGGAATTCATGACGTTGTGCTGGACCGACGAGCCGTCCTTGCCGTGCCGCGAAATGAACGCGCCCTGCGGGCTCATGACGTCAAGGCTGTCGCCGGCCTTAAGCTCGGCATTGGCCCACGTGGAGAAGACACCGCCAAGGTCCTTCTTGACGGCCACCCGGATCTCGCTGCTGCCATCGGCAAAGCTGCGCGGCTCTGCGCAGATTGAGTAGCTGCGGCGGATCTCGTGCGGCTCACCTTGCTCATCCGGCAGCGTGGTGCGTAGCGCAACGTACTGGCCCGGGAGGTAGTCATACTGGCCGGCCAGCTCGGCGGGAACAGCGAACGTCACCTCGATGGCGTCGTCCGTAAGGCGCCGGACTTCCGAGACGGTCAGGGTATGGAAAGACGCACGACGGCGGCTGGCCGTCTGGGTTTCGGTGGTCATGGAATTCCTTAGAGGACTTTGAAGTAGTCGAACGGTTCCTTGCAGTCCTGGCAGACGAACAACGCCTTGCAGGACGTGGAACCAAAGCGGGTGAGCTCCTTGGTGTTCAGCGAAGAACACTGCGGGCATTTCACAGCCAGGTTCAAACGGACGGGACCGGAGTGGCCGCCTGCGGCAGCCCTTCCCGTGGGAGGCGCGATCCCGTATTCCAGCAGCTTGGCCTTGCCGGACTCGGTCATCCAGTCCGTGGTCCAGGCCGGGGAGAGCACCAGGTTGACGTGCACGCTCGCGTAGCCCTCCTTCTCGAAGGCCCTCCGCAGGTCGTCACCGATCGCATCCATGGCCGGGCAGCCCGAGTACGTGGGCGTAATGGTGACCTCGACGGCGGTACGTGAGGTGCCGCCGTCGTCCGCATTGTCCGTGGGCTGCTGCTTGTCCGTGGGCTGCTGGGCGTCCGGGACCTCGACGACGTGTGCACCGCGGAGGATGCCGAGGTCCTCGATGGTGAGGACCGGGATCTCCGGGTCGCAGACCGTGGACGCAATGTCCCAGGCCCGCTGCTCTTGGGTGCGTGTCTTTGAACGAGCAAGGGTTGCCATGATGGTCACCAGCTCGCGCCGGGGTGCTCGCGGGCCAGGACCTGCATCTCAGCGAGGATGTAACCCAGGAATTCGGAGTGCTTGCCGCGACGGCCGCCTCCCAGTGCTTGCGGAACGGCAGGGATGTCCAGTTCGGCTTCGGCCATGATCTGGCCAGTAAGGCAATCGAATTCGGCGCGGAGGCTTGAGGGCTGCACTGTCACGCCAGCCTCGGCCAGGCGGGTGGTGAGCTCATCGTCTTCGAAGAGTTCGTCCACGTATGGCCACACGAGCTTGAAGCCCTGGATGATGCGCGCGCGGGACTCATCCGTGCCGCCAGCCAGGCGAAGTACCCACTGGGCACTGTGGTCGCGGTGGTAATCCACTTCCTTCACGGCCTTTGCGGAAATGGCCGCGATGGTGGCGTCCTTGGATGCGGTGAGGGCCGTGTAGAGCTCGTACTGGTAGTAGCTCACGATGAACTGGCGGGCGATTGTCACCGCGAAGTCCCCATTGGGCTGCTCGAACAGGTGCGCGGAACGGAACTCGTGCTCGCGGCGGAAGTAGGCGAGATCGTCCTCGGACTTGTCCCAGGCCGCACCAGCATAGGTCAGGAAGGAGCGCGCGTGGCCCAACTGGTCCAGCGCGATGTTTCCGAGGGCGATGTCCTCCTCAAGCTCGGGTGCGCGGGAAATCCAGTGGCCAAGGCGCTGTGCGAGGATGAGGCCGTCGTCGCCAATGCGCAGGGCAAACTCGGCCACATCATCGCTGGGCTTGACCTGTCCACGCCGTACTTCAAGGGCAATGTCTTCCGGGCGGAGGGCGTTGCCCGGGGTGATGCGGGTGGCGCTGGCTGAACCGTCACCGGAAGCTCCCGCTCCGTGAACGCCCACGGAGATGTCGCCGTGGCCTTCAATGGCGAAGTCAGTGTCTTTGTCAGTCATCACAGGTGCTTCACGCCTTCGCTCTTGGTGTAATACGTCGCGTGGCGGTAGTCCTTGCCCTGCGGCGATTCGAAGAAGGCGCCCTTGGAATCGGGATCGCTGGAGGAGATCGCCTCGGCCGGGACAACCCAGATGGAGACGCCTTCGTTGCGGCGCGTGTAAAGATCGCGTGCATTCCTCAGTGCCATGGCGGCATCAGGGGCGTGCAGGGAACCGGCGTGCACGTGGGACAGGCCTCGGCTGGAGCGCACGAAGACCTCCCAGAGGGACCACGGGGTCTCGTGGTGCTGCTGTTCCGCCGGCGTAGTCGCCGCAACTTTGGGGGGCTCGCGCTTGATCTCGCTGGCCGAGCTTGCCGGTTCTTCCGGGTTACCGTGAGGAGCCATTATGCTGCGTTCTCTTTCTGTGCTTGCTTGCGGGCGTAGGCAACGGCGGCTTCGCGAACCCAGGCACCGTTTTCGTGTGCCTCGCGGCGGCGCTCGATGCGCTGCGAGTTGCAGGGGCCGCGGCCGGCCAGGACTTCCTTGAACTCATTCCAGTCCAGGGGTCCGTGCTCCCACTTTTTGGTTTCTTCGTTGAAACGGATGTCCTTATCGGGCAGGGTCAGGCCGAGGACCTTGACCTGCTCCACCATCATGCCGACGAACCGGCTGCGCAGTTCATCGTTGCTGAACCGCTTGATGTTCCAGGCCATGGACTGCTTGGAGTTGGGTGAGTCATCATCCGGCGGGCCAAACATCATCAACGACGGCGCGTACCAGCGGTTCACAGCCTCCTGCGCCATCTGCTTCTGCTCAGGCGTGCCGTTGGACAGTTCCAGCAGGATCTCGAAACCCTGGCGCTGGTGGAAGGACTCTTCCTTGCAGATGCGCACCATTGCGCGGCCGTAAGGACCATAGGATGCCCGGCACAAGGGAACCTGGTTGCAGATCGCTGCGCCATCCACAAGCCAGCCGATGGCTCCCATGTCCGCCCAGGAAATCGCCGGGTAGTTGAAGATCGACGAGTACCGGGCCTTGCCGGCAATGAGGTCATCCATCATCTTGTCCCGGGTCTGGCCCAGGGTTTCAGCTGCCGAGTAGAGGTACAGGCCATGGCCCGCCTCATCCTGGACCTTGGCCATGAGGATGGACTTGCGCTTCAGGCTTGGAGCGCGGGTGATCCAGTTGGCTTCCGGCTGCATGCCGATGATTTCCGAGTGCGCGTGCTGCGAGATCTGGCGCAGCAAAGTCTTGCGGTAAGCCTCCGGCATCCAATCGCGCGGTTCAATGCGCGAGTCTTCCGAAATGATGCGATCAAAGTACGCCTTGCCGGCTGCCTCCCGCTCCTGCTCTTCCGGGGACAGCTCAGCGGGCACTGATTGCAGATTCTGCGATGCCATGGTTGCTCCTAATAAATTACCGACCGTTCGTTCAGAATATGCGGAGCGGACGTTTTCAGTCAAGCGTTCAGTGGGACACCAAGGGCTGATTACAACGCACGGGTGCAGCTGGGCGTTGTGACAAGGTGCGCTTTGCTGCCCGTGTTAACTTGGGATGGGACCCGAGCCGTCCCAAGCCCCCGCAAGAAAAGAGCCTCACGTGGAATCGCCCCAGCCCTTCAGGATCCTCACCGTCTGCACAGGGAACATCTGCCGTTCCCCGGTGGCGGAACGGCTGCTGCAGGCGGGCCTCAACCACGCAAGCCCGGGATCATTCGAGGTTCGCAGCGCCGGAACGCGCGCCATGGTGGGAGAGCCGATTCAACCCCTGTCGGCCAAGATGATCAGCACCTTCCGTGGCAGCCCGGACAACTTCGCGGCCAGGCAGCTGAACCAGAAGATCCTCCGGGAAACCGACCTTGTGCTGGCGATGACGTCCAGGCACCGGGGCGAAGTCCTTCAACTGGATGCCTCCTTGTTGAAGCGAACGTTCACCATCCGTGAATTTGCGAGGATGCTTGCCGTCCTGGAGACGCGTGGCGATGTTGTTCCCGAGGGCGACATCGTGGAATTCTGGCGCGCACTTCCCGCCCGTGCCGCTTCCGTCCGGCATCTGGCACTGCCTGCCGATCCTGCCGACAACGACGTGGTAGACCCCTACCGCCGAGCGGAAGAGGTCTACCACCAGATGGAGGATGAGCTGGCCCCGGCCATCTTGGGCATCCTCCGCTTTGCGCGCCTTACGGCGCCGGCCTGATTGGCTGTCCTTACTAGTTAAGTCCGATCACCAACATCTGGCTGGTGCCGGGGATGCAGGTCTGCAGGACAACCGCGGGGAAGCCGCCGAAGACAGCCGCCACATTGTTGGTGGTTCCGGGGTTGGGCACTTGGCCCCTTCCGGTCACTGTGTACGTGCCGTAGCCCGGGATGTTAACCGTCTGTCCCACACCGATACCGGAGAAGCGTGCCCAACCTCCACAGAAGTCGTGCTCGGTGATGAACAGTGCGTAGGCGTCCGTGGGGGTGAAATGGATCGGCCCTATGCATGCGTCCACCATGCTCTGGCCTCCGGATCCAGCCACGTAGATCGTCCAGCCTGCAGCTACCGGAGCAGCAGCTTGCGCCGGAGCGGCCTGCGCAGGGGCGGCCTGGGCTGGGGCTGCGGCGGGGGCCGGCGCCGGCTCGATGAGTGGAACAGCTGGTCCAGTAAGTTTCAGGACCTGGCCGGGCACGATGACGGAGTAACCGCTCAAGCCATTGGCAGCCAGCATCTCGTTCATGTTCACCCCGTACCGGGCAGCTATGGAGCCCACGGTATCTCCGGCGACAACCGTATAGAGGTTGGTATCCACCGCCGGCGGCGCAGGCTCGGCCGGTGCAGGTTCTGCAGCCGGCGCCGCGGCCACGGCCGGTTCGACGGCGGGAGCCTTGGCTTCGGTTGCAGGTGCAGCTGCTGCTTCACTCGCAGCGGCCGTGGCGGGGCTGGACTCAGAGGCCTGGGGGGTGGCCAGTTGTTCAGTGGAAACATTCTGGCCCACATCGGCTGCGGGGTTGCTTGCCTGAGAAAGCACCCCAAAAATCAATGGAATTAGCCCTATAACTACGATGATGGCAATTGCGATCAACAGGACTTTATTTTTGCGCGACCCATGCAGCAAGGTGCCGCCGGGCGTGTTCTTTGACAGAGTAGTTTGTAGCTCGTCATTGTAAATGTTCATTAGATGTCCCAGAATCCGTGGCTTTGGTCTGAGCACGCAGAAGTCCCAGGGGAGGGGCGTATGCGATAGCGCAGAAGTGTTATGGGGAGCGCCACTCGTCACGTGCGAGGGAGCGAACCACCGCTGAGCCGGCGGAACAGAATTTCAGAAACCCTAGGGAACTTAATGCTAGGAATTGGCCATTGGCACCGCACGAGTAGCAGATACTCGTCTTTTTCATTGATTGCCGGAAATTGCACCAGGTAGTACGCAATTTTCCGGGATAGGCCACTTGTTTAGGCGGGCACCGGTACTCGTTCCGTTTCCTTCACCTCAGGCTCATGCTCTGTTCACTGCTGCCCGGAACAGTGGAACCATGACTGATCTCTCACGCCGCACCCTCGTAAAAACGTCCTTAACCGGCCTGGCTTTGGCCGGTCTCGCAACCGGTACCGCCGCGCCCGCCCCCGCCGCCATCCCCCTGGTCCGCAAACGCCTCACACTCCCCACGGGAATTGCCACCGGGGATGTCACCACCGACTCCGCTGTCCTCTGGTCACGTGCTTCGGGTCCGGGCCGTTTGAGCGCCCGGCTGCAGGCAGTGGACAGCGCCGGCGAAATCCTCCGGGGGCGCTACGGATTCAGCCGCACCATCCAAGGCCCTCTCGCTACCGAAGCCAGCGACTTCACCGCCAAGATCCACGTCAAAGGACTTCCTGCCGGGACCCGCTTTGCCCTTGAACTTAACTTCGAGGACGAGAACGGCCTCGGCGAGGCAGTCAAGGGGACGTTCACTACTGCCCCTGACTCATCCGGGAACGGCGGGCCTGAAGAAGCCCACCTAGGCGGCAGGCCGTCGTCGTACTCGCAGTCCTTCGTATGGACCGGCGACACGGCCGGGCAGGGCTGGGGCATCAACGAGGAGATCGGCGGCATGCGTGGGTATAAGGCAATGCACGCAACGCGGCCGGATTTCTTCATCCACTCCGGGGACACCATCTACGCCGACGGCCCCATCGCTGCCACTGTCACGGAGAAGGACGGCCAGGTGTGGCGGAACATCGTCACCGAGGAAGTCTCCAAGGTCGCCGAGACACTCGCCGAATACCGGGGCCGGCACCGTTACAACTCGCTGGACGCGAATATGCGCGCCATGTTCGCCGAGGTTCCGGTGATCGCCCAGTGGGACGACCACGAGACACATAACAACTGGTACCCGGGCCAGATCCTGGACGACGCCCGCTACACCGAACGCAACGTGAATGTCCTCGCAGCCCGCGGCCGGCAAGCATGGCAGGAGAATATGCCGATCGCGGACTCCGCGGCGCTATGGCGCCCGGGAACGTTCGACGCCGGCCAGTACCAACCTGCCCGCATCTACCGGAAGATTTCGCGCGGCCCCCAGCTGGATGTCTTCTGCCTGGACATGAGGACGTTCAAGTCCCCCAACACCGACGGCAAAGAACCCTATGCCACCAACATCCTGGGCCAGGAGCAGGTGGACTGGCTCATCAAGGAAGTACGCCAATCCAAGGCGACATGGAAGGTGATCGCCGCGGACCTCCCGTTGGGCATCATCGTGCCGGATGGGCCGGTGAACCAGGAGAGCCTTTCCAACCGGGACAACGGGGCTCCCCTCGGGCGTGAACTGGAGATCGCCGGCGTGCTGAGTGCTTTCAAGCGGGACGGTGTCAAGAACACTGTGTGGCTGACGGCGGACGTGCACTATTGCGCCGCCCATCACTACTCCCCCGAACGGGCCTCGTTCACCGATTTCGATCCCTTCTGGGAGTTCGTGGCCGGTCCCATCAACGCTGGCTCGTTTGGTCCGAATGCCATGGACGGAACGTTCGGACCCGAAGTGGTGTTCAGCAAAGCTGGTCGCTTCCCGGGCGAATCCCCGCGGGATGGCGAGAACCAATATTTCGGGCACGTGGACCTCGCCGCGGACGGCACGTTCACCGCGAGCCTTCGCAACGCCAACGGAGCTGTGCTGTTCTCGAAGACCCTCACCCCGGAGCGCTGACCCAACTGCGTCGCATTAGAGCGCGTTTAGAGCCGTCAAAACGCGCTCAGCTGCTACCTAGATGGGGTTTCCCGGCGTATGCTTCCCTCAGCGCAAAGGCAAGATGCGTTGTTCGCTTTTGGTGGGGCCACTTTCGAAGGCAGGGGTTCAGTGGCAGGAGTGAAGCACGAGGTTCTTCCGGTGCGCTCGTGGGCGAGGCAGGGTATGCCGCTTTTCCTTGTAGCAGTCGGAATGTGCGCGGTCCTCTTGGCCGCCGGACTCGGCAGCGGGATCGGGACACCCACAGCCCAACTGGCCGGCGACCTGGCGATACTTACCGCCGCACTGACTGCGCTGATGACCCACACCAGTGCCGCTGTGCGGGGCCACGGCAACACAAAGGCCCGATGGTTCGTTGTTGCAGGGTTGGCTCTTTGGTCCTGCGGCCAAGCACTTTGGACCTTCAACGGCATAGTGCTGGACCACGCCTACCCCTTCCCATCAGCTTCCGACGCCGGATTCATCGGCTACGCGCTGCCGGTCGCCGTCGGGCTTGTCATGCTTTCCAAAGGCGGCAGCGTCCGCATGTCAGTTGTCCGCACGGTCCTGGACGTCGGAACGGTGGCCAGTGCCGTTCTTTTCATCGCCTGGGGTGCGGTCCTGGGGCCAGTGATCGCGGCAGGCAACGTTGACCCACTGGCCTTCCTGACCACCTTGGCTTACCCGTTCGTGGACGTGGTGATGGTCTCCCTGCTCATCGTGCTGACCATGCGGGCCGCCCGGGGCCGGCGCCTTCCCTGGTTGTGCCTTGGCCTGGGCTTCCTGGTGCTCGCGTTGACCGACCTGACCTACGTGCGGCTCACCACCGAAGGCGTCACAGGTGTAACCGGGTCACCCCTGGCACTGGGCTGGGTAGCAGCTTTCCTGCTGGTTGGGCTCAGCCCACTGGCTCCAGAGACCAGCAGCAGCAAAAAAGACGGACGCACCTATGCTGCCGCCTTGGAACTTCTGCCATACATTCCCGTTTTCGGCGCAGTCCTTTTCAACCGCAGCCGGGCCATCAACCTGGCAGACCCGATCCTGCTGATCACGGGCCTGACTGTCCTGGCCTTCGTCATCGTGCGGCAGGTGCTGATCGTCGTCGAGAATGTGACGCTGACGCGGGACCTTGAGTCCAAAGTGGCGGCCCGCACGGCCGAACTGGAGGGCTTGGGGGCAATCGTAAACTCCTCCGGCGACGCCATCATCGGCAAGACACGTGAGGGAGAGATCCTCAGTTGGAATCCGGGGGCAGAGCGGATTTTTGGTTATACGGCGGCGGAGGCCATCGGCCGGAACAGCGATTTCTTTGTCCCGGAGGAATTGCAGAACGATGAACACGAGGCCCTCCGAACAACCGCCGAAAGTGGTAACGTCCAGAACTTTGAAACCCTACGCAAACGCGGGGACGGGACCACCATTCCGGTCTCCGTGACACTCTCCCCCGTCCGCAATGAATCGGGCATCTGGGGCGTGGCCACAATTTCACGGGACATCACGGAACGCAAAGCTGCGGAATCCGAACTGATGTCCGCCCGGGAAGCAGCCTTGGAATCGAGCAGGCTCAAGTCGGAGTTCCTGGCCACCATGAGCCACGAGATCCGGACCCCCCTCAATGCTGTAATCGGTCTAACGTCCCTGATGCTGGACACGCGCCTCAACGAAGTCCAACGGCAATACGCCCAAGGAGTCAAGGGCGCCGGCGAGGTCCTCCTCACGCTGATCAACGACATCCTGGACTTCTCCAAGCTGGAAGCCGGGAAAGTGGACCTGGACATCACGGCATTCGATCCGCGCGCACTGGTGGAAGAAGTTGCAGGGCTGGTTGCCGAGCAAGCCCAAAGCAAGGAACTTGAGCTGATCTCCTACTGTCACCCCAACGTGCCTGAACGGCTCATGGGCGACTCAGGGCGGATCCGCCAGATCCTGCTGAACCTGTCATCCAACGCGGTCAAGTTCACTCCAGCCGGCGAGGTGGAGATCCAGGTTTCAGTAGTCAGCCAGGATTCAAACAAAGCCTCCCTGCGGTTTGAAGTCCGTGACACCGGAATCGGCATCAGCACTGAGGACCACCACCGACTGTTCGAATCCTTCGCGCAGGCGGACGCTTCCACCACCCGCCGTTACGGCGGCACGGGCCTCGGTCTTGCCATCTCCCGGCGGCTGACCGAAGTGATGGGCGGCGAAATAGGGCTTGACAGTGAAATGGGTGTGGGCAGCAAATTCTGGTTTGTCCTGGACCTGCCCGTCGGCCCTCCGGCTACGGACACCGGAATCCTGCCTGCCTCGCTCGCGGGACGAAAAGTCCTCGTGGTGGACGACAACGCCACCAACCGTTTGGTGCTGGAAACGCAGCTCGCAAGCTGGGGAATGCAGCCGGTGGCAGTCGCAGATGCGCGCACTGCCATGGACGAATACCGTTCGGCCGTCTCGGACCACCACCCCTATGACATCGCCGTGGTGGACATGTGCATGCCCGATACCGATGGCCTGGAATTGGCCCGCCAGATCAATGAAGAGAGCAACGGCTCGGGCGGCCCGGGGATCATTCTCCTGACCTCCACCATGCAAGTGGACAAGGCCGATCTCACCTCCGCAGGTATCCGCGAGTACCTCACCAAGCCCGTCCGGAGCTCCGAGTTCTACAACCGGCTGCTACGGCTCGTGGCAACGAGAACAATCGGCAATGCAGGCGCCCCGCTCCCCTATGCAACGCAGCCCGAGTCGCCATCCGAGAACCCGGAACTCCGGTTGGGCAAGCTTCTGGTGGCCGAAGACAACGAGGTCAACCAGCTGGTGGCCCGCGGGATGGCGAACAGGCTCGGCTACCAAGTGGACATCGTCGACGACGGCGCTCAAGCCGTTGCTGCGACGCTCACCGGAAACTACGCTGCCATTCTCATGGACTGCCACATGCCGGTGATGGACGGTTTTGAGGCCACAAAGACCATTCGCTCCCGTGACTCAAAAACCGTGAGGATTCCCATCATTGCCATGACGGCCGGGGCGCTGAACGAGGACCGCGAGCGGTGTTTCGCGGCTGGCATGGACGATTACATCAGCAAGCCGGTTGACCTGGACAAGCTCCGCGACATCCTGGCAAGGTGGGTGCCGCAGGAGCAGCGGGCGGAAGCACCGCCGTCGAACGTTGTTGTCTCAAATGGTTCAGACGCGGAGGCCGCTGTTCTCGCCGACGTTACCGACCCTGACGTCGCCGTCCTCGATGAGGACCGGCTGCAGATCCTCCGCGAACTTGGACCGGCGGACGGTTTGGGCCTGCTGCCTGACGCCATCCGGGCTTTCCGCGAAGAAGCCCAGCGTGCACAGGAGGCAATTCGTTCAGGCCTGGAGAGCGGGCAAGCCGACGCTGTGGAGGCAGCTTCCCACAAACTCGCCGGTGCGGCCGGCAACATCGGCGCTACGGGTGCCGCAATCCTGGCCAAGGACTTGGAACGACTTGGACGTGAGGCAGTCCCGGGTTTTGAAGCGCACGGAACGCATGTACTCGAAGAACTAAAATCGGAACTCGCTCGAGTGGATGGGGCACTTGAGCGCACACTATTGGGAGCCCCATGAAAGTATTGATCGCCGACGACGACCAGATCTCCCGGATGATCACCAAAGCCGCCGTCGAGCAATCCGGTCATGATTGCATCGTGGCAGTGGACGGCGACTCGGCCTGGGAGCTTTACCAGGAACACGCTCCCGCAGCTGTGGTGACGGACCTGATGATGCCGGGGTTGAACGGCCTGGATCTTTGCCGGGCGATCCGCGCCCATGAGGAGGACACCTACACGTACGTCATCCTGGTGACGTCCCACGGTTCGCGAAAAGATGTCCTCGCAGGCATGGAGGCCGGCGCGGACGATTACGTCACCAAACCGCTTGACCCGTTCAACCTGCACATCCGCCTCCTGGCCGCGCAACGGATCACCTCGCTGCACGCAGACCTCGCCAAGTATCGTTCGGCGCTGACAAAACAGGCCCGCACAGACCCCCTGACCAAGCTGCACAACAGACTCAAGCTGACGGAAGACCTGGGCCAACTGCACAGCAGAAGCGACCGCTACTCGCGGGATTACTGTCTGGCGATGGTGGATGTGGACAACTTCAAGCGCTACAACGATATATACGGCCACCAGGCAGGAGACGCCGCCCTGGTGGCCATCGCCTCGACCCTCGCCGGCGAGGTCCGCCAGTCCGACGGCGTATACAGGTTTGGGGGCGAGGAGTTCCTTTTGGTCCTCCGGGAGCAGACGGCGGCTGGGGCTGAAGTTGTGATGGAGCGGGTCCGGGCGGCCGTGCATGCGCTGCAGATCGAGCACTCCGGCGACCCCGATGGGATACTCACCATCAGCGCGGGAGTGTCGGCCTTTTCCGATGGTCACCGCGCCGGAACCGAGCAGTTGCTGCGGGAAGCCGACATGGCCCTGTACGCAGCCAAGGCCGCGGGCAGGAACCGGGTGTCCCTGGCCAATGCCCTCCGCTTAGAGTGACCAGCAACTTCAGTGTTGGGGGGTGATGCACAGCAGTTGCCCGGCTTCATCCGCGCGTCAGCACACCGCGCTTTGAATGTTGCGGGCATTTACGTTCCCGGTGCCGGCCGGAAGGCGGTAATCACCTGAATTGCATGCCGTGTTGTCTGTCATCGTCACGTAAGTCACCGGGCGCTCTGAGTCCACCGCCCCGCCGGTGGACTTGATGTCGTTGTTTTTGAAGGTATTCCCTACGATCTGGATGTGGTGGATTTGCTTCGTACCGTCGTAGTAGGCGTCGTGCAAACCCCGAGGTGAGCCCCAGACGGTGTTGCCAGTGATGTCAATGTTGTAAAGGGCCCCGGATCCTCCAGCAAGGTCAATCCCGGCGCCGTGACGGCCTCCACGCACGTTGTTATTGGCAATCCTGATGTCATGAACGTCCTCATCGCCGTAGGTGTGAACGGCGATGCCGTCGTCTCCGTCAGTGCCCTTGCGCTGGTCCACTACGTTTCCAACAATGTCCCCGTTGCTCGTGTTCATCGCATGAATGCCATCCAGTTCGACGTACTTTCCGTCGGTTGCCGACTGTGTACTGCTGTCCTTAACACACCACTTCTGACCACCAACAAATGCGATTGAGTACGTAAAAGGGTTCCTTGTATGAACGCTTTGGACAAGTGAATTCATTGAATTGCGGACGTCAATCACGTACTCATTCAGGCGGCCAGACACATTCCCGTTCAATGAGTCACCTGACTGGTCTGCCGTGAAGTTCGAGAGGGTTGTGTTGTCTGCACCTGCTGTCGTCACGATGGGATATCCGCCAGCGGGGCCGTAGTTACCAGTGAACGAAGGACCAGCTTTCAGGATCGTTTCAGGGCCCACACCTTCAAGCTTTACATTGCTCTCCATCCGCAACTTGCCATTGATAATGAACGTGCCCGCAGGAATTTTTACCACTCCCCCGCCAGCAATTCCGGCCGCGTTAATTCTGCCTTGGATACTTGCAGTATCGTCGAGGGCATCGTTCGGAGTGGCAGTGACGCCATAAATGCTGGTCGAACTGCTACCCGTGGCACCGCTTAACGAACACGACGACGATGTGACCGTCAAGGCTGCGGCACCTTGAAGGGGAGCAGCTGCTGCTGGGACACCGGTTGACGCGAGGACACAAAGAACAAGCACAGGACTGCTAATAGCGGGCGTGCTGCGGGCAACGCGTCCTTTCCGGCGCTCACCGTCTGTTGCATACCCGGCCGCGGCCAATGCGTGACGTGTGACGTCCCGGGAGGGCCAGCCGAAGTTAATAGTGCGTTTGAATTTAGGCACGGGTGTCAATCTCCTCTGTTTTTTGGCCTGGATGCGACGAGGCTGTCCATTCGTTGAGTGAGCGAACCTCGGCGGACGTGACGTGAACTTTGGATCTTCTTTGGTGCCGCGCCCCTATAGCTCCGACCGTTTCGGGGCGTCACTGCTGAGCCGGAGGCTGCAACCGCTGGATGACTTCTTTGTAGTCCTCAGTGGTGACACCGCTGCCTTCCTCATCAAAGAGGTTCTCTTCGAAGCCGAACAGGAACATCGTCATCCCACATTGCACGGCGTACCCCGGAGCGGTGCGCAATTGTTCGGCTAGGCTGTGCGATTGCGGTGAGCCGCCGGTGAAAGGTGCATCCGGAGGACCGGGGTTTTCACCGACCAGTCCCAGCCCGGCTCGCCGAGCCAAGGCGCTGATGTACCTGTGGGAGGACCATTGTGAGACATCTTCCATCAGCATGCTCTCGTCGTCAGTGGGGAGGCACTGATCTTGCCGCGGAACGGCAGCGGCTGCACTCACGGCCGATATGTCATCCAAGCCCGTGAAGTCCACATCCACCCCCGCTAAAGCCGCGAGCGCAGCGAATTGAACAGCGTAGTCCAGACCGCGTTCTTGGGCGCCATCCGGATCGGCCCGGCCATCCAAGCGTCCTTTTATGGCTGTTGCTTTGTCATTCGGCAAGACTCCCCGACCCGCTACGGGAACATGCAAACGCCCTTGATACCCAAGTTTCCTCAGCTCGCGTATCTGCCATACGGCTGCGTCCACCGCAGATCCGGCATACCAGTCCCACCACCGTTGGACCTGCTCATCAGTTACGGACCGCCCGTGCCATGAGCTGGCGCCCGGAATCCACCCCGGCATGGGAGAAGGCGCAACGCCTTCAGCTAAACCGATGCCGTACTGGGGGGCGTCACCAAATGCCCAGTACTCGCGTTCATTTCCACCGTCACGGGGCCCTGGGTACCCTAGCTCCCCGCTGGCATTCGTCCCGACTCGTATTGCTGCTACGCCCTCAAACCCCAAGTCCGACGCAACAAGGGCCAAGTACTTTTGCGCCGCATCCCGCACATCGGCACTGAATATGAGCTCGGAACCCTGGTCCTTTGGCGTTCCTCCTGCGCTTCCCCGCAGCACACCTCCGGGCAGACCTCTTACCCAATCAGGCGCGTAATGCAGACCAGGGGACAGAACCACAGCCATGCCAGCCTCATGGCAGCGGTTCAGTCGTTCACGAACCTCCGCCACGTAGTGATGGTCCACCCCTCCGGCTCCCGGTTGGTACCGATCCCAGGCCAAGGGCAATTCCACTACGGATACGCCGGTCTCGCGAAGTTCTGCGAGGCGTTCAGGAGTGCACGTGGCACCCAGAACCCCGAAAGACAAGAGCTCTGCCGCCGGCTGGGTCTGCACACTGCAACCGACGATCACAGGTGTTGTCATCATCAACATCAAGACCACACGAAGCAGGCTTCTCACGGGTAGCCGCCGGTCACGGGAGGGACGCTCAGCCCTCCCGCCACAGCGGCGTCCAATTTTGCGCGGTCCAATTGCCACACCACGGTGTCACCGGACGTTGGTCCTCTGAAAGTGAAAACCGCTTGGGCGTTGTCCTGAAGCCAGTCCAGGAACTCAGGTGCGGCGAAGCCGTACCCCTCACTCAGTTGCCTCCCCTGTGTGAGGACATACTGCGCCTCGCGGTCATGCAGGGACTGCAAGGATGGCAGGACCTCCCACCCCTCATGCGGCATGAGCGCGAACTCAGCAGTTACTGACGTCAAACCCACCTTGGAGGACATGGGCAGCTCGGCGTTCATCCAGTCCCGGGCACGGACAAGCCCGTCATCGACGACTGATCTTGCCTGAACACCCAGAAAGAGGCTGAGTATGGTCATGATCGCTGCGGCAGCCATAACGGGCGCCCGCAGGCGGGGGCGCCATTTCACCACCATTACAGCGGCTACGGGCACCGAAACCAGGGCAGACAGCACCACACAGTAGCCAAACTGTTCCTCTGCCGCCCCGAAGAAGACGGAGTAGATACCCACCAAGCCGGTAAAAAGCGAGAACAAGCCAATAGCCCGCCGTTCCACCAGCGGAGACATAGCAGTCACTGCCCCAGCCACGACGGAAAGGCCCAGAAGCAGATAGCTGGTGCCGAAGCGTCCGGCCAGGTCAATGAGCCGGTCTGCAAGGCTCACGCTGTGGACTGAATTGAAGCCTGTCATCTGAACGACGCCCATCATCCTCAGGACGCCCACCGATTTTTGTTCAACGAACTGCGGAATCAGCCCGCTGGCAGCGATCAAACCCAGATAAACCAGATAGGGAACTGTGGAGCAGGCGAGGATTCGCAAGGCTGTTTGGAGGGGCACGGTTCTACGCCAGACCACCGCGGCAAGCAACGGAACCACTGTGAACACTGCAGTCATGTCTTTCATGACGATGGCCAGTCCGAAAACCAATCCGGCGCTGATTTCAAGCCACAGGCGGGTTCGCCCCGACTTACGGTCGAGCAGCAACAGGACCAATAGCCATCCCGACAAGACCGCCAGGCCAGCTGGAGTCTCCATCATCAACCGCCCATCCATGCGAAGGACAAACGGGTCGCTGGCCAGAATGACGCCAGCCACGGCAGCAGGTCCAACACCCACAAGACGGCGAACCAGCAGGAAACAGACAACAACCGCAACTGCTCCGAGAACACTATTGACCCAACGCAACTGCAACGCCAAGTCCGTGGAGTTGCCTTGGAGTCCCAGCACGCGGATGACCAGTGCGTTGAGGGCGTAAGAACCCGGAGGATGCAGGAAAAACGGGGTGCCAAGGATTGATGGCATGTGGCCATCCGCTATCTGCCTTGCAACGTCCGCGTAGGTTACTTCGTCAATGAAAACGTCATTGGCCCGTTGAACACCGAACACCCGGAAGAGCGTGGCCAGCAAGCCTACAAGGGCTGCAACCCACAAGTGTCCCCGCAATGCCCGCTGGGAGGCATGTGCAGACCTCCGCGCCCGCCCACCCGAGGCATTGACGTGGAGTTGGTAAAGCGAATTCATAATGACCCTTATGTGAAGCGAAAAAGTACTGAACCAGAAGAAATGTGTGTGTGAACCAGATGGCTAATCGGCATCGAGGTGCCCAGGCACAAAGTACGTTTCCGGTTTCAGTGGGATTACTCCGCTGCGGAACAGGGCATCTGCCTGCGTGGGATACTGCCTGATCCGCCCGGCTTTTGCATCGAGTCCGGTGTCCCAGGTCCACGGCACAAAGCCCAATTTGGACATGTGCGTTTCGTCCGGACCGGCAGCCAGATCATAGGGAAAGTCTGAGTACATCACCACGTTGTCCTGGTGTCCTTTGCCTACCTCCCGGGTGATCAGGTGGTCCACATGCTTACCCACCCCTGCCGGGCAAAACAACAGCTGAGCTTTGGTTTGTGCCATGAGTCCGGCGACGTCGGAGCGAAGCCGGCGGATGAGGGCCCGATCACCCTTGGCGATCCTTCCCATCGCGATGTCGAACCGATAGGTGGGGTAGCGGTGAGTGAGCTCCGGGAGCAGCCGCTCCCACTGGCTGCTCCCCAGCAATGGGGGCTTTCGCCGCTTTCGAAACAGGGCGTCCACTTCGCCAAGGTGGATGGATTGAACACCCATGTCCTGCAGCACGGCACGATCCTCCGACTGCCTGGCCTGGAACAATTCCCCAGCGTCCGGAACGGTGCATTGGCGCATGAAGGATCGGGCTGCCCGCGTGTGGGGTGATGGCATGGCCTCAGTGAACAGCGTGGCCACGATGATCTGCCGCCCTTTGGCCTGGGCTTCAATAAGCGAGCCGCATGACAGGACTGCATCATCCAGATGCGGTGACAGGAACAGCCAGGGGGCGTCGCCCGCCATGGAGTGTTCGACTCGTGATCGGAGCGGCATTCAGGCCCTTTCGGCGTGGTCGGCTTGTGGCCGCCGGGTTTGAGGGTTCTTCAGTTCAGTGAGAGCGGTGCGATAGGCCTCCGCCTGCTTGTCGGCGAGTGCATCCCAGTTGTAACCGGCGGCAAACTTCCGCCCCTGCTCAGCCACGTGCTCCAGCCCCGTTTGGGAGTAACGGGAGGCAATTTCATCAGCCAGTGCCAGAACATCGAAAGCCTCTACCACCCACCCCGTACCCGGCGGGATGATCTCTTTCAGGCAAGGAATGTCGAAGGCAATAACGGGAGTGCCTGCCGCGAGCGCGTCAATGGCCACCAGCCCGAAGGTTTCGTGCCGCGAGGGCACTACCAGCAGCCGTGCATTGCTGAGAACCTGGAACTTGCTTTCCCCGGACAACCACCCGAGCATCTGCACGCGCCCGGATAGACCCTTGTCCCGGACGGACGTGCGCAACCGTTCCTCGTCCGGACCTGTACCGGCGATCAGCAGCTTGCCTTCTACCCTTTCGCAGGCATGGGCCCAGGCTTCCAGGAGGAGATCCAAGCCCTTGTGCCCGTACTCCAGTCGTCCGATGAAGAGGACATCCTTCCCCAGCCGGGGTTGGTTGTTCCAGGCTCCGGGATCTACGCCGTTGCCGATGACGTCCACATGCAGGTCCGGGTTCAGTTCCTTTAACCGATCACTGATGCCCTGCGAAACCGAAATCAGCCTGCGGTGCGTCAACACGCCCAGTCGCTCTATCCAGTGCAAGGGCAGCTTGTACTGCCGTGCTTTGTCCCTGGCGTGCAGCCATTGGACAACACCGATGGTGGGGCGCTTGGTCCAGAGCGGTGCGGCCATGGTCGAAAACGGAGCGAAAAAATCCTCCACCACCAGCTCTGTAGCTGACCGGCGCTTCCAAACCTCAAACGGTAGCTGCGCAATATAGGCCACTAGCCTGGCCAGGCGGTGCTTGCCCGTTCCGAAGCCGATGGGCACATAATGCACGCCGTCTTCGATGCGTTCCTGCCAGCCCGGATAGCGGGTGGTCAGCACTGTGACGTGGAAGCCCTTTGTCGCCAGACGGCGATTGATTTCGTGCGTCCTCACTGATCCCCCGCCTGCCCCGGGCATTCGCGGATCTTCAAAGCCCAAATGCAAAACTTTCAAAGCTGTCTTCCCATCTCTACATTTCTGGAGGGCACCCTGCCCCTTACAACTCCGCTGAATCAGGAGTAGTGGCGTCCTCTTGGAGAAGAACGTCGGTGAAGTGCCCTATTCGACCGGCGGCCGGTAGATTTGCTGCGGCTGCCAGCCTGCCGGCGTCGGGAGATCCTGAAGTCGTTCCTGTGCGGCAGCATGCCGCGCTGGTGGGCAAGAACGGTGACTCCGCTGATGCCGGCGAGAAGCAACCAGAGCAAGGGCTGCAGGTGGGCGGCTCCGGCAAGGACCACGATCAGGGCGAACGCCAGGATGGCGAACCTGCCCGTCCCCTTTCCCTGGTTGGTAGCCGCCAGCACCGGACGCGCCAATAGTGTCAGGACGAGGCCAGCGGTCACCGCACCGACGGCAGATCCCACGGCCATTCCCGGGACGGCGTTCACCTGCCAGCCGATCCACAGCCCGCCGATAACCAGAAGACACGCGCAAGCGAGGCCGATTTGGCAGCGGCGGTAGGCACGCATGGCCAGGAGGATGGTGGCGAGCACCATCAGGACGGCATAACCGAGACCGGAAGCCGCCAGCCATGGCAGGAGTCCAAGGGAGCCGTGATACTTCGGCGGAACTATGAGGCCGGACATCAGGGGCGGTGCCGTGGCGATGATGGCGAAGGCCACCACCACAAGCTGCCCGAACGAGGCGAAGGAAGCGCCCAGCACCTCGCTGACCTTGACTCCAGGGGTGCGAAGCAAGGGAAATGCCACCAGCGCTGTCCCGGCGGCCACGTAAACGGGCCCCTTTGCAATGGTGGCGAGCGCTTGGAAGCCCGCTGCCTCAACCGAGCCGTTGTCGAGGAAGCCGACCAGTACGACGTCGGTCCCCACCAGCACGGACACGACGCACAGGACCGATGCAATATCGCTCGTTTCGGCCCACCGCCACTTCTGAAGCAGCACCCCCGGACGCCAACGGAGATCCCGATAAAACGACCAGGGCACCACCAGAGGTGCCAGGCACCCCGCGACAAAACCGAGGACCGCTCCCCCGGCACCCCACGCCATAAGGATCACCAGCAGGCTGAAGATCAACCGCAAGACAACCTCGCCGATGGTGGACATTGCGTACCAAGTGAAGCGGAGTTCGCCTTGGAGCCACCCGGCGGGCGCATTCACGACAAAAATGACAAAGGCTGCCAGAGCCACCGCTGCTGCCAGGTCCGGGGTGGCAAGCGCGAGAGTCACGCCGCCGGTGATGGCCGCCGCGGCAACTCCCGCCAGACAAGACACGAAGACCGAGAAGGCCACGCCGTTCCGCCGCTCTTCGGACCCTTCCGGATGCACGGCGACCACGTGGGACAGAGGAAGCGGAACCATTGCATTTGCCACGATCCCCACCACGCCCAGGATCATCGCGGCGGCGGCGAATTGTGTGTAATCCGCTGTCCCCAGCATGTTGGCCATGAGCAAGGTGCAGGCGTAGCTCACCACACCCACCAGCCCCGCCGACACAGCCAGGAAGCCACTGTTTTGAGCTATGTTGGGGTCGCGGTTCGGCGTCCTTTCCCGGCTTCCAGCTCTGGGCCGCAAGCTCACTGCGGTGGTTATGGCATGTTCGGATAAATCCACTGATTAGCTACCGCTACTGTCAGTACAGCCCACGGGCAGCTCAACAATCAGTGCCCCCTCGTGTTGAAGGCAGAGAAGGAGCTCAACATCGAAGGCAAAACCCGTGGTTCGGCCTTGCACATGAAGCAAACCCATCTGACCCTCCAAGAATCGGAACGGCACCAAGCGGTGCTCGCCTCCTAAGCAGTGCGAAGACACCCCAAGTCATGACGCGAGTCTGACGTGAAGGTTCAAGTTGTTCCCGTCCGGGCCTTAATGAGCATGTGCGGGCGCTCTGAGCGAAATCAGTGGTTCCGTGTCAGAGGCCATCTATAGAGTTGCCATATGAGCCACACTTCCTCCGCGCCTGCCGCTGCCCCTGTCAACGGTTCAGCACCCCGGCCGCCTGTTGCCAAACGCGTCCCCAGCCGCCGCGAACACCACGGCGACGTCTTCGTGGACAACTACGAATGGCTCCGGGACAAGGAATCCGCAGAGGTAGTGGAGCACCTGAAAGCGGAGAACGCCTATCAGGAGGCTGTGACCGCCCATCAGGAACCGCTCCGCGAAGCAATCTTCCAGGAGATCAAGGGCCGCACGCAGGAGACTGACCTGTCCGTGCCCAGCCGGAAGGATGGCTGGTGGTATTACAGCCGTTCGGTGAAGGGCAAGGAATACAGCATCCATTGCCGCGTAGTTGCCCGGAACACGGGTGACCCCGTGGCCGACTGGACTCCGCCATCCGTTGAGCCAGGCGTGGAGATCCCGGGCGAACAGGTACTCCTTGACGGAAACGTGGAAGCCGAGGGCCAGCCGTTCTTCAGCATCGGTGGCGCTGCCGTGACAATCGACGGCAACCTTTACGCGTACGCCGTGGACAATTCCGGCGATGAACGCTTCACGCTGCGGATCAAGGACCTCCGGACGGGCGAACTCCTGCCGGACGTCATCGAGAACATCTTCTATGGCGTAGCCTTCTCCCCTGACGGCACCCGCATCTTTTACACCGTGGTGGACGATTCCTGGCGCCCCTACCAGGTCAAGGCCCACGTATTAGGCACGCCGGTTGCCGAGGATGAGGTTCTTTACCAGGAGGACGACGTCGCCATGTGGCTGGGCTTCGATCTCGCCTCCGATCGGCGGCACCTTGTGCTCAGCATCGGTTGCTCCGAGTTCAGCGAGACCCGGCTGCTCCGCTTTGACGATTACGACGCCGGGCTCAGCACGGTCATTCCGCGTGCGGAGCACGTTCTTTACGAGGCCGAGCCCTTCCTCCTGGATGGCCAGGAAACCCTTCTCCTGACCCACAACAAGGACGCCATCAATTCCATGGTGAGCCTGGTTGACCCGTCCGAACTCACCAAGCCGCTGGCAGAGCAGCAGTGGCGGACCGTCGTCGGGCATTCCGACGACGTCCGCGTCAACGGTGCGGGCGTCACCTCCACGCACCTGGTGCTGTCCGTCCGCAAGGACACCATCGAGCGTGTCCAGGTGCTGCCGCTCACAGGCCTGGGCACGCCGCAGCAGGCCGCGCCAGTGGAGCCGGCCTTCGACGAAGAGCTCTACAGTGCCGGCGTTTCCAGTTCCGACTACGAGGCCCCTGTGATTCGCATGGGCTACACCTCCTACTTCACACCGTCCCGCGTCTACGACTTTGTTCTGCCCACGTCGGAGCTGCCCTCAGGCCAGCTGCTGCTGCGCAAGGAAAGCCCGGTACTGGGCGGCTACTCCAGGCAGGATTACGTGGCCACGCGTGAGTGGGCAACCGCCGACGACGGCACCCGGATTCCGCTGTCAGTGCTGCGTCACGCTTCGGTACAGCAGGACGGCACGGCCGCTGGCTTGGTGTACGGCTATGGCTCGTACGAGATGAGCATGGACCCGGGCTTTGGCGTTGCGCGATTGTCGCTGCTGGACCGCGGGATCGTCATGGTTATTGCCCACATACGAGGTGGCGGGGAGTTGGGCCGTCACTGGTACGAGGATGGAAAGAAGCTCACCAAGAAGAACACCTTCACGGACTTCATCGCTGCCACCGACTGGCTTGCTGCTTCCGGCTGGGTGGATCCTTCCCGGATTGCGGCCATGGGTGGTTCCGCTGGCGGCCTGCTCATGGGTGCCATCGCCAATATGGCTCCGGAAAAGTACGCTGCAGTAGTGGCGCAGGTGCCGTTCGTGGACCCGCTGACCAGCATCCTGGACCCCGAGCTCCCCCTGTCGGCTTTGGAATGGGAGGAATGGGGCAACCCGATCACCGATCCCGAAGCCTACGCGTACATGAAGTCCTACACTCCGTATGAGAACGTGCGGGGCGTGCCCTACCCCAAGATCGCCGCCGTGACGTCCTTCAACGACACCCGCGTGCTGTACGTGGAACCGGCCAAATGGGTGCAGGCGCTGCGCTCGGTATCCACTGGCTCGGAGCCGATCGTCATGAAGATCGAGATGGACGGCGGTCACGGCGGAGCGTCCGGCCGGTACGTTCAGTGGCGGGAGCGGGCTTGGGACTACGCGTTCGTTGCCGACTCGCTGGGCGCCACGGAACTTCTACCTGGAGCGGGGCTCAAGTAGCGGCGCGTAGCTACTCCCGGACGAGCATACTGATCCACATCGCGCCAAGCCAGTCCGAGAACCGGTCGTCGCTCCAGCCGCGCTGCTCTACGAACCGGGTCCAGAGCGTGCCGTCCATGGTCGCAAACAACACGTCGCGGCATTCCTCCTCGGTGACGCCGAGCTGACCGGTGGCAGCCGCAGCGTGTGCGTAGCGCGTCGCCACATCCAAGCGGCGGTCGGCCCATTCGCCGAGCATGGCGACGGCGTCGGGCTCGCTCGCTGCTGCTCCCGTGAGGGCCTCAAGGAGTGGGGCAATCCTCCGATTGCTCGCTGTGACGAATACAGCGTGGCGTCGGATCCTTGTGGGCAGGTCCGGTTCGGCCAGGATGGTCTGCATCTCCGCCCTGTCGTACAGGGTCACGTCTGCCTCGTCGCCGCGGAAATCGACGTACCAAACGTGCCGGAGCAGCGCAGCTTTCGTGCCAAACGCCGCGTATACGGTTTCGACGGCGACGCCCGCCCGCTCAGCCACCTGCTTGACCGTCGTCTGCCCGTATCCCTGCGAAATAAACAGCTCGTTGGCAGCCGTGATGATGCTTCGCCGTGTCTCTGCAGCCTGCTGCTGCCGGCGGGTGGAGTCGTACGGCCTCTTGATTTTTGCGCCCATTGGATGCATTCTAACAGTATTCAAAACAGTCTCACTGTAATGGAGTTGGCCATGTCTACCGAGACCGATACTTTCCTCGCCGAGATGGTTCCGAAACAGCTGGCCGCGGACGGTGCAATCCACGACGGCGACGCCGGACCGCGCCTCGCGCTGTGGTCGGAGAACGAGCCGCTGACGCTCTTCGGCGCGAGCCTCAGCGGCAGCGGCCGGGCAGAGCTTGAGCCCATGTTCCAGAACGTCGCCTCGTGGTTCTCGCATTCGGATTCGTTCGATCTTGAGATCATCGCGGCCGGCGTCAGCGGGGACGTTGCCTACACTGTCGGCTACGAGCACACCACCACCACCGTTGAGGGCACTCCGAGGAAGTACAGCTTGCGGGTGACCCACGTCTACCGCCGTGAAAACGGTGCATGGCGGATCGTGCATCGTCACGCTGATTTCCCGGCGGGAGAGGCCAGCGTTCCGTTGCCCGCTGGCCGGACGGGCCCCATGACCGGCGAGAGACAGGCTATGGGAAGGGAGACCGAGGCCTTCCTGGCCGAGATCCTTCCCAAGCAGCGCGATATGACGGTGGCCCTCCACAAGGGCGATGTGGCACCGCGCATCGCTTTGTGGTCCCACACTGACCCCATCACACTGTTCGGTGCGCACATTTCCGGAGCGGGCTGGACTGACCTGGAACCCAAGTTTCGCCGGGAAGCCCACCGGTTCGACGGCGCCACCGGGTTCGAGTTCGAGGTTGTCGCGGCCGGTGCCAGCGGCAGCCTCGCCTACACGGTTGGGTTGGAACACAGTCAGGCCATTGTTGATGGCGCACCGGACGACTACACCATGCGAACGACGCAGGTCTACCGTCGCGAGGACGACGCCTGGCGGATTGTTCACCGGCACTCGGACTTTATTCCAATTCAACGGCCCCAGTGAATCCTGTGCCACTCCTCTTGGTGAGCGGCGCGGCGTCAGCCGGCGCCGCGTCAACCGGCGCGGCGCTAGCGTGCGCGGAGCAGGGCGAAGTATCCCGGAATGAGGTCAGGGTCAGAGGGGTTGCTCAGCGGTCGGGTCTCGATACTGGTCGCGCCCTCCTCAAGGAGGTTCCAGTCCGCCGTCGGGAACGCCTTGGCCCGCTGGGCGGCGCCGAAGCGGCCAGGCATCGGCAAGCCCTTGATGGCCCACTCCAATGGGGCGGGAATGGAGTGGCGGGTGGCGCCGAGGTGGCTGACGTAATCCACGGGGGTGCCGGGGAAGTTGGTTTCGGCCAGGAACACGCTGCCGCGGGATCCGACGACGGGCAACAGGTTTGCGGCCAGGGCGGCCCTTCCTTTGGAGTCCAGAACGTGCAATACACCTCGGATGAACACGTTGGCATCGCCTGTCCAGCCCGCAGCTTCAAGGGCCGTCACGACAGTCCGCGCAGCGTCAGGTGCCGTCATATCGCACACGGCGAATGACGCCGTCGTGATGTCCCCCGCCTCTTGCCGTGCGCGGTTCACGGCGTTAGCGGAGTAATCGAGCCCAAGCGCGTGCGGGAAATGCTGGGCCAGCAAGCGCGTGAAGCTGCCGTTGCCGCACCCCACGTCCACCACCGGGAGGGACTGATCCATGCGGGCGAATTTGGGCACGTAACCCTCAAGTTCATGAGAGCTGCCGGAATCCCACAACACATCGCCGGAAGCCCCGGTGGATCGGACGTTTCCCCAGTAGCGGTCCCATGCCGTGAGCGGGTCCTTGGGCGCGGCCGAGGAAAGCCGGATCAGGCGGGGAACCAGCAGATATTTCCGAAGCGCGGACAGCATGCTCCAAATATAAGTGGCGCTAATGCTCTTTCAGCCATTGCAGGGCTTCTGTTTCGGAGGTGAAGAACCTTGTGGGGCACGGCGGTTTCATGATGCCAATGAAGAAGTTGGCGATGACCCTGTCCACGGGGGACGAACCCCAGAGGGCGATCCTTGAGGCCTGGCAGGGCTTGGCGAAGACGGAGCGGGCGCCCCTTGTGACGTCTGCAGTGGTGGCCATGTCCACAATCATTGGGTGGCGCGCTTCACCGCAGAGCTCGTTGACCCGGTCCATCGCCCGCTGGGCATCCGCCTGCTGGATCCTGGAGCCGCGTGGCCACGTCAGCCGCAGGATTCCGGACTCTTCCAGTTCCAACTCGAACGCCACCTCTTGGTGGTCTTGCGGTGCTGCTGGTTGGTTCACTGGTCTCCTTGTCGTTTCCTCGCGGACGGCAGGAGGACAAGGCCTCCCCCGGGCTCTCATCCTCTAGGCTGTCGAATCCGGCTCCGAATGTAAAGGCTCTCCTCCCCCGACGCAATGCCCTGAAGGGCGACGCAATTGAGGATCAAATGCCCCTGCGGGTCCGAAGCCCGCGGTGGCGCTGATAGTGTGTTGCCAAATCTGGAATTACGGTGAACGAACGTTGTAACGGAGGGGGCTCAGTGGGTAAGAACGGGGCCGATGTGCAGCACTCTTCCCGCTCCGCCGTCGTGGCGGATTCAGACACTGATCGTTTGGCCTTAACAAAGGCTGCGCTCAAAGCCGCTGGGTTCGAAGTTTTCGCCGCCGCAGACACCGCTTCCATGGCGTCGCGGCTGGAAACCGAAAGTCCGTCCGTGGTGGTTGTGGAGAACTCCCTGGCGCATGGTCTTCGGAATCCGGGCGTTCCCGTGCTGCTGCTCCTGAACGCCGGCGAATCCGTAGACCTTGAAGAAGCCCAGGCCTGGGGCGTTGTGGACTATGTGATGAACCCCGTGCGTGCCGATGAACTTGTCTACCGGGCCGAAACCCTGATTGGCAGGGCCAGGGAGCGTGCGCGGTCCCGGGGAGAAATTGAAGCCTTACGCGAAAGCCTACGAAACGTCTCGTCCGCCATCCGGCAAACCAACGACCCCCAGCTGATTGCCGAGCACGTGGTCCGGGGTTTTGGCGAAGCCCTTGGAATGGACCATGTTTGGTTTGCAACTTTCCGGGACGAACGTGTCCCCTCCATTCGCGCCCAATGGAACCGGCCGGGCACGCCCATGCTGCCAGCCAGATTGGGCGACAGCGAGAACCTGATCGTCGAGACAGCCAACAGGCTATGGGCCGAAGCTGACGTTCTGGCGGTTACAGACCACCGCACCCAGCCGGAATCCAGGATCACCCAGGCGCTGAAAGAGTGGTCGTGCGAGCTCAACCCCGTGTCATCGGTGTTGCTGCCTGTGGGCGAAGGTGGGTCAGCGTTGGGCATCATCCTTCTCACCACGGTGGAGGAACAACACGATTGGACTCGGCCTGAGATCGCATTGATGCAGCACGTCGCCGGCAATGTGGCGCACGGACTCATTCAGGGCCACCTGATCAGCGCCCAGCAACGCGTACTGCACCAGCTCAGGCAGTTGGACAAGGCCAAGACGGACTTCCTGGCAACGGTGAATCATGAACTCCGGACTCCCCTAACCTCGATCACTGCCTACCTGGACATGATCAGGGACGGTTCGGGCGGCCCTGTTCCTGAAGGCATCAGCAAGATGCTGGACGTGATCGCCAGGAACTCCGACAGACTCCGCAGGCTCATCGAGGACATGTTGACCGTATCCATGCAGGACGGAAGCAACCTGGACCTCAAACCGGTGGATATTGCCAAGCTCCTCCAGGTGGTGGTGGCCACCCTGCGGCCACTGGCAGAGTCCCGGCAGGTGGCTGTGTCCTTCACCGAGGGAACCGAGGACGTGGAGGTCACCGCCGATGAAGCCAAGCTGGAACAGGTCTTCACCAACATCGTGGCCAATGCCATCAAGTTCACTCCGGCAGGTGGACGGGTGGGCATCACGAGTTCAATGTCCGCATCGGCAGACGGTGGCCGTGCAGCATTGGTGAAAGTGGCGGACACAGGCCTGGGGATCCCCGAACACGATCTTCCCCACATCTTCACGCGGTTCTACCGCGCCTCAAACGCCACGGCAGCCGCCGTTCCCGGAAGCGGCCTCGGGCTTGCGATCGCCCAGGACATCATCAGCCGCCATATGGGGCGGATGGTCTTCGACTCTACGCTGGGCTCAGGGACTACGGTTTCCGTCGAGTTGCCGGTTGGTGGTCCTTAAGGGCCGGTTGACATCCCCAAATTGCCAGTTGACTACGCCTTCCTTCTCACTTGACGCCCTCATGGCGTCTTGTGCCTGTCCTTGACAGCCCCGTCAACGGCTGACCTGAAACCTGACCGCAAAGTCACTAATCCGCGACACACTCCGCAATAAAACCGATGCCCCGAGCAAAAGCCCGGGGCATCAGTTTGAGTCATCTGGCCTTGAGAGGCGCTCCCCCAATTTAGTTCGGCCACCAACCTATGGTGGTGGTATTCGTTTTGGTGGTTGTGCTGTTCGGCCACCAGCCGATTGCCGTGCTGTTGCTGTCCTGCGAAGGCTCGGCGTTAGCCGGAGCAGCTAGCCCCGTTACTGCCAGAACTGCTGCCATGAGCAGTGTTGCCGCAAATTTCTTCATCCGCTGTGCCCTTTCATACTGATGCGAATTACCGGTGTGACTTGAAAAAGGTCACGTGGCAAACTATACGAGCTTTTCTTCACCATGGACATGGATAATGGGCACATGCAGAGTCCACAATTAACGCCCCACCTTGTAGCCGGACTCAATGCGCGCGCCAAATGGAAAGAACGTCACTTTGATGAGGCCTTTCGTTTGGCCGGCGAAGCTGCACATCTTGCCGCTGATGCCGGGGATGAAGTGTCCTGGTGGAACATGCGTTACCTGCAGGCGGAATGCCTCCGGGACCAAGGCAGGATCGATGAATACCTGTCATTGGCACTGGAACTGAACGAGCACCAGCTCACAGCGTCCTCGCCTGAGCTTGGAGCCAAAGCCGGGACCATGGTCGCCGTTGCCCTGCAGGGCCTGGGACGTCTGGCCGAGGCCGCTGCCATGGCCGCGGACGCCGCCAAACTGGCTGCCCGGGACGCGGACCTGGTCTATGTACAGATCCTGGCACAGCGCGCACTCATTGCTTCCCTTGCCGAAAGCCGCCTGCTGGACGATGCCTGGCGTGAGTGCTTGGAGCTGGAATCCCTGCTGACCGAAGACATCGACGAAGACACCGCGGGCAAGGGCTATTGGGTGATCGGTAACGTCGCTTTCCTGGCAAACCGGGTTGAAGATGGCAGCCGTTACCACGATCTTGCTTCGGAACGGCTGTCTCCATCCAAGGACGTGGACTTGTGGGCCCGCTTCAACCGCGCCTCGGCCGAAATGCGGCTTCAGGCCCGGCTGAGTGATGCCGCCACCCTCCGCTGCATCGAGAGGGCGGAGCTCGCTACAGACATCGTGGGCGGTTCCGAGCGGGACCATTTGGAAATGTCCCTGGTCCGCGCCCACTGGAACTACCTCAACGGTGACATGCAGGAAGCCCTGACCATCCTTGAGCCCTTGTGCGCCCGGTCTTCGATCCTCGCCACCCAAACCTCCGCGGAGTCGCACTTCCTCCTGGCCAGGACTTTGCTTGCCCTGGGCCGCCGGGAAGAAGCCGTGGCAACTTTCAGCGAAACCGCGAGCCTTTTCGATCAGGCAGCGCTGCCTGATCGAAGCTCGGCCGTTCGCGAATACCTCCGGGATATGGTTGAGCAGCGAGGCGAACCGCACGGGGAGTAACCATGTCCGAGGAAAACTCGAATGCCGCATCAGATCCACGTCTGGGATTGCTGCTTGATGGCATCGTCAGGCTTGCTGCGGGAGACCTGCACACCAGGATTGAAATCTCCGATGCCCGCGACGAGATCGACGCCGTGATCATGGGTACCAACCTCCTGGCCGAGGACCTCCAGATTGTCTATGAAGAGCTGGAGCAGCGGGTGGCGGCCCGCACCCGGCAGCTGCACGAGGCACACCGCGAAATGCAGCACATGGCCATGACCGATCCCCTCACGGGCCTTCACAACCGCTCCGCTTTCTCCGCCGCGCTGGCCGAATCCCAGGGCAGGGAACCCAATGGCAACCAGCGGCCGGCCATCCTGCTGATGGACATGAACGGCTTCAAGGGCGTCAATGACTCCCTGGGCCACACCATCGGAGACAAAGTGCTGGTAACAGTGGCAGCCCGCATCAGCGCTGCCGTCCGCGAGGAGGACATGGTTGCCCGCATGGGCGGCGACGAATTCGCGATCCTGCTGCAGGACGTTACCGCCGCGAAGGCGGCTTCCATCGGCAACCGGATCCTGGCCGCCATGGACGGTCCAATGGAGATCGAAGGCCAGTACGTACGGTGTGGCGCCAGCATGGGCCTCCGTATGGCAGATCCCGGCAAGAGCGCCGAGGAACTGATGATGGAAGCGGACATCGCCATGTATGAGTCCAAGGCGGATGGGCGCGGCAAGTTGAAGGTTTTTGACTCGGACATGCTCCTTGCCCGGCAACTGCGCAACCAACTCGTGGGTGAGCTCAAGGAAGCGATCGCCGGTTCGCAACTGGTGCTCTACTACCAGCCCATCATCCGCTTGGACACCCGCGGAATTGAAGGCGTCGAGGCCCTGGTCCGTTGGAACCACCCCACCCGCGGCATGATCATGCCGGACGAGTTCATCCCCATCGCCGAGGAAACGGGGATGATTTCCGATCTGGGCGGCTGGGTGCTGCGCACCGCCGTCGAGCAGTTGCAACGGTGGCGCAGCGACCCCCTGACGGGACGCCACGACTTCAACATGCGCATCAACGTGTCCGCCGCAGACCTCCAGCGGCTGGAGTTCGTGGAGGACGTACGCGAAGCGTTGACCTCGGCCGGGCTGGACCCATCGCTGCTGGTTCTGGAGCTGACCGAAAGCGCTGTCATTCAAGGCAACGACCTCGACCGATACACGCTGAACAGCCTGCGGCGGCTGGGCGTCGAGATGGAGATCGACGACTTCGGCACCGGCTACTCCTCCATTGACTACCTCCGCCGCCTGCCCGTGCACGCCGTCAAGGTGGACCGAACGCTCCTCTCGGCACTCGGTAGCGACCCCGCGCAGCCCGCCCTCCTCGCGGCAGTCCTGCAACTCATTCGTGCGTGCGGCCTCGGTGCTGTGTGGGAGGGAATCGAAACCGCCGAGCAGGCAGACTTCCTGCTCAGCATTGGGTGCACCAGCGGGCAGGGCTACTACTTCAGCCGGCCGTTGCCGGAGGCACAACTCACCGAACAGCTCAAGCACCACAAGACCTGGCCGATTCAGGATTAAAGGCACGACGGCGGTGGGCCGGCTTTAGGGTGCGGCGCCCTTTTCGCTTGGCTGGCGGTTGGCTGGCGGCTGGCGCGTTGCGGCTTTGACGCCGTCAAGCCCCCTCTTGGCGCGCCCGCCATTCGGAGTCGAGGATCGCATAGATGTTCTCGGTGGCCCACTGGCCTTTGTAGTGCCAGGTGTCCACGAGGGTGGCCTCAAGCCGCATCCCCAGGCGTTTGCAGATACCGGCGGAGCCGGTGTTCAGGGCATCGAGTTTCGCGTCTATGCGGTGGAAGTTCAACTGGTCGAACGCCAGCTTCATGACAGCCTCCGCCGCCTCCGTCGCGATTCCCTGCCCCCTGCCCTCGGGGTGGAGGATCCAGCCAAGCTCAGCCTGGCCTGTTCCCTCCAGCCATTTCAGGACGATCTCGCCCATGAGTCCCGGACGGTCCTGGAGCTCGATGGCGAGGCAGGCCCAATCGCCTTCATGCCTGAACTGCGCATTCGCGTAGCGGCCCAGGACTTCCATGGATTGCGTCTTGGTCAGTTCGTTTCGGAGCAGGTACCGGGCGGTTTCGGGCAGCGACTGATAGGCGTGGAACCGCTCAAGGTCCTCGGCCTCGAAACGCCGCAGAATGAGTCGTTCGGTCATGATCGGAAGCTCAATTTCGGGCATGTCTTCGAGGCTACTAGGCGCGTCCAAATCCCGGCCCTGAGCTTGTCCAGTCTTGACAGTTGGGCCGATCTGGGATTACCTAATGAACATTCGGTAAATAAAGCTGGAGGCAATGACGCATGGTTGAAACAACCCTCTCCGGTGCAACGCACCACATCCTGACGAACGACTACGCGTCTGAATGGATGGGCATTGAGGTCCTCAAGATCGACGACGGCCATGCCACCATCCGCATGCACCTCCGCCAGGAAATGCTCAATGGATTCGGAATGGCCCATGGCGGAATGATCTTCGCCTTCGCGGACACCGCCTTCGCACTGGCCTGCAACCCGGCCAACCCAACGCCAAAGCAAGCTGCCAACATCACGGTGGCGTCCGGCGTCGACATCAACTTTATCAAGCCGGCGTTCGAAGGCCAGGTGATTACCGCCGTCGCAAACCGTCGCGCGAGTACTGGCCGCAGCGGCCTCTACGACATCCAGATCTACGCGGCTTCACCCGGCGCCGCGGGCGCCACCCCCGATCCAGATCCCGGAGAACTCATTGCAGAGTTCCGGGGCCGCAGCCGCACCATCTCCAAGAAGTAGGAACTCCAGATGACCCAGAACACCGTCGCCGCGCCCACATCGCCCGCCTCCACGGCAACCGCCCCCATCCTGGACCGCGAAGAAACGATGTCCCGCGACGAGCTTGAAGCACTCCAGCTCAGCCGCCTGCAGCACACGGTGGCCTACGCCTACGATCGCGTGCCGCTGTACAAGCGCAAGTTCGACGAAGCCGGCGTGCACCCGACCGACCTCCGCGAATTGAGCGACCTCGGCAAGTTCCCTTACACCACCAAGGAAGACCTCCGGCTGGAGTACCCGTTTGGCATGTTCGCGGTGCCCCAGAATGAGGTTGCCCGAATCCACGCGAGCTCCGGCACCACCGGGCGCCCCACAGTGGTGGGCTACACCAAGAACGACCTCGCCAACTGGGCAACCCTGGTGGCCCGCTCCCTGCGCGCCTCCGGCGTCCGACCCGGTATGAAGGTCCACAACGCCTACGGCTACGGCCTCTTCACCGGCGGGCTCGGCGCACATGCCGGCGCTGAAGCGCTCGGTTGCACGGTCATCCCGATGTCCGGCGGCCAGACCGAACGCCAGATCCAGCTCATCCAGGACTTCAAGCCGGACGCCATCCTGGCAACCCCCACGTACCTGCTGACCATCGCCGACGCCATGGCCCACCAGGGCATCGACCCCACCTCCACATCGCTGAAGTACGCCGTGCTCGGCGCCGAGCCGTGGACCGAAGAGATGCGCCACGAGCTCGAGACCACCATGAACATCAAGGCCTCGGACATCTACGGACTCTCTGAAGTCATGGGCCCGGGCGTGGCTGGCGAAGCTGTTGAAACTCAGGACGGCTGCCACATCTGGGAAGACCACTTCCGCCCCGAAATCATCGATCCGTTCGATCACTCCACGGTCCTGGGCGACGGCGAACCCGGCGAGCTGGTCTTCACGTCCCTCACCAAGGAAGCGCTGCCGATCATCCGCTACCGCACCAAGGACCTCACCCGCCTGCTCCCCGGCACCGCCCGCCCCGCACACCGCCGGATGGGCCGCATCACCGGCCGCAGCGACGACATGATCATCCTGCGCGGCGTGAACCTCTTCCCCTCCCAGATCGAGGAAATCGCCCTCCGCATCCCCGAGCTCAGCCCGCACTTCCAGCTCGAAATCACCCGCCCCGAAGGCAAGCGCATGGATTCGCTGACCGTGAAAATCGAGCGGCGCGAAAACGTCCCCGCAGAGTCAAGCTCGACGGCGGCCCGCACCTTGCGCGAGCAGATCAAGATTCATGTGGGGTCTTCTTGCGTAGTTGAAGTTGTAGAGCCCGGTTCCCTTGAGCGTTCCAACGGCAAGCTCCGCCGGATCTACGACCTGCGGCCAAAGGGCTGACATGCGGCGTCGCTGACCGGCAGCCCGTCTAGAGATCGTGAGAAAATGCCACCATGCCTACTGAGACAACTACCAAGCGCGGACGGCCCGGTTACGACCAGCAGTCGGTGCTCCGCATCGCCGTCGACGTCTTCAACCGCCACGGATACGACGCAACGTCCATGGGCATCCTGGCTGAGAACCTCGGGATCTCCAAGTCGGCCATCTACCACCACGTGCCGTCCAAGGGCGATCTGCTAAAGCTCGCCCTGGACCACGCCCTGGGCGGCTTGGAGGCCATCCTGGATGAGCCTTCAGCCACTTCCGGGCCGGCCGATGCCCGGCTTGAGTTCGTGCTCCGGCAGACCATTGCGGTGCTGGTAGACAGGCTGCCGTTCGTCACCCTGCTGCTGCGGCTGCGGGGAAACACCGAGATTGAACGTGATGCCCTGGAACGCCGGCGTGCCTTCGACCACAAGGTGGCTGCCCTGATAGCCGCTGCCCGTGAAGACGGCTCGCTGCGCCAGGACATCGACCCCCGGACGGTCACGCGGCTCCTGTTCGGCACCATCAACTCGATCGTGGAGTGGTACAAGCCGGGCGGCTCGTTGTCCCCCGAGAAGCTGGCCGACGACGTCATCACCATGGCCTTCGACGGCCTCCACGCCGCCGCCTGACCCTTTCCGGTTCCTCTCTCACATCCTGCGGGTTTTTTACGGTTCCTCTCTCACATCCCGCGGGTTTTTTACGCTTCCTCTCTCACATCCCGCGGGTTTTTTACGGTTCCCCTCTCACATCCCGCGGGTTTTTTGCGCTTCCTCTCTCACCCTTTGTCGCCGTGCCGTGGCCAGGTCCCCGACGCTGTCGCCAGCCAACTCGTTGCGTCCGTTATCGGACTAAGCGTCTTGGTCAAAACAGGTGGGCCAGCCGAGAGGTTCAGCAACATTATCGACGGGCTCATTGACGGACTGTGAAGGCCACCGGTTGGTCCGACCAAGGTAGCTATTCCGGGCCAGGAAACGGTTCGATGCCAGCCGCGACGGCGACTTCACGGTAGGCAGCGGCGAGATCAGCAAGACTCGCGTGCCTGTTCAAGCCGCTCGGGTTTGGGAGTACCCAAACCGGGGAACGCCCAAGGGAATCCGGCTGTCGTCCCCACGTCGCCCTAGGCCGGGCGAAAGCGGTCCGATAGGCTCCGATTCCCAGTACTGCAACCATTGCCGGCGCCATAAGTTCGACGCGCGCAGATAGTGCTTTGGCTCCGGCAAGGAGTTGCTCCGGGGTGAGTTCATCCGCTCGCGCCGAAGCTTCCGCAACTATGGACGTAATCCCAACGCCACGTTCCAGCAGATGATTGAGGTCCCCGGGGCGGAACCCTGCAGAGGCATCGATCCGACGATCGACGATGCCGGCCCGAAATAACGCTGGATAGAAGCGATTGCTGCCGCCACCGAAGTGCGCCTGCACTGCAGCAGCACGCAGGCCAGGATTGATGCCGACGAACAGGAGCCTCGTCTGGTCCGAGACTAAATCGGGCAGGGTTAGGCCTCGGAACGCATCTAGCGCAACCCGGCCAAGTCCCATCGTTCAACCTTATGACATGATTCGTAAGATCCTTCCGGGGGCCTCAAGCGTAAAATTTTCAGCGTAGGAGGTGGCCAAATGCATCTAGCCCTTAACACAGCCACAACTGTCCTGCCTGTCGATGACCTGAGCCGCGCAAGAAAGTTCTACGCGGAAAAGCTCGGCCTTCCGCATCGCGGCAGGACATGGGACGGAAATGATCTATTTGGCAACGACGGCGGCCCTATGCTGCAGTTGTTGCCGGTCACGGACGGTAAGCACTCCGGTCATACCGCCATGAGCTTTGAGGTCGAGGACATCGAGCGGACTGTTGCGGAGATGGAAGCCCAAGGCGTCAAATTCCAGGATTACGACGAGCCTGAGCTCAAGACCGATAACCATATTTGCACCACCGACGCAGAGAAGTGCGCTTGGTTCATGGATACCGAGAACAACGTTCTGTGCATCCATGAGACGCTCGGCCAACAAGCCGAATACCAGCTTTAACCAACCCCTCAAGACAAAGCGCGTCCCCCTGCATGGGGGACGCGCTTCGTCGTTATCTGAAGGAACTGCGGCCGTATGGTTTTCTGAGACAGCTTGATGGGAGATTCGTTTCAGATGACCACGCCCAGAAGAAAATATGATGCCGCTTTCCGTGAGGAAGCAGTGCGGCTGGTGCTGTCCACGAACCGTTCGGTGAAGCAGGTCGCCGAGGAGATCGGGGTGAAGGAAAGCACGCTGGGGAACTGGCTTCACCGACATCGGGAACGTCAACCAAATGCCCCTGTCCCGTCCGAGGACAGGGGCCCGGTTGCCTGGGAAGAACACCAAAAGGCCTTGGCCGAGAACGCCAGGTTGAAGGCCGAGGTCGAGTTCCTGGGAAAAGTCAGCGCCTTCTTTGCCGCGAAGCAAAAGTAGAGGATTTCTACGAGTTCATCGAAGCGGAGAAGGCCAACCATTCAGTGGTGTGGCTGTGCCGGGCATTGAAGGTTTCCCGGGCCTCGTTCTATCGGTGGCGCAACCCCGCCGGGCCCTCACCACGTGCCGTGCGGCATGAGGATCTGGTCACCGCGGTCACCGACCTCTATACGAAGGAGGAAGGCCGTGCCGGACGGGACCAGTTGGCCTTGTTGCTGAACGCGGCCGGGACCAAGGTCTCCGCCCCAACCGTCGGAGCCATCATGCGCGAGACCGGTCTGCGTGCCATCCGAACTCGGGCCTGGAAACAGACCACGGTCCAGGACCCGCAGGCCAAGACCGCCCACATCGAGAACCACATGCTCGACACCGACGGCAAACGCGACTTCACCTCCACCGTGCCCGGGACCCGTCTGGTCGGCGATATCACCTACCTGCGCACCGGCGAAGGCTGGCTCTACCTGGCCACCGTCATCGATCTGTTCTCCGGCATGGTCATTGGCTGGTCCATGGCCGGACACATGCGTGCGAGCCTGTGCACCGCGGCCCTGCAGATGGCCCGGAACCACGGCCGCTTCGCCGAGGATTCTGTGGTCTTCCACTCCGACCGCGGCGCCCAGTACACCTCTGAGGAATTCCAGCAATGGTGCGGCACGAACGCGGTCACTCAGTCCATGGGCAAGGTAGGGGTGTGCTGGGACAACGCGGTCGCCGAGAACTTCTTCTCCCACCTCAAAACCGAGTTCTACCACCACCACCGCTTCGGTTCCAGGCTCGCCGCCCGGACCGCCGTGATGGACTACATCGAGGGCTGGTACAACCGCCGCCGACCCAACCGCCGGGCCGGCGGCGCACCACCCGTAACAGCCCACACCGCTTACCAAACCACCGTTCAGGGACCCCTGGCCGCCTAACCAACAACAACGAGAACTGTCTCACAAACTTGACGAGCGCAGAACAACCGCTAAAACAGGTCGGGATGTGAGAGAGGAACCGAAAGAAGCGCGCGGGATGTGAGCGTGGAACCGGGAAAAAGCAGTGGGATGTGAGAGAGGACCGGTTTTGAACCTCACGGCGCACACCCCTTGACACGCGTGACGGACATCACCTAACGTGATGGGATCGATCTCATCACAAACAAGGTGTCCATTGGGGAAGAGGATGAGATCGATCCCATGGCTACAGTTAAGCGACGAGGATTAACATGAACCCCCCACATACAACCCATGCGTCAAAGGCCCCCACGAAGACTTCACCGTGGACTGCCGCCGGTGCCAGCACCATCGGTTCGGTGCTGGAGTACTACGACTTTTTCGTCTACGGCCCCATGGCGGCACTCGTTTTCGGGGCTGTCTTCTTCCCCAGCGGCGACCCCGGCCTGGCTGCCGTCCTCTCACTGAGTACGTTCGCCGTCGGATTCGTTGCGAGGCCCCTTGGCGGCATCGTCATCGGGCACCTCGGTGATCGCGTTGGCCGTAAGAAGATGCTGCTCTTCGCGTTCTTCCTAACGGGATTCGTCACCGTGGGCATCGGCCTGTTACCCACCTACTCACAAGTTGGGGCCTGGGCACCGATCATGCTGGTTTCACTTCGTTTCCTCCAGGGCATAGGCCTCGGCGGCGAATGGGGCGGCGCTGCACTGCTCGCCGTCGAGCATGCACCGGAAGCCAAGCGCGGCTTCTTCGGCAGCCTTGTCCAGGCCGGCGCTCCCATCGGCGTTATTCTCTCCAGCGGCGTCGTAGCAATTCTCACGGGCACACTGTCCCGGGCAGACCTGCTCGCTTGGGGATGGCGTATCCCGTTCCTGCTGAGCACAGTCCTGGTGATCTTTGGATTGATCCTGCGTCTGAAAATCACGGAAACGCCGGACTTCGAGAAGACCGTGGCCACGCCTGCGGCCAAGGAAAAGCTGCCCCTGGTCGTTGCGCTGCGCCGCTACCCGAAGCAGATACTGGCGATGGTTGGCGTGCATGTCAGCGACACCACGCTGGGCTTCATGCAGGGCGTCTTCATCATCGGCTTCGCTACAACCACGCTGGGCATCAGCCCCACGGTAGCCTTGATGGCCAACATTGCCTCTTCCATCACCAACCTCATCATCACGCCCGTTTCCGGCATCATCTCTGACCGCTTCGGCCCACGACGGGTTCTGGTTACCGCCACCGTGGCGTTGGCGCTGTGGGCCTTTCCCATGTTCTGGCTCATGGAGACCAAGAGCGTCCTGGCATTGTTCGTTGTGATGTCCGCGAATGGACTCATCGTGGGAATGCTGTTCAGCCAGCAGGCCACGCTCTTCGCAGCAGTCCTGGACCCGAAGGTCCGATACACCGGAATGTCCATTGGGTTCCAGGTGGCCACGGTAATCGGAGGCGGATTCGGCCCGCTGATCGCCCAGGCCCTCCAAAACAACGCCGGCGGCGCCACGTGGAGCATCTCCGGATATCTCATGCTGGTTGCGCTTGTCGCCCTCGGCTGCGCGCTATACCTGACGTCCCGCAAGACCCAGGTGGTCCATGCTTCCCAGGCATCGCCCGCGTCCGTGGCTGCTTCCCAGCTCTAAAGCAAACAAACACGTCCCGAAACAGAACGGAACCGCAGCAATGCAGCAGGAATTTCCCGGCCGCATCGGCACCACAGTTGCCGAATCCGAGGCTTGGTGGCCCGAGCAGCAAGCAGCCAACGGCTCACAACCCAACATTCTCATGGTCATACTTGATGACACCGGATGGTCGGACTTCGGCTGCTTTGGCTCCGAAATCAACACGCCTGCCATCGATGGACTCGCCGAAGAAGGGCTCAGGTACACCAACTTCCACGTCACCCCCCTGTGCTCCCCAACCAGGGCGAGCCTGCTCACGGGCCGCAACCACCACTCTGTGGGCATGCGGTTCCTGGCCGATGCAGACACTGGCTTCCCCAACTCGCGCGGCTGCGTCCGTCCGGACGTGCCCATGCTCCCGGAGATACTGCGCAGGAACGGCTACGGAACCTATCTGGCCGGTAAGTGGCACCTTGCGCCACTGAACGAACTCACGCCGGCCGGGCCGTTCCACAACTGGCCGCTGAACCGTGGCTTCGACCGCTTCTACGGTTTCCTGGATGGCTGCACGGACCAGTACTCCCCCGAGCTGGTGGCCGACAACCACAGCATTGAACCACCCGCCCGGGAGGGCTACCACCTCAGCGAGGACCTGGCCCAACAGTCAATCCGTTTCCTCAAGGACCACACCACGTACCGTCCGCACGCTCCGTTCTTCCTCCAGTTGGCTTTGGGGGCCACCCATGCCCCCTTCCAAGCGCCGAGGGAGTACATCGAAAAGTACATCGATGTCTTCACCAAGGGCTGGGACAAAACCCGCAGCGACAGGCTGAAGCGGCAGGTGGAACTATGCGTCGTGCCGGACGGCACGGCACTCACGGAACGGCTGGCAGACGTCCGCGCGTGGGAGGAGTTGAGCAGTACCGAACAGGATGTCTTCACCCACCTGCAAGCTGCCTTCGCCGGTTTCCTTGAGCACGCGGATGCCCAAATTGGCCGTGTTGTTCAAGCGTTGAGGGCGATGGACCTTTACGAGAACACCATCGTCCTGGTCATGTCGGACAATGGTGCATCCCGCGAGGGCGGCCCCACGGGCGATGTCGATTGCAACGCGCCGTATTCGGGCGTCCGCAGGCCCGCCGTCGAGCAGGTCAGCTTGCTGCCTCAGCTCGGCGGCCCCCTGGGTGGCGCCCACTATCCGGAGGGTTGGGCCATGGCGGGCAACACGCCGTTCCGCCGTTACAAGCAGTTCGTTGACCTTGGCGGCGTACGTTCGCCGCTGGTCGTTTCCTGGCCGGCGGGGATCTCCAAAGCGGGAGAGGTCAGGAACCAGTTCCTGCACGCCATCGACATCACGCCCACCCTCCTGGATGCAGCCAACATAGAGACTGATACAACGTTCGACGGCGGGTCGGCAGTTGCGACGTTCGTCGATGCAGCCGTGAAGGAGCCCCGCGAAACGCAATTCTGGGAGATGCTGGGCCACCGTGCAATCCGCCATGGTGAGTGGAAAGCCGTGACGGCACATCTTCACGGACAGGACTACGAGCAGGACGATTGGCGCCTGTACAACACCCGGGAAGACTTCGCGGAGGCGCACGACCTCGCCGCGGCCGAGCCGGAAAAACTTCGGACCCTACAAAAACTCTGGTGGGAGCAGGCGGAGCAAATAGGCGCTTTTCCCCTGGACGACCGCACCCTGGTAGAGCTGCTCACTGCCCGGGGTCCGGCTGGCTTGGTCAATCGCAAGGAGATCGTTTTCAGGGCGGGCCAGAGCCACGTCCCGTTTGCCAGCGCCATCACGGGCAGCGACCGCGCCCTTCAGTTCACTGCCCACCTCCGGGAATTCAACCCGGGAATGGAAGGGGTCCTAATATCCAGCGGCAACCAACAAGGCGGCTACGTGCTCTACGTTCGCAACGATGTCCTGATCTTCGAACACCATGCCTTGGGCGCCCGCGATGTGCTGAAGTCTGACACTGCCTTGTCCGGCGGACCGCAGGCAGTGGGCCTGCGCCTGACTCCCCTGGACGACAGGGCAGCGCTGGCAGAACTGCTCCATGGGGATCAGGTGGTTGCTGCAGCGACAATCAGCGGCACGTCCAGCCACCTGTCGTTCTGGGGCATGGACATCGGCTCGGACCCGGTCAGTACAGTTTCCGCGGAGTACGAGGCACCGTTTGCCTTCCCTGAGGCAGCGATGGATCGCGTAGTGTTGCGGTTCAGGGACACCCCGGACCTCGAGGATCTCGCCGAGCTCATTGAATCCACGGAGTAGAACCATGGGACAACTGATTCTTGATGTGGACACAGGGGTGGACGACGCTCTCGCCCTCATGTTCGCTGCCCGCCACCCTGACTGGAACCTGCGCGCCGTCACCTGCGTTGCTGGTAACACCAGTCTGGAAGGAGTAGTCCGAAACACGTTGACGGTCCTGGACGCTGTCGGCGCCACGGGTGTCCCGGTGGCCGCCGGCGCTGCCCGGCCCCTGCTCGAGGAACCCCGGGACGCCGGCCACGTCCATGGCGGGGACGGGCTGGCCGATCTTGGCTGGGAACCGTCAGCCAGAAAGCCCGAGGCGATTCACGCCGTCGAACTTTTGCGGCGCGAGATCCTCTCCAGTCCTGAGCCTGTCACTTTGGTGCCCCTCGCCCCGATGACGAACATCGCCCTGCTGCTGCGGGCCTACCCGGAAGTTGCGGCGAACATCGGGAAGATCGTTTTCATGGGTGGATCGGCGTCAGTGGGCAACGCGTCGCCCGTGGCCGAGTTCAACGTGTGGCACGATCCCGAGGCAGCCCAGATCGTCATCAGCAGTGGCTTGCCAATCACCATGTACGGACTGGACGTGTTCTATTCCGTGGCGATCGAGGCACCCGACATTGAGCTGCTGAGGGAATCCGACGACGCCGGATGCCGGCTCAGCGGTCATCTTCTGACTCATCTGGCGAAGGTTAATGCGGATGATTTCCGGCTGACGTCGCCCGGTTCGGCAGGCATCGGTGACGCCGGGGCCGTCTGTGCCGTGATCGATCCCGAAGGCCTTGTGACCCATCGCCATCGGGTTGAAGTCAGCCTCTCAAACCCCTTGACCCGGGGGCAGACCGTCGTCGATCGCCGGACAAAGGCCTCCGAGACCACGCTGCCACACGGCTACCTAAGCCGCGACAGCATCGACGTCGCCCTCGGTGTCGACGGACGTCGCTACGCGGCGCTGTTTCTCGATACCATCAGATCCCATGACGGTAAGTAGCGCGGCACCAGCAACCATGCTCGATGTGGCGCGGGCGGCCGGCGTCTCCCGCGCCACAGTTTCGCGTGTTTTTACCGCCCCATCGACTGTTGCGGAGGAGACGCGCACCAAGGTGATGGACGCAGTCGCCCAGCTGAACTATGTGCTGAACAGCGCGGCCCGCAGCCTGCGCAGTGGACGTTCCAACACCATCGCATTGTTGGTGGGCGATATCGCCCAGCCCTTCCACAGCCAGCTGGCAAAGGCCGTTGCCCATGCCGCAGAAGGACGCGGTTACAGCGTCCTTCTCTGCGACCTTGACCACAGCATCACCCGCCTTGAGCGGCTCCTGGAATCCCTGCCTTTGCAGGGTGTTGACGGTGTCATTTTGGCAACAGGTGACGACATCGATACGGCCGCTGTACGTGCCGCCATTGAGGAGGCCGAGGACCGTGGTACGAAGGTTCTGCTTGGCACTCCGCAGCTTGCCGGGACGGGTGCGCTGGTTCTGACCACGGATTACGAATCCGTTGCCTACCAAGCCACCAAGCATTTGCTGGACCAAGGGCGTTGGCCCGTGGCGCTGCTCGGCGGGAGCGAATCGTCCGTGCTGTCGCCGTTCCTGACCCTTGGCTTTCTCCGTGCCTGCATCGAGGCCGGGCATGAAGATGCAGAGGACTTCATTGTCCGCACCGAGTACAGCACCGACGCGGCCCGCGGCGCCACGCAGCGCTTACTTTCCGGCCCCGACAACCCGGAAGGCATCGTGGCGTCCAGTGTTTCCGTGGCTTTGGGGGCAATGTCCGCATTGGCCGACGCTGGATTGGCCACGCCCGGGCGAATCGGTCTTGTTGCGTGCGAGGAAGTCCAGTTGGCCGAGCAATTGCGGCCAAGGCTCACGACGGTCGGCACCAAGCTCAACCTTCAGGGCGCTGCCATGGCTGACGCCTTGATCGATGCAATTCAAGGCCTGCCCCCGAAAGAACGCGACTTCGCGCCCGGGTTGACTCTTCGGGAATCAAGCGCCGGTTAAACTGCAACGCGGGGTCACTTAGGGCCCATGTTGGCTGTCAACATGGGCCCTAAGTGACCCCGCGTTGCTTTAAAGGTGGGGTTACTTCTCCACGAGGGTCAGGACGTCGTACGTGGCTACGATCTCGTCGTTCTGGTTGGTCAGCACGGCATCCCAGACAACCTCGCCATATTCGTCGGTCTCGCGTGGCGTGATCTTCTTGGCGGTCAACGTGACGCGGATCGAGTCGCCAGCTGCAACCGGCGTGATGAAGCGCAGATTCTCCAAGCCGTAATTGGCCAGCACAGGACCCGGCGCGGGCTCCACGAACAGCCCGGCAGCCCAGCTCAGGAGCAGGTACCCATGGGCAACAATTCCGGGGAAGAAGGGATTGGCCTCGGCCGCTTCCTGGTTCGTGTGCGCGTAGAACGTATCGCCCGTGGAGTTGGCGAAGGCCGTGATGTCCTCAAGGGTCACCTGGCGCAGATCGGAGCGAACGGCGTCGCCGATCCTCAGCGTCGAGAGGTGCTTCCGGAAAGGGTGCTCGCCTTCGGTTTCCACAGTGAAGTTGCGGTCAGCGCCGGTGTGCCACTGGCCGGTGACGGCGGTGAGCATGTTCGGCGAGCCCTGGATGGCGGTGCGCTGCATGTGGTGCAGGACCGAGCGGATACCGCCCAATTCCTCGCCGCCACCTGCGCGGCCGGGACCGCCGTGAACCAGGTGCGGGACCGGGGAACCATGACCGGTGGACGAGCGCGCGTCTTCACGGTTGAGCATGTGGACGCGGCCGTGGTGCGCTGCGATACCGAGCACCAGCTCCTGCGCCACGGAAGGATCGTTGGTGCACACGGAAGCCACCAGTGAACCCGAACCGCGGGCTGCCAGGCGGATTGCGTCGGCAAGATCCGAGTATCCGATTACCGAGGATACGGGGCCAAACGCTTCAAGGGAGTGGACTTCTTCGGCTTCCGCGTCGGCCCAGCTGAGGAGCACAGGAGACATGAACGCGCCGTCTTCCACGACGCCCACCTTGCCGCCGACGGAGGTGACCGACGGCGAATCGAGCGTTCCGTACGCAAGCTCACCACCGGCGTCGAGCATTGACTGAACGGCCGCGCGGACGTCGGCGAGCTGCTCCAGCGAAGCCAGGGCGCCCATGGTGACGCCCTCGGCGCGGGGGTCGCCAACGACGACACGCTCGTTGATGCGTGCACCAATGGCGGCGGAGACGTCGGAAATCAGCTCCTTCGGAACGATCACGCGGCGGATGGCGGTGCACTTCTGGCCGGCTTTGACGGTCATTTCGGTGACGACAGCCCGGACAAATGCGTCGAATTCCGGAGTGCCTGGAACGGCGTCAGGGCCGAGGATGGCGGCGTTGAGCGAGTCCGTCTCGGAGGTGAAGCGGACACCACCCTGGACCACGTTGCGGTGCGATTTCAGCGAGTTGGCCGTGGACGCCGAGCCCGTAAAGGAGACGAGGTCGCGGTAATCCAGTTCGTCCAGGATGGTCCGGGCGGAGCCGGAAATCAGCTGAAGGGATCCCGCGGGCAGGATGCCGGACTCGACGATCGCCTTGACGGCAACGGCTGCAACGTAGCCCGTGGGCGTGGCCGGCTTGACGATGGTGGGAACACCGGCCAGGAAGGCGGGCGCGAACTTCTCCAGCATGCCCCAGACCGGGAAATTGAAGGCGTTGATCTGCACCGCGACACCAGGAATACGGGTGTAAATGTGCTCACCGGCGAATGAACCGTCCTTGGACAGCACCTCCATCGGCCCATCCACCACAACCTGTGAATTGGGCAGTTCGCGGCGACCCTTGGACCCAAAAGTGAAGAGAACGCCGATGCCGCCGTCAATGTCGATCATGTTGTCGATCTTGGTGGCGCCGGACTGGGACGAGGACTCGTACAGCTCTTCGCGCCGGCCGTTGAGGTACATGGCAAGTTCTTTGAGCTTGAGCGCACGCTGGTGGAAGGTCAGCTTTCCAAGTTCGGCCTGGCCGGTGGTGCGGCCGTGATGTACGACGGCGGCAAAGTCCAGTCCGTCGGTGCTGACGTTGGCCAGGACTTCTCCGGTGCTGGCATCACGGACCGGGACGGTTTTTGCGTCGGGAGCGGGAGTCCACCACGCATCCTGGATATAGCTGGGGACGGTTGCAACGGCTGTGGTTTCCGGGGCGACTGCGGTAGTGGTCATCGTCGACGGGTCCTTCCAAGGCACGTGAAATCGGCTCGATCATTGGGTCTGCGGGAGCGCAAACATTACTGACCGGCCGTTCGGTAATATATACAGGGTACATGAATGCCCGGAGGAGTACAGCAGGAATTTCATCGTTCTCTCACATACCGCACGTTTTGGTCCATCGTTCTCTCACATACCGCCCGATTCGGGCCATCGTTCTCTCACATCACTGCAGCTTCGTGCGGATCGCCGCCACTTCCGCATCGGTGACCCCATTCCGCGCCAGAAACGATTCGACTTCCAGCGAACCCAAGAACGTCCTCACTCCCGCCCGCTTCAGCTCCAACCAGGCCTCAAACTCCTCGTCTGAAAGGTAGGGATCGTGCGCATGCGGTGCCCCGTGGGTTCGGTGCCGCTCATTGATCCCCCGCGCCGCAAGTTCATAGCCGCGCAGGATTTCGTCATCACCAATACCGGCCAAACGTTGCAGCATGAGTGCGATCACCCCGCTGCGGTCCCTGCCCGCCGAGCAGTGAATCACGACCTTGCCAGGCGCGGCCGCGATGGCTTTGAAGACGGCCGCAATCTTCCCGGCAAACAGCCCCACATACTCGCCGTACTGCGCCGGGTCCTTCAGGTACGGGCCGAAGAGCTCGCCAAAATCGCTATGGTCCGGGTCCTCCGTGGGGCAATGCACGACGTCGATTCGAGCCTTCACGTCGTACGGCACCTCGGGATCGGTGTCGCGTTGCCGCCGCTCGCCCGAGGCGCGCAAATCGATGACAGTGCGGATGCCGTCGTCGTACATTTGGCGCCATCCAGCTTCGCTAACCCACTCGTGGCGACCCATCCTGTACACGTCCCCCGCGATCCGCCAGGCGTTCACGGCGCCATCCCAGTGGACGCCTAACTGCGGTGCTGTCCCGTCCATAGGAGCCAGCTAAGCACATTCGTCCGTGGCGATGTGAGAGAACATCCGCGGAAAGGCGTGAGGAAATGAGAGAACATCCGGTGAAAGGGCGGTGGATGTGAGAGAGGGACGGAATGGGGGTATTGCGCGGGGCGAGTGACTCATGTCATACTCATTCTCGATGCGCATCGACGATACGTATCGACGACACGAACAACAAAGCACGCAAGACCAGCACCACAGAACCACACGCAGACCGTTCAGCAGAGAGCGCAAGGAGGCCGGGACATGCCCACCAGCAAGGACGTTGCCCAGGCCGCCGGCGTTGCACAGAGCACGGTTTCCTATGTTCTCAGCGGCAAGCGGCCCATCTCCGAGAAAACGCGGAAAAAGGTGGAGGACGCCATCCAGCAGCTGACCTACCAGCCAAATGCAGGAGCCCGCGCACTTGCCAGCCGCAGGACGCGCGTAATCGGCCTCGTTATCCCTTTCATCCCCGAGTTGCACATGGCATCGATCATGGAGTTCGTCTCCGTGATCGCCAACACCGCCCGCCTCTATGACCACGACATCCTGCTGGTCACTGAGGATGAGGGCGCGCCTGGGCTGCAGCGTGTGGTGGGCCAGCAGATCTGCGACGGCCTCATCCTGATGCAGGTGGAAGGCGACGACGAACGTCTCCCGGTGGTCCGCAGCCTCCACGTTCCCGTGGTGCTGATCGGCATCCCGCATGATCCCTCCGGTTTGGTTTGCATTGATGCCGACTTTGAAATGGCCGGAGAACAATGCGTCCAGGACCTCGCCGCGGCAGGCCATGAAGTCATCTCCGTCCTTGACTGGCAGCCGGAAGTAGTAGACCGTCACGTGAACTACGTTGAGCGGTTCATGTCCGGCACCGACAAAGCCGCCCAAAGCCTGGGCGTCAAAGTGCTTCACCTCCCTGGGGGAACTGATCGCGAAGCGATCGCGGAATCCGTGGACAAAGCCTTGGCGGAGACCACCGGAGTGCCTGCGTTTATCGCTCCGGACGGCACCGTTCAGGACGTTCTTCGACGCGTCCTGACCAGCCGCGGCCTCACTCCTGGCACGGATGTCTCCGTCATCGGCAGCGCTTCCCCCACCTTGGCTGAGCTTCAGCCCGTCCCCCTTTCCACCATTGACCTCCGCCCGGCCGAAGTATCCCGCCGTGCGGTGAAGATTATTTGCGATCTCCTCGAAACCGAAAACCAGGGACCAACCGAATCCCTGGAATTGGTACCCACGGTCATTACGCACCGTGCCAGCACGCTGCGTCCACCCCACGGCAGCTAAACCCTCTCAAAGCACCCTGTATTACAGTTTCCGAATTCATCGATACGCATCGTCGATACGCATCGATAACTCAACCCCCAGAAAAAGGAACAGACAATGAAGTCAGCACAAAGGACAACCCGTCGTCCTCTTGCCCTCGCCGTCGCTGCATTGGTCGGTCTCCCCCTGGCCCTCTCAGCCTGCGGGACCTCCACTGCAGCTTCGTCGTCGGAGGCCGTCACCGAAATTTCCGTGATGGACTACTACAACAACGAGCCCGACAAGTCCTTCATCGGTGACGCCCTTACCAAGTGCGGCACCCAGGCAGGTGTCACCATCAAGCGGGAGACCGTTCCGGGCAAGTCCCTGATCTCCAAGGTGCTCCAGCAGTCCTCCTCCAAGACGCTTCCGGACGTGCTCATGCTGGATAATCCGGATCTCCAGCAGATTGCCGCCACCGGCGCCTTGGCTCCCTTGGCAGACTTCAAGATCAGCACTGACAACTTCGCCGAGGGTGTCCTGAGTGCAGGCACCTACAAGGACAAGGTGTACGGGCTGGCTCCCACCGTGAACACCATTGCCCTGTTCTACAACAAGGACATCCTGGACAAGGCCGGCGTCACCCCGCCCACCACCTGGGATGAGCTGAAGGCAGCAAGCGCGAAGCTCACTGCGGGCGACCAGTACGGGCTCGCATTCAATGCCAACCCCACGTATGAAGGCACTTGGCAGTTCCTCCCGGTCATGTGGTCCAACGGCGGCGACGAGAAGAAGATCGACACCAAGGAAACCGAGCAAGCACTCCAGCTCTGGACCGACCTGGTCAAGAGCGGCTCCGTCTCTTCCTCGGCCCTGAACTGGACCCAGGCCGATGTCAAGGACCAGTTCATGGCCGGCAAAGCAGCCATGATGGTCAACGGCCCATGGCAGATTCCGGCCCTGGATAAGCAGCCCACTCTGCAGTACGGCGTGGTCAAGATCCCCGTCCGTGAAGCCGGCCAGACGTCCGTTGCTCCGCTGGGTGGCGAGGTGTGGACGGTCCCCCAGACCGGTAACAAGGCACGCCAGGCCAAGGCTGCGGAAGTGGTTGCCTGCCTGAACAGCGACGAGAACCAGATGGCCATGGCCAAGGTCCGCAACACCATTCCTTCCAAGACCACGCTGGCGGATAAGTTCGCCAGCGAAAACCCCAAGCTTGCTACGTTCACGGAGCTGATCAAGACGGCCCGGGCCCGCACCGGCGAGCTCGGCACAGAATGGCCAGCCCAGGCAACCAAGATCTACACCGCAATCCAGACTGCCCTGACCGGTAACGCCTCCCCGGCTGATGCCCTCAAGCAAGCGCAAGGCCAGTAAGCGGCGAGCCATGTCATTGACAACAGATTTGTCGCAAACAGCGGCACGTTCCACCGGAAAGGCCAAGGCAAAGAGCGGCCGCCCGGCAGGCTCGCCTACAGAAGCGCAGAAACCACGACGCCGGACCCGCCAACGTCGCGAGCGCATCTTCCAGTGGCTCTTCCTGGTCCCTGCCGTGGTCTACATGGCGCTGTTCTTTGGCTACCCGGTGGTCAAGAACGTCGTCATGAGTTTCCAGGACTACACCACGGCCACCTTCTTCACCGGAGAAGCCCCATGGGTAGGGTTGGCCAACTACGTAACTGTCTTGTCGTCGTCGTTGTTTTCCACCTCGCTGCTGAACACCGCACTGTTCACGATAGGTTCCATCCTGGGGCAGTTCGTGATCGGGCTGGCGTTGGCGATCTTCTTCCAACGCAAGTTCCCGCTCAACGGCATCCTGCGGTCGCTGCTCCTGCTGCCGTGGCTCCTTCCCTTGATCGTCTCCAGTGCCGTGTGGCGTTGGATCCTGGACAAGGACAGCGGAGCGCTCAACCGTTTCCTGGGCGATCTGGGCATCGTCGATACCGGCGTTCCGTGGCTGACCAGTACCTCGTTGGCTTTGATCGCTGTGGTGGGGGTGAACATCTGGATTGGCATCCCGTTCAACCTGACCATCCTCTACGGCGGCCTGCAGGAGATCCCGGATGAGCTGTATGAGGCCGGGTCACTCGATGGCGCCACGGGTTGGAAGGCGTTCCGGCATATCACGTGGCCGATGCTCCGGCCGGTAGTGAGCGTGGTGCTGGTTCTCGGCGTCGTCTACACCCTCAAGGTGCTGGACATCATCCTGGGCCTGACCAACGGTGGCCCGGCGAACTCGACCCAGACCATCGCCACCCAGTCCTACGATCTCTCCTTCCACGAATTCAAATTCGGCGAAGGCGCGGCCCTGGGCAACGTGCTGGTCATCATTTCCCTGGTCTTCGCGGTCCTGTACCTGCGGGCAAGCCGACGCGCTGTGGATGAGTGAGGAAACCATGACAACCGTACTGAAAGCACCCACGCTCCGGCCCACCAGATCAAAAGCAACAGGACGCAAGAACTGGGGCTACACGGCACTTGCTATCCTCTTCCTGGCCATCATGCTGTTTCCGGTCTACTGGATGGTCAACGCCTCCCTGCAGCCCAACGGCACTACCTTGGAAACCTCGTGGTTGCCCTTGAAGCCCGACTTCACGGGCTATGCCACAGCCATCAATGAGCAAGCCGGGAACCTCGGCACGAGCCTGGTCATCTCCCTTGGCAGCGTGGCATTGAGCCTGGCAATCGCCGCCCCGGCAGCCTACGCGCTGGCCTACTTCAAGGTCCGCGGCGCAGGCGTTGTCCTGTTCGCCATCCTGATCAGCCAGATGATCCCGGGCATCGTAGTGGCCAACGCCCTGTACACGGCATACAACGACCTCGGGCTTCTCAACTCCATTCCGGGCCTGATCCTTGCGGACTCGGCACACGGAATCCCGTTCGCCATCCTCATCATCCGGGCGTTCATGAACGGCATGCCGGCATCCGTGATCGAGGCCGCGCGGGTGGATGGGGCGGGGCACGTCCGGGCGTTCTGGTCGATCGTGATTCCGCTGAGCCGGAACTCGCTGATCACCGCAGGACTCTTTACGTTCCTGTTCGCCTGGAGCGACTTCCTCTTCGCATTGACCCTCACCACCACGGAAGCGGTCCGTCCGGTCACCCTGGGCATCTTCCAGTACATCGGCGCCTACGTGAACGACTGGAGTTCAGTGATGGCGACGGCGGTACTCGCCTCCATCCCGGCCATCGTCCTGTTGGTCGCGGCCCAAAAATACATCGCCGCAGGCACCACCGGCGGCGCGGTCAAGTAGACCGTCACTCATCAGAAGGAAAGAATCATGCCTGAAACAAGCAAGCCCATCCGCGTCACCGTCTGGAGCGAAAACCGGCACGAGAAGCGGGACGAACTCGTGGCACGCCTCTATCCCGAGGGAATGCACGGTGCCGTCAAGGCGGGCATCGAGGAGAACCTGGGTTCCGCCGTCGAGGTCCGGACCGCCACCCTGGACGAACCCGAGCACGGCCTCACCGAGGAAGTCCTCGCCAATACCGACGTCCTCACCTGGTGGGGACACATGTCCCATGCAGACGTTGACGACGAGATCGTGGAACGCGTCCACCGCCACGTCCTCGCGGGCATGGGCCTGATCGTGCTCCATTCGGGGCACTGGTCCAAGATCTTCACCAAGCTCATGGGCACCACCTGCACCCTGCGCTGGCGCTCGGAACATGATCGCGAGCTCGTGTGGACGGTGGACCCGACCCACCCCATCGCCAAGGGCGTGCCGCACCCCATCGTGATCCCCGAGCAGGAAATGTACGGCGAATTCTTCGATATCCCCACGCCCGAGGAGCTGGTGTTCATCAGCTCGTTCAGCGGAGGCGAAGTCTTCCGTTCCGGCTGCACGTTCCGGCGCGGCCACGGCAAGATCTTCTTCTTCAGCCCCGGCGACCAGGACTACCCCGTCTATCACCACAAAGACATCCGCCGCGTCATCGCCAACGCCGTGGAATGGGCCGTCACCGACCGTCCCGAGCGCGCCGTTCCGGAGCTGCTCAGGTATGAAACCAACGACTTCTTCAACGGCAAGAGCTACCAAGGAGCCAACGCGTGAGCACGCCTTTCGCCACAATCCCCGACGACGGCACTCCCCTTCGCGTCGTCGTGGTCGGTGCCGGGGGCATGGGCCGTGCCTGGCTTCGAACCGTTGAGGCGTCACCGTTGGTGGAGCTCGTGGGCATCGTGGATCTGGACCTTGCGACCGCTGCCGAGGCTGCAGCCTCGCTGGGCCGTCCCGACCTTCCGGTAGGTGTCGGCACGGCGGCACTGGCGTCCGACGTCGGAGCCCAAGCGGTCATCAACGTCACCGTTCCAGCCGCGCATCATCCGGTCACGACCGAGGCACTCGCTGCGGGCCTGCCGGTCCTTGGCGAAAAGCCCGTGGCCTCGACGGTGGCGCAAGGGCTGTCGTTGGCAGCAGCTGCTGAGCTCCACGGCCAGCTGTTCATGGTCAGCCAGTCCCGGCGCTACAACCGTCAGCTGTTTGAAGCCAAGCGGCTGTCCGGGTCTCTCGGCCGTGTTGGCATTGTTTCTGCCGAATTCTTCAAGGCGCCACATTTTGGCGGCTTCCGCGACGCCATGAACCACCCACTGTTGCTGGACATGGCCATCCACCAGTTCGACATGGCCCGGTTCCTGCTCGACGCCGATCCCGTCTCTGTTTTCTGCGAGGAGTACAACCCCTCCTGGAGTTGGTACCGCGGTGATGCCGGGGCCACGGCCGTCTTCGAAATGACCGGCGGGGAGCGCTTCGTGTTCAACGGAAGCTGGTGCAGCCCCGGTCAGGAAACCTCGTGGAACGCCTCATGGCGGATCAGCGGCGAGCACGGCACGGTCTTGTGGGACGGGGACAACGAACCTGTTTCCTCGGCACCCATTCCGTTGGGGCCCGGTGCTTCCGATCCGGGCCAGGAAATCGCTGGCTCCCTGCGCGACTTCGTATCTGCAGTCCGCACGGGAAGCACCCCAATGGGGCAGGTGCACCAGAACATCATGAGCCTGGCCATGGTGGAGGCGGCCATCCTGAGTGCTTCGTCCGGGGCCCGTGTTTCCGTGGACGCGCTGCTTGAGGACTCGTACCAGCAGGCCCTACTAGCCGAGCGGGACCCCGCTGTGTTGGAGGTTTTGAAGTCCTGGACATCGGTTCGCAGTGCGCTTGCCGGAGGCAGTGCGCTTGCGGGGGAAGGCGTTCGACTGTGACGCGGAAGCTGCGGGTGGGCATGGTGGGCTACTCCTTCATGGGCGCGGCCCACTCGCATGCGTGGCGAACCGCGCCCCGCTTCTTCGATCTCCCACTTGCGCCCGAGCTGACGGCGCTGGCTGGCAGGAATGCTGCCGGTGTTCAGGCAGCCGCGGACAAGTTCGGTTGGGATTCCGTAGAGACCGATTGGCGTCGCCTGATTGAGCGCGATGACATTGACCTGATCGATATCTGCTCCCCCGGAAACACGCACGCCGAGATTGCGATTGCCGCCTTGGAAGCGGGCAAACACGTGCTGTGCGAGAAGCCCTTGGCCAACAGTGTTGCTGAGGCCGAAAAGATGACCGCTGTCGCATCCTCGGCCGCCGAGCGGGGCGTGTACTCGATGTGCGGTTTCACGTATCGGCGAACTCCTGCACTGGCCCTGGCAAAGCGGATGGTGGACGACGGCCGGCTGGGCGAGCTCCGGCACGTCAGGGCCCAGTATCTCCAGGACTGGTTGTCGGACGCGGACGCCCCTCTAACGTGGCGCCTGGACAAGTCAAAGTCCGGCTCCGGTTCACTGGGTGATATCGGTGCGCACAGTATCGACGCTGCCCAGTGGATCACCGGGTCCAGCATCACCGGGGTTTCGGCCCTCATGGAGACGTTCGTGAAGGAACGGCCGATCGGCGGGGACCTCGTAGGGCTCGGTGGGCACGGAGGTACAGATGGTCCGCGCGGGCCAGTAACTGTGGACGACGCAGCGATCTTCACCGCCCGTTTCCAGGCGAAGACATCCGGGGCCGGAAAGACATCCGACGCCGGCCCGATCGGCGTGTTCGAGGCGACGCGGTTCGCCCTGGGACGGAAGAACGCCATGCGGCTGGAACTCAATGGCACGCTCGGCTCGTTGGCTTTCGACTTCGAGGACATGAACTCGCTGTCCTTCTACGATGCCTCCGAGGAGGACGCCGGTTTCCGCCGGATCATCGTGACGGAACCATCCCACCCCTACGTCGGAAACTGGTGGCCCACAGGGCACGGCCTGGGCTACGAGCACGGATTCACGCATCAGGTGGTGGACCTCGTGAATGCCATCGGCGCTGGCGAGCAGCCCTCGCCGTCGTTCTCTGATGCCTTGCAGGTACAGAAAGTGCTGGCAGCGGTTGAGGCCAGCGCCGGGGCTGGGAGCCGTTGGCAGAAGGTGTGAGCGTGCGGGCTTCCTGCCTGCCTGAACGCTGCCTGCCTGAACGCTGAGAACCCGCTGTTTCGTTGCTGGGCAACAACGAAACAGCGGGTTCGCAACGTGTTAGTGGTTTAGCGTTTGGCGAGCTGAGCGGGTTTGATGGCCGACAGCAGGGCTGCGGCGTAGGCCAGATGTCCTGCCTCGTTCGGATGGAAGTTAGCGTCGGGCAGCCGATCAAACGGGGGTACGGGCGCCAGGATCATCACAAGCCATGGATCTGCAGAATTCGCTGCATGCCCGAGGAACTTCTTGGTGACATCGATGAACTTGGCGTTGGTCTGGCTGTCAGCCACCGCCTTGGCAATTGTCGCGTTGAGGGCATCGACGGCCAGATTCACTTGGACTTGGTTCGCCGGTGGGATCACCGGGAGACCATTGGCGGGATCAAAAAGCCGCGGATAGCCCATGACAGTGAGGGTCGCCTCCGGAGCCGAGGCTCGGATGTTTTGATAGATGATCTCAAGTCCGGACTCGATCACGGGAAGATTGGCGATGATCCCGCTTACGGTGCCCTCACAAAGCTGTGTATCCGGCGTAGAGCAGTTCTGCAAAGCGAGCAAACTGCCGGCATCTACGGCACCAGCGGTAATGCTCACCAACCCAGCATTGTGGAGCGCGGATTGCCCTACACTGCTGGTGATCTGTTCAAATACGGACGGCGTCACTCCGTCATAAAAGGGTCCGGCCGGGAACAGCACGGCTCCGTGACAGGCCAAATTGGCCACTAAAGCGACCCGCCCTGTCGCGGCGACATCATCGACATAGCCCGGACTACTCTGCCAACAAGCTACCGGTGGACGGTACAAGTCCCCCGCGCCCGTCCCTGCCGTGTACGAATCGCCGAGTGCCACATACGTGATCGGTGGCGGCGGTGCGGCGGTCGCCGGACTGGCCGTGAATCCTAACGTGAGTGCAAGGGCGGCCAATCCGCCTGCGAAAGCCAAGTGCCGGCGTCGTGCTCGATGAGTTGCCATGGTGTTTCCCCTTCATGCTGCTCTTTGGGGCTCCGGTGGTCCGTCAAAAGGGATCACTTCGCGGCTCGCCCACCCGTCGGCCGCGTACGGGGCAATGTGTTGGCCAGATTACGCCCGGCAGGCAATGCGGTACAGACCCATCGACAAGCTATTTTTGGGCTTTCACTTTCCGGCGGTAAAGGATGTTTCCAACCAGCGAGATTGTGCCGCCGATAAGCAGCGCGACCCCTATCAAGGGCAAAAGCGCTACAGCCTTCTTGGATGGTCCTTCCAAAGGAATCTCAAGCGTTCCGGTGATGTCATCAGGGTGGTAGGTGACATCGATGGATTCGCCGATCCCGTAGGCGCAGGGCTCGGCGCTGGTTCCTGGAGGAGTGCGGTACGTGGCGCCATCGATCACGACGTCGGCTATAGGCTCGCAGAGGCCTTTTGTACTGATCTTTTGGTCAACCACGATTCCGTGCCCGGCCACCGTGCCCTCGCGCGGCGGTGCGTTATGGAAGAGGAGCAGCCATAGAATTCCAAGAACGATTGCAATAACAGCCGCGCGAAGACTGAACCGTGGCTTGCGGGGCATGTCCTGATCTGCCGGTAAGAGCGTCATATCGCTGGCCAACTACGCGCTGTACCTGGCCAGCCTGAACTCCAAGCCGTTCCGCACCGCGGGCCATTCGTGTTCCAGGATGGAGAACACCACGGTGTCGCGAAGCACTCCGTCCTTGGTGCGCGAGTGGTTTCGCAACACACCGTCCTGCTTGGCGCCGAGACGGGCGATCGCGTCGCGGGACTGGTGGTTGAGCCAGTGCGTCCGGAATTCGACGGCGGGGCAGCCCAGGGTTTCAAAGGCATGCTGAAGAAGCAGCAGCTTGGAGTCGGGGTTGGTGCCTGTTCCGTGGACGGACGCTGCGTTCCAGGTGGAGCCGATCTCGACGCGCGGAGTGGCGGCATCGATGTTCATGTACGTCGTCATTCCGATGACCTTGCCGGTGCTGTTGAGCCTGGTGGCGAAGGGCACCATGGAACCTTGGGTTTGCAGGCCAAGCCTCCGCTCAATCTCCGCAGCCATATCGTCCGGCGTGGGTACGGAGGTGTACCAGAGCTTCCAGAGATCGCCGTCCTTGGCCGCCTCCACGAGGTCGTCGTGGTGATCTGGCCGCAAGGGTTCCAGGGTCACGAATTTGCCGGTCAAGGTGATGGGTTCAATCGAGGTCACCCGGCTAGCCTAACCGGTACGCGATGGTCAGTCGTTCCAGTCGAAGAAGCCCTTGCCTGTTTTGCGGCCAAGCTCCCCACGGGCAACTTTGTCCCGCAGGATCTGCGGCGGAGCAAAGCGGTCACCCAACGTGGAATGCAGGTACTCCGCGATGCCCAGACGAACATCAAGACCCACGATGTCGGTGGTCTTGAGCGGCCCGGTGGGGTGTTTGTACCCCAGGACCATCGCGGCGTCGATGTCCTCCGCTGATGCCACACCCTCCTCAACCATGCGCATAGCCTCCAAGGCAATAGCGACGCCCAGCCTTGAGGACGCAAAGCCGGGCGCGTCATTGACGACGACGGCGGTCTTGCCGAGTGCCTCGGTCCAGTTCTTCGCCGCTCGGGCGAGTTCGGGCGAGGTCTCTTTGGCCAACACCACTTCGATGAGGGTGGAGGCGGGCACCGGGTTAAAGAAGTGCAGCCCGATGAAGTTGGCTGGCCTGCGGAGTTCATTCGCCAACCCCGTCACGGACAAAGACGACGTGTTTGAAGCAAGGAATGCATCTGCGGAAAGGCGGTCCTCCACAGCTTTCAACGCGGCGACTTTGAGATCGTAATCCTCGGGCACGGCTTCTACCACCAGGCCGCAGTGGATAAAGGATTCGTAGTCCGTCGACGTGCTGAACCTGGCCAAGGCTTCTTCGGGGGTTTCGCCCAGGGTGCCACGGGACGCGGACTTGGCCACCGCGTCTGCTACCCGACCCTGCGCCCCGGCGGCTGCCTCATGATCCCTCTCCACGACGATCACGGTGGCCCCTTTGGTCAGGAAAGCATGCGCGATTCCCGCACCCATCCGGCCACCGCCAAGGACTCCAACAACGTGGGGAATCGCGGGTACTGCTGTCATTTCTGGATCCTGTCGTCGTTGGCAGCGGAGTTGGCGGAGTTGCTTCTGTCCTTCTTGTCCAGGAAAGCCTGCATCCTGTCGAATTTGGCCTGGGATTCGAAGAGAATCCCCTGGGCAAGGGTGTCGATCAGCGGGTGCGCTTCCGCAGGAGCGTGGAACACCGACTTGGTAATGCGGACCGCAAGGGGATCCTGGCGGCCGATCCTGTCAGCCAGATTGTGTGCGGCCTCCATGAGCTCAGGGGCCTCGTGAATCTCAGTGATCAAACTGATGCGCAGGGCTTCCTCGGCCCTCAACACGGCGCCGGCGAGGAGGATTTCCTTGGCTTTCGGCTCGCCCACGAGCTCCTTGAGCCGCCAACTGGCGCCGGCTGCGGCAAGGATTCCCAGTCCAGTTTCGGGGTTGCCTATCCGCACACTTGGGGTTCCGATGCGGAAATCTGCCGCATAGGCAAGCTCCGCACCGCCGCCCAGGCAATAGCCGTCCAAAGCTGCGATGACGGGCATGGGCAGCTTGGCGATGCGCATGAAGATGGTTGAGTTGATCCCCCGCAGTGCGTCATCCCGCCGGCGTTCCCGGAGTTGTCCAATGTCCGCGCCCGAGGCGAAGACGCCGTCCGTGCCCGCGATGATCAGGACCTTGGGGTTGCGCTCCAGTTCGGCACAGACGAGGTGAAGCTCGTCCACCATGGTCTGGTCTATCGCATTGCGTACTTCGGGACGGTTGAGAAGAACAGTGAGCCTGTCGTCACGTTCCTCGAGGAGAAGGGTGCTGAAGTCTTCCTGGTTCAGTGCCATTTACACGCCTTCCAGCAGCATTGCCGTGCCCTGGCCCACGCCGATGCACATCGTGGCAAGGCCAAGCTTCGGTCCATTGTTGCTGGCAAGCTCCCGCTCCATGCGGCCCAGAAGGGTAATGGCCAGACGTGACCCGCTGGAACCCAGCGGGTGCCCCAAACTGATGGCACCGCCGTCGTTATTGACGATTTCCGGGTCCAGCCCCAGGCGCCGCATGCTGGCAAGGGACTGGGTGGCAAAAGCTTCGTTGAGTTCCACCGCGCCGAGCTGGTCCACGGTGAGGCCGGTGCGGGCAAGGACCTTCTGCGTTGCCGGGACAGGACCGATGCCCATGATTTCCGGTTCGCAGCCCGCCGACGCGCCATCGATGATCCGGGCACGGGGGGTCAGGCCGAACTTCTTGATGGCTGCCTCGGAGGCGACGATGATCGCAGAGGCGCCGTCATTGAGGCTGGACGAGTTGCCCGCAGTGACGACGGAGCCACCGGGGACTACTGGCCGAAGTCCCGCCAGGACATCCATGGTGGTGCCTTCGCGGGGACCCTCATCAGTGTCCACCACGGTCTCGGACTTGCGGGTCTTGACGGTGACCGGAACGATCTCTTCCTTGAACCGGCCGCCTGCAATGGCCGCCAAAGCGAGTTCGTGCGAGCGGACAGCGAAAGCGTCTGCATCCTCGCGGGAGATGTTGTCCACACGGCCCACTTCCTCGGCCGTTTCAGGCATGGAGTAGGTCATCTTGCCGTCACGGGAGAGCTCGCCCTTGGTGAAAAGCGGGTTGACGAAGCGCCAACCGATGGACGTATCGAAGATCTGGCCCGGCTTAGCGAATGCCGTGGTGGGCTTCTCCTGCACCCAGGGAGCACGACTCATGGATTCGACGCCGCCGGCAACCACGATATCCGCAGCGCCGGACTTGATCATTTGGCTCGCCATGATGATGGCGCTCAGGCCCGAGGCACAGAGACGGTTCACGGTGATGCCCGGAATGTGGAGGGGAAGCCCGGCAAGGAGGGTTGCCATGCGGGCCACGTTGCGGTTTTCCTCGCCAGCGCCGTTGGCGTTGCCGAGGATTACCTCATCAATGGAGTCAGGATCGACGCCGGCACGCGTCACTGCCTCACGGACCACCAGCGCGGCGAGGTCGTCAGGACGGACGGAGGACAATGCCCCGCCGTAACGACCAACCGGCGTCCGTGCGCCGCCAACAAGAAAAGCCTCGACCATGAGAACATCCTTCGCGAAGTGAAAGGGACCGGCCCCGGAATAATATACCGACCGTTCGTTCTATAAAGATTACACGGCCTGCCGTCCGGGTCAACAGATGAAGCCACTTCCCCAGCCCGGCACGGCATCGCCTCAGACCACCCGGATGCCCAAATGGCCGGCCAGCAACGGGGCCATGAGACTCAACTGGTAATCGTCAATAACAACTCCGGCAAGCCCGGCCAACCCGTTGATACCCCGGAACTCCGAACTCCGCAGGTCCACGTCCTTGAGCTTGGCGCCGGTCACGTCCAGGGTGCCGATGGTGCAATTCTTCAGCGATAGCCGTGTTCCCGTGCAGCCGCCCAAATCGAGCTCGTTGATGATGCAATCTGAAATCTGGACGTCCATCAGCTTGGAGCCGCGCAGGTTCACGTAGTCCAGCTTGCCGCCTTCGATCCGCACCGAACGCCACGTGCCTTCGTACAGCTCGGCTGATCCCCACCTCGGATTGCTGATCTCCACGTCCTGCCAGGAAGTCCGTGCCGCAGTGAAGACTGGCGCATACGGCTCCGCAAGGATGCATTCCCGGAACGTGGCGCCACGCAACTGGGCCTCGTTGAACGAGACTCCTGTGAACTCACACTCAATGAAGTCGGCACCGCTCAGTTCCTCCCCATCGGCAGACACCCGGGTAAACCTGATGCCGTCATACCGTTCGCCACGCTGGAAGTCCGGGGCGTCGTCGTCGCGCAGTTCTTCCAGGCGCACCGGGGAGATCTTGGGGGCTGCCACTTTTGCAGCCGCCATTAGAGGGATTCCGCCTTCGCAGCGATCTCGGCAAGGTCCTTGCTGAGGGCCTTTCGCGTAATGCTCATGCCGATCTTCCCGAACAAGGCCATGGCGACCTTGCTCCCGAGCGTGGGTTTGAGGACCTCGGCGCCGAATGTCAGCGTAAGGTCAGTTCCGCCGTCGCGCTCCGCCAGATTGAAGCGGGTGGTGTAGTCGGCGCCGCCCTGGAGTGCTTTGACTGTGGTGCTGCGGGGTGGGTCAGCCTGGGACACCCACATCTCCACGGTTTCCTGCCTGCCCATCATGGTCCGTGTTTCCTTCCAGCGGGTGCCCTCCCCATAAGGACCCTCACTGAGCATCTGGATTGCATTGATGCCCGAAAGGGTGCCGGCCGAGCCCGGGATGTCCGAGAGGACCGCCCAAACTTTCTCCGGGCTGGCGTTGATGTGCTGCGTCAGGGTGGTGGTGTGATCCATACATCGAGCCTAGACCCGGGCACTGACAGTCCCAACTGGCGGGGGAACAAGGGCGGGATTAGCCTTAAAAAGCATCCATAGAGCCCGGTGATGAAGGGGACTCTTCAATGAACCATCGGCCAGCTTCAGCCAAGTGCACTGCGTCCCGTCCCGTCGAACTCCTCGCGGCAGCAGCTGTCCTAGCCTCCGTGGTTTCCGGCTGCACAGCTCCTGGGCCCAGCCCGCAGGGACCGTCGACTTCACAGTTCTCGGGCGCGACCGGCAGCCCACCCGGCGGACAAACCGCCGGGCAATCCGCAGGAGAATCCGCCGGACAATCCGGTCAAGGGGCCAGCAGCCCGGCCCCTCAGCAGGGTGCCGCGGACATCCCTGACATCATCAGCAATGTCCAGCCGTCGGTGGTTACCATCTTCACGGACGGCGGTTTGGGCAGTGGAGTCGTATATTCGCAGGATGGCCTGATCCTGACCAATGAACATGTGGTGCGCGGCAACCGCGATGTTGAGGTTGGCTTTGCTGACGGCCAGCGGGTGGCTGGCACCGTGCGGGCCACCGACGCCATCACTGATCTTGCCCTCGTGGAAGCAAAACGGACAGGTTTGCCGGCCGCGAAATTCCAAACCTCCCTGCCCCGGATCGGCGAGCTGGCGATCGTCATAGGCTCGCCGCTGGGATTCGAAAATACGGCGACGGCGGGCATCATCTCCGGCCTCCACCGCCAGATCCCGGGTTCGGCGTCCAGCAGCCAGTCTCTGGTGGACCTCATCCAGACCGACGCCGCGATCAGCCCCGGCAACTCAGGCGGAGCCGTAGTGAACAGCCGGGGCGAAGTGACCGGCATCAGCGAAGCCTACATTCCGCCGCAGTCAGGTGCGGTTGCCCTGGGGTTTGCCATCCCCGCTGCCACCGCCGTGAAAGTGGCTGACCAGCTGAAGGAGGATGGCACAGCCGATCACGCCTTCATTGGTTTGGGACCGGGGGATATCACTCAACAGATCGCCGACCGGCTGGGCCTACCTGACACCCACGGGGCGCTGGCCCTTTCGGTGCAGGATGGCGGGCCGGCCGCCAAAGCCGGCATCCAGCCAGGGGACGTACTCGTCAAGCTCGATGGCAAGGACCTGGCAACCCCCGAGGATCTCCTCGCAGCCTTGAGAACCAAGAGTCCCGGGCAGAACGTGACGGTGGAATTCCGCAGGGGATCAGAAACCCAGGAAGTAAAGGTCCAACTGGCCGAACGCCCGTCCTCATAGCCGAGACGCTGTGGGGCCTGCCCTGCGCCCCTACTCGTCACATAGAATGCAGACCATGCCCCACAACGCGAACGGCGGGTGCCCCCGGAAAGGAGGCACCCGCCGTCGAGCGTTTATGAGCCAAGCGTTAGCTGAACAGTTCGCTCTTGGGCTCGTTGTTCTTGACCTTCTGCCAGCCAAGCCACAGGACGAGGGCGAAGAACGGGATGGTCGCCAAGGTCCAGAGACCCAGGAGGAAGACCTCGCCGGTTGCCTTATCGGTCATGGTGTCGAAGCCGATCAGTACGGTTATGGCCAGCAGCGCAACCAGGCCCAGCCAGCTGGTCCACGGCGAACCGGGCATCGGCAGGCTGGAGACGTTGCCGCGCTTCTTCCGCAGGGCAATCTGGCTCGCGAAGATGGAGCCCCAGGTGAAGATCACACCGATGGAGGCCGTGTTCAGCGCGAGGTCGAACGCGTGGGAGCCACCCAGCCAGATGTTGAGCAGGATACCCACCAGGTACACACCGCCGATCGCCAGGATGGCAGCGTACGGCACGTGGCGGGATGACATTTTGGTGAGCCACTGCGGCGCGTGGCCGTTGTTGGCCATGGTCCGGAAGATGCGGCCGATCGAGTACAGGCCCGAGTTGCAGGAGGACAGCGCGGCGGTGATGACGATCATGTTCATGACGTCGCCCATCCAGCCGAGGCCCATCTGGCCGAACACGGTGACGAACGGCGAGGTGCCGGCCTTGTACTGGTCCGACGGCAGCAGCATCGCAAGCAGCATCACGGAACCGACGTAGAAGACAATAATGCGGATCACGACGGCGCGGATCGCCTTGGGAACTTCGCGTTCCGGGTTCTCCATCTCACCAGCGGTAATACCAACGAGTTCGATTGCGTTGTAGGCGAAGATCACGGCGTTGAGGACCAGGATCATGACCAGGCCGCCCTTGGGGAACATGCCACCGTCTTCGTGGAACAGGTTGCCCACCGAGGCATGCCCGTTACCCACCTGGGCGTTGGTGACAACCATGAAGGTACCAACGGCCAGGAAGATCAGGATGGCTGCGACCTTGAGGCAGGAGGCCCAGAATTCGAACTCGCCGAAGGCCTTGACGCTGAACAAGTTCACGGCCACCAGCAGCACCAGCGCTGCAATGGCGGACAGTTCAACGGGAACGTTGGGGAAGAAGAACTGGAAGTACAGCCCGATTGCGATGAGCTCGGCAATGCCTGTCATGGCCCAGTTGATGAAGTACATCCAACCTGAAAGGAAGGCGCCCTTCTTGCCGAACATTTCACCGGCGTAGCTCACGAAAGAGCCGGACGTCTGGCGGTACATGATGAGTTCACCGAGGGCACGCATCAGCAGGTAAGCGATGACGCCGGCAATGGCGTAGGAGAAAATCAGGGCCGGGCCGGTGGAGGCCAGGCGGCCACCGGCGCCCATGAACAGGCCGACGCCGATTGCGCCGCCCATGGCGATCATGGTGACGTGGCGCCGGCTCAGGGTCTTCTGGTAACCCTCGGCGCTGAGGGTGGAGCCGACGGCGGTGGATGGGGCCGTCGGGTTCTGGAGATCTGTGGGGGTACTTTGCGGCACAGCTGTTCCTTGTGGGTTGGGGTATTGCTGTAGGTGTTTACGCCTATGCCGGAACATGGGCGTCTTGGCCACACAAAATTCGAGCTTTCCCCGTTGGAGGGCGTCGAAGTGTGACAAAGAACGCAGAACGCCGAAGGTTCGCGCAACCCGTCTATCTTACGGGATTAATGGGAATGCCCGTGACGCAGGCAACAACACCCGGCCTGGACACAGCAACGCGGGGTCACTTACGGCCCATGTTTCCCCCCGGAATGGGCCGTAAGTGACCCCGCGTTGCTTTAGGAGATCAGCACGATATTCCGGCTCTCATCTGCGAAGACTTCGTACGTCCGCAGGGGCTTGGCTCCCGTGGTGGAACACCCGGTTTCCAGCTCAAACGAGTGCTGGTGGAGCGGGCACATCACCACGCGCTGGTCGATGGTTCCGTCGGCAAGGGGGCCGCCCTTATGTGGGCACACTGCCGACACAGCCCGCAAGGTCCCGTCCCGTAGCCGGAAGACCGCAACCTGCTCGCCGTCGATCCCGAACGCCCGGCCTTCGCCGAACGGAATTTGGTCCACCGGCCCTATGACGTGTGGAATCTTCATCGGACCGGCACCTGCGGCAGGACTGTGAGCGGCAGCGAGGTCCGGAATTGGCCGGGCGTGAGTGGATCATCGCGCTCACTCCACGGATCCACGTAGTTGTCCACTGACTCCTGCATCGCCTCATCCAGGCGGGCGGCGATGCCCTCGGAGTCGTCCAGGATGACGCTGCGGATGCGATCGATCCCCACCCGGGGAACAAACGCATACGTCCGTTCCAGCCAGTTCGCGTTCTCCCGGTAGTACTGCATGAACCGACCCGCCAGCAGTGTGACTTCCTCCGGAGTATCCACCGTGACCAGCAGATCGCCCTTGCGGATTTGGGCGCCGGCCGCTCCCCCAACATAGATTTCCCAGCGGCCTCCTTCCACCGCAACGACGCCTACGTCCTTGACCAAGGACTCCGCACAGTTCCGCGGACACCCGGAGACTGCGAGTTTCAGTTTTGCCGGCGACTCGATTCCCTGGAAGCGGGATTCCAGCGAGATGCCCAAACCCGTGGAATCACCCGTGCCAAAGCGGCAGTAGTCCTTCCCCACACAGGTCTTCACGGTGCGGAAACTCTTGCCGTAGGCGTAGCCGGAGGGCATGTCCAGATCGGCCCAAACCTGCGGAAGGTCTTCCTTTGGAACGCCCAGAAGGTCGATCCTTTGCCCACCGGTCAGCTTGATCATGGGAATGTTGTGCTTCTCCGCGACGTCGGCAATCGTGCGGAGCTGCTGCACGGACGTCACGCCTCCCTTCATCTGCGGAACCACGGAGAACGTACCGTCACGCTGGATGTTCGCATGCACGCGGTCGTTGATGAAGCGGGCGTCACGCTCGTCGATGTATTGCTCTGCCAGCATCATCTTCAGGAGCGAGGCAAGGCCCATCTTGGATTTGGCATCTTCAGCGCTTCCGGGAGCCAGCGCAGCAAACACCTGGGAAACCGAGCGCAGACCAAGCTCCCGGATCCGGGATATCAACGCGGCCTTGTCCAGGGGAATACCGGGAACGTAGTAGCTGGCAGCCGGGTCATCTTCTACGGCGCCGTCGGCCGCCCACTCCACCACCTGTGTGACCAGCAGCTTGCAGGAACCACAGCCCTTGCCGGCCCGGGTGGCGTCCATGGCTGCCGGTACCGAACGGCAACCACCCTGCACCGCGGCAACAAGCGTTCCTTTGGAAACCCCATTGCAGTTGCAGACCTGTGCCGAATCCGCCAGCTCGGAAACACCTTCCTCTTCACCCGGCGAGCCGAGATCGAACATCAGCGAAAGCCGTTCCTCGGGCAGCGGCAGGCCCTGGTCAAAAGCCTGGGTCAAGTAGGCAACCTTGCGGCTGTCACCAAGAAGGGTAGCGCCCACCATCTTGTTGTCCCGGATCACGATCGACTTGAACACGCCCCGGCTCGGTTCCGAAAAAACAATGTGCTCATCCGTGTCCCGTTCCGGGCCCGCCAGGCCCATGGAAGCGACGTCGACGCCGGCCACCTTCAGTTTGGTGGCGGTCCTGGAACCCAGATAGACCGAGGAACGATCCACACCGGTGATCTGGTCCGCAAGAACAGCGGCCTGCTCCCACAGGGGCGCTACGAGCCCATAGACCTCGCCCCGGTGTTGAACGCACTCCCCCACGGCATAGATGTCCTCTTCGTCCATGACGCGCAGGTGGTCATCCACCACGATGGCCCGTTCCACGGCCAATCCACTCACGACGGCGACATCCACGTTGGGCCGGATGCCGGCAGTCACAACCACCATGTCGCAGTCCAGCTCAGTGTCATCACGCAGCCGCACGCCGGTGATCCGGTCCTTGCCCAGCACCGCAGTGGTCCGGCTTCCTGTATGGACCTCGATGCCCAGCGCCTGGACGCTTCGCCGCAGTATTGCGCCGCCATCGGGCCCTAATTGCGCGTTCATGAGGTGGCCACCGGAGTGGACCACCGCCACGTCAAGGCCGTACGCCTGCAGTCCGCGGGCAGCCTCAAGCCCCAGCAATCCCCCGCCAATCACCACAGCCTTGCGGTGATGCTCGTGCTGGGCGAACTGGACCATCTTGCGGGTATCGTCCATGGTCCGGAACGTGAAAACCCCGTGGCGCACCGATCCGCTGGGCGTGTAGAGGCCATCCATCGGGGGAAGGAAAGAGTGGCTTCCGGTGGCGATGATCAGGACGTCGTAGGGAACCACCCTGCCATCGGCCGCAAAGACGTGTTTGCTGTACTTATCTATGCGCTCCACCCGGACCCCTGCGTGCAGGGTGATGTTGTTTTCCTGGTACCACGGCAGCGCGTTGAGGAAGATGTCGGCATCGCTTTCCTCGCCGGAAAGCACGTGGCTGAGCATGATGCGGTTGTAGTTTCCATACGGTTCGTCACCGAAAATGGTGATGTCGAACGCGTCCCCGCCGCCGCGGGCCAGGATCTCCTCCACCGCACGTGCACCGGCCATGCCGTTGCCGATGACCACCAGCTGCCTGGTCATCAGTGCTCCACCATGCCCAGGTCCACCACCACGGAACCGCGGACGCCGGCCGGCGCGGCGATGTACAACTCGATCATCGAGCCGCCCTCGATATCTTCCACGACCCGCAACGGGACGTGCACATCGCCTTTGGCCCCGATGGGGAAATACCGCATCGGCACACCGTCGCGCATAAGGACAACCGCGATGAGTTCGGAGCTGGTGTTGCCGCCGCGGAAGTAGAGCGTCTGGTTCACGACGCCGTCCGGGACAAAGTGCGCGAGCTCGCTGTGGAGGGGAACCGGCTTTTCCATACCGATGCCGTCAAACGGGAATATGCCTTGAAGGAAGAGGTTCTTGGAAATCACGGAAAGATCCTTTCGGCCGGCTTCCTTCCATGGTGCTCCGCCGTTGTTTCAGGACGCTCGATGCCGTGTTTCCATATGCAGGACACGGCGTAACGATCCCTTTGCGAACAGCTCACCCCGGCGGCAGCGGCGGCCACGTCGGCCTACAGCAACTCACCATCCTGCATCCCGTACCGGACCCAGCTACCCACTGAACCGGCCGCTGCACACCGATCGAACCACTCCCCCAGCGCGCGGTCGTGGCTCACGATGACCAGTGTCCCGGCGAAGCCTGCGAGCGCAGCTTCCAACTGTTCCACGAGCACCGGCGCAAGGTGGTTGGTGGGTTCGTCCACGATCATGGTTTCGTAGCTGCCCAGGAGCAGCCTGGCCAGGGCGAGCCTGCGTTGCTGTCCGGCCGAGAGGCTGCCCACGGGAACGTGGAACTCCGCAGGCCGGAACAAGCCCAGGCGAAGCAGGGCCTCGGCGTGTTCGTCGATGTTTCCGCCCAGTCCTGCGGCAAACGCCGGAAGGAGCCGGAGCCCGGGACGCGGCGGCACGTCGAGTTCCTGCTGCAGATACCCCACCGTGCCCTGAACGGCCAAGGTTCCGCTGGCCGGCTCAAGCGTCCCGGCGAGCACGGAGACCAGCGTTGATTTTCCTGCGCCGTTTGGCCCGGTGATGAGGACCTTCTCCCCGGTTTCGACGCGCAGATCAGTCGGTTTGAGGCGACCGGGCACGCTAATGCCGCGTGCTTCGATGGCCGGTCCAGCAGCTTCCTCGAGCTGAACGTCAAGTTGCGCGGCGAGCTTGAGCGGCACGGGTGGCCGGTCAATGGGGTTCTCTTCGAGCCGCCGCAGGCGTTCCTGGGCGTTGCGAACTTTGCTGGTGGCTGCGCGTTGCCAGGTGCCTTTTTTGAAGCCGGTCGCAAATTTGTCGTTGTCGCGCACCCGGCCGTAGCCCATGCCGCCGGAAACCGTGGCGGCCTGGAACCGTTCGGCGGCCATGGCGTCGAGCCATTCCTCGTATTGCTGCACCCAACGGGCCCGCTGGGCCGCTTTCTCCCGCAGGTAACCTTCGTAGCCGTTGCCGTATCTATTGACGGAACGGCGCTCGGCGTCGACTTCGATTACTGTGCTGGCTACCTTCCGCAACAGGACGCGGTCGTGCGAAACCACCACCACGGTGCCTCGGTGCGCAGCCAACCTCGATTCCAGCCAGGCTGTGCCGTTGGCGTCCAGGTGGTTGGTGGGCTCGTCCAGGAGCAGGGCTTCGGCAGGATCTGCCAGCAGGCAGGCGAGGGCAACGCGCTCCTGCTCCCCGCCGGACAAAGACCCAAGCGTTCGACGCCGATCCAGGCCTCCCAGCCCCAGCCTGTCCAGCGCTGCTTCCACCCGGGACTCGGCAGCGTACCCCTCGCGGAGTTGGTACTGGGTCTGCAGGCTTCCGTAGAGTTCCAGGGTTTCGGGGTCCGCGTCCGCCAGGTCCTGTTCCAGTTCGGTGATGCGGGCCTCAAGCGAGCGGAGTGCCTTAAGGGACTCGTCGATCGCGTCGCCGACAGTAATCGAGGCAGGAAGTCCGTGCGTCTGGGCGAGGTAGCCCAGGCGGTAGCCGGCGTTCCCTGCCAACCCGGCCGTGCCGTCGTCGGGCGTTTCCACGCCGGCCAGCAGGCGGAGAAGGGTGGATTTCCCCGCCCCGTTTTCCCCGACAATGGCAACGTGCTCGCCGTGATCGATGGTGAGTTCAACGCCCTGGAAAAGTTCGCGGTCCCCGTAGCCGTGGGAAACGCCGGAAAGGTGAAGGTGGTCAGTCAAGAGAGGTCCTCGCAAAGTCCGCAGTGAATGGCAGGAAACCCTTGGGGTACTGCCTCAGTGGTCTACTGGGGATGCAGCCGCATGGACGGGCTGCTCTCAAGACTTCATCGCTCCAGACTGCCCGGCGAATCGGGGCACGTCAAGTTTCAGGCCGCCGCGACCGCGCGCTTCCGCCGGGCCTTTGCCACGCGCGTACCAATCAGCCCTTGCCGCGGACTGAACAGATAGACGACGGCGAACACCGCACCCTGGGTGACCACCACCATCGCCCCTGATGCCGTGTCCAGGTAGTAGCTCAGGTAGATGCCGGTCATGGAGCACGCCACCGAGATGACCGGGGCGATCACCAGCATCCGGGAGAACCGGTCCGTCAGCAGGTAGGCGGTGGCGCCGGGAATGATCAGCATGGCCACCACCAGCACCACGCCCACGGTTTGCAAAGCCACCACCGATGTCAGCGCCAGCAGGCCGAGCAGCAGCGCTCCGAGCCGCCTGGGCGACAGTCCAATGGCGTGGGCATGCGTGGGGTCGAACGCGTACAGCGTGAGGTCCCGGCGCTTGAGGATCAGGATCGCGAAGGCCACCACGCCAAGGACCACAACCTGGATGAGGTCAGGGACGCTGACGCCCAGAAGGTTGCCGAAGATGATGTGGTTCAGGTCAGTCTGGCTCGGCGTCACGGAGATCAGCACCAGGCCCAGCGCGAACAGCGACGTGAACACGATGCCGATTGCCGCATCTTCCTTCACGCGGCTGGTGTTCCGCACCACCCCGATCAACGTCACGGCGATCAGCGCGAACACCAACGCACCAAGCGCGAACGGCGCACCCACAATGTAGGCGAGCACGACGCCGGGAAGCACCGCGTGCGATACGGCGTCGCCCATGAGGGACCAGCCGATCAGAACGAGCCAGCAGCTAAGGACCGCACAAACCACCGCAGCAATTGCCGTGGTGGCGAGGGCGCGGACCATGAAGTCGTAGCTCAAAGGTTCAAGCAGGAATTCCACGGCTTAGCCCCTGTTCATGACGTCAAGGCCAAATGCCATGGCTAGATTTTCAGGTTGCAGCACTACGTCCGGGCTGCCATGCATCAGCACCTTACGCATCAGGAGCACTGCTTCGTCGCAGAGCTGAGGGAGCGCGTGGAGGTCGTGGGTGGAGATGAGGATGGTGGCGCCGTCAGCCGCAAGTTCGCGCAGGAGCCTGGTGATAGTGGCTTCTGATCGCTTGTCCACTCCGGCGAAGGGTTCATCCAGCAGCATCATGGTGGCGCCTTGTGCGATGCCCCGGGCTACAAAGGCACGCTTTTTCTGCCCGCCGGACAGCTGGCCGATTTGGCGGTCGGCAAACTCGCCAAGCTCCACGCGGTCCAGGGCCTGTTCGACGGCGTCCCGGTCGGCTTTCCGCGGACGGCGGGTGAAACCGAGGTGCCCATAGCGGCCCATCATCACTACGTCCCGCACGGACAGGGGGAAGGCCCAGTCCACATCCTCGCTTTGCGGGACGTAGCCGATGCCGGCCTCCTTGCGGGTCTTCATGGGCGGGTGACCGTTGATGAGGACCCGGCCGGAATCGGGCTTCACCATGCCCATGATGGTCTTGAACAGGGTGGACTTGCCCGAGCCGTTCATGCCGACCAAACCGCAGATTCTGGAGTGGTCCAGGGTGAGGGATGCGGAGTCCAGCGCCAGCACCTCGCCGTAGTGGACCGTGACGTTCTCAACGACGATCGCGGGGCTGGTCATGACGCTCCTCCTGCCAGGGCTGTGGTGATGGTCTTCGCATCGTGGCGGATGAGGTCCAAATACGTGGGAACAGGACCGTCTGCTTCTGATAACGAGTCCACGTAGAGTACGCCACCGAATTTGGCGCCGGTAGCACCGACGACTTGCCGCATGGGGGCGTCGGAGACGGTGGATTCGCAGAACACGGCCGGCACCTGGTTGTCCTTGACGAATTCGATGGCCCGCGCGATCTGCTGGGGCGTGGCCTGCTGCTCAGCGTTCACGGCCCAGATGTAGACCTCTTTGAGTCCGGCATCCCGGGCCAGGTAGGAGAACGCACCTTCGCACGTCACCAGCGCCCGGTGGGCTTCGGGCAGAACGGAGAGCTTGGAGACCATCTCGTCCTGGACGGTCTGCAGTTTGGCGTTGTAGGCCTTGGCATTGGCTTCAAACTCGCCGGCATGGGCGGGGTCGAGCTTGGCGAAGGCCTTGGCCATGTTGTTGGCGTAGATCTGGACGTTGCTGGGGGACATCCATGCGTGCGGGTTTGGTTTGCCCTGGTAGAAGTCTTCTGCGATGGGCATGACCTTCACGCCGTCGCTCACCACAGCGTGGGGTACATCGAGTCCTTCCACGAATTGGGAGAACCATGCTTCAAGGTTCAGGCCGTTATCCAGGATGAGGTCGGCCTGGGCAGCCTTGCGGATGTCCCCGGGAGTCGGCTCATAGCCGTGGATTTCGGCCCCGGCCTTGGTGATGGATTCCACGCGGAGCTTGTCACCGGCGACGTTTTTGGCGACGTCGGCCAAAACGGTAAACGTGGTCAGGACAACGGGTTTGTCGTCACCTCCGGCGGAGGAATTTCCTCCGCAGGCGGACACCCCGAGCACCAGAGCGGATGCGGTCAGTAAGGCGGCGAATCGGCGGACAACTTTGGCGCGCCGAAACGGAAAGTTAGGCATACCGAAAAGTGTAGCGAAGCGGGGGCCACCCAGCAAAGATAGTCTGGTCATATGGGCACCATTTCGATGGGGGCGAGGCTTTACCGGTTCAATGCCCTGGACGCAGTCGCCGTGGCCGCCTACGTGGGGTTCACGGTCTACTTCACTTTTGCGGGCGAATCCGTGGAGCGAATGATGCTCCGGCTTTTTTCCGACCCCGCCACGGCTTCCTATGCCGTCAACGCGGTCTTCTATGCTGCCGTCGGGGTCTTTGCCTTGGCGTCCGCCTGGCGCATTGTTGGCCGCGACATCAAGATCCTGGGCACCCGTCCCTGGTTCACCCTTGGCATGGTCCCCCTTGCGGTGGTGGTCATGCTGATCGTCACGGCAATTCTGGTTGCGGCGCTCGGTACGGCGCAGACCTCCGAAAACCAGTTGGGCATCCAAGGCCTGCTTCAGCGTGTGCCGGCCTGGCTCATGGTGCCGCTGCTGGTGGTCCTGGGGCCGTTCGTCGAGGAGTACCTGTTCCGGCACCTACTCATCGGCAAATTGTCGCAGCACGTGAACATTTGGATCTGCTGCGCGATTTCGGTAGGCGTTTTCGCGTCGATCCATGTTGTGGGCCGGGAAGGGCTGGCGTTGTCGGCCCTTGCGCCTTATCTCGGCATGGCCCTGGTGCTGGTGGCGGTCTACGTGTGGACGGGAAAGAACCTGATGTTCTCCTACTTCGTCCATGCGGCCAAGAACCTCCTGGCCGTGGTTCTCATTTATGCGATCCCGCCGGACTTCCTCCCCACCGGGTAACAGAGGCATGCCAAGGCCTGCATCAGGGCCGCGAGTTCTGCATCAGCCGAGGCCATTACTAGACTCGGACTGTGAACAACCAACTCCCTGCCAAGGTTTCCGACATCTTTGACCCCTCACGCTGGCGCACCGTTTCCGGCTTCGACGACTTCAAGGACATGACGTACCACCGGCAAGTTGAGCGTTCCAGCGACGGCACGATCAAGGACCTCCCCACTGTACGTATCGCCTTCAACCGCCCCGAGGTCCGCAACGCCTTCCGTCCGGGCACTGTGGACGAGCTTTACCGGGCCATGGACCACGCGCGCATGTCTCCTGACGTTGCCACCGTGCTGCTCACGGGCAACGGACCGTCGGAAAAGGACGGCGGGCACTCGTTCTGTTCTGGCGGCGACCAGCGGATCCGTGGCCGGGACGGCTACCGCTACGCCCAAGGAGACACCCAGGAAACCATCGATCCCGCACGCGCCGGACGCCTCCACATCCTGGAAGTCCAGCGGCTCATGCGGACCATGCCCAAGGTGGTCATCGCCGTCGTCAACGGTTGGGCAGCCGGCGGCGGTCATTCCCTCCACGTGGTCAGCGATCTCACTATCGCCTCCCGCGAACACGGCAAGTTCAAGCAGACTGACGCCACCGTGGGAAGTTTCGACGCCGGATACGGCTCTGCGCTGCTGGCCCGCCAGATAGGGCAGAAAGCCGCGCGGGAGATCTTCTTCCTGGCCCGCGAATACTCCGCCGAGGACATGGTCCGGATGGGAGCCGTGAACGAGGCCGTGGACCACGCGCGGCTGGAGGAGGTCGCACTGGAGTACGCGGCTGATATCGCCCGCCAATCCCCCCAGGCCATCCGCATGCTGAAGTTCGCCTTCAACCTGGCCGATGACGGCCTGGCCGGGCAGCAGGTCTTCGCCGGTGAAGCCACACGGCTGGCCTACATGACGGACGAGGCCGTGGAGGGCAAGGAAGCCTTCCTCCAGAAACGCGACCCCGACTGGTCCAACTTCCCCTACTACTTCTAGGACTCCCCTGTGGACATCGATCCCGTACTCAAAGCACTGGCTGCTGCCCTGCATGGCGAGGGTCCCGCCGTCGAAATCGTGGTTCACGAGGACGGGCGGCCGGAAGCCGTTCCGGTAGAGACCGGCGTGGAAGAGGCCGCGGTGGTGGTGCGGACCTCCGGCTCCACCGGGACACCGAAGGCCACCGTCCTTACTGTGGATGCCCTGGCGGCCTCCTCCGTGGCCACGGCCATGGCATTGCGCGGCGAAGGCCAATGGCTGCTGGCACTGCCCTTGCAGTATGTGGCCGGCGTCCAGGTCCTGGTCCGCTCGCTCTACGCAGGCACGCGGCCCTGGGTGATGGACCAGTCGAACGGCTTCACGCCCGAGGCATTCACCGCTGCGGCGGGGGAACTGACGGACAAGATCCGCTTTACGTCGCTGGTCCCCACCCAGCTGCAGCGGCTCCTGGACTCCCCCGCACCGGAAACCCTTGCCGTGCTGCGCCGCTTCAATGCCATCCTGCTGGGCGGCGCGCCCGCTTCGGCTGAACTCCTTTCCGCCGCCCATGCCGAGGGCCTCAAGGTGGTGACCACCTACGGATCAGCCGAGACGTGCGGCGGGTGCGTGTACGACGGCGAGCCGCTGGACGGCGTCGAGGTCCGCATCGGCGAGGGCGAACTGGAAGGCCGCATCCTGCTGGGCGGCGACACCGTGGCGGCGGGCTACCTTGACGCCCCGCGGGCCACAAAGGCCGCGTTCCTCGAGGAAGACGGCGTGCGTTGGTTCGTCACGGGCGACCTCGGCGAAGTTGCCGGTGACGGCAAGCTCACTGTCCTGGGCCGCGCCGACGACGTCATCATCAGCGGCGGCGTCAAGGCCTCTGCCGGGTATATCCAAAGCAAACTGGAAGAGCTCGACGGCGTCACTGCGGCTTTCGTCGCGGGCGTACCGTCGCGAGAATGGGGCCAGGCCGTGGCAGCCTACGTGGCCATGTCCGACCCCTCGCCGGAAGGGCTTAAGGGCTTCACGGCCCGCCGCGAAGCAGCATTGGGAGTTCTGGCCCCCAAGACTGTGGTCGCCAGGAAGGAATTGCTGATGCTGCCCAACGGAAAACCGGACCGGCTGGCCATGATCGAACAGCTTTCCGCCGTGCATCAGGGACAATAGACACGTTCTGCCCTCATGACTCCGACCAAAGATCAACGCGAAATACACGAGGTACTACACGTGGCGACAGCTGCACAATGGATTCAAGGAGCCCGGCTCCGCACACTGCCCGCGGCAATCGCGCCCGTACTGATCGGTTCGGCAGCGGCGTACGAGCTCCATGCTTTCCGGCTGCCGAATGCGATCCTGGCGGCGCTCGTGGCGCTCCTCCTCCAAGTAGGTGTCAATTACGCCAATGACTACTCGGACGGCATCCGCGGGACGGACGAGGACCGGGTAGGGCCGCTGCGCCTGGTTGGTTCAAGGCTCGCCAAGCCCGAGCAAGTGAAGTGGGCGGCCTTTGGACTGTTCGGCGCGGCCATGGTGTGCGGGCTGATCCTGGTCATCATCACCCAGACCTGGTGGCTGATCCTGGTGGGCCTCGGTTGCGTCCTGGCGGCCTGGGGCTACACGGGCGGCAAAAACCCCTACGGCTACCTTGGCTTGGGCGACGTCTTCGTCTTCGTGTTCTTCGGACTGGTAGCAACGCTCGGCACAACCTACACCCAGGCCGGACAGGTCAGCCTTGCAGCAGTCATCGGCGCGATCGGCACTGGACTCATCGCCTGCGCCCTGCTCATGGCCAACAACGTCCGGGATATTCCCACAGACACAGCGGCAGGCAAACGCACCCTGGCCGTGCGTCTTGGAGACAGGCACGCCCGCGAGAGCTACGTATTGATGCTGGCCGTCGCCATCCTGCTGGTGATTGTGCTGGCACCCACCAAGCCGTGGATGTTGATCGTTCTCCTGCTGATCCCCGCCTGCCTGATGCCCGCCTGGCTCATGGTCAACGGCAAGAAGCGCAAGAGCCTCATTCCCGTGCTCAAGCAGACCGGACTGATCAACCTCGGCTACAGCCTGCTGTTCTCGCTGGGGCTGATCCTGAGCCGGGGCTTCTGAGCTTCTGAGCTTCTGTAACGAAAGCTACTTGGAACCCGGGCGTTTGTCGTTGTTGACGGCAATGTCCGGGTTCTGCTCCACCAGGCCATCCTCCGCCTCGGCGTCCTCAACTTCACCAGCGGTGCGAATGGGCTTGGCCCGGCCGGAAATACGGTCCCGGATGGCCGCAGTGGCGGCGTCGCGCTGTTTCTGGAAGAAGAGGTAACTGATGGCGAACGCGATCAGCCCCGCGAAGACCACCGCCAGGATCCAGCCCACCTGCAAAAGGGCGAACAGGATGAACAGCGGCACGAACAGCGCCAAACGGATGAGGGAATACTTCAGGAAAGCCACTATCCAAGTTTAGCCGCCCGGATGGTTGCACTCTGATCACAGCCGGAGCCGGGCGTCCAGTGAATGCCTTCCGGCGACTAGACTTGGTGCATGCTCCGGGTTGTTGGCGTCGTCGTCGTCCTTGTTATCTTCGTCTACGCCCTCGTGGACGTGATACGTACCGATGGCAGATACACACGCGGCATCTCCAAGCCCGCCTGGATCGTGGTCATGATCGTCCTGCCCCTCCTGGGTGCAGTCCTCTGGTTCATCTTCGGCAGGCCCTACGGCAAGCCCTCGGCGCAGCCCATCCGCCGCCACCCCACCGCCCCGGATGACGATCCCGAGTTCCTCCGCAACCTCGAAACCCGCCGCCGGAACACCGCCGAAGAAGAGCGCCTCAAGAAGCTCAAGGCAGAGCTGGAAGCCAAAGAGCGAAAGCTCAATGGTACTGATGGCCAGGAGGGCAGCCAGGGCAATAAAGCCCCCGGGTACAAGTCCGGCGATGCCAAACGCGGCGAGCCGGATACCCATGGCACCGACGAACTGAAGTAGGGAACATGGCCCGGCAAGCTGATGGATCACGGCAGTCTTCTACTACCGCGTCACCCATCGGCGGGCCACCACCGTCCACGCCGCAGGCCAGCTCCGGCGTTTCCCTGTCTCCTCCCCCACCCGGCGCGCCTACCCCGCCCGGCTCTTCTACCGCACCCGTCGAAACCGCACCCGGCGACGCCGTCGTGCGGCCACCAGGCCCGGCGCTGCTGTCCAGGTGGTTGTGGGTAGCCAGCTTTGCCGCAGGAACCGCAGTAGTCGTCACCAGTTTCCTTGCCCGCGATTCGCACCTGGATCGTCTCCAGGACGTTATCGCGGGAAAGCTCCCCGACGGCGACGCCCAGGCAATCGAGGGAGCAACCGCCGTCGTGTTCCTGGGAAGCCTGGCCATGCTTGCGCTGGTGGTCGCGATGGAAGCGGTCCTGCTGGCTGTGGCCTTCAAACGCCGCAGCTGGGCGCGCTGGCTGCTGGCACCGGTGGCGCTCCTGCACGCCGTGGTCACAGTGATCACGGCCGATTTCGTCGTCGCGCCGGGAAGCGAAGGCATCCTGTCCACTGTGCTGCTTGCCGTGCAGTACGTCCTGGCTGCAGCAGGCCTGATCCTGTTGTTCCTGCCCTCCACCACGGCGTGGCTGATAAGCGGACGCCGGCGCGCGACGGAAATCTAAGGCGTTCCGCGGCTTAGAGCCCGAGCACGGCTTAGAGCCCGGAGTACGAGTGCAGGCCGTTGAAGACGGTGTTCACCAGTGTGAAGTTGATGATCACGCAGGCGTAGCCAACGATCGACAACCACGCTGCGCGGGTTCCAGTCCAACCACGGGTAGCCCGGGCGTGAAGGTATCCGGCGTAGACCACCCAAATGACGAACGTCCACACTTCCTTGGGGTCCCAGCCCCAGAACCTGCCCCAGGCCTTCTCAGCCCAGATGGCACCGAACATGAGGGTGAACGTCCAGCCGATGAAGGCGATCGCGTTGATGCGGTAGGACAGGTTTTCCAGGCTCAGCGCGTTCGGAACCACCCGCATGAAGCCAAGATTGTCCGCCCGGCCGGCGGCCAGGTTCTTCTGCCGGTACGACTGAACCAACTGCAGCGCGGACATGGCGAAGGTCAAAGTAAACAGGGCCGAGGAGAGGACCGCGATGGAGACGTGGATGATCAGCCAGTAACTCTGCAGGGCCGGGACCAGGTGGCCCACCGGCGTCCAGAACGATACCGAAGCAGCCACCAGCATGATGATGGCCAGGCCGATGACGAACGTACCCAGGAACCGCAGGTCACGGCGGATGAGCACGATCAGGAAGACTGCCACGGCGACGAATGCACCGGTGGTGAGGAATTCGTACATGTTGCCCCACGGCACCCGGCCTGCGCCCAGTGCACGGGTCACAACGCCCGCACCATGAATGAGTACGCCCAGTACTGTAAGTGCCACAGCCACCCGGGCAGGCACACGCCGTTCGGCTGAGTACTTCATGTCACCGGCCGCTGTGCCACCCTCGATGGTGAGGCCCGACGTCGGACGCTCGGCACGGCCAGCCGGCCCACCGGCGTCGGTCCCTCCCAAGCGTCCGCTGGCGCGACCAGCGGCCACCGCCACCTTCTCTGAAGGAGAGCTGGCGGCAGCCTTCAAGTCGATTGCACGCAGCGCCTTGCTGCTCTTGGCCAGGTCCCAGGCAAACGCGATAAACGCCACGGTGTACGTGCCGGCGGCCAGCAGCATGAACAGCTCGCTGTACTGGCCCAGGGTTTCGTTGATGACGGGCATTACTGGTCCTTCGAGGTTGGGGAAGAGACTGTGGGGGTTGCTGCCGGGTTGCCGGAGTCAGAGGAGATCTGCCATTCCCGGGTAAAGAGTTCGCGGAGGGCTGCTGCTTCGCCCGCGAGCCGGTGGTCTTCGCCTCGCGCCAGCAGGCCATATTCCACCATGGTGCGGCCGTCCTGGTGGGTTCCCGTGCGGACCCAGACACGGCGGCGGTTGACGTAGAGCGAAGTCACCAGGCCGGCAACGGCGAGTAGGCCGAAGATCAAGGCGTACAGCTGCCCGGGGTTGTGGTGGACGTCTACGCCGATGTACTTCTTGACGCCGTCGAAGCTGATGCTGCCTTTGCCGTCCGGCAGTGTTTTCGTCATTCCTGGGGCAAGCGTGATTCCGCCGGCTTCAAGTTTCCGGCCGTTGAGCTGCGTGAGGTCCCTGACGTCCAGCTCGAACACGTTCTGCGGCACGCCCTTGTCCAGGCCGAGGTCGCCGTAGTAGGAGTCAAGGCTCAACTGTGGGTTGAAGAGTTCAGGACTTGCGCTGAAGGAGATGCCCTCATCGGACTTGAAGGCCGTGGGCAGGAAGAAGCCTTGGAACGCCAGCTGGTCCGGTTTGCCGTCCGGCACCTTGATGACCACGGATGAGTAGTAGTTGTCGCCTTGGACCTTGGCTGTGACCGGCCCCTGGAACGCGATGTTGCCCTCGCCGTCGCGGACAGTCACTACGGGGGCGTAGCCGTTTCCCGTGAGGTACAGGCTGGTGCCGCCCAGTGTGATGGGGTCGTTGACCTTGAGGATTTCCTTCTTCGCCGGCGAATCCGGATTTTCCTTGGTGGTGACCTCAGCGGTGTAGTCGATGGGCTGGCCGATCTTCTTCGGCGATTCGCGATCGAAGGTGGCCTCGAACTTGTCCAACCGAATGGAGTAGGGCTGGAGCCAACTGCTCTGGAAGTTGGTGCCCGGCGTGAATTGGTCGTAGCCCACCAAAGTATTGACGAACGTCTCGCCTTCTACCAGGATCCGCTGGCCGCTGTAGCCGAACAGGCCGCCGATAGCCACGGAAACCAGCACGCCGATCAGTGAAGTGTGGAAGACCAGGTTGCCGACTTCCTTCAGGAAGCCGCGCTCGGCACCCAAGGACGGGAGGTCGCCGTCGACGTCCCTGACTTCCACGCGGTAGCCGCGCCTTTTGAGCAGTCCGGCGGCATCGTTGATAGCCTTCGACGCCGGGATCCCGGCGTCGGCGGGCAGCGCCAAGGTGCCGTACTCCGGCAGTCGCGAAAGGCGCTTGGGGGTGCGCGGCGGCTGCGACTTCATCGCCTTGTAGTGGGCGATGGCCCGCGGGGTGACGCAACCGATCAGGGAGATGAACAGCAGGATGTAAATGGCCGAGAACCAGGCCGACGAGTACACGTCATAAAGCTGCAGGGCGTCGAGCAGCTGCCCGTAGGACGGGTTGTCCTTGATGTACTGGGTGACAACCGCGGGGTTTGCAGGGCGTTGCGGGAACAGGGACCCCGGCACCGCGCCCACAGCCAACAGGAGCAGCAGGAACAATGCCGTCCGCATGCTCGTCAGCTGGGTCCAAGCCCACCGAAGCATGCCCAGGATACCCAGGGAGGGCAGCGCGGCCTCGGACTTGGCCTGCTGGAGTTTTCCTTCCGCTGTCTTCGTGTTCGTGCTTTCAGCGGGTGGTGACTTCTTCTTGGCTTTCACGGACTCGCTCATCAGATTGGCAACTTCACATCGGTTTGGAACCAGTACTGCAACTCGGTCACCCAGGTTCCCCACACACCGGTGGCCATCAGGATGCCGAGCAAAATCAGGATGCCTCCACCAAACCGCTGGATCGCCAGGCGGTGCGTCCGGAAGAAGGACATGACGCCCATGCCCCGCCGGACGGCAAGGGCGATCAGGAGGAACGGGATACCCAGGCCAAGGCTGTAAACGAAGGCCAGGAGCGCACCCTTTGCCGCCGACGATCCGCCGGACAAACTCAGCAACTGTACCGCGGAGTATGTGGGCCCGATGCATGGAGCCCACCCCAGACCGAACGTCAGCCCCAGCAGCGGCGCGCCCCACAGGCCGGCCGGAGGCTTGGCATGGATTTTGGCGTCGCGCTGCAGCCAACCAAAGCCACCCATGAAGACGACGCCCATGAGGATGACCAGAATGCCCAGCACTTGGGTGATCCAGGCGTTCTGCGGGCCTGTCAGTAGGGTCCCGAGCTGCCCAAACGCACCGCCCAGGAGGACAAAGATCACCGAAAAGCCCAGCACAAACAGCCCAATACCTGCCAGCATGCGGCCGCGCCGCTGCTTTTGGAGGTCGACGCCGGTCAGTCCCGTGACGTAGCCAAGGTAGCCGGGGACGAGCGGCAGCACGCACGGCGAAAGGAACGAGACGAGTCCGGCCAGCAGCGCAACCGGCACGGCAAGCAGCAGTGATCCATTCAGGATCGTCTCGGCGAAAGGACTGTTCATGGGTACTACTCAGCCACTGCGGACGTAATGAGGGCCTTCAACGTGCTTTTCTCGATTTCGCCGAGGACGCGGGAGGCAACTTTGCCTTCCTTGTCCAGGACCAATGTGGTGGGCACCGCGCCGGGAGGCACGATTCCGGACACAGACAGGAGCACAGCCCCGTCTTTGTCGTTGAAGCTCGGGTAGGTGAGGTTGAAGGTCTTGTCGAAGGCCTCTGCGGTGGCTTTCTCGTCACGCAGGTTAACGCCGAAGAATTGAACGCCTTGGTCCTTGAAGTCCTGGTGCAGGGCTTCAAGCTGGGGAGCTTCGACGCGACACGGGGCACAGGCCGCGAACCAGAAGTTCAAGACCGTGACTTTACCCTTGAGGTCTTCGGGCTTGACCGTCTCCCCATTGAAGAGTGTCCCCTTGAGCGCCACCGGTGCAGCACGGTCGGCTTTGGCGAACTCGGTGACGGAACCATCCCCGGCCACGTAGTTCTTGTTGTCGCCTTTTCGGGCCTGCTCTGCGAGGGAGTCCTTCTGGGCGCAGGCCGACAGGCCCATGGTAAGTCCTGCCAACAGGACACCACCGGCTGTGAGCACGCCGCGACGCGAAACGTTGTTGTCCATGTGCCTACGCCCCCGGAGTGCTTGCTGCACCGGGAAGGAGCACGGCAGCAGGTTCGCTGTATTCGACCCGCACAATCCTGCCGTCCTCGTCCAGGACCAGGGATGTCAGGGAGGTCAAGGTGCACTCACGCTTACGGGGGTCGTGCGCCAGCCGGCGGCCCTCGGCGGACAGGCGGGTGGACCAGATGGGAAGCTGATGGCTGACGAGGATCGCTTCCGCGCCGTCGCCACCCAGTTCGATCGCCTTGACACGCGCATCTTCAACGGCAGCCATGACGCGTGCGGCCTGCTCTTTGTAGGGCTCGCCCCAGGACGGGCGCAGGGGGTTCCGGAAATAGAGCCAGTGCTTGGGCTTCAGGAATTCGCTGCGCGTGGGGTGGAGTCCCTCGAAGTGGTTCTCTGCTTCGATGATCCTGGGGTCTGTATGGATATCGAGATGGAGCGCCTCGGCAGTGGGCATTGCCGTTTCCTGGGCGCGCGTGAGCGGCGAGGCGACCAAGTGGACAATCCTGGCACCCTCGTTTGCGCGGACGGTGAAGTGCTCGGCCAGCATGCGGGCCATCTCCCGGCCCCGCTCGGAGAGATGGAATTCAGGCAGCCGGCCATAGAGGACGCCATCGGGATTATGGACCTCGCCATGGCGAAGCAGATGGACAGTTGCTTGGGGCATGTTTACCAGTTTCTCAAAGAAGCGGGGCGATCCGAAATCTTCTACCGTCAGTAGAACTCAAAGTTTTCTCAAAATGTTCCGTGGAGTTGGAATAAAAGATGCATATGCATGTTTATACTAGACACGAAGCTCGGTTGACGTTTCAAGTAAATGCATCAACCAGTCCGCCGGGCAAGCAAGCGGTACCTTCCACTACATACAGGAGAAACATCATGATGACCCTTCCCGCCAACGTCACCACCGGCATCTGGACCCTCGACGCTTCTCACAGCGAGATCGGCTTCACCGTCCGCCACGCAGGTATCAGCAAGGTCCGCGGCGTCTTCAAGGATGCCGAAGCAACCCTCGAAGTCGGCGAGACGCTGACGGACTCCAAGGTCAACGCAACCATCCGGACCGCCAGCTTTGACTCCGGCGACGTCAACCGCGACGGCCACGTCAAGGGCGAAGACTTCTTCGATGTGGAGAAGTACCCGGAGATCACCTTCGTCTCCCGCCACGTCAAGGCAAACGGCGACGGCTTCGATCTTGTGGGCGATCTCACCATCAAGGGAGTCACCGAGGAAGTTTCCATCGAAACCGAATTCAACGGCGTCGCAGTGGATCCCTTCGGCAACACCCGTGCAGGCGTCTCCGGCGAAACTACCATCAGCCGCAAGGACTTCGGCCTGACCTGGAACGCCGTGCTTGAGGCCGGTGGCGTCCTGGTCAGCGACAAGGTTGTCATCAACCTGGAACTCGCGTTCATCGCACCGGCAGCTGCCTAGATCCACAGCAGCTTGCACGGGAACTCGTACAGCAGTCCCGAGTAAACGGCGCCCCGTCACAGTTCCGCTGTGGGGGCGCCGTTTCGCATACTCATTCGTCACCCTGCGATTATTCGGCAAACACCCTGTAGTTCACTGCGCGGCAGCTCCGAATTTCCTATGCATCCCTCAACCTGCGGTCTAAAGTGATGCCATGAGTAACCCAGACGAAGCACCACAGCCTCAGCAGCCCGGCGCCCAGCCTCCGCAGCCCGGCAATGTTCCTCCTGCGGGTTACCAACCACCGCAGGGTTACCAACCACCCCAGGGCTACCAGCCGCCGTCGCAACCAGGTCAGTATTCGCAGCCTGGCCAGTACTCGCAGCCCGGGCCAGGCCAGCCCGGACAGGCGGGCGGTTTCCACTTCGAAATGCCCACCGACGGCCCCCGCAACTTCAATGACATCCTTCCCCAAGGTGGTTTCTCGGGCCTCTTCAAGACCATGGGCCTGCCCACCGAGCTCAAAGTGTCGTACTTCATTTGGGTCATCTCGGGACTCCTGGGCCTCCTGTTTGGCCTCATCGGGCTTTTCGCCATCATCGCAGCGTTCGCTTTCATGCCGGGAGTTGCCGCACTCCTGCTGGTTCTCCTGATCATCAGCCTTGCTGTTGCAGCCGCCCAGATAGTCCTTGCCATGAAGATGAAGGAAGGCAAGGAATGGGCACGCCTCGCCCTCACCGTCCTTGCCGCAGTTTCCCTGTTGCTCGCCATCTTCGGCTCCATCAACGCCGGCGGACCCGGTGCAGGCCTGGGTGGCAACTGGTTCGGTTTCCTGGTCAGCGCGGTGGCCGTTGTACTGATGTGGCTGCCGAACTCGCAGCTGTGGTTCAAGGCAGTAAAGGGCGCCGTCTAACCTGCCTGAAGTACCGCCGTCGGGCGCTCATCCAAGCCGCCCTGACAGGTGCACAAGGCCGTGGTGGTCCATTCGACCACCACGGCCTTCATCATGAAGGCGTACGCCATCGTGATGATTTCATCTGAAGCAGGAAATTCCTGCGTGTGATCAACCGCAGCACCGGACCCCGGAGGTACGGTGGAAGCAGAACCAGGCTGGGGGCAGGGTCTTTTTGCTGATCCCGGCAGCCGTACCAGCAGTCGAACAAGCAAAGGAATGCCATGAGCAACCCTCCATACCCGCCGTCCAACGCCGGGGACGCCAAACCGGGCGATCCCAACACAGGTGATAACAAGGGCGACGCCAACAAGCCTGAGCAGCCGGGCCAGCCATCCATGCCACAGTACGGTCAGCCGTCGGCACCGCAGTACGGCCAGCAGACTCCCCAATATGGTCAGCAGCCGAGCGCTCCGCAGTACGGTCAGCAGTCCCCGGCTGCTCCCCAATATGGCCAACCCCCGGCTCCCCAATATGGTCAGCAGGCTCCCCAGTTTGGTCAGCAGTCGCCGCAGTTTGGCCAGCAGTCGCCGTACGGCCAGCAGCCGTCTCCCTACGGTCAGCAGGCCCCGCAATACGGGCAGGACACCAACTGGCCCAGCCAGCAGCCAGGGCCTGCTACGGTTCCCCCGCTGGTCAACATCTCCTTCTGGATGATCATCGCAGCGGGCATCCTGTCCGCCATCAGCTCGCTGATCCTGGCCACCACCGGCTCGGATGCCTTCATCAACTCGATGATCCAGCAGGCTGCACAGCAGGGCACTGAATTCCCGGAAGGCTCCCTGGAAGGCATGCGTGGCGGTATCGTCGTTGCCGCCATCATTGGGGCCATCGTGTCCCTGGGCCTCTACGCCTTGGTTGCATTCCCGGTCCGCAAGGGCAAGAACTGGGCCAGGATCCTGGGCACCGTCTTCGCGGCGATCTCCGTCCTCGGCCTCGCCGGACTGTTCCAGTTCGGTGCTACGTATGGCATCCTGCAGCTCTTGGTGATCCTGCTGGGAGTGGCCGCAATCGTCCTGCTGTACCTGCCGGCGTCGGCTCCCTATTTCCGTAAGCCGCAGCCTTTCGCCAACCCTTACCAGAACCCGTACGGCCGCTAAACCACGGCAGTTCGTTCCACAGCGGGCGCGGACCCGGAAAGGCTAGACAGCCTGACCCGGTGTCTGCGCCCGTTGTGCGTGGTACGCCAGGATCTGCAGCTCGGTGGCCATATCCACCTTGCGGAGGTTCACGTGCGGCGGAACCTGCAGGAGAACCGGAGCAAAGCTCAGGATGCTCCGGATTCCGGCAGCGATGACGCGATCACAGACTTCCTGGGCCACTGTGGCGGGCAATGCCAGCACCACCATGTTGGTGTGGGTGCGTTCCAGGACACGTTCAAGTTCCGCTGAATCGCTGACCCGCAACCAACCCACCTCGTTGCCGATCACCATGGGGTCTGCGTCGAAGATAGCCACGACGTCGAATCCCCGGGACTCGAAGCCGCCATACCGCGCCAGCGCCTTGCCGAGGTTACCGGCACCGACAATTGCGACCTTCCAGTCGTGCGTCAGGCCCAGGGCTGCAGCAATGTGACGGCTCAGGTACTGGACTTCGTAGCCCACCCCGCGGGTCCCGTACGAGCCCACGTAGGAGAGGTCCTTGCGGAGCGTGGAGGAGCTGACGCCTGAAGCCTCGGCCAACGCGTCCGATGACACACGTTCCACGCCTTCTGCCAGGAGCGAGTTGAGCGCGCGCAAATAGAGAGTCATCCGGGCCACAGCCGCGGGCGGGATCTGCTTGGCGGCAGGTTCGTTGTCCCCGCTTGTTGCCCCCGGGGACGGTTCCAGCGCAGTCACGGTTTTCTCCATTGCGTCGCTTGTTGTTCCACTCTATGGCCCTTGGGCGGACTCAACAAAAGCCGGTACTTCCGGGTAACAGAGTCCCGTGGTCCTCAGCCTTCGAGAACTTTTTTCAATGTACGTGTCAAGCGCTGCTCGTCGATCTTCCAAAAGTCGCGCTGGACCCCATCCACCAGCACCACTGGAATTTCCTCCGCGTAACGCTCCTGCAGTTCTGCCTTTCCGTCGATTGCCTGCTCGGTCCACTGGATGCCCAGTGCCGAGGTAACGCGCTCGACGGCGGCACGTGCCTCCGTGCACAGGTGGCAGTCAGCTTTGGTGAGGAGGACGACGTCGGGAATAGCCATGACACAACGGTAACCGCCCCAACGCTCTCTCACATCCACCCCCTCCCCGGCCATCCCTCTCTCACATCCACCCCGGCGGTCGCCCACCGTGCGCCCTCAACGCCGGGGCCGGGCGATTGACTAGACTCAAGGCATGCCCGACGAGAAGAACGCCGCCGTGGTCGCCGACGCCAAGGTGCCACAGCACACCGGCGAAGCCGCTTTCTTCGACGTCGACAACACCTTGATGAAGGGCGCGAGCCTCTTCCACGTGGCCCGCAAGATGTACGAACGCAAGGCATTCACCCTGTCCCAGGCGGCTGGCTTCGCGTGGAAGCAGTTCAAATTTGTCATGCGTGGCGAGAATATGGACGACGTCCATGCGGTGCGCGACTCGGCCCTGACTCTGGCTGCCGGGATAACCGTGGAGGACATCAAAGCCCTCGGCGAAGAAGTCTATGACGAAATGATCGAGTCACGGATCTGGCCCGGAACCAAGGCACTCGCGGAGCAGCACCTTCGTGTAGGCCGACGGGTGTGGTTAGTGACGGCCACCCCCATTGAGGTTGCCACAGTCATCTCCACAAGGCTCGGACTGACGGGCGCGCTGGGGACCGTGGGCGAGGTCCATGACGGAATGTATACCGGCAAGCTTGTGGGTGACATCCTGCACGGGCCGGCCAAGGCCATCGCCGTCCAACTCATAGCTGATCAAGAAGGCTTGGACTTGGAACACTGCTGGGCTTACAGCGACTCTGCCAATGACATCCCGCTGCTGACTATGGTGGGTCACCCCGTGGTGATCAACCCCGACTCCAAGCTGCGCCGGCATGCCCGCGACAACAACTGGCCTGTATACGACTTCCGCTCCGGACGCCGTGCAGCAACCCTAGGACTTAAGGCCGCAACCGTCGGCGGAGCCATTTACGGATTGTGGCGTGGGTTCTCAAAGTTCCGTGGTCCCCGCTAGCTGTTCCGCTCTCACATCCCAACGCGTTTCCACCGTTCCGCTCTCACATCCCAACGCGTTTCCACCGTTCCGCTCTCACATCCCAACGCGTTTCCACCGTTCCGCTCTCTCATCCTCCATTAGCACTGGTCTGCCTGTGGATAACTTCTGCACGCTTTGCCGCTTCCAAGAAACAATGCGGGTATGCAGAATTCGCTACTCAACCCGTCCAGCCCGATCTTGCGGCCTTTCAGCCTGAACGAAGCCAAAGCAGCGGGCATCAACCCCGCTGCCATTTGGCGCAGCAGCAACATTCTTCCCGTTAGCCGTGGCTTGTACCGGCCAAGCGATTGGGATTTCGACCTTCCGGCAGCCGCCCGTTCCCTTTCCTCAGCCAGCCCTGGCGCTTGGATCTCCCACACAACTGCCGCCAGGCTCTATGGTTTTGTCTTGCCAGCGTGGCTTTCGGATTCCAATGAACTGCATTTGAGCAAACCCCGACATCTGCCATCTGTTCGGCGCAAGGGCATCATCGGGCACACGGAAAAGCACTTCGAGGGAGAGATTGAGCAAGTCCAAGGGATTTGGATGAGCACTCGAGCCCGAACATGGCTGGATTTGGCGCGTCGTCTCCCCCTTCATGACCTCGTATGCGTGGCAGATCAGTTGATCCGCATTCCGCGGCCCGAGTTTGAGGGGCGCGATGCACCGTTTGCTACTGCTGAGGAGCTCGGGAGCATCGTCGAGCGACACAAAAACCGCCAAGGCGTAGTCCGTGCACGGCAAGCCCTGGACCTTATGCGCGTCGGGGCCGACTCGGCTCCAGAGACTTTGCTACGTATGGCCATGCTTGATGCCAATTTGCCGGAACCTCAGCTTCAGGTGATGCTGCGCGCGAACGACCCCTTCTCGCCCTCAGCGGACTTGGGTTTCAAGGCCCGTCGCCTCGCGATCCAGTACGACGGCGGCCATCACCTTGAGGAGGAGCAGATGCATAGCGATCGGCACAGGGATAAGGCCTTCAGAGCAGCCGGTTGGACTGTCCTTGTCTTTGGAAAAGAGGACCAGGCGGACAACTTCGGCAATGCCGTTCGGCAGATCAAGAGGGCCCTGCGGACTGCATGGATGGATCCATCCGTTGCGTCGGGGTTTGCCAGGAACGCGATGTGAGAGAGCATCACGCCAAACAGGTCAGGATGTGAGAGAGCATTCGGCCAAACAGGTCAGGATGTGAGAGAACATCACGCCAAACGGGTCAGGAAGTGAGAGAGCATTCGGCGAAACAGGCCAGGAAGTGAGAGAACATCCCGCCAAACAGGCCAGGAAGTGAGAGAACATCCGGCGAAACGCGTCACGATGTGAGAGAGCAAAAATGCCCGCCGCCTTGGAGGCAACGGGCATTCACGCTTGGTGAAGTATCTCTACTTCTTATTGCGGCGCTGGTGGCGAGTCTTGCGAAGCAGCTTGCGGTGCTTCTTCTTGGCCATACGCTTGCGGCGCTTCTTAATAACTGAACCCACGAAAGTTCCTTACAAACTAGATGAAGGTCCTGTCTGTTGGAACGGATCCGCGGACTAGCAGCAGACAGTACAACTGACAGATTCTTACATTGACGTAAAACGTTCCTTAACAGAGTACCGCTTCAAAGGGGCACCCCGTGACCACGGTCCGCGGGACGGACTCCGGCGCCCTCAGGCGGTCTCCGATTGTCCGTCGACCACAGCACCCTTGAGGTACTGGGCCACGGCTTCTTCAGGCACCCGGAAGGAGCGGCCAAACCTGACGGCAGGCATTTCCCCTGAGTGGACCAGGCGATACACAGTCATTTTGGAAACACGCAGGACGTCGGCTACTTCAGCCACAGTCATGAAACGCGCATTCGAGAAGTTAGTCTCCGCGGACATTTCCCATATTCCTTTGCTCTCAGCTGGACAGGACACCCCCAGTAGAACGGTGTGCCGATGCTGAGCCATCAAACAACCATGTGCTAGATACTCTAGAGGCTGAAGTGACCAATGTGAAAGCATTTCCGGTAAGTGGGACTCTACTCCCCGGCTACTCCCCCGGAACCAGCCGGCGCTTCCGGGCCGACGCAGCGAGCTGCTCCAGCACTGAAGCAGTGACGTCCCATTCCATGCAAGCATCCGTCACGCTCTGGCCGTAGACCAGTTCCTGCTCACCAGCCAACTGCTTGGCGACGTCGAGGTTCTGCGCCCCGCCCACCAGGAAGCTTTCCAGCATCACGCCGGCAACAGGAGAAGAAGAACCGGTTTCAAGCTGCGCACCGATTTCCAAGGCAACCTCGGCCTGGCGGTGGTGGCTCTTGCCGCTGTTGGCGTGGCTGGCGTCCACGATCAGGCGTGGGTTCAGTCCCTTGGCGGCGAGCTTGGCGGAGGCAGCGGCAACGTCTTCCTGCGAGTAGTTGGGGCCCTTGCGGCCGCCGCGCAGGATCACGTGGGTGTCCGGGTTGCCGGACGTGGCCACGAGAGCCGCCCGGCCGTCGTCGTCGATTCCGAGGAAAGCCTGCTCAGCCGCCGAGGCGCCACAGGCATCAATGGCCACCTGGAGGTCGCCGTCGGTTCCGTTCTTGAAGCCGATGGGCATGGACAGCCCGGAGGCGAGCTGGCGGTGGATCTGGCTTTCCGTGGTGCGGGCGCCGATGGCACCCCAGGAGACGAGGTCCGCCATGTACTGGGGGCTGATAGGTTCCAGGAATTCCGTGGCGGTGGGCAGTCCAAGCGCGGTGACCTGCTTGAGGAAGCCGCGGGCTGCCCGCAGGCCGGCGGCAATATCGTGGCTGCCGTCCAGGTGGGGATCGTTGATGAGGCCCTTCCAACCGACTGTGGTGCGGGGCTTCTCGAAGTAGGTCCGCATGACGATCAGCAGGTCTTCCTTGTGCTTCTCCGCCTGGCTGACCAGTCGACGCGCGTATTCCAGGCCGGCCTTGGGATCGTGGATGGAGCAAGGCCCGACGATGACCAGCAGGCGGTCGTCCACGCCGTCCATGATGGCCCGGACTTCATCCCGCCCACGGTCGACGACGGCAGCTGAGCGGGCGTCCAGCGGCAGCTCGGCGATGAGGTCCTGAGGGGCCGGAAGGGGCTCGAAGCGGGCTACCCGCAAGTTGGAGGTGGCGGGCTGGGAAGCTTTCCCGGCAGCGGGGAGTGCCTCGTTATCGAGTGTCTCGGTGGATTCTGCAGCGATGCTGGTCATTTCTGGGTCCTGTTCCGGATGCGGAGCGGGCCCCTTTTCAGAACCCGCCGGATATGGCGAAGGGCAGAGAATAATCTCTGCCCTGCTGGCTCTGAAGGAAAGTTGGATGCGTGTCAGTTAGACGCGGGCCCCTCCAGAGCCAACGAAAAATACGCATACCAACGCTTAGTCATAGCCACACCATAACCGCGGTTCGTCAAACCGGGCAAATTGGGTCCGTCATGATGACAAAAGTTTGCGGAGGAACTGGAGCTGCTTGATCCAGTGGTGTTCCTGGCCGCCCTCGTGGTTATTGAAGCGGTAGACCTCGATGTCCTTGGCGGGCGCATCTCCGCCCGAAGCCGGGTTTCCAGCGCCGTAGTTGTTGAAGCTTGCAAACACGGTTGAGGGCGGGCAAATATCGTCCATCTGGGCTGCTGAGAAGAGGGCAGGCACTGTGGCTGCCCGGCCGAGATGCACGCCGTCAAAGTAATTCAGCACGGCAAGCATGGGCTCATACTTGTCGCGGTGCCGCCCCAGGAAGCCGGCAATTTCCGGGTATGGCCCACGAGGCGCGATGTCGATCGCACGGGGAAAGTCCTGCAGGAAGGGGACGTCGGGCAGCGCGGCGATCACGCCGTCGAGCCTTCCGGCCATCAGGCCGGCGGCCGCCACCGTAATGCCACCTCCTTGGCTGATACCGGCCAGCACCACTTTGGAAGGGTCGACGGCGGGATGGCTCTGCGCCGCTTCTACCGCACGGAAGGCGTCCACGTAGACCCGGCGGAAGTAGTAATCGTCCTGATGGCCGGCTCCCCGGGTCATCAGGCCTGCATAGCTGATGCCGCCGGCTGACGGATGTGGATCCGGGGTGTCACCGGATACGCCCCCGTAGCCCTGGCCGCGGGTGTCCATGATGAAGTGGGCGTATCCAGCCTGCGCCCACCGGGTGTTCTGGTTGACCAGTCCGCGTCCGCCGGAGTAGCCGATGTACTCCACGACAACGGGAAGCTGCTGCCCTGGCTCAAGGTGCGACGGAACGTGGAGCCAGCCCTTGATGCGGTCTCCCCCGAAGCCGGAGTACGTGACGTCGTACGTGTCCATGACGCTGAGGTAGTTGTCCACCGGCTCAAACGCAGCATTCAGGGGCAAGGCCCGGGCCTCGGCGAGGGTGCGCTCCCAGAAAGCGTCGAAATCAGTAGGCGGAACGGCGCTGGAGGTGTAGTTACGGAGCTGCTCAAGGGGCAGGTCAAAGAGAGGCATGAGGACATCCTACGTCATAGGGTTGTGTCGCCGGTCACCAGGACGGGGACTTACAAGGGAGTGATCAAGAGGTTTCGGTAAGCCGCCCGTAGAGGGGCCATTTGGCGGATTCCAAAGTAGCCGCCGCCCAGGAGTTCCTGGCCGGTGTCCACCCAGTCGAAGAGGGGCAAATCGTTAATCGAAAAGGCCACACGGGGACCAGCTTTGATGACTTCCATCCGATAAAAGCCGCCTGCATCTTCAGCTGGAGGAAGCGGGTCCGCTCCCTGCGCTACAAGTTCGAAGCCGGCACTTTTGCGCAGGTTGCACGTCCTGAAGGCACGCTCCGCGGCGTATTTGTGGCGGAAGTAGGAGATGTGGAGCGTATCAATATCCCCCGAGTGGTACTGCGGATAGTAACCGGTCCGCGGTGCCAGCGAAGCGGAGAACAGATCCTTGCCATCGTGCCCCCGCGCGGAGAAGAACACCATGGCCAGGCCTGGTTCCTCAAGCGGAAGGAACTCCCATCCGATCCGGGCATGGTCCGGGATTTCCTCAGGGCACCAGAGGGTCCAGTGGGCATGGTCTCCGTGTTCCTCTGGGTCAAGGGAGCCCGACAGAACCAGCGCCCTGGTTCCGTCGCCGCCCAAATCCGGGCCGCCGTCGTCGTACACTCCGAACTGGACCGGCCCTTCGGCGACCCAACCAGCGATATCCGAAGGACCCCGCAAGGGGTTGGAGTAGATCAAGCGCCCACTCCAGCTTTGAGGGTGGCAGCCAACCCATAGCCGAGCGCTTCGAGCTGCTCCGCGACGTACACCGCAACCCGGCGCGCACCCGTCTCATGGAAGTGCGTGTTGTCCTCAAGGCCGCCAGCCCAGTGCGCATGCTCGCCGGGAGCGAAGTGGAAGAACAGCTCTTTGGACCCCTCCTCCCCCAGTTCCTGGTACAGCGCGCGGGTCCACTGGTTGAGGTCGATGACGTCCAGCCCCAGCTCCATGCCAAGTTCACGCACGACGGCGGGATAGTCACCCAGCGTCTGCTGCAGCGTTCCATCCAGGAAGTTCCGGCGTTCCACCGGTGTACACAGAATGGGAATGCCGCCCTTGGAACGGACATCGGCCACCATCCGCTTCAGGTTCTCCGTGTAGCCCGTTCGGGCAGCGAGATGCCCGCGCTTTTGGTCGTTGTGCCCGAACTGGATCAGCACGAGGTCGCCCTTAACGGTCTGGTCCAGCAGCTGATACCAGAGGCCTTCATCGCGGAACGACTTTGTAGTGGCACCGCCCTTGGCATAGTTGTGCACCGCAGCCCACCAATAGGTTTCGGGCGCGAGGTGGGCTCCCCAACCGCTCATCGGGTATTCGTAGCTGGGGCAGGCTGCCACAGTGGAGTCGCCCGCGAGGAGGATTTTCATGATTTTCCTTTCATCAAGGAGCTGCTACCCCTTAACCGAACCGATCAGCATTCCCTTGGCAAAGTGCTTCTGCAGGAACGGGTAGAAGATAAGGATGGGCAGGGTTGCCACCACGATCACGGCAAACTTGATGCCTTGCTCGGGCGGAATGTATGACGGATCCACGTTGCCGGTGCCAAGGAGATCCGAGGCGGCGGTGACCTGGCGCAGGTACATCTGAAGCGTCCACATGTTGTTGTCGCTGAGGTACAAAAGCGGGGACATGAAGTCGTTCCAAATACCCACCGCGTAAAACAGCGCAAACGTGGCCAACACCGGCTTGGACAGCGGCAGCAGGATCCGCCAGAGGATTCCGATCTCCGTCGCGCCGTCCATCTTGGCCGATTCCTCGAGCTCGGCGGGGAGTTCCTGGAAGAAGTTCTTGATGATGATCAGGCTGAACGGATTGATGGCCGCGGGCAGAATGAGCGCCCAGTAGCTGTTGAGCAGGCCCAGGTCCTTCACCAGGAGGAACGTTGGAATCATGCCGCCTGAGAAGACCATGGCAAAAACCACCAGGGACAGGATCAGTTTCCGGCCCCGAAGTCCACGTTTGGCCAGCGGGTAGGCCATGGTGACCGTGAGGACCAGTTGCACCAGCGTCCCAACCAGTGTGACCAGCACGGTGGTGATCAGTGCCCGGGTAAATGCCGGCGTGGAGAAGATGTACTCATACGCCCCCAACGTGAATTGCTCCGGCCAGACGAAGAACGCCCGCCGGGTAATTTCCGCTTCGTTGGCGAAGGATCCTGCCAGGACGTAGACGAAAGGCAACAGGGTGATGATGCCGATCAGGGACAAGAAGACGTAGTTGGCGGCATCGAAAATCCGCCCGCCGCGCGTGTTGTGAATCTCCATTAGAAAAGTCCGCTCTGGTTGAACCGCTTGGACAGCCAGTTGGTGCCGAAGATCAGTACGATGCCCACCAAAGACTTGAAAAGCCCGACGGCGGTGCTGTAGCTGTAGGCGCCTTGGGTGATGCCTACGAAGTACACGTAGGTATCGAAGACGTCGGCCACGCTGCGGTTGAGTGCGTTGGTCATGAGGTAGATCTGCTCGAAGCCGGTGTTGAGCATCTGCCCTATGGCCAGGATCAGCATCACGATGATGGTGGACCGAATGCCGGGCAAGGTGATGTGCCAGACGCGCCGGAACCTGCCGGCGCCGTCGATAATTGCGGCCTCGTACTGGTCCTGGTCCACGGTAGCCAGTGCCGCCAGGAAGATGATTGTTCCCCAACCGGTGTTCTTCCAGATTTCCTGGAGCACGATCAGCGGCCGGAACCAGTTCGGATCGGACAGGATGTCCACGTTGGTGCCGAACAACCCGTTGACGAACTGGAACAACGGCCCGATGTCCAGTGCGAAGAGCAGGAAGCTCAGGGACGCCACGATGGTCCAGGACAGAAAGTGCGGGATGTAGACGAGTGTCTGGACGGTTCGCTTCAGAACCGAGAGCCGGACCTCGTTAAGCAGCAATGCCAGGACGATGGTCAGCGGGAAGGCGATCCCCAGGTTCAGGAAAGCCAGGATCAGTGTGTTGCCCAGCAACCGCGGAAAGTCCGGGTTGGCGAAGAAATCGGTGAAGTTCGTCAATCCCACCCATGGACTGCCGTTGACGCCCAGGAACGGAACGTAGTCCTTGAAGGCGATGGACACCCCGTACATGGGACCGTACCGGAACACTGCGAAGTACAGAACGCCGGGCAGGAGGAGAAGATACAACCATTTGTAATGTGCGAAGTGGACTGCAAAGCTGCGTCGCCGCGCCGGGGCGGGCGGCACGCTGGCCGCCCGCTCCGGGGCCTTGGCTTCGACGACCGGGGCGGTCACTTCCTGGTGTCCTGCCACAGCTTGTTTATTTCTTCTTTGACCTTGTCACCGCCGCTGGTGTTCCACAGCTTGATGGCATCCTTTAAGCCCTGCTCGTCCAGCTGCCCGGCCAGGTACTTGATGCGGGCATCGGCCACAATGTTGTCCAGTTGAGCGCCCTTGGCTACATATGTGGGGGAAACGAAGGCCGCGGCCGGGTTGTACACGGCACTCTTGAGGTCGTTTGCCATCACTGCAACGCGATCGTCAAAGACTTTCTGCTCGTACTCGGACGCCTGCTTCACCGGGTAGAAGTTGTTCCCCGTGACGTTGGTTCCAAGTTGCGCGTAGCTCTTGATGTCGGTGTTGACTACCTTGCCCTCCGGCGTTTCCGGCTTGATGGTGGCGGCGAGGCCGTCCTCAACCGTGAAGTTGACCCCCTCGATGCCGTTGTTGAGAAGCACTGCAACTTCTTTGCTGTTGAGTTTGTCCAGGAATGTCAGGACGTTCTTCAGGTCGGCTTCGGTTTTGACGCTGGACTTGGGGATGGCCAGGAAGCCGGAGTAGCCGTCGGTCGGGTGGGCGTGGAGTTCACCGTCCGGGCCCTTAAGGCTGCCTACGAAGCCCACTTTGTTCTGGAAGTCGCTCGGGTTGGCCTGCTTGAAAAGGTTGATCAGTACGCTGACCCGGGAGTCGACGTCGACAATAATGCCGCCCTTGCCGTTGAAGAAGGGTTCATTCCATTTGGTGGGATCGAAGGTGGCGAAGTCGGGGTTGATGAGCTTCTCGTCCACCATCTTCTTGATGAAGCGATCAGCCTGCAGGAATTCCTCGGTTTCGAAGCTCGGCACCAGCTTGCCGTCCCGCTCGGTCCAGCGGTTTCCGGCGCCGAACCAGGTCTCGATCATGTCGTAGGGGCTGTTGGTGCCCAGGGCGCCCCATTTGGGAATCGTGATGCCGTAGGTGTCGTTCTGGCCGTTGCCATCCGGATCCTGCTCGGTGAATGCCTTGGCCACTTTGTAGAGGTCTTCGGTGGTCTCCGGCGCCTTCAGGCCCAGTTTGTCCAGCCAGTCCTGGCGGAACATCACGGCGGCGCGGGTCGGATTACGAGCCCGGAAAACCCCATAAACCTTGCCGTTGACGCTGGCGTTTTGCTGGACTTCGGGGAACGTGGTCTTCAGGTTCGGGTAGTCCTTCAGTTTATCGGTGAGGTCCCAGAACGCCCCGGCTTCTGCGTTCTTCACGAAGCCCGGCGACTTGCCCTGGACCACCAGGACGTTCGGGATCTCGGAGGAGGCCAAGGTGATGTTCATCTTGTCCTCGTACGAGGCGTTGGGCGCCCACGAGATGTTGATGTCCTTGCCCGTGAGCTCTTCAAGCTTCTTCTGCACGGCGCCGTCCGGCGTCGGCGGTTGCGCCTCCAGGAAGGGCGCCATGATCTTCACGGATGAGAGGTCCGACGCCGGCGCTTCGCCACCGCAGGCGGTCAGGGCCAAGGCGGCAGCGACGACGACGGCGGCCGCCAGCGTTGGCTTCTTACGGGACAGGACGTTGTTGGTCATTGCTGTTCCTTTTCCACTTCTTCGGGGTTGGTTGAGATCGAGGGTGTATCTGCGGAGTTGGCAGGAAAGCTCTTGAAACTCCACAGTGACGATTCGTTTTGATACGTTTCATTCATGCCGGCGACCGGGGTGTCCAAGGAGCGATGAAGGAGCATCCTGGTATCAACGGGAGGGCGGTTGCGTGGAGCCTCAGACAAGGTTGCCCTCCCGCCTGACGGCTGGGGCGGCAGTTGCCGGGGTTGCCGCTGCCGGGCTTGCCGCTGCCGGGGTTACGAAGACCTCGGTCCCGGCCGCTTCGCCGGCGGCCATGGCGTGGTCGTTGGCAGCAAAGAAGCGATCGCACAGCCACCCGGTGACATAGAGCCACGCCCCGACCCCAAAGAATGGAATCAATCCGGGCACCGAACGGCAAACAAACACGGCGGCCGCAGTCACAAAAAGGAGAATGGCAGTACCGGCGAGGTGCCTCATGGCAAAGCGTGAGGACATCAGGAAGTACTGGGGCAACGGCAAGGTGTAGCGGGCAAACATCGGGAAGAGGTAGCAGCACGCCCCGGCAGCAAACAGGGCAGCGACGAAGATCGCGGCCGACGCTACTTGCGAGCCAAAGTCCCAGCCCGCCGAGAAATACCCCCAGTTCAGGACGAGCGCTACGCCGACCATGAGCACAGGCAACCCAAGAGCATTCCCCTTGCCGAAGTTCTTGAAGTACTCGCGGGCGAAGCGGCGCACAAGCGGCGCGGCATCGCCGCGCACCTTCTCGCGAACCAGGATGTGAGCTGCCACAGTGCTGGGACCACACCCAAGGACAACGCCACCCAGTACCGTGAAAATGATCCACAGGATATTCAGGCATGCAATCCACAAGAGCGTGTCAAAGAGCGTGTAGGCCTTAAAGGCGAAGGCGGCAGACGCCATGGCATCCCCTCTCCATCGTTGCAGAAGAAGCCCCGATCGGCTGGCAAGAAAAGTGTTGCGAAGTGGCAGAACAACGAGTCATGCAAGCCGATCAGGGTAGCCCGGGTGGGCCGCGTCACAGTCAGTAAACGCTTTCCCGAAAATCTAGACGCATCCCCTCGCGAGAGTCAAGACAATTCTTGAATCGTTACATTCCAGCCAAATCCGCGCTACACTGAGCTCAGTCGGGTCTGGGAAAGCGCTTGCTAGGTGTAGCCTGAACCCGCTGGGACACTTCACGAATTACCCTGACGACGGCGTCATTGCCTCGTTGCAGCGCCAGCAGAGGAGAACCATGGACAAGCCGTCCGACGAGTCAGCCCTGAGCACCAAGACGCCCGGGAGAGCTCCGGCGAGAATAGCCCTGGTTGGTGTTCACGGCTTCGGAGCACACCACCTGGGCAACCTTGAACGTCTTGGCCATTTGGGAACGGTAGACCTCGTCGCTGTGGCGGATCCCAACCCTCCGGCACCCGGCGCGTTGCCGGAGAACACCGCCATTCACGCCGATCTGGATGCCCTGTTGGCAGGTGGACACCAGCCAGACGTCATCATCGTGGCAACTCCCATCCAGACCCATGCGCCGCTGGCACTCGCAGTGCTCGCCTCCGCCGCGGACCTTTATCTGGAGAAACCCCCGGTCGCGTCCATGCAGGATTTCCATCGACTTCAGGAAGCCGCCACCGCTGCCGGCCGCAGCGTCCAAATCGGATTCCAAAGCCTCGGTTCACACGCCATCAAGGCACTTGAACGCCTGGCCAGCGGCGAAGCCACGGACGAACTCCCCGGTATTGGAACCCTCAAAGGAATCTCGGCTACCGGCCGATGGGTTCGGGACCGCGCCTACTACAAGCGGTCGCGATGGGCTGGAAAGCGCAGCCTGGACGGGGTGGACGTCGTGGACGGTGTGGCCACGAACCCGCTTGCCCACGCCATTGCCACGGCCTTGCGCATCGCCGGCGCCCGCACCGCAAACGACCTCGCTTCGGTGGAGACCGACCTCTACCGTGCCAACGACATCGAAGCCGATGACACCTCAGTGATCCGGATGCGGACCGTGGACGGGTTGCCCATCACCTGCGCCCTGACGCTTTGCGCCGCCGAGTCCGTGGAACCTTACGTCACCCTCCACGGAACGGAAGGAACTGCCGTGTTCCACTACACGGAGGACCGTGTCACAGTACGCAACGGCGACGGCGAATCGACCCGCACCTTCGGCCGCGACGACCTCACCGAAAACCTGCTCCAGCACCTGTCGTCCGGAACGCCGCTCCTGAGCCCCTTGGATCACAGCGGCGCCTTCATGCGTGTCCTCGAGGCCATCCGCACCGCCGAGGCTCCCGCGCTCATTCCCCACACCAGTGTCGACTGGGTTGGCCAGGGCGATCAGGCCCACGCCGTCATCCCAGGCATCGAGGAAATCCTGGATCGTGCCACGCGCGCCCACGCCACCTTCAGCGAATTGGGCCTCCCTTGGGCCCGTCCGACCACCACGGGTGCGGAGCCTCTCTTCTCTTCAGGGAACAACCCTGCGGCCACCCTTCGCAGCGGACCGGACCTCGAAACCGAGCTCTCGCCCCGGCCGTATCTCCACCCGGTCTCCACGTTGTCCGGCACAGTGGTGACCGATCACTTGCCGGCGGATCACGTTTGGCATCTCGGCGCGGGATTCGCCCTGCAGGACGTCAATGGCAGCAACTTCTGGGGCGGCCGAAGCTACCGCCGATCGGCTGGGAAGTATGTGGACCTCTTGGACCACGGCCGCATTGAAGCAGCGAAGATCACCCGTGAAGGCGACCGGACGACCCTTGAACTCGACTGGCTGGCCTCCGACGGCGGCTTGGTCCTCAAGGAGCGACGATCATACGGGCGGACCGTCGTTGACTCGCGCACTTGGCGCCTCGACATCGAGACGGAACTGCTCGCCGCCGTCGATGTTTCACTCGGCAGCCCCGGTTCGCATGGTGCCCCGGGCAGCGGCTACGGCGGCTTCTTCTGGCGTCTTCCTGTCAATAGCTCGCCGCGCGTCTTCTCCTTAACAGGTGACGGGGAGCCTGCCGTGCATGGTTCCGTTGCGCCGTGGCTGGCGTGGACGGGAGAGTTCGACGGCGGCCCTGCCACTCTGGTTTTTGCCGCGCCACCGGAATCGCCGGACCCATGGTTCGTCCGGTTGTCCGAATACCCGGCCGTCGGCTCGGCCCTCGCTTGGGACAAGGCCGTTGAGCTCACAGCCGGATCCACCGTCAAGCGCACCAACTTCGTCTGGATCAGTGACGGAAAGCTGGATCTCCAGGAAATCCAACGCTTGGTTCGCCGAGATGGCATTTGATGGCAATGTTTTGCGTCTCAACTGTCATCTAATGCCGTCTCGCGAGCTAGCTGTATTGACCACGGACGTTGATGACGCTCGGCGTGGTTTGGTGACATGAAGAAGACCTCCGGGTGGAGTGGGGCTTGTCTAGAGTCCAATTCCACGCACGGAGGTCTTCATGTCCCACCCTAACGCTCTTCTGACGCCTCGTGGCAGGCTGCAGCTCGCGCAATGTGTCGTTGATCAGTGCTGGAGTCTGCGCCGGGCCGCGGAACGGTTCCAGGTCTCGGTTCCGACCGCCGCGCGGTGGGCGCGGCGCTACCGCGAGCACGGCCCGGCTGGGATGGAGGACCGCTCCAGCCGCCCGCATTCTTCTCCACGGCGGACGGCAACGCGTATCGAGCGGCGGATCATCGCCCTGCGCGTCAACCGCCGGTGGGGGCCTGCCAGGATCGGTTATCTGCTGGGCATCCACCCGTCCACTGTGCACCGCGTGCTGTCCCGTTACCGGCTGGCGAAACTGGCCTGGCTCGACCGCGGCACCGGAAGGGTGATCCGCCGCTACGAACACGACAGGCCCGGGGACCTGGTCCATGTCGACATCAAGAAACTCGGCCGGATCCCGGACGGCGGTGGACACCGGGTTCTGAGTAGGGCCGCCGGACGCCGAAACAAAGCCGGGACGCCGTCCAACCGCCGGCCCGGCTACCACTACCTCCACAACGCAGTCGATGACCACTCCCGCCTGGCCTACACCGAAATCCTCGCGGACGAGACAAAGGAAACAGCAGCAGCCTTTTGGCAGCGGGCCAATATCTGGTTCCAAGCCCAAGGGATCACTATCCAGCGGGTCCTGACGGACAACGGGAACTGCTACCGGTCCAAGGCCTTCGCTCAGGCCCTGGGCCCGGACATCAAGCACAAACGCACCCGCCCCTATCGCCCGCAGACCAACGGCAAGGTCGAACGGTTCAACCGCACGATGCTGGAGGAATGGGCCTACATCCGGCCCTACCGCTCCGAGGCCGAGCGTGTCGCAGCTTTCCCCGAGTGGCTCCATGCCTACAATCACCACCGAGCCCACACTGCCCTCAAGGGTCAGACACCGGCCAGCCGCGTCACCAACCTCCCAGGTCAATACAGCTAGCGCGCTTGCGCCACAGCAACAACCCGATCACCGCAGCGGATATCATCCCCAGCGCACCGGTGACCAGCAATGCGGTACGCACGCCGAAATCTTCCGTGAGCCAGCCAGCGAGCAAGCCTCCCAAGGCATGCCCGCCCAGGAGAAGTGGAAAGTAGAGGGCCAAGACCCTGCCCCGCACGCTTGGGCCGGCTTCGAGTTGGACGCTGGTGGCCGCACTTGTGAGGAACATGAGCGTCATGAATCCCACCACCACGAGCATGGCTACGAACAATTCCTGAGTAGGCATGAGCGCGGCAAGAAACTGCGTGAACCCGAACAGCGCGGCACTACCCACGATCCCCTTGCGGCCCAAGTGCTTGATCCGGGGAGCCAGGAGAGCACCAGCCAAGGCTCCCAAGGCGCTGACCATATTGAAGAGCCCAAATCCGGCAGGACCGCTGTGCCACACACGGTCAGCGAACGCTGCAAGGACCACCGGACCGTTCATGCCGAACGCTCCCAGGAGCCCCGCCAACAGCATGATGAGCAAAAGCTGGGGCCTCGCCCTCACATACCTGAAGCCAGCCAGGATTTGTCCACGCCTGTCCCGCGGCAGAGCGTCGGGGTCGTGTGCGTGATGAAGCTCAGATGGCCGGATAATGGCGATCATCACCAAAACGGCCACCCCGATCCCCGCGTTCGTCGCAAACGCGGCGGCTGGGCCAGCCTGGGCAATGACGATGCCGGCCAGGGCGGGACCGAGCATGGCACCCAGTTGACCTATGGCACTGTTCAGGCCGATAGCCGCCGGCAGGCCGGCATCACCAACTACCTCGTTGACGAAGACTTGCCGGGCGGGCCCATCAATGGAGCTTGTAATTCCCAAAGCAACGCAGGAGCCATAGACAACCCACACATCCGTGCCGCCCATGGCATTCCAAACAGCTAGTCCAGCGGCCAGCAGTGCAGCCACAGACTGGCACACCATGAGGATTCGGCGCTTCGGAAAGAGGTCTACCAGCACGCCGCTGACGGGACCAACCACCAGCATGGGCAGGAATTGAAGTGCCACGGCCAACCCCACCGCGGCCGGGCTTCCAGTGAGCTGCAGGACAAGCCAATCCTGGGCGAGTCGTTGCATCCACACTCCGCCGCTGCCGACGAGCGAAAGCGTCACGAAGATCCGGTAATTGTGGTGGCGGAGTGGGTAGTGCCACGATTCGGTGGAGCGGGGCCTTGGCGGTATGGCGTCTTTGCCGGCGGAGTTCGAGGTCTGGTCAGAGGGACGGGGCGGTGGCAACGGACGCGGTGACACGGGGGGCTGTCAGCTCGATTCAGCAGGTTGTCGGATGCACTCTCAGATGTGGGTGCGGTTGGCGGTCCTGATCCTGATGGCGGCGGCGGCCAGAATCAGCATGCCGGGCACGATCAGGAAGAGCGCCTGAAGCATCCACACAAACACCACCGCCATGAACACTGCTGCCAGCAGGAGGAGGGATCCACTCCAGTCGCGGACGGCATCAGTCTTGGCTTCGGCGTAGGCCGCCTGCCAGCGCTGCGGCCCCGGGAGTTCGGCGGCATCGCCACTCCAGTTCACGCCGCCGATCCAATTGGCGGCGATCCGCAGGAACAGCACCGCGCCCCCTGCGGCCAAAATCAAGGTCGCCGGAAGGATGACTGCCCGGCCGGGCAGTTGACCAACCCAAGCGAGCAGCAGGTTCATTACAATCACGACGGCGGCTGCCGCCGTCGTGATTCCCGTCCTCCAACTGCCGGGCAGCGCCCGGCGGAAATTGCTCCAAAGGCTCCTGAGGGAATCATCCCTGCCGCTGAGGTGCCGTTCAAGGTGGGCGACGCCGGCAGCATAGGCCGCCGGCGCCGTCACCAAGGGAATCGACAGGAGAAGGACAACGACGCCCGCAAGGATGGTCTCGGAGAAGAGGGCAAAGCGGTTGACCGGAATGCCGGGCTTCTCCGCGTGGGAATTTCCTGTCGTGTCCATGATGCTCATCTCCTGTACTCCTTAGCCCTTGAGGCCCTGGGTTGAAACGCCTTCTACGATGTAGCGCTGGAAGACCAGGAAGAAGACCAGCACGGGCAGGAGCGCAAGAACGGACATGGCGATCATGGCACCGTAGTCCGAGCTCTGGGTCTGGTCCACGAAGAGGCGCAGCGCCAGGGGAAGCGGGTACTTTTCGGGGGTGTTCAGGTAGAGCAGCGGGCCCAGGAAGTCGTTCCAGCTCCAGATGAAGGAGAAGATCGACGTGGAGATCAGTGCCGGTTTCATCAGCGGGAGCATGATCGAGCCGAAGATTCGGACGTGTCCGGCGCCATCGATGCGGGCGGCCTCGTCCAGTTCGGCCGGGAGGCCACGCATGAACTGGACCATGAGGAAGACGAAGAACGCGTCCGCGGCGAGGAACTTGCCGATCAGCAGGGGCACGTAGGTGTCCACCAGGCCAAGCTGCTGGAACACGATGTACTGCGGGATGATCACCACGTGGAACGGGAGCAGCAAGGTGGCAATCATCATGCCGAAGAACAATCCACGGCCTGGGAAATTGATCCTTGCGAAGGCGTAGGCGGAGATGGACGCTGACAGGACAGTGCCCACCACGGCGCCTACGGCCAGAATCAGGGAGTTGGTGAAGAACGTCAGGGTGGACACCCCGCCGATGCCGTCCATGGCCGTGACGAAGTTGTCGAAGCTGAAGTTGTTGGACCATAGCTGGGTGGTGGAACCACCGATTTCAGAGTTCGGTTTGAAGGACGAGGCCACCATCCAGAGCGCCGGGTAGAGGACCACCCCCACAAGCGCCAGCGCAACGATGTGGAAGATGATGCTTTTGATGCGCTTGGCGGTGCCCGACTCGGACTTCGGGTTGTAGGCCGGGGCCGCCGTGGAGGGCGTGGATTGGGTGGGCGTTGCCATGGTTGTCATTTTGAATCACCGCTGTAGTGGACCCAGGACTTGGAGGTCTTGAAGAAGATCAGCGTGATGATGCCGACCACGATCACCAGGAGCCAGGCCATAGCCGAGGCGTAGCCCATCCGGAAGTCGCTGAAACCGCGCAAGTACAGGTAGAGGGTGTAGAAGAGGGTGGAGCCTGCCGGGCCGCCTTCACCGTTGGAGATGATGTACGCCGAGGCGAAGATCTGGAACGCGTGGATGGTTTCCATGAGCAGGTTGAAGAAGATCACCGGGGAAAGCATGGGCCAGGTGATGTTGAAGAACTTACGGACCGGACCGGCGCCGTCCATCGAAGCCGCCTCATAGAGATCGGCAGGAATCTGCTTGAGCCCGGCCAGGAAAATCACCATCGGGGCCCCGAACTGCCACACCGTCAAAAGGATCATCATGGGCATCGTCATGGATGGATTGCCCACCCAGCCGCCGAGGTTGATCCCGAAGAAGGACAGGCCTTCATCCACAGGACCGGAATCGCCGAACATCGCCTTCCAGACAATAGCGATGGACACGGACGCGCCGATCAAGGACGGGGCATAGAACGCGGAGCGGTAGAAGCCCTGGCCCTTGCGCTTGCTGTTGAGCAGCATCGCGATCGCCAACGCCGCCGCCAGCTTCAAAGGGGTACCGAACACTACGTAGCTAAGGGTCACTCCCACCGACTGCAGGAAGCGTTCGTCCTGGAAGAGCGTGGCGTAGTTGTCCAGGCCTATCCACTTGGGGGGATCGAAGAGGTTGTAGTTGGTAAAGGAAAGGTACAGCGAGGAAATCATCGGGCCCACGGTCAGGGCAATGAATCCGAGCAGCCAGGGAAGCAGGAAGGTGTAGCCGGCGCGGGCGTCCGCCCCTCGTCTCCGCGATGTACGCGGCTGCGAGGGAGCGGACGACTGGGAGCGCCTGCTCAGGGTTGGGGTTTGAGTCACGGGATCAGTCCGTCAGTTGGGAAGCCTGGATCAGACACAAAAGTCTGCTCAGGCATTCTGCTTGATAAGGTCTTCGGCTTCCTTGAACCACGCATCTGCAGCGGCGTCGATGGTGAGTTTGCCGTAATTGAGCTCGGAGCTGACGCGCTTGAAAGAGGATTCAAGCGTGCCGAAACCGACGATGGGCGGCTGCGGAGCATCCTTGAGGTACTTTTCGATGGACTTTTCGTAGTCCACAACCAGCTTGTCTGTGCCTTCGAAGGTGGTTCCGTCGCGCTGGGTCTTGGATGCCGGAACACCACGGGAGGTCTTGAAGATCTGGCCTACCTCGGGATCGTTGACCATGAAGTCGATGAACCGGGCAGCAGCATCCTTGTATTTGGTCTTGGCGCTGGCCACCATCAGCATTGACGGCTTGAGGAAGAGTCCCAGGTTGTCGGGGTCGTCGGAGGGAACCGGCACCAGCTTCAGTTCCTTGGCGCCGCTATCGCCGAGGTAACCGGCCATGAAGTTGTCCCACGTGGCTTCAGTGGCAGTGACGTTTGAGCCGAACGGGGACTTCGGCAGCAGCTGCGTCGTTTTGTCTTCGCCCACTAACGCCGGGGTTCCGCGAAGCTGGGCGGTAGTGTTCCACCACTTCTTGAGGTCGTCCTTGGAGAACCCGAGCTTGCCTTCATCCGTAAAGGCCTGAATGTTGTTTTGGCGCAGCCAGATGTTGAACATCCACCAAACACCGGTGTAGTCGGTGCCGCCGAACAATGTTCCGTTGCCCTTCTGCCCCACCTCGGCAAGGAAAGAGTTGAACTCCTTGTAGTTCCACGTTCCATCAGGCTCAGCGATGCCCATGGCCTTGAGCTTGGCGGGGTCGTAGTAGACCGCGAAGGCGTTGGTGCTGGTGGGGATACCGTAGGTCTTGCCACGGATCTGGCCCGAGGGCAGTAGTGACTTGTCGAAGGCGTCCGTGTTGATCTTTACGGTGCCCAGGTCCAGTAGCTGGTTGCGCTGGCCGTAGTCGCGCAGGTAGGACAAATCCCACTGCATGACGTCCGGCAAGCCACCACCGGCAGCTTCAGTGGCGCGCTTCTGCCAGTATCCGGCGAAGTCGGTGAAGTTGCCGTTGACCTTGATGTCAGGGTTCTTGGATTCGAACAGTGCGATGGCCTTGCGAGTGCGCTCAGCACGGTCGTCGTTGCCCCACCAGGTGTACGTGATGGTCACGGGGTTATCGGCAGAACCCGTCTTGCTGGACGACGAAGACTGGCCGCAGGCGGACAGGAATGCCGCGGATGCAGTGCCAAGGGCCACCGTGGTGAGGAAATTCCTTCTGTTGATCATGAGAGCCTCCTTGCTCAGTTGGTGCAAGCCTTTTCGGTTCCCCACCAGGGAGAGTGACCTCGCTTACACTCGTTCTGAATCGATACAATATCCCCAATCGGGAATCTGGGCAAGCGTTTTCCAAGATCCTCGCCTAACCTGATAGCAGCCAAGCTCCACAGTTATCCCGCACAGCCGAACCTGACCAAGGAGTCCCTTTGTCCTCCCCTGAACTCTCCCGAGGCCCATCCGAAAGCCCGTCCGGAGCATCGCCCGTATGGAACAGCATCAATGGCCTGGCCTACGGCGGCGACTACAACCCTGAGCAATGGCCAGAAGACGTCCGCCGTGAAGATATCGAGCTCATGAAGGAGGCGGGGGTCAATTTCCTGAGCGTCGCCATCTTCTCCTGGGGCCTGCTGGAACCGGTAGAAGGCCAGTACGATTTCGGCTGGCTGGACGACGTCCTGGACAACCTCCACGAAGCCGGCATCAAGGTGGCATTGGCTACGGCTACCGCGTCACCGCCAGCCTGGCTGGCCAGGAAACACCCCGAAATCCTTCCCGTGACAGCGGAAGGAACAAGGCTGGAACGCGGCTCGCGACGTCACTACACGCCGTCGTCCTCGATGTACCGCAAGTACGCAACCACGATGACGAAGGTCATCGCCCAACGCTACAAGAACCACCCCGCGCTGGCATTGTGGCATGTGGACAATGAGCTCGGCTGCCATGTTGGCGAGTTCTACGGCGAAGAAGACGCTGCCGCATTCCGGGCCTGGCTGGAACGCCGGTACGGATCCATCGAGGCCCTCAACGAGGCATGGGGAACCGCGTTCTGGTCCCAGCACTACGCCTCATTCGAGGAAATCATCCCGCCCGGCGCCGCACCCACCACGCTCAACCCGGGACAGCAGCTGGACTTTGCACGCTTCAACTCGTGGGCGTTCATCGATTACTACCGCGCCCTGCTGGCAGTAATCCGCGAAGTTACACCGAACGTCCCGGCCACCACCAACTTCATGGTTTCCAGTGCCACCAAAACCTTGGACTACTTCGATTGGTCCAAGGACATGGATGTGATCGCGAACGACCATTATCTGGTGGCTGCCGATCCTGAACGGGAAATCGAACTTGCCTTCAGCGCTGACCTCACGCGCGGCGTGGCCGGGGGCGAACCGTGGATCCTGATGGAACACTCCACATCGGCGGTCAACTGGCAGCCCCATAACCAGCCAAAGATGCCCGGGGAAATGCTCCGCAACTCCCTGGCCCATGTGGCCCGCGGCGCCGACGCCGTCATGTTCTTCCAATGGCGCCAGAGCAAGGCTGGATCTGAAAAATTCCACTCAGCCATGGTTCCGCACGGCGGTCGCGACACACAGGTCTGGCGCAATGTGGTGCAGCTCGGCCAAGCCCTCTCCAAGGTGGAATCCGTGAAGGGTTCCCGCGTGGAATCGCGCGTTGCTTTCGTCTTTGACTACGAAGCATGGTGGGCCTCCGAGCTGGACTCGCACCCAAGCCAGGACCTGAAGTACCTGGAAACCATGCGTGCTTTCCACCGCTCGCTGTACCTGCGTGGTGTCAGTGCGGACTTCGTCCACCCCTCCGCCGACCTCTCCGGCTACGATCTCATTCTGGTCTGCACCCTCTACGCCGTGACGGATGCCGCGGCCGCCTCTATCGCTGCCGCAGCAGAGGGCGGCGCAACGGTCCTCATCAGCTACTTCAGCGGCATCGTGGACGAGCAGGACCACGTTCGGCTGGGTGGCTACCCGGGCGCTTTCCGCGAATTGCTGGGTATCCGAACCGAGGAATTCCATCCGCTTTTCCCCGGCAGCACAGTCACCCTCAGCGATGGAACACTTGGTTCCTTGTGGAGCGAACACGTTCACGTGGCTGAATCTGACGGCCGGCCAGCTGAGGTTCTGGCTACCTTTACGGACTACCCGCTCGACGGCGTTCCCGCCCTCACGCGCAGACCCACCGGGGCGGGGGCGGCTTGGTACCTTGCGACACTACCCGACGCCGACGGCATCGATTCGCTGACTGCCCGCCTGCTGGAGGAAGCTGGGGTGACGGCCGTTGCCGAGGCTTCTGCCGGCGTCGAACTCACACGGCGGCGATCCGCGGATGGCAGCAGTTTCCTCTTCGCCATCAACCACAGCCGGGAGGACGTGACTGTGAAGGCCGACGGCGACGAGCTGCTGAGCGGAGCGCGCTTCACCGGCGTGGTCCCCGCCGGAGCTGTGGCAGTTATCGCGGAAGACTAGCCCAACCAAGTAGCAGCAGTGCGCGTTTTGAGCCTTCTAAACGCGCACAAATGCGACTCAGTTGGGTGCGCGCGCGCAAAAACCGCGCCCCGGACGGATCACGAATGATTCGCCCGGGACGCGGTTCTCTTGGTGCGGTGGTTCTCTTGGTCCGGTGCCGCCGGAAGCTAGGCTCCGATGGCGGACTTCATTTCGTCCACGGCCTTCTTGCCGGCTTCCTCGGTGGAGAGCCTATTGAACAGGACTTCCGAGGAGTAGCGCTTGATGATTTCCTGGATGGCACCTGCACCCTTGGGCGGCGCAGCCGGAGCTTCACCGAGCTCGGGCTGGATGTCACTGATGAAGTTGACCACCTTGGTGTCCGCCGGGGCCAGCTTGGGAGCGATTGCTTCGCGGACGTCCGAGTTGGGGTAGACGCCCCGGTCAGCCAGCAGTATTTCGCCGGCCTTGACGTTGTTCGTCAGGAAGTCGATGAACTTGGCCGTCTCTTCAGGGTGCTTGGTCCTGGAGGATGCAGACCAGAACTGGGAGGCCTTGTACCAAAGCTGGGTATCAGCGGCTTTGCCCGTCTTGGACGGGAAACGGAGGATTTGCAGCTCCCCGCCCGCAGCTTTCTCGAGCGCCGGCAACTGGTTGGACCACCAGAAGGCCATGCCGTTCTTGCCCGTTGCCAGGCCGCTCTGGTCCAGCGGCGCAGCTTCGGCTTCAACTATCTCCGATGCCGACGGAACGGCCTTCTTCTCGCTCATATCCTTCAGGAAGTCCCAGTAACCTGCGATGTCCGAGGGTTCGAAGCCAAGCTTGCCGTCCTGCGTGTACAGCGACTTGCCATTCTGGCGTAGCCACACACCCAGGGACGCCTCGTCGGTACCGTATGCAGCAGCCCCGTAGGTTCCCTTCGGCGACTTGCTGGTGACCTCAGCAGCGATGCGCTCGAAGTCTTCCCACGTCCAGGTCTTGTCATCCGGGAGTGCAACGCCGGCAGCCTTGAAGACCGCCGGATTGGCCAGGATCGTGGCAGCGTTGATGCCTGCCGCAATACCGGTGAGCCCCTTTGCGCCCTTGCCTGCGTTCAGTGCCGCTTCGTCCAGCTTGGAGGTGTCGATGTCGTACTTGGAGAGGTCCAGCAGCGCGCCGCGGGTGGAGTACTCGGTGATGTACTTTTCGTCCATCTGGATGATGTCCGGAGCATCGTTGGCAGCAACTTGCGTTGCCAGCTTGTCCCAGTAGCCGCTCCAGTCTCCATACTCGGCCTTGACCTTGATGTTGGGGTTCTCGGCTTCAAAAGCTGCAATGGCTGCCTGCGTCAATTGCGCACGCTTGTCGCCACCCCACCAGGAAAAGCGGAGCTCCACCTTGCCGTCGGCACTCTTTTGTTCTGCGCCACCGCCGCAAGCGCTAAGCGCCAGAACGGCAGCAGCTGTGGCAGCGATAATGGCGGAGGCGCGAAGCCGCCGCCTGGACCGCTTGCCCTTCGGTTCCGATGCCCGGGCCTTGGAAGCACCTTCGGGGGCGACTGCTTCACCCTTTGGAAATACCGGCACTGTTGTCTCCGATCCTCGTTGATCTTGATGCGAACTGAGAAAGCGTTTTCTTGCGTGGTTTTTATGGTACAAGTCACAATCTTGTATGACAAGATCCCAGCTTGTATTACTTGTCGGGGCGAAAGCCCCGGACTTCCATTGAGTACGGCAAGGTCCTACTTGATGCCGGTAGTTGCGATGCCCTTGATCAGGAACCGCTGGCCGAACAGGAAGACAAGGAACACCGGGAACAAGGACACGATGGACATCGCGAAGAGTGAGCCCCAGCTTGTAGCGGACTGCGAGTCAACGAAAGCGCGAAGCGCTACGGGGACAGTGAACATGTCCGGATCCGTGAGGTAGATGAGAGCACCGAAGAAGTCGTTCCAGGTCCAGATGAAGGTGAAGATCGTGGTGGTGGCGAGGGCCGGAACCATGAGGGGAAGTATGACGCGGAGGAAAATCCTCGGGTGGCCGGCGCCGTCAATGCGGGCAGCCTCATCCAGTTCCTTCGGAATGCCACGAATGAACTGCACCATGAGGAACACAAAGAACGCGTCCGTGGCCAGGAGCTTCGGCACAATCAGCGGCCAGAACGTGTTCACCCAACCGATCTGCGAAAACAGGATGTACTGCGGCACGATCACGACGTGGAACGGCAGCATGATGGTCAGCAGCATGATTCCGAAGAACAGCTTTTTGCCACTGAACTGAAGCCGGGCGAAGGCATAGGCGGCCATGGAGCACGAGATCAGGTTTCCGACGATCGAGCCGAGTACGACGATCGCAGAGTTGATCATGTAATGCCCGAACGGGTGCGTCAGCGCAGACCAGCCATCGGTGTAGTTGCTCATTTCCAGGTTGTTCAGCCAAAGGCCCGGCTCGCGGAAAATGAGGTCGTTGGGCCGCAGCGAGGAAACAACCATCCACAGCAGCGGATAGATCATGATCCCGCCAACGAGGATCAGGATGGCGTGCTTGATGAGTCCCTTGATGCGGGCGTTCCGGCTGAAGGCCAGGTTTCCTGGCGATTCGCGGCGGCGCGGGCTTTTACTGGGCTTGCTGCTTTGGTCCTCAGCTGCGGCCGGGAGGGTCTGGATTTTAGTCATCGTAGAACACCCAATACTTTGAAGCGATGAAGTTGATGGCAGTGAAGACGCCGATAATGACCAGAAGGAACCAGGCCATCGCCGAGGCGTAGCCCATATCGAACTGGCCGAAGCCCTTCTGGTACAGATACAGCGTGAAGAACATGGTGGAGTCGGACGGTCCGCCGTTTCCGCCGGAGACGATAAATGCCTGCGTGAACGACTGGAACGAACCAATGATTTGCAGCACCAGGTTGAAGAAGATGATGGGGCTCAGCATGGGCAGCGTGATGCGCCAGAACTTCTGCAAGGTGGTGGCGCCGTCAACTTCGGCGGCCTCGTAGTACATGTTCGGGATCTGGCGCAGGCCCGCCAGGAAGATGATCATCGGGCTGCCGAACGTCCAGACATGCAGCAGGATGATGGAGCCGAGCGCCGTGTTTGGATCCGAGATCCATCCAGGCCCCTGGATGCCGATCATGGCAAGGACCTGGTTCACAAGGCCGGTGGTGCCGAAGATCTGCTTCCAAAGAATCGCAACAGCCACAGATCCGCCCAGGAGGGACGGCAAATAGAAGATGGAACGGTAGAACGGAAGGCCGCGAAGCCCTTTGTCCAGGACCAGGGCGATGACAAGGGCCACAGCCAGTTGGAGCGGCACGCCTACCAACACGTAGGTGAAAGTAACCCGCAAGGAGTTATGGAGGCGGGCATCGCCGAACATGCGGACGAAGTTGTCGATTCCCACCCACTGCGGTGGTTGCAGAAGGTTGTAGTCCGTGAAGGACAGGTACAACGACATCAGCATCGGACCCACGGTGATGACCACGAGGCCGATCAGCCACGGAAGCAGGAAAACATAGGCGGCCTTGTTGTCGCGGCCGTTCGCCTTCTTCTCTTCCTTGGTCATGGGCCCCTTGCGGCGTGTCATGGTGGAGAGTTCGCCGATGGCGCTCATCGCTTCCCTCCAGCCTGACCGCGAACGCCTTTCGGCGTCCCCGTGTGTTCATATGCGGCCATGTGGTCTCCTTTGGTCATCGTGGCCATCCACGGAGTACGAGTGTGGTTGATGCTTGCCTTCCGGGACGCCGCCATTCTCCTGGCGGTACCCCTTGACTCGCCGGGATGTGCATCCTGGTGATCAGCGGCTCCGTACCAAAGTAAACGCTTTCTTGACCCATGTACAGCCTTTTGCTAATTTTTGAGAAAGCGTTTTCTGAGGAAGTCGCCCATACCTGGTTTACACACGCCGAAGAAGCCCGGCGTGTGCTTTCGCACATCATCCGCACCAAAAAGGCAGGACACCATTGTTCCCCAAGCACGGCGACTGCCATGACCACTGCTGACATGGCAGGAATGCCCATCCGCCCCAGTGCTCTTGGCCGCTACGAGGATTGGCCCGCTTACGCCGCCCGGAAGCACTTCGCGGCAGGCTCTCCAAGTGCGCAGCAGCTGGTTGACACCCTCGGCGTCCCTCCCACTGCACCGGTTCCGAAATACAGGGTAGACACCGAAACAAAGCACGACGGCGTCATCACCACCGGCCTGTCCTGGCAGCTTGGTTTCGGGCCAAGGACCTCGGCTTGGTTCGTGCGGCCAACCGGCATCACGGACCCACTACCCGGGATACTGGCCCTTCATTGCCATGGCGGGATCAAATCCCATGGCGCGGAACGGCTTGTCCTGCTTCCAGGAGATGAAGGGAACGACGCCGGGGCCACCACTCCGGTTGGCTTCGGTCCCGTGCCGGCCCAGTTACGGGAAGAGCTCTACGGTGGGCGGCCCATGGCTACATGGCTTGCCCAGCAGGGTTTCGCTGTCCTGGCACACGACGCCTTCATGTGGGGCAGCCGCGGCTTTGGCCTGGAAGACCAGCCTTGGCGGACGGCCCGGGCCATCAACGGCCAGCAGGCACTGTGGCGGGAGGCCGGCGTCGAACCATCCTCGGCGGATCTTTACAACGCAGCAGCGGCCGATCACGAAGAAACCGTGGCAAAAGCCGCAACGCTCCTTGGCACCAGCATCGCCGGCACGGTCGCGCATGACGACCTCGCGGCGTTGGCCGTCCTGGCGTCCCTCCCCGGAGTCGATCCGGAACGCCTTGGTTGCACCGGATTTTCAGGTGGAGGCGGCCGGGCCATGGTGCTCGCCGCCCTTAGTCCACTGATCCGCAGCTACGTGGTCACCTGCATGATGACCACCTTCGCGTCCCTCCTTCCCGCCTACCTCGATGCGCATTCCTGGTTGCTCCACTCCCCTGGCCTGTCAAAGCTTGGGGATTGGCCCGATCTTGTGGTGCGTTCAACTGCCGGCGCTGTCCTGGTCCAATACGCACTGGCCGACCAGCTGTTTCCGGAAGCGGGAATGCGCGACGCCGATGCCCACCTTTCGCAGCGGATGCCGGCTGGGCGGTACACAGGCAGCTTTTGGCCCGGGCCCCATGTTTTTTCCACCGCCATGCAGGAAGAGGCGGCAACTTTTCTCTCCTCCACCCTCCAGGCCAATGAAGCCCCGGGTTTCCCCTCAACTGATCCCGCTAGGACAGCACTATGACTTTGCCCGCAACGGCGCCCCACACAAGCTCGGCCACCCACAACCAACTGCCCCGGGTAGCACTGGTTGGCGTTCACGGATTCGGCGAACGACACCTTGAAAACCTCCATCGGCTCAATTCCGCCGGAGTGCTTGAACTAGTGGCTGTTGCCGATCCACAGCCACCGGCCCAAGGCCAGTTGCCTCCCGATGTGGGCGTCTACAGTTCCTTGGATGAGCTCCTGGCTGCGGGAAATGCCCCCGACGTCGTCATCATTTCCACTCCTATCCAAACCCACGCCACCCTCGCCCTCGCCGCTTTGAGGGCCGGTGCCAACCTCTACCTCGAAAAGCCTCCCGTGGCTTCCATGGCGCAGTACGAAAGCGTCCTCGCAGCGTCGGCGAGCGCCGGGCGGATGGTTCAAGTCGGTTTCCAAAGCCTTGGTTCGCACGCCCTTCCCGCCATTGAAAAGCTTGTGGCATCGGGAGAAATCGGCGAGGTCCGCGGCATCAGCGCGACCGGCCAATGGCTTCGGACAAAGCGGTACTTCACGCGCTCCCGCTGGGCCGGCAAGCGAAGCCTGAATGGTACGGATGTTGTGGACGGCGTAGCGACGAACGCCTTGGCACACGCCGTGGCCACCGGGCTGCGACTCGCTGGTGCCAGGACCCTTGCGGACGTCGACTTGGTTGAAACCGACCTTTACCGGGCGAATGACACCGAAAGCGATGACACCTCAGTGATCAGGGTCCGGACCGCAACGGGCACAGTGCTGACCTGCGCACTGACATTATGCGCGCCCGTGCAGTCAGCGCCATCGGTGACCGTCTACGGCACGCTCGGGCAGATCCGGCTTTCCTACACCGAAGACAAAGTGGAGATCACTACTCCCGACGGGATCCGGAATGAGGCCTTCGGGCGGACGGACTTGCTGGAAAACCTCCTTTCAGCACGGACCGAACAGGATCTGCTCAGCCCATTGAGTGAAACGGGCGCCTATATGTCCGTGTTGGAAGCGGTCCGGACCTCGGACGCACCCCGGCTCATCCATCCGGACCACGTGACGTGGCTGGGCGAAGGCGACGACGCCCATGCCGTGGTGCAGGCCGTGGAATCGTGGATCCGCCGGGCCGCCCTTGGGCAAGCAACGTTTGCGGAACTCGGGACGCCGTGGGTTTCGAAGACGGAGGCCGGACAGACGGGGGCTACAGCAGTCAAGCCAGAGCTGAAAGTCAACGGAATATCCGTGGCTACGATGCACGACGGTTCGCGCATCCGGCCAACCTCCTCGCCGCGTCCATATCTCCACCCCGTTCGAACCCTTGCCGGCACGGTTGTATGTGACCACATTCCGGAGGACCATGTGTGGCACCTTGGAGCAGGGGTCGCCATCCAGGATGTCGACGGCGTCAATTTCTGGGGTGGCCGGACCTACACCCGCGACGCCGGAGCGTACGTCTGGCGCAAGGACCACGGCCGCGTGCTCGTTGAGTCCGCGGAGCACAGGGATGGTCAGAGGGACGAGCTGCTGAGCTGGGTGGGCCCCGACGGCAAGCCCCTCCTCCGCGAACAGCGCGAGTGGCGCTGGGCCGCCGTCGGGAATTCCGCCTGGCAGCTGACGCTGGACTTCACGCTCGAATCCGCCACGGGACGCTCGGTGCTGCTGGGCAGCCCCGGTTCCAACGGAAGGCCGCAGGGCGGTTACGGTGGCTTCTTCTGGCGCCTGCCGAGGGTCAGTGATGCGACCATCTGGACCCCTGTGGCGCGTGGTGAAGATGCCGTCCATGGCAGCGTCGCGCCCTGGCTGGCTTGGTCAGGAACTTTCGACGCCGGAACGGCCGGGGGCCGCAGTGCGGGCGACCCGGGCCTGGGCCATCCTGCAACGCTCGTTTTCCTGGCATCCCCCCAAGCCCCGGACCCCTGGTTCGTTCGGCACTCGGGCTATCCGGGTGTGGGGCTGTCCTTGGCCTGGGACTCTCCAGTGGCCGCAGAACCCGGCCGCCCTGTGCATCGCACCGTCAGGGTGCTCATCGCTGACGGCTTCCTGGCCACTCAGGACATTGAACAGCTCATCTCAACCCAGGGGGACCCAGCATGAACGCTCCGACTCGATCTGCAGTGACACCCGACGCCGCGCCAACATCCGGCACCGCGTCCCCGGCTCCCGGCAATGCCGCCGACCGCGTGGTGAAGCGCCGCCGCATGCTGGACATCCTGGACCATTCGGGTCGCGACTCACTTCTGCTCACCAGCAACACGGCACTCACGTGGTACCTGGACGGCAGCCGGGTCCATATCAGCCTGGCAGGGGATCCCATCGCGGCCCTCCTGGTGGATCGAGCCGGGGATCACTTGGTGACGTTCAACAATGAAGCCGGCCGCATCGAGGCCGAGGAACTTCCGGAGGGCGTCAACCTGCACAGTGTTCCGTGGCACGGCCAGTTGCACGCATCTGCGGCCGCGCTGGCCGATGACGGAAACCCGCTGATGGAAGCCGCCGTCGCAGGGGAACTACGGGCAGCGCGACAACAGCTGCTGCCTGCAGAAACAGCCCGCTATGCCCGGCTGTCCGCCGACGCAGCAACCGCGATGACGGACGTCCTCACGGCAGCAACGCCCGCGACAACCGAATTTGAGCTTGTCTCGGACCTGGCTGCCCGGATTGTGGCAGTGGGCGCCGAGCCCCTTGTGCTGCTGTGCAACGGGGCGGCGAGAAGCGGTTTCCGCCACCCGCTGGCAACGCACGCCCCCATCGGGCGCAGGGCCATGGTTGTGGTTTGCGCACGTCGTCATGGCTTGGTGGCCAACGTGACCCGTTGGGTAGCGTTCGACGCCGGTAGCGCGCAGGAGCTCGACGCCGAAGCCCGCATCGCGGCAGTTGAAGCAGACATCTTCCGGGCCACCGTGCCGGGTGCCAAGCTCAGTGAGGTCTTCGCCGAGATTCAGGATGCCTATGTGCGCCACCTTTTTGGTCCCGATCAATGGACCCTGCATCACCAAGGTGGTCCTGCAGGTTATGCGGGCCGTGATCCGCGGGTCACCGCGGACGTGACGGACAGGATCGTCCTCCACCAGCCGTTCACGTGGAACCCCTCAGGACCTGGTGTGAAAATCGAAGACACCGTGCTGCTCACGGACTCGGGGCTGCGCGTGCTGACCGTGGACCACCGCTGGCCGACGACGGAAGTGGACGGTCGCCGTCGTCCGATCACCCTGCGGCAGTAGCGCCTTCGTCAAGCTCGAGTCAACGCGAAAGAGGCGGGGTCACCGCGATTGTGACCCCGCCTCTTTCATCTGCTCTTACCCAAGTAAGTCGCAGTTAAGCGCGTTTTGACGGCTCAAAACGCGCTTAACTGCTACTTAGTTGGGTGCGCTGTAGGTGAGTTAGCCGAGCGTCAGCACGCCGTCCACACGGCGCGGGATGCCCAACGGGTTCGCCTCGCGCAGGGCCGGCTGCAGGATGCTTTCCGGAGCGTCCTGGTAAGCCACGGGACGCTGGAAGCGGCGAACCGCGGTAGCGCCCACTGAGGTAAACAGCGATGTGGTGGCGGGGTACGGTCCTCCGTGCTGCTGCGACCAGTTCACGGCAACGCCAGTGGGCCAACCGTCAAACAGGACCCTGCCGGCGAGCTCACTCAGCTGCTCCACAAGCGCTGAAATGTCCTCACCTGGCTGCGCGTGTACGGTGCCGGTGAGGCTGCCCGGAACCTTGGCGAGCGCCTGAGACAGTTCGTCGTTGTTGGCGTACTCAATGAGGAGAGTTGTGGGGCCGAAGCACTCCTCCAGCAGCTCATCCGGACGTTCCAGCACGTTGGCGGCGCTCGTTGAGAACACCACCGGAGCGGCGCCATCGGCCAGGCTGTCCTGATCCACAATGCCGCTCACCACCGCAACACCCGGCTGCTCGGCGACGCTGCGCAAGCCGTAAGGGTAGGCCTCCGCGATCCGCTCGGTCAGCATGGCGGCGGTCGGTTTGTCCTTGCTCGCCTCAGCCACCTGGGCAGCGAAGTCGGTGCCCGCAGGGATGAAAACGAGTCCTGGCTTGGTGCAGAACTGCCCCGCTCCCTGGGTGAACGAACCAGCCAGGCCGGCAGCAAGTTCTTTAGCACGATCAGCCAAAGCACCATCCGTGATGACCACCGGGTTCAGGCTGCCCAGTTCGCCGTAGAAGGGGATCGGTTCCGGGCGGGACGTTGCGAGGTCGAACAGTGCGCGGCCGCCGGGAATGGACCCGGTGAAGCCCACCGCCTTGATGGCGGGATCCTGCACCAATGCCGTACCGGCCTCGCGTCCGCTCACGAGGGCGAAGATGCCCTCCGGGGCCCCGGCCTTGGCCAAGGCTTCGGTCACGATCCCGGCAGTCCGCTCGGACAGTCGTAGATGGCCGGAATGTGCTTTGACGATCACCGGACAGCCGACAGCCAGCGCCGATGCGGTGTCGCCACCGGCCACCGAGAACGCGAACGGGAAGTTCGACGCCGAGAACACGGCCACCGGTCCAATCGGACGCAGGATGCGGCGCAGGTCAGGCCTGGGCGGGGTGGCGGCAGGATCCGCGTGATCGATGACGGCCTCCAAGTACGAGCCCTCCGTGATCACCCTCGCGAACAACCGGAGTTGGCCGCTCGTCCGCGCCACCTCACCGGTGAGCCGAACCGTGCCAAGGCTGGTTTCGGAGTCAGCTATGGCCACCAGTTCCGTCACGTTGGCGTCCAGGGCGTCGGCGACGGCGGTCAGCCAGGCTGCGCGCTCGGCGTCGGACGCTGCGGCGGTCACCTTGAAGGCTGCGGCGGCAGCGGCTGTAACCTCGGTCAGGTCAAGAGTTGCTGTACTCAATGTGGTTTCCTTTACTCTCAGGGGCGGAGCTCTGACGCGCGGCCGGCGTTGCGGCAAAGTCGAAGCCAAGACCTGGACGGCCTACGGAGCTGAGCCTGCTGTTGCGGATTCGGATGGGAGAGGGCCCGGCGAGGATGCCGAGTTGCTCGAAGGAAGCGTCTTCCACTTCTTCCACGCTCACGGCCTCAGCCAAGGTGAGCGCCAATTGTCCGGAGAGCTCCGGCAGAAGGTGCGGCGCCACCCTGATGCTGTTCGCACGGGCCAACTCAACGATCCTGCGGAACGGCGTAATGCCGCCCACGCGGACAATGTTGGGTTGGATGATGTCAACAGCTTCGGCTTCGATGAAGTCACGGAAACGGTAGGTAGTGTGGACGTTCTCGCCAAGCGCGATAGGCACCGGAGAATGTTTACGCAGGCGCCGGTAGGCCCACAGATCGTCAGCACGGATTGGCTCTTCAAGCCATTCCAATCCGTACTCCCCCAAAACATCCAAGGCACGGAAAGTGTGCGCCAGGTCCCAGCGTTGGTTGGCATCAATCATGAGCAGGCGGTCGGGGCCAATGACCTGCCGAACGGCTGCCACCCGTTCAGCGTCTTCGCGTAGCTCAGGCTTTCCCACCTTGATCTTCACAGCCTTATGACCAGCGGCAACCCAGCGCTGTGCCTGCTCCACGAGCTGTTCCAGGGAGTAGTGGAGATTCACACCCGAGCCATAGACCTCCACCGATTCCTGGCGTTGGCCCAGAAGCGCGGTGACGGACGTGCCCGCCTGCCGCGCTTTAAGGTCCCACAGCGCAAGGTCCACGCCGGCCATGGCGATGGTGGTCAGGCCTCCCCCGCCAGCTTCGTGCAGACGCTTCCACAGCTGGTCCCAGACGATCTCCGGGTTGGCCTCAAGCCCAAGGACGAAGGGGGCGATGTCGTGCTCCAGGAGCGCTTTGACCGCTTGGGGACCAATAGTAGGTGTCCACGAGAAACCGTGGCCCACGCCGCCGTCGTCAGTGGTTAGTTCGGTGACGATCACATGGTTCTCGGGGGCTTCAGCACCCCAGCTGCGCAGCAACGGAACCGTGATCAACCGTGTGCTGAGTCCGGTAATGCGCGCTGTCATCAGCTGACGGCCAACTCATGGCCCTTGGCCAGGATCGACTTGAGCTCCAACAGCTGTTCCTCCGTAGGGTCAACCAGCGGTGGTCGGACGGAGCCAACCGGGAGCCCTGCCAGGCGAAGGCCTGCCTTAATCAGCGAGACGCCAAAGCCGGGCGTCTGGTCCCGAAGCCTCACAAGGGGCGAATAGAACCCCTCGAGCAGGGCGTTGCGCCGTTCCTCGTCACCTGACACGTAGGCGTCGTAATAGGCCTTTGCAATCTCCGGGGCCATGGCAAATGCGGCCGAGGAGTAGAGCGGGATGCCCAAGCCACGGTAAGCGCCCTGGGTCAGCTCTGCCGTGAGGAGTCCGTTGAAAAGTGCGAAGTCGGTTCGGCCGCTGGCGTTGATGGCCGATACGATTTCCTGCGCGAGGCCGACGTCCCCGATCCCGTCCTTGAACCCGATGACCTTGGGATTGGCAGTAAGGCGGGTCATGGCCGCGGCAGTGAACTTCGCCGTGCCACGGTGATAGACGATCACGGGGAGGCTACTGGCAGCGGCGATGGCCTCGACGTAAGCAACCACGCCGTCTGTTGGCCCTGTAACGAGGTACGGCGGGAGAACCAGCAGGGCATCGGCGCCTGCCTCCTCGGCAACCTTGGCGGCAGCAAGTGCGTGGCCGAGCGGGCCGCCGGCGCCTGCGACTACCGGAACAGCACCGGCAACAGCTTCGACGGCGGCAGCCACCACAGTGCGGATCTCATCCAGGGAGAGGGCGTGGAATTCACCCGTGCCACACGCTGGAAAAACACCTCCGGGGCCGTAAGGAAGGCGCGAGGTGATGTGCTCCTTCAGAAGGGCTACATCCACCGAGCCGTCTTCGGCAAAGGGTGTGACGGGGAAAAACAATACGCCGTCGAAGTTCATGGTGTCTCCTTGGTTGCTCCCGCCGGGACCAGGCCGGCAGGATTCTCGTCGTTGAGTAGTGCTTGCTCTGATGCTGCTGAGTCTTCGCCTTCGAAGGGCGGCGTAAGTTCGGTTCGCCAACTGCGCTTGGGCTCCCAGCCCAGAAGCTCACGCGCTTTCCCGATGGAGAACGCGGGGCTGGTACCGGACAGGTGTTCGGTAAGCGGGCCGCTGCCCGGCAAAAAACGCGGGAACAGCTCAGCGAGCGGAGCAGTGGCCAAGGCATCCTTCGCTCCGACGAAGAAGACCTGCCCGTTGGGGATGGCGTCCATCTTCTCCAGCAGCACGTCCAGGAAGTCTGCCACGTCCCTGGCATCGACATAGTTGAACAGTGCCGGCGCGGACAGCGCGGGATCCTGCAACCGCTCGCGAACCGTGTGGCCCTGCTGCGTGGGCGCGCCCTGCCATTCCTCGGGGGAAATGACGTAGCACGGCCGGAACGCTGCGTAGCGGATCTTGTCCCCCTGCGCCGCGGCAAACATCTGCACTGTCTGCTCGGCGATCAGCTTGGACAACGCGTAAGCATTCCAGGGCTTGGGCGGCGTCTGCTCGTCCAACGGGAACGACGGCGGCAGCCAACCGGCCGGTGAGCCGTAGCCCAGGGCGGTGGGGCTGCTTGCCGTAATAATCTTCGGAATACCCGCGTCGGTGGCTGCACTTATGACCGCGTAGGCGAGCCGGGTGTTGGTACTGAAGATGACTTCCTCAGGGGCGCTGAAAGGTACGGCGATAGCAGCGAGGTGGATGACGGCGTCGGGAGTTGTTTCCCGGAGGAGCCGCTCAGCTTCTCCCGGGGCCAAAAGGTCCGCTGCGTACTGCACGGCGCCGGCCGGCAACTGCTCCGCCGGGATGGCGTCGCGGTCAACCGATACCACCTCGTGTCCGGCCTGGGCGAGGCCGGCCACGACGCTGCGGCCAAGCCTGCCGGAACCGCCGGTGACGAAAATCCTGCTCATGGTGTTTGTCCTCGTGTGTGTTGGGCCGTTAGGCCTGGCCGCGGCTGAGATCGATGCCCAGGCCAAGTTCGCTGATGCGGACGGGGAGTTCGGTGTCCAGGGACTGGTTGCCGGCGATGCCGACTGAGACGGAACGGAGGCCATCGATATACCCCGACGGACGGCCCAGGGGGTCTACGCCGGGTCCATTGAAGAGGTCGGAGAGCAGCAGGTTGTCGCCGCCTCCGTGGCCTCCTTCCCCGTTGACGATCGGGACTTCGTAGGCCGCCTCCCAGTGACGCTGGACCACCAGGCGCTCTCCATTTCGTCGAACGGCGTCTTCTTCCTCAACAGGCGTGGCGCTAGGGTCCACCACAGTCTTCTTGTCTGTGCTGAATTGGACCGCTGCGCGCTCAACCACTTCGAGCTCGGCGCGGCCCTCCGTGCCGTTGACGCTGACCCTGTACCCTTCCCACGGGCTGTGGGCGTTCAGCGAGTAACTCAACGTGGGCCCGCCCTGATAATCAACCACGAGGGCCAGGTTGTCCTCGATGGTGATGCCTTCCGTGAACACGTCTTGGTCCCTCAGGTAGCCGTCGAACTTTTCGTTGTCGTAGTACAGGGCCTTCAAGCGTTCGTCCTCCCGCATGTCCAGGCGGAACGGATCACGCGCCAGGCCATCAACCGTGCCGCGCTCCGGGCGGGCACCCAGACCGCGCTCGGCAGCATTCTTGTCGCCATAGAACCGGAGCCCCCCGGAGGCGAAAACGCGCTCGGGGACGTCATTGATCCACCAGTTGACGAGGTCGAAGTGGTGCGAGGCCTTGTGGATGAGGAGGCCCCCGGAGTTGTTCTTCTCACGGTGCCAGCGGCGGAAGTAGTCCGCGCCGTGCACGGTGTCCAACACCCAGGTGAAGTCGATGGACGTGACCTTGCCGATCACGCCGTTCTGGATGATCTCCTTAAGGGCGGTGTTGCGCGGCGAGTAACGGTAGTTGAAGGTGACTACGACGTTCCGACCGGTTTCTGCCACGGCAGTGGTGATGCGGCGGCAGCCCTCGACATCGATCGTCAGCGGCTTTTCAACCACGACGTCGGCACCCGCCTCGAGTGCCTCCACGATGTAGTCCGCGTGGGTGTAGTCCGGCGTCGTGACAATGACGCGTTCGATGCCGTTGGCCTGGATGAACCCGGTTAGCTTTGCCGGCTCGAAGAACGCCACCGGCTCTGTTCCGCCGAGTTCCTTGATGAGTTCCTGGTAGAACTCCACGCGGCCCTGGTTCACGTCTGAGAGGGCGACGAGGTCAGCTACGTCTGCGTGCTGTCCATAGATCGCGCGAATGTACATTTCGGAGCGGCCCCCGGTCCCGATAAGGGCAATGCGCGTCCGATGGCGGGCAGTGCTTCCGGCGGAGAACCCGGAAGTGCCCGGTGCGGGCGACTGGGTCTCGGCGGTGTCGACGTTGACCATGGGAAGGCCCCTTTCAAAAGGCAGGAGTGAACCGCTTGACGGCCCGGCGTGATCTGGGAAGAATCATGAGAAAGCGTTTTCTCAGAGCGTTATAAGCTTTGTATCAAGACTCTGGCGGTTCCGTCAACCATTGCCCCAACGCAGGGGCAGCACGCGGACAGCCAACCGGAAGGGGCAACATGGCACGGAGGAACACCAATCGGCGGATTGGCATTGCCGATGTCGCGGAGAAGGCAGGCGTCTCGCACGCCACAGTGTCCCGCGTCATGAACGGTAACGCCGCCGTTGATCCCGGCATTGCCGAGCGCGTCCGTGCGGCGGCAGCCGAATTGAAGTACCAACCCAACCCGGTGGGCCGAAGCCTGGCCTTGGGCAAAACCGACACCATCGGCATAGTTGTCCCGGACCTGGCAAACCCCACGTTCCAGGCCATCCTCCGCGGACTTAGCATTGCCGCCTCCCAGGACGGGTATCGCGTCCTGATCGCGGATTCATCCGAGGTAACCAGCGAGGAAGCAATCCTGGCCGGAGAAGCCCGTCGCCGCTGCGATGGCGTGGTGCTCTGCGCACCCCGAATGGGCGATGCCGAACTTGAAGAGCTGGCACCTACCCTGCATCCGCTGGTACTCATCAACCGCACCACGGTGGCCACCAACACTCCAAGCCTCAGCGTGGACTACGGCCAAGGTATCCAGGAACTCGCCCAGCATTTGGTGGGCCTGGGCCACCGGCGGCTGGCCTATCTCTCCGGCCCGGAGCACAGCGCATCCAACCGCCAGCGCTTGGTGGGCCTGGAAAAATTCCGGAAAGAGCACCCGGAGATTGAACTCCAAATGCTCCGCGGCGGGTCCAACTTCGACTCCGGACATGAATCCACCGAGGCCATCATCGCCAGTGGCGCCACCGGCATCCTGGCCTTTAACGACCTCGTCGCCATGGGTTTGCTCAGTGGCCTGCACGAGCGTGGCATGCGGGTTCCGGAGGACATCTCGGTGACGGGGTTCGACGACATCCCGTTCGCCAAGTACACCACTCCCCCGCTGACTACCGCCGCCGTGCCCATCAATGAACTTGGGAGCCTGGCGTGGCGCAGGATGCGGGAGCAGATCCAGCAAGCAGGCGAATCCACCACCCAAGCCCAGGATGAGTTCTCGCCGAGGATGGAAATCCGCAAGAGCACTGCAGCCCCGGCCTTCAAGCCCGCATAGAAATGCAACGCGGGGTCACTTAGGGCCCATCCGGAAGCCCACCATGGGCCCTAAGTGACCCCGCGTTGCTCTAGTCTCCGGAAGCCTGCGAGCCCACTCCGGCCTCTTTGTAGAAGCCTTCGATGTGGGCCGCCACGAGCTGTGCTGCCCGGCCGCCGTCGTCGTTGTTCACAGCAGCGAGGATGGCGCGATGCTCGGCCCTGAGCCGTTCGGAAGTCGCCTTCCAATCCGGAAGGTTCCCCGTCAACTCGCCGGCGTAGTTTTCAATTGCGCCCCGCAATGACGCCATCATTGCACTGACCACTGTATTTCCGGCAGCCTGTGCCAGTGCCACATGGAACCGGGCATCAAGGGCCAGGAACGCCTCGATGTCCGGACTGTTGTCCATTTGCTCGAGCAGCGCCGCCGCCTCATCAAGGGCAGGGGCGCCAACTTTGGCCCGGGCAGCTGCCCAGGATTCGAGCAGCACCCGGGTCTCCACGATGTCGGCCACGGGAAGGTGCCGGGTCGCCACGTGGAGGCGGAGCGTGGAGCCCAGTGCAGAGCCGGGCTCGGCGATCACTACAGTTCCCGCATCCTTGCCCGAGCCAACACCCGCGCGCACAACACCCATTGCTTCAAGGATCCGCACGGCCTCCCGTACAGATGTCCTGGATACCTGCAGCTGCTCGGCCATTGCCCGCTCTCCGGGGAGCCGACCGCCGAGGGCGAGGTCGCCGTCGGATAGCTGCTTTTCTATCCACTGCAGGACTAGTTCGTGGGTACGCATACGGGAATACTAGTTGATGTGGTCCAACCACATGGCTTACAGTGTGGTTAGACCACAGTGGTAGGACCACAGAATTTCAAGGGAGAACCGCATGACCGACACCCTCGATCCGAAGATCACAGCAGCCCCGGCCAATGCCGGGAGCGACGAAACCGTCAGCCGGCCGCCCCAGCCGACGCCCGCCGTCGTACAATCTCCGGCACTGAAGCGGCGCATCCCCAAGGTGTCGGACCTGGCGCCGCTCATGCAGTTCAAGAAGCCCGAATTCAGCAAGGCGGCCCGCCTCAAGCGTGCCAGCACCATCTGGGACCTGCGCGACATCGCCAAGCGCCGCACGCCGCAGGCCCCATTCGACTACACCGACGGCGCCGCGGAAGCCGAGGTCACGCTACGCCGGGCGCGCCAGGCGTTCCAGGACATCGAATTCCGCCCCGGGATCCTTCGCGATGTTTCCAGGATCGACCTCCGTACGGACATTCTGGGGAAGGAATCGCGCCTCCCCTTCGGCATTGCGCCCACCGGATTCACCCGGATGATGCAGTCCGAGGGCGAATACGCCGGCTCGCAGGCCGCAGAAGCTGCCGGCATTCCCTACACGCTGTCCACGATGGGCACGGCCTCGATCGAGGACGTTGCTACGGCGGCTCCGAACGGCCGCAACTGGTTCCAGCTGTACCTCTGGACCGATCGTGACCGCTCCCTGGAGTTGATCGAGCGCGCCGCCAAAGCAGGCAACGATACCCTCATGGTGACCGTGGATACTGCTGTCGCCGGGGCTCGACTGAGGGACGTCCGTAACGGCATGACCATCCCGCCGGCGCTGACACTCAAGACAGTCCTGGATGCGTCCTACCGACCCGCGTGGTGGTTCAACTTCCTGACGCATGAGCCGCTGACCTTCGCGTCGCTCTCGCGGTATACGGGAACGGTGGCGGACCTCATCAACTCAATGTTCGACCCCACGCTGACGTATGAGGATCTTGATTGGCTGCGTGAAACCTGGAAGGGCAAGCTTGTGGTCAAGGGCATCCAGACCGTAGAAGACGCCCGCAAGGTGGTGGACCACGGCGCCGACGGCATCGTCCTGTCCAACCATGGTGGCCGCCAACTGGACCGGGCGCCTATCCCGTTCCATTTGCTGCCTGAAGTTTCGGCGGCCCTGAAGGCGGACAACAGCAAGGCCGCGATCATGCTGGACACGGGCATCATGAGCGGCGCCGACATCGTGGCCGCCCTCGCCTTGGGGGCAGACTTTGCCTTGATCGGCCGCGCATACCTCTATGGACTCATGGCCGGCGGACGCGAAGGCGTGGACCGCACGATCCAGATCCTCGAGAAGGACATGACCCGCACCATGGCACTCCTGGGCGTCAGCAAGGTATCGGACCTGAACCCGGACCACGTGCGGCTGCTGCAGAAGTAGCCACCCAACTAGGTCGCAGTTAAGCACGTTTTGAGCCCGCTAAACGCGCTTAACTGCTACCCAGTTGGGGGCGCGGGCTCTAGATCAGGCCCTGAGCCAGCATCGCGTCGGCTACCTTGACGAAACCGCCGATGTTGGCGCCCACCACATAGTTTCCCGGCGAACCATATTCTTCGGCGGTTGCTGCGCAGCGGTCATGGATGCCCACCATGATCTCGGTAAGCCGCTGTTCCGTGTGCTCAAATGACCACGAATCACGGCTGGCGTTCTGCTGCATTTCCAGCGCGGACGTAGCAACACCACCAGCATTGGCGGCTTTACCCGGGCCGAACAGAACGCCCGCCTCCTGGAACACTGACACTGCCGAACGCGTGGAGGGCATGTTGGCGCCTTCAGCTACGGCAATCAGGCCGTTGCTGACCAACTTGGCGGCAGCTTCGCCGTCGAGCTCGTTCTGCGTGGCGCATGGCAGCGCGACCGTGCCGTTCACGTCCCACACGGAACCGCCGGCAACGTGGCTGGCTCCGGAACGGCGCGCAGCGTATTCGGTGAGGCGCCCGCGTTCCACTTCCTTGATCTGGCTGAGAAGCCCGACGTCGATTCCCGCCTCATCCACGACGTAACCGGCGGAATCGGAACAGGCCACCACGGTTGCACCGAGAGATTGTGCCTTGGCAATCGCGTTGATGGCCACGTTTCCGGAACCGGACACCACAACGCGCTGGCCATCAAAGGAAGCACCACGGGTCTTGAGCATCTCCTGGGCGAAGATCACGGTGCCGTAACCGGTAGCCTCCGGCCGGACCAACGAGCCACCCCAGGAAATCCCCTTGCCGGTGAGGACGCCGGATTCATAGCGGTTGGTGATGCGCTTGTACTGGCCAAAGAGGTAGCCGATCTCGCGCCCGCCAACCCCAATATCGCCGGCCGGGACATCGGTGTATTCACCGATATGCCGGTACAACTCAGTCATGAACGACTGGCAGAACCGCATGATCTCGGCGTCGGAGCGTCCGCGGGGATCGAAGTCGGAGCCGCCCTTGCCACCGCCGATCGGCATGCCTGTAAGGGCATTCTTGAAGATCTGCTCAAAGCCGAGGAACTTCACGATGCCCAGGTACACCGACGGGTGGAACCGGAGCCCGCCTTTGTACGGGCCAAGCGCCGAGTTGAACTCCACCCGAAAACCGCGGTTTACGTGGACGCGGCCTGAGTCGTCGGTCCACGGCACGCGGAAGATGATCTGCCGTTCGGGTTCGCACAGACGCTCCAGCACGGCACCCTCAAGTAATTCGGGGTGCCGATCGTGAACAGGCCCCAGGCTTTCGAAGACCTCGGTGACCGCCTGGTGGAACTCCTTCTCGCCAGGGTTCCGCGCCAATACGGTGTTCCGGACAGCTTCGAGCCTCGAATCCATGCGTCTTCCTATCCATCCATGCGCCGACTGGCGACGAGACGATTCAGTCCCGTCATCGTTGCATCATTGGACGTAGGATCTCCATCCAGCGAGAATGTGACCCACGGGAAGAGTTAACACAACCGTAGAAAAACCCCGCAAACGCAAGGAAACCTGACGCTAACGAAACCTCACAAGGTGTTCAAGATCACGTTGTATTGAGTTGGTAAGCGAACTAGCGCTTGCGACCGAATTTCGGAAGGTTGGGAAGATTCGGAAGGTTGGCCAGCAGATCCGCCGCTTTAGTGGCAGCGCGGCCAACAGTCCGGCCAATCTGCTGCGGAACGGTATCGTCCGATGCCGGATCCAGCGAGAGGGGCATCCCATCTGAGTGGACTTTCACGGCCTTGCTGACGGCCTCGGCACGAGTTGCAACGAGATCCGGCAAAGTGGCTTCCACATTCGACCCGGCGGGCACAGCCTCAGCGGAAGCCACCGTTTGCGGCGCTGCTTCCTCGGAAGGTCCGACGGCGGCGCTGGCCGAGGGTCCGACGTCGAACGTTTCCAGCCAGGTAGCCACACCTGCCAGCGGCTTCGGGTTCAGCGCGTAGTAGCGCTTCTGCCCCTGGGCGCGCATGCTGACGAGGTCAGCCTCGCGGAGCACCTTCAGATGCTTGGAGATAGTGGGCTGGCTTGCAGCCAGTTCTTCCACCAGTTCGCCTACAGCTTTATCCCCAGAGCGGAGTGAAACCAGGATGTCGCGCCTGGTTGCCTCAGCTATGACGGCAAATACGTCGTCAGTCACCATGCCTCCCACCCTAGCGACATATACGCCAAATGGCATCCCTGTTTCGTGCCGCGACGGCGCTGGATCGTTGACCCTATCCAAGGCCAATGCTAAAACGGATTCACGGTCCGTCCGGGCTGCCAGGCCCCGGCCGCCAAAAGCACGGGGGCGGGGCAATGACTGATTTCCTTCGGCGCCAAATCTTCAACATCATCGCCGGTGTGTTCCTTGCCGTCTTCGTCTTTGTGTGGAGTGCCGTGCTCCTTCGGGTCGGCACCTGGGTTCCAACAGGTGATCTGACGGCCCCTGAACTGAACGGCGCCCTGGTTACCGCGGCGGGCGTCCTCGCCACGTCCCTGAGTTCGCTAACGGCATCCGCACTGGGGTTCACCATTTCGGAGGTTAAGCGGGACAGCGCGAACGCGGGCGAATCCAGTGCCGTCGTCAGCCCGGCCGAGGTTGCCTTGCGGTTATCGGGACGGGTGATAGTCGCGATCATGGTTTACATCACCATGGGCTTGCTGGTCCTGGTGCTATGGCTGTTCAAGGGCCAAGCGTCCACGGACCTCATCGGAGCATTTGCTTTGTCGTTGCTGGGCTGGCTCGTGGGTGCGGCGGGCGTGGTGTTCCAGACGGAGAACACTGGGCCGTAGGTGGCAAGACCGTCTAATCGAACCAGGGATCGAGCCCGTACAAAGGGAAGATCTCCTTGCGCGTGGCAATGACCGTCCTGTCCACCTCGTCCGCGGGGTCGTATCCAACCTCCCAGGAGCGCCACCAGACATCCACGTCATCGCTCATCGACTCGGGCGCCCAAACCCCGTAAGTTTCCCTGACATAGGTCCGCCAGGCCTCGGGAACGGGAGTGCTTAGCGGGACCGGCCGCTGCGTCACCATCCCGATCAGGTGGCTCCACGCACGTGGCACAACACCCGTGATGTCATAGCCGCCTCCACCAGTGGCTATCCACCGGTTATCGCAGTACCTGGCGGCAAGGCTGGCGACGGCGCTGGCCGCCTCCCGCTGCCCGTCCACGCTGAGGTTGAGGTGCGTCAATGGATCCAGGCGGTGCGAATCACAGCCGTGCTGACTGACAATCACCTCGGGATTGAAAGCTCCAACCAGTTGCGGTACCACCGCGTGAAAGGCGCGAAGCCATGCGGCGTCTCCCGTGAACGCCGGCAACGCGACGTTGACAACCGTGCCTTGCGCATCCGGGCCGCCGGTTTCATTAGCGAAACCCGTTCCCGGAAAGAGGGTAAGCCCGGATTCGTGCAGGGAAATTGTCATGACGCGGGGGTCATTCCAAAAAATGCTTTGCGTTCCGTCGCCATGGTGGGCATCGACGTCGATGCTCACCACGCGCCGCACACCGCCGTCCAGAAGCCGCTGGATGGCGATTGCGACGTCGTTATAGACGCAGAATCCGCTGGCCCGCTCGCGCGCGGCATGATGCAATCCACCACTGAAATTCACGGCGCGCACGGCTTTCCCGGAGAGGATGGACTCAGCAGCCAACAGGGAACCACCGGCGAGTCGGGCACTGGCCTCGTGCATGCCGGCAAATGCGGGATCATCCTCGGTTCCGAGCCCCCGGTCTTCCTCGGGCATGGACGGATCCTGGCTAACGCGGCGCACCGCCGCGACGTACTCCGCGCTGTGCACCGAGCAAAGTTCGACGTCGGTGGCCAGCTCCGGCTTCTCCACCGCCACATGGCTGTGGTTGAAAAGACCGAGGGATTCCGCGAGCCTCGCAGTTAACTCCAGCCGCTGCGGGGCCATAGGATGGCTGGGACCAAAGTTGTAAGCAGTCATGGCCGGATCCCACACAACCGTCGTTGGCAGTGCGGATCGCGTAATGCTGGAAGCAGTTGTTCCAAGCCTGGAGTTCATCCAGAACAGGCTACCTGAGGCCGCGGAGCTCTACCGCCCGGTTACGCTGCAGGAATAGTGGTTTACTACTCAGGAAAGCATGTTCAACCGAGGAAGAACCCATGTCTCAAAGCCAGTCGCGCTCTGCGAGCCCGGCCCACTGGCAACCCGGCCAGCAGGAACGTGAAGGTCTGTGGATTTTCACGCGTGCGCGCGACTTCATTGACAACATCGCCAACACGTCCCCGGCCCGCCTGGCCCTGGTCGCTTTCGCCTCGGTGATCCTGCTCTTCACAGGCTTGTTGTCCTTGCCGTTCTCCTCGGCTTCGGGCGAACCTACTCCTCTGCACCAGGCCATGTTCACGGCGGTTTCCAGTGTCTGCGTGACCGGCCTGACCGTGGTTTCCACCGCCACCCACTGGTCCTTCCTTGGCCAGCTCATTATTTTGGTGGGCATCTTCGTGGGCGGCCTTGGCACTTTGACCCTCGCTTCACTGTTGGCCCTCATGGTCAGCAAGCGGCTCGGTGTCCGCGGCAAGCTCATCGCCCAGGAGGCCATGAACAACGCCGGCAGGCTTGGTGAAGTGGGTACGCTGCTGCGCATCGTCATCGTGACCTCCGTGGTGATCGAAGGCGCCCTTGCCTTGGCCCTGATCCCCCGCTTCATGCTTCTCGGCGAGCCATTCTGGCAGTCGGTGTGGCACGGGGTCTTCTACTCGATCTCGTCCTTCAACAATGCCGGATTTACGCCGCACTCGGACGGAATCGTGCCCTACGAGACCGACCTCTGGATCCTGGTTCCACTCATGTTGGGCGTGTTCCTTGGCAGCCTCGGCTTCCCGGTAGTGATGGTTCTGCAACAGAACGGCCTGAACTGGAAGAAGTGGAACCTCCACACCAAGCTCACCATCCAGGTGTCCTTCATCCTGCTGCTCGCCGGCACGGTCCTGTGGGCGCTCATGGAATGGGACAACGTGCGGACCATCGCGCACATGGATCTTGGCGACAAGCTCATCCATTCCCTCTTTGCATCAGTGATGACGCGCTCAGGCGGGTTCAACCTGGTTGACCAGAACCACATGGAATCCACCACGATGCTCCTCACGGATGCCCTCATGTTTGCCGGCGGCGGCTCGGCGTCCACCGCGGGTGGCATCAAGGTGACCACTATCGCGGTCATGTTCCTCGCCATTGTTGCCGAGGCCCGTGGAGATGCCGATGTGAAGGTCTACGGACGCACGATTCCCCAAGGCACCATGCGGGTGGCCATCTCGGTGATTGTTGCCGGCGCCACACTTGTATCGGTCGCGGCATTCCTGCTGCTCTCCATCAGCGGCGCAACACTGGACAGGGTGCTCTTTGAAACCATCTCCGCCTTTGCCACAGTGGGACTGAGCACCAACCTCAGCGCCGAGCTGCCGCCGTCGGGCGTTTACGTCCTGACCGCACTCATGTTCGCAGGCCGTGTGGGCACCGTAACCCTCGCTGCCGGCCTGGCCCTGCGCCAGCGCAGCCAGCTGTACCACTACCCGGAAGAGAGGCCAATCATTGGCTAGTACCACAGGGGCGGCCAACCGCCCCGCCCACAACGCACCAGTGCTGGTCATTGGCCTTGGCCGGTTCGGGTCGGCCACAGCCGAGCAATTGGTCAAGCAAGGCCGGGAAGTCCTGGCGATTGAACGCGACCGGACGCTCGTCCAGAAATGGGCTCCCGTGCTCACCCACGTGGTGGAGGCGGACGCCACCAACATCGATGCCCTGCGGCAGCTGGGGGCCCAGGAGTTCAGCTCCGCCGTGGTAGGCGTGGGCACGTCCATCGAGTCCTCGGTGCTCATCACGGTGAACCTGGTGGACCTGGGCATCCAACACCTCTGGGTCAAGGCGATCACCCCATCCCACGGCAAGATCCTCAGCCGGATCGGCGCAAACCACGTGATCTACCCGGAAGCCGACGCCGGCGTCCGTGCCGCGCACCTGGTGTCAGGGCGCATGCTGGACTTCATCGAGTTCGACGACGACTACGCGATCGTCAAGATGTATCCGCCCAAGGAAACTGTGGGCTTCACCCTGGAGGAATCCAAGGTGCGCTCCAAATACGGCGTGACGATCGTCGGCGTGAAGACCCCCGGTGAGGACTTCACGTATGCGCGGCCGGAAACCAAGGTGTCAGGACACGACATGCTGATCGTGTCCGGACACGTCGATCTCCTGGAGCGCTTCGCAGCACGGCCCTAGGGCGCGGTCAGCCCAGCTGTTTTGTGATCTCGGCTGCGCGGTTGGCAGCCGCACGGGCTCCCTCAGCGATGATCCTGGGGATCCCGCCGTCGTCGAATGCTGCGATAGCTCGCTCGGTGGTGCCGTTGGGACTGGTTACGGCAACGCGAAGTGCAGTGGGGTCCGCACCTGGTTCCGCCAGCATGAAACCGGCGCCCGCCACCGTTTCGCGGGCCAGCATGACGGACAGTTCGGCGTCCAGCCCCAATTCAACACCCGCAGCGGCCATGGCCTCAGCCAAATAGAACGCGTAGGCGGGGCCGGATCCACTGATGGCGGACAAGGCGTCCACTTGTTCCTCCGGCACCTCCACAACCTTGCCGGCTCCTGCCAGCGCTGCCTTCACCTTCTCCAGCTGTTCCGGCGTGCAGTGCGTCCCGGGCGAAACGGATACGACGCCGCGACCCAGCTTTGCGGGTGTGTTCGGCATGGTGCGGATCACCGGCTGCCCCTCCGGGAGGGCGGCCTCAAGCTGCGCGATGGAAACCGCAGCTGCCACGCTCACAACAACGGTGTCCTTCGCGAGTGCCGGGCTGATTTCCCGGGCAAGGTCTGTAATGCCAACTGGCTTGACCCCAAGGATGACTATGCCTGAACCCTTGGCGGCGAGCTTGTTGTTGTCCGGCTCTTCCTCGCCGGCGATCGCCATAACGCCGTACCGCTGCGCAAGCTCTTCTGCGCGCTCGGCACGTCGGACAGTGGCGACGACATCGGATGGGTCAGCCCCGGCGGCAAGGAGACCGGCCAGAATTGCCTCGTTCATGGATCCACAGCCAAGGAATGCGATTCGGTTGCTCATTGCACCATCATGGCAGTTTGCCCATGGAGGGGTCGAACGCTGTCCGGATTCACAGCTTGTTCCCAAGAATATTGCAGGCAGCACCCAACCTTGGTCCGTAACTTAGTAGTTACCTCATTGAGGGTGCGAGTGATGAGGCGGGCATGGGGATGCCCGCCAACAGCACCGGTGGCCGGGGCGGGTTTTCCCCCATTTCCCGATTCGGCCGCCGGTGCTTTCGCTTTTAATGGCGTTGGCTTCCAATTAGCGAGTTGGCTACTAATTATCGTGCGACCGCACCAGCGGGATGCTGAGGTGCTGACGTGCGAAACGAAGCGTTTCCGCCAACATTTCTTCACGCTCACCAGCCACCTTGGCCTTGCGGGTTGAAATCTCCGCCACCACAACACCACTGAAACCGTTGGAAGCAAGGTGTTGGAGGGCGTCGGCGCACTGCTGCGTCCCCGTACCCGGCACCAGGTGCTCGTCCTTCCCGGAACCTGAACCATCCGTGAGGTGAACGTGGCGGAGTTTGCTGCCTAGTGCCTGGATGGCTTCCAAACTGTTTGCCCCCGCAGTTGCCGCATGCGAGAAGTCCCAAGTGACGTCGTCGTAATCCTGTCCCAAGGGATCCCAGTGCGGCAGGTAGGCAACAGCCTCCCGTCCGCGGACACGCCACGGGTACATGTTCTCAACTGCGATGTGCACCTGGTACATTGCAGCGATTTCCCGAACGCCCGCAGCGAAGTTCTCGGCGTAATTCGACTGCCAGCGGAACGGTGGATGGACCACCACGGTGTCGCAGCCGACCTCCCTGGCCATCTGGCAGGACTTCTCGATCTTGTTCCATGCGGCTCCCCAGACCTGCTGGGTGAGCAGCAGTGTGGGCGCGTGAATAGAGACGATCTGCTGGTGGTAACGATGGCTCAATTGGATGAGGGCGTCGGGATTCTGGCTCACGGCGTTGTTGGTGACCATGACCTCAACACCTTCATAACCAAGGTCCTGGGCAACCGCGAAAGCATCATGGACGCTCAGCGGATAGACGGAGGCACTGGACAGTGCCACCGGGATGTGGCGGTTATTTGCAACGGGCTCGACGTCGGTGCTCATCTCAGGAAGCCAGCCCGCCTGCCACGGGGGCCGGAATTGGTGCAGGAGCAGGGTTGTTCACGGGCACAGGGAACTCCTCAAACGTGTGCTGGGGCTCGTCGTTGTCCGTCGTCTTGTCGCCTTCCTTGGCTGCTTTTTTCTTGGACTTGTCCTTCTTGCGCTTCCCGACGTGAGGCGCAGGATCCACGGCATCATCGAAGACCAATTGGTCCAGGCGTCGAAGGATCAGCCCTTCCCGCAAAGCCCACGGACAGATTTCCATCTTAGGGAATTCAAAGAGCTCCAATGCGGCCTCCGCCACCAGAGCCCCGGCCAGCAATTGTCGGGCGCGCGCATCTGAAACGCCTGGGAGGTATAGGCGGTCCTCAACCTTCATGGCGGATATGCGCTGGGCCCACAAGCCAAGATCGGCGGCGTGGAGTTCCCTTTTCACATACGGACCGGCCGCGCTGGGGGCAGCACCAGCGATCCGCGCAAGGGAGCGGAACGTCTTGGAGGTACCCGCCACCAGGTTGGCCCGGCCAAGCTCGTGGAAATTTCGGACAACAGGCTTAAGGGTAGAGCGGATGTACCGCCTCAGCTCCTTGACGCTCTTGGCGCTGGGTGGATCATCATGGAGCCAATCCCGCGTCAGCCGGCTGGCTCCCAAGGGAACGGACGTAGCGAATTCCGGGAGTTCGTCCGTGCCGTAGGCCATTTCGAAGGATCCCCCGCCAATGTCCAGATCCAGGATCGGACCGGCGCCCCAGCCGTACCAACGACGAACGGCAAAGAAAGTCATTGACGCTTCTTCGCTGCCCGTGAGCTCCTGGAGAGTCACCGTGGTCTCGTGTTTCACCCGGGCCAGGACCTCGGCGCCGTTGGTTGCCTCACGGATTGCCGAGGTACAAAACGCGAGCAAATCCTCGGCCTTGTGGCGTGCTGCGAATTCCCACGCCTCCAGGACGAACTCAATCAGCTCAGTCTGGCCGGCATCGTTGATGTTGCCATCGCCGTCGAGGTATTGCACCAGGGAGAGTGGCCGTTTGTGGGAGGCAAAAGCCACTGGGCGGGCACCGGGATGGGCGTCCACGAGCAGCAGGTGGACGGTGTTTGAACCGATATCGAGAACGCCAAGACGCATTCTGCCATTATTCACTGATTCGAAGCCGGGGAAGCAACTTGGCGGCCACGTTTCGCTGCCAGGCAGACCTCCCGTGCCCAGGATGCCAGCTATTCCGTTGGCTCCCCTGCCTCGTCTGCCCGTTTGAAGTCGCGGCGGATGTTGGCGATCCCCTCAGGATCGATTTCGAAGCCATATTCGCTTCCGGGGTTGATGACCATGCCCAGTTCGTCGCCGATGTTGCCGAGGATCGCCGAACCCATGGTGCCCAGAATGTGCGGGGCCGCTTCCAGGAAGCGCTCATCCACACGGCTCGGGTGGCTGAACACCGCAAGAACAGGCTGTCCATCAGCGTTCGAAAGGACCAATGGCTCTACGGCAGAGTCCGGTCCATCCACTGCTTCGGAACTGATGAGGTAGACCTCGTTGTTCAGGAAAGCAAGGATGACGTCTACCGGGTTGGCGTCCGGCTGTTCAGCCAAGGCGAGCTTCGCTTCGAGGTCGTTCAAGGGTCCGTTGTCCGGTGAAGCCGTCTGTTCAGTCATGGTTCTACTCGACCACGATGCCGTCCGGGACGCAATTCGATGGCTTCCCGGACCGCACCCTGTCTTGTTGAGGCGTCACCTTGACGCCGGCCGCTCGTGGCCCGGCTGCTTTTGGCCGGGCTACTTTTGGCCCGCCTGCTTTTGGCCGGGCCACTTTTGGCTGGCTACTTTTTGGCGGCGGCTTTCCTGGCTGGCGCCTTGCGCGTGGTCGTCCGTTTGACGGGACCCTTGGCCCGCTTCTCGGCAAGAAGTTCGACGGCGCGTTCCCGGGTCAGTTCCTCAAGGGACGTTGAGCGCGGAACCGTGATGTTCGTGACGCCGTCGGTGATGTATGGACCGAATCGGCCCTCCTTCACGACAATGTTCTTCTCGGACACGGGGTCCGGGCCGAACTCGGCCAGCGGCGGCACGGCGGCCCGGGCACCACGCTGCTTGGGCTGGGAGTAGATCTCCAAGGCCTGTTCCAGGGTGATGGTGAAGATTTCTTCTTCGGAGCCGATTGAACGGGAGTCCGTACCCTTCTTCAGGTAAGGTCCGAACCGGCCGTTCTGGACGGTGATGACATTTCCTTCAGCGTCCTCGCCCAGCACCCGGGGCAGGCTCATGAGCTGCAGGGCCTCATCCAGGGTGACGCTGTCCACGGTCATGGACTTGAACAGCGAACCTGTGCGTGGCTTGGCTTTCACCGGCTTCTTTGGAGGCTTGGGCTTGCCGTTCTTGTAGTACTCAACGGGCTGGTTTGCCAGCTGTTCCTCGGTCATCTCGGGAATGATCTCGGTGACGTAGGCGCCGTAACGGCCGTTCTTGGCAACCACGGTATGGCCCGTGTGTGGATCGGTTCCCAGGACACGTTCCTCAGGAGCCGCAGTTTCCATGAGTTCGATTGCCTTCGCGGCTGTCAACTCATCCGGTGCGAGCTCCTCCGGGACGTTGGCCCGTGCGGACTCCACCACTTCACCGGTCTTCTCATCAACGGTGGGAATGCTGCTTTCCAGGTACGGGCCGAACTTACCCACACGCAAGGTGATGCCCTCCGCTATGGGCACGGAGTTGATCTCGCGGGCGTCAATCTCGCCGAGGTTGTTCACGATGCTCAACAGCCCGGGATCAGCGTCTTCACCATAGTAGAAGTGCTTCAGCCACGCTGCGCCCACGGCTTGGCCGTTGGCGATCTTGTCCAGATCGCCTTCCATGTCAGCGGTGAACTCGTAGTCGACGTAATCCGTGAAGTGCTGCTCAAGCAAGCGAATCACCGAGAAAGCGATCCAGCTGGGGACCAGGGCAGAACCTTGTTTGCGGACATAACCACGGTCCTGGATGGTGGAAATCGTGGAGGCATAGGTCGACGGACGGCCGATGCCCCTCTTTTCCAGCTCAGCAGTCAGCGACGCTTCGGTGTAACGCGGAGGCGGTGAGGTTTCGTGCCCCACAGCGACGATGTCCGAGGCCTGCAGGGAGTCATCCTTGGCCACGTTGGGCAGCCGGCGCGCTTCATCGGAGTCTTCATCTCCGCGGCTCTCGTCCTTGCCTTCCTCATATGCGGCGAGGAAGCCGGGGAAGGTGATGACGGTACCGGAGGCCGAGAATTCAGCGTCGCGCCCGTCAGCTGCTACGGCACCCAGCCGGATGGTGGCTGTGGAGCCCTTGGCATCGGCCATCTGGGACGCGACCGTGCGCTTCCAAATGAGCTCGTACAAACGGAATTCGTCTCCGCTGAGCTGCTTGGCCACCTGGGCGGGAGTGCGGAACGAGTCACCGGCGGGGCGGATGGCCTCGTGGGCCTCCTGGGCATTTGCAGCTTTGTTGGCGTAGACGCGGGGGCTTTGGGGCACGTACTCGGGGCCGTAGAGCTCCGCGGCCTGGCGCCGGGCTGCTGTGACAGCTTCATCGCTCAAAGCCGAGGAGTCCGTACGCATATAAGTGATGTAGCCGTTTTCGTAGAGGCGCTGGGCGACCTGCATGGTGCTCTTCGAGGAGAACCTGAGCTTTCGACCGGCTTCCTGCTGCAGCGTGGAGGTGGTGAACGGTGCGGCAGGACGGCGTGTGTACGGCTTGGTGTCTACCGAACGAACGCGGAAATCGGCGTTCTGCAGGCCTGCGGCCAAGGACGTGGCAAGTTCCTCGTTCAGGTGCACCACGTTGGAGGATGTGAGCTGGCCATTGTCGTTAAAGTCACGACCACTGGCGACCTTGGAACCGTCCACCGCAGCAAGCTTCGCCTTGAAGGATCCCGAGTCGGCTCCGAACTGGCCGGTCAGGTCCCAGTAGGAAGCGGCCCGGAAAGCCATACGTTCACGTTCGCGGTCAACCACCATACGGGTAACCACGGACTGCACACGTCCTGCGGAGAGCCCCCTGGCGACCTTGCGCCACAGAACCGGTGAGATTTCATAGCCGTAGAGCCTGTCCAGAATACGCCGGGTCTCCTGGGCATCAACCAGTGCGGTATCGACGTCCCGAAGGTTATCCATGGCACGGTGAATCGCTTCCTTGGTGATTTCGCCAAAAGTCATGCGATACACGGGAACTTTGGGTTTAAGGACCTCAAGGAGGTGCCACGCGATGGCTTCGCCCTCGCGGTCCCCATCGGTTGCGAGATAGAGCGCGTCAGCGTCTTTCAGCTGGGCCTTGAGCTCGGCGACCTTTTTCTTCTTGTCCGGGGATACGACGTAGTACGGCTTGAAGTCGTTTTCGATGTCGACGGCGAACTTGCCCAGCGAGGTCTTCTTCAGTTCTGCAGGGAGGTCCGATGGCTGCGGGAGATCCCGGATATGGCCGATGGAAGCCTCGACGATGAAGCCCTCGCCAAGATACTTGGCGATGGTCTTGCTCTTGGCCGGAGACTCCACGATCACGAGTTTCTTGCCGGTTTTTGCCTTGCTGGGCACGGTGCTCCTACAGAAAAAATGTGTAATTGGGCTGGTGCCCATATTGGCCTAGTTCACCATAGATTGCAGAATCCTGCGTTCCGGCGTGGAAATCCGAGGGTCTGGCCGGACCCCTAGTGCCCAGGTGCCATGCGGTCATCCGGGATCATTGACCACAGAGTAGCAACACGCTCGGCACCTTGTGGAATCCGGGTGGGGTCGTCCAGTTCGTACTCCCGCAGGACCTCCCTGATCCGTTCGGAAAGCTCTTTGCGCTGCTGGTTGGTCAAGTACAGCAAATTGCTCGCCAGCACCACCGACGCCGGCTCGTCCGCCGCTTCGCCACGTTGCCGGCGTTCTCCGCGGGCCTTGGCAAAAGCCGAAGCTCTGCGCCGGAAGGCATCCAGCTCAAGATCGACCACTGCGATCTCCGGGCTGGCCACGCTGCCGCCTGAAATCCTGAAGTCAGTTCCAGCAGCCTTCCAACGGCGTTCCCTTGCGTCGCCGGCATTTTCGGCCGGGGCAACGATCCCCCATTTCTGGAGTGCACGGAGGTGGTAGCTCATGGCACTGGGTGTCAGGCCGGTGCGGGCCGCGAGCTCAGTAGCCGTGTGGCTTACCTGTGTTGCGTAGAGCTCGGAGATGACCTCAAGGCGGGCGGCGTGCGCCAATGCACGGATAGCCTTGGGATCGGTTATCTCAACCGTTTTCTCGGCCCTCTTTCGCCGAGGGGCATCGCCCGACGCCTGGGATGTCTGGTTGTTCGCAATCACTTCATCAGTGTAAGCAGGGTCACTAACTGAGGACTTGCTACCGAGCGGGCGCGGCGGCCGTGCACTGTTCATACGGACGCCTCTTGCGTATCCGGGAGGAGGAACCCGTCCAGGACGAGATTCCGTACTTCGGCAAGAAGCCCTTCTTGGAAGGACCCTGAATCGAAGTCGTCCGCGCCTCCCAGGAGTGCTTCCAAGGCTCCGGCAATCTGCCTTACGGATAATTGGCCATCACAAGCAGAAACAAAGCCCGCCAGCTCCGTGCTGAGCAGGTTTGTTCGACGAAGGCCGGCCCCTTGCCGGAGGAGGATCACGCCTGGATGCACCGCCCCGGGACGCTGATGGCGTTCTTCGGTGACGTCCTCGGCCACCACAAGGTGTACTTCCGGCAAAGTACTGCCAGCGAGCCAGTCCGCGCGTTCCACGGCCGCGCCCAGATGGGGACCGATAGGTTGCTCAATGGGGTAAGTAATCTCCTCAAACCGGCTGATGCGTGCTTCGTTTGAAGTTTGTGGGCGGCGTAGCCAGATCATGCCAAAGCCGATTCCTTCAACATCCCTCGATGCGAAGTCGTCCAGGTACGCGGCGTAGGACTGCTGATAGTGAGTGCGGTCCCGGTTCTCCGAAGCGTCCTGCAGCCAGGTCTCTGCGTACTGTTCCGGGCTCAGCTGCTCACGTTGAATGAACCAAACGTCCAGGCCTGAACCTTTCAGCCATGAGGAAGGCCTGTCATGCCATGGTGTCCCTGTGCGGATCTCCCAGTTGCCGAGCATTTGGGCTGTGCCGCCGGGTTCAAGGACGCCTGCCAGGGTCCGCACCAACGAGGCGACGATCTCATCGCCGGGCAGTCCGCCGTCGCGGTATGTAAATTGATCAGCCAAGGATTCACCGGCGCTGCGCGGGGTAATGACGAAGGGCGGGTTGGAGACGACGAGCCCGAAACGTTCCCCCGCCACGGGTTCCAGGAGCGAGCCCAGGCGCAGGCTGACGCGGGCTTCGAGGTTGTTCGGATCCAGGTCCAGTTCCTGAGCGTTAAGGAGCAGATTGAAACGGGTGAAGGCGAGCGCCCTCCCGGAGATGTCCGTTGCCGTGACATGTTCGCAGTGATGCAACAAATGGAACGTCTGGATGCCGCAGCCTGTCCCGAGGTCCAGCGCACGGTGCGTGTGCTGCCTGATGGTTGTCTGGACAAGGGTTGTTGATGCCCGTCCTATCCCCAGCACGTGGTCGTGCCTTAGGACCCCGGCTTGTTGGTGGGCAGCGAGATCACTGGCTACCCAAAGCTCCGCTCCCCCGCTGCCGTCCGCATTGGCCTCCCAGCCATAGGGACGTAGATCCACCTTGGCCGTGGCAACACCGGCGTCCAGGGTGATAAGTCCAAGCCGGGCGAGTCCTTGGGCGCCCACGCCGGGGAGTGCAAGGTCAATATCGGACTGCGGCTGTGGGACAGCAAGCAACCACAGCCGCACTATGACGGACAGCGCCCGGGTGCTTTCCACGCCGCTCTTGGACATGCGTTCACTCACCAACAACGCTGGAATGATTTGGTCCCTGTTCAATGCGGCATAGGCGGATTCCCCCAGTAGTTCCGCAACGCCGTCGACCGTGTATGAGATGGCGCGAAGGTCTGAGGCCAGCGACGCAAGGAGCTCCGGGTGGTCGCTGCGCGGGGCGTCGTCAGTATTGCCAGCGGTAAATATTTCGGGGGTTTGAGTCACATTGCAAGTCTATGGGCGCCGCTTCATGGGAGACGTTTCCGGTTTGGGCTATGTGGACAAAACCTTGTTGTGGGACCCGGTAGCGTGGAAGCATGCTCAACCATTCCTCCACAAGGCGCCGCGCAGGCCTTGTTGTCATTGCTGCTGGGACGCTCCTGGCGGCCTCAGCCTGCCAGGGTCCGGTCAGCGTCGAACATGCCGATGTGCCGGCGTGGAAAGATAAAGTCCTGCCCACTGCCAGCACCGTGACGTTGGAGGCTTCCGGCAAGATCCTGAACCGGGACCCGCTGATCAAGGAGTCACCGGGCGTTCCAGCAGGGAATTACACACTGACGATGGCTTGTGATGGAGGAGGAAAGGTGTTCTTCGCCGTCTCTTCCGGTGGAAAGCAAATCGCCGACGCGGGAGCCGCCTGCAACGGCAGCCTTGAAGTGGTGAAGATCAAAGTCCCCGCCACCGCCGCACTCACTATCTCCACGAGTAGTGTGGATGCCCCGCTGATTTTTGCTTACCAGCTGGTGCCCGCCGCTAATTAGCCCCTTGCGCCAGCACTATGGTGCGCTTCCAGGCCAGCGTAAAGTCAACGTATGGGCAGCAAGGTGGCTGGCTCGGTTGTGTCCAGACGGCTGGCAAGTGCCGCCGTCGGGCTCTTGCTCGTGCTGGGTAGCGCGCTGACGGCGTGCGAGTACACCTATGACGACGGCGGGCGTGCGGATTCCAGCCCCACAGACACTACCGGCAGCAATGTCGTGCTTCCTCCCGACCCAGCCCTGGAGCAAACCGTTACAGGTGAGGCCCTGAAAGAGTGGGCCAAAGCGGCCTTGCCGGAATCGCAGGGGCAGTCGTTCTATTCGAGCAGCGGCTTCCTGAATTCCGGTGAGTCCAGAACTGAGCAGACCGTACAGTTGCCCGGCGGAACGTACGCGGTGACGCTGGCGTGCCGCGGCACCCGCCGCGTTTCATTCGCAGTCAGCGTAGGCGAGACGGACTTGGTTGACCTGACCTTGGGATGCGCCAATGCCCGGGTGAGCGTGGTGCAGTTGGAAAAGGACGCCATCCTGGCCATCACTGTGGGTGCCCGATCCGACGCGAACTTTGCGTATCGGGTCAGCAGGCTCTGAAGGGCGTTGGAGCTCAGGCGGCTTCGCAGCCTCCGGGGCAGCGAAGGGTTTCAGGACTTGAGGCACATTCTGCACAGTAGAGAGTCAGCGTCCGGCAGCTCAGGTTGGAGCAGTTCTCGAACTTGTTGGTGGGCGAGGCGCAGCGAACGCACTCGCCGATGGTCTTGGCTTCGTCGCTGAACTCCAGATGCATGCGTTTGTCGAATACGTAGAGCGACCCCTCCCAGAGGCCCTTGTCCTTGAAGGTTTCGCCATAGCGGACAATGCCGCCATCGAGCTGGTACACCTCTTTGAAACCGCGGTTGACCATCAAGCTTGAGAGCACCTCGCAGCGGATGCCGCCCGTGCAGTAAGTGACAACGGGCTTGTCCTTGAGGGCGTCATACTTGCCGGATTCGAGTTCCTTGATGAAGTCGTGCGTAGTGGCGACGTCCGGAACGATGGCGTCCTTGAATTTGCCGATCTCCGCCTCGAAGGCGTTGCGACCGTCGAAGAACACCACCTCTTCCCCGTCCGCTTTCTTTGCGTCCACCAGGGAGTGAAGTTCTTCAGGCTGGAGATGCTTGCCTCCGCCCACCACGCCCTTTTCGTCGACCTTCAGCTCACCGGGAGCCCCGAAGGAAACTATTTCGTCGCGGACCTTAACGCTGAGGCGTGGGAAATCGGCAGCCCCGCCCTCGGACCACTTGAAGTCGATGTCATGGAAGCCCTTGTATTCGCGCGTGGTTTTCACGTATTGCTTCATGTTGTTGAGCTCGCCGCCAACCGTGGCGTTAATACCGTCCTTGGAGATCAGGATCCGGCCGGTGAGCCCCAGTTTCTCGCAGAGGGCACGCTGCCACAGACGCACGGCGTCGGGGTCGGCGATCGGGGTAAAGCCATAGAAAAGCACAATTCGGTTCAAAGCCACTATTAAAGGGTACTGGGTGTACTAAAATCCGCTGCGCTACGCTTACGGATGCACTGAAGGCCCGGAGAAACCTGACACGCTCCCAGCGCCGAAGTCACAATTTCATAAGCACGGATTCTTCCCCTGACCGGCCTCTGTTGCTTCCCCGGGCGCTGGCATAGTCTCTCTACATGAGTCCAGACGCCTTGGTTGAAGACATCGCGCACCTCTTGGAAGTCTGGGTGGCCGGCTGGTCCGGCTGCCGGGGCTATGAGTCACGTCAAGAGGGACGCTTTCCTGCCGCGCTGCGCGCCGATAAAACCGGTGACTGGGAGTACTTCGCCCATGATCCGTCCGACGAAGAGTTTGCCGCCCTCGCAGCGAAGACCGCGGAAGCCGAGACACGGATTCTGACGGTACTCACCAATGACGTCCAGCGTTATAAGTACTTGGCCGAACAGCATGGGTTGAACGTCAACTCGGCCTCCCAGACCATGATGATCGTGGACATGGAAACCCAGGACGCCGAGGATCCCTGGCTGCCGGATGACGACCTGGAACTTGCCACTTCAGAATCCAACGGAGTCCACCACGCGGTGGTCCACTCGGGAGAGCAAGTTGCTGCCAGCGGCCGGGTGTTCGTGGTGAACGGCACTGCAGTCTTCGACAAGATCGTTACTGAGCCTGCCTTTCAGCGGCGTGGCCTGGGTAGCTTCATCATGAAGGCCCTTGCCGCCCAGGCCTTCGAGCACGACGTCCAAAACGGCCTCCTCCTCGCCTCCTTGGACGGCCAGAAGCTCTACTCCCACCTGGGGTGGGACGTTGTGTGCCACGTTCTGATGATGTCAGTGAGCACCGGTGAAGGTTCGGACCTTTCCGTAGCGTGAAAACGCTTGTTTAACGGCCCTCGTCGACGCCGGTCCCTTCGGGTGCCGCCGTAGGCGCCGGCGCAGAGTGACAGAATGATTTGGTGGCTGCACCAAATTCGCTGATCTCCCTGCTGGGCCGGACCCCGGACCCGGAGCAGCTGCGCCATGTCCACACCATCCCTGCCCGCAAGGCCGTCAACGAACCGTGGCCCGAATGGGTGCACCCGGACATCGTCCAGGCCTACGGCTCCCTGGGCATCCACGAGCCGTACCGACACCAGGTCCAGGCCGCTAACCTCGCCCAGGCGGGCCAGCACGTGGTGATCGCAACGGGGACCGCCTCAGGGAAATCGCTCGCCTACCAACTACCCGCACTGGACGCGATCCACCGCTCGGAGCTGCGCGTATTGTCCGAGCCCGGAAAGATCCACGACGACGGTGCCGTGACACTCTATTTGTCCCCCACGAAGGCACTGGCGGCGGACCAATTGGCGGCCATCCGTGCGCTGAAGCTCCCTACGGTTCGAGCAGAAACATACGACGGCGACACCGATGTCGCGTCGCGCCGTTGGATCCGCGACCATGCCAATTTCATCCTGGCAAACCCGGACATGCTGCACTTTGGCATTCTGCCCAACCACGCGTGGTGGGCGCGGTTCTTCCGCAGGCTGCGCTATGTGATCGTGGATGAGGCACACAGTTACCGGGGTGTTTTCGGCTCGCACGTAGCCAACCTTATGAGGCGCCTTCGCCGGATCTGCGCCTACTACGGCGCCGGGAGCTCCTTCCCTGAGCCCGTATTCATCGCCGCCTCTGCCACTGCTTCCGAGCCCGCTGTCTCCTTCGGGCGGCTCATCGGTGCTCCAGTGAGGGAAGTTTCCGAAGACTGTTCTCCACATGGCTCTACAACCGTCGCGTTCTGGGAGCCAGCCTTGACAGACGTCAAGGGCGAAAACGGAGCGAAGCAACGGCGGACTGCCGTGGCCGAAACAGCCGATATCCTGGCAAACCTTGTTTCCTCGCGGGTACGGACCATTGCCTTTATCAAGTCCCGGCGCGGTGCTGAATCGATATCGTCCATCACCAAGCGGCTCCTGGACGAGGTGGATCCCAGCTTGCCCAGCCGCGTGGCGGCCTACCGTTCCGGGTACCTGCCTGAAGAACGGCGTGCCTTGGAAAAGGCGTTGCGGTCCGGACAGCTGCTGGGGGTTTCCAGTACCTCTGCCTTGGAACTCGGCATCGATATCTCCGGGCTTGACGCGGTTTTGGTCGCCGGCTGGCCCGGGACCAGGGCCTCGCTCTTCCAACAGATTGGACGCGCAGGAAGGGCTGGCCAGGATGCCATAGCGGCGTTCGTGGCAAGCGACGACCCCTTGGATACATACCTTGTGAACCATCCGGAAGCCATCTTCGATGTGTCGGTCGAGGCCACAGTCTTTGATCCGGGAAACCCGTACGTCCTGGGACCTCACCTGTGCGCGGCAGCAGCGGAGTTGCCCGTAGGTCCGTCTGAGCTCGAACTCTTCGGGCCCACAGCGGAAAGCCTCCTTGACCGGCTGGTCGTGCAGGGGTATCTCCGCAAACGCCCGGCCGGATGGTTCTGGACCCATCCGGAGAGTGCAGCCGGGATGGTAAATCTGCGGGCCGACGGTGGCGGACCCGTGAGCATCGTCGACGCCGGGACAGGTTCCCTTTTGGGCACGATGGACTCGCCGCAAACGCACTATCAGGCCCACACCGGAGCGATCTATGTCCATCAGGGGGACAGTTACCTGGTGGAGGAACTCAACGAGGCCGACCACTGCGTCATAGTGAGGCGCGTGAACCCCGATTTCTACACCACAGCCCGGGATGTAACGCAGATCGAAGTCCTGGAAACCTTGCGATCGGTTCAGTGGGGCGACATCACGGCGCACTTTGGGGACGTCAAGGTCACAACCCAAGTGGTTTCCTTCCAGCGCAAGGCATTGATATCGAACGAGATCCTGGGCGAGGAGCCGCTGGATCTCGGGGCAAGGGACCTGTTTACCAAGGCGGTTTGGTTCGTTGTGGACAACAGGTCACTGCATAGTGCCGGTCTGGTGGAAGCGCAGTTCCCCGGCGCTCTGCATGCGGCGGAACACGCGGCGATCGGCCTCCTTCCGCTGGTGGCGTCCAGTGACCGTTGGGACATTGGCGGTGTCTCCACCGCCCTGCATGCTGACACTGGGGTGCCAACGATCTTCGTCTACGACGGGCACCCCGGTGGCGCCGGTTTTGCCGAGCGAGGCTTTGAGAAGGCCAAGGTCTGGCTTACAGCCACCCGGGAGGCCATCAAGGCGTGCGAATGCGAAGCCGGCTGCCCGTCCTGTGTGCAGTCGCCAAAATGCGGCAACAAGAACAACCCACTGGACAAGGCAGCCGCCATCACACTTCTGGATGTCCTCTTGAAAGATGCGGTCTAGCTGTATTGACCACGGACGTTGATGACGCTCGGCGTGGTTTGGTGACATGAAGAAGACCTCCGGGTGGAGTGGGGCTTGTCTAGAGTCCAATTCCACGCACGGAGGTCTTCATGTCCCACCCTAACGCTCTTCTGACGCCTCGTGGCAGGCTGCAGCTCGCGCAATGTGTCGTTGATCAGTGCTGGAGTCTGCGCCGGGCCGCGGAACGGTTCCAGGTCTCGGTTCCGACCGCCGCGCGGTGGGCGCGGCGCTACCGCGAGCACGGCCCGGCTGGGATGGAGGACCGCTCCAGCCGCCCGCATTCTTCTCCACGGCGGACGGCAACGCGTATCGAGCGGCGGATCATCGCCCTGCGCGTCAACCGCCGGTGGGGGCCTGCCAGGATCGGTTATCTGCTGGGCATCCACCCGTCCACTGTGCACCGCGTGCTGTCCCGTTACCGGCTGGCGAAACTGGCCTGGCTCGACCGCGGCACCGGAAGGGTGATCCGCCGCTACGAACACGACAGGCCCGGGGACCTGGTCCATGTCGACATCAAGAAACTCGGCCGGATCCCGGACGGCGGTGGACACCGGGTTCTGAGTAGGGCCGCCGGACGCCGAAACAAAGCCGGGACGCCGTCCAACCGCCGGCCCGGCTACCACTACCTCCACAACGCAGTCGATGACCACTCCCGCCTGGCCTACACCGAAATCCTCGCGGACGAGACAAAGGAAACAGCAGCAGCCTTTTGGCAGCGGGCCAATATCTGGTTCCAAGCCCAAGGGATCACTATCCAGCGGGTCCTGACGGACAACGGGAACTGCTACCGGTCCAAGGCCTTCGCTCAGGCCCTGGGCCCGGACATCAAGCACAAACGCACCCGCCCCTATCGCCCGCAGACCAACGGCAAGGTCGAACGGTTCAACCGCACGATGCTGGAGGAATGGGCCTACATCCGGCCCTACCGCTCCGAGGCCGAGCGTGTCGCAGCTTTCCCCGAGTGGCTCCATGCCTACAATCACCACCGAGCCCACACTGCCCTCAAGGGTCAGACACCGGCCAGCCGCGTCACCAACCTCCCAGGTCAATACATCTAGCCTGGGGCAGTCCCAACCAACACGACGTCCCAGCCCGCTCGGTTAAGGAGGCGGCCCAGCCCCTTGCCTATGGAGGGGGGCCAGCCCGCGCCCTGCCTGTAGCCCTGCCGAGGAGGAACGGTTGTTCCAGTTCGGTGGCGACCTCCACCACTTCGCCCCGGACGACGTCGCAGGCTGTCACTGTGGCACCCTGCTGGCCTGCCACGCCGGCCGCCACGGCACAGGGATCACCCGAGGCTATTCCACGCGCAGCATCGGCCGCAGCGAGAGCTGCCAGGTCTGCTGCCGACGCAGCCCGCGACGCCATGACCCCCGCTTGGGCAAGAAGCAGCAGCCCGGCAAGCAACGCCAAGACTACAAACCCCAGTGTTAGAGCCAGAATTGTGCCGGATCCTTGCTCGGGGTTTGACGCTACAGGACGCCCCTTGAGGGTTCGCAGCAGTGGTAGGCAGCGCACCCTCACAACGGAATCCAAGGGTTCGCCGCAACCCGTGAGGCAGCATCCCCCGGTGGCATGTTCCGCGGTGATGCCAGTGGCGGTGATCCCAGTTCGGGCGACGACAGTTCGGGTAATGCCAGTTGCGGTGCACCGACCACCGAGGCCACCGGCAGGTCGCTCGCGTCGCTCCGAACAGATGCCCCAGCTGCTTCACCGCGGGCAGACGCCGAAGCCGTCAACGTCCAGGGGATCAGTGAGCCCAGCGAACCTCCTGCCGCTGCGGAGGCTGTCACAGTCACCCAATCGCCGTCGCTTGCCACCCCCACAGCGGCTCCCTCGCCCGCCAAGCGCCTGACGATGCCCTGCACTTCGCCGGAACTCTCACCCCGCGCAAGGCTTCGAGCACCGGCCCTGGCCGCCTCCTCCAACCGCAGCTGCGTTATTCCTGCTGCACCGGCAGCCAACAAGAAGGCGAACAGCAAAATCACCGCTGGCAGAGCGACTGCGAACTCAGCTGTCACGGCACCACGTTGCTTCTGTCTTGCGGGCATTTTGATTGGGAGAGTCACCCGCTTGATTGGGAGACGCGACAGCTTGATTGGGATAGGCACCAGCTTGAGTGGAAGAGGCGCCAGCTTGATTGGGAGAGGCGCCAACGAGGTCATGGCAAGGACAGCGCGGTGCGAACCAGGTTGAGCAGGAAGCCCCGCACTTCCTCGCTCCGAAGGATAACCACCAGCAAACCAGCGAGCCCCACGGCCGCTAGCGTTGCTATGGCGTATTCCGCCGTCGCCATTCCGCCTTCGGACCCCATGAGCGGGGTTCGCCTGAGGGTGGTTTGGCTGAGGGTCGTCTGCATGGGGATGGTTTGGCTGAGAGTGTTCTGCTTTGTCTGGCTGGAAGTGGTCTGCTTGGGGCTGTTCGGCTTCGAGCTGGCCTGTCGGCGGATTCCGCTGGGTGTACGCCAGCGCAGGTAGTTGGTCCACTTGCTGGTCCAAGCTGTCCCAACCCGTTGGTTGTCCAACCGCGGGATTGCGGCCTGGCCGTGAGGTTCTACTGGAGTGAAAAGCTCGATCCCCAACTGCTCCATCCCACGCCGGTCAATCCCATTCTGTTCAATCCCGAACTGCACACCCGCGCGGTTGCCACTCTTGTTTTGTGGCGCCTCATCCTGACCGCTGCCATTTCCCACTGATGCAACACCCGCCGGAGTTGGCGTCAGCGCACGCGAACCGTTCCGTCGCCCGGAGCGCCGGGCGGGGAGGGTGCTCGAGGGAGTTTCCATAGTGTGTTCCTTTCAAATGATCCGGCAGGTCTGCCGGGTGACATCGACTCTTCCCTGACTCGGGCCGCCCCTGAAGCCCCTGGTTCATCCAAGTGGATAAAGACCCGCTGGGACTGGTTGTGGAGGAAGAGAGAGGCCTGTCGAGGAAGAGACGCGCATGCGCTGATGCCCTTCCCTTATCCAGCCGGGAGCATGGCAATGAGGACGGGCACGATTCCCAGGCAAATGAAGGCCGGCAAGGAACAAAGGCCCAGGGGAACCACAAGCTTCACTCCCAGGGCGGCAGCTCGCTTCTCAGCGGCCCGGAATTGCTCGCGGCGTTCCCTAGCTGCTTGGGCGTAAAGAATGGAAGCCGAGGGCGCACCGGTCAATGCGGCGAAAGACAGAGCATCCTTCAAGCGCGCTACCTCGGGCTGACGCCGCGTAGGGTTTCGCCAGGCAGCCTCCCAGTCGGCCCCAATGGCCAGCGCAGCGACGACGGGACGGAGATCCTGGCTGATTTTCGGTGCGGCACAAAGGGAAATCAGTTCCAGTGCCCGCCCGATTCCGGCACCTGCATCCAGCATGGAAGCTACGAGTTCCAGCATCATCGCCGTGTCGCGAAGCCCGTCCCCGGCAGTGGCGGCCTCCGGTTGAAGGCTGGGGTCGTCCTTGGAGTTGGGGTCCTCGGCCAAACTTGCGTACATCCGGTTTCGAAGACCTGCCGGCCTGGCGAATCCCACAAACGCTGCCAGAGCCAGTACAGCCACGAGCGCAGACAGCATCATGTGGCCCCTACCGCTGAAGCGACGAGTCGGGAGGACCACACACGCCCTGCCACGGTCAGCAGAAGGCCACTGACCAGAGTGGCCACTCCGAGGATATTACCCAGCAGGATTCCCAACGGGTCCACTCCGAGGGCCATCCCCAGTACCAAGCCAAGGACCGGGAGCCAGGACAACAGCCTCACAGTGGCTTTGGGTCCAGCGAGGGCAGTTTGACGCGCTGCTTCAGAATCCTCCTCAGCCTCGAGCTGTGCTGCGAACCGGGTGAGGAGCTCTGCGAGTGGACAGCCGCTGGTTTCGGCTACATCGAGGCATGCAGCCAATTCCATCCAGATGCGGCGTTCTGTGCTTCCCCGGCCGGGATAGACCTTCGCGGAGGTGTTGCGAATGGCCTCTGCTGGGGAGTTTCCAATGGTTGAGGCTGCCCGCGCTGAAGCCAGCACCCTGGCCGATTCCACTGAGATTCCCGGGGTCGGACGGTGGGTTGTAGTCCTCGCCTGGGCCTCCAAACCCTGTCCCGAGCCGTGGACGAGCCATAATTCTTCCCAAAGCTGCGATTGTCCGCGTCCTCCTCGCAGGAGTGCAGCGAGCTGCTGCACCAGCACCACCAGGGAGAGGGGTTCTACCTTAGTCCGCCAGAGCCGGCGCCACGGCCTTTTGCCCGCTCCTGGTGTTGCGTGCTCTTTCCGAACACCGGTCCCGCTCAGGGGTGGGGGCTTGGCCAGTCTCGCCCGCATTCGGCGACTGCCTGCCTGGGGCGGCTTGAGCTGGAGCAATGCCGCCAACGCCAGTGCTAGAACCAGGGTGGGGATCACAAGTCCAGGCCCGTCACTGCGGGCACGTCCGAGCCGACGGTCAGGCCCTGTAAAGATAAGTCCGCCTCCCCGGATAGTCCAGGAGCAAGCCGTAAACTCAGCTCCGCCCACGCTGGTCCATGCACCAGGCCTTCGGGGCTCCATTGCAGTGCAGTCACTACTCGTTGGCCATGCAAGGAGTCACTCAGCAGACCGATCGAGCCTACTTTCCGGCCCGAAGGCGTCCGTTCCACATGAATCACAACGTCCAATGCACTTGAGACCTGCAGCCTTACGGCCTCGGCGTTCAACCCTGCGAGCGCGCCGAGGGCTGTCAGTCGTGCCGGAACTGCTTCCGCCGTGTTGGCGTGGATCGTTCCTCCACCGCCTGTATGACCGGTATTGAGCGCGGTGAGCAACTCGCGGACTTCGGCGCCGCGGCACTCCCCCACAATGAGCCGGTCCGGACGCATACGAAGGGCTTGACGTACCAACTCGCCAAGATCCATCGCTCCACCTCCCTCAAGGTTTCCATGGCGCGATTCGAGCGTGAGTACGTGCGGGTGGACTGGGTTGAGTTCGGCGGCATCCTCGATCAATACCAATCGTTCGGACGGGTGGCACAGCCCAAGCATGGTGGACAGGAGTGTGGTCTTCCCTGATCCCGTGGCACCGCTGACCAGGAAGCTGAGGCGCCGTTCCACAATCGCGCGGAGTAGAGCCTCGATGTGGTGATCGAACATGCCACCTTCGCGCAGTTCAGCCATTGTGAAGGTTTCTTCGCGTCGAATTCGAATCGATAACAGAGTCCCGGCGGTTGATATCGGCGCCAGAACTGCATGCACGCGATAGCCGCCTTTGAGCCTGACATCTACGCAGGGAGAGCCGTCGTCCAGCCGTCGACCACCTGCAGAGACCAGCCTTGCGGCCAGCGCCCTGACTTGCTGTTCAGAATCGAAATGCACCGGGGACCGTTCCAGGCCGCGTCCCCGGTCGAGCCAGACGGACTGGGGGCCATTGACGAAGATGTCTGTGACCGAGGGATCGTGCGCAAGCTGCTGCAGGGGCCCCAGGCCATTCAATTCAGCATTGATGGATTCTGCGGCTTCCAGCGCTCCGGCGGTACCCAACAGTTTGCCGCTGGCCTGTACGGCGGCCGCAACAGTGGAGGGTGTTACTGGCCCGTTTCCCGAGAGGACAGACTCCCGTACGGTTTCAAGAAGGACTGAGTCCAACCGACGGCTGTGACTCCGGCGGCCCGCGGTGAAGGGTGCCCGGGTGAAGGTTTGCGCGCTTCTGTCCTGACGGGTCATTCAACCATGCCGTTCAATTCCAGCACGCCCCGGGCAAACCGGTTCACGGACTTGCGACGCCCCAGATCAAGGAGCCGACCGAGTTCGGTCCCTGCGGCTGCTCCTCGAATCTCCGGAAGAATCCCCAACAGCGGCAGTCCCAACGATTCGGCAATGAGTTGCGCATCAACGGCAGAAGGGCCACCACCCCGAACCACCAATCCCGTATCCAGGGGTGGCAACTCATTGAGGATGCGTGCTGCGGCAACAGCCGGTTTCAGGTGGGCTGTGGTCATCAACAGGATCCTCTCGCAGTCCCACGCAAAGGTTCGCAGGCAGTCCTCACTTCGGCCAATGTCCACCACCACGAGTTCGAAACTACGTCGCGCGGCATCCAGGACAGCGGCCACAGAACCGGCATCCGGTGTTGTGAACGCTTCACGTGTGCCCGGCCAGGACAGGAACGCGAAGCCGCCGGCCACCGGCAGGGAGTCCCTGAATTGGATAGGATCAATGCTTCCCCGCGTTTCGGCGAAGTCCGGCCAGCGCAGGCCAGCCAACTCTTGAACGGTGATTGCCAGTTCCAGGCCGCCGCCCCGGGGATCTCCGTCCATCAGGATGGTGCTGACGCCGTGGCCCGCCGCTGCCTGGGCAAGCCAAATTGCTGTGGTGGAGGCTCCAGCCCCGCCGCAGCCGCCCACAATCCCGACAACAAACCCGACAGGTTCCGGCGAAGCGGACACACTCAAGTACTCGGCCAACCAGTTTGCGGCCTCGGGCAGGACAGCTACGCGCTCTGCGCCCAGGGCAGCAGCCAGCCGCCACAAACCATCGCCCTCAACAGACCTGCCCAGTAACACAGTGGGCGCCTGTCTTCGAGGCGGCAACTCGCGGATGTCGCTGCCCACCAGGACGACGTCGGCCCCATCCCAGCCATGCATTGCGGCTCCGACGTCGGCAGCCAACTGGAGGCTGCCACCTGCGGCAGCGACGATTCTTCGCGCCTCCTCCTGAAGATAGGCGTCGCCGGTGACGAGGAGGATATCGGCAGCTTCCCCCGGCATCCAGGAATCGTCCGCAGCCTGCCCCGGGAGTTCGTTGCCGGACCGTCTGTGCCCAAGATGTCGCTTGCTCATGAAGCCACTTTCCCGGCGTCGAACCCTGGAACATAAGCTCTCAAACGCCCCATGTGGACAAACCGGCCCAAACAAGGGGTGTGGAGGAACAGTTGGTGTATTCCCACAGGGCAGAATGGAAACCATGTATTTGCTGCTCGCCGCCCATCCGGACGGCGCAGCCATACAAAGAGTCTCTCCCACGGGGAAGGCCACCACCGACCCCCGCGTCGTCACGCGAGGTGAGTTGCCCGGCGTCGTTAGTGAACTGGAAAGCCAGCGGCCCCGCTGGGTGTGGCATCGCGCGCAGGACTTCTACCCGGAGCTCCTGAGGAACGGCGTGAAGCTGGAACGCTGCCACGACCTCGTTCTCTGCGGAGCTATCCTGGCGCACTCCTCTTTCACGGCGCACACAGACTACGCAAAGAACGCAGAAAAGCTGACGCAGGACGACGATTCAACGCCGCCCCGGGCACTGCAGCCCCCACCCCCGCCCGCCGATCAAGGTGCACTCTTTGACGACTTCACCCCGACGTCCAAAAGTCCGGGGCTGGCTGAACTGCGGGAACAGTTTGCTGCGCAACAGCACGCGATCGCCCAGGTCCCCGCAGACGACCAACGAAAGCAACGCCTGCAATTGCTGCTCGCGGCCGAGTCCGCCTGTGCAATCGTTGCGGTGGAAATGCAGCACGCCGGTGTTCCATGGCGGGAAGAGGTGCACGAGCAAATCCTTGCCGACGTCCTGGGGCCTCGTCCGCCACTTGGCCACAGGCCCCCGGCACTTGAGATGCTGTGCAACGAGCTACGGGAGATCCTCACATCACCAGGGCTGAACCCGGACTCCCCTCAGGACCTTATGCGGGCCCTTCATCGGAACGGAATCGAAGTCAAAAGCACCCGGCAATGGGAGCTTCAGGAGTCCAAACATCCTGCGATCCAGCCTCTGCTTGCGTACAAGAAGCTCTCCCGCCTGCACACCGCGAATGGTTGGGCCTGGCTGGATGCCTGGGTCCAGGATGGCCGGTTCCATCCCGAGTACGTGGTGGGAGGCGTGGTGTCCGGAAGATGGGCCTCACGCGGCGGAGGTGCCTTGCAGATTCCCCGAAATATCCGGGCCGCAGTCCGTGCGGACCCTGGCCACAAGCTCATCGTCGCCGATGCCTCCCAACTGGAACCCCGCGTCCTTGTAGCGCTCGCCCAGGACACAAAAATGGCCGAGGCCGCACGCGACAAGGACCTTTACGCAGGCATAGCAGCACAAGGGTTCGGCGGGGATCGGTCCAAGGCGAAGGTTGCGCTCCTCGGCGCCATTTACGGCGCCACCACCGGTGAATCGGGCAGGCTCATGCCGCAACTGGCACGGACGTATCCGCGAGCGGTGGGCTTTGTGGAGCAAGCAGCCAGGGAAGGCGAGGCAGGCAGGACCGTCACCACTCGTTTGGGACGAAGCAGCCCACCCCCGTCCCAGGGCTGGTTGCGGAGCCAACAGTCCACCACGGCCGAGGAGCAGCGGCGGGCCGACAACCTGGCGCGCTCTCGTGGCCGCTTCACGCGAAACTTCGTGGTCCAGGGTTCGGCCGCGGAATGGGCTTCCTGCTGGTTGGCGGAATTACGACGACGGCTGCGGGCCTTGGATGCCGAAGGCTTACCCTCAGGGGAACTCGTCTTCTTCCTCCACGACGAAGTAATGGTCCATGCCCAGGAAGAAGCCGTAGAAGCCTGTATCCAGGCGATCGAGGAGTCCGCAAACGCAGCGAAAGAGCTGATGTTCGGCCGGATTCCGGTCGAATTCCCGGTGAGTGTCGCCGTCGTCGATTCTTACGACAAAGCGAAGTAGGCGCCCGCTTGTCCGCCCCGGCTGTCCGGGGGAAACTGGCCACGTGGGTTCGGACGTGCGTGATTCCGTGGATTCGTACATCGCTTTACAACTTGCTGAGCTGGAGGGCTGCTTGCCGTTGGTTGGCGCTGCTGACCAGGAGGCGGTCCACGGTGCCCGGCTGGCCCTTCGGCGGCTCCGTTCTGTCCTTTCCTGCTACAAATCCGTTCTCCCTGACGTCCCTGAGGCCACGGGCCGGGACGTCCGGTGGCTGGCTCGCTCGCTCGGCGAAGCCCGCGACGCATACGTTCTGTCCCAGCGTACGGCGCTATGGCTGGACGCGTCAGAAGCCTGGTTGTCGCCGGAAGCACTCCATGAAGCCGTGAATCAGCTCCTGGCCGGCAGCAACGAAATGGCTACCCGCATCGGGACCGGAAAGCGTTGGCAGGGAATCGTCCGGGCCACCCGGCAAGCCCTGCTTCCTGGAACGGCCCACTCGGCGGCACGGGAGATTGACAACCATCCCAGTCTCCTCGAGGTTGCAGAACTCCTGCAGCCGCGTTGGGAGACGGTCCAAAAGAGCTTGGACAGTACGAAACGAAGCCTGGAAGCGGAAAACGGGCATCCTGATGAAGCGGAACGCAACGAAGTGCTCCACGGCGCGCGAAAGGACATCAAAGTATTGCGGTATTCCGTGGAGGCTGTGGCCCAGGTCCTGGGTGCGGGCGCCACGGCGATCATCCAACCATCGATGGTCCTGCAGCGTCTCCTCGGGGAACAACACGACAGCGTGGCTGGCCAGGCGTGGATTAAAAGCCTCGCAGAAATGCCCGGTGTAGAGCCCCTGGATGTCGAGGCCCTTCAAAGCATGGAACTGCGTCGGCTCGTCGAGACCGAGGCCAGCCTCCATGCAGCGTTGCACAGCTCTCCTATCCCCGAGCCTCGCCGAATGCTGCCAAGTTGATCATTTCGCCCGTTCGCCGTCGACGGAGTAGACGGAGTAGAGAGCGGCCCAGACTAGCTGCCACCCTCAGAACAAGCCAGTCACATTCCGCAGTGTGATGGTGCATGACAATTCCATGACCAGTACCGCCAAGTAACTTCCTTTCCCGCCAGCTTCTGGATACGTTCTCTAGGTGGGACCGGCACACCGGCCCACGACTGTTGCAAGGAAGCATCAAGGGGGACAGCACAAAATGGCTGGCAGGTTCGAAATTCTCAAAGACAGCGACGGCTCGTACCGGTTTCGCCTTACAGCGGCGGACGGAACGGTTGTAGCGGAGTCACCAACGTTCAAACATCTCAAAGGCGTGGTGGACGGCATTAATGCAGTGCGTGAAAACGCTGCGACAGGGCTGATCGTAGACCGCTCGACGGCGAACCGACGGGCAGCCTGAACGACGCCTGCGGTGGAGCTGCTAAAGCTCGATCTCGTACAGCTTCTCCTGGTCCCAGGGGACCGTCCATCCCAGTTCGTCGAACAAACCGCTGAGTACCATCCCGGTAAAGCCCCAGACCACGACGCCGTTGACCGTAAAACCCGGACTCCTGAAAGTCCGGCCGAAGCGGGAAAGAGTGGCGGTTACCCGGTTGACGGGGTCCAGGAGGTCCCGAACCGGTACCCGGAACACCTGGGCGGACTCAGCGTAATCGACCACGCGAACGGGTGATGGCGAGTCCCACCAGGCAAGTACGGGTGTCACCCGGAAATTGCTGCGGATCAGCCCGAGCTCGGGGATGACGCCCAACACCTTCACGCCACTGACGTCCAGCCCGGTCTCTTCCACAGCCTCGCGCAAGGCGGCGGAAACTACGGAATCATCCTCCGGATCCACGCTCCCGCCCGGAAACGCTACCTGCCCAGGATGGTCGTCCAGGGTGTGGGCCCGTTCAAGCAGGAGGACGTCGAGGTCCGCTGGCGCAAAGGGGCGTCCGGATTCTGCCGGGATGTTGTCCAGCACACCAAAGAGCATCAGCACGGCTGCGGCGCGATTGGTTTCCGGCGTGACGGGCAACTGCGACCAATGGGAAGAATGCTGCTGCTCGCCGGCTTCAAAGCGCGCTACCAGCGTGGCAAGGTCCTCAAACGCGGTCACCCGGCCTCCTCTGTGATTCCATCCGGATCTCCGCCGCCCTGTGCGTCTCGGCCAGCAACTTCTCCAACAGGGCCTCGTTGCCGGGCGCGAGCTCGTACTTCAACAACTTTGCAGCCTTAACAGGGTCCGTCTCGCCGTCGCCATAGCTGGGACAGAGGCTGGCGACCGGACACGCCCCACAGGCCGGTTTCTTAGCGTGGCATATCCTCCGGCCGTGGAAGACCACGCGATGCGAAAGCATGGTCCAGTCGCGTGGTTCAAAGAGCTCAGCGACGTCGAATTCGATCTTCACGGGATCATCGGATACCGTCCACCCGAAACGGCGTGCCAGCCTCCCGAAGTGCGTATCAACAGTAATTCCGGGGACACCAAAGGCGTTCCCGAGGACCACGTTGGCTGTTTTCCGCCCGACGCCCGGAAGCGTCACCAGATCCTCAAGGCGACCTGGAACCTCGCCGTCGTACTCGTCCACTAAACGGGTACTAAGAGCCAGGACGTTCCTGGCCTTTGCCCTGAAGAAACCAGTGGGCTGCAGGATCGATTCCAGCTCAGCAGGGTCCGCTTCCGCCAAGGCACGGGCGTCAGGGTAGCGGGCAAACAGGATCTTGGTGACCTGGTTGACCAGCACGTCCGTAGTCTGGGCTGAGAGGACCGTAGCCACCACAAGCTCAAACGGGTTCCGGAAATCCAGCTCCGCGTGGGCATAAGGGTATTTGTCTGCCAGGATCCTGTTGATCTTGCGTGCCCGGCGTTTCAGGGCGAGGAGGGAACCAGCTTCAGCGATGGCCACAGCGTCGGTCTCAGCCGCGTTCGATATTGCTGAGCTCCCGCAGGACCCCAACCTTGCCATCGGTGTCCTGAACCAGGAATTCGTCGCCACGGTCCTCGAGCGCCAGAACCCAACCGCCCGGCTCAATGGTGAACGCCGGAGCACCCGTCCGTTCGTCATAGGCGGTTCGGGGCTGGGCTACGGCAAACCAGAAGGCTTCATAGGCAGGAGAGGACCCGGAGTCATCAGGTCGGCTGGACGGATCCACGGTGGCACCAATGGAGTCGCTCACGGAACGGGTATTGGAGGACACGATAGGCGTGGCCATGGTGGCAGCCCATCCGCGGTCATTGCCGGGCGGCTGGGAGGCCGGTTGCTGGGCAGCGGGTTGCTGGGCGTCCGGCACCTGGGCAGCCGGTTGCTGGGCGTGCTGGGTAGTGGCCGGTGCCTGTGTCGGCGACTGCGGTTCTCCCGGGTTTCCTACGACCGGGTTTCCCACAACCGGGTTTTCCACGACGACGTCGGGCTCGGCCGGTGAAGGCTCTGCCGGTGACGTCTGGGCGGCCGACCCGGATGCAGCCGGGGCTGCGGCGGTTGGGGTGGCAGCTGAGGGCGCGGAACCAGCAGCCGGGGCGGCAGCTTGAGCTTGCGTAGCAGGCGTGGCATCAGCCGAATGCACGACGGCGGGCCCACCAGTTGGGGCCGGAGCAGCAGGGCCGGAGGTGGCTGGCGGAGCGTAGGGGCTCGCACCGGCTGGCGGAGCATACGGATGGGAACCGGCAGAACCTGCACTCTGTGCCTGATACCCCGTTGCTTGGGAGCCCGGCGTCGAGAGACCGCTGGCCTGCTTCGGCGCTTTGGGTTCCTTGGGAGGCTTCGGGGCGGCGGGTTTACGGGTGGGAATCGCTGCCTGGCGGGCAACAATGTGGGCTGGCGTTTCGGCGCGGCCCTTGAAATCAGTGGACAGCAATGGCAGATGCGGGGCCAGAACGGTGGCCGCCAGCAGACCCACGGAACCCACCAGGCCCAGCAGGACACTGCCGTTGAAGGATTGGGCGATCGTTAGGAAGAACAGCGCAACGGCGAATGCAGCGGTCACGGAAGCGAACTGGTCAATCGACAGCGAGCCGACGCGGACAATGGTCCCGGGCTGCAGCCGACGGGCAACGAAAAGCGCCACAACCACTACCGGCAGGATGATTCCCAGGAGCAGGAAGAAAAGGTTGTCCAGGTTCCACAGGTTGAAGCGGCCACCAAACATGGGCAGCAGCGAGGCGATGAACATCAGGAGTACAGAACCGAAAACCGTGAGGTCACGAATGGTGAAAGGGCCGGCAACCGCCTCGTATTTGGTGGGTGCGCCTGAGGCGGACTTCGCAGCAGTGGTGGTACCGGCGTCGTTCGCCTTTCCAGCCGCGGTGTCCGGTCCCGTTGGGTGTGAGTCGTGCGGGCCTGGGCTCAGCTGGTTCATCTATTTCTCCTTCGTACGGCGGCGCCTTGGACAGTCCGGACCGGTATTTTCCGCAGGGTTTCCGCGGAAAACCGGGCACACCTGACGATGCGTCCCAAGACTTATTCAGCCTATGCCACGCCACTGACAGTCTTCTAGCTGAAATCGGCCACGCTGCGCCGTCCACAGGAAACTCCAAGGTTCCTTACAAACAAGCGTTGCCAATCGTCGTCATGTAAACGTTTCCTGACAGCCAAAACAGCCATTCGTCGCCGAATCCGTACCGCTCGCTGACCCATTTGTGACCACGCACACGTAGGACCTCCCGAAGCGATAATGTTGAAGACGGACAGCACTCTGCGGATCCTCCGCGGGACGCACTACAACGGCTCACGGCTGGAGTGCGGACTTAGCCGGCGGCGTCCGCGCAGCAAAGATCGATGAATGATGAGGTTCACCATGTCCCAGGACACCACCGGATCCACGACCACCGCTGCAGCGTCGACGCCGCAGAACGGTCGGGCACCGCACGTCGAGGCTCTCGAGAATTTGCTCCACGAGAACCGTAAATTCCCGCCATCACCTGAGTTTGCCGCGAACGCCGTGGCTACCGCCGATGAGTACAAAGAGGCCGAAGCGGACCGACCCGCGTTTTGGGCCAAGCAGGCCCGTGAGCTGTTGAGCTGGGACAAAGACTTCGGCGAGCCTTTGGATTGGTCTGATCCGCCGTTCGCCAAGTGGTTCGTTGGCGGTGAGGTTAACGCTGCCTACAACGCGCTGGACCGCCATGTGGAGAACGGCTTGGGAGACCGCGTTGCCATCTACTTCGAAGGCGAGCCCGGCGATACCCGCACATACACCTACGCGGAGCTGACCGAAGAGGTCAAGAAGGCAGCGAACGCGTTCGAATCCCTCGGCGTGGCCAAGGGTGACCGCGTGGCCGTCTATTTGCCGATGATCCCCGAGGCCGTCATCACGCTCCTGGCCTGTGCCCGGATCGGCGCCGTGCACTCCGTGGTGTTCGGCGGCTTCTCCGCGGATGCGCTCCGGTCCCGGATCGAGGACGCCGAGGCCAAGCTCGTGGTCACCGCGGACGGTACCTACCGCCGCGGCAAGCCCAGCCCGCTGAAGCCAGCCGTCGACGAGGCCCTCAGCTCCATGGAAAACACCGGCGGGCACTCTGTGAACAACGTCGTCGTGGTCAAGCGCAATGGCGAGGACGTCAACTGGGTGGAAGGCCGCGACCTCTGGTGGAGCGACACCGTTGACAAGGCAGCAACCGAGCACACCGCCGTCGGGCATGACTCCGAACATCCGCTGTTCATCCTGTACACCTCCGGTACCACCGGCAAGCCCAAGGGCATCCTGCACACCACCGGCGGTTACCTCACGCAGACCTCGTACACGCACAAGGCTGTGTTCGATCTCCACCCTGAAACGGATGTGTACTGGTGCACCGCCGACGTCGGATGGGTCACCGGCCACTCGTACGTCGCCTACGCGCCGCTGATCAACGGCGCCACCCAGGTCATGTATGAAGGCACCCCGGACTCCCCGCACCAGGGCCGCTGGTGGGAAATCGTGGAGAAGTACAAAGTCTCCATCCTGTACACCGCCCCTACGGCCATCCGCACGTTCATGAAGTGGGGACGGGAGATCCCGGGCAAGTACGATCTGTCCTCCATCCGCGTCCTGGGCTCCGTGGGCGAACCCATCAACCCCGAAGCGTGGATGTGGTACCGCGAAGTCATCGGCGGAAACGCCGGCAAGAACGGCGAAAAGAAGGAACACCCCGCCCCGATCGTGGACACCTGGTGGCAGACCGAAACCGGCGCGCAGATGATCGCCCCGCTGCCCGGCGTCACCGCCACAAAGCCCGGCTCCGCACAGGTTCCGCTGCCCGGCATCGCCGTGGACGTGGTGGACGAAACCGGCGAGTCAGTGGCCAACGGCGAAGGCGGCTACCTCGTGGTCCGCGAACCCTGGCCCTCCATGCTTCGCGGCATCTGGGGCGATCCGGAGCGCTTCAAAGACACCTACTGGTCCCGTTTCGACACCATGTACTTCGCCGGCGATGGTGCCAAGAAGGACGAAGACGGCGACGTCTGGCTTCTGGGTCGCGTGGACGATGTCATGAACGTCTCCGGCCACCGCCTCTCAACCACGGAGATCGAATCCGCCCTCGTCTCGCACCCCTCCGTCGCTGAAGCCGCCGTGGTTGGTGCCGCCGATGAGACCACCGGGCAGGCGATCGTCGCGTTCGTCATCCTCCGCGGTGACGCCGTGAACAACGGTGAAGAGACCATCCTGGAACTCCGCAACCACGTGGGCAAGGAAATCGGCCCGATCGCCAAACCCAAGCAGTTGCTGATCGTGCCGGAACTGCCGAAAACCCGCTCGGGCAAGATTGTCCGCCGCCTCCTGAAGGACATCGCAGAAGGCCGCGACACCGGCGACGCCACCACCCTGGCAGACCCGGGCATCATGACCCAGATCGCGGAATCGCTGCGTAAGTAGCGTCACCCGGTCCCACTGGTCGACGGCGCCGCTCCCCTCCCAAGGCGAGCGGCGCCGTCGTGCGTTCAAAAGGATCGTGACGGCGCCGCGACGGCATTTGCCACCCCGCAGCAGCGTCGCGTCCTAGACTGGAGCCAGAATCAGCCTCATGTTTGATGAGGCTCTCCAGAAAGGCCCTGATGCTTCAGGCAGCACGCCACTCCGCCATCATCGATGCCGTCCAGCGCGAGCGCGTTGTGCGGGTATCGGACCTCGCCCAGCTGTTGGGGGTCTCTCCCATGACGGTGAGGCGCGATATCGAAGCCCTCGAGGAAACCGGCCGGGTGGAACGCATCCACGGCGGCGCCAAACTTCCCGGCGATGCCAGCACCCACGAGCCCGGCTTTGAGCTCAAGTCCACACAGCTGACCGCGGAAAAGCATGCCATTGCGGTCGAGGCTGCCTCGCTGGTCCACGAAGGCATGGCGATCGGGCTCAGCGCAGGAACCACCACATGGGCGTTGGCGCAGGAGCTCGTCCATGGTCCCCGGATCACAGTTGTCACCAACTCCGTGCGGATTGCCGATCTCTTCCATCATGGGTCTTCATCAGGGCCGGCCAGGTTCGGCTCCACCGTCATCCTGATTGGCGGCGAGCGCACGCCGTCGGACGCGTTGGTGGGGCCGATTGCGACGTCCTCGCTCAAGCAGCTTCATCTGGATGTCCTGTTCCTTGGTGTCCATGGCATGGACGCACAAGCCGGTTTCACCACCCCCAACCTGCTCGAGGCCGAAACGGACCGGGCGTTCATGGCATCGGCCCGCAGCACTGTGGTCCTGGCCGACTACAGCAAGTGGGGCGTAGTGGGCATAGCCTCCATAGCCCAGTTGGAAGAAGCCGACGAGCTCATCACCGATTCGAACCTGGGTGAGGATGCCCGCCGCGTACTCGCCGAGAATGTTGCAAAGCTGAGAATCGCGGACGTCCAGGCCAAGTAGGCTCTCATACCGCGGGTGGAGGCCTGCCCGGGGAGTTCAACCAGTGGGCTGACGCCGAGGGATTGGGCCTTTGGGGATGCTGGATTCATGAACGCCATCCTCCACGCTCAGCAACTCACCAAGCACTACCCCGGCAACATCGCGCTCGACCACGTGGACTTCGCCGCAATCGCGGGTGAATCCATTGCAATCATTGGGCCGTCGGGTTCCGGTAAGACCACCCTTCTGCACTGCCTGGCCGGGATTTTGAAGCCCGACGCCGGTACGGTCACCTTGAGCTCGGCGGCCGGACCGATCCGGTTGAATTCCCTCGGAGATGGGGCGCTTTCGCGTCTCCGCCGGGAGGAATTCGGTTTCGTCTTCCAGCAGGGCATGCTGCTCCAGGAACTGACCGCCCTTGAGAACGTGGCTTTGGCGCTGATGCTGAACGGCACCGATCGGACTACCTCCGAGGCCCGTGCGGCGGAGTGGCTGGCGGCCCTTGGCCTGGGCGGCATGGAACAGCGCAGGCTCGGTGAATTGTCCGGCGGGCAGGTCCAGCGGGTGGCCATCGCCCGGGCCCAGGTCACAGGGGCACGCATCGTCTTCGCCGACGAACCCACAGGTGCCCTGGACTCCGCTACCTCAAGTGAAGTTCTGGACGTGTTGCTTCAATCCGTCGCATCCAATGCCCGAACACTGCTGGTGGTCACGCACGATCCCAACGTGGCAGCACGCTGCCAGCGCGTCGTTGAGCTGCGTGACGGCCGAATCGTAGCGGACACTGGCTGTGCTGTTGCCGCTCCCAGCCAGCCGGTTCCTGCCGCTACTGACTTCAAGGGTGCGTTCAATGTCTAGCCTTGCCCTTGCCCTTCGCCTCGCCCCGTACCTTTCCCGGGGCAGCAGCCTTCGTCAAACCGGGCTGCACCAAACCAAACTGCGCGACGCCGGGTTGCCTGTTCTCGCGTTCGGCACCGTCACGGCACTTCTCTTAACGGTGGCCGGCGGTTCCCAAGTTTTTTGGTCCTGGTCTGATGACATCGCGGGCACCTACCAGGCGCTGGCCGTCGTCGCCATGGTTTTGCTCGTTATTCCGCTGCTGACGCTCGGTGCCTCTGCAGCGCGACTCGCCGCCCGTCGTCGTGATGACCGCTTGGCCTCCCTTCGCCTCTTGGGCGCCAGCAGTGCCACGGTCATGTGGATGACGATCATGGAGTCAACAATCCTGGCGGCAATCGGGGCCGTGGCGGGCGCGGGACTGTACGCCTGCGCGGCGCCGTTCCTCGGGCTGATCCAGTTCCGTGGACAGGCGATCGGCAGCCATGCCTGGTTGTCCGTGCCGTCCATCCTGGCCTGTATCCTGGCGGTTTGCCTGCTTGCCGGAGCGAGCGCTGCGCTTGGCCTGCGGAAGGTGGTACTGACGCCACTGGGCGTGCGGACCAGGCAAACGGCCGACGGCGCCCACTGGGTCCGCGGTGTCATTGCGGCTGTGGTGGTGGTCTTCGGAGTGGTGGCTATGGGCATGCTCAGCAGCTTGGGCGCGTTTCTGGTGATTATCGCCGTCATGGGCGGCTGCTTCGGACTGGCGCTGCTTGCACTGAATCTGATGGGGCCGTGGGTGTTACGGCTGCAGGCGTCATCGCTGCTCAAGAGGGCAAGGCGTCCCGAACAACTGCTCGCTGCCCGGACAGTCCTGGAAAGTCCCAAGGAATCGTGGCGACAAGTTGGGGGCGTCGCGATGACCAGTTTTGTGGGAGTGTTCGTGGGCGTCGGCATGGCGGTCGCGGACACGATGGGCGGCAGCACGTCGGATGAGACCACGCTGCTGGTGCGTGATATCAACACCGGCGTGATGATCACCCTGCTGGGCTCATTCCTGATGGTGGCCTGTTCCTCGGGCGTGAACCAGGCCGCTGCCGTGCTCGACCGCGCCTCCACCCTCGTCGCCCTGGACCGGGTTGGGATGCCGCAGAAACTAATGGTGGCTGCACGCGTCAGGGCAGTGATGTCGCCGTTGCTCCTGGTGGCGGGCATCTCTGCGGCCGCAGCAGCGGCATTGGTTCTCCCACTGGCGGGTCCTGCCTTGTTGACCCGGCCTGTGGTGTTCCTGACCGTCGGTGGAGTTTTTGCGGCCGGTTTCCTGTTGGTCCGGCTCGCCCTGGCCGCGGGCACGGCGCAGATCAGCCAAGTACTCGCCCGGCCCGAACGCTACGCCAACATGGACTCGTAACCCCCGGATGTTCTCTCACATCGGGACGCTTTTTGACGGATGTTCTCTCACATCGGGACGCTTTTTGACCGACGCTCTCTCACATCGGGACGCTTTTTGACCGACGCTCTCTCACATCGGGACGCTTTTTGACGGATGTTCTCTCACATCGACCGGCAGGAAGTGAGAGAACATCCGCCCTCCAGGCGGCAGGATGTGAGAGAACATCCGCCCTCCAGACGGCAGGAAGTGAGAGAACATCCGCCCTCCAGACAGCAGGAAGTGAGAGAACATCCGCCCTCCAGACGGCAGGAAGTGAGAGAACATCCGCACCAACACGGCAGGATGTGAGAGAACGTTGGAAGCTTACTTGCAGCCGCAGGACTGGCGCACGATCAATTCGGTGGGCAGGATGCTGTGCTGCAGTGCCTCTCCCCGGCCCTCCCCAACGAGCGCCTGAACAGCGGCTTCAGCCATGGCTTCAACGGGCTGCGCCACAGTGGTCAACGCCGGCCAACTGTATTCGGAATCAAGGGAACCGTCGAAGGACACCAAGGCAATGTCATCAGGCACCCGAACGCCCGCCTCATGGAGGGCGCGGAGGATTCCGATGGCTTGCATGTCGTTGCTGGCGAAAATTGCCGTGGGTCGGTTGGCCATGGCGAGGAAGCGCTTGCCTACTTCGTAGCCTCCCGGCCTGCTGAACTCGCCATGAAGCATGGGGCCATCCGGCAGTCCAGCGTCGCGCAAAGTTCGTAGCCAGCCCACTTCACGCCCGTCGAGCTGGTTACCTGTGTTGGTTCCTATGGCCAGGCCAATGTTTGTGTGGCCGTGGCCTATGAGGTGCTCGACGGCGGCCCGGGCGCCTGCTTCGAGGTCCACACCTACACTGGTGAACCCTGGCGGCGAACCGGCATTGTTCAGCAACACCGACGGGATTTCCGAGGCTTCAAGGTCGGTCAGGTCGGGATCGAACACACAGCTGGCCAGGAACACTCCGTCCACTTGCCGTGCGGCAAGGTTGCGGATGTTTTGGCGCTCTTTGGCCAGGCTGCCGCCGGAGTTGGTGAGGACCATGCCGTAGCCAAGTTCTGCCGCAGCATCTTCAACAGCGTGGGCGAGCTGCGAGAAAAAGGGGTTGGTGTTGTCGGGAACAATCACGCCCACGGTTTCGCTTGAGCCGAGCTTCAGAGCCCGCGCTGCAGCGTTGGGACGGTAGCCGAGGATACGGATGGCATCGCGCACTTTGGCTTCCGTCGCCGGGGCCACGTTCTTGGGCCCGCCGTTTACAACATAGCTCACGACGGCGGTACTCACCCCGGCGTACCGGGCCACGTCCTTGCGTGTAACCGGTCCGCGCGGGGTTTGTACTGCCGAAGTTGTCATGAGGTAAATGCTAGCTACAAGGAGGGAGCGTCGCCGAAGTCGCGGATAGGAAGGCGTTCGCCACCGCGGAGGGCGGATTCGTGGGCGACGATGCCGGGCAAGGTGAACCGGGCCGCAACCCAGGCGTTCACGGGCGGCAAGGTCCGGTTGTTGACCGCAGTGACAAAATCGTCCACCAGGAATTGGTGGCTGCCTTCGTGTCCGTTGGGCGCTCCGAGGAATTCTTCCGGAAGCCGTGATTGGTCGTGCACGGGTGCCAGGCCTGAGATGAAGGCATCCCGCAGTTCGGGTGCGACGTCAGCCAGGGACGGGTCATCCGCGGACATGGTCGGTTTCGTCTCCACCTGCTCAGACACGTCTTGCACAGAAGATTTGTCCTGCCACACCGTGGTGGTTGCGAGCTGCTCGAAACTGGCTTCCGTGCCAAAAAAGCGGAAACGGGATTCGCGTAGATGCGAGGGATAGCCGACCCTTCGCATCTCGTTGGTGCGCATCGCACCGCCGTCGTTCATTTCGAACAAGGCCGTAGCATTCGAGAAGTCGTTGGCGAACATGCTGATGTCCTTATCAAAGACGCCATCGCCGCGATCGTCCTTGACCCCAATACAACTGACGCTGACGGCGTGGGCTGGCACTGCGCCGAGGACGCCGCCGATGGCGTGGGTCGGGTACAGCATGGGCGGGTAGCTCGCCGTTTCCTTCCACCGTTCGCCACCGCTGTACTGGTAGGCCTCGTAGAAACCCAGGTCCATGTCGTGGACGTAGTCGCCTTCGGTGTAGAAGATCCGGCCAAACTTCCCTGCGGCATGCTGTTGGCGGGCGAAGACTGTTGCAGGGTTGTAGTAGCTGGTCTCCCCCATGGCGTAAACAAGCTTGGTGTCGCGCACGGCTTGGATGATCCGTTCGATTTCGGCTTCGGAGATCGCCATCGGCACGGCGGAGTACACGTGCTTGCCGGCGCGCAGCGCCCGCTCGACGAGGGGTCCGTGAGTCCACCGTTGCGTGAAGATGGCGACAGCATCGACGTCGGACTCCAGGAGTTCTTCAAAACTTCCCAACACGCCATCAAGGCCCCAGCGTTCCTGAGCCGCCGTAGCTCGCTCCGGTAGTTCATCCACCACGTAGACGGCACTGACGCCGGGGTGGAGCTTGAAGAGGTGCGCGAACTGGCTGCCGAATTGCCCGACACCTAGAACACCGATCGAAAACGTCATCGTTTGCCTTCCCTGAAGCTGACTCGGCAGCAGTTTGTTGTGACCTTTAGTGGGTTCGCTTGAGTCTTCCATTGCGATCTACTCGAGTCAACAGATTGGACATAAACGAACAAAAAATCCCAAAAAGGGTTGCACAAGCTAAATCTACTCGTGTAGATTCTATCCCAGTTGTTATTCACATCACAGCTAGGAAAGGGTCGACGATGACCACGCTAACCAAGCAACCCGATCCGGGGCTCTCCGTCCCCAGCGGGCCCCGAAAGTCACGGAAACGGGGAAAACCGTCCGACGGCTTCCGCGGCATCGGGGACCTGAAGGTCGCTCTCTTCTTCATCGCTCCCGCGATGGTCGGATTGATCCTCTTCTACCTCGTGCCGACCATCCGGGGCATCTACCTGAGCTTCACCGAGTACAGCATCCTGGGTGACCCGGAATGGATTGGTGCCAGGAATTACGAACGCATAGCCAAGGATCCGCTGTTCTGGAACGCCCTGGGCGTCACCTCTGAATACGTCGTGATCAACATTGTCCTTCAGACGGCGTTGGCCCTGGGCCTGGCAATCCTGATGCACCGGGTGGCAAAGTCCACACTTATCCGCGGTGCACTCCTGATGCCCTATCTGATGGCCAACGTCATCGCGGCCCTGCTGTGGTTCTGGATGCTTGACTACCAGATCGGAATCATCAATCAGGTCATCGAATGGACCGGGCTGCCTCGGGTGGCCTTCTTCGGCAGCGAGCAATGGGCCATCCCCACCCAGGCACTCATCAATACCTGGCGGCACATGGGCTACACAGCACTACTGATCTTCGCCGGCCTGCAGGCCATCCCCAACAGCGTCTACGAGGCTGCAAGCATCGACGGTTCCAAGGCCGTGAGCACTTTCTGGCGGATCACTCTGCCGCTGCTGCGCCCGGTCTTGGTGCTTGTCCTCGTTGTGACCGTGATCGGTTCCTTCCAGGTCTTCGACACCGTTGCCGTCACCACCGCTGGCGGACCTGTCAACGCGACCCGCGTGCTGCAGTTCTACATCTACCAGCGCGCGTTCAACGAACAGGACTTCGGCTACGGATCCGCCCTGGCCGTCATCCTCTTCCTCATCCTCGCCATCGTTGCCTTCATCCAAATGAAGTTCCTCCGCGGCAACCAGTCTGACCTGGACTAAGGACACGCCATGACCACTCTTGCCTCCCACAAGAACGGCGCCCGCCGTCGTCCTTCCAGCCGCCCCTTCAACTGGCGCCGCGCCATCGCCTTGACCCTTCTCGCCGTTGCCATCGCCGTGAGCATCCTGCCCTTCTACTGGGTGCTTCGCACGGCCCTGTCCTCCAATGGATCCCTCGCAGCGAACTCCGGCAACTTGTTGCCGGCCGACTTCAACCTAGGCGCGTTCAAGCGGGTCTTCGGCCTCCAAAGTGCCTCCGAAGCCATCGCAGAAGGCGGCTCCGGTGCCTCGATCAACTTCTGGCAGTACCTGTGGAATTCGTTGCTCTTCTCCGGCATCACCACAGCCTGCGCCGTGTTCTTCAGCTCGATGGCCGCCTATGCCTTCTCCCGGCTGCGATGGAAGGGCCGCGACGCCGTCTTCTCCCTGTTCCTTGCGACCATGCTCGTCCCGCCGATCTTTACCGCCCTGCCCAACTTCCTGCTCATCAAGAACCTGGGCCTGTTGAATTCCATGCTCGGGCTCGTGCTGCCTTACCTGTTCATGACCCCGTTCGCGATCTTCTTCATGCGCCAGTTCTTCCTGAACATGTCCCGGGAAGTCGAAGAGGCGGCCATGCTCGACGGCGCCAAGCACTGGCGGATCTTCTTCCAGATCATCATGCCCAACGCGGCCGCACCGATCGCGACCCTGGCACTGCTGACCTTCATGGGCCAGTGGAATGAATACTTCTGGCCCCTGCTCGTGGGCACCTCCGAAGAATCCCGGGTGCTCACCGTGGGTCTGGGAGTCTTCAAATCCCAGTCCCCGCAAGGCGCACCGGACTGGTCCGGGCTCATGGCCGCAACGCTCGTGTCCGCCACGCCCGTGCTGATCCTCTTCGCCATCTTCGGCAAACGGATTGTCAACTCCATCGGCTTCAACGGCACCAAATAGCTTTCTCCACCGCACTCCCGCGGCACCGGCATGGGCCGGACCGCACCCCATCCCGTCCTGAAAGGACACACCATGATGAACAAGAAGGCATTCGGCGCTGTCGCCGTAGCAGCAGCCGCCGCTCTCGCCCTGTCCGCCTGTTCGGGCGGAAGCGCCGGAGGAGATGCTGCCAAGGGCGAAATCAGCTACTGGCTCTGGGACGCCAACCAGCTCCCCGCCTACCAACAGTGCGCCGCGGACTTCACCAAGGCCAACCCGGACATCACCGTCAAGATCACCCAGACCGGCTGGGATGACTACTGGTCCAAGATCACCAACGGCATGGCCTCCGGCACCGCGCCGGACGTCTTTACCGACCACCTGTCCAAGTACCCGGACTTCCTCAAGACCAAGCAGCTCGTGGCACTTGACGACGCCGTCACCAAGGACAAGGTAGAGCTTTCGCAGTACAACGAGGGCCTCGCCGACCTCTGGGTGGGCCAGGACGGCAAGCGCTACGGCCTGCCCAAGGACTGGGACACCATCGCACTGTTCTACAACCAGAAGATGGCCACGGACGCCGGCATCACCCCGGAACAGATGGGCTCCCTGAACTGGAACCCGCAGGACGGCGGAACGTACGAGAAGGCGATCGCCCGCCTCACCGTGGACAAGAACGGCAAGCGCGGCGACGAAGCAGGCTTCGACAAGAACAACGTTGCCGTCTACGGATTGGGGCTGCCAGGTTCCGACGCCGAGAACGCCGGCCAGACGCAGTGGAGCTATCTGTCCGCCACCACGGGCTGGACCACCACGGACAAGAACCCCTGGGGCACCCACTTCAACTACGACGACGAGAAACTCCAGGACACCATTGACTGGTGGGCCTCACTCGCTGCGAAGGGCTACATGCCCAAGCTTGAAACCACCGTGGGCGCCAACGCTGCCGATAGCTTCGGCGCGGGGAAGGCTGCCATCAACAGCAATGGTTCCTGGATGATCGGCCAATACACCGGCTACAAGGGCATCGACGTCGGCATCGCCCCCACCCCTCAGGGCCCCGACGGCAAGCGCGCCTCCATGTTCAACGGCCTGGCCGATTCCATCTGGGCCGGCACGAAGAAAAAGGATGCTTCCATCAAGTGGGTCGAGTACCTCGGCTCTGCCGCGTGCCAGGACGTCGTCGCTTCCAAGGCCGTCGTGTTCCCGGCCATCACCACCTCTTCCGAGAAGGCCGCTGACGCCTTCAAGGCCAAGAACGTGGACGTCAGCGCCTTCACCCAGCATGTGAAGGACAAGACCACCTTCATGCTCCCCATCACGGACAACGCCGCCAAGGTTGCGGGAATCATGAAGCCGGCCATGGACGCGGTGATCGCCGGCAAGTCCCCGGCCAGTTCCCTTACGGCCGCCAACGAACAGGTCAACGCCCTCTTCAAGTAAAACCTCCCGTTGTGAGGCCTGCTCTGCGCTCTTTGACGCCCCGTTGGGACGCAGAGCAGGCCTCACAAGTCCAGCACCATCTTTTGAAAGCGACTCATACCCATGCACCCGCTCCATCTCCGTTCCGCAGGTACCAGCCTGGTGATCAGCACTCACCGAGGAGAGGCCGAAATATCCCACTGGGGAGCAGACCTGGGCGACGCCCTTCCGGACCTTTCCATCCTCAGTGAGCCCATCCCTCCTTCCTCGATCGACGCCAACGTGCCGGCCGGGCTCCTTCCCCAGGCTTCCTCCTCGTGGCAGGGCCGGACGGGATTGCGCGGACACCGGTTCACGGATGGAGTTCCCGGGCACGACTTCTCCGTACGCCTGCGGGCGGTGAGCGCCACCGGGGACGGGGGGTCGGCGGTGATCGTTCAATCAGATCCCGACGCCGGCATCACCGTCACGAGCAACCTCACCTTGCACCCGGGTGGGCTTTTGGAACTGCGGCACACCGTCACCAACGATGGCACGTCGCCTTTCCAGGTGGACGAATTGGCAACGATGCTCCCGGTGGCACCGGACGCCGTCGAGCTTTTGGACCTTACCGGCCGTTGGTGCCGCGAACGGCACCCACAGCGCAGGGCCATCCAGCAAGGAACCTGGGTCCGCACTGGCCGTCACGGCCGCACTGGGCACGATTCCTCGCTGCTGCTCGCGGCAGGAACCGCAGGCTTCGGCAACCGGCACGGCAAAGTCTGGGCCACGCATTTGGCGTGGAGCGGAAATCACGAGCAATTTGCTGACAGCGTAGCCGATGGCCGCACCATGATCGGCGGTTCCGAGCTCCTTGGTCCCGCAGAAGTAGTGCTGCAACCCGGTGAAAGCTACACGACGCCGGCGTTGTTTGCCGCCTACTCCGACCACGGTTTGGACGGCATCAGTGAAGCCTTCTACAGCTGGTTCCGGTCACGCCCGCACCACGTGGACGTCGCTGCAAAACCAAGGCCAGTGGTCCTCAACACCTGGGAAGCGGTGTACTTCGACCACAAACTGGACACCCTGATCGAGCTGGCGGAATCGGCTGCAGACCTTGGCGTTGAGCGTTTCGTGCTCGACGACGGGTGGTTCCGCGGACGCCGGGACGACCACGCCGGGCTGGGTGACTGGTACGTCGACGAGACCCTTTGGCCAAGCGGCCTGACGCCATTGATTGATGCAGTGACTTCGCGCGGGATGGAGTTTGGCCTCTGGGTTGAACCGGAGATGGTGAACCTTGACTCCGACATCGCCCGCGCCCACCCCGAGTGGATCGTTGGACCTTCTGCCCTGTCCTTCAAGGACGGTGGCCGGCTGCCTCTCGAATGGCGACACCAGCACATCATTGACCTCGTGAACCCCGAGGCGTGGCATTACGTTTTTGATCGGATTGACAGCCTGCTGCGGGAAAACAACATCAGTTACCTCAAGTGGGACCAAAACCGGGACCTCGTGGAGCACGGCCATGCGGGCCGTTCCTCCGTCCATGAACAGACCCTCGCCGCTTACCGGCTGTTCGATGCCCTCCGTGCAGCACATCCGGGTGTCGAGATCGAAAGTTGCTCCTCCGGTGGCGCCCGCGTGGACCTTGGGATCCTGGAACGCACCGACCGGATCTGGGCTTCGGATTGCAATGACGCGTTGGAGCGGCAAACCATCCAGCGCTGGACCGGTTTGATGGTTCCCCCGGAGCTGGTGGGCGGACACATCGGACCGACCACCTCACACACCACGGCCCGGACGCATGACTTGTCGTTCCGGGCCATCACGGCGCTTTTTGGCCATTTCGGCATGGAATGGGACATCCGGGAAGTCCAGGGGGCTGAGCGTGAGGAACTCAAGCGGTTCATCACCCTGTACAAAGAGCACCGCGGATTGATCCACAGTGGACGGATGGTGCGGGCCGATGTGCCGGACGAGTCCATGATGCTGCACGGCGTGGTGGCTGACGCTCCGACGTCCGGTGCCACGGCTGCTCTGTTCGCCGTGGTCAAGACCCGGACAGGCTTTAGCGAACTGCCCGGACGGGTGACCATTCCAGGGTTGGATCCTGCCCGCTCATACCGGGTAGAAGCGATCTTCCCAGCACCCGGGGATGCCGACTACGGGCACACGTTCACTGAGGCAAAGCCGGCGCCGTGGGTGGCGTCCGGGGCTGAAGCTTCGGGACGCTTCCTGGGCGAGGTGGGCCTTCCGATGCCCGTCTTGAACCCGGAGCACGCGCTTTTGCTGCGGTTCACTGCCCTGTAGCCCTCTCTCACGTCCTGACGGCTCCCCGGGAACCCTCTCACATCCGCCCGGCTATACCGTTTCAGCCAGGTAATCAATGGCCAGCTTGTACCCGAGCACGCCCGCGCCCACGATGATCGCGTTACACACGCCGGATAAGTAGGAGTGGTGCCGGAACTCTTCGCGCTGATGAACGTTGGTGATGTGTACTTCAACGGCGGGCAGCTGAACTGCGGCCAGGGCGTCACGAAGTGCCACTGACGTGTGGGTGAAGGCACCGGCATTGATGACGATTCCCGACGCCGTTCCGCGTGCTGCATGGATGGCGTCGAGGAGGTCCCCTTCGTGGTTGGACTGAACGCAGTCCACCGTGAAGCCATGTGCAGCCGCCGCTGACATTGCCAGCTGCTCGACGTCGGCGAGCGTGGAAGTGCCGTACTTCTCGGGCTCCCTGGTGCCCAAAAGGTTAAGGTTCGGTCCGTTGATCACAAGAATGGTGGCGCGACCAGCTTCGGTGGCGGGGGTGGCTTCAGTCATGACTCCCAATCTATTAGGCGACGGGAGAATGTCCGGGAATTGCCCTCAAAGTTACTTGCGTGTGCACTGCCCGGGCGAAACCGGCGCACTAAGACCTGGAGCTTGGGCAGCCACCGGCTGGATGTCCTCCATGGTGAGTGCGAAGCCAACCGCAGCATCAGTAGTGGTCTTGGCAAAGATCAAGCCGGCTACCTGCCCCTGCATGGTGAGCAGCGGCCCTCCGGAGTTACCGGGTTGAACGTCGCCCGCAAGCTTGTAGACCAACTCCGGAGAGGGGTTGCCGCCATAAATATCAGGAACAAGAATGGTCGAAATTCCTTGGATGGTTGCCGGTTTGGACTGGAACGGACCTCCATGCGGGTAGCCGGCAAAAGCTGCCGGGCTGCCGGCGGCCAGGTCTGGACTCAGCTGAAGCGGATCCGATGAAAGTCCGTCCACGGCCAAAACCGCGATATCCCGCTGGGGGTCGAAGTAGACCACCCGACCCGGCAACGCGCCGCCGTCGGGAATCTCGACCACCGGCTGCGACACGCCCGCCACAACGTGTGCATTGGTCACGACGCGCCCGGGCGCCACCACAAATCCGGATCCCGTCTGGTTCTGGCCGCATTAAAAAGCCGTGCCCGCGATCTTCAGGACGGACTCGGCGGCCTGGTTCAGGGCTGGAGTGTCAGTGGACTCGTTGGGAACCGGAACCGGCGTCGCTGGGCCGAAGCCCTCAATCAGCTTGGGAATACCGTCGCCGATCACCGTTGATCGCAGTTGTGCCATCGTGGTTTTCACCGGCGTCGGCGTCAACGAATCGATGTATCGGATGACGCGGGACTGGGCCAACTGCTGTGAGACGAACGGCACACCAAGCGAACTGATGCTGAACGCCAGCATGGACATCACCAGAGCGGCAACCACCACGCTGACAACGCCGCCAATCAACCGGTCAGCGGCGTGCAACGGCTTGATCCGCACAGCATGGCGGACTTTTCGGCCGATCATGGTCCCCAGCCCGTGGCCTAAAGCAATGAGCACGACAGCGGCACCCACCGTTGCGGTCAGCCTCCAACCGCTGTCGCTCACCCAGCCGCTCACCAGTGGAACAGCCATGAACGCAGCAATCGCGCCGACCACAAAACCGGCAATTCCGCCCAGTGTCACCAGGAAGCCATTTCGCAGGCCATAGATCAGGTAGGACAGCAGCATCAAGATCAATGCCAAATCCAAAATCGTCAAGCCAAACACCAATGCTCCTCGTAACCGGGTAGCGCCAATTGTAGATGGGCACCCTGACAGGGAACCGTTAGTCCCATCACGATAAGGGGTCGCTCCGAGCGTTCAAAGGCACGGCAAACAAGGCCCGATAGGGGCAAAAACCGCGCCGTTTCAGCGTTTCGCCTGCCAAGTACGTCACAGAAGCTTAAAAATTCTGAAACAATGGCTGGAGCGCCACGACCGAAACTTATATTCAGGAGATTTCATGGACATCGAGGTATTGCGCCGCGCACCCCTCTTCGCCACCCTTGACGACGACGCATTCCGCTTGCTGACGGACGAACTCACCGAGGTGGACCTCTCACGCGGGGCTTCGGTATTCCGCGAAGGCGACCAGGGTGACCAGCTGTACTTCATCGTTTCCGGCAAGGTAAAGCTCGGCCGCACCTCCCCCGATGGCCGCGAGTCCCTGTTGGCCATCCTCGGCCCGGGAGAACTCTTCGGCGAAATGGCGTTGTTCGACCCCAGCCCCCGCACCGCCACGGCCACCGCCGTCTCCGAAACGCGCCTGGCAGGATTGAAGAACGAAAGCCTCAACGCGCTGCTCCGCACACGTCCCGAGGTTTCCGCGCAGTTGTTGCAGGCCCTCGCCCGCAGGCTCCGCCGCACCAACGATTCCCTGTCCGACCTCGTCTTCTCGGACGTCCCGGGCCGCGTCGCCAAGGCGCTCCTGGATCTGGCTGACCGCTTCGGCCGTCCGGCCACCGACGGCGTCCTGGTTGCCCATGAACTGACGCAGGAAGAACTCGCCCAACTGGTGGGCGCTTCCCGCGAAACCGTCAACAAGGCACTGGCCGAGTTCGTCCAGCGCGGTTGGCTGCGTCTGGAAGCGCGCGCCGTCGTCATTCTGGACATGCAGCGACTCCGCCAGCGTTCGCGCTAGCCCTTACAAAAAAGCCGCTCCGGTGATGAACCGGGGCGGCTTTTTTCGTCGGGAAGTGAGAGAAGATCCGTCAAAACCCGTCGGGATGTGAGAGAAGATCCGCCAAAACCCGTCGGGAAGTGAGACGTCGGGATGTGAGAGAGCGTCTGTCAAAACCCGTCGGGAAGTGAGAGAAGATCCGTTAGCGCTCCCGCTGCGGCTCTCCGGCTACAGTCCTGGCGGCTTCGACCTCGAGCATGAGAATTCCGCCCTCGTCCACCAGTTTGGGTTGGTACACGTGGGCTTTGCGCTTGTAGCTCAGGTAGGCGATGCAGCCGTTGGCGTGGGCCATTTTTTCGAGCATGATTTCGGACCCTGGGACCAGGAGCTGGCCGAGGGTGAGTCCGACCGTGTTTTCCTGGGCTATTTCGTCACCGAGGGCCGTGGTGTCGCGGAGGGCGATGGCTTCCGCGGCGCACACCCAACGGCCCCAGACTCCCTTGCTGCCCAGGATGCTCGGCTGCTGGTTCACGGGGACCGTGGCGGCAAAATAGCGCGTGTTGAAACGGGTATGCGCGAAGTCGGGGCTGAGCCAGTTGACCAGGGGCTTCAGCAGGTCCGTGCGCAGTGAAAGGCCACGCTTGGCGAGCACTTCGCTGAAGGACTTCTCCTGGCTGGATACGGCTTCCCTGGCTTTCATCCATTCCACCGTGGAGTTGGCCTCCACGGTGGAGGAAGCGTCGGGGCCGGCAAGGAGGACGCCGGTTTCCTCGAAGAGTTCGCGGATTGCGCCCACCACGTGGCGGCGGGCGAGTCCGACGTCGTCCGTTCCCATATGCTCAGCCCAGGACTGCGGTGAGGGACCCAACCAATCGATGGGGTCGTCGTCGGACGGGTCCAGGGATCCGCCGGGGAAGGCAACGACACCCAGCGGCGAGGAGCCTGGCCTGTAACCAAGCCAGGTCTCCAGGCCGGTGGGTGAGTCCCGCAAGAGAACGACGGATGATGCGTAGCGGGCGGCCCTGGGGGTCCGCTCGCCGAGCTCAAGCCAGTTTCGTGCCGCCCCTTCGAGTGCCGGGGGGAGTGCGAACAGGCGGCGGGCAAGCTGCGGCAATTGGGTGAACCGGTTCCTTAGCTGAATTCAGCGATGAGCTCGACTTCGACGGGAGAGTCGAGCGGCAGGACGGAAACGCCGACGGCGGAGCGTGCGTGCTTGCCGGCGTCGCCCAATACCTGGCCGAGAAGTTCGGAGGCACCATTGATGACTCCGGGCTGGCCGGTAAACGTGGGTTCGGATGCAACAAAGCCAACTACTTTGACGATGCGGGTGATGCGGTCGAGGTCGCCGATGACGCTCTTGACGGCAGCGAGGGCGTTGATGGCACAAACAGCGGCGTAGCGCTTGGCATCCTCAGGATCGACTGTTGGTTCATCGGAGGTACCCAACTCGCCGAGCGAGACCTTGCCCGTAGCTTCGAGTTTGCCATTAATAAAGGGCAGCTGGCCTGACGTGTAAACGTAGTTGCCGGAGACGACCGCCGGCACGTAGTCGGCAACCGGCGTGGCGACCTCGGGAAGGGTCAAGCCGAGCTCGGCGAGACGCTGCTCAACAGCCGACGTCGGAGCGCCGGATTCCGCGGCAGACGTGGTTTCTGCGGGGGTTGTCATGATTACTGCTTCTCCCTCTTCAGGTATGCAACAAGGCCTTTGCCATCGGGTCCACCGACGACCTGGACAAGCTCCCAGCCGTCCTCGCCCCATTGGTCCAGAATCTGCTTCGTGGCGTGAATAATGAGCGGAATCGTGGCGTACTCCCATTTGGTCATGACAGAAAGCCTAGCCCTTGCCGGTAAAGTGGAAAACATGGTGACTCGCAAGAACCCCATATTCGACACTGCCACCACCCTCGGAAAGATTCTAGGTTTCCTTGGCGTGAGCGCGATTTGTGGCGTCCTGGTGGCGGGCCTGTTGGTCCCCGCAGCCGCCGTTTCGGGCAGTGCCGCAAGTGGTTCCATCCAGTTCTTTGACACTCTGCCGGCGGAGCTGCAGGTGGATCCGCCCAGCCAGAACACGACGATTCTGGCGAAGGACGGTACGCCGATCGCCTCCATCTACGCGGAGAACCGTACCAAGGTTCCGCTGGACCAAATGAGCCCGTTCATCAAGGACGCTGTCATCGCCATCGAGGACAGCCGTTTTTATGAGCACGGCGGCATCGATACCACCGGCATCATGCGAGCCATCGTGAGCACCGCCCGCGGCAACAAGCAGGGCGCGTCCACCATTACGCAGCAATACGTTAACAACGTCATCAATGAGTCGCTGGTGGCCTCCGGCAAGGACGAAGACGTCAAGCTGAACGGCCTGAACAAGGGCGTCGGAGATAAGCTCCGCGAGATGAAGCTTGCTATCGCCCTGGAGAAGAAGTTCTCCAAGGAGCAGATCCTTGAGGGCTACCTCAACATCGTCTTCTTCAACCGTGACGCGTATGGCATTGAAGCTGCCTCCAAGTTCTTCTTCAGCACTACTGCGAAGGATCTGACACTTCCGCAGGCAGCCTTGCTCGCTGGTTTGGTGAACAGCCCGTCCGCCTTCGATCCGATCACCAACCCGGATAACTCCAAGAAGCGGCGCGACCTTGTGCTGGCTGCCATGGTGAACCAGGGCAAGATCTCCCAGGCTGAGTACGACGAAGCGGTAGCCACCCCTGTCACCACCAAGGTCACTCCCGCACGCCAGGGTTGCGCTTACGCCACCATGGCTCCGTATTTCTGCGACTACGTGCTCCACTTGCTTTTGAACAACCCGGCGTACGGCGAGACCTCGGACGAGCGCGAAAAGCGGGTGATGCGCGGCGGCCTGACCATCCGGACCACCCTTGATCCCACTGCGCAGACCGTTGCCCAGCAGCAGGTTGATGGGACAGCCGGCGCCAACCCGGACAAGTGGGGTGCCTCGATCGTCTCGGTCCAACCGGGTACCGGCCAGATCGTCAGCATGGCCCAGAACACTGTCTGGCTCCCCCAAGAGGGCAAGTTCGATCAGACCCAGAACTTCAATGTGGACGTCCTCGATGCCGAGGGCAACGACCTCAATGGCATCGGCGGTTTCCAGCCCGGTTCTACGATGAAGCCGTTTACGTTCGCTGAATGGCTGAACGAGGGCAAGTCGATGAATACGACGATTAATGCTTCGGTTCGCAGGTACCCCCAGAACTTCCGGTGGCGGAATACCTGTCCTGCACCCACTGTTGGCTGGTACGACGCCACGAACGGCACTTTCGACCTGCAGAACTCGGATGAGGGTTACTACAGAAACATGACGGTCCTGTACGGCCTCATGAACTCGATCAACACAGCCACCTTTGCTTCTGCTTCCCAGCTGGACCTGTGTGGCATCCAGGGCATTGTCGATGCCACGGGCATCCACGGCGGCCTGCCTGCACGGGATGACACCGGTAAGATCACGGATCCCAACCCCAAGGTGCCCATGACCACTCTGGGTAACCTCATTGGTTCCACCCAGACTGCACCTCTCACCATGGCAACGGCGTTCGCCACGTTCGCTGCCGATGGCAAGTACTGTGCGCCAATCGCGATTACTTCGGTGAAGGACCAGTCCGGCGCCGATCTCCCGGCGCAATCCTCCAACTGCAAGGATGCCGTCAAACCTGAAGTTGCCCGGGGCGTGGCGTATGCCATGCAGGAAGTCTTGAACGCCGGTTCGGGTTCGCTGATCCGCCCTGCCCTTTCCACGCGTAACAACTTCCCCGTAGCCGCCAAGACCGGTACCAACGACACCAACGGTTCCACGTGGGTTGTCGGCTACACCACCGGGTTGGCAACGGCTTCCTGGTTCGGTGACCCTTTGGGTGACCAGAAGCGACCGGGCCGGAACCTGACCGTCAACGGCAAGTTCTACCAGTCGATCGATGGTTACATGATTGCTGGTCCGCAGTTCACCAACTACATGCTGGCCGTTGCCCCTGCATATGGCACCAACCCGTTCCAGGCGCCCCCGTCCAACCTCCTCGGAGGTTCAACTCCGCAGCGCAGTACCGCCCCGGCACCTACGCAAAACAATCCCGCCCCGCCGGCACCCCCTACCAACACTGGCGGCAATAGCGGCAACGGCGGCAACGGCAACGGCCCTGGCAAGGACTAACCGTGCAGTTCCCTGATTCCCTGGCAAACCGCGTCCGCACTATCGGGCGCGGTTTCGCCGTCACCACTGCCCTCGGCGCCACTGCCGGCGCGGCAGCTGCTGCCTACGGTTGGTGGGAAAAGGACCAGTTCGGGGTCCGTCGTGAGACTCTCCCCATCCTCCCCGAAGGGTCTGAGCCGTTCCGCGTACTGCACCTGAGCGATATCCATTTCGTTCCCGGACAGTACAAGAAAACCCGGTGGCTGCAGTCTTTGGTGGATTTGAAGCCCGATCTTGTAGTCAACACCGGAGACAACCTCAGCCATGAACAGGCCGTGGATCCGCTGATCAGCGCCCTCCGGCCTCTCATGGAATTTCCCGGCGTCTTCGTCCCGGGCTCCAACGACTACTACGCACCCAGGATCAAGAACCCTGCGGGCTACTTCCGCGGACCGTCGAAGCTCAGGACCGATCCCATCAAGCTCGACTGGCCCAGATTGCGGTCTGCTTTCGGCATGGGAGGCTGGATCGACCTCACCAACCGTGCGCAGTCGGTGGTGTTGAACGGCCTGCGTTTCGATTTCTCGGGCGTAGACGATCCCCACTTGAAGCGCGAACGCTATGCCGGTTGGCCCCGCGGCACCGTGAACCAGGATGCCCGCCCTCATTTGAGGGTCGCCGTCATCCATGCGCCGTACCAGCGCGTCCTGGACCACTTCACCGAAGCCGAGGCAAACCTGATCCTCGCCGGACATACTCATGGTGGCCAGATCTGCATCCCAGGTTACGGCGCTCTCGTCTCCAACTGCGACCTGCCGACATGGCGGGCCAAGGGCCTCCACGATTGGGAAAGCGACGGGTTCACGACGCCGGTGAACGTCTCAGGCGGCATTGGCACCTCGCGCTACGCCCCGGTCCGGATCGCGTGCCGCCCGGAAGCGGTCCTGCTGACGCTCACGGCCCGCAGCTAATCGCCGCGCGCAGCTAAAACGCCGCGCGCATCTCAACGCATGGACCATTACGAATCCCAATAACTGGGGAACTTTCCACATAGCAAAGTGTGGTCCTGTGAAACGAATCACGGCATGGCATAGGGTAGTTGCTACGGGAAACTACCTCCGCACCATCTGAAGATCCAGCTGTTGAGAGCGGGCATGTCCAAACAAACGTCATTCTTCACATCCGTCGGCCGCCTGTACCCTCATGTGCGGCCCATCCTCCCCCGGCTTTTTATGGGCCTCCTCTGCGCACTGCTCGCCAGCATCGTCGCGCTGACGATTCCCCAGGTGCTGCGTGTATTGGTCAACACGTCGCTTCAACCCGGCGGTGACCCAGGCGCTGTCTGGATTGCCGCCGTCGTGATTCTTGCGCTTGGTGTGGCTGAAGCCGGACTGGTGGCCTTGCGCAGGCAGTTCGTGATCAACCCGGCTACGACGGTTGAGACGAGGATGCGCGTATCGCTGTACGGTCACCTCCAGCAGCTCACAGTGTCTTTCCATGATCGCTGGGGCTCCGGCCAGTTGCTGTCCCGCGCCATGACGGACTTGAGTTTTCTGCGCCGCTGGATGGCGTTCGGCGCGATCATGCTGGTGGTCACCACGTTGACAGTGATTATTGGCGTCGGAGTCATGTTCTCCATGAGTTGGCAACTGGCGTTGATCTTCCTCGGCGCGGCTGTGCCGATCATGGTCAATTCGTTCCGCTTCCGCCGTCGCTTCAGCCGGGCCACACGCCTCAGCCAGGATCAGGCGGGCGATCTTGCTACCACCGTGGAAGAGTCCGTCCACGGCATCCGCGTCCTGAAGGCTTTCGGCCGCAGCCGCGAAGCGCTGGAGAATTTCAACGGCCAGGCAGAAGAGCTGCGGCAGACGGAGATTGCCAAGGCGAAGCAGCAAGCCGGCTTCACGCTGGTGGTCACGTTGCTGCCTGAGTTGGCACTGGGCGTCGGACTGGTGGTGGGCATCATGCTCGCAGCAAGCGGACAGTTGAGTATCGGCTCGCTGGTTGCGTTCTTCGCCACCGCCGCCGTGGTGGCCACTCCCGTGGAATTTTCCGGCATGCTCCTGGCCATGGCACTGACTGCCAAGACTGCACTGGACCGCCACTTCGAAGTCATGGATACCGAGAACACCATCACTTCGCCGGATCATGCCGAGGTGCCGGCAACGGTGAGGGGAGCCTTGCGCTTTGAGCACGCGGGCTTCGGATTCGACGACGGCGGGATGCTCCTGCACGACATCACCCTGGACATTCGTCCGGGCGAAACCATGGCACTGGTGGGCATCACCGGCAGTGGCAAGAGCTCCCTGCTGCAACTGGTCCCCCGCCTGTACGACGTCAAGGAAGGCTCCGTGACGATTGACGGCGTGGACGTCCGCGACTACGACATCGAGGAACTCCGGCGGATCGTGGCGGTGGCTTTCGAGGACACCACATTGTTCTCAAGCTCGGTACGGGACAACGTCCTGCTCGGCGCCGCTGAGCCCAGCGAGGCCGCCCTTGACGAAGCTTTGGACGTCGCCCAAGCCCACTTCGCGTACTCTTTGCCGGACGGTGTCGACACCCTGATTGGTGAGGAAGGATTGAGCCTTTCAGGTGGCCAGCGGCAGCGCATTGCCCTCGCCAGGGCCATCGCTGCGAAGCCGAAAGTCCTGGTCCTGGACGACCCTCTCTCGGCTTTGGACGTCAACACTGAGGAACGCGTGGAAGCAAGGCTGCGCGAGGTACTTCACGAGACAACCACGCTGATCGTCGCACACCGGCCTTCGACCGTGGCATTGGCGGACCGCGTGGCATTGCTTGAGAACGGAACCATCACCGCAGTCGGAACCCACACGGAACTGTTGACCGAAAACGCCCACTACCGCTACGTCATCGCAAGCCTGGATACCGGTCCGAGAGATCTGGACAGCGAACTGGACGAGCTCGAAGACGCCGAGGAGGCCCGCCGGTGAGCGCCACAACCTTTGGAACCGCCAACGAGGACAACACGCTCCTGAGCAAAGCAGACAGCAAAGCAGTACGACGCCGGTCACTCGCCTTGCTGGGCTCGCTGATCCGCCCGGTGCGGTTGCGTTTCTGGATGACGATCGTGATGGTGGTGGTTTCGCAGCTCACCCGCGTTGCGGGGCCGGCCCTGATCGCCTTTGGGATCGACACCGCCTTGCCCGCATTGCAAGCCGGTGACAATGGACCGTTGGTGCTCGCCGGTGCTTTGTACCTGGCTGCGGCCGTCGCCACTGCTGCTATGACCGCCCTCTACGTAACGTCCACAGCCCAATTAAGCCAGGCCATGCTGCTGGACCTCCGGGTCCGCGTCTTCAGGCATACCCAGCGGTTGAGCCTTGAATTCCATGAGAAGTACACGTCCGGCCGCATCATCGCCCGTCAAACCTCGGACCTCGAAGCGCTGCGGGAATTGCTGGACTCCGGCGTAAGCTCCCTCGCGTCGGGCATGCTGTTCATGCTCTTCACGGCCTTCACGGTATTTGCCTTGGACTGGCGCAGTGGATTGATCATGCTTGCGGCGGGTGTGCCCATGTTCTTCCTCGCGCGCTGGTACCAAAAGCATTCGCAGATTGCTTTCCGGGAATCCCGCGTGGTTTCGGCCCGGTTGATCGTGCACTTCGTGGAAACCATGACCGGTATCCGTGCCGTGAAGGCCTTCCGCAAGGAGCGTGAGAACGCTGACCGCTATGGTGCGTTGGCTGAGGACTACCGCAAGAACACCGTGCGCTCCATCAACCTGAACGGCATCTTCCAGCCGGGACTGGTTCTGATCGGCAACGTGTGTGTGGCTGCAGTCCTGTTGTTCGGCGGGTTCAGGGTGCTCAGCGGAGACCTCGCCGTGGGCGTCCTCCTGGCCCTCATCCTGTCCACCAAGCGCTTCTTCCAGCCGGTGGACCAGATGGCCATGTTCTACAACTCCTTCCAGAGCGCACAGGCGGCATTGGAAAAAGTATCCGGGCTCCTGGAGGAAGTGCCTACCGTCCGGCCTCCGAAGAACCCTGTGCCGCTGAACAGTTCACGCGGAGAGATCGACTTCAAGGGTGTGCAGTTCGGGTACAGCGATGGCAAGGTGGTTGTGCCCAAACTGGACCTCCACATTCCGGCTGGCCAAACCGTTGCCCTGGTCGGGCAGACAGGCGCGGGTAAGTCCACCTTGGCCAAACTCGTTGCGCGCTTCTACGACGTCACGTCCGGCGCCATCACTTTGGACGGAGTTGACCTTCGCGACCTCGCTACCACCGACCTACGCCGCGCAGTGGTCATGGTGACCCAGGAAGCCTTCCTCTTCAGTGGCTCCGTGGCGGAGAACATCGCATTGGGACGACCTGAAGCTTCCCGAGCCGAAATAGAGGCTGCCGCTAAAGCAGTGGGCGCCCATGAATTCATCCTGAGCTTGCCCGAAGGATATGACACGGATGTCAATAAGCGTGGTGGGCGGGTCTCATCGGGGCAGCGCCAACTTATCGGCTTCGCCAGGGCTTTCCTCGCCGCGCCGGCCGTCCTGATTCTCGACGAAGCAACGTCGTCGCTGGATATTCCTTCGGAGCGGATGGTCCAGGCAGGGCTTGCGCATCTTCTGGAGGGTGTCGCCGGCCAGAATGCTGCCCGCACTGCCATCATCATCGCCCACCGTCTCTCCACTGTGGAGACAGCAGACAGGGTGCTGGTGGTCCACGACGGCCGGATTGTCGAGGACGGAACACCGGCCGAGCTGATCACTGGTGGCGGCCGGTTTGCGCGGCTTCATGGTGCATGGAGGGACTCGCTCGTGTGAGGAGCGACACCGCCTTCTCGATTTCGCATCCCGCAGCGATTCAGCTATCCTTGAACAGTTGCTTTCGCAGCGGATCGGGATGTAGCGCAGCTTGGTAGCGCGCTTCGTTCGGGACGAAGAGGTCGCAGGTTCAAATCCTGTCATCCCGACCAAATACGAAAATGGCGTCGAGAAATCGGCGCCATTTTTGTTTGCCCGGATCCGCTGCTAACCCTGGAGCCGCCACCCACGACGCGCTTCCACCACGTTACGCATCTTCACCCGCGCCACGCGTCCCCGATGGCGACTCCCAAATCCGGGTGTCGCCTGCCCGTTGCCGGCTCCTGGGCGAATGTGGGTGTCGCCGGAGCACTCCCGGGCAAAAGAAAACCCCGGAGCATCGCTCGTCACGCTCCGGGGTTTCCTCAGTAGTTACTGTTTTACATAGGATCCGGCCAGTTGCCGATGGACGACGTCGTGTACGTCGTGTCACCTGACTTGGTAGGTACCGTGGTGGTGGACCTCATAGGATCGGGCCAGTTACCAATAGCACTTACCGAGCCGGAATCTGCCGCTGCAGCAGCAGAGACGACTGCGGGAGCCGCAACCGTAAAAGCGAGAGCGCCTGCCAAGGCCACAGAAGCAGCCATTTTCTTGAACATATTGTTCCCCAATGCGAGTCGGATTCGTTACGGAAATTGCACGGTCCCTGTTGACATACATTGTAAAATGTTTTCCACAGAGACTGTCAAGGTTTAGGTCAAAAGACACCTGTAGGAGGGCCCCGTGGGAAACGGATTCGGCGAGAAGCTACGTGCCGAACGGCTCGAACGCGGGTTGACGCAGGCAGAACTGGGCAAAAACCTGTATTCCCCGAGCTACATTTCGCTGCTTGAAACAGGTCGACGCGAGCCGACTGCCGAGGTCATCGAGGAGCTGGCACGCAGGCTTGAGCTGGCACCCAAGGCGTTGGAAGCCTGGAGCCAACCCGTTTCGGTGAGCGATGCAGAGTACGTGCTCGCCGGCTTGTATGCCCGGCAGGCGTGGGACCTGCGCGACTACCAACTCGCAGCAAGCCACGCAGCCACTGCGGCGCAGATCGCCCTCGAGGCGAAGAACAACAGCGCCTGGTGGAACATGACCTACATGCAAGCCGAGTGTGTGATGAAGCAAGGCCAGCTCAAGGAATGCCAACAAATTGTTGAGCACTTGCTGGAACATCCCATGGCCACGGAATCCGCGGGCCTTGGCGTGCGGGCATGGCAGATGCTTGCCGCAGTCTGTCACGGACAGGGTCAGCTGGCCACCGCCGTCGAGCATGCAAAGAAGGCCGTGCAACTGTCCGAACAGCTGCCCAAGGGATCCACGCTGATCATCGGCGCGCACCGCGCGCTGATCGGCGCCCTCGCGGAGAGCGGCAAGCTGGATGAAGCATGGCAGTACTGCCTGACCATGATCGAGCACATGGACGAGCACTCCATGTCCCAACTGGCCGGCGAGGTCGCGTGGGTAGTGGGCAACGTTGCTTTCATGCGACACGACTACGTGGAGGGCATCAAGCACCACGAGCGCGCGGCGAAGCTGCTCTCCCCGGCCAACGACATCGAACTGTGGGCCCGTTTCAACAAGGCATCGGCGGCCGTCAGGTTGTCCTCCGGCATTGTTGAGCCCGAAACCCTATCCGCGATTGAACGTGCTGAGCTGGCATTGTCCATCGTCGGGGGAAACAAGACGGACCAGCTTGAAGTAGCGTTTATCCGCGCCCGCTGGCTGTACCTGACGGGCGATATTCCGGCCGCGGTGGACAAGCTTCGCGAGATCTACAAGGACCGCAAGGTGTTGGCTCGCCACACGGCTGGAGAGGTCTCCCTGTTGCTGGGAAAGTCCTTGAAGGCAGCAGGTGAAACCACGGAGGCCCTGCACTACCTGGAAGAGGCCCAGCACGACTTCAGTGCAGCCGGCGCCTCGGACCGGGTCCAGCAAGCCATGGATGCTGTCCTGGAGATCCGTCTGGCGGAACGCCGCGCCGCTGCATCACACCCCGAAGCGCACTCCGAAGCCAGCTAAACCCAAGTAAGTAGCAGATAAAGCCGTTTTGAGTGCTCAAAACGGCCTTATCTGCTACCCAGTTGGGGGGAAGCTTAGGCGAACGTCCGCCCGGTGAGTTTCTCGTACGCTTCCACGTAGCGGGCACGGGTGCGCTCCACGACTTCAGCGGGCAAGGCCGGCGGAGGCGTGTCCGAGGACTTGTCCCAGCCGGACTCGGCCGAGGTCAGCCAGTCACGGACATACTGCTTGTCATAGGAGGGCTGCGACTTGCCCGGCGAATAAGTGGAGGCGTCCCAAAAGCGGGAGGAGTCCGGGGTGAGGACTTCATCGCCGAGTGTGATGATGCCCGTGTACGTGTCGAGGCCGAACTCCACCTTGGTATCGGCGAGGATGATGCCGCGTTCGCGGGCGATCTCCTCGGCGCGGGTGTAGATCTTCAGCGTGAGTTCGCTGAGGCGGGCGGCGATATCGTCCCCGACTATGGCAACGACGTCGTCATAGGTGATGTTGACGTCGTGCTCGCCGACGTCGGCCTTGGCAGATGGCGTAAACAGTGCCTTCTCCAAGCGGGAACCGTCAACAAGCCCCTCGGGAAGCGGGATGTTGCAGACGGTGCGGGAGTGCTTGTACTCCTCCAGCCCGGAACCGGTGAGGTAGCCACGGGCGATGCACTCCACCGGGAACATCTCCAGCTTCTTGCAGATCATGGCCCGGCCCTCAACCTCCGCGGGAACGCCACCCTCAACGGTTGACGCCAGCACGTGGTGCTCAACATCCAGCTGGTCGAACCACCACAGGCTGAGCTGCGTCAGGATGCGGCCTTTGTCAGGAATTTCGCTGCTCAGGACATGGTCGTAAGCACTGATGCGGTCGCTGGCAACCACCAGTACGCATTCCTGGCCGACCTTTTCGGTGATGGATTCATCGGTGGGAACGTAGAGGTCGCGAACCTTGCCGGAATAGACGTGCGTCCATCCGGGAAGCTGCAGGGTCTCGGTTTTGAAACCGCCCGTGGGGAGCGAGTCAGTCATGCTCAGGCCTGTACTTTCGGGATGGTTCCGGTTGCTGCGTAGGGCACCCGGATTTCGCCGCGGGCGGCTTTGCCTCCGATATCCGTGCGGAACTGTGAGCCTTCAAGCTGAACCAACTCCACGCCGTCGTACGCTTTTTCGCGGGCCTCCACCAGATCGGAACCGAGCGCGACCACTGCGAGGACGCGGCCGCCGGCCGAAACCACTTTGCCTTCCTCATCCAGCTTGGTGCCGGCGTGGACAACGTGGACGCCTTCGAGCTCATCCACCTTCTTCAGGCCACGGATGCGATCGCCTGTGCGGGGAGTATCAGGATAGTTTTCGGCGGCCACGACGACGGCGACTGCCGTGTCCTTGGACCAGCGCAGCTCCTCAGCGGTGTCCAGTTCGCCCTTGGCAGCTGCCAGCAGCAGCGCACCGAGCGGAGTTTTGAGCCGGGCGAGCACTGCCTGCGTTTCGGGGTCTCCGAAGCGAACGTTGAACTCGATGACGCGGGTGCCGCGCGAAGTGAGTGCAAGGCCGCAGTAGAGGACACCGATGAAGGGTGTGCCCCGGCGTGCCATCTCATCCACGGTGGGCTGGGCGACGCGGTCGATAACTTCCTGGACCAGGCCTTCGGGAGCCCACTCGAGTGGCGTGTAGGCACCCATGCCGCCGGTGTTGGGGCCTTCGTCGTTATCGAAGATGCGTTTGAAGTCCTGCGCCGGAGACAAGGGAACGGTAGTGCGGCCGTCGCAGAGGACGAACAGGGAAACTTCGGGGCCGTCGAGGAACTCTTCGATGACAACTGTTCCACCGGCGTCGAAGCAAGCCTGCGCGTGCGCGAGTGCTTCCTCGCGGTCGTTGGTGACCACAACGCCCTTGCCTGCGGCGAGGCCGTCGTCCTTGACAACGTGCGGAGCGCCGAACGTAGCCAGGGCATCGGCGGCTTCCTCTGCATTGGTGGCAACGCGGGCCATGGCCGTGGGAACGCCGGCTTCAGCCATGATCTGCTTGGCGAAGGCCTTGGACGCTTCGAGCTGGGCTGCTTCCTTGCTGGGTCCGAAGACCGGAATCCCGGCGGCACGAACGGCGTCGGACACACCGGCGGCCAGGGGAGCCTCCGGACCGACGACAACCAGGTCCACGGCCAGCTTGGTGGCGAGCGCGGTCACCGCTTCCGGGCTGTTCCCGTCAATTGCGTGCGTGGGAACGAGTTTGCTGATGCCCGCGTTGCCCGGAGCCGCGTGGACCTCGGAAACGTTGGGATCTTCAAGCAGAGAGCGGACAATGGCGTGTTCGCGGCCGCCTGGGCCAATGACGAGTACCTTCACAGTCTTCAAGGGTACTTTGTGTAGGGCGCGGGGCCTAAGCTGTGTCGTCTCCCGGCAATGGATGACCGGATCCGGGACCGCGCCCGGACCGGGCATGTGACCGGGGAACACAGTGCTCGCGCCCTAGACTTGGCTCATGCCCATGAGTTCGCATGAAACGTTCAACGTTGAGTCCGCCGTCGAACTGGCAGTCATCGAACGCAGTGGCTTCATAGAGTCCCGGCACATCGGTGCTGCCGTTGTCCTTGCCGGCGACGGAAGCGTGGTCACCCGGCTGGGTGACATCGATGCTCCCATCCTGGCCCGCTCCACCCTGAAACCATTCCAAACCCTCGCTGCCATGCAGTCCGGCGTCCCGCTCAGGGGCGCGCAGGTGGCTGTCGCCTGCGGAAGCCACACCGGTTCACTGGACCACATGGACGTGGTGGAGGGAATGCTCAAAGCCGCAGGCGTCCGCGAGGATCAGCTTCAGTGCCCCACAGCCTGGCCGCAGGACGAAACCGCCCGCAATTGGCTGGTCCGTTCCGAGCGCGGCCAGACCAGGCTTGCCTTCAATTGTTCCGGGAAGCACGCGGCTTTCCTCTGGGCCTGCACGGAAAACGGCTGGGACCTTCGCAGTTACCTTGAGCCGAATCATCCGTTGCAGCAGCGTGTGCGGTCCGTGATCGAGGAATACAGCGGCGAAACGATCTCGCACTTGGGCATTGATGGCTGCGGGGCACCCGTTGCGGCGATTTCGCTCACAGGACTGGCGCGGGCGTATTCGCGGTTGGCGAAGTCACCGGGCGATTCTTCCTCGAACGCACGCGCCGCCACCATCGCCACCTCCATGCTGGACTACCCGTGGGCGGTCCAGGGGAAGGGCGAATCAAACACGATCGTCATGGAAGAGCTGGACGTCCTGGCCAAGATCGGCGCCGAAGGCATCCTGGTCCTCGCCACGTCCACCGGCGCAACCGTGGCGGTCAAGATGCTGGACGGCAACCTCCGCGCTACTTCCTTGGTGGGCTTGACCCTTCTTGCCGTGAGTGGCGCGGTGGACATTCCCGCGGTTTCCAACGTCCTGGAACGCGTCGTGGAACCCGTGCTGGGCGGCGGACGTCCGGTGGGCAAGATCCGCCTGGGCCACGCCGTATCCGCGATGCTCGACTGAGTCACCTATTTAATAAGGAAAGAATCCATGGCAGTTGCACGACGCCGTATTGACGTCGACGAGGGCCGCGCTGCGCTGGCAGCCTGGCAGTCCGCCGTCGGGCCCTCGGGTGAAGACGCGACCCCGCCGTCGCGCTCTTTGATTGCGACGGCGGTCCGCTACTCACTTGAGGAAGTCACCGCCCGAGCGCCCGGCAATTCGGTGGAGGTCCGCGTGCCCCCGTTCGGCGTCACGCAGTGCGTGGAGGGGCCCCGCCACACCCGCGGCACTCCCCCGAACGTCATAGAGTGCGACGCCGCCACCTGGCTTGAGTTGGTTACCGGCCGGATCTCGTGGGGAGACGCCGTTTCGGCTGGCCGCGTTGCCGCGTCCGGACTGCGCGCGGACCTCTCGGAACTGCTTCCCCTCTGACGGGTCTTGTGTACGGCCAATGCCCTCAAGACCGTGTCTTAAGGGCATTGGCCGTACACAAACCATGGAGTTAGTCGGGGCAAACCGGGGTGGTTGGTTGGCCTGGCTTGCTCATCTCGAATTGCGGGATTTCGTCCGCTGTGGGACCTCCACGGAATTTCGGTGAGGGGTGGTGGCCCTCGCTGAGGCGCTCAAGCTCCTGCTCCTCGAACACTTCCTCCTGGCCCAGCATGATGGCTGAATCCTCGTTGGTAATCTCGCCGTTGAAGGCACGGACCATGACGCTGCGGTCGAACTGGCCTTCCCACTTGGCTACAACGAAGGTGGCTACGCAGTTGCCCAGCAGGTTGACGACGACGCGCATGGAGTCCATGAGGCGGTCGGCACCGAGGAGGAGTGCTACGCCGGCAACCGGGAAGATGCCAAGGGCGGCAGCCGTGGCCGAGAGGGCCAGGAACGATGAGCCCGGGACGCCCGCCATGCCTTTGGAGGTCAGGAGCAGCACACCCAGCGCGGCCAGCTGCTGACCGAGGTCCAGTTGATGGCCGAACGCCTGGGCAAGGAACAGCAGGGAGATGGAAAGGTAGATCGCTGCGCCGTCAAGGTTGAAGGAGTAGCCGGTGGGAACCACCAGGCCGGTGGTTGCCCGGGAGCAGCCGGCGTTGGTCAACTTGGTCATGATGCGCGGCATGACCGCTTCAGTGGAGGCCGTGCCGAGTGCAAGCAGGAATTCCTCGCGGGTGTATTTCAGGAAGTGCCACAGCGGAACACGGGCGAAGCCCCAGGCCACCAGGAACAGCAGGCCGATAAAGACGATCGCGGCTCCGTAGCAGGATGCGATCAGCAGCGCATACGTGCCGAGTGTGCCAAGCCCGTACTGGCCAATGATGAAGGCCATGGCGCCGAAGGCACCGATCGGAGCGACCTTCATGATCCAGGACATGATCTTGAAGATCAGCTCCAGGACGGTCTCCATGAGGCTGATCACGGGCAGGCAGCGCTGGCGGCCAATGACCACGATCGCGGCGCCGAAGAAGACGGAGAAGAAAAGCACCTGGAGCAGGCTGTTGTTGGCGAAGGCGCCGATCACACTGGTGGGGATGACGTCCAGCAGGAAGGCAGCGGCGTCCTTGGGAACGGCGTGGCCGGTCTTTGCGTCCACGGCTTCCTGGGAAAGCGTGGAGGGATCGATGTTCAGGCCGGCGCCGGGCTGAACGATGTTGCCCACGATGAGTCCGAAGACCAGGGCAAAGAGGGTGGCGCAGGTGAAGTAGAGGAGTGCTTTGACCCCGACCCTTCCGACCGCCTTGACGTCGCCGACTGCCGAGATGCCCGTGACGATCACGAGGAAAATCAGCGGGGCGATGATCATCTTGATGAGTTGAATGAATCCATCACCCAGCGGCCGGAGGGTGGACCCGAGGTTCGGCCAGAAATGACCGATGAGCACACCTGCGACGACGGCGATCAGGATTTGAAAAAAGAGCGACTTGTACAGTGGCTTCTTCTTCAGCGGGGCCGAACTCGCCTTCAGCGCCGCAGAGTCTGGGATCTTCATTGATCTGAACCAATCAGTTGGGAACAGCCCCACACTTGGGGGTTGTTTTCAAATGTAAGCCCGCTCACATCATTCCGCAAGGGGAAATTGAATTTCCATATTGCGGAAAGTCACAATTGGTTGCCAAGCCGCGGCGTCGTGGCTTCCTGACCTCTGTTGACAAGGAAAAACCCACGGCACGCCCAGGATATGGGCGCGCCGTGGGCACGGTTGACGCAAAGAGCGTCAGGACAACACACTCAGGCGTGGCGGGTACTTAGCCCCGGCCTATGAACGGCATGCCAGCGGCTGTCACCACCAGGGAACCAACGCTGGCCGATGCAGGCATATTGGCCATCATGAGCACCGCACGCGCGGCATCCTCCACGGGGAACATCGGCTCCACGCGCCGGCTGCCATCGGCTTGCAAAGCACCTGAGCCAACGCCGATGGTATCCATGATTTCGGTACGGGTATTTCCAATATCGATCTGCCCGCACGTGATGCCAAAGTTCCGGCCATCCAGCTCAATGCTCTTGGTCAGGCCCGTCATCGCATGCTTCGTCACCGTGTACGCAACAGACCTGGGCCTGGGTGAATGCGCAGAAATGGAGCCGTTGTTAATGATGCGGCCACCCTGCGGCTCCTGGGCCTTCATGGTCCTCACGGCTTCAGCGGCGCACAGCATGGAGCCCGTGACATTGACGCGCAGCGTGGCCTCCCACCCATCGACGTCGATCTCGCCAACATCGCCGGCTGGCCCGAAGATGCCTGCGTTATTGAACAGCACGTCAACGCGGCCCCAGCGCTGGCGAACCTCAGCGAAAAGGCGGGCGACGGCGTCGGGCTCTGTCACATCGCACGGCACCACCAGGGCATCCGGATGGTTGTCCGCGGTTTCCAGCAGCTGCGCTTCGCGACGCCCCGCCAACGCCACGCGGTAACCCTCCGCAAGCATGAGCCGCGCAACGGCCCTCCCAATGCCGGAACCGGCACCGGTCACGACGGCGACCCTCGGGTCTGCGGGCGGGCGTGGGTCAGTCATGTGGTGGCCTTTCGGGGAATCGCCTTCAAAACAGCTGCTGCAAGCAGCGTCAGTGCGCTGCTTCTACGGGCTGCCCCGCAGCCGTCTGGGCTGCTGTTATCGGCCAGCCTATGACAGTCTTCGGACGCGGCGTGGCATAGGTACGGACTTTGGAGGTGGTGAGGCCGAGCCTAACCAAGGACTCAGCGATGGTGACGGCGGCCGCCACTCCATCAACAACGGGCACGCCGGTCCGCTGTCGGACCTGCTCGTCGAGGCCGGCCATGCCGCCGCAGCCCAGGACAATCACCTCGGCCTTGTCCTGGAGGACAGCTTGCTCGGCCTGGCCCACAATCGCTTCGACCGCGCGGTCCGGATGTTCCTCAAGTTCCAGTACAGCCATACCGCTGGCGCGGACGGAAGCGCATCGTGCCTCCAACCCGGCAAGTTTGAGGCGGTCCTCAATCAAGGGGACGGCACGGTCCAACGTGGTAACCACGGAGTACTTGTGGCCAAGGAACATTGCCGTACTGGCAGCGGCCTCGGTGATATCCACCACCGGGACATCGAGGAGCTCCTGCAACCCCTCGCGGCCGTGCTCGCCGTAGCCTGCCTGGATAACGGCGTCGAACGGTTCGGGATAGTTGACCACTGCATCCATGACGGCGATCGCGGCAAGGTAGCTCTCGAAGTTGCCCTCGCAGGAGTCGGCGCCAAAGCGCGGAGTGATGCCAACGATCTCAGTGCCGGGGGCCGCAACAGCCCTGGCCTGGGCGGCGATGGAATCGGTCATGGACTGCGTAGTGTTCACGTTTGCGACAAGGATGCGCATGGTTTCCTCTATATCAGTGGGTGCTGGCGACGGCGATCGGTTCGCCGGAGACGTCGTCGTGGGCCTGCTTCTTGTCAGCCACGGCAAAGTACGTAAGCGCGGCTACCCCGGCTCCGATGAACCAGGCGAACGGCGCCGCTGCAGCCAATCCCGGGATGAAGGCGATTGCAATAGCCAGGGCGGCCGCGGGGAGCATGGCAACAATGGCCTTGGGGTTCACGCCCCGCTTGTAGAAGTACGCGCCCTTGGGATCGTCGGAGTAGAGCTCCGGGACGTTGACCTTGCCACGGCGGACGAGCCAGTAGTCAGCCATGACCACTCCGAACAGCGGGCCGAGCAGTGCGCCCAGGCCGCCGAGGAAGTACACGATGACGATCGGGTTGTTGTAGAGGTTCCACGGCAGGATGATGAGGCCGATGATGCCGCTGACCCACGCCGCTTTACGGAAATTCAGGTGCCGCGGGAAAAGGTTGGTCAGTGCGTAGACGGGTGCCACGAAGTTGGCCATCAGGTTCACGGCGATGGTCAGGATCAGCAAGGCAAGGCAAGCGAGGACCAGCAAAAGAGTATTGGGGATGCTCTGGACGATATCCGACGGGCTCTCGATGACTGTGCCATTGATCTTGTACTGTCCACCGGCCATCACCACCACGATTGCACCGAATACCAGCATGTTGATGGGGATGCCCCAGAAGTTGCCCTTAACGATGGACTTCCTGGAAACAGAGGACCGGGTGAAATCGCAGAAGTTCAGGACGAACGTTCCGTAGATGGAAACCCACAATGCCCCGCCGGCGAAGATGGTGAGCCACATGTCGGCGCCCTCGAGTCCCTTGATGCCGCTCCACTGGATGGCGCCCCCGGCCTCAATGAAGACCCAGACGGCAATCGCAGCCATGGTCACCAGGATGATGGGACCCGCGAAGGCCTCGTATTTCCGGATCATTTCCATGCCGAAGCTGACGATGACCAACTGGACGATCCAGAGCGCCACGAAGGAGAGCCAGCCCAGCGTCGAAAGGCCAAGGATGGAGTTGCTGTCCAGGTCCTTCAGGCCCGGGGCCATGGCGACGAGCATCACGCGAAGTACCACCGATGCCAGGTATGTCTGGATACCGAACCAGGCGACAGCCACGGCGCCACGGACCAGGCTGGCGATTTGGGCGCCCCGGATGCCGAAGCTGATCCGGCTCATGACGGGGAAGGGGACGCCGGTCTTCTGGCCCATGAATCCGGAGAAGTTCAAGAGGGCGAAGAGCAGGATAGCCCCGATTCCCAGTGCCACCAGGATCTGCCAGCCGCCCAGTCCGAGTGAGAACAAACCAATGGCGAAGGCATAGTTACCCAGGCTGTGGACGTCATTGGCCCAGAGGGTAAAGATGCTGTAGCTGGTCCACTTACGGCCTGCAGCCTTGGTGGGTGCGAGGTCAGTGTTGTAAAGACTGGGGCTGATGGTACGGCCTGCGGCTTCGGAAGCAATAGCGCAAAGGTCCGTGTTGCCCACGGCCGGGTGGTTGGGCCCACCTGCTGTTTTGTCTTCCGGAGTCTCAGTGACGCCGACTGATGAAGTCGTCTGCATCGTGGATCTCCACTTCGTACTGTTTCCACAAAGCGGAAACAAGTTATTGAATAGTGAAAGTACTCTATGACCCAGGTCACGTCACGTCAAGGCGTCACAAGTGTATGGAGGGTCACATTTGGTTGAATGACCCGGCCTTTCCCAGTTGACTGTTGCGGTTACGTAATCCGTGTTGACGCTGCCCATCGGCAGACGTAATCTCGAATTGCAGAATTTTATTCTCACAATACGAAATTCCTTGAGCGCCCCCACAGAGCAAGCGCCCAGACATTCAATGAAGAGAGGTTGGACGTGGCTGCAGGAGAAGAGACCTCACACATCCTCAGCGGGTTGACTGCCCAGCTGCCTGATCGTGATCCGGAAGAGACCGCGGAGTGGATTGAGTCCCTTGATGCGTTGATCGCGGAGCAGGGCACGGAGCGTGCCCAGTACATTATGCGTTCGTTGTTGCAGCGTGCCGGTGCCCGGTCGGTGGGTGTGCCGATGGTGACGACCACTGATTATGTGAACACGATCCCGGTGGACCAGGAAGCAGAATTCCCCGGGAACGAGGAGTTCGAGCGCCGGTACCGTGCGTACATGCGCTGGAACGCCGCGGTCATGGTCCATCGTGCGCAGCGGGCCGATATCGGGGTGGGCGGGCATATTTCCACCTATGCCGGCGCGGCGACCCTGTACGAGGTCGGGTTCAACCATTTCTTCCGCGGCAAGGACCACCCCTCGGGCGGGGACCAGGTGTTCTTCCAGGGACACGCGTCCCCGGGCATGTACGCCAGGGCGTTCATGGAAGGCCGGCTCTCGGAGGAGGACCTGGACGGGTTCCGCCAGGAAAAGTCCCGGGAAGGCCATGCCCTGTCCTCGTACCCGCACCCGCGCCTGATGCCGGACTTCTGGGAATTCCCGACCGTGTCGATGGGTATCGGGCCGATGAACGCGATCTACCAGGCCCAGTCCAACCGGTACCTGCACAACCGCGGCATCAAGGACACCTCCGACCAGCAGGTCTGGGCGTTCCTGGGCGACGGGGAAATGGACGAGCCCGAATCCCGCGGCCTGCTCCAGCTCGCGGCGAACGAGAACCTGGACAACCTGAACTTCGTGATCAACTGCAACCTCCAGCGCCTGGACGGCCCCGTCCGCGGCAACGGCAAGATCATGCAGGAGTTGGAGGCGTTCTTCCGCGGCGCGGGCTGGAACGTGATCAAGGTCGTCTGGGGCCGGGAATGGGACTCCCTGCTGGAAGCGGACCAGGACGGGGCGTTGGTGAAAATCATGAACGAAACCCCCGATGGTGACTACCAGACCTACAAGGCCGAGTCCGGCGGGTTCGTCCGGGACCACTTCTTCGGCAAGTCCCCGCAGACCAAGGACCTGGTCGCTGACCTGACCGATGACCAGATCTGGGGCCTCAAACGCGGCGGGCACGATTACCGCAAGGTCTACGCCGCGTACAAGGCAGCGGTCGAGTTCAAGGGCAAACCCACCGTGATCCTGGCCAAAACCGTCAAGGGCTACGGCCTGGGCCCGCACTTCGAAGGCCGCAACGCCACCCACCAGATGAAGAAGCTGACCATGGAAGACCTGAAGGCCTTCCGTGACCACCTGCGCATCCCCATCAGCGATGACCAGCTCGACGCGGACCTCTACCGGCCCCCGTACTACCACCCCGGCATGGACGCCCCGGAAATCAAATACCTCATGGAACGCCGGGCAGAACTGGGCGGTTTCGTCCCCGAACGCCGCCGCACCCACACCCCCGTGACCCTGCCCGAAGCCAAATCCTACGAGGTCGCCAAACGCGGCTCCGGCAAACAACAAGCCGCGACCACCATGGCCTTCGTCCGGCTCCTGAAAGACCTCATGCGGGACAAGAACTTCGGGGCCCGGTTCGTGCCCGTCGTCCCGGACGAATCACGCACCTTCGGCATGGACGCGTTCTTCCCGACCGCGAAAATCTACAACCCCAAGGGCCAGAACTACCTCTCCGTGGACCGGGACCTCGTCCTGGCCTACAAGGAATCCCCCGCCGGGCAACTGATCCACCCCGGCATCAACGAAGCCGGCGCCGTCGCAGCATTCACCGCCGCCGGCACCGCGTACGCCACCCACGGCGAACCCCTGGTCCCGATCTACGTCTTCTACTCCATGTTCGGCTTCCAACGCACCGGAGATTCCTTCTGGGCCGCCGCGGACCAAATGACCCGCGGCTTCATCATCGGCGCCACCGCAGGACGAACCACCCTCACCGGCGAAGGACTCCAACACGCCGACGGGCACTCCCCCCTCCTGGCCTCCACCAACCCCGCCGTGAAAACCTACGACCCCGCCTACGGCTACGAAATCGGCCACATCATCCGCCACGGCCTCGAAGAAATGTACGGCGAGGACAGTACAGACCGCACCGGTGAAGACCGCAACGTGATGTACTACCTCACCGTCTACAACGAACCCATCACCCAACCCGCCGAACCGGAAAACCTGGACATCAACGGCCTGATCAAGGGCATCTACCGCCTCGCCCCCGCCCCGGAAAACACCAATGGCGCCGCCAACACAGGTACCAACCGGCCCACCGCGAACATCCTCGCCTCCGGAGTCTCCGTACCCTGGGCCCTGGAAGCCGCCCGGATCCTCGCCCAGGACTGGGGCGTCGCCGCCGAAGTCTGGTCCGTGACGTCCTGGAACGAACTCCGACGCGACGGACTCGCCGCCGAAGAACACGCCTTCCTCAACCCCGGCCAACCCGCCCGCACCCCGTTCATCACCGAACAACTCGCCGGCACCACCGGACCCGTCATCGCCGTGTCCGACTACATGAAAGCCGTCCCCGACCAAATCCGCCAATTCATCCCCAACGACTTCGCCTCCCTCGGAGCAGACGGCTTCGGCTTCTCCGACACCCGCCAAGCCGCCCGCCGCTACTTCAAAAACGACACCCACTCCATCGTCGCCAAAACCCTCCAGTTGCTGGCGGCGAGGGGCGAAGTCGAGGAGGGTGCGCCGTCGTACGCCATTGACCGTTACAAGCTGCTCGATGTGAACGCCGGCACCACCGGCGGAGCGGGCGGCGACGCCTAACAGCCGAAGCATGACAAGGCAATAAGACAGTTGGCGGCAGTGTTCACGAAGAACTCTGCCGCCAACTGTATTTTTGGTTGTACTGCGGGGAGGCTCAGGTGCCCAGATTCCTCCGGTCTACGACGAATCCGGTTGCCGCGTTTTCGCGGACCGCGTTGATACCGGCCACGACAGCCTTCAAATTGGGAAACTGTGGCGACACTGCCACAACTGTGCCGTCATCGGCTGTGAGTCGGAACCTGAACGTGTTCGTCCCGGCCTTGAGTATTTCGAAACTGCCCGCCATCTTCCCCTTTTCCTCCACGCATCATTGCATTAGAGCGATTTGAACAATTCCCTACAGACAATAATGGCCGTCGGAACCTACCAACAGACCTACTGAGGAGTAGTTTGCAACCGATTTTGGTAGATGTCGTGGAAAGCCCCGAAGGAGCTACAGACCTCACGGATGCCCGCGCGTATCGTGAGGATATGACTGAATCCGGCGTGGCGCCCACTACGGGCGTCTTGCTTGCTGCGGGGGCCGGTACGCGCTTGGGCCGCGGACCCAAGGCGCTGCTCCCCTACCGCGGCCGAACGCTGGTTGAGGTGCTCGCCGATACGCTGTTCGACGGCGGCTGCCGGGAGGTCGTTGTGGTTGTTGGGGCCGAGGCGGACCGCGTTCGAAGCACCACCGACCTACGGACGTATACGGTGGTGGAGAACAAGAACTGGGCCAAAGGCATGGCGGGTTCTTTCCGCGCAGGAATCGAGGCCGCGTCACCCGGACACAGCATCATGGTGGCGTTGGTGGACCAGCCCGGATTAACCCCGACGGCGGTCAGCAGATTGCTGGGCAGCCACCGTCCCGGTCGGGTCACGGCAGCCGCCTATCCTGACGAGTCAGGCCGCCTTAAGCGTCGGCACCCGGTGATTATCGACGTCGGGCTCCGATCCCAAGCGGCGGAAGCCGCGAATGGTGACACGGGGGCGCGATCCTTCCTCAAGGCGCATCCGGGCCTGGTGGACCTGGTGGATTGCAGCGATCTCTGCTCGGGCGAGGACCTGGATACGAAGGACCAGTTGCACTTGCTGGAGGACTGACTGCGGAGCTGAGCGTAGGGCTGACCCATCCTGAGCCGGTAAGTTTGAATCCATGATCCAGATTGCACCTGACGATCCCACGCGCCCGGATGTTCATCAGCTCCTCAGCGAGCATCTGGCGGATATGTTTGCGACGTCGCCGGCAGAAAGCGTGCACGCGTTGGACCATTCGGCGTTGTCGCATGAAACGATCACGTTCTGGACAGCCCGCGAGGACGGCGTGTTGCTTGGATGCGGGGCGCTGAAGGAACTGGCCGCGGGGCATGCTGAGATCAAGTCGATGCGCACCACCACCGCTGCCCGTGGGCGGGGAGTGGCCACCCGCATGCTCGAACATATCGTGGCCGAAGCCGGCCGGCGGGGATACGAACGTGTGAGCTTGGAAACGGGAACCGAAGAGTACTTTGCGCCCGCGCGTCGCTTGTATGCCAGGCATGGATTCACCGAATGCCCGCCCTTCGCCGACTACACCCTGGACCCGAACAGCGTGTTCATGGAGCTCACCCTCTCGCCCAAGTAGGTAGCATTTGTGCGCGTTTAGACGGCTCAAAACGCGCACAAATGCGACTCAGTTGGGGATCAGGGTGCGGTCACGGAGGGCCAGGTAGATTTTGTCCCGGGCGATGGGCAATTCGCCGAAACGGACCCCGGTGGCGTTGCGGATCGCATTGGCCAGCGCGGGTGCCACGGGGTTGAACGGGCTCTCGCTCATGGACTTGGCGCCGAGGGGCCCGGTGGTGTCGTTGGTTGTTGCGAAATAGACCTCGCTCCGCGGCACGTCCGCGAATGAGGGAATGTGATACTGCCGGAGGATATCGGTGGTGACGTGTCCGGCGTCGTCCACTTTCACTTCCTCATACAGCACCGCACCAAGTGCCTGCGCGATGCCGCCTTCGATCTGCCCACGGCACTGACGAGGGTTCACCACAACGCCGGCATCTGCGGCTTGCACGCTCTGCAGGATCCGCAGCTCACCCGTTCCCGTATTAACGGCAACCCGGAAACCGTGGACATTGAAGGCCACTGACCGCGGCGTTCCTCCCCAGTTGCCATCCGTGGCGAGGCGAACGCCTTGCAGACGGGCGGCGTCGAAAATTTCCGTGAGCGGAACAACACGGTCACCGCACTCGACAGCCCCGTCCACCAAGCGGCAATCCGCTAATGCAGCCCCTGTCAGCGAAGCCGCGACGGTCTGGATCCTCCTGGCGAGTTCAAGGGCCGCACCGAGCGTCGCCTTGCCGGCCACCACCGTCCCGGCCGAACCAAATGCGCCGGTATCGTGCTCCACGAGGTCCGTATCGGACTGCCGGACGGTAATTTTTGAGGCGGCCGTTGCCAACGCAGTCGCAGCCAGTTGCGCATGGACGGTCGTGGTGCCGTTCCCGAACTCTGCAGTACCGACGTCGACGGCGAACCTTCCGTCCGCTTCCAAGCTCACCCTCGTGTGGGCGAAGTGGCCGCGCGGCGGGACGGTATCGATCATGGACAGGGCCGCACCTTCGCCGATGACCCAGTCCGGACCGAAGTCGTCGAGTCCGGCGGCCCGGTAACGCTCCTTGCCACGGTCCAGGGCGTCCCGGACCAAGGCCACGCACTGGTCCAGACCGTAACTACCGTAGTGGACGTCTTCCTCGGGCTCGGGCGTGGTGGACAACATGTGATCGCCGGGCCGGACCATGTTCTTAAGCCGGAACTCCAAGGGGTCCATGCCGATTCCGATCGCAAGCTCGTCAATTGCCGACTCGATCGCGAAAATCATCTGGCTCAACCCATACCCCCGGAAGGCACCGGCGGGAACGGTGTTGGTGTAGACGGCCTGCGCATCCACTTTCTTGTTCACGCACTTGTAGACCGCCAGCGATTCGCCACAGCCGTGGAACATCACGCCGGGCGCATGGTTTCCGTAAGCGCCGGTGTTGGTGATGACGTCCAATTGAAGGGCGGTCAGGTATCCGTCCCGGCTGGCTCCAGCTTTGAGATTAATGGTGAAGGGGTGCCTTGTGGTGGCGGCCATGAACTGCTCAGTCCGGGTGAACTCCACCTGGACCGGCCTACGCAAAGCCAGTGCCGCGAGGGCCACAAGGTCCTCGGTGAGGACCTCCTGTTTCCCGCCAAAACCTCCGCCAACACGGCCGGCCACCACGCGGACCGTCTCCTCCGGCAGGTTAAACAAGCGCATCAAGGTGCGCTTCACAAGGAACGGAACCTGCGTGGAGGAACGGACAACCAGTCTGCCTTCCTCATCCAGCCAGGCAATGGACGCGTGCGTTTCCATCGCAACGTGCTGAACCCTTTGCGTCTTGTACGTGTGCTCATGGATGAAGTCGGCTGCCGCGAAGCCATCGTCCACGCTGCCCAGCTCGGCATGGACTTCGGCCACCACGTTCTCCAGTGGCCGGGAGATTCTGGAGTAGGCCCCGTCCTTGTCGCCATGGATTGCCGGGGCACCGGGAAGAATTGCCTCTTGGGGCGTAAACACTGGCTCCAGAAGCTCGTACTCCACAACAAGCGCCCGGGTTCCGGCCTCGGCAGCACCAACGGACTCCGCCACGACAGCGGCAACGCGCTGCCCGATGAACCGCACTACGTTGTCCAGCACGCGGGTGTCATCGGGATCGTCAGTGAAGTGTTCGTGCTGGGCAGTGGAGAACAACTGCGCCGGCGCGTCTTCGTGTGTGAACACGGCGACGACGCCAGGAACAGCCAGTGCAGCGGTCTTGTCAATGGATACGATCCGGGCGTGTGGATGCGGCGAACGGAGAAGCTTGAGGTGCAGTAATCCGCGCAGCTGCTCGGCCGGGACATCCAGGGTGTACCGGGCAGTTCCGGTCACCACGGCTTGACCGGCGGGTGCTGGCACATTGTCCCCGAGCTGGCCGGGCGTGGCTTCCACAGCGGCAGGATGACCGGCGCCAGGCGATTGTGCCCCGGAAACGTCAGCTCCGGCGTCGTGCGCGTGCCCGCCGCCATGACCGCACACAGCGTCAGCGATGGAACGGTAGCCGGTGCAGCGGCACAGATTGCCTTTGAGGTTGCGGGGCAGGTTGGCACGTTGCTCGTCGTCGAAAGTTGCTGCCGTCATGACCATGCCAGCGGTGCAGAAACCGCATTGGAAACCCTGCGCTTCAAGGAACTGCTCCTGCACCGGGTGAAGGTTTTGGCCTGTGGAGAGGCCCTCGATCGTGGTGACCGCTTTGCCATCGGCGCGAACAGCCGGGTAGATGCAGCTGTGGACGGGGGTGCCATCGACGTGCACAGTGCAGGCGCCGCAGTCACCGCCGTCGCAGCCCTTCTTAACGCCGAAGTTTCCCTGCTCCCGTAGGAAAGTGCGCAGGCATTGGCCGGGGCGGGGTGTGGCCTGGGAGGCAGCGCCGTTGATCTCAATTGCCATGGGAGGCCTCCTTCTGCGGGTTGTTGTTTGCGGGTTGCGTGGATGGTTGCGGTGATGTGGCGTGCGGCGGCCAGAAATCGCCTGACACGACCATCGACTCGCCCAGTAGCTCGGCCCGGATTTCCTCGGCCAGTTTGAACGTCATATCGCGGCGCCACGCGGGAAGCCCATGGATGTCATCGTGGTACAGCGGCCAGGGAATGGAATCCCCGACGGCGTCAGCCAGCATCCCGGCGTCGGGAACCTGCCCGGCGGGGAACCGTAGTTGTACCGGCCTTTTCGTCGAGGCGGTGACGGTGATGACCATGCCGCCGTCGGCGTCGAGGCGTCCGGTGACCAGCACGCCGGAGCGTCCCAGATTGCTGAGCGACAGACGCCGGAAGGCGACCCTGGCCGAGAGTGCCGCGGCCGGAAGCTGGATGCTGCGGAGCAACTCCCCCGGGGCCAGCACATTCTGCATATCCCCGGTGACGAAATCAGTGACAGGCACGCTGCGGCTGCTGCCATCCGGGCTCTGGATGGATGCAATGCCGTCGAGTCCGGCGCACAAGGAAATCATGGGGCCAGCCGGCAAAGACGTGCAGAGGTTGCCGCCTACCGTGGACATGTTCCAGATCTTGAACGATGCCACGAAAGAGTCGCAGCACGGACGGATCAGGGCCAGCCCCGGCCACTCACGGTTGGCTATTTCCGCGGATGCCGGCAGGGCGTAAAGCTCAGCGACGGTGCAGGTGGCGGCAAGTTCGATGCCTTGGTCTGTGACAGTGATCGCTGGCCAATCCGCTTGGCCGAGGTCAAGGAGCCGCTTGAGGACGGTGCTGCCGTAGGAGAAAAGGACAGTGCCCCCGGCGAGCCAGGCATCGCCGTCGCGCCATTGCGAAGGATCCGTGGTGGGGACCACGGCCTCGATGGTGTTCATGTCCATGGGTCCTCCTGAATGAGGTGTTGAGGTGCTGGGTGAATCGGGCCGGTGCTGTCCTTGAGCGAGGGGAAGCCCGTGGCTGTGTGGCTGGGAGTTCCCCGCTCGGCGATGATTTCTGCCGTGATGGAGACGGCGACTTCGGCTGGTGTCACTGCACCAAGGTCCAATCCGATCGGGGAATGCAGGCGTTCGAGCGCTTCGGCAGGCGTGCCCGCTTCGAGCAGGGCGTCAATCCGTTGCCGGTGGCTGCGCCGCGAGCCCATTGCGCCGACGTAAGCCAGGTTCAAGCGAAGCGCTGTTTCAAGCAAAGGGATGTCGAATTTTGGATCGTGGGTCAGCACGCACACCACGGTCCGGGCGTCGACCTGCCCGGCCGCTGCTTCGGCTTCCAGATACCGGTGAGGCCAGTCGGTGACCACTTGGTCCGCTCCGGCGAAACGGGTCTGCTGGGCAAACGCAGGGCGGGCATCACACAGGGTGACGTTGTAACCAAGTAACTGTCCGGCGGGGAGCAAAGCGGCTCCGAAGTCGTTGGCACCGAAAATGAGCATCCGCGCTGCCGGCAACCGGCTTTCCACGAACAGGGTGATCGGTTCGGGCTGGGTTACTTCTTGTGGGGGCAATGCCAACCTCTCAGTGGTCACCCAGCCATCGATGCAGCCCTCTGGTGCTGCCAGCCGGACCAACCCCGTGCGGCCGCCTTGGAGCAGCGGCTCCACCTGAGCCGCCGCAGCCATCAAGGTGGCAGGATGATCGCCGACCAACCGGGCGAGTTGCGTTGATTCCATGGCACGGAAGCGCACGGGATCATCAACGACGACAACGCCCCCTCCGCCGCCGAGCCTGCGGATGAGCGCGAGGGCAGTGGGTTCGTTTGAGACAGCAATATCGAACAGGGCCATTTCGCCGGAATCGCTAGCCAGCGGCTGGATATGGACTTCCAGCTCCCCTCCACAGGTGAGTCCTGCGGCGAACGCGTCCTCGGCACTGTAGCCAAAAGATTCAACGCGTGGGCCGCCGTCGCGCATTGCTTCCAAGGCTGCCTCAACGACGGCCCCTTCTACGCAACCGCCGGACAGGCTGCCCAGGATTTCGCCGTGTTCGGAGACCATCATGGAAGTCCCCATGGGGCGCGGCACGGAGCCGCCGGTCCCTACAATCGTGGCCACAGCGCATCGTTGGCCAGAGACCGCAGGCCGCCAGCTGCCCAGGGAAGGCATCAGATCCAGCATGGCAACACGTCCTTTTCCAGGTGTCCCGGCCAGGTGGCCCGGCCGGAGAAGTGCGCGATCTTGCCCTCATAATCTCATTTCCAGAAGGTGTTGAGGGGTAGTCGCGGTTATTGAATAAGAGTTCATAGGAACGGGGGCAAGGGCTTCATCTCCCTGCCCCCGTTCCCTGACGGAGCATCAACACCCGTTCCTGAATCAACAGGGCCGCCGCCCGCCGTCGTGCCTGTTCCCAAAGGACCACGACGACGGACGCCTATTCGTGCGGTGGGTGCGGACGGACCGCCGTTCGAAGTGCCGGGTGTGGGCCCGCCGGCGCGGGGGTGGCTCCGGGGTTAGACGCCCATCAAGGCGTTGATCGGGCCACGGGCGAAGTAGATGATGAAGCCCGCCGTGACCACCCACATGAGCGGATGGACCTTCTTGGCCTTGCCCGATGCCGCGCTGATCACCGCGAAGGAGATGAACCCGACGCCGATGCCGTTGGCAATGGAGTAGGTCAGCGGCATGGTCACGATGGTGAGGAACGCCGGCAACGCGATGGCGAACTTGGTGAACTTGATCTCGCGGATCTGGGCCATCATCATCGCGCCCACCACCACCAGCGCGGCGGCAGCCACTTCCAGAGGGACAACCGAAGTCAGCGGCGTGAAGAACATCGAACCAAGGAACAGCAAGCCGGTGACCACCGAGGCAAGGCCGGTCCGTGCGCCTTCGCCGATGCCCGCAGCCGAGTCGATGTACACGGTGTTTGATGAGCCGGACGTTGCGCCGCCCACCACTGCACCCATGCCTTCAACGATGAAGGCGGACTTCAGTTTGGGGAACGTACCGTCCTTGTGTGCCACGCCTGCGCTCTTGGCCAGGCCCGTCATGGTGCCCATGGCGTCGAAGAAGTTGGTGAACACCAGGGTGAAGACCAGCATGGTCGCAGCCAGTCCGCCGATCCTGGCGAACGAACCGAAGAGATCGAACTGGCCTACCAGGCTGAGGTCCGGGACGGACATCAACTGGCTGGACAGGATCGGCACGTTGAGGTGCCAGCCGCCGGGGTTGTCCGCGGTGCCGGGACCAATGTGGAACACGGCCTCGGCTACAGCGGCGAGGACTGTTGTGGCGACGATGCCGATCAACAGGCCGCCCTGGATCTTACGTGCCACGAGGATACCCATGACCAGCAATCCGATGATGAAGACGAGGGTTGGGATGGAGGTGATGGAACCATCCGTGCCGAGCTGGACCGGAGGGCCGCCCTTTGTGGGGCGAACAAAGCCGGAGTCGACGAAGCCGATAAAGGCGATGAACAGGCCGATGCCAACGGTGATGGCGGCCTTGAGTTCCTTCGGGACTGCCTTGAAGATCGCAGTCCGCGCACCGGTGGCACCGAAAAGGACGATCAGGATGCCGTTGATGACCACCAGGCCCATGGCTTCCGGCCATGTGACTTCCTGGATGACAGCCACGGCGAGGAAGGAATTGATACCCAGGCCTGCTGCGAGGCCGAAAGGAAGGTTGGCGACCAGTCCGAAGACGATGGTCATGACACCGGCTGTCAGGCCGGTCACTGCGCCCACCTGTGCTGCCGAGAGCCAGCCGCCGGCCACATCCACCGGTGCGTTGTCCGCCGAGAAGCCACCCAGGATGAGCGGGTTGAGGATGACGATGTACGCCATGGTGAAGAACGTGACCAAGCCGCCGCGGAATTCGCGGGCCAACGTGGAACCACGCTTGGAGATCTGGAAAAACTTATCCAGGAAGGAGTTCGACACCGGCGGCTTGCTGTTGCCGGTTGCCGTGTGCTTTGCGTTTGCCGCTGTGGGCTCTGCGCTTTTGCCTCCGTTGGGGAGGAGCGCAGCCTGCTTTTCAGCTGCGGTCTGCATTTCTGCGGGATCCAGGATTGTCATGTCAGCTACCGGGCCCTAGTAGTCGATCCTGGAATCAAGCGTGTTCCATGTGGTGAACGGCTGGAGGGCCGCCGGAGCCTGGGGGTCTCCCAGTTCCAGCTTGGCTACCGGCATCAGCGCGTCCCGGTTGTCGTTCTCGAAGTACTCGTAGAAGACGGCATCATCGAAGCCGACGGATGCGGCATCGTGACGGTCTGCGGCAAAGAACACGCGGTCAACGCGTGCCCACAGTGCGGAGGCCAGGCACATGGGGCATGGCTCGCAGCTGGTGTAGAGGGTTGCTCCGCTCAGGTCGAAGGTCCCCAGTTCGCGGCAGGCGTTACGGATGGCCGTGACTTCTGCGTGGGCGGTGGGATCGTTCGTGGCGGTGACGCGGTTGACGCCCTGGAAGGCTTGTCCATCCGCGGTAACAATGACGGCGCCGAAGGGGCCACCACTGTTGAGGACATTGGCTGTTGCCAGCTCAATGGATGTGGCCAGGAATTGCTCGGCCGTGACGGTTGTACTCATGTTGCGACTTCCTTAGTGCTGAGGAAGCCAGGTGACCTGTTGGGGGCGCTACGGAACGGAGCTCCAGTTAGCTTGGTTACCAGGCTTCAGCATGTGCGATGAAGGTTAAGTTGCGCCTGGTAGATAGCTTCCCGAAGTCCGGGTGCCCGCCTTTGGCAGTTAGAGCGTAGCACCAGGTTTGTGAGCCGCGCCATAGGTTTTTGAAAATTTAATTTCGTCATACGATATTTTCTGCTGGCAGCCGTATGTGACCGAGGGACTCCTGCGCACGTTGACGGCCGCCGTCGTGCATCTTACGCTTTTCGCACCGGACGCACTTGTTGGCTTCCGGCTCCTGGATCAGCAGACAGGGCCTAACTGAGCTGGAACGCGTAAACGCAGACCAGACAAGGAACCTGACATGACCCCACTTTGGATCAAGAACCCGCTGGGTATCTTCACCGCAAACGACCTCGACGCCGGCGGCGGCCTGGTTGTTTCCGACGGGAAGATCGTGGAGCTCGTACCTACGGGCGGGCAGCCTTCGATGCCTTGTTCTGTCTTTGATGCTTCTGCCCACGTGGTTCTGCCCGGGCTCATCAACACCCACCACCACTTCTACCAAACGCTGACCCGCGCGTGGGGTCCGGTGGCCAACGCGCCGCTGTTCCCCTGGTTGCAAAACCTGTACCCGGTGTGGGCACGGCTGACCCCGCGCAGCCTGGAGCTCGCGGTGCAGGTTGCCCTCGCCGAGCTTTTGTTGTCCGGTTGCACCACCGCCGCAGACCACCACTACCTCTTCCCCGACGGCATGGAAGATGCCATTGATATCGAGGTCGCGGCGGTCCGGTCCATGGGGATGCGGGCAACACTGACCCGCGGATCCATGACGTTGGGAGAGGACGACGGCGGGCTCCCGCCCCGGACGACTGTCCAGTCACCCGGGACGATCCTTGCGGACAGTGAACGGCTGATTCGCGAGTACCACGAGACCGGCGATGGGGCTTCTGTTCAGATAGCCCTTGCCCCCTGCTCACCGTTCTCCGTCACCAAAGAAATCATGGCTGAGAGCGCAGCCATGGCCGAGCGCTACGATGTCCGGCTGCACACGCACCTTGCGGAGACCATCGACGAGGAAGACTTCTGCCGCTCCATGTTTGGGCTGCGAACCGTGGATTACCTGGAGTCAGTTGGCTGGTTGGGATCCCGCACCTGGCTTGGACACGGCATCCACTTCAACGACGACGAGATCGCCAGGCTGGGAGCCGCCGGCACCGCCGTCGCGCATTGCCCAACCTCCAACATGAGGCTCGCATCCGGTACCGCACGGGTCCTGGAACTCGAGGCGGCGGGCGTGCCCGTGGGGCTGGGAGTAGACGGATCGGCGTCGAACGATGCTTCCAACATGATCCTCGAAGCCCGCCAAGCGCTGTATTTGCAGCGGCTCCGGTACGGGGCTTCGGTCCCTGTGGAGCGGGCCCTTGGCTGGGCAACACGTGGGTCAGCTGCCGTCCTCGGCCGCTCCGACATCGGGCAGTTGGCTCCTGGCCTTCAAGCCGACCTTGCCCTGTTCAAGCTCGACTCGTTGAGGTTTTCCGGAAGCCACGACCCCATTGCTGCGTTGTTGCTGTGCGGGGCGGACCGTGCGGACCGGGTGATGGTGGGTGGCCACTGGCGCGTGGTGGACGGTGCAATTCCCGATTTGGACGTTGCCGGGCTCATCGCTGAGCACTCTGCGGCGGCGCGGAAGCTGGTGGCGGGGTAGGTCTGCTCTTCCGGGCCGGCCGGGCCGCCCGTTTCGATGGTTCGCTGCGCATTAGACGGGAGGAGTCGTCTAATGCGCAGCAACCCGTCTATCCGGCTGCATGGAGAGCCCGAAGCACCCGAATCTTGAAGTCCTGTTCCTGGAAGAGATCCCGCCATTGGATGCGAACAAAGGTCCAACCGAGCTCCATTAGGGCCTTCTCACGTAATCGTTCCTGAAAAATGACCTCGTCAGTGGGCGCATAGTCGAAGTACTTCATTCGCCCGTCGAACTCAAGGGCAACTTTCTTACTGCGCCACGCAAAATCGAGGCGATGACGCCCCTCGGACGTTTGAACCTCCACTTGCAGCTCGGGTAGACCAATCCCGAGCCGCAAAAGAAGTTCGCGGGTAAGGGTTTCACCGGGCGACTCCGACTTCGGATCTGCGTTCGCCAGCGCCGTCCGCAACGAAAGGACACCGTTCCGCCCCGCCAGGCCTGCACACATAACCTTCAGCTTGCCCACGTCCGCGCCACGGCGGAGTGCATGGTCCATCAAAATGAGGGCCTGCCGGACGTTCAACAACATGCAGCAGTTCACAACCGTCTGCTCCAGGGATGTGCACGGCAGACCGTCCACAAGAACCACATCGTCCTTGGCGAGAATCCTGGAATGGGCCACTACGTCGCGGCCATGCGAGATAGGCGACGGCGTCTTCTCCTGAGTGACATGTATCCGGTCATCTACGTCCCAGAGGAACAGCCGGTGGAGTCGCGCCGCGGAGGTATGGCTGTAGACCAAGCCGCCACCCGACGTCGTGAGCGTCCCATGAGCGTGTGCTGCGATCAGTTGTCGGCTTCGCACCCAAGGCTTCTGCGCGGTCCAGGTGCTCCCGCGGATGTAGCAACCTCGGCGGAGCCTTACCAGCACACCCCCTCGCACGAGGGTGGCTATGGCGCGGGCATTGAATCCCGCCGCATTGAGCTCGCTCGTCCGCCATAGGTTCATGCCGGGAGGGAGCTCCACGAGGGCTGTCTTAGTCATGAACCAAGCTTGGCCAGACCCTGTGATCCTGGGACAGGAGGGTTTGATCCTATGTGGAAAAGTCCGCCTAGACGGCTTGCTGCGGGTTAGACGAATCCTACCGTCTAACCCGCAGCTTCACGTCGAAACGGGGTGCGGCATGGAAGGCGGCCCGTGGATGCGGGAAAGATCCTAGGGGCGTTGCCGGCCGAACACCGGGAGCGCGCGGAGCCAGCGCGAGAATCCGCCGGCATTGCGGTCGCAGTCGGCCGGAATGTAAAAGTCCGGATCTGTTGCACCGAAAGGCAGGTACAGCTCCTGACCCGGTGCCGGGAATTCCACGACCTTGTTCGTATCCTTCGAGTCCATCTGTTCCTCCTCTTTCTCATGCAAGCAGTTTTCCGTATTTCGGAAGTTATTTATTGCTATGTGAAAGTGTAGGCAGCTCCCAAACGAAGCGTCAAGACCCGTCCAGAAGGGAGGATGGGGTTGCTCCGGTCACATTTCGCTGCTTCATAACGATCTCCGGAAACCCATATACACAAGCCGAAATCATGCGCTACTCTCGAATGAGTTCGTGGCGTACGTCACGTAACCTGAGAGCAGCAGGCAGGGTCGTAATGAGCTGGCATCAATGGATGTCGGCTCTTTTTTGTTGGGTCGGCTCCACCAGAAACGCGGTGGAAACACGCGCTTAATTTCATTGATGGAACGTAGGTTCCACCTCACAGAAGTTGGGATATGACCATGAGCAACAACATCGTCCTCGGCGAAAACCAGTACGGCAAAGCGGAAGTCCGCGTCGTCAAGGTCACTCGGGATACTGACCGCCACCACATCGAAGATCTGAATGTCACCTCGCAGCTCCGCGGCGATTTCCAGGCTGCGCACCTCGAAGGCGACAACGGCCATGTGGTCGCCACCGATACCCAGAAGAACACTGTCTACGCATTTGCCCGTGACGGCATCGGCTCACCGGAGTCCTTCCTGCTGCGTCTCGCCGATCACTTCACCGGCGGGTTCGAATGGGTAACCGGTGGCCGCTGGGAAGCCGAGGCCTACAGCTGGGATCGCATCCAGGCACACGGCGCAGGACACGACCACAGCTTCGTCCGCAACGGACAAGAGGTGCGTACCGCCGTCGTCGTCCGTGATGGCGCAACCACCCACGTGATTTCCGGCCTCAAGGACCTTACCGTCCTCAAGACCACCCAGTCGGGCTTCGTCGGCTACCCGCGCGACAAGTACACCACCCTGCCGGAAACCACGGACCGCATTCTTGCCACTGATGTGTCCGCCCGCTGGCGTTACAACACCAACGTGGACCTGGCAGGCACGGACTTCAACAAGAGCTACGAGGACATCAAGGCCCTGCTGCTGGAAGGCTTCACCGAGAACTACTCGCACGCCCTGCAGCAGACCCTGTTCGACATGGGCAAGAAGGTCCTGGAAGCACACAGCGAAGTGGATGAGATCAAGTTCTCCATGCCCAACAAGCACCACTTCCTGGTTGACCTGAGCCCGTTCGGCCTGGACAACCCGAACGAGGTTTTCTTCGCAGCGGACCGCCCGTACGGCCTCATCGAAGCAACCGTCCAGCGCGACAACACCACAGCCGCGCCCGCTGCATGGAGCGGCATCGCCGGCTTCTGCTAAGCACCACCCCTAACAACGCACCATCCCGGAGTTTGTGTGCAGGTCCCCCATCGCGTCCCAAGGCCGGACCTGCACACAAACCCCAACCCCAAAAACCCCAAGATTTTGTTAGCCAGACACAGTTAGCCAGACGAAGACGTCTGCCATGAACCCAGAAAGTCTGCCATGAACATCAAGAAGAAACCCCGCCCTGCGAATACCACCTCTTCGCAGCCGCACAAGCCGGAACGTCCTGAGGACAAGCGGCTCTCCATCGGAAGCACGTTCGCCTACGGCTTCCAGCACGTCCTCACCATGTATGGCGGAATCATTGCCCCACCGCTGATCATCGGCGCCGCCGCAGGCATGTCCTCGCAGGATATCGGCCTCCTCATCGCAGCCTGCCTGTTCGTCGGCGGCCTGGCCACCATCCTCCAGACGGTGGGCATCCCGTTCTTCGGCTCACAGCTACCCCTTGTTCAGGGCGTCTCCTTCGCCGGCGTCTCGACGATGGTTGCGATCGTCCAAGGCGGCGGGGGCATCCAGGCCGTCTTCGGTTCGGTCATCGTGGCTTCCCTGATCGGCCTGGCCATCACCCCCCTGTTCTCCAAGATCATCAAGTTCTTCCCGCCCGTGGTCACGGGCACAGTCATCACCACCATTGGCCTGACGCTGATGCCGGTTGCAGCCAACTGGGCCATGGGTGGAAACGCCAAGGCCGACAACTACGGCAGCATGGCCAACATTGGCCTCGCCGCAGCAACCATGGGCGTCGTCCTGCTCCTGAGCAAGGTGGGCAACGCCGCCATCTCCCGGCTCTCCATCCTGCTGGCCATGGTCATCGGCACCATCATCGCGTTCGTCGCAGGAATGGCAGACTTCTCCAAGGTTGGCCAGGGCGACGTCGTCGCTTTCCCCACGCCCTTCGCCTTCGGCGCTCCAACCTTCGAAATCGCAGCAATCATTTCGATGCTCATCGTCATCCTGGTAACACTTACCGAGACCTCCGCAGACATCATTGCAGTGGGCGAGATCGTCGATACCAAGGTTGACTCCCGCCGCATCGGCGACGGCCTCCGCGCGGACATGCTCTCCAGCGCCATCTCACCGCTGTTCAACTCCTTCACACAGAGCGCCTTCGCCCAGAACGTTGGGCTCGTGGCCATCACAGGCATCAAGAGCCGGTTCGTGGTCAGCGCCGGCGGCCTCATCCTGGTGGTCCTGGGCCTCCTGCCGATCCTCGGCCGAGTGGTCGCAGCGGTTCCGACGCCCGTCCTGGGCGGTGCCGGCGTCGTGCTTTTCGGCACGGTGGCAGCCAGCGGTATCCGCACGCTTGCCAAGGTTGAGTACAAGAACAACATGAACCTGATCATCGTTGCGGCTTCGATCGGCTTCGGCATGATCCCCATTGCCGCCCCGAAGTTCTACGACCAGTTCCCGTCCTGGTTCTCCACGATCTTCCACTCCGGCATCAGCTCCGCCGCGGTCATGGCGATCCTGCTGAACATCCTGTTCAACCACTTCAAGGCAGGCAACACAGACAATCAGTCAGTGTTCGTCGCTGGTACGGACCGGATCGTCAGCGAAGAGGACATCAAGTGCCTCAGCGAAGGCGACCGCTTCGAGAACGGCAAGCTCATCGACGCTGACGGCAAGGAAGTCCCGCTCAAGACCTCCAGCGCCTCCGAGCACTAGGTCCCGGTCGCAGAGACAGCAACAGGCGGCAGTGTTTCCTTGGGGGACACTGCCGCCTTTTGTCGGCTAGCGGGGTCTGATCGCCTACGGGAATGTACGACGCCGGCACTCACTTTCGCAGGCTGCCCATGCCCCGTTGGGTTGCCGCCGCGATTGGTTTGCGTCAGGCATTGGCCCCCTTGATCGGCATTCCCAAGGCCGCGCAGGACACGTTCAAGGTGACGGACCAGTCGGGCGAAGAAGCCCTGATCTACGTCCGGGACAAGCACTTGAACTTCGCTGCCGCCGTCGGGGTGGATCCGGTGATGAGGAAAGCTACCCGCTCAAAACCCACGCCGAGATGACAAAAGATGGCAATGTTTCCGGGAAACATTGCCATCAAATGCCAACTCGGCGGGAGGCGGGTCAGTTCTGGTTGAGCTCCGCGGAGATCGCCAGGGCGGCCTCGCGCAGCATCGGCACAGCGCGGTCGGCAAAGCTCTGGTCCACACGGGTGATGGGCCCGGAAACGGAGATCGCGGTAGGAGTGGGAGCATTGGGCACTGCCATCGCGAAGCAGCGTACGCCGAGCTCCTGCTCTTCTTCGTCAATGGAGTAGCCGCGCTCACGGATCAGCTTGAGGTCCGCGAGCAGGGAGTCGATATCGCCGATGCTCTTGGCCGTGGGCGTGGGCATGCCGGTGCGGGCAACGATGCCCCGGACCTGTTCGTCGTCGAGCTGCGCCAGGATCGCTTTGCCAACGCCGGTGTCATGCGTGTGGGCGCGGCGGCCAACCTCGGTGAACATGCGCATGGAGTGCATGGACGGGACCTGGGCCACGTAGATAACCATGTCCGAATCCAGGACCGCCATGTTGGAAGTCTCGCCAAGGCGTTCAACGAGGGTCTTCAGCTGCGGACGCGCCACGGCGCCGAGCTGCTTGCTGGCACCCTCGCCGAGCCGGATGAGCCGGGGACCCAAAGCGTAGCGCCGGTTGGGCAGTTGGCGAATGTAGCCAAGGGAGACCAAAGTGCGCAGCAGGCGGTGGATAGTGGGCAAGGGCAGGTCAGTGGACGACGACAGCTCGCTCAGAGTGACGTCGCCACCCGCATCCGTGATCAGTTCCAGCAGTTCAAAGACGCGCTCAACGGACTGCACGCCTCCGGAGGCTTTTTCAGCCATTCCCTTGTCTCCAATGACTCAGATTCCGACAACTCTTATCCGCATCGTGAAAAGAATTGCTTAGAACACCCAAGATACAGCACGCCGGCCCCATGCGCGATGACACCGAAGATGACCGAGCAGGGGGTTGTATTTCCACTTTGTAGATAATAATATCCATAATACGAAAACATTTAGTTTGGAACGGCTGCCCGGGAACGGGCCTAACAGGAGGAATTTCAATGGCGAATCCGAGCCCCGGAAACTCGATCACCCTGCGCGTCGCCGCACCGTCCAGCTTCACAGCTACGAGCGAACTGGCAGCAGCCGTCGGCGCAGCCGGTGCAGCAATCACCGCGCTGGACGTCACGGAATCCCACCACGAGACGATCGTTGTTGACGTCACCTGCAACACCACGGACGACGCCCACGCAGCCCGTGTGAAGGATGCCCTTAACGCCCTCGACGGCGTGACCGTCCAGCACGTCTCGGACCGCACCTTCCTCATGCACCTGGGCGGCAAGCTCGAGGTCGTCCCCAAAGTAGCCCTGCGCAACCGTGACGATTTGTCCCGCGCCTACACGCCCGGCGTCGCGCGCGTCTGCTTGGCGATCGCCGAAGACCCCGCCGCCGCCCGCAACCTGACGGTCAAGCGCAACACCATCGCAGTCCTCACCGACGGTTCAGCGGTTCTGGGCCTGGGCAACATCGGCCCCGCCGCGGCCCTCCCGGTCATGGAAGGCAAGGCCGCACTGTTCAAGCAGTTCGCCAACGTTGACGCCTGGCCGGTCTGCCTGGACACGCAGGACACCGAAGAAATCATCATGATCGCCAAGGCCATGGCCCCCGTCTACGGCGGCATCAACCTTGAAGATATTGCCGCCCCGCGCTGCTTCGAGATCGAAAACCGCCTCCGCGAAGAACTCGACATCCCGGTGTTCCACGACGACCAGCACGGCACGGCAATCGTCACCCTCGCCGCATTGGTCAACGCCCTGCGTGTAGTGGACAAGAAGCTGTCCGAGGTCAAGATCGTTGTCTCGGGCGTCGGCGCGGCCGGCTCGGCCATCATCCAGCTCCTCAAGGCCCAGGGTGCGCAGCACATCATCGCAGCCGGCCGCTCGGGCGCCATCCACTCGGGCGAGAAGTACGACGACGAGCACCGCAGCTGGATCGCCGCGAACACCAACGAAGAAGGCTTCGCCGGAACCCTGCATGACGCCCTCAAGGGAGCGGACGTGTTCATCGGTGTCAGCGCTCCGCACGTGATCGGCGAGGAGCAGGTTGCTTCCATGGCCGAGAACGCTATCGTGTTTGCCATGGCGAACCCGACGCCGGAAATCGACCCCGTCATCGCGTCCAAGCACGCAGCCGTGGTTGCCACGGGTCGCAGCGACTTCCCCAACCAGATCAACAACGTGCTGGCCTTCCCCGGCTTCTTCCGCGGACTGCTGGATGCTGGAGCATCTGACATCACTCCGGACATGCTGGTGGCCGCTGCGGAGGCAATTGCCAACCGGGTGGCTGACGATGAGCTGAACGCGAGTTACATTATCCCCAGCGTCTTCGATCCCCATGTTGCCGCCGATGTGGCCAGTGCCGTAGCAGCAGCTGCGCACGCCAACGCCGCCAGCGCACTCTAGAAAAGGACACCGCCAAATGGCTATCACAGTCACTGATCCCCGGCCGATCGATCGCGCCGAGGAGATCCTCACCCCCAAGGCATTGGCCTTCATCGAGGAACTGCACAAGCGCTTCGCCGGCACCCGTGCCGAGCTGCTGGAGGCCCGCAAGGCCAAGCGCCAGAAGGTTGCGGACACCAGCCGCCTGGACTTCCTCCCGGAGACCCAGGAAATCCGCGACGGCGACTGGAAGGTCGCTGAGGCACCGGCGGCCCTGCAGGACCGCCGCGTGGAGATGACCGGTCCGGCAACCCCGGCCAAGATGGCCATCAACGCGCTCAACTCCGGTGCCAAGGTGTGGCTCGCGGACCTCGAAGACGCCAGCACTCCCACGTGGCCCAACGTCATTGACGCGATCCTCAACCTCCGCGACGCCGCCCAGGGAACCCTGAGCTACACCTCGCCGGAAGGCAAGGAGTACCGTCTGCGCACGGACGCTCCTTTGGCTGTTGTTGTTGCCCGTCCGCGCGGCTGGCACATGGAGGAGAACCACCTGCTCATCGACGGCGAACCTGCGGTGGGCGCGCTGGTGGACTTTGGTCTGCACTTCTTCCACATCGCCAAGCAGTTGCTCCTCAACGGCCATGGCCCTTACTACTACCTGCCCAAGATGGAGAGCCACCTTGAGGCCCGCCTCTGGAACGACGTTTTCGTCTTTGCCCAGGACTTCCTCGGCATCCCGCAGGGCAGCATCCGCGCCACCGTCCTCATTGAGACCATCCCGGCCGCGTTTGAAATGGACGAGATCCTCTATGAGCTGCGCGACCACGCATCGGGCCTGAACGCCGGCCGCTGGGACTACCTGTTCAGCATCATCAAGTACTTCCGTGATGCCGGCGAAGAGTTCGTCCTCCCGGACCGCGCCACCGTTGCCATGACCGCACCGTTCATGCGCGCCTACACCGAGCTCCTGGTCAAGACCTGCCACAAGCGCGGCGCCTTCGCCATGGGTGGCATGGCTGCTGTCATCCCGAACCGCAAGCAGCCCGACGTCACTGCTGCGGCCTTCGACAAGGTCCGTGCCGACAAAACGCGCGAGGCGAACGACGGCTTCGACGGTTCCTGGGTTGCGCACCCGGACCTCGTTTCCACGTGCCGCGAAGTGTTCGATTCGGTACTGGGCAACCGCCCCAACCAGTTGGACAAGCAGCGCCCCGAGGTGAACGTCACGGCTGAGCAGCTGATCGACGTCGCCTCCGCCGGCGGCACCGTGACGGAGGCAGGCCTGCGGCTGAACCTCTACGTCGCCGTCGCGTACACGGGCGTTTGGATCTCCGGCAGCGGTGCCGTTGCCATCCACAACCTCATGGAAGATGCCGCGACCGCGGAAATCTCCCGCTCGCAGGTGTGGCAGCAGATCCGCAACAAGTCCGTCCTCGCGGACACGGGCAACACGGTGACCCGCGAACTCGTCACCCGGATCCTCGGCGAAGAAACCGAGCGCTTGCGCATCGAATTCGGCGACGAGAACTTCACCAAGTACTACGAGCCGGCGTCCAAGCTGATCGAGGACATCTGTCTGTCAGACGATTACACCGATTTCCTGACAACACCCGCTTACGAGCTGGTGGGCTGAGATGGGTTCATTCTCTTCCTCTGATCTGGCTCACATCGAGTCCCGGCTTGAGGCGACGGACCAACTCCTGGACCGCAACTACCCCGGCGACGACGGCTCACGCCAGCCCATTCATACCGTCTACATCCCGGCGGACCGCTTCACGCCGTCATTTGCGGCGGAGTGGGGCGCCCAGGCGCTCGCGACGGCGGAAGCCCACGGAGGCCTGGAAAAGCTCGGCCAGTTGTTGGGTCAGGAGCCTCATTTGGCTGCCGCTGTTGCCTCCCGTGTGGCGGCGAAACTCTCCTCCGAACCGATCGAGGACCTGCGCCTGGACTTCGAGGACGGCTACGGGGACCGCGGCGATGAGGCAGAAGACGCCGACGCCGTTGCTGCCGCCAACGCTGTTGCTGCTGCGGTTGCGGCTGGGACTGCTCCGCCGTTCATCGGCATCCGATTCAAGTGCTTCGAAGCAGCCACCCGTGCCCGCGGCCTGCGGACCCTGGATCTGTTCGTCTCCACACTTGCTGAGGCCGGCGAACTCCCGGCAGGACTGATCCTCACCCTGCCCAAGGTCACCACGGTGGCCCAGGTTCAGGCCATGGACTTCGCAGTCTCGCGTCTCGAGGAAGTCCACGGGCTTCCCGCGGGGAGGCTCCGGTTCGAGGTACAGGTGGAAACGCCGCAGCTCATTCTGGGTGCCGATGGAACGTCTCCCGTGGCACAGCTCCCCCACGTTGTTCCGGGCCGTATCAGCGCCCTGCATTACGGGACCTACGATTACAGCGCTTCGCTGGGAATCTCAGCGGAATACCAATCCATGGAGCATCCCGTGGCCGACTTCGCCAAGGAAGTCATGCAGCTCGCTGTCGCCGGAACGGGTATCCGCCTCTCTGACGGTTCCACCAACATCATTCCTGTGGGCGACGCCGTTGAAGACGCCTGGAAGCTTCACGGCCGGCTGGTCCGCCGCTCCCTTGAAAACGGCTATTACCAAGGATGGGACCTCCACGCCGCCCAGCTCCCCAGCCGCTTCTCGGCGTCGTACGCTTTCTACCGCGAGGGCCTGCCCGCCGCGGCACTGCGCCTCCGCAACTATGTGGAACGCACCGAAGGCGGCGTCATGGACGAGCCCGCCACCGCCCGCGCGCTTGCCGGCTTCGTCCTCCGTGGCGTCCAGTGCGGCGCAGTGGGGACCGACGAGGTCAAGGCGCTTGCCGGCGTCGAACTTTCACAGCTGACCGCACTGGCGCACCCGCGGCTCGCGCAACCGACTTCCCACTGATAAGGAGCATTCCCATGGGTAAGTACTACTACCCCCAGGGCGGCCTGCCGCCGCAGACCCACCTCACCACGGAACGGGCGATCGTCACCGAGGCCTACACCGTGATCCCCAAGGGCGTGATGACGGACATCGTCACCAGCAACCTGCCGGGTTTCTCCAACACGCGTTCGTGGATCATCGCGCGGCCGATCTCAGGCTTTGCCACCACGTTCTCCCAGCTGATCGTGGAGATCGCACCGGGCGGCGGGGCTCCCAAGGCCGAGTTCGAGGCAGGCGTTGAAGGCGTCATCTTCGTCACCAAGGGCCAGGTCAACCTGACCCTCGACGGCGAACTGCACCACCTCGAAGAGGGTGGCTACGCCTACCTCGCTGCCGGCGCGGAGTGGGGCCTGGAGAACGTCTCCGACGACATCGTCTCCTTCCACTGGATCCGCAAGGCCTACGAACGCCTTGAGGGATTCGAGGCCAAGTCCTTCGTCACCAACGAGAAGGACGTGGAGCCCACCTCCATGCCGGACACCAACGACGTCTGGAAAACCACGCGCTTCACGGACTCCAGCGACCTCGCACACGACATGCAGGTCAACATCGTCACCTTCCAGCCCGGCGGTGTGATCCCCTTCCCGGAAACCCACGTCATGGAGCACGGCCTGTACGTCCTGGAGGGCAAGGCCATGTACCTGCTCAACAACGACTGGGTGGAAGTGGAAGCCGGCGACTTCATGTGGCTGCGTGCCTTCTGCCCGCAGGCCTGCTACGCGGGTGGTCCCGGCGAGTTCCGTTACCTGCTGTACAAGGACATGAACCGCCAGGTGAAGCTCACCTAGTCCTTGCCTGCTTGCGCCGAGATCGCCGGAAAGCTGCCAGTTCGCTGGAGTTTTCCGGCGATTTCGTGCGTTTCCCGCGAACTCGTGTCGGCCCCGCTTGGGTAGAGTGCTCCCCATGGACGACAAAGCGACGTTGCACGGTTATTTGCGCCTGCGCCGGGCGGACCTGCTCGGCAAGCTGGATGGCCTCAGCGAATACGATGCCCGCCGGCCCATGACCCCCACTGGTACCAATCTCCTGGGCCTCGTGAAGCATGTTGCGAGCGTGGAGTTGGGCTATTTCGGAGAGACGTTTGGGCGTCCGAGCGGCCGTGAGTTGCCTTGGTTCGCGGAGGACGCCGAGCCGGATGCTGATCTGTGGGTGCCCGCTTCGGAAAGCCGCGCGGAAATTCTGGAGTTGCACCACTTCTCGGCCAATCACAGCGATGCCACTATCGAAGCCCTCCCCTTGGATGCTCCCGGCGTTGTGCCCTGGTGGTCCGAAGAGAAGCGAAATGTGACGCTCCATCAGATCCTTGTCCACATGTGCGTGGAAACCGCGCGGCATGCAGGGCACGCGGACATCATCCGTGAGCTCATCGACGCCACCGCAGGCCAAAGACCAGGCGACCCCAACATCCCGTCCCGCAACTCCGAAGAATGGGCAGCACACAGGTTCCGCATTGAAGAAGCAGCCCTGGAGGCAGATCTCCACCGCTAGAAAGCTTCACAGCCCAAACATAAGTGGAGCAAACCTCCGGCGTAGGCCCGGTCCGTAGAAATGAGGCATGACTCCTCAACAGACCGAAAACCGTAAGGGCAGCCGGACCCGGCGCGCCGTCGTCTCCGCCGTCCTGGCGGTCACTCTCTCTGCCGGGGGTGCCACGGCCTGGGCATTGGACCGTTTCGTCATTCCCCACGCCCAAATCACCAACGTCTCGGAATACGAAGCGAGCCAGGCGGGCACAACAGATACAGGCACGACGCCGGACTCCACCTCCGCTGAAGCGTCCGCGAGCGCGGTGGTCACCGATACCTCGTACACGTCCGGCGACACCGGCGTCACCATCTCGACTGTGACCACGGGCAGCGGCGACAACACGGTCACCTACTACGTGGCCGACGTCGTGCTTGATGACGCGACGACGCTGAAGTCTGCCTTTGCGGAAGACACCTATGGCCAGAACATCACGGAGACCACGTCCGCGATCGCGCAGGACCACAACGCCATTTTCGCCATCAACGGCGACTACTACGGTTTCCGGGATACGGGCATCGTGATCCGCAACGGCGTGGTGTACCGGGACGAGGGCGCACGCCAGGGTCTGGCGTTCTACAAGGACGGCACCGTCAAGGTATACGACGAGACCACCACGTCGGCTGATCAGCTCCTTGCGGATGGTGTGTGGAACACGCTCTCGTTTGGGCCTTCCTTGCTGGACAATGGCGAGATCGCCTCGGGCATCGAGGATGTTGAGGTCGATACGAATTTCGGCAACCACTCCATCCAGGACGAGCAACCGCGCACGGCCGTGGGAGTCATCGACGGGAACCATCTCGTGTTTGTGGTGGTGGATGGCCGCAGCCCGGGCTATTCCGCCGGCGTCACCATGACCGGCCTCGCACAGATCATGAAAGATCTGGGCGCCACCACTGCGTACAACATCGACGGCGGCGGCTCATCAACCATGTACTTCAAGGGTGCGCTGGTAAACAATCCGCTCGGCGACAACAAAGAGCGCGGCACCTCCGACATCCTCTACATCGCCCAGTCGTCATGATTGTCCTGATCCCGGCCTACGAGCCGGACCACCAGCTCATCAACCTCATCCGCACCATCCAGGAAGCCGATCCGTGGCTGAGGATCGTGGTGGTGGACGACGGTTCCGGACCCGACTTCAAAGACGTGTTCGACGACGCCGCCCGGCTTGGGTGCCACGTGCTCAGCTACGCAGTCAACGGCGGCAAAGGGCATGCCCTCAAGAGTGGTTTCGCTTTCATTGCGGCTGAATTCCCTGGCAACGACGTGGTGTGTGCCGACAGCGATGGCCAACACGGCGTCGCGGACATCCTGGCCGTTGCGGACAGGGTGCGCCGCGTTACGGCCACCATGGTTCTGGGCTGCCGGAACTTTTCAGGCGACGTTCCTGCACGCAGTAAGTTCGGAAATACAGTGACGCGCTGGCTGTTCCGGCTCGCTACCGGCCAACGGATCGCCGACACGCAAACGGGACTTCGTGGCTACCGGGCGGACATGCTCCCTTGGTTGCTGACTGTCCGCGGCCAACGGTACGAGTACGAGCTGAACCTGTTGCTGGAGGCGAAGCAGGCCGGCTACGCCATTGACTCCGTGGACATCGCAACGGTGTACCTGGATAACAACTCGGGCTCGCATTTCAGGCCTGTGGCCGATTCCATCAGAATCTACGCACCGCTGTTGAAGTTCCTGGGTTCGTCCTTCTCGGCATTCCTGGTGGATACGGTGGCCTTCCTGATCCTCAGCGCGCTCACGGATTCGCTCCTTCTGGCAGTGGTCGGAGCCAGGGTGATCAGCTCGGCTGTGAACTTCCTGGTCAACCGACATCTGGTCTTCGATCACGGCACGGAAAGATCACTGCGTTCCACCGCCGCAGGATATATGGGGCTCGTTGTCATCTTGCTATCCGCCAACTACTCGATCATGTGGGCCCTCACCTCCGTTGCTGTTCCGGATTTGCTGGCCAAGCTCGTCACGGAGATGGCTTTGCTGGGCGTGAGCTTCGCCGTGCAGCAGCGATTCCTCTTCGCCCGCAAGGCCGGCACAACCTTGGCCGGCACACCGGAACCAGCCGACGTCGAAACGCATATCCCAGCCTTGGTCCCGGCACAGTTTCAGCACAGCAGGACCGGGAATCGTGGAGACCAGCCAACCAACAGATTCCGGAGAATCCGATGAACACCATCATCCTTATAGCAGCGGACCTCGCCGCCATCACTGTCCTCACGTTCGCCCTCTACCTCCGCCGGCACCGGCGTCGTGACCTTGTAGTTTCCTACCTGGGCATGAACGTTGGGGTCCTGGCAGTTGCGACGGCCTTGTCCGGCTCAGCAGCCGGGATCGGGCTCGGCTTGGGGCTGTTCGGTGTTCTGTCAATCATCCGCCTGCGATCCACGGAACTCGCGCAGCACGAGGTGGCCTACTACTTCTCAGCGCTGGCGCTGGGCCTGATCGCAGGCATCGGCGTAGAACCCCTTTGGCTGACGTTGTCCCTCATGGGCATGGTCCTCCTGGTCATGTTCGTCGGTGACAATCCCAGGGTCCTCCCCGCTTACAGGCACCAGACCGTGGTCCTGGACCGGGCCATCAACAACGAACACGAACTCCATGCCCGGCTTGAGGAAGTCCTCGATGGCACGGTCCACTCGGCCACCATCCAGGAGCTGGACCTGGTGAACGACAAAACGATCGTGGATGTCCGGTATGCCGTACGGTCCTCCCGCGTGAGTCAGACCCACGCTGATTCGCAGGGCCACGCTGTTTCCCACGACCACGCTGCTTCGCAGGGCCCGCTCGGCTTCGACCAGCCTGCAGGCGCACTCACGCCGGCACCCGAGGAACTGCCCGCCACCCAGCCGTCGGCAAGTCAGCCACAGCAACCCGTGCCCACCTCAGCAGGTGTCTCATGAGCCATGTGGACGCCGAAGCGGTCATTCCCCAGCTGAACCAGCTACCCGCCGTCGGGCTTGAAGAACTCACCACCGAAGCGGCGCTGCTGACGCGGGTGGACCGCAAGTATCTGGTGCCGTCCGCAACCGCCCGGCGGATCCTGTCGACCTTCACCACGGAGGCCCGGGTCCTCGAAATGGACGGAAATCGGACGTTCGCCTACGACTCCGTCTACTTCGATACCCCGGACCTGGACAGCTACATGCTTGCCGCGCATGGTCGTCGCCGCCGCTTCAAGATCCGCACCCGGACCTATCTGGACACCGCGCTGAGCTTCCTGGAGGTCAAGACCGAAGGTGCCCGCGAGGCCACCGTCAAGGAGCGCATCCCCTATGAGCTGTGCAACCGCGACCGGCTCACGCGGGAAGGCCTGGCCTACGTGAACGAGGCTCTTGCAGCCACCCTTGGTGGGGTGAATTTCGGTCCGCTGGAACCTGTTCTCTCCACCCGTTACCGCCGCACCACGCTTTTCCTTCCGGAATCCGGGAGCCGCGCGACGATCGATTCAGAGGTCACCTGGCAACGCCCGGACGGGCAGCCCTGGGTCCTGGACGACGCCGTCGTGGTTGAGACGAAGTCCGGATCTGCCCCCGGCCCGCTGGACAAGCACCTGTGGAGGAACGGTGTTCGCCCCTGCCGCATCTCCAAGTTCGCCACCGGCATGGCTGCGCTCCACCCCGGGCTGCCCGCCAACCGCTGGAATCAAACCCTCCGACGCCGGATGCCCCTGCGTCCCGCCGCCATCAGCTAACCCACAGACGTCCCTAAGGAATCCACCATGCGCTCCTTCCGCACTTACCTTTCCGTTGCCGCCGTCGCCTTGGCGGTATCACTGGCCGGCTGCTCAAGCGCCGCCACCAGTTCCACTTCTTCCAGCACCTCGTCATCCAGCACAGCCGGGTCCACCTCCGACTCCGCCCAGACCGTCACCGCTGCCACGATCGAGGCAGATACCCATTTCGACAGCGATGACCTCACCTGGGACCCTGCGTCTGAAGTGGCCGTCAGCCTGGCCGACGGCGGCAGCAAAGTGACGTCGTCGGCCTCCACTGGCGTGGTGGTGGACGGCAATACCGTCACCATCAGCGCGGCCGGAACCTACCGCCTGAGCGGCTCGCTGAGCGACGGCCAGATCGTGGTGGCCGCAGGCGATTCCGACACCGTCCGGATCATCCTGGATGGTGTGGAACTGGGAAATTCGACCGGTTCGCCGTTCTCCGTCAAGAGCGCGGACGAAGCGATCGTCTACTTGGAAGACGGCAGTTCGAACACGTTGACCGACGCCACGAGCTATGCCGAGCAGGGCGAGGACGCACCCAATGCGGCACTTTTCTCAATGGCGGACCTGACCATCGCCGGGCCGGGTTCGTTGACCGTCAACGGAAACTACAACGACGGCATCGTCTCCAAGGACGGCCTGGTCATGGCCTCCGGCAAAGTCACGGTGGACGCCAAGGACGATGGCATCCGCGGCAAGGACTACACCGTGCTGCTGGACGGCGCCTACCAAGTGACAGCCGGCGGAGATGGCGTGAAAGCAGACAACGAAACAGACGCAAACCGCGGCTGGCTGCTGGTCAGCGGGGGCTCCTTGACGGTCACCGCGGGTGACGACGGCGTCAAGGCCTTCAACACCCTCTCCATCACGGGAGGAACAGTCACTGTGGCCGAGTCGGAGGAAGGACTTGAGGCCCAGCACATCGCCGTCTCCGGTGGCGATGTCACCGTCACATCCAACGACGACGGCGTGAACGCCTCGGGCGGGTCCTCCAACTCTGCGGATTCCGGGGCGGGCACCGGCCCAGGCGCTATGGGAGGGGGCGGGGGCGGCGACATGGGCGGCGGCGAGACCGTCGGCGACTACACCGTTGACGTGTCCGGTGGCACCTTGACCATCAACTCCCAGGGAGACGGCTTGGACTCCAACGGGAATGCGACGATTTCCGGTGGAACGGTGGTGGTCAACGGGCCCACGAACGATGGCAATGGAGCGCTTGACGTCAACGGTGAATTGACCGTCACGGGTGGGACTGTGGCTGCAGCCGGCAGTGCCGGGATGGCAGTGACTCCGGGGACCTCATCCACTCAGTCCGGCATGCAGGTAACCTTCAACTCCTCTGTGGCTGCCGGCACGCCTGTGCACATCGTTGACCCGTCGGGGACTGTGGTGGCATCCTTCGTGACAACCAAGACCACTGCCTCCCTGGTGTTCTCCTCGTCCGCAATCAGCGAGGGCCAGACGTACACGGTTTACACGGGAGGCAAGGCGGATGCGAAGGCTGGTCTGACGACAGGGTCCATTGACGGAGCGGACAAGCAGGGAACAGTGACGGCAGGCCAGTACACGCAGGCACAGGGTCCCGGTGGTGGGGGCGGGCGCCGCTAGGTTTCACCTGACACAGACCTCCAAGACACAGCTAAGCACGCCCCGATGGCATACTACGTTGCCGTCGGGGCGTGTTTTGTCTTTTCCGTGTTGGTGAGGTTAACCCGGTGGCTGCCCTTGGCTTCCCGACCCTTTTTGCGATGGAAATCGCCGAAAGACAACCTTATTCAGTTGCATCCATGGCCAAGGATGGCCAAAGGGGGTCACGAAGCCACCCGCGCCCAGTCCATCCATGAGCATCCGGTCACATTTTGTTTACGCGCCAACTATGGCGTTTTGGTATCCCAAAGCGTAATCTACATCACATTCCTTCATGTGATATTCGCATTCCGCATGATGGAACCATTCACGTGGCAATGAATGAACCTTCAGAGCTCAGTAAGGAGCGCACTGTGGAAAAAGACCTTGCCCAGGAGGCTGCAACACCGCGGACCGGATCCCTGGCGAAACAAATTGAAGGCGCGTACCAGCGGATCGGAGTGACTGGCGCGCATCGCCAGATCGTCTTCATGATCCTGCTGGGGGTGTTCTTCGACGCCCTTGAGCAAAACGCCGTGGGCATAACCGGCCCCATCCTGCGCCAGTCGTGGGGTCTTGGGGCCACCGAGATCGGCTTGCTGAACACAATGACGTTTACGGCAACCGCACTCGGACGGCTGGCGACGGGCCTGATCGTCGATAAATATGGCCGCCGGCACATGCTGGTCATCAACCTCATCATTTTCGCTGGTGGTTCGCTGCTCTGTGCCGTTGCCCCCAACTACCCCATCCTGGCCGCTGGCCGTTTCGTGGTGGGCTTTGGCCTGGGCGGCGAAATCGCAGTGGCCGTGATCATGATGGCGGAGTTCTTCGCAGCGAAACACCGCGGGACCGCCGTCGGACTCATCAACGTCACCGCGGCCGGCTTGGGCAACATGCTTGCACCTGCCTTTGGCATCCTTGTCTTCAGTCTCTTCGATGGTCCCGACAAGTGGCGCTGGGTGTTCGGCTTACTGTTCATCCCCGCCCTTTTGGTGATGTTCTTCCGACGCTTTGTCCCCGAAACGCCCCGTTTCCTTGCATCCCAGGGCAAGATCGACGAAGCAAACATGGTCATCACCCGTCTGGCCCGCAACAAGCTCTCCGGGCGCATAGCGGATCCGGAAACTTACATCACCGCAGTGCCGGACCCCGTGGTGGCCACGGCGTCGGGACATTGGAAGGACGCGCTGCGCGGTAAGCTCCTCAAGCGCACTGTCCTGCTCTGCATCGCCGTCTGCATGTCATACGCCGCCCAGATTTCGATGCTGACGCTGATGCCCACCATTCTGGTTTCCCGCGGATATGCCGTAAACACCAGCCTCTGGTTCACCCTCATCATGCAGTCGGGCTCTTTGCTGGGCGCGGCCACCGCTGCCTATTTGGCCAGCCGTTTGCCACGCAAAAAGGTGCTCACGGCTGCCGCCATCCTTGGGTGCCTCTCAGGACTGTCCATGGCCTTCCTCGCCAACGACATCGTGCTGGTAGTGATCTTCGGTGTCCTCTTCAACTTCTCCGTCATCATCCTGAACACCACCATCTGGCTGTTCGCCCCGGAGCTCTACCCCACCCGCACCCGAGGCTTCGGAACGTCGATTATCCTCGCAGCAGGCTCGTTGTCCGGCGGCCTCTTCCCGCTCATCTCCGGAGCTGTCTTTGACTCAGCGGGTCTGCCCGGCATGTTCACCACCCTGGCCGTGCTCTTCTGTGTCCTGGCAATCGTGGTTCAATTCCCGCCGGAAACCTTCGGGAAGCCACTGGAAGAAGACTCGGAACCCGGCAACGACGAGGAGGCGGCAATTTATGGACACTGATACTCCCCGGCCTTCAGCCCGGATCGTCCTGCTGGTAAATCCGAACACCAACAGCAGCACAACAGCGATGATGGTGGACCTCGCCAAGGAGACCCTGGAACCCCACGGTCTCCAGGTAGTCGGTATCACCGCGTCGTCTGGACCTTCCATGATTGTGGATCCCGTCTCGCTGGCTGAGTCGGCCCGGCACGTCACCGAAGCAGTGCAAAACTACCTTTCAGGGCCCGACGGCGGCAGGGTCGCCGGCGTGATCGTCGCCGCCATCGGTGATCCCGGGCGCGCGCAACTGGACGGGGAACTGGACATCCCGGTGATCGGCATCGGTCAAGGCTCTGTGCACGCCGCAGCCCACGCTCGGGATGGCGAGCTGCGTCGTTTTGGGATGGCGACCAGCACTCCGTTGCTGGTGGACGCCTTGGGCAAGCTTGTGGCGGCCCATGGACTTTCGGAACACTTCGCAGGTGTTCGATTGACCACGTCCGAGCCTCTGGCCCTCGCTGCCGATCCTGAAAGACAATTCCATGAATTGGCCGAAGCAGTCAGCGCTGCAACGGAAAACGACGGCTCCCAGGCGGTCATCATTGCCGGAGGGCCACTGAGCGCCACCGCCCGGCGCCTTGCCGAAACGACCGCCGTCGAGATCATCCAACCGATCCCCAGCGCCTGCCGGCTGCTGCTCGCGGCGCTTCCACAGGAAGGTTAGACCCCACAAACGGCGCCCGACGGCGGGACGCAAGTGCCGCCGTCGGGCGCCCCGCATGAAGAGTGCCACGTCCGCAAGCCCGCCCCGCAAACTTGATGGGAAATTGAGCCAAACAAACAGAGTCCTTGATTTTGGCGCGCCACGCTGGAAGCAGACGAAGCCCCCGTTCCATCAATCCATCAGGGTTTCGGCAACGAACAACCAGCAAGAATCACAATGATGTGGGGGAACCAATGGAACAGTCAGCAGCGCTAACCGAGGTGATCGCCGTCAAGGGCATCATCCAGGACCAGCACCCCGTGGATTTCCACGCACTTGGTGTCGCAGGATGCATCGACAGGCTTGCTGCGCCGCTTCGACGCTCCGGAGTGACCGTCCATTGGCACACACCCCACCACGGCATCGAGATCTCGTCCGCATCCGCCGCGCTGCTGTACCACGTAGCCCAAGAGACTTTCAGCAACACGCTGAACTACGCCGACGCCAGCGAACTGACCATCCGCCTCAACGCCGTTTACCACGGAATCCAACTGACGATCATGGACAACGGCAAAGGTTTCGAAATCCACGCCGCCCCCAGCGGCCGCCGCCACGGCTTCGGCCTGCTGCTCATGTCCATTGCCGTACACGACGCCGGAGGGTCAGTCGAGATCGACTCCGGGGTTGGGCGGGGCACCACCGTGAGGGTCACACTGCCACTGGATTGAGTCCAATTTGGGACCTTTTTACGGCCCTGGAGCCATGGATTGACGGCGTCCGCAGACGTATTCTGTAGCTACTTTTCAGCCTGACATCTCGACGGAATGGCACGAAATGGCGCGGAACAAGGGTCCACGGTTAGGTCTTGGCAAGGTCCTTCTGAGGATCTTCGGGTTTTTCTTCGTGAGCGCCCTCTGCGGGGTGCTGATCTGCGGCTTCATGGTGCCGGTGGTTCAGTTCACCAGCACTACCATGGGCGGTTCCATCGGCTTTTACGAAAGCCTTCCCAGCCAACTGGACGTTGATTCGCCGTCCCTTTCCAGCACCGTGCTTAGTGCGGATGGCCAGCACATCGCCACGTTTTATGCCGAGAACCGGGTGAAGGTACCTCTGGATCAGATGTCACCCTTCATCCGCCAGGCAATCGTGGCCATCGAAGACAGCCGTTTTTACGAACATCCCGGAGTAGATGCGCAAGGGATCATCCGCGCCCTGACATCCAACGTGACCAAGGGAACCCGGCAGGGCGCGTCCACCCTGACCCAGCAATACGTCACCAACGTGCTGAACGAGTCCCGCCTCTCGCAGGGTCGGCCCGAGGACGTGGTGCTCAGCGGGGACAAGACCATGGGTGACAAGCTGCGCGAGATCAAGCTGGCGTTGGAGCTTGAGAAACGCTTCAGCAAAGACCAAATCCTTGAGGGGTACCTGAACATCGTGTTCTTCAACCGGAACGCGTATGGCATCGAAGCTGCTTCACGCTACTTCTTCAGCACATCAGCAAAAGACCTCACATTGCCACAGGCCGCGCTCTTGGCCGGCTTGGTGAACGGACCCAGCGTCTATGACCCAACAACCGCCCCGGAATCAGCGTTCGCCCGCCGAAACCTGGTGCTGGACAGGATGTTGGAACAAGGCAAGATCACGCAAGTAGATCATGATGCGGCAGTCGCCAGCCCCGTTGAGCTGAAAATCACTCCTTCCCTGCAGGGCTGCGCGGGCGCCACCATTGCCATCTACTTCTGCGATTACGTGTCCCACCTGATCCTCAACAATGAGGCCTACGGCGCAACCGTGGAGGACCGCGAACGACTCCTCTACCGGGGCGGGCTCACCATCACCACCACGTTGGATAGCCGGTTGCAGGCGGCGGCACAAGTACAAGTGGATGCCTCTGCAGGCGCGAACCCGGACAAGTGGGGTGCTTCGATGACCACCGTGCAACCAGGCACGGGAAAGATACTGTCCATGGCACAAAACACGGTGTTCGTTCCGCAGGACGGGAAATTCGATACCCAGTTGAACTTCAACGTGGATGCGAAGGACGAAAACGGTAACGACCTCAACGGTGCCGGTGGCTTCCAACCCGGCTCCACCATGAAGCCGTTCATTTTCGCGGAGTGGCTCAACGAGGGCAAGTCGCCCACTGCCGTGGTGGATGCTTCCCGCCGGGTCTACCCGGTTGGCTTCCCCTGGCGGTCCAGCTGCGGCAAGGTGCTGGGTGGATACAGCACTGCGCAGAAGGCCCAAAACCTCGGCGCGGATGATGACCTGCAGAACAACGACGAGGGCTACTACCGCCCCATGCCCATCAACTACGGCCTTTACAACTCCATTAACACCGCCACTTTCGCTACTGCCGCCCAGTTGGATTTCTGCGGCATCCAAAAAATGGTGGACGCGGTTGGTTTGCACAGCGGCTTGGACAACGCCCAGATCAACATGCACCAGATCGGCAACCTCCTGGGGTCCATCGGCGTCGCTCCTGTTGTCCTGGCGAGCGCCTACGCAACATTCGCCAACGATGGCACCTATTGCAAACCAATCGCCATCACCGACATCAGCGACTCACAAGGCAGAAAATATCCAGCGCAAACCCCTGAATGCAAGGAGACGGTGAAACCTGCTGTGGCCCGTGGGGTCACAGCGGTGCTGCAGGACGTCCTCAAGCTCGGATCCGGCGTCTACATCGAACCCAAGGTACAGAACCAGGTCCCCGTCGCGGCCAAAACCGGTACCTCCAACAACAACGGCGCAACCTGGGTGGCCGGATACACCACCCGGCTCGCCACGGCTTCCTTCTTTGGGGATACGACGGCGGGACAACAGCGCGCGGGACAGAACGTCACCATTAACGGAAAGTTCTACAAGTCATTGGACGGCTACATGATCGCCGGCCCGCAGTGGGCCAACTACATGATGCAGGCCACCGCCCTCTATCCGAGCGGTGCGTTCAACCCTCCCGCTCCCCCGCCTTCCCCTGGTCCGAGCACGTCACCGGCCGCACCTCGCTGAGTGGGTCTGCGTTACGGGGCCCGGTCTGCGCGCCATTTCCGCGGCCCAGCCGGCAGAAAGACTTTGAAAGCCAGTCGTTCCTCCCGCAGACTTGGCCTGTGAAGCCCTTCCTTTTGTTGGCCACGCGTGCCGAAGACGCGGCAGCGGATGACGAGTACCAGGCTTACCTCCGGTACTGCGGGCTCCAGGCTGAGGAATTGGTCCGCATCAGGCTCGAGTCAGGACCATTGCCGGCCATTGACCTGGCCGGATACTCCGGTGTGATTGTGGGCGGCAGTCCCTACACCTCCAGCGACCCTGTGGAGGAGAAGAGCCCGGCCCAGCTTCGCGTCGAAGCTGAACTCTCAGCCCTCCTGGATCGCATCGTGGCCGAGGACTTCCCCTTCTTGGGTGCCTGCTACGGAGTTGGAACCCTGGGTGTTCATCAGGGAGCCATCATTGATCGCCGCTACGGTGAACCGGTGGGTGCCACGGAGATTAAATTGACCGCGGACGGGGAGCGCGATCCCCTGCTCAAAGGCCTGCCCCACACCTTCGAAGCATTCGTCGGGCATAAGGAAGCCTGCAGCAAGCTGCCGGGAAACGCCGTGTTGCTCGCTAGTTCCGCAGCCTGCCCGGTGCACATGTTCCGCATCAAGAAGAATCTCTATGCCACGCAATTCCACCCCGAACTGGATGTCGACGGCCTGATCACCAGGATCAACATCTACAAGAACGCGGGCTATTTCCCGCCGGACGCTGCCGATGAACTCATCGAAACCGCCAAGCAAGCCTCGGTGACGGAACCGATGCGGGTCTTGAGGAATTTCACAGAACTCTACGCTCGCTAGGGATCTTGCGAGGCCTGCTCTGCACCCCAAGAAAGGGGTTTCTGTCAGAGCCTCCCTCACGCGCCGCTGGCTGGGTAGCGTTGGGGATACTCACGCACATGCCCACAAACGTGATTCATCCATGAGGAGCAATCTTTGAAGCAGGACCCTTTGGCGGTCGAAACCCAGATGCACGCGACACCCGATGAAGGAAAGTCCAAGCAAAGCCCAGCGAAAACCCGGGCAGCGGGCAAGATCCCTTGGGGCGGCCTTTTGGTGCTTGCTGCCGCGGGCTTTACGGCTGTCACCACAGAGCTGCTTCCGTCCGGGCTGCTTCCCCAGATCAGCCGGGATCTGGGTGTGGAGGAATCGGCTGTAGGTTCCCTGACCGCAGCATATGCAGCAATCATCGTCTTCACCGCCCTTCCCTTGTCCCGACTCCTGGGCGGGAGGGTCCCACGAAAGACCCTGTTGATCGGGACCGTACTTGCCTTTGCACTTAGCAACGTCTTGCTGGCATTGAGCCCAAATCTTGAAGTGGCCATCGTTGCAAGGCTGTTGGGCGGTATTGCCCATGGCATGTTGTGGTCGAGCATGGCGCCGTACGTGGCGCGAATCGTTCCTGCCCACTCGGTGGGCAAGTCCATGGCCGTCGTCTTCAGCGGAACCAGCATCGCGTTGGCAGTCGGGGCTCCGATAGGCACACTGATGGGCACGCTCATGACATGGCGGGTTTCCTTCGTGGTCCTGGCCGGGGTTGGCGTCCTGTTGGCAGTTTTGGCGTTCTGGCTCCTGCCTGCTGCGCATGATCCGGGTACCCACAAGACGCCGTCGATCCGGGCGGCGCTCAAGCTACCGGGCGTGATCGCCGTGGCCACCGCTTGGCCACTCTTGCTGCTGGCACACTTCACACTCTTTACATATGTTGCCCCTTTCCTGCTCGCCTCCGGATTGCCCGAAGCCCTCACTGGCATTTCCCTGTCCGTGGTGGGAATCTCGGGCTTGGTCGGGATCTGGATTGCCGGCCTGACCGCCGATTCCCGTCCCCGGCGTTCGGTGATTACCGCCGTCGGGCTTCTTTTGCTTGCCTTCGCGCTGCTTCCGGTTCTGGGCGGCACATGGGTGGGGGTTTTCGCGCTGATGGTCGCCTGGGGTGTTTCCTTCGGAGCGATCGGCATCTACAACCAGGCGGCGATCCTTCGCGCCGGCGGGGAGCACAAGGATGCGGCCAACGGCCTCACAGTAGTTACCATCCAGCTGGGGATCGCCATCGGTGCCGGCTACGGTGCTTTGGCGCTGACCACCGTTGGGGCTCAGCTGGTGCCGCTGGCCGCGGCGCTGCCAACAGCGATTGCCTTGGGGATCATCATCTTCAGCAGGCGTGGCGGATACCCGGCAGGGCCGCGCGAAACAACGCCGCGCGAAACAGGGCCTCGCGAAAAATGACCTCGCGGGAAGCGCCGGTAACATCTCTGAAACATGCCAGTCACCTGATCTTCACGAACGTGGGGTTTCTGTAACTTCCCTGCAACTTAGCTCTTCTGAGTCGGAAACATAGCTCACCGAATATTGATCGGGGGGGGTAGTGAGGGCCGTGCAACAACGGGCCCGTTCAGGCTTGATCAGAAGGGAACGCAGTGGAGATCTCTGCGCAACACGTCTGGCTGATGTTGTCATCGGCAATGGTGCTTTTCATGACTCCGGGCCTTGGCCTTTTCTACGGCGGCATGACCCGCGCCAAGGCAGCGCTCAACATGATCATGATGAGCTTCATCTCTGCGGGCATTGTTGGCGTGGTGTGGGTCCTGTGGGGATACTCGATGACCACCGGCGACGGCTTCCTGGGCCTGTTCGGCAACCCCTTTGCACACTTCGGCCTCCAGGACCTCATGGGTTCGCCTGACCTCCTCAAGGTAGTTTTCGCGGCTACGTTCGCCATCATCACTGTGGCGCTCATCAGCGGTGCCATCGCCGACCGCGCCAAATTCGGCGCGTGGGCGCTCTTCGTCCCCATCTGGGTAACCGTGGTCTACTGCCCGCTGGCTTACATGGTCTGGGGCGGTGGCTTGATGAGCGCCGGCGGAGCCGTCACGCAGATCTTCGGCCAGGTGATCGACTTCGCCGGCGGTGCCGTAGTTGAGGTCAGTTCAGGTACCGCCGCTTTCGTCCTCGCATTGATCGTGGGAAAGCGTCACGGATTCGCCAAGGACCCCAACCACCGCCCCCACAACGTCCCGTTCATCATGATCGGCGCAGCAATCCTCTGGTTCGGGTGGTTTGGCTTCAATGGCGGCGCTGCAACTACGGTTGAGCAGGCAGGCCTGATCTGGGTCAACACCCTGGTGGCTCCTGCCGCTGCGATGCTGAGCTGGTTGGTCACGGAGAAGATCCGCCACGGACACCCGACATCGTTGGGCGCAGCCTCCGGCGTTGTCGCCGGCTTGGTGGCCATCACCCCTTCCTGCGCCAACATCACCCCACTCGCGGCCCTTGGCCTGGGACTCGTTGCCGGTGCTGCCTGCGCGGTGTTCGTAGACCTGAAGTACAAGTTCGGTTTCGACGATTCCCTTGACGTCGTGGGCGTGCACTTCGGCGCCGGCGTGATCGGCACGCTTTCGCTTGGCTTCGTTGCCTTCCCCACAGAGGGCGTGGCCGGCGGCCTCCTTTACGGCGGCGGCGTTCAGCAACTCGTGGCACAGACAGTTGCCGTGCTGCTCACTATCGCCCTCTCTGGCCTGGGCACCCTCCTGATCGGCCGCGCTATTGACAAGACAATCGGCTTCCGCGTGGCCCACGAACATGAAGTAACCGGCGTGGACCTCACCCAGCATGCAGAGTCTGCCTACGAGTTCGGCCTCACGGCCCACGGCCATTTCCGCCAGCAGCAGGCGCACTTGTCGTCGCTGATCAAGGGTGGACGCAAGGAGTCGGAGCAGGCAAAGGAAGACAGCTTCGCCTAGCCGCATCCCCGACGCTGGGGCCGGATTTCGTATCAGCCGAAGCCGTTCCAGAGCCGCTGCCACCAAGTACGTTTGATTGGTTCCCCGGGCTCCGGCTCGGGCGGCGCCGCCGCGGCACGTCGTCCGCGCCAGCGTTCCAGCTCGGCGTCAACATCCCTCAGCTTGGTGATCACTGGCGGCCCACCCTGGAGCTGTCGACGAGCCTCAATGACCCGCTTGTTGAAGTCCTCAAGAATGTCGCGGACCTGCTTCTCCGTGTACTGCTGATCCAGCTTCGCGTCGAGTTCAGCGTCCTCGATCCGGAGGAGTATGGCTGGCGGGCCGATCCCGCTGAGTTGCTCGCGCTGGATCAGACCTTTGACCCACCAGTCCGGGTCATAGTGCTCCCCCAGGCCCGGGATCGGCTTGCCGGCGTATTTGAGGTTGTCGAATTTGCCCTGGTTCATGGCATCCCGGATCAAATATTCGACCCGCGCGGCGTCGTCCACCTTGCGGCGTTTCTCCCGCTCCTCCGCCTCGGCCGCCTCAAGCTCTGCGTCTTCCTCGGCATTGCCGCCCCACGATCGGACGGCCCGCAGTTCCGCTCCCCGCTCGAGCTTCCGCCTGAAGGCGTTGTTCCCGGCGCTCACGTTTCGCCACCTCCTCGCACGGCAGTCCTCTCCTGCCGGAAATCGTGGTTCCGGCTCCAGTATTCCGCACTTTGCTGGGCCACGGGGAGGGGCGGGGGCTACTCTCAATCCAAATATCCCCATAGGAAGGGCCGCGCGTGACTACTGTTTCCAATGCATTCATTCCCGTCTCGGATCCGGGCCGGGCAGCCAAGTGGTATTCGGAGCACCTGAGGCTTCGGATCGTCACCGTTTCGGAGTGGTCGGCAGTTCTAACGGGCGACGGCGGTGCCACAGTTACGCTGATGGGTCCCCTCAGCGGGATCGCGGCTGAGCCCGGGCTGGCTTGGGCGACGTGCGGTTTCCTCGTGGAGGACCTCACGGGCATGCGGGATCGTTTGCTCAGGAACGGACATGGCGTGTCGGTGGTGGAGGGCGATCCGGACGTGTGCTTGTTCTTCACCGTCCGGGACCTCGACGGGAACGTCCTGCTGCTCACGGACCGCTAGGCTTCCTGGTTCCACGAACGCCGCAGCCCGTTGCTTCACGCCCCCCTTTGACAGCCTGGCGGCCCCGACACGCCGCAGGTAACGGCGTGTCGGCGCCAGCGTCGGCTCAAAGCAGGTCGTGAAGCAACGCAGGGCAGCTGGCAGGCTAGTGAACGGCCATGCTCGGATCCAGTTGTTCGATGCCCTGGGGAGTCACAAGGACCACGCGGGCCGTGCAAATGTCGTAGAACAAACCCGTGGCCTGCACTCGTCCAGATGCCAGGGCTGGCCCAGTGACCTGGTGCTCTTCGAGCTTCTGGAGTTGGACAGCTACGTTCACCATGCTGAGCTGGTCCAGGCGGCTGTAGCCCTCAGCTTCGGCAGCAAGGGCCACAGGATGACCGTCCAACAGCGCGCGGTAGCTCGGCCGGGCGTGCTCCAGCCAGGCATCGAAGCCCCCACCCAAAGCTGCGGCCGCACCCTCGGCGTCGGCGATAACGGCCTTCATCGCGCCGCAATTGGAGTGGCCGCAGATCACGATCGAGTCCACGGACAAGCCCTTGACCGCGAATGCCAGGGCAGAATCGATCGAGGCATCCCGGCCATCAGGGCACACTACGTTGCCGATGTTCCGCAGTGTCAGAAGGTCGCCGGGGCCGCTGCTGGTGATCAGGTTCGGATTGACGCGGGAGTCGACGCAGGCAACAAACAAGGTGTCCGGGTTCTGCCCCTCGGTCAGGTCCTGCACCAGCGGGCGAACCTTGTCTGCGTAGCGTCGATGGTATTTGTCGATGCCAAGGAGGATCGACCGCAGCGGAAGCTGCACGCCGTCGTCGTGCGCTTCTTGGTGGGTACCATCCAGCGGCGACGATTGCCAGGAAGTCCTGGGTGGCAGCGGGAATTCGCGTGGATCCTGACGCTGGGGAGTGCTGTCCGCGGCGTCGGTAAAAGCGGTGGTTCCGTGTTCCTCCAGCAGCACCGAGGCGCCGCTGGAGCGGTGCTGCGTCTGCCAGGCAACCAGAGCCTCGCGGAATGCGTGATCGAGGTAATCGGCGTTGAGTTCAACCACTGCGTCCTGTCCTTCGGGCACGGAGTGAAGCACGCGGTTCAGTCGGGGCAGGGCGAAGAAGCTGCAGGACCCGGCGATCGTGACCCGCCACGGCAGCTGCTCCCCGGCGGGAGCATGGGCTTGGATCTGGGCACGGAGTACCCGCCACAACACGCAGAGGGCCGCGAGTGCCAGGCCGATAATGACGCCCTCGAGCAAGTTCAGTACAACAACGCATGCCAGCGTGACCACGTAGACCAGGAGGTCGCCGGTGCGCAGGCTGGTTTTGATGTCGGCGACCTTGATGAGCTTGGCGCCGATGACGAGCAACAGGCCTGCGAGCACGGACAACGGAATCAGCTGGATGAGACCGGCGAACAGTGCAGAGAACACCAGGACCCACACGCCGTGCAGGATGGCGGACACGCGGCTCGCGGCGCCGGCTTCAACGTTGGTGGCGCTGCGGACGATCACGCCCGTCACCGGGAGGCCGCCCAGCATGCCGGAGACCATATTGGCGGACCCTTGTCCAACGAGTTCCCGGTTGAGGTTGGTGCGCGTGCCTGCATGCATCTTGTCCACCGCCACCGCGGAAAGCAGCGATTCGATGCTTGCGATCAGGGCTACCGTGATGACCGCCATGACCGCGGCACGCCAGTTACCGTCCGGCAAACTGGGAAGGGCGACGGCGTCGAACAGGGAACCACTGAAGCTGATGCGCTCGACGCTGGGCGCAACTGCTGCAGACAAAGCGGTAACAGCGACGACGGCGGCAAGCGGCCCGGGAATCTTCCGCACCGCAGTGGGCAGGTATTTCCACGCCAGAAGAATCGCGACGACGGCCAGTCCCAGCAGCGCCGAATGCAACTCGACGTTGGTGATGGCCCCTGGAAGTGCGGTCAGGTTTTCGACGGCGGACCCAGCGGCCTGGCCGCCGAGCAGCACATGCAACTGCTGCAGGATGATCGTGATGCCGATGCCAGCGAGCATGGCTTTGACCACCACCGGCGACACTGCCAGTGCGGCCCGGCCTACGCGGCTGATACCCAGCAGCAACTGCACGACGCCGGCAGCAGCCGTAATCGCACACGTCACCTGCCAGCCGAACTCGTCAACCAGGCCGGCAACGACGACGGTCAGGCCCGCGGCGGGACCGCTCACCTGGAGTGGAGAGCCGCCCAGGCTGCCCGCGACGATTCCGCCGATGGCAGCTGCGATGAGCCCGGCCATGACAGGTGCTCCGGAGGCCGCCGCGATGCCGAGGGACAGCGGAAGGGCAACGAGGAAAACCACCAAGGACGCAGGGAGGTCGGCGCCGAGGTTGCTGAGGAAACCTTGGGCTTTGCGCGGGTTGCCGGGCGGGTTCTTTCCGGGCGGGTTCTTTCCGGGCGGACTGTGGGAGTCGATTGATATGGAAGCGGAGTCGTTTGGTTGTGGCACTGGAATTCCTAAGGCTCGGGAACATTGACTCCTCCAGCGTAGGAATCCTGTCATGTTAAATGACAAGATGATGTGATTCTTGTGACAAAACTTGTGAAAAGGCTGCGTCATGTGGCGACAAAGGGGAACTTTTCCGCGGGCGGGACTCGTTGGAAACCCAGCGCAATGCTCACCTCCGTCCCACCTCGGCGCGATGCCATAAATGGCTCGGCACTTGGGAAGTCGGCAGTGATGCCCCTCCCGCCGTCGTTCTTGCTTCTCGCAGCCCATAAACTAAGGCTCCTTAGTTTAGGCTTGAGTCCATGAGCGACCCCGAAGCCCAACCCGTACGCATCAGTTCCGAGTCCGTTCAACTTCAAGCCCTCGAACCCGTACTCGAACAAATCCGGGCGGCCGTGGGTAACATCCCTGAACTGTTGGCCATTGCCGGGGAGATAGGACACACTGCTCCGAAGCCTGGCGAGGGCAACACAGCCAAGCTCTGGGAACTCCTGGCGTCCGTCACGGCCGTGGACGTGGCCGCCGGACGCGTCCTTGAACCCCACCTGGACGCCCTCGCGATCCTGGCCCAGTCCGGTTCCGAAGCAGTCGCGACAGGCCCGTGGGGAGTCTTCGCGGCCGAAGGTCCCGGCATGAAACTCGAGGCCAAGACCGACCCTGCCGGAAACTACGTACTCAACGGCGCCAAACCATGGTGCTCGCTGGCCGCCCAGCTGGACAATGCCATCATCACAGCCCACACGGAGGGCAACGGCAGGACGGCCTTCGCCGTCAGCCTGAAGGACCCTGGAGTTTCGTGCGAAACCCCGAGGTGGACCAGCCGGGGCCTGCAGGAAATCCCCAGCGGCACCGTCCACTTCGAGCATGTGAAGGCAGCACCGGTGGGCGACGAGGACTGGTATTTCAAACGTCCCGGCTTCGCGTGGGGTGGCATGGGAGTGGCCTCGTGCTGGTTCGGCGGAGCCGTGGCAATGGCCCGTGACTTCAGGGCAGCCCTGGCCGCGGGCGTAGGAAACGGCCGGAACCCGGACCAGATCGCCCTCGCTTCCCTGGGCGAGGTGGACCGGATCCTCACCTCCGTCGGCGGATACCTGGCCGCAACAGCCGAACGGATCGACGCCGGCCGGCTGGCCGATTCAGGTGGAGACGGCTCCAGCGCCTGGAGCGAAGCCTTGCGCGTCCGCGGGACTGTTGCCGCCGCCGTCGAACGTGTCCAAACGGTTGTGAGCCAGAACCTTGGACCGGGCCCGCTGGCTTTCAACGAGGGGTACGGAAAACGAATGGCGGACCTGTCCTTATACATTCGCCAGCACCACGCCCTGAGAGACGACGCGCAGTTGGGCGCCTTGACTCTGGATGGGGACGCCGGATGGTGAGCTTCTCGCACGCAGACACGGGAACAACCGAGGCGGAATGGGCGGCCAGCGGCGTCGCTGCCTTGCCGGAGTTGCCGCTGGACGCAAGCGAACTCACAAGCATGGCCTTTGTGGTGCTCGCCGCGCACCCGGACGACGAAACACTCGGCGCCGGCGGCCTCCTGGCCAAGCTCCACCACAGCGGGGCCACCGTGAAGCTCCTGCTCTGCACTGCCGGCGAAGCGTCGCACCCGGAGTCGCAAACCACCACGTCGGAACAGCTTGCCGCTATCAGGCTCATTGAGTTCGACACGGCTGTGTCCGGGCTGGCTCCCAGCGCGGCGTGGCAATTCCTGGAGCTGCCGGACGGGCAGCTGGCAGCCCATGAAGATCGAATCGAAGACGCGGTTCGCGAAGCAGCGTCAGGCCATCCGGCGGACAACGTGGTGATCGTGGCGCCGTACCGGTCGGACGGGCACACAGACCACGACACCTTGGGCTCGATCGCAGCCAGGGTTGCCGCCGCCGGAGGCCATGGCCTGCTGGAGTACCCCATTTGGTATTGGCTCTGGGCAGGACCCGGCGATGCCGCTTGGCAGTCATGGGTACGGGTGCCGTTAACAGCGGCGGAGCGGGACGCCAAGAACGACGCGATGGGCGCCCATGCCTCGCAAGTGGAACCATTGTCCGAGCAGCCGGGTGATGAGACGCTGCTGTCCGGGACTTTCCTGGAGCACTTTTCCCGCCACTTCGAGACCTTCGCCTGGCACCCATTCACGGCGGGGAGCAACACAGCAGCAGACGCCGAGCGGATCTTCGACGAGGTCCACTCCCGCGAAGAGGACCCGTGGGACTACTCCTCCAGCTGGTACGAACGCCGCAAGCGTGCCCTGACGTTGGCGGCCTTGCCCAAGGAGTCGTATGATTCCGGCCTGGAAGTGGGCTGTTCCATCGGCACGCTCAGCGAGGAACTCGCCCGGCGCTGCCGGCAATTCCTTGGAGTGGACGCCAGCAGCACGGCATTGCTCCAGGCAACACAGCGGCTCTCCGGATACCCCTCGGCCGAAGCCCGCCGCCTCACTGTGCCGGATGAGTGGCCGGAAGGGACCTTCGACCTGGTGGTGTTGTCCGAGACGGGCTATTACCTTTCGCCGGAAGAACTGAGCGAACTACTGGACCGGATTCGAGCTTCCACCCGGCCCGGCGGCACCCTGCTTCTTTGCCATTGGCGGCACCCGATCTCGGGCTGGCAACTGGACGCAGAGGCAGTTCACGCAATGGCCCGCAGCCATCTTGCGTGGCCCGCGCATGGGATCTACCGGGAAAGGGACTTCATGCTGGAGATCCTTATTGCCCCGAGTGAAACGCTGTGACCACCGCGGACCGGCAAAAAATCCGGAGCGTCGCGGTGGTCATGCCGGCCCACAACGAGGAACGGCACATCGGCTCAGCATTGGCGGCGTTGCAGACCGCGGCGGATGCCCTGCAGCGCGAGCACCCCGGAATCGGAGTTTCAATCGCTGTGGTCCTGGACGCCTGCACGGACCGATCCTCCAGCATCACGGCTGCGTACACTTCGGCTGATCTCCGTTTCCTCCCGGTGGAGGTCGGATTTCGCAGCACGGGCGCCAGCCGCGACGCCGGCATCCGTGCCGCCCTGGAACGCCTGCCCTTCGCCGCAGTCGCAGGCGCAGGTACGTGGTTGGCCACCACCGACGCCGACTCCACCGTCCCGGGACACTGGCTGGTGCGACAGGTGGAACTTGCCAACGCCGGTGCCGACGCCATCTTGGGATCCGTGGAGCCGGACTCCCGGGACATGGACGAGGCGGTCCTGGAACGCTGGCGGGAACTGCACCCCTCCCGGGAAGACCATCCCCATATTTACGGGGCAAACCTTGGCGTCCGTGCTTCTGCGTACCTGGCCGCGGGCGGCTTTCCGAGGCTAAGGTCCCACGAGGACCGGGTCCTGGTTGAACGCCTTCGGCGGCTCGGGCTGGCGGTCATCGCCACGGACACCACCAAGGTGACAACCTCCGGGCGGCTGCAGGCCCGGGCACCCGAAGGATTCGCGGCCTATCTCCGGGCCCTTGGCTCCGGGCTTTCGTCCGTGGCGCGCTAAACCGCCAGTGCCTTCTCCACCGCAGCAATGGCCTTCGCCGTAATCGATTCCCGATCGCCGGAGCCGTCCACCATCAACAGGATTCCGCGTTGCGTGTACGCAGTCACCACAGGCTGCGTCTCATCCCGGTACAGCTCCAGCCGGCGCTGAATCACGGGTTCAGTATCGTCGCTGCGGCCCTGTTCCTGAGCCCGTTGAAGCATGCGGGCAACGAGTTCGGCATCCTCCACATTCAGCACAAGAACCACTTCGAGCGCCTGATGCCTCGCGGCCAATATCTCATCAAGGGCGCCAATTTGGATGACAGTGCGCGGGTAGCCGTCAAGGAGGAACCCGTTCCCCGTGTCACCTTCCTCCAGCCGCTGGCGGAGCATGGCCGTGGTGACGTGGTCGGGAACAAATTCGCCCCGGTCCATGTACTCACCCGCTTCTGCGCCGAGTTCAGTCTTGTCCCGAACATGTGCACGGAAGAGGTCTCCCGTAGAGATCGCGGGGATCGAGAAATGCCGGGCGATCACTTCCGCCTGCGTGCCTTTGCCGGAACCTGGAGGGCCCATGATGATCAATCGCGCCATGACACAAGTCCGTTCCAAGAGGCGGCCGGGACTTAAACGATACGCCGACGACGGCGCGACGCTCCCGCCGTCGCCGGTTTTTCTTGGCGGCCGCTACTGGCGTGAGGCGTTGGCCGGCTCGGCGAGGAGTGCGTCGACCTGACCGATGGCCTCCCGCAGGCCTTCCTCCATGCCCATGTCCGACATCATTTGAAGCTGTTCTTCAGAGTCAAAGCGCGTGGACATGGTCATGCGGGTGCGGTCGCCAATGGGCTCGAGCTTAACGGTGGCGTGCGCGGCTCCATGCTCGCCCATGGGGGTGCCCTGATCGTCGGCAAATCCGTAGTCGAATTCGAGGTGGTCCGGGGCGTTGATGCTGGTGAACTGCCACCAGCCGTGGGCCTTTGTTCCGTCGGGCACCGTCATGTAATAGGCGGCCTTGCCTCCGGGCGTGAAATCGTGGGTTTCGAACGTGGCTGGGACGGTAGGCGCCCCCCACCATCGTTCAAGTTGGCGTGGGTCCTCCCAGATTTTCCAAACGCGCTGAACGCCGGCATCGAACTCAGCAACGACTGTGAGGCTGAGGGCCTCCGTATTCTTGTCCACGCTGACCACGGTCATGGCAGATCCCTTCCTAGTCTTCAGCGAGAATTTCGGCGATCCGGTCGGCACGTTGCCGCCAGATCATTTCGTATTGGTCCAGCAGACGCCGGGCTTTTTGCAGTCCATCACGGTTCCCCCGCACGATCTGCTCCCTCCCACGCTTCTCCTTGGTCACCAGGGAGGCCCGTTCCAGGACCGCGACGTGCTTCTGCACGGCCGCGAAACTCATGGTGTAGAGCCCAGCCAATCCGGACACCGAGTACTCCCCGGATGTCACCCTGGCCACAATGTCCCGCCGAGTGCCATCTGCCAACGCGTGGAACAACCGGTCAAGGTCCACATCACTGGAGGGTACGGAATTGAGCTGATCTACAACCATTTGGTTGTACGATATCGTCGCGATGCAGGCGTGTCAATGGTTCGCTGGAATCATCCAACGGTCACCCCTTGCGGCTAACGACACGCGGAGGTAAGTTTTTTGAAACGTAACAAAGAAAGCGCTTTCCGGAACTTTAGGTGGACTCGAACATGACTCAGCACGCTCCCATCACGTGGCTCGATGGCGCACCGCCCGCCGCCCTGAGCGGTGGCACAACATGGGGGATGCCCTTTGCCCGGGGCACCGTCACGCAGGCGTCGGAGCTGTCCGTAATGGATGCCCGCGGACGCCACGTCAACGCCCAAACCTGGCCGCTCGCTACTTGGCCGGACGGCTCCCTCAAGTGGGCGGGCATCGCCTTGGGCGCGACGGGCAACCCGGCGAGCGCATACTCCGTCACCTCCAGCGACAAGCAAGCGCACGACGGCGGCCCGGCAGCCGGCGTCGAACGCTCGCCTGAAGTGAGGGTCAACGAAAGGGAAGAGTCCGTGACCGTCTCCACCGGGACTCTGGAAATGGTCCTGCCGCGGTCTGGAGCGAGCCTGTTCAGTATGCTGTCCCGCGACGGTTCCGTGGTGGCGAAGGACGGACGGCTCGTGAGCCTACTGCAGAACGACGTTGCGGAGGGAGCTGGCAGCACAACGCGCGAAGGCTTCACTGGCGAAGTCACGTCCCTGACGGTCGAGCAGCGCGGTCCCCTTCGCGCCGTCGTGCGTCTGGAAGGCCGCCATCGGGCGGACCTTGGCAAAAGGGAGTGGCTTCCATTCACCGTCCGCTTCTACTTCTATGCTGGCGCGCGGAGCATCCGAATGATGCATTCGTTCATCTGGGACGGCGATGCCGGGCAGAATTTCCTGGCCGGACTTGGAGTTCGGTTCACCATCCCGCTCGAGAGCGAATTGCACGATCGCCACGTCCGGATCGCCGGAGCGGACGGCGGATTCCTTGTGGAGGCGGTCCGCGGACTCACCGGCCTGAGAAGGGATCCGGGTGAGGCCGTGCGCCAAGCCCAGATCGCCGGGGAACCCACTCCGCCGCTGAACGAATGGAGTCCCCTGGTTTCCGAACGGCTCCATCTCATCCCCACATGGAACGACTACTCCCTCACGCAGCTGAGCGCGGACGGCTTCGAGCTACGCAAACGCACGGCTCCGGGCCACGGTTGGGTGGGCATCTCCGGCGGGACGCGATCGGCGGGATTCTGCTCCCTGAGCGACCCTCAAGGCGGCTTCGGCGTTGGCGTTCGGGACTTCTGGCAGTCGCACCCGGGCCAGCTGGACATCCGAGGAGCGGCCACCCGGGAGGCAACGCTGACCGCTTGGCTCTACTCCCCCGAAGCCCAACCGATGGACCTGCGTTTCTATCACGACGGCCTCGGCCAGGACACCTTCGAGGAACAACTCGAGGGGCTCGAGATTACGTACGAGGATTACGAGCCTGGATTCGGGAATCCTACGGGAATTGCACGGACCCACGAGCTCACGTTGTTCGCGTACGACGCCACGCCCAGCGCCGAATCCCTCGCCATGGACGCCCGGGCAGCGTCCACTCCCCCGCTATTGCAGCCATCGCCTGAGTACCTGCACTCCGCGGGCGTCTTCGGCGACTGGACGCCGGTGGACCGCAGCACTCGGGCGCGGGCGGCGCTCGAAGACAAGCTCGATTTCCTGTTCGACTTCTACCAGGGCCAAAGGGAGCAGCGCCGCTGGTACGGATTCTGGAACTACGGCGACGTCATGCACACCTACGACTCCGACCGGCACGTCTGGCGCTACGACGTCGGCGGCTACGCGTGGGACAACTCGGAACTCTCACCCGATCTCTGGCTCTGGTACATGTACCTGCGCTCGGGCCGGGCCGACGTCTTCCGCTTTGCCGAGGCAATGACGCGCCACACCGGCGAAGTGGATGTGTACCACCTTGGCCCCTGGCGCGGGCTGGGCTCGCGGCACAACGTGCAGCACTGGGGTTGCAGCGCGAAGCAGCTTCGAATCAGCACCCCCGCCTACCGACGCTTCTACTATTACCTGACCGCCGATGAGCGCACCGGCGATCTCCTCACCGAACTGGTGGACAGCGACCAGAACTTCCTGGGGTTGGACCCGGTCCGCAAAGTACGTCCCGACGCCGATACCTACCGCCCGGACCGCGGCGCCTTGGGCGTCGGGCTGGGTACAGACTGGGGCTCGCTCGCCGCCACGTGGCTCACCGACTGGGAACGCACCGGCAACCCCCGTTCACGCGACCGCCTCCTGGGAACCATGGCCGATATCGGCGCCCTCAAGTACGGATTCCTCACCGGCGAAGCGCTCTACGACCTGGACAAAGGAAGGTTCGACGCCGGACGCGAGGTCATCAGCGTCTCGCACCTGAGCGCCGTGTTCGGTTTAGTGGAAATCTGCAGCGAACTGATCAGCCTGGTGCCGGATGCATCCTTCGAGAAAGCATGGATGCAGTATTGCCGGCTATTCCTGGCTTCTCCGGAGGAGCAAGCCGCCGAAGTAGGACAGCCCCTTGCAGGCATCTACCTGACTCAGGCGCACAGCCGACTCACGGCCTACGCGGCAGCCCGACTAGGGTCCCCGGACCTGGCAGGGTTGGCGTGGGAGAGCTTTGCCCAGGGCGGGGAGAACTTGAACCATGCCGAGGCGTTCACGCTGAAAAAGATCCTGCCGCCGCATGTCCTCCAGCCCGTAGACGAAGCTCCGACGGTTTCCACCAATGACACCGCCCAGTTCGGCTTGGCCGTCATCCAAAACCTGGCCCTTGTTGGAGGCGCGCTCCCCGGGGAGGAGGGCCCGGCGTCGTAAGTCCTGTTGGTTCCCGACTCTCTTTGCCGCCGCGGCCTTAGGAGCTCGACCGCGGATGCATGATCCGCATCTGGTCCCAGGTGCGCTCAGAAGCAGCGATGTTCTGGTTTGAGCGTTCGCGGTCCAGGGAGGCAAGTTCGACGGCGATCGCCTGGACCGCGGCCACCGCACCTGTCAGGGACGGGAAGAAACCGGCGCCTTCGGTGGGCACGACGATCCGATGCTGGGCGTGCACGGCCACAGGTGACCCTGCGCTGTCAGTGATGGAAACAACCGGCGCACCGATATTGCGGGCAATATCGACGGCGCGAATGGTGCTGTCGTAAACCCGCCAAAGGCTGATGGCGATGACCAGGTCCTCGGCGCCCAGCCGCGCGATGGCATTTGTCAGTGCAGCGACGTCGGCATCGAGGAGCCTGACGTTGTAGCCGGCGATGATTGCGTTGTGCTCCAAGGCCTTGCCGGGGATGGCGTAGCTTCCTGCTGCCACAATGAAGGTTTGTCGGGCACCGGCGATGGCCTTGGCGATCAGGTGGATGGTGTCGGCGTCCAAAGTTCGTTCAAAATGGGCCAAATTCGCGCGATCGGTTGAGACGGCAGCCTGTGCCGGACTACTGATATGGCCATTATGCTCCGCAGCAACTTCCACTGCGCTCAGCGACGCCAGGAACCGTGACCTGAGCTCGAATTGGAAGTCAGCCCAGCCCTTGAACCCCAGTCTTTGAGCGGTTCTGGTCACCGTGGAGGCGTTCGAAGCGGCTGCTGCAGCAATGTCACTCACAGACCCGTAGGAGGCAAGGCGCGGCTGCGAGCGCAGGATTCCAACCACCTGCATTTGGCGTGCTGCAAGCTTCCGGCCCTGGACACGACTGTCGAGCCACTCAGTCAACGTTGACGAGTCGAAATCTTCTTCCATCTATTGACCTACCTCACACTTTCGCCGTACCTTCGACACATCGCATCTGCACAGACTTGTGCATATTCCTAAAAATGTACAACTTGGCCCACTTTGGCAGGAATCACCATGTCTCTCACCGCACGCTTGGATCGTCTGGCTCTCAGTCGACCACACTACAAGCTTCTCCTCATCGGAGGCCTCGGCTACTCATTCGACGGTATGGACGGCGCAGTGGTCGCGTTCCTGCTCCCTCGAATCCAGGAATTGTGGGGCCTCAGCAATGCCAGCCTCGGCCTGGTAGGTTCAGCTGCCCCCCTGGGCTTTTTCTTCGGCGCGATCCTCTCCGGATGGATGGGTGACCGATTTGGCCGGAAAAAGGTCATGCTGTGGGCCCTCGCCTTCTACTGCGTTATGTCAGTGGTTGCGGCCATGGCTCCCACCTTCGAAGTGTTCCTGATTGCACGGATCTTTGCAGGATTGGGGGCGGGCGCAGAAAGCGTCATCATCGCGCCGTTCCTGTCAGAGTTCATTCCCCCAAAGCGTCGCGGCTGGTTCATTGGGACCCTTGCCGGCTTCTTCTCCTTCGGCTTCGTAGGCGCTGCATTGATTGGCCGGTTCATCGTGCCTATGGGTGAGGACGGCTGGCGCTGGGCCCAAGTGGTTACGGCCATACCCATCCTTCTCCTGCTCTGGTGGCGCCGTAGCCTGCCTGAATCCCCGCGGTTCCTGATCAGCCGTGGCCGCGTGGCCGAAGCAACAGAGGTGGTGGAGCGCTTTGAACAGAGCGTCGTCAAAGCCACCGGCAAAGACCTCGCTTCGCTGCCTCCGGCCCAAGAGGAGATCGCCAAGCATGAGCAGAAGATCAGCATCTGGAACGCCCTGAAGTTCATGTGGTCAAAGGCCATGCGTCGTCGGACGGCCGTTATCTGGCTGATCTGGTTCGTGATCACCTTCTCCTACTACGGCTTCTTCTCATGGATTCCCACGCTGTTGGTTGGCCGGGGTATCACCGTAACCAAGAGCTTTGAATACTCGATCATCATTTACCTGGCACAGATTCCGGACTACTTCTCGGCAGCATGGCTGTGCGACCGGATCGACCGCAAGAACACCATTGCCTTGTACCTGGCGGGATCGGCGCTCAGCGCGTTCTGGCTGAGCCAATCCAATGATTCCGGCATGATCCTGGTAGCCGCCGCAACGTTGTCCTTCTTCCTGAACGGTACGTATGCCGGTGTTTACGCCTACACTCCGGAGCTCTTCCCCACGTGGATGCGCGCCACCGGTGTTGGCCTGGCCAGCGCAGTTGGTCGTATCGGCAGCATCCTCGCGCCATCCATCATCGGCATCTTCTCAGCGGCCCTCGGTTTCGGTGGGGTGTTCACGATGACCACGGTGGTGTTGACCATTGGCGTTCTTGGCGTGGTGATCTTCGGCGCCTCCACGGCGGGCAAGTCCTTGGAGGACATCAACGCCCGTGCTGAACATGATCCGGCTCCAGCAGGAAAGGCGTAGCAATGAGCGGAAACTTCACGAAAACCGACACTACGTTCCAACACGCTTTCGACGCCCTGCAGCAGGACCCCGGCGTCATCCTCTTCACCGCCCTCCAGTGGATCCCCCAACGTTCCAGCCTCAGGCGGCTGTTCACCAGCCACCCGGCCGAGTACCCCGTGGGCGGCGAGAAGACGGTCGAAATCTCACCGGGCTGGCTTGGGACAGTCATTGAGCACAAGAAGCCGTTCCTGGCCCCCGATCTGACAGCACTGAGGGACGTCTTCGCGGACTCTGCGCTCATTCAGCAACTCGGCTGCGGCGCCGTCATCAATGTGCCTGTCCTCGACCCGCAACGCAACGTTGTAGGTGTCCTGGCGCTACTGGACGCAGAAGGCAAGTACACGCAGCACAGCGTGGAAGCCGCCGTCGAGCTGGTCAACGCGAATCTGGCCGAACTCGTCCAAGCCTTTGAAGCCCATCCCACCGAAGTCCCCGCACCCACCGAAGTCACTGCAGATACCGAAGTCCCCGGGAAGGACACTGTTTAGCATGAGCACCACCCCCAAAGCCGCCGCGCTCGTCATCCGCAACGCAAGCGTCCTGGACGTCAAGGCAGGCACGTACTCCACTGCCGACGTCGTGAGTGTTGATGGAAAGATCAGCAGCGTCGGCGCCGATGCCCAGGCGCCTTCCGGAGCACGCGTGATTGATGGCACCGGCAAGTTCGTCATCCCGGGACTCATTGATGCGCACGTCCATGTGGTCGCGTCCAGTGCTGACTTCCGCTCGCTGACCTGGACACCGGCGTCGTATGTGTACGCACAGACAGCCCGGATCATGGGAGAGATGCTGCGCCGCGGTTTCACTACCGTCCGCGACCTGTCCGGCGCTGATTTCGGCCTGGCGATGGCCCAGCAGGAAGGGTTGCTTGAGGGTCCGAAGATCCATTTCTGCGGCCACGCCCTGAGCCAGACCGGCGGCCATGGCGACATGCGCCTTCCCGGCGAAGACCACGACCCCAATGGGCGTGGGTGCTGCGGAATCGGTCGCGTAGCCGACGGCGTCGATGCAGTACGGGCAGCCGCCCGCGACGAGATCCGCAAGGGCGCCCACCACATCAAGATCATGGCATCCGGTGGAGTCTCCTCCCCCACGGACCGCATCGACTCCACCCAATACTCGATGGAAGAAATGCGGGCCGCGGTGGAAGAAGCCGAAGCCGCCAACCGCTACGTCGCGGCGCACGCCTACACAGCACGCGCCATCAACCGAGCGCTCGAAGCCGGCGTCCGCTCGATCGAACACGGAAACCTCCTGGACGACGAAAGCCTCAAGCTCTTCATCGAGAAGGACGCCTTCCTGGTTCCCACGCTCGTCACGTACTGGGCACTGAAGGAAGAGGGCAAGGAATTCGGGCTTACCGAGGAGATGTGGGCCAAGGTGGACTCCGTACTAACCAGCGGGCTGGAGGCCATCTCCCGGGCACACGAAGCCGGCGTAAAAATGGCTTTCGGCTCCGATCTCCTGGGCGGCATGCACCGCCATCAGAACGAACAGTTCAGACTGCTCGGCAAGGTCCAGCCAGCAATCGACGCCATCCGCTCAGCAACCACGACGGCGGCCCAGCTGCTTGAGCGCGAAGGTGAACTTGGCGTGATCGCACCTGGCGCGGACGCGGACATCCTGGTGCTCGGCGCCGACCCCGTGGCGGACGTTTCCGTGCTGGCAGATATGTCGGAGCATCTCGAATTCCTGATCCAGGACGGCAGGGTGATCTCCTAGCCAGGGCTCGGGGAAAGGCATGTTGGTTTCCAACCTTCCTTGCCGCCGCCGCGGGCGGAAAGTGAGCCAAATGGGTTGATTTTGCGCGCTCAAAAAACCAAAAGGGTCAGGAAGTCCCACGGTAAGTAAGCTTATTAATGGATGGCGCATGACGTCGTCTCGGGCAAAACCGAACCGAGTCAGAGGAGGACATTGTGACCACGAAGGTAGACAAGACAATCCTGGTCAACGTTCCGGTGAGTACGGCCTACAGTCAATGGACGCATTTCGAGGAGTTTCCCCGTTTCATGGGCGGAGTGGAACGCGTGACGCGCCTGGGCGAGGACCGTCTGGAATGGGTAGCCGAGATCGCTGGCGTCCATCGCCGCTGGGAAGCAAAGATCGTCCAGCAGGACATGGACCGGGCCGTGGCCTGGGCTGCAGTGGAAGGTGCCAAGAATGCCGGCTGGGTGGACTTCAAGGAAGCCGGACCGAGCCAAACGTCCTTGCATCTGTCGCTGGAATACGAACCGCACGGCGTCCTTGAATTCCTGGGCGACAAATTACATGTGGTTGAAAGGCAGGCGGAGTCGGACTTGAAGAAGTTCAAGGAATACGTCGAGCACAAGGCACCCGAACGGGCTGCTGACACGAGCACCATGGCTACACCTGCCGACGCAACAACCGGCACAAGCGCGACAACCGGCACGAGCGCAGCAGCCGGTGCCGCAACAGCGGCCAGCACCAGCGCAGCAGCAGGGGCTTCAACAGGGGCCGACAAGGATGCACCCACCGACGTCCCGATCGTAGATCCCATCACGCACGCCTTCGATCAGACCAACGGCCTGGCAGATCTGGACGGCGATTCCGACGAGACAGCGGACAGCGATACGCGCAGTGCCGCGGAACGGAAGGACGACGAGGGCTTCGGCCCGGGTTATATCCCACCTATGGGCGGGCTGCCCGGCCAGCGGTAGCGGGCACCCCCCCACAGAAGAAACAACCAGTGCCGCCCGGATCACCAAGATCCGGGCGGCACTCCTGTTAATAACCTCTGGTTGCAAGGGCGTTGTTAAGGGCCGCTAGTTCTGACCGGCATAGGCGACGGCGGGCATCGCCGGCACCTGCATGCCCTCGCCGATGTAGAAGCTCGGGTGCGGCGGCTGGTTGTAGGCCACGTTCTCCCGGGCGACGGACGTACGGTACACGGTGTCGTGCATCAGCGTCCGCAGGCGAACATCGGTGGGAGCCGTGGTGGTGTAGATGCGCAGCTCGGTGCTGTCCGTGGACGGCCAGGCGATCTCTTCACGCCAGTCTCCCAGGATGTCTGCCTGGATGGACGGGTTTCCCTTGGTGGTGTTGTTACTGCGGGCGCCGTCGGCCGTCAGGAGACGGTCGCTCTGTTCGGTTTCCCAATTCCACTTGGAGATGGTCGGAACGCCACGGGACACCGTGGCATCGTAATCGTGGTCCACAATCTCACGGAGGAGATCGCCATCCCACCAGGCCAGGAAGTTCGCTGCGGGAATCTTCTCCGCGATCAGCTCTCCCTTGGCAGACATCAGCTGGCCCACGGGTGAATCCCACGCAGCGGAACCGCCTACCGCCCAACCTTCAGCCCCGGCATATCGGGGATCGATGTCCCCTGCTGCTCCGCGGCCGGTGTCCTTGATGGCCGGGATGCTCCAGAGAACCTCACCCGTGGCAGCGTCTCGGAAGGTGGCTCCCCTGTTGCCGCTCTGGCTCATACTTTCGTGGACAGCGAAGGTTTCAAGGCCGGGCCTGGACGGATCAAGGTCGCTGGTGTGGATCGCGTCGCCATGGCCCAACTTGGTGTTGTAAAGCGGCTGACCGTTGTCATCGATGGTCATGGAGCCAAAGACGAACTCGTCCTTGCCGTCCCGATCCACGTCCACTACGGAGAGGTTGTGGTTGCCTTGCCCCTTGTATTGGTCACCGGCCAGGTTGGAATCGAACGTCCACCGCTCCACGAGCTTGCCGTTCACGAGGTCGTACGTCACCAGGACGGTGCGGGTGTAGTAGCCACGGCTGAACATCATGGACGGGTGTTCGCCGTCGAGGTACGCCACGCCCGCAAGGAACCGGTCCACGCGGTTGCCGTAGGTGTCGCCCCAGCCGGAAACGGCGCCGCGCTCGGGTGCGTAAGCCACCGTATCCATGATGGTTCCGGTCTCGCCCTTGAAGACCGTCAGGAATTCCGGGCCGGACAGGACATAACCGGAACTGTTGCGGAAGTCGGCGTCGGCGTTTCCGATCACCGTGCCCGCCGCGTCACGGGTGCCGTCCGCCGTCTTGAAGGAAACTTCGGCCTTGCCGTCGCCGTCGAAGTCGTAGGCCAGAACCTGGGTGTAGTGTGCGCCGGCGCGGATGTTGCGTCCCAGATCGATGCGCCACAGCTTGGTACCGTCCAGCTTGTAGGCATCGACGTAAACGTTGCCCGTGTAGCCGGACTGCGAGTTGTCCTTGGCGTTGGACGGCGCCCACGTCTGAATGACCTCATACGTGCCGTCGCCGTCGAGGTCGGCCACGGTGGCATCGTTGGCCGAGTACGTGTAGGCCTTGCCGTCAGGGGTCACGCCATCGGCGGGCTTATCGAGCTTGATGGCCAGGTAGTTCTGCGCCAGCGGCGTGACGGCTTCGGTTAATTTGTCCTGGCCTTGGCCGTTTCCAGCGGTCTTGATGACGTAGCTGGACTCCGCGGTTCCGTCAGGGTCCACGAACATTGTGGCGTTGCGGATGGGCTCCTCGGTGATGTTGACGCCGTCACGCAACACCTGGAAACCGACGGTGTCCTCATCCAGGCCGAGCATTCGCCAGCTCACGGTAACGCCTTGATCGGTTAAGACGGCGACGGGTGCGCGGTCCAGGTATTCCACCTGGCGCTTGAGCGTCGGGCCAGCCTTTTCGGCAGGCACGACGCCGGGAAGACCGGCGTGCGTTGACGGGCCGACCGGCGCTGGAGCTGCTTGGGCCACCGGGAGCCCCGTCAGGGCTATGGCTGCGGCGGCCAGCGAAGCTGACGCTGCCAACGGCAGGCTCCTGAACGCGCGGCCGTTGGTACTGCGGGAGGAACACTTCATGGGGTAAGCCAAAGAACATCTCCTTTGATGCTGGGCGGCAGCGGGCCTGCCGAACGCGGTTTGGAACGTTTCAATACATGGCAAAGCGCATCCCTCACAATGGTTCAAGGGGGTGAGAAAACGCTTTCCGCCTCAATGTTTACCAGTGGCAAAACACGGCAGTCAAGAGTTTGACAGAAGTGAACAGGCCGGAACTCGCTTCCTCCTGACCTTCTTTGCTGCCGAAGGGCCCGCAAATTCAACTGATTGGAGTTGTTTTGACGTCGTCGAAGATTCAAAGAAAGTCAGGAGCCCACGCCCATTCCTCTAAGGGGTAGCGTTCCAAGGGAGTGGTCAACCCTTGAAAGGAACATCATGACTACCTGGCTCATCACTGGCTGCTCCACCGGACTCGGCCGCGCACTGGCCCAAGCCGTGCTCGCGCGGGGCGATAACGCCGTCGTCACCGCCCGCGACGTCTCCAAGCTGCAGGACCTGGCCACAGAATTTCCGACGACGGCCCTCGCCGTCGCACTCGATGTCACCGAGCAGTCGCAGATTGAAGCCGCCATGAAGGAGGCCGAAGAACGCTTTGGCGCGGTGGACGTCCTGGTCAACAACGCCGGTTATGGTTACCGCGCAGCCATTGAAGAGGGCGACGACGGCGACGTCCGGGCGCTGTTCGATACCAACGTTTTTGGCCCGGTGGCCATGATCAAGGCCGTCCTGCCTAGGATGCGCTCCCGCCGCTCCGGTGCGATCGTGAATATCTCCTCCATTGGCGCCCGGATCTGCCCTCCCGGTTCCGGCTATTACTCAGCAACGAAGGCCGCGCTGGAAGGCCTGTCCGGCTCGTTGCAGAAGGAACTGAAGCCTCTGGGAATCTCCGTGACAGTGGTAGAGCCCGGTGCATTCCGGACCGATTTTGCGGGGCGTTCGCTGACGCAATCTGCCCAGGCGATCCAGGACTACGCAGAGACGGCCGGGAAGCGTCGCAAGGAAAATGACACCGTCCACGGCACCCAGCCCGGCGACCCGGACAAAGCCGCAGAGGTGATTATCGCCGCGGTCCAAGCAGCTGAAACACCAGGCTTCCTGCTGCTGGGCGCCGACGCCGTCTACGCCTACGGTGCGGTGGAGGAAGCCCAGCGCGCCGAGGTGGATCGTTGGCGCGAGCAGAGCATCAGCACGGGTTACACGGAGTAACGTCCAACGTGTAATCGGTCACACTTGGCCGGATCAGCTTGTCAATCGCGGTAGGCAGCATGAACCATGAATGAGGGAATTCGTTCCCATACAAGCTGAATCAGCAATCCTCACCGACGAGGATGCGGCCCCTGCGAAGAAGCTTGGGGCTGTTACCGGCCTGAGTGAAAGTACTGACAATGACGACACATACTGACTCCATCACGCTGAAAATCTGGGACAAGTCGGCAATCGACCACACCATCGACGCCGCCATCCGGGATCTTTCCCCCCGCGCCGCTGCAGAAAACTGCGGCATTGCAGTAACGCTCAGCGGACCGAAAACCTTCACCGTTAGCCTGAGCCGCTAAGCAGCTCAAACGCACCACAAGAGGACGACGCCGGGACCTCCCGGCGTCGTCCTCTTGCGTTTTCTGCATATTGACGCCGTCCGGGAACTCCTGATCAAACCTTGAGACTTCCTTGATGCTTTGCGGGCAGCTTTCTTGCGTTCGCGTTGGAACCCTAAGTGAAACACCACTTCAAGGTTCGAACGGAGGTATCCCACATGTATCGGGGCGTCAATTCAGAGACAACTCCCGCACCACGAGGATCCCATCGTGCCCCTGGCGGTGTGGTTACGGTTCTGGTCCCGGCACACAACGAATCCGCTGGCATTACCCAAACCCTTATCTCGCTGAACAACCAGACCCGCCGCCCTGATCGCGTGATCGTGGTGGCCGATAACTGCAATGACGATACTGAAGAACTGGCTTTGGCCCAGGGCGTCGAAGTCTTCCACACGGTCGGCAACAAGGATAAGAAGGCCGGTGCCCTGAACTTCGCCCTGGGGCAATTTCTTCCCGGAGCTGATCCCGACGACCTGGTTCTGGTGCAGGACGCCGATTCGCAGCTCGCCCCGGACTTCATCGAGAATGCCACCAACAACCTCCTCAACGACGAACTGCTGGGCGCCGTGGGCGGAGTGTTCAGCGGTGGACCCGGAGGCGGATTCGTAGGGCACCTGCAACGAAATGAGTACGCCCGCTACGCCAGGGATATAAAGCGCCTCCACGGCAGATGCCTGGTAGTCACGGGGACTGCGGCGCTATTCCGCATTCGAACCCTTCGGGACGTCGTCGCAGCACGATTGAACGGTACGCTTCCTCCCGGAAACGGCAAGGGCGGCGTCTACGATACCTCGGTGCTGACCGAAGACAACGAATTGTCCTTCGCACTCCTCACCCTCGGATACCGCATAGCTTCACCATCAAACTGCACGCTGGTTACCGAAGTCATGCCCACGTGGCGGGAACTATGGTCGCAGCGGCTTCGCTGGAAGCGCGGAGCCGTGGAGAACTGTGTGCAGTACGGATGGACCAAAGTCACCAGGGCCTACTGGGGACGGCAGTTTCTCTCCATGCTCGGCGTCCTGGTGACCCTGGCATATCTCGGATCCATCATCTTTGCCCTGACCACCGGAATGGGGCTGAATCTCCACCCATTCTGGCTCGCTGTCACCTGCATCTTCGTCCTGGAACGCATAGTAACCCTGCGTTTCCGGGGTTGGAGGTACATGTTGCTTGCCGCAACCATGTACGAAACCGTCATCGACGTTTTCCTCCAGGCAGTCCACGCCAAGGCCTACCTGGACGCCGCACTCAACAGAAAGAAAGTTTGGTAAACGACTCATGTACAACAACCCGGCAGGATCCGTAGGCGCAGCAATTGCGGGAGGGGCCGGCTCCGGCACTCTTGCCATGACCGGCGCCGGGGACCTCTTCTGGTTCGCACTGGCCGCCTTCGCCATGCTGGCTCTTGGCCTGGCCATCAAGAGGATGGTCCCGGTCCGCGCGCAGAAAAACTAGCGCGCACAGAGAAACCATAAAGCCCAGCAAACCCGCAGTTGTGTCGGATCACGCCCCCAGCGCGACACAACTGCGGGTTTGTTGCCTTAACCCGACGTTCCTTAACTTACGAGTGCCGTATTGGCGGAGTACTTGGATACCGAGGTGTACCCGGCCTTCGTTCCTGTAACCCGCACCCGCATGGTGTCTCCTTGATCCGCGCCCACTAGAACGTAGGTCCTGGCAGTTGCCCCAGTGATCGCAACACCGGAGCGATACCACTGATAGGTCAAGGTGGTTCCCGAGGTCCACGTCCCCGGGTTGGCAGTCAGTGTGGAACCAACAGTGAGCGTCCCTGTGACCGTGGGAGTAGGGGCAAGCAGCGTACCGGCCACCACGGCAGCCGTGGGTGCCGATTCCTTCGTGGCGGTGGCGTAGCCGGCTTTGGTGCCTGTAACCCGGACGGTCAACGTGGCACCTTGATCCGCTGCTGCAAGGACACGCGTGGGGGCCGTTGCGCCGGCGATGGCCGTGCCGTTCTTGAACCACTGATAAGTCAACGCGGTTCCAGTGGTCCACGCGCCTGGGTTGGCAGTCAATGTTGATCCCACTGCCGCCGTTCCGGAGATAGTGGGTGTTGGGGCCGTCAACGGGATGCCCGGTACAAATGAGAAATCACGGATCGTCACGGATTCAGGTGACACATGGGCAGCATCACCGCCGCCACCTCCGGTAACCCAGAGATTGAAATGGATCTGTTCCTTTGCGGGAAGTGGAACTGTGGAGCCCTGCAGGATAGTCCTCTTCAGCAGCGTTCCTCCGTAGCCTTCGCCGGCAAACGTCTCAAAAGTGAGCTTGCCCGGTTCCCAAACCATCCTGTGGGTAAGGATCGGGGCGTTCGTGACATCGAACGTGACAGTGTTGTTGCCCTGTCCAGGAGGCAGTGTGGCGTCAAACCAATAGCCATGGCCTTGGGTGACAGGCCAGTTCTGGCCATAGGCAGCTCCGCCTCCCCAAGCGGACGCCTCGCAGAGGTCGATCTCCGTGTAGCCAGGTTCCGCCGCGGGGTCGTAGGTGAACAGGCAGCCCCAGACCACTTCCTTCTGGAGCGCGCTCACGTCCTTTTCCACTGTGGTGCTGTACGTTCCGTAGCCGAATCCCTCACGCGTTGACTGGAACTCTGCGCCCTTGGGAGCCGAACCGGTTGGGTTGGTGATGGACAGTTTGACGTACCCATTGGCGTCCGGGTTGCTTACGTTGTTGGCGTCCCAGCTCGCGTTGTACATCGGAGCCCCGCCCCAGAAGCGTTTCTGCCAGTTGAAACCCTTCCAGGCAAAGCTGCCCACAGGGCCGGGATCCTCAGCCATGGGGGTTGTATCGGCCGCCCGGGATGGGCCCGCTCCAGCGAGCATTGATAAGCCCACCGCCAGTACAACGGCCAAACCTGCTGCTTTTATTCGCCCATGCGGAATGAGCCCTACTGACCATGCCATAGCCGTGTCCTCCATTGATGCGCCCAGACTCGTCGTCGGCAAAAACCGGCGACCGCAAAGACGTTCCACCCCCACGAGGAACGTGCAGTTCCTCGATTATCAAGTAGACATGAGCCCGTAGGAAGGGAATTGACGAACCAAAACGGGCGATATGCCATCAATTGGATAACGGCAGCGTGGCCCGGAGTAATCTTGGCTTTGTCTATTCGTTTCGCGTTCACATCATGACGCCGGGAGGTCGCATCACGATTCGCAGCGCTGGAATCCTGCTGTACCGGCAAGGTTCCACTGGAGAGTTGGAACTCTGGATTGCCCACATGGGTGGGCCTTTTTGGGCGCACAAGGATCAGCATGCGTGGTCAATTCCCAAGGGTGAATACCTTGAGGATGAAGACCCGCTGATTGCTGCCCGACGCGAATTCACCGAGGAAATTGGTACTCCACCGCCACCCGGCGACTACATGTTGTTAGGGGTTTTCAAGCAGCCCTCCGGCAAACTCATCACGACTTTCACTGCAGAGGCAGACTCCTTCCAGCCCGATGAAATCGTCAGCAATACCTTTCCCATGGAATGGCCCAAGGGGTCCGGCTCCATCAAGGAATTTCCTGAGATAGACGATGCCCGATGGTTTGGGGAAGCCACGGCCCGGACAAAGCTCGTCAAAGGGCAGCTGCCGATTGTGGACGCGTTGGTCCGGCACCTTGGCGGGAAAGCCCTTTAGAGCCTCTCGCCAAGTGCAGAAATTAGGCACCCTTTTTGGTAACAAATTGCCGAATCCAGTCAATGGTCTCCGGGTGGTCCAAGTTCAGGCCATGTCCTGCTCCGGGAACCCTGACAAGCACCGAACGGCAAATGTGCTCGCGGAGCAGGACGGCGTTCGGTAACGGCGTAAGGGCATCCTCGGTGCCATGAATTATCAGAGTCGGGGCCTTGATATCACCTAGCCGGCTCCAGGCATCGTGCTCACGACTGGCCTTGAAATGCCGCGCCTTGGCCCAGGCTGAAGCGTGGGAAGTGAAGAACGTGTGCGTGGCCTCCGGGTTGTTACGCGCCCAGTCTTCATCAAAGAAGAGCGGTACCAAGCGGTCCATATCCCCGCTGACGAGGGCTTGCAAGGCAGCCTTGGCCGGGTCCGTACCCTCCCCCGGCCACTTGCCTCCACTGGTGGCGGCCAGGACCAGCGTCCGTACTTTCTCCGGATAGTCGATGGCCAACCACTGCGCTACGCGTCCGCCCATGGAGTGGCCGTACACGTGTGCTACATCAACGCCCGCAGCGTTGAGGACCTCGGCTGCATCCCCCGCCATCAGCCTCGTGGTGTACCGCACGGCGTCACCCTTGCTGCTGCGGCCAATGCCCCGGTGATCGAAGCGGATGACGCGGTAGGAGCGGGAGAGAAGCTTCGCCGTCGGGCCCCAACCGTCCATGGAGGTCGCTTGGCCGGCAATCAACAGCATTGGTTCGCCGTCGCCTTCGGACGTCCAGGCGAGTTCAGCGCCATCGGGGGCCACGGCAAAGTTCACCGTGCCACTGTATCTTCCGGACGACGCCGGCGCTGTGGTGCACGACATAAGGAGCTGCCGTTCGAAGCGTCGAAGCATTAGCGTTGAATAATGACCGCTGAGTACAGGTACGACGTCGAGGTTCTGCATCTTTTGGTGTCGCCGGCGCACGCCTATTTTGGCCGTGCCCGCGAAGGTGCTGCGGACGTTCCGACGACGGATGCTGGGCAGGCCGAGCTTGTGGCCGGCAAGGGCATCGTCGGGGACAGGTTCTTCGGCAAGGCCGCCCACATGGACGTCGCCGTGACGGTATTCGCGGTGGAAGCACTCGAGTCCATTGCCGCTGAACTGGATGCCGGACCTTTCGATCCGTTGGCAACCCGGCGAAACGTGGTGCTTCGCGGGGCCGAGCTGGCTCCGTTGCTGGGGCATGAGTTCACTCTGGAGTCCGGCGGCGACTCCGTGCGGCTAAAGGCAGGCAGGCCAGCACATCCTTGCGCCTGGATGGACCAGATGCTGGCACCGGGGGCACACAAGGCGATGCGCGGCAGGGGCGGGGTTCGCTGCCAGGTGATTTCCGGGGGTCTCCTGCACCGCGGACCTGCTGTCTTGGTAAGCCCCGTGCCATTGGACCCATCCCGGGCGGGCGAGGCCACGGTCCTCCGGCCATCCCGGCTTCCCTGATTACGGCAGGCTCACACCTCTTCAGCCGCCGGCGCTGCAAACTGCGCCTCATACAGCCTCGAATATGCCCCACCAGCAGCGAGCAGCTCGGCGTGTGTCCCCTGTTCCACGATCTGCCCGGACTCCATGACCAGGATGAGATCGGCGTCGCGGATGGTGGAAAGCCGGTGGGCGATGACGAAGCTGGTCCGGTCAGAGCGGAGTGCGTTCATGGCTTTCTGCACCAGGACCTCTGTACGGGTATCCACCGAGCTGGTGGCTTCATCAAGGATCAGCACCGATGGACGGGACAAGAAGGCGCGGGCGATGGTGAGCAGCTGCTTCTCGCCGGCGGAGACATTGCCGCCTTCGTCGTCGAGCAATGTGTCGTAGCCCTCGGGAAGGGAACGGACGAACCGATCCACGTAGGTGGCCTGGGCAGCTTCAAGGATCTCGGGTTCGGAAGCGGTGGGCCGGCCATAGGCGATGTTGTCGCGGATGGTCCCGCCGAACAGCCACGTATCCTGCAGGACCATGCCCATCCGCGAGCGCAGCTCCTGCCGTGACATGGTGGCGATGTCCACGCCGTCGAGGGTTATGCGTCCTGCGTCCAGTTCGTAGAAGCGCATCATGAGGTTCACCAGGGTGGTCTTGCCCGCACCTGTTGGCCCAACGATGGCAATGCTTTGACCGGGCTCGGCCACCAGGCTGAGGTCCGTGATGAGTGGCTTGTCGGGCAGGTACCGGAAGGACACGTTCTCGAACACGAGCCGCCCGCGCGCTGGGCCCTTGGACTGGCCGGAAACAGGTTCCGGGGATTCTTCCTCCTCATCCAGAAGGTCGAACACGCGTTCCGCCGAGGCGACGCCGGATTGGAGCATGTTGGCCATGGATCCCAGTTGCGCCAAGGGCATGGTGAATTGGCGTGAGTATTGGATGAAGGCCTGCACGTCACCCAATTGCATGGCTCCAGAGGCCACTTGCAGGCCGCCCACCACAGCGATGCCCACGTACACCAGGTTTCCGATGAAGGTCATGGCCGGCATGATCAGGCCGCTCACGAATTGTGCCCCGAAGCTTGCCTGGTACAGCTCGCTGTTCTTGGCGCGGAACTTCGCTTGGACTTCGTTTTGCCGGCCGAAGACCTTCACGAGTGCGTGTCCGGTGTACGTTTCCTCGATCTGTCCGTTGAGCTCGCCGGTGTTTTTCCATTGCGCTACGAACAGTTTCTGTGAACGCTTGGCAATCACCACCGTGGTCCCCAGGGTGAGCGGGATGGTCACCAACGCAATCAGGGCCAGCAGGGGGGAGAGCAGGAACATCATCACCAGCACGCCAAGCACGGTGAGCAGCGAGGACACCACCTGGCTGATGGATTGCTGCAGGCTTTGGGAGATGTTGTCGACGTCGTTGGTCACCCGGCTGAGCAGCTCACCACGTTGGATGGAATCGAAATACCGCAGGGGAAGCCGATGGATTTTCGCTTCGATCCGTTCACGGAGGCGGTACACGGTCCGCTGGACGACGCCGTTGAGCACGTAGGCCTGCATCCAACCGAACGCTGAGGCCAGGACATATAGCGCCAGCACCCAGAGCAGCACGGAGGACAGCGCGCCGAAATCAATGCCGACGCCGGGTGTCAGGTTCATGGCGCTCAGCATGTCGGCTTTGTTGTTCTCGCCGGAGGCGCGCAGGCCAGCAATTACTTGGGCTTTGGAGACCCCTGCGGGCAGTTGTTTGGACACGACGCCGGCGAAGATGAGGTTGGTTCCTTCGCCGAGCAGCCTGGGCCCGATGACGGACAAGGTCACGCTGACCACTGCGAAGATCACCACAAGTGTCAGCCAGAACCGCTCAGGCCGCAACGTGCCCAGGAGCCGCCTGGCCGAGGCACCAAAGTTGGCGGCCTTCTCGGCCGGGATGCTCATTCCAGCGAACGGACCACCACGCCCAGGCCCCATGGGTGGCCGCTGTGGCCCGCGTTGACCAGCTGCCAGGGCGCTCATGCCGCCTCCTCCGCAGCTAGCTGGGAGGACACGATTTCCCTGTACGTTTCGGAAGTCTCCAACAGCTCATCGTGCGTTCCCTGCCCAACGATCCTGCCGTCGTCGAGCACTAGTATCTGGTCCGCGTCCGCGATGCTGGAGACGCGCTGGGCGATGATCACCAGCGTGGCACCGTTGGTGTGATGTTTGAGGGCCAGCCGGAGGCGGGCGTCGGTAGCCGTGTCCAGCGAGGAAAACGAATCGTCGAAAATGTACAGTTCCGGCTGTTTCACCAGTGCCCGGGCAATGGCCAGGCGTTGCCTTTGCCCTCCGGAAACGTTGGTGCCGCCTTGGGAGATAGGTGCATCCAGTCCACCTTCCATCTCTTCAACAAAGTCCCGAGCCTGGGCCACTGAAAGGGCCTGCCACAGCTCGTCGTCGCTGGCGTCGGGTTTGCCGTACTGAAGGTTGCTGCGAACAGTGCCTGAGAACAGATAGGGCCGTTGGGGCACCAGGCCGATATGCCCCCACAGCAGGTCCGGATGGAGCTCGCGGATGTCCACGCCGTCCATTCGAACCGCGCCTGCAGTGGCGTCGAACAGCCGCGGCATGAGGTTCACCAACGTGGTTTTGCCGGCGCCGGTGCTGCCAATAATCGCCGTGGTCTGGCCGGCCAGGGCGGTAAAGCTGACGCCGCTGAGCACCGGCTGCTCGGCGCCCGGGTAGGCGAATCCGACGTCGCGCATCTCCAGTTCGCCCCGGCGGATACCGCCGGTAACAGGATTCGACGGCGGCTGGACACTTGATTCGGTCTCCAGCACCTCACCGATCCGGTCGGCGGAAACGGACGCGCGCGGGATCATCACGGCCATGAAAGTGGCCATCATGACGGACATCAGGATCTGCATGAGGTAGCTGAGGAAAGCGATGAGCGTGCCTACCTGCATGGAACCGTCCTCGATCCGGAACGAGCCGAACCAAATCACCGCCACACTGGAAATGTTCATGACCAGCATGACCACCGGGAACATGAGCGCCATCAAACGGCCTGCACGCAGCGCGACGTCAGTGACGTCGTCGTTCGCCTTTCCGAACCGGGAGGTCTCCATGTCTTCACGCACGAACGCCCGGACCACGCGGATGCCGGTGAGTTGTTCGCGCAGGACACGGTTGACGGCGTCGATCCGAACCTGCATTTTGCGGAACAACGGAACCATCCGGGTAACGATCAGCCCGACGGCCACCAGCAATACCGGCACGCAGACCGCGATCAACCAGGACAGTTGGGCGTCCTGCCGAACTGCCATGATGACGCCGCCAATGCTGAGCATGGGGGCCGCAACCATAAGCGTGCAGGACATGAGGACCAATTGCTGAACCTGCTGGACATCGTTGGTGGACCGCGTGATCAAGGACGGCGCCCCGAACTTGGTGACTTCCTGCTCGGAGAACTCCCCCACCCTGGCAAAGATGGCGTCCCGCAGGTCGCGGCCCATTCCCATGGCTGCCTTCGCGCCGAAGTACACGGCAACCACGGCACAGGCGATCTGCAGCAGGGTGATCAGCAGCATGAGGCCGCCCATGCGCAGGATGTAATCGGTGTCTCCGGTAGCGACACCGTTATCGATGATGTCGGCGTTGAGCGTAGGCAGGTAAAGGGACGCGATGGATTGCGCCAATTGAAATACGACGACGGCAACCAGCAACCGCTGGTGCGGCTTCAGGAACCGAACGAGAACCTTCCAAAGCATGGGGACTCCGAACCAACGTAGTGAACCGAAGGCCAGTTTACGTCTAGTTGCTGTGGGCAACTAGAGGAAAAATCAGCCCACTGCTTTCCTGTTCAAACCTTGCATGGCAGTCTGCGTTCCGGTGCCGCTTTTGGGCAGGTACGTGAAAAGACGGAGGGCAGGGAACTGCGGGACACCCAGCACCATGGGAGCGAAGCTAAGGCGGCCCACAGCCGGGTGGTCGTACACAACATCCACATGGTACGAATCGCCAACCACTTGCCGCTCCCATAATTCGCGGAAAGCTTCCGAGACCTGGCACAGGCCCCGGGCCATGGCGTCGAAACGGTGATCGTCAGGGAAGTTGGCTGATTGCGCACGGAACTGCGCCACCATGGAGCGGGCCATCATCTCCTTGTGCACGTGCGGCCGGGCAAGCTCGGGATCCGTAAAGAACCGTTGGAGGCAGCTTTCGCCCACACGCGTATCGAAGGTTTCCGCGGCCGTCGAATTCATGACCACGACGGTCCAAAAAGGGTCCGCGACGTAGCTGGGATTCGCCATGGCATCCACGAGTTGCTGCAGCAGAGCGAGCTGGGCGTCGCCTACGTCGAAGTTGTGGCCGGCAGCCTGTCCCAAAGCCGGCCCACCGGCCGCGCTGTCCTTGTTGCCGGTCAGACCTGAACGACGCGCGGACGCGAGCCGCCGGACGTACGTCCGGTCCTCCGGGCTCAGCCGCAGTGCGTTCGAAATGGCATCGAGGATTTCCTCCGAGGCCCCAATCGCCCGCCCCTGCTCCAGCCATGTGTACCAGGAGACGCCGACATTGGCCAGGACGGCCACCTCTTCGCGCCTGAGTCCGGGAGTCCGGCGTCGTGGGCTGACTGGTAACCCGACATCCTGGGGACGGGTCTGCTCGCGGCGCGTGCGAAAGAACTCGCCAAGGCGGGCGTGGTTGGAGCGGGCTTGATGGGAAAGAGGCTGGTCGGCAGGCAATGGGTCTCCAGTAAAAAGACGAGCGTCCGGCCGACCTTCGCGGTGACGCGGGGGTCGGCCGGACGAACCGGTGAGCAGGATCCAAACGGATGTTTCCGTGTTCCTGCAGGATCTGGTTACTGCAGGATCTGGTTACTGCAAGACCCGCTCCCGTTCGGAGCGCACGTCCAACTGCGCGTATTCCTCGGCTGCCAGGCGTGTGGCGTCCTGGGGACTCATGCGCGGCTCCAGGTTGAAGAGCGAAGCAATCTTCTGGAGGCGTTCCTCCACGGAACCTGACACAACGTGGAAGGGGATGCCCAACTCGTCCATGGTGTTCTGCAGGATCTCATCCGACATGTTCCGGAATTGATCATTGACCGGGCGGTGTCCGTCAGCAGAGAGCGGAAGCTCGTTCTTCAGGTGCACGAACACATCGAAGGAGTTCTTGACGTGCCTCTTGAAGCTGTTGCCCAGACTGGTCATCACCTCTTCGAAGAACGCCAGTTCCGGAGTCTTCTCCACACTCTCCCCCGCCGCCAGGTGCGCTGAGGCACTGGGGTTCAGCCCGAGGGAAACCCGCACGGACCCGTAGATCCATTCCTGCAGCGATGAACCGTCGGAGATGAAACCGTCCGAGAGCTTGTCTTCATACACTGCACGCTCCACATGTCGGGTCACGATCATCTGGATGAGCTCCGCGGCGGTGCATTCCTCAAGGGTCTTGCCAGGGGCGGCCTCGGGCAGGATTTCCCGCATGGTCCTGGCCCTGGTGCGGGGCAACCCGGTGTAGTGGGAAAGTGCCATGGACGTGAACGTCTTGCCCGAGGAATAGGTGCCCGAAATGCCAATGCGCACAAGGAACCCCTAGTCGTTGACGAGCTGGAGGGTGCCCGCGGCGCTGAGCTTGCCGGCGAATTCGATTGCAGCGTCGCTCAGGTCCGCTTCTGCAACCTGGCGGGTGCCATCGACGTCGCCATTGAGGACCGTGGGAGCGAAGCGAACGTGGGTTGCGTCCTGGATGCCCACAAAGTTCAGCCAGTCAGCGAAGAAGGTGCTGCTGAAGTCGGAGCCGAAAGCGGCCGGAACACCCGGAGCGTAAACCCCGCTCGTGTGGATCGCCAGAGCCTGCTTGCCCTCCATGAGGCCGCGGTAGCCCTGCTCCGGGTCAAATCCGAAGCTCCAGCCGGGCTGGGTGATGATGTCGATCCACTGCTTCAGCACGTAGGGGACGCCCGAGTTCCACATGGGGATGTTGAAGACATACGCGTCGGCTGCAGCGAACTGATCAAACACAGCGCGTGCGGATTCCCAGGCGGCAACCTGCTCCGGCGTCTGGTCCTGTCCGGTGAAGACAGCCATCTTGGCGGCGGCCGCGATCCGACCGAAAACAGGCAACGCACCGTCGTCGAACAAGTTCAGGGTCTCCAGCTCAAAGCTCTCCGGACCGGCAGCCTGGACGGAGTCGATAAAGTGCCGGGCCAACCGCAGGGAGTCGCTGTTGGCGTAGCGGGGAGAAGCGTTGATGTGGAGGATGGTAGGCATTGGCTTCCTTTCGAGGCTTTGCTGCGGGGACGCTTTGTGCCCCGTATTCGATCCTCACCCGGCTGCCGGGTGCAGCGTAAGAACGCACTTTTTTGTGCCTAGGGCACCTCAAAGTGCCCTCCCCTGGAAGGCTTCACATTGCCGGAGCGGTCCCTAGGATTCTTCCTGTGGAAGAATCCGGAAGCCCCATCACGGGCCAAAGCAGCGGCTCACGCCGTGGCACGTCCCAGGCCGCCTACACAGACATCGACGGCACCGTCACCGCCTACAACACCATTTTCGAGTTCCTCCGCTTCGACGCCGGCAACTCCCGCAAAGCCGAAGCGGAAGACTTCCTTGGGGGCCTGCGGGCCGCAGCCGGAAATGGCGTACCGCGATCCGTGACAAACGCCCGATACTTCAGCTGGTGGCGGGGCCGCAGCGTGAGCGAAGTCCAGGAACTCGGCGAGCGCTGGGCAGATTTCCAGGCCGCGTCACCGGACGGTTGGGCCTTCCTGGAACCCGTGGCTTCCCTCCTGGACAAACACACCGCGGAGGGACGGCGCATCGTGGCCGTCACGGCGTCGTTCGAGCCGGCTTTGATACGTGTTCGACGGCGGTGGCCGCACCTTGAGCTGCTGTGCACGTTCCCTACTGCCGCCAATGGCATCTATACCGGCGACATCGGGGAGGCCCTGGTAGCCGACGCCAAGGCGCGGGCCGTGGCAGCACACGCTGCAGCGTTCTTGGTGGATCTGTCGGGCAGCTTCGCCTACGGGGACCACAGTTCGGACCTTCCTTTCATGGCCTTGGCCGGAGAATCGCTGCTGGTCACCCCGGTTAAGGTTTGAGTCACCGGTTCCCCACCTGCAACAACCCCCAAGTATGCTGTGGCAAGCAGTCCACTTGATGAGGAAAGTATTGGGGATATGACTCTCACGGCTGAACAGAAACGCATGAAGGCCCGGAAGCACTACAACGCTTCCCTGGATCTTTGCCCGGCACGGCAGCTGCTTGAGGCCATCAGCAGCAAGTGGGTCACGTTGGTGATGCTCGCGCTGGAGGACGGGCAGCAGCGCCACAGCGACCTCCGCAAACGGATACCCGGCGCAAGCCAGAAAATGTTGACCTCCACCCTCCGCTCGCTTGAACGGGATGGACTGGTCCTACGGCATGTGACCGTCTCCGTCCCCGTGCGAACTGACTACGAACTCACTCCGCGCGGACATTCGCTGCTGCGGATCATCTTCGAGATGAAGGAGTGGGCCGAGGAACACATGGACGACGTCGCCGCCTCCCGCATGGAACACGACCGCCACCGGCTCGCTTTCAACTAGCGCCGGGACGCCGGACATGCACCTGTTTTGCCTGCACCACGCGGGCGGAACCACGGCCAGTTTTGCGGGCTGGCGTTTTGACGGCGTGCACGTAACCAAGCTCGGATACCGCGGCAGGGATTTCCGTTCCGTTGGTGCCGCCGCGGCCGCCATGGCCGATCGAATCGCAAGCTCGCAGTCCGGTGAGTTGGCGCTCTATGGCCACAGCATGGGCGCCGTGCTCGCCTTCGAGGCCGCCCTTCGGCTTCAGGACACCGGGCGGGTGCTGCACGTGTTCCTGGCAGCCGCGCGGCCGCCGTCGGGAATGTACGACGCCGGCGCTGCCGCGGCAGCCGCTTTAGGCGCCCACTCCGAGCGGGCCAGGGAAGTACTGCTTGAGGATCTGGAATTGTTGCACAGCTATCCCGGGAGGCCCGCCGGCCAGTTGAAGGTGCCGGCCACGGTCCTCTACAGCCCTGATGATCCTGTGGTTACGGCTTCAGAGTCACGGCGCTGGACGGACTGGTGCGCGCAGAAGCCACGATTGATCGAGGTAGTCGGTGGGGGCCACCTGTTCCATATAGGAAACCCGAAGGTCAGGGCGATTGTGGCAGCCACCCTGACGGGCGCCATCGTTGACACCGGAACACTTTAGCGCCACGGAAAACGCCCGGCGACGCCCGGATATGGGCAGCGCCAGGCGTTTTCCGTGGCAGTGAACGAGAAAGCCCTAGGCTCCCGCGCTCACGAGTTCGCGGTCAAGGGCGGTCTTGCCGGCAGCGAATATCGCGGCCATTTGCGCAACGCGCCGCCCCAGATGCTCTGCGGTAGCGATGTCTGCGGGATGAACGCCTTCGACACCGACGTCCGAGAATGTCTGCGCCGCGGCTCCGTTGAAGTAGCCAAAGCGGTTGAGATCGTTTTCCGTGCCCTTGGTGCTCTTCCATCCCGGGAGAAGGCCCAGGTTGATCCAGTTCATGCCGTGCTGGGCTGCGAAAGTGGAGAAGTAGTCCAGGGTGGAATTCTTGTCGCCGGCTTTGCAGGCGGCATTGGTAAAGCCGGCCCCCAGCTTGTTGTGCCATTTCTGCACGGCCCATCGGCCTGCGGTCTTCTCGGCGAACGCATGGAATGCCGATGGCGCGGTGCCCATGTAGGTAGGGGCGCCGAAAATGATGGCGTCTGCCTGGTCGATGAAATCCCAGGATTCCTGGGTCAGCTCATCCACGCGAAGGAGAGCCGTTGTGGCTCCGGTGGCGGAGGCAGCGGAAACCACTGCGTCTGCCAGGACCTTGGTGTGGCCCGAGCCTGAATAATAAACAACTGCAATCGCCGGAGTGGCCATCAGTGTCCTTCCTGTTTGTTCTGTGTGGTCATGCGTCTACGTGTGATGGTGTAACTAGATGGCGGGCTGCAGGGCCAGCTTTTCCGTGACCATGCTTGCTGCGGCGCGGGCGCTGCCTGCCTCGGCGAGCTCGAATTCATCCACGCGAACACCGAATTTGTTGCTAAGGATCACGGCGGCTTCAACGAGTGACAGTGAATCGATGTCAAGGTCGGCGAACGAGTCGTCCGGTCCCATGTGGCCGAGCTCGTCCATGGTGGACCCGATCGCGCCTACGACGTCCATTGCTGTAATTTCCATTTGCTTCCCCCTTTTACAGGTGGCCCGGGTTGGCCGGCGCCACAGTGGTCCTGCAGGCACCCCGGCCGGCAGGAATCGGTGTCCGGCCCTAGTGCGGGTCGACAACCGAGATCGATGGCCAGGTCATGGCAACGGCTCCCCAGGTAGTCCCTCCGCCAAAGGCAGTCAGGACCACCTTGTCTCCGGGGCTCCTGTGGCCTTTGGTTCCTGCGTCGGTCATGGCCAACGGGATGGATGCGGCTGAGGTATTGCCTACCCTGTCCAGATGGACCTCAGCCTTGGATGCCGGAATGCCGGTCACCGAAGCAACGGTGTTCAGGATCCGGAGGTTCGCCTGGTGCGCAATCAAGGAATCCACATCGCCGGCAGCCCAGCCAGCGCTTGCGAGCACTGTTTCCACAGAACCGGACATCGCTGCGACTGCCTGCGCGAACACTTCCTTGCCCTGCATTTCAAAGAATGAACCAGGGCCTTCCGGCACGTGGATGAGCGTTTCGCCCTCGCCATCGGAGTGCAGCGTTGACGCCTTGATGGCCCCGGGTTCGTCTGCTGTTCCAGCGGACAAGTAAGCCGCGCCCGCTCCGTCCCCGAAGATCACCGAGGTGGTCCGGTCCCCCGGATCGAGCAAGCGGGTAAAGGTGTCCGCCCCGATCACCAATGCCGAGTCCACGGATCCCGAACGGATAGCCCAGGTGGCCGTGGTCAAGGCATAGACAAATCCTGAGCAAACTGCGGAGACATCGAAGGCAGCAATGCCCTTCAACCCCAGGTTCGCCGCCACCTTGGGTGCCGTGGCCGGGCAGACCTTGTCCGGCGTCGAGGTCGCCACCAACAAAAGCTGCGCAGATTCGACGCCGGCACTGGCCAACGCCCGCCGACCCGCCGTCGTTGCCAGGACGCTGGTGCTTTCCGTTTCGTCAGAGTGGCGGCGTTCGGCGATGCCTGTCCTGCGCCTGATCCATTCGTCCGTGGTATCCATGACAGCAGACAGGTGCTCGTTGGTGACCACCTTCCTGGGCAGTGCTCCGCCAAGGCCGCGGACAACGGCGGATGCCGCACTCATTTCCTATCCCCTACGGAAGCGCTTACTGCCGCAACCTGGGACGGCAGTTGGTGGGCAACGCTGCAAACTACTTCGCCGCCGTCGAACGTTCCTACGACATCAGCGCAGCGCCACCATCCGCCGTCCTTTTCGATCAACCGGCTCTTGTGCAGCCGCACTGCAAGGCCGGTCCCCTGCCCGCCCCCATTCCTCGGGCAGGAGCCGTTGAGTGTGATGCGGGTTTTGCGCATCCACAAGGTGTTGCTGTCCGCGCGGTTCATGGAATCGAGCCGGTACAGGAGTACCTGTCCCAGCTGCAGCGAGGCAACAAAGTATTCGACGGCGGACAGCGCCTGCGGGTAGGCGGCCTCCAGCCCGCGGCGGTCATCCAGGCTCCGGCCCAGTGAGGACTGCTGGGAGGGCTGCTGGCGGAATGAGAGCTGCGCGCTGGCCGTTCCTTCACCGGGATCCAGGACCACGTCCAGCAGCGAGACCTGCCGTTCTGCCCACAGCCCACCGTAGAGGCGCGTGCCGGCGTCACCCACCAAAGCTTCCTCCGACGGCGATTGGACTGACGCCAGCCCGAGCTCGGCGGGCTCATGGGCCACTTCCAGTACCGTGGTCATGGACGCAACAGAGCAGCGAAGGACCGAAGCGTGTCCCAGGTCCTGCAGCGTGGCCCGGCATTCGAGATCGCCCAGCGCACCTTCAACAGGCTCACTGCCACCCGAAATGGTCACCGACGCCAGGTAGGCGGCAGGCAACAGCCCGGGAGAATACCGGCTGGCCAACAAAGCCTCCGCCATCCTGGCAGCCAAAACAAGGACATCCGTGGTGCCAAGGTGCGGGGTTTGCTCCGAGTTCCCCTTCATGGACCACGTACCTTCAACGCCAAGGGCTGCGCGGGCAGTGAGCGTGGATTCGGAGACCGTGTGGTTTACGCGGAGTTCCCGCAGCCTGGGGTTGGTGGTCTTGTAGCCGTGGCTGAAGAACCGACCGCGACCATCGCCCAGGAGTTCGTCGATGGAGGTGTAACTCCGGGCGTTGGAGTGCAGGGCAAGTGGCATGGGTATTCCTAGGATCGTCATCGGCGGTGATCCTAGAATCCATCGCGCAGCCGACGGCAACCAGTGTCCGTGGATGGTGGTGGTGGGAACACCACCCTCACCGCTTTGGGCGTGTCTCTCCCAGCCCGGACAGTAGGCTGGGAACGTTCGTGTAGATCCGCATCGAAGGGACTTGGGTTTTGGCTTACATCACCGTCGGAAACGAAAACAGCACCGGGATCGAGCTTTATTACGAGGACCATGGGACGGGCCAGCCAGTGGTCCTTATCCACGGCTACCCGCTGGATGGTTCATCGTGGGAGAAGCAAACTGCTGCCCTGCTGGATGCCGGCTACCGCGTTATCACCTATGACCGCCGGGGTTTCGGTAAGTCGAGCAAGCCCACGGTGGGCTACGACTATGACACCTTTGCCGCGGACCTGAAGACCCTCCTGGAAACCCTGGACCTGAACGATGCCGTGTTGGTTGGTTTCTCCATGGGCACCGGCGAGGTTGCACGCTACATCAGCACCTATGGCTCCGCCCGGGTGGCAAAGGCTGTATTCCTCGCATCGTTGGAACCATTCCTCCTGAAGACCGATGACAACCCGGACGGTGTTCCCCAGGATGTCTTCGATGGCCTGTCCCAGGCCGTGAAGGCCGACCGGTACGCCTTCTTCACCGACTTCTTCAAGGACTTCTACAACAGCGATGCCTTCCTGGGGACAGAGCGGCTCAGCCAGGAATCCGTGGACGCCAGCTGGAACCTTGCCAGCCAGTCGGGCGCCTTTGCTTCCGTAGCCGCCCAGCCCACGTGGCTGACTGACTTCCGGGCGGACATCCCCAAGATCGATGTTCCAGCGCTGATCGTCCACGGCACCGCGGACAACATCCTTCCCATCGACGTCACCGGGCGGCGCTTCAAGAAGGCACTGCCCAGCGCCGATTACCAGGAGATCGAGGGTGCTCCCCACGGTCTGTTGTGGACGCACGGCGCCGAGATCAACGAGGCCTTGCTGGCGTTCCTGAAGAAGTAGCAACTCCTACTTTTTGAGGCGGAGCTTCCTGGCTTTCCTGCCGCTATGCAGGTACTCCTGCTGCGCGGCATCGGCCTTTGCGCGTTCTGCGGCATGGAGCAGACCGTAGGTGAAAGCGCTGTTACTGGCACCGGAGGCAGACCCCAGCTTCAAAAGCTCGGCACGGGCCATGGCGCTGTCCTGGTGTTCACCCAAAATGGTCTGGACATCATGGGCAGCTTCCGCGAGCTTTGCGGCGCGCTTCCCGTGGACACTTTCAGCGGTGGCCGCGGCAAAGCGCAGCTTCTTGGCAGTCTTGCGGACGTTGTGAAACGCAGAGTCACGTGAGGGCCCGACGGCGGCACCCACCGCTGCGTCGTGGCGTTTGGCGAGGCGTTTGCCCGCTTTGTTAACGAGCTTGGCTGTGATCTTGCGTGCCGGCCCGGTTCCTTGCCGCGCAATTGCGGGAGAGTCCAGGAACGCTTCGAGCCCATCCAGGAGCCGGAAATAGCGGGGACTGTTGAGCCGGGTCCTGATTGCTGCCATCGCCGTGTCCCTCCGAACGTTCATCCGTTCATCCAGTTCAGCGTGGAGAGGACCCAAGACCATCTTCATTGGCAGTTCCTCCACATCCTTTCGGAGCCGCTCATGAAGGACCTCTACATCCCGGTAGCGTCCAAGAGTCCGAGCCAACGATTTCAGCTCAAGCTCAAGTTCCTGAACCGGGGAACCCTTGAAAAGCTTGCGGTAACTGTGGAGCACCGAACGGATCCGGCGGGTCAGTGAGCGCATCTTATGGACGGAATCGTCACGGTTCATCCGCACATGCGCGTCCTGCAGGAGCAACTTTGCCACTTGGGCGTCGAGGTAGTTCAGGACAGGCACCACGGCCGGTCCCTTGCCGCTGGGGACCTCGCGGCCGGACCCCTTTGCACGCGGCCAGGAATCTCCCAGGGCTGTTGCCAGTTTGGACGTGCGTTCGCTGGGGCTTGCCCCGGCGCCAGTGAGCTGGCTTGCCACGGCATCCAAAATGTCGTCGCCGTTGTCCGCGGGCACGCTGCCGTTGAGTTCCACTTCCCATTCGCGCCATTGTTGTTCATGGGCATTCCCCAGCGACACACGTGCCCGCACGTGGTCATCCACGAACTCCGCAACCCGGCCGCCGTCGTCCTTGTAGAGGGGGTAGTTGGTGCGTTCGGTGTTGAGTGTGGCGATTGCCATGACTGCGTGTCCGCGCGTGTAGGCAAGGATCCGATCCATGAGTTCGACTGGCACGGTATCGGCCTGGCCCAACGGTGCATGGATTTCGGTGCGACGTCCGGGGCTGTGGGGAAGCTTGAGGTGCCAACCGGCGTCGGGGCCTCCTGTCCTGCGCCGCAACGTGATTCCACGGGCCGCAAGCGCGAGGTCATTCGTGTCGAAATAGACCGCCTCCAGGCTATGGGTGACTGGCTCTCCCACGCGGGCAACGCCGTCGATCCTGTCAAGCGTGGGAAGCGGCGTGGAAGGATCGACGTCGAACTTCCGCTCTGCCTCTACGTTGCTGGACGTAGCCATCACTTCTCCTCACTGGAGCCTGCTCTTCGTAGCACCCATGGAGGCCGGCCCGTTCGCTGGCCGACCTCCACCGGTATGGGGCTTACACGAACCCTTTAAACCAATGCTCCTCCGCCTTCGTCCACATCACCACCGGATACTGTGCCACGCCAGGCTCCGGTCTCATGGCCTTGGGCCTCGATGAACTTCTTGAACTTGTCCAGGTCCGCGCCCACGCGCAAACTGTCGGCTCCCACTGCCGAGCCGGCCTTTTCCGCGAGGGTGTCCGGCTCCCATTCGATCTCTACATTGACGCGTGTGTGCCCCGCGTCCAACGGTTCAAACGTCACGGTTCCCGCATTGCGCGGGCCGTCCACGCTCGCCCAGCTGACCAATGCATCAGGCACCTGCTCGATGATCTGGGCGTTGTATTCGCGCTTCACGCCGCCCACGTTCGTTGCGAAGTGGAGGGCTGTGTCGTCGATCTGCTGCACGGACTCCACGCCATTCATGAACTCAGGAAAAGTCTCGAACTGCGTCCACTGGTTGTAGGCAACGGACACGGGTACATCTACTTCAACTGACTTATTGACGGTAGCCATAAGGTGTCGCTCCTTCGATGTGTCTTCTTGTAGTGCGTTGTATGTACTGCGCTCTAAAGTGCCGGACTCTTTTGAGCCGGGCAGTGCCGGCGGCGCGCCAGCCGGCTGGCTGCATAACCGGTGGCGCGCCTGTCTTATGGGCGCGCCGGGGTTACGGCCTAACCTGCGTCGAAGTTCTCTTCGTCGTCGTCCTTGGGTGACTGGTCCCGGGGCAGATCATTGCCGCTGCCATCGGCCAGGGAGTCTGTAGGCTGGTCCAGATTCTGCTCGGCCTGGGACTGTTCGTCGATGCCACCGAAGCGGCCTGCACCAGGTTCGCCTGCGCTGTCCGAGTCCTCAGGATCCAAATGGCTGAGGTTTGGTGCGCCGGTTGCGTGTGTTTCGCCATCAGGGCTGTCCTCGCTCAGGCCGGCTTCGCTGAGGTCCTCTTCCACGCGGGGCTGCGCCTGCGATCCGCCCGCTTCCTGCTCTGCTGTGGGGGTGCCGTAGCCTCCCGCTTCCTCTTCAGGCGTGGCGTTCTGCTTGTCCATGTGACCTGTCCTTTCCGTGCGGTGGAACGTGTTAATGGAACACTTCGAACCTATAAGGACGGTTGGCGACGTGTCCATGCTTTGAAGAAATTAGTCAGCAAACTTAGCAATTTCATGCTTGAGGCGCTATCGTGGCAGCCCCGATTCATAAGCCACGAAGTCCGGACGAAGCACCACCTCCCGTGAACCCATCATCGCGACGTCCTCCCACAGCACCAGAAACGATCCCCGATGCCACCAACGCAGGAGCTGCGCCACTGGCCACGGCTGCGTCATACCTTGCCGTTCATACCCAAGGAAAGACGACGCCGTCCGTGGACTCACAATGATGCCCACCACGCGGGTTTGGCTCAGGAGCTGGGTAGGCGCCGAATCCAGGGCGAAGCGGACGTCTGAAACCTCTCCCAGCCGGTCACCACTGCTATCCACCACCTCGCTGCCCAGCATGTCAGTCAGGATCATGGCTACCTCCCGGGATCCGCCCGATCACATGGGTCCGAAGCCACCGCTCCACCCACGAGGCGTCGAGTGAGTCCGAACGCACCCCAACCGAGATGACGGTGTCGACGCCGGACACGACGTCCCATGGAATGCGGATCAACCTGTTCGACGGCGGCCTGCCGCCGAAGATCCGCGTGCCCAGTACCGGACCTGTCAGCAATGCCGTAATGCTCGGCGGTGCAGCACCTTCGGGAATGGGCTCGTCAGGTGCGGGACCACTCAACTCGAGGTCGTCGACCGTGGTGACGGGTACGCCGTCGACGTCCAACACCTGCCGGTCCAGCAAGTGCAGTTGCGCGTCCAGGACCAACCCTGCCGGACGCGGCGCAGGCCTGATTTCATTCGGCTGGATCTTCCTGCGTTTGGCGGTACTCATGCGCCTGCTCCGGTAATGATCATGAGTGGAATGGCGGCCAATGACGCGGCCAGGATGATCACCAAATAGACCAACCCGGCGATGTTCACGGCCCTGTTGTTGACGTGCTCGCCCATGTATTGGGGATCGTTCGCGACAATCAGGATCGGTAAATAGGTGAGAGGCAGCGCGATCGCGGAGAACACCACGGAGTATTCAGTGACCAGGATGGGGTCTACGCCAGTGGCGAGGACAGCGGCACCCGCCAGAAGGACCACGATCATGGACATATGGAACCTGGCAGCCTGCGCCGGGCGCCGGAACTTTCCCCATGACCATCCAAAGAACTGCGCCAACGTGTAGCCGCTGGACAGCGTAGTCTCCAGCGCCGCACCGAATGTGGCGGCCACAAGGCCCACAATCAGCACGGCCAAGGCAAGTTGGCCTCCGGCCAGGGCAACGGGCAAAGCCACTTGCGAAAGCGTGGTGACGCTGATTCCCGCAGGCAGGAGAACGACGGCGGCGCACGCGGCGATTGCCACGGAAAGGAACCCGCCCAGCGGGAACCCGAGCAGAACGTTCATTCGGGCCTGGAGCAGATCCTTGACCTTCCACCGTTCCTCCACGGCGCCCGAGGAGAAGAAGAAGACCTCGTAGGGGGTCATGGCAGCTCCGAAGAGAGCGATGGCAAAGTACCAATACACGCCAGCGCCTTCCTCCTGAGGCACCGACGGCGTGAACGCTTGGGTGGCCAGGACCCCCCAATCGGGCTTGAGCAGGAAAAGCGCCACTGCAAAGACCACCAAGGAGAGTCCCAGGAGACCAGTGACGTTCTCCATGATTTTGAACTTCACGCGCCAAATCACCAGCCAGACGGCCAGCAGCGCGACAGGGACCCAGAGCAGGTAGGCCACGCCGCTGGCCAACTGCAGGGCCAAAGCGATGCCGCCGATCTCGGCGGTGACCGTCATCAGGTTGATCAGGAAGGAAGCGCCAAGGTTGGCCAGTCCGGCGCGCGGTCCCATGCGTTCGCGAATCACCTCGAACGTAGCGCGGCCGGATACGGCTGCCACCCGTCCTGACATGTTGGCAAAAAGGCAGATTCCGACGACGCCGACCACCACCACCCACGCCAGGGAAAGTCCAAAGCGGGAGCCTACTACGGCGTTGGTCACCAAATCCCCGATGTCAACGAAGCCCCCGATTGCCGTCAGGATGCCCAGTGCAACGCCGAGGAGCCGCTTCACTGGATGCCGGCCTTGGTCATGAGGGCTTTGAGCTGGTCCGTTGCACTGCGCAGTTCGGCCAGGACTTGGGGCAGGCCATTCTCGCCTGAACCCGATTGCCCCTGTTCGGGGCCGCTGGGTTGCGGGCCACTGGGTTGCGGGCTACCGGCAGGAGCCGTCAACGCGTCGCGTGCATGCAGCAAGGCGCGCGAGACTGTGGCGAAGGATGCCAACATGTCATCACGGAGCGACTTTTCCTCCTCCGTGGGAGCGGTGAAACCTTCAACTTCATCGGTTGCGGACTCGACCTCGCCCAACATGTCATCCGCAGCAGTAGAGCCGGCAGCCGCCGTCGTGCTGTTCTTGATCCTGATTTCCACCGCCAGGGTAGTGGCCTGGACGGCAGAGAAGACGTCCTTGGCTGGTCCCTTAAGCGCCTCCGGGGAAGGACGTTGTGAGCATGCCGTCAACGCTCCGGCGAGTACCGCCAGAGCCAGAAGAATCGTCGTCAGGCGCTTGCCGTACCGGCTCACGATGGCTGCGGAACCTGGCAACCGGCTTGTGGATCCATGCCTGTGTAATTAAGGGGCCCGGCCACAATATTCAGGGCGATGGTCGCAAACTGCGAACACTGCGCGGGTGGGGCGTTGTAATAGCCGCGTTGGCCGGCCGCTATTGCTCCAATGACGAGCCACACAACTACGAACAGCCCAATAATTGAACCGATTCGCATTTCTTCCCCAATCGATAAACGGAATTACTGCCCGGCTATTAGTACTGGCTGGGTGACCAAAGGGCGCGGTCGGGCCCGGGATCCCTTCCCTGGCCGCGACCGCAAAACCCATGTCAATCCGAAGGATTGGTTTCGGTAGTCAAACCGCGATCGTCTGCGGTCCGCTCATCTTTTTCTTCTGCCGGCCCGGGTGGATTCGCTGATTCATTTCCCCCGGCATCGGCGGCATCTTCCGAACCTTCCCCGGATGCGTCGCCAACAGGTACCTGATCGCTGGAGTCGGGCGCCCCAAGATCGCGCGGGATCGGATGACCTGGCGTCGTGATCCCATCGTGCACCTGACTGAAGCCGGCAACTTCGGTTGGATCAGTTGTCATACGCGCGACCGGCCCCGGCCGAGAACCCAGCCAATGAGCGCCAGGACCAGCAAGATAATTCCTACCCACAGCAGGAAACTCAGGGCCTGGTTAAAACCGCCAACAAGCAGCAGCACGATCGCAATGACGCCGGCAATCACCAATAGTGTGTTCATCTAAGCTACGCATCCCTTCAAACAAATTTGTCCAGTTAGGAAGGCGTCCGCTGGGACTCCAATTGGAGCTCCACCCCAAAGCAACGGGCACCGAACGGAGAAATGTTCTCTCCTTATTCCGTACTTACCCCAAATGACAACAGTTCAAACAGAACCGCCGCCCTCGAAGCACGTGCACAGCATCATGATAGGCGCGCATTGTGTTCCGGCGAAGTATTTCAACAGGAAACTTAGTACCTCTTCGCCGAAAAAGCTCCAAGTGCCTGGCTGATCTCCCGCGCAGTACCCGCGGCGGCCTCTCCGTATTCCTGATACTTGGCAGGCACGATCCTGCTTGACGGTCCGGAAATGGAGATTGATCCTGCCGCCACACCGCCTGGACCCAACAAGGGAACCCCGATTGAGGTGATTCCCGTACTGAGGCCCTGCTCATTGATGGAGTATCCGCGTGCACGGGTTTCCGCGATCATGGCCCGGAGCTGCGCCGGGTCCACCACCGTTTGCGGCGTTAAGGCTTCAAGGGGCGCGGCCAGATAGTCATCCACGATTTCGTCCTCAGCAGCGGACAAATAGGCAATTCCGGTGGAGGACGCGTGCATCGGCAAGCGGGATCCCAGCGGCAGGAAAGCCCGCAGGACATGGGGCGTGTCGAGGCGTTCGATGATGAGCATGTACCCGGCCCTTTGGGTGAACAGTCCTTGGCTGGGAAGTGATCTATGCCTCAATCAGGGCACACCACTGGCCTCCCCTCCGTTGGAAGAGAGACGACGGGAGGCCCCATGCTCATTGTTCTGACAGGAATAGACGGCTCAGGAAAGACGACGGCGGCCCGCGCCTTGGTGGACTCGGCTCGCGCTGAGGGGCACAACGCGCTGCTGCTTAGCAACCATGCTGCACGCAGACGGATGTCGCTCGTTGCGGAGCGATTTGGGTGGAAGTTGCCGCCACGCGGTGCCGATTTTGTACAGACGTGCATCCGCGTGGTCAACGTCCTTGTTTCGCATGCCCGAGCCCTGCGGTTCAACGGCTTGGTGGTCATGGACAGGCACCTGCACTGCCAACTGGCCCTGCGCCTCGCGGCTGGATTGAGGCGTGGCTGGTTCCTCCCGTGGCTGCAGGAAAAGCTCCCGGCCCCGGACGTGGTAGTCCACTTCGAGGTTGACCCGCGGCGTGCCCACCAACGGATCATGGCGCGCGGTACCGATCACGAAGAGTTGGCAGACCTGGAAGCGTTCCGAACTGCTTACCGCTCCCTGCCCGAGTTCGACGACTTCATGCGGGTTGACGCCAACGGAACGCCGGAGGACACGCTCGCCCAGCTGAACCAGGTGATCGCCGGGAAGGAAACCGTCCGGGTTTGAACCCAACTGAGTCGCAGATAACGCCGTTTTGAGGGCTGAAAACGGCGTTATCTGCTACTCAGTTGGGTTCCGTTTGAAGGGATATTGATAGGCATAAACTATCAATGCCCTGAAACCTTCGCCTACGCCCAAAGGACCCCACACCGTGGATACGCGAAAACTTAAGTACTTCCTCGCCGTCGTGGATCACGACGGGTTCAACCGCGCAGCCGAGCATCTTCTGATCGCCCAACCGTCACTGTCCCAAACCATTGCGAGCCTTGAGAAAGAGCTCGGCGTTCCGCTCTTCCATCGAATCGGCCGGCGCGCAGTCCTGAGCGAAGCCGGCAAGGAACTCGTTGGACCGGCCCGCTTGGTGATGCGGGACCTCGACGCGGCCCAGTCAGCCGTCCAATCTTTGCGGGGTATGCGCAGCGGCCGGCTGGACATCATCACGATGCCTTCGCCAGGCATCGAACCTCTGACCTCGATGATCGCCGCCTTCACCAAGCTCCATCCCTGGGTCCGGCTGAACGTAGGCGCTGCTTTCACTCCTGAAGAAGTGATCGAATCCGTCCGTAGCGGAAGCAGCGAGATCGGTTTGGCCGGCTCGCCGACCCAAATTAAGGTGCCCGGCGTCGAAGTCCTGGAGCTTGAACGCCAGCCCCTGATCTTGATCGTCAATCCACAAGCGGACACGTTTGCGCCCAAAGACACTGCCATCCAGCGCGGGGACCTCGGCGGCCATCGGCTCATCGCCAGCCAGCGCGGATCCCTGATGCGCTGGCTGGTGGACGATGCTTTGGCGCACGGTGTGGAGGTGGAGATCGTGGTGGAAGTCGCGCACAGGACGTCCATCCTTCCGCTGGTCCTGGCAGGGGTCGGCCACGCTGTGATGCCGTCGTCGTGGGCACCCACCGCACACAAAGCGGGGCTGAGGACACTGTTGATCGAGCCTGTCAATTATCTGGATGTCGCAGTGCTGAGCCGGAAGGAAAATCTCACGCCTGCTGCCAGAGCGTTCCTGTACGTTGCCCGCAGCCACGGTGACGAAGAGAACTGATAGGCCCTACCTATCAGCCGTATCGAAACTAAGTCTTGGACGCCAACTACCCCTCAAACGTCTACTTGAAGAGGAAGAACAGTGTGACCCCCATAACAGGCTCACTGCTAACAAACTCAACGAGGAGGTAGGCATGAGCGCCACCCAGAAATTCACCATCGCATCGATTCCCGCTGACGGCGTGGGCAAGGAAGTTGTCTCCGCTGGCCGTCGCGTGCTGGACGCACTCGCCGAGAACTCCGACGGCAAGTTCGCCTTCGAATGGACCGAATTCCCGTGGGGTTGCGGCTACTACGAAAAGACCGGGCAGATGATGGATCCAAAGGGCCTTGAAGCTCTCAAGGACTTCGACGCCATCTACTTCGGAGCCGTTGGTTGGGAAAACGTCCCGGACCACATCAGCCTCTGGGGCCTGCGCCTGAACATCACCCAGAACTTTGACCAGTGGGCCAACATCCGCCCGGTCAAGTTCCTCCCCGGAATCCAGTCCCCGCTCCGCAAGGCTGACGATACCGAGCTGGACTGGATCGTCGTCCGCGAAAACAGCGAGGGCGAATACGCCGGCCTCGGCGGACGCAACTTGAGCGGCCGCGGTCCCGGCAATGAGGTCGCCCTCCAGACCGCGCTCTTCACCGAAAAAGGCTGCGAACGCATCATGCGTTTCGCCTTCGATCTCGCCAGGACCCGCACGGTGAAGAAGGTTTCCTCGGTGACCAAGTCCAACGCCCAGCAGTACGGCATGGTCCTCTGGGACGAAACCTTCCAGCGTGTCGCCTTGGACTACCCGGATGTGCAGACCGAGAGCGTGCTGGTTGATGCGATGAGCGCCAAGTTCATCCTCAAGCCGGAGGACCTGTCCGTAGTGGTTGCCTCCAACCTGAACGCCGACATCCTCTCGGACCTCGGCTCCGCCATTGCCGGCAGCCTTGGCCTGGCCGCGAGCGCCAATCTGAACCCGGAGCGCCGCTTCCCGTCCATGTTCGAGCCGGTCCACGGTTCCGCACCAGACATTGCGGGCCAAGGCATCAGCAACCCGATCGGTGCCATCGCCAGTGCCGCCCTCATGTTGGACCACTTCGGCCTGCACGAGGAAGCCCGCCGCGTGGAGGCAGCGATCGAACAGGCCACCGGTTCCGGTCACCTGACCCGCGACGTCGGCGGCGACGCCACCACGGACGATGTCACCGAGGCCATTATCTCGGCCCTCGTCAGCACTCTCGCGGCTGTCTGACCCAACAGAGTGAACGTTCGACGGCGGCCGCCTGGCCGCCGTCGTAATTCCCCACATCCTTCAGCTTCTCCAGAGACATTCCACAATGAGGTAGGAATCATGGAACACATCACCACCGCCGGCGCAGCGGCCACATGCAGGAAAGCGCCAAACAAGACCCGTTGGTACCGGCAGTTGTACTTTTGGGTGCTCACCGCGATCGTGGTCGGCATCGTTCTGGGCTGGCTCGCCCCGACCGCCGGCATCGCCATGGAACCCATCGGCACCACGTTCGTGAACGCGATGAAGATGCTCATTGGCCCCATCGTGTTCCTGACCATCGTGGGCGGAATCGCCAGTGTCGCCGACCTCAAGAAGGTGGGGATGACGGGTCTGAAAGCCCTCACCTACTTCCAGATCGGCACTATTTGCGCCATGGTCTTCGGCCTTGTGGCCATCAACGTTTTCCGTCTGGGTGACGGAGTCAACGCAGACGCCAGCACTATCAAGACCTCCGACTCGGCTGCGAAACTGATCGACGCCGGACAGCACCAGGAGTGGTGGCAGTTCCTGACGCACATCATTCCCAACAGCATCGCCGGCCCGTTCGTTGAGGGCGACATCCTGCAGATCATCTTCATTGCTGTGGTGTTCGGCATCGCCCTGAACGCCATGGGCAAGGTTGGCGCACCTGTGCTGGACGGCGTCCAACGGCTCACCGGCGTGATGTTCAAGATCCTGGGCTTCATCATGAAGGCCGCTCCGCTGGGTGCGTTCGGCGCCATGGCCTTCGCAGTTGGCAAGTACGGTGTCTCGTCGCTGACCAGCATGGGCGGATTGATTGCGCTGTTCTACGGCACCTCCATACTGTTCGTGATTGTTGTGCTCGGCTCCATCATGGCCATGCTGCGGCTGAACATCTTCACCATGATCCGGCACCTCAAAGAGGAATACATGCTCATCCTGGGCACCTCTACCGCTGAGCCTGCTCTCCCCGGCCTGATGCGCAAGCTCGAGCATGCCGGAGTGAAGAAGGAGACTGTTGGCCTGGTTGTTCCCACCGGTTACAGCTTCAACCTGGACGGCGCCGCCATCTACCTTTCGCTCGCTGCCCTGTACATCGCACAAGCCACCAACACGGATCTGACCATTGGCCAGCAGCTCGGCCTGCTCGCCGTGATGCTCCTGACTTCCAAGGGTGCGGCAGGCGTCGCCGGAGGCGGTTTCATTGCCCTCACCGCCACGCTCACCACGCTCGGCACCATCCCCGCGGCCGGGATCATGCTGATCTTCGGAATCGACAAATTCATGTCCGAGTGCCGTGCCCTGGTCAACTTCACCGGCAACGCCGTGGCCACCCTGGTCATCGCCCGCTGGGACCGCACACTGGACACCGACCGCGCCCGTCGCGTCTTTGCGGGCGAGACCGTGGAACCGATGCCAGCTGATGATGCCGTGGTGGTCCCTGTGGAGGACGAGACAGACCCCCTTGAGGCACCCAAGCACTCAGCCGCCGTCGTACCGTCACCTCCTGTACCCGCCGCCTCCGCCGACCGCCGTCCCGCCTACTCGGAATCCATTTGACATGACCAACACCACCGCCCCGAAGACCGTGCTCATCGCCCCTGACAAGTTCAAAGGCAGCCTCACCGCCGGCGAGGTTGCGGAAGCCCTGGCAGCGGGCCTCGGTGCCGCCCACGGCACATCCGGGGCGATCCACTGCGAGATCCTTCCACTCGCGGACGGAGGTGACGGCAGCGTTGATGCCGCCGTCGCCTCCGGCTTCGGCCGTTACAACTGCACGGTTGCCGGCCCCACGGGCCGGCCCGTCCAGGCAGACATCGCGTTCGACGGCGTCACGGCAGTTGTGGAGGTCGCGAACACGTGCGGTTTGGCCGTACTGCCTCAAGGTGACTTGGCGCCGATGGAGTCTTCGAGCCGTGGTTTCGGCGAAGCCGTGCTGTTTGCCTTGGGCCTTCGGCCCGCACGTTTGGTGCTGGCCCTTGGCGGCAGTTCCAGTACCGATGGCGGCATGGGCATGCTCGCAGCGCTGGGTCTTCGGTTCCTGGATTCGTCCGGGCTTTCCCTGTCAGGCAACGGGCATTCACTCTCACTGGTGCATTCGGTGTCCGGATCGTTGGTCCCGGAACTGGCGGACGTGGAACTCATCCTCGCCACCGACGTCCACAACCCACTTTGCGGTCCCGACGGCTCGCCCGCCGTTTTCGGGCCGCAGAAGGGCTGTTCGCTCACTGATGTTTCAGCGCTCGACGCCGGTCTGACGCACTTCGTTTCGGTGCTCGCCGGTTCTGGCGCTGGTTCTGCGGTGGGTTCCTGGTCAGGCCGCGAGTCGCAGGCTGGGATCGCGTCCTTGGCAGAGCAGCCCGGTGCCGGCAGTGCCGGCGGGATCGGGTTCGCCTGCCTCCTGCTGGGTGCCCGCCAGGTTTCAGGCGCGGACTACTTCCTGGACCTTCTGGACTTCGATGCCCGCAGGGAGAATTGCGATCTTGTGATCACCGGCGAAGGCAGCATCGATGAGCAGACGCTCGCAGGGAAGCTGCCCGCCGCCGTCGCCCGCCGTTCCGGCACCCGGCCCATCATCGCCGTCGCCGGCCGCTCGCTGCTGCCGCAAGAGCGGTGGTCCGAGATGTCCTTGTCCTGCGTATATGCGCTGGCTGACTACACAACCTTGGACTCCGCGAAGGATCCTTTGCTTTCAGCGGAGCTGCTGCAACAGATCGGCAGGGAAATTGGCAAAAGTGTCCTGGAGGCGTTGGTGGCCTGAATGGGGGGCCAGAGTCTCATTGCACAGTTTTGTCGCAAGCCTCGGATAGTGTGGGCTCACTAATCGTTCCTGAGACCATGGGGGTCAAATTGGAGTTTGCAGAGCGACTTGCTGCGTTGGCAGCCAAAGTGCGGCAGCAACGGGGGGTCATTGAGACCGAAGAGGCCACGAAAAACGCGTTCGTAATGCCATTTATCTCCTCGATTTTGGGCTATGACGTCTTCAATCCGTTGGAAGTCGTTCCCGAATTCACAGCAGATGTCGGTGTGAAGAAGGGCGAAAAGGTCGATTACGCCATTGTGAAAGATGGCGAGATCCAGATTCTGATTGAGTGCAAGAAGTCAATCGAACCGGTGAAGATCGAGCACGCATCACAACTCTTCCGCTATTTTGCAGTTACGAACGCCAGGATCGCGATCCTCACTAACGGTGAGATATACCAGTTCTTCACCGACCTTGATGCGCCCAACCGCATGGATGCCAAGCCGTTCCTGGTCCTGGACCTGAACGACATCGACGAAACTCTGCTCCCCGAACTTCAGAAGCTCTCGAAGGACGTCTTCGATCTTGACTCCATCATTAGCGCCGCCGGTGAACTGAAGTACATCGGGGAACTGAAGAGGACTCTTGCAGCACAATTCCGGGAACCTGAAGACGAATGGGTCAAGTTCCTCACTACACGCGTCTACACAGGACCATATACACAGCGTGTTCGCGAGCAATTCACCATGTTGGTGGGGAAAGCAACAAAGCAATTCCTAAACGATCAAGTCAACGAGAGACTCAAGAAAGCTCTCGGCGCCCAAGCCTACACCGCAAACGATGATGTCGCCGCTGCTGCTGTCTCCAGCAAGCCGGTCGCTGAGGCGGATCTTATAGAAGCCGACGCCATTGAGACGACACTCGAAGAAATCGAGGGTTACCAAATCGTGCGGGCCATTGTGTGCAGCGAAGTGAAACCCACACGTGTCGTGCAACGGGATGCCAAGTCATACTTTGCCGTTCTCCTCGACGACAACAACCGCAAGCCGATCGCTCGGCTTCACTTCAATCGAAGCCAGAAGTACCTCGGGCTCTTCGACGCGAACAAAGAAGAAACGCGTGTACCGATTAGCTCGCTGGAGGAGATCTACGACCACGCGGAGGCACTCCGCGGGAGTGTGAAGAGCTACCTCTAAGTTTCTACTGCCCAAGGGATTAGGCCGCAGGGCCCGGTTAGAGAAAATCAGTCCGAGCCATGAGGCGAGCGGGCTGATCGTGGATAGGCAACAGGCACCCGGGCCCCTAGCCCTTCCTTACCCTTTCCATGCCCGGAATTACAACCGTTGAATCTCCCCAAAGCCCCGGATAGGGTGGCCGGACCGTCCAACCACATCATCGTCTGGGAAAAATCTGGGAGAACCATGACACATGTGAGACGCCAACTGGCTGCGGTCACTGCAGCCCTGGCCCTGAGCGTGACTAGCGGAGCGGTGGCGGGTCCTGCCTTCGCCGATCCTCGCGAAACTGACAAAAACCCCACTGCCACCGGGTACGGCGGCGCGGTAAGCACGGTGGATCCGGAGGCTTCAGCAGCCGCTATCGAAGTCCTTCGCAAAGGTGGTAACGCAGCCGACGCCGCAGTCGCTGCGGCCGCCACTCTTGGTGTAACAGAACCGTATAGCGCCGGCATTGGAGGCGGCGGCTATTTCGTGTTCTACGACGCCAAGACCAAGAAAGTCAGCACCATTGATGGCCGCGAAACGGCGCCGGCAACTATGCCGAACGATGCTTTCATCGATCCCGCCACCGTCAAGCCCTATCTCTTTACGACCAAGAGGCCCGAACTGCCAACCAGCGGCGTCTCTGTCGGCGTCCCCGGTACCCCTGCCACGTGGGAACGCGCACTTGAGCGTTGGGGAACTTTGGACTTGGGCGAGGCACTAAAGCCGGCAATCAAGGTAGCCAACCGAGGGTTCGTGGTAGACGAGACGTTCCGGAACCAGACTCTGGACAACAAGTTCCGTTTCAACACCTTCACCTCCACCCAGGACCTTTTCCTCCCCGGTGGCGACGCTCCCGCCGTCGGGAGTATCTTCAAGAACCCCGAACTGGCCGAGACCTACCGCCTGCTGGCAAAGCAAGGCACCAGCGCTTTCTACACGGGTCCGCTCGCAGAAGAAATTGTCTCCGCAGTAAAAGCACCGCCGAAATCCGGCGAGACTGACCTGCCCGTACCGGTCGGGTTCATGACAACGGACGATCTCGCCGGGTACAAGGCTCTCGACCAGGATCCAACGCACGTGGAGTACCGCGGCTATGACGTCTATGGAATGGCGCCATCCAGCAGCGGTGGAACCACTGTTGGCGAGTCGCTGAACATCCTGGAAAACTTCGAGCTCAAGGACATGCAGCCGGTGGACGCGCTGCACCACTATTTCGAGGCCAGCTCGCTGGCGTTCGCCGACCGTGGCGCTTATGTGGGCGATCCGGCCTTCGTTGATGTTCCCACTGATGTCCTCACAGACCCGATTTTCGGGAAGGAACGCGCCTGCGAGATTGATCCGACTGTTGCAGCTCCCAAGCCGGTTACCCCGGGAGACATAACAACGTACGACGGCGCGTGCCCGGCCGCGGCTGCACCGCTCGCCGACGAGACGGACACCGAGAACATTTCCACCACCAACCTGACTGTCGCCGACAAATGGGGAAACGTGGTGGAGTACACCCTGACCATTGAGCAAACAGGTGGATCCGGAATCGTCGTCCCGGGCCGCGGATTCCTCTTGAACAACGAGTTGACTGACTTCAGCGCCGAATACAAAGCGACTGATCCCAACAGGATCCAGCCAGGCAAACGTCCCCGTTCTTCGATGTCGCCCACCATCATCCTGCAAGACGGCAACCCGTTCCTGGCCCTCGGTTCGCCGGGCGGATCTACCATCATCACCACCGTGCTGCAGACCATCCTTAACCGCATTGACCTGGGGATGGATATCTCCGAGGCAATCGCCGCTCCGCGGGCTGCTCCTCGAAACGGTCTCACCGTGAGTTCCGAGCCGGCGTTCATTGATGCTTACGGCCCCGCGCTGGAATCGTTGGGCCATGATCTGGTCCCGGCCGGTGATGCTTTCACCTCGGCGGCCGAAATAGGCGCAGCTACGGCGATTGAGTTCGGCGAAGGCGGAAAGCTCACGGCTGCAGCTGAGCCGACGCGTCGTGGAGGTGGATCGGCGATGGTTTTGAAGCCAAGCAGCGGGCCGTGATTGATGTACGTATTAGCTAGGAAACAGGCCTCGGACTGTCGCCTGAAGCTTGTCCAATGCAGGGCTCCGTTGGTTGCCGGCAGGTTGGGTGCTGGCAGCGAACTTCATGAGTCCGCGGCAGGCAAGTCCCGCGTCTGTTAACTCACCGCTCAACAGGAAGTCCATCAGCTCGTCACTTGGCAATAGCCGAACGAAGCCCGCCTCGGACGCGTCCCACAAGGGGTCGCTGCCGGGGCGGGCTTCTGCTGCGATGACGAGGTGTTTGCGCCTGGTTGAGTTGGCGGACCACCACTCGGATCCTGCGTAGTAGATAGCCGACGAGCGATAGCCCGTTTCCTCCGCCAACTCGCGTCGGGCCGCATCTACCGGAGTTTCATTCTCGTTCAAGTAGCCCCCGGGCAGTTCAAGCAAGGTCTTCCCTGGGCCGACGCGGAACTGCTCAAACAGCACCACCTCGGTTCCGCCCTCCGTGAACGCGAGAACCGCGGCGGAGTCCGGGCTGGCAATCACGTCCCAGGTTGAAACTGAGCCGTCAGCTTCCAGGTACGTGTCCTGGTTGATGGTGACAAAACCTTTGTACGCCCGCGTAGTCCAGAGTTTTCGCCACAATTCGTCCAAATTGCTCACTCTTGGCGGTTGGTCTTGAGTTCCCGGCAGAATCTCCACAACATCACCAACGAAGCCGCCGCGATGATGATTCCGGAAATAAGGGACCAAACAGATTCGCTGCTGCTTGAGAGGAAAATATAGACGGCGTAAGAGGCCATGGTGAGGGCGAGAAGAAGCCATACCAGCGGTTTACGATTCACAATGAGTTCCTTGATTTCTTGATGGTTATCAGGCCAAGTCACGCTTGGAGAACACGTCGCAGGCTGCCCCCAAGACGATTAACAGCCATGCAAGAGCCCCGGAGAAAGACCCCGACGGCGGTATGTGGACTGCCGCTTGATTCGCCCAGTCGGCAGCTTGGAACGGAAAGAGGTACGCCCCGGCATTACCCAGGGGCAGGACCTGCGGAACCACCAGACTCAGCGGAACTGCGAAGAGGCTCACAAGATGGCTACGAATGAAGGACCCGATCGCGAATCCCCAAACGGATCCCATCGCCGCCATTCCAGCGAAGGCCAGCACCACCTGGGGGCTGACCTGCCATCCTTCTGAAAATAGTGCTCCGGACAAGCCGAAGGCGACGCCGACGATCACACCGCTCAGGAGTGCTGCAAGAACTGTTGACAGGGCTCGGGCAATAAATGCCGGGATCCTTTGGAACAACAGGACCCTGCGGGTAAGGCACCCCGCCCGGAAGTCGGCCGTGAACGAGCAGGAGCCCATCACGCCCGCACCCGTGAGCATGAGCGACAGGCCTGCCTCTCGGAGAGGTCCTTCGGGAGAAGGACCACCCGTGGTGGGTTCCAGATTGGCTGCCACCAGGAGCGTGCCCAATAGTCCGATAACCAGCACGGACGCAATCCCGGAGCCTTTCCACAGCCACGGCCGGCGAAGATCGGCAAGAAGCACGGGCATCATCTAGAACTCCTTTCTCTGGAGCACCGCGACGAGGCAGGCGCCGGCTGCGAGTAGCCACGCCAGCGACACCAGGAACGCGGAGCCTGGTGGAAGAAGGCCCTCAAAAGGCAGGGAGGCAATGCCCGCCAACGCGCCGGAGGGCAGCCAACGCCCTATTTCGGGCTCGTTGGCCACGACGGGCAGTTCGACGGCGAGCGGTATCAACATGGTGACGATCGTCGTCGCGTAGTAATGCCGAATAATCCAGCCCAGCGAGCAACCCCACAGGGAAGCAACAGCTGACGCGACCACGACGCCGGGCAGGGCCCGCCAGGACTCTGGCGTGAAGAGTTCTACGCGCAATTCCGGTGTCAGGGTGAAAACGACGCTGGCTCCCCAAGCCAGAATTCCCGCCGCCAGGGTGCCAAGGCCAACTACGAGCGCAGCAGCGTACTTGACCGCCACAAGCTGCACTGACTCGGACATCACTAGGCTGTGTCGGAGCGTCCCGTAGTAGGACTCGCGTGTCACCAGGTAGCTCCCGGCAAACGTGGTCACGATCGCAATGCTGGTGGCCAGAGCCCAAAACGCTTGAATATTTTCCGTCGCGGACAGCTGATCTGCACTATCCGGCCAGCCCAGGAAGTTGGCCACGAACCAGGGCACCAAGGCGCTGAAGGCCAGGATGCCCAGAATCGAATAGCCGCTGAAGTACCTCAGTAGCTCTGCGCGTAGTCCACAGGCCCAGTTGGAGTGGGGACGCCCCGTCACCGGGCACCCTCCAGGATCTTGAAATACGCCGATTCGAGGCTGCCGCCACCAAGAACCTTCGCTTCCTCAAGGGTCCCGTGGAACAACGTCCGCTGCTTCAGGATGACGACGTCGTGGACCACTTGTTCGAGCTCCAATAGCTGGTGGCTTGAAACCAAGGCACTCCCGCCGGATTCGGCGAACCCGTGGAGAAAGCCGCGCAGCCACTGGATGCCTTCCGGGTCCAGACCGTTGGCAGGCTCGTCGAGGACAAGCAGCCGGGGGTTTCCGATGATCGCGGATGCAATCCCAAGCCGTTGTTTCATGCCCAGCGAGTAGTCGCGGACCTTCCTGTCCGCGTGGGCTGCAAGATCCACCTGGTCCAGGACCCGCTCAACGTTTTCCCTGCCCACCCCTGCTGCCAACCGGCAGATCTGCAGATGGCGGCGCCCCGTTAATCCGGGCTCCACTTCCATCCCGTCCAAGTTCACTCCAACCTTGGTGGCCGGCCTCTTGAGCGAGCGATAGTCCATTCCGAAGACCGTTGCACGACCCGACGTCGCCTTCACCAGGCCTGTCAGCCCGGCGAGCGCCGTACTCTTTCCGGCACCGTTGGGGCCGATCAATCCCACAACCCGCCCGGCCGGCACATTGAACGTCAGATCGTCGACGGCAAGCCGTTGGCCTCTTCGCTTGCTGAATCCCTCGAAGCTGGCGTGGATTGTCATGAGGGCCCTTTCGTGGAGTCGTCGGGTTCGGGTTGTATGGGCCATAACGGCGAATGTGAAATGGCTTGCCAGAGCCACTCCGCCACATTTGTTTGGCGTCTGCTGATTACTTCCGCCCGCCCCGATGCAGGGAGGGTGGCGCTTCCTTCCAACTGGCCGACGTACGCCAACACGGGCAGGGTGGTGTCTGCGAGCGCTATCGGGACGACGGTGTCCACCGGTGCCATGGTTGACGACGGCGGGTGGTCGCCAATGATGGCCCGGCCGAGGTTTTGATGGATGATCATTCCCTGCGATTGCAAGGTGACGCTGTCGCCCGGTTCCAGCGATTGATCGGCAGCTTGGTTGGAAGTCACGATGAGCAGCTGACCATTCGCATAGGTGTAGCCCGCAATGGTCACAGGACGTACAGGGATTACGACGAGAAGCGTCCCGATGGCAAGAATTCCCAGGAGCATGATGAGGGCACGCCTCCACACTGGGCTGCCATTCTGCGCGGCCATGCGGAAAAACTGAATCAAGCTTCTGCAAGCCACCACGATGAGCAGGCAAAGGACGGCAAACACCACAATGTGCCCGGCGTAGCCGAGCTGCAGGAAAATCGGCACGATGCGTTGGAAGCCAATGACCATGAAGCCGACACCTGCAATGGAGCTCGCCAACCCGAACCAGGGAAGCAAACCATTACCGCGAAAGGTGGCGCGCGCTCCAAGAAACCTTGAGCAAAGGACGTCGGCCAATGCCTTTATGGATTTCCGGCGAAGGTGGGGAATGTCCACTGCGGACATCAAAGCAACGTAGCCGTCCAGCTTGATGAACGGGAAGAGATTCAAAATGGCGACGGCCCAACAAATGACCCCATACAGCAGCGCCGCATCTTTTACCGACGATGCCGGTAGGAAAGCCTGCGCCGCCACCGCAATGCTCCCTAAGCCAAGATGCACCAAGGGCCCGGCCAGGGCAGTCACAACCCGCTGCTTCCGGGAGCTCAACCGCCAGCCATCGGTTACGTCGCAGAAGAATGCCGGAGATAGGTAGAACAACATGATGCCAATTCGTCGAGGCGTACCGCCAAAGTAGCTGAGGGCCATTCCATGGCCGAGTTCATGCAGCAACGTGGAGGCCACCATCGCACCTGCAACATTGACGTATACATCAAGGGCCAGTGGGCGTGCCAAGACCCGCCAAATGTCCGGCCCAGCTGCCAGGGCGCCGAGGATGCCGCCTATGAGGAGCAAGGCAAGGGGCAACGCAGCTATTGGCCGCGCCATGGCAGCAACAACAGGCCGGAATATCGTCAGGAGCGGCGCCGGATTGAACAAGGTGAACTGCACCGTTAACGGTGCCCGGAACTTGACCCTGCGTTCCCTTGGCGGGTGCGCACCGCCGTCGAAGATGCCGGTGTGCGTCAGCTGGCGAACGATTCCCATGACGTCGGCGGCAGTCCAAGGAGGCCCAAGGCGTTGGGCAACCTGGGCAGGATTTTTCTCGCCGTCAATTGTCCTGAGCACAGCAGCTACATCTGCTGAAACGCGAGCTTTTGGCACACTGTTCATGGCAACAATCCAAGGACCGCCATCGCGTAACGGTTGATCAATGGAGGCCGTTGCGGCCAGCTGTACCGGCCACTGAGCTGGTACCGGAACCTTGGGTCCGGACATGTATGGCCTTCTCATATCAGTGGGTGCGGTGTTGTGGACGAGCCGGATGGGTCACCGACAGATCCTGGGGGCATACGAACCAGTCCTTTGGTTTCATCCATCGTCAGGGGAACCGCGCCTGGGCAAATCGCCTTGCCGGCTGCCCAGCCGAGCTCCTGAATGGCCGCTGGGAGGCGGTGGGTGAGGCTGACCCAGTGCGACTGAATGTCACGCCTCGCCAAGTACTTCACCAGGGCATCGACGTTCGGTACGTGTTTGACCGGCGGAAAGTGGGCGGGCCTGAAGGTTCGAACCCACAAATGCAATTCAGCCAGGGCTTGACCGGTGGTCCAGAAGTCAGCACGGGATTCGTCGTCTGTCACCTGCGATGATGAAACTGTTGAGGGCGTGCGCGCCAGGAAGAGTTCGCGGATCTGCAGGCCTTCCTGGAGGGCTCCCGCCAGTGCGACGACGGGATCGGCTGCTGCCTTGAGGCCAACGGCACCGAAGTGCCCGGGCTCCCGCTGACCGGTGATGACGCAGACCGCTACATGCAAGGGACTTTCATTGTGCGGGACAAACGCGAGGGTGGGCTCAATGCCAGCAGCGCGTGCAGCCGCCACGAGCCGCAGGAAACTCCGTGTCCCGGGCGCGTCGAGCACGGCTGCCGGCATCGCCCCAGACACAAACTTGTTGAGCGGAATCCTCTGGCGCCATGCGGAAAGGAAGGCATCCCGCTCAACGACTTCGCCGATGCCGGATACTTGCGCAAAGCGGTCTGACGGCCCGGAAGCTGCGCCGTTCGGCGAAGGGTCAAAAAAGCGGCTCCAAGGTTCGGGAGACGTGGAGGCGCCGGCGCTGTAGTCCACCACGGCAGCTGGCACGTGCGATTCCTGGCCCGTCAGCAAATCCGTCGCCCGGTACCACGGGAAGTCGAAGGCGAGAGCAGATGCGCGGCCCAACCCTGCCGTGACGAAATCGATGCGCTTGTCCGTTCCGACGCTCCCGGCAAGAAGATGTTCGACGTCAGCCGCCCCGGGCACCAACGCGAAACGCTCAACGGCCTCGCCAGCGCCCCGCGTCATGGAGGACCGCTTCTTCACGTCAAAAGCTCCGACGGCGGTTGCGAACCCTTTCCCATCCGGGCGCCCATTTGCCAGCGAAGCTACGGTACGCCAGAGCCCAACATCGTTGGGCAGGTAGACCGTCGCCTCGGAAACCAGCCCGAACGAAGGATCAAGGGTACGTACAGGATCGATGCTCATTTGCCACACACCCACAACTCGATGTCGTTCAGGCCCGGCACCGGGGTGGCGATGCGGACCGGCCGCCGCTCGAGGATAGTGAGACCTTCTGCCCGCATTTCCTCCTCGATGAGGCTGTTACTGACGAAAGCGATGTCGCTCGAATATGCGGACGATCGGTACGTACCCTCTTCATTGAAGCCAACATGGATCATGGTCACGTGTCTGGCCCCGTTCATCGGATCACGACTTTCCACGGTGATGAGGAATGCGTCCTCGCCCAGCGCCGAAACTGTCGTGCCGCCGTCGTGTCCTTCCGAGGCCTGGTGACTGTCTGCGTTGAGTAGTGTCAAGAGGAAGCGGCCGCCGGGCGTCAAGCAGTCACGGACGCGGCCGAACAACTCCCTCCTGCCATGAGGATCCAGGAGCGTGATGGAACTGGCGCCGAGAACGACGCAACCGTAGCCGCCGTCGACCTCAAATCGGGACATGTCCGCTTCGACCAATTCCACCGCCACCCCGCGGGGATTGAACGCCGTGGTTGCGATCCTTTCCGCGAGTATTGCGAGCATTTCCGGCGAAGAATCGACGGCGGTCAGCGGACGTCCCAAGGCGAGGAGCGGCCGGGTGATCCGGCCTGATCCCGCAGCCAATTCCAGAATGGGGCCGGTGGTTTTTCGTGCCGCAGCCAGGATCTCGGGAAGTTCAGTCAGGTCGCCAGCAGTGATCTGATCGTAAAGGCGTGACCCTGAAACACTGTACAAATCCTCGGGTGGATCCATGTGGCCAAGGACGCGAAGGATGGCATCGGCGGACTTGTCGGGTGGGGTATTCATCAGCTCGTGTTCTCCGGGAGTTGGTTGGTGTCCGGTTACACGCGGGCGGCAGCGAAAGGTCGCGCCGCCCGCGTGCACCAGCTAGGTGGCGGCGATTCCGACAAAGATGCCGGCGATGATGATGACGTCACCAACGCGCATGTACCACGGCGTATCGTCCGGGGTGTCGAGGTTCTCCAGTTCTTCGATGGTCAGCTGCAAGTTCGGGTTTGCGATCATTCCGTTCTCCTTTCTTTGTTGTTGCTCTTTTGTTGTTGGCCCGTTCCGTTTCCGGGACGGTTAGGTAATGCTGACGGCGATAATGCCGATGGCAACTCCCTGGGACACTCCGATGAACCAGTTGTTGAAGTCCGGGGTTTCCAGCGACTCGATCTCCTGGATGGAGATGTTGAGCTGTTTCTGCATTTGCGTTCACCTCCCTTCGCTGCGGGTTGAAGGACTGCGCGTATTCGTCAGGTAATGCTGACGGCGATCCCGATCAATGCGAGGCCCACGGTGATGCCGTGGATGCGTTCGCTCCAGTCGTCAGGGACGTCGATGCTTTCCAGTTCCTGGACGTTGAGGTCCAAGGTCCTGGGTGCAAGAGTGCTGCTCATGGTGCTCACCCCCTTTCCCTTACCGCTCGTAGCTCGCCCACTGGGCCTGGCAAGATTTGTTGTTCCAGCCCTGCTTTGGAGAGGACATGCTGGATCTGCACGGCATCAATGCCCCGCAGCATCGGCAGCCCACCGCCCCAGTTCTGGAGGGCGGCCTCGGAAGTCTTCATCAACGCCTGCTCCCCGATGACGTCCAGACCCGCAATGCCCCACCGCCACATCAATTGGTTGATGCCTTTGGCGGGGTTGGGATCCAATGAAGGATCCGCATCTACAACCACGGACCAGAGCTTCAGGAGTCTTTGTTGGTCTCCCCAGGCTGCGTTTCCCTTGGCTATCTCAGCCCAGATGGGACCCATCACCGAGGCGGTGGCGGTCATCTTTCGGGCCCCAGTGACGTGGGCGAGTTCGTTGGCGACATACCAGTGCTTCGCTCCGTACGGATCACGGCCGATCAGGGCCCAGCCGGTGTGGGTCTCCATGCTGAGGTGGGCTGCCGTCAGTCTCAGCTCGGGCGCATCCTCACGTGTCACTCGATTCCCGAGCCGGACGATCCGCGCCAAAAGTGAGTGACCGTCGTCGTCGAACACGCTTGGGCTGCTGCCAATCATGGTCCCTGCCACCCGGAGGAACGCCTCAAGCAAACCTTCGAAAAGCAGCTGCGTGGGCAGAGTGGCGAGATTGTCGGCGTCGAGCACGGCCACGTCACCTGTGAGGTGACGTGAGGAGATCAAACGGCGTCCGACGGCGGTGTCCAGGCACGCTACTGCGCTGACTTCAGCGCCGGTCCCCACGGTTGACGGCATGAGGATGGTGCGGGAGCGCTCGTTTGGATAGGCGACTGGAGGCAGGACTACCAGACCCGAACGTTTGGCATGGCGTTCGACGAAGACCGTGAGGCTCGGGTCCGCAGTGAACAATGCCGCGAGTTTCACTGCATCCATCACGGAACCGCCGCCAAGTCCCACAACTGTCCGAAGTCCGTGTTTGCGGACAAAGCTGCCCACAACCCGCAGGGTTTCGACTGTGACCGGGGCAGCGTTCAGCTCCAGTGTTGGCGCTCCCTTTAGGTCGCGCGCCAACAACGCATCCCTCTGACCCGTGAGTGCCTTGTCCACCACGAGTCCGGTCCGGCCACGGGTGAGTCCGCCGATATATTTGGGTGCCATCCCTGGGTCGAGGACGACGCATCGCGTGTTCCATATGCGATCGGCGATCATGCGAAAACACCATCGCGTTCCGCCTTTGCCAGCCCATCGACCATGGCCGCATGCAGTTCCCCGAAGTTCTCCCGTGTATAGATCAGTGCTGGCAGCAGCTGGATCCGGCCTGGCCCAGGCTGCACGATTGCCCCGGCTTGATGGATCCGCCGGACGACCGCCAGGACACCGTTCGGAGAAAGGGGTGATCCACTGTCGGTTCGCAGCAGGACGCCCCGCAAGCACCCCCGTCCAGAGGACCCGGCAACCCCTGGACTTGCCTGGAGTTTGGCAATGAGCTGGTCGAGGCCTTCTGACACCCGGTGAGTCAGAGTGTTGTGATCCAGCCTTTTCATCTCGGAGATCGTGGCGAGAACCGCGGCAGAGGTAGCTGGGGTTCCGGCTTGGGTTTCGCCGTGGACAAAGACGGCCTCGTTCTTATCGAAGAGCTGGCTTATGCGCTGGCCGATGAGGAGGGCGGCACATGCGCTGGTGCCGTTGGTAAGTCCCTTGGAAGTGACAACGACGTCCGGGGCTTCCCGCCACTCATCTGAAGCGAACCACCCTCCGATACGGCCGAACCCGGTGGCGACTTCGTCAGCTACGACGAGGAAGCCATGCTCATCCCGGTGTTTGAGGAGTGCAGCCAGGAAGGCGTCCGGTACAACTTCCGCACCCGAACCAAGGACGGGCTCAACCACCACTGCTGCTACGCGGTGTCCCTCCCTTGTCAGGAGTCGGGCCAGCTCCGCGCCGTCGTCGTCGAACCGGATATGCCGGATGTTACGCCTGTCCACACCATATACGGCTTGGCCGAGGTCGTCGCCGCTGAGTGCCTGGCTGCCGTAGGTGAGCCCGTGGTAGCTGCCGCTTAGCCCGATGACGAGTTTGCGTTCGGGTTGTTTGTCCAGGACGAAGTAGTGGCGCGCGAGTTTCATAACGGCGTCGTTGGCGGCACCTCCGGACGTCGAGAAGAGAACGCGCTCGAAGTGATGCTTCGGCAATTCAAGGAGTGCCGTGGCTGCCTCAATGGCCTTGCGGTGCGCAGTCCGGAAAAGCGGCAGGTAGGACGCTGTTTCCAGTTCATCGGCTATTGACTCTGCAATCTGTGCATTCCCATAGCCAAGGTTCGTGTTCCACAGGCCGCTCTTTGCGCAGAGTCGTCGCTGCCCGTCCTCGAAATTTACATGGACCCCCTGGGCCCTGACCGCTGTGTAGCTTGCTGCCTCGAAATCGTGCTGGCTTACAAGTGGAACCCAGAGCGGGATCTGTGCCTGGTGTTTTAGAGGTACGGTCATCGTTTAGTGCCGATGAGGTCAATGCCGAGCTGCTCGAACTGATTCAGGATTGCCGTCACGGATCCTGTTGCTACGGCCTCTGGGAGGTTGAGGGCCGGCGCTATGAGCGCGGCAGCAGCGCTGACGTCCTGCAGGTTGGAGATGGCCTCGATGATGGTAGCTGCGTCAATCCCGACCTTGAAGACGCGTCCGGACTTGGTGTCCAAAAGACTGTGCTCGCCACCATGTCGAATGATGAACGGCGCACCGGGCGATGGCAGCTCGCCATTTGTGGATGCTCCGTAGAGGCTTAGGCCGAAGCCAACAAATTGAGTGCTTGCACGGTCCTCCCTGAAGATGAACTTCCAGGCATCCAACGCTGCCAGGTAGCGGGGAATCCATGGTCTGGCTGCCAGCGATTCGCGAACACTACGGGGGTCGCGGATGGAGGCAATCGAAGACTCCGGCTGGAGCGCGAGCGATCTTCTTTGGAGATCGGAAAAGGGATCGCCAATTCGGCCGATCTTCGCGCCGTACGGACCACTGAGGACTGTTCCGTCGGCCGCAATGTGCAGCCTCGCGAGATCCTGGCAGCTTTGTCCGGTCAACAATCCGCGTTCGGCCAAGACGGCATTGACCTCGATGAGCTGACGAATAAAGTGGCCCGAACGGCGGGCTTCGTCGGCGTCGTCGAAGAATGCCAGCCAGTCATCGTCGGAGGTGATGCGGACGAGCGTGACCCCCACAAGATTCACGAAGGGAATGGCTACGTAATCCTGAATCTCCAGGCTGAGCGTGCCGTTCACCAAGAGTTCTTCTCCGGTGGCATCGAACGAGCCGGACACGGCTGTGATGGCTTCGTCGTCCCTGTCGCCATTGAGGGCAAGGATGACGGAGCCCTCACCGGCCAATGTTTTTGCGTAGTCAGTGTGCTCGGGATTCTCCACGAAAACTACATGGCCTGCGATGCGCCCCGGTATGCCGGTAATCCACTGATCTACCGCCGCGGCAATGGTCTGTTGTTCATTCAGCGTCAATTACCCAACCCCCAATAGTTTCCCTCGTTCTTGGAACGAAGCTATGGGCTGGAGAAGGTGCCACAGAGGAGGAAATCGAAACTAGGTGGTGGAATGCCCCAAAGATAAGTGCCGCGTGGGGCTATCTAGGTGGAGGGGAATGGTGGTCTAGGTGGTGGAATCAATGCCCGATCATGTCGAGGCAGCCGCCATCCATGACGCCTCCACCTGGGGCGATGTCCACCTCGCCATCCAGCGACACGTATCCATAGACGCAACCGGCAGTGAAGAATCTTTGGGGAAACCTACGATGAACGCGAACTCAGCCAAGCGGATCCGAAGCTACTGGCTAGGTTTAGCCATCTCTTATGGGCTGGCCCTCACTGTTGCGACCGTGACCGATCGGGAGACCGCCTCAGATGCACCAGCAATTAGCCTCCTCGCGTCTGCCTTCACGGCCGCGGCGATCCTCATTCATGGAACGTCCATAGCGATCTGGGCCGGACCCCTCCTGGGTGGGGTCAGCGCCGTCGTCATGTATTTGGTGCTGGCCAAGTATGGACGGTTCTACAGTTCGTGTTCTGCGGGCGCGGATCGGCCTTCCGAATAGGCAATTCATGACGCGTAGTCGTGACTGCCACAGACCCCGACGGAGTCAAGGCCACCTTCTATTTGTCGCGGGGACAGCATGCCAAGGGCAGCACTTTCTAATGAATTGACTGGAAATGAAACGATGATTCGTCTATAGTGCCTAATCTATTTTTGGGTGCGCTCATATGACTTGCTGTTCGCCACGACGTCCTATACTGTGATCCATGCATTAATTCAGCAACAGAAATATTTGGGGGAAAAATGGGGAAATTACCTAAGCAAATGGCCGTTATCGCAAGCGCGGCCCTGCTTATCGGACTTGCGGCCACGCCGGCGAGTGCCGAAGTCGGAAAGAAGCTCTCCAATGCTGAAATTGAAGCGCAAATTGATCAGTTTGTTGCAAACAACCCTCAGGACATTGTTGGGCTCAACAAACTTTCAAAGAAGTTGACGGGACAGAGCACCCGAATCTCGCTGAACAATGAGGGTGAGGTCAGCGCGGAGCATGCCCAAGCTGTCCTGAATGGCGAGAGCACGGGGCTTCAGCCGATGGCTTTCCCGCAGGACGCCTTCAATGTCTTCGTCACGTACGTGCCGCTGGCACAGGGAAGCCGCCAGTTGAAGGTCTATGGCCAGTGGAACTGGCGGGATGACTTCGTCGGCCAAGGCGCCCCCGAGGACTTGGCTTCCTTGCAGTTCACTTATCCTGACTGTGTTCGGCACGGAAATCTCCTGGCCAATACCGGCAAGTATGATGGAACGGTCACCAATCGTGCCACCCTGCGGGACGCCGGTGTGGGCTCAAAGTCCCCCATTTGGAATATTGCAGATGGTACTTCCGGTTTCGCAAACCTGACCGACAATGGGTACGTCACATCGACGCTGAACGCGGCCAATTGCACAGTTGGTGGTCCGGCGCAGGTGGGAATTGCATTCTCATACGAGGCAAACCGTGGTGGGAGTGTCGCCAGCGTGTCTGTTGGTTGGGGATTCCTGAACATTGGATATAACAGCCAGGGTGACGTCCTGCGCAAGTCTTCCCAGCCGATCTATGGAGCCCTCTAACTTGGATCTCACTCTCACGCTTTTTGTACCGCTGATCTTTGCGGCAATATTCCTGTATGTCCTTTACGGTGTCATTTATCGTGCCGTAAAGAATGCAATCAAGGATGCTCGTCGTGAACTTGAAAACGATGCGTTGACCAGCCACGATTCCGGCGGTGCTGAGTCGTAGATTTTGATCTCATGCAGCGAGCCCCGAGATAGCCCTCGGGGCTCGCTGTTGTACGGCAAAGACTCATGGATACTTGATTCCTGCTTTCGAAGCAAGCATCAGTGACAAAACCCTACAGAACCGTCGTCCTCGACAATGACAGATCCTTCGTCTCGCGGAAGAACAACACCACAACCACCGCGGACACCAGAGCCATGCCCATCAGGTAGAACGCCGGAGCCAACGGCGTCCCAAAGCCAGCCACCAATCCGGTCGCCACGAACGGAGCCGTCCCACCGAACAGGACGTAGGCCAAGGTGTAACCGATCGCAGACCCGGAAGCACGGACCGATGAAGGGAACATCTCCACCAGGGCCGGAACGTTGGACGTACCAATCACCGCAACCAAAGCACCCAGGACGCTGGTGCCCAAGATCGCGAACCGAGTCCCAACGGCATGATGGAGAATGCCGGAATGGTCATCACCACAAAGCCAACACACGCCACCAGCAGCATCCGCTTGCGGCCGTAACGGTCGCTGGCACGTGCGGCCAGAGGGCACACTGCTGTGTACACCAGCATCGTGACTACGCTCGTGATCATCGATTCAGTGCTTGAGTAGTGAAGGCTCGAGGTCATGTACGCGATCATGTAGCTGCTCATCAGGTAGTAAGCGATCGCGTTGGTGATGCTGTAGCCAAACAGTGTGAAGATCTGCCGTGCGCAAAGCCGGATGGCATCACCCAAGGGCTTCTTCGCCACGTTGCCCCGTTTCTCCAGGCCACGGAACACCGGAGTGTCGTCCACCCTGGACCGGATGTAGAGGCCAATGAGGCCGAGCGGGGCTGCGAGCAGGAAGGGGATTCGCCAGCCCCAAGCCTGAAGGTCGGCCGGGCTCAGAGTCGCAGTAATGGCCGCGCCGAGCAACGCACCGGCAACCGAAGCCAGGCCGACAGTGGCCGGGATGATGCTGGCGTACGTGGCGCGCTTACCTTCCGGCGCATACTCCACGATGAACGCCGACGAGCCCGTGTACTCACCACCTGTCGTGAAGCCCTGAACCGCACGGAACAAGAAGAGCAGGATCGGAGCCCACACGCCGATCACGGCAAAAGTCGGCAGGATACCGATGCAGAACGTCGCAGCGCTCATGATCAGCACGCACAGCCCAAGCATCTTGTTCCTGCCAATCCGGTCACCGTAACGTCCAAAGAAGGCCGCGCCGAGCGGCCTGGCGATGAAGCCGCCGGCGAAGATCGCCCACACGGCCAGGAGTGACGCCGTCGTTGAATAGTCCGGGAAGAAGAGCTTCGCGATGGTGACGGACATGACCGCATAAGCCGCGGAGTCGAACCATTCGACAAAATTTCCGACGGCGGCTGCCGCAGCGACGCGCTTGAGGCTGCGCCGGGGGGAAGACTCAGTTTCAGCGACTTTCTCGGTCATCGTATTCATGATTGTTGTCCTTCGATGCGGGGAGAGGCTACAACGTGTGGGAGTTCGCGGAGCTGGGCCCGCTGGACTTTTCCGGTGGCCGACTTAGGCAGCGCGGAGACGTATTCAATGAATCGCGGGTAAGCGAAGCGGGAGAAGTTCTCCTTCACATGCGCCACGATGGTTTCGCTCAGGTCCGCTCCCCCAGCGTGACCGGGCATCAGTTCGATCCAGGCCTTGATGGACTGGCCGCGGAGCTCATCGGGCACGCCGGTCACCGACACGTCCCGCACGGGATCGAGTTCGCGAATGACTGCCTCCAGCTCGTACGGCCCCACACGGTAGCCGGACGTTTTGATGACGTCATCGGTCCTCCCCAGGAACCAGAAGTAGCCGTCGTCATCCGCGTAGGCTTGGTCCTTCGTGTGGTACCAATCGCCACCGAACGCGGCGGCTGACGCCTCCGGCATATTCCAGTATCCCAAGGGAAACTGCGGGTTGGATCGGGCACGCAGGCAGATCTCACCGGTCTCGCCGGCCGCCACTTCCTGCCCAACCTCGTCCAGCAACCGGACCTCCCAACCGGGCAGCGGCTTGCCCATCGAGCCCGGCTTCACCGGGACCTCGGGGTAGTTGCCCAGCAGCGGATAAGACTCCGTCGAGCCGTAGTAGTCCAGCAGGGTCACCCCGTACTGCGACTGGAACCAAGCGATCAAGTCCGGCGTCAGCGGCTCGTTGGACGAGCAAACCGTCCGCAGGGACAGCGGGAAGCGAGTACCGGCGTCGGGCACGTCCTCGCGCATCTTGCGCAAGAACGTCGGATTGACCAGGGCGCTGGTGACGCGGTGGCGGCTCATGGCGTCCAGCAGCGCTGCGGGGTCAAAGCCGCCTTCCGGCCGGAACACGAGGTGCGTGGCGCCGAGCCGAAGCGGGCCCATGAGTTTGGCGAGCGACCACGCCCAGTCCCCCGCACCGTAGAACACATCGCCGTCGCCGAGTTGGTGGCAGTACTCGAACTCGTTGTGGCCGAGGAGCGTGCGGTGCGCGTGGACGATTCCCTTGGCGCGGCCGGTGGTTCCCGAAGTGTAGAAGATGAGGGCGGGGTCGTCGGCTTTGGTTTCGACGTTCTGGAATTCAGTGGTTTCGGTGGCGATTTCCGGGCTGTCGATGTCGATAAAGGTGCCGTCGTAGTCCTCGAACAGGTGCTTGGCAGACTCCTCGGCGATGATCACCGACGCACCGCTGTCCTCAAGCCTGAATCGGATGGGTTCCGCGGCCCAGAGCAGCGACATCGTGACCAGGATGGCGCCGGTCCGCAGCACGCCCAGATACGCAGCCGGGGTATCGGAGCGCTGCGGCAGCAGGACGGCGACGCGGTCGCCCTTCTTGATGCCGGCTCGTTGGAGGGTTGCTGCGATTTGCCGTGAGCGGTCCTGGATTTCGCCCCAACTCACCTCTCGTTGACCTTCGACGGCGGACTCCAGGATGAGAGCCCGCTTGTCCCTTGGGTGGTGGTCGGCGACGTCGACGGCCATGTTGTAGAGCTCGGGAACCTCCCAGCGGTGGGAGTTTCGTAGTTCGGTGTAGCGGTCTTGGGTTGCTGTGGTTGTCATGGTTTTGCCTCCTGCTTCGCGGCTTAACGGCGGCCAGCGAGGAAGCGGGCCATCTCGCGCTGTGGTTCGCCGGTGCCGTAGGCCTCTCGGTGGACGCGCTTGGCTTCTGCCATGGCGTCCGCCAGGTCGTCATCTTCCAAGCTGCGCAAACGGTTCTTCGTCAGTCGGACCGCACCCGGAGGAAGGAGGCTCAAGCGCGAGGCGAGGTCCTTCGCGTAATCCAGCACGCCGCCGTCGTCCGCCACGTAGTTAAGGAGGCCAAGCCGCTGAGCCTCGGCAGCGTCCACCAGTTCACCGGTGAGGACGAACTGGGAGGTCTTGGACTTGCCGAGGATGCTCCACATGGCCCAGATCCCGGTGATGCTGGGGATGCCGGAGAGGACTTCGGGTTGGCCCATGCGGACTTTGGAGTCGCCGACGCGGAGATCCGCTAGTAGTGAGTACTGGAAACCAGAGCCTGCGGCGACGCCGTTGACTGCGGCAATAGTGATCTGATCGAGGTTGCGGACGGCGCGGTAAAGACGGTCAAAACCGTCAATCCAAGCCTCGGCGGATTCGTGGTCCTCCGGGTTCATGGACGCAGTCTCGGCCAGATCCTGTCCGGCGCAGAAGGCGCGGCCGGTTCCCGTGAGGATGACGGTGCGGATTTCGTCGTTGCCTTTGAGGCCTTCCAGGTGGCCGATGAGTTCGTTGCGCATGGCTTCGGTCCAGGCGTTGAGCTTGTCCGGGCGGTTGAGGGTGATGATGGCGATGGGGCCGTCTTGTTCGAAGAGGACATCTTGGGACATTGGGGCGTTTCCCTTGGTTCGTTGGGCTTCTTGGTTCCCATCTGACCATCGGCAATTGTGACCCGTCTAACATCAATATCTACTCGCCTTGATACCAAACTGATATGGTGCGCAGATGGACCTCCACCATCTCAAGTACTTTGTGGTGCTCTCCGAGGAGCTCCATTTCGGCCGCGCGGCACAGCGTCTGCATATGGCCCAGCCGCCACTTTCGCAGCGGATCAAGGACCTGGAGAAAGAACTCGGGGTGCAGTTGTTCCATCGGCGACGCACTGGCGTCGAGCTTTCCGAGGCCGGGGCCTTGCTGCTGGAACACGCGCGCGGAGTCCTGGATCACGTGGCCATGGCGCAGGAATCGATGCGGCGGATCCGGCCTGGCGCTTCGGGCATCCTGCAGGTGGCAGTGCCGCCGGATACGAACCCCGTGGCGCTGTCCACGATGGTTTCTTCGTTTAGCTCGCTTGCGCCTGATGTCCTGTTGAACCTGCACGAGCTCACCACCGTGGAGCAGGTTGAGCGACTGCGCGACGGCGAACTGGACGTTGCGGTGGTCCGTCACCCCTTGAGCAGCGTGGGTTTCGAGTCGGGGCCGGTGTTCTCGCGTGCATTGGGTGTGGTGCTGAATGCCTCGCACCCGTTGGCTTCTGCGTCTTCTGTGCGCTTGGGCGACTTGGCCGGGAGCTCGCTGATCATCTTCCCGCGGCACATGGCCCCCACCTTATACGACTCGTTCCTGCACACCTGCCGGGACGCTGGGTACTTGCCGGCGGCAATTGTTCATGCCAGGAACCAGCACTTCACACACGGACTGATCCTGGCCGGCCGGGGTGTGCACTTCAATGAGGAGCCGTGGACGCCCCTTCCCGCTGGAATTGTGTGGCGGCCGCTGGTGGGCGATCCGTTGGCTTGGCGGACGTCGGCGCTGTGGTTGAAGAGCCGGAGGTCAGCGGAGACGGATGCGTTTGTTGCGGCTGTAGGGGCGGGGCTCAGTGCGGGCGGGCATGGGTAGCGGACCACGTTTGCCACCACCCTTGAAGGTCTTCGCGCCTGAAGCGTAACCTGCACGCAGAGAAGCGGAAATTGCAGGATTCGCTAGGAGCACGGCATGAATCTGCTGAGCCAGATACTCGCGGGATCTACCGGCCTCGCGCTGATCAGCGTTGGCATCCTGGAGATCTTCTTCCATGGCGATCAACGTTTCCACCGGATCTTTCTCATCCGACCTGACGACGTGCAGGCGGTGCGGATGTGGGCGATGAACGTTGGCGCCTACAACATCACCTTTGGGCTTGGAATAGCCGTAGGTCTGTGGCTGGTGAACTTCTCTGGCACTCCCGCCAGTGGGTTGGCCATAATTATCTTCTGCTGCGCCTGCCACGTCCTCCTTGGTTTCTGGCTGTGGGTAACGGAGAAGCGCCTTCTGGTCAGCGCCATCGGCCAGGCGCTCTTTCCCGGACTAGCGATCGTTTTCTACATTCTCTTTCGGTAGAAGGGGTGCCGACCGGATCCTTGTAGCGGTATTTTCCGTTGTTTGCGTCAACAGCGGCGCCCGTAAGAGGATCCTCTATCGGACGCTCTGGTGCTTTCCTCTGAGAGCCTGGGCGTTAGGCCAGCCGCAGCCTGAGGGCATCCCTCACCGGACATCGCTCACTCGTCCTTCTCAGCCTCCGCATGACTCTTAAGTGAGGGGGCCGGCCCGCCCGTCTGCTCCGGCACGTCGCTTCGGGCTTGACCGTCCTGAACGAAAGTAATCCTAATTTGGCTACCCCGCTCAAGGACCGACCCAGCGGACGGATCTTGGGAGGTTACCCAGAACAGCCCTGGCCACGTACGCGAACGGAGTCCAGGCCCGTCAGGGTCCCCGGCGGCGAGACCAAACCCAATGTTCGCCGCCATCTCTTGGGCAATGTGCACAGGCTGCCCAACGAGATCAGGAACAGTCAGCTTCGGACGTTCATCCATCTCTTCTCCTTTGAGCCTGACCAGCTAGAACGGTGAAACCAACCTTCTTCCGTCGCCAAAAATACCGCCGGTGGGTCAGCCGGGCCTGGTCAACCCGGCTTCTCGGTTCCAAAAGCGCGCTTTAGTTTGGCCAGCTGGGTGCCCGCTGAAGGATCCTTTTTAGAGAAGTGCGGCGATCTTCTCCGCGGTCACCTTTGCAGAAGCCGGGTTCTGCCCCGTAACGAGTTTGCCGTCAGAGATGGCGTAGGGCACGAACGGGAGCAGGGCCTTTTCATACAACGCCCCGCGCTTTTTCATTTCTTCCTCTGAGTTGTAAGGCACGAGCTTATCCACCCGGGCAAGGACTTCTTCCTGCCACGCGAAGCCGGTTACTTTCCGGCCCTCCACAAGGAGACTGCCGTCGGAAAGCCTGGTGTTGAGCAGGCCGCAGTATCCATGGCAGACCGAGGATACGATGCCTCCTTGTTCCCAGATGTCACGGGTGATCTTTTGCAATCCTTCGCTGTCAGGAAAGTCGTACATGACCGCATGGCCCCCGGTGAAGTAAATGGCGTCGAAATCCGCCGAATTAATGCTCTCCGGGCCGGCGGTATTTTCAAGAAGCGCCATTCGGGACGGGTCAGCGTGCCACGACTTGGCTGCCTTGTCGTAGCTGGGGAACTTCAGTGAGCGTGGCTCCAAAGGTGCAAAGCCTCCCTGCGGGCTGACGATTGCCTGCTCGAAACCGTGTTCCTCAAACACGTCCCAGGCGTGAACCAGTTCGGACAGCCATAAACCGGTAGGGTGCGACGGGTCGTCATAGTGGCTGACATTGGTGACAACGTGGAGGATGCGTTTTGTCATGCTCGTTCTCCTGGAGGTGTAAGCGGATCGGGACTAGCTGGCGGACTTCTTGTCATTGAGCGCAAAGATCGCCGCAACCGCCGACTTGACGCGATCGGCAACGTCTGAGCTGGCTTGAGGCTGCAGCTTGCCGTCGAGGTGAAGGAACGCCAAGCCGTGCGCCATGCTCCACAGCGCGAGGGACAGGTGAGAGTTGTTCGCCCCGGGTAAGAGCCGCTCGATTGATTGGTTCAACATCTCGTGAAGCTGCTCCGAAGCCTGCACGCGTTCACTGTCCCTCTCGTCGCATTCGTTGCCGAACATCAACCGGAACACGGCCGGCCGCTTCAAAGCGAACCCGACATAGGCCACTCCGAGTGCCGCGATCACCTCCTCCGGCGCCGCGGGCTCAGCCACGTCAGTCAACGCAGCCTCGAGGTCCGCTCGGAGATCCCCGAACCCTTCGATCGCCACCGCGCTGTCAAGCGCGTCCCTGTCCGCAAAATGCCGGTATGGCGCTGTGGGCGACACTCCTGCGCGACGAGCGACGGCCCTCAAAGAGAACGTCTCCCCCGCCTCCAGGCTCTCAATAGCGGCAGCGAGCAGGGCTGCACGGAGGTCGCCGTGGTGATAAGGCTTTACCGATGTTGACACTGCTAACTTTGCCTCCTACGCTGATGTAAGCAGTGTAAACATATCGCATTACGAATGCGATGTCACCTATTCAGCGGAGCTCGAAAATGCAGACAATACTGGGCGCAAGCGGCCAGATAGCGATGGAACTCGCCAGGGAGCTTCACCGCAACCACACCCAGGACCTGCGGCTCGTGAGCCGCAATCCGCGCAAGGTCAACGAGTCAGATGCACTGGTGAAAGCGGACTTGCTCGAGTCTTCCCAGACCACCGCGGCAGTTGAGGGCAGCGACGTCGTGTATTTCACCGCCGGACTTCCGGCGAACAGCGAGCTGTGGGAGGCCCAGTTCCCCACGATGCTCCGCAGCGCGTTGGACGCATCCCGGGCTACGGGCGCCAAATTCGTCTATTTCGACAACACCTACATGTACCCCCAGGACGACCGCGTCCAGACTGAACTGACCCCCTTTACTCCCAACGGGCGCAAGGGCAAGGTCCGCGCCGCCATGGCATCCATGGTGCTTGAGGAGATGGCCCGGGGCGATATTCCCGTTCTCATCGGCCGGGCGCCCGAGTTCTATGGGCCGGGCCGGACGCAGAGCTTCACAAATGCCCTGATCATCGAGCCCCTGAAGGCCGGCAAGAAACCCCGCATCCCGGTGCGGGATGACCGGGAGCGGACGCTGATCTGGACTCCCGACGCGAGCCGTGCGCTTGCCCTCCTGGGCAACCGGCCAGCCGCTTTCGGCCAGACCTGGCATCTCCCTGTCCCACAGGAGCGCCTCAACTACCGGGAGTTCGCCACCTTGGCGTCGGAAGCCTTCGGCCAGAACCCCGGCTACACCGTCGTGCCGCGGTGGGCCCTGAACGCGGCTGGCCTTTTCTCTCCACAGGTTCGCGAAGTAAGGGAACTCCTGCCGCGCTACGCCCACCACAACCGCTTCGACTCCACTAAGTTCACCTCGCATTTCCCTGAGTTCGCCGTGACGCCCTATCGAGATGGGCTCGCCATCATCCATGCGGAAGCCAACGTAGTCCGGGCTAGCTGACGCCAACCCGTTCCCGAACGGCCGTCACCATGCTCTTGTTTCCGGCAGACTCCTCGACGGCGGCCAACACTCGCTGGATTTGGAGCCCGTCAGCGAACGACGGCGACGGCGGCTCGCCCGCGCTGATGGCCAACAGGAAGTCCCGGGTCTGGTGCGTGAAGGTGTGTTCCCAACCGATGATGTGCCCCGGCGGCCACCACGCGCCAGCGTACGGATGCTCGGGCTCGTCGACCAGAATTCGCCGGAACCCCTGCTCCCGCACCGGAAGCGTAGCGTCCAGAAAGCCGAGCTCGTTCAGGTTCTCCAGATCAAACGTCAGCGACCCTAGCGAACCGTAAATTTCGATCTTGAGCGAGTTCTTTTGGCCGGTGGCCACCCGGGATGCCTCCACCGAGGCGCTGATGTTTCCAGTCATTCCCAAGGTGGCCCACGCGGCGTCGTCGACTGTCACTTTTTCCAGACCTCCAGGACCGGGACGCTCGGCAACAAAAGTCCTCAGCGTTCCGGTCACCTCAGTGACGGTTTGGCCCGTGAGGTGTTGGACCTGGTCGATGGCGTGCGAGGCGATATCGCCCAGCGCCCCGGAGCCAGCGGTTTCCTTGCGTAGCCGCCAACTCATGGGGGTTTCGACGTCGGAAAGCCAGTCTTGGTGGTATGCGGCACGGACGTGCCGAATGGTTCCGAGACGACCTTCTGCGATCAGCTCCCGGGCCAATGCCAGCGCCGGAACGCGTCGATAGTTGAACCCGATCATGGACTGCACTCCGCGAGCCTGAGCCGAGGCAGCCGCGTCAGCCATCAACTCAGCCTCACCCAAAGTGTTGGCGAGCGGCTTCTCCACCAGGACGTGCTTGCCCGCTTCCAGGGCCGCGATGGCGATCTCGGCGTGCATCCAGCCCGGGGCGCAGATATCAACAACGTCTATGTCATCCCGCGAGATCACGGAACGCCAATCAGTGGCGGATTCGGCCCAGCCGTACTTGGCGGCAGCCTCGGCCACAAGCGTGGCGTCCCGGCCAACGAGGACTTTCTGCTCAAAGGCCGGGACGTCGAAGAAGCTGGTCACGTTCCGCCATGCGTTCGAATGGGCCTTCCCCATGAAGGCGTAACCGATCGCAGCCACGCCCAGCGGACGGCCAGCGGATAAAGGGAAAGTGGTCATCGTTCTAGCCCTCCTCGAACCATCCCCGCGCAGGATTGGAAACCTCCGGCGCCTCCCGGAAGACACCCGGCTGAGCCACCCAGCCGACGCCGTTGGCGATAACCTTCTGGATCTGCGCCTGGTGGTACACCGGGTATTCCTGATCGCCCGGGCTGAAGTAGAAGATGCGTCCCTTGCCTCGCGAGAAGGTCACGCCTGAGCGGAACACCTCTCCCCCGGTGAACGAGCTGATGAAGATCAGGTCATCGGGTTCCGGAATGTCGAACAGTTCGCCGTACATTTCCTGCTGAGGAATGACGATCGGGCTTTCAATGCCGGCCGCGATCGGGTGCGACGGCTTCACGGTCCACACCAGCTCCCGTTCACCTTCGTTGCGCCACTTCAGCGAGCAAGTAGTACCCAGCAGCCTGGTGAAGATCTTGGCGAAGTGCCCGGAGTGCAGGACCACCAGGCCCATGCCACCGAGTACGTGGCGTTGCACGCGCTCCACCACCTCATCAGCGACTTCCTCATGCGCAATGTGCCCCCACCACAGCAGCACGTCCGTTTGCTTCAGGACTTCCTCGGACAGCCCATGCTCGGGATCTGCCAAGGTGGCTGTGGAAATTTCAGAGTCAGGGTAGTAGGCACGAAGCCCGGCAGCGATGGCGCCATGGATGCCTTCCGGATACATCTCGGCCATCGTTGAAGGATCGTTGCGGGCCTCGTGCACGGCCTCATTCCACACAACAATCTTGAGTTTTGAATCAGACATTTCAGAGCACCACTTCACGTTGTTCGAGAGCTGATTTGTAGCAAGCATCCAGGACCAGGGCACGGCTCAGAGCAAGCGACCCGTCGTGGCTTCCCCACACCGTCTCGCCACCGCGAACGGCGGCAATGAAATCGTCGACGACGGCCTGGTGGGCTCGGCCGGGTTCGGCCACCACTTCAAAATCGGCGTTTTCGCCGTCCTTCTCGGTGAAGACATGGACGTCCGCTACGGGGTTCTCGGAGGCGCCGACCGAGCGCAAGTCCGCTCCGCCGTCGGTCCCGTAAACAGTGAAGTCCATCAAGTCCCGCTCGTCGCGGTAAGTGGCCCAACCCGCTTCCAGGATCAAGGTTCCACCCCCTTCCAGCCGGATGAAGGCCGATGCGAAGTCTTCCACTTCAAACTTATGGCTGGAGTTCGACGCCGTATAGCGGGCATTGCCGCCGAGGCCGCGCGGGCCGAGTTCGGAATGGGTCGACGCCGAGACGGCCAGAACTTTGGGCTCACCGAGCAGGTGAAGCGAGTAGTCCAGGACGTGCACGCCGATGTCAGCCAGCGGACCACCGCCGGCGAGCTCCGGGTTGGTGAACCAGCTACCCAGCATGGGAATGCCTTGGCGCCGGAGCCAGGATGCCTTGGCGTAGTACGGACGGCCCAGCGTGCCGGCGTCGATCACTTCCTTGAGCGCCTGGATGTCGCCGCGGCGGCGGTGGTTGAACGCGACATCGAGGACCCGCCCCGCTTTGCGCGCGGCGTCCACCATCTGTTGACCCTCGACGGCGTTGCGCGCCAACGGCTTTTCGCTCAGCACATGCAGTCCCCGCTCAAGCGACGCTATGGCGATCGGCGCGTGCAGGAACGTGGGCACGGCGACGCTGACGGCGCCGAGGCCTTCAAGCTCGATCATGTCTTCCCAGCGGGCGAAGGCGTGCGGAATGCTGTACTCCTCCTTCAGCTGGGCAAGAAGGTCGGCTTCCATCCCCGCGACGGCGACGATCTCGACGCCGTCGATGTTGCTGTATGCCTTGATGTGCTGCTGGCCGGCCCAACCGATGCCCACAACTCCCACTTTGAGGGTTGCGGACGGGGCCTGCTGCTGAATGCTCACGTTGTTCCTGTTCTTTCTGGGGTTTCTTTGGGCGGTTTGGGGTTAGCCTTTGACGGCACCTGCGGTCATGCCGGAAACGATGCGCTTCTGGCACACGAGCACGAGAATGACGAGTGGGATGGTGATGATCACCGATGCGGCGCTGATGGTGCCCAGGGGTTGGTCGAACTCGCTGGTGCCGCTGAAGAATGCAATCGCCACTGGGACTGGGCGGGCCTCCGGGGAGGTGGTCAGCGTGACGGCCAGGAGGAATTCGTTCCAGACCGAGATGAAGACAAGGATCGCCGTCGTGGCCAGGCCCGGAACCGCCAACGGCAGGATCACCTTGCGGAAGGCGACAAACGGTGTGGCGCCATCCATGTATGCGGATTCCTCGAGCTCACGCGGGATCTCCTTGAAGAACGACGTCAGCGTGTAGATCGCCAGCGGCAACGCGAACGTCAGCTTCGGAATAATGAGGCCGAGCAGGGTGTCGTAGAGGCCGATCTCGCGCCAGATGGAGAACATCGGGGCCGCAATGGCAATGGCCGGGAACGTGGTCACCGAGAGGATCAGCGTCAGGATCATCGCCTTGCGGCGCATCTTCAGCCTCGCCAGCGCATAGGCGGCGAAGGACGCGAAGACCAGCGCCACTGTTGTAGTCACGACGGCGATAATCACCGAATTGCGCAAGGCCAAGAGGAACTCGGGGTTCTGGAAGACCACCAGATAGTTCTCCAGGGTCGGCTGGCTCGGGAAGAGCTCGCCTTGGGACAGGCTCGCGCCCTTCTTAAGGGAGGTGTTCACCAGCCAGTAGAACGGGATAAGCGAGAAAGCCATGACGGCCACCACGAACACCCAGACCAAGGGATGCAGTTTCGACTCCCCACGCAAGCGACGCTTCGGCGCCTTGCGGGCGGTGGCGGGTGCCGCCGTCGGGCGTTCTGCAATCAGCGTGCTCATTGTTCCTCCTTCGCGACGTCCCGGATGTTGCCTCCGGCGAAGCGGACGTAGATGACCGAGACCACCATGACGGTGAGGAAGGTCAGGATGGACAGCGCCGATCCTTCGCCCACCAGCCGGTTTTCGCGCAGTTGGGTGTAGGCGAGCATGGACATCGACTCGGTGCCGTTGGCGCCGCGGGTGAGGACGAACGGCAGGTCGAAGACGCGGAGGGCGTCCATGGTGCGGAAGATCGCCGCGAGGACGATCGCCGGGCGCAGGAGCGGCAGGGTGATGTTGACGAAGGTCTGCCATTTGCTGGCGCCGTCGAGTTCCGCGGCCTCGTACGTTTCGGCGGAGATGACCTGCAGGCCGGCCAGTATGATGAGCGCCGCGAAGGGCGTGGTCTTCCAGACGTCGGCCATGACGATCACGGCCATCGCGTAGCCGTGTTCACCGAGCCAGACGACGTCGCCGCCGGGCAGCCCCAGCATGGAGAGGACGTTGGTGACCAGGCCCATGTTGGGCTGGAACATCGTCTGCCAGGTGATGGCGCTAACCACGGTGATGATCGCGTACGGCAGCAAAACCACGGTGCGCAGGACGGCGCGGCCCTTGAACGCGAGGTTGAGGAGCAGCGCCATGGCCGTGCCGAGGATGAGTTCCAGGCTGACCGAGAGGCCTGCGAAGAGGAGCGTCTGGCCGAACGCAGCCCACCACTCTTGGCTTGCCAGGGCGTTGATGTAGTTTTCCAAACCGACAAAGCGGGACAGGCCTGCCGTGCGGACGCTGTACTGGTTCAGGGAGAGCCAGATCGCGTAGCCGATGGGGACCGCCGCAACCAGGGCCATGATCACCAGCGACGGGGCGGTCATGCGGAGGGCTAGCCTCCGCTCGGCGCGGTCGCGGCCGCTTGTCTTCGCTGGGCCGCGGCTTGGCGAGATTGTTCTGGTGGCCATGATTAGAAGCTCGCCTTTGCCGCCGTGATTTCCTCGGCCATCTTCTGCACGGCTTCCTCAGTGGAGGCGGTGCCGGAGAGGACGGCGTAGACGTTCTTGTAGATCGCCTGCGAAATCTGCGGGTAGACCGGGGAGATCGGGCGCGGCTTGGCACCCTTCACGGAGGCGAGCAGTTCCGTGGCGAATGGCATCTTCTCCAGGACCGCCGGATCGGAGTAGGCAGCTTCGTTCACGGGTGCCTGTGAGTAGTCCATGGCTACGTGCTTCTGCCAGTCCGGGGTGGTGGCGAAGTCGATGAAAGCGACAGCCCCGGCCTGGTTGGTGGAGTGGGCCGAGATCGCAAGGTTCCAGCCGCCCAGCACGCCGGAGGCCTTGCCGCCTTCCCATGCCGGCAGCGGCGCGACACCGAAGCTGGACGCCAGCGGTGTCGCGTTGAGCAGGCGGTACACGTGCGGCCAGTTGCGCTGGTATCCAAAGTCGCCGGACTCGTAGGCGAGGCGGGCCGGGTCTTCGTTGTAGGTGAGGACGGCGCGGTCGGCTGAGCCGTTCTTGAGGCCCTCGGTCATGAAGTCGAGGACGTCGCGGGTCTCCTGGGAGTCGATCTTGACGTTGCCTTGGTCATCGAGGACTTCGCCGCCCACGCTGTAGAGCATCTCGAGGAAGTTCACCGTGAGGCCCTCGTACTGCTTGCCCTGGTAGACGTAGCCGTTGCCGGGAGCCTTGGCGGCTTCGGCGTAGAGCTGCTGCCAGGACTCGGGCTTGGCTACCTTGTCCTTCTGGTAGTAGATCAAGCCGGCGTTGGTGAAGAACGGCGAGGCCCAGTACTTGTCCTGGTACTTGGTGGTTTCCACAGTGGAGGGAATGAGCCGGTCCTTGTTGGCTTCGACCAGCTTGGTCTGCTCCAGCAGCCAGCCTTGGGACGCGAACTCGGAGGTCCAGATGACGTCCGTAAGGAAGAGGTCGCACTCGGTGGACTTGCCTTCGAGCCGCTGCACGATCTGCGTGCGGGCCTCGTCCGTGGTGGCGCCGATCTCGGTGTACTTGGCCGTGACCTTGCCATTCGCCTTCGTGAAGGCCTCCGCCGTTCCCTTGTAGATACCGCTCGCGTCCTTGACGCCGCATATGTTGACCGCACCGCTGGCATTAGCGCCCGACGCCGGATCGGCAACTGCCGCTTGTTCCGCACCTTGGGGTACGGCTCCCCCACCGCATGCGCTGAGGAGGAGGGCTGCCGCTACTGCGGTTGCCGCAAGGGCTTTTCGGTTTCGTGCGGTTTTGTTCTGGAGCGGGAGAGCAGGTCGGTTCAAGTCCACAAGTGGCTCCTTTGGGGTCTGTGGGCGGCGGAGTTCAGTGCGCGTTTTGGCTGTCCCGCGTGCTGAGGGTGGCTTCTTTGCCGGTTGTTCTTTTTGGTTCGTGGAATCGATTCCAAATGCTGCCTTGAAAAACGGCCTTGCGGCCGTGGAATCGATTCCAAAGTAGTGTGACAGGGACCACTGAGGGCTGTCAACCCTCTTTATTTCGTGGAGTCCCTGATGACGAGTTCGTGCGGGAGGAAGGTTCTTCCGCGGCGATGTTCCCCTGGGACTGTCATGCGTTCGAGGAGCTCAGCGAAGGCTTCTCGGCCCATTTCGTAGGCCGGCTGCCTTACGGTGGTGAGCTCGGGGACGCACATCTCTGCTTGGGCTGAGTCATCGAAACCCGCTACGGCAATGTCATCCGGGACCTTTAGGCCGGCATCGGTGAGCTCACGGACGCAGCCGGCGGCGACTACGTCGGTCCCACAGAAGACTGCGTCCGGGAGGTTCTTTGTTTCCAGGAGTTTCTTCGTGAGATCGCGGCCGGCGTGGAATCCGAAGTTGCCTTCGCCGAGCAGGATCTGGTCCGCGTTCAGGCCTTCCTCAGTGAGTGCCTGGCGAAATCCTTCCTCACGCAGCCGGCCTGAGCGGGCACCCCTGTGGGCGAGCATGGCCAGCTTCTTGGCGCCCGTGTCGATCAGGTGTTTGGTGATGTCGTAGGCGGCCTGGCGGTCATCGATGGACACTCCAAAAGCGGCTTCGGCGTCGACGATTTCACATACTTGAACAACGCTCATTTGCTCGGCGACTGCGTTGACGTCATCGTCCGGCATCGTGGGCGAGAAGATCACCAACCCGTCCACGGAGCCATTGCGAAGCATGTCCACGAGCTGCTGCTCGCGGTCGAGTTCACCGTCGGTCGCAGCGATGAGACTGACGTATCCCGAGTCCGCGGCGGCGTCGCCGACACCTCGGAACACTTCGCTGATCACCAGGGAGTCGAGGTTCTTCGCGAGGGCGAGGACGCGCATTGTCCTGTCCCGGCGGAGGTCCCTTGCTGAGGCGAGAGGACGATAGCTGAGCTCCCGGATCGCTGCGTTGACCTTCTCCTTCGCTGCTTCGCTGACAGCCGGGCTCCCATTCAAGACACGCGAGACCGTCCCTACGGACACGCCCGCCGTTTTGGCGACGTCCTGAACTGTCGGCCGAGCCATTCGATTGTCCTTCCGCGAGCATTCTCGGTGCGCCTACGCCGGCACATCTCCAGGCCCCACCGGCTCTCCTCAGATTAGCTGGAGGGCGAGATAAGGCCACGAAGTCCCGGAGCCAGAACTGGTCCTAGCCCAGGGTCTGGATAACTCTCGACCACATGGCGAGATGCGCGCACGACTCTTCCACTTTTTTGGCAACATTCGCAGGCGCCGCTAGGCTCTGGGCCGCTGCTCGGAAGGCAAGGTAGTCACGATCAAGCAGATGAGAAACTTCAGCTGAAGGTAGGTCTAGCCACCCTGCTATCTCCTTATTCCGCACACGGACCGAGTGGCGCATCAAGGAGTGGTAATCCAGAGTAGAAGGTGAGTCATTATTGCATTCCGAACAATCGCAAGAAACTAATTCTGGAAACTGGCGCCAAATTGTTGTCGCAATATCAACCCCCACGTAGCGATGAAGGCGTGGAACGTAATAGCGAGCAGGAGGTGCTCCTGAACTCGGAAGCTCCACCCAGTCTCGATGCTCGCCGAACCCGATTCCATGAGACGAACCAGTAAGCCCATATCGCGAAAGCAACACCGAAAAAAACCCGCCATAGAGGGCAAACACGCGCTGCCCCCTACCCATGGCTGATGTTAGAGCCTGTCCGTACTGCACGAGTTCCGCTTCAGAGGTCAACTTAAACTCGTCAAGGTTACTGATCCAAGCAACAATTTCCTGCTCGACAGACGTAGAGGCAAGTCGGTCCCACTCAATTGCCGAACTTGCAGCGATAACTCGCCTGAGCTTGTCATCGACGCTTCTAGCCTTGGCATACGATTGCGATGCATCCCAGATGCGCTGAGAGACACTTTCCCAATTGTCTGCAGCACTTCCAACCATTGTGTAAGGAGGGAGAATATAGAGAGGATCTTGCCGATTCTCAGGGAGAACTTTTTCGCCTAATCGGGCGGCATACTTATCGAATGTTTTCGTTTGGACAGTTTCAAACCCAACATTAAAATCAATCCAATTGGATGAGATCTGCTCGATGGTTGCATCACTGAAATTGTTCGGATCAGGAGTCATGAATTGACTTACCAACGATGGGACACCAAGCAAGTCCGCCAGCATCTGATGGGACTTTTTAGGGCGTTGCAAGCGGTTCTGAAACAGGGGAAATCGGGAGTCGATAACGTATGGTTCCGCGGAACGAGCCGATAAGGAAAGCACGAAACCCTTAGTTCCTTCTGCTTGGAATGCAGCAATTGTGCCCGGAACAAGCAAGCCATTAAAGTACTCGGAGAGATCCCGAACGGTCTGCTGGTCCGTTGAACCATAGCTCAAATAGTGCTGAAACCCTTCAAACACAAACCACTCCAATCTCGCTCAACCGAGCCCCCACTCTTCGTTTCGCCTCAGGATCAAACCCGGGTGCGCCAGGTCGGCACAGAACTTTCAATTGGCCTTCGTTGATTGCAATGATCCCAATACCGAACCTGACTGCTTCCTCCACATTGCTAGCGCGAGGGCTACTTCCCAAAACCATCCACGAGCGATCAACGCTGAGCCGATTATAGACCGCCTGCTCCAAGGCTCGATTGAAGCCGCCAAGCTTAAGTTCAAAAGTCGAGATAACCCCAGATTTCGTCATGGTGACAAGATCAGCCCGACGTCCATTTATTGGAAGTTCGCGAACGATAATGGAATCATCTCTAACCCATCGCGAACGCCTAAGCCAGTTCACAAGGTCGGGCATCATTCTTGATTCACCACTCGTGTCGAAGGCCTTATCATGCTCGATGAAGACCATCACGAAGCAACACCGACCGGGGTGTCCTCTATTGGATCCGCGTGCTCAATGGACCGCTGAATTCTAGCATCGAGGATCCCATACGAAGCGACAAGTATCACTGCAATGACGAATACACCAGCCGTAGTCCAACAGGATGCCTGCCAAAGCCAAGTGTTCACAAAAGTGAAGAAGTACAGTGCAGTAGAAATGAGGACCATGGTAGTGAAAGCTATGGTCACTGTTTTCAATACCGAGCAAACCCGAAGTATCCACCGGAATTGACGATGGATTGAATTGCGCTCCTTGAGAGCCCTAATTCCAAGCTTTACCGGCTTGTGCACTGAAGAGGGGTCGACGACGACATCGCTGGGATTAAAGGGCGTGGTGGGGTCCGGGAGCATCGCATTCAAACGGGCTTGAAGATCCTGCAACTTTTCAACGGCGCGTTCAGTGAGTCCAGCGAAGGCGATATCTACGGGCTTCCGCAACCTCAAGTGGGTTTTCCCACGGAGGTGCATGCTCGCCCACGTAGCAGGAACGCTCAAGATGAAGACTGCGCCTCCAAATCCGAACCCCCAGGCTGGGTCAGGTAACTGCGACGCTGCCGCCGCGACCTCAAGATGCAGCGTCACGTATTTGGCCCCAATATGTCATTGCGAATTTTGGACTTCGTAGTGTATTCCTGATACCGCGTATAAACGTAGCGAATCAGCTGTCGCAACGGAAGGAATCCAAACTGACGCTTGAATTGCTGCAGTTCGGTAACCGCACCATTTGGCAACTCCCTCGTCAGCGCTTCGAAGTACCTCCACCCACGCTCCGTCAATTTGAAATCACGGGTTCGGTACGGATCGTTGCTCTGCCCGGCCGAGCCAGTGTCGAGACCGATCCCCTCACGCTGCTCCCAGGTGTCAGTGACATCCGCCGAAGGGGACGATGAATCCTCAATCAATTGGGCGGCCGCAAGCATATCTACAGCCTGATATACCTTCTGTGAGAACGGCCCGAAATTGTAAGGCTCAAATCCAGCGTCCTGCGACAGCCAAGTCTTACTTGATGTTTCGCGCTCCAGGAGAAACACGAGCTTCTCGAGACGGGTGATCCCTTGAATTTCACCTGGTCGCGCGCCGGCAACGCGCGTCCCAAGCAGAAGGATGATCGCGTCATCAATCTCAATTAGGTTGCTCACGGACTACCTCCGGCTTCTTACTGTCGACGTTCCTACATCCTCCGCTGAACCACTGACGATTTATAGGACGCAAGACAACTGGCTGGCTGCATCCATGAGCATATCTTGAATCTCCGCTCATCCTGGACCTCTACGCGGCCACGTTTGAGGCATCGTCGACACTCTCGCAGCATGCAAGGACTCACAGCCACGTGTTGGTATCCCAAACCCTGGCCTCCCCACCCACCCCCTTGACTCGCACCCGCACCTTCCCTAAACTTTTCATAAAGCAGAATCTAAATTCCACAAAGCGGAAACGAAGCCAAGACCAAGCAGGCCAAGCCAAGCGCACGGGAAGATAGATCAAAGCCCCTCCTCGGAAGGACCTACGATGACGTACACAGTGAACTGCTCCATCCTCCTGACGGAGCTGCCCTTGCTCGAGCGCCCCGCCGCCGCGAAGGCAGCCGGTTTTGACGCCGTCGAGTTCTGGTGGCCCTTCGAGACCTCCGTCCCCAGCGACGCACAAGTAACCGAGTTTGAAACTGCCATCAAGGACGCCGGCGTTCAGCTCACGGGCCTGAACTTCAACGCTGGCAACATGCCCGGCGGCGACCGCGGCCTGGTTTCCTGGCCCGCACGCTCCACCGAGTTCCAGGACAACATCGACGTTGTCGCGGGCATCGGCGAGCGCCTCGGCTGCAAGGCCTTCAACGCCCTCTACGGCAACCGCATCGACGGCGAATCGGCTGAGAAACAGGACGCCATTGGTGCCGAGAACCTCGCAACCGCAGCGGCCGGCGTCGCACGTATTGGCGGAACCGTCCTCCTCGAACCGGTGAGCGGCGCACCCAAGTACCCGCTCCTCACCGCCGAAGACGCACTCAAGGTCATCGCCCGCGTCAAGGCAGAATCCGGGGCACAGAACGTCAAGCTCCTCGCCGACTTCTACCATCTGGCAGTCAACGGGGACGACGTCGAATCTGTCATCGAGAACCACGCCAAGGACTTCGGCCACATCCAGATCGCCGACAACCCCGGCCGCGGCGCCCCCGGCACCGGCACACTCCCCCTCGGTGAATGGATCGCCCGCAGCCGCGAACTCGGCTACGGCGGCTACATCGGCCTCGAGTACAAGGAACCGCAGGAAACGGCCTTCAGCTGGGCCATCCGCCAGCGCGCCAACGCCAACTAAGCACCGTACGCCTAACTAAGTAGCAGCAGAGCGCGTTTAGAACCCTGAAAACGCGCACAAATGCGACCTAGTTGGGTAAGCACACCTGAGTTAACACACACAGACTTCCCCGGAAAGAGAACCACAATGAGCAACGTTGCAGTCATCGGCCTCGGAATCATGGGCCTCCCCATGGCCATCAACCTCGTCAAGGCCGGCCACACGGTCACCGGTTTCAACCGCAGCCAGGACAAGATCGACAAGCTCGTCTCCGAAGGCGGCCAGGGTGCCACCAGCATCGCGGACGCAGTCAAGGACGCCGACGTCGTCATCACCATGGTCCCGGACTCCCCCGATGTAGAGGGCGTAGTCAGCGGCAAGGACGGCGTCTTCGCCAACGCGAAGAAGGGCACCCTCTGGATCGATGCTTCCAGCATCCGCCCGGACTTTGCCAAGCGCCTCTCCGAAGATGCAGTAGCAGCAGGCATCCGTCCCCTCGACGCCCCGGTATCCGGTGGCGAGCAGGGCGCTATCGACGCCGTTCTGTCCATCATGGTCGGCGGCGAAGCTGCAGACTTCGAGGCAGCACAGGATGTCCTCAACGCAGTGGGCAAGACCATCGTCCACGTCGGCCCGTCCGGCTCCGGCCAGACCGTCAAGGCAGCAAACCAGCTGATCGTGGCCGTCAACATCCAGGTCCTCGGCGAGGCCATCGCCTTCCTCGAGGCTTACGGCGTAGACACCGACGCAGCACTGAAGGTCCTCGGCGGCGGCTTGGCCGGCTCCAAGGTCCTGGACCAGAAGGGTCAGAAGATGCTCGACCGCAACTTCGACCCCGGCTTCCGCCTGGCCCTCCACCACAAGGACCTCGGCATCGTCACCTCCGCAGCCCGCGAAGCCAACGTCGCTGTCCCGCTCGGCGCAGTAGTCGCCCAGCTCGTCGCCGCAACCGTCAACCAGGGCGACGGCGGCCTCGACCACTCGGGCCTCTTCAAGCAGGTCCTCCAGCTCAGCGGCCGGAAGTAACCCAGCCGCCCAAGAGGCAACACAGCAACAAAGCAGGGAACCCGCCGTCGTACTTAAACGACGGCGGCTCCCTAACCACACCCAAAAACACCACAGACTTCGCCCGAAAAGGGCAAAAACAAGGAGTACACCATGGCTAAGATGCGCACCGTTGACGCGGCAGTCGCCATCCTGGAAAAGGAAGGCGCCACCGAGGCTTTCGGCCTGCCAGGCGCAGCGATCAACCCCTTCTATTCCGCAATGCGTGCCCACGGCGGCATCCGCCACACGCTGGCCCGCCACGTTGAGGGCGCCAGCCACATGGCTGACGGTTACAGCCGCGCAGCTGATGGCAACATCGGCATCTGCATCGGCACGTCGGGCCCCGCTGGCACTGACATGATCACGGGCTTGTACGCAGCCTGGGCAGATTCCATCCCCATGCTCTGCATCACCGGCCAGGCACCCGTTGCCAAGCTGCACAAGGAAGACTTCCAGGCCGTGGACATCGAGTCCATCGCCAAGCCGGTTACCAAGATGGCCATGACCATCCTGGAGCCGGGCCAGGTTCCCGGCGCCTTCCAGAAGGCGTTCCAGCTGATGCGCTCGGGTCGTCCGGGCCCGGTCCTGCTGGACCTGCCCATCGACGTGCAGATGGCCGAGATCGAGTTCGACATCGAGACCTACGAGCCCCTGCCCATCGAGAAGCCCAAGGCTTCCCGCAAGCAGCTGGAAAAGGCCCTGGACATGCTGACCTCGGCCAAGCACCCGCTGATCGTTGCCGGTGGCGGCATCATCAACGCTGGCGCATCCGCTCAGTTGGTTGAACTGGCCGAGATCCTGAACGTTCCGGTTATCCCCACCCTGATGGGCTGGGGCGCCATCCCGGACGACCACCAGCTGATGGCCGGCATGGTTGGCCTGCAGACCTCGCACCGCTACGGCAACGAGACGTTCCTGCAGAGCGACTTCGTGATCGGCATCGGCAACCGCTGGGCCAACCGCCACACCGGCGGCCTGGACACCTACACGGCCGGCCGCAAGTTCGTGCACATCGACATCGAGCCGACGCAGATCGGTCGCGTTTTCTCGCCGGACTTGGGCATCGCGTCCGACGCCGGTGCGGCGCTGGACGGTCTGTTGGAGCTGGCCCGCGAGCGCCAGGCGGCCAAGACCCTGCCGGACTACTCGGGTTGGGTTGCCGAGTGCCAGGAGCGCAAGGGCTCCCTGCACCGCAAGACCAACTTCGACAACGTGCCCATCAAGCCGCAGCGCGTGTACCAGGAGATGAACAAGGCCTTCGGTCGCGACACCACCTACGTGTCCACCATTGGCCTGTCGCAGATCGCCGGCGCACAGATGCTGCACGTGTTCGGTGCCCGCAAGTGGATCAACGCGGGCCAGGCTGGCCCGCTGGGTTGGACCGCTCCGGCAGCACTGGGTGTTGTAAGGGGAACCCCGGATGCCACCGTTGTTGCCCTGTCCGGTGACTACGACTTCCAGTTCATGATCGAGGAACTGGCCGTGGGCGCGCAGTTCAACCTGCCGTACATCCACGTTGTGGTGAACAACAGCTACCTGGGCCTGATCCGTCAGAGCCAGCGCGGCTTCAACATGGAACAGAACGTGTCCCTGGCCTTCGAGAACATCAACTCCCCGGAGACCAACGGCTACGGCGTTGACCACATCAAGGTTGCCGAGGGCTTGGGCTGCAAGGCCATCCGCGTTGAGAACCCGAACGACATGCCTGCCGCTTTTGACAAGGCCAAAGCACTGATGGGCGAGTTCAAGGTTCCCGTGGTTGTTGAAGTGATCCTGGAAAAGATCACCAACATCTCCATGGGCGTTGAGATCAACGGCGTGAACGAGTTCGAAGAGCTGGCAGAGACCGCGGCGGACGCACCCACCGCGATCCTCGCCAAGGCTTAAAGGAAAAGGAGGCACCGGAATGCGTGTTGTCATCGCCCCGGACAAATTCAAGGGCTCACTGTCCGCGCCCGACGTCGCCAGGCATCTCGCAACAGGATTGCTGGCAGGCTTCGGCCAAACAGGCCTTGAGGCAACACGCATTCCGGTAGCCGACGGCGGCGAAGGAACCATCGACGCCGCCATCGGTTCCGGCTTCACCCGCCGGACCACCACCGTCACCGGCCCGCTGGGCGAACCCGTGCAGGCTGATTTTGCGATCAAAAATACGGAAGCTGTCATCGAAATGGCGGCGGCTTCCGGTCTCGCCCTCCTCCCGGACGGCCCCACGTCAGAGACGGCGAAAACCGCAACCAGCATCGGCACGGGCGAACTCATCCGCGCCGCGCTGGACCTCGGCTGCCGCAAGATCATTCTGGGTGTGGGCGGCAGCGCCAACACCGACGCTGGCGCGGGAGTCCTGCAGGGCCTCGGCGCCGTGTTTCTGGACAAGAATGGCAACGAGCTCCCCGGCGGCGGTGCGGCACTCGCGAATATAGACAGCATCGACTTCGCAAACTTCGACGTCCGTATCGAGGCAACGGAGTTCGTGTTGGCGTCCGACGTCGACAATCCCCTTTTGGGGGCCAGCGGAGCCCCAGCCATCTTCGGTCCGCAGAAAGGCGCGACGCCGGACGACGTCACCGAACTCGATCAAGCCCTGAGCCACTTCGTGGACGTCCTCGCTGCAACCACCGGTCAGCAGGCCAAGTACGCAGCCAAGGCAGAAGGCGCCGGAGCAGCAGGAGGCGTTGGCTACATTGCCATCGCGTCGCTGAAGGCAGAGCGGCGGCCGGGTATCGACGTCGTGCTTGAATTCACTGACCTTGAACAAAGACTGAAGGGCGCCGACCTGGTGATCACCGGAGAAGGCAGCCTGGACGAACAAAGCCTGCTCGGCAAGACCCCCATGGGCGTTTCCAGAGCAGCCCAGAAAGCCGGGGTTCCCGTGATCGCCGTGTGCGGCCGGAGTACCCTGAGCCGGGAACAACTCACGGATGCCGGCTTCCACACGGTCCACGCACTGACCGATCTGGAAAAAGATGTCCAAAAATGTATCGCTGAAGCAGGTCCGTTGCTTGAACAATTGGGTAAGCACATAGGCGTGTACCTGGCGGAGCGGACCGGCAACCCCGACAACAAGGAGTACCTCAATGTCTGAAGCAATCGGCGCCTATGACCTCGTTATCCGGGGCCAGCGCATCCTGACCACCGCCGGCCTCGCAGCACGCGAAGTTGGCATCCGCGACGGCATCATCGTCGCCATCGAACCCCTGGGCAACGGCCTGACGGGCAACGAGGTCATCGAACTCGCAGACGACGAAACCCTCATCCCCGGCCTGGTGGACACACACGTCCATGTCAACGAGCCCGGCCGCACCGAGTGGGAAGGCTTCGCCTCCGCCACCCGCGCCGCAGCCGCCGGCGGTGTCACCACCATCATCGACATGCCGCTGAACTCCATCCCGCCCACCACCACCGTGGACGGCCTGGAGCAGAAGCGCGTGGTCGCCAAGGACCAGGCATTCGTGGACGTCGGATTCTGGGGTGGTGCCATCCCGGGCAACAAGAAGGACCTCCGCCCCCTGCATGACGAAGGCGTTTTCGGCTTCAAGTGCTTCCTCCTGCACTCGGGCGTGGACGAGTTCCCGCATCTGGATGCGGACGAGATGGAAGAGGACATGGCTGAGCTCAAGTCCTTCGACTCCCTCATGATCGTGCACGCCGAGGACTCCCACGCGATCGACCGCGCCCCGCACCCCGGCGGCGACCACTACGAGACCTTCCTTGCCTCCCGCCCCCGGGGCGCCGAGAACAAGGCCATCGCCGAGGTCATCGAGCGCGCCCGCTGGACCGGCGCCCGGGCCCACATCCTGCACCTCTCCTCCTCGGACGCGCTGCCGATGATCGCCTCAGCAAAGCGCGACGGCGTCAACCTCACCGTTGAGACGTGCCCGCACTACCTGACGCTCATGGCCGAGGAAATCCCCGACGGCGCCACGGCGTACAAGTGCTGCCCGCCTATCCGCGAGGCCTCCAACCGCGAGCTCCTTTGGAAGGGCCTCCAGGACGGCACCATCGACTGCATCGTCTCGGACCACTCCCCCTCAACGCTGGACTTGAAGGACCTGGAAAACGGCGACTTCGCAGTGGCATGGGGCGGCGTTTCCTCGCTGCAGCTGGGCCTGTCCCTGATTTGGACCGAAGCCCGCCACCGCGGTATCCCGCTGGAGCAGGTTGTCTCCTGGATGGCCGAGAAGCCTGCCGCCCTGGCCCGCCTGCACAACAAGGGCCAGCTCGCCCTGGGCTACGACGCCGACTTCTCCATCTTCGCCCCGGACGAGGCCTTCGTTGTGGACGTCACCAAGCTCAAGCACAAGAACCCGATCACGCCGTACGACGGCCGTCCCCTGGCCGGCGTCGTACGCAAAACTTACCTGCGCGGCACCCCGATCGATGGCCAGAACCCCGGCGGCAAACTGCTCCGCCGCGGCAACGTTTAGGGTCCACCGTCATGGCAGTCAATGCCTACGGGCCGCCGCCTTTCCGTGACCCCGCAGCGCGGGCCATGGGTCGGCGGCCGGGACTCAAGACACAGCCCGGCCTGAGCGCGCGTGGCCTTGCTCTTTGGGTCAACCCGGCCGAGGGCGACGAGATTGATCCTGCAGTCTGGGAACGGGCAGCACGCCTTGTGCTGGCCCGGGCCATGAAACTTGCCCCGGAGGCGGAAGTCCGCATCTGGCCCGCCATCGGGGCAGAACACTCCGGCGTCGGCGATACTTCCTGGGGCGGCACTCCGCAGGAAGCCGCCGACGCCGGTACCCACCCTTTCGGGACGGACGCGGTGTCCCTCGCGGACGCACTGGCTGACGGAAACTCCCCGTCGAACGGACGAATCACCTCCGAACGCGAGGGTGATGAGTCCGTGAGCCGGGGTCGGATCGGAAGCGGCAGTACCGCCGTCGAGCCCGTCATGTTGGCCGGGCGCCGTAGTCAACTTGCAATCGACCTCGCGGCTGAAGTAGTACTGCTCGACGGCGAGCCGGTTGCCTTTACTGGCATGGAATACAAGCTGTTGCGCTACCTCGTGGTGAACTGCTCCAGGGCCATCAGTCGTGAAGAATTGCAACGTTTCCTTGAGTCATTTGACCTCCCCGGCGCGGCATTTCGCTCCATTGACGTTTATGTTGGAAGGGTGAGGCGGAAGCTCGGAAGCGCCCGCCACACTGTCGCCACCGTCCGTGGTGGTGGCTACCAGTTCGTGCCAGGGCCTTATGCCACAGTGCGCGGACCTGCGGAATACAGCATCTGATTTCGCTGTTGTAAAAGATCAATGCACCGCAATTCTCGAATGACCGCTGTTGTTTTAAATGCATGCCGGCTGCAAGCCGGTGAAACGTAAAGGATCGCCATGACCCAGAAACTCCTCGTCGGAACGCAAGCACCTGACTTCGCGCTGCTCGACGCCGACGGCACCAAGGTCTCGCTGTCCGATTACCGCGGACGCAACGTCATTGTGTACTTCTACCCCAAGGCAGCCACCCCCGGCTGCACCACCGAGGCCTGCGATTTCCGCGACAACCTCGCAAGCCTGCAGGGCAACGGCTACGACGTCATCGGGATCTCCCCGGACGGCCCCGAGGCCCTCGCAAAGTTCACTGGCGAATTTGCGCTGACCTTCCCGCTGCTCTCCGATGAGGACCACTCCGTGGCCCTTGCCTACGGCGCCTGGGGCGAGAAGCTGGTTGACGGCGAAATCGTCGAGGGCCTGGTCCGCTCCACTGTTGTGCTCGACGGCGAAGGCACCGTCAAGCACACCCAGTACCAGGTTTCCGCCCAGGGCCACGTCCAGGCCCTGAAGGAAGAGCTGGGCGTCTAACCCTCTCGCACATCCTGCGGCTTTAGGGCAATCCCTCTCGCACATAACTGCACAAATTTTGTAACGCCCGCCCACTATTGTGAGCGGGCGTTACACGTACCTTTACTAAACGTGACAAAAGCTCCGCGGCAGTAGTTAATGGAGCCATGGTCTCAACCGCGTCCCCACGCCATGCTGTAGTCATCGAAGATGACGCCGACATCCGTGGCCTCCTCGTTCTGGTCCTTGAGCAGCTCGATTTCGTGGTGACCGAAGCGCCCGACGGTCTTTCCGGCGTCGAGGCTGTCCGTAATACCAATGCCGAACTGGTGACGCTGGACATCAACCTCCCGGACATCGATGGCATGGAAGTTTGCCGGCGCCTCCGGGAATTCTCGGACGCTTACATCATGATGCTCACGGCCCGTGCCGACGAGGTTGACCGGCTCACCGGTTTGGACACCGGCGCGGACGATTACATTAACAAACCGTTCAGCCCCAAGGAACTGCAGGCCCGCATCCGGGCGCTGTTCCGCAGGGCACGGACGCCCGCGGAGGACACCCGCCAGACTGACGAACTCGCCCGCGCTGCGGTTGTGCAGACAAGCCTCCTCCCGCAGGAAACGGTGCGGCTGAACGATTACGACGTCGCTGGCGCCTTCCGCCCATCGCGCAGCGTGGGTGGGGACTTCTACGACTGGTACCAGACCAGCGACGGCATGCACCTGACGTTCGCCGACGCCATGGGCAAAGGCATGGGCGCGGCCTTGATAGCGGCCACCGTCCGCGCCGTCATGAGGTCCGTGGCGGATACCCCGGCAATTGCTGACGCCTTCGGCTCCGCCAGCGCCACGCTGACCTCCGACCTGGACCAGTCAGGGTCCTTCGTGACCATGTTCCATGCGCGCCTGGACAGTGCCTCGGGCAGGCTCAGCTATGTCGACGCCGGTCATGGACTTGGGCTGCACGTCCCGGCCGAGGGGGCAGCACGGAGGTTGGTTTCCGCGGGGCCACCCGTCGGGATTATGGACGGACAGCAATGGCCGGCCGCGGAACTGCAATTGGAGCCCGGCGATTCGCTGGTGATCGTCAGCGATGGCGTACTCGACGCGCACGAATCCCTTGAAGAGTTTGTGAGGAACGTAGAGAAGGCGGCGCGGAGCGGGGGCACCTCGGAAGACGTCTGCGCTGCCCTGCTTGAGCTGGCACCGGCGGACACAGCGGAAGATGACGTGACCGCCGTCGTGGTTCACCGACGGCGTGGGGTTCACCCAACACTCGATGCAGGGCTGGAACGCAACCACAGCGGAGTTGCTTAGATCATCCGGTACTAGCCACGAAAAAAGGGGGAACGTGACGCGATTCTGGACTCGGCTTTGTGTTGTCCTAACGGTCATTCTGGGCGTGAACTACGTGGCGTGGCGCTGGCTGGCTTCGCTGAACTGGGAAGCGTGGTGGATCGCTGTTCCGTTGGTGATTGCCGAGACCTACAGCCTCATTGACGTCATGCTCTTCGGCATGACGGTGTGGAACCTGAAGATCCGCAAGCCACCGCCCGCGGCACCGGACACTGCTACGGTGGACGTTTTCATCACCACGTACAACGAACCCCTGGACCTGGTCATGACGACGGCCCTCGCCGCCAAGGACATCCGCTGGCCGCACAGTACCTGGATCCTGGACGACGGCGACCGCCCTGAGATGCGCGAGCTCGCCGAGTCGAACGGAATCGGCTACGTGACCCGCGGTGCCGATTGGACACCGGACATGCCGCGGCACGCCAAAGCCGGGAACCTGAACAATGCGCTCATGATTACATCGGGCGAGTACCTGTTGATTCTCGACGCCGACCAGATCCCCGAGCCGGACATCCTGGACAAGACATTGGGCTACTTCAACGATGACCGTGTGGCGTTGGTCCAAACGCCCCAGTACTTCGTCAACGTTCCCGCCGACGATCCTCTGGGCAGCCAGGCTCCCCTCTTCTATGGGCCAATCCAGCAAGGCAAGGACGGCTGGAACGCGGCGTTCTTCTGCGGCTCCAACGCCATCCTGCGTAGGGAAGCCCTCATGCAGCTTGGTTTGGTGGGCTACGTCAAGGCCACCGAGAAGAGTGTGCGCCGTGCTCTGGCTGCGTCCCGCACCGCTATTAAGAAGGCCCGGCGATCGCCCGAGGCTGAAAACCCGCTGGTCGAGCAAATGTTGAACGAGGTGGAAGCCGCAACCGAAAACGCCCAGCAGGAGCTCGAAGCCGGGGCTTCCCTGAGCGAGATCACGTACCGTGTGCGCCGCAAAGTGGACGACGCCGTGCGCACGCTCGTGGCCGCCGACTTCTCAGCGCTCCAATCCGACCTCGAAGAAATCGCCGCCATGGAACTGGCCCACGTCGGCGAGTCTGGTGTCACAACAGTGGCGAGTGACGCCGTCGACCGGATGTCCGGACGCGACTGGTCACCGCTGGGCGCCCTCGAATCGGTCCATGCAGTCCTGGATGCCATTTCCGTGGAACGAACCGGCGAAGCCCAGCCGATCATGCCCTTGGCCACGATCTCCGTCACCGAAGACATGGCTACCGCGATGCGCCTGCACGCCCTCGGCTGGAAGAGCGTCTACCACCACGAAGTCCTGGCGAACGGGCTGGCTCCCGAGGACATCAAGACCATGCTGACCCAACGCCTTCGCTGGGCCCAAGGCACCATGCAGGTCCTCCTGCGCGAGAACCCTCTGGTCCAACGCCGCCTCACCTGGGGCCAGCGGCTCATGTACTTCTCCACCATGTGGAGCTACCTGAGCGGCTTCGCGGCCGTCGTCTACTTTGCGGCCCCGATCATTTATCTGACGCTCGGCATCCTTCCGGTGACCAGCCTGAGCTTCGACTTCTTCATCCGTTTCATCCCGTTCATGGTGGTAAACCAGATGCTGTTCGTCATCGCCGGGCATGGGATCCCCACCTGGCGCGGGCAGCAGTACAGCCTCGCTCTGTTCCCCACGTGGATCAAGGCCTGCACGACGGCGGCACGCAACGTCTGGTTCGGGCGTCCCCTCGGATTCGCCGTCACCCCCAAGGCCAGACAGAGTGGCGGCCCCAGTTGGAGCCTGATTCGTCCACAGATCATCGTTGCTGCATTGCTTGCCCTTGCACTGGTTGTTGGGCTTGCCCGGCTTCTTTCTGGCCTGTCGGAGCCCCTCGGAACCCTGGTGAATGTAGCGTGGGTAGCCTTCGACCTTGTGGTCCTGAGCGTCCTGGTCAAGGCAGTTTTGTACAAGGGCTTTGTCCCTGAGGAATTGGCGGGTCCGGAAGGTCCTGGACGCCCCGAAGAGAGGAATGCTGATGCAGTTTAGCTACGAGGTCAAAGACTCCTACGCGGAGGTGAAGAGCGTCGGCCGGTTGAACATGGTGGCCGCTCCGAAGCTGCGGGAACTAGTGGCAGAGGTTGTGGCTGGTGGATCCAGCCGCGTTGTAGTGAACCTTGCAGAAACGGACTTCATGGATTCCTCCGGCCTCGGAGCCCTCATCGGTTGCCTCAAAGCGGCCCGACAGGCAGGTGGCGATTTGCGGATCTCCGGCGTGCAGCCCCAGGTCAAAATGGTGCTGGAACTTACCAACATGGACCGCGTTCTGACCGCGTACTCCTCAGCCGAGGAGGCGTTCGGAAATGACTGAGGTCATCGCACGCAGGGGCTACCACGGGCCGTCCAACGAGGAAGCAATCGATGCCATCCACGGCGAAATTGATGCCTTGTGGGACGACGCCTCCTTCGTCCCTGACATGGACCGGATGACCTTCACCACCGCAGTCATTGAAGCCGCCGCCAACATCGTGCAACACGCCCTTCCCGTGGGCGAGAAGCCCGTGGAGATCGGTGTGGATATCAGCGTCCGGCCCACCCGCCTGGTGGCCAGGGTCAGTGCGTTCAACGCCCGCGAGCCCTTCGCTGAAGACATGCAGTCCGACATGCCGGACGAGGACGCAGAATCCGGGCGGGGCCTTGCGCTCATCGAGGCCTTGGTGACAACCGTGACCTTCGAACGCCAGGACGGCACCAACACGTGGATCCTGACCCGCAACACCTGATCCTCGCTCACATCCAACGCCTTTTCGGGCGATCCTCACTCACATCCAACGCCTTTTCCGGCGATCCTCGCTCACATCCCACGCCTTTTCGGGCGATCCTCGCTCACATCCCACCGGTTTCCGGGCGATCCTCGCTCACATCCCACGCCTTTTCGGGCGATCCTCGCTCACATCCCACGACCCTGGGTCGCGGGGTGTGGTGTTCTGCCCATCGCCAGACATGACGCAACTGTGAAAGCATTCCGTGAGGCCCGGCGTCGAGGGCTTGATGAAACTGGGGGATGACATGGACCGCCGAAAGGGCCGCACTGCACGGAAAGTACTGGCAGGTGCTCTGATACTTGGGGCGGCAATCATGGTGGGCTGCTCCGCTCCTGACGGCCCCCATACCGAACCCAGCAGTCCCCCTCCGGTGACTGCCGAGCCTGCCCCGGTTGCAGAGAGCTTCACAAAGTACGACGCCCTGCGCAGGGATCTGATCGCGGCATTGGAGAAGACGATGCCGGCAATCACCTGGGCTGTGGACAAGCCTGCCACCATGGCTCTGGCGAGCGACGGCCGGTGCATATTTCACCCGGCGAGCATGAAGAGCAGTGCAGATATTGTGGAGCCATCCAAGAATTTTGAAGCCGTCTTCGCTACGGCCGATCCCATCCTTAAGCGGCACGAATTCCCCGCCTTCGATGGAATTGATGCAGTTCCCGGCGGATGGACAGTAACCCGCAGCACGGACGGAACCGGTGCCACAGTAATCCTTGAGTCCAAAAACCCGGCATATCTGCGCATGAACGTTCCCGTGGATTCCAAGACCTGCGACCCCACGGAGCTTCCGGCGAGCTAAGGGGAAGTTCTACCCATCGCCATGAGCAGCTCCTCACAGATAACTTGGCTTAGGCTTCAGCGTCAAACATAGGGGGACAGACAGATGCCGGGATTCTACGGTGCTGACGTTGATCAACTTCGGGCGCTCGCCAAGACAATGTCCCGGCATTCGGACAAAATGAGCACGCTTTCGCTGGAATTGGGCCAGCTCATATCCAGCGCGCCGTGGGAGGGCCGCGACGCAGTGATGTTCCGGGCGGCTTGGGAGTCGGAGCACCGCCCCATGCTGAAGCTGATTTCCGGCGAGTTGCAAAGCCAGGCCAACGAACTGAGCCGCAATGCAGACGAGCAGGACAAGACCAGTTCGGAAGGCAGCCGTAGCGGTGACGCAGGCAAACAGGATTCAAATCCTCCCGGCGATCCGGGGCCGTTGGATCCTGATACCTCGGATGTAGATGTTCCAGGCGACGTCCGTAAAGATCCCGATGCGGGCGATCCGAGCGATATCCACCAAGGGCAAATCGGCGACTGCTGGCTCTTGGCGGGCATAGGCTCTGTGGCACAGACGTTGGAGCGCGAAGGCAAACTCGACGAGTTCCTTGCCTCCCACATGCGTCCCGTGGGAGACCCTCCAACGCATTGGGTTGTGACTCTGTACGAAGACGGGGAACCCGTCGAAGTGACGGTGGAGGCCAAGTCCACTGGAGGTGGAGTCCGGGGCGCCGACGGCCAGCCGAACTGGCTTTCCATTTATGAACGTGCTGCGGCCGAGCACCGTGGCGGTTCATACGATGACATTGATGGCGGGTTCAGCAACGATGCAATGGAGCTCATGACGGGACAGTCCGCGGATAAGGACGGCGAACTGGACCTCGACGAGATCGAAGACAAACTAGCTGACGGTCAGGCGGTCTCGGTTGGCACCCAAGACGTCAAGGACGACGACTTTGACTGGTTCTGGGAGCCGGACGAGGTCAGCCGCACGGATGTCGTCCCCAACCACGCCTACATAGTGGTGGACGTAAAGACCAACGACGACGGCGAGAAAGTTGTGGTTCTGGCCAACCCGTGGGGCCCGGCCGGAGGCAAGCTGGACGGCGAGCCGAAGGCCGGCACCCTGGAACTGACCGAGGATGAGTACAAGGAAAACTTTGACTCCGTGTACTCCGTGGGCGTGAAGTAAGGATGACCGTGGAACAGCTGGTTACAGTCAAGCAAGGCATGCAGCCCACGTTTGACGGCGTCAGGGTGGGGGTTGTGAAGATCGGAATTGCCGACGGTGCTCCCGCCATCCAGTTCTGGATCCGCACCGCCGAACAGGAACGAAAGCAGGCTTTCCGCGCAGGTCAGTCGGTCGCCCTTCCGGGGGCTGGCCTCTTGACAATCGCTTCGATCCAGCCCGCCGATGGCACCACCCCGGCTTCGGCGACTCTGGCGTACGACGCCGGTCACGTCACCGAGTGATCGTCGGCGCCGGCATGATGTGAGAGAACATCCGGCGAAACCGGTCAGGAAGTGAGAGAACATCGGAAGTACGGATGCTCGCTCACATCCAACGGGTTTTCGTGGGATGCTCGCTCACTTACGCCTTGTCGATGGCCTCTTTCAGTGCGCCCAGAACCAAGGTCACCGAGGCGATGTTTGCGTTGGGCCCCATCATTCCGATGCGCCAGACAGTATCCGCGAACTCGCCCACGCCCGAACCGATCTCCATACTGAAGTTCTCGAGGAGGTAAGCACGGACGGCAGCCGAGTTGACGCCGTCGGGTACCTTCACGGTGGTGAGGCTCGGCAGCCGTGCGCCTTCAGCGGCAAACAGCTCAAGTCCCATGTCCTCCAGGCCACTCTGCAGCGCAGCGCCGGCAGCGCGGTGGCGGGCTTGTACGACGTCGAGCCCCTCGGCGAGGATGCGGTCCAGCGCGGCTTCGAGGCCGGCGATCATGGTGACCGGCGCGGTGTGGTGGTACGTGCGGGCACCACTCGCCGCCCCTACGTAGCCACCGAGCAAGCCGATATCCAGGTACCACGAGCGCGGATCCTTGATACGCCGCTCAAAGGCCCGGTCCGAGACCGTGAACGGCGAAAGCCCTGGTGGCACGCCCAGGCACTTTTGAGTCCCGGCATATCCGACGTCGATCCCCCAGTCGTCTGCCCGAAGTTCGAGTCCGCCGATGGACGTCACGGCGTCGGTGATCAACAGGGCGTCGCCCTTGCCTGCGCCCAGCGCAGCGATGTCGGAGAGAACGCCGACGGAAGTCTCGGCGTGAACGGCGGCGATCACCTTGGGATGTGGGTGTGCCGCGAGCACGCGGTCAGCATCAACGGGCTGGCCCCACTCATGGTCAACACGGACGACAGTTGCGCCGCACCGCCGGGCGACCTCGCACATGCGTGCTCCGAAGAGTCCGTTGACAGCGATCACTGCCACGTCGCCGTCGGAGACGGTGTTCACGAATGCTGCCTCCATGCCGCCTGAACCTGTGGCGCTCAGCGGGAGCGTGCGCGCATTCGAAGTACCCCAGACGGCCCGCAGCCCCTCGCACGTCCGGTCCAGGCGTTCGATGAAGACGGGATCCAAATGCCCGAGCACCGGGTAGGCCAGCGCGGCCATGGCCTCGGGGTAGCAGTTGCTCGGGCCGGGACCGAACAGGAACCTGGACGTCAATATGTCTGGCATGTGCGAACTCCTTCAGCTGGTTCTCGTCATTCTGCCCCAGCGTGCGGTGCGGGGCGAGCCACATCGGCTGCCCCAAGCCCAAACTGCTAAGGTTACTCACCACTACGGAGGCCGCCACGGTGAGGGGACAAGGGTGACGACTGAAGGAAAAGAGCAACCGGAGCAGGGCGTCCGCGGCGAGGTCAGCCAGGACCGGTTCGTCGCAGGGCAGGACCTCACACGGTGGAAATCCCCGGTAGGCCGCGTCCTGGCGGGAGCTGCACAGTGGATCACCACACTGCTGGGCCCGTATGCGGCGCTGATCATCACGTTGGCCGTGGGACTTGTCATTGCCGTGTCCCTCGCTGTGGCTTTTGGTGAGGTTTACGAGTCGGTCACTGAAGCCGACGGGGTTGCGGGCCTTGACCATCCGGTCCTTGACGCCGCCAGGTCCGTTCGCTCCCCCGCGCTGGATCTCGCCGTCACTGCATACACGAATGTTGGCGGCACGGTTGGCATGCCCATTATCGCGGTGGGGATCATGATCGCCTTGGCCACGAAGCGTCGCTCCTGGACTCCTGTCATCCTGATGTTGACGGCGGGCTTGGGCTCACTCCTCATGACTGTCCTGGGCAAGCCTCTGTTTGGCCGCACCCGCCCTGACCTCGCGGACGCAATTCCGCCGTACGAGCAATCGCCGTCGTTTCCCAGCGGCCACTCCCTGAATTCAATCGTGATCGCAGGAATCGTGGCTTACTTGATCATTCTTCGCCTCAAAACGGCAAAGGCCAGAATCATCACGGTGGTGGTGGCATCGGCGTTTGCCGCAACCATGGGCTTGAGTCGTGTCTACCTCGGGCACCACTGGCTCACTGATGTTCTGGCCGCTTGGATTCTCGGGATAGCCTGGCTTGCCTTAGTCATTACGGCGCACCGCCTCTACCTGACTGTGAGAACGCGGCGCTCCGGCGCGGTACTCTCTTGACACCAGCCTAAGTGCTCGGCTTAACTATTTACGTATGCTGAAATAACAGTTCCATGATGCGGAATCAATAGAAGCAAGCTTCCTCCTGCCGGAAAGCAGGAGTTCCGCATAGCCCACACCATGGATGCCAGCATTTGCACGAGGATGACACAAGCATGGAGCTTGCAGTATTCAACAGTGTTGACCGGGACGAGGCCATCAGGACCCTGACCCCTTGCCTGGATATCAGCCGCTGGGTTGAGGACGTCGCGGACGCCCGACCCTTCACGAGCGTCGACGAACTGCTGGGGCAGGCCCGCCAAGCTGCCGAGCCGTTCACGCCGGAAGAGGTGGAGTCCGCACTGGCCCACCACCCCCGGATCGGCGAGCGGCCCAAGGCCCAAACCACCGAAGCGGCCATGTCCCGTTCGGAACAGTCCGGAGTGGACCCCAGCGACGACGGCACGGCCGCTGCCCTCGCAGAGGGAAACCGCGCCTACGAAGAGAAGTTCGGCAGGGTCTTCCTGATCCGCGCGGCAGGACGCAGCGCCGAGGAGATCCTCGGCTCCCTTCAGGAGCGGCTCACCCACACCCCCGAAGAAGAAGACGTAATCGTGGCTGGCCAGCTGCGCGAGATAGCATTGCTGCGACTCGCAGGCGTGATCAGCGAAGGAGAAAATTCATGACCGTTTCACAGGTAACTACGCACATCCTGGACACCGGTTCCGGACGCCCGGCGGCTGGGGTCGCCGTCGTACTTTACGTCCGCGAAGGCGATAGCTGGACCCTGGTCGCAAAGGGCGAGACCGACGCCGACGGCCGCATCAAGGATCTCGGTCCGGAGCGGATTCCCGGCGGCGCCTACCGTCTGAACTTCGCCACTGGCGATTACTACGAGGGCCTTGGCACGGAAACGTTCTTCCCGGAAGTGGACCTGAACTTCACGGTTTCGGACGCCGGTGAGCACTATCACGTGCCGCTGCTGCTAAGCCCGTTCGCGTTTTCGACGTACCGCGGCAGCTGACTCTGCCGAACTTGTGTACAAATAATGCCCCTACGGAGCAATCCGAGGGGCATTATCTGTACACAAACAGGGAACGGTAGGCTGGAAGGCATGGCTTCTGAGGACACCAACGCACCATCCGGAAATGGCACTGCCCGCCGCGAAATTACAGTTCGCCGGGCACCCAGGTTCGTTCCGTTCATGATCCTCGGTGCGATTGTGGGTGCAATCGCAGCCGCCTTCATCGCGTACGGCCGCCCCGCGGACCCCGCCTTCGACGCCAGCACCGTCTTCGGTTTCTTCCTGGTGGCCTGCGTTTCCGGCGGCGTCATCCTGTTCTCGATCCTCGCCCTGGTTCTGGACCGGATCAGCGTCAAGCGGACCAAGCGGGCAGTAGTGGAGGCCGTTCCGGATTCGGTTCCGGATGAGGGTCCAGAGTACGACGGCGGCCGCTAGGCAGCTGGCCCAGCGCACCTCTTTCAGGGGTGCCGCTGTGAGACACACCGCATTTTGGCCGAATCGGGCCTGTTCATGGGGTCACAAAGCCGGAGCGGGAACTTACCACGGCCACAACATGAGACAATCGACCAGTGGCACGTGGCGACGGAAAACTTTCTCATGATCTTCTCCCCGGCGAAAAAGGCCCTCAGGACGCTTGTGGCGTCTTTGGGGTCTGGGCTCCCGGTGAAGAAGTAGCAAAACTCACCTATTACGGGCTGTATGCGCTGCAGCACCGCGGACAAGAGTCGGCTGGTATTGCTACCAGTGACGGCAAGCGCATCAATGTCTATAAAGACATGGGCCTTGTGTCCCAGGTCTTCGATGAGACGACCCTGAACACCCTTACCGGACACCTGGCCGTTGGCCACTGCCGGTACTCCACCACTGGTGCAAGCCACTGGGCCAATGCGCAGCCCACCTTGGGCGCAACCGCGACCGGCACGGTTGCCCTGGCCCACAACGGCAACCTGACCAACACTGCTGAGCTCCGGGAAATGATCCTCGAGCGCAACGATGGCCAGTTGACCGGTGAAATGAAGCAGGGCAACACCTCTGACACTGCCCTCGTGACAGCCCTCCTTGAGGGTGAAGAGGGCAAGACCCTGGAGCAGACCGCACTGGAGCTGCTGCCCAAGATCAAGGGTGGCTTCTGCTTCGTCTTCATGGACGAAGGAACCCTCTACGCTGCCCGCGATACGTACGGCATCCGCCCGCTGTGTCTGGGACGGCTGGACCGCGGTTGGGTTGTCGCTTCCGAGCAGGCCGGCCTGGCTACCGTTGGTGCGAGCTTCATCCGTGAGATCGAGCCCGGCGAGTTCATTGCCATCGACGAGGACGGCGTCCGCTCCCAGCGCTTCGCCGAGGCAACGCCCGCCGGCTGTGTCTTCGAGTACGTCTACCTCGCCCGTCCGGACGCGGCCATCGCAGGCCGCTCCGTGTACGAAGCCCGTGTTGAGATGGGCCGCCAGCTGGCCCGGGAAAACACCCACGAGGCCGACATCGTCATTCCGGTCCCCGAATCCGGTACCCCGGCAGCAGTCGGTTACGCCGAGCAGTCGGGCATCCCTTTCGCGCACGGCTTCGTCAAGAACGCCTACGTTGGCCGCACGTTCATCCAGCCGTCGCAGACCCTGCGCCAGCTGGGCATCCGCCTCAAGCTCAACGCCCTTGAATCCGTGATCCGCGGCAAGCGTGTTGTTGTGGTGGATGACTCGATCGTCCGCGGCAACACGCAGCGGGCCATTGTGCGGATGCTCCGCGAAGCAGGTGCCGCGGCTGTCCACGTGAAGATTTCTTCTCCGCCGGTCCAGTGGCCCTGCTTCTACGGCATCGACTTCGCTTCCCGAGCGGAGCTGATTGCCAACGGCGCCACCATCGAGGAGATCTCCCAGGCAATCGGCGCCGACTCGCTGGCCTACATCTCCGAAGACGGCATGATCGGTGCAACCCAGCAGCCGCGCGAACGCCTCTGCACCGCGTGCTTCACTGGCCAGTACCCGATTGAGCTGCCGCATGCTGACAAGCTGGGCAAGAACCTGCTGGAGCGCACGGACCTCGGCGGATTGCCACCTGTTGCTGAGTCCCCCGCCGACTCCGAGGATCCGGCCGAAAAGCCCGGAGCTACGGGCTGCGATCCGGGCCCGGATGCTGAATTCGAGAACCTGCTGACCGACGCTGATCGTTTGACCGACGCCGACAAGAAAGAGTCTGTATGACCTCCGCAACCCCCGCCGCTGGAAGCACCCCGAATTCAACGGGCATCACCTACGCCTCCGCGGGTGTCGACGTCGAAGCGGGAGACCGCGCAGTCGAGCTCATGAAGGACGCCGTGAAGGCGACGCACAACACCTCGGTGATTGGCGGCGTCGGCGGCTTCGCAGGCCTGTACGACGTCTCGAAGCTGCTCACCTACAAGAAGCCGTTGCTGGCCACGTCCACTGACGGCGTGGGGACCAAGGTTGCTATTGCGCAGGCCATGGACATCCACGACACCATCGGTTTCGACCTCGTGGGCATGGTTGTGGACGACATCGTTGTGGTCGGCGCTGAGCCCCTCTACATGACCGACTACATTGCCTGCGGCAAGGTTGTCCCGGAGCGTATCGCAGACATCGTCCGTGGTATCGCAGCTGCTTGCTCTGTGGCCGGCACCGCCCTGGTTGGCGGCGAGACCGCTGAGCACCCGGGTCTGCTGGGTGAGCACGAATACGACGTCGCCGGTGCCGCTACCGGTGTTGTCGAAGCTGACGCTTTGCTCGGCCCGGACCGCGTCCGCGCCGGCGACGTCGTGATCGGTATGGCATCTTCCGGCCTCCACTCCAACGGCTACTCCCTGGTACGCCGCGTCATCAACCACGCCGGCTGGGCCCTGGACCGCCAGGTTTCCGAACTCGGCCGCACCCTTGGCGAGGAGCTGCTGGAGCCGACGCGCGTCTACGCAGCCGACTGCCTGGACCTCGCCCGCACGTTCCCCGTATCAGCCGGCGCAGCCGTCCACGGCTTCAGCCACGTCACCGGTGGTGGCCTCGCTGCCAACCTGGCGCGGGTCCTCCCGCAGGGCCTTGTCGCCACGGTTGACCGCAACACCTGGGAGCTGCCCGCTATCTTCAAGCTGGTTTCCGAGTTGGGCAACGTGCCCCTCGCCGACCTTGAGCGCACGCTGAACCTCGGCGTCGGCATGGTGGCCATCGTGTCCCCGGAAGCCGCTGACGCTGCCGTGGCACGCCTCAACGAGCGCGGCCTGCCGTCCTGGATCATGGGTACGGTTACTGCGGATTCCGACTCGATCGACAAGACCGGCCCGGACTACGTCCAGGGTGCCAAGGGTGTCGACGGCGGTGCCGTGCGTTTGGTGAACGCCTACGCCTAAGCGCGTTTCCTCTTAGTCAAAGAGCGGCCGGGCAGTTGATCTCAACTGCCCGGCCGCTCTTTGTTTTTGCTGCTTGTAGGTTCCTGACCTGTTTTGATCGTTCCGGAGTTTGCCCTCCGACGCCAGGATGGTCAGATCTGGATCAAGCTGAGAACGCCGCCTTGGGGATCCTGGATGGTAGCCAGAGATCCTGTTTCCGGCCTGTCTTCCGGCTCCACGAGCACCACCCCACCCGCAGCTAGCGCTGCTTCGGCGGCTTTACGAATATCCGCCACGCCGAAATAGATCTGCCAACCGGCTTCCTCGCCCTCTTCGGCAGGGACAACCCCCGCCACCTCATCGCCTTTCACTATCAGCGTGCTGTAGCTGCCGCCGTCGTCCTGCGGGTATTCGGTGACTTCATGCCCGAAAAGCTGCTGGAAAAACGCGATGGCTCCCTGCGGTTCCGGAGTCAGCAGCTCAGCCCAAGCCAGGGCGCCAGCTTCATTGAAAAGGTGGCTTCCAATGTGGGTACCCGCTTGCCAGATCCCTGTGGTTCCGCCGCCGGGCGCCTCGATGAAGGCCAGGACGCCGGTATCGGCCACCTGCTCCGGGCCGAACGCGAGCTTCCCACCAGCATGGACGGCGTCTTCCGCTATCTCCTCAGCGTCCGTTGCGGCGAGATAGATGTTCCACTGGCCATGCTTGCCGGCAGCCTCCTGCATGGGATTCTGCGGAGCGATAACCGCCACCAGGTCCTTGCCCACAAAGGCCTGAGCGTAGCTGCGGCCGTCAGGCGTAGGCAGATCCGTGAACGTCCAGTCGAACAACTTGCCGTAGAAGGCCTTGGCTGCGGAAACATCCGGGGTCTGCAGATCGGCCCAGCAGGGTTCACCACTTGAATAATGGGTCCGGGAAGTCATGCTGCGAGTCCTGTCATGATGCTGAACGCTGCGCCGGCGGGGTCCATGAGCACAGCCATACGCCCGATTCCTGGAACATCGAAAGCCGGAGCGATCACGTGAGCTCCAAGCTCAACAGCCTGCGCCACAGCCGCGTCCACGTCCTCGACGCCGAAGTACGTCATCCAGAAAGGCGAGAGTCCTTCAATCGGCAGCTTGAGGGCACCGGCAATCCTCTTTCCGTCCACCAGCAGGCTGGTGTACTCCTGAAGATCACCTGCGGGTGCAGTTTCGCTGCTGCATCCCGTCACGGCCTCGTAGAACTTCACGGCCTTGGGGACGTCGTCAGTCTGTAGTTCATTCCAGATCATGGTGCCCGGCTCATTGACCAAGCCGGACCCGGGGTGGGTTCCAGCTTCCCAGAAGCCGATCTGCGCGCCCGTGGGATCAATGGCGAAGAACATCCGTCCGCTGCCGTTCGGCACGTCGTCAGGCTCGAACAGGATGGACCCGCCGGCGGCCACAGCCCGCTGGGCCGCGTCATCCACGGAGTCCACGGCAATGTAGTTGGCCCAATAGGACGGCATTCCCTCTGGAGCATCCGGCATTTGCTGCATCATGCCCGCGACTTTGCGGCCATGGAGAGAGGCCATGTAGTAGGTCATGCCGTTACCGGCGTCCATGGGATCCAGCTCCCAGCCAAAGAGCCCGCTGTAAAACTTCTTGGAAACCTCAACGTCGGTGGAGGACAGGTCCACCCAACATGGTGTCCCCTGCTTGTACCTCTCGACCACCGGCATGCCGTTCCCTTTCCTAGCAACGCGGGGTCACTTACGGCCCATGTTGAGGCCTGGATTGGGCCCTAAGTGACCCCGCGTCGGAGTCCATGGGGACTACGCTATGGCGCTTCCGCTCCTTTCGCCAGACGTGCGCCTGGTTACCCGGGCAGCCGAACGGGTTCGGCTGCCCGATGGGAGCCACGGCAAGATCCAAATTCCCACACAAAAAAGAGGCCCGCAGGGTACGCCAATGAATGGCGTGGCCTGCGGGCCTCTTTCAGAGATATTCGGCATCCGGAGATGCGCGACGACCTTAATGTACGACGGCGGTACGCAAGTCAGTGCCACAGGCACCGATTATTTGCGACAGCTATCCGATACGGCGGGTGTCTACCTCGTCGTCATCGTCTTCCGCGTACTTGTCCTCATATGCCGAGTAGTCCGGCTCCGGGGGATCTTCGGGGAAGTGGCTTTTTACACGACTGGATGGGCCCGTGAGCTCACGCTCAAGTGCCGAATAGTCAGTGTTCGGGGAGTAGTACTTGATGTCCCGAGCCTGCTTGGTAGCTTTTGCCTTTTGACGGCCGCGCCCCATGGCGTGACCCCCTTTTGTACTTGGACCGGAGGTGGTCACCTTGGCTATCGGTGAGGCCCCGGAATGTTTGGTCAATTTGTCGTATGTCTAGATTACATGCTTTCAGGGGTGCCTGCGTGCCACCCTGGACCTGCGTCGGGTACAACTGCAGCCCAAACCGCTCCCCACCACCTCCAATACACCCAAAAATTGGGTAGAGTCTGCCTCAATGCGGCTCCAGAGCAGGAAGGCAGACTCCGGGATATGAGCGAGGACACCACCCCACCACGTGATGATTCAACGCGCGATAAAGGCGAGGCCGGGGTGCCACCTGCACCCAAGGTACCGCCCACGCCGCCGCAGGCCCCGGGACAGCAGCCGAAGCAACCTTTGGGAACACAGCCCGAGGCTTCAGGCCTGCAGCCGGACCCTGCGCCGGATCTGGACCCGGACTTCGTGCCTAATCCCAGCGACCAGCCCGATCCTGCGCTGCCGCCCGACTCCGGCCAGCCCGAGCACTCAGGCCAGGCAGAATATCCTGGCCAGCCACAGTACCCGGGCCAACCAGCCGGCCCCTACCAGCCGGGGGATCCTTACCAGCCCGGGGATCCCGCGCAGGAACCCACAAACACTCCACACGGGGACCCTGTAAAACGCCAGCGGTTTGTCATCGGCGCGATTGTGGTGGGCGTCCTGGTGCTTATCGGCGTCGTGATCTGGGTGCTGTTGAATCTGCTGGGGACGCGCCCGGAAGCTGTTGTCACCACACCGAGCCCGACCGCAAGCCTTGGCCCGCTACCGCGGGATACCGAAGCCAAGGATTTCCAGGTGGGTGATTGCTTTGCCGACTTCGATCCCAATGCCCCCAAGGCCAGGGCCGTTCCCTGTGACACGGAGCATTCAGCCCAACTAGGCGCCGTCCACATATATCCAGCGGATGATTCCTTCCCCGGCACCAATGCGCTGAAGGACAAGGGCCGCGAAGTCTGCGGCAACGTCAAGCTGAATCACGAGGTGGCCGATAAGTACGTGCTGCTTCAGCAGAACGTCTACCCGAGCACCACGAGTTGGGATCGGGGCGACCGCCGCGTTGATTGCTTCATCGTTGTGGATTCGGGCAACACCATCAAGGAAGACCTCCTCAGCAGATAGCGCCCGGCCTACTTCTTACGAACCAGTAGTCCAGTGCCCACCGTCGGGCCGCCGTCGGGACCTGTCAGCGCCTCGAATCCCTCAATGGTGAGTTCGTCGAGGTCGGCTGCGGTATCCACCAGGACAGTATCGCCGTCGCTGATCTCGCCGGCCAGGATCTCCTTGGCCAGGCGGTCTCCGATTTCGCGCTGGACGAGGCGTCGCAGGGGTCGCGCACCGTACGCGGAGTCATAGCCTGACATCGCGAGCCAGGCACGGGCTCCATCGGTCACTTCGAGGGTCAAGCGGCGGTCCCGCAGTCGCTTGGTGAGTTCGGCAACGTGGAGCTCCACGATCCGGGCAAGCTCCTCCACTGACAGTGGATCGAACAGAACGATCTCGTCCAGACGATTCAGGAACTCCGGCTTGAACGAGGCCTGTACCACCGCCATGACGGCATCGCGCTTGGCTTTGGCATCCAGGGACGGGTCCACCAGGAACTGGCTTCCGGAGTTGGACGTCAGCACCAGGAGCGTATTGCGGAAGTCCACCGTCCGTCCTTGACCGTCTGTGAGCCGGCCATCATCCAGAACCTGCAGGAGGATGTCGAACACCTCCGGATGGGCCTTTTCAACCTCGTCGAGCAGCACAACAGAGTATGGGCGACGACGAACGGCTTCCGTTAGCTGTCCGCCTTCTTCGTAGCCAACGTATCCCGGAGGGGCACCGACCAAGCGCGCTACAGAGTGCTTCTCTCCATACTCGGACATATCGATCCGGATCATGGCGCGCTCATCGTCAAAGAGGAAGTCGGCCAAGGCCTTTGCCAGCTCGGTCTTGCCAACGCCGGTTGGGCCGAGGAACAGGAACGAGCCCGTGGGGCGGTTGGGATCGCTAATGCCGGCCCGCGCACGGCGGACGGCGTCCGAAACTGCCTGCACAGCCTTGGTTTGGCCAATCAGGCGCTTGCCGAGTTCCTCCTCCATGTGCAGCAGCTTTTGGGATTCACCCTGCAGCATGCGCCCAGCCGGAATGCCGGTCCAGGCGGAGATGACCTCGGCGATGTCGTCCGCAGTCACTTCCTCTGCGACCATGAGCTCGGGCTTTGCATCGCCCCGGGCAGACTCCTCCTCGGCAGCCGCATTGAGCTCACGTTCAAGGGCAGGAAGCTCGCCATAAAGTATCCGCGACGCTGACTCAAGGTCGCCTTCGCGCTGGTACTTTTCGGCGGCAGATCGCAGCTCGTCGATCTTCGCCTTAAGGTCACCCACCCTGTTGAGTCCGGCCTTCTCAGCTTCCCAACGGGCGTTGAGGGCCCTGAGTGCTTCCTTCTTGTCCGCCATGTCGGCGCGGAGTGCCGCCAGGCGCTCGACCGATGCAGGATCAGTCTCACCCTGAAGCGCCAGTTCTTCCATGGTCAGGCGGTCGACGGAACGGCGGAGCTGGTCGATCTCCTCCGGCGCAGAGTCAATCTCCATCCGAAGCCGTGACGCGGCCTCGTCCACAAGGTCGATCGCTTTATCCGGAAGCTGACGGCCCGAGATGTAACGGTTGGAGAGGGTTGCTGCTGCGACCAAGGCGGAGTCGGCGATTGCCACCTTGTGGTGGGCCTCGTACCGCTCCTTGAGGCCGCGAAGAATGCCAATGGTGTCCTCGACGCTCGGCTCGCCCACGTAGACCTGCTGGAAGCGGCGTTCCAAGGCAGGGTCCTTCTCGATGTTTTCGCGATACTCATCCAAGGTGGTGGCACCAATGAGGCGCAGCTCGCCGCGGGCCAGCATCGGCTTGAGCATGTTGCCGGCGTCCATGGCACTATCACCCGTGGCACCGGCTCCAACAACGGTGTGGATTTCATCGATGAACGTGACGATCTGGCCGTTGGAGTTCTTGATCTCCTCCAGAACCGCCTTGAGCCGCTCCTCGAACTCACCGCGGTACTTGGCGCCCGCCACCATGGAGGCCATGTCCAAGGCAATGAGGGTCTTGCCACGGAGGCTCTCCGGAACATCGCCGGCAACCATCCGCTGGGCCAGGCCTTCAACGACGGCAGTCTTACCCACGCCAGGCTCACCAATGAGGACAGGATTGTTCTTGGTGCGGCGGCTCAGGACCTGAACCACGCGACGAATCTCGCTGTCGCGCCCGATAACGGGATCCAGCTTCCCTGAACGGGCGATGGCAGTGAGGTCCGTGCCGAACTTCTCCAGGGCCTGGAACGTATTTTCGGGATCCGGCGAGTTGACCTTTCGATCGCCCCGGACACCCGGCAGGGCGGCAAGCAGCGCTTCGTGGGAGGCCCCGGCGTCGCGCATTAATTTGCCCACGGCGTCACTGCCGGCCGAAAGCCCCAACAGCAGGTGCTCCGTAGAGACAAAGGAGTCGCCGAGTTTGTCGGCCTCGTTCTGGGCAGCCTGAATGGCCTGCATCGACTGCCGGGACAGCTGGGCTTGCTGGACCGAGCTGCCCGAAGAGGACGGCAGCGACTTGATGGCCGAACTGGCCTGAACGCTCACGGCGTCCGGATCAGCACCCGTGGCGCGCAGGAGAGCGACAGCGACGCCCTCGCGCTGGTCCATGAGGGCCTTGAGCAGATGCGCCGGCTCCAACTGCGGGTTGCCCGCAGTGGAGGCATTCATGGCGGCCGCAGAAAGGGCCTCCTGGCTTTTGGTGGTGAATTTGACGTCCAAAGAGAGCTCCCTTTCTGGAGTGTGACCAATACTTTCAAAGTTGAGTCTACTACGCTCAACTTTGCTTTTTGATCCACTGTGTTCCATGTTTGCCCACGGCGAAACAGGTGTCCAGACCTAACGACGGCTATGTGAATAACAGGAGGCCAGAAGCCATCACCCGTAGGCTGAGGCCATGGAATCAATCTCCACTGTGGAACAACTGGAACAATTGATCGGCCTACCCCTGGACCGGGTGCGCCGAAAAGTGCGCACCTCACTGAGCGATTTCGACCGGCAGTGGCTGGCCGCCAGTCCCTTCTGCGTCATCTCGACGGCGGATGCCCAAGGCCGGGTGGACGCGTCACCAAAGGGCGATCCTGCGGGATTCATCGAGGTCCTGGATGACTCCACGATTGCCATCCCGGAACGCCCCGGAAACAAGCTCGCCTTCGGCTTTCGCAACATACTGGAAAACCCGAACGTCGGGATTCTGTCCGTGGTTCCGGGACGCACTGACACGCTGCGAATCAACGGAACGGCACGCATCGTCAGCGACGCCGACTTCTTCGGGAAGATGACAGTCAAAGGCCACCGGCCGCGCGCCGCCGTCGTGGTCTCCGTAGAGGAAGTATTCACGCACTGCGGCAAAGCGTTCATGCGCAGCGGCTTGTGGGAACCGGCAACCTGGGACTCGGAGGGCTTGCCGAGCATCGCGATGCTCTCCAAAACCTATGTCCAGCCCGAGGCTCCGCTGGAGGACCTTGAAACCTACTACGGGTCCGCTTACGCTGAGCGTCTTTACCGGGAGTAGGCCTCAGGCAGGATAGATCGAAACCAGCGCGGACTTCACGACGAACCGCACGTCCAGGCCCGGTGCCAGTCCGAGATCGGCAGAGGCCGCAGGAGTGATATCGGCGGATAAGGTGCTGAGCTCCCCCCAGCCCGGTCCCGCCGCCCTGACACGGATCTGGTCCCCATGGGGCTCAAGGTCCGTGATGGTGACGGGAAACGAGTTGCGGGGACTACCGTGCACATCGCCCAGGAAGACGGAGACGGCCGACGGCGGGAACGCCGCCACGCCGGCCTGGCCGTGCATGGGTGACCACACGGGATCGTGCTGTCCGGCGAAAAACCGGCCATCCGGCGTCGTGATTCCCTGCTCTGTGATGATTCCGCTGACGAGGTTGAGCCCCGCAAGTCCGGCGGCGAAGTGGCTGCGGGGGCGTTCCAGGACTTGCCGGGTTGGGCCTTCCTCCGCAATCCGCCCATTTTCAACGACGATGACGCGGTCGGCGAGCATGTAAGCATCCAGGACATCGTGCGTGACGATGATGGCCTGCCGCCCCGAAAGGACCCGCTTGAGCACCCTGCGCAGCAACGGAGCTGCGTGAATGTCCAGGGCTGCCATGGGTTCGTCGAGCAACAGGAGTGCTGGATCGGCCGCTAGTGCGCGCGCCACCGCCACGCGCTGGGCCTGCCCGCCGGACAGCTGGGCGGGCTTCCGCGACGCGAGCTGCAGTGCGTCGACTTCGGCCAGCCAATGGCGGGCCGTTTCCCGCGCCACAACCTTCGATGCACCGGTGCTGCGCGGGCCGAAAGCCACGTTGTCCAGGGCATTAAGGTGCGGAAACAACAGGGCTTCCTGGGCCAACAGCGCCGTGCCGCGAAGGTGCGGCGCCCTCCAGAGCCGAGCGCCGCCGTCGAGCTCGAACAACTGCGAGTCACCGATCCGGGCAGTGCCGGAATCCGGCCGCAGCAGCCCGGCAATCACACCAAGCAACGTCGACTTGCCCGCACCATTTGGCCCCAGAACCGCCACGGTTTCCGAAGGACCGAGGCTCAGGGACATGTCGAAATCCCTGGCAGCAAGGCGTGCCCGCAGCTCAAAACTCACGGTTGAACCTCCACCCGGGCGCCAGCATCGCGACGACCGTAGCTGAGTCCTACAACCGCCACGGCGACTGCCACGAGGACCAGCGACAATGCGACAGCGGAATCGGCGTCGGTCTCGCGTTGGAGGTAAATTTCCAGCGGAAGGGTTCGGGTTACGCCTTCCAAACTGCCGGCGAACGTGAGCGTGGCGCCAAACTCGCCCAGGCTCCGGGCGAACGACAACACCGCCCCTGAAGCCAATCCCGGCAAGACGAGCGGCACGGTCACGCGTCGCAGGACGGTTGTGGGACGCGCGCCCAAGGTTGCGGCGACCAACTCGTAACGGTTCCCGGCTGTTCGCAACGCCCCTTCGAGGCTGACCACCAGGAACGGCAAAGCCACGAAGGTTTGGGCGAGGACGACGGCGGTGGTGGAGAAGGCGATCTGGATACCGGCCACTTCGAGCGACTTCCCCAGCAGGCCTTGACGGCCGAACGTGTACAAGAGGGCAATACCTCCGACGACGGGCGGCAGCACCAGCGGCAACAGGACGAACGCCCTGAGCAACCGTTGGCCCGGGAAGGGGCTGCGCGCAAGAACCAACGCCAGCGGAATGCCCAGGACGATACACAACGCCGTGCTCGCCGCTGACGTGCGGAGGCTCAGCCCGAGCGCAGTGACTGAGGAATCCGACGTGATCAGTGGAATGAACTGCGGCCAGTTGACCTTGGCCACCATCGCCACCATCGGCAGCAGGACAAAAAGTGCCCCGGCTGCTGCGATGACGTAAATCCATGGTGGAACGCCGGTGTAGCCGGTGCCACTGCGACGGTTCATGAAGTCCTTACCGGGATCCTTACGGGGTGCCGAATCCGGCGTCGTTCAGTACCTTCTTGCCCTCGCTGCTGGTAACCATGCCGATGAATGCCGTGGCGAGTTCCTTGTTCCTGCTCGCGCCCACTGTAGCAATCGGGTAGGTGTTCACGGCTTTGTCCGACTCCGGGAAAGGGATGCCCTTGACCTTGTCGCCCGCGTTTCTGATGTCTGTGACGTAGACAAGGCCGGCGTCGGCCTCTTGCGAGGTGACCTTGCCGAGCACGTCGGTTACCGACGACTCCTCGCTGACCGGTTTCAGCGTTGTTCCGGTCGCCTTCTCAATGGTTTCGGCGGCAGACCCGCACGGAACCTGCGGCGCGCAGACCACTACTTTTACACCCGGCTTGCCGAGGTCGGCAAAGGAAGCGATCGACGCCGGGTTGCTCGGCGGGACGGCGATCTCCAGGACGTTGGTGGCAAAGTTGGTTGCAGTGCCGTCGACCAATTTTGCATCAGAAAGCCTGGTCATGTTCTTGGTGTCGGCGGATGCGAAGACGTCAGCCGGTGCACCCTGGGTAATCTGCGTGACCAGGTCAGAGGAACCGGCGAAGTTCAGTGTGACTTTGGTGCCGGGGTTCTTCGCCTCAAAGTCGCTGGCCAGCTTGGTGAACGTTGCCTTCAGGGAGGCCGCAGCAAAGACGGTGATCGTGCCACTGGGCTGATTCCCGGTTGCCGATGGGCCCGTGGTGCTGGAAGCACAGCCGGCCATGGTTGCCGCCAAGGCTACTGTGGCAAAGAGCGCGCTTGTCGTGCGTGTGCGCTTCATACGATGCTCTTTCCTTGGGGTGTTTCGATGATGACGGTGGTGGCCTTGACCACGGCAGTAGCGACTGAGCCAAGTTCGAGCCCGAGTTCACGGACGGCTTCGCTGCTCATCAGGGAAACGACGCGGAACGGTCCACATTGAAGCTCTACCTGGGCCATGACTTTGTCCGCCGTAATACCCGTAACCAGTCCCACAAAACGATTGCGGGCCGAACTTCCAGACCGCGCAGGGTCATCAGGGAGGTGCGACTGGTCGCGTGCAAGCTTGGCGAGTTCCAGCCCATCCGCAGCCAGCCTGCCCGATGCGTCCTTTTGGGCGGTCAGGGTCCCGTTCTCCGTCCAGCGCCTCACTGTGTCATCGCTGACTCCCAAAAACCGGGCTGCTTCGGAAATTCGTATTTGCGGCATGAGACGAGTTTAGATCCGTATATGCGGATTAAGGGTCATGATTTCACCGCAAACGAAATATGACTTCGTGGTTGCCGTCGAACGCAGTGGGCGAACCGCGTGAGGCGAAGCGAAAGCCTTCCGTAAGCATTACCCATAGCCCGCCGGGGGCCGCAGCCGTACTCTGTTCTAGGGAGAGAGTCTCAGGCGCGAAGGAGCGTCCCATGGAATGGATTCGTCCGGACAACCCGGATTATGACGAAGCCCGTAAGCTCTTCAACGCGATGATCGACCGCAGGCCGGCCGTCATTGCAAAGTGTTCAGATCCCGCCGAAGTGGCCGAAGCGCTCAGCTATGCGCGGACCCACAATCTGGATGTCGCTGTGCGTTCCGGCGGGCATTCAGTGGCTGGCATGTCTACGAATGACGACGGATTGGTAGTGGACGTCCGTCCCATGAAATCCATCAGCGTTGACCCCGAGGCGAAAACTGCCACGGTGGGCGCCGGAGTGACGTGGAGTGAGTTCGACCGCGCCACGCAGCAGCATGGGCTCGCAGTCACGGGCGGTCGCGCATCCACCACGGGCGTTTCCGGTTTCACCTTGGGCGGTGGCTCGGGCTGGCTTGAACGCTCCTACGGTTTCGCGTGCGACAACCTGTTATCCGTCGACCTGGTGACTGCGTCCGGCGAACGTATCACTGCCAATGCCGGCGAGAATTCGGAATTGTTCTGGGCACTCCACGGCGGGGGTGGAAATTTCGGCGTGGCGACCTCGCTCACCTTCCAACTCCACGATCTCGGCCCTACGGTCATGGCCGGGCTCATGCTGTTCCCCGGCGAGGAAGCCACAGGCCTGTCCCGCGCCTTCCGGGGATTGGCACTTGAGGTTCCCGACGCCGTCGGGACAGCCCTCGTGTACCTCACCGCCCCGCCGGAAGAGTTCGTGCCGGAGGACATGGTGGGCAAACTCACCGTCGGAATGGCCTACCTGTATGCAGGCGACCTTGAGGCCGGAGAAGAGCATGCGAAACCATTCCGCGATCTCGGGCCAACAGTAGACCTCGTCTCGCCCATGCAGTACGCCGATTTCCAGTGCATGATCGATGACCCTCCGGACCACTACAACTATTGGAGCGCCGACTATCACAACGAACTCAACGACGATGCCCTGGATCTCTTCGTAGCCTCCGCCAACCGGCTGCCAGGTGCGCACTCACAGCAGCTCATTGCACGCTGGGGAGGAGCAGTGAGCGGACCGGCGGCTGCGAACACCCCACTGCAACACCGTGGCGCCGCTTGGGTCAGCCACCCGTTTGGCTTGTCCGAGACCCGTGAGGGCGGTCAGGAAGCCAAGGCCTGGGTCAAGCAATTCCGCCAGGAAATCGCCCCGCACACCACGGGCGGAGTGTGGCTGAACTTCATCGGCGACGAAGGCCAGGACCGGATCATGGCGGCCTATGGAGAGCAGAACTATCGGCGGCTCTCCAAGGTCAAAGCCGCGTTCGATCCTGACAACGTGTTCCGCGGCAACCAGAACATCCTGCCGGCGGAGCGCTGAGTTCCCCACGCTCCTTCCCAGTTGCTGTGAATCACACGGGCAGTGAAGCCTGTGTTTCCGGGGCGGACGCTCGGCGGTAGCCGCTCCGATGACCGGTAACTGGGAAGGATCGTTTGGCTTACACTTTGGCCATGGCCGTATACGTCGATCCTCCCCTGTGGCCTGCTCACGGGACGGTGTTTTCGCACCTCGTGTCCGACAAGTCCCTTGACGAGTTGCACGCGTTCGCGGCAGCCGCCGGAGTTCCGGAGAGGGCCTTTGACGGTGACCACTATGACGTACCTGAACGGCGCTACGATGACCTCATTGCTGCGGGGGCAATCCCTGTGGAAGCCCGGGTCCTGGTCCGCAAACTTATCGCCAGCGGCCTTCGAATTCCTGCCCGGGAACGGAGCAAGGCCTTGACAGTGCCTCTGATGGAGCGTTGGAACAGCATCTACCCTGGGCACGAAGAACTGGGCCTGGAACTGCTGGAGCGTTGGGGCGAAGACGGCCGTAAATACCACAGCCGGACGCACTTGCTGGCTGTACTTGAAGCCTTGGATACGTTGACCGAACCCGCGCTGCCCGCCAGGACAGTGTCTTTGGCGGCCTGGTTCCACGACGCCGTGTATGAAGGCGTCGCGGGCCAGGATGAGGAGGACTCGGCACGTTTGGCCGAGGACCGGCTCTCTGCTGCCGGCTTGACGCCTGACGATGTTGCTGAGGTGGCGCGCCTTGTCCGGCTGACCGCCACGCATAGCCCCGAACCCGGTGACCACGCCGGCGCACTCCTCTGCGACGCCGACCTCTCCGTCCTTGGTGGCGACAAACAGTCCTACGCACGCTATCTGGCCGCCGTCCGCGAAGACTACGCCCACGTCAGCGACGCCGATTTCGCCCAAGGGCGCGCCGCCGTCGTACGCCATTTGCTGTCCTTGGAACCGCTCTTCCACGGTGACCGCGCCAAGGCGCTGTGGGCCGACGCCGCCCATCGGAACCTGGTCTCCGAACTCGCATGAGCGAAGCCGGAGCGCCGCAGCGGCAACTCCCGTACTCAGTGCGGTTTGAATGGGGGCTCGACGGCGCCCGTGCAGTGGTGCCGCATGCTGACCTTGCGGTGGTTGTGGACGTCCTCTCGTTCACCACGTGCGTCAGCGTTGCGGTTGATCGTGGGGCGGCCGTTTTCCCCTACCCGATGAGGGACGCTGCTGCGAGCGAGTTCGCCGCTCATCATCACGCTGCGTTGGCGGGGCCGCGCGGCGGGGAGGGCTTGAGTTTGTCTCCGGCCAGCTTGCGTCATGCGCCGCACCTGGAGCGTGTGGTCCTGCCATCGCCCAACGGCTCGACGCTCAGCCATGAGCTCGCCAACTCAGCCCGGCAAGTAGTGGCTGTGTGCCTACGCAACGCCGCCGCGACCGCCGACTGGGTCCATGCAAACCTGCCGGATGACGCCGTAATAGCTGTCATCGCCGCAGGTGAGAAGTGGACCAATGGTTCGTTGCGGCCCGCTTTGGAGGACGAGCTAGGAGCAGGAGCCTTCATCGCCGGACTAGCAGGATCGGGGCGCCGTAATTTCTCACCGGAAGCCGGATCTGCGGCCGCGGCCTTCGACGCAGCCGAGCCCAACCTGGCTTCCGTGATGCGAGGCTGCTCAAGTGGTCGTGAACTGATCGATGGGGGCTTCATTGAGGACGTGGCAATCGCGGCCGAGTTGGATGGCAGCACGATGGTTGCCCTGCTGACGGATGGGTCTTTTCAGGGCATCCGTCCCACCGATTAGACGACTCGCTGCAGGCCAGACGGTAGGAATCGTCTGCCGCGCTGCGAGTCGTCTAAATGGAGCGGATCACCTCAGCGATAGGTACTGACGAACGGCTGGTTGGTCGGCACAATCTGCTTGCCGAGAGGCATGAGCGACACCGGGATCAGCTTCAGGTTGGCGATGGCCAGCGGTATCCCGATGATGGTGATGGCCATGGCGAAAGCAGTGACCACGTGGCCAATCGCTATCCAGATGCCCGCGACCAACAACCAAATCACGTTGCCCAAAAGCGCGAAGACACCCGTTCCGCCTGGCTTCTCCACCACCATCCGGCCAAACGGCCACAAGCAATAAGCGCCGATCCGGAACGAAGCGATGCCCCAAGGAATGGTCACAATGAGCACGCAACAGATAATGCCTGCCGCGAAATAGCCCAATGCCAACCAGAAACCACCGAAGACCAGCCAAATGATGTTGAGCAGCGTTTTCATAGTCTCAATTCTCCCTTGCCGGACCGACATTAAGCCTAGGGGTGTGCCCTGAATTGGCCCTGACTTTGCTAAGCCAGGAGCCCGTCCAGCTTGTCGAAGGACGTTCCCCAGCCCTCGCGCGTCATGTCAACCCATTCTTCGGATTCGAATGGTCCCTGCGTCATTACCAGGCGGGTCCGTCCGTCCAGGTCCTCGAACTCGAGGCGCATCTCGAGCTCGTCGCTGCTGGATTCCTCGCCCGATTTCGCTGAGGCCACGAGGAGCGCCGGCGGGTTGAGCTCCGTGATGACAGCATCGATGGGACCTTCTTTGGTTTCATCGCCCTCAGCCCAGGTCATCACCACTTGCCACACGCCGCCAACGCGCGGGTCAATGACGATCTTCTCGCGGGGAGAATCAACCCCGGCCGGCCCGAACCACTTGGTCAGCTGATCGGGGTCCATCCAGGCGTCGAAGACGCGCTCACGGGGAGCATCGAATTCGCGGGTCATGGTCAGGGTGTGTTGTTCTGTGCTCATTGTGTGACTCCTGGTTTTCGTGTGGTCCGTTGGCTTGGTTCCGTGTGTAAAGTCCAGTGGCGTGTTCCAGTGAATCGTGTCGTCGGGAGCGAGTCCAGGGTGTGCCAGTGCTAAGTCGGATGCTCTCTCACATCATCACCCGATTTGCCCAACGTTCTCTCACATCATCGCCGGAATTGCCCAACGTTCTCTCACATCATGAACCGTTCGAGACGCCTCGTCAGCCGCAGGATGTGAGAGAGGAACGCACCAAAAACCCGCAGGGTGTGAGAGAAGAACGCACCAAAAACCGCAGGATGTGAGAGAACGTCAGGCTTTTGCAGCTTCCACGAATGCTCGGATCTTCGCCAGGTCCTTCACTCCCCGGGACGACTCAACACCCGAGGAAACGTCCACGCCCCAGGCATCGGCCGCTGCGGCAGCGAAGGCCACGTTTCCGGTTTCGAGTCCGCCTGCGAGCAGCCACTCCCGGCCGCCGAGTCCCTTCGCCCGCACTGACGCATAGTCCCAGGATTCTCCCGAACCCGGCACGGCCGCATCGATCAAGAGCAGATCCTCGCCCAGATCACTGAACTCGTCCGGAGCGGCACCCATGGTGACGGCCCGGATGAGCCGCATCCCGGCGTCGTGCACTGTTTTGACGTCCTCGGCAGTCCGGGTGCCGTGCAGCTGAACCCAGGTGAGTCCTGCGGCGCGGGCAACAGAAACGGCATCGGCGGCGGGCTCGTGCCGGAAAACAGCCACGGCCTTAACATTTGCGGGGACCAGTGGCAGCAGGATACGCACCTGGTCCGGGGTGACTTCACGTGGGCTCGAAGTCAGCACAAAGCCGACGGCGTCCGCACCGGCGTCCACGGCAGTGCGCACGGATTCGGGCGTGCTCAAGCCGCAAACTTTGACGAACATTCCGTGCCTCCAACCGTATTCCCACGTTTTCCACATATGACGTTAGCAAGCCATGCTGACAACGCAGAAGCTGTGTCCACCACTAGGCTGGTCGGATGGAGATCATCCGCTTTGCCGACATCCACCCCGAACCGTGGCGCAACGGAGGCGGGGTGACGCGCGAACTAGCCAGCCACCCGAAGGTCGCCTCGGCCCAGGACGGGGCTTGGGATTGGCGCGTGAGCATCGCCGATGTTTCCAAGGCCGGAGACTTCTCCAATTTTCCGGGCATGGAACGGGTCATCACCATCATTGACGGTGAGTTGCTCCTGCTGACCGTCGACGGCGAAGAGCACCCGCTGGAGAAGTATCGTCCGTTCCGTTTCTCCGGAGAGGCGGCATCGTCGGCCACGCTGCCCACCGGCGACATCCGGGACCTCAACGTCATCGCCCGCGCAAGTGCGTTCAAGGGGTACACGTCCATCGTCGAGATCTCGAAGAAACGCGCCCACCCTGTGTTCGAGGGACAGTTGGCCGTCCTGCTGGAAGGCAAGGCGACGGTCGCTCCTGGCACGGATCCGGAGGGGGGCGCCTCTGTGGAGGATGAGTCCGACGGCGCCAGCCCGGCGACCAGCGCGGCCGAACCGGTTGAGCTGAACCGCTACGACGCCGTGGTGGGCTCGGATACGCGCAGCCCTGAGATCTCGGGCCGGGGTTTTGTTGCCGTGATCTCCATCGACAAAGTGGACCCCGCGAACGTCTAGGCTGGTGACTTTCGCCACCCAAAGTGGCCAGGGTCTGCAGGAGTTGCTAGCCTGAAATGAAGGTTCCGCTCTGGAACCTCCGGACGACGGTTCAGTACCCGGCACGCGACAAGACTGGCCAAAGGATCTGTCATGTCGTGGTTAATTCTCATTCTCTCCGGAGCGCTCGAGGCCGTTTGGGCGGCTGCCCTTCACCGCTCAAAGGGCTTCCGCAAGCCAGTCCCCACTGTCATTTTCCTGGTAAGTGTCATCGCCAGCACCGGCGGCCTCGCGATCGCCATGCAATCCATTCCCACGGGTACGGCGTATGCGGTGTGGGTGGGTGTCGGCGTCCTCCTGACTTCGGCTTACGCCATGGTCACCAAGGTGGAACGCGCGACGACGGCCCGGCTGCTGCTGCTCGCAGGTATCGGCGCGTGCGTGGTTGGCCTGAAGGTGGTGGCGTAGCCATGGCTGCAACAACGACCACCCGGAATTCTGCGAAGAACGGCCTCTTCTGGCTGGTTCTCCTTGCCTCCGCCGTCCTCGAAGCCGTGTGGGCCACAGCTCTGGGACTCTCCAACGGCTTCACCCAGCTCGCACCGACGATGGTCTTCGCTGTCACCGCGCTGCTGAGCATGTTCGGTTTGGGCATAGCCGTGAAGCGCATCCCCCTCGGCACGGCCTACGCGGTATGGGTGGGCATCGGTGCGGCGCTCACTGTTGGCTGGGCCATGCTCAGCGGCGTCGAACCCGCCAGCCCGTTGAAGCTGTTCTTTATCGCCGGAATCGTGGGTTGTGCTGCCGGTTTGAAGGCGCTGCCGTCCGACAAACCCCAGGCGTCCGCCGAGTAGCCAGCACTCCTCCACGCTCCTTCCCAGTTGCCTCCCCCGGCACCCCTGGTCCAGCGGCAGGAACCCCGCAATCACAGGGGCGGGCAAGCAGGCGGGCCGGGTGCTACCCGGACCAACTGGGAAGGAGCGTCGGCCACACCCGGAGAACCAGCAGGAATACCCAAGCCCGCGGCGGGGTTCACGCCAACAAAGGGCACTTCGAATACCAACACGCATGGGAGAAGTTCATGACTGCAGTTCAACTCGGCGATGGCCTTACTGTCAGCCCCCTTGGCTTTGGCGGCATGGCCCTGACACCGGTATATGGGGGAATCGACCCCGCTGAAGCCCTGCAAACCCTGAGGCATGCGGTGGATGCGGGAATCACCTTCATCGATACCGCAGATGTTTACGGCGCCGGAAGCAACGAGGAGTTGGTGGGCCAGCTCCTGAAAGACCGGCGGGACGAGGTCCAATTGGCCACGAAGTTCGGGATAGAGGGCAACGCCGCGAACGGGTACACGGGAGTTCGCGGCGATGCGCCCTACGTCAGGCAGGCAGCAGAAGCGAGCCTGCGCCGCCTGGACACTGACGTCATTGACCTCTACTACCTGCACCGCCGTGACCTCCGCGTTCCGATAGTGGAAACCGTGGAGGCCATGGCGGAGCTGGTCCGTGAGGGCAAAGTTCGCCACCTCGGCCTGTCTGAGGTGACAGCCGGGGAGCTTCGGCAGGCCAACACCGTCCATCCCATTGCCGCGGTCCAGAGTGAATGGTCAATCTGGAGCAGGGATGTTGAGCAAAACGTTGTTCCTGCAGCGAAGGAACTCGGTGTTGGCTTTGTGCCCTATTCGCCGCTCGGCCGCGGGTTCCTCACGGGAACCATTAGCGCGAGCGACTTGGGCGAAAACGACTTCCGCCACAAGATTCCCCGCTTTGGTGACGAGGCACTCGATGCAAACCAGGCCGTCGTGGCCGCGGTTCGTGAAGTAGCCGATGACCTGGGTGCAACTCCTGCCCAGGTAGCACTGGCCTGGCTGTTCACCCAGGGCAAGCGCCTTGGGCTGCCGGTGGTCCCCATCCCCGGTACGCGCAAGACGCACCGCATCGACGAGAACCTTGGCGCGCTGTCCCTGCAACTGGGAACAGCGCAACTTGAGGTGCTCGACCAAGCCGCGGACGCCGTCGTGGGTTCACGTTCTGCGGACCCCAACTGGGTGTCGCAAGGCCGCGAAGCCAACACGACCACTGCATAGACTGAGCCGATGGATTCGCTTATTCACTCATCGCGTGACGTCACCATCCGGAGCATCTCCGTCAGCGAGATGAACAACAACGTGTATCTGTTGACCTCGAAGTCCACAAGCGTGCAGCTGTTGATCGACGCCGCCGACGACCTTCCAGCCATTCAGCAACTCCTCAAGGACAGCGAAGCGGATACTTCCGAAGTGCCGAAGCTGGTCCGAATCGCCACCACCCACCAGCATTGGGACCACATCCGCGCCTTGGGTGAGCTGGTGTCCGCGACCGGCGCCAGCACTTCCGCAGGAGCGGACGACGCCGATGCGCTGCCCGTTCCGGTGGATGTCCGGCTTGGTCACGGCGACGTCGAGCGCTTCGGCGACTTCGAGATCACGGCGGTCCACTTGCGCGGACACACCCCGGGCTCGATTGCTTTCGTTTACCAGGATCCGGACGGGCCAGCCCACATTTTCAGTGGAGACTCGTTGTTTCCGGGAGGCGTCGGCAACACACAGGGCGATCCTTCACGTTTCACTTCACTGTTGAACGACGTGAAAGAGCGGCTGTTCGACGTTTATCCGGACGAGACCGTGGTGCACCCGGGCCATGGATTGCCCACGACCCTCGGCGCCGAGCGGCCACACCTTGAGGAGTGGCGCGCCCGAGGCTGGTGAGCAGGCGTTGCGGGGACTTAGCGGCCGCGACGCTCGTTCGACGCGGGAGCCGAGGCACGGCGTGGGCCACTGCGTGCCGGACGACCCGCGCCGGAGCCCCCACGAGCGGAGTTTCCGGAGGCACCCGAACCGTAGGATCCACCGGACGTAGCGCCCGTAGCGGAAGACCATACGGCCTTGTTTCCGCTGGTACGGGTGCTCGTGGTGGAAGCCGTGCGCGGAGCCGAGGCAGAGCGCTGGCCACCGGTAGCAGCACGCTGCCCGGAAGCCGGACGACCACTGCGGCCGCCCTGACCCTGGGAGCCGGGAACATCGTTGCGGTGAGTTGCGCCAGCCTTGCCGCGACCACGTGAGCTGCGGGCGACGTCGTCGTTCATTGCTGCGCGACGATCGGCGCGGTTGACGTCCGTGCGAACCGGCTCAGCTGCCACCTTGCCGCGGCCGCCGCGGCCGCCACGGCCACCCGCCGTGGGTGCAGCCTGGCCGCCGGTCCGGCGTGCGCGTTTGCGCTGGGCGTTGGCGCCAGTGGACGTGCCGCCACCCTGCGGGGCTTTCGCCGCGAGAAGGGCCGCACGTGCGCGGGGGTCGACCTTGTCCGCGATGTCGCCCACGAGCTCGGCGACAAGCGGGGAGTTGGCCGTGACGCGCTCGAACGATACGTCCACGCCGGCCGCCTTCATGAGCTTCTTGACGTCACTCTGCTGCTCGGGGAGTGTCAGCGTTACAACGGTGCCATCGGAACCGGCACGGGCCGTGCGGCCTGAGCGGTGCAGGTACGCCTTGTGCTCCGTGGGCGGGTCAACGTGGATGACGAGTTCCACATCGTCAACGTGCACGCCGCGGGCTGCGACGTCGGTGGCCACCAGGACGCGAACGTCACCGTTGGAGAACTCGGCCAGGTTGCGGTCGCGGGCGTTCTGCGACAGGTTGCCGTGAAGGTCGACGGCAGGGATGCCGGCGTCGGTGAGGGTCTTGGCAAGCTTGCGGGCGTGGTGCTTGGTCCGCATGAACAGGACGCGGCGTCCGGCGCCGGAGGCCAGTTCGACGATGAGCTGCTTCTTGACGGTCTGGTCGTTGACTACCAGGACGTGGTGTTCCATGGTGGTGACGGCAGCCTGCGGGTCATCCACGGAGTGCGTCAGCGGGTTGGACAGGTAACGGTTGACCAGCTTGTCAACACCGTTGTCCAACGTCGCGGAGAAGAGCAGGCGCTGACCCTGGGTGGGGGTCATGTCCATGAGCTTCTTGACCACCGGAAGGAAGCCGAGGTCGGCCATGTGGTCTGCCTCGTCCAGTACGGTGACCTCGACGGCCTCAAGGGTCAGGATGCGCTGGCGGATCAGGTCTTCGAGACGGCCCGGGCAGGCAATGACGATGTCGACGCCGGCGCGCAGCGCCTTTTCCTGGCGTGCCTGGGAGATGCCGCCGTAGATCACCGTGGTGTTCAAGCCCATGGCCTTGGCCAGCGGCTCGATGGTGGCGTTTATCTGGGTTGCCAATTCACGCGTCGGAGCAAGGACCAGGCCCATGGGGCGGCCCGGCTTGCGGAAGTGCTTGGCTTCACGCTCGGCCAGGCGGGCCACAAGCGGGATGGCGAAAGCGATGGTCTTGCCGGAGCCGGTGCGGCCGCGGCCCAGGACGTCGCGGCCTGCGAGCGTATCCGGGAGGGTCTTCACCTGGATGGGGAATGCCTCTTCGATGCCGACTGCGGCGAGGGATTCAGCAATGGCCTTGGGCGTGCCAAGGGCAGCAAAAGTAGTCATTTACTAATGTCTTTCGGGCGGTGTCCAGTTGCGGACATCGGCCCCCGACGCCGGTTGGGCCAGGGGTTCGCCGAGGAAAAGTCAGGTGGTCTACCGGTTCGCTGCTGGAGCGTTGGCCGGGACCAAATGGAACGCGTTCATCGACGCAGGATGTGCCTCTCACATGAAAAATGCCCCGTCACGTAGCCTTTTGGGCCACCTGCTTCAGGGCGTCACCGCACATCAAGTGTCCCCAGTCTAGCAGTGTTCGGCGTCGAGTCCCGCATCGGGCAACTTATGCGTACGTCCGGCTACTTATGCAGCGAGGGCTCAGGTTGGGCTTCCCGCGTTGTGGAGGCGCCAGCCCGGGTGGCGACCCGTGGCGCTATGACGAGCCCGACGACGGCGATCACCGCCGTCAGTGCGAAGACCCCCCCAAACGGGTTCGTCGTCGTAAATGCTGCGAAGACGAGCCCCGTGGCAGCGAGGGCCAACGCGCCGCCCAGGGAATCGGAGATGGACATCGCTGCGCTGTTGAAGCCCTGGTTATCGGGAGTCGAGAGAGCCAACGTCATGACGCTCAGGCGTGGGTACATGAGCCCCATGCCCCCGCCGGCAAGGATCCAGCCCCCAATGGCAATGGCCGCCGGCAGCGCCAATGCCGCAGTCACCAGGGCCAGCACGATTGCCACCAGCACCAGCGCGGCACCAATTTTCACCGCAAGGGCATCGGGCAGCTTGGAACCCAACCGGCCTTGGAGGGCAGACGCCCCTGCCCATGCGAGCGCAGCGCCGGTCAGTGTGAGCCCGGCAAACGTCGGCGTGAAAGCGTACTGTTCGGTCAGCAGGTACGGCAGGTAGACCTCGGCACCGAAAAACGCTGCCGACGCCAAACCGCGGGTGAGGATCACGCTGGGAAGGCCGCGGTGGGCGACCAGCGTTCCGCGCGGGACCAAGGGCCGCACCGCCACCACGGCAAGGACCAGCGCGACGACGGCAATCACCCCGCCCACGCCCGGCACCTCTGCTGACAGGTTCAGTGCGAGGACGGTCAAGGCGGCCAGCGCCGCCCAGCCCATGCGTCCGAAAGCCCACGGCACCGTTTCGGTGGCGGGCTCCGAGGTCATTCCCCGCACAGCCGGCACCACCATCAGCAGTGCCGGAACAACCAGCCCCACCACGCCCAGGAATACCCAGTGCCAGCTGCTGAGCTGCGCCACGATGCCAGCGGCGAACGGGCCCACGAGTGATGGGATAACCCAGGATGCGGCAAACGCGGCGAAGATTTTGGGATGCAGAGCCGGCGGGTAGACGCGGGCCACCAACACATACAGGGCAACGGTCATGGCACCGCCACCGAGTCCCTGCACGAGGCGCCCCAGCACCAGGACTTCCATGCTTCCGGCTGTTCCTGCGATCAACAGGCCGGCGACGAACAGTGCCACCGACGCGTACAACGGTGCCGCCGGACCCCGGCGATCCGACCAATTACCTGCTCCGACCATGCCCATCACGCCGGTCGCCAAGGGGCCGGCGAAGGCCAGCGCGTAAAGGGTGGCTCCGTCCAGGTCGCGGCTGACGAGCGGCATGATGGTGGTTACCGCCAGGGACTCGAAGGCGCTGAGGAAAACGAGCGCACAAGCACCAACGGTAGCCAGCAGGTATGGACGGCGGAGTATCCCGGCCGTTGAGGTGTCAGAGGTCATGGACGCTACCCTAGAACCTCAACTAATGTTGAGGTCAATCCACCACGACCAGCACCGGAGGACCAGCCATGCCACAAGTTCCCGGCAGCGCCCATCGGCCCCTGAGCATTGGCGAGCTTTCCGAGCGGAGTGGGGTATCGCCGTCGGCCCTTCACTTCTATGAACGAAATGGGCTCATCACAGCTGAACGCACGGCCGGAAACCAGCGGCGGTACCGGCGTGAAACGCTGCGGAGGGTGGCTTTCATCAAAACATCGCAAAGAGTTGGCCTTCCTCTGAAGGACATCCGCGAGGCGCTGGACTCCCTGCCGGACGGACGGACGCCCACCAAACGGGACTGGACACGGTTGTCGTCGCGGTGGCGCAAGGAACTCGACGAACGGATTGCTGCGCTGCAACACCTGCGGAACGATCTGGATGGCTGCATCGGTTGCGGTTGCCTGAGCCTGAAATCGTGCACGCTTCAGAATCCGGCCGACGAGCTGGGGGCGACCGGGGCAGGAGCGCAACGCTGGAACCTGTCCGGCCAGCCGCATTAGATGATCGCCGTCATGACGTTCCATCCCACTCCCACCTGCACGCGCGGCGAGTATCCCCCGAAGCCCTGCCCTGGGTAGAGCCACAGGGTCCCGCTGGCGTCGCGCGCCAGGATGTCCGGCACGTCGTCGCTGTCGAAGTCGCCCGGCGTGACGATGGCAGACATGACGTTCCACTCAATGCCAACCAGCAGCGGCTGATGCCAGCCGCCCGTGCCGTCCGGTTCGTAAAGGAACAGAGTTCCCCACGTATCCCGGGCAAGGACATCGCGCCCTGGCGAACGCAGGTTTCCCGGCCCCATGATGGCCGTCATCACGTTCCAGCCCGTGCCGACCTTCGATTTGGGAAGCCAGCCACCTGAGCCGTTCCCCGGATACAGCCAGAGGTCACCAGCACTGTCCCGGGCAAGGACATCGGCTTTTCCATCGTCATCGAAATCGCCTGGGGCCACGACGGCGGTCATCGCGTTCCAGCCAACGCCGACTTTGGAGCGGGGCAGCCAATCAGCATTGCCGTCGCCCGGATACAGCCACAAATCACCAGCCTCGTCGCGTGCCAGGACGTCCGGTTTGCCGTCACCGTCAAAGTCGCCTGAGGCCATCAACAGGTTCATGATGTTCCAACCGGAGCCAACCTGTGAACGGGGCAGCCAGCCTTTATTGCCGTTTCCGGGGTACAGCCACAGGCCGCCGGCGGAGTCCCTCGCCAGAACATCCGTGGCGCCGTCAGAGTTGTAGTCCTTCCACACATTCTCCGGCTGTCCTGTACTAACAGCCACGACGTAATCGCCCTGGTTGCCAGGAACGACGTACCCCATGGAGCCGTCCGGAACTATGACAAATTGACGTGGAAGCAACCCGTCATCCAGGTTGATGACGCCCGCAGGCTTGAGCGTCGGCAAGCTGAGGACATTGATGCTGTGGCCAAGCACATAGAGTCGTCGGCCATCCGGGCTGACCTGGACCGTGAGGGGCCCCATGTTCATGACCGGGCCCTCAGAGAGACTGACCGGCCTCAGTGAATTCCCTTGAAGATCGACTTCAGCCACGTAATAGTCATTGGGGCGCTGGTCCACCACGAAGGCCCGTGAACCATCAGGGGTGAAACTTGGTGCGGTGGCCACGGATTGGGTCACCACTTCCCCGATCACGGTATTCGTGGTGACGCCTGCGATGGCGATCCCGCCTTCGAGCTTGGGATAGTACAGCCTGGATCCGTCCGGAGACATGGATCCTCCGGTTGACGTCCCGCCGAGCGGAATGGTGCTGGTCACCGTGTTCGTCGACGTCTCGATGGCGGAAACCGACTGGTCCAGCAGATTCAGTGCGAAGACCTTGGCCCCATCCGGCGTCACAAGTACCTGCGTGGGCTCGCGACCAACGGGAATCGAGGAAACCACGGACGCCGTCGCCACATCGATGACCGCAACCGAGCCCGGCGTCGAGCCCGTGTCCGCCGGCGTCCCATACACAGCCGCGTAAACCCTGGACGCGTCGGGAGTAAATGCGAGGCTGAAGACCGGGCCGTCCACCGGTATGTCCACGACCGTTATGGCGGCGGTGTCCACGACAGTCAGGAAGTGCTCCTGGGACTCGCTTGTTGCCAGGTAAACCTTGGCGCCGTCAGGGCTGACCTTCATGGCAGTAACATCCCGGACATCGATACTCGCAGTCACGGTGCTGGTGGCAACGTCGATCGTGGCGAACGCCCCGGAGCCGGACACTGTGAACAGCTTGCGGCCGTCCGGACTCGCCTCAGCAAAGTTGGGGCTGGGAACCTCGATCCTGTAAGGCGTCCCGAAAGTCGCCATGGGTGCGACGGTTGGCACGGTGGCTGCCGCGACGGCGTCGGGCTTTAGCGGATTGGCCTGGGCCGGTAACCCTGAAGCCATAAGCGTTAAGGCCGCCGCCAAAGCCACAAAGGCAGCACGCGCAGTGAATATAGGCGTCCGGAACATCATGAATCCCCCGTTTCATGCGCCACTGACTTGTGTCCGGCGCTTGGCTCAAACGCTAGTCACCATCAAATGGAAAAACCAGATCATTTTGTTCGTATGTGTGTTTTGCCGAAGCAGCAACGGGCGTTGCCTTTCCTAGCCTGCTCACGGCACGCTTGGCTTATGGCTGAACACACTCACGACGGCGGCACTCCCCACCCCACGGACGGCACCTCCGGCAGCACCCTTGGCAGCACACACGAGAACGCCCATCAGGACACTGACCACAGTGGACCGCGGCATGGCGGGCTCAACCTCCACGAGGACGCCGACAACGCCGCTGACATGTGGGACGGCATGTACAAGGAGCGTCCAAAGGTCTGGAGCGGAAATCCGAATCCCCAGTTGGTCGCCGAAGTGGCCGGCCTCCGCGCCGGAACGGCCCTGGACCTGGGCTGCGGCGAAGGTGCAGACGCCATCTGGCTTGCCGCGCAGGGTTGGACGGTCACCGGCATGGATGTTTCGGCCGTCGCGCTTGAACGGGCCGCAGCCCACGCATCGGAGTCGGGTTACGCCGACCGGATTACCTGGCAGCAGCAGGACCTTGCCGAATGGAAGCCGGAACCCATCTTTGACCTCGTATCGGCACAATTCCTCCACAGCCCCCTCCTGCCGTGGCGCGACTCCGTGGCTTCCGCGGCAGCGGCTGTGGCTCCGGGCGGGACGTTGTTGGTGGTCGGACATCACCCTCATGGGCTCGCTCCGTGGAGCCACCACCGTGAAACGGGCATGTTTTTCTCGCCGGAACAGTTGGCTGGGGCGCTTCGCCTGGACCGCGAGCCGTGGTTCGTCAACGTCCTTACTTCCCGGGAACGCACCGTCACCGGCCCAGAAGGCGGGGCGGCTACTGTTTTGGACACCGTCCTGCGGGCCACGAAGCACCCCTGATGCTGGCGGAACCGGCACCCCAGGCCGGCCACGCCGTCGTCGCCAGCTCGGGCCCGGGCGTCAGCTCCGGCAAGAACTTATGCAGTTTCCGGCAGCAGTTCCCCGTACGGTGCCACCACTGTCCCTGTGGCGGTCGAGTCCGGGTTCAGCATCCAGCCAACCCGTTTGGCCGTGTTCAACATGACCACACTCTCCACGAGTTCGATGCCCGGGATCCGCTGCTGGATGGCGAGTTCCATCTCCATGATCTCGGCCAGCGACCGAAGCCACATGATCATGGTGAAGTTGGTGCGTCCGGTGGTGGACGCCGAGAACCTGACATTCCGGACCGAACGCAGTTCCGTCGCGGCGGCTTCGTGTTGGCCCGCCGGAACGTTTGCAAACCACTGAACGGTGATGGGGAAACCGGAGAATTTTTGGGCGATCTCACAGCGGAAGGAGAGCATCCTGCTGCTCAGCACCCGCCCCAACTGGCGTTGCACCGTGGCGGGATGGCGCCCCAGAGCCCGCGCAATCTCAGCAGCAGAAGCACGTCCGTCACGGGAAAGGAACGGGATGAGGGCCAGATGGCTCTCCGGTAGCGGCACGACGATGACGTCGGGAGCCGACGGGTTGGCTGATTCAGGCCCCGCCAGTGCCCGGAGCGCCTGCTGTTCCCCCTTCGTGAGCACATTCAGCCGCCACGCATAGCCACTGGTGTGGATGCGTGTACACAGCGACGTGTGGTACTTGGTGAGCCCCCGGACTTCCTTGAGCCGCGGCAGCAGGCTGGTGCTGAACTGATCGAGGTCCTGGGTGATGACCGTGAGTGTGAGGTCGCGGTTGCTGGCCGCTTCTTCGACGGTGATGACCTCGGGGAGCTCTGCCAGGGCTGCCGTGACCTGCGGCCGGAGATCCATTTCGCAGTCGATGTCCACCATGGCAAGGCACATGTTCTTCGGATCGCCCATGAGATGCGCAGTGGTCCATGCCGCACCGGCAGCCTTCAGGCGGTCCCACCGCGCGGCCAAGGTTGTGGCGTGGACGCCGAGGACTTCGCCGGCGTCGGACCAGCTGATGCGGGGCGAAATCTGCAGGGCATTGACGAGGCGTAAATCCTCTTCACTGAGTTCCATGAGTTCATTCTCGCAAACAGTGCATGAATCCTGCGTTTCTGGGCCTTTCGTGCATTTTTATAGATGTTTTCAGAATTGTGAGTTCAGTCACCACAGAATTGCAGGAAGAACCTATACCCCCAGCACGAGCAGGAGAACACATGACCATCGCCGCCGACGCCAAGGAACTCCAGGACGACATCGTCCGTCTCCGCCACGACCTCCACCGCGAACCGGAGATCGGCCTGCAACTCCCCCGTACCCAGGAAAAAGTACTGAAGGCACTCGACGGACTCCCGTACGAGATCACCTTGGGCAAGGACACGACGTCGGTCACCGCGGTTCTGCGCGGTGGCGCTGCTCATGCGTCAGCCGAGAAGCCCGTGGTGTTGTTGCGCGCAGACATGGATGGCCTTCCGGTCCAGGAAACCACCGGCGTTGACTACACCTCCCGTGTCGATGGCGCGATGCACGCCTGTGGCCACGACCTCCACACGTCCATGCTCGCCGGAGCAGCTACCCTCCTGGCTGAACGTCGTGATCAGCTGGCCGGCGACGTCGTCCTCATGTTCCAGCCCGGCGAAGAAGGCTTCGACGGCGCCAGCTACATGATCAACGAAGGCGTCCTGGATGCTGCCGGCCGACGGGCAGATACGGCCTACGGCATGCACGTCTTCTCCGCGCTGGAACCCCATGGCCAGTTCGTCACCAAGAACGGTGTGATGCTCAGTTCCTCGGACGGACTCGTGGTGACTGTGCTTGGCGCCGGCGGGCATGGCTCTGCACCCCATTCAGCCAAGGACCCCGTGACCGCAGCAGCGGAAATGGTCACCGCCCTCCAGGTCATGGTGACCCGCCAGTTCAACATGTTCGATCCCGTTGTCCTCACCGTCGGCGTGCTTCACGCCGGAACCAAGCGGAACGTGATCCCGGAGACCGCCCGCATCGAAGCCACCATCAGGACCTTCTCCGAAGAGTCCCGGCAGAAGATGATGGAGGTAGTACCCAAGCTGCTCCAAGGCATCGCTGCAGCCCACGGTTTGGAGGTTGATGTGGATTACCAACAGGAATACCCCCTCACCATCAACGACGAGGACGAAACGAACACCGCGGAAAAGGTCATCGCCGGCATGTTCGGCGAGTCCCGACTCACCCGGATGGCAACTCCCCTGGGTGGTTCCGAGGACTTCTCCCGCGTCCTGGCCGAGGTTCCGGGAACCTTCGTCGGGCTCAGTGCCGTTACCCCCGGCACCGACCACGCGACGTCGCCCTTCAACCACTCGCCGTACGCGACGTTCGACGACGGCGTCCTCACCGACGGCGCTGCCCTCTACGCCGAACTCGCCGTATCCCGCATCGCGACCCTCGCCGCCAACTAACTCCCAGCCCCACCCCACCTTGGAGAAACACATGACCGCCACCGTTGGAACGTCCACCGAAGTCAAGGTCCACAAATCCCACCTGCGAACCCTCGTAGGAACAGGCATTGGCAACGCCGTTGAATGGTACGACTGGGCCATCTACGCCACGTTCTCGCCGTTCATCGCGAGCGCACTGTTCAGCCAGGCAGACCCAACATCAGCTGTGCTGTCCACCTTGGCGATCTTCGCCGTCGGGTTTGTTGCCCGGCCGTTCGGCGGTTTCCTGTTCGGCTGGATCGGCGACCGCATCGGCCGCAAGACGTCCATGACGGTAGCTGTTGCCCTCGGCGCTCTCGGCAGCCTCCTCATCGGCATCGCTCCGACGTTCCAGGCTGTGGGCGCGTTCGCATCCGTGATGCTCCTGCTCGCCAGGCTCATCCAGGGCCTTGCCCACGGTGGTGAGCTGCCGTCGTCGCAAACGTACCTGTCCGAGATGGCACCCAAGGAAAAGCGCGGCTTCTGGGCGACGCTCATCTACACGTCCGGCACCGCCGGCATTCTGGCCGGAACTCTGCTCGGCGCGATCCTCACGGCTGTCCTGACCAAGGACGACATGAGCGCATGGGGTTGGCGCATTCCGTTCCTCATCGGTGGTGCACTGGGCGTCTACGCGCTGTTCATGCGGGCCAAGATGAAGGAAACCCACGCATTCGAGGCCGAGACGCCCAAGGAAAAGCGCCTGCCGATGTGGCCGCAGATCGTCAAGTACCGCAAGCAGGCACTGCAGGTCATCGGCCTGACGGTTGGCCTCACGGTGGTCTACTACATCTGGGGTGTCGTGGCTCCGAGCTACGCAGCCACCACGTTGAAGATGGACCGCGGTGCAGCGCTCTGGGCCGGCGTGATCGCCAATGTCGTCTTCATCGCCGCACTCCCCTTCTGGGGCAAGCTGTCGGACCGCATTGGCCGCAAGCCTGTCCTGATCGGCTCGTCCATCGGTGCCATGCTCATGCACTTCCCCATGACGTGGCTGCTCAAGGATTCCCCGTGGCAGCTGACCGTGTCCATGTCCGTGATGCTGTTCTTCATTGCTGGTAGCGCGTCGATTGTCCCGGCCGTCTACGCCGAACTGTTCCCGACGCACATCCGCACTGTTGGCGTCGGCGTCCCGTACTCCATCTGCGTGGCTGCCTTCGGTGGCACTGCTCCGTACCTCCAGACCTGGCTGGCCAGCGTTGGCCAGGGTTACCTGTTCAACGTCTACGCAGTGATCCTGCTGGTGATCGGCATCGCGTTCGCCTTCTCGATCCCCGAGACCAAGGGCAAGGACCTAACCCACTAGGTTCTCCCAAGTAAGTCGCAGCAGATGCCATTTTGAGCGGTCAAAACGGCATCTGCTGCGACTTACTTGGGTTAAACGGACTTGTCGCGACCTGCCCGGTAGCCGAAGAAGGCAGCCAGCGCTCCGACCACAAGGAACAGGATTCCGGCGGCCGCGAATCCGCCCGTGGCTTGGTGGAGCTGCCCCACCAGCAGCGTTCCCACCGATCCCACTCCGTAGCCGACGCCCTGCATCATCCCGGACAAGTGCGCGGCAGTATGGGCGTCGCGGGTGCGGACCATGATCATCGTGAGGGCAACAGCCGTGAGCGAGCCCTGGCCGAGGCCCAGCAGTCCGGTCCAGATCCAGATCAGCCCAGTCGGTCCGAAGATGCTGAGGGCGAAGCCACCGCCGGTCATCAGGGCCACCACGGTGTTGATCACCCTCTGATCCTTGAACCTGGTGGCCAGGGCGGGGGCGAAAAGTGAACCCAGCATCTGCAGCACGATCGACACCGACACAATCAGCCCTGCCGTTCCGCCATCGACGCCGCGGTCCCTCAGGATCGGCGCCAGCCACGCGAACACGCTGAACGACATCATGGCCTGCAGCACCATGAACAGCGTGACCTGCCAGGCCACGCCCGACCGCCACACGTTCACGCCGCCACGGACCGCCTGGTGCCGAACGGCGTGCTGCCGGACGGCCAGCGGAAGGAAGAGCAACAGCACGACGCCGGCAGGCACCGCCCAGGACCACAGCGCCGAAGTCCACTGGCCGGTTGCCGTAAAAACCGGAAAAGTGAACCCGGCACCAAGAGCCGCGGACGCACAGATCGCCGTGGTGTACAGGCCGCCCATGAGCCCGAGCCTGTGCGGGAAGTCTCTCTTGACCACGCCCGGCAGGAGTACGTTGCAAAGGGCGATGGCCGCTCCGCACGCTGCCGTTCCGGCTAGGAGTGCTGGAAGGTGCCCGGTTCCCGGAACCTCCGTTGGCCTGAGCAAGAGTCCCGCCGTGAGAACAGCCAACGCACCGAGCAGTACCCGTTCTGCACCGAACCGCCTCGCCAGTACAGGGGCCAGGGGTGCGAAAACGCCCAACAATGTCACGGGAACGGTGGTGAGGACCACCACCGCCCAGCCCGGCAGTCCGGCGTCGGACGTTATTTCCGGGAGGACAGCCGAGAAACTCGAGAAGACCGTCCGCAGGTTCAGGCCGATCAGGACCAGGCAGATGCCGAGGTAGATCAGGCCCCTCTTGGAGCGGAGCTGCGTAGGTGGGGCGGGCGGGACGTCGTCGATCTCGGCATCCACGGCGATTTCGGGGCGAAGGGCCGGGTAGCGGATCGGTTCTGCCTGGCCGCTTGTATCTGCGACGCCTGGCCTGTTCGAGGAGGTCACACGTCCTATTCTGTCAGCCGTGTCCGATCTGCTGCCCAAGAGCGTGATGTGACCGCGACGGCCTCGTCTGGGCCAGCCATCCGCCCACCGGAACCCAAGTATTCTGGAATGGATGAGTGAAACCCCAGATTCCCCGCGACCAGTCACGCCCGGCAGCCAGGCTTCCTTCGGAACGTACGGCGGCCGGCCGGTCAGTTTCGTGCGCCGCGGCACCCGTTTGCAGGGCCGCAGGCAGGCCGCGTGGGAGGAGCACGCCGAGCGTTGGGCCGTCCAGGTTCCGCGTCACGTCGCCAACACCTCAGTCCACCCCGATTACACGTTCGACGCCGAGGCAGTGTTTGGGCGCAAAGCTCCCCTGATCGTCGAGATCGGTTCGGGTTTGGGTGACGCCGTGGTCCATGCCGCCGAACAGAATCCGGACAAGGACTTCCTGGCTGTCGAGGTTTACACTCCGGGCCTGGCCAACACCATCATCAAGATCAACAGCCGTGGCCTGACCAATGTGCGCGTGGTGGAAGCCAATGCGCCCGAAGTTTTGGAGTCGATGCTTCCTGCCGGTTCGGTCAGTGAGCTCTGGGTGTTCTTCCCCGATCCATGGCACAAGGCACGCCACCATAAGCGCCGCCTGATCCAGCCGGCTTTCGCTTCCGTGGCCGCCAAGGCTCTGGAAAAAGGGGGCTACTGGCGCATTGCCACCGACTGGTCCAACTACGCCGTACACGTCCGCGAGGTTCTTGCAGGCTCAACGGAATTTGAGAACATGCACGAAGGCGAGCGCAGGGGCGAGGAGAGCCCTCTGACGCAAGTGTGGCAGTCCGGCGTCGAGTCTGTTGTGGGAGGGGCGCCGGTCCGGGAAGGCCGGGCGCCTGTCAGCACTGAACATACGGGTCCGAACGAGGGCGTGGACGAGGAAGGCGGCTGGGCCCCCAGGTTCGAGGGCCGTATCCGCACCAGCTTTGAAAACAAAGCCCACGAGGCCGGGCGTATGATTTTCGACCTCACGTATCGCAAGATCTAGCGCACGGACTTTGGGGGAAATATGAGCTATCAGCCACCGGTTGAGTACTACCAGCAGCAACGGTCCAGGACACCGGGGTTGGGTGCTGGCATCACAAGCATCGTCTCCGCGATCCTCTCGCCGATTGCCGCAGTGGTCAGCATTCCCCTGGGCGTCGCCGCTGTCGCTTCGGCGATGAGCCGCTACAACCCGGGCAACGACGTCTGGTGGTTCAGTGCGCTCATTCTGGCGCTGGTTGCCGTGATTCTTGCCATTGTTTCCGTCGTCAGTGGCCTGATCGCCGTGTTTCGGGCGGGGCGCATGAATGCCGGCCGCATCACGGGGATCATCGGACTGGCGATCATGGCGGTCAATGTTTTTGGCGTTGCCTTCATGGTGCTCCTGGTGCTCGGTTCAGGGCAGGGGTCCTGAATGCCACAGGTCCGCGCCGAGCGGTTCATCCGTTTGGATCCCGAAACAGCCTTCGCACTCTCGCAGACCGCTGGTGAATTCAGGCTCAGATGGGATCCGTTCATTTCGGCCCAAAGTTTCGTGGACGGAGCCAAGGAAGCAGGCAAGGGAGTCCGCACACGAACCGTGTCCCGTATGGGACTGAAAATGGTCAGCGAGTACGTCTCGTACGTCCCTCCCCGAAACGTAGGAATGACCATGGTGTCCGGGCCTTGGTTCTTCGAGAACTTCGGCGGCGGCTGGCGGTTCACCCCCGACGACGGCGGCACCCGGGCGGTCTGGAAGTACACCTTTTCCTGCCGCCCGGCTTGGGTGAAGCCCGTGGCAGAGAGAATCGGGAGCTGGTTGTTGGGCCGCGAAATCGAGCGCCGGATCGAAGCATTTGCACGGGCTTGCGAAGACCCAGCCCTCGTAACCGAGCTGCGGGCAAACCTGCTGCACTAAGACCTAGACCTGCACTGAGATCTACGGCACCGAAATCTACGGCACCGATATTGAGGCCACTGTCTTTTCGGCCTCATCCCGAAGTTCCACTCCGGCTATACCGCCAAGCTGCACGGGCGTAGCGCCAGTGATCTTGATGCGGCCACTCGGCGTTGCCGTCCAGCCGCAGGTGCGCTCTTCCGCCCCGTCCCGGCCCTTCACCCAGAGGTAGAGCGTTCCTTCGAGCGGCATGCTCTTGCCTTCGACCTCAAGCTGGGTGCCCCAGGTCTTCTTGACCATGCCCACTGTCAGCTGGAGCCCCGTTTCGGACTGGACCGAGTAGCTGGCATCGGGTTTTGGTGGTTGGTTCAGCAGCGGGCCCGCAAGGAAGCCAAGTGCCAGGCATGCAGCGGCGACCGCCCCCACGAAAGCCGCCCACCGGCGTCGTGATTTCTTCCTGCGTGCCGCAAGGTCAACCAGGATCTTCTGCGGCAATGCTTCCCGGCCCAGCTCCAAGGGTGAGAGGGCACCGGCGGTACCCGTCACGGTGAGTGCGACGGCGTCGGAGGCAGGAACGGCGTCGAGCAGCGCGGGGAGGCTTTCCAACTCCTCGAGTTCGCGCCGGCAGGCAGCACATCCGGCGAGGTGCTCTTCAAAAGAGCGGGCCTCCTCGGGGTCGAGCCCTCCCAGCAGGTAGGCGCCCAGCAATTGGTGGACGGTGTTGCCGTTCATCGTTCCACCCCCATTTCATCAAGGATCGTTCGGAGGGCTTTCACAGCATAGAAAGCCCTGGATTTCACGGTTCCGGCAGGTATGTTCAGCTGCAGCGCTGCCTCACTGACGGTGAACCGCTGGTAGTGCAGGGCCACAAGGACCTCGCGGTGTTCGTGGCTGAGCCGCAGGAGCGCCTCTTCCATGAGGACTCGGTTCAGGAGCTCATCAACGCGTTCCGTCGCAACGTGGTCTGGAAAGTCGTGCTCGCCTGCCTCAACAGGGCGCCTCTGGGCCTTCCTGTAGTTGTCGATGATGACGTTGCGGGCAGTCCGGAAGAGGTAGCTGCGCAGACTGCCCGTGATCTCCGGCGCGTGCTGCCACACCTTGAGGATGGTTTCCTGCACGACGTCGTCTGCTTGGTGCGTGTCCGAGGTGCAGCTGAGCACAAAGCGTTTCAGGGCCGTGCCGTGATCGCGGTAGATTGCCGCCACCACGTCCTCGTCCAACGGCATAGCCACCTCCTTCGCCTTGTTTCCTGCTGCCCTACCCCCATACGACGCCACGTGCAGCGAAAAGGTTCAGTTCCTTGAACCATTCTTCCCCCGCCTGCGTCGTAGGGGTTAGCGCCGACCCATTCCGGCCGGCCCGTCAAAGGAGCTAAAGATGAGAAATAGACTCAGCGTTGGACTCGGCGCAGTGGTTTTCGCCGTGGCTCTTGCCGGTTGCGCCGGAAGCCCCGGGACAAGCGGCACGTCTACTACCGCGCCGACGGCCGCCACTTCCTCGACGGCACCTACCTCCATGTCCCCAAGTACGGACGCAATGTCCAGTCCGGCCGCGGCAGGCGCGGAGATGAAAGTTGCATCATCCAGCGCCGGGCAGATCGTGGTGGACAGCAAGGGCATGAGCCTGTACTTCTTCACCAAGGACGTCAAGGATTCAGGAACCAGTGCATGCACGGGCGCCTGCCTGGCCGCTTGGCCGGTGTTCACGACGACGTCGGACAAGCCGGCTGTTGAAGGCGTCAGTGGCACCGTGGGAACCATAGCTACCCCTGACGGGAAGAAGCAGGTCACACTCAATGGCATGCCGCTGTACTACTACGCCAAGGACAAGGCTCCGGGCGACGTCAACGGCCAGGGCGTGATGAACGTCTGGTACCTGGTAAGCCCCAGCGGCGAGATGATCAAGGGCGCCGCCTCGGGATACTGAAGCGTGACACCGAGATCGTGGGAAGCCTGCCGTGTCGCCGAAGGGTTACGTGCGTACAGGCAGGGTTCCCACGCACTCGCGCTCAGGCCGCATCACCTGAGTGCCCGAAGGATGCGTTCCTTGAAGGCGCGCTCTTGAAACAGGTCCTTCCACTCGATCCGGATAAACCGCCATCCCTCCTCGACGAGTGCCTTTTCCCGCCGTCGTTCTTGAAAGATGACCTCCTCTGTCGGATTGAAGTCGAAGTATTTAGTGCGACCGTCAAACTCCAGAGCCAGTTTTTGCTCTTCCCAAGCGAAATCCATGCGATGGCGACCCAATCGGGACTGCACCTCGAATTGTGGCTGTGGGGGCCTGATGCTGAGCCTTTGCATCAACTCACGGGTAAGCGTCTCGCCAGCAGACTCGGAGCGGGGGTCTGCGTTGTCCAAAGCCTTGCGCAGCGTGCGGATACCCCGCTTCCCGGAGGAGACCGTGGCCAAGGAGGTCAGCCTGCTTCTATCAGCGCCGATGCGTAGTCCATGATCCATAATCACCAGTGCTTTGGGATAGCTAAGCATCCTTGCACTGTCAAAGATGGTGCGTTCGAGTGTGGTCGCCCGCAAACCCTGAACCTGCACGACCTCGTCCTCAGTGAAGCTTTCTGTGTGTCCCCGAACGTCCTTGCCCCATCTGTCGGAGGAAGGCCTGGTCGTGTGCAGAACATGAACCTTGTCATCCACGCCCCACACAAACAGGCCGTGGAGTCGTGCCGCCGACAAATGGCTGTAGACGAAACCGCCTGTTGACGTTGTCAGCGTCGCGTGCGCATGTGCCAGGATCCGCTCCTTGGCCTGTCTCCTCGGACCCAGTGCATTCCACTTGCTGCCCCTGATGTAGCAGCCGTACCTCAAGCGGTGCAGCTCACCGGAGTCCACCAGGGCCTTGACCTTTCGACTGTTTAGGCCGAAGCGGAGTAACTCGTCGGTTCTCCACATGTACCCGCGCACAGGAAGCAGGTGGACTAACGGGGTGGTGCTTTCAGGCGATGATGTTGGATCCATGGCCTTAGCATGCCGACGAAGCATCCAGTCCTTAAAGGGGTGCGCGACGCTATGTGGACATCCGAGTGCCGAGGCTCCGGGAACGATGCGAATACGCCGGAAGTTTGCCCATGAACGCGCACGTTTCCAGCGAAGTGAGGAGACGCCAGGCCTACCATCACCGCAGGGGTGACAGCCAAATCGCCCGAAAAGCGCGGGATCGCCGGAACGCTACGGCGATTGCGGAGCGTTCCGGCGATCCCGGCGGGTCTTTCCCGCGAACTCAGCCCTGCGGGGGTGAAGCCTGCAACGCTGCGCTCTACGCGTCCGCTAGTTCGTCGGACTCTTCGAACTCCACCGCCGCGATGATTTCCTTGGTCTCAGGGTGGATCATGAAGGCTTCCTCGTCGTCCTCCACCATGATGTAGTCGCCGTGGTCGGTGGAGAAGTGCCAGGCGAGGGTCTTCACGCCGTCGTGCTCGTAGTTGGGGTCTCCCATGGTGATCTTCTGCAGCGCGTAGCCGGCCACGTCGCACAGTTCCCGGATGATGACCTCAAACTCGGGTGCGTTGGCGAGGGCTTCTTCGTCAGCTTCGGCTTGGCGCTCGGCAAGGTCCGGAATCAGGGCAACGCGCTTGGCGATGTGTGCTTCCAACTCCTCGTCAGCCAGAACCAGCAGCCCGGGCTGGTTCCGAAGGTAAGCGGCGTTGAGGTCGATGATGTCCTCTTCCTCCAGCAAGGCTTCGAACTCGCCGTCGAGCTCGTCCAGGACAACGACGGCCTCGAGGGGCGCTTCGGAATCGTCCAGCTCGCCGTCGAGGTAGGCCTCGGCGTCGTCCTCACTCAACGCATCAAAGGCTGCAGCGGTGCGGTTGAACAGGTCCAGGTGCCGGGTGGCACCCATGCCTTCCAAACCGGCACGCACGTAGGCGTCCAACTCTTCACGCTCCGGGGCGGTGAACACGTACTGGGCGAATCCACCGGCCAACGCCTGTGTCAGGTAGAAATCAACAAAGTAGCTGTTGAGCGCGGGGGACGCGATTTCGTCGCTGTTGAGGAGCTCCGCATACATCTGGTTCACGACGTTGACGTTGGAATCCACTACGTCTGCATTGCCTGCTTCGAAGCTGGCCTTGTTCAGGACGACGGGGTACTCGTTGGTAGTCATGGGAAATCCTCACTGCTGAAAGCTGTTGGTGCTCCGGACCCTTTCAACGTACGCATGGGAGCGGTTCGGCAATCGAGGTTGAGGTTAACGGAGGGCGAAGTTTGGGAGCCGTTTTCTGCTGACTAAGATTGAGCAGATAACCTCCTGCCGAAAGTAGCCCGACGCATGCCGTCCCACACAGACGAAACCTGGGAACTGGCCATTCAGACTCCTGCCATTAACGACCGCTCCCTGGCGGCCGGATTGGCCTATGCCATGGGCAGCCGCGTGAGCGGAATTTCTTTCGATTCGGCCACGGGCCTCCTGCTTGGCAAGGTCCGCGGCACCGGTCCGCAACCATATTCGACGTCGGCCAAGCTGGTTCGCAAGCCCAGCGGCTGGAGCTGCACCGTAGGTATTTGCAGCTGCCCTGTCCGCAAGGACTGCAAACATGTGGCTGCCCTGCTTTTCACGGCTGAAGACCACCCCACTATCCGTGCCCAGCTCCTGTCCCAGGCACCCGGGATCCAGACCTCGCGGCTTGGTTCCTCCGAGCAGGGCGGTGCCGGGCGGCCGGCTTGGGAGCAAGCCCTCAACAGGCTGATCGCGAAGCCGGGCACCGCGCCGAGCACTGCCGGCATTCCGCTCGCCCTGCAGTTCGAGGTTGAGGAACCGGCCGCCCACTTCTCCTACACAGGCCGCCGCGATCCCATGCGCAGTGTCCGGCAGCTCAAGGCCCGGCCCGTGATGATGGGTGCCAAGGGAAAATGGATCCGCGGCGACGTCTCCTGGAACAACCTCAGCTACATCAGTTTCCGCCGCGAATTCAATGAGGCACACGTCGAGTGGCTTCAGACTTTCCTCGCTGCCCATGGTTCCAGCAATGGTCGCCAGCAACCGTCGGGCGCCATGTGGTTGAGCCTGAATGATTTCGCCGCCAAGAACCTTTGGACCCTTCTCGCCGATGCAACTAAAGCCGGCATTCCGCTGATTCACGCGGCTGGTAGCGAGCCTGTCCACGTCGAGACCCAACCCGCCGTCGTCGGACTCAGTTTGGCGCGCCTTGAAGCGCTGAACGGCAAAGACGGGAAGCAAACGCCCGACGGCGGCCTGCAGCTTGCGCCGTCGGTGACGGTAGGCGGTGAGCAGATCGATGCCGGAACTGTGGGCTTCCTGGGCAAGCCCGCGTATGGGATTTTCTTCACGCATTCCGGCGCCGAAGCCTTGCCCGGCGTGCCGCAGCAGAACAACCTGATCACGCTCGCCCCGATTGAGGGCGGTATCACTGACGAACTGCTCGAGTTTGTCACCGAGGGCGAGACGCTTCTGATTCCGGCCGAAGATGAGAGCCGGTTCCTGACGTCCTTCTACCCGAAGCTGCGGCAGTCGACGCCCGTCAAGGCAGCGGATGAATCCGTGGAACTGCCAACCCTGGCGGTCCCCACGCTTTCCCTGCTCGCCAACTATGGCACCGACCACAAAGTCCGGCTGCACTGGGAATGGCATTACAAGTCCGGCACGTTGGTCACCGCGCAGCCCTTGTGGCGGCACCCGGATGACCGTGGCTACCGGGATGACCTTGAGGAAGCCCGGATCCTGGATTCGATCGGTCGGCCGTGGGACGTGGTTCCGGCGTTGGCGGAATCGGCTACCGGCGGCTGGGGCGCTCCGCGGCTCGCGGCGTCGGCTGAGCTTTCCGGCCTGGACACGCTGGCTTTCACCGAGGAGATCCTGCCGGCGCTCAAGGACCTGCCCGACGTCGTCGTAGAGACCTCCGGTGACATCGCTGATTACCGCGAAGCTGCCGAAGCTCCCGTTGTCTCCATCTCCACGAAGGAAACGGCGAGCGGCGACTGGTTCGATCTCGGCATCGTCATCACCCTCGAAGGCGAACCGGTATCGTTCGCCGCCGTGTTCTCTGCACTGGCCGCCGGGATGAGCCGCATGCTGCTCCCCAGCGGCGCCTATTTCTCCCTCGACCTGCCTGAGCTGCACCAGCTCCGAGCGTTGATCGACGAAGCCCGCTCCCTTCAGGACAACCCGGACAACAAAGACGGCACCCTGCAGATCAGCCGATTCCAGGCCGGGCTCTGGGACGAACTCGCGCAACTCGGCATCGTTGACGAACAGGCCGCCGCGTGGCGCGAAGCTGTTGGCGGATTGCTCGACGACGGCGTGACCGGGCTGCCGCTGCCGGCAGGCCTTAACGCCGAGCTGCGTCCGTATCAGCTTGAAGGTTTCAACTGGCTCAGCTTCCTCTTCAAGCACAGCCTCGGTGGCGTGTTGGCCGATGACATGGGCTTGGGTAAGACCGTGCAGGCGATCGCGCTGATCTGTGCGGCCAAGGAGTTGGCTGCTGCCGTTGATACGGCCGACGTCGGTGTTGCCGACAGCCCGCCCCGCGCTCCGTTCCTGGTGGTGGCCCCAACCAGCGTGGTGAGCAACTGGGCCGCCGAAGCGCAACGGTTCGCTCCCGGACTCATTGTGAGGACCGTCGGTGAAACTTTCGCCAAGAGCGGGCTGTCACCTGTCGACGCGCTGGCGGGTGCCGACGTCGTTATTACGTCCTATGCGCTGTTCCGCATTGATTACGATGCCTACGCGTCGTTCCAGTGGGCGGGGCTCATGCTGGACGAGGCGCAGTTCGTGAAGAACCACCAATCCAAGGCCTACCAGTGCGCGCGGAAGCTTCCGGCCCGGTTCAAACTGGCCATCACAGGCACGCCGCTGGAGAACAACCTCATGGAGTTCTGGGCACTGACGTCAATCGTGGCGCCTGGTCTGTTCCCGAGTCCCAAGCGGTTCGCGGAAAACTACCAGAAGCCGGTGGAGAAGAACGGTGACTCGGCGCAGTTGGCCAAGCTCCGGCGTCGTGTCCGTCCACTGATGATGCGCCGCACCAAAGAACAGGTCATCAAGGATCTTCCGCCGAAGCAGGAGCAGGTCCTTGAGGTCGTGCTGAACCCGAGGCATCAGAAGGTTTACCAGACGCACCTCCAGCGCGAGCGGCAGAAGATCCTTGGACTGATCGACGACGTCAACAAGAACCGTTTCACGATCTTCCAGTCCTTGACGTTGCTGCGTCAGCTGAGCTTGGATGCGTCGTTGGTGGATTCTTCCTTGTCAGGGGTGCGGTCGTCCAAGCTGGATGTGCTGTTCGAACAGTTGGAGGATTTGATCTCCGAGGGCCACCGCGCCCTGATTTTCAGCCAGTTCACGGGCTTCCTGGGCAAGGTTCGGGAGCGTTTGGATGCCGAGGGCGTGGAGTATTGCTACCTCGATGGCAGCACCCGGAACCGTGGCGATGTGGTGAGCGAGTTCAAGAACGGGGCCGCTCCGGTGTTCCTGATTTCGCTGAAGGCCGGTGGCTTCGGGCTCAACCTCACTGAGGCGGATTACGTGTTCCTGCTGGATCCGTGGTGGAACCCGGCGTCCGAGGCACAGGCTGTGGACCGTACGCACCGCATCGGGCAGGCCCGCAACGTCATGGTCTACCGGTTGGTTGCGAAGGACACCATCGAAGAAAAGGTCATGGCGCTGAAGGCCAAGAAGTCGCAGCTGTTCGCGGATGTGATGGAAGGCGACGCCCTGGCTGGTGGCTCGTTGACGGCGGAGGACCTGGCGGCGCTGTTCGCGGAATAGTCGCTGCTTGGCTGTAGACTCTCCCCGGCCCAAGAATGTGGTCGCTGGCACATCAATAGGGGGAGCTGCAGTGACCACTCTGCTGTTTTCGACGCAAGAACATTTGAGGGCCCGTTCGAAGGGACTCCTGCGGACTCTTTCCGCTACGCTGCTTGCCGTGAGCCTGACGGCCGCCGCTCTGTTCGGAATGGCGTCGCCGGCACAGGCGGACGTGCGCGTCGCAGACATCGTGACAGGCAGCGGGCCCGACACCACCGTAGTGAACCCAGTGACGAACAAAATCTACGTCTCGCATCTGGGCAGCCCCTACATCTTGGTGGTTGATGGGGCCACCAATGTTGCTACAAGCATCCCGCTCCCCGGTCTGTCTACAGGCCTGGCCATCAATACTGTCACCAACAAGATCTATGCATCCGTGAACGGGACAATCCTTGCCATCGACGGCGCAAGCAACGCTGTCGCCGTTGTGTACTCGGGCCCTGGCGTTGGGAAATTGTTGGTCAACGAGACGACCAACCAGATCTTCGCCCGAGGCGGCGGACCCGACAGTGTTCTCATTTTCGACGCCGCCACTAAGGCAACCGCGACGGTGGCGGTGGGAACCTACTCGTCCGACATGGCCCTGAATCCTGTCACTAACAAGGCGTATGTAACGGATGCGGACAGCAACACAGTTTTCGTCATCGACGGGACCCGTAAGACGTCGACTCCAGTGGCGGTAGGGGAGCGACCCTTTCACGTTGCCGTGAACTCCGCGACCAACAAGATCTATGTGAGCAATGAGCAAAACAGCCTCAGTAGCGGATACATCGTTAACGTCATTGACGGCGTCACCAACGCCGTTACTGATATTGGCATCACTGACGCACCTGGCGCCCTTGCAGTAAACGAGAAGACAAACAAGGTTTACGTTTCAACGGGCGCCTATTACCTGTCCGAATTGGACGGAGCAACGAACAAAGTCAGGAAATTCGAATACGGCGACTTCCTGGACTCCCCCGTCAGCCTGGTTGTCAACGAAACCACCAACAAGGTCTACGGTGTCATTCCAAACCGCGGCAAACTGATCGTACTTCGCGCCAGCACTGGCGTCTTTGAAATCATCCAGGTGGGCAACTGGCCTCAAGTGGCGGCCGTCAACGAGGTAACAAATAAAACCTACGTCGCAAACCAGACAGGCGGCGCACTTTCAGTCATCGACGGCGCTGACGCTCCTCCAGCATTTACGGCAAGCCAGCCGCCCGTAGCGGCAACGGTAGGCTCTGCCTACAAATACACCTTCCAAGCGAAGGGCTCGCCAGCACCTAAATTCTCTGTCTACGCGGGCACTTTGCCTCCAGGGCTGACCCTGGACAAGCAGACCGGCGTTCTTTCCGGCATCGCAACCAAGGCGGGGACCTACAAAGTCCAGGTGGCTGCGTCCAATGGTGTCAGCCCCTCAGCCTTCAGCAAGTGGTTCGCGATCACGGTCAACGCTGCCAAGAACGATTTCACCTCCGATGGCAAAGCCGACACCCTGGCCCGGGACTCGGCAGGCACCCTATGGCTATACGCGGGCGACACAGGCGGTCACTTCCTGCCCCGTGTTCAAGTTGGTTCCGGCTGGAACGCCATGACATCGCTCGTGGCTCCAGGCGACCTCAACGGTGACGCCAAGCCGGACGTCCTTGCACGTGACGCAGCCGGAGTCCTGTGGCTTTACCCAAGCAACGGGTACGGCGAATGGTACCCCCGGATCCAGGTCGGTGCCGGTTGGAATGTCATGACCTCAATCGTGGGCCCTGGCGACTTCAACGGCGACGGCAAGCACGATGTCTTAGCCAGGGACTCTTCAGGGACATTGTGGCTGTATCCGGGTAACGGTGCTGCCGGGTGGCTCCCTCGGGTCGCGGTCGGCTCAGGCTGGAATGCGATGGACAAGATCGTGGGCCCCGGAGACTTCAATGGAGACGGCAAGCACGATGTCTTCGCCATCGATACCGGGGGCACGTTGTGGCTCTACCCCGGCAACGGCACAAGCGGCTGGCTCCCCCGCGTCCAGGTGGGTTCGGGCTGGAACTCCATGACCGCCGTCGTTGGTCCCGGCGACTTCAACAGCAACTTCCTACCGGACGGCACAGCCGACCTCCTGGCCCGCGATATTGAAGGCGTCCTCTGGCACTACCCCGGCGACGGCAAGGGTGGCTGGATGCCGCGCTTCGCTGTTGGTTGGGGATGGGGCGTCATGACGGCTGTTCTCTAGGACTATCGACGGCGGCCTTCCGCGGGGAGGCCGCCGTACACCCTCGCGCTTCGATACTGAGTCCGGATCCATCATTTTGAACGCGCTTCTTTGCCTCCGGCAACTGGTCCCCTCACATCCGTATAGCTATCAGTGGACGTGACCCACAAAACGTGACGGATGGAGCCAGTGGCGGCCGCTCAAAACAAAGTCAGTCGTCCAACCGCACCCCGCGCAGCAACAGCATCGTTCCGCTCACGGCCACAGCGGACGCCAGGAACACACCCGCAGCACCGAGACCTACCGCCACAACACCGATGGCGCTCGGCAGGACAACTTGCCCCACCCTGTTCCCGGCGAGCCTCAAGGCCAGCGCACGTCCGCGTTGGCCTTCGGGCGCTTGGGCCGACAACCAGGACATGGTCAGCGGCTGTCCGATTCCCAGCCCGAGGCCCAGGAAAGCCATGACGACGAACAGCAACCACATCGGCATCGGAATGGCAGCTACTGCCAGCGAGACCGTGGAAACCGCAAGGCTCAGGACCAGCAACCTCATCCGCCCCAACTTCCGGGACATGCTGCCAAGCCCAATCCGGGAGACCATCGAGAACGCGGCGCGAACAGTCAGCATGAGACCGACTGTGGCCGCGGTAAGACCCCGCTCAGCGCCAAGCGCAGGCAGGTAGACCACCGTAAGATCCACCACTGCCAGGACGGTTGCACTCGTTGCCAATGCCCGGACCACGCCCGGCGTTCTCAACAAGGAGATGGCACCGCCGTTGGGGCTGTCCGCTGTTTTGGCCTTGTCCCTCCGGCCACTGACTTGGCCAGAGATAACGAACGTGGTCAGGAACAGCACCAGGCCCATGGCCGTCGCGAGAAGGAAGATCGCGTTCGTATCCGGGCGGACAGAGGCGCCGCCCACCAAGGAAATCGCCAACGGCCCAAGTGCCTGGCCCAGCGACGCGGCGAACGTCAGGTACCCGAAGGCTGAATCGAGCCGGGTGGAGTTGGCATTGTTCGCAACCACCGCCTGCTGCCCCACCACGCAAGCCAACTGGCCGGCGCCAAGAAGCGCAGTTCCGGCCACCAACGCAGGAACCGACGTTCCGAACAACAGCAGAAAAGCGGAACAACCCAGCACGACGGCGGAGCCGATCGCCATGAGGCGACGCTCACCGAGGCGGTCCACCAGTCCGCCGATCGGCAGCGCGAGGAGTAGCGGGAAGACTGCATAACTGGCAGCGAGAAGACCGAGTGCAAACCCGGGGACATCGAGTTCCAGTGCCCGGTAGCTGGTGGCTGGCCGCACCAGGAACGTGACTGCCTGGATGAGTGCGGAGTGGATCAGAAGTGCAAGGGACGAGCGTCGCCCGAGTTCGCCAATCATTCGACCACAAGGCCCGCGCCTGAAATGGCACGCAACGTCTCGTCACGGGCGGCGATGACGTGGTCGAACGCGATCTTCGCTGCCTTGTCTGGCTTCTTTGAGGCTATGGCTTCCACCAGTACGCGGTGGTCGGCAAGGGCCTGTTCCCGGCGCTCACCGGAATTGTTGGTGAAATGCCGGTATCGCTCAACCTGGCTGGAGATCTGGTCATGGAAGCGTTGTGCCCAGGAATTTCCGGCGATCCCAGCGATGGTGGCGTGCAATGTCACGCCGTATTTCATGGCTTCATCAGCGAATTCCACCATGGCCGCATTTCGTTCAAGAATGCCCTGCAGCTTTTCGATATCTTCACTAGTTGCCTTGGCGCACGCTTCCCGTGCCATCAACGATTCCAGTGCTGCCCGAACGTCGTACAGTTCGGCAATCACCGTCTCATCCAGCGCTGGAACCACCACTCCCCCGGTTGCCTGTTGCTCCAGGAGGCTCTCCGAAATCAGACGCCGGATAGCTTCCCTCAGCGGGGTTCGGCTGACTTGCAGCGCAGTAGCCATGGCCGGCTCGTAAACACGCTCACCTGGCTTGAGCTCCAAGCTGAGGATCCGGCGTTTGAGCTCGCTGTAGACCAGGTGTGCCCCTGTGTTCCGTGGTTGTTGATGGGCCATACGGCTTCCTTGGCTTGGGTGTGTGTACTTGTATACATCTATACATTGCGCGCGAAGCCAACGCAACGCGGGGTCACTTACGGCCCATGTTCTCGGCGATAACCGGCCGTAAGTGACCCCGCGTTGCGTAATCCGCTGATTCGCTGGTCCGCCAAGGGTGCCGAAGCCGGGCGCTCAAGGTAAGTTTCGACGTCGGGCCTTACCTGGGCACACCGCCGACGCCGTCCGGGACTTCTCTTCGATCATGTGAGAGAGCATCCCGGATTATGGGCGGTCATCTGAGAGAGCATCCCGGATTATGGGCGGTCATCTGAGAGAGCATCCCGGATTAAGGGCGGTGATGTGAGAGAGCATCCAGGGTTGCCTGACCCGAATCGGTTTCTGTCGCACATCCCAACGTCTTTTCCGGTTCCAGACGCAAGAAGGGGACCAGCTCAGCTGGTCCCCTTCTTCGCGTTCATTGGCCGTTAGGCAGCGGGCGTCATTAGCCGCGGCAGAGTTCACCGTACTTGGTGCCGGCTTCCTGGTAGGCGGCGGAGAGCTCGCCCATCTTTTTCTCGTCCGGGGATTCCTTCACGAGCTCATCCGAGTATTCAAGGATGGCCGTGACCACGGGCTTCATTTCGTTGGAGGCAACGGGTTCAATGGGGCGGATGGCGTTTGCGACGCGAATGGTCGCGGTCTTGCTGGCGTTGCTCGGGAGGCTGGCAACGGCGACACCCACCCGGTCACACGTTTCTGCGGTGGTCAGCTGCGGCGAGGAGCAGGCTGATGCCGTGGCAAGCAGCCCGGCAGCGATCAGGACAGTGGTGAGTTTCTTCATGATTCCCTCAATAGTCGGCGCGTCCCTTCGATTGTAAACAGTGCAGGGGCGAGGCCGCGCATTGGGACCCCTACCGAACAGCACGCCTCCCTGGCCTAGGCTGGAGAACATGGCGATCATTCACAAGGCAACCCTGTCCCCGTCCAAGCTCGAACTCATCGCTGGATACCTGCCGACGCAGCCCTGGTTCAGCCACGAAGGGGCCCCGGAGCTCATTGGGGCCTACCGTTTTGACGACCCCGCCGGCGAGGTGGGGCTCGAGACGCATGTGGTCGCCGCTGGCGAGCGCATCTACCAGGTACCCCTGAGCTACAGGGGCTACGAACTGGCCGGCGCCCAGGAATGGCTCATCGGCACCATGGACCACTCCGTCCTTGGCAAGCGGTGGGTCTATGACGCCTGCGCAGATCCCGTTTACGTCAAAGCCCTGGCCACGGCTATCCTCACGGGCCAGGAAGAGGCCGCGCTGATCGTCGACGGCGAGCCTGAGCCCCGGCCCAGCTCCGTCAATGTGAAGGGAAGCGGAACGCTCGACGCCGGTGTCCCCGCCTTGAGTGCCTCGGCCCCCGTGTCGGGCAGTGGCGTGACCATCATTGACGCAGGTGAGCTTCGCTTGAAGGTTGCCAGGGTGGTGGATGTCGCGGCTGAGCTCCACAACGAGTTGACCCTCAGCGGCAAGTGGGCCGGACTGGAGAACCCCGTGGAGCTGGCAGCCATAATCCCGGCCTGAAAAGAGCGCTGCGTTCAGGCACCTTTTGGTCCTGCAGCCCGCGGCGTAGTCTGGCAACGGGGCCATCTACTCCGTGAGGGGTTCATATGTACAAAGCACAAAACATCATTCCCGCAGTGCAGGACCTCGCAGCCGAGTGGGTGAAGCACGCAGCGGAGGGCACGTCGTCGCAAGCCGACGCAGTAGTGGGGTGGGCGTTATCCCGGATCAATCACGCCGATGTCCCGTCGGTGGTGCACGGCGTAATGCTCACGCTGACCGGGAACCGTAAAGCCGCAAAGAGGGCTCGGCGCACCGCAGCCAGAGCGGTCAAAAGGGCGACGCAAACTTTGAGTCGTCGAACCAGTCAGCGGAATTCCCCGCGTGCCGGGTGGTTGGTTGCTTTGGCAGTTGGTGGCGTCGGCGCGGGCCTGGTGCTGGCGTGGCGAATGATGGTGCCTCCCGGCGAGCCGTCCCCTGCCAAGCCGGCCACGCCAACGGCGAATCCGTCCACGTCCAATGACCCCGCTGGTACGTCTGCGGACGTGCCGCCGGAGACGTACTAAGAGCCGGCAGATTTCTACCGGCTGGCGGGACGCCTAGCTCGGAGGCTGGACGCCTAGCTCGGAGCTGGGCTAGACCCGTGCTGGGCTAGCCCGGCCTGCCCTCATCGTGTCGCCGCGTCCTTCTCCTAAGGACCATCCTGCTGAACAGTAAGTAGGCGCCTGTTCCAGCGAGCAGGAACCCGACCACACCCACAAGGACGAGTTGTGTGATGATCCCGGCAATGACCATTGCAAAACCGGCCAAAACTGCCAGGACACCAAAAACTGAGCGCGCCACCGCACCGCGCGGCCGCCCCGACTTCAGCTGAAGGTCCAAGTCAGGATCCGATGAAGCGAGATCCCGCTCAAGCTCTTCCAAACTCCTGCGCTCTTCATCCGACAACGACATCGGAATCTTCCCTCACTACACGAGCATGGGACGCTTTCCAGCGCCTACACGCCAACCACCAGCACGTGCACTTCTTGCCGTGCCATGACATTATTATCGTCCTTTTCCGGCCACTATCCACAGCATAAGGAAGCCCTACCTGGCGTTGGGTGCCGGCACCGTCTCGTTGAGTACGCGCAGGGCGTTGAGCGTACGTGGATACCCGATGTACGGCAGCAACTGCGTGATGACCTCAAGCATCAACCCGCGGCTGTTACCCACGTTCAGATTGGCCAGAATGTGCCCCTTGACCTGTGGCTCGCAGCCGCCAAGGGAAACGAGCATGGACAAGGTGAGGAGTTCACGCCTCGGAACATCAATGCCGGTGCGTGTCAGAAAATCGCCGAAGCAGTTCGCGGCGAGGTACTCCTGAAAGTGCATTTCATCAGCTGAGGCAGCTGCGCGCATGTCGTCGATGCGTTGTGCACCTATGATCTCCTTCTGGATAGCCAGCCCTTTCTCCGCCCGGTCCTTGGGAGTCGTGGTGGACTGGCCCGGAACAGGAAGCTCCACGCCGAATTCTTTGAGGATTTCGTTGGTGGCGTGCAGGAAATCGGAAACTTTGCCCATGCCGACATACGGGACGGCTTGGTAGACAAGTTCCTTCACCTCCACCGGAGTTACCCCAACGGTAAGGGCCGCGCCGAGCAACGCCCGGTATTCCCGCATTCCTTGTGACGCGATAAGGGAGGCGAGCTGAACCATGAGCCGCGTCCTGGTATCCAGTGTTCCGTGGCTCAACACATCGTCGAATGCGAAGTTGTTGAAAATCTCCACGAGCTCGGGGTCTGTAACCGCCAAGGCCGGAAGCTGACCGGGGAACAGTTCGTCGTGATTTCGTCGTGCCGTTTCGCTGGGTGCCATCGTAGGCCTCTCTTTCGTGGGAGCTCTCCCATCAATGCGTGGTTCCTGTGGATGCTCCCCACCGCGGGGGTCCAGCCACGAACCGCGGCGTTGCTACTCAGGCCGCGGCCTCCACACCACGACGGCTTGCGACCGTGCACGGGGTCGTTGACCGCGGGCCAGACTGACGACGTCGCCGGCTGCTCCCGCTGCGAAAATGCGGGTGTCCAAGGGGCTCCGGCGCCGGGTCAGTTCCTCCGTCAGCTCGGCCACGCGGTACTGCAGTGCAGCGACTTGGTTTTCCAGGTCCAAAATGCGCTTGATGCCTTCGAGCGAGACGCCGGACTGCGAGAGGCGCTGGACCTCCCGCAGCTTTTCGACGTCGTTCTGGGAGTACCTGCGCGACTTCCCGGGGGCGCGGCTGGGCGAGACGATGCCCAGGCGGTCGTACTGGCGCAACGTCTGCGGATGCATGTCGGCAAGCTCCGCGGCGACGGAGATGACAAAGATCGGCTGGTTGACGTCGATTGCCATGACCGTCTCCTTACAACCGGGCCTTCGCGGCCAGGTCGTGACGCGGGTTGGCGTCGGTGGTCGCGGCAGCAAATGCCTTCACGGCCTCCTCCGCTTCCTTGTTCAGGTTCTGGGGGACGGCGATGTCGATAGTCACCAGGAGGTCTCCGGTCGCCTTGGACGTTTTCACGCCCCGGCCCTTGACCCGGAGGGTACGACCCGACGGTGTTCCGGCCGGGACACGCACCTTGACGGTGTCGCCGTCGAGCGTTGGAACCTCAATGGTCGCGCCAAGCGCAGCTTCCGCGAACGTGACAGGCACGTGGATGCGGATGTTGTCGCCGTCGCGCTGGAAAAACTCGTGTGGCTTCACGTTGACCGTGATGATGAGATCGCCGTTGCCGGCGGGACCAACGTTGCCCTTGCCGCGCTGGCGGACTTTCTGCCCGTCCTTGATGCCGGCGGGGATTTTGACGTCGATCACGTGGCCGTTGCTTTCGCGCAGGCTTACCGTAGTGCCCTTGATGGATCCAGCAAAGGAGATGGACGTCGTCGCAGTGCGGTCCGAGCCCTTCTGCGGTGCCCGCTGGAATCCGGTCTGGCCACCACCAAAGCCGCCACCAAACAGGTCAGCAAACTCCGGAGGAATGCCACCGGCACCCGAGGGCTGACGCGCGCCGCCACCGAACAAGCCACCGAACAGGTCCTCGAACCCACCATTGGCACCAGCACCACCACGCCCGGCCCCCGCACCGGGAGCGAACCGGGCACCACCCATGGCACGGATCGCGTCATACTGCTGCCTGTCCTCAGGACTCGACAAGACAGAATAAGCCTCGGAAATGTCCTTAAACTTCTTCTCCGCAGCAGCATTCCCGGAATTGGTATCCGGGTGATACTGCCGCGCAAGCTTGCGGTAAGCCTTCTTAATATCCGCGTCGGACGCGTCCTTGGCGATACCAAGGATCGCGTAAAAATCCTTTTCAACCCAGTCCTGGCTGGCCAAGAGCGTTTCCTTTCTAAAACAAACAATGCGTACGGCCGCAGTCAGCTCACCTCAGGCGAGCTTACAGCGGGCGCGCAACCGGATATGGGGCGGCGGTGTGGAGGGCACCGCGGAGCGGGCACCGCCCCATATCCGGTGGAGCGACAAGGTGAGACTACGCCGGAACCGCGACGATGACCTGGGCCGCACGCAGGACCCGCTCACCTGAGCGGTATCCCGAGCGCAGCACCTGGCTGACCGTGTCCACGTCGATGTCCTCGCCGGGCTGCTGGATGAGTGCCTCGTGGATGGTGGGATCGAATTCGACACCTGTTTCCGCGATGCGTTCCAGTCCGTACGTCTTCAGCGCGTTTTCCAGTTTGGTGGCGATGGCGGCGAAGGGGCCGTCTTCGAGGTCACCGTGCTGGCGTGCGGCGTCGACGTCGTCCAGCACCGGGAGCAGGGAGTTCAGGACGCCAATGACGGCCATTTCTCCTGCTACGGCGCGGTCACGTTCGACGCGCTTGCGGTAGTTGACGTATTCAGCCTGAAGGCGAAGGAGGTCGTTGCGGAGCTCCGCTGCCTGGGCTTCAGCCGCGGCGCCGGAGGCTACCGACTCCTCGGCAGGGACCTCGACCCCGTTGAGGATTTCCTCAGCCTGGGAGAGAGCGTCACCTTCCGTGGGGGCGGCGTTGCCTTCGGTGGGAGCAGCAGCTTCGCCTTCGGGGTGGCGGGCAGCCCCGGTCTCCGGGTCAACCTTGCGGTTGTCCCGAATCACCGGTTTCTGCTGACGGGTGCCTTCGCGCTCGTCGCCGTTTCCTTCAGAGTGCTCTGCTTCGTTGCCGTGGTGGGGCATGGCTACTTCTTCGCTTCGTCTTCGTCGATGATTTCAGCGTCGACGATGTCTTCGTCGGCTGCGGTCTTCTCGCCGGCAGGAGCACCTTCAGCGCCGGCGCCCGGAGCGTCAGCTGCGGCTGCCTGCGAGTAGATGGCTTCGCCGAGCTTGGTCTGGGAAGCCTGCAGCTTCTCGAACGCAGTCTTGACGGCGGCGTCGTCGGTGCCTTCCAGCGCGGACTTGAGGGCGTCGACGTCGGCCTTGACCTCGGTCTTGACCTCTTCGGGCAGCTTGTCGTCGTTGTCGGCGATCAGCTTGTCCACGGAGTAGGCGAGCTGCTCGGCGGAGTTACGGGTGTCCGTAGCTTCGCGGCGGGCCTTGTCCTCTGCGGCGTGCTCCTCGGCTTCACGGACCATGCGGTCGATGTCTTCCTTGGACAGTGCCGTGCCACCGGTGATGGTCATGGACTGTTCCTTGCCGGTGCCCTTGTCCTTGGCGGACACGTGGACGATGCCGTTGGCGTCGATGTCGAAGGTGACCTCGACCTGCGGGACGCCACGCGGTGCCGGAGCGATGCCGGTCAGTTCGAACGTGCCCAGCGGCTTGTTGTCGCGGGTGAATTCACGCTCGCCCTGGAAGACCTGGATGGCCACGGACGGCTGGTTGTCGTCTGCGGTGGTGAAGGTCTCGGAACGCTTGGTGGGGATAGCCGTGTTGCGCTCGATGAGGTGCGTCATGACGCCACCCTTGGTTTCGATGCCGAGGGACAGCGGCGTGACGTCGATGAGGAGGACGTCCTTGCGCTCACCCTTCAGGACACCGGCCTGCAGTGCCGCACCGACGGCCACAACTTCGTCCGGGTTGACGCCCTTGTTGGGCTCCTTGCCGCCAGCGAGTTCCTTGACGAGCTCGGAAACAGCGGGCATACGGGTGGAACCACCCACGAGGACGATGTGGTCGATGTCCGAGACCTTGATGCCGGCTTCGGCGATGACGTCGTGGAACGGCTTCTTCGTGCGGTCCAGCAGGTCCTTGGTGAGGTCCTGGAACTTGGCACGGGTCAGCTGCTCGTCCAGGTGGACCGGGCCGTCAGGCGTGACGGACAGGTACTGGAGGGAGATGTTGGTGCTGGTGGAGGAGGACAGTTCCTTCTTGGCCTGCTCTGCAGCTTCGCGGAGACGCTGGAGGGCGATCTTGTCCTTGGAGAGATCGATGCCCTTGATCTTGAGCTGGTTCAGCAGCCACTCGACGACGCGGTTGTCCCAGTCGTCGCCACCGAGGCGGTTGTCGCCTGCGGTTGCGCGGACCTGGATGGTGGAGAAGTTGTCTTCGTCCTTGCCAACCTCGAGGAGGGAGACGTCGAAGGTACCGCCACCGAGGTCGAAGACCAGGATGAGTTCGTCTTCCTTGCCCTTGTCCAGACCGTAGGCCAGTGCAGCCGCGGTGGGCTCGTTGACGATGCGGAGGACGTTGAGGCCTGCGATTTCGCCGGCTTCCTTGGTGGACTGGCGCTCGGCGTCGTTGAAGTATGCCGGAACGGTGATCACGGCGTCGGTGACCTTTTCGCCCAAGTAGCTCTCGGCGTCGTTCTTGAGCTTCATGAGGATACGCGCGGAGATTTCCTGCGGCGTGTACTTCTTGTCGTCGATGGCGACGGACCAGTCGGTGCCCATATGGCGCTTGACGGAAGTGATGGTGCGGTCGATGTTGTTGACGGCCTGGCGCTTTGCGATTTCGCCAACCAGGACCTCGCCGGACTTCGAGAACGCAACGACCGACGGCGTGGTGCGGCCGCCTTCTGCGTTGGCGATGACGGTGGGCTCGCCACCTTCAAGGACAGAGACCACGGAGTTAGTGGTTCCGAGGTCGATACCTACTGCACGTGACATATCTTGTTTCCTTTCAATGGCCGATGTTGGAGATTGCCCCCGGCACCGGTCCGTTGGGCGGTTGGGTTATCGGGAGCCCACTCAACAATCGGCTAGTTGAGCGTTCTGCACTCAACTGTACTCAGCCTCGTTTCAATGTCAATCCAAAGTTGAGTGAGGTACGCTCAACTTTGACTTTCGGGCTGGAATTTGCCCCGGAATCACGCGGTTCTGAGGGCTGGTTTCGCCCAGCGTGAACTGGCAGACTTACGCGATGGACTTCGCTGGATTCATGCCGCCGGATGCGTTCTGGGCTATGAACGACGAGCTGGAGGAGAGGGTCCGGCATGCTGCCGAGCGCCTCCCCCTGTTCCGGCTTGAGGATTGGGGCGGACCCTTGATGCTGGGTTCATGGCAGATGGACGCCAGTGAGGGTGGCGTAGTGCACGGGAACGCGTTTCCTGCGAATCCAGCCACTGGTCCGCTACTGGAAGTGATCACAACTACGCGTGATCCCTTGGAGGTGGTGCGAAACCGGTGGCAGGCCATCGCCGGGCCGCCGAAGTCGCTGGAGGAGTTGCAGAGTCAATCCGCGACCTTCGCGGCACACACTCACGAGCACCTGAGCGCCATGGTGGACGGTGTTCCTGCAGATTTCACCCTCTGGAACGGAACCGACTACTGGTTCGCGGCGGGAGCTGCTGCAGGCAGCTATGGAATCGTCATCGATGCGCGGGGCAACCGTAGCGATACGCAAGCCATGGACCTCAGGCGGATTCCCGACGTCGAGCCTTTACTCCAAGCCAGGCGCGCGGCGCTCAAGGCCGCCCGCGGCGAAGCGTGATGCCACGCAAACGGCCCGACGTCACTCCGGCGGGCGGGCGACACGGATATCCGGGTGTCCCCCACGAATTTGGGTGTCGGCAGGGGCTTGGGTGTCGGCAGGGATTCGGGTGTCGGCAGGGTACCGGCCCAAGGGCGGAGGCTCAGGTTTGTACACCCACGCCACGAGCACCACGGAAATGATCATCAGCAGGAACCAGGCGAGGAGCTTATCGATCGAGACCGCCTGCCAGCCATTCACCTGGTTGGGGTAGAGCCACGCGTGGGACCACGTGCCGATGTTCTCGGCGAACCAAATGAACAGCGCCACCAAAAGGAAGGACACCAGGATCGGCATCCGGAAGCGCTTACGGAACACGCGGAAATGCATCACACACCGCCCGTAGACAAGCACGACGGCGGCAAGCAGCACCCAGCGCGCGTCGAAGATGTAGTGGTGCGAGAAGAAATTGACGTAGATCCCGGCAGCCACAAGAGCCGTGATCCACCGCCATGGGTAGTGGTCGAAGTGGAGGTCAAAGAGCCGGAACACACGAACCATGTACGAGCCCACAGCCGCATACATGAACCCGCTGAACAATGGAACAGCACCGATCCGGAGGAAGCCCTCGGCCTCGTAGGACCACGAGCCCACGTCTGTCTTGAACAGCTCCATGACTGTTCCCACGGCATGGAACAGCAGGATCACCCGCAACTCGCGAAGCGTTTCAAGCTTGAAACTGATCATCAGGATCTGAATGACGACGGCAGCGATGGTCAGGAAGTCATTCCGTGCAAGGCCGGAGTCATCCGGGTACCAGAGGCGCGCCGCGATGATCACCGCGAGCAGGGCTGCACCGAAGACGCAGGCCCATGCCTGCTTCAGTCCGAACACCACGAACTCGGTAAGGCGCATGCGGAGTCGGCCACCGTGGGCGTGCTGCATGTCGGCATGCGTACGCTGCAGATAGCGGTGCGCGAGGTCGTCGATGGCTTGCTCCACCGAGGTCGAATTACGCATTCCCTGCCCTGCCCCTCGACTTGGACGGGGTGGTTTCCAGGTGGCTGAGGTAGTAGTCCTTGGGCCAGTGCCGGATCCGCCGCGGGATCCGGGGATAGACGCGTCCGAGCCACCGCATGGTCCGCTCGAAGCGGCGGTCATCGCGGGGAGTCCACTCCAAGCCGAAGCCCTCGCGCAGGTGGTCCGGAAGCAGGCCGGCGGTCAGGAAGCGGGCAAGTGGCATGGCCAGGCGCATGAGTGCCGGCCCACCTGCCGGATACAGCAAATCCTTGGCTATCTTGCGGGCTTTTTCATCCGGCCTCAGCGTGTCCAAGTGCGAAGACCAATACCCTGCGAAGGCTGCACGGTCCGGCGGCCACATGTTAGCGGGAAGCTGTAATGCCGTCCCAATGCGTGCATAGTCGCGGTACATGCGCTCGGCGGTATCGTCGTCGAGCGGTCCATGCACTTGTTCGTAAACGGTGACGGCGGTGTCGTACAGGGTGGCGACAACCCAAAGCTGTGAACCGGGGTCGAAAGCGTTGTAGCCCTTTGTCGCATCGTCCGGGTTCCGGCGCACCGGTGCGTGGGCGCGGTTGACGGCGCGGCGAACCGCAGCAACTTGCTCGTCTGAACCGTAAACGATCGCATAAACGTATGTCAGGGTGGCCCGCAAACGATCCTGCGGCCGCTGGGCAAAGTCGCTATGGTCCGCGACGCCGTGCCCCACCCTCGGGTCAGCGATCTGAAGGAGGATGGCGCGCCCGGCGCCGGCGAGCAATATGCCCTCCGCGCCGATGTCAGCAAGCCCTCGAACCATCTTGATACTTTACCGTCTGCTCCTGGTCGCTGGTCCGATGGTCACAGGCCCGCCATGCCCTGGAGGACCAGCAGTTGGTGCTCGAAAAGTTCGTCGCGCGCGGCGAACGTATCCGGCCCATACTGGCCGAACACTTCAAAGCTCACAGCCCCGAAGACGGACGTCCACGCCAGCACGCCCCGAGCGAGCGCAGACTCGGGCACCGTGACCCCAAGTTCAGTCCGGATGTTCCGCATGTCTTCTGCCAAGCCTGGTGGGATGACGACGGCGGGATTCACTTCCGCCTCCAGGGCGCCTGCGCGATGAGCTTCCTCAAAGATGCCCACGAGGCGATAGATGACACGTGTTCCGGGAACCGTGGTTCGCTCACCTGGTGCCTGATAGCCGGGAACCGGGCTGCCGAAAAGCAGGGCATAGCTGGCTGGTTCCTTGAGCGCCCACGCACGAACAGCCTTGCCCAGGGCGCGGAACCGGCCTGCGAAATCATTCTCGGGAACAGCCGCTACGGCTGCATCCACTTCGTCGCCGAGCTCGTTGTAGCCGTCGATGAGCAAGAGCGTGAGGAGTTCGTCCCGGCTTTCCACGTAGCGATAAACGGCCGAAGAAACGACGCCAAGGTCCCGGGCAACAGCCCGCAGCGACAGCCCCGCCGCACCGTGGACGGCGAGGTGCTCCCGGCCGAGGCGGACAATATCGGCGATGGTTTGAGCACGTGCACGCTCGCGGGGAGTCGGGGGCTTGGCTTTCGGCTGGGCTTTAGGGGCAGCTTCGGCGCCGGGCGCTGTGGAGGACATGGAACCAGCTTGCCACAAGGGAGAGCACCATCAACAAATGAGAGCACTGCTCTTGACTTTGACGGTGCTGAGGTTCATTCTGAATTTAGAGAGCAGTGCTCTCTCATTAGATTGGACTTCGAGGAAAGAGATCAGCATGTACGTCGTCACCGGAGCAGGACCCGTTGGTTGGACCATAGCCGAACAGCTCGCTGAGCAGGGGGAAGACGTTCGCATTCTGACCCGCTCCGGCAGCGGCCCGGACCATCCCCTCATTGAACGGATGCGCGTCGACGCCTCCGATCCCAAGCAAACAGGCCAGGCACTCAACGGTGCGGCCGCGGTCTTCCATTGCATCCACGGATCGGCATACCGCGCCGCAGCGTGGGCGGCCGAGCTACCGCAAGCCGAACAAGTGGTGATGGATGCAGCGGCAGACGCGGGCGCCGTCGTCGTATTTCCAGAGAGCCTCTATTCCTATAGCGAGCCGGACAGCGTGATGACTGAAGCGGGTCCTCGGGAAGCCTCAGGCGGCAAGCGCGGGGTCCGTACGCAACTGCTTAGGGCCCGCACTGCGCACAAAGCCAACACAGTCAGCGTCGTGGCCGGTGACTTCTTCGGCCCACGGGTGAGGATGGCCCACGCCGGCGAGCGGATGGTTCCGCTTGTCACGGAGGGAAAATCCGTCCTGGTGATTGGCAGCGCCCGGCAACCGCACTCGTTCACGTATGTCCCGGACCTCGCGGCGTCCATGATCGCGGCGGCCCGGAATCCAAGGCTTTGGAACACCGTGCTCCATGCTCCGACCGGCCCAGCCCTGACCCAAGGCGAACTTGCTGCGGCGTTCGCTGAGGCCGCCGGCGTTTCTGTTCCGAAGGTGAGTGCCATTCCCGGGTGGGTGTTGAGGACGGCGGGTCTCTTTTCGACCGATATGCGGGAGCTTGCCGAGATGCTGTACCAATTCGAGCGGCCGTTCGTGATGGATTCCTCCCAAAGCCAGCGTCTCCTGGGCCTCGAACCGACGCCCCTCCCGGAAGCTGCCGCAGCAACAGTGGCGTGGTGGCGGGACGCTGTCCGGCAAGCTGCCACCACCCGTCACCCAAGTAAGTAGCAGCAGATGCCCTTTTGGGCGCTCAAAAGGGCATCTGCTGCGACTCAGTTGCGTCAGCTTCAATCGAATGGAGTTACTCCTGTTTCCCCAGTGACTACACGCAACAGCGGGAGTAACCTAGTCCCAGTTGCAATTCTGGTCACCTTTCGAGTTCTGGGTTCTGCCGTGGGCTATGTGCGTTCGTCGTTGACCGACCTTCTGGGGGTACTTTCCGACGCCGTCACTCCGCAGCGCGTAAGGTTCGACGACGGTTCCCCCGACGCCGTCGTTTCCACCCCTGACGCTCCCGTCACCGTCCATGCAGTCACGCTCAACCGCGTGGGAAGGTCACGTCGCGATGGCCCGGTCCTGGACCTCGAACTCCGGGTGGCAGTGGAATGCCACGGCCCCGAACAACTGGACAATATGGAGCAACTGCTCCTGGCCGTGGAACGCCACAGCCAATACTCGGTAGTTTCCACCGGCGAATTCCGTCCCGAGGAGTATTCAGGCGCCATCCGGCAAGGGCTTGGGTTCCTTGTCCGGATCCCCGTGGCGCTGCGCTTCGAAGAGCCTTCCGGACCGCCTGTCCTTGAACCGCTCATTGCCAAGACCGGCGTTGCCCGCCGGATCCACGGACGGCTCGTTGACGTCCACAACAAAGGCATCCCCGACGCCTACATCCATGCCCATTCTTCCGCCACGGCAGTCGTCAGCGATGCGACCGGCCACTTCGAGGTCCTGGCCTCGGCGGATGAACTCCAGCACTTTGCCGTGGCAGTAAGCGGCACCGAAAAGGAAGTCTCGGCCAGCACCAGCAGCCTGCCGGTCATCATCCGGTGGGAGTAAATCCGCGGACACCCGCGGGCAGGAAAGGGAGCGCACCATGGCGAACTACCAGGCGCCAGGCGTCTATGTTCAGGAAGTGCCCAGCGGCGCACGCGCAATCGGGCAGGTCAACACCAGCATCGCAGCGTTCGTAGGCGTAGCCCCGGACCAGGACGCCTTGGTGGATGAACTCCGTGTACTGGACAACTGGACCCAGTTCGTTGACCAATATGTCGGCAACGCGACAGCGGGCACACCGCTCTCCAACGCTGTTTACGGCTTCTTCTCAAACGGAGGAAGCCGTTGTTATGTGGTGAACATTGGGACCAACGGCAGCCTCACGGGCACAGCCACCAAGCCCACAGGCCTCACGCTTTTCGAGGCCGTGGACGACATCTCCATGGTGGCTGCGCCGGGCTTCGCGGACGCTGAATCCTATGCGGCACTGGCTGCGCATGTGGAGCACCCGCTCCGCCAGGACCGCATGGCCATCATGGACACAGTGGAAAAAGTTGACGACGTCGGGGCGCTCACCAGGGCCGCGACGTCCGGCGTTCCGGTAGGTGCGCGGGATTCGGGCACGGCAGACGAGCGGTCGACGGCGGATGAGGGGCCGGGTGACGACGCCGGCTCAGGTGGTGGCGGCTCGGGCAACGCCGGCTCGGGCGACGCCGACGAAGCTGAAGCCAGCGAAGCCGAAGACACGTCAGAACAACCTGCAGGCACAGAAGCCAGCGAAAGCACGCCGTCGTCTTCCTCCTCGGTTTCCTCAGATTCCCCCGACTGGCCCGACTCAGCGCGACCCGCCGCCGCCGGCAGCCGGGAGGGGTCAGCCATCGAAGCCAGCGGCCAGCAGGACCTCGGCGCCCCGCAATCCCCCGGCGGCTATACGGCCCTGTATTTCCCGTGGATCGTGATGATCGATCCCGTGTCCGGGAAAAAGGTGACGCAACCGCCGTCGGGCCATATTGCAGGCGTTTGGGCGCGCGTCGACGCGACCCGTGGCGTCCACAAGGCGCCAGCCAACGAGCCCATCCAAGGCGCGATCGATCTTGTGCGGCGCGTGAGCCGCGGGGAGCAGGAGGTCCTGAACCCGGCGGGCGTGAACTGTATCCGGTACTTCCCGGGCGAGGGCATCCGGATTTGGGGCGCCAGGACCAAGGCTCCGGAGGCGAGCGAATACCGGTACGTGAATGTGCGTCGCCTGACCAACATGATCAAGGAATCGGTGGCTGACGGGACTCGCTGGGTGGTGTTTGAGCCCAATGATCACACGCTGTGGAAGTCGATCCGGCGCGATATCGGGGCGTTTCTGACCAACGTGTGGCGGGACGGCGCCCTGCTCGGGACTACTCCTCAACAGGCATTTTTCGTGAAGTGCGACGAAGAAACCAACCCTCCAGAGGTCCGCGATGCCGGGCAAGTGGTCACGCTGATCGGGATCGCGCCCGTGAAACCGGCCGAGTTTGTGATCTTCAAGCTCATGCAGTCGGCGGACAACACCAGCGAGACAGAGAGCGCAGGAGCCTGACATGACAACAACACCTGCCGCCCAACCGGGCAACGTGGTGGACCCGTACCGGGCCTACAACTTCAAGCTCGTGATCCAAGGCGTAGTTCAGGGCCACTTCACCAAAGTGGAGGGCCTCGGCCTGAAAATCGACCGGATCCTCTACCGCTCAGGCGGCGAAAACAGCACAGTCCGCGTCATCCCCGGGCAAGTGGAGTACACCCCGGTGACGTTGAAGTACGGGCTCACGGACTCCACCGAGATGCTGCAGTGGCTCTTCAAAGCCGTGGACGGAAAGGTGGAACGCCGGAACGTCTCCATCGCCATGCTCAACGATGCCGGCTCCGTGGAAGTCCGCCGCTGGAACCTCCTGGGGGCCTGGCCATGCGACTGGTTCGGCGCACCCCTTGACGCACTGGGCAAGGACCTCGCCATCGAATCCCTCAGCATCGCATACGACCGCCTGGAGCTCGACGATGCCCGCGCTCCCGTCGCCTGAGCCTGGCTTTTCCTGGCGGCGGGCGGCTGCGCATCGGCTGCGGGCTGTGGCTGCGTGGCTGGATCGTCGGTCGGGCCGGGACTCGGGTTCTCCGGGTGCGGGTGTGGGTTCTCCGGCTGCGGGTGTTTCTGGAGGTGGCGTTTTGAGTGCGGGCGCGTTGGGGCCTTCGGCCAAGGACGCGGGCGTTTCGGAGCCTTCTTCGTGGGAAAGTTCGACGCCGGTGCGGGGCCTGAACGTGGAAGGCGCACCGGAGCATTGGGTCCAGTTACTGCGCGACGCCGGGTTGGTTCCTCCCTCCGCGCCGACCAACACCCCTTCCGTTGCGAGGCCCACTCTGCGTGCTTGGGGACGCTCTTGGCGCGCAAAACAGGCCCCACAAGACACCCCCACGCTGCGACTTCGCCCTCATCGCTCGGAGACGCCGCCCGTTGCGGGGCCCGACATGCGCCCTTCAAACCAAGAACGGGAGGCAGAGCAGGCCCCACAACACACCCCCACGCTGCGCCTACACACCGATCGCTCGGAGACGCCGCCCGTTGCGGGGCCCGATATGCACCCTTCAAACCAAGAACGGGAGGCAGAGCAGGCCCCACAACACACCCCCACGCTGCGCCTACACACCGATCGCTCGGAGACACCACCCGTTGCAGGGTCCGATATGGGCGCTCCAAACCAAGAACGGGACGCAAAGCAGGTCCCACAACACACCCCCACGCTGCGCCTACACACCGATCCATCGAAGACACCCCTCGTTGCAGGGCCAGATATGCACGAGTCAAACCAAGAACGGGACGCACAACAGGCCCCACAACACACCCCCGCCCTGCACCTGCACACGACCCACTCGAAGACACCCCTCGTTGCAGGGCAAGATATGCACGAGTCAAACCAAGAACGAGACGCACAGCAGGCCCCACAACACACCCCCACACGGCGCCAACACACTAATCCATCGAAGACACCCCCCGTCGCGGGGCCCGACATGCGCCCTTCAAACCAAGAACGGGACGCACAACAGGCCCCACAAAACACCCATACCCCGGCACCGGCCCTCAAGGGAGCCTGGCCGGACCTTGCCCCGCGGCCCATTCCAAGCGCCAACGAATCAAGCCCGGCAACCGCTCCGCTAACCCAGGCAATCGCCCGCCAAGCCCGCCTCACTAACGAACACTTGGCGGTCTGACATGGAACGTGTCGCCTTCCTGATCGAGGACACCGGGGAACACCTTGGCTGCCTGCTCAACCCGGAAACGGTGGTGATGCAGCGCTCGGCCGGAGTGGAGCCCCGGAGAAGTGCGGGCGGCAAGCTTAGCGGCAGCGGACTGGCCGATGACCCTCTGCTTTTTACGGGAGGCGGCCACACCGAGCTGAGGCTGGACCTGCTCTTCGACGTCGACCTCGCGCCGGCGTCGCTCCATGTGCAGGATGTGCGGCAAATGACCAGGCCCATCTGGGCCCTCGCGGAGAACAGCGCGGAGGTTCAGCGCCAGCGGAGACCGCCGTCGGTCCGGTTTGTATGGGGCCGCGCGTGGAATGTGCCGGGGATCGTGACCGAGGTGGCGGAGCGCTTTGACCGCTTCGCCCCTGACGGTTCACCGCTCAGGTCCTGGATGCGGATGGTCTTCGTGCGCGTGGGCCAGTCTGCCGACGAGGAAGGCGGGGAGAATTACGAGCTCGCCCAGCGACTCCCTGCCGTGGATCTGACGGCCCCGCCCGTGGACACGCTGGCTGTCACGGGCGATGGCAGCACGGACAGGGACGCAGCAATGCCCGACGGCGGGGAGCTCCTTCCCGAGGTGCCGCCGGCTGAGTTGGGGCGACTTTCGGTTGAAGCATTCGGGACGCCCCTGCTCTGGAAGCTGCTCCTGGAGTACAACGACATTGACGACCCGGCTCACTTCAGCGGGCCGCTCGCCGTTCCGCCGGTTGGTGAAGCACCATGAGGCGTGAAGCATTATGAGGCAGGTCCAGGGCCTTCCCGAACTCATCGTCAGCCTGGGTAGACGACGACTGACAACCGCAGAAACAGCTGCCATCGTTTCGGTCCAGGTGCTGGGTTCTTTGGCGAGGCCAGCCCAGTGCCTCATCAGTTGGCGACCCGGCCCGGGGAGGACTGCTGCGGCCAGGGGTGGCGTGGATCCGGCCCCCGGTGATGCCCTGAGAGTTGAGCTCGGCGGCCATCGGACTCCGCTCTTCGTGGGTGAGGTGACCGTGGTGGAGTACAGCTACGAGGCCAACCTCGGACAAGAAATCCGCATCCGTGCCTACGATGCCCTCCATCGTCTGAGGAAGCGCCAATTCACCAGGCTGCACGAGGACGTGGATCTCGCAGGCCTCGCACGGAAACTTTGCGAGGGCACCGGACTGGACGTAGTGGGAGGCCGGGCAAAGCTGGGCCGGGTGTACCAGTGCGCCCGCACGGACCTGAGCCTCCTGGTTGAACAAAGTGCACGGGTGGGCGCCTACCCTGTGGTCCACGACGGCGCCCTGAGGCTCACAGGACTCGACGGCGAAGGCGAACCCTTGGAGCTCACCCTCGGGGAGTCGCTTCATTCGGCAGAGATCGAGGTCAGCCAGGAACCCGCGTACGCGTCCGCAATGATCAACGGCTGGCGTGCGGAGGACGCCACAGTCCACAAGGCCGAAACGAGCAGCAGCGACGCGAAGGCCCGCGTCACAGCTGACCCGACGTTGGCCAGTGTGGGCGCGGGCGGCGAACTCCGGCGGGACAACGAGGTACTGGAATCCACCCAGGAGGCGGACGGATTGGCGCAGTCCGAGCTGGACGTCAGGATGGCCGGCCAGGTCACGGCGGTGTTCGTGGCCGAGGGCAATCCGCGGCTTAGGGCGGGTGGGCGCGTCAGGATCAAGGGGGTGGCGCCATCCATCGAGGGAACGTACCTGATCGCGAGCGCCTCACACCGTTTGGACGGCACTGGCTACGAAACCACCCTGACCACCCGCCCGCCCAGCCCCGTCCCTGAACGACGACCGGACGTCTTTACGCTCGGGATCATCACTGACGTGGACGATCCCGAAGCCCGGGGGCGTGCCCGTGTTCAACTGCCGGCCTACCCGGATCTCCAGACCGCGTGGGCTCCTGTGCTTACTGCGGCCGCCGGTTCCGGGAAGGGAATGGTCACCCCGCCCGCTCCGGGCGACCACGTCCTGGTGCTTCTTCCGGCCACGGATCCGGCCCAGGCCATCATCCTCGGCGGCCTGTACGGCAGCGAACAAACGCCCGACAACAACGTCAGCACACCACGGGAGAGCCGTTATACGTTCCGCAGTGCGGACGGCCAACAAATAGTGCTCGACGGCGGTGCGCGCACCGTGAGTTTCACGGACGGACATGGCTCGTCGGTGGAGCTGGGGCCGGACAAGCTTCGAATCACCGCTGCCACGGACCTGGTCCTGGAAGCTCCGGGTAAAGCCATGAGAATTCGCGCGAAATCAGTCGACTTTGAGGAGGCCTAAGCCATGAGGATCCTGGTCAAGGAGGCCATCCTGCGCTGTGGGCACGACGGCAAAGTGGAGAACGTACCGTCGCAGGAGTGGGTCCGCATCAAAAAGTCACCCATCCTGGTGGCGACGGATCCCCAAGACCGGGATATCAGCATGTGCCCGCATATTGGCATCAACATCAAACCGTGCAATAAAACCCTGCCGGTCACCAAGGGCTACTCAACCTTCATCAGGATCGGGGGCAAAGCCATCTGCCTGGACACTGTGGAGGGCTTCACCGACGGCACACCTCCGGGCGCAGTTAAATACAACGTGCGCCGGCCCGGCCAAACGTTCGTGGGGTCGGGTTCATGAGAGAGGCACTGGCATGAGCGCCCCACGCTACACTTCGATTGCTTTCATCCATCCGGACTTCGACGCCGCGGCAGGGGTCCCGGGCCTGCGCATCACCCCGTCAGGCAGGCTGGCGACTGTGACGGATGCAGCCTCCATCCGCCAGGCCCTCCTTCTGCTGCTGAGCACCAGGCCCGGCGAGCGCGTTAACCGTCCGATGTACGGCTGCCACTTGTTCCGCTTGGCGTTTGCTCCGGCCGACGACACTACGGCAGGCCTGGCTATCCATTACGTAGCCCGGGCCGTGGAGCAGTGGGAGCGGCGCATCACGGTCCTTTCCCTGGATGCGTCACGCTCTCCGGAGGATCCCGAAGTCCTCGAGGTACGGCTGAAATACCGTGTCCGCACCACCCAGTTTGAGGACGAGATCGCCATCGCCCTGCCCGTGGAATCCGGCGGTGCAGCATGAGTCTTCCCGTGCCCAACCTGGATGACCGCAGCTTCGCGGACCTTGTGGCCGGTGCCCGGGAACGCATCCAGCAAATCGCCCCTGAATGGACGGACCTCTCCGTCCACGATCCCGGCATCACCATCGTCGAGGCCTTCGCCTACCTCACGGACACGCTCATGTACCGGCTCAACCGTGTGCCGGACAAGCTCTACGCCGTCTACTTGAATCTCCTCGGCACGTCCCTGTACCCGCCGAGCACTGCCGAAACGATGCTGGAATTCAGCCGTTCATCCGCCACAGGCACAAGCGCAGTCCAGGAAATCCGCATCCCCAGGGGTACACAGGTCAGCTGCCCGCCAGGGGTTCCGGGTTCACCCCAGCCAGTATTTACGACGACGGCGGCAGCCACTTTGGCGCCCGGCAAGACCAGCGTGCTGGTCCCCGCAGCCGACGTCACCATGTATGACGCGGTACCGATTGGTACCGGTACCGGCAGGCCGGGCCAGAGCTTCGTGATCCCGAACGCGCCGATCGTCTCGGGCGCTGGGCTGGCGGTCGCCGTCGAAGTTCCGGCGGGGACGCGGCTGAGCAGTGGCGAGGCTGTCCTGGTGGACGGAAAGCCGTTCCGGTACTGCAAGGAAGTGGAGGCGTTTGCTGACGCAAGGCCGGGTGAGATGCCGGTGCGGATTGATCGAAGTGCCGGCGTCGCGATGTTCGCTTGGTGGGACGAGGAGTCCAAGGGGCGGACGGAATCCGGGCAGGGGCCGTTGGTACCAGGGCCGGGCGCCGAGGTTCGCGCCTGGTACCGCAGCGGTGGCGGTTCGGGCGGCAACGTGGGCGCGGGTCAGCTCACGGTGTTGCGTTCCCCTGTTCCAGGTGCCAAGGTCACTAATCCTGAACCAGCCACCGGGGGCCGCGATGGCGAGTCCTTGGAGAACGCCCTGAGGCGCGCGCCCCAGGATTTTCAAGCCCGCGACCGCGCAGTCACTGTCCGGGACTACGAGGTCCTGGCACGTCGCCACGGCGGGGTGGGCCGGGCGAGGGCGTTCACGAGGAAGGATCTGTGGGCGTTTGCCAGGCCCGGCGAAGTAGAAATTGTGTTGGTGCCATTCGTTCCCGGCGGCAGGGCGGGGGCGGCCCAACCATTACGCGCAGCGGACCTTGCGTCACATGCACGCGACGAAGTGCGGATTGAAGTGGAACAATATCTCCGCAGGCGGTCCACGGTTGGCGCCGAGCCTGTAGTGCGCTGGGGCCTCTACAAACAGGTGCTGGTGGATGCGCGGATCGTTGTTCGTCCCGATGAGGACGCCGAGGCCGTGAAATCCAGGATCGTGGGCCGCCTGTCTGAGGGGATCAGTCCGCTGAGCCCGGATTCGTCCAGTTATGGATCCGGCTTTGGGAAGCCACTGCGTGTCTCCAATCTGTACCGTGCCATGGAGGAGGCCGAGCCTGGCGTTCAGTATGTGGACCGCGTCAGGCTGGAAGTGGACAAAGTTCCGGACAGTGATGCCGTGTCCTTGGTCCAGGCTGAAGGCCAGGACAAGACGTGGTTCGTGGCCCAAGGCGGCACCCTGTTCCGCACTACCAACGCCGCCGACGGCTGGGAAGCTTGTGCGGATTTTGGCGACGACGGCGACCAGGCGGAAGAAACCGTCCGCGCCATCGCCCCGTTCCGTTCCCCCGCACCTGGCCGGGTGGGTCCGGAGCGGCATCCGGGCATGGTGGCCGTCAGCACGGTGACCGGCACTGGTTCCCGTATCTACATCAGCGAGGACCTCGGCGAATCCTGGCGCAAAGCAGCCGAGCTGGGGTTCGTCGTCGCCGATTTGTGTTGGGTGGACCGTCAAGGCGAGCCGTTGCTGTTGCTTGCCGGCGAACGCGGACTGTACGAACTTTCCATGAGCCAAGGGGCAATCCCCGTGCAGAACGTGGTGGATACGTCCCAGCCGGATCGTGGCTTTTACGCGGTGGACGCCTTGGTGGACGTCCGCGGGCGGACAGGTGTTGTGGTGGCTGCGGAGGCCTCGGAAGGCGTCTGGCTCTCCCCCGACGCCGGTACCGCGGACAGCTTCAAGCAGGTCAAGGCCGCCGGCGAGGACATCCGCTGCATGACCATCCAGTACGACGGCGGTGCGAGCTATGTGTGGCTCGGCCGCGCAGTGCCGGAAGGGACCGGGACGGGATGCCTGCGGCTGAAGATCGATGAGCTGGGCCGTACCGATTTCGATGAGTCGTTCATGGATTCTTGGGAGCAGTTCAGCACTGGCTGGACCGGGGGAAGTTGCTGGGGTGTCCACGTGATGGGCGACGCTGCCTATGCCGCTACCCAGAGCGGCGGTGTGTTGCGCCTGCAACTGGGCCAGGCGTCGGCGCAGTGGAGCGTGCCGGACGTCAACTGCAATCTGCCGTTGAGGGACCGCACCCGCTTCGAGCCGGTCAAATCCGTGTCCGGGGCAATCCTTGACGGCAAACCCTTGGTCCTCGCCGCCGGTCCCAAAGGCGTGTACCGCAGCACTGACAACACCGTGAAATGGGAGAGCTGCACACGGCGCGTGGTGGACGACGTCGTGACGCTGCCCGACACCTGGCTGTTCTGCTCGGGTGACCACAGGATCGAGGTGGTCCATGGCAAGGGCTGAGCCCATGGGGCCATCCGGGTCCAAGCTGCTGAAGGTCCTGCCGGAAGTTTTCCAGGTGGCCGCCGATACCAGCTCTCCCCTGCAGGCCCTGCTTGCCGTGGCCGAGGACATGCATGAGCCCGTCCGGCAGGTCCTGGACCGCATCCATAACGTTCCCGATCCCGGCCGCGCGCCGTCGTCGTTGATTCCTTTTCTCTCGCGGTGGGTGGATCTGGACTGGCTGACGCTGCCCGGTCCGGAGGCCGGCGCTGGATCCGGGAGCATTCCGGTGGCCAGCGCAATTTCCATAGCGCGGCAACGGGACCTCATCGCAGCCGCGGCGCAGCTCTCTGCCCGCCGCGGCACTGTGGACGGGCTCACCCGCTTCCTGCACCTGGCCACGGGGGTGCCCGGATTCGACGTCGAATCCGTGCCCGGCGCCTTCCACATCAGGGTGCTGGTTCCTGCGGAAGCGGGTGGGCAGCTGGAGTTGGTCAGGCGGATCGTCAAAGGCATGAAGCCCGCACACGTGACGGATGAGGTTCAAGTGCGGGCGAACGGTGACGACGCATGAATAAGGAGAACCGCACGCCGATTCTTGTGGTGATTGCCTGCGGAGTGATTGCGCTGTTGGTGCTGGTGTTCGGCGTCAGCTGCGGTGGCGGAAACAACGATGCCGCACGGGAATGGCAGGGCGGATTCTTCGACGCAGCCGCGGGCGCGCAACTCACCTCAGCAGACCTGTCTGCTCAAGGCGGTTCGTGTTCGGCGTCGGATACCCAGCTGGTGGTAACGGGTGCGTGCGTGTTCGATGTGAAGGAATTCGGTGGAGGCCTGTTCTATTTCGGACCTCCCACCAAGCGGGCGAGACTCGCCCCGCAGCAGGCGGTCACCGTCTCGCTGTTGGTGCAGGGGACGCGCGCTGAGCAGAATTCAGGCCCAGGGAAAACCGTGGACCTGACCTTCGGGACCTCGGGCGGACAGCTGGGAATCGTCTGTCCCCTGGGGACTTGTGTGTTGCTGATCCAGAAAGCCGGAGGCTGAGATGAGCTGCTGTGCGCCGAAACTACAAACCGCGATCCCAGGAGTTGTTGTGCCATGACTGCCATCACCATGACGTTGAGCTCCCCGGATGTCGTCCTTAAAGATGGGAAGGGTTCGCTGACAGCGTCCGTCACCAACGGCTCCACCACTTCCGAGCGCGTGGTGCTCGGAGCCTTCCCCGGGCAGGTGAACAATCCGCCGTCGAAAACGTACACCAGCATCCCCAACCCATTGCGGACCATCGCCGCGGGGGCCACCGAACAATACGTGGTCAATTTCGACACCGCGGGGGCATCCGAGGGGAGCTACCCGGTGAAGCTGATCGCCTACTCCGCCGACGACGCACCCGAGGACTACGCGGACCAGGCGCATGTGGTCACACTGACTGTCCCGGCCGCCGAGAAACCGAAGCCGACGCCGGGATTCCCCTGGTTGTGGGTGATCATCGGGGGTGTGGTGCTGCTGGCCGTTATCGGCGTGATCCTGTACTTCATGTTCAAGGACGCCAACGTTCCGGACGTAAAAGCCAAGCCGCAAGCTGAGGCGGTCCAGATCCTCACTGACGCCGGCTTCAAAGCAGCCACGAGCGAGATCGAAAGCGCCTCGCCCGAAGGTACGGTAGTCAACCAGAGTCCCGCCGGCGGCGAGAAAGTGGGCCGCGGCAGCACGGTCAACCTGGAAATTGCGGTGCCCGTGAAGGCCACCGTGCCCAGTGTCCTGGGATCACGGATCGAAACAGCCCGCAACGCCTTCCAGGCAGCACAACTGCAATTGGACTTCACCCAGGGTTCCGCCTGCCAAAGCTCGCCTCCCCTCTCCCTGACGCGCTGCATAGTGGTGGGGGTCAATCCCGACGTCGGCACTAAAGTCAACGTCAACGCACTCGTTTTGGTGCGGACTGAATTGAGGTCCAGCATCATCCTTGATCCCGTAAACATTTGTCTCAGCAACCCCCAACTTTGCGAGGTGAGGCTGAACCCGTGACTATTTCGGGACGGGTTTGCCTTGCCGGGGAGCTGACATGAAAAGATCAACCATGCGTCCGATGCAGCACTCCAGCAAACTCCAGAATGTCCGCTACGAACTCCGTGGTCCCATCCTCCAGGCCGCCAAGGCCATGGAAGCCGAGGGACACCGCATCCTCAAGATGAACCTTGGGGACACGGCACCGTTCGGGTTGGAAGCGCCGGAGTCAGTGGTGGTGGACATGATCCACCACATCCGCGGGGCCCAGGGCTACAGCGATTCCAAGGGCATCTTCTCCGCCCGGACCGCGATCTCGCAGTACTACCAGACGCGCGGACTGATGACGATCGGCGTCGAGGATGTCTTCATCGGCAACGGCGTCAGCGAACTCATTTCCATGACCCTGCAGGCGTTCATGGAAAACGGTGACGAGATCCTCATCCCGGCACCCGACTACCCGCTCTGGACCGCGGCCGTGACGCTCACGGGCGGCAAAGCCGTGCACTACCTTTGCGATGAGGACGAGAACTGGTGGCCGGACATGGCCGACGTCGAATCAAAGATCACTCCGCGCACACGGGGCATCGTGATCATCAACCCGAACAATCCCACAGGGGCCGTGTACCCCAGGCACATCCTTGAGCAATTCGCGGCGCTCGCAAGGAAGCATGATCTCGTCCTCTTTTCCGATGAGATCTACGAGAAGATCCGCTACGTCGACGCCCCGCACATTCATACCGCCGCGGTAGCGGACGACATCCCGGTTCTGACGTTCAGCGGACTTTCCAAGGCTTACCGCATGCCCGGCTACCGTGCGGGTTGGGTTGCCGTGACGGGACCATTGACCGCAACGGCTGCCTATCGCGAATCCCTGGAACTGCTGGCTTCGCTGAGGTTGTGCTCCAACGTTCCCGCCCAGCACGCCATCCAAACCTGCCTGGGCGGATACCAAAGCATCGAGGCACTCATTCGTCCCGGCGGCCGCCTGCGTGAGCAACGGGACCTGGCGTGGAAGTTGTTGACCGCGATCCCGGGCGTTTCGTGCGTCCCCGCCGCGGGCGCAATGTACCTGTTCCCCCGGCTGGATCCTGAGATCTACCCCATTGAGAGCGACGAGAAGTTCGTCCTTCAACTCCTGCAGGAACAGAAAATCCTCGTCTCGCACGGAACGGCCTTCAATTGGCCAACCCCGGACCACTTCCGCTTCGTGATCCTGCCGACCGTGGAGGACATCGAGGAAGCCGTGCGCAGGATCGAGCATTTCCTGGCGGCGTACCGGAACCGCCCGGTGGACTAACCCAACTAGGTCGCATTTGTGCGCGTTTTGACGGCTCAAAACGCGCACAAATGCGACCCAGTTGGGGTGCCAGGCAGTTAGCGCGCCGGGTCCACCATCGTCATGCCTGCGGGGCTGGCCTTATCGAAGCCGGGCAATAGGAGCGCTGCTTCTTCCAGGCCGATAGTGCGTTCGATCAGCAGCTGCGGCCGGAGCGCACCCTGTGCAATGAGGGCCATCATTCCGGGATAGTCCACCGCGGCCATGCCGTGGCTGCCCAGGACATCCAGTTCCCAGCCGATCACGCGGGCCATCGGCACCTGCGGGTTGCCGTCAATGGAGGGCAACAGGCCGATCTGGACGTGCCGGCCCCGCCTGCGAAGGCTGAGGATTGCGTCTGCGCAGGTTTGTTCACTTCCGACGGCGTCTACCGCCACGTGGCTGCCTCCGTTGGAGAGGACGTTGACCGCGGCGGGGATATCCGCACCGTCAGCAAGCACGGTGTGGTCTGCACCCAAACGTGCAGCCACGGCCAAGGCCTCCGGGTTCCGATCCACGGCAATGACCTTGGCTCCCATGGCCTTGGCAATCATCACAGCGCTGAGGCCCACGCCTCCCGCGCCCACAACTGTCACCCATTCGCCGGCTTTCACCTGGGCACGGGCTGCCAGGGCACGATATGCCGTGGCGAAGCGGCAGCCGAGGCTTGCCGCCGTCGTAAATTCAACGCTTTCCGGTATGGCAACCAGGTTGCTGTCGGCAGCGTGCAGGGCCACGTATTCGGCGAACGATCCCCAGTGGGTGAAGCCGGGCTGCTCCTGGTCGGGGCACACCTGCGCGTCACCATCAAGGCACCATTCGCACTTACCGCACCCGCAAACGAAGGGGACGGTGACGCGGTCGCCGACCTTCCAGCGCTGGACGTCTTCCCCGACGGAGTCGATGACACCGGCGAGCTCGTGGCCTGGAACGTGGGGCACCGCTATGTCATCGTGGCCGGCCCAGGCGTGCCAGTCGCTGCGGCACATGCCGGTGGCTAAAACCTTCACCACTACACCTCGAGCGGGAGCCTCGGGTTTGGTGACCTCCCGAACGTCGGGTTGGGTCCGGACCTCATCAAAAACTACTGCGCGCATCGACCGACTCTAACAATTAGCCGCCCCTGTCACACTTCCGCCGCCCCTTACGACATCTCTGATGTAAGGCACCACCACGGAAGGGAAACAACATGACCCGCATCAATATCGGCCACAGCAACAAACTCGGCTACGCCGCTGTCATCGGGCTGGAGGGCTACGCCCGGAAGTCGGTTGATCCCGACTTGTACGAACTCATCAAGCTCCGTGCCTCCATCCTTAATGGCTGCGGTTTCTGCGTGGACATGCATTCCACTGACGGTCGGAAGCGCGGGATTCCTGCCCGCAAGTTGCATGCCGTGGCGGCGTGGCAGCATTCGAAGGTGTTCTTCGATGCCCGCGAGCAGGCGGTGCTGGCCTTGACCGACGCCGTCACGCAGCTCGGTCCGGATACCGTCACCGACGAGATCTGGAATGCGGCCGCCACCCATTTCGACGACAGCCAGATGGGCGGTTTGATCCTGGCCATCTCCACGATCAATGTGTGGAACAGGATTGCCGTGAGCACGCAAATGGAGCCGCCGGTAGATGAGAAGAACCCGATCGTCTGAGGGGTAGCGTGGAGGGCATGAGTCTTGCGGTGTCGGCCACGGACGCGTGGCAGAGCGAACGGAATCGTTTGTTGGGAATCGCCTACCGGATGTTGGGAGATTTCGGCCATGCGGAGGACGTCGTCTCCGAGGTTGCCATCGATGCCGTTCGGCAGGAACGCAAGGCCGATGGCCACCGCGTGGAATCCTGGCCCGCGTGGCTGACAACGGTGTGCGTGCGGCGCTCGGTTGACCGGGTCCGCCAACTCGCCGCTGCGCGCGAGGACTACACCGTGCCTTGGTTGCCGGAGCCGGTGGACACCTCCAGGCTTCCGGAAGAAGCCGTGGCCAACCGCGAGCTCCTGTCCTTGACCTTGCTTCACCTGGCTGAGCAGCTGGCGCCGGAGGCGAGGGCTGCCCTGGTGCTCCACCGCGCTTTTGGGATGTCCGCGCCGGAAATCGCGGACATCCTGGAAAAGACTCCCACTGCTGTACGCCAAATGATCTCCAGGGCGGAGCGCCGCTTGGACATCGACCCGGACGCTCCCGCTCCGAGGACCAAGGATCGCGCAGCCTTGGAGAAGCTTGTACGAGCCATCGAGCAGGGTGATATTGACACGGTAGTGGCGATGCTCGACCGGGATGCAGTGCTCTGGGCCGACGGCGGCGGCAAGGTCAGGAGCGCAATGAACCCGGTGTTCGGGGCGGAGCGGATCGGGCGGTTCTTCGCGGGCATCCTCGGCAAAGCGGTGGTTTTCGATCCCGTACAGCCCGTCACTGCCGAGCTCATCGCTGTGAACGGGGAACCAGCGCTGGTACTCCGGCACTCGGGCCGCGCCGACGTCTTGGTGCTCGACGGCGGCCCTGACGGCACCATCCGCGGGTTGCGGCAGATCTCGAATCCGGACAAGCTGACGCGGGTTTCGCTGTGAGTTGGCTCGAAGTAGCAGGATTCCCGCGAAGTCACCGTACTGGCGGCAAGGCTAGTCCCCCGCCGAACCGCTCACGCGCAGGGCGTTGATGATCGCCGGGATGGACGCGATCAGCATGATCAGTGCCCATACGAGCGCCACCACCACCGTGATGAGCGCCCAGAACTGATCTCCAATGGACACCAGCGGACCGGGCAGGAACCCGTGGATCAGCCCCAGGATCATCTGAAGCAGCACGGACACCACCAGCAGCATCACGAGTCCCGTGACCTTGAGGAACTTGGGCTGGCTGAGAATCAGCAACACTGCGAACACGATTTTCAGCACCAGCAATAGTCCCAGGATTGCCGCTGCCTGCCCGGTGGGAAAGCTCCCCCACAGCGCCAGGTAGGCAATGGTTCCAAACGGGGTAGCCACGAACAACCCGATCATCAGGAACAGCTTCGCCAAAGCCAACATTGCGGTGAGGAACGCCGCGATAACCCAAAGCAGCGTCACGATGAACGTCGTGAGCCCCTGGATCCGGCCATAGGTCCGAAGATCGATGATCAGGCTAAGCCCCAGCATCACCACTGTGAACAGCAGCAAGCCATCCAGGAATGCGAGGAATCCAATGCCCGCGCCCGGCGGTTCGGCATCGGCCCGCTGCGTCTTGAGGAAGACATCCAGTGGAACGCCCAGGTTGTTGGCGTCGCTTGCCGAGACGGGGTCGACGGCGGTCTGCCCCAGCAGGAGCGACATCCCCACCTCGGCCAGGACTACCAGGGCAAAGACAACAACGGCGGCAATGAAGAATGGGCGGCGCAGGGCATCAGGGTCAGGCCCGCTGCGGAACCCCTCACGAATTGACCACGCTGCGGCCATGGCTCAATTGTGGCACCGGGGGTTTCAAATACAAGCGCCCCACCAACAATGCCGCAACACCCAGCACGGCGGGCACCAGCAAGGCCCAGCCGCTGAACAGCAGGACAACCAGCATTACGACGGCGGCCACGATCACGCCGTACCAGGCTGCGGTTCCACGGGGCAACAGGAGCACGCCTGCAGCCAGCCCGAACGCGGTGACGGCCGTGAAGCACGCCGACGCGGCGCCGATCTGGAACTCCATGCTGAGGAGCCCCACAGCGGCCAGGGCAAAGGAAAACGACGTCATAACAGCCAGCGCGCCGAGGCTCACAGAGGGCACCTCGCCGGCAGCCACGCCACGCGCCAAAGGCCGCGGCAGCACGCCGTCGGACGCCAACCTGGCGCCCAGCTTGCTGGCCCCGGCGACGAAAGTATTCAGCGGTCCGAACGTCAACACGGCTGCGGCCACAGCCGTCACGGGAGCCGCCGCCGGTCCCAGTCCTTTCGCCAGCAGTTCGGCCACCGGCACGCTGCTGCCAGCGAGGCCTGGACCGAGGACGGCGACACAGGCTGCCACCAAACCGATGTAGACAACACCCACGACGACAAGCGTTAGCCAGGTGGCCCGCTTCAAGTCGCGCTCGGGGTTGCGGAATTCGCCGGCCAGATGCGTCACGGCTTCCCACCCGGCGAAGCAGAAGAACAGCAGGCTCGCTGCGCCACCCACGGCCCAGTAGCCGTTCGGGGCGAAGGGAACGAAGTTCTCTGCCTTGGCGTAGGGCGCGGCCACGGCGACGGCGAGCGCGAGCAACGCCACGAGCAAGACCATGAGGAAGAGTTGCAGTTTGCTGGAGACCCGGATCCCCACCGCGTTGCTCAGGAAACCTGCCGCCAGGATGAACCCGGCCGCGATCAGGGCCGTCTCCCGCCCGCCGCCCATGGCATGCGCGATGTATTCCCCGCCGATCACCGCGGTGGCGGGCGCCCCGAACGGGATGGCGAAGTAGAAGAGGTAGCCGGCCACAACTGAGGCCCGCTGCCCGAAAGCGCGGGTCACGAACGTGGCGATCCCTCCGGCGTCGGGCTGTTGCCTGGACATTTCCGCGAAGCTGAACGCCACCGGTGTACAGAACACCAGCAGCAACGCCCACGCCAATAACGACGCCGGTCCTGCAACCTGGGCGGCGATAGCTGGCAGAACCAGCACACCGGACCCCAGAATGGCACCTACATAGATCCCCGTCGCCCTGAACAAGCCAAGGCCTGGATTACCCGAATTACTGACAGCTCTACTCACCTCTCTACTGAACAGCGTTCGGGCAAGGTGCAACAAGCAGGAAAACTGCCTGCTCGAGGCAATATCCTGCCGAATTCCTGCTGGGCTTATGACGGACGCCAAACAGGGTCAGGAAGCAGCGGCAATTTGCACCCGACGCCGTAGCCGCGCTACCAGCGTGGCCGCGAGCAACGCCGTCGTGATTTCCAGTCCGATCACCAGCAACAGTCCGGCGGCGCCGGAAGGATCAGCAGCGTTCGACGTCGGTCCCCCACCATGCGAGTGGCCGGCACCGCCCGCTCCCGACAGGCCTCCCGCTCCCAGCAGTAAGACGGCATGAAGGGCAATCATTGCCACAGCGGAAACCGTCACCTGGTGAAGTGCTCCGACGCGGCTGTGGCGCCAAATATGGACTGTGCACGGCACGCAGACCGCCGCCAAGGCAATCATGAGGATGCCAAGCCACGCGCCGTGGTGTCCCGAGGCCGCGAGCCACAGGTGGACGGCGCATGACACAGCCGTGAGTGCCGCGCAGATCCGGGGATGGAGGACGGGCCCGGCTGACCGGACCCGTCCCGTCGTCATGGTCATGTGTCCGGGGATCCGTTTAGTGGCAGTGGTCGTGGTGACCTGAGCTGGACGCATCGCCGTGTTCATCCGCAGCGGTGGCGGCAGAGCTGTGGCAGCTCGAACCTGAAGAATTGGCGGGCACATCCAGCACGGGGCTCCGATCGAAGAAGCCTTCGGGGCGCAGTTTGAAGCCAACGGTGTCCACGGGCATGATCGGCCAGTCCTCCACGCGGGGGAAGTGTGTGAGGCCAAAGGTGTGCCATACGACGATGTCCTGGCCGTCTATCTCGCGGTCCTGAGCGACGTAAGCCGGGAGGCCCGCGCCCCCTGAGTGCTGGTTCACGAAGTCGCCCGTGGGGTAGCGCTCCTCGTCGGCATAGCGGGTGACCCAGAGGTCCTTCGTGGCGAATGCGGCGCGCTTGGCGATAGAGGAACCTGGGTCGGCCAGCAGCGTGGGCTGGTTTTCTGCGTGGAGCTTGTAGCCGACGGGTTCGCCCAGTCGGTTCTTCGACTCCGGGTTGGAGATGATCCAGGTCCGGCCGCTGCGGGCGTCGGCCTCCCGGACGCCTTCCGACTCGCGGGTGAGGAGCGTCCGCTTGCGCGAGAAGGCGTTGCCGCGCTCATTGCCTTCGCCCATTGACTGGCGGACCACGTCTTCTTCTTCCACGCGGTTGGTGAAGCCGTCAAGGGCCATGTCCAGGCGGGCGCTGAAGAGGTGCTGGTGGAACGGGGCACCGAGGCCCGGCGCCAGCTGGGAAATGTTGTCCGAACCGCCTTCCGGGAATGCGCTGGTGAACACGATGCCGGTGGCCTTGGCTTCGAACTCGATGGTTCCATCCAGGTAGAGGTACCAGTAGAAGCCGTAATCGTAGTTGCCGATGGTGGTGAAGAAGGAGATCACCAGGCGACGGTTGCGGCGGGTGTAGTTGATGCCGGTCCAGAGGTCCGAGTGCTTGGAGAGGATGCCCCAGTCTTCCTCGTGCATGCAGATCCCGTTGCGGATTTCGCGGGGGTTGCCGAAGGCATCGCTGATGATGGGGCTGAGGTAGGTGATGTCGCCAAGGCAATCGCAACCTAGTTCCAAGGAGTTGGCGTACTGGCCAACGAGGTATTCGCCGGTGTCGAAGTAGTTTTGCCAGGAGCGGATGGGCGAGGGATCGCCGTATGGAACCACCATTTCGGCGATCGATGCCCGGTTGATGATGGGCCTGAGGCGGTCGCCGTCCCGGAAAGCGAGGTTGTGGAGGACAACTCCTTCGCGGACATCGAAGCCGACGTCCACGCTCCACTTTTCCCACTCCACGTGATTGCCACCCGTGACAGTGAAGCTCGGACCTTCCGGCTGCGTGATGCTGATGGGCTTCTGGGAGGTCCGCAGGGGTCCGGTCAGTTCAGGATCCGTGTAGTTTCCATGCTCGGCCGGGATCGGCATGACGCCGAGGTCGATCACCTGGGTGACTTCCTTGTTGACCACGTCCACGTACGCCACCAGCCCGTCCACAGGGTGGGCCCACGCACTGTCCTCCGGGAAGTCCTGCACAAAGGCCAGGCCACGAAGGATGCGGCGGCCGCGTTCCTCGTCGTATTCGAAGACGCCCGCGGACAACGGAGCCACGCGAACCTTTTCCACGTCCAGATCTCGTGCCGCAAGGGCGGCGAGCCAGCGCTCGTCCGTGGCGAGGAGCGTCTCCACGACCTCGAACTCTTCCTCCAGCACGGGGAGTTCGCCGGAGACTTTGGTGTCCAGTTCTGTCGCGGACAGGATCTCACCACGTGTCACCGACACCAGGACGTCGGTAGGAGCCCCGCCGGAGATGTCGTGGATGAACACACGGAAGCGGCGGTCTTCCTTTGCCTGGCTGCGGGACGGATCCACAAGGCCCAGGTAGGCAATCCGCTGCTCGGCGCCGAGGTGTCCGGCGGCCTGCAGGAGGCGCTGCACCTCAGAGATTTCGGCACCTGTGGCCAGGCGGTACTGGGTTTCCTTAACGGCTGCGTCAGTGGCTGTCTGGGTTGCTGTGGGCGTCATGGCTGCCTCTTGTCCGGGACCTATGATGGGTCAGGATTTATTTTCTATAGGTGTAGAGAATAACCAAAACGTAAGATGAGTCACAAGACCTGTCCGCCAAAAAGTTTTCAGGGAGCCCGCTCAGTGCCAAAGATTGTGGACCACGATCAACGACGCCTCGAACTAGTGGACGCAACCTGGCGGATCATCGCAAGGCTGGGCATTGAAGGCGCCACCATGCGCGAAATTGCCGAGGAAGCCGGCTTTGCCAACGGCGCCCTCAAACCCTACTTTCCGACCAAGGATCTGCTGCTGACGTCAGCTTTCGGGCACGTTTTCAACCGCACCAACCAGCGCATAGCGGCCGTGACCTCGGGTTTGGCCGGCATCGCTGCCCTCCGCGCCTTCTGCGCCGAAGTCCTGCCGCTGGACGAGGAGCGCGTCAACGAAGCCCGCATCGTGATCCCGTTTTGGCAGAAGGCCCTCAACGACGCAGAGATGGCGGCCCTGCACAGCGAGTCCATGAACCAGTGGCACACCACCATCACGGCGCACACGGCAGCAGCCCGCGCGGCCGGCGAGATTGCCGCCCCCATTGGGGACGCCGCCGTCGCCGATCACCTGCTCAACATGATGCTGGGCGCCCAGATCGTGGCAGCCCTGTCCCCCGGCGAGCACTTTGCCCAGGACCTTGAAGGGCAGCTGGACAACTATCTAAGGTTGCTGGCTGGCTAGCTAACCACTGGCTGCCTAGCTGCTGGCGCCCGACGCCACCACGCCGACGCCCAGTCCCGCGATCACCCCGCTGCTGACACGCTCGACGGCGGTACTCACCTTGGGGCGCTTGAGCCACCGCATCGCCTTGAACGCCACCACCGCGATCATCGACAGGTACGCGAAGGCAATGACGGCAACCACGATGCCCAGAATGAGTGAGGTACCCATGGTGTCTCCGCCGTGCGGGATGAACTGCGGCACCACGGCGAGATAGAACAGGCCGACCTTCGGGTTCAGGAGTGTGGAGAGAGCTCCTGCGCCCAGCGCCGCGAGCCGGCTGTACGGGAGGGGCGCGTTGGAACCCTCTCCCTCTGGGCCTGCTTTGGCCGCCCTGGCCGCTTTCCTGGACTTGATGAACGACGAAACGCCCAGATACAGCAAGTACAAGCCGCCCGCGATCTTGACCCAGCGGAACAGTTCCGCCGACTGCTCAAGGATGGCCGCGAGGCCAACGCCCACCAGTGCAGCCCAAACAATCGCCCCCATGGCCGACCCCGCCGCCGCAGCAATTCCAGCACTGGGACGGTTCAACGCAATGCGAAGGACCAAAAAGGTGTCCGGACCCGGAGTTACGGACAGGACCAGGCAGAGACCGGCGAAGGCAGCGAGGGATGCAAGAGTCACCCGCCAAATTATCCGGTACGAAAGGCGCTGCTGGAAAGCGTTCGCTTCCCGTCAAGGGCTGTTCGTGCATAGACAAGGCGACTCCGCGTGACGCCAACCACACTGGAATCATCGCCGCGCGCCTCACCGGCCGCCAAGACTTACTACCCGAGCGGAGTACCAATGGAGACTTACGACGCCTTGCTGGCCTCGATTACCGCAGCCCCCGGCCAGAACAGCCGCACGATTCTTGACCCTGCAACGGGCCAGGCGGTCGGCGAAGCCCCCGTCCACACCGTTGAAGATCTTGACGCCGCAGTTGCAGCTGCCGCAGCTGCACAGCCAGGCTGGGCTGCCTTGGGCCACGACGCGCGGTCCGCTGCGCTCATGAAGGCGGCCGACGCCGTCGAACGCTCCGCAGAAGAGCTCGCCCAACTGCTCTCCCGCGAGCAGGGCAAGCCGCTGAACGGCCCGAACGCCCGCTTCGAAGTCGGCGCGTGCGCCGCGTGGTTGCGCGCAACTGCCGCCACTCCGCTGGACCCTGAGACTGTAGTGGACGACGGCGAAACCCGCGCCGAGCTGCACTACCGGCCCATCGGCGTCGTGGGCGCGATCGGCCCCTGGAACTGGCCGATGATGATCACTGTTTGGCAGATCGCCCCTGCCCTCCGGATGGGCAACGCCGTGGTGGTCAAACCCTCCGAATACACCCCTCTGTCCGTGCTCGCGCTGGCCTCGATCATCAACCAGGAACTGCCCGAAGGCCTGCTCAGCGTGGTCTCCGGAGGACGCGACGTCGGCGAAGCGCTGGCCGCGCACGAGGCGATCGGCAAGGTCATGTTCACCGGTTCCACCGCAACAGGCAAGGCGATCATCCGTTCGTCGGCTGACACCGTCAAGCGCCTCACCCTGGAACTGGGCGGCAACGACGCAGGCATCGTCCTGCCCGACGCGGACCCCAAAGCCATTGCTGAGGGGCTGTTCTGGGGAGCTTTCATCAACACCGGCCAGACCTGCGCCGCCCTGAAGCGCCTGTACGTCCACGACTCGCTGTACGAGGCAGTGTGCACTGAACTGGCCGCCGTCGCCGCCGCGATGCCGATGGGCAATGGGCTCGATGAGAACAACGTCCTCGGCCCACTGCAGAACCGCCAGCAGTACGACATCGTGGCCCGGCTGGTGGAGGCTGCCCGCGACTCCGGTGCACGCATCCTGCTCGGCGGCAACCCCGACGCCGATCAGCCCGGCAACTTCTACCCCACCACGCTGGTTGCCGACATCGACAACGACAACCCGCTCGTCGCCGAGGAACAGTTCGGCCCGGCCCTGCCGATCATCCGGTACAGCACCATTGACGAGGCAGTCGCCAAAGCCAACGCGCTCGACGTCGGCCTCGGCGCCTCCGTGTGGTCCTCCGACGTGGCTGCGGCCCGCGAGGTCGCCTCCCGCATCCAGGCCGGCACCGTGTGGATCAACAAGCACGGCGCCGTGGACCCACGCATCCCCTTCGGTGGCGCCAAGCAGTCCGGCTACGGCCTGGAGTTCGGCGCTGAGGGCCTCAAAGCACTGGGCGTACCGCAGATCATCAACGGCTGAGTTCCCGCTTCCCTGGCCCAACTGAGTCGCAGCTGAGCGCGTTTTGACGCCTCAAAACGCGCTCTGCTGCGACTCAGTTGGGTTGTCGGTCACAGGATGGACCCGGTTGGGTTGCTGGGGGATCCGCGTGAAACCATGAGCACCATGTCCCAGAAGATTGCGTATCAAGGTGAGCCGGGAGCCAACTCGGATCTCGCGTGCAAGGAAATGTTCCCCGACCTCGAAAGCGTGCCCTGCGCAAGCTTTGAGGACGCCTTTGAACTGGTGTCCACCGGTGAAGTGGACCTCGCCATGATCCCGATCGAGAACTCCATCGCCGGACGTGTGGCTGACATTCACGCACTGCTCCCCCAGTCCAAGCTGCAAATCGTGGGCGAGTATTTCCTGCCCATCCGGTTTGACCTCTTGGGCATTCCGGGCAGCACCATTGAAGGCGCAACAGAGGTTCACAGCCACATCCACGCTTTGGGCCAGTGCCGCAAGATCATCCGGGAAGCCGGCCTCAAGCCGGTTATCGCCGGAGACACGGCAGGATCAGCCAGGGAAGTGCGCGACTGGAACGATCCCCGCAAGCTTTCCCTCGCTCCTCCACTGGCTGCGGGCTTGTATGGTCTGGAAGTGCTGGCCTCCGGCGTCGAGGATGACCCCACCAACACCACGCGCTTTGTGGTTCTGGCCCGGGAACGCGAAATTCCCACCAAGGAGGAGCTCCCGGGTCCCGCGATCACGAGCTTCGTGTTCCGTGTTCGCAACGTCCCCTCAGCGCTCTACAAAGCGCTGGGTGGTTTTGCGACCAACGGCCTGAACATGACCAGGCTTGAGAGTTACATGGTGGGTAACGAGTTCGCGGCCACCATGTTCCTCTCCGACGTCGAAGGGCACCCTGCGGACGCGCGTCTCCGCCGGGCGCTGGAGGAGCTGGAATTCTTCACCACGGAGGTGCGGATCCTGGGCGTCTATGCAGCCGATGGCTATCGGCAACGGAACACCGTCAACGCCTAGCGGCTAAATCCCCGAACGGCCGTGCGCGAGCCCGGTCGGGAAGCCGATGAAAGCTGGTTCCGGTGAAGTACAGCAGCCCGACTCCGCTTCTTCATTGATGACCGTCGAGGGAACATCGCAGCTGGTCCCGGCGTCCGTGGAGCAGACTCCCGTTTCCGGCAATTCCAGCTGTACCAAACCCGCTGCCTCGTGGTCACCGGCCAGTGCAGCAACGACTGAGCGGACCTGCTCATAGCCCGTGGCCAGCAGGAAGGTCGGAGCACGGCCGTAGGACTTCATTCCCACGATGTAGAAGTCTTTCTCTGGATGTGCCAGCAGCTTGGCACCATGTGGAGGAACAGTGCCGCAGGAGTGGAATTCGGGGTCAATCAGTGGACCGAGCTCCGTGGGTGCTTCAACGGCAGGATCGAGGTTGAGACGGAGTTCGCGCAGGATCTCCAGGTCCGGGCGGAAGCCGGTGCACGGAACGATGACATCGACATCCAGCGTGCGTCCGTCAACGGCTTCAACGCTCACTCCGGAATCGAGCGATTTCAGGCCAGCTATGCCGAAACGTGTGTGCAGTTCTATGCTTCCCGCTTCGACGAGCCGACGAAGTCTGGCGCCGAGCTGGCCCCGCGCGGGCAATCCGTCCGCGGCTCCGCCACCGTAGACCTTCTCCGCAGAGCCGCCTCGCACGGCCCACAGGATCCGCGTGTTGGGTTCGTCCTTGGAGAGGTCGGCCAAATTGATCAGGGTGTTCGCAGCCGAGTGTCCAGCGCCCACGACAAGGACGCGACGGCCGGCAAAGGCGGCGCGGTCCCGCCCAATAACGTCCGGTAGGGGCGAGGAGATGCGGTCCGCCGCTGTCTCTTCGCCAACGGCGGGCAAGCCTGAGGTGCCCAGTGGGTTGCGGGTTGACCACGTTCCCGAGGCATCGATGACGGCAGCCACAACATGATCACGGGTTTCGCCGTCCGCGTGCTCCACCCTGACCAGGAAGGGGGTGGTGTCCCGGTCACGGACGTGGGTCTTGTCCAGTCCCAGACGGGTAACGGCAACAACGCGGGCGCCCGTCTGCAAGCGGGAAGCCATGACCGGCATCGCTGCCAGCGGAGTGAGGTAGTTGTCGATGAGCTCCCCGCCGTAAGGCAGGGCCGTGGGGCGGGGAGATTCCCAGCCTGATTGTTCCAGGAGGCGGACGGCGGCGGCATCGATGTTGAAACGCCAGGGCGAGAAGAGCCGGATGTGGCGCCATTGTTCGATGGCCGCACCGGCGGAGGGTCCAGCTTCAAAGATGACCGGTTCGAGGCCACGTTCGATCAAGTGCGCTGCTGCGGCCAATCCGACCGGGCCGGCACCGATTATCGCGACGGGAAGGTTCTTCGCTGTCTCCATGGTGTCCTCTTTCATCCTTGGGATCCTCAGGCGTGGGTGGGTTCTTCCACCAGTGCCGTGGCTATGCTGTCTGCGTCCTCAAGTGCCGCCAGAAATCGTTCAGCATCCAGCGCTGCAGCGCACCCCGTGCCGGCGGCGGTGATCGCCTGGCGGTACCGGTGATCCACGGCATCGCCACAGGCGAAGACCCCGGAGAGATTGGTGCAGGTGGTGGGCGAATCGACTTTGATGTAACCCTCGGCGTCGAGGTCCACCTGCCCGGCGACAAGCTCGGTGCGGGGCAAATGACCAATGGCAACGAAGATCCCTGTTGCAGCCTGTTCGCGGGTTTCTCCAGTGCGGGTATCCGTCAGAGTCACTCCGGTAACTTTGGTGTCGCCGTGGATCCTGGTGACGGCGGAGTTCCAGGCGAAGCTGATCTTGGGATTGTCCTTGGCCCGCTGGGCCATGATGCGCGAGGCACGGAGTTCACCCTTGCGGACCACAACAGTCACGGACTTGCCGAAGCGTGTCAGGAACGTTGCTTCTTCCATGGCAGAGTCTCCACCGCCAACCACAATGATGTCCTGTTCCCGGAAGAAGAAACCATCGCATGTGGCGCACCAGGACACGCCGTGTCCGCTGAGCTTTTTCTCTTCCGGCAGTCCGAGTTCCTTATAGGCCGAGCCAGTAGCGAGGATGACGGCGGGCGCCTCATGCGTCTCCCCCGCGCCGGTGACCACCCGTTTGAGGTGAGCTTTCAGATCGACTTCCGTGACGTCGTCGAACACTATGCGGGCGCCGAACTTCTCGGCCTGCTCCTGGAGTCCGTCCATCAACTCAGGGCCCTGGATACCGCCCGGGAAGCCGGGGAAGTTTTCGACCTCGGTGGTGTTCATCAAAGCGCCACCCGCAGTAACCGAGCCTGCCAGGACGAGCGGCTTAAGTCCTGCCCGGGCCGCATAGATGGCCGCGGTGTAGCCTGCCGGGCCCGAGCCGATGATAATCAGTTGTTCGGCGCTGCTGTCATTATTCACGGGGATCTCCTATGCCGGAAGCCGGATTACTTGGACGCAGGGATGAGGGAGTCGATCAGGCCCTCGATGCGGGTCTTTATTTCATCCCGAATAGGCCGTACCGCGTCAACACCCTGGCCAGCTGGATCTTCCAGGACCCAGTCTTCATACCGCTTGCCGGGGAAGTATGGGCATTCGTCACCACAGCCCATGGTGATGACGACGTCGGATTCCTTGACGGCTTCGGTGGTGAGTACCTTCGGGATTTCGGCGGACATGTCGATGCCCAGTTCGGCCATGGCCTCGACGGCGGCGGGGTTGACCTTGTCGGCCGGCTGGGAACCGGCGGAGCGGACCTCGATCTCCCCCTTGGCGAGAGTGCTTAGGAACGCGGCCGCCATCTGGGATCGGCCTGCATTGTGGACGCAGACAAAGAGGACGGAGGGCTTCTTGGCGGTTTCGGTGCTCACGGGTTTTCTCCTGGAAGTGTTGTGCGAACGAGTGTGTGGTGTGGAGACATGCGCCCTAACCGTAAAGCTCTGAAAAACCGTATCGATCCACGGATATTGATGAAGATCGATACATAGAAGTATCGGGCGGTATATCGATGATTGTCAATATTTGATTTTTGAGGACCGCGCTTCTAAGCGGCAACGACGCGCGCAGCGAGCTCAGTGACGCGGTGGGCAATATCCTCGAAGGCTGCATCGAAGGCCGCCGGAGTATCCACCCGCAACGGATCGGCAACAGACCAGTGGATCCCACCGAGGCCGACCAACTCCTCATGGGCGTTGTCGCAGACGGTCACGATGAAGTCGGCTTCATCCGCCACTTCGTCAAGAGCGCGGGGAGCGACATCGGGCAGATCCAGGCCATGTCGCCGGGCCGCCTCGACAGCCCCCGCGGCGATACTGTCCGCAGGGTGCGTTCCAGCCGAGACCGAAGGTATCGCGCTGGCCTGCCGCCAAAGGGCAGAGGCCAGTTGGGAGCGGGCACTGTTGCGCGTGCAGACGAACAAGACGCGGCGTGCGTCGTGGGCGATGCCGGGCACAAGACCCTCGAAAGCGTCACTGGCAAGACGGAAGTAGCTGCGGCGCTTGTCCGCCTCCGAGCGGTGGCGCTTTGCCAAGCCTGATTCCTCGAGGGTGCGCAGGTGGTGGGAGAGCAGGTTGGACGGCATACCCAATTCAGCCTGCAATTCCGTTGGCGAAAAGTCCCCGAGGGTTAGCAGGTCAACTATGCGCAGGCGCGCTGGATCAGCGAGGGCGGCATGCCTTGCGACCCTTGCCTGAAAGACCTCAACTGATTCAATATTCATTGGTTCAATTTTGACTGAGTTAATTCTTTGCGTCAAGCTGTTCCCATGACTTCACCCCAGCCACCCCTGTGGCGCCGTGCCATTGCCGAACTGCTAGGCACCGTCCTGCTGGTTGCGGTCGTTGTCGGGTCCGGCATTGCCGCTCAACAGCTGTCCCCCGCCGACACCGGCCTGCAGCTGCTGCAAAACAGCACGGCTACAGTTCTCGGGCTGACAGTGCTGATCCTGGTGTTCGGGCCGATCAGTGGCGCCCACTTCAACCCCGTAGTGTCCTTGGCGGACTGGTTCCTGGGGCGGCGCAATGGGTCCGGACTGGCCCTTCGGGACCTCGGGGCGTATATACCCACGCAGATCGTGGGAGCGATCTGCGGGAGCGCCCTGGCGAACGCCATGTTTGAGATCGGGACGGACATTTCCAGGAAGGAACGCGCGACACCCGGGCACCTACTGGCCGAGATCGTTGCCACCGCAGTGCTGATCCTCCTGATTTTCGCTCTCGCAACCACGAATAGGGGTGCCCTGGCAGCCCCAGCCGTGGGCGCTTACATCGGCGCCGCGTACTGGTTCACGTCCTCAACTTCATTTGCCAACCCAGCCGTAACCCTCGGCCGGATTTTCAGCGACACGTTTGCCGGCATCGCACCGGCATCCGCGCCTCCATTCATCGCCGCGCAGCTGATCGGCGCAGCCTTGGGCCTTGCGCTTCTGCTCCTGCTCTTTCCAGGCGCCGGGCGCTCCGCCAGTGAGGTGGTCATCCCTCATACGGGGGAAGGCGCGGAGCGTTAACGGAGAAGGGCAGCAGCTCACCGGCGAAGGGCCGCAGCTTAACGGCAAAAGGCGCCACGACCATACATTGATGAATGTCAATGTTGCGGCATAATGGATAGATGACCTCGCTGCCACTCCTCGAACCGGCTACGGACAAGGACTGTTGTCCACCATCAACAGGGTCCCTCGACGCCTATGAGGCCCAGGTCCGCGCCTCCGTGTTTAAGGCGCTGGCCGATCCCAACCGGCTTCGCCTGTTGTCCATCGTCAAAAGCGCCGACGGCGGTGAAGCCTGCGTCTGCGATCTCACCGAGCCCCTGGACCTCGGCCAGCCGACAGTCTCACACCACCTGAAGATCCTGGTGGATGCCGGCCTTCTGCACCGCGAAAAGCGGGGCACATGGGCGTACTACTCCTTGGTCCCGGGTGCCATTGAGCGGACTTCCGGCCTGCTGGAGACCTTGTGACAAGCGGGACTTCAGGGACAAGCAGGACTACAGGGACGAGCGAGACTCCTCACACAACGGAGACTAAAGGCACAACGGAGACTAAAGGGACTACGGCGCCATTGCCCAACAGCGGCGTCCGGATCCGCAAAATGACCCGTTCCGATTGGCCGGTGGTCAGGGAGATCTTCACCGAAGGTATCGAGTCCGGGAACGCCACGTTCGAGCCCTCCGCTCCTGCGTGGGAGCAATTCGACGCTTCAAGACTCAACGATCACAGGCTGGTCGCCGAAGCAGAAGGCCGGATCCTCGGTTGGGCCGCCGTGTCCGCCATCTCCTCGCGTGCGGCGTATGCGGGTGTCGTGGAGCATTCCATTTACGTTGCCGGGGAAGCCCGCGGGTTGGGTGTGGGCAAGGCCCTTCTCCGCGCGCTGATCACGTCCACTGAAGAAGCAGGAATCTGGACGATCCAAGCCAGTGTCTTTCCCGAGAATGAAGCGAGCCTCCGGCTTCATGTTGCGGAGGGCTTTACGGTTGTCGGCCGGCGGAATCGAATCGCCAGGATGCCTCTTGGCCCACTCGCGGGGCAGTGGCGCGACACCCTAATGATCGAAAGACGCTCCGCGACTGTCTGAAACCGGAAGTGTCTGCGAAGAGGGAGAGCCATGGCTATGAGCGAGTTTCCGCAGCTTGGCTCTGCGAGCGCGGACCAGACGGTGTTGGGCAGCAAAGCAGCCACTCTTTCCGAGCTCAGGGCAGCGGGTTTCAACGTGCCAGCGGGGTTCGTCGTCACGTCGGAGGTGGTTGGGCAACTCGGCAACAACCTCGCCGGCGCTCTGACAGCTGCTGCCGGCAGGACAGGCCCGGGACCCTACGCTGTCAGGTCCTCTTCCACCGCCGAGGACCTCGCAGGCGCTTCCTATGCTGGTCTCTACGAAAGCTTGCTGAACGTTGAGCGGGATGACCTTGAGCATGCTGTCAGGCAATGTTTGGCCTCCGCTGCGGAGCATAGAGTTGCAGCGTATGAGGCTGTTCTCGGAGCAGCTGCCCGCGGCGATGCGGCAGGCCCTTCCATGGCGGTACTCGTTCAACAGATGGTCCAGCCCCGTGCCGCAGGCGTTGCGTTCACTGCCAACCCGCTGACCGGGGACCCCGACGAAACCATTGTCACGGCCGTCGCCGGTCTTGGGGAGCCGCTGGTGTCCGGCGAAGCAGTCGGAGAGCAATGGACAGTCCGCGCCAGCGATGCCACGTGCACCACGGATGGCAGCATCCTCACCTCGGACCAAGCAAGGCAAGTAGCGGCGTTGGCCCGTCGGCTCGACCACCGGGCCGGGGTCCCGCAGGACATCGAGTGGGCTCTGGACCATGACGACGCACTGTTCCTCCTTCAGGCCCGCCCGATGACGGCGCTTCCCACGCCAGCAGTTTGGACAGCTCCGGGCGAAGGCCTGTGGGCGAGGAATTTCAGGCTCGGTGAATGGCTTCCGGATCCCATGACGCCATTGTTCGAGGACTGGCTTCTTCGCCGGATCGAGACCGGGTATCTCGACGGCATGGAGGACGATATTCAGGTGCGGGTGCCGTTTCGGTATGGCTCCGTCAATGGCTGGTATTACAACGCCCCGCCGATTCCGTCCCCACGGATTGTGGCGCCGTTGATAGTTCGAAGCCGTGGTCGTTTGCCGTGGTTCCTTTTCAACGTCCTTTTCCGCGTCTCCAGCAATCCGGCTGCGGCACACCGTGCTGTTCTGAAGGGTCTGGAGCTGAAATGGCGACACCAGCTGCTGCCCGACTATCGGGAACTCGTGCGCAATGCAGAGCAAGAGGTGGACACGGCTTCCCCGGCAAGGCTCATCGAGCTTGTGGATGCCATTGTCAGGCAGGCGGGAATCTACCTGTGGTCATTTGCCGTCGTGGGCGGATCTGCCTGGAAAATGGAAGCTGCCCTGGCCAGGCTCTGGCAAAAGCACCTAGCCGCTCCGCTAAGCGACACGCCGGCAGGACGCCTCGGCCATCAGGCCCTGCTCCGCGGCCTTACGGGCAGCGCAGAACTCACTGGCAGCACAGGCCTTACTGGCAGCACAGGTCTCACCCGCAGCAATGCGACACCATCGGACTCGGCCGTTTACTCCCTCGACTGGTACCACCCGACCTTCGGCGAGGCAGGCATCCGAAGCCCTGAAACGGCTTCAACCATGGCCGGCAAGGAGGCTCTTGACGCACAGCGAAAGGCAGCCGAAGCCGCAGCGAGGGAAGTGCTGCTTGATAGTCCAAGGGTCCTCACCCACTTTGATTCCCTCGTCACGATGGCCCAGTACTACGCCGCCCTAAGGGAAGAACAATCCCTTTACCTCACTCTGGGATGGCCGGTCTTGCGCCGTTGCGCCAAACGCCTGGGAGAAAACCTGGCTGCCGCAGGTGCCATCGAGGACCCGCAGGACATCCATTTCCTCCACCTGGGTGAAGTAATGAACCCTTCGGCGGACTACAGGGAGCTGGTAGGAAGCCGCCGGGCAACCTGGGAGATGCAACGGCGCCTGGACGCACCACTCATCATTGGCGAGCCCGGCAGGTTTGGAGCTGATCCCGTGGCGGGCGCAGTTGACGCCGCAAGGACAACCCACGAGGTTCCCGCTGGTGCAATTGTCGGCCACCCGGCCAGCACTGGACGCGCCACGGGCAGGGTGCGGGTGATGTCAGGTCTGGAGGAATTCGACAGCTTCCTCGATGGCGAGATACTCGTAGCGCGATCCACCGCACCAGCCTGGACGCCCCTCTTCGCTCGAGCCGCCGCCGTGGTCACCGACGGCGGAACCCTTGCCGCCCACGCCTCTCTGGTTGCCCGGGAGTACGGGATACCCGCCGTCGTTGGAACCGGCAACGCGACCCGGCTACTCAAGACGGGCCAGCGAGTCACCGTGGACGGAGGTGCGGGCTACGTCGTCGCGGCCGAATGACGAACTACCGTCCCACCGCCGTCCGTTCCTCCTCACGGGGACGCGCCACTGCATCAGCCTGCCGGCCGGGCTTAGCTGGCCACCAAATCCGGTGTCCGATGTCGTATGCGAGCGCGGGCACCAACAGTGAGCGGACCAGAATGGTATCCAGCAGCACCCCGAACGCCACGATGAAGGCCAGTTGCACGAGGAACATGATGGGAATAACTCCGAGGGCGGCGAACGTAGCAGCCAACACAACACCGGCTGACGTAATCACCCCACCCGTAACGCCCAGGCCACGGAGGATTCCAGGCCGGGTTCCGTGCTTCAACGATTCCTCGCGCACCCTGCTCATGAGGAAGATGTTGTAGTCCACGCCCAATGCCACCAGGAAGACGAACCCGAAGAGTGGAACCGTGGCATCTGCACCTGGGAAACCGAAAATCCCGTTGAACACCAGGGCCGAGACGCCCATGGCTGCCGCATAGGACAGGACCACGGACAGCACCAGCAGCACAGGCGCCACAACGGAGCGCAGCAGGAGCATCAGGATGAAGAGGACGACCACCAGGACGATGGGGATGATGACCACCAGGTCGCGCTGCGCGGTCATGTTGGTGTCCAGCGCCGTGGCAGTAACCCCGCCAACCAAAGCGCCGGCGTCGACATCTTTCACGGCCGCACGGAGCGACTTCACAGCTTCTTCGGCCTCGATCGAGTCGGCGGCAGAGTCGAGCGTCGCATTGATCAGCACCTTGCCCTCGCGGACGACGGGATCGGTCGGAGTTCCCGGAGCACCGGTGATGGGCACATTTCCGTCGGCCAGGAGGTAGGCGTCACCCACGCCATCGGCCGCTTTGACCTTGTCCAGCACTTCCTGCGCGGAATCTTCGGAGGCGACCACGACGGCGGGGCTGCCGCTGCCGGCGTCGAAATGCCGCGCCAGCGCGTCCTGGCCGTCCACGGCGTCGGAGGCCGCGAGGATGACGTCCGTTTGGGGGACGCCGTTGGCCTTCAATTGCAGGACGCCTGCCGAAGCCACCAGGAGCAGCAGGACCGAAGCCACCCATATGGCGCGCGGCCGCCGGGAAACCAGCGAAGCAGTTGCCCGCCACAGACCCTTTTGCCCTTCAAGTCCAGTAACCAGCTCGGGTTCGCGTTCGTCGTCGGGCAGGAGCTTGGGGCGGAAGGGCCAGAACGCGGCGCGGCCCAGCAGGGCCATGAGCGCTGGCAGGAGGGTAAGCGCGGCGAAGAGCGAGCAAAGGATTCCGGCAGCTGCCACAGGACCCAGCGCCTTGTTGGAGTTCAGGTCGGAGAAGAGCAGGCAAAGAAGGGCGATGATGACGGTCGCGCCGGACGCAAGGATCGGTTCGAAGGAGGCTTTCCATGCCGTGAGCACTGCCCTCGTGCGGTTGGTGGTGTGGGTCAGTGCTTCGCGGAATCGAGCCACATACAGCAGCGCATAGTCGGTGGCCGCACCAATCACCAGGATGGACAGGATGCCCTGGCTCTGGCCATTGAGCTGGATCCAGCCCAGTTTGGCCATGGCGAACACCAGGAGAATGGCCGCGCAGAGCGCAAAGACCGATGTCAGGAGGACTGCCAGAGGCAGCACAAGTGAGCGGTACACGAGCAGCAAAATGACAAACACGGCGCCAAGGGCCACCAGCAGAAGGATGCCGTCAATGCCGCCGAACGCGTTCACCAGATCGGCGGTCAGCCCGGCGGGACCGGTGACGAAGGCGCGAGTCCCGTCGGGAGCGCCCGGTTGAACAACGTCGCGCAGTTCCTGGATTTTGTCGCGCAGCTCATCCGAGGACGCTATTGGCACGATGAACTGGACAGCTTTGCCGTCCTCCGAGGGAAGAGGCCCGACGACGGCGTCACCCAGCTTGAGCGCCTCGATGTCGGCTTTCAGCTGGGCTGCTTCGCCCAGCTGGGCCGGGGTGAGGGCCGTCCCGTTCTCAACGATGACCACGGCAGGGATCTCCTTGGAATCACGGAACTTCGCCTGCCAGTTACCGGCTTCCGTCGCTTCGGCGCCTGCTGGGAGAAACGAGGCCTGGTCATTGGAGGAGACTTCGTCCAGGCGCCCGAACGTTGGGCCGCCAACGCCGGCGATGCCAAGCCAGATGATGACAAGCACCACGGGCACCAACCATCGAAGCCAGAACGGTACCTTCTGCGGGTTCATGGGTCCTTCTTCCGGAAGCTTGAGAGTCTCTTTATTCCACCACAGAATATCTTTATGATGGAATTATTCCAAGAGTGAACCATTTGCTGATGCCGGATTCCTGTTTGGCGGGGAGTAATATCCGACAGGGCAGTAATCAAGGTTGAACGTAGGCGGGAGGGCAGGATGTCTGAGGCTTCGGGCCCGCACCCCGGCGGCGAACGCCCGGAAATCGCGGCACCCCAGGATTTGGTGCGGCTCCTTCAGGACTTCACCCTGGAAGCCAACCACTATGTTGACGCCGCCGGTGGCCGGAACGACATGCATCGGACGGATCTCAACGCCCTGGCAGTGATCATGCGCCATTCTGCCGCCGGCCGGGTTGTCACGCCGGGCGTCCTCCGAAGTGAACTGCGCCTTAGCTCCCCTGCCACCACGGCGTTGGTTGACCGGCTGCACGCCTCCGGCCACCTCACCCGTGACCGTCTCGGCACCGATCGCCGGCAGGTCCAACTGCACATGACCCCCAAGGCCTACCGGGATGGAAGTGCCCTGTTCATGCCGTTGGCCCTCCGTATGGGCAAGGCCATGGGCGCCTACAGCGCTGAAGAACTGGACGTTGTCCGACGCTTCATAACCGATATGATCCAGGCCACCGTAGCGGCCCGCACGGAAACCGCGGAGAAGAGCCCCTCACCGCCTTCCGCCTAAATCCACCGCCGAAGTTGTAGCGTTTCCCTATGAACGCGCACCAGCCTGAAGATGTCTACACCCACGGGCACCACGAGTCGGTTGTCCGGGCCCACGCCTCGCGGACGGCCGAGAATTCGGCCGCGTTTGTCATACCGCATCTAACTCCGGGGACGTCGGTCCTCGACGTCGGGTGCGGACCTGGCAGCATCACGTGCGATTTCGCGGGGCTGGTTGCGCCCGCACAGGTCATCGGCCTGGACCGCTCGGCGGAGATCGTCGCCCAGGCAACTGAACTGGCCAAGGACCGCGGCGTGGACAACGTAGAGTTCCGCACCGGCAATATCTACGATCTCGAGTTTGAGGACGAGTCCTTTGACCTCGTCCATGCCCATCAAGTCCTCCAGCACCTGACTGACCCCGTCGCCGCCCTGCGTGAAATGCGCCGCGTGGCCAAGCCGGGCGCGATCGTGGCCGTACGCGACGCCGATTTCCACGGCATGAGCTGGTACCCGGAGGTTCCCGAGCTCGATGACTGGATGGAGCTCTACCAGAAGATCGCCCGACGCAACGGTGCCGAACCGGATGCCGGCCGTCGGCTGGTCTCTTGGGCGCAGCAGGCAGGCTTTGCACAAGTGGCACCCAGCAGCAGCAACTGGCTCTACGCGACGGCCCAACAGCGGGCATGGCAGTCCCGCGTGTGGAGCGAACGCGTCCTCCACTCCGCCTTTGCCGAGCAAGCCCTCGAATACGGCTTCGCCAACGAGGCCGATCTCGCCAGGATCGCCGCAGGCTGGCACCGTTGGGGAGCAACGGACGATGGCTACTTCCTCATTCCCAACGGCGAGGTGATCGCCCGGGCCTAGGTTGCGCGTGGCGTCCTGACGCAAAAAAAACTTTGCCGAACCATGTAGAAAAGCGCCCCGCAGTTCCGACCCATGAGTGAAAGCACCCAAACAGGGCGCCACTTCATAAGGAGTTTGAGATGAAATACATGATCATGATGTTCGGATCCGCCGAGGGCATGATGGAAACTGCCGACCCGGAGTGGGTCAAGCAAATGATCGGGTTCATGATCCAGATCGACAAGGACCTGACTCAGTCCGGCGAACTCGTCTTCAACGCCGGACTGGCCGATCCCGGTACAGCCAAGCTGGTCAAGCAGACCCCGGACGGCATCATCACCACCGATGGGCCGTACGCCGAGTCGAAGGAATCGCTGATCGGGTACTGGGTGGTGGATGTGGCCAGCGAGGAACGCGCCGTGGAAATCTGCTCGAGCATCGTCAAGTACTCGCAGGTGGTGGAACTCCGCGCTATCCCGGACGGTCCCCCGGAGGTCTAGTTTGGCCGTTCCCCCACGCGACATCGAGGACCTGCTGCGTACGTTGGCGCCGCAGGTCCTCGGCGTGCTGGCGCGCAAGCACGGCCAGTTCGATGCCTGCGAGGATGCCGTCCAGGAGGCCCTCATTGAGGCAGCGGTGCAATGGCCATCCGGGCTGCCAACAAATCCCAAAGGATGGCTGCTGGCTGTCGCGTCCCGCCGGCTGGTTGATGTATGGCGCAGTGAAAGCGCGCGCCGTGCCCGGGAGGAACGCGTCGCCGCCATGGAGGTCAGCTTCCAGGACAGCACGGCGTCTGAAGCCGACGACACCCTGACCCTGATGTTCCTGTGTTGCCACCCCTCAATAAGTGCGCCATCGCAGCTCGCCTTGACGCTCCGGGCCGTAGGGGGACTCACGACGGCGGAAATCGCCTCTGCTTTCCTCGTCCCCGAGGCGACCATGGGCCAGCGCATCAGCCGTGCGAAACAGGGGATCCAGAAGGCAGGCGCCCGTTTCGACATGCCGCCGGAGTCCGAGCGGAAGGCGAGGCTCGGCGTCGTACTTCACGTCCTGTACCTGATTTTCAACGAAGGCTACGCCGCAAGCTCGGGCGACTCACTGCAGCGCGAAGACCTCACCACCGAAGCGATCCGCTTGGCACGCCTGCTGGTGGGCGTGGCGCCGGACGAGTTCGAGGCCACCGGTTTGCTCGCTCTGATGCTGCTGACGGACTCCCGTCGTGCCGCGCGCACCCTGGCTGACGGAATGCCCGTGCCGCTGTCCGAACAGGACCGGAGTTTATGGAACCGCGGGCAGATAGAGGAAGGCATCGCGCTCCTTTCTTCCGTGCTCGGTCGCGGCGCGGCTGGACCGTACCAACTCCAGGCCGCGATCGCGGCCGTTCATGCCGAGGCGCCCTCTGATGCCGAAACGGACTGGCCCCAGATCCTCGCCTTGTACACGGTCCTTGAAGCCGTGGCGCCCAGTCCCGTGGTGACGCTGAACCGTGCTGTGGCTGTGGCCATGGTGACGGGGCCAACCGCTGGGCTTGAGCTGCTCGCAGGGCTGGATTCGGCGATCGGTCGCTCACACCGCCTGGATGCTGTGCGCGGCCACCTGCATGAAATGGCAGGCTCCTATGTGGACGCGCGCGCCGCCTACCTCGTGGCCGCCAAAAAGACAGGCAGCCTCCAGGAGCGGCGGTACTTGATGGGCAAAGTGGCGCGAATGGACGCGTCTTGACCCCATATAGTCGAATCCATGGAACAACGCATACTTGGTAAGACCGGCCGGTCGGTGTCCACCGTTGGACTAGGCACGTGGCAACTCGGAGCGGACTGGGGTGACGTCACAGAGGAAGACGCACTTGCCGTCCTGGAGGCCTCGGTCGACGGCGGGGTTACTTTCTTCGACACGGCCGACGTCTACGGCGATGGCCGAAGCGAGCAGCTGATCGGACGCTTCCTGCGCGCCAATCCCGGGCTGGACCTGCTGGTTGCCACCAAGATGGGCCGGCGCGTGGACCAGGTGCCCGAAAACTACACGCTCGCCAACTTCCGCGCGTGGACTGACCGTTCCCGGCGGAATCTGCAGCAGGACACCCTGGACCTCGTCCAATTGCATTGCCCGCCCACCACCGTCTACACGCGGGATGAGGTGTACGACGCCTTGGACACGCTCGTCAGCGAAGGCGTCATCCGCAACTATGGCGTCAGTGTCGAGCGGACCGACGAAGCCCTTGAAGCCATCAACCGCGGGAATACCGCGTCCGTCCAGATCATCCTGAACGCCTTCCGCCTGAAGCCGCTCGATGAAGTTCTCCCGGCAGCAAAGCAGGCCGGAGTCGGCATCATCGCCAGAGTGCCGCTGGCGTCTGGACTGTTGTCCGGAAAGTACACGCCGGAAACCGGGTTCGCGGAGAACGACCACCGCAACTACAACCGCGACGGCTCCTCATTCGACGTCGGCGAGACCTTCTCGGGCGTCGATTTCGCCACCGGCGTTAAGGCCGCACAAGAGTTCAGCGCATTAGTGCCCGACGGCGTCAGCACCGCCCAAGCGGCCCTCGCCTGGGTGATCGCCCAGGACGGTGTCAGCACGGTCATCCCCGGTGCCCGTTCTTCAGTGCAGGCACATGCGAACGCTGAGGCGGGAGCGATGCAGGACGTCGGTTCAGGACTCACCGCCGGGGTCCAGGACATCTATGACCGCTATTTCCGCGAAGCGATCCACCCGCGCTGGTAGCCGGCCGACCGCCGTCGTGCATGTCACCATCCGCTACGCGTCGGGGTGTGTCCCTTTCGTGCGTCGTCGGGCATCGACATTTCGGCGCGTACTCCCAGAAGCCGGATGGGACGGTCGGGCTCGATCCGCGCCGTGACGTCCAGGGCTTGCGCCAGGACTTCGTCCCGGTCGAAGGTCTCCGGGATCTTCCTTGCGTAGGTCTTGGTGAAGAACGGGGCGTACCGGACTTTGAGGGTCAGCCCCACCACCGGCCGCCCCTCAGCTGCCACGTCTTCGAGGACGCGCGCTGTCAGCTCCTTGATGGCGTCGCTGATCTGTGAGGGTTCCGTGAGATCCCGCTGGAACGTGGTCTCGCGGCCGTGTGCGCGGGCAACCCACGGGGTGTCGTCCACTTCGTTGGAGCCTTCACCCCGACCTAGCTGCGCATACCAAGGGCCCATCTTGGGGCCGAACTCCGGGACCAGGTCCTGGGGATCGGACGCGGCAAGCTCGGCGACTGTGGTGATCCCATGTTTGGCCAGCCGGGCAGACACCTTGGGACCAACGCCCCACAGTTCCTTGGTGGGTTTGCTTCCCATGACCGTGAGCCAGTTCTCTTTGGTCAGCCGAAAGATTCCCGCGGGCTTGCCAAAATCCGTGGCATTCTTCGCGCGGACCAAGGTGTCGCCGATGCCCACGCTGCAATGCAGCCGGGTTTGCTCCAGGATGGCAGCTTGGATCTGTCGTGCGTATGCCTCAGGATCTTCGGTTTCAACGCCCACAAAGGCTTCATCCCAGCCCAGCACCTGAACCGTGGCGCCCGGCTGTGCGCGCAGGGTGGACATCACCACGTGCGAGGCCGCCAGGTAAGCCTCCTGGTCGACGGGAAGGATCACGGCATCGGGCACTTTCCGGGCAGCTATGCGCAGTGGCATTCCGGAACCCACGCCGAACGCCCTGGCTTCATACGATGCCGTGGACACCACAGCGCGTTCCGTAGGATCCCCCCGGCCGCCAACGATGATCGGCTTGCCGGCAAGCTCAGGCCGCCGGAGGACCTCGACCGCCGCAATGAACTGGTCGAGGTCAACGTGCAGCACCCACGGGATTCCGCTCACGGCACCAGTTTGCCCCATCCCCGGGGCGGTGGCTGTACCTTCACGACCCCCTTTGAACTCGACCTCGGCGTAAATCAACCTATTCCGCGTGCGTTTGTCGCTTGGCGCCGCCAAAGTGGGTCGTGGAGGTACGGGGCCCCGTCAACCAGTTTGTCCACATAGGCCAATTGCCACAGCCAATCACTGCCGAGCCAGCAATAGCCTCAAGGCATGATAATTCAAGGTGGTTTTGACATACAGGTGCTCGCGCGTCCATATATAGTCCCCAATGGGATTCCGCTCACGCGGCTCGTGGTGGTCGGCCTCGATTCTGACATGTGTTTCAGCAGCGTCGGTGTTGCAAGTCTTCAATTTGAAGGGCCGCTGGAGCCACTCTTTGACGACATTCTCGAGTTCCTTCCCGTCGAAGGAACCAAGTACTTTGCCATCGCGTACGCTGGCAGCTGGCAGGCGTATGACTTTGAAAGTGCTCAGCCTACTTCTGCCGATGTGGAGCAATTAAGGAAACGGGCAGAAGCAAGTGGCCTGCATATGATTGGCAGCTTCGGCATCGCCGAAGCATCTTCCATGCACGTAGACGTCCAGTCGTACTTTGACCGAAGCGGCACGGATCTGCCAGAGACCATGCTCCACTGGCGTCATTCGATCTTGGGCAACTGTCCGTAGTTCAACAGGCTGCGGCAGGGCTCCGTCAGCGACCAAGCGTCATGTTTCTGGCTATCTCGCCACATACTTTACGAGGCCTGGCCAGAGGACAGTAGTGGACAAAAAGTACCGTTCGCCTCCGACGCTATATGAGGTGATACAGACAATTGTGTTTGAATCCGGTCCTAGCCTTGCGGTTCGTATAGCACAACACAACGACTAATCCCACCAAGAAGGAGAAGTACGCGGTATGACAGTTATCGAGGTGCCACATGCAGGTGCTGAAGCCATGGGGACCATCGCCTTCGTCATTTGGGCTGTGTTTGCAGGCGTTGGCGTCGCTGGCCTCGTCGCGGTCTTTCTTCAACAAACGATGCTGCGGGCCGAACGGTCAACGAACCCATGGAAGTTCTATCCGAACTTGCGCCGACGTTGGGTTGCGAGACTCGAGCCTTTTCTTCCGAAGATGCCGCGGGATCGCCGCGAGATGATCCTGGATTTGAAACAAAACACTTCTACGGCCTTTGTCATCTGCACGTTCGGATTTGGGACTGCTACGGCGTTCTACTTGCTCCTTTCTGCCTTGTGGCAATTTGAACGACTGCAAAACTGGAATGGATTTCAAATCGCGTCAACTCTTGGAGTGACGTTGGGCGCACTGGCAGCCCTACTGGTGTTTGCTTTGCAGTTATTCATATCCCGCCGCCGACGCCTCCTCGGGACTGCACTGACACTCGTCTTGCTAGCCAACAAATACGGGCCAAGTTCGACGGCGGCCGATAAGCGAACCTTGGTCGCCGCGGGTGGATCATTCCTAGCGGCTGCCCGACGGCTTGGGTTCTCAGCTGAAAATAAACGGATCTCAAGAATCGCCAACAGTCTTTCAGACGAGGGCAGAAAAGACCCTGGCAATGTCAACTCGGAAATGATCAAGCAAGTCAGTCGTCTAGTCCGAGAAGTCTATAAAGGGAATCACTCCATGAGAATTAAGAGTCGTTATGGCGGCATCCTCAGCGGCAACCTTCGCCAGTGGATTACAGTAATCTCTTCTTCGACCGTGGTGGTGGCCATCGTCGATGCGGCACGCGATTTCCTAGCTCCGCCGAACTGATCCCTACGTAGGGTCGACGGTACGTCCGCGACCCACTTTCAACCCAAGGCCGGCGGAAATCAACCTGTTTCGGGTGCATTCCGCGGCAGAGAGCGCCAAAGTGAGTCGTGGAGGCACGGGCCCCGACATGGCGCCGCCAAAGGGGGTCTGACCCAGCGCGTCCCGGGCACCCGTCTCACCGGCTTAAGCTGAGACGGTGCAGTTTTCACTTTGGCTGGCCCTGGTTGGCGCCGGCACCCTGATCAGTTTCACTCCCGGCGCCGGTGCCATTTTCACCATGAGCAATTCGCTCAATTCAGGCTTCCGACGCTCCATCTGGGGCATCCTCGGCCAACAATTGGCCTTGGTCATCCACATCGTCATCGTGGCCTTGGGCGTGGGTGTGTTGGTCTCCAATTCGCCCGTGATATTCAACGTCGTCCGCTACGCAGGCGCCGCGTATCTGGTGTACCTGGGGATCCGGCAGTTCCTGCACAAGCCGGACCTGGACGAGGAAAAGGTGGACAGCCGCAAGAACGAGTCGGCGATGTCCATGTTCCAACGGGGCGTCTGGGTGAACCTGCTGAATCCCAAGGCAATCGTGTTCTTCCTTGCCTTCATGCCGCAATTCATCAGGCCAGAGCAGCCGCTGCTCCAGCAATATGCAGTGCTGACCGCCACGATCCTGGCCATCGACATCATGGTGATGTGGTTCTTCTTCGCTCTGGCAGCACGTTCATTTCAGCGCTTCACCCATGACGAGCGCGGCCAGAGGGTCCTCAACCGCATTTTCGGATGCCTTTTCGTCCTGGTTGGCATCCTGCTCGCCACCATCCACTAAGCGGGCCAAAAGGCGCGCTAGACCAGCGATGTAGAACCGCGAACCACCAAGGAGCTCTCCAGCGTCACGTGGGGCTCCTCCAAATCCCGGCCCTCCATGAGCCCGCGCAGCTGCTCCCCCGCCTTGAGTCCAAGCGGGGTCGCGGGCAGGTGCACGCTCGTGAGGCTGGGATTGCTGGTGGCTGAATACGGGAGGTCATCGAAGCCCGCCACAGCCAGTTCGGCAGGAATCCGCACGCCCGCCACACGCGCTTCCTGCAGCACGCCATATGCGTGGGTATCGGTACCGCAGACGACGGCGGTCACCCCCTCACGCTGCCACGCGGGCCAGGCGTCGGCGAACGCGGCGGCGGCAGCACCGACGTCGATCGCGGTACTGATGACATGCCCGTCGGCAACCAGGAGCCCGCACGCGGCGGCCTCCTCAAGGAAGGCTTCCCTGCGCAGGTGGAAAGTGGTGGTGCCGGTAATGCCGTCCACGTAGGCGGCCCGCGTATGTCCGGACGCAGCCAGATGCCGGGCCAACTCACGTGCGCCTTGCGCGACGTCGAGGTTCACGGACGGGGCGTAGGACTCAAGCCCCGGGGCATCCAGGAGCACCAGCGGACCGGCCGCGGCCAGGTCCTGAAGAAACCCGGCACTGGGGGCACCCACCAGCAAGCCGGCCGGACGGAGCGCCAACAACTTGCGGACATCCTCAGCTTGCGGCGACTCCCCTGCGTCGGTCACCGAGAGCAGCAGTTGGTATTCCGGGCCCAGCGATTCCCGGACGCCTGCGATGACGTTGGCGAAGAACGGGTTGGAGACGTCGGGCGTCACGAGGATGACGATGGAGCTGACTCCGCGTGCCAGCGAACTCCCAATGCTGTCCACCACATATCCAAGTTCGGCGATCGCTGAGCGGACCCGCGAGATGTTGTCCTCGGATACCCGTCCTTGCGTCTTGCCGTTGGCCACCAAGGAGACCGTGGCGGTGGAAACCCCGGCCCGGGCAGCCACCATCGCGGCCGTTACACGGGGTGCGCGGGCGTTCCGCCGATCCAGGGTATCCATGCATCGATCGTAGCGTTGTTGCGGCACGCACTACTCCCCTCAAGGCATCAAGCGTTTAACGCAATTAACGTTAAGCGCTTGACGTGAGACCGGAAGCAGTGCCAGAATTCCCAATGAATGCTTACCGCCCTGCTTCAGGCAAGACCCTGGCAGGCCCCAATGACGTGGAGACGAAACGTGGACCCCACCCCCATGACAGCACCCAAGAAGATCATTCTTGACTGCGACCCCGGCCATGACGACGCAGTGGCATTGCTTCTGGCCCACGGCAACCCGGACATCGAGCTCCTCGCAGTGACAACCGTCGTGGGCAACCAGACCCTCGAAAAAGTCACGCGCAACGCCCTCTCGGTAGCCACGATCGCTGGCATCACTGGCGTTCCCTTCGCAGCCGGCTGCGACCGTCCCCTTGTGCGCACCATCGAGACTGCCCCGAGCATCCACGGCGATTCCGGAATGGACGGTCCGGAACAGCCCGAGGCCACCCTCGAGCTGGACCCGCGCCACGCCGTCGACCTCATCATTGAAACCGTCATGGCGCATGAGCCGGGCACCGTCACGCTCGTCCCTACCGCGGGCCTCACCAACATCGCGATGGCCGCCCGCAAGGAACCCCGCATCGTTGAGCGCGTCAAGGAAGTCGTCCTCATGGGCGGCGGCTACCACGTGGGCAACTGGAGCGCCGTTGCCGAGTTCAACATCATCATCGATCCCGAAGCCGCACACATAGTGTTCAACGAAAAGTGGCCCGTGGTGATGGTCGGCCTGGACCTCACTCACCAGGCGCTGGCCACAGACGAAGTAGTGGACCGCATCGCAAAAATCGGCACCAAGCCGGCCAAGTTCGTCATGGAACTCATGGACTTCTTCCAAAAGACCTACAAGGATGCCCAGGGCTTCGACTTCCCGCCGGTCCACGATCCGTGCGCCGTCGCCTACGTCATCGACCCCACCGTGATGACCACCCGCAAGGTCCCCGTCGACATCGAGCTGCAGGGAAGGCTCACTCTGGGCATGACCGTTGCCGACTTCCGCGCGCCCGCCCCGGAGGACTGCCACACGTCCGTGGCCGTGGATCTGGATCACAAGAAGTTCTGGGATTTGGTCACGGACGCGATCGAACGGATTGGCGAACCAACGCTCGACGACGGAGCTAACGCCACGGCTGCGGCGGACGTCACCGACGCTACAGCCGCAGTGGCAGCAGAAGAGGCCAAGTAATGTCCATCCCCGCAGAAACCAAGTCCACGCGCGGCAATGTCACTGCCCTCATGGTCGCCCTGCTGGCAGCTTGCGTAGCCTTCCAGCTCAACGCCTCCATGCTCAGTCCCGCCTTGGTCACCATGGGCAATGAGCTCCAGACCGACCAAGCAACCATCGGCCTCTCCCAGACCTGGTTCTTCACGGCCGCCGCACTGTTCTCCCTCTTCCTCCCCCGCCTCAGCGACATCGTGGGCCGCAAGAAGATCCTTGTGGGCATGATGCTCCTGATGACAGTTGGTTCGGTCATCGCCGCACTCGCACCCGATGTCACGTGGCTCTTCGTAGGCCGCATCATCCAGGGCGTCAGCGGTCCCACCGTCCCGCTCTGCCTCATCATGCTCCGCTCTGCAGTGAGCAACCCCCGCAAATACGGCACGCTCATGGGCCTCATCACCGCGGTGAACGGTGGGGTGGCCGGCGTCGACTCGTTCGTGGGCGGCTACTTCGCCGAGAACTTCGGATTCCGCAGCATCTTCTGGCTCATGGTGGCCCTGGCACTCGTGGCTACGGTTCTGATCGCTGTCCTGGCCGGCGAAAGCAAACCTGCTGCCGGAACCACCATGGACTGGCTGGGCGTCTTCTTCATCGTGATCGCCGTGGGCGCACTGCTGACGGCACTGAACGAAGGCTCCAAGCTGGCAACGGCCTTCGACGCCGGCACCTTGACCCTCGCAGTCGCCCTCATCCTGGTTGCCGCCGTCGCGTTCTTCGCCTTCTGGACCGTTGAAAAGCGCGCCAAGCAGCCCATGGTCGAAACCGTGCACCTGCGGCAGCGTTCCACGTGGGCTCCGCTTTTGACCACCACACTGACCATGACCGGCATCTTCGCCGTCATTAATGGGATCGTCCCTGCCTTCGTTCAGGCGGCCGAACCCGGCTTCGGCGTCGGCCCTACCGAGATGTCACTCATGATCCTCACGCCGTACGCACTGCTGGGTTGGCTCTTCGGCCCGATCAGCGGCAGGCTCGCCCCGGTCCTCGGCTACACGAAGGTCCTTCGCATCGGCCTGGTGGGCAGCCTCGTAGCCTTGGCGATCATCGCGCTCTTCGGCCTGAACAACCTGCCGATGATGATCGTGGGCACAGCCTTGCTGGGCATCATGTACGCCGGTACCGTCAACATCATGCTGAACGGACTCGGCGTGGTCCTCTCGCCCCAAGGCAATCCGGGCTTCCTTCCCGGAATGAACGCGGGCGCCTTCAACCTCGGCGCCGGCCTGAGCTTCCTGGTCCTGCCCGCGGTCCTCGTTGCAACGTCCGCACTTGGCGACGCAAAGGCGTCGTACCTCACCGTTGTGGTGGTGGGTCTCGCCATCACCCTGGCCGCCTTCGGAGCCTCACTGCTGATCCCCAAACCGGTTGATGCCGAAGTCACCGAAGGTGCGGACAACGAGACATCCGAGAAAGAGGTCACCGCATGAGCACAGAAGCCGAAGCACCCACGGCGGGGGTCGTCGTCGTCGGCTCCCTGAACGCCGATTTAACGATCTACTGCGACCGCCTCCCGAAGCCCGGCGAGACGGTCCACGGCAATGGTTTCGCCGTAAATCCCGGTGGCAAGAGTGCCAACCAGGCGGTGGCGGCCAGCAAGCTCGGTGCCCAGGTCAGCCTGGTGGGCGCAGTGGGCGATGACGCCAACGGCACCATGCTCCTGGAGTCGACCGCCAACGCCGGCGTGGACGTTACCCGCGTCCGACGCTCGGATGCCGCGACGGGCGTCGCGGTCATCTCGGTGGATGCCGGCGGCGAGAACAGCATTATCATCTCGGCCGGGGCAAACGGGACTCTAACCCCGGCGGACGTGCGCGCGGCAGCGGACACCTTCAACAATGCTGCGGTGGTCTGCCTCTGCCTTGAAGTCGCGATCGATACTGTGATCGCCGCTGCACAAGCAGGGCACGACGCCGGCGCTACCGTCTTGTTGAACCTCTCGCCTTACGCGGAGGTGCCGGAGGTCCTGGCCGAGTTGAGCGACGTACTGCTGGTCAATGCGCACGAGGCCTCACTGTTCCTTGGTGGCGAAGCCGACGTTCCTGCCGCCGACGCGGAGGCCGAAGCGTGGGAGCCGGTACGTAGCCAGTTTGCTGACCGGGGTTTGCAGCGCGTGCTGGTAACGCTGGGCGCCCACGGGTCTGTTGTGCTGGATTCTTTGGCCCGGGGTACCCAGGACCAGATCACGCGCATTGCCCCTACCCGCGTTTCGGCCGTCGACACCACGGGTGCCGGTGATGCTTTTACGGGGGCGGTCGCTGCACGCCTGGCTGCCGGAGACTCCCTCGCCGACGCCGCCGGGTTCGCCTCAGTGGCTGCCGCGTTGGCCGCCACGAAGAAGGGCACTCAGGCCGCCTATCCCAGCATCGCGGATGTGGAGCGCTTGCGGAGCGTTTAGTCCCAGCGTCCCAGGTGGGTTAGCGGGACTTGCGGGCTGCGCGTTGGGCCGAGCGCTCCACTGCCTTGCGGGTGAGGGCGCCGTGGCCGGCCATGAGCTTGGGGACCACAACGTAGACCGCGGCCGGGACCACAAGCGCCGTCAGCAGGAGTGCCCGAAGGATAGGGTGCCACGGCTCCATGATTGGCCCGAGCAACAGCATGCCGATGGATACCAAGGGGAAGATCGCGAGCCAGGTGATCAGTGCCCTCACGTGGACGGAGGGAACTTTCGGGCGAGCCGGGACTGCGGGTGACGAGGACTGAACGGCGATTTCCGGCGTTGTTTGAGTGGTCATGGCATTCTCCAACCAGATAGTTGCATTTAGCTTGGTCCCACCATAACCGCACTCGGGAGCAAATACAACTAGTTAGTTGGGAAATGGTAATCTGTAGTTATGGCATGGGACACAGAACGCACCAAGTCACTCCTGCTCGAGGCGGCGACGTCCGAGTTTTGCGCGCGCGGACTTGCCGGGGCCCGGATTGACCGCATCGCGGCTGAGGCGGGTGTCAACAAGGAACGCATCTACCAGTACTTCGGCAACAAGAACGGCCTTTTTGACGCGGTTATCGTCGCGGCGCTCAGCTCCCTCATGGACGAAGTACCCATTCATGGAAAGGGTCCGGAGGCCATGGCTGACTACGCTGGCCGGCTCTTTGACCACCACCAAAAAGATGCGACCGCGCCGCGCCTCCTCTTCTGGGAAGGCCTGGAACGCGGCGCTGAAGTTGTGGGCCTGCCCAAACGGATGGCCAACTGTGCGTCCAAGGTCAACAGCACCATTGCAGCCCTTCCTGGAATCTCAAGGGAAGACGCCGGCGATCTCCTCATCACCATCGTGAGTCTTTGCGATGCCGCGCCCGTGCTGCCTGCACTCGATGGACTCATGGCCGGGAACGACCCCGGCCGCCTCGAAAGGCGACGCGCCGCCGTCGTGCGTACCGTCTACCTGACTGCCTCCGCGCTGGCTGCGGAAGCGGCACCTGCCGGGTCGTCGGCCACAGAAATTGCACCAGCCTCAGTGGCCCAGTAGCCGCCCCCATACACCCTGTGACAGCTTTGACAGGAAAAGTGACTTCGTTGTGAAGTGGCCCCTAGCCAAGAAGGGGTGCCATCAACCATGCTTGCTGCATGTACTCAACGACGAGCCCATACCGCATCATCACGGTCTGCACTGGAAACATCTGCCGCTCGCCCATGGCAGCGCTCATGCTTACCGAGGCCTTCGAAGCGGAAGGGCTCGGCAAGCTGGTCGTCGTGGACTCAGCAGGCACCACCGGGTACGAGGTGGGGCACCCGATCGATCCCCGGGCGGCCCGCAAACTGACCGCCCACCACATCGCTTCCGAGGATCACGTCGCACGCCAGTGGCGGCAAGAGTGGTTCACTGAGCGGGATCTCATCCTGGCGCTGGACGTCGACCATTTCGGCTGGCTCCAGGAGGGCGCACCGGATCGCGAATCGCTGGCAAAAGTCCGGATGCTGCGCAGCTTCGATCCCATGATGGCTGGGCGCAGTTCCCTGGATTTGGGTATCGAGGATCCCTGGTACGGCGGCCACACCGACTTCGACAACACCTGGACCCTCATCAAAGCCGCCATTCCAGGCATTGTGCGCCACGTGGGCGCTGCCCTAGCGGAAGACCGCGGGAGTAGCGCCAGCGACGTCCGGGACGGAGCCACCGAGCACCAGCAGGTAACCTCTATGTCATGACCCCTGCACCCGTGATCATCGCCGTCGACGGGCGGTCCGGCGCGGGCAAGACCACGCTGGCCGTCGAGCTGGCGGCCCGCCTTCGGGAGCACCACAAGGTTTCCCTTTTCCATCTTGAAGACATCTATCCCGGCTGGAACGGCCTTGCCACAGGCATCGAACGATACATCGCAACGGTCCTGACGCCCTTGAGCCAAGGCGAGGCAGCAGAGTGGGTCAGCTGGGATTGGGAAAAGCATTACGACGGCGCGCTGCACGTCACGCTGCCAGCCGAAATCGTGATCGTCGAGGGTGTCGGGGCAGCAGCAAACGCCGCGCGCCCGATGCTGGACGCCATCGTCTGGGTCGAATCCCCCGGGGACGACCGCCGTCGCCGGGCTTTGGCCCGTGACGGAGATACCTACGAACCCTACTGGGACACCTGGGCCGCCCAGGAAGATCTTTGGCTCGAAGCTGACCCTGTCATCGGCGCAGCAGACATCCGTGTCCAGAACCTCGCGGATGGCAACGCCCCGGACGACGTCCTGCAGGCCATGCGGTACCTGCCGTCGCTGGCAGCGATCCTCTCGCCGGAACTCAGCGCGCGCCGCGGCCTGCAGCTCCGGTCCGAAAAGATCAGCGCCGCTCCTGACGCCGAGGCGCTCTTTCAGAACCTTTACGGTTCCTCGGCCAACGCTGTCTGGTTGGATTCCTCCAACGCATCCGCGGTTTCTGGGACGTCCCAGGCTGCTGCCCGAAGCCGCTTCAGCATTCTGGCGGACGACGGCGGCACGTTCGGACAGTCCGTCCAGCACCGTCAGGGAACCACCCAGGTAACGGTCGGAACAGCCACCGTGGAAACCGCCGGACCCTTCTTCCGCTGGCTCGATTCCGTATGGGGACGCCGGGCCGTGCGCGCACCCCGCGGCTACGATGGCCAGTTCACGCTCGGCTGGTTGGGTTATCTGGGCTACGAGCTCAAGCGGGAAACCGGGGGGAACGACGTCCAGGCAGGGACTCCCGACGCCGCCCTGCTCTTCGCTGGACGGGCCGTGGTGCTGGATCATCGCGAGCACACTGTGTGGCTGCTCGCCTTGGACGCGCCCGACGCCGATGACTGGTTCCGCGAGGCTCGAACCGCCGTCGGGGCTGCTTCAGCCGCCCCTGTTTCCGCCGTCGGGCCGGCTTCCGAGGTGGCTCCGGAATTCACTTGCCGTGACAGCGCGACGGACTACAAGCGCAAAATCGCCGACGCCCAGCATGAAATAAGCGAAGGCAACTCATACGAGGTCTGCCTGACCACCATGCTTGAAGCCCCTGCCGGCGGGCTTGATCCGTGGGAGAGCTACCGGGCATTGCGTCGCCGCAATCCGGCACCCTTCGCCAGTTACCTTCGGTTCGGCGAGCTGGTTGTCGCGAGCACTTCGCCCGAACGCTTCCTGCGGATTCTCTCCGACGGCGGCATGCGGGCCGAGCCGATCAAAGGCACGCGTGGGCGTTCCGCCGACCCCACGGAGGACGCCGAACTGCGCCGCGACCTGGAGACGTCGCTGAAGGACCGCGCCGAAAACATCATGATCGTGGACCTGCTGCGAAATGACCTGAGCCATTTCGCCGTTCCGGGCTCGGTGACGGTCAGCCGCTTGTGCGCGATCGAAAGCTACGCCACGGTGCATCAAATGGTGAGCACCGTGGACGCACATCTCCGCCCTGGCGCTCCGCGGGCAGAGGCCGTGGCTGCGGCCTTCCCGGCCGGTTCAATGACCGGGGCGCCGAAGATCAGCACCATGGACATTCTTGACCAGCTTGAGGCGGGTCCCCGCGGTATCTATTCGGGAGCAATCGGCTACTTCTCGCTGAATGCTGCCACGGACCTCGCCGTCGTGATCCGAACCCTGGTGGTGAATCCCGACGACGACGGCGGGCGAAAGCTGAGCCTGGGCGTCGGCGGGGCAATCACCGCCGATTCGGTGGCCGACGACGAGTACGAAGAGATCCGGACCAAGGCGTTTGGCGTGTTGTCGACGCTCGGGGCCGACTTCCCCGGCTGAGGACTATTGGAGCGTCGCGGTCAACCTCGCGACGTTATCCACGTACTTGGCCAAGGGGGGTCTGTCCATCCAGTCGTCCAACGTAAGCTCACGGGATACCTCGCGATACGTGGACTCCACGGCCCGCATGAGGTTCACGGTTTCGGCGCCCAGCAGCATCACCGAAACTTCCATGTTCAGGGAGAAGGAGCGCATGTCCATATTGCTGGAACCGAGAACCGCAACTTCGTCGTCGATCGTGAAGTGCTTTGCGTGGAGTACGTACGGCGCCCGGTACAGGTAGATGCGGACACCCGCTTCCAACAGTGCTTCGTAGTAGGAACGTTGGGCGTGGTGGACCAGGAATTGGTCACCCTTTTCCGAAACAAAGAGCTCCACATCCACGCCGCGCTGGGCAGCTGTAGTGATCGCATAGAGCAGGGAGTCATCAGGCACGAAGTACGGGCTGCAGATGGAGATCCTGTGCTGCGCCGAGTAGATCAGCGTATTGAACAGGCGCAGGTTGTTCTCGGTGGCGAACCCTGGACCACTCGGGACCACCTGGGCCGTGACCTGTCCCGGGGAGGGCTGGGCGGGAAGGCGAAGCTGGCTCTCGAGTGATTCGTCGGTTTCGCTGAGCCAGTCGGTTGCGAAAACTACGTTGAGGGTGGCCACAATCGGCCCTTCAAGCCGGGCCATGAGTTCAACCCATTGACGGCCGGCACGGCGATGCTTGGGATTGTTATAGGAGGGCTCGATCAGGTTCTGCGAGCCGGTGAAGGCCAGCGTCCCGTCGATGACCAGGATCTTGCGGTGGTTCCTGAGATCGGGGCGGCGCCACTGGCCGTGGATGGGCAGCAGTGGCAACATCCGCTTCCACTGGATCTTGCCTGCCTTGAGCCGGCGGACCAAGCGGCGGTAGCCCTTGATGCGCAGGGTTCCGATGTGGTCAAAGAGGAGCCTGACGGTTACACCCCGCTCGGCGGCCTTCTCCAGTTCAGTGAGCAATTCATCCGTTACGAAGTCGCTGCTCATGATGTAGAACTCTGCATTGACGTAGTCCGTAGCACCCCGCACTGCCTCGGCCATGGCTTTGATGGACTCCTGGTAGCCAGGAATGAGCTCCACCTTGTTGCCATCGACCATCGGCAGCGAGCCAAGGCGATGGTTCAACTCACCCGCGGACTTCACCCATTCCGGGCCAGGATAGGTGCTGACGGGGTCGGCCAGGTCGGAGGTGACAGCGCGAACTCGATGGTTCACTTGTTCCTGCTGCTCACGCCGGCGCTTGGACAAACGGAAATTGCCAAAAAGCAGGAAGAGCACGAACCCAACGGTCGGGACGAGGAAAACAGCCAGAAGCCAGGCCATGGCCGTGGTGGGGCGACGGTTTCCGGGAATGATGCCCAGCAGCACGATGCGCATGATGACTTCCGCAATGGCCCAAGCACCTAAAAGCCAGGTCCATTCCGGGCCAATCGGAAAAGGAAAAAGCACTCCACAACCCCCACGGTCCAAGAACTAACGGTGACCACAGCCTATCCGCCCGCCGTGCAGGAGGGCCGCACCGGGGTGCCGCACTAAGCTGGGAACATGACTTCTCCTGCCCCCACGGTTCTCGTTTTCCTGGACCCGGCCTTCGAAAACGGCCGCATTGCCGATTCCAGCCAGCCCCAGCTCATGGCCACGGACCTGGGCGCTACCCGTGGCGACGGCGTGTTCGAGTCCCTTCTGGCCGTGCAGGGCAGGGCGCGCAAAGTTCAGGCACACCTGAACCGGCTGGGCACTTCCGCAGCTGCCTTGGACTTGTCGATTCCGGAGCAGGACGTCTGGCGAAGGGCGATTGACACCGCGATCACGGAGTTCCGCACGGTGCACCCCGCGCCGACACCCGAAGAGGACGAAGTCGTCATCAAGCTGATCGTGACCCGTGGCGTTGAAGGTGCGGCCAGCCCCACATGCTGGGTACAGGCCTCGCCCTCACCCGCAGGCAGCCGCCGGCAGCGCGAGACGGGCATCGACGTCGTCCTCCTGGACCGCGGCTTCGACACCGAAGCCGGCGAGCGTGCGCCGTGGCTGCTGCTGGGCGCCAAGACGCTCTCCTACGCCGTGAACATGGCTGCGCTGCGTTACGCCCACAAGCAGGGCGCCGATGACGCCATCTTCACCTCCACGGATGGCCGCGTTCTTGAGGGGCCGACGTCCACTGTGTTGCTCGCCCACCTCGAGACAGTGGACGACGGCGAGGGTTCCGTCAGGACTGTTCGTCGCCTCATCACGCCGCAACTGGATAGCGGCATTCTCCCCGGTACATCGCAGGGCGCGCTGTTCGCCGCCGCGAAGGCTGCCGGCTGGGAGCTCGGGTATGGGCCGCTGGTGCCGCAGGACCTGTTCGACGCAGACGCCGTTTGGCTCATTTCGAGCATCCGCTTGATCGCGCCCGTGAATCACATCAACGGCCACGAGATCGGTACTCCCGCTGTCCGGAAGCAGCTCACTGCCGAACTGAATGAGCTGTTTGCCGGGATCGAGTAATTCCGGCCGGCCAGACTGAGGCCTACTCTGCTCCGCTTGGAACCTAGCAGATGACAAGTAGAGTAATTGCTCGCATGACTTATTGATAAGGAACTCTTGGTCTCAGCAGTGACCTTCACGGGGGTTCAATCGCGTTCCTTATCCTCCTTGAAATGGGCGTCCGTCATGTGATGAATCTTGTTCTCGTGTTAGTTGGATCACGTCCTCCCAACACCATTTGAGACTTTGCTGGCTAACTTCCCGGAGGGAATATGGGACACAGCTCCCCCACAACAGCCGAGGCATCGGCACCCGAGGCGCAGTCGGAGACTGGCGCCTCACAGACAGGGCTTCGCCGGTCCATGGAGGCCCGGCACCTGGTGATGATTGCCATGGGTGGCGTCATCGGCTCAGGCCTTTTCGTCAGCTCGGGTTACACCATTGCCACCGCGGGCCCTTTGGGCGCCGTTCTCGCGTTCCTTATCGGAGCCGTGGTGGTCTACCTGGTGATGGCATGCCTCGGGGAACTCGCCGTTGCGTTCCCCGTTTCCGGTGCCTTCCATATCTACGCTGCCCGGACCATCGGACCTGCCACCGGTTTCGCCACGGCCTGGCTCTACTGGCTTTGCTGGGCGGTGGCATTGGGTTCGGAATTCACTGCGGCCGGCCTGCTCATGCAGCGCTGGTTCCCTGGCGTCGACGTCTGGATTTGGTGCTTCATATTCGCCAGCGTCCTGTTCACCCTCAATGCCATCTCATCGCGTGTCTTCGGTGAATCAGAGTTCTGGTTCGCGCTCATCAAGGTTGCCGCCGTCGTCGGCCTGATTGTCTTGGGTGGCGCCGCTTTGATGGGCTTCCACCCGCTCGCCGCAGGCGACTACCCGTCGCTCACCAGCAACTTCAGCACACCCGAGGGGCTGTTCCCCAACGGCTTCACGGGCGTCTTCGTCACCTGCCTGGCGGTCTTCTACGCCTTCTCAGGCTCCGAACTGATCGGTGTGGCCGCCGGCGAAACATCCAATCCCGGTGCCAACATCCCCAAGGCCATGCGGACCACGGTCATCCGTCTCATGATCTTCTTTGTCGGGGCGATTACCGTCATCGCAGCGACCATCCCCTATGAGAAGGTCAGCGTTGACGAAAGCCCGTTTGTCACCGTCTTCTCGATGCTCGGCATTCCGTTCGCTGCGGACATCATGAATTTCGTAATCATCACCGCCCTGTTGTCTGCTGGAAACTGTGGACTCTACTCCTGTGCCCGCATGCTCTTCTCGCTGGCCGACGAAGGACACGCCCCCAAGGCGTTCAGGAAGCTAACCAAGCGTGGCATCCCGATGATTGCCCTGTGCGTCAGCATGCTCGGTGGCCTTGCCTCGCTGATCAGCAGCATTGTGGCGCCGGCAACCGTGTACCTGGTTCTCGTCTCGATCGCCGGCTTTGCAACTGTGGGCGTGTGGATGTCCATCGTGGCCTCGCACTTCGTGTACAGGCGTACGTTTATCAGGAACGGCGGCGACCTCAGCACGCTCCCTTACAAGGCACCGTTCTTCCCTCTGGTTCCGATCCTTGCGTTCGCGCTGTGCGTTGTGTCCCTGATCGGCATTGCCTTTGACCCCAACCAGGTAGCGGCACTGCTGTTCGGCATCCCGTTCGTAGGGGCTTGCTACGCGTTCTTCTACTTCAAGTACGGACGACGCGCCAAGATTCCCGTGGCCTCCTGACTTCTTTGGCGGCAGATCAGCCCCTGTGCAACCCATTCCGGCTGCGCAGGGGCTGATGTTGTTTGAAAGTAGGTCAGGACGCCAAACGGCCTCCCAAGTTCAGGACTTCGGCTTTGCCGTCCTGACGGGGTGCTCGCTCAGGATGGACAGGCGGTTGAAGGCGTTGATCCCAATCGCGGCCATGCAGAGAACACTGATTTGCTCGTCGTTGTAGTGCTCCCGGGCGCGCTCGAAGAGTTCGGGGCTCGGCCGTGACGTGCTCATCCGGGTGATCTGCTCAGTGATTTCCATGGCCACCCGCTCAGCCGGTTCAAACAACGCCACTTCCTTGTAGACCGCCACCAAGGACAAACGCTGTTCCGTTTCGCCGTACCCCAAGGCCCGGCGATGGTGCAGGTCCAGGCAGAATGCGCAGCCGTTGATCTGCGACGCAAGGTAGTTCAGAAGTTCGATGGTCCGGCGTGGGACACCTGTACGGTCGGCTTCTCCAACCACCTGTTGGGCATAGTGGCTCAGCGTTGCGTACAGCTCGGGCTGTTGCTTATCCAGATAGCCGGCGAGACGTGCTTTTGTTTCCTGTTCAGGCATGCTTGGAGCCTAGCGCAACTGGTATGGAGTGCCGGAGTGAGAGGCATCCACCCCCGGAGTAGCACCGGCTCGAAATCAAATAGAGATGGGCGGTGGAAGCCGCATTATCGACATTTTATGACCAGTTCATCACAAGCTGGAAATGAGACTTGACTACTAATCGATGCAAATGGAGCACCCACCCAAGGACGCAAATAAATACGCTTCCACTTTCTATTGCGCCCTCATTCCAACAGTGGTTCACTGAGGCGCAGTGATCCCTGCTGGGGCGGGAGAACTCCCTCTCTGTCCGGCAGGACACACTGTTTTCACTACGCCGTGGGAACAGAATGTTGATGGAGGGCATCATTGTGAGTGCAGTTTCTTCGTCCCAAAATTTCAACCACGGGTTTCCTACGCCCGGCCCCCAGGATCCTTCCCCGCAGAAGGTCATGGACCACGTATTTTTCCTCAACCAGGAAGAATGGAAAGACGTCCGCGAAACGGAACAATTCGATCATATTGTCATCGGCAGCGGGTTCTGCGGGTACGCGTTCGCGGAGAGGACCCTGACCGTTAACCCCCAGGCCAGGATCCTGGTTATTGAGCGGGGTCCGTTCTTCCTGCCCCAGCATTTCCAGAACCTTCCGTTGCCCTATCGCGAGACCCTGGGCGGACTTTCTGAAACATTCCCATGGAGGCTGGCTGCCGCCACGGCCAACCAACCCGCCGGCAAGATCTCCTGGCAGCACGGAATGGTTCCGTTCTATGGTGGCCGCTCCATTATGTGGAGCGCTTGGTGTCCGCGACCTGAAGAGGACGAGATGCGCGGGTGGCCACGCGCAGTCATGGATGCCGCAAAAGCGCACTTCACCACTGCAGAGGATCTGCTGAATGTGGTCAGCGCCGACCAAATCGACGCCGGGGCGTCTGCCGACGTCGTGGATCTCATCAACAACACCCGGCCCGTCTACGGGATCATGCAGAAGGCACTACAGGACCGGCTGGCGGCCGGCTTGCACAAGATTGACTCGGCCACCCGCTCCATGCCAGCACCATTGGCAGCAGCTTCGGGCGCGACCTCAGGCATTGACTTCGCCAAATTCTCAACGCCATCGGTGCTGCTTGAACTATCGGACAGGCAGCAACGGCTGGCAGCAGCAGGCAAGGGATCCCCGCTCCGCATCGTTACGGACTGCACTGTCAACAGCATCATCCAGCAGGACGGCCGGGCCACAGCGCTCGATACCAGCCGCGGTGTGGTGAACATCGGAGACGCAAACCTGGTGCTTGCCATGGGCACGTTGCCACCTGCCACCCTGGTCCTCAATTCGTTCCCCGAAGTGCCTGGAGTCGGTGAGCAGTTCAGCGCCCACTTCATTACGTCCGTCGTTGCCAGGGTCCCCCGCAAGGACTTCGAGTTCAGCGAGGCCCTGGGCGAGTTGGAACTGGCCGCCATCTACATGGCAGGCATGAGTCCCGCGGGCATGCAGTACCACGTGCAGCTCTCGGTGCTCTCGGATCGGAGCCCGGATAAGAACGCCCAGAAGTCCGAGCGTTACGCACCTGACGTCGTTGCCACCGCCTCGCTGGCCCAATTGCAGTCCTCGGAGGACTACCTGGTGTTCGTGTGCGCGGTACTGGGCGAGCTGGACATCGATAACCCGGAAAACCACCTGCGCTATTCCGGTGGAGCGGACCCCACCAACAACGTGACTCTTCAGGTCCTGGCCAACTCCACGGACGATGCCACATGGGACACCATGGACGAGGGCACTTTCCAGATGTTGGAACGCGTGCTGTCACCCGACGGCGCGGATCATGTTGAGTATTGGCACGGCGATCCGGACACCGGAACCTGGGGATCGGACCGGCCCGGCATTCCCGAGCGCCGCGTCCCGGGACTCGTGCACGAGAGCTCCAGCCTTCCCATCGGCGAGGACGAGGACTCCACCGTCGGCACCGACTACCGCCTCAACGGCGTCGAAAATGTCTATGTCGCGGGCGGTTCGCTGTGGCCGACCGGCGGGTCCTGGAACCCAACCATGACCATGGTTGCGTTGACGCAGGACCTCGCCGAACGGTTGGAGGCCGACGGCGGCACGGGAGTTGCGCTGTGACCGCGGTTCCGGCCCTGGACCCGGCAGTCCTGCCTAACGTGCCGCCGATGACAGTTGCCGACGTCCTGGACAGGCAGGATGGCGTCTTTTGGGTGGTCAAGGACGCCAACTCCGTTTTCCTGTGGGTGAACCAGAACTTCGCGGACCTCGTGGGGATGACCAAGGACCAGTTGATTGGGCATCAGGACTCGCGGGCAGCCCATGTTGCCCATGACAAGGAGGTGATGGCCAGCGGAAAACCCCTGCTCAATTTCCACGAAGTCATCGAGGTTCCGTTGAAGGATGGCGGGACGGTGAACGTGGAAATCGTGACCCAGAAGGGGCTCCTCCGGTCGCTGGACACCGGGGCCATCATCGGGATCACTGTCTGCTTCTCACTTGCGGATCCCCCCAATGACTGATGTGGATCTGGCAGGCGGGAGCCCAGGCATCCACTTCGCCAGCCCGGACGCGGCCAGCCCGAACGCAGCCAGCCCCGACGCGAAGGAGTGGATCAAGCGGTTGGACATGACGCCGTCGGGCGTTGGCGGCTGGTTCGCGCCGGCAATGGTGAGCGACGAGCTAATCGCCGGGCGGGCATTGCCACCTCGCTTTGGCAGTGACCATCCGCTGTACAGCTCCAACTGGTACCTGTTGCAGGCGGGCGAAGTCCTCCAGCTGCACACTTTGAAGCAGGACGAGCTGTGGTTCTTCCATCTGGGCACCCCCATTCGGCTGCACGTTTTTTCGCAGACAGAGGGGTACTCATCAACGGTCTTCGGTCCGGATCCGGAGTCTGGTGAGATTCTGCATGGCGCGGCGCCGCATTCCACATGGTTCGGGGCTGAGCTGGCTGGGGACGGGTTTGTCCTGGCGAGCTGCAGCCTGTCCCCCGGCTATGAACCGAGCGATTCCGCGAAGCCCACGAGCGAAGATGTGGAGGCACTCGTGGCGCAGTTCCCTGGTCAGTCGGAGTTGATCAGGAGGCTCGCGGCCGGCTAACCGCCACTGAAGGGTGCGCCCGTATGGGGAGGGCGCACCCTCCAGCGGGGCGTGAAGTGAGAGAACATCCGCCCAAAGGCCGCTGGAAGTGAGAGAGCATCCGCCCAAAGACCGCTGGAAGTGAGAGAACATCCGCCCAAAAGCCGGTGGAAGTGAGAGAAGATCCGCCCAAAAGCCGCTGGAAGTGAGAGAGCAAGCTATTCGGTGGCGTCGCGGGCCAGGTGGATGCCGTTCTCTGCCAGCCACACCGGGTTGAAGGCCTTGCTCAGGTAGTTCGTTCCGGCGTCGGGCGCTATGGCAACCACCACCGAACCGTGGGGTGCGGCCCGGGCCACGCGCAGGGCAGCAGCCACCGCGAGTCCGGACGATGGACCCAGCGCCAGCCCTTCTTCGTCAAGGAGCCGATGCACCGTGGAGTAGACCTCGTCGTTGGGGATGCGCAGGAAACGGTCAACAATGGAGCGGTCAAAGGCCTTGGGCCATTCAGCCTGTGGCCAGGAGTTACCCACGCCGTCCACCAGGATCTCCCCAGGATGGCCACCACTGTAGGCGGAGCCGTAGGGGTCGGCGCCTATCACTTCAAGATGCCCGCCCGGCCGCGATGCTGCAACCTTCTCTTTCAGGAACCGGCCGTTGCCGCTAATGGTCCCGCCGGTTCCGATGCCGGCCACGAAATGCGTCACCAGGCCGTGGGTCTGCTCCCAAATCTCGGGCCCGGTAGTTTGGTAGTGCGCGGCAGGATTGGCAGGGTTGTCGAATTGCATGGGCCGCCACGCACCTGGCGTTTCGGCCGTGATCCGCGCTGCCACAGCGCGGGCGTTCTCCGGCGATTCGGAGGGCGCGCCCCAGTCCGTCAGCACCACGCGCGCACCATAGCTGTGGAGTGCGGCGAGCTTCTCCTGGGAGATGGTGTCGCCCGTAACCACCACCACGGGGTGCCCCGTCAGCCGCCCGATGAGCGCCAGCCCGATCCCGGTATTACCGGACGTGCTCTCCACAATGGTTGCGCCCGGCTGTAACTCTCCTGAGCGCTCCGCCGCCCGGACCATGCTCAGCGCTGTACGGTCCTTGATGGATCCGCCCGGGTTCTCGGACTCAAGCTTGATGTGGATGGTGCTGCCCAATCCACGGCCCAGGGCTTCCAATTTCACCAGCGGAGTGTTGCCCACTTTATCCAGGACGGAGGCATCCAGGCCATCCGGCAGCCCTGCCGCCGCATGTGCGCCCTGTTTCCTGATTGCGGTACTCACGTGGTCCCCTCCCTTTGAGCCATCGGCGGCAATTCCAACGCCACCACCTCACGCAATTCACGTCGGGCGCGCTCCACCAGGTCCGGAGCGGACGGCCGATGCGCCAGGACATCAGCCAGCCGGCCCGCGACGGCGCCGGTCCCCTTCCCAAGCGGTTGGGCGGCCCCCGCTTCGAACAACAGATACGACGCCGTCAGAGCCTCAATAGCAAGCAATTTCTCCAAGGCCTCCAAGGACCTTTCAAGTTGCTGCAACGCCAGCGGCGCCAAGGTGGAGTGGTCCTCGACGTCGGCCGAGAGGGTGGGTGCCCCGAGCGTCGCCGGCGCTGCCAGGAACTTCAGTTCGGACAGCAGTCCTGCTGCGGAGTACCAGAGCAGCCCGGGCAACTCCTCCTGCACAAGGCCCGCGGCCGGTCCGGACCCGGAGATCGCATTCGACGACGAACCCTCCAGGTGCCCGGCGGCAGCCTCCAGATGTCTGGCCCGGATCACCCGCTGTGGCGGATACAGTTTGGCGATGCGCCGCTCGCTGGAAATCCCCACGTGCGCCAACGCAAGCCGCAGGCCCTCAAAGGAAAGAGCCAGCTGCATCGGTTGGAAATTCCCTCCGGACACCATTTGCCCGCTTTCAATATCAACCAGGGGGTTGTCGCCACGCCCGTTGAGCTCCACGCTCAACGCAGCGCCGAGTTGTGAAACCAGGGAGCGAAAAGCGCCATGCGTCTGGGGCGCAGAACGGAATGACAAAGCATCCTGCACCGAGACTTCGGGACGAACGTCCTCCAACCACCCGCCGCGCAAAAGGTAACGGACGGCGGCCGCCGAGTCCTTCTGCCCGTCCACCGCCTTGCCCGCTTGGATAGCCGGCGAAAACGGGCTGAGGTTCCCGCCGCCGTCGTACCTTGCAATGGCTTCAAGCGAGAGGGAAAGCGCGACGTCGGCGAGTTCCGCCAGCTGTTGCAGGCGCACCAAGGCAAGGGTGCCGGCCCCCACGGAGTAGGCGTTCGCGCTGACCATGGCCAGGGCCTCACCGGGCGCGAGCCGCAGCGGCTGAAGACCGGCGTCGGCGAGCGCTTTCGCCCCGGGTACCAGGGTGCCGTTCGCGTCGATGGCTTCACCTTCACCGATGGCGACGGCGGCGACGGCGGCCAGCTGGGTGAGGTCGGAGGAGCCGACTGAGCCTTCGCGCGGGATGGCGGGAAGAACCCCACGGTTGAGCAGTTCCGCATAGAACTGCGCTGTCTCCGGCCGCACGCCGGAGCCGCCGCGGCTGAAGCCGATGAGCCGGGCGAGGATCACAGCGCGGGCGGAGGGCCGGTCCAGATGCGCGCCCACGCCGCTGTTGTGGTATCTGACGACTTGGATTTGATAGGCAAGAACCGACTTCTCCTCCACGGCCGTATCCCGTCCGGATCCGAGGAGGGTGTTCAGGCCGTAGATTCTCTGCCCTGAGTTCGCAGCGCGCTCCAGCACTTCGCGTGATCGGCCGATCAAAGACAACGCATCATGGTTGAGTTTCACGTGAAACGCCGGATCCAAGGCAGCGTCCGCTACGCGCACAGGGTCCACCGGCGATGTGCCGATCAAGAAGGTCCGGGGCTCGGAGGACATGCTCAGAAGTCCAGAAGATTCTGGCGGAAGCCACCGTCGCCGTAACTCTTCCTCAACAGGCCACGGCGGCGCAGTTCGGGAGTGAGCTTGTCCAACACGCCGTGCACGGTGACGGGGTCCACGAAGCCGGAGAAGAGGAAGCCGTCGCCACCCACAGCCTCGCCGGTCTCCTCGAGATAATCCGCGATTTCACCAACCGTGCCGATGATTGAATCACCGGCGCCACCGCTGCGTGCCTGAAGGATCTGGCGCAGGGTAGACCCCGGAGGCGCCGCCTTGGCGAAGTGCTCCAACGTGCCTTGGTTGCTGTTGGTGCTCAATTCGGGCAACGGCGCATCAAGGTCGAATTGCTTGAAGTCGATCACGGACAGGTAGGAGATCGAATTGAGCTGGCTGTCGATATCACGCTGGGTAAGCTCCCGGCGCTGCGCACGCAACTCCCCGGCCTCGGCCGATGAACCAACCACGGTGGGCTTCAGCACGAAAAGTACCTTGACGTCGTCGGGGTTCCTGCCCGCCTTTGCAGCCTCGGCACGGATGGAATCCCGGTAGGCCTTCATGCCGTCAACGCCACGGGCCAAGGCGATCGCCACGTCTGCATGCCCACCCGCGAACGCTTTGCCGCGGGGAGAAGCGCCGGCCTGCACCAGTACGGGCTCCTCCGGCAGAGGTGCGGTGTTGAGGGGACCGCGGACCTTGAAGAAGTCGCCTTGGTGGTTAATGGGGTGCACTTTGGTGTGGTCGGCGAACACGCCGGCCTCAACGTCCTCAAGGACGGCGTCCGGTTCCCAGCTCCGCCAAAGCCTGCGGACGACGTCGACGAATTCCTCCGCCTTCTCATATCGAAGGTCGTGTTCAATCTGCTGGTCCAAACCGTAATTCTGTGCTGCGAGGTCGCTGCCGGAAGTTACGACGTTCCATCCCAACTGCCCCTCGGAGAAGTGCTGCAGCGTGGCCAGGAGGCGGGCCGCAGTGAAAGGCGGATAGAACGATGCGCTGACCGTCGGGACGATTCCAAGGTGCTCGGTGGCGGACAGAAGGTACGGCACCAGGGCCAAAGGATCATGTTTGGGCGCAAAGGAGGCGTGTGCCAGCGAGACCTCGGCAGTGCCGCCATAGGTATCGGGAACAGTAAGGGAGTCCTCGATGATGAAGAGGTCAAGGCCGGATTGCTCAAACGCGCGGACGGCGTCTTGATACAGGGCAGGCTTCTTCCAGTCGTAGCCCAGGCTGTAGCCGGGAGTTCCCCATCCCTGGACACCAAAACCGTGCCCCACGAACCATCCAAAATGCAGCATGGGCTTGAGTGTAGAGCTGCCTTGTCCGTTCACCGCGACCTGATTTCTTGCGAAGTTACAGGGGGTCGTACTGCGTCAATTATGCTCCCGGGGCGTCACATTTGGGCTGCTACTCCAGCACCGGCCGGTTACGCAACATGACGACCGCGTAACCGCTTGCAAGTGCGGGCCGCCGCCGCGGGATGTTACGTTTTTCTTGAGTAATGAGCACCAGCGCCAAGCCCTGACTTGCTGGTCGGCAACCCTCTCTCCGGCGGGGTGCCTCAGGTGACTACTCGGCGTATCGACACTTCGAACTGCAAGCGTGACTGAGGAGCACCAGCCAATGCCTGAACCCACTGAAGAAAAACTCTCCTACCGCCTGATTACAGGTCCGGATACCCGTGAATTCTGCGAGCGGATCACCACGGCACTCGCCGACGGCTACGTGCTCCACGGCAGCCCGGCAGCCACGTTCAATGGCACGGATGTCATCGTGGCGCAGGCGGTCGTCCTGCCCGCTGCCATCGCCAACGCAGACGCCGCCGTCGCGAATGCTGTTGACCAGTTGGAGAACGACGACGACGAAGAAGCATTCGAGGGACACGCATGAGCTACGCAGGTGACCTGACCCCGCAGGACGCGTGGGCCAAGCTTGAAGAAGGCGCAATCCTGGTAGACGTCCGCACCGAGGCCGAGTGGGCCCACATCGGCATCCCGGACACCAAAGCCACAGAGAATGATCCCCTGTTTATTCAGTGGAACCTCGCCGGTGGCATTCCCAACTCCCGCTTCATCGAGGACCTGCAGCAGCAGGCACCCGAGGGTGAGGGAGTGGAGCTCGTTTTCATCTGCCGCTCAGGCCAGCGCTCCATCTCGGCCGCCATCGCCGCGACGCAGGCCGGGTTCACCGCCTACAACGTGCTTGAGGGCTTCGAAGGTGACCCCGACCGTTACGGCGAACGGACCATCAACGGCTGGAAGAACCGCGGCCTGCCAACCAACCTGGGGAACGACTAAGTGACTTTCAATCCCGATGCCGCCAGCTGGAGCCCTGACACCCAGGCAGTACGCGGCGGCCTTGACCGTACCAACTTCCAGGAGACGTCCGAACCCGTTTTCCTGAACTCCGGCTTCGTCTACGAATCCGCTGCCGCCGCCGAACGCGCCTTCACCGGCGAGGACGAACGCTTCGTTTACTCCCGCTACGGCAACCCGTCCGTGGCCACGTTCCAGGAACGCTTGCGGTTGCTCGAAGGAACCGAGGCATGCTTCGCGACGGCGTCCGGCATGTCCGCGGTGTTCACCGCCTTGGGTGCCCTCCTGGCTGCCGGTGATCGCGTGGTTGCCGCCCGTTCCCTGTTCGGCTCGTGCTTCGTGATCCTCAACGAGATCCTGCCGCGCTGGGGCGTAGAGACCGTGTTTGTCGACGGTCCCGACCTCGACCAGTGGCGGGCTGCCCTCTCCGAACCGACCACCGCCGTATTCTTCGAGTCGCCCTCGAACCCCATGCAGGAAATCGTGGACATCGCCGCCGTCAGCGAGCTGGCGCATGCTGCGGGAGCGACCGTCGTCGTCGACAACGTCTTTGCCACACCCCTGCTGCAGCGTTGCGGTGACCTGGGCGCGGACGTCATTGTGTACTCCGGAACCAAGCACATCGATGGCCAGGGGCGTGTCCTCGGCGGCGCAATCCTGGGCACCAAGGAATTCATCGACGGCCCGGTCAAGCAGTTGATGCGGCACACCGGACCTTCACTCTCCGCCTTCAATGCCTGGGTGTTGACCAAGGGCCTGGAGACGATCGGCCTGCGGGTGAACCACAGCTCGGCGTCTGCTTTGAAAATCGCGGAATGGCTCGAGCAGCAGCCTGCCATTAACTGGGTCAAGTACCCCTTGCTGAAATCGCACCCTCAGTACGAGCTGGCAGCCAAGCAAATGAAGGCCGGCGGTACCGTGCTGACCTTCGAGTTGCTGCCCTCCTCCGGGCGTTCGGCCAAGGATGCCGCGTTTGCGTTGCTGGACGGTCTGCGCGTCATCGACATCTCCAACAACCTGGGCGACTCCAAGTCCCTCATCACGCACCCGGCCACCACCACCCACCGGGCCATGGGGCCCGAAGGGCGTGCGGCCATTGGGCTGAGCGACGGCGTGGTCCGTTTGTCCGTTGGCCTGGAAGACGTGGACGATCTCATTTTGGATCTGGAGAAGGCCCTCAAACAGGTCTAACCTTGCTGCCATGAGCGGGAACCACCCCCATCGCCGTGCCGGAGCAGTCATCGTTGCCGGTACGGCGGTGTGGTTTGCAGGGATCTCGCCTGTATCGCGTGTCTACGTCACCCCCGATGCCGCTGAACGGCTTCGTATGCTTGAGGCCGGCCAGCGTGGGTGGGTGATCGGTCAGCACCTCGCTGCTGCTGGAACAGTCGCGGTGCCGGTGGGATACGCAGCCTTTGCCCGTCGTCTTCCGCGCGGACAGGCGAAGCGTTGGGCTGTTGCAGCCGCGGCTGCTTTACTGGCAGGTGCTCCGCTCTTTGTCTCCAGTTTGTCCCGCCGGGCCGCGGATCTGGAACGCTTTGCCTACGGCCGTGGATCGAATGCGCCCTTCCTTGCCTACTCCGGGCTCCACGTTCTTGCCCTGGCTGCGCTCGGTGGAAGCCTTCTTTCCTTGCCCACCAGACGGTGGATCGGAGTCACGGCCGCAGCCAGCGCGCCCATCTACGGCGCCATCCTTATGGCGAAGAAGGACATCCCGCCGTTCGTGTTCTACCTCGTCGAGGGCTTGGCGGGGGCCTACTTGATGACATGGGACGGGACTGACTCCGCAGTAGCCTAAGGCCTGCGGACCCTCGTCAGGATGGGCGCGGTCAGGTTGTGGGCCGGGTCCTTACGCGCATCTGCGGCAGCACCACGAATCGTCGCCTTCACCGCATGCCCAACCACCGCCCCCAAGGCCTCCCTGCTCGGCGGACTCCCTGGCGGATTCCGGGCGTCACGTTGCCGGTTGTTGAAACGCTCTGCTGCTTCGCGTTGCTCCCGGGCCCCGTTCCCGCGCTCAAGAACGTCCGCGATTCCGGCCTTCACCAGTTCCAGTTCACCTTGGTCATCCAGGACAGGGCTCAGGTAATCCACCAAAGCCCAGACCACGTCCGCTGCCGGCTGGGGACGGAAGTCGCCAAAGTCCAGGAGGTCTCCCCGAAGTCCGGAGTTGCTCGCTTGCCAACTCGCCATCCGGAGCAGGGCAGTCGGAACCGAGGCGGGCTCAACGCCGTCGAGCATTTCCAGGGAAGCAGTCTCAACCAATGCCCTCACAAGCACCGCAATCAAGGCTGCGTCCTCCGAGCGGAGGCAGACGTCAGCCACCCTGACTTCCACAGTGGGATGGTTGCGGGAGATGCGGGCGTCGAAGTAGATCATGCCCTCATCAAGGAGAACCCCGGTGTCCAGGAGGCGTTGGACCATGCGCCGGTAGGCAGTCAACGAGCCAAAAACGGCAGAAGGCCCGGACGTTGGCCACCGGTTCCAGGCCTGGATCCGATAGCTCTCGAAACCCGTGGGCAACCCACGCCAGTAGGGGGAATTGGCGCTGATGGCCGTCAAGACAGCAAGTTTGTCGCGGATGTGGTCGAGGACCACCACGCCCTCTTCAGGTGACTCCACTGCGGTGTGCACATGGAAACCGCAGGTCAGTTGCTCGTGGGCCGTCAACCCGAAGCGCTCAAGCATCACGGCGAAGCGGGGATCCGGGGTGGTATGGGTGTTTTTGGCCAGGGGCGAGGTGGCAATCGCGGCCACCCGGGCGTTGTGCTTCCTGGCAGCGTCATCGGCCATGGCACGTCCACGCCGGATCTGCTGGAGGAGCTCGGTGAAGGTATGGCACGGCCGGGTCTGGGTTTCGATCTGCTCCAGCTTCAGTTCGTGGCTGAGCCCCATCCCGGTTTCAAGCGCCGCTTCCGGCCCTGCGAGCAGAGCATCCGCGAGGGCCAGGGGCTCGCCCGTCACAGGATCGACGATGAGTAGCTCTTCCTCCACCCCGAAAGTCCGCATGGCACCAGTGTGCATCATGCGGCATCCGGGTTACAGCAACGCGGGGTCACTTACGGCCCATGTCAGGGCCTTACATGGGCTCTAAGTGACCCCGCGTTGCAGGAGTTCCTAGTCCTGGAAGTACTCCACCTTGGCGCCAATGGTGTTCAGTCGCTCGGCCAGGTCCTCGTAGCCGCGTTCAATCACGTAAATGTTGCGAAGCTCGGACGTTCCACGGGCAGCCAACATGGCCAGGAGCAGGCACGCTGCCGGACGCAGGGCCGGCGGGCAGCCAATTTCCGCGGCGCGCCACTTGGTGGGTCCGTTGACGTAGATCCGGTGCGGGTCCAGGAGCTGCACTTGGGCGCCCAGCTTGTTGAGCTCCGTCAGGTAGATGGCGCGGTTCTCGTAGACCCAGTCGTGGATCATCGTCTGGCCCTCGGCATTGCCTGCAATCACTGCGAAGAAGGGCAGGTTGTCGATGTTGAGCCCCGGGAACGGCATGGGGTGGATCTTGTCCTGTGGCGCGTGGAGTTCAGAAGGCTTGGTGGTGACATCCACCAAACGCGTCCGGCCGTTGCGGGCCGTGTATTCACCCGAGATTTCCAGCTTCTGGCCCATTTGTTCCAGGGTGGCGAGCTCGATTTCCATGAATTCGATGGGAACCCGGCGGATGGTGACCTCGGAGTTCGTGACGATGCCCGCGGTGATGAGGCTCATGGCTTCGATGGGATCCTCGGACGGGAAGTATTCGATCTCCACGTCTATGGCTGACCGGCCCGTGATCTTCAAAGTCGTGGTGCCGACGCCCTCGATGGTCACGCCCAAGCCCTGCAGGTAGAAGCAAAGATCCTGGACCATGTAATTAGGGCTCGCGTTGCGGATCACGGTGGTGCCCTCGCGGTGCGCGGCAGCCATGATCGCGTTCTCGGTGACGGTGTCGCCACGTTCGGAGAGGACGAAGGAACGGTCGTGCCCATCGGCAGGGGGTGCCACCACGGAGTAGAAGCCGGACTTTGCCCCCACCGTCAGCCCGAACTGGCGCAATGCCTGCATGTGCGGTTCAACGGTGCGCGTGCCGAGGTCGCATCCACCGGCATAGGGAAGCAGGTACTCGGCGGTCTCGTCCAGGAGGGGGCCGAGCAGCATAATGACGCTGCGTGTGCGCCGGGCTGCTTCCACATCCATCGACTCAAGGTCAAGCACTTCGGGCCTGCGGATACGGAGGTCGCTGCCGTTGAGCCAGGTGCATTCGACGCCGATGGACGTCAGCACCTCAACGATCCGGTTGACTTCCTCAATGCGGGCCAAGCGACGCAGCGTGGTGGTGCCGCGGTTGATCAGGCTTGCACAAAGCAGAGCCACGCCGGCATTCTTGCTGCTGTTGACATCCACTTCGCCGGACAGCGTGTGGCCGCCCTCCACCCGGAGGTGAGTCATCTGCGGCTTGCCTACTTTGACGATGGAACGGCCGAAGATGGCCTCCAGCCGCTCGATCATTCTGAGGCTGAGATTCTGTTTGCCCTGCTCCATCCGGGCGATAGCGCTCTGGCTGGTTCCCAGCTCGGAAGCCAACTGCCCCTGCGTCCAGCCCTTTTCGCTTCGCGCGTCGCGGAGCAGGAGGCCTACATTCTCGGCGGTAGGTTGCGTCATACTCAAGAAATATCACAAGTGAGCTAGAACTGCTGAACAAATTGCCGATTCAGCGGCAAACATCACACGGTACCCGCATAGTGCGATAACTCCGCCTCAAAATCAGCTTCTTCATGGAAAGCCCCACGATTTGAGAACCGGGCCGAAGCAACCTATCTTGAACTTAAGTAAGCCTAACCTAAGCTTGAAAGCGGTCTGAGAGAATGACGCCCCCGACGCAAAACCCCGCCCCGCCAAACGGCTCCGGGGTTTACCGCGATCACTGGGGAATCCCCCATCTGTGGGCCGGGTCCGCGGATGAACTCGCCTTCCTGCAGGGCATGAACGCAGCAACGGATCGATCATGGCAGATTGAGCTGGAGCGCTGGCGCTCGGAGGGCCGCATGGCTGAAGTTTTAGGGCCCGATGCGGTGGTGTGGGATCGTTTTGCCCGCCAGTCCCGGCTGAACGAGACTGCCCGCCATTGTTTCAACGGGCTGGATCCCGCAACCCAACGATGGGTTGGCCAGTATGTTGCAGGCGTCAACCACGCGCTGGCCAACAATCTGCGCGGCGGGCCCGAATTTGACGGTTCCGGCAGCGCACCCGAACCGTGGAACCCTTGGACGCCGCTAGGGGTGTTCCTGGTGCATCACATTCTGTTCTCCACCTTCCCCAACAAACTTTTCCGCGCCCACGTGGCCAGGACGCTGGGCCACGATGCCATCAGCTTGTTCAGCATCGAAGCCCCGGTCTGGTCCGGCAGCAACGCGTGGGCGGTCCACGGCTCAATGACCGCGAGCGGACTCCCCCTGATCGCCGGCGACCCACACCGCCTCATGGAACTCCCCGGTGTGTACCAGCAGGTTCGGCTTGCGTGCCCGGAGTTCGACGCAGTCGGCTTCGCGTTTCCCGGCGTCCCCGGGCTGCCGCATTTTGGCCACACCGGAAAGACCGCCTGGGCCGTCACCAACGCCATGGCCGACTACCAGGACCTCTTCGAAGAGCAGTTGCGCCGCGTCCCCGCCCCGGAGGCGGGTGGCGAGCGCGTCGAGGCGCACGGCCCGCGAGGCTGGGAACCCGCCGTCGTAAGTAGCGAAACCATCCACATCCGTCATGGCGACTCTGTAGGCACAGAGACAGTGGAGATCATCGAGACCGCCCGCGGTCCAGTGATCTCGGAAACGCCCGACGGCGCCGCGTTGAGTTTGCGTTTCCCGGCGCAGGTTGAGGGGCGGCTCGGTTTCGAAGCCCTCCTGCCGCTGCTGAGAAGCGGGAGTGTGGGCGACGTCGAAGCAGCCTTCGATTCGTGGGTGGAACCGGTCAACAGCGTCGTGACTGCTGATGCTGCCGGAGCGGTACGGCATTTCGTGGCTGGATTGGTTCCCCAACGAAATCCGGCCAACCGTCGGTTGCCTGCTCCGGCGTTGTCGGCACGGCATGCCTGGGACGGCGATTACATTGTCCTGCCGCGCACAGAGGTCCAACGGCTTGCAGTCAGCGCCAATGATCGTGCTGCAGGCGGCGGCGAGGCCGTAGCGATGGAGTTCGCCCCCGCCCATAGGGCTCTGCGGATCCGGGAGCTTCTGGAGGAAGTGCATGGTGAACTGACCGTGGACCACATGCAATCCATCCATATGGATTCCTTGCTCGGTCCATGGCCCATGTTCCGGGAGGTGCTGGGCAACCTCGACCCGGCAGATATGTCCAGGGAGGCCAAGGCACTGCGAACGCTGCTGCTCGAGTGGGACGGGACAATGGCGGCCGGCAGCCACACTGCGGCCGTTTTCGCGTCATGGCGGGGCGCCTTGGTTCAGCGCATAGCCCGTCATCCCGCGCTGGCGGCTCTGGCTGAACCTACCGGGTACTCCCCTCTGTTCGGACCCTGGCTGTCGGTGGCTTCACGCATCGGTTTCGCCCTTGAAACGCTGTTGGTTAGAGCCTCGCAGCTTGGTATCGATATGGCTGTGGAGGCCGCGGCCGCACTCGAGGATGCAGCCTTGGAAGACTCCTTGCTGGACGGTGCCGTATGGGGCGATCGGCATAAGCTCCTGGCGGTCCACGTTCTCCCAGGCGACCTCGCCGCTTCCGCACCAACCGCAGAGCTAAGCGGAGATACCGGATGCGTACTCTGCACCGAAAGCCTCCCTGGTGTGGACGACCGCAGTTTCCGCGGACCCGTGGCCCGCTATGTCTGGGACCTGTCCGATCGCAGCAACAGCCGTTGGATTGTGCCATTCGGCGCTGCCGGACGGCCGGAGCACCCACATTTTACAGACCAGATGCCGCTCTGGGCCTCAGGAAAGATGATCCCTGTGGTCACGGACTGGAGCGAGCTCAGTCACGACCACCCCTAAGACGCCCCCTAATACGCACGAACCAAGCCCAGCAAGCCCTCCCCAGCCCAGCCCACCCCAGCCCAGCCCAGCCCACCCCAGCCCAGCCCAGCCCAGCCCAGCCCAAAGGAAATCATGACCACAAGCACCCGGGACTTCGCTGTCCGGACCACGATCTACACCGAAGAACTCCACGGATGGGGCGTACTGCGGATCGTCCCTTTGGTTCCCGCCGAAGACCTTGACCTCATTCATGGTTGGGTCAGCCAGCCTCGTGCCAGGTTCTGGGGCATGCTGGAGCATTCGCGCGAGGACGTCCTGGAGATTTACGGGTTCCTTGATTCCTTGGACACTCACCATGCCTTTTTGGTGGTGGTCGATGGCGAGCCGCTGGCGCTCTTCCAGACTTATGAACCGTTACACGATCCGGTAGGCGAGGCATACCCGGCGCGGGAGGAGGACATCGGAATGCATTTGCTGCTGGCGCCTGCAAGGCGTCCGATTCCCAACTTCACACCACGTCTCGTCACGTCCCTCATCCGATACATGTTTTCCCTGCCCGGCAAGGACCGGATCATTGTTGAGCCGGACGCCCGCAACGCAAAGGCAGTTCGCCGCCTCGAGACCACGTGTTTCGAGCTTGGCCCCGTCATCCAGCTGGCTGAAAAGGAAGCCCAGTTGGGGTTCCTCACCCGGGCAAGGTTCGAGAAGATCCAACGGAAGAGCTAACGCCAGACGAAACTCCACGTTCCAGCGCCGACGGCCGCCAGTACAGCAGCGGCAGCGATGACGAGGCCGCCCAGGAGGACCCAGACATCCAGGAGGGAGTAAGTGGATTCCCGGGCCCACGTTCTCTGCCCGCCACCGAAACCACGCGCCTCCATGGTGATGGCCAGCCGGGAAGCCCGACGCACTGCCTGGACCAGCAGCCCGAAGCTCTGTCCAAGCGTTGCCTTGAGCCGTTGCAGCGGACTGCCCTGCGAACCCACTCCGCGGGCCCGCCTGGCCATGCCGATGGTCTGCCATTCCTCAGCCATCAATCCCACCAGGCGCATCGCGGCCAGCGAGCCAAGGACAAAGCGGTGTGGCAGTCTTGCCTTTTGTGCCAGCGCGTCGGCCAGGTCGGTGGGGTCGGTGCAGGTCATCAGCAGGATCGCTGGCAGCGCAATCGCCAAGCCGCGCAGCATGAAACCCAGCCCCAGCTGGAGGGAACCTTCGCTGATGGACCAGAGTCCGACGTCGAGCAGTACGGCCCCGCTGTCAGCCGCCACGATTGCGGTGCTCCAGCCACCTATCGCTGCAGCGATGATGAGCGGCCAGGCCCGCTGCCATAGAAGCCCCAGCGTGAGGCCAGCCAACGGGAACAGGGCCAGCTCGGCGACGAGGGCCGTTGAAGCGGACACCCAGTCGATCGACAATGCCAGCACCAGCGAAATGAGGAACACGGACACAAACTTAACCAAGGGGTTGGCGCGCGTAAGGAGGGCGTGGTTGCCGCGCAGGTTCAGGGCGTCCCTCATGCAGCACCGGCTTCCTGGCGGGCTGCTTCGCTGTGCGGGTCCGGAACTTGCGGCGTAGCTGGATCCAGCCGGAGCTCGGTGCCGCCCAGGACCGCGCTGAATTCTTCGTCGTGCGTCACGGACACAACGGCTGTTCCAGCATCGAGCAGTTCAGAGAGGAAGGATGCCAGTTCGGCCCAGGTGTTGGCGTCCTGGCCGAACGTGGGCTCGTCCAGCACCAGCACCTTAGGGTGGGCCGCAAGGACCGTGGCCACGGACAACCTGCGCTTCTCGCCGCCGGACAACGTGTAAGGATTCGCGTCCACCAAATGCGTGAGCCGCAAACGCTCCAGCAATTCATCCACGCGTTCTTCGCCGTGGCCCAGATGCTTTGGTCCGAACATCAGCTCGTCCAGAACCTTGCCCGTCACAAACTGGTGCTCCGGTTCCTGGAACACGGTGCCAATGCGGGAAATCAGCTGATCCGCCTTCCACTTGAACGGGTCGATTCCAGCTCCCTCGGAAAGCTCGACGGCGGCACTCACCTTGCCGTCAACCGGCGCCAGAAGGCCGGCCAATGTGAGCGCAAAAGTAGATTTGCCTGCACCGTTCGGACCCGTGATGGTCAGTGCCTGGCCAGCCCGTACTTGTGCACTGATATCCGATTGCACGGGGACGGGCGGGATGGTCTTGAAACGGCGGCGGCGGGACTTCCCACGGGAAACAGCCAGGTCCTGTGCGACGAGGAGGAGCTGGTGCGTGGATTCATGGCCGCCCAACTCCTGACTTGTGCTCCTGCGGGCGCGGGTCGTCGGAACGTACCCGGGCACCCACACTCCCGCTGCCATCAACATGGTGCGGGCCTCTGTGAGCACCTGATCCGGGGGGCCGTCCAGGAGCACACCGCCCCCGGCCGAGGGTGGCTGGAGGACCACGATCCTGTCCACCAGGTCCTTCCACACGGACACACGGTGTTCAACGACAACCAAAGTGGCGCCGGTCTTGTCCAGGCAGCGCTGTACGGCGTCCCGAACCTCGAGCACGCCCACCGGATCCAGGTTGGCCGTAGGTTCGTCCAGGAGGATCAGCCCGGGCCGCATCGCCAGGATGCCAGCCAACGCAAGGCGCTGCTTCTGCCCGCCGGAGAGGGCCGCCGTCGGGTGCTCCAGTGCCAAGCCGCCGCCTGCAGCGGTGCGCAACCCGACGTCGTCGAGCGCTTCATGGACGCGCGCCCAAATTTCTTCCCGGGGAACGGCCAGGTTTTCGGCGCCAAACGCGACATCGTCACCCACCCGGGAGAGCACTACCTGGGTTTCCGGATCCTGCTGCATCAGACCTGCGCGGCCGCGCTGTTCGCGGGGAGCAACGCCGTCGATCAGCAGCGAGCCGGTCTCGTCGGAATCGTCCTCCTCATCACCCAGCACACCGGCGAGGGCGTGGAGCAGTGTCGATTTCCCTGCGCCCGATGGACCCAGCAAGAGCACGCGCTCACCGGGCTCGATCCGGAGATCGAGGTCCTGGATGGCGGGTGTGGAACGTCCGGCATGCCGCCATCCCCACCCTTGGGCGGTGATGGCGGCAGGCCGTACCTGGCCGCTGCTTTGCGTGGCAGGCATTAGTTGAAGACGGGCTCCGAAGCAGCCTTCCGCGACGCGAAGGAGCTCAGTACACCGGTCTTGGCCAGCCCGCGGGTGGCAACCCAGGACAGCGCGCCCGCGATGATCGCACCGGAGAGCGTGGTGAAGGCGATGTAAGCCAGCTTGTCGATTGCTTCGTAGGCGATGTTCCAGCCCCAAGGCAGGAAGGAATCGTTGAGACCGCAGAAGAGGCCCGAGCCGGCACCTGCGAGGAGTGCAGCGGAGAGGTCGAACTTCTTGTACCGGAACGCAGCGAAGACGAGTTCCGCACCCAGTCCCTGGAGGACGCCGGAGATGAGGACGGTGGTGCCGTACTGGGAACCCATGATGAGTTCGCCGGTGGCGGCGACGGCTTCGCAGAACAGGGCTGCGCCCGGCTTGCGGATGATGAGCATGCCCAGGACGGCCGGGATCATCCAGCCACCGGCGATCAAACCGGTGAGCGGCGGATACGTGGCGTTCATGGGGATGGATACGATTGCGGCGCCCTGGGACCAGGCCCAGAAGATCACGCCGCCGGCGATGGCAATCAAAGCTGCCACCACGATGTCTACAACACGCCAGTTATAACTGGTCTTCTTCACGCTTGCCGTGGTCATTTTTTCTGCCTCCTGAGGTACAGGAGGGGAAAGTGCTCCCCGGAAACCCCCGGCCGGCCTGCGCCGCCCGGATCCGGACACTCTGAGAAGCTCGACTCCCTTGCGCCGGTACTAACCGGATCAGGTTCGAGGGTCTGCGGCTGTCCGCACTCTCAGCGCCCTCGCGTCACCTGCATCTCTGCAAGGTCCGACGGCGGCGCTCCCCTGTCGTTATTAATCTGCCCTTATGGGCGTGGTTCAGTTTACACCTGTGGGTGTTCGTGGGCTCCTTGGGCTAGTCACAAAGCGGTTGGCTCCCCTTTCTCCTGCGTTGCGGGGCCGGCTCTGCGCCCCATTCTCCGGTCTGAGCACGCACACCGGGCCCCACAACAGGACCTGAGACAATGATCCAGCAGGAATCGACGCGGCAAAGGGGTAATTCATGACGGACCTTCCCATTACGGACATGCCAGTTCCCCAACCCCGCCTTGCCGCGAGCGTCATCCTGCTCCGTGACGCACCGGGCGGGCTTGAGGCCTTCGTCCAGCACAGGGTTGCCACCATGGACTTCGCCGCCGGCATGGTGGTCTTTCCGGGCGGCCGGGTTGATGCCGCTGACCAGGATGGATGGGATTACCCTGTCCGGCTGCTGGAACAGCACGCTGCAGACTGGCATCTGAGTTCCATCGCCGTCGATCCTGTACAGGCCCCGGCAAAGTCAGGCATGGTGCTCACCGCTGCCCTGCGGGAAGTTTGGGAGGAGGCCGGACTTCGCCTTGACGCCTCAGACCTTCGCCCCTGGGCAAACTGGGTCACGCCCACGGACATGCCCAAGCGCTTCGACACGTACTTCTATGTAGCCAAGCCTGCTCCGGAAGCAGCACCCCAGCACCAAACCACTGAAGCGTGGCAATCACTCTGGATGCCGGTGGACGGGATCCTGGCGGCCGAGGCGGCCGGTAAATTGCAGCTGATGCCGCCCACGTATTACCTGCTCAAGGAAATTTCCGGTCTCGGAACCGTGGATGCCGTCTGGGAAGCCGATCACGATGTTGTTCCTGTCCTGGCACCACGCGGTTCCATGGCAGCTTTCCTCAAGGAACGCGAAAACCGCCGCTAGTCCCAACCCGCCTGCATGTGAGGCTAGGCTGGGGGCATGAACCTCTTTTTCAAGCTGCTGGGTGCCGGAGTAAGCCTTGCAGCCGGATTCGTCGGCACCAAGTTGGTCAACAAGGGCTGGGAAAAGGCCACCGGCAACAAGCCGCCCACGGGCCACGACGATATGGAAACGAGCCTCCGCTCAGCCTTGTCCTTCGCGCTGATTTCGGCCTTCGTCAGTACGCTCATCCAGGTTTTCGCGAGCCGTGGCACCCAGCGTGCCATCGCCCGCTTCGCAAAGACCCACGACATCGTCTAGGTAGAATCGTCGCCGGCTGCCCTTTGGACAACCGCTTCAAGCTCATCCTTTGTGAGCAGTTCGCGGTGCCCATGCTTGGTTCGGTAAGCGGAGCGGCCCACCATGTGTGCGGAGACCGGTGCGGTCAGCAGTTGGAATATCCAGGCCACCACGAGAACCGGCCAAACCCACCATGTGCGCATTTGCAGACCCATGGCTGCAAGCATCAGGAAAAGACCCAGGACTTGCGGCTTCGTTGCCGCGTGCATGCGGCTCATGAGGTCGGGGAACCGCAGGAGGCCAATTGCTGCGCCAAGCGACATCAGGGCACCCACCACAAGAAACACGGCCGTCACCGCGTCGATTACGGCATCCACGCCAGTAGGTTCAGGAGTCATTGCTCTGATCCCTCCGATCCGCGACAAACCGGGCAAACGTTACGGAGCCTACAAAGCCGATCACGGCGAGAGCCACGAGCAACACCAAGTTGTTCAGGTGCCGGTTCATCGCCATATCGATCGCCAGCGCGGCTCCAAGAATGGCCAGCAGGACATCCGATGCCAAAACGCGGTCCAGCAAGGAGGGGCCAATGGCGATACGGATGATCGCTCCCACCGCAGCCAGGCTCAGGATGACAGCAGTCACCAACAGAACGAGTTCTTTCACAGGGCTGCCCCTTCCATGCCCGGGGTTGCTTCATCCTGGAGAGCGTCGAGTTCCTCACGCGTTCCCATGATCCGGATCAATGTGGCCTCGATCTTCTGGACTTCCTGACGGATCCTGGCGATTCCGGCTTCCTCATAAATATTGAGTGCATGCAGGTACAGGGTGGACGTCGAGCGGTCCACTTCCACCACCAGCGAGCCCGGGATCAGCGAAATAACATGCCCGGTTGCCGTCACAATGAGGTCCGAATGGCTGCGCAACGGAACAGCGACGACGGCGCTACGCACCTTTGGCCCCTTAACTACGGCCAGGTAGAGGACCAGGAAGCTCGCTGCCACCACTTTGCCCAGGAATATCAGGGCGAACGAAATGGCGCGAAGAACATTGAACCTGCCACTGAGCTCCACCGGCGGAAGGTAGAAGAACTTGGCCACGAGCACGGCGATGAGCGCACCGAACAGCAGGTTGCCCGGGCTGAAATCCCGCCACAAGGCGCCCCAGACGATGACCAGCCATACCAGCAGCGGGAGTTCAGTGCGGAAGGAGATTGGTTTTCGGCTCATTTGGCAGCCCCTGGCTGACCCACGGCTGGCACCTGGGCGGAGTCCCCCAGGACTGAATGGATGTAGGCAGTGCGGTCCAACATTATTTCCGCCGAGCCGTCGGCGAGGTGGAAGAGTGGGCCCGCAAAGACTGTGAGGGCAACACCGAAGGCCACAAGGCCCGCAGTGGAACCCACCATTGTCCGGGGAAGTACCCCTACATTGCCTGGGGTCTGAAGCACGGGGTCCGGGTACTCGGCGTCCTCGGGCTTACGCCAAAACGCCCTGTTCCAAACGCGGGCAATTGCCAACAAGGTGAGGAGGCTGGTGACGACGCCGCCTACTACCAAAACGATGGCCAGCGGCGTACCCAGTTGCACGCCCGCTTGGAGGAGCCCGAGCTTGCCCAGGAAACCCGAGAATGGCGGGATGCCTGCAAGGTTCATTGCCGGGACGAAGAACAACAGGGCAAGGAGTGGCGAGAGCTTGGCCAGGCCACCCAAGCGGTCAATGGAGGACGATCCGCCCCGCCGCTCAATCAAGCCAGTGACAAGGAACAGGCTGGTCTGCACGGTGATGTGGTGCGCCACGTAGAACACGGCCGCGCCAAGGCCCGTGACGGATGACATGGCCAGGCCGAACACCATGTAGCCGATGTGGCTGACCAGCGTGAAGGACAGGAGACGTTTGATGTCGCTCTGCGCCAAGGCACCCAGGATGCCCACCACCATTGTCAGCAGCGCCACCACCATCAAGGGCACGTTGAGGGTATCGCCGGGGAAGAGGAGTGTCTCGGTGCGGACCATGGCATAAACACCCACCTTGGTCAGCAAACCGGCAAACACGGCTGTCACAGGGGCCGGAGCGGTTGGATAGGAGTCGGGAAGCCAGAATGACAGCGGGAACACGGCTGCCTTGATCCCGAACGCCACCAGCAGCATCACGTGCAGCAGGTTCTGGGTTCCTTGATCCAGCTCCGCCAGCTTGATGGCAAGGTCCGCCATGGTGATGGTCCCGGTAGCTCCGTAAATCATGGCGATGGCGATGAGGAACAGGACCGAGGAAACCACGGACACTACCACGTATGTGACGCCGGCACGGATTCGCGGCCCCGTCCCGCCAAGGGTCATGAGCACGTAGCTTGCCGTTAGCAGGATTTCGAAACCCACGTAGAGGTTGAAAAGGTCACCTGTCAGGAAGGCATTGGACACGCCCGCCACCAGGATCAGGTAGGTGGGGTGGAAGATCGAGACGGGCGCTTCCTGGTCGCCGTCGGCCATGCCCTGGCCGGTGGCGTAGATCAGGACGGCGAGGCTTACCACGGTGGAAACCACCAGCATGAGCGAGGAGAACTGATCCACCACCAACACCACGCCCCACGGCGGCAGCCAACCACCCAGCGTGACGGATGTGGTGCCTCCCTCCCACACGGATGCCAGGAGCAGGCATTCGAGCAGGAGTGTCGCGCTGAGGATCACAATGCTGACTACCCGCTGCGCAGCCGTGTGCCGGATCAGCACGAACGCGAGGGCAGCGCCGAGGATCGGAAGGAGGACAGCCAGTGGCGACAGGTTTGCGAGATTCACGCGCTGCCTCCTTCCCGGGTGGATGCGGTTTTGGGTGTTTCCGTCGCCTCTGGATGCAGCCGTTCCTCGGCCGTGGACGCTGTCACTACGAACTCTGATGTTTCCAGCGGGACAATTGCGTCGTCTTCCGCGTCGAAGCTCGGAGTCCGTGCCACGCGGCGGTCTTCGATGTCATCCTGGATTTCGTCTTGCCGTGCCAGGGCCCACGTGCGGTAGATGATGCCAAGCATGAAGGCAGTGACGGCAAATGATATGACGATTGATGTGAGGATCAACGCCTGTGGCAGGGGGTCGTTGTACTCATTGGAGGCTGTTTCCTTATCGAACAAAGGAGCCAGGCCGGCGTACCCTCCTGTACTGAGGATCAGCAGGTTGGTGGCGTTCGCAAGCAGCATCAAGCCAAGCAGGACGCGCGTCAGGCTCCGCTCCAAAATCAGGTAAATGCCGCAGGCATACAGCACACCCATGACGATCAGGAGGGTCAGGTTGATGCTCATGGGTTGCCCTTCCCGGAAGCGGCAGTTTCAGCGGGCGCAGGCTCGGCGACCCTGGTCTTTCCGGCCTTCGCGCCCTTCTCTTCAAAATGTTCGTCGATCTCGGCGCCCAGGCTGCGTAGAACGTCGAGCGCCAAGCCCACCACTACGATGTAGACGCCGATGTCGAAGATCGTGGACGTGACGAACTTGACGTCTCCGAAGACGGGCAGCCAAAACTCGATGATCGCGCTCTGGAACACCTGTCCGCCGAGGAGGAGAGGCACGAACCCGGACGCTGCCGCCGTCGCAAGTCCCGTCCCCAACAGCGTGCCGGCACTCACTGTCGCCGCCTCGCTCAACTCGAAGCGTCCCCCGGCAAGGTAGCGGATGGTGAGGGCGAGGCCAGCGGTTAAGCCGCCTGCGAAGCCACCCCCGGGCAGGTTGTGGCCCGCAAGGAGAAGATAGATGGAGAAGACGATCATCGAGTGGAAAATCAGCCGGGTGACCACTTCGAAGATGATGGACCTCCGCTCAGGGGCAAGCGTCCTGCCTGCAACTAGCCAGGCATCCCGCGTCACGTCCGTGAACTTCCTCGCCACGGCCAGCCGGGCGCCGTCGCGGGAGTCACGGTCGACGCCGGTGCGCCGCCCCACGCTTCCTTCCGGCACGGCCTCCGAGGTTTTGATGCGATCGCCGCGGCTGCGCACGAAGATCAGGCTTGCAACGCCCGTAGCGGCCACGGCCAGCACAGAAATTTCGCCGAAGGTGTCCCATGCGCGGATGTCCACCAGGGTTACGTTGACCACGTTCAGGCCACCGCCGCCTTCGTAGGCCAGGCGCGGGAATTCGAGGGAGACAGGCGTGGCAACGCGGGCACCCATGGCGTAGATGGCAACGAAAATCATGGTGATGCCGAAGGCTGCACCTACGATCACGCGGATCACCCGGAGGCGGCCACCCGTCCGGTCCCGCAGTTCGGCGGGCAGGCTGCGCATTGCCAAAACGAAGGCCACCAACACGATGGTCTCCACCAGCATCTGGGTCAGTGCGAGATCAGGCGCACCTTGCAGGGCAAACATGAGCGCGATGCCGTAACCAGTAACCGAGACCATGAGTACTGCCAGGAAGCGCTTGTTGGCGCGGACAGCAGCCAAGGCGCCCACCAAGATGCCCACACCCGCGATCAACTGCAACGGAGAGTTCGGGTCGATGAAATAGACGCCGTCGGGCAACGGTTTGTTGTTCAGGAGAAGAGCCGCGAGTGGCACTGCGAAGGCAACCGTGAGGATGACCGTCAGATAGAAATACAGTGAACCACGCTGGGTGCGGCCCGTGACCCACACGGCGACGTCGTCCAAGGCGCCAATGGTGTGTTGGTAGGCGCGGTCGCCATCCACCCAATCGGGAACCAGGCTTTGCACCCGTGAAACGACGTTGCGGCCATAGAACATCGCGGCACCGGCCACAAAGGTGATCGCGGTGAGGCCCAAAGCGGGAGTGAGCCCGTGCCACAAAGCCAGATGTCCGGCGTCGACGGCTTCCTCTCTGCCCGCGAACAGCGCTGCGTAAGGCTGGATCCAACTATCGACCGGTGCGGGCCACAGCCCATACACAATCGTGAGGAAACTCAGCAGCGCGGGCGCGGCCAGGAAGGCGGGCTTGATGGCTTTAAATGGTGTGCGCTCTATGCCCGGCTTAGTGGCAAAGGCACCCCACATGAAGCGGGCGCTGTAGGCGAAAGTGAGGATTGAACCGATCACGAGCCCAACGAGGATCCAGATGCCCCAGGCGGGCGCGTCCTGGCCATTTCCATAGTGCACGAAGGCGTCAAAGACGGACTCCTTGGCCACGAAACCCGCAAGCGGCGGCACCCCCGCCATGGAGGCGGCCGCGATCGCGGCAACAACCCCGAGGGCACGCGAGGAGCGGAAGACACCGGAGAGTTTCCGGATATCGCGTGTCCCGGACTGGTGGTCGATGATGCCGACCACCAGGAACAGCGCGGCTTTGAACAGGCCATGTGCCAGCAGAAGCCCAAGCCCGGCAAGGGCGGCGTCAGGTCTGCCCAGGCCCACCACCATGGTGAGGAAGCCCAGTTGGCTCACCGTGCCGTAGGCCAGGATGAGCTTGATATCGGTCTGGCGCAGGGCCCTGTAGCCGCCAATCAACATGGTGGCCAGCCCAAGGCCCAGAACCATCGGGAGCCAGAACTGCGATTCCGCGAAACCCGGTGCCAGGCGCGCCACGATGTAAATACCGGCCTTCACCATGGCTGCGGCATGCAGGTAGGCGCTCACTGGCGTTGGAGCCGCCATGGCACCGGGAAGCCAGAAGTGGAAGGGCACCAGCGCCGATTTGGTCACGGCACCCACGAGGATGAGAACGACGGCGGCCCCCACCATGCCACTTGTGCTGCCGTTAACGAGCGTCCCGGCCTGGCCAAGGATTGTGGAGATCCGGTAGGTTCCTGCGGCCTGGCCCAGAATGATGAGCCCCACCAGCATCGCCAGGCCGCCCGCCGTAGTAACCATCAGGGCCTGCAGGGCAGAACGCCGTGCAGCCAGGCGGGTGCGAGCATAACCGATGAGCAGGTAGGACAAGACCGTGGTGAGCTCCCAGAAGATGAACATCATCAGGAGGTCGTCCGATGTCACCAAGCCGAACATGGCACCGGCAAAAGCCAGGAGCTGGGCGCCGAACCCACCGAGCCCAGGGTCCTTGTTCTTGAAGTACCGGGCGCAATAGACCAGCACCAGGGAGCCCACACCGAGGATGAGCAGTGACATGACCCAGGCGAGCGCATCCATCCTGAACGCGAACTCGAGCTTGAGGTTCGGAATCCAAGGGAATACTTCTTCTATGCCTGCACTGGAATATACAGAAGCGTGCTGGAGGACCAACCAGATGAAGGCCACCCCGGGAACCGCGGCCAGGACATAGAAGGCGTTCCGACCAAGTTTGCTGAAGATCAAGGGCGCCACAGTTGCCGCTACAAAGGTGATGGCGAGAACTGTGATCACTGTTTTCTCCGCAAAGTCAGAAACGAATTGTCAAAAGTTGGAGCAGGCGGTCATACGTTGGGTTCGGTTGGACCAGTTTATCAAGGGGCCCGGACAGTTTTCGGCCGGAGCCGATGGGCCCTGCGGATGAATTTTTCTGCGTTATCCACATAGCGGTATCCACATAGCGGTCTGTCATCTGCCCGTCGCTGTCAGAGTCCCGATAGCATTCAGGCTATGAACGCGGCCGCAGTTCCCGAAGCCTCCAACCCAGCATCCGAGCTTGCCTCCGGACCTGCTTCCTCCAAGAAGGGCCAAATCCTTGCGTGGGCTTCCTGGGACTGGGGCTCCGCTGCCTTTAACGCCATCATGACCACGTTCGTGTTCACGGTTTACCTGACCTCGTCTGCCTTCGGCGGCGAGGACGCTGCCTCTGCCGCACTTGGTGCTGCTTTGGCCGTCGCGGGCCTGGCCATCGCGTTGCTGGCACCTGTGACAGGCCAACGTTCGGATGCCGGCGGCCGGCGCAAGCTCTGGCTCGGAGTCAACACTGCGGCCACAGCCGTCCTCACGGCCCTGTGCTTCTTTGTGTTCCCGCAGCCAGGTTTCCTCCTTTTGGGTGTCTGCCTGATTGCGCTTGCCAACATTTTCTTTGAGTTCGCCGGTGTGAACTACAACGCCATGCTGGCCCAGATCTCCACACCCAAGAACATCGGCAAGGTCAGCGGCTTTGGTTGGGGCATGGGATACCTCGGCGGGATCGTGGCGTTGTTGCTGGTCCTGCAACTCTTCGTCCAGCCGTCTTTCGAATGGTTCGGCGCATCCACTGAAGAATCCCTGAACATCCGGCTTGTCGCCATTTTCTCGGCCCTGTGGTTCTTCATTTTCGCCCTGCCTGTGCTGTTTGCCGTTCCTGAAGTTTCCGTGAAGAAGGACACTGCGTCCTTGGGCTTCGTAGCGTCCTACAGGCTGCTGCTCCGGCGCATCGTGGCCATCTATCGCACCAGTCCCCACACCATCTATTTCCTGCTGTCCAGCGCCATCTTCCGCGACGGCCTTGCTGCTGTCTTCACGTTCGGCGGGGTGATCGCGGCCGGGACCTTTGGTTTCGAACTTAAGGAAGTTATCTTCTTCGCGATTTTCGGCAACGTCGTGGCAGCGGTGGGCGCCATCATCGGGGGCTTCCTTGACGACAAGATCGGACCCAAGGCAGTCATCGTGCTTTCCCTGATGGGTCTGCTGATCGCAGGCACGTTCATCCTGGTGCTTGGCAACGGAAACTACGTGTTCTTTGGAAACAGCTGGCCTGCCGCCAATACGTTCTGGATCTTCGGCCTGCTGCTGTGCCTTTTTGTTGGGCCAGCCCAGTCTTCGTCAAGGGCGTTCCTGGCCAGGCTTGCCCCCGATGGCGAGTCGGGAGAACTCTTCGGGCTCTACGCCACCACGGGCAGGGCTGTCAGCTTCCTGGCTCCCACCCTCTTCACCCTGTGCATCACAATTGCCGCTCCGATTGTTGAAGAAGGTGGAGCCCAGCGATGGGGCATCCTCGGCATTATGGTTGTCCTGCTTGCCGGCCTCCTGGTGATCCTGCCAGTGAAGCCGCCCGGCAAGACGCAAATCGCCGTGGTGCCGGATCACTGACTTCACTGCAACAGCTGAGCGCGAACGCCGTACCAGTGCAGATCCAACAGAGTTAGGGTGGAGATATGAACGTGGATGAGACTGAACTCCCGGGCCTTGGGGTCCGTAAGGATTTCGTCACGGCCTCTGGCCGTCGCATCGGTGTCGTGGAGCTTCGAGAAGGCGAGACCGAGCTCTTCGTGTCCACATGGGATGACCCGGACACGTGCCAGGCTTCCATTCCCCTCACGGCCGATGAAGCCGCAACCCTGGGCAATCTCCTCGGCGGGCAGCACATTGCCATGCGCCTGGCAGAGGCCCACCGTGAGATACCTGGCATTGTGACCCGCCAGTTCTCCATCACGCCTGACTCCCCGTTCGTGAACCAGCCCATGGGCAAAGCCCAGGTCCGAACCCGGAGTGGTGTTTCGATCGTCGCGATTATGCGTGAAGGGGAGGTCGTCCCCTCGCCTGCACCCGACGTCGTACTTCACACGGGTGATTTGCTCGTTGCGGTTGGCACCCAGGAAGGCCTCGACTCGGCGGCCGATATCCTCCGCAACGGCTGACCCGCCATGGATCCGCTCGCACTAGCCCTCGTTGAACTGGGGGCCGTCGTCTTCTGCCTCGGTCTCCTTGCTCGGCTAGCGGGCCGAATTGGCATGTCTCCCATTCCGCTTTACCTGGTGGGTGGCTTGGCCTTCGGTGCGGGCGGCTTCGTCAGATTGGATGGCATGCATGAATTCGCCCATCTTTCAGGCGAAATCGGAGTCATCCTGCTGCTGTTGATGCTCGGATTGGAATACACCGCATCTGAACTCGTCACCGGACTCAGACGTTCGTGGCAGGCCGGTGTACTGGACTTTGTCCTGAATTTCCTCCCCGGCGCCGGGATTGCCCTTCTTCTGGGCTGGGGTCTCGTGGGCGCCATCGTGATGGGTGGCGTTACCTATATATCGTCCTCAGGAATCGCGGCGAAGGTCATCACGGACCTCGGCCGGATCGGTAACCGCGAAACTCCCGTAGTGCTATCCATCCTCGTTTTCGAGGACCTCGCGATGGCCATCTACCTACCCATTCTCACTGCCATCCTGGCCGGTGTCGGGTTCCTGGGTGGGCTGCAGACGGTGGGCATCGCGCTGGCTGTCGTCACGGTGGTCCTGATGATCGCGCTCAAACACGGGCACCGCGTCTCCCAAGCCGTTCACAGCGAGAATTCGGAAGTGTTCCTCCTGAACGTGCTCGGCCTGGCGCTCCTGGTGGCCGGTGTCGCCTCCGCCCTCCAGGTCTCAGCTGCCGTGGGTGCCTTCATGCTCGGCATCGCCATCTCCGGCGCCACGGCCCACAATGCGACCCGCATCCTTGAACCACTCCGGGACTTGTTTGCGGCAATCTTCTTCGTTGCCTTCGGCCTCAACACGGACCCTACATCCATCCCACCGGTCCTGGGCTGGGCGTTGCTGCTCGCCCTGCTGACAACGGCCACCAAAATGTTCACCGGATTCTGGGCCGCCAAACGGGCGGGCATTGCAATGCCGGGCCGCTTCCGTGCGGGAGCGGCCCTGATTGCGCGTGGTGAATTCTCCATCGTCATTGCTGGCCTGGCCGTGGCCTCGGGAGCCGTGCCGGACGAGGTGGCAGCCCTGGCCACGGCTTATGTCCTCATCATGGCCATCACGGGTCCGCTGGCCGCTCGCTTCGTGGAGCCTGTGGTCAAGGCACTGCGCAGGAGTCCCCGCACACCGCCGCGGGCTGCCGAGCGCGCCGCTGCCTGACCGTCAGGGCTTGACGGTCAGCGCCTGACGCCCGTCCGGTTCCGGCTAGATGGCCGTCCGGTGGAAATTCTGGTGGCTGCGGCTGGCGGTGGGTCCGCGCTGGCCTTGGTAGCGGTTACCGTACTCACCGGAACCGTAGGGGTGTTCCGCTGAGGACGTCAGGCGGAAGAAGCACAACTGGCCGATCTTCATGCCGGGCCACAGCTTGATTGGCAGCGTCGCCACATTGGAAAGTTCCAGCGTCACGTGCCCTGAGAAGCCCGGATCGATGAAGCCTGCGGTGGAGTGCGTCAACAAACCGAGCCGGCCGAGGGACGATTTACCCTCAAGGCGCGCAGCGATGTCGTCGGGCAGGCTCACTGTCTCGTACGTTGAGCCCAGTACGAATTCACCCGGGTGCAGGATGAAAGGCTCATTGCCTTCCACTTCCACCAACCGGGTCAGCTCGGGCTGCTCCTCGGCGGGGTCGATGTGGGCATATTTGTGGTTGTCGAAGAGCCGGAAAAACCGGTCAATCCGTACGTCCACGGAAGACGGCTGAACCATCGCGGGATCGTACGGTTCAAGGACAATCCGTTGGGAGTCTATTTCGGCACGAATATCGCGGTCAGAGATCAGCACAGCATCAAAAATACCCCATGCATTGTCCGGGCCGCCCCATGGGACTATAGTTCCCGGACATGTAAAGCCGCGCCCGTACTTGGGGGCAACGAGCAATCGCGGGGTAATTGTGGGGAAATTGTCAGCGCCTGCGGCTATCGTGCTGGCTGGCGCGCTAGCCATATTGGTAGCCGCGTCCAGCCAAATCCTGCCAGCTACAGAGGCCCTACCAAGCGGCGGCACTACTTCTTCGGGCAGCGTACCGTCCGGTCTCACGGCCCCTGAAACGAGTACGACGCCGGACCCCGCACCTTTGGGGGCGACCCCCGCCGCCAGCGAAGCAGCTGGCGACCCTACGCCGGGCCCCGGTTCGGGGACGGATTTCGGTTCCGAAAGTGCAGCGCCGACCAGGCCGGTCGCAGTAGATCCGATGGTTGAGACACCTCCTCCGGTGCCGAACATCGGTCCCTCATGGGGTCCGGACGATCCTTCCTCGGAAGGCACTCCCTCCGGGAGTCCAGAAGCCAACGAGCCAGCCGTCCCCGGTCCTCCCGGCGCGTCGGCTTCCCCCACCTCCGTTCCAACGCCAACAGCGCCTGCCGCAGGGCCTGGTCCGTCGGAGTCGCCGTCGCCAACACCCTCACCGACTCAAACAACGACGCCGTCGCCAACACCCTCACCAACCCAAACATCTACGCCGTCACAAACGGCTTCCGCGCCGTCACCAACGCCGGCGCCGCCGTCACCAACGCCAGCCACGCCCACGCCATCTTCACCCGCGTCCACGCCCACACCCACACCCGCGCCCACGCCCTCCCCCTCACCCACCCCTTTCCCCGGCAAGACCCCCAGCAGCGATGCCGACCCGGACAACGGTGCCCTCGCGCTACTCCCGGACGACAACACCGCGGCCATCTTGACCGTGTTCAATGCCATCAACAGCTATCGCGCTTCTTTGGGCCTTGCCCCGGTGAAGTATCACGCAACGGTGGCGAGCATGGCGCAGGAATGGTCGGACAGCATCGCCAGCCGCGAAGTGATCCAGCACAGGCCAAACTTCTGGATGGACCCGCGTGCGCTCAACCCGAACAACGGTGCCGGTGAGGTCATCGCTGTCAGGTGGGATCGTGACGCTGCCCAATTGGTGGAGTGGTGGAAGGGGTCTCCCGGTCACGACGCCCTGCTGCGCGATCCGCGCTTCAATGTGATGGGCATCGGGATCACCTACACGGACGGCAATTGGCAAACGACCCCCAACCGCTACACGCTGTGGGGCGTGGTGAACTTCTTCGGTTACACCACGCTGCCCGCCGGAACCACTACGCGCCCGGGTGGGACGGTCACGCCGCCGACGGATCCAGTGGGTGTGTGTGAACCCGGCGGCAAGTACCAGCCGCCTACCGTGAATCTCAGCGCGGCGGCCATCCGCAGCGCTGCAGACCTTGTATCCATCAGCCCGGACGGAACGGTCTATTCCTATCCGTCCTTGGGTGACGCCAAGTACGGCGCGGTCCGCAAGATCGGAATCGGTTTCACCGGTTTGAAGGAGCTGTTCGTATCGGATTGGGACCGCGACGGCGTTTTTGACCTCATCGCCCAACACCTGGATGGAGCGCTCCTTGTGTACCCGGGCAGGCAGTCTGGCGGCTTCGGATCGCCCGGAGTCCTGGGCCAGGGGTGGGAGTCCCTCAACATAGCCGTGGGTACTTGGTGTGCGAACAACCGCCTCCCGCAAATTGTGGCCATGGATGCCTCCGGCGGGCTCTGGTTCTACAAGAATTCCGGAATGACGTACATACGAACCCAGGCGGCGATCGGAACAGGCAACAAGGCCGTCCGGCTCAGCATGGTGGACTACAACGCCGATGGTTTCCAGGATCTCCTCGCCGTTGAGCCCAATGGGTATCTGAGGTTGTATCGCGGCAGCGGACTGGCCATTCCGAAGCAGGAGGCCAGGCCAGTGGTGGGTGCGGCATGGACCGACTACACCGGTTTGCGGTCACTTCAAGGAGTTACCGGCGCAAACACCACGGGCATCGCGGGCCTGGGCACCAACGGTGTATTGGAGTATTGGGACCTCACCTCGGGAGGACTGACGACGCCGGTCAGCGTCGGTGGCGGCTGGAGTGGCTTCAAGCTCGCCCAGTAGGGAACCGCCGGGTAATCAAATCGCCCGGTAATCAAACCGCCTGGGCGGACTCAATAACGGTCTTGAGCTGCTCCAACTGGGCAACTTCACTTTCCATGGTCTTCTGGATCATGCTGTTCATGAGTTTCTGCAGGCCCTTGGGGTGGTACTCCAGTGCGAACCTGAGCCGCGTCGTCTTGCCTTCGGTGCTGAGGTAGTAGCCGCCCGTGGGCCGGGCGGGTCCGGCCACCACGGCGAAGCGCACTTCTGCGCCCGGCCGGGCCTCCGTGATCTCGAAGTCTGCAGCGATCGGCCGTCCTCCCGGGCCAGTGAGCGTCTGCTGATAGACCGCGCCCTTCTGGCCACGGACACCGGATCGGAGCGAGATGCTGCGCACTCCCGAGCGCCAGAGGGAGTTGTTCATACCATCCATCAGGAATCCATAGACGGTCATGGCATCCCTGCTGATCACCACTTCATAGTCTGCAAATGCCACGGAAACCTCTTTCGGCGTACGGTTCGAATGTCGTAGCCCGGTTCCCCATACACTGCAGCTAACACCTTCAGAATAGTCAGCCGCGCTTGCCTGCGACACACGACAAACGAGCCTTGACCGAATGGTTACCTGCCGGCGTATCTGAGACACAGCTGACACATAGTCCCGGGCCGGGTAGAGTTCGTGCCGCTGGCAAAACCAAATTGGGGGCGTAATGCGAGTACTGAAACATCCGTTTGTCCGTGGGAACTCTATCCGTGGGAACGCACGACGGCGGCTGGCTGCTTGCGCTGCATTCCTCGCCATGGCGGTGGCTGGCGGAGTCATGGCCGCTGCGCCTGCGTCGGCGGCATCAGCAACAACCCCTACGGCAGTGGCATCCAGAGTTGCGAATAAAGTGGCCGCGCCTACCACGGTGAATCCCCTGCCCAGCGTGGATCCCATCGGGAACCCTGCAAGCTTCTCTGTCCTGGTCAATAAATCCCGGCCACTGAATCCCGTCAGCTACGCCCCCAGCGACCTCATCAATGCCCGCGGCTCCGGCCAGTACATGCGGGCCGAAGCCGCTGCCTGGCTCAATGGCCTCTTCCAGGGCGCGGCGGACGCTGGGACCGGCGGCCTGTCGATCGTGAGCGGCTACCGGTCCTATGCCCAGCAACAGCAGGTTTACTCCTACTACGTCAGCATCTACGGCCAGGCCTATGCGGACACCATCTCGGCACGTCCCGGGTACAGCGAACACCAGACCGGCCTCGCCATGGACATCGGCAATGCTGCCGGTTCCTGTGGCCTGAGCACCTGCTTCGGAGACACAGCAGCTGGCAAATGGGTGGCAGCGAACGCCCACAAGTACGGCTTCATCGTCCGGTACCCCAACGGCTACACGGGCACCACCGGGTACAGCTACGAGCCCTGGCATTTGCGCTATGTTGGCGTCGCGTTGGCCACTGATATGAACAGGCGCGGATTCCCGACGCTGGAGCACTATTTCGCCGGAAATCCGGCGGCCGCCGCGAGCATCAAGTCCGGCGCCGACCTCGTAGCTGCCGATTTTTCCGGCCGGATGCTGCGTTATCCCGCGACGGCGGCAGGCGGGTATGGGGCGCCCGTCCAGATCGGTTCGGGCTGGACCGGCTTGAAGCAGGGCTTCGTGGTGGACTGGGACATTGATGGCATTTACGACATCCTTGCGCAGTGGAACAACGGCGTCCTGGGCGTTTACCGTGGCCTACCCGGCGGCGGCTTCGCCGGCCAGGTTGTCGTGGGGAGCGGTGGCTGGGATCGCATGACCATCACCGTGGGCAAGTGGACGCACGCGCACCCGCGGCCCGGCGTCGTCGGGTATTTTCCGGATGGTGTGCTGCGCTACTACGCCAACACCTTCGGCGGTGCCCTGAGCGCTTCACAGGTCATCGGCAAGGGCTGGAACGGCATGGAACTGACCATGGCGGACTGGGAGGGCGACGGCGCGAACGACATCCTGGCGAGGACAGCTTCCGGATCCCTGATCAATTACCGGGGAGACGGCTGGGCTGGTTTCTTTGGCCCGGCCACCACCGTGGGCACAGGCTGGCAGTACATGCGCATGCTGCTTCCGGGCTTCGGGCTCACCGGTGCAGGCACGCGCGGCATCACTGCGCAAACTGCGGACGGCAACCTGTACAACTACGGCCTCGGCAGGGGTTCCTGGACCACCTACGCGCAGGTTGGATCCGGATGGAACGGCCTGAAGCTCTTCAAGTAGACATGGTTGCGCGGCTGTCATGAGGACCCGCGCAACTGCGCTAAGCTAGGACTCGCTCCGGCGAATAACCGGAGCGACGCGGGCGTAGCTCAATGGTAGAGCGCTAGCTTCCCAAGCTCGATACGCGGGTTCGATTCCCGTCGCCCGCTCCACCATGACCCCTTGCCTCCGGGCAGGGGGTCATCTTGTTGGGAACCATGTGTGGTCCTGGGCCCTCTTTGCGCGTGAAACCCGGCACTCACCAGATAAGGCCCCGCACCCGTCGACCCCGACGGCCACCAAGCCTAAACTCGTAGTTACATCCACCTATCCGGGAGGTCCTCCAATGACTCTCACCGACGATGCTGAGGCGGGTCCACTCGCCGTCATCCACCGCCTGCTGGAAGCCACGAACAAGCATGATCTGGAAGCCTTGGCCGAATGCTTCGCGCCTGGCTACGTCAATGAGACGCCTGCCCACCCCACCAGGGGCTTCACTGGCAGGGACGCTATCCGCAGCAACTGGGAGCAGCTCTTCACAGGAGTGCCGAACATCAGAGTTCGAATGGTCTCCCATAGCGTGTCCGGCAACCAAGCTTGGACCGAGCTGCACATGCAGGGCTCGTGGCGGGATGGCACGCCGCATGAGCTCACCGGCGTCATCATTTTCGGCGTGGAAGAGGGCGTCATCAACAGTGCCCGGTTCTACATGGAGCCTGTGGAGCACTTCGTTCGGGTTGACGACACCGCGGATCGCGTCAGCCACCGCGTAACGCATGGCCGGCCCGCCGTCGAGCCTGCACAGTGAGTCAGCCCGATACCAAGCTGCTCAGGCGCGGGGTGTATCGTCAGGAGTCAGGAGCCATTTCGGCTCCGCTCTAGGGAGCCATCATGGGCGACAAATCACCGCGCCAAGCTGCATCGAAGAAATCCAGTAAATCCATCAAGGAAAAGCGCGCGGACAAACGGGCCGCCGAGACGCCCGACACTGCGGCCGCGAAACCCGCAACCGGCCATAAAAAGTGAGTGGGGCGCAAGGTCCGCTAAGCATTGGCGTCCTGGGTTCTTCGCTGAAGCCCAACGAGCAACGGCTACCGATCCACCCTCAACATCTTGAGCGCATTGCTCCGGAACTGCGCCAACGGCTCCACCTTGAATATGGTTACGGCGAACGCTTTGGTGTTCCGGACAGCACACTCGCCGGGCTTGTGGGTGGGCTGGGGACCCGGCAGGAGCTCATCGCCGGGAACGACGTCATTCTGCTGCCCAAGCCGCAGGTCGAGGATCTTGCGGAACTTCGGGACGGGCAGACCCTTTGGGGTTGGCCGCACTGCGTCCAGGACGAGGCCATCACCCAACTCGCGATAGATAAAAAGCTAACTCTCATCGCTTTCGAAGCCATGAACCACTGGGCTGCCGACGGCGGCTTCGGACTTCACGTCTTCCACAAAAACAACGAGCTTGCCGGATACTGCTCCGTGCTGCATGCCCTGGCTTTGACCGGCTCAACGGGTGATTACGGTCGTCGCCTGACAGCAGTGGTCATCGGTTTTGGCGCCACTGCCCGCGGAGCCGTGACAGCGTTGAATGCGCACGGCGTCCATGATGTCCAGGTCCTGACGAACAGGGGTGTCGCCGCGGTGGGATCTCCGATCCACTCAGTGAGGATCGTGCAGTTCGACCACGACAACAATGCACCCTTCCTGAGCGAAGTCATCACAGACGGTGGTCGCAAGCCGTTGGCCCCGTTCCTTGCTGCCGCGGACATTGTGGTCAACTGCACCTTGCAGGATCCGAATTCCCCGCTGACGTATCTGCGGACAGAGGACCTGGCCGATTTCCGGCCGGACAGCCTGATCGTGGATGTGTCCTGCGATCCCGGGATGGGATTCAGCTGGGCAAGGTCCACAACGTTCGATGAACCCATGTTCCGGGTGGGCGGGCACGTGAACTACTACGCCGTTGACCACAGCCCTTCTTACCTGTGGAACTCGGCCAGCTGGGAGATCAGCGAGGCTTTGTTGCCATTCCTGGAGACTGTGGCCGCAGGTCCGGAGGCGTGGGAGGCCAATGAGACGATCTCCCGTGCGATCGAGATTCGCGACGGCGTCATCCGCAACACGGATGTGCTCGAGTTCCAGGGACGCTCCGCGGAGTACCCACACTTGCCGGCTGCGGCGGAAGCGTCCGTAAGCTAAAGGCTCCACAGCAAGAAGGCAGTGCCTGCGGCTCCCCGCAGGCACTGCCTTTCTGCTTGCTTTCGGTTTTTACCGCTATGCAGTCTGTGTCCGGTCCACGATCCGGAGCACTCGACGCCGGTCACGCAGGTCCACTTTGATGTGCAGGGAAGCCTTCCGGGCCAGCACGACGGCGACAACAGCCGCCGCCGCTGCCGGCACACCGCCAGCCACAAGAATGGCCAGGTGCGGCCCCAGGTGCTCGGCCAGCCACCCCATGACGGGGCCGCCAATTGCCTGGCCGCCGATGAGCACAACTAAGTACAGGCTCATCACCCGGCCTCGAATGCTCATGTTGGAACTGGTCTGCACCATCTGGTTTGCCGCCGTGAGGAACATGAGGCACCAGAATCCAGCCAGGACCATGGAGACGCTGAACCAGACCATGGACGGCATCACGGACGATAGGCAGAGCATCAAGCCGTACAAGCCCGCCGAGAGCACCACCGACCGCAACCGGAGCTGACGGCGCCGCGTGGACGTAACCGCGCCTATCAGAGCACCGAGCGCAACCATCGCGTTCAGCAGGCCGTAGCCTCCGGCCCCGGCGTCGTACACGTGGTCCGCGAAGGCCGCCAGCAGCACCGGGAGGCTCATTGCGAAAACAGCCACGAACCCGGCCATCAACCATGGCCAGTAGATAGTGGGTTTGCTGAGCGCGTACTGGAGGCCTTCGCGCAGCATGCCCTTCTTGCGGGGCGTCGGCCGGCTAAGATGCAGCTGGTCTTTGCGGAGGATCAAGAGCATGGCCACGGTGGAGCAGCATGCGACTGCATTTGCCGCGAATGCCCAACCAGCACCCACGGCGGTGAGCAGCCATCCCGCGAGTGCCGGGCCGATCAGGCCACCGAGCTGGAAGGTTGTTGAGTTCACGCTGATGGCGTTGCGCAGGTACTTGGGACCGACGAGTTCGTTGACGAATACCTGCCGCGCCGGCTGGTCCAGGACGGTCACGAAGCCCAGGACCAGGGCGATCGCGTAGACGTGCCAGACTTCTACGCGCTGGCTGAGGGAAAGCGCCGCCAAGGTTGCAGCAAGCACGGCTGCCGCGGACTGGCAGATGATGAGGATCTTTCGCTTGGCGAAGCGGTCTGCCATCATGCCGCCCCACGGGCCAAGGAACAACGACGGCATGAATTGCAGCGCCACGGTAATTCCGACCGCGGTGACGGAACCAGAGAGCTGGAGCACCATCCAGTCCTGGGCAATGCGCTGCATCCAGATCGCAATCACGGCGATGAAGTGGCCAATTGCAAAGATCCTGAAGTTAGGTACTTTCAAGGAGATGAAGGTGTGCCGCCAGGGCAGCTTTTCGCTTACGACGGCGAGTGGCTGGGTGACGGTGTCCGGCGTCTGCGGCGCGGACAGGGAATCGATGACGGGCTGGCTGACGTTTGCCGCTGAAGGCGGTGGGGGTGCCAAAGGTAGTCCTCGGATCGAGAGTTTCGGTGGGATGCCTTTAACGCTATGGTTGCCAGCAGCAATTATGGAAGCGTATTACGCCTATAACTAGCATTGCGGATTGCAATGACGCTCCCGCGCTTTCGCAGTTTTTCCACCCTCCCGAGGAGTTCCGTGTTTGAACCTGTCCAGCTCCGCTCCTTCCTGGCCGTCGCAGAGACGCTGAGTTTCACCAAGGCGGCCGAGCGGTTGGGGTTGGCCCAGCCAACAGTGAGCCAGCACGTCCGCAAGCTTGAAGCCGCCGCCAAGCGGGTCCTGGTGGCCCGTGACACCCGGGAAGTCCGGCTGACGGACAACGGTGACGCCATGGCGGGTTTTGCCCGCAGCATCCTTGCCGCCCACGACTCCGCAGCACGATACTTTTCCGGTTCCGCAATGCGGGGCCGCCTCCGGTTTGGCACGGCGGATGACCTCGCCATCACAGGGCTCCCGCGGATCCTGCGCGAATTCCGGCAACTGTATCCGCAGATCAACCTGGAACTGACCGTCAGCCAAAGCGACCAACTCTACAAACGCCTCAACGCCGGCCAGCTGGACCTCGTGTTCGTGAAGTGGGTGGCTGGCGCTAAGGAAGGCACCGTGGTCCGGCATGACAACTTCGCGTGGGTTGGCGTTGAGCAAACCGTCCTGGAGCCGGGCGCGCCCGTGCCGCTGATCGCATACCCCGCGCCAAGCCTGAGCCGGAAGTTGGCCATCGACGCCCTGGAAGCCGCCGGGCGCACGTGGCGCATCACGTGCAGCACCAAGCAGATCAGCGGCGTACTGGCCGCAGTCCGGGCGGGCATTGGCGTAGCCGTGATGCCGGCGTCCCTGGTTCCCGAAGACCTCAAAGTCATCACCCAACGATTCGACCTGCCTCCCGTGGGAGATGTCGACTTCACGCTTATCCGCAATCCCCTGGCCAACGCCGAAGTCATTGATGCGCTAACCCAGGCGATCATGGGCCGGGCGCTGAGCAAGTCGAACTAACGACTGGGCCGGCCCGCCTGGTGACGGCGTTGCCCGGCCCACCATTGTGCGATTCGTAGATCACTCAGACCGAATCGACCGTCAGGCAGCGCCGCATGGATCCGATCGACATCGAACCTCAGAACTGGGCGAATTTCCTCCGGCAGCTCCGGCGCGAACGGGGAGGGTTCACTGACACCCTCTGCGAGCATCTGTGCTTGTGCTTTTGCAACAAGCGGGACCACCATTGTCCACTCCGTGAGCTGCGCAAGTAGGCGGATGGCCCACACCGGGACGGGTAAGTAGACAGGGCGCCTGCCTGCGACTTGTGCAATCCGACGAACAGCCGCGCCAAGTTCCAGCTCTTCGGCTCCAACAACGGCGACCGTCGGGCTTGGAATCCGCCCCTCAAGGGCAGCAATCAATACGTTGACGGCTTCCTCGACGGGTATCGGGCGGACTGTCCGCTCACGATAGCCGACAGTGGCGAAAACCGGCCACGTGCGCACGGCCCGAGTCACGTGGTCCACCATGTGATCACCAGGGCCGTAGATCATGCCCGCCTTAAGGATGGTGTGGTCGATCCCGGACCGCCGGACGAGTTCCTCGGCGGCCCACTTCGTCTCGTGGTAGGGCGATCCACAGTCAGGCCGGGCCCTGAGGAAGCTCAGCATAACTATCCGCTTCACACCCGTTCGTCGGGCGGCCTCAATCACAGCCCGGGTACCGTCGACGTGTACGCGATCGAAGGTCTGGTCTCCGATCTCTCGATTGATACCGGCACAGTGCACCACGACCTCACACCCGGAGAATGCCGCCGTCAGGCATCCGCATCGTCGATCTGCACTCCTGTCCGCCGAGAGATCACCACTGTGTTCTCGCTGCCTAGACGTGCTGCCAAGTGACGGCCAACAAACCCGGTACCACCGGTAATAGCTACACGCATGACGTTGCTCCTTCGCTTATTAGCAATGAAGCTAAACTGTATATAGCAATCGTGCTATATTGCAAACATGGCAGATACGGCATCCGACATCTTCGCCGCACTCGCGCATCCTACGAGGCGGCAGATTCTTCAGGACCTCAAGGACGGCGAGTTGGCTGCGGGCGAGATCGCTGCGAGATTCAGCGCCACAGGCCCAACTATTTCCCGCCACCTGAGCGTGCTCCGCCAGGCAGGCCTGATCGCGGAACGGCGGGACGCCAACCGCATCCTGTACTCACTCGTCGGCGAGCGGCTCGCCCTCTCAGTCGGCGACTTCCTCTCGACCGTCTGCCCGGAGCAGATCGTGTTGCGTGAGGTCCGGAAGCGCAACACCTCACGCTCGTCGTCGATTTCATCTGAGGCCTGAAGTGATGTGTTCGACAGGCGATACAACCTTACTGGGTAAGCGCATTCCAGTTATCCTGAACAAATGATCGATTTCACGACGTTGGCGGACCTGACGCCCGGCATTTGTTCCGTCACCCTGCGGGAGTTGGGGATAGACGACGTCGTGCGCATTTCTGCCGACGCGGGCTTGGCAGGCATCGAGTGGGGCACTGATGTCCATGTCAGTGACGCCACATCCGCTGCCCATGCCAAGGAGGCCACCGAGGCCGCAGGCCTCAGCGTCATGTCGCTCGGTTCCTATTACCGATCCGGAGCTTTCGGCGATTTCGAGCCCGTCCTCAGCCTCGCCGCCGCGCTCGGCGCGCGTCGGATCCGGGTCTGGGCCGGGGAGCTTGGTTCAACCGACGCCAGCCAGGAGCACTGGGACGCGGTGGTTAAGGACACGCAGCGCATCGCCGATCTGGCCGCGGCACGAGGGACCGCAATCGCCTTCGAGTACCACGGCAACACACTCACGGACTCCCCCGAAACAACACTTGAGCTCCTGCGGCGTGTGAACCACGCCAACGTCGGCACTTACTGGCAGCCCGCCGTCGGGCTTTCCGACCAGCAGGCGCTGGAGTCGTTGCACGAAGTCCTCCCCCATCTGGTGGGCGTCCACTGCTTTTCCTGGGGACCTGAGGCTGAACGCCATCCGCTGAGGTCGCGCAAGCTCCTGTGGCAGACCGTCTCCGATGTCCTTCGCGGCAACGGCAAGGACATGGACATCATGTTGGAGTTCGTTGAGGATGACCTTCCGGACAACGTGCTCAACGACGCCGCTTTCCTGCACACCATTACGCTCGGGGAAGACTAACGCCACTTCGACGGCCTCGGAGCGGTCGAAAGCTTACTGGCATCACTTGCGCCGATTACATATTCCTAGCGGTATCGCTACAAATGTGTAATCACCGCACGACGCCGAGAAAACCAGATCCACGCTTGGACCTGCGCCAGGTTGGCCAACGGCCTGCGACCGCGACGCTCACGAAAACTGCAAGCAACTAGGCTGTTTGGTTCTCCACAGGCAGCTCGGTGCTTCGGCGGAGTTTGACGGAGCCAACCACAGAGCCGCCATCAGGGTCGCCGGCCGCAAGCCTTCCAATGTCCTCCAGCGGCAGATACACCGTGGACAGGGCGGGACGGAAGTCCCGCAGTGTTTCAATGTCGTCAAAACCAGCGATGTTTGCGTCACGGGGAATCCACACGCCCTGTGACCGCAATGCGGCTGTCACGCCGATGGCCATGACGTCGTTCACCGCGAAGATGCAGAGGCGTTCGCCGGAGGCCTTGATTCGTTCGGCCAGCGCCAGCCCGGCGTCGTATCCTCCCGCGCGGTTGAAGCCTGTACGGATAACCTCGGCGGGGTGCCGGCCGGTGTCGGCGAGTCCGCGCTGGAAGCCGCGGATCCGGTCATCGGAGGTCAGGAGCCCTTCAGGGCCGCCAACAACGACGAAGGCGCCCTCATGCACGGCAGCCAACTGGTCAGCGAGCTCCGCGGCGAGGTCCTCGTTGGGCACCTCAACCACGTGGTAGCCCTCGTCGGTAGTGGAGCCCACGATCGGGTGACCTACGACGCCGACATGCCCGCCATTACGGCAATAGCGATCCAACTCGGCAGCCAGCTCCACATTGCCCTGCTCGTCCTCGGGCCGTGCCGAGCGGGAACCGGCGATGACGATTGAATCTGCGCGACGGGCCGCGAAGGCTGCCACAGCTTCCCGTTCATCCGAAGGAGCGCCGGAGGTGCTGGCCAACAGGACCATGCGGTTCTGTTGGCGAGCCGCCTCCTGGACGCCGCGGGCAATGGCCGAAAAGTAGGGGTCGGCGATGTCGTGGACAATCAGTCCGATGAGTTCCGAACTGGACTTTGCAAGCGCCTGGGCCTGGGCATTGGGGACGTAGCCGAGCTTTTCCGCGGCCTCACGGACGCGCTCCGCGATATCCTCTGCGGGCTTACGGGTGGAACCGTTGAGGACACGGGACGCCGTGGCAAGGGAGACCCCTGCCAAACGGGCAACTTCACTCAATGTGCTGGCGGCCACGAGGCCCTCCTTTTCTGCAAGCCTTCGAGACTGGCGCTAAAGAAATTATGGCAGTCTTCACCCATTTTTGGGAAAGCGCTTGCCAACCCGGCTGGGCATAGTGCATGATCGATGCAACGGGAATGCGCTTTCCCAACGTCTCGAATTGCAAACACCGGCAACGCACAGCGGCCGGCACACAAGGACCTGGAGAAAACATGGGCTACGAAACAAAGACGATCCGCATCGCCATGAACGGCATCACCGGCCGTATGGGTTACCGCCAGCACTTGCTGCGATCCATCCTCCCCATCCGCGACGCCGGTGGCTTCACGCTCGAAGACGGCACCAAGGTTCAGGTGGAACCGATCCTGGTTGGCCGCAACGAAGCCAAGATCCGTGAGCTCGCCGAACTCCACAAGGTCTCCGAATGGTCCACGGACCTGGACGCCGTCATCGCCGACCCCACGGTGGACATCGTCTTTGACGCCTCAATGACCAGCCTTCGCGCCGCCACCTTGAAGAAGGCCATGCGCGCCGGCAAGCACATCTTTACCGAGAAGCCCACGGCTGAGACCCTCGAGGAAGCAATCGAGCTGGCGCAAATCGGCAAGGAGTCCGGCGTCACCGCAGGCGTCGTGCACGACAAGCTGTACCTCCCCGGCCTGGTCAAGCTCCGCCGCCTCGTGGACGAGGGATTCTTCGGCCGCATCCTCTCCATCCGCGGCGAATTCGGCTACTGGGTCTTCGAAGGCGACGTCCAGGCAGCCCAGCGCCCGTCCTGGAACTACCGGAAGGAAGACGGCGGCGGAATGACCACGGACATGTTCTGCCACTGGAACTACGTGCTCGAAGGCATCATCGGCAAGGTCAAGAGCGTCAACGCCAAGACCGCCACCCACATCCCCGCGCGTTGGGATGAAGCCGGCAAGGAATACAAGGCCACCGCTGACGATGCTTCCTACGGCATCTTCGAACTCGAAACCCCGGCCGGCGACGAGGTCATCGGCCAGATCAACTCCTCCTGGGCCGTCCGCGTCTACCGGGACGAACTGGTCGAGTTCCAGATCGACGGTACGCACGGTTCCGCCGTCGCCGGTTTGAACAAGTGCGTTGCGCAGCAGCGCGCCCACACGCCCAAGCCGGTCTGGAACCCGGACCTGCCCGTCACCGAATCCTTCCGCAGCCAGTGGCAGGAAGTTCCGGCCAACGCTGAACTGGACAACGGCTTCAAGCTGCAGTGGGAAGAATTCCTGCGCGACGTGGTGGCCGGCCGCGAACACCGCTTCGGCCTGCTCTCCGCAGCTCGCGGCGTACAGCTTGCCGAGCTCGGCCTGCAGTCCTCCGCAGAGCGCCGCACCATCGACATCCCGGAGATCACCCTCTAATGACGTCACTCATTCTTCCCACCAACGACGGCGGCACCCGCGAGTACCGCCTCCAGCCCGCCACTGCGTGGGTCAAGCCGAGCGCCCCGCTGACGGCCCGCCGCGCGTACGCCGCAGCCCACGTCATCCCTGAGGTCGCTGCTGACAACACCCCCGGCGCTCCGGCGCAGCTTGATTGGGATGCCACGCTGGCATACCGCCATGAGCTTTGGTCCTACGGACTTGGGGTGGCTGATGCCATGGATACCGCGCAGCGCGGCATGGGCCTGGACTGGGCAGCTACCCAGCAGCTCATCAAGCGCACCGGTGCCGAGGCAGCTTCCGTTGTGGCAGCGGGCAACGCAGCAACGGCCGGCAAGTCCGTCCGGGACCTTGTCTCCTGCGGCGCAGGTACGGACCAGTTGGATATCAGTGCACTCCCTGAAGGCGCGGCCGGCATCCAGGCCGTCATCGATGCCTACCGCGAGCAGATCGCCGTCGTCAGCGAAGCAGGCCCCAAGGTTATCCTCATGGCCTCCCGCGCATTGGCCAAGGTGGCCAGCGGCGCCGACGACTACCTGCACGTCTACTCGACGCTCCTGCAGGAAGTTGACCAACCGGTCATCCTGCACTGGCTGGGCACCATGTTCGATCCCGCGCTGGCCGGATACTGGGGCTCGGATGATGTTTCCGTGGCCACTGAAACGTTCGTCAGCCTGATCCGCGAGCATGCGGACAAGGTGGATGGCGTGAAAGTCTCGCTTCTGGACGCTTCCCATGAGGTCGCCCTCCGCGCCAACCTTCCGGAAGGAGTCCGTCTCTACACGGGCGACGACTTCAACTATCCGGAGCTGATCGACGGCGACCAGAGGCACCACTCCGATGCCTTGCTGGGCATCTTCGCTGCCATCTACCCCGCTGCTTCGGTTGCCTTGCAGAAGTACGACGCCGGCCAAGGTGCAGAAGGTCGGGCCATCCTGGACTCTACGCGTGAGCTCGGAAAGCACATCTTCAGCGCACCGACGTTCTACTACAAGACGGGCATCGCGTTCATGTCCTGGCTCAACGGCAAGCAGCCCGGGTTCCAGATGGTTGGAGGACTGCACTCGGGACGATCTGTGCTGCACCTGGCCAAGACCTTCGAACTTGCCGATCAGGCCGGCTTGTTGAAGGACCCGTCACTGGCAGCATTCCGGATGTCCGATTATCTGAGGATTAACGGAGTGGGCGCATGAGCGATTTTTCCAGACTCTCGCTGAACAGCGCAACTACCAAGAAGTGGACTCTTGCCGAAGCCGTTGACGGTTGTGCACGCGCCGGCATTCCCGCGATCGGACCGTGGCGTGACCGTGTTGCCGAGGCTGGGCTGGATAAAGCAGCGAAGCTCATCAAGGACGCCGGGCTCCGGGTTTCGTCCCTGTGCCGGGGAGGCTTCCTCACGGCGGCTGATGCTGAAGGTCAGGCTGCGGCGCTGGCCGACAATTTCGAAGCCGTCCGCGAAGCAGTCGCGCTGGACACCCAGGAGCTGTTCCTGGTGGTTGGCGGGCTTGCTCCAGGCGAGAAGGACGTGGTTGCTGCCCGCCAGCGCGTTGCCGACCGCCTCGAAGAATTGGTCCCGTTCGCTTCGGAGAACGGCGTACGGCTGGTGCTGGAGCCCCTGCATCCGATGTATGCCGCCGACCGCGCGCTCATCTCCACCCTTGGCCAGGCCCTGGATCTCGCCGCGCCGTACGACGCCAGGACTGTGGGCGTCGCCGTCGATACGTTCCACGTCTGGTGGGATCCGGAACTTAAGGCGCAGATCGAACGTGCCGGGCGCGAAAAGCGCATTGCCTCCTACCAGGTATGTGATTTCAACCTGCCGATCGCTTCAGACGCGCTGCTATCCCGCGGCATGATGGGCGACGGCGTCATTGACTTCGCGACGATCGGCACCTGGGTCCGCGACGCCGGATACACGGGCGACATTGAGGTTGAGATCTTCAACCAGGAGATCTGGGACGCCGATGGCGACACGGTCCTGGAAACCATGAAGCAGCGTTACGCGGAGCTTGTCCTCCCGTACGCCTAAGAACCCCAACACCCCAACACCCCAAGAACGTGGTCCTCCCGCGGATGCCCTAAGCTCCGCGGGAGGACCGCCCCCAAAGCAAGCGAGCCCCTGCCCGGTCACGGCAGGGGCTCGCTTTTTCGTACCGTTTTGTTTCAGCGGGGAGGCGCGGAATGCCCATGTTAGATAAGTGGTACATAGCTGAAACATTGCGTCGATGAGAGGAAACAATGGCCACCTACGCTGGTTTCACCTGGACAAAGAGGTCCAAGAAACCACTGAAAGGACACCACCATGATGCTCTTGAAGACTCTCAACTTTTTCCTGGACGCCAGCAGCAGCCACAGCGGCTCCTCAGGCGATTCCCCTGAAGAAAACTCGCCTGCTGCCACCTTCGCCTCGGAGCGCCTGTCGTCCAGCGCCTGGGAGGGCTGGTGGGACGACGCCGACCAGGGCTTCCCTGCAGGGGCGTAATCCGCGCGGAGCCCCAGCCCGGCTACAGATTGGCGGGCACGTGGACCTGCGCGCGCGGAACACCGATCAAGGTGAGAGTGCCGCCGTCGTTGGCTTGTAACTCCACCCGGATATTCCGGGTTCCCTCTTCGGGCTGGACGGAGCTGACGCGGAAAACCTCACCATGGATTTCCACACTGTCGCCGTCGCGAACAGCCTTAAGCTTCCTGCGCGTGGTGCCGGACCCGTTGACGCGCTGCGCTTCACTTCTTGTCTTTGGCATCTGCGTTTCGTTCCCGGGCTTCGTTGGCGCGTGTTTCGTCTTCGTAGTTCTCACGAAGTTCCTGCCCGCGGCGGATAACTTCGTCTTCCTGCTTCTGCTGCTTATCGCTGCGCTTGGTATCCTTCGGCGGGAGTTGGATGCTTTCTTCAGCTTCAATACCTCCCTGCAATTGCCGCCCGCGTTCCATTTCGGCGTCAAATTCCGCGCCGAAAAGCAGCGACATGTTCAGGATCCACAGCCAGAGCAGCATGATGATGACGCCTGCCAGCGTTCCGTAGGTCTTGTTGTAATTGCTGAAATTCGCAACGTAGAAGCCAAAACCGAGCGATGCCAGGGCAAAAATAATCAGGGCAATGAGGGATCCCGGGCTCATCCAACGGAACTTGGGCTGCTTGACGTTGGGGGTGTAGTAGTAGAGCACCGCAATGACGATGACCACCAGCACGATCAGGACAGGCCACTTGGCGATATTCCACACCGTGAGGATCGTGTCGGACATTCCGATTGCCTTACCTATAGCCTCCGCCACTGGTCCGCTCAGGACGAGCATCGCGGCGGCCAGTGCCGCGCCCACAAGCGCGACGACGGTCACGGCGAGCATCGTCCCGCGCAGTTTGATGAAGCCGCGGCCTTCATCCACTTCGTACACGCGGTTCATCGCCCTGCTGAAGGCCGTGGTGTACCCGGAGGCCGACCACAACGCCGCCAGGATGCCCAGGGCCAGTGCAAAGCCCGCCGCGTTGGAGCGCGTCAGTTCCTCAATGGGCTGCCGCATGGCATCAACACCGGGCCCTGGAGCGAACTGCTGCACGATGTCCAGCAACGCGTTGGTGGTTTTCCCGGCGTCGCCAAAGATCCCGATGAGGGAAACCAACGCCAAAAGCGCGGGGAAAAGGGAGAGCACTGCATAGTAGGTGAGGCCGGCAGCGGCATCGGGACACTGATCCTTGTTGAACTCCCGCAGCGTCCTCTTGGCTATATACATCCAAGTGGGCTTCACCAGGTCGTTGAGACTATCCGGCTTGCGCTCGTCTTCAGGGGCGGGAGCACTGCCCGCCTTCGCCGTGCTGGTGTGTGCTGAATTTTGAGTACTCATGGGACACCTGTTCGTGGGTTGAGCATGCGCGAACAAACTGACCACTTAATAGTAAGCATGCTGATGAATTGCATGGAAGAACCAGGCGCAGAGATCCTGCGGATCCCGGAAACCGCCCCGCGGAAAGGTGCCCTACGCGGGTTTGCCCAGCAGGAATTCGGACGGCGATTCAATGACAGCGCGGATCACTTGACCCGCCGCGCCCAGCAGCGTCCCACTGTGCTCCAAACGCGAAACTGTGAGGCTTTCCGGCTTCAGCAGCCCCGGTGCGTATCTTTCCAAACTCGACAGCACTGCCGGTTTCAACCAATCGGCGAGGACGGCAAAGTGCCCCCCGAGCACCACGGCTTCGACGTCCATCAGACGCGCAGAAGAGGCGAGCGCGATGCCCAGGTACCGTCCGGCGTCCCGAACTGCACGCTTGGCATGCGGCTCATCGGCGGCCAAGGCGGCGAGCAGAAGTTCGGTTCGCCTGCCAAGAGACCCCTCCGGGATGCGGGCAGCTTCGAAAATGGCTTCCTGGCCGGCGAATGTTTCCAAGCAGCCAGCCCCTCCACAGGAACATGAAGGCCCCTCGGGATGCACCACGATGTGGCCCAGTTCTCCGGCGGAACCGCCAGGTCCCGTGTAGAGCTCAGAACCGATGATGACCCCACCGCCAACGCCCACTTCGCCGGAAACGTAGAGGAAGTCCGAGGGGCCTTCGCCGTACCAAAGCTCACCAAGCGCAGCACTGTTTGCCTCGTTGGACAGCCTGACACCGAGCGGCGCGTCCTCCAGCAACGCCCGCGGATTCAATTGCTCGTGCTCCCAATGTAGGTTTGGAGCGGACAGGACGATGTCGTGTTGCTCATCAACCAGGCCGGGAACCGCAAGACCACCACCGAGGATCGTGATGCCGGCAGAGGCGGCTGCGGCTTTCGCCTGACCGGCCAGCACGCCCAGTTCGTCCATGACGGCACCCGGCTTGAGCCCGCGGTTGCGGGACTCCACCGTGGAACTGAATCGCAGGTTCCCGCCGAGGTCCACCAAGCCCACGGCCAGATAGTCGACGTTGATTTCCATTCCGACAACGCCCCGGCGGGAGCTGAGCTCAAGGCCCTGGCCTGGCCGCCCCCGCTCCCCATCGCGATACAGGCCCACCTCGGAGACGAGGCCTGACTCCACGAGATCGGCGACCAAACTCGACACCGCTGCCTTGGTCAGCCCCGTTCCAGCCGCCACCTGGGCGCGACTGGGCTTGGCGTCGCCGTTGCGGGCGATCGAATCCAGGACAAGCGAAAGATTACGACGGCGGACGTCACCAACGCGCCCCGGGGCCGCTTGCTCATTCACTCTGGCAGCCTCCTCAAGGGCTTGAAAGATTTTTGCGGGCTTCCATTGACCATGATCCATCATCCCCCATATAGTTCAGATTGAAAACTAATTGGAGTGCTTTTTATCCATGGCCTCCCCGCCGCCTTGCAAAGGAGCAACAATGACCCCGCAGCCAACTCCCCAGGACCGCTTCACGTTTGGCCTTTGGACCGTGGGATGGACGGGCGCCGATCCCTTCGGCGTTGCAACCCGGGCAGCCCTGGACCCCGTTGAAGCCGTCCATAAGCTCAGTGAACTCGGCGCTTACGGCATCACTTTCCACGACAACGACCTCGTCCCCTTTGACGCCAGCGCCTCCGAGCGTGACCTCATCCTGAAGAACTTCAAGGGCGCATTGGCCGAAACGGGCCTCAAGGTTCCGATGGTTACCACCAACCTGTTCAGCCACCCCGTCTTCAAGGACGGCGGATTTACCTCAAACGACCGCTCCGTCCGACGCTTTGCCCTCAGCAAGATCCTGCGCAACATCGACCTCGCCGCTGAACTGGGCGCCGAGACGTTCGTGATGTGGGGAGGCCGCGAAGGCAGCGAATACGACGGCTCCAAGGATCTCTCCGCGGCGTTGGACCGTATGAAGGAAGGCGTGGACACCGCCGCCGGGTACATCAAGGAGAAGGGCTATGGTCTTCGGATTGCCCTGGAACCCAAGCCCAACGAGCCCCGCGGCGATATCTTCCTGCCGACTGTTGGCCACGGCCTTGCGTTCATCGCCCAGCTGGAACACGGCGACATTGTGGGCCTCAACCCCGAGACCGGCCACGAGCAAATGGCGGGCCTGAACTTCACCCACGGTATTGCCCAAGCCCTCTGGGCCGGCAAGCTCTTCCACATCGACCTCAACGGCCAGCGCGGGATCAAGTACGACCAAGACCTCGTCTTCGGCCATGGCGACCTCACCAGCGCCTTCTTTACGGTGGACCTCCTGGAGAATGGCTTCCCCAACGGCGGGCCCAAGTACGACGGTCCCCGCCACTTCGACTACAAGCCCTCCCGCACGGACGGCTACGACGGCGTATGGGAATCGGCCAAGTCCAACATGTCCATGTACCTGCTCCTGAAGGAACGCGCCCTCGCTTTCCGCGCAGATCCGGAGGTTCAGGAAGCGCTGGCCACGTCGGGCGTCTTCGAACTCGGCGAGCCCACATTGAACGCCGGCGAAACCACTACCGACCTCCTGGCTGACGCCGGCGCCTTCGAAACGTTCGACGCCGACAAGGCCGCCCAGCGCTCGTTCGCGTTCGTCCGCCTCAACCAGCTCGCCATCGAGCACCTTCTGGGCGCGCGCTAAAGACCAGCCATTCGCAATTCCGTCGCCGGGGCCACAAGGTTCCTCGTTTCTCCGGGCTGCCAGTCCCGGCGACGGTCCCCCAAAAGAACAGTCCGCAAAGGAACAAACGCATGCCTCTCGTAGCCGGGATCGACAGCTCCACCCAGTCCTGCAAGGTGGTCATCAGGGACTCAGACACAGGAGCCCTGGTGCGGCAGGGGCGCGCGTCACATCCTGAGGGCACCGAGGTCCATCCAGATCACTGGTGGAGTGCCCTCCAGGAAGCCATCAGCCAGGCAGGCGGCTTGGACGACGTCGATGCTGTCTCGGTCGGGGGCCAGCAGCACGGCATGGTCTGCCTGGATGAATCAGGAAACGTGGTTCGCCCGGCGCTGCTGTGGAATGACACCCGGTCCGCGCTGGACGCCGAAGAGTTGATCCTTGAAGCCGGCCAAGGCGATGCCGCGGCCGGAGCTTCGTATTGGGCAGCCAGCACGGGGACGGTGCCCGTGGCATCCCTGACGGCCACCAAACTTCGGTGGTTGGCTCGAAACGAACCGGAAAATGCCCGGCGCACTTCTGCCGTTTGCCTTCCGCATGACTGGTTGTCGTGGCGTTTGGCCGGTCATGGGCCTGGCACAGGACCGTCCTCTTTGGAGCTGCTCCGCACAGATCGCTCCGATGCTTCCGGCACGGGGTACTTCTCGTCCAGAACGGGCGAATACTTCCCCGAAGTCCTCAAAGGCACCCTCGGCCATGTCCCGGTGCTGCCGGCCGTCGTCGGGCCTTTGGAAGCATCCGGCAAGACGCCGGGCGGTGCCCTGATCGGACCCGGTGCAGGCGATAACGCCGCAGCAGGGCTGGGCGTCAGCGCCGCAGTGGGAGATGTTGTTATTTCGATCGGCACATCAGGGACCGTGTTCGCTGTGTCGGCGGTCCCGTCCCAGGATGCGAGCGGGCTGGTGGCAGGGTTCGCCGACGCCACAGGGAACTACCTGCCTCTTGCCTGTACGCTCAACGCCACCCGGATCTTCGATGCCACCGCTGCGTTGCTTGGCGTGGACTTACAGGAATTTGGCAAGCTGGCGCTGTCCGCCGCTGAAGGTGCAGGCGGCCTGACGCTTGTGCCGTATTTTGAAGGCGAACGGACGCCCAACCTTCCGGATGCCACAGGTTCCCTCCATGGGCTCACGGTTTCCAACTACACCCCCGCGAATCTGGCCAGGGCCGCCGTCGAAGGTGTCCTGTGCTCCTTGGCCGATGGCCTCGCCGCCCTGCAGGCGCAGGGCGTGGCGGCCAGCCGCATCATCCTGGTGGGCGGCGGCGCCCAGTCCGAGGCTGTGCAGCAGGTTGCGGCTGAAGTCTTCAGATTGCCGGTGTTCGTGCCCGCTCCAGGGGAATACGTGGCAAACGGTGCTGCACGGCAAGCGGCCGGCGTCCTTACGGGAAAGCTGCCCGATTGGCCGCTTGAAGGAATCGAGGTTGCTGCGTCGAAGACTTCCGGGACGCCGGCGTTCCTGACGAGGTACCGCCATTACGCCGCCAAGGCCGCCTTGGGCTGATCGCCGCGTATGTGCTCTATCGTGACAGGGTGAGCACTGAACAATCCGCAGCAAACAGGCCTCCTGTCATGGAGGACGTCGCCCGCGTTGCCGGCGTTTCCCACCAAACTGTGTCCCGTGTTCTGAACAACCACCCCAACGTGAGCTCAAAGACCCGGGAGCGCGTTGAGCAGGCAATCACTGAACTTGGGTACCGCCGCAACACCGCTGCACGCAGCCTGGTGACCCGGCGCTCCCAGACCATCGGTGTGCTGGGAAGCGAGTTGGCGCAGTACGGCCCGTCCCACACCCTTCTCGGAGTTCAGCAGGCAGCCAGGGACGCAGGCTATTTTGTCAGCGTCGCGGGCTTGCGGGAAGTCACGCCTGAAACCATCAAGGACGCCATGGCCCACTTCATGGACCAAGGCGTAGACGGCATCGTCGTGACAGTGCCGCACCCCGGAACCTTTGACGTCCTCAAGGACATCACCGCTCAAGTGCCGCTGGTGGCAGTGGGCTCTGTCGGCGACGAGCACCTCAGCGGCGCCACCGTGGACCAGCGCGAGGGAGCGCGCCTGGCCGTACAGCACCTCCTCGGGTTGGGTCACAAGCACATCGGGCATCTTTCCGGGCCTGCTGACTGGATTGACGCGGTTGCCCGCACCGAGGGTTGGCGGGATGCCCTGCGGGAGGCCGGCCTGGAACCAGCCGCCCTGATCGAAGGCGACTGGAGCGCTGAATGCGGCTACCTCGAGGGCCTGAAAATCGCGGCTGAGCGTTCCATGACGGCCCTGTTCGTCGCCAACGACCAAATGGCCCTCGGGGTGCTACGGGCGTTCCATGAAGCGGGCGTCCGGGTCCCCGCGGATATCAGTGTTGTGGGCTTCGACGACCAACCCGAAGCCGCCTACTTCATCCCGCCGCTGACCACCGTGGCCCAGGACTTTGAGGAGCTTGGGCAACGCTGCATCGGCCTGCTGCTTGATCGCCTGGAGACCGGCACTACGGGTACTCCGGTGACCGTGAAGCCCCGGCTCGTTGTCCGGTCCACCACGGCGCCCCTCTCGAACTAACCGAAGCACGCAGTTCTCCGGCCCTCTCTTGACATCAAAGTTGTGAGCGCTAACAATTGCATCAGACCTTCTTCATTTCTTCCACCCCGACCCCCGGCAATGAGGCCTTGGCCAGCCGGATGGAGACCCCATGAATACCACTGAAAATCTCCCGCTCGACGAACAGTTCGTCATCGGCGTGGACTACGGCACCCTGTCTGGCCGCGCCGTCGTCGTGCGCGTCTCGGACGGTGCCGAACTCGGCAGCGGCGTGTTCGAATACCCGCACGCCGTTGTGTCCGACCGGCTGCCCACAACCGGCCAGCGGCTGCCCGCCGACTGGGCGCTCCAAGTGCCCAATGACTACCGCGACGTCCTGCGCAACGCGGTACCGGCCGCCGTCGCCGATGCCGGGATCAACCCGGCCAACGTGGTGGGCATCGCAACAGACTTCACCGCCTGCACCATGGTCCCGACGACGGCGGACGGCACTCCGCTGAATGAACTGGAACGCTTCGCGGACCGTCCCCACGCTTACGTCAAGCTGTGGCGTCACCACGCTGCGCAGCCGCAGGCCGACCGCATTAACAAGCTCGCCGAGGAACGCGGGGAGTCATGGCTTCCCCGGTATGGGGGCCTGATCTCCTCGGAATGGGAGTTTGCCAAGGGCTTGCAGCTGCTTGAGGAAGATCCCGAAGTTTACGGCGCCATGGACCACTGGGTTGAGGCGGCCGACTGGATCGTCTGGCAGCTGTGCGGCAGCTACGTACGCAACGCTTGCACTGCCGGCTACAAGGGCATCTTCCAGGACGGCAAGTACCCGTCCGAGGACTTCCTGGCGGCGCTGAACCCTGCGTTCAAGGACTTCGTGTCGGAAAAGCTTGAGCACACCATCGGCCGCTTGGGCGATGCCGCCGGGTACCTCACGGAAGAGGCTGCGGCCTGGACCGGTTTGCCCGCGGGAATTGCCGTAGCCGTGGGCAACGTGGACGCCCACGTTACCGCACCCGCTGCCAATGCTGTCGAGCCTGGGCAGCTCGTGGCCATCATGGGCACCAGCACCTGCCACGTCATGAACGGTGACGTCCTGCGTGAAGTGCCTGGCATGTGCGGCGTTGTGGACGGTGGCATCGTGGACGGATTGTGGGGCTATGAAGCCGGACAGTCCGGAGTTGGAGACATCTTCGGCTGGTTCACCAAGAACGGCGTCCCCCCTCACTACCACCAAGCCGCGGCCGCCAAAGGCCTGGGCATCCACGAATACCTCACCGAACTCGCAGAAAAGCAGGCAATCGGCGAGCACGGCCTCATCGCCCTGGACTGGCACTCAGGCAACCGTTCAGTGCTGGTGGACCACGAACTCTCCGGCGTCGTAGTGGGCCAGACACTTGCTACGAAGCCAGAGGACACTTACCGCGCGCTGCTGGAGGCCACGGCCTTCGGCACCCGGACCATCGTTGATGCATTCCGTGATTCCGGAGTACCGGTCAAGGAGTTCATCGTGGCTGGCGGACTCCTGAAGAACAAGTTCCTGATGCAGGTCTACGCAGACATCACCGGCCTCCAGCTCTCCACCATCGGCTCCGAGCAGGGACCCGCACTCGGCTCGGCAATCCACGCCGCTGTAGCCGCCGGGAAGTACAAGGACATCCGCGAAGCGGCAGCATCCATGGCAGCTGCCCCGGGCGCGGTCTACACGCCCATCCCTGAAAACGTCAGGGCCTACGAGGCACTTTTCCAGGAATACCGCACCCTGCACGACTACTTCGGACGCGGCACCAACAGCGTCATGCACCGCCTGAAGGCAATTCAGCGCGCTGCCCACACCGCCATCACAGAAGGGGTCAACGCATGAGCACGCTCCTTGAAACCATTGCGAAAGTCCGGCGCGAAGTCTGCGACCTCCACGCCGAGCTGACCCGCTACAAGCTGGTTGTCTGGACGGCGGGCAACGTCTCCGGCCGGATCCCTGGCTACGACCTCATGGTCATCAAGCCCTCAGGTGTCTCCTATGACGAGCTGACGCCCGAGCAAATGGTGGTCACGGACCTCTATGGGACTCCCGTCCGGGGCATCAATATCGGAAGCGGCGGAACCGTTGACTGGGGCAACCCGGACCTCTCGCCGTCCTCTGACACTGCAGCGCATGCGTACGTCTACCGGCACATGCCCGAAGTCGGCGGCGTGGTGCACACCCACTCCACGTATGCCACGGCCTGGGCCGCCCGCGGCGAGGAGATCCCCTGCGTGCTGACCATGATGGGCGATGAATTCGGCGGCCCGATCCCCGTGGGCCCGTTCGCGCTGATCGGAGACGATTCGATCGGACAGGGAATCGTGGAGACCCTCAAGAACTCCCACTCCCCCGCCGTGCTCATGCAGAACCACGGACCTTTCACCATCGGCAAGGATGCCAGGTCCGCGGTGAAAGCAGCCGTGATGTGCGAGGAAGTGGCAAAGACGGTCCACGTCTCCCGGCAACTCGGCGAACCCCTCCCCATTGACCAGGCCAAGATCGACTCGCTCTACAACCGCTACCAAAACGTCTACGGCCGCTAAAGCGGACGTCCACCACACTTTCAGGAGCAATGAAAATGCCCAGCGCCAACAACACGTCCCTTGATCAGTACGAGGTCTGGTTCCTCACCGGAAGCCAGCACCTCTACGGCGAGGATGTCCTCAAGCAGGTCGCCTCGCAATCGCAGGAGATTGCCAACGCCCTCAACGATTCCTCGGACGTGCCGGTCAAACTCGTGTGGAAGCCCGTCCTCACTGATTCCGACGCCATCCGTCGCACTGCGCTGGAAGCAAACTCGAACGACTCCGTGATCGGCGTGACCGCCTGGATGCACACGTTCAGCCCTGCCAAGATGTGGATCCAGGGCCTGGACGCCCTGCGCAAACCGCTCCTGCACCTGCACACGCAGGCCAACCGGGACCTCCCCTGGGCGGACATCGACTTCGACTTCATGAACCTGAACCAGGCAGCCCATGGCGACCGCGAATTCGGGTACATCCAGTCCCGTCTCGGCGTGCCGCGGAAGACCGTCGTCGGGCATGTCAGCAATCCTGAGATCGCCCGCCAAGTGGGCGCGTGGCAGCGGGCTTCGGCCGGTTGGGCCGCCGTCCGCACACTGAAACTGACACGCTTTGGCGACAACATGCGCAACGTCGCAGTCACCGAAGGCGACAAGACCGAAGCCGAACTGCGCTTCGGCGTCTCGGTCAACACCTGGTCCGTCAACGAGCTCGCCGACGCCGTACACGGCGCCGCGGAGTCCGACGTCGATGCCCTGGTTGCGGAGTATGAGCGCCTTTACGAGGTGGTTCCGGAACTGCAGGCGGGCGGCGCCCGTCACGAGTCGCTGCGGTACAGCGCGAGGATCGAACTCGGTCTCCGCAGCTTCCTGGAGGCGAACGGCTCGGCCGCGTTTACGACGTCGTTCGAGGACCTGGGCGAACTCCGCCAGCTTCCCGGCATGGCAGTCCAGCGCCTCATGGCCGACGGCTACGGCTTTGGCGCCGAGGGCGACTGGAAGACCGCCATCCTGGTCCGCGCTGCCAAGGTCATGGGCGCGGGGCTGCCGGGCGGCGCCTCGCTCATGGAGGACTACACGTACCACCTTGAGCCCGGCTCGGAGAAGATCCTGGGCGCGCACATGCTTGAGGTTTGCCCGTCCCTGACCGCGAAGAAGCCGCGTGTGGAGATCCACCCGCTGGGCATCGGCGGCAAGGAAGATCCCGTCCGCATGGTGTTCGATACGGACGCCGGCCCCGGCATTGTGGTCGCACTGTCCGATATGCGCGATCGGTTTCGCTTGGTAGCCAACGTGGTGGACGTCGTCGATCTCGACCAGCCCCTGCCCAACCTCCCGGTGGCCCGCGCGCTCTGGGAGCCAAAGCCCAATTTCGCTACGTCGGCCGCAGCCTGGCTGACTGCCGGCGCCGCCCACCACACCGTGCTGTCCACGCAGGTGGGCCTGGACGTGTTCGAGGACTTCGCCGAAATCGCCAAGACTGAACTCCTGACCATCGACGAAGACACCACCATCAAGCAGTTCAAGAAGGAACTGAACTGGAACGCGGCCTACTACAAGCTGGCCGGCGGCCTGTGAGCACGGAATTCACGCTGCAGTCCGGCGGCTACCGGGCTGTCATCACAGCCCGGGCCGCGGCACTGCGTTCTTTGCAGTTCCAGGGCCGCGACCTCGTGGTTCCCTTTGCGGCCGGCGAACCCATCCCGGATTACCGGGGAATCATCGCGGCGCCGTGGCCCAACCGGATTGCGGATGGCACCTACCGTTTCGATGGCAAGGTGCATCACCTGCCCGTCAACGAACCGGACCGGCGCACATCCTTGCACGGCCTCGCCTTCCCGCTGGATTGGGTACTGAAAGAGTCCGACGCCGGTTCACTCACGTTGACCTGCACTGTTGGGCCCACGCCGGGATATCCGTTCGTGCTGGAGCTTGACGCCCGGTACGTGCTGGACGAGGCCGGGCTGCACACGCAGCTAACTGCCCGTAACGCAGGTGACACTCCAGCGCCCTACGGCGTGTGTCCGCACCCTTATCTTGTGGCCGGTTCCTCGCCGTTGGATCAATGGGTCCTCGATTTTTCTGCGGATAGCTTCCTTGAGGTCACCCCTGACAGGCTGCTGCCCGTTGGTGTTGTGGGAGTTGAGGGCCACGCTTTCGATTTCCGGACCCCGCGCGCCATCGGCACCACTGAGATCGACCACGCCTTCACAGGAATAGCGTTCGACGCCGGCTTGGCGCGGCTTTCGCTGCGCGACCCGGCGGGCACCGGCGTCGGGATGTCCTGGGACGAAAGCTGCGCGTGGCTGCAGATTCATACGGCAGACAAGCCTATGCCGCTGCCCAACCGGCTCGGCCTGGCGGTGGAGCCCATGACGTGCCCGCCCGACGCCTTCAACAGCGGCACTGACCTGATCCGTCTGGAACCCGGCGCATCGCATAGCGCGTCCTGGACCATCTACGCCCTGTAATTACCCAACTGAGTCGCATTTGTGCGCGTTTTCAGCGGTCAAAACGCGCACTACTGCGACTTACTTGGGTGCGCCGCGCGCTAACTGTCGGCGCCGGCTGTGCTTTGGCGGACCACGAGCTCGGGCGTGAACACGACCGCCCGGTGCTTGGTGCCGCCGCTCTCTTGTTCCTCCGCAAGCAGCTCGATCGCCGTGCGGCCAAGGGCCTCGGTGGGCTGGCGGATGGAGGACAAAGGCACGACGGCGGAAATCGCGAAGTCGATGTCGTCGTACCCGATGAGGGCGATATCCTCGGGGATTTTCACAGTGCGCAACATGGTCAACGACTGCATGACGCCCAGTGCCAGAAGATCGTTGGAGCAGAACACGGCTTCCGGCCTTTCGGCTGGCGCCCGCTCCACCAAACCATTGCCCACTTGACGCCCGGCAAGGACGGTCTGCCCGGCGGAATCGAGGATCTCGATCGTTGCCCCGGCTACTTCTGCGACAGCACGCTGCGCACCGGTGAGCCGGTTGGCTACCTGACGGATGGATGGGCTGCCGACAAAAGCCAGACGACGGCGGCCCGTGTCCAGCAGGTGCCGGGCCGCAAGATATCCGCCCTCTACGTCATCCACGGAGACTGAGCTGCAGCGGTCGGTGTCAGCAAGTTGGTCCACCAGGACAGTTGGCACGCCACGTTCGCGTAGCGTATCGATCCGGTCGCCAACATCCCCAACGGGCGAAATGAGCAGGCCTTGGACCCGCTGTTCCTGGAACAGGTCCATGTAATGCGCTTCGCGGGAAGCATCCTGGCCGCTGTCCCCTACCAACACCACGCTGCCCAGAGCTGTGGCTGCGTCCTCGGCCGCTCGGGCCACGGAGGAGAAGAACGGGTTGCCCACATCCAGCACGATCAGCCCGATGGTGCGGCTCTGTCCTGCCCGCAGTTGACGGGCGGCGTCGTTGCGGACGAAACCGAGTTCGGCGATGGATTTGAGGACGCGCTCCTTGGTCCTTTGCGATACGCGGTCCGGATAATTCAGCACGTTGGAAACAGTTCCCACGGCTACTTGGGCGTGGGTGGCAACGTCTTTGATGCTCGCTGTTTGGGACATGCTTTCCAATCTCCGCTGGTTGTCATCGATTTGCAGGAAACGCCTTGACACCCCCGTTCTTGCGAGGGTAATTTGAATCGTAACAAATGAAACGATTCAAAGACGAGTGACCTGGAGAACCGCACATGAGGGTCTGTTTCCGATCTTCCGTCCAGCCGGAGCTGATGGACGAATACAAGCGCCGGCATGCAGCCGTTTGGCCGGAAATGCTGCACGCCCTCAAGCACGCGGGATGGAACAACTACTCCCTCTTCCTGGCTTCCGACGGCCAGTTGATCGGGTACCTGGAATGCGATGACTACCAAGCCGTCCAAGCCCGCATGGCCGTAACGGACGTCAACGCCCGCTGGCAGGCCGAGATGGCCTCCTTGTTCGCGAACAGCGAGCTGCCTCCGGACCAGGGATTCGAAATCGTCGAAGAAGTTTTCAATCTTGAGGATCAGCTGGCCAAGGCCAGCACCGTCGCAACCCAGCAGAAGGAACAAGCATGAACACCACAGAGTCGGCCGCCACAGAGTCGGCGCTTGGCCGCTTGGGAGAACTGGCCATTGAAGTGCCATCCTGGGCCTACGGAAATTCGGGCACCCGGTTCAAGGTCTTCGGCACCCCGGGAACTCCGCGCACCGTCCAGGAAAAGATCGCCGACGCCGCCAAGGTCCACGAACTCACCGGCCTGGCACCCACTGTGGCCCTGCACATTCCTTGGGACAAGGTAGATGACTACTCTGAGCTCCGCGAGTACGCCGCGGGCTTGGGTGTTGGACTGGGCACCATCAACTCCAACACCTTCCAGGATGACGAGTACAAATTCGGTTCCCTGACTTCATCCAACGAGTCCGTGCGCCGCCGCGCGATCGACCATCACCTTGAGTGCATCCAGATCATGAACGCCACCGGATCCAAGGACCTGAAGATCTGGTTGGCCGATGGCACCAACTACCCCGGCCAGGACGATATGCGCGGCCGGCAGGACCGCCTCGCGGAAAGCCTCCAGGAGATCTACGCGGCCCTCGGCGACGAGCACCGGCTGGTCCTGGAATACAAGTTCTTTGAGCCCGCTTTCTACCACACCGATGTTCCGGACTGGGGCACCTCCTACGCCCAGACCCTGGCCCTCGGCGAGAAGGCGTTCGTCTGCCTGGACACCGGCCACCATGCCCCGGGAACCAACATCGAGTTCATCGTCATGCAGCTGCTGCGCCTGGGCAAGCTGGGTTCCTTCGACTTCAACTCCCGCTTCTACGCGGACGACGATCTCATTGTGGGCGCGGCTGATCCGTTCCAGCTGTTCCGCATCATGCACGAGGTCATCCGCGGTGGAGGCTTTGGGAAGGATTCCGGCGTCGCCCTGATGCTGGACCAGTGCCACAACCTGGAAGAGAAGATTCCGGGCCAGATCCGCTCGGTGCTGAACGTGCAGGAAATGACTGCCCGGGCCCTGCTCGTGGACACCGCAGCCTTGGCTGAAGCGCAGCGTGCCGGGGATGTCCTGGCCGCCAACGGCATTTTCAATGATGCCTTTTACACCGACGTCCGACCGGTCCTGGCCGAGTGGCGTGAATCCCGCGGCCTGCCCGCCGACCCGATCGCTGCCTACAAGGCCAGCGGCTACCAAAAGAAGATCAACGAGGACCGCGCAGGCGGCCAGCAAGCCGGATGGGGCGCATAAGAGCATGACCACGAACAAGACTGTTGAAGACCTGATTTCCCGTTCCAACCGCCTCGGCACGGACAAGCGGAACACCAACTTCGCTGGCGGCAACACCTCCGCCAAGGGGACCGAGAAGGACCCTGTTACTGGCCAGGACGTCGAGCTCCTGTGGGTCAAGGGCTCCGGCGGCGACCTCGGCACGCTGAAGGCCGGGAACCTCGCTGTACTCCGCCTGGACCGGCTGCAGGCACTCAAGGATGTTTACCCCGGCGTCGAGCGTGAAGACGAAATGGTGGCCGCGTTCGATTACTGCCTGCACGGCAAGGGCGGCGCTGCACCATCGATCGATACCGCCATGCACGGCCTGGTGGATGCCGCACACGTGGACCACCTCCACCCCGACTCGGGCATCGCAATCGCTACCGCCGTGGATGGCGAAGCACTGACCTCCAAGGTCTTCGGCGACAAGGTGGTGTGGGTTCCGTGGCGTCGTCCCGGATTCCAGCTTGGCTTGGACATCGCCGCGATCAAGGAAGCCAACCCGCAGGCCATCGGCACCATCCTTGGCGGCCATGGCATCACTGCCTGGGGCGCCACCAGCGAAGAGGCCGAGGCCAACTCGCTGTGGATCATCGACCAGGCAGAGAAGTTCATCGCGGAGAACGGCAAGGCCGAGCCCTTCGGTGCCAAGCTCCCGGGCTACGGCGCCCTCCCGGAAGCTGAGCGCAAAGCCAAGGCAGCCGCCCTCGCACCCGTGATCCGCGGCCTGGCCTCCACGGACAAACCGCAGCTGGGGCACTTCAGCGATGACGCCGTCGTTCTTGAATTCCTCGAGTCCGCCGAGCACCCGCGCCTCGGCGCGCTGGGCACCTCCTGCCCGGACCACTTCCTGCGCACCAAGGTCAAGCCCCTGGTCCTGGACCTGCCTGCCGATGCCCCTCTGGAACAAGCCGTGGACCGCCTCAAGGAGTTGCACGCGGACTACCGCGAGGATTACCAGGCGTACTACGACCGGCACGCCGACGCCGATTCACCAGCTTTGCGCGGCGCCGATCCGGCGATCGTGCTGGTCCCGGGCGTGGGCATGTTCTCCTTTGGCAAGGATAAGCAAACCGCCCGCGTGGCCGGCGAGTTCTATATCAACGCCATCAATGTGATGCGCGGCGCTGAGGCCATCTCCACGTATGCCCCGATCGAGGAATCCGAGAAGTTCCGCATCGAGTACTGGGCCTTGGAAGAAGCCAAGCTCGCCCGCATGCCCAAGCCCAAGTCCCACGCCACCCGCATCGCGCTGGTGACCGGTGCGGCGTCGGGCATCGGCAAGGCGATCGCCACCCGTTTGGCGTCCGACGGCGCGTGCGTCGTGATTGCCGACCTGAACCTTGAGAACGCGCAGAAGGTCGCCGAAGAACTGGGCGGCTCAGACGTCGCGATCGGCGTCCAGGCTGACGTGACCGACGAAGCCCAGATCGCAGCCGCAATCCAGGAAGCCGTGCTCGCGTTCGGCGGCCTGGACCTGGTGGTCAACAACGCCGGCCTGTCCATCTCCAAGCCGTTGCTGGAAACCACGGAGAAGGACTGGGACCTGCAGCACAACGTCATGGCCAAGGGCTCGTTCCTGGTGTCCAAAGCCGCGGCCAAGGTCATGATCGAGCAGGGCATGGGCGGGGATATCATCTACATCTCCTCGAAGAACTCGGTGTTCGCCGGCCCGAACAACATCGCCTACTCCGCCACGAAGGCAGACCAAGCACACCAGGTCCGCCTGCTCGCGGCTGAACTCGGCGAGTTCGGCGTGCGCGTCAACGGCATCAACCCCGACGGCGTGGTCCGCGGCTCCGGCATTTTCGCTGGCGGCTGGGGCGCCAAGCGTGCAGCGGTATATGGCGTGGACGAGCAGGAACTGGGCAAGTACTACGCCCAGCGCACGCTCCTCAAGCGCGAAGTCCTCCCGGAACACGTTGCCAACGCAGTCTCCGTGCTCACCAGCAACGAACTGTCCCACACCACCGGCCTGCACATCCCCGTGGACGCGGGCGTTGCTGCTGCCTTCCTGCGCTAGGGCTGTCATGAGCAACAGTTCAACCGCAGACACCGCCCCGGCACGCGCCGGGGCGGTGTCCTCGCACCACGCAAGGCACGTTTTCGCCGCCATCGACATTGGCGCCTCCTCCGGTCGTGTCATGCTGGGCCGCGTCTCGCCCACTTCGGGTGTGGCCCTCGAGACCATCCACCGCTTCCCCAACGGAGTTGTAGAGCTCGACGGCGGCCTCCACTGGGACTTCGACGCCCTGTTCGCTGAGGTGCTCAAGGGGCTGGCCGCGGCCGCTGCGGTGGCGCAGGAAAACGGCGAGCGCATCGCGAGCATCGGCATCGACACGTGGGCCGTCGATTACGGCCTGGTGAACGAGGCCGGGGAACTCGTCTCTGTGCCTTACAGCTATCGAGACGAACGCAGCCGCGGCACCGTGCAACGAGTGCATTCTGTCATTGACCCTGCCAGGCTCTACGCCACCACGGGCTTGCAGTACCTGCAGTTCAACACGCTGTACCAGCTGGCGGCGGAACCAAAGCTGGACGGGCTGCAGGCACTGCTCATTCCGGACTTGATCGCCTTCCTGCTCACGGGAGAGCGTCGCACCGAGGCCACCAATGCTTCCACCACAGGCCTCTTTGACGCTGTTGCGGGAGAGTGGGCCACAGAGTTCCTGGACGCACTGGGCCTGCCCGGAGACATATTCCCTCCGCTCATCCAGCCCGGCGAAACAGTGGGCACGCTGCTGCCGGCGATCCTGGAACGGACCGGACTGCCCGCGGACACCACTGTGGTTGCCGTGGGTTCGCACGATACCGCTTCGGCCGTCGCGGCTGTCCCGGCCCAAGCAGAGAACTTTGCTTACATCTCCTCCGGAACCTGGTCCCTGGTGGGCGTGGAGCTGGACGCTCCCGTGCTCAGCGAGGCAAGCCGCAAGGCCAACTTCACCAACGAACGCGGCGTGGACGGCACTATCCGGTATCTGCGGAATGTCGGCGGGCTCTGGCTGCTCAGCGAGTGCCAACGCTCGTGGGCGGCCCAAGGTTTCAGCCAATCGCTGACTTCGTTGCTCGACGCCGCGGCAGCACTCCCCGCCGGCGGCCCGCAGATCAACGCCGACGATCCCGTCTTCACAGCTCCGGACAACATGCCGGATCGTATCCGCTCAGCCGTGCGTAACACCGGTGCGCTGCTCCCGGACCGGCCCGCCGCCGTCGTGCGTTGCATCATGGACAGCCTCGCGGCGGGTTATGCCCGTACGCTCGCGGACGCTGAACGGCTCGCGGGCCGGGGCGTGGACGTGGTGCACATTGTGGGCGGTGGTTCGCAGAACCGTCTTTTGTGCCAGCTCACGGCAGACGCGACAGGCAAACCCGTAGTCGCCGGCCCCGTTGAGGCGACTGCACTGGGCAACGTCCTGGTCCAGGCCCGCGCGGCGGGCGTCGTGACCGGTGGGCTGGCGGAAATACGGGCCCTCGTTGCTGCCGGCACCCAGTTGGAGCGGTACGAACCGGCAGGGGCGCTGGTGTAACGAACGGTCAAGCGATGACCGTCATGACGTTCCAGCCAACCCCCACCAGCACTCGGGCCATGTATCCGCCCGATGGCCTCCCGGGATACAGCCAGAGGTTTCCGGTGCCGTCGCGGGCCAGGAGGTCTGGCTGGTCGTCGCTGTCGAAGTCCCCTGGGGTCACCATGGCGGTCATCCCGTTCCACTCGATCCCCACCAGCATCCTGCTGCGCCATTCCCCGGCTGTGGTCCGTTGGTAAAGCCAAAGGGTGCCTGCGCGATCCCGGGCGAGGATGTCATTGCCGGCTTCATTGGTATTGCCCGGACCGAGGATCGCCGTCATCTCGTTCCACCCCGTGCCGATCCTGGTACGGGGCAGCCAGCCGCCGGTGCCGTCGCCGGGATAAAGCCACAGATCACCGGCACCGTCACGGGCGACTATGTCCGTCTTGCCATCGAAGTTGAAATCTCCGGGGGTGACGACGGTGGTTATCGAGTTCCAGCCCGTACCCACCTTGGACCGGGGCAGCCAGTCCGAGGCCCCGTTTCCGGGGTATAGCCAGAGGTCGCCGACACCGTCGCGCGCCAGGATGTCCGGCCGGTGGTCGCCGTTGAAGTCCCCCGGGGTGGCAATGAGGTTCATGACGTTCCAGCCAGAGCCCACCTGCTTGCGTGGGAGCCAGCCTGCGTTGGCGTTGCCAGGGTAGAGCCACAACGCACCGTTCCCGTCCCTGGCCAGGACGTCCGTGGCGCCGTCCGAGTTGTAGTCCTTGCGGATATGTTCAATGACCGGGGCGCGGAGAACTAAGATCCTGTTTCCGTCGATGAACGTCCCGTAGCCTTTGCTTCCGCCCGGCTCGAGGGTGAAATTCTCGGGATTCTCACCCATGAACTCCGTTCCCAGGAATTTCTGCGAAGGCAAGGCCCTGACCACGGCAAAGGTTCCCACTATGTAGAGCCGGGTGCCATCCGTACTGACCCGCGCTACGGGCTTGTCCCGCCCTGCGTACCCGTTCTCGAGTGCCGTGGAGGTGTTGTTCACGAGGTCCAGCGTGACCACGAAATAGGCACCGGCTTCGAAGCGGCCGTTGACGTATCTGCCGGGTTCCTGGTCCACCGCGTAACCGGTTTTGCCGTCGGGAGTCAGTGCGGGAAGGGACGGCTCACTCGTCGTTCTAATGGTCCCGATCAACGCGTCGGTAGCAACGGACACCACGGAAAGACCGCTTTCCTGGGTACTGCTGAAGGTGAAGTAGACCCGGGATCCATCCACCGACAAGGCTCCGCCGTAAACCCCCACGGGGACAGGGACAGTTTTGCTGACCGTGTTCGTTGCAGCGTTGATGACGGTGACGGTGTCATCAAACAAGTTCGGGACATAGACTTTCGCGCCACCGGCTACGAAGACTGGCCTGCCGGGGCCCGACCCTACCGGCAACACCGTTTTGATTTTCCTGGCAGCGACGTCAATGACAACCACGGAGCCGGCCGCTATGGATTCGTCCGACACGTACACGGTGGCGCCGTCCGGCGAAACAGCCAGTTTCCCGGCCTTTTCCATGGATACCGCACCAGTGACCCGCATCGAAGCCACGTCAATGATCGTCACGTTCGGAATACCGATGCCGGCAGCTACGAAAGCGGTCGTTTCGTCCCGTGAGAGGACCATGTCACCTGCGCCGGGAACGTCCACACTCGCAACGACGGTGTCGCTGGCAACGTCGATCGCGTGGAACTTATCGCCGCCCGCCGCGAAGGCACGCGAACCGTCACGGTTGAACGCAATGGAACGGGCAGGCACGGCAATGCTGGACGGCGGCTCGAGGGTCGCCGTCGGAACGGCGTTGCCTGGGGCCAGGGCTTGCGGGAAGACCGTGGGCGCCGCGTTGGCTGCGGGTATGAGTCCTGTCACCATCACAAATGCCATGACCACGGCGGCTACGCCCACACGGACGTTCGGCGCGCGGAAAATCCCTTTACTTGAACCCATGAATCCCCCCGGCTTCCGGCGTCGCGGATCTGAGCATCCGACGCCGATCGTCAAACAGTATCGATGGGCGGCGCCAAAAACCAGAGGCGTCTGGTACGTCACAGCGCCGGATGAGGGTGCCACGCTAAACTGATCGCATTATGATCCGCACAATGTTCAAGTCCAAGATCCACCGCGCAACGGTGACCCATGCCGATCTTCACTACGTCGGTTCGGTCACTGTCGACCTTGACCTCCTGGACGCGGCTGACATCCTTCCGGGCGAACTCGTCTCGATCGTTGACGTGACCAATGGCGCCCGGCTGGAGACCTACACCATCGCCGGCGAGCGCGGTTCCGGCGTCATCGGGATCAACGGAGCGGCTGCCCACCAAGTCCATGTGGGCGACCTCGTCATCCTCATCACGTATGCCGAGATGACGACGGAAGAAGCCCGCGCTTACGAGCCCAGGGTTGTCCATGTCGGCAAGGACAACAAGATCCTGCAGCTCGGCAACGACCCCGCGGAGGGCCACACCCCCGGGCTCATGCGCCCGCCCCACGCGCTGAGCAACGCGGCCCACCTCAGCAACTGAACCGCCAAAGCTAAAGGCCCGACGTCGGCACTCAAGAAGTGAGTGCCGACGTCGGGCGCGTTTCGGGTCGGTTTAGCCGCTGACGGCGGCCGTGTCCTGACACTCGAGCGCGAGCGCCCCCGATACTTCCCGTGCGGCGTCGAGGCCGCTTTCGATGGCCCCATCGATGAAACCTCCCCAACCGTTGGCAAAGTCTGATCCCGCGAGACGGATTCTGCCCTCGGGCCGCTGAAGTTCCGCCAAGTACTGGGTGAGATAGCCCGTGTAGTGCATGGGCCAGGTGGACCTTGCGTGCTCATCGGCAACCCAGTCATGCCCGGCGACGTCGAGCACTTTCAGCCCCGGAACAATGCTGTCCAGGTGTCGTTGCGCGGCGTCGATGTCGTCCACGTCCACGGCGCCGGCGTCGGGTCCGAAGCAGACGAGGGTGGTGCTGTCGTGGTCGATGTACTCCGCCTGGACGAAGTTCAGTGCCCCTGCCTCAGGGCCAAGAGCGACGAACCGTTCCTGCCGGCCTTGGACCTTGACCCATAGTTTCGCGCCGCGGCCGGCCTGCCCCTTGGCCGCCGCCTCCCTTTTTCGGGGCGAAAGAGCAGGCCGGATTTCGAGGTCGTTCAGCACGCTGAGCGGGAGGGCGAGAATGAGCTGCCGGGCTGCGTATTGCTTGCCTCCTTCGGTTGTCACGACCACCCCGGCCTCGTCCTGCTCGATGGACGCCACATGTTGGTTCAGGCGCAACTGCGCTGCTGAATCGGCCAGGATCGCCTCAGCGAGACGACGTGTTCCGCCGTCGATCTTGAAGCTCGCGCATGCCTCAAACATGAGCTGCCAGTCACCGCTGGCCACGGCGCACCATCGGAGTGCCTGTGTGTAGGCGGCTTGATCGAGCCTGCCGTTAAAGTTCAATGTCCAGAATGATCTCAGGAGCTGGCGCTGGTCCTCGGGCAGTTCCAAGCGATCGATGGCTTCCGAGAGCGTGAGCCCGTCAATGTCCGCCACGTCCGGGTTGTCCAAAGGAGACCACGGCATGGGGAAGTAGCGCCGTGAGTCGGCCAGGAGCCGGCGATTAGGCGCGTCCAGCAATTCCAGTAAACTCACGGCGTCGCCCTCGTGTTGGTGGCCGCCCGCCGTCCAATAGGCCTTGGTGAACTCCGGACCAGGAACGGCCTTGATCCCGTAACGCCCCATCTCTGCCCAAACGTACGGCTGGGTCCAGTGCACCCAGGTGCCGCCGAGTTCCAGGTTTCGTCCAAGGCGCTCGTCGAGATGCGTCCGTCCAGCTATCCGGTCCCTCGCCTCCAGCAGGATAGTGGTGTGGCCGCCCTTGGACAGCTCGCGGGCGGCCGTGAGCCCGGCAAAGCCAGCTCCAATAATGATGACGTCGGAGGTTTCCACTTGGCTCCCCCACTCAGCTGTAAACGAAGAATTCGATGGTCGGCTCGAGGACAGTCCAGCGGGTCATCGCCCCCTTGGAGAGGGAAGCCATGGAACCCTCCGTGAGCTCAAGGCGCTCTCCTCCCTTAACCTCGATGAGCAGGTGGCCGGAAACGATGTAAATGGTTTCATCCTGGTCAATCGGTAGGTCGAATGGATCCGGTGCCTCCTCCGGGGTGACTTTCCAGATGCCTCCGCTCAACGACTCATTCCCGTTGTCGCCCGGGCGGCGAAGCCATTGGACGCTGCCGAGCGCAAAGGGTTCAAACGCTGTGGGGTCAAGATGGGCATGGAAGATCCGGGACATGGTGTTGCTCCTGATTCGTGGGTTGTTCTGCGTTGGTGCGCGACTAGTGCTTGTGGGTGTCCTGGGGGTAACCCGTGGTGTTCAGAACGCTGAGCCGTGAGTTGAACGGCAGAATCACCGGTTCCGCCGCGGGATCATCCCAACCGAACATCCGGCCTATGGAGCGCTGTTCCCGAAGGTCAATCAGGAGTACCGCGTCAACCGTCATGACCTTTTCCGTCCAGAAGAAGAGATACAGGTCCTCTGCAACGGCCCAGGTCATGCAACGGTCAGTATCAGCCAGTCCTGCTTCCCCTCCGCGCACGCAATGCCACGTGAAGGTTCCTTGGTTCAAATAGATGTGCTCGTAGGTTTCGACGTCGCTGTAACGGTAGAAGATGCGTTTTCCGATAAGTCCGGGGGAACGTTGGTAGATTGCGTCAGCGGGACCGTTGACGTTGGAGTGCACGAATTCGGTGGTGCAGCGGACTTTGCTATCCCGGATAACGAATCCGGACACGGCGGTGGTGATGGCACCGGTGTTGTTGTCGAAGATTATGGTGACGTTTTCGGCGTCGGATTTTTCTTCCTTGTGCTGTCCGCGGACGAAATCGATGATGAAGATGCCGGGACGGGCCTCGATGGCCTTGTAGGTGGCGCTCCCGCTTGAAGTGGGCTCGGACCATTCCAGGGTCGTGGCGTCCTGGAAGCGGTACTCGCTGACTTCAGAGTGGTTCGTCGCGAGCCGGAGGGTGGTGCCGGACAACGCGTCCGAGGCCGGCAGGGTCTGGTCCCCAAAGCCGTCGAGCATTGTTGATACCGGCGGCCATTCTTCTTCGGGGATGTAGTCCTGGAGTTCGGTTGTAATCACGTAATTGGCCCTTTCCTGGGTGTCAGACGATTGAGGTGTTCAGACAATTTCGGCGGCGTAGTTGATGGTGGGCTTTTGCGTTCCACGAACCAGGCCGGCCACAAAGAAAAGCGGTACGCCAAGGAGGAGCCAGCGTGCTACGTCTCCCGCGCCTCCCAGCAGGACGTCATAGTTGTCCAAGGTCAGGTAGGCGACCACGATGAACGCCAGGAGGGAGAGCGCTGGCGCGATGACGGTCACCCAGAGGTTGTCCCGAATCCGGTTTTTGGCGAAGTAGGCAAGGATGGCGGCGGAAGTCAGCAGCAGGATGGAGATGAAGCCCGCCGTTCCCAGGGCCACGAACCACGCGAAGACGGTGGCCAGGGGATCAGCACCGGCCAGCAGGAACGCACTGATCACTGCCAGGACAACCAGGGAGTTGACCAGACCCGCGAGGGATGGTGCCCCGGAATTCGAAACAGAAGACAGTTTGGCCGGGAGTGCGCCGGATCGACCGAGCGCAAACAGGTATCGGGAAAACATGTTGGATAGGCCCAGAAGCATCGCTATGAAGCTGGTGACAACCAGCACCTGCATGGCGACACTGAGCCATGCACCGGCGCTGGCTTCGGCGAGTTCGAAGATCATGCCGGAGGGATTTTCCGTGGCCACCGCCTGGATGCCGTCGATCCCGATGGAACCTCCAATGGCCCACGTGGAAACAGCGTAGAAAACGCCGACAAAGGCGATGACAAGGTAGGCAGCCCGCGGGATGGTGCGCCGTGGATTCTTTGCCTCCTCGGCGAAGACTACGGTCGCCTCGAAGCTGGTGAAGCAGGCAAAGGCGAACAACAGGGAGATCCCAAGGCCCGGCCCAAAAATGTTCTCTCCCGTGAACCCTGCGAAGGTGAAGATTCCAAGCCCTTTCTGGGCTATCAGGGAGCCAACCAGCACGGCAACCACCAGCGTTTCGCCGAGGATGAGCACTCCGAGCACCCTCAGGCTGGCGTCCACGCCTTTCATGGTCAGCCAAGTGGTGAGCGCCAGCACCGCGACAACCCAGAAGTAGACCGGCAACCCAATGCCGGTGAGGCTCTCCACCAGCTGCCCGGCAAAGACGCCGAACTGCGACCACAGGCCGATTTGGAGGCTGAGATAGGTGAGAATTGCGATTCCAGCGCCGCCTGTAGCCCACTTGGTGCCCAGCCCCTTGGCTATGTACGCAACGAAGCCTCCGGCATTGGTGATGTGTTGGCTCATTCTGAGGTAGCCCACTGAAAAGAGCGCTACCAACAGGGCGGCTATGACATAGATGACCGGGGTTGCCGGCCCGCTGGCAGAGAAGATCACGGGACTGGCTCCGACCACGGCTGCCATCGGCGCTGCCGCCGCAATGGCGAAGAAGGCGACGGCTACGACGCCAAGCTTGTCCGCCCTGAGCCGGACGGGGCCCGCGGCTGGAGCGGAATGTTTGACGCCGTCTACGGCGGCGATCTGGCTGGGTTTGTTCATGAGGCTGTTCTTTCCTAAGTGCATTGGCGCCATCGCCACTGCGGAGGGATAGGGAGCCCTGCGGCTGGGGACGAATGCCCGGGCGGCGAGGCTGAAGCTGCTCTTGGTGCGGGAGGTGACGCCCGCCACACTCAGAACTATACGTTTGTATAGTTCTGAGTGTCAATGGGTTCCCCTCACTGATTTCCACACCGCTAAACTCGCTGTATGAGTCAGGAAGCACGCAAGTTGCCCTACGGAGACGGCAGGGACGCCTTGCTTTCTGCCGTCGTGGACGTTGTTGGGGAGAAAGGCCTGCGCGGCGTTACCTACCGATCAGTTGCTGCCCGCGCCGGCGTCAACCACGCCTTGGTCACCCACCACTTCGGCTCCATTGAGGGACTCCTCGCCGCCACCATGGAGTGGTCAGTTCAACGGTCCATCGAGGAAACCGGGCTGGCAGGGATCGCGGACTTTGATGAGGCTTTTGCCGACTCGCTCATAGCCACGGTCTCCGCGGAACCGGAGCTGCAGCTGTTCCAGTTCGAAATGATCCTCGAGTCCAGGCGCAATCCACAGATTCGCGCCATGGTTGAACGGCTGTACGCGAATTATGTGGGCACGGTGGAAGAAGCACTGAGCCAACGGGGGCTCGATACCAGCGGCGAAGCGTCGCTTGCCATCTTCGCTGCCCTGGACGGCCTCATGCTTCAATTCCTCACCATCAGCGATGCCACCAAAATCCGCTCGGCTGTTACCCAGGTCGGTCGGCTGATATCCGCACTCGAGGCCACGAACGGGCCGGCGGCCAGCAAATAGCGCGCGACGTCGACGCTCAGGTGAGTGCCGACGTCGCGCGTTGAGTGTCCGTATGACGGAACTCTCGCCAGAAAACGCTTACTCACCGCGGCGATGTGGCTAGGCTGTTGTTCGTGACCCAACGCTTCCCCGCCCGCACGCCCTCATGATCGGCGTCCTGTCCGGGTTCTTCGTGGTGTGGGCCATCATCCTGGTGGGCATGTTCGTCGGGCGCCGCGGGATCCTGGGTGAGAATGCCCGCTCCGTGTTGAGCTCGTTGACGTTCTTCGTCGCAAGCCCGGCCCTGCTGTTTGAAACCCTGAGCAAGGCGAAGCTGCACGAGGTGTTTGCCGCTCCCTTGCTGGTCACCGCGGTGGGGGCCATGATCACGGGGCTGCTGTTTTTCCTGATCGTAAAGTTCTGGCTGAAGCGCTCTATGCCCGAGGCCCTGATGTCGTCTATGAGTTCTTCATTGGCGAACTCCGCGAACCTTGGCATCCCCATTGCGGTGTTTGTCCTGGGTGACGCGAGCTACGTTGCGCCGCTGCTGATCTTCCAGCTCGCGTTCTTCACTCCCCTGTACTTGATGGCCTTGGACGCGAGCACGAGTACGCACCGCACCACTCCCCTGCGTTTCCTGCTGATGATCGTGAAGAACCCGATGATCGTGGGCTCGGGGCTTGGACTTCTGGTGGCAGGAACGGGTTTCCAGGTACCGACGCTCATTCTGGAGCCGATCCACCTGATTGGGGGCGCTGCGATTCCGGCCATGTTGATGGCGTTCGGTATGAGCCTGAATGGGTCAAGGCCTTTGCAGAAGGATGCCGGCCGCCGCCTGGACACTTTGCTGGCCAGCGGGTTCAAGCTGTTCGTGCACCCTTCAATCGCTTACGTTTTTGCCCGTTTTGCCTTGGGGATGGACGGCCACGCGCTGTTCGCCGTGGTGGTGACGGCAGCACTCCCTACGGCCCAGAACGTGTTCGTCGCCGCCACCCGCTACCGTGCGGGCGTCACCGTTGCTAAGGACACCGTGCTCATCACGACAATCGTCGCCGTGCCCGCGATGATCGCCGTGGCACTGCTCCTCACCTAATCGCCCCGCCTCCCCCAACTAGGTCGCAGTTGAGCGCGTTTTGGGCGCTCAAAACGCGCTCAACTGCGACTCAGTTGGGCTACTCCACGTCTGCGCTGGCCAGGTAATGGTCCAGGAGCTGTGCACACCGGATGAAGCCCAGGTGCGAGTACGCCTGCGGGTGGTTCCCCAGATGCGTTTCCGAGGCAGGATCGTACTCCTCCGGCAGCAGGCCAGTAGGACCAAACAAAGCCACCAGCTGGTTGAACAGTTCCAGGGCATCGTCCAAGCGGCCAACAGCAAGGTACGCCTCGATCAGCCAGGTAGTACAGATGTGGAAGCCGCCCTCCAAACCCGGCAGGCCGTCGTCGTACCTGTACCTAAAGACGGTGGGACCCACCCGCAATTCGCGCTCAACAGCCGTTACGGTATCCAGGAACCGCTGGTCCTGGACATCCAGCAGGCCGGACAAGCCGATATGCAGCACTGCGGCATCCAGGTCGGGGCTGTCGTACGCCACGGTGTAGGACCGTGCGGACTCGTCCCAGCCCTTCCGCAGGACTTCCTTCCGGATCCTGGCGGCTGTCGGCGCCCAGTCCTCGTGTGGCACACGACCATGCAAAGCAGCAGCCCGCAAGGCCCTGTCCAGCGTCACCCAACACATGACCTTTGTGTAAACGTGGTGCCGTGGCGGTCGGCGCGCTTCCCAGATTCCGTGGTCCGGCTCGTGCCAGCGGGCAATGACGGCGTGGGCCATCTGCTCCATCAGGAACCAATGCTCATCCGGCAGGTACCCGCGCCGCTCGCCAAGATCATGAATCAGCTCGGCAATCGGCCCGAAGACGTCCAGCTGCACCTGGTGGTCCGCAGCGTTCCCGATCCTCACCGGACGCGAACCGGCGTAGCCTGGAAGGCTCTCGACGATCGCTTCCGTGGACAGCGGGGCACCGGTCACCGAGTACAGCGGGTGGAGCCACTCCGGCCCGGGCGCAGTTTCCAGGATGCGGCCAAGCCAACGAAGGAACCCGTCGGCCTCGTCCGTAGAGCCCAAGCTCACCAAGGAATTTACGGTCATGGACCCGTCGCGAAGCCAGCAATACCGGTAGTCCCAGTTGCGCGTCCCGCCAATTCCCTCCGGCAAGGAGGTAGTTGGCGCCGCAAGGACAGCACCCGTGGGCTCATGCACCAGCGACCTCAGAACCAGCGCCGAGCGCCGCACCAGCGCGGTCTTGATGGTGGGCAGCTGCAGCGTCCTGACCCACTCCCGGGCGGACTGCCCGACGGCGGCACGCCGCGCCGGCTCTCCAACCGGGTCCGCGGGTGGCGGCTCTGTGTCTCCGCAGCGCAGGTTCAGCACAACGGGACCATATTGCAGCGGCACTTCCGCGGTGGCAGTGGCGTACCTGCCGTCGCTGGTGAGCTGGAAGGCAACCCCGGGCGCCGAGAGGATGATGGGATCCGAGGTGCCCATGATGTGGACTTCCTCGCCACGGATCTCCATGCTGAACGGGGCAGTGGCATAGTCCGGCCGGGGCGCGAAGACTATCCGGGCCGTGCCCGTGCCGGACAGAACACGGACCAGGCTGGTGATGCCTTCAGGCGCGGGCTCAAGATAGTCCGTCACCGTGACGTCGGCCCAACGGGTCTCCACGATCATGGTGTTGTCCACATAGCGCTGGGCGAGTACCTGCGAGGGTTTGACTGGCTCGATGCTGAAGTGGCCTGCTGGCTCTCCGCCCAGGATATGGGCAAACAGGGACCCCGAGTCCGGCAGGGGGTGGGTCATCCAGCAAACCTTGGCGTCAGGGGTGAGCAACGCCGTCGACGTGCCATTCCCGATCATCGAATGCCGCTCGAGCCCCACGGCGTCCTCGCCGAACAGCCACGCCCGCCGCAGTTCGAACAACAAAGCCAGCACGCGTGCAAAGGCTTCCGGGTCCGGAATGGTGTGTGCCGCCGTCGTACTCCCGGGCCCGACGTGAAGGCCCAGGTCAGGACCGCGCAAAGTGGCGAGCGCCTTTTCGTCGCTTTCGGCGTCGCCCGCGTAAAGGGCAGCGCTCACACCCAGGCGCGAGCGAAGCTGCTCCAGGGCCTGGCCCTTGGCCGGTTCCTCAACGGTAAGGTCCAGCACGGAGCCGTCGATGATGAAGTAGAGCCCGTACTCAATGGCAATCTGCTGGGAACGGAAGATGACGCGTTCCACCACTTCCGGCGTCGCGGGCCGGGTGTGGACAGCAACGCCCACCGGCTTGCGGACGATGCTGATGCCTTTCTCGAAGGCGACCGCTTCAGTCAATGCCGTGGCCACCTGCTGGAGCAGGGTTTCCGTGGCCAGGGACAGGGTGTACGCATAGCCCATGTCGAACTCCACGCCGTGGGAGCCCACCAAATGAACTTCGGCCGGCAGCCTGGACACTGCAGCAAGGTCGCGCAATGACCGGCCGGAAATGATGGCGGTATGCGTATTGGGAAGTGCTGCGAGCGCACGGAGAGCCACAGCGGCACTGTCCAGCGGCAGGGTCTCGGTGGAGGTCCCTTCAGCTGAGCAAAGAGTGCCGCCATAGTTGCACGCCACCAGCAGGCCCGGGACGCGCGCAATGGCCCTAAGCTCCGCCATCAACTGCGGTGTGATGCCCTGCTGCGCGTCCGTCCGGAGCAAGGTCCGGAGCAGGCCAAGCGGCAACGAGTTCATCAGCAGCGCGGAGTCAGCGGCTGATTGGTTTAAGGGCGTAGGCATAGCGGATCCTTCCACTGCAGATAGCTATAGTCTCCGCCTGTGGAGTTTCGGCGTCATGCCTGAATCATTGCAAATGCGTAAAGCTTTCGAATTTATTTTCGATGCCGGGCCCTACGCGCTGACAAGCCCCGCAACCTCGGCAACCAGTTCCACCGACCGCAGGCGTTCCTGTGTGCCAATGCTCTGGTGGGCAACGATGAGTTCGTCCGCATCGGCGTGCTTCGCGAACTCGTCAAGGTAGTCGCGCACAACGTCCGGCGTGCCGACTGCGGAGTACTTCATCATTTGGGAAATGTGCTGGCCTTGCGGGGAATCCAGAACCATATCCGCTTCGTCATCCGTGAACTGCCGGCCGCCGCCAAAGAACAACGAGACACGGGCCCGCTTCACGGCGAGGTGGATCGCCTGGGCCTCGGCATTGCTGTCCGCTGCAGTGACGTTAACCCCTGCGATCACGTGCGGTTCGGACAACTGTTCCGAGGGCTTGAAGTCCCTGCGGTAAATAGCCACGGCATCCTGCAAGGCGGCAGGCGCGAAGTGCGAAGCGAAAGCGTAGGGCAGCCCAAGCTGCGCAGCCAGCTGTGCTCCAAAGAGCGAGGAACCCAGGATGTACAGCGGCACGTTGGTGCCCTTGCCCGGCGTCGCTTCGACTCCCTGGATGCGGGTGGGTCCGGTGAGGTAGCCCTGCAGTTCCAGGACATCCTGCGGGAAAGCATCCGAGGACGTATGGTCGCGGCGAAGCGCACGCATGGTGTTCTGGTCACTGCCCGGGGCGCGGCCAAGGCCCAGATCGATGCGTCCCGGGTGCAGCGTCTCCAAGGTGCCGAACTGCTCGGCAATGGTCAACGGCGAGTGGTTCGGAAGCATGACGCCACCTGCACCAAGCCGGATGGTGTTGGTGTGGGCGGCGACGTGAGCGATCAGCACGCTCGTTGCCGAGGAAGCGATGGCTGACATGTTGTGGTGCTCGGCGTACCAGACCCGGCGGTAGCCCAGCTCTTCGGCCTTCTGCGCCATGGCCACGCTGCCGGCGAGGCTTTCCGCCACGGTCTGGCCCTTTCCGATGGTTGCCAGGTCCAGGATGGAAAGAGGAACAGTCACGGGGATGCCTTTCGGTACGTTTCGCGGCACCCGCACTGTTGATGGCGGGCACTCTAGCGACAACGACGGCGGTCCCCGGCTTATTTCTGTGAGTTGCGTCGCGCAGGGGCTTCTTCCGGTTTCTCCGGAAGCGTTTGTGACCTCGTTCGACTCCCGATTAACCGCAATTACCCCCTGTATCCCAGCGTTTCAGAATGCTTTGACCGCGTTCCCGCCCTGCTGGATAGTTGCAGCCACAAGTACGCATCTGACGTCCCAGTGAGGGATAAATAAGGGGAAACCATGGCACGTTTTGCAGCCAAGACCGGCCTGGCCGCGGCGCTGGCCGCTACGGCCCTACTGGGGCTCGCCGCCTGCTCGGATCCGGGCGCGACGGCGGCGACAGCACCGTCGTCGGGCTCTTCTTCAAGCGCCGCCTCCAAAGACTTCAACCTGTCGCCCGAACAGGACCGCATCAAGGTGACCGTTGACTCCGCAGCCGCGGCCCTGGTTCCGGAGGCCATCAAGGCCGATGGCAAACTGACGGTGGCCTCAACCGGTGGAACCCCACCGTTGAGCCTGTTCGCTACGGACAACAAGACGCTGATCGGCAGCGAGGTTGACCTCGCGTACGCCATCGGCGAGAGCCTTGGCCTGCAGGTTGAAGTGCTGCCGGTGGCATGGGCCGACTGGCCCCTCGGCGTCGAGTCGGGCAAGTATGAGGCCGTCCTCTCCAACGTCACGGTCACCGAAGCACGCAAGGAAAAGTTCGATTTCGCGACCTACCGCAATGACCTCCTGGGCTTCTATGCCAAGGCCGATTCGGATATTTCAGAGGTCAAGGAAGCCAAGGACGTCGCCGGCAAGCGCGTGATCGTCGGTTCAGGCACCAACCAGGAAGCGATCCTGGTGCGCTGGGACGAGGAGAACAAGAAGAACGGCTTGAAGCCGGTTGAGTTCCAGTATTACGACGACGACTCCGCCTCCCAGCTCGCCCTCCAGTCGGGCCGCGCGGACCTGACGTTCGGGCCCAACGCCTCCGCAGCCTACAAGGCAGCGAAGGATGGCAAGACCAAGGAAGTGGGCACGCTCAACGGCGGCTGGCCACTGAAGGCTGAGATTGCGTTCACTACCAAGAAGGACAACGGCCTTGCTGCGGCTGCGCAGGCTGCCATCAACCACCTCATCAAGGACGGCAGTTACGCCAAGATCCTGGACCGTTGGGGCCTGTCCTCCGAGGCCATCCCTGCGTCCGAACTGAACCCGGCAGGCCTGCCCAAAAAGTAGGAACCGCTGTGGCAGGGCAGACCTGCCGACGTCGAATCCCCGCCGGACACCAACCGGCGGGGATTCTTGCGCCGGACGCCCTGAACGGTCCTAGAAGTGTGCGGGATCAGTATTGGCGCCGCAGAGAATGACGGCGACAGTCTCGCCGTCCTTGGGAACGTAAGCTCCTGAGAGCAGCGCCGCGTAGGCTGCCGCCGCTCCATGTTCCACCACCATTCGGTACTCCTCCCACAGCTTGCGGCGGGCCTGGACGACGTCTTCGTCGCTGACCAGCACGCTCTGCACGCCCGTGCGACGGGCAACGCCGAATCCGATCTCGCCAATTCGCCGTGCGCCCAGGGAGTCCGCGGCGATCCCGGAGACCGCCACATCCACAGGCTCTCCCTTCGCCAAGGCGGTGTGCAGCGTGGGAACCGTCTCAGGCTCGACGCCCACCACATGGGCCCGGCCTTCAACCGCGGCGGCAATGCCGCCCATCAACCCACCGCCACCTACGGCAACCAGGATGGTATCGACGTCGGGCAGTTCGTCCAGCAGTTCCAGGCCAACGCCACCTGCGCCGGCCACGATCTCGGGCTGGTCATAGGCATGGCAATAGATCGCCCCGGATTCCTCGGCGAACTTCACGGCTGCAGCGTAGGCCTCGGCGTACTCAGAACCTCCTTGGACTACCCGGGCCCCGCTGGCGAACAACTTGTGGACCTTGGCGGCGGGCGCGGCCTCGGGGACGAACACGGTGGCAGGAACTCCGAGCTTGGACGCAGCGTAGGCGTTGGCCAAGCCCGCATTGCCGCCGGACGCCACCACAATGCCAACCTCCGGGTTCAGTTCGCCGTTCTCCCCCGCCGTGAGCAAGCGGTTGAAGGCGCCCCGGGCTTTGAACGTTCCCGTGTGCTGCATGTACTCGCACTTGAACCACAGGTGATACGGCTCCTGGTTGCCGCTCTCAACCACCGGTGTGTGCCGTACCCAGCCTGCCGTCCGTGAGTATGCCGCTTCTACTTCTTCACGTGTGACCATCGTGTGCTGCACCTTTCGTCCGTCTCATCCTATGGTCCGGGCGGAACATCCTATGGTCCAGGCGGACACCTGCCCTGCGACCCCCGCAGAATGGTCAGCACTGTTGACGGGTTCATTTCTTCTCGTTAACTGCCGCTTCCGTAGTTTCGCGTTGGGTCGCTACCCAGCTGGCGAGGACTTTCAGGGCGTCCTCTGAGGTGGTGTTGGGGTCGGCGGTATAGACGTTGATCCTCAGCCCCGGGTCTGCGGGCAGCTCAAGGGCTTCAAAGGTGAGATCCAGGTCCCCGACCACCGGGTGGTGAAGCCGTTTGCGCCCAGTGCGGTGATACTTCACATCGTGCCGGGCCCAGCGGATGCGGAATTCTTCGCTGCGGGTGGAGAGTTCACCAATCAGGTCCGTGAGGTCCTTGTCGTAGGGATTTTTCCCTGCAGTGGAGCGCAGAACCGCGACTATGTCATCAGCTGCCCGTTCCCAGTCGGCGAAGAATTCCCGGGCTTTTGGATTCAGGAACGTGAAGCGTGCACTGTTGGGCGGCTTGGTTTCTTCGGCCATCAAATCCATGTACAGGGCGTTGCCCAGCTCATTGGCGGCCAGGACGTCCCCGCGGTCGTTGCGTACCCAGGCCGGTGCAGCGGTGATGGCGTCAATGACGCGCTGGACACTGGGCCTCACTGTTTGTGGGCTGCGCTTGCGCCGCACCCGGGGAGCTGCGGTGGCAGCGCGGGCCAAGTCGTAAAGGTGGGCGGTCTCCGCGTCGTCGAGCTTCAATGCCCGACCAAGTGCTTCAAGGACACTGTCCGAGGCGCCGGAAAGGTTTCCCCGCTCAAGGCGGATGTAGTAGTCGACACTCATGCCGGCGAGCATCGCAACCTCCTCGCGGCGCAGCCCCGCTACCCGCCGGTTGCCACCGTACGCGGGAAGCCCGGCCTCCTCAGGGGTGATCCTTGCGCGGCGGGAGGTCAGGAACTTCCGCACATCATCGCTGTGTGTCATGCCCTCCACGCTACGCCGCGGCTCCCAGGCGAGGGAGGCTCTGGCGTTACCCTGAACCTTCCAGGCCCCACTTCAAGGGGGTAATGGCATGCACTCCCACGGAGACTCCGCCCGGTGTTGACTGGAAATACGCCCACCGGGGAAGCGCAGAACGTGCCCGTCCACACCTAACAACCGTCCACACGCAACGACCCGTCCACACGCAACGACAGGAACAGGCAACATGAACATCACACTCAATAACGGCGTCGCTATGCCCGCACTTGGCCTGGGCGTCTTCCAAAGCGCCCCCGAAGAAACGACGGCGGCAGTGGAGGTCGCGCTTGCCACCGGCTACCGGCACATCGACACTGCCGCAGCCTACGGTAATGAGCGCGAGGTAGGCGAAGGCATCCGCAAATCGGGCCTGGACAGGTCCGAGGTCTTCATCGAGACAAAGGTCTGGGTCAGCGACTACGGCTACGAGCAGACCCTGCACGCATGGGACAAAGCTGTGGGAAAGCTCGGCGTCGAGTCCTTGGACCTGCTCATTCTGCACCAGCCGGCTCCAGACAGGTTCGAGAAAACCATCGCTGCCTACAAAGCGCTGGAGACATTGCTTTCTGATGGCCGCGTCCGGGCGATCGGTGTCAGCAACTTCATGCCGCACCACCTGAAGGAGCTCCTCGCGGCCACCGACGTTGTTCCTGCGGTGAACCAGATTGAACTGCACCCGTACTTCACCCAGCCGGACGTTCAGGCTGCGGATGCCGAACATGGCATCCTGACCCAGGCGTGGTCACCGATCGGCGGGATCACGTTCTACCCGGGGTGGGGCGAGGAACGCAGGAACGTCATGGACGATCCCACGCTTGCCGGCATTGCGCAGGCACACAGCAAGAGCCCGGCTCAGGTCATGCTGCGCTGGCACCTGCAACAGGGCCGCTCCGCCATTCCGAAGTCGACCAACCCGTCACGCATCGCCGGGAACTTCGATGTGTTCAACTTTGAACTCAGCGTTGAAGAACTCGCAGCCATCGACGCCCTCGACACGGGCAACCGCAACGGCCCGGACCCGGACATAGCCCGGGAAGAGCGCTTTGCCATGGTCATCCCCGAAGCCTGATCGCCCCATAGGCTTGTTCGCATGGCTGACTTCGTCCTCCGTCCCTGTGTAACTTCCGACGCCGCGTGGATCGCCGAGCTCCGCGCGGTGGTGATGCGTCCGGATTTGGAACGGCTCGGGCGATTCGATCCTGTCCGTGTCCGCGAGCGCTTCCTCAACAGCTTCCAGCCGGAGCACACCTACGTGATCCATACGGGCGGTGTGGATGCCGGGGTCATTGCGGTTCGCCCAGAGCCAGATGCGCGGTGGATTGAACACTTCTACGTGGCCCCGGCGCATCAGGGTAAAGGGCTCGGGGGTGCCGTGCTCCGGCATGTCATGGCAGCGTCCGTGGACGAGAGGCCCTTCCGCCTGGACGTTCTGCAAGGAAGCCCCGCCCGGCGGCTTTATGAACGCCACGGCTTCGTGCTGGAATCCGAGGATCCCGTCGACGTCTTCATGATGGCCACAGCCAGCCCCTGACTGAACCAACGCAATGCGGTAGCCTCAGCACAAACCTATGCACGATCGCTGCTGTCTTCTGGGGGGAACAATGGGGATAAATCGAGCGCGGGCTTGGACGCTTGCAAGCGCTGCTGCGATAGCTCTGGCAGCCACGGTGGCCGGGACAGGGCCCGCTACGGCCGACTACCAGCCAACACCCATCATCGACGGCGTCCCTTACGTAGGTGCGGAGCTCCGCCGACAGTACGACTACAGCTATTGGGGTTGCCGGAATCCGGACGGAACGTCTGATGCCATCACTTTGGAATGGCTACGTGACGGCGAGCCACTCCCGGAGGAACGGCAAGGAGACACTCTGCGGATCCTGCCGGAAGACCTGGGCAGCCGTATCTCCATGCGTGTTCATCCCCTCACGCCAGGGAACCAGGGTTGCCCGACAGGCACGCAGCTGAGCAGCGAAACGCAGCCCATCAAGGCCTCCAGCAGGGCCATGGGGTGGACCGGGCGCGGCAACTTTGAACCCCTTGCCCGCACCTACGACGGCAGGCTCATCCTTTACCCGCGGACGTACACCTATTACAAGGGCGCCTGCGAGGGCCCGTGCCCGTCGTACTGGGGTTCCTGGGATGAACCCCGCCAGGTAGGCCAAGGGTGGAACGTCTTTGACGTTGTCTTCTCCCCCGGCGACTTTGACGGCGATGGGTACAACGACCTCCTGGGCAGGGACTCTGCCGGAAAGCTCTTCCTTTACCCTGGCGACGGAGAAGGTGGCTGGCTTGCCCGGGAACAGGTTGGCCAAGGATGGGGCATCTTCGACGCCATCGTAGGCCCGGGCGACTTCAATGGCGACGGCACCAACGATGTGCTGGCACGCGATGCCGCAGGCAGTCTGTTCCTCTACCCGGGGGACGGCGACGGCGGCTGGCTTCCCCGGGAACAGGTCGGGTGGGGCTGGCAGGTCATGAACAAAATCATCACCGGCGGCGATATGAACGCGGACGGGGGCGTAGATATATTCGGCCGCGACCAATATGGCTATCTGCGCCAATACCCCACTGACGGCGAAGGCAGCTGGGAGGAACCTGTCTGGCTTGGCACTGGTTGGCAGACGTTCTCCGAGGTGGCCGGACTTGGAAGCTCCGGCCACACGAAGTACAACGAACTCGTCGCCGTTGACGCGAATGGCGACCTCATCACCTATGCCACTGGCGCCTCAACTACAGGCATGTATGGCCCCTACGGCCCCATCGGCACGGGGTGGGACGTGTTCAAGGCGCTTCTCTGAACACAAGTGGCGGCTAGAGCGGCTGCCCCCACACAGCCAACTGCAAACTGACGTTCCCCCGCGAGACGTCGACGACGGCGGCACCCGCCTCGCCGCCGTCGGGCGCTGTTTCACGTTGGCCCGGCTGGAACCCGAGCCACCGCACCAGCTTCCTCATCGGCAATCCTGCCATCATCAGACCTGCACCGGCTCGTTCGAACGCACCGGCGTCTCCAGCCCCAGGTTTTCGCGAAGCGTGGTGCCGCGGTATTCCGTGGGGTAGACGCCGCGTTCCTGAAGTTCGGGCACCAGGTGGTTCACGATGTCGTCCAAGCCGGTGGGGATGAGCCACGGCGAGATGTTGAACCCGTCCACCGCACCAACGCGGGCGAACTGGGCGAGGTGATCGGCGACGGCGGTGTAGGAACCGGTGAAGGTAGCGTCCACCCGTGCGGTGCGGGAGGTGACGAACTGGCGGATTGAGAGGCCCTTGTCCTTGGCCTCGGCACGCCATTGGTCCGCAAGCTGCCGGGCCTTCGCACCGTGGAAGCCGCTGCCGCGGGTCTCCGAGGTCTCCTCGACTACAGGATCAATCTCCGGGAGCGGGCCATCGGAATCGTACTCAGTGAGCTCGCGGCCCCAGAACTGCTCCAGGTAGGCGATCGCTTGCTGCGGACCAATCTGGAGGCTGCGAACCCAGGCCTTTTTCTCCTGCGCTTCCCGGTCAGTGGCGGCCAGGATGAACTCGCTGGCCGGCATGATCTGCACGGCGTTGGCCCCACGGCCCGCATCGACCGAGCGCGCCACGATGTCGCGCCGGAATTCCACGGCGTCGTCGAATTTGGGGTGGGCCGAGAAAATCACATCTGCCTGGCGGGCTGCAAAGTTCCGGCCTTCCGGGGAGTCGCCGGCTTGGAACAGCACGGGCCGGTACTGGGCGCTCCGCGGCAATCGTGGGCTGACGTCCACCGTGTAGTGCCGGCCTTCGTGAAGCACCCGGCGAGCCGGTCCGGCAGAAGTCTCCCACGAGTCCCAAATACGCTTGGCCGTTTCGACGAACGCTTCGGCATGCTTGTAGCGGTCGGCGTGGTCGAGGTATCCCCCTCGACGGAAATTGGCTCCGGTCCACGCGTTGTCCGTGGTGACCACGTTCCACGCGGCACGGCCGCCGGAGATCAGGTCCAGCGAGGACAATCGATGCGCGAGGTCCGCGGGATCGTTGTATGTGGTGTTTTGCGTGGCAACCAGCCCGATGTTCGTGGTCACCGCGGCCAGGGCGGCGAGCATGGTTTGAGCATCAGGACGGCCCACTACGTCCAGGGCGTGCGGCCGTCCGAGGTGTTCGCGGAGGCGCAGACCTTCGCCGAGGAAGAACGCCGCGAACTTTCCGCGCTCGGCGGTCTGGACGATGCGGCGGAAGGATTCGAAGTCGGTTTGCGAACCCGATTCGGGGGCCTTCCAGATAGTGCCGGAGTTGACACCCTGGAAGAAGATCCCGAACTGGATCTGCCCACTCGGCTGGAAAATAGCACGGTTGTGCTGTGTCATGGTGATCCCTTACTTTCCGGCGGCAGCAGCGGCCGCGGCAGACGTCGAGTAGCGGTTCTCTGCGCGTCCAAGGCCCAGCAGCCCACGGAACGTTCCGTCCTGGGTCGGCGCACGCAAAGACCCGCGGCGCCTCAGTTCGGGCAGGACCAGCCGCGCAAGTTCGTCCAACTCGACGGCGAGCGACGCCGGGTGGAGACGGACGCCGTCGGCCTCCTTCAGGAGCGAATCGAGGTAGTCGGTGAGACCGGCTGCCGAGCCGACGAAACGCGCCCTGCCGTCGTCCTGCGAGGTGTCCGACCGCGACGCCGCAGCCTGCCCCCGCGAGTCGAGGACGACGTCGAGCTCCGCGACAATCGCGACGGAAGCACCAAGCCGGGCCCGCACATGGCGAACCTCGGCGGCGAGCAGTTCGGGCGTCGGAGCAGACACCAGCACAGCGTCCACGGCATCCACCGGAACCTGACCGTCACCCACCAGGGACGCAGCGGCCAGCACCGGCAACTGACCCTGCAGCGGCCTGGGGATGATGGACGGGCCCTTCACGGAATAGCCGGGACCCGCGAAATCGGCGGGCGTTTCGAAGTCCACGTAGTGAAGCTTGTCGACGTCGATGTACCGTCCCGTGGCGACGTCGCGGATCACGGCGTCGTCCTCCCAGGAATCCCACAAACGGCGGCCAACCTCAATGGATGCGGCAGCTTCCTGCGCGAGCGCATCACCTTCAACGAAGGAACGCCCGACGGCGGCAGCAGCCTCGGGTGCCTCCGCTGCGGTGGCGATCCAGCCGGCCCGGCCCCCGGACACGTAGTCCAGGCTCGCGAGCTGCGTGGAAATGTGGAAGGGCTCCGTATAGACGGTGTCCACTTCCGGAACCAGGGCGATATTCCTGGTGACGGGCCCGGCGTAGGCTGCACGCTGGAGAGCATTGACCCTCCCCGGGACCGGCGCATCCGCGAAGGTGGCCACGTGGAAGCCGGCTGACTCGGCGGCCAGGACAGCCCGGGCGAGGTCCTCATACCCGGCGCCGTCGAGTTCGATGGCCAGGAACCCGGCCGTGTGTTCTTCGAAAGTACTCACTTCTGGTCCTGCCGTTCGTAAGGGATCTTCTCGCCGGCTTCGATGGCTACGGGCAGTCGGTTTTCCGCGGGCGGAAGCGGGCACGTGGCGAGATCGGTGTAAGCGCACGGCAGGTTGACGGCGCGGTTGAAATCGAGCTGCACGGTGCCATCGGCTGCAGGAACCACGGACAGCGAGCGGTTGGCCGCATACGTGGTTTTGCCCGACGTCTGGTCTGTGAACAGTACGGACAGCGAGCCCGGCGCGTGGCCGTTGAATGCCGTCAGAGCCAATTCCTGTCCGGCGAGTTTGAACCGGATCTCACCCGGTGCCTCGTAGACGTGCTGGATACCCTCGACGGCGGCACCCACGGTTGTGGGGCGGGGGGCCTCGAACGGCACGAACGTACCGGCCACGGCGAACGCCGTGTCGGGTGCATAAGCGGGTGTACCTTGGTACTCCCGCAAGAGGGCATTCGACGGGTTCCGCGGCCGCACGATGTACTCGCCGCCCCTCTTGGCTACCTCGATCACGGTATCGCCGGAAACCAGGTTGATGCCGCCGCGTTCCTCGATCGGGCCGAACTCCAGCGATTTACCTGCGTCGGGCTTGAGTTCAACACCGTCCTGCTGCAGGCTTTCGCCGGGCTCCAGGACAACCCGTACGACGTCGGCTTCCGCGCTCCACGTGCCGGGGACGCCTTCCAACCGGGTCGGGTTGCTGTCCAGCCAGTGCAGGTGGGTCACGGCGAGAAAGCCGTGCGGGTGGGCACGGTGGCGTTCATGGGCGGAATGCCACTCCTGCCACTCCTCGGCAAAGGCCTCGAGTGCTGTTTCAGTGTGCGTAGGCATATTGGAGTCGCTCCTGTTCAAGGCGTGGTCTGCGGTGATGGTTGCTGATATCCAGGACCTGGAAAGTCACTTGCCGGTCCCAAAGGTTGTTTCAGTGACGGTCTTGGACTCCGGCAAGGCTTCTTCAGAAAGGCCCCAACGTTCCAGGACCTTGCCGTAGGAGCCGTCCTTGATGGTGGAGTTGAGGGCGTCCGTGATGGCTGGGGCCAGCCCGTTGCCCTTGAGTGTGGTGGCCGCAACCAGGGTCTCGGAAGGCCAGCCGGCGTTGACCTTGCCCACCACCTTGAGGTCGTCGCGGGTGTTCTCGCGGTAGGTCACGGACGGGTAGGGCGCCAGGTTCAGGTCGGTGCGGCCGGAGGACAACGCCAGGATGGTGTCGGCGTCGGACGAGTAGTACTGCAACGTGGCAGGCGCCTTGCCTTTGGCTTCCAGCTCCTTGTTCCAGGCGAGGAGGATTTTCTCCTGGTTGGTGCCCGAGCCCACGGAGATTTTCAGCCCGGAAATATCGTCCGAGCCCTTGATGTCGTAGCTCGAGCTCTTCTTTGCTTCAAAGCCCATGTAGGCGGCCCGGTAGGTGGAGAAATCGAACAGCTTCACGCGGGCGGCGTTGATGCCCACGTTGGAGAACACGGCCTCGAAATCGCCGGACTGGGTCTTGAGCGGCCAGTTCTCCCACGACGTCACCTGCAGGTCCAGGTCCAGGCCCAGTTTGTCTGCCACGAGTTGGGCGATGTCCACTTCCACGCCGATCGGCGTCTTGTCATCCGTGGCGTGGAAGGACAGCGGTATTGAACCCGCCGTAGTGGCCACCGTCAGCTTGCCGTCCTTGGCGATGGACGCCGGAACATTTGCGGCAGCGGCAGCATCTTTCTGCGCGCGGATACGGTTCTGGTCCACAGAAGTGTTGTAAACGATGCCGTTCTTTGCGGCTTCAGATTCCGGTTTGGCTGCCGACGCCCCAGGATCGGAGCACCCTGCAAGCGCGGGAAGTACGACGGCGGGAAGTACAGCGAGCGCCAGGAGCTTGCTTTTGTTGGTGGCGAGGGTCTTGCGAAGCATGGGGTGTCCTAGATGTTGAAAGCTGGTTCGATGACTTTGGAGAAGAAGCTGCGCGTGCGCTCTTCGCGGGGGTTGCCGAAGATTTCCTGCGGCGTGCCGGACTCGACGATCTGCCCCTGGTCCATGAAGACCACGGTGTCTGCGACATCCCGTGCAAAGCCCATCTCGTGGGTCACGATGATCAGCGTGGTCCCGGACTTGGCCAGCTCACGGATGACGTCCAGGACTTCGTTGACGAGTTCGGGGTCCAACGCCGAGGTTGGCTCGTCGAAGAGGAGGATCCTGGGGTCGAGCGCGAGTGCCCGGGCAATGGCAACGCGCTGCTGCTGGCCACCCGAGAGCTGCCTGGGATAAGCGTCGGCGCGGTCTTTCAGACCCACTCGATCCAACAGCTCCAGCGCGCGCTTCCTGGCTTCCACCTTGGAACGCTTTTGGGCCACCACGGGTGCTTCGGCGACGTTCTCCAGCGCGGTGAGATGCGGGAACAGGTTGAAGTTCTGGAACACCATGCCGATGTTGGTGCGCTGCTTCAGGATGTCCTTCTCGCGTAGTTCGTGGAGCTTGTTGCCACGGAGCTGGTAACCCACCAGCTCGCCGTCGATGGTGATGTAGCCGCCGTCCACCTTTTCCAGGTGGTTGATGGTTCGCAGCAGGGTGGACTTGCCTGAACCCGACGGGCCAACGATCACGGCTACGCCTCCAGGCGGAACAGACAATGAAACACCTTTGAGGACCTCGGTGGTGCCGAATGACTTACGAACGTTGGTGATGTGCACCTGGCCACGGGTGGCCTTCTTGTCCGCCGAGGCGGGCCGGGCCGCCGTCGTGCTTGCAGGAGCGCCGGCGGGAGCTGCCTTTCCCGCCGTCGTGGATTCTTTGCGTGCGGCGATGATGCTCATCGGGCGTCCTTTGTGGGTGAAACAGCTACGTGGGTGGCGAAGAACTTCCGGGCCTTCTGCAACGGGGTGAGCGGGAGGTTGCGTACCGCGCCCTTGGAGAAGTGGCGTTCGATGTAGTACTGGAAGACGCTCAGCACAGAGGTGATCACCACGTACCAGAGTGTGGCGACAAGGAGCAGTGGCAGCACCTGCTGGGTCCGGTTGTAGATGACCTGGACCGTGTAGAAGAGCTCGGAGTAGGCCAGTACGTAGACAATCGAGGTGCCCTTGACGAGGCCGATGATCTCGTTGAAGGCGTTGGGCAGGATGGCCCGCATGGCTTGGGGCAGAACGATCCGGGTGTTGCGCTGCCACGCCGGTATGCCCAGGGCCGCCGCAGCCTCGAGCTGGCCTTGGTCCACTGACAGGATGCCGCCTCGAATGATCTCCGCCGAGTACGCTGCCTGGTTCAGGGTGAGGCCCAGGACCGCGGCTGCGAACTGGCTGATGAGCGTGGTGGTCTGGGCCTCGAAGAAGCGGACGTCCGTGAAGGGGATGCCCAGGCTGATCTTCTCGTAGAGGTAGCCGAGGTTGTACCAAAGCAGGAGCTGGACCAGCAGCGGCGTGGAGCGGAAGATCCATGAGAACGTCCAGGACACCGAGACCAGCAGCGGCGACGCGGACAGGCGCATGAGGGCAAGGATGAAACCCAGGACGAAACCCAATACCCCTGAGATCGCCGTGAGCTTCAAGGTCTCCAGCAGCCCGTTGACCACGGACCGGGCGGTGAACCATTCGGCCACCACTCCCCATTCCCAGCGCGGGTTGGTGACCAGGGACCAAATAATGGCGGCGACGCCGGCGGCCACCAGGACAGTGCCCACCCATCGCCATGGATGCCGGGCCGGGACCAGCTTGTAGTGGGAGTAGTCCGCGGTGGGCGGTGCGGTTTCCGCTGTGGCAGGCGGTGCTGCTGCACTCATGCGCCACCTCGTTTCAGATCGGTTGTTGACTATCGGATGGCTGACAATCTAGGGGTGCCCGGGAGGCCCGGCAAGGCAGAAATTTGTACTTCTTCACTGGACTTAGTGCAGGTTCACGGGACTTCACGCAGCGCCATATGAGACCGGACTTTGCGCTGCTTAACGTCTGATGACGCGGGGTGAACGGCCGTTACCCGCTCCTCGACCGCGGCGGCACCGCCTCCCTAGATTGGGCTGAACCACCCGTTGTTCTTCAGGAGATCCCATGCCGTCACGAGTTCCCGCTATCGCCTTCATCGGCGGCGGCCCGCGCACGGCCGGCGTCCTGGAAAGACTGGCCGCGAGCCGGCCAAGGTTGTTCCAAGGCCCCTTGCACATCCACGTCGTGGAGCCGTATGAGCCAGGCTCCGGGAGGATCTGGCGCTATGACCAGAGCCCGGGCCTGCTGCTGAACTCCACCGCGGCGGACGTCACCATGTTCACCGACGCATCCGTGGCGTGCGATGGTCCTCCCGTCGATGGGCCCGGCCTCGCCACGTGGGCGGCAGGTGTGCTGGACGGCAGCATCCGCGACGTCCCTACGCTGGAGCCCCACTTGCTGGCACAACTCCGTTCGCTCACACCTTCTTCATTTCCGACGCGGCAGCTCCAAAGCAAATATCTTGAGTGGTTCTTCCGTCGTTCAGTCACGGCTCTGGGACCCGAGGTATCGGTAACGGTGCACCGGGACACGGCTACCGCCGTCGAGCGTTCTTCCGACGCCGGCGGTGGGACCGACGCCGGTGCGCACCACGTGCGGTTGGCTTCCGGCGCCGAGGTGCTGGCCGACGTCGTGGTTTACGCCCTGGGCCATACCGACTCGTTGCCGGACGACGAGTCCGCCCGCCTCAGCGATTTCGCTGCCCGCCACGGTGGGTTCCATGCGCCGCCGTCGTACACAACGGACGTGGACTACTCAGGGATTGAAGCCGGCCAGGACGTGATCGTATCCGGAATGGGGCTCGCGTTCGTCGACCTGTTGGTGCTGTTGTTCGAAGGCCGCGGCGGCCGCTTCGAGGAAAAGCCCGACGGCGAACTCGAGTATGTGCCATCCGGCGCCGAACCACGGCTCTGGGTAGGTTCACGACGCGGCGTGCCGTACCACTCCAAAATTTCCTCCGTTGTGCGTGGCGAGCCGATCGCACGTCCGCGGTACTTCACTGCCGAGGCTGTTGATGCGTTGTTGGCTGGCCATCAGGAACTCGACTTCCGCTCACAACTGTGGCCCTTGATCGCGAAGGACGCCGGTTATGCCTACTATCGCGAGCTCTTCACGGGCTACCCGTCGCGGGTTTTGGGGACGTGGGCCAGCTTCGAGAAGAGGTTCGATGCCTTGGACTGGTACAGCCCTGCCCGGGAAGAGCTGGTTGCCTCCTCCGTCCCTGATCCCGCGCTGCGGCTGGACCTGGAGGCCTTGGACCACCCACTGAGCGGTTGCGCGTTTGCGGACCATGAGGCCGTGCAGCGCTCGGTGGCCGCGTACATCCAACACGATCTCGACCTCCGAACCAGCCCCGACCATTCCGAAACACTCGCACTCTTCACCGCGTTGTTGTTCGTCTACATGGACCTTGGCCGGTTGGTCCCGCAGGATCGGCTCAATGCACGCTCCCAACAGGCGATCCACGGATGGTGGCACGGCTTCTTCAGCTTCGTGGATTCCGGGCCGCCGTCACACCGTCTCCGTGAAATGCTCGCGCTGCACCGGGCTGGGTTCCTGAAGTTCCTGGGGCCGGGCATGTGGGTGCGCACCGACGAATCAACGGGCCGGTTTGTTGCCGGCTCATTCCAGTCACCCGTGGTGGTGGATGCTTCGGCGTACATAGAGGCACGGTTGCCGTCAGCGTCCGTGGAACGTTCGGCGAATCCCGCCCTGGCAGACCTGCACGACGCCGGATGGGGCACCGAGCAGAGGTTGCTTACCTCCGAAGGTGCGCACTCCACGGGCAAACTTCTGGTTTCCGGGAATCACCAGGTCCTGTCACCTGTTGGTACAGCACAGGACACTTTGTTTGCGGTGGGACCGTGGACGTCGGGCTGGGGCGCGGGAGCATTTGCGCGCCCCAACACCAACGCGGCACCCTTCCGGGAAAACGACGCGTTGGCCCGAAGGATCCTGGGCACCCTCGCGGCGACTACCCACCCAACTGAGTCGCAGTTAAGCGCGTTTTGACCGCCCAAAACGAGCTCAGCTGCTACCTACTTGGGTGAACCTACGAAAGGCATGACATGACCACAACGCCAACCCTTTCCGTCCTCAGCCTGCCCATGCGCGATCCCCGCGTCCGTCCCCTCCTGGACGAACTCGCCGTCGAATATGACACGCGCTACGGGACACTCTTCGGCACCGGGGGCGCTGCAGAGGAACTGAACAGGTACCCCGCCGAGGAATTCGCTGCACCCCACGGAGCACTGATCATCATCCAGGAGAACGGCGAATCCGTGGCTGGCGGCGCATTCAGGCGCTTCGACGAGCACACCGCAGAACTCAAGAGAATCTGGACCCACTCTGCGCATCGTCGGCGCGGGCTGGCACGGCGGGTGCTCACGGAGTTGGAAAATGAAGCACGACGCCGGGGCTACAGGAAGCTCTACCTCACCACCGGCCCACGCCAGCCGGAGGCCAGGAATCTGTACCTCGCCACGGGCTATAAAGCGCTCTTCGATCTCGCCGCAGACCCTGAAGACATCAAGCATCTGGCCTTCAGCAAGGATCTTGTGCTGCCCAGCTAAGCTATGCGCATGGCCAATAAAACCACTGCTGAAAAACTTGCCACCATCCAGCAGGGGTACGCCCTGGAAGGTGCCACCATCGAGCTGGGCGCGGCGATCGTCGATGGTGAAATCCACAAGGAGGCCCAGGTCAGGCTTCCCCTGGCCATGATGAACCGCCACGGCCTCGTGGCCGGCGCCACCGGTACTGGCAAAACGGTCACGCTGCACATGATTGCCGAACAGCTCTCGACGGCGGGTGTGCCGGTTTTCCTCGCGGACATCAAGGGTGATCTGTCGGGATTGGCCACGGCAGCAACTGCCAGCGAGAAACTCACGGCGCGCACCGAGGCCCTCGGCCAGCAGTGGCAGGGAAAGAACTTCCCCGTTGAATTCCTGAGCCTGGGCGGGGACGGCAACGGAATCCCGATCCGCGCCACCATCACCTCATTTGGGCCCATCCTGCTCTCGCGCATCATGGACCTCAACGACACCCAGGAGTCCAGCCTCCAACTGATCTTCCACTTCGCGGACAAGAACAAGCTCGAACTGATCGACCTCAAAGACCTCCGGGCCGTGATCCAGTTCCTCACGTCGGACGAGGGCAAGGAACAGCTGGAGGATCTTGGCGGTCTTTCCAAAGCCACTGCCGGAGTCATCCTGCGGGAACTCGTCACCCTTGAGGCGCAGGGCATGGAAAGGTTCTTCGGCGAACCGGAGTTCGATACGGCAGAGTTACTCCGCACGGCGCCCGATGGCCGGGGCGTGATCAGCTGCCTTGAACTCCCCACGCTGCAGACCAAGCCCCTGCTGTTCTCCACCTTCCTCATGTGGCTCCTGGCCGACCTTTTCGAAGACCTCCCCGAAGCCGGCGACCTCGACAAACCCAAACTGGTGTTCTTCCTGGACGAAGCACACCTGCTCTTCAGCGACGCCTCCAAGGCCTTCCTCGAGGCCATCACCACCACGGTCCGGCTCATCCGTTCCAAGGGCGTCGGCATCTTCTTCGTCACCCAAACACCAAAGGACGTCCCCGCCGATGTCCTGGGCCAGCTCGCCAACCGGGTGCAGCACGCCTTGCGCGCTTTCACCCCGGAAGATGCCAAGGCCCTCAAAGCCACGGTCTCCACATTCCCCGTCAGCGATTACGACCTCGAAGAGACACTCACCTCCGCAGGCATTGGTGAGGCCGTCATCACCGTGATGAACGAAAAAGGCGCGCCCACACCTGTTGCGCTCACCCGGCTGCGTGCCCCCGAATCCGTGATGGGCCCCAGCGCCGACGACCTCATCCGCAGCACCGTGGCCTCGTCCTCCCTTCTGGTCAAGTACGGGACGGCCGTAGACAACGTGTCCGCCTACGAGAAGCTCACCAGCAACGCCGTACCCTCCACCGGCGACGCCGCACCGGGATTGCCGCCGGTCCCGGCCAGCTCTCCTGGTCCGGGAGCTTCCGGGGGTACGCCCTACGACATCGACGCCGAAGCGCGCCGCATTGAGGAAGAGATCCTTGGCCGCCCGAGTTCCCGTCCGGCCCCTGCGCCCTCCTCCTTTCCTGCACCCTCCTCGCCGCCCGCGCCGACCTCTGCACCGCAGCGGGCGTCGCAGCAGGACGGCGGCATGTTGGGCGACCTTGCCGGGGCACTCGGCGGAGCCCTGGGCGGCGGCCTGAAGAGCATGGTCCGTTCCATGGGGACACAGCTTGGCCGCGACCTCATGCGCGGCGTTTTCGGTACCTCCTCGCGGCGCCGCCGCTAGCCCTTTTGGGCTGTCAAAAGCCCGACGGCGGGTGGCGGCCCGGGGTGGTGCCACCCGCCGTCGGGCATTTTACGTGCAGTCTTCGCAGGTCACGCTGACGCCCTCATGCACAGCTATCGCTGCCACGGCAGGTAACGTAAAGGGCGTGCAGTTGAGTCAAGCGATAGTCAGGACCGCAGCCGGATGGCTGCTCGGTCTGATGCTTGCTGTCGCCGGAGCCATCGTCTGCATCAACCTGGTGAGTTCCTCCGTGGCCAGTCCGCAACAGCCTGTCCGGGAGTATCTGGAGGCCTTGCAGAAGGGCGAAGGCGAGCAAGCCCTGGGACTGCTGCGAGCCAAAGTTCCCAATGCGAATGCCGCCATGCTCGACGGCACGGCCCTGCAAACTGCTGCCTCCAAACTGTCGGACATCAAACTCGGAAATGCCGAGTCCAGGGGCAATAACCGTGTTGCCGTTCCCATGGACTACACCTTGGACGGCAACCGGCTCCACACCGAATTCCTGATGGAGCGCACCGGGACCCAATGGTTGTTCTTCGGCAAATGGGCTTTCGTTCCCACCACGCTGCCCACCATCGAAGTGACGGTGGTCAACTCCAGTGAAGCAGCGCTCAACGGCGTCCCCGTGAACATGCCCAACGGCCGCAACACCTTTGCCGTGTTCTACCCCGGCAAATACGAAGCCAGCCTGAATGGCACCTACTTCGAGGCTCCTCCTGCCTCAGCCCTCGTTTCAAGCCGCGACGGCGGCCAGGCCCCCTTGAACCTGCAGACCAGGTCAACCAAGGCCATGAATGAAGCCGTTGCCGGTAAAGTGCGGGAATTCCTGGATACCTGTGCCGCCCAGGCCACCGAACAGCAGCGCCTCCAACCTGATTGCCCGTTCTACCACGCCAGCAACGCGCGCGTCGTAGACGGAACCATCAAGTGGGAAATTACCCAGTACCCCAAGATCACCATCGAGCCCTTCGGCGGAAAATGGGTCGTAGCCCCGCTCAACGGCAAGGCAAGGGTTTCCGCCCAAGAGATCAACTTGTTCACCGGCTTGGTCAACGACCTCAACGTGGAGCACGATTTCAGCTTCACCACCCAGCTGGACACCAACAACAACACCGTGACTGTCACCCCGCTGCTGACTTTCTAGGCGGCGCCGCACTGGCCCACCTTTCATCACCTAAGGCGCCCAGTCTGTGCTCGCGCCGGCTCCGAGGGGCCCAAAACCGGGCTGGTTACACCAAGCGCCGCCGCCGAAGGACCTCACGAACGTGCCGCAGCATCGCATCCGGCGTTTGGACCACATCGTCCTAGAAGAACCTGCACCAGCAAGCCCTGACGGATCGCCTCATTGTCCCTCCCACAATCCTTCTTGAACTGGCGAGGATTCAGATGAAATGCCAGCCCGTCGATTTCGACAATGACTGGCCCACTTCCGAAAAAGCCGAAGGTATGAAAAAGGCCCGGGTCCTCCCTCTCAAGGGTCAAACCCGGGCCAGTTCAGCAGGCTTAGTCCATGCCGCGCAGATCCAACACCAGCTCGGATTCGCCGTCGGCCTGCAGGATGACTGGAATGCCCCAATCCTGCTGGTACAGGTGGCAGGCTGCGTGGTCCGGAATCTCGCCGTCCTCGGTTTCAGGTCCGTCACAGGCGGCCGCACGGGCAGTGATGTGAAGGATGCCCTCGGGCACGTCGGACGACAATTCGATGGTTCGCAACAAGCCCACCGATGTCCCGCCCCCGGAGACCAACAGTTCCGGCGGAGTGGAAGAGACCTTCATTTGCGTGGGGTCGCCCCAGCGGTCATCGAGCTTCTGCCCGGTGGGGGCCTTGAAGCGAACGGCCAGCTCCAGGATTCCAGGTGTCACGGGGCTCTTGGGGCGGTGCGTCTGGGATGCCCCCTCATCCACCTGCTGGGCTTCCTTGGGAATCGGCACCAAAACCAGCTGATGCTTGTTTGACTCGACCACCACCAGCAGCGGCTCACTGTTGCTGTGGTTAACCACGACGACGTCACTCGGCTCAGCCAGGCCACGCGCCAATGTTGACACTGTCTTCGAGGCGGGATCGTACCGGCGAACGGCACCGTTGTATGTATCGGCGATCGCTACGGAACCATCCGGAAGTACCGTGACCCCCAAGGGGTGCTGCAGGCGTGCCTCGCTGGCGTCACCGTCACGGAATCCGAAGTCGAACAGTCCTTGGCCGACGGCTGTCTCCACCGTCACGCCCGTTTCGTCAAGCACCAAACGCCGCAATGAGGAAGTCTCCGAGTCGGCCACCCAGATGTTGTCATCGGCATCAATGGCCAGGCCGGACGACTGGGCGAACCAGGCGTCCTCCGCCACGCCGTCCAACAGCCCCTCCAGGCCCGAGCCCGCCAGGATGGAAACCTGGTTGGTCACGGGATCGAACGCAAAGATCTGGTGCGTCCCGGCCATAGCGATCACAACACGCTGCAGTTTCGCACTCCACACAACGTCCCAAGGCGAGGACAGAGAAACCCCGGTACCAAGGCCAAGCACCCCGACGTCGATTGCGTCGGCAGCAAAGTCAGCCGGACCGCCGTCGTGGTGTTCGGACCAGGCGCCCGCGCCCGTCTCGGTGACACGGGCAGGACCGGCATCGAGCAAGCGCTGCACACCGTTGCCGGCAACAGTCCGGACATGCCCTGAACTCAACGTCACCCCGCGAAGGCGGTGGTTCACAGTGTCTGCGACCACGGCGTCATAACCGAGCGTAGAAGCGAGCTCCGCCGGAAGAACAGCTATACCTTGCGGCTCGTTGAACTGGGCCGTGTCCGTGTCGCCGTCCGCGTACCCCTTAATGCCGGAGCCAATAACCCGCTCAACGGTTTTCAGGTCCGGGTGGAGCTCTACCAGGCGGTGATGCCCGGAGTCGACGACGAGGTAATTGCCATTGGCCAACTGTGTCGTTTTGCCCGGGAAGCGCAAAGTGCCCGACGTCGGCACGGGAGCGACGTACGGACCGTTGCCCCGGTGGAGGGTCCCCTTTGCTTCGTGCTCAGCAACAAGTTCCTCAAGCAGCACGGCGAGACCATCTGCGTGTCCTTCACCGGAAAGGTGCGCCACGATGTAACCCTCCGGATCCACGACCACCAGCGTGGGCCAGGCACGGGCTGTGTACGCCTTCCACGTGGCCAGCTCAGGGTCGTCCAGAACCGGATGATGGATCTCGTAACGCTCCACGGCAGCAGCAAGGGCAACAGGATCGGCTTCGTGCTCGAACTTGGGCGAATGCACGCCGACTGTCACCAGGACATCAGAGTACTTTTCCTCGAGGGGCCGGAGTTCGTCGAGAACATGCAGGCAGTTGATGCAGCAGAACGTCCAGAAGTCCAACAGCACGATTTTGCCGCGCAGGGATTCCAAGTCAAGGGACTTGCCGCCCGTATTGAGCCAGCCGCGGCCCTCCAGTTCGGAGGCCCGGACCCGGAGTTGGGTGCGTACGGTTTCGCTCATCAGCGTCCTTCCAGCTTCGTGTTTCGTTCGGTCTTGCTGCTTGCTTGGTCAACGCTTCCCCTCGCGTGGCCTGTTGAAGCGTTGTCCCCAGGGGCTGCGCCGTCAGTTGAAACGGTGCTGTCAGTTGAGACGGTGCTGTCGGTTGGGACGGTGCTGTCGCTTCGGATGGTGCTGTCCTCTGGAGTGCTACCCGGTATGGCTTCGGTCGGTCGGGTCGCTTCAGTCGTTTCAGTAGTCAGGGCCGTCTGTCTGGTTGAGGCCGGGCGGCCGGCCAATTTGGCATCGCGGTCAGCGAGCCGGGCAAACATATCGTTATAAGCACTGAGATCGGCGTCGTTATTCCTGTCGGCCGCACGGTCCACGCGTCGGGTCTCCCGCTCGTCCGAGCGTGACCACATGACCGCTACGCCGATTGCCACGAGCAAGGTGGGAACTTCGCCAATGCCCCAGGCCACAGCACCGCCCATTTGCTGGTCTGCGATGGCCGAGGCACCCCAGGTCCTGCCCAGGTTGCCGAAGTAGTCAGCAGCCAGCAGGCCTGTACCGCCCATGATGGCCACGCCAAAGAATGCGTGGAATCCCATGGTTGCGAGCAGGAGCAGCAGGCGCATGGGGTACGGCGCACGTCTCGGCAGTGGATCACTGCCGATCATGCTGAGTACAAAAATGTAGCCCGTCAGCAGGAAGTGCAGATTCATCAGCTCATGGCCTACGTGCTCCCGCATGGCAAGGCCGAAAAGGTCCGAGTAGTAGAACAGCACGATGGAGCCTGCGAAGTTCGCAGCGGCGAACAGGGGATGAGTCACCACCTGCGAGAACCGGGAGTGGACGAACAAGAGCAGCCACTCCCGAAGACCCCGCGAACCGTGGGCGCCTTCACCCCGGGAAGGCAGTGCACGCAGCGCAAGGGTCACGGGTGAACCCAACACCAGGAAGATCGGTGCCACCATGGTCAGGGCCATATGATCCACCATGTGGGCAGAAAACAGTACACGGCCATAGACAGCTGGCGGACCCGACGTGATGTACGTGAGAATCACCAGTCCAATCATCCAGTTCGCGGTCTTGAACCAGGACCAGCTATCCCCACGCTTGCGGACCTTGATGATCCCGAGGATGTAGGACACGGCGCCGAATAAGGCGACTCCAACCCACAGCCAGTCAAAACGCCATTCCGTAAGCCAGCGCTCTTGCGTAAGTTCAGGCGGAACCTCATATCCGGACAGGATGAAGGCCGGCGAGGCGTCCGGTGCGTACGTCGTGGGCTGCGGCGGGGCCGAGCGCCCGAGCGCCACGGCGAGGCCCGACGTCGCGCCCATCACCAGCAGCTCAACCAGAACCAGCTGCCACAGCACCCGCCGGGCAGACATCGAACCGCTCTTCCCCAGCTGGGGTATGACCCACTGACGATGCATGAAACCAATGCCACCCAGCACGAGGGTGGCAAGTGCCTTGGCAAGGATGAGCTGGCCATAGGCAGAGCCAAACAGATCGCCCGGGTTCGTCACGCGGATGGCTGCGTTTATCACACCGGACGCAAACACCAAGACGAAAGCAAAGCCAGCCAGGGCCGAGAACCTTCGGAGGGTCGGTTCCGTAATGTCGCTTGTCCCGGACCTCCTGGAGCCAGCGAGCAATCCGGAAAGGACCGCGAGCATGATGATGCCTCCCACCCACACAGAGACACCAACCAAGTGAAGGCCAAGCGAGTTGATGGCCCCTTCATGATCACTGGAGCTTGAGGAGTGACCGATCAGCGCGGCCGGAATCAGCCCGATCAAGGCAAGCAGCAGCGTAAAAGCGAGGCCGGTCAGCGATCGGACGCCGAAGAGCGCGGTGGTGACTACCGCAGCAATGATAGTGATGGCCAGCCAGGCCTTGCCCGTTTCTATGTCCGTCATGAAGTAGACAAGTGAGCGGGTGAATTCTGCGTCGCCGGAGAGCCCCTGACCCGCCACGTCCGCGTAGGTCAATACCAGGACCGCTACGGCAGACAGTGTCCAGGCGGCACCTGCCGCGGCGGCAACGGCAAGGGCGCGTGCAAAGGCTGGATGCTCCAGAGCCTCCAGATCCTTTTCACGGGATCGCGACGCCCTAAGGTTCTTGGGCAGGATTCCGACCGCGAAGATCAGTCCACCAATAACTGTGGCTATGGAAACGTTGTGGACGGCTTTCGCCACCGGCAGGCCCCACCGAACCAGCGCACCAGGGTCCGAGACCTGTCGGGCAGCAGAAGCACCGGAAAAGATGAGGGCTGCAGCCAAAGTCAGGAAGAGCACCGCGAGTCCAGCAAGCTGCCACGTGAGGGAAATGCCCGTGACGGCATCGCCTCCCCGCGCTCCCGGCTTGGGAACAGGCGATGGGGCGGTTGCGGAGCTTCTTGCTGATGGCACCTATCCATTGTCCGTTACCTATGGCTGGGCTGCGAATCGGGAACCATTTGGGGAGGAGTAGTGGGCGGGGCTTAACAGCAAAAAAGGGCGGCAACCAGTTGGTTGCCGCCCCTTTTAAGCGTTCGCCGAAGTTAGAATTACTTCTTCTTGGCGACAGCAGCCTTCAGCTTGGAGCCTGCGGTCAGCTTAACGCTGTGGCCAGCGGCGATCTGGATGGTTTCGCCCGTCTGCGGGTTACGGCCGGTGCGTGCTGCACGGTCGGTGCGCTCAACTGCGAGCCAGCCCGGGATGGTGATCTTCTCGCCAGCGGCAACAGAAGTCTCGAAAACTTCGAACAGTGCATCGAGCACGGAGTTGACGGCTGCCTGGCTGGTGCCAGCCTTGCCTGCTACCTCTGCAACGAGTTCACTACGGTTCTTAGCCATTTACGTCCTCCTGGACTAATACGTTTTTTGAGCTTTCAAGCGGAATGCGAGCAAGCCACTGCTCGAAAACTTACCAGCTTGCACCGGCTTGGCCAGCAAATTCCGCGTGTTTCCGCGCTTTTTTGACCAAAATCACCGGTTTTTCAAGGTTTTTGGGGGTGTGGACCGCACATGGCGTACCCTACGGCGTTGAAGAGGCCCCCAACCAGCGCAGGAAACCACGACGCCGGCAGCGCATCCAACCGCCGTGGATCAGAAGAGAATGCGCTGATACAGGACGTGGTCCTGCCATTCGCCTGCTATGTGGAGATAGGAGGGCGCCAACCCGATCCGCTCGAAGCCGCATCGTTTGAGGACCGCCTGCGAGGCTACGTTATGCATCAAGGTTGCGGCTTGGACACGGTGGAGTCCCAAATCGTCACTCGCGATGGAGAGAACCGCCTCCACCGAAGAAGTGGCAATGCCCTTGCCGGTGAACGCTTGGTCGACCCAATAGCCCAGGTTGGCGTTCATGAAGGGTCCACGGACTATGCCCGTCAAGGTAATCTGGCCGACGATATCCCCGTCGTGGAGAACTACCCACGGCACCTCCGTGCCTGCGGCATATTGGTTCAGTTTGCCCCGAACAACGGCGTCCTGCCCTGCCCTGGTATAGAACGCTTCGCTGCGCCGTGGTTCCCAAGGGGCAAGGTACTCTGCGTTCCGGGTGTAGGCGGCCGCCAAGGGCCCGACGTCGGACAAGGACAAAGTGCGAAGGTGGACTTTTCCCTTCACGGCATTCCCGGATGACACATCCAAAGTTCGGTTAAGGGGCATCCTGTGACTCTAGCGTCCTTGGTTGTGTGGTTAAAGTGGGGAAGCCCCGACCGTGGTGGTCGGGGCTTCCCGTTAATGTTTGTCCGGCGGTGTCCTACTCTCCCACACCCTCCCGGGTGCAGTACCATCGGCGCTGTGGGTCTTAGCTTCCGGGTTCGGAATGGGACCGGGCGTTTCCCCCACGCTATGACCGCCGTAACCTTGTTACCCGTCCCGCGCACCGGTTTTGGGGTGTGGGGTGGGAAGACTGTGTGGTTACAACTGTGGTGTTGTGTATTCAGTTGTTGGTTCCTGGAACGGTTGTTGTTCGGGAACCACATAGTGGACGCGTGCAGTGTGTTGTGTGTGGTGTAAGTTGTTGGCCTATTAGTACCGGTCAGCTTCACGAGTCTTTGGTCCTCGCTTCCACATCCGGCCTATCAACCCAGTGGTCTGGCTGGGGGCCTCTCACACGTATTGTGTATGGAAATCTCATCTTGAAGCGAGCTTCCCGCTTAGATGCTTTCAGCGGTTATCCCATCCGAACGTAGCTAATCAGCGGTGCACTTGGCAGTACAACTGACACACCAGAGGTTCGTCCGTCCCGGTCCTCTCGTACTAAGGACAGCCCTTCTCAAATTTCCTGCGCGCGCAGCGGATAGGGACCGAACTGTCTCACGACGTTCTAAACCCAGCTCGCGTACCGCTTTAATGGGCGAACAGCCCAACCCTTGGGACCTACTCCAGCCCCAGGATGCGACGAGCCGACATCGAGGTGCCAAACCATGCCGTCGATATGGACTCTTGGGCAAGATCAGCCTGTTATCCCCGAGGTACCTTTTATCCGTTGAGCGACGGCCATTCCACAATGTACCGCCGGATCACTAGTCCCGACTTTCGTCCCTGCTTGAGATGTCTCTCTCACAGTCAAGCTCCCTTGTGCACTTACACTCGACACCTGATTGCCAACCAGGCTGAGGGAACCTTTGGGCGCCTCCGTTACTTTTTAGGAGGCAACCGCCCCAGTTAAACTACCCATCAGGCACTGTCCCTGACCCGGATCACGGGCCGAAGTTAGATGTCCAAAGTGACCAGAGTGGTATTTCAACGATGACTCCACCCGAACTGGCGTCCGGGCTTCAACGTCTCCCACCTATCCTACACAAGCCACTCCGAACACCAATACCAAACTATAGTAAAGGTCTCGGGGTCTTTCCGTCCTGCTGCGCGTAACGAGCATCTTTACTCGTACTGCAATTTCGCCGAGTTTATGGTTGAGACAGCGGGGAAGTCGTTACTCCATTCGTGCAGGTCGGAACTTACCCGACAAGGAATTTCGCTACCTTAGGATGGTTATAGTTACCACCGCCGTTTACTGGGGCTTAAATTCTCAGCTTCGCCCACAAGGGGCTAACCGGTCCTCTTAACCTTCCAGCACCGGGCAGGAGTCAGTCCGTATACATCGTCTTGCGACTTCGCACGGACCTGTGTTTTTAGTAAACAGTCGCTTCCCCCTGGTCTCTGCGGCCCACACCCGCTCACGGAGAGCAAGTCTCCATCACGGGGCAGGCCCCCCTTCTCCCGAAGTTACGGGGGCATTTTGCCGAGTTCCTTAACCATAATTCTCTCGATCGCCTTGGTATTCTCTACCTGATCACCTGTGTCGGTTTGGGGTACGGGCGGCTAAAACCTCGCGTCGATGCTTTTCTAGGCAGCATAGGATCACCGGATCCCCCCGAACGGGAGTCCCATCAGATCTCAGGATCGTGCTCGAAACACACAGGAACGGATTTGCCTATCCCTGACCCTACATCCTTGGACCGGGGCAACCATCGCCCGGCCCGGCTACCTTCCTGCGTCACACCTGTTAATACGCTTACCTCCCGGGATCAGGTCCCGCGCTCGGCCAAAACCCACACACCACAAGGGTGGGCGGGCAGGCTCCGGGCGGTTAGTATCCCCCGCTTGGCATGGGCGGTTTTTCGCCGGTACGGGAATATCAACCCGTTGTCCATCGACTACGCCTGTCGGCCTCGCCTTAGGTCCCGACTTACCCAGGGCAGATTAGCTTGACCCTGGAACCCTTGATCATTCGGCGGACGGGTTTCTCACCCGTCTTTCGCTACTCATGCCTGCATTCTCACTCGTGTAGGCTCCACCGCTGGTTTCCACCGCGACTTCACTGCCCACACGACGCTCCCCTACCACTCCACACCCCTGAACCACGAAGGCTAGGGTACTGTGTGAAATCCACAACTTCGGCGGTGTACTTGAGCCCCGCTACATTGTCGGCGCGGAATCACTTGACCAGTGAGCTATTACGCACTCTTTCAAGGATGGCTGCTTCTAAGCCAACCTCCTGGTTGTCTTCGCAACTCCACATCCTTTCCCACTTAGCACACGCTTAGGGGCCTTAGTTGGTGGTCTGGGCTGTTTCCCTCTCGACTATGAAGCTTATCCCCCACAGTCTCACTGCTGCGCTCTCACTTACCGGCATTCGGAGTTTGGCTGACGTCAGTAACCTTGTAGGGCCCATCGGCCATCCAGTAGCTCTACCTCCGGCAAGAAACACGCAACGCTGCACCTAAATGCATTTCGGGGAGAACCAGCTATCACGGAGTTTGATTGGCCTTTCACCCCTACCCACAGCTCATCCCCTCCATTTTCAACTGAAGTGGGTTCGGTCCTCCACGACGTCTTACCGTCGCTTCAACCTGGCCATGGGTAGATCACTCCGCTTCGGGTCTAGATCACGCCACTACACTCGCCCTGTTCAGACTCGCTTTCGCTACGGCTACCCCACACGGGTTAACCTCGCGACGTAACACTAACTCGCAGGCTCATTCTTCAAAAGGCACGCCGTCACAGTTACTTGTGATTACTCACGACTGCTCCGACGGATTGTAAGCACACGGTTTCAGGTACTGTTTCACTCCCCTCCCGGGGTACTTTTCACCTTTCCCTCACGGTACTGGTCCGCTATCGGTCATTAGGAAGTATTTAGGCTTATCAGGTGGTCCTGACAGATTCGCACGGGATTTCTCGGGCCCCGTGCTACTTGGGATCCTCTCCAGGCGGTACACAACATTACGGTTACGGGGCTCACACCCTCTCTGGCCGGCCTTTCAAGACCGTTCACCTATGCCTGCACTACACACCCCACCGGTCCGGCAGAACCAGTACGGAAAGTCCCACAACCCCGCCCATGCAACGCCCGCCGGCTATCACACATGGAAACGGTTTAGCCTGATCCGCGTTCGCTCGCCACTACTAACGGAATCACTCTTGTTTTCTCTTCCTGCGGGTACTGAGATGTTTCACTTCCCCGCGTTCCCCCCACGCACCCTATGTGTTCAGATGCGGGTCACACAATCACCCAAAAGCGTTGTGCGGGGTTTCCCCATTCGGACATCCTGGGATCAACGCTCGGTTATCAACTCCCCCAGGCTTATCGCAGATTCCTACGTCCTTCTTCGGCTCCTAATGCCAAGGCATCCACCGTGTGCCCTTAAAAACTTGACCACACAAGATCAAAACTTACTCGAGAGAACCACGACCACAAAGGGCCAGGTTCATTCATAAGAAATTGCTGTAAGAACACACACAAACATGTGCGTGTTCTAGATGCTCGCGTCCACTATGTAGTTCTCAAACAACAACCCCGTCAACCAGACCCCCAACACCCACAAACACGGGTGCCGGTACGAACCGGAAGCAGGAACAAAAGAAACACCAGAACTGTGTCCCCCTGCATTGCTGCAAAAAGGTCCTGTTGCCTCAGGACCCAACAGTGCGCCAAACACAACCCACACAAACCACGCCCCGGCACGTTCCCAACACCACACACCCCCAAGGGGGCACGCACTGCCGTACTAACACCAGGACACAACCGGTAAGGCCATGCCAAACAAACGTTTGATTCGTTGATATTCCACCCATGAGCACCCACCGCAGAACATACGCCTGCGCAATGGGCAACACTGACAACCACCAGCCCCCGCATGCACGGGAACCAGACACGGTTGTTAGCAGCTCCTTAGAAAGGAGGTGATCCAGCCGCACCTTCCGGTACGGCTACCTTGTTACGACTTAGTCCCAATCGCCGGTCCCACCTTCGACGGCTCCCCCCACAAGGGTTAGGCCACCGGCTTCGGGTGTTACCAACTTTCGTGACTTGACGGGCGGTGTGTACAAGGCCCGGGAACGTATTCACCGCAGCGTTGCTGATCTGCGATTACTAGCGACTCCGACTTCATGGGGTCGAGTTGCAGACCCCAATCCGAACTGAGACCGGCTTTTTGGGATTAGCTCCACCTCACAGTATCGCAACCCTTTGTACCGGCCATTGTAGCATGCGTGAAGCCCAAGACATAAGGGGCATGATGATTTGACGTCGTCCCCACCTTCCTCCGAGTTGACCCCGGCAGTCTCCTATGAGTCCCCGCCATAACGCGCTGGCAACATAGAACGAGGGTTGCGCTCGTTGCGGGACTTAACCCAACATCTCACGACACGAGCTGACGACAACCATGCACCACCTGTAAACCGACCGCAAGCGGGGCACCTGTTTCCAGGTCTTTCCGGTTCATGTCAAGCCTTGGTAAGGTTCTTCGCGTTGCATCGAATTAATCCGCATGCTCCGCCGCTTGTGCGGGCCCCCGTCAATTCCTTTGAGTTTTAGCCTTGCGGCCGTACTCCCCAGGCGGGGCACTTAATGCGTTAGCTACGGCGCGGAAAACGTGGAATGTCCCCCACACCTAGTGCCCAACGTTTACGGCATGGACTACCAGGGTATCTAATCCTGTTCGCTCCCCATGCTTTCGCTCCTCAGCGTCAGTTACAGCCCAGAGACCTGCCTTCGCCATCGGTGTTCCTCCTGATATCTGCGCATTTCACCGCTACACCAGGAATTCCAGTCTCCCCTACTGCACTCTAGTCTGCCCGTACCCACTGCAGAACCGGAGTTGAGCCCCGGTCTTTCACAGCAGACGCGACAAACCGCCTACGAGCTCTTTACGCCCAATAATTCCGGATAACGCTTGCGCCCTACGTATTACCGCGGCTGCTGGCACGTAGTTAGCCGGCGCTTCTTCTGCAGGTACCGTCACTTTCGCTTCTTCCCTACTGAAAGAGGTTTACAACCCGAAGGCCGTCATCCCTCACGCGGCGTCGCTGCATCAGGCTTTCGCCCATTGTGCAATATTCCCCACTGCTGCCTCCCGTAGGAGTCTGGGCCGTGTCTCAGTCCCAGTGTGGCCGGTCACCCTCTCAGGCCGGCTACCCGTCGTCGCCTTGGTAGGCCATTACCCCACCAACAAGCTGATAGGCCGCGAGTCCATCCAAAACCACAAAAGCTTTCCACCACCATGACATGCGCCAGATGGTCATATCCGGTATTAGACCCAGTTTCCCAGGCTTATCCCAGAGTCAAGGGCAGGTTACTCACGTGTTACTCACCCGTTCGCCACTAATCCCCCCAGCAAGCCAGGGATCATCGTTCGACTTGCATGTGTTAAGCACGCCGCCAGCGTTCATCCTGAGCCAGGATCAAACTCTCCGTTGAAAACAAAAAATCAAACAGACACAACCACACCCACCGGAAATAACGGCGAACACGGCTGCACAAAATTCGAAACCAGCTGAAAACCAAACCACCACACACGGGGGTGCATGACGATCCGGCATATAATTTCAACCAATCAAAAAAACAATCGGCATCAACAAACTTGGCACACTATTGAGTTCTCAAACAACAGACCCTCCAAAACATCACCCCGGACAGCGCACCACAAAAGCAGCACACCCAACAGGGCCATTGGAAAAGAAGAGTTATTTTTGGCCGCCTACCGAACCGTACACACCTTCCGGCTTTCCGTTTCGCACCCGGCGACTCAGAAAACAATACACGCCCCACACCCCCAACGCAAATCCACCCCAACACACCCAAACACACCCCCAAAAACCCGCGCCAGCACCGCCGTCGAGCACTACTCCGCACGCGTCAATGAGCCAGTTGCGCTTCAACTTCAGGCAAGAAGGTCAGGCATTCCGAAGTGCCCATGCAGACCATCGTCGAGGAATCGCATGATCGATGCGATCCTGTCGCCAGACTGGGTTGGCTCGATCACCAACAGTCCGCGGGCCCGGCCTTGCAGATAGCAAACGAACGCCGGCCTGCCACCGGCAGTGACAGCGGTCAGCGCGTAGTTGCCGCCAGGCCGGCCAGCCGCACTGGCACGGAGGAAAGCCCCGACGGCGTGCCGGCCCACGTAAAGTTCGCTGGCCGGGGGCATGGCTAGCCAGCATTGATCTGTGAGGAGCTCAAGGACGGAATCGACGTCGTCCCGCGAGAAGGCATCCGCAAACTTACGGGCTAATTCGTGGTGGCGTTGTCCGGTGGTGATTGGCCTTGAAGAAGGCCCGGAGGAGCGAGCGCGCTGAAGAAGGCCCTTAACCGCCGTCGGGCCTATCGCGAGCAGCTCAGCAGCTTCGGTAACGGTGAAGTCCAAGACATCACACAGGATCAACGTTGCAGCCTGGCGCGGCGGCATCCGTTGAAGCGCAACAACAAACGCGAGCTCGACACTTTCGCGGGCAACCGCCTGCGCAGCAGGATCAAGCTCGTCGACCAAGGCGTCGGGGTAAGGCTGCAAATGCGGTAGATCGAATCGGTCGTTCGGGTTTGGTGGCTCGAAGGGAGGTACAGGGGCCGGGCGAGGTCTTCGACGTTGTTCCCTCAGAGCATTAAGCGAACGTGTAGTGGCAATCCGATAGAGCCACGTACGCAAGGACGATCGGCCGGCAAATCCAGGCAGCCCTTTCCATGCCGCAAGCAAAACCTCCTGCAGCAGATCATCTGCATCATCAACAGATCCTGTAATTCTGTAGCAATGCAGATGAAGCTCCCGGCGAAAGGGGGCTACGAGCGAGGCAAAAGCCTCCTCATCACCGGACCGGGCAGCCTCCAACTCGGCTGAAGTCACGGTTCAATATTGGCACGGACCCACCAGGGCGTTCCGATCTGCTGCGAGGTGGTGTCTAAACAGGAGTATCCGCCTACGAAAGGAATCAGACCATGTCTGAAAAACAGGCCATAGCCGTTGACATCGCAATCGCATACCACCGGGCATGGACGTCCGGGAACCTGGAGTCAGCAATCAAGCACTTAGCCGAGGATGTCGTCTGCCATGCACCGTCCGGCACCATCAGCGGTAATGCCGCTGTCCGGGCATTCATGGAGCCCTTCGCTGCTACCCTCACAAAATCCGCGCTTCTTGCGGCTTACGGGTCCGACGACCAAGCAATGCTCATGTACGACACAGCCAATCGGGCAGTTCCAAGCGCTCCAGGCGCAGAACTGTATCGCATTCACAAGGATCAGATCGCCGAGATCCACATCATCTTCGATCGTCTGCCTTTCGCCTTGGCACGTGGCGACGTCGTTAGGACCTGAGCGCCTGGTTGGGTTGTTAGGTGTGGTTAAAGTGGGGAAGCCCCGACCGTGGTGGTCGGGGCTTCCCGTTAATGTTTGTCCGGCGGTGTCCTACTCTCCCACACCCTCCCGGGTGCAGTACCATCGGCGCTGTGGGTCTTAGCTTCCGGGTTCGGAATGGGACCGGGCGTTTCCCCCACGCTATGACCGCCGTAACCTTGTTACCCGTCCCGCGCACCGGTTTTGGGGTGTGGGGTGGGAAGACTGTGTGGTTACAACTGTGGTGTTGTGTATTTAGTTGTTGGTTCCTGGAACGGTTGTTGTTCGGGAACCACATAGTGGACGCGTGCAGTGTGTTGTGTGTGGTGTAAGTTGTTGGCCTATTAGTACCGGTCAGCTTCACGAGTCTTTGGTCCTCGCTTCCACATCCGGCCTATCAACCCAGTGGTCTGGCTGGGGGCCTCTCACACGTATTGTGTATGGAAATCTCATCTTGAAGCGAGCTTCCCGCTTAGATGCTTTCAGCGGTTATCCCATCCGAACGTAGCTAATCAGCGGTGCACTTGGCAGTACAACTGACACACCAGAGGTTCGTCCGTCCCGGTCCTCTCGTACTAAGGACAGCCCTTCTCAAATTTCCTGCGCGCGCAGCGGATAGGGACCGAACTGTCTCACGACGTTCTAAACCCAGCTCGCGTACCGCTTTAATGGGCGAACAGCCCAACCCTTGGGACCTACTCCAGCCCCAGGATGCGACGAGCCGACATCGAGGTGCCAAACCATGCCGTCGATATGGACTCTTGGGCAAGATCAGCCTGTTATCCCCGAGGTACCTTTTATCCGTTGAGCGACGGCCATTCCACAATGTACCGCCGGATCACTAGTCCCGACTTTCGTCCCTGCTTGAGATGTCTCTCTCACAGTCAAGCTCCCTTGTGCACTTACACTCGACACCTGATTGCCAACCAGGCTGAGGGAACCTTTGGGCGCCTCCGTTACTTTTTAGGAGGCAACCGCCCCAGTTAAACTACCCATCAGGCACTGTCCCTGACCCGGATCACGGGCCGAAGTTAGATGTCCAAAGTGACCAGAGTGGTATTTCAACGATGACTCCACCCGAACTGGCGTCCGGGCTTCAACGTCTCCCACCTATCCTACACAAGCCACTCCGAACACCAATACCAAACTATAGTAAAGGTCTCGGGGTCTTTCCGTCCTGCTGCGCGTAACGAGCATCTTTACTCGTACTGCAATTTCGCCGAGTTTATGGTTGAGACAGCGGGGAAGTCGTTACTCCATTCGTGCAGGTCGGAACTTACCCGACAAGGAATTTCGCTACCTTAGGATGGTTATAGTTACCACCGCCGTTTACTGGGGCTTAAATTCTCAGCTTCGCCCACAAGGGGCTAACCGGTCCTCTTAACCTTCCAGCACCGGGCAGGAGTCAGTCCGTATACATCGTCTTGCGACTTCGCACGGACCTGTGTTTTTAGTAAACAGTCGCTTCCCCCTGGTCTCTGCGGCCCACACCCGCTCACGGAGAGCAAGTCTCCATCACGGGGCAGGCCCCCCTTCTCCCGAAGTTACGGGGGCATTTTGCCGAGTTCCTTAACCATAATTCTCTCGATCGCCTTGGTATTCTCTACCTGATCACCTGTGTCGGTTTGGGGTACGGGCGGCTAAAACCTCGCGTCGATGCTTTTCTAGGCAGCATAGGATCACCGGATCCCCCCGAACGGGAGTCCCATCAGATCTCAGGATCGTGCTCGAAACACACAGGAACGGATTTGCCTATCCCTGACCCTACATCCTTGGACCGGGGCAACCATCGCCCGGCCCGGCTACCTTCCTGCGTCACACCTGTTAATACGCTTACCTCCCGGGATCAGGTCCCGCGCTCGGCCAAAACCCACACACCACAAGGGTGGGCGGGCAGGCTCCGGGCGGTTAGTATCCCCCGCTTGGCATGGGCGGTTTTTCGCCGGTACGGGAATATCAACCCGTTGTCCATCGACTACGCCTGTCGGCCTCGCCTTAGGTCCCGACTTACCCAGGGCAGATTAGCTTGACCCTGGAACCCTTGATCATTCGGCGGACGGGTTTCTCACCCGTCTTTCGCTACTCATGCCTGCATTCTCACTCGTGTAGGCTCCACCGCTGGTTTCCACCGCGACTTCACTGCCCACACGACGCTCCCCTACCACTCCACACCCCTGAACCACGAAGGCTAGGGTACTGTGTGAAATCCACAACTTCGGCGGTGTACTTGAGCCCCGCTACATTGTCGGCGCGGAATCACTTGACCAGTGAGCTATTACGCACTCTTTCAAGGATGGCTGCTTCTAAGCCAACCTCCTGGTTGTCTTCGCAACTCCACATCCTTTCCCACTTAGCACACGCTTAGGGGCCTTAGTTGGTGGTCTGGGCTGTTTCCCTCTCGACTATGAAGCTTATCCCCCACAGTCTCACTGCTGCGCTCTCACTTACCGGCATTCGGAGTTTGGCTGACGTCAGTAACCTTGTAGGGCCCATCGGCCATCCAGTAGCTCTACCTCCGGCAAGAAACACGCAACGCTGCACCTAAATGCATTTCGGGGAGAACCAGCTATCACGGAGTTTGATTGGCCTTTCACCCCTACCCACAGCTCATCCCCTCCATTTTCAACTGAAGTGGGTTCGGTCCTCCACGACGTCTTACCGTCGCTTCAACCTGGCCATGGGTAGATCACTCCGCTTCGGGTCTAGATCACGCCACTACACTCGCCCTGTTCAGACTCGCTTTCGCTACGGCTACCCCACACGGGTTAACCTCGCGACGTAACACTAACTCGCAGGCTCATTCTTCAAAAGGCACGCCGTCACAGTTACTTGTGATTACTCACGACTGCTCCGACGGATTGTAAGCACACGGTTTCAGGTACTGTTTCACTCCCCTCCCGGGGTACTTTTCACCTTTCCCTCACGGTACTGGTCCGCTATCGGTCATTAGGAAGTATTTAGGCTTATCAGGTGGTCCTGACAGATTCGCACGGGATTTCTCGGGCCCCGTGCTACTTGGGATCCTCTCCAGGCGGTACACAACATTACGGTTACGGGGCTCACACCCTCTCTGGCCGGCCTTTCAAGACCGTTCACCTATGCCTGCACTACACACCCCACCGGTCCGGCAGAACCAGTACGGAAAGTCCCACAACCCCGCCCATGCAACGCCCGCCGGCTATCACACATGGAAACGGTTTAGCCTGATCCGCGTTCGCTCGCCACTACTAACGGAATCACTCTTGTTTTCTCTTCCTGCGGGTACTGAGATGTTTCACTTCCCCGCGTTCCCCCCACGCACCCTATGTGTTCAGATGCGGGTCACACAATCACCCAAAAGCGTTGTGCGGGGTTTCCCCATTCGGACATCCTGGGATCAACGCTCGGTTATCAACTCCCCCAGGCTTATCGCAGATTCCTACGTCCTTCTTCGGCTCCTAATGCCAAGGCATCCACCGTGTGCCCTTAAAAACTTGACCACACACAAACCAGCAAACCCACAACAAAGGGGCCCACCGGTTCACGATGCATCATCTATTCGAGAGAACCACGGCCACAAAGGGCCAGGTTCATTCATAAGAAATTGCTGTAAGAACACACACACAAACATGTGCGTGTTCTAGATGCTCGCGTCCACTATGTAGTTCTCAAACAACAACCCCGTCAACCAGACCCCCAACACCCACAAACACGGGTGCCGGTACGAACCGGAAGCAGGAACAAAAGAAACACCAGAACTGTGTCCCCCTGCATTGCTGCAAAAAGGTCCTGTTGCCTCAGGACCCAACAGTGCGCCAAACACAACCCACACAAACCACGCCCCGGCACGTTCCCAACAACACACACCCCCAAGGGGGCACGCACTGCCGTACTAACACCAGGACACAACCGGTCAGGCCATGCCAAACAAACGTTTGATTCGTTGATATTCCACCCATGAGCACCCACCGCAGAACATACGCCTGCGCAATGGGCAACACTGACAACCACCAGCCCCCGCATGCACGGGAACCAGACACGGTTGTTAGCAGCTCCTTAGAAAGGAGGTGATCCAGCCGCACCTTCCGGTACGGCTACCTTGTTACGACTTAGTCCCAATCGCCGGTCCCACCTTCGACGGCTCCCCCCACAAGGGTTAGGCCACCGGCTTCGGGTGTTACCAACTTTCGTGACTTGACGGGCGGTGTGTACAAGGCCCGGGAACGTATTCACCGCAGCGTTGCTGATCTGCGATTACTAGCGACTCCGACTTCATGGGGTCGAGTTGCAGACCCCAATCCGAACTGAGACCGGCTTTTTGGGATTAGCTCCACCTCACAGTATCGCAACCCTTTGTACCGGCCATTGTAGCATGCGTGAAGCCCAAGACATAAGGGGCATGATGATTTGACGTCGTCCCCACCTTCCTCCGAGTTGACCCCGGCAGTCTCCTATGAGTCCCCGCCATAACGCGCTGGCAACATAGAACGAGGGTTGCGCTCGTTGCGGGACTTAACCCAACATCTCACGACACGAGCTGACGACAACCATGCACCACCTGTAAACCGACCGCAAGCGGGGCACCTGTTTCCAGGTCTTTCCGGTTCATGTCAAGCCTTGGTAAGGTTCTTCGCGTTGCATCGAATTAATCCGCATGCTCCGCCGCTTGTGCGGGCCCCCGTCAATTCCTTTGAGTTTTAGCCTTGCGGCCGTACTCCCCAGGCGGGGCACTTAATGCGTTAGCTACGGCGCGGAAAACGTGGAATGTCCCCCACACCTAGTGCCCAACGTTTACGGCATGGACTACCAGGGTATCTAATCCTGTTCGCTCCCCATGCTTTCGCTCCTCAGCGTCAGTTACAGCCCAGAGACCTGCCTTCGCCATCGGTGTTCCTCCTGATATCTGCGCATTTCACCGCTACACCAGGAATTCCAGTCTCCCCTACTGCACTCTAGTCTGCCCGTACCCACTGCAGAACCGGAGTTGAGCCCCGGTCTTTCACAGCAGACGCGACAAACCGCCTACGAGCTCTTTACGCCCAATAATTCCGGATAACGCTTGCGCCCTACGTATTACCGCGGCTGCTGGCACGTAGTTAGCCGGCGCTTCTTCTGCAGGTACCGTCACTTTCGCTTCTTCCCTACTGAAAGAGGTTTACAACCCGAAGGCCGTCATCCCTCACGCGGCGTCGCTGCATCAGGCTTTCGCCCATTGTGCAATATTCCCCACTGCTGCCTCCCGTAGGAGTCTGGGCCGTGTCTCAGTCCCAGTGTGGCCGGTCACCCTCTCAGGCCGGCTACCCGTCGTCGCCTTGGTAGGCCATTACCCCACCAACAAGCTGATAGGCCGCGAGTCCATCCAAAACCACAAAAGCTTTCCACCACCATGACATGCGCCAGATGGTCATATCCGGTATTAGACCCAGTTTCCCAGGCTTATCCCAGAGTCAAGGGCAGGTTACTCACGTGTTACTCACCCGTTCGCCACTAATCCCCCCAGCAAGCCAGGGATCATCGTTCGACTTGCATGTGTTAAGCACGCCGCCAGCGTTCATCCTGAGCCAGGATCAAACTCTCCGTTGAAAACAAAAAATCAAACAGACACAACCACACCCACCGGAAATAACGGCGAACACGGCTGCACAAAATTCGAAACCAGCTGAAAACCAAACCACCACACACGGGGGTGCATGACGATCCGGCATATAATTTCAACCAATCAAAAAAACAATCGGCATCAACAAACTTGGCACACTATTGAGTTCTCAAACAACAGGTCACTATTCCAAAGCAGTACCACCAGCCTTCGCTGGATCGCTCCGGAGCAACTTTTCAAAGTTACCCGATCAACCCGATCTTGGCAAATCAACGTTTCCGCGATTCCCGATCCAGGCCCCGGCCCCACCCGGCAACCAGCACGCCCAAAAGCGCACCATATTCCAGGCTGTTATCAAAGGGGGTCGGCCCCCGCAGTTCCCAGCACCAAGCTGTCTCACTCGCGGCGACTCAGAAGACATTACACGCCCACCAGCCCCCACACAAATCCACCCCAACACCACCCAAAAACCGGCCAAAACCGCCCAAACACAGGCCAAACAACGCCACAGACCCGCCAAAACCACCCCAAAACCCCAAAAACCAACCCCAGTGAAGCCCATCACACCAACCACACCCCCACCACCCCGCCGCCAAACACCCAAGCCAACCACCGCCGTCGAACACCACACCCCCAACCCACCAAAACCCCGCACGATCCGAGAGAACGATCCCCCAAACCCCGCACGACATGAGAGAACATCCGAAGAAGGCGGCGCTCATCCGGCAGCGCGCGTCCAAGGCAGGAACGACCGAGCGCGCAGAGGAAGACCACCACCTTCGCGCCGCACCAACCACCCAGCCACCCAGCCACCCACGCGCCAACCTCCCAACCGCCTTCGCGCCAACCACGCACAAACACCCTTAAACGCAGAAAAGGCCGGCAACCATAACGGTTGCCGGCCCTTTCAGAGCTTCGTGATTACCAGGAAGACTTGGTGATACCCGGGAGCTCACCGCGGTGAGCCATGTCGCGGAAGCGAACACGGGAGATACCAAACTTCTGGAAGGTGCCGCGGGGACGGCCGTCGATCTGGTCGCGGTTACGCAGACGGATCGGGGAGGCGTTGCGGGGCAGCTTCTGCAGGCCGAGGCGTGCAGCTTCGCGTGCTTCGTCAGTCGCGTTGGGGTCAACCAGGGTCTTCTTCAGTTCGAGACGCTTGGCAGCGTAACGCTCAACAATGACCTTGCGCTGCTCGTTGCGAGCAATCTTTGACTTCTTTGCCATGTGTTTAGCGCTCCTCTCGGAATTCGACGTGCTGGCGGATCTTGGGGTCGTACTTCTTCAGGACCAGACGGTCAGGATCGTTACGACGGTTCTTGCGCGTTACGTAGGTGTAACCCGTGCCCGCAGTGGACTTCAGCTTGATGATCGGACGTACGTCCTTGTCCTTTGCCATTAGAGCTTTACTCCTCGTGCCAGGATGTCGGCGACGACAGAGTCGATGCCGCGTACGTCGATTGTCTTGATGCCACGGGCTGACAGGGTCAGCGTGACGTTACGGCGCAGGGACGGAACCCAGTAGCGCTTCTTCTGAATGTTCGGGTCGAACCGACGCTTGTTGCGGCGGTGCGAGTGCGAAATGCTGTGTCCAAAGCCCGGCTCGGCCCCGGTCACTTGGCAGTGTGCTGCCATGACTCTCCTCCAAAGATTGAATGTAACGGTGTGCAGATGTTCCTGCGTTACCGTGCGACAGGCAGCGTTCGCGTCCGATCCATACCATTTCGGTAGTTTCCGCATCAAGTACGGCGAAGAAGGTTGGGCCTCAGAACCGGTCAGTGATAAACACTGGAACAGATCCTGGGATACCGGGCGAATACAGGAATGCACGCAACTTGAGCCCCTAACTACCGGCCATCGGGATGTCAGTCAGACTGACCTCACCGCCAACCGGAGCAATTGCACACGATCCGCACTACCTAGCGCCTAACTATTCTACGGGCCAGGCCAAATTAAGACCAATCAGGAATCATAAGCCCTCGCAAGCCCTTTCACAGCAGAACGAAAGGATGCCTGGCGAGTCTTGGATCATGACATCGCTTCTTTCACGTGTTTCGGGTGCTGAACAGTCCGCGGCGCCGGGCCCACGGACACCGCCGGCCGCCGTCGAACGCTTCCAGGCGCAAGCCCGACGGCGGCTGGCCCGGGCTGACATTCTGGGTTTCCTCGCGTGGGTGTCCCCGGTGGCCGCGGTCGCCTTGTGGCTTGCAGACGGCGGCGCAGGCGGGTTCTCCTCCTTTGCCGGAAGTGCGACAGGCCTCGGAATCGTGGCTGGTTTGGTCGGCATGGACGTGGTCCTCCTCATGCTGCTCCTGGCGGCCCGGATCCCGCTGGTCAACAACACAATCGGCCATGACCGCGCTCTTGAGATCCATAAATCACTGGGTAAGCCGGCGCTTTACCTGCTGCTGGCACATGGGATCCTCCTGGCGGTCGGCTATGGCGCCGCAGAAGGCCTCGACCCCATCAGCGAATCGGTGTCCCTGTGGGTCAACGTCCCGGATATGTGGCTCGCGTTCGTCGCGATGGCGCTGTTCCTCGTCGTGGTCGTGACCTCGTTAGTGGCGGTGCGACGAAAGTTCCCGTACAAATTCTGGTACGTAATCCATCTCCTGACCTACGCAGCAGTGGCAGCGGCCATCCCCCACCAGTTCAGTGTTGGCGGACTCTTTGCCGAAGGAACCTGGCAGCGCTGGTATTGGCTGGCTTTCTGCATCGGGACGGGCGCGGCGCTCCTGTTCTTCAGGATTTACCTGCCACTCGCTGCGACAGTCCGGCATCAGCTCACGGTCAGTCGTGTAGTGCGTGTTGCACCTGATGTCTTCAGCATCGAAATGACCGGACTGCATCTGGAGAAGCTGGCTGGCAGCGGCGGGAGATTCTTCATCTGGAGGTTCCTGGCTCCCGGGTTCTGGTGGCAGCCGCATCCCTTCAGCCTATCCGCGGAGCCACTCCCCGCTACGGGCACTGCCGTGGGCAAACTCCGTATCACCGTCCGAAAACTAGGCGACGGATCCGCCCGATTGGCCCGTCTCAGACCCGGCACCAGGGTCGCCCTTGAGGGACCCTATGGGATGTTCAGCACCGCCGCCCGGTCCCGCAACAGAGTGGTGATGATCGGCGCCGGCATCGGCATTGCTCCTCTGCGGTCGCTGTTGGAATCCACGCCTTTTGAGCCTGGCAATGCAACGGTCCTGCTGCGCGGACACGACGAATCCGAGCTCTTCCTTGGTCAGGAAATCATGGCCCTTTGCCAAGCCCGCGGCGCGACCCTCTTCCACCTGACCGGCCCGCGCTCCGCACGCCCCAACGCATGGCTCCCCGAATCAGCCGTCCAAGCCGGGTTCACACTCCGTTCCTATATCCCGGACGTGGCCAACGCCGACGTCTACGTCTGCGGCCCTGCTGGCTGGGCCGGCAAGGTGGTCCAGGACGCACAGGCCGCAGGGGTACCCGCAGAACAACTCCACTACGAAAGGTTCGACTGGTGAGAATCCGCGCAGCAATGGCAACGGCCCTGGCGTCCGCGGGCATACTGCTCGCAGGCTGGCAATCAGGAGCTCATGTTGCCGAAACAACCACGTCCACAACAACAAGCCTGAGCAGCAGCATGTCGGCCGGCAGTTCAGCGGCGAACGGCAGCACCGGCACCACCGGAACCAGCGGCAGCACCGCGGAAAGCACGACGGCGGCAACCTACGACGGCGCGTCGGTCCAGACCCGCTTCGGCACGGTTCAGGTCCAGGTGACTATCCAGAATGGCAAGATCACCGAGGTCACACCCCTGCAACTCACCGATGCGGAACGGAAGTCTGCCCAGATCAGCAGCAGGGCAGCACCTGTCCTGCGATCCGAAGTCCTCCGGGCCCAGTCAGCCGACGTACAAACTGTCAGTGGCGCGACAGTCACCAGTCAGGCCTATCTGACCTCCCTCCAGGCGGCCCTCGATGCAGCCAACTTTTAACGGCGAACAGCTCCGTGCGCGTACGTTCCGCAGCATGGGCACTGTGGTGAGCCTGACCGTGGCGAGCGGAACCTCCGCCCAAACCGGCGTCGATGAGCTGCAGTCCGCCGTCGACGTCGTAGGGGAAATATTTACACAGCTGGACCTGACGTTCAGCCTTTACCGGGAAGGATCTGAAGCAAGCCGGCTGGCCCGTGGCGAACTGACGTTGGCCTATGCCTCGGAGCCAATGCAGGAGCTCTATGCCGTGGCCTCGGAATGGCGCGTGGAGACCGAATGCGCGTTCACGGCCGAGCGACCGGACGGTGCGTTGGATCTTTCCGGAATCGTCAAAGCCCACGCCATGCGCGAAGCTGCACTGTCCCTGGGTGCCCTCGGCCTGCACAATTGGTGCCTCAACGCCGGCGGGGACGTGCTGGTAAGCGGATCACCGGAGCCGGTGGACTCCGGGTTTGAAGAACCCAATCCGTGGCTGGCCGGCATCGTTGATCCGTTTGACCACCGGAAGCTGCTCAGTACATACCGCCTCAGTGCCTCGGCGGAACGCGGAGTGAGGGCCCTTGCAACGTCGGGCTCGGCGGAACGCGGGGAACACATTTGGACCGTCGGTGCAGTGCGGCCGGAGTTCGTTCAGGTTTCCGTCGCGGCACAGGACATTGTCACGGCCGACGTCCTGGCAACAGCCATCGTCGCAGGCGGACCGCAAACCCTGGATCACGCTGTGGAGAAATGGGGCGTCGACGTGCTCGCGGTTGGCAGGACCGGAACGCTGCTCGCCACACCAGGTTTTCGTAACGCGGGCTGAGTCAGTTCTGCTAGCCCGGCTTAACTACACGGGGCGGATCAGAGCCGGATACTTCGGGCTAAGCCCATCGCCCGAGGACGTACCCCGTACACGGCGCACTACCCACGGGCCGGCGAATTCCCGGACCCATCGCGCGTTTGCCCGAATAGCTTCGGACCGGTTCAGCGTGGGAAGCGGTGCGAGCTCCGGGACTTCGAGCACATGCTCATGCTCGAGGACGTCCAGCACGCGCTTGGCCATATTGACGTGGCCCGCCGTCGACATGTGCATCCGGTCCTGCGCCCACATCCTGACGTCGTAGTACTCATCGAACCGCCAGTAATCCACCAGCAGGGCACCATGGTTCTCGGCGATTTCGCGGAGCAGTTCGTTGTAGATCGCGGTCCGACCACGCATCGTGCTGAAAACCTTCGAACCGCGGGCGTCAAAGCCCGTGAAGAGCACAACAGTGGCGCCGGTCGCGCTTAACTTGGCGATTCCGGCGTCGTAATCCTCCAAAAGCGAGTCAATATCGATCTTGGGCCGCAGGATGTCGTTGGCGCCGGCATACATCGTCACCAAAGTGGGCTTCAGCGCGACGGCCGCGTCCACTTGTTCCGCCATGATTTGGCGGAGCTTCCTGCCGCGGATGGCGAGGTTGGCGTAGCCGAAGTCCTCGTTGCTGTGGGCCAGCTGCCGGGCAACGACGTCGGCCCACCCGCGGACGCCGTTGGGTCGCGTTGGGTCGTCGTCGCCAACGCCCTCAGTGAAGGAATCCCCCAAGGCAACATAACGGGCAGAAAAATCCATGCCGTCAGTCTGCCATTAGGCGACCGCTACCTACAAAGCACGGACAAGGCTACGATTCGCGCAGGATCCAATGGTTATTGTCCAGCCTGGAGACAATTTTCTCGCCGATGCGCGCGAGGTCCGCGACGTCGTCGGGCGAAAGTGAATCGAGCATCAGCGCCCGCACGGACTCAACGTGACCGGGGGCCAGGGCCACAATGGTGGACATTCCGGCCTCGGTCAGGTGGGCGACGGTGACGCGCGCGTCGCCGGGGTGTGCCTGGCGTTCCACCCAGCCGCGCTTCTGGAGTTTGGTGACCACGTGGGACAGACGCGACAGCGAGGCACTGGTCCGGGCGGCAAGCTCGCTCATGGGCAGGTACCTGCCCTCGGTTTCCGAGAGCATCGCCAGCACGTTGTAGTCGAACAGCGACAATTTTCCAGCAGACTGAAGCTGCGTATCCAGCGCCGAGGGGAGCAACGTATTGATGCTCAAGAGGGCCAACCAGGCACGGCGTTCGTCGGCATTAAGCCAGCGGGGTTCAGTCATGGATCCATCTTAGGAGAATTAGCCGGTTGCCCCGGCCTTGCTGCAGCCGCAAACGGTAGGCTGGCGGAATGTTTGTTGTCGCCTTGACCTACAAAGTTCCCGACGAAATCGTCGACTTCCATCGTCCAGCCCACATGGCCTGGCTTAAAGACGCGTTCGACGCCGGCGTGTTCCTTGCGTCGGGACGTCGCGTTCCAGCCACGGGCGGCGTGCTGCTGTCAAAGGTTGACCGGGAAACCCTGGATGACTCACTGGCCAAAGACCCGTTCTTCAGCAACGGCGTGGCCGAGTTCGAGATCATCGAATTCACGGCGACCACTGTGGCCGACGGCTACGAGAACCTGCTCGAGAACTAAGGCTTGCTGGCTGCCTTCACTGCGTGGCCTGCTGGTTTTCGACCAGTTTCTTCAGTCCGCCCTTCCGGGGGACTTTCACGGGCTGGGGCCAACGGGGATTCAGGGAGTCCCCCAGGGTGATGCCGCGGAGTTTACGTCCAAAGAGAGGCAGAACCCAGTCGTTCACCCAGCGCCGCTGCCTGCGTTCCCATTCGCGCATGGTCATTCTTTGGGGTGGGTCCCATTGCTTCGGAGAAATCTTGTGCGGGACGTTCAGATGGTCAAGGACCTGGGCGGCAAGATATTTGTGGCCGGCCTTGGACATGTGAAGCCGGTCGGGAGCCCACATCCGTGAGTCTTTGTAGGCGTCAAAGCACCAGTAATCCACCAGGATCGCCCCGTACTTTGCGGCCACATCACGGACCTTTTGGTTGTACATCGTGTTGCGCTTCTTGAACGGTTCCAGGACGGCTGAGACCTTCACGTCAAAACCGGTAAAAAGGACCACCGTGGCCCCGGTGGCAGCAAGCCGGGCGACCAGCAGTTCATAGTCGTTGAGGAGCGCGTCCATGTCCGTGCCAAAGTCCAGGATGTCATTGCCACCGGCATAAAGCGTGATGAGTGTTGGTTCCATGGCGAGGGCAGGCTCGAGTTGTTCATCGATGATGTGCCGGAGCCGTTTGCTGCGTACGGCGAGATTTGCGTACTCCCAGCCCGGCTGCGCTTTGGCCAATTTCTCGGCGACACGGTCTGCCCAGCCGCGTACCCCGTTGGGCAAAACCTTGCTCGGATCCCCCACGCCCTCGGTGAAGGAATCCCCAAGGGCGACGTACCGCCGTCGTCCGCTGTCCCCAGCCGCGTAACCATCCCGCATCCAGACAACGCTACCCACCCCCGGTTACTCCCCAACCAACCCAAAGTGAACAGGTCGGGCGGGAAGTGCGCGAGCATCCCCAAAAAACGGGCGGGAAGTGAGAGAGCATCCCCAAAAAACGGGCGGGAAGTGAGCGAGCATCGGAGTGTGAAGGGTGCACGGGGCCGGTTGGCGGTCATCCGGCAGCGTGCGTCAAAGCGATGAAGGAGCAGCATGCAGAGGATGGCCGCCAACCGGCCGGACCCAAGCGGCCGACCCAGCCACGACGCCAAACAGGCTTAGCCCTCTGCCTTGCCGCGTCGCCAGTAACCCATGAAAGCAACCTGCTTCCGATCGATTCCGACGTCCCGCACCAGGTACCGCCGCATTTCCTTGATGACGAACGCTTCCCCGGCGATCCAGGCGTAGAAGGGCAGCGCACCGGCAGGCGAAGTGGGGTTCTTGGTGGCTTCGATGGCGGCAGTGTCCATGCGTTGCGGGGTTTCCCAGAGGATGTCCTGGTCCACGTTGACGTCTTCGGGCTCGGGTCCGGCAGCTTCGGATCCCTTGATTCCTACCCAACCGGGGACGGGAACGGCCTTGGCGACGGCTTCTTTGAGGAGTTCGCCATGTGGGCGGGAGCGCCCAATCGCTGCGCCGCGGGCGAGCCAGGTGATTTCGACGTCGGCAGGTGTGCTGATGTCCTGGAAGTCGCCGGCTTCGGGTACTTCAAGGAATGCGTGGCCGGTCATGTCCGCGGGCAGGCTCTCGAGGATGGCGCTGATTGCCGGCACTGCTGTCTCGTCTCCGGCGAGCAGGACCCTCTGGGCCAGCCCGGGCCGCCATTCGATGCCGCCGTAGGCACCGGCCGTGGTGCATTGGGCTGCACGGTTGTTCGGGCCGATGATGGTGAGGGCGTCACCTGGCTTCGCCGCGACAGCCCAGTTGGCTGCGGGTCCGCCATGGCCTGCGTCGTCAAAGTGCATGACAAAGTCGATGTCGATTTCGGGGTACACGGCGTCGAGTCGCTCAGCCCTGACCGTGTAGGTGCGCATGGCTCCCCGGACGGAAGTATCCATGGCCAACCATTCCTGGTACCACCCGGCATCTTCCATCTTGAATTCGGGCAGGGGGATCTGCTGTCCTTGGGCGTCGAATGAAGGAATCATCAGCTTCACGCGCAGGTCCAAGGTATCCCCTGCAACGCCGAAGCCCCGCAGCGAGTAGCCACCGAACGTGATCCGCCGGAAATTCGGGCTCAGGTCCTGCACGGCCGAGACCGTGACGTCGAAGGCAAGGGTCATGGGTTCCACGCTGGCGCTCGCTTGGGTCCGTGTTGGTTGTGCACTCATGAGGCGATCTCCAGTTCGTTGGTTGAAACGGGCTGTGCGTGGTGGCGTCCGATGGGGACAATGAGCGGTGTTCCTGAGATGGGGTCTGGAACCACGCGGGATTCCAGGCCAAAGACGTCGTAGACCAGTTGCTCGGTCACCACAACGGGTGCGGGTCCTTCGGCCACAATGCATCCGCCCTTCATGGCGATGACGTGGTCGGCGTAGCGCGCGGCGAGGTTGAGGTCGTGGAGCACGATCGCCACGGTGGTGCCCCGGCTGCGGTTGAGGTCCGTAACGAGGTCCAACACTTCCACCTGGTGCGCAAGGTCCAGGTATGTGGTTGGCTCGTCAAGCAGCAGCACGTCAGTTTCCTGCGCAAGGGCCATGGCAATCCAGACGCGCTGGCGCTGTCCGCCCGACAATTCGTCGACGCTTCGCTCTGCGAGCTCCAGCGTTGCGGTGGCTTGGAGCGCCCGCTGCACCGCGGCGTCGTCGGAATCGCTCCAACTCCGGAAGAATCCCTGGTGCGGATACCGGCCCCGTCCCACGAGGTCGCGCACGCTAATACCGTCCGGAGCCGTGGGGTGCTGCGGAAGAAGGCCCAACGTCCGGGCGAGCTCACGGGCTGGCCGGGAATGGATGTCCTTGCCGTCGAGGGTCACGGCCCCGCCGGCGGGCTTGAGCAGCCGCGACAATCCACGGAGAAGCGTGGACTTACCGCAGGCGTTTGCGCCCACGATCATCGTGACTTTACCCTCGGGGATTTCCGTGGTGAGGCCCTCAACCACCTTGCGCTGCTCGTATTGGAGTGTCAGGTCCTTGGCCTTAAGCATTGCCATGTCAGGCTTCCTTTCGATTCGAGGTGACCAGGAGCCACAGCAGGAAGGGTGCACCGAGGGCGCCCGTGATGACGCCGACCGGGAGGACGGTTCCGTCGAGGATGGCGGGTGCGATGTTGGAGGCGAAGAAGTCTGCGGCCAACACGATCAGCGCGCCGGTAAAGGCCGACGCCGGGAGGCTGGGTTTGCGGACGATGCGTCGGGCAATTGGTCCGGCCAGGAAAGCGACGAAGGCAACGGGACCGGCAGCCGCCGTCGCGGAGGCGGCAAGCCCGACGGCGGTCAAGACCAGTCCCAGCCTGGTGGCGTTGACCCTGATGCCCAAGCCGGCGGCTGCATCGTCACCGAGTTCGAGGATGCGCAGCGGGCCGGCAAGGATGATGACAGCCGGAACCAGGACCAGCAAGGAGGCCATGAGGATCCCGGTGCGCTCCCAATTCGCAGAATTCAGCGAACCGTTAAGCCAGACGAGGACGTCAGCCGCGGTACGGATGTCAGCACGGGTCATGAGAAAGTTGACCACTGCGTGCAGTGCCGCGGCGATGCCCACACCCGCGAGTATGAGGCGGTTGCCGGCAGCATTGCCACGGCTGCCTCCGCCCGCCCCGGACCCGGTGCCGCGCGAAATCGCGTAGATAATGGCAGCAACACCCAGCGCACCGCCAAGGGCTGCCCAGGAAACGACGGCTCCGGAAGCACCAAAGACCACAATCGCCGTCACGGCCGCTGCACTGGCTCCGTAGCTGATGCCGATAATGTCAGGGCTGGCCAAGGGGTTGCGCAGCATGGTTTGGAAAAGCGCGCCGGCCAGGCCGAAGGCCATGCCGATCAGTGTTCCGATGGCAGCGCGGGGCAGTTTGTGCTCCATGACAATGAAGCTGGCCCCGGGGATCTTCTCGCCGCCGGTCAAGTGTGCGATGACGATCTTGAAGAAATCAGGGATGGTCACCGTGTAGCTGCCCAGCAGCACGTACACGGCGAACATGACAACGAGGGCCAAGCCGAGGAAGAACGTTGGGCTGGGCACGCGCCGAAATGACAATTGATGCGAATGTTTCCGGGGAACATTGCCATTAAGTGCCAACTCGGCGGGGAGTTTGCGAAGGGTGGTCACAGTCCGGCCCCCTTTCCGCGGCGGATGAGCCACACGAACACCGGCGCACCGACGAGCGCGGTCATGATGCCGGCCGGAACTTCGCCGGGAAGCAGGACCACTCGGCCGATCACATCGGCGATGATCAGCAGGATGGGCGCCGAGATCATGGAGAACGGCAGGACCCACCGGTAGTCCGGACCGGTGAGCGAGCGGACAGCGTGCGGAATCACCAGGCCGAGGAACGCGATGGGTCCAGCCAACGCGGTGGCGGATCCGCACAGCAGGACGATCCCAAGGCCGATGATTCCACGGGATAGGCCAACATTCTGACCGAGTCCACGTGCGATGTCGTCACCCAGGGCGAGGCTGTTCAGGATGCGGCCACTGGCCAGAACGATTACGGCGCCGACGGCCAGGAAGGGAAGAGCAGGTAGCAGAACGGACCAGTCGCGTCCGCCAATACTTCCCACCTGCCAGAACCGGAACCGGTCCAGGGTGTCCTGGCTTGAGACCAGGATGACATTCATCAGCGAGAACAGGCCGGCACTCAGCGCCGCGCCCGCGAGGGCGAGCTTGACCGGCGTCGCACCGTCACGTCCCCTGGACGCGATGGCGTAAACGACGACGGCGGCCGCTGCGGCGCCGATGAAGGCGAACCAAATGTAGCCGGTGAGCGAACCGACGCCGAAAACATAGATGCCCACGACAACCGCAAGGGCCGCACCCGCATTGAGTCCCAGAATCCCGGGATCAGCCAGGGGGTTGCGGGCCACTCCTTGCATTGCCGCTCCAGCCAAGCCCAGGGCGGCGCCTGCCAGGAGACCCAATACTGTTCGGGGAACCCGTGCGATGACCACTGCGTGGTCGCCACTTTCAGGATTGAAGTTGGTGATGGCTTCCCAAATGGTGGACAGGGGAAGCCCGCGCGCGCCGATCGCCAAGGATGCTGCGCACGCGGCGACGAGTACGACGACGGCGACCAGCAGCCAGGCACTCCGCCCGCTTGTTGCCCTGGAACCGGTTCCCCCTCCGGCCACATTGCTCCGGGGTGCGCTATCGCGCTGGTTACCAGGCACAGATGTGCCGCCAACCTGCCCCACGGAAGCCGCCGTCGTCGTACTCAATTTCATTGCAGTTACTTGCCTGCCGCGTCCGTTGCCTTGTCCGCTGCACTGCCCAGCTGCGGCAGGAACGTGTCCAGGGCCCACGGCAGGCTCAGCGGCGAGGAGGCGGAAATGGACAGCGTCAGGGTCTGATCGGCGTCGGCGACGAGTGCGCCGGACTTGACCGCGGGTATCTGGCCCAGCAGGGGGTCGGCCTTGATGGCGTCGGCCGTGGCGGCTTCGGGCACCCACGTCACGAAGACATCGGACTCGAGCTCGTTGGCCTTTTCAGCGGACCACGCAATGAAGAAGTCCTTGTTGGTCTTCGTGTTCTGCTCCACTACCGGAGCGAGCTTCATGCCGATTTCGGAGAGGAAGCGCGGGCGGTTATCGATGGCCGTGTAGACGTTCACGCCGTCACCCTTGGCCGGTTCCAGGTTGCCGTAGATAAAGGTCTTGTCTTTGATCTGCGGGTACTTGGAAACCTTGTCCTTGACGGTGGCTTCAGTGTCTTCAATCAGTTTCTTGGCTTCGGCTTCCTTGCCGAGGGCCTTACCGATGATGGTGGTGCTTTCCTGCCAGGGCGTACCGTAGGCGAGCTCCGGGTAGGCAACCACGGGAGCGATTTCGGAAAGCTTCTTGTAATCGGCTTCCTCCAGGCCGGAGTAGGCGCCGAGGATGACGTCCGGGTTCAGCTTGGCGATCTCAGTGAAGTTGATCCCGTCCGCCTCGGAGAACTGCACGGGAGCCTTGTCCGAACCGAATCCGGCACCAAGCTTCTCCAGCGCGGCATCCTTCCACGGGGTGGAGCCCTTGTCGTTGTTGCCCCACTCGTTCTTGGGAAGGCCAACCGGGACAACGCCCAGGGCTATTGCGACGTCGTCATTCACCCAGGAGATGGTGACTACGCGCTTGGGCTGTTCCTTGATGGTGGTCTCACCGAAAGCGTGCTTGATGGTCACCGGGAAAGCAGCGGTTTCTGCCTGCTCCGTTGCCGGAGTGGAGGTGGCGGGCCCGGTGGAGCAGCCAGTGAGGGAAAGGGCGACGGCGGCCAAAGCGGCTGTCGCGGTGCCTGCGGTCTTCAGCAGGGCGCGGCGTGGAAGAAGGGAAGCCACGGGACTCCTTAGGTAAGGGATGCGAACCTAAGTAAGGCTAGCCTACCCTTTGGATAATTACGAAACGTTTGCGTCACGTAATGCCCCTCTTGCACATTGCTAAGATATCGGCAGCGGACTACCGCTTCCAAGGAGAACGACGAGGAGATGAGCGTGCGCACGATTTCAGTTGCTGCAGCCATGGAGGGCGAGGTGGCCATTTTGGCCTGCTTGGCACTCCCCCACCCGTCGGCATCACTCTAGGTACACGCACTCCGAACTCCTGTTTGGGTCTCTTTGCTGTGCCTCGCTTTCACAGATGACCGACGCTCCTTTCCAGCTGGCGCTCATGCTCAGCGCGCCGTCGATCAACTCCGAAAGAAACTTTGCCATGCAGAAAATTACTGCCCAACAAATCCGTTCGTCATTCATCAATGCCAGCCGGTCCGAAGCCGCCAGGCTCAACCTTCCGCGCGACTTGGAAACCATCGACTGGGAAAACCTTGAGTTCCTCGGCTGGCGCGACGAAAAAATGCCCCAGCGCGGCTACCTGGTGGTCCCGCACCGGGGCAAGCTCACCGGAATCATGCTCCGGGCGCCTGAAGGAGGCTCCGGAAAGAAGCGTGTGGTCCTCTGTGAATTGTGCCGTGACGTCTTCTCCAAAGACGACGTCTATCTGTGGGTCGCCAAGAAGGCCGGACAGTCAGGCAAGGACGGCAACACCGTGGGGACTCTGATCTGCGCCGAGTTCGGCTGCAGCGCCAATGTGCGCAAGGAGCCGCCCGCCAATGAAATCAACCCTGACCCGGCCGTCGTCGTGGCTCGGCAAATCGCCGGGCTTGAGGAGCGCACAGGCCAGTTCCTGGACCGGGTCCGGGGCACCTCCACCCGCTAAGGCAACGCGAGGTCACTTACGGCCCATAAATGGCCTCAGCATGGGCCGTAGGTGACCCCGCGTTGCTTTAGCGCAGGACGATATCCACGGGATTCGCCTCGGACCGCCATGCGCCGGGCTCTCCCGGGCCCGCAATGACGGGAGACGTGAGCACGCCGGACCGGTTGGTCCGCTTGTCGCGGAGGATTTCCGTAACCGAACCAAGGTGACGCGACAGGTCGATCACGTTTTCCGGCGCGGCCAGCAACAACTGGAAGCCGAACTCGTGAAGCGCCTTGATTCCGGCTCCTGCAAATTCCTCGGATGCCAGCACGAACGCTTCGTCCATCATCACGGTGCCGTAGGTAGTGAAGCCCTGCTCGGCAATACCCAGCTGGTAGCTCAGGGCCGCGGCCATGATGAACGCCGTGAAGCGCTGACGTTCACCGCCGGACATGGAGCCGGTATCGGCATGCATGAAGACCTCGGTCTTCTTCTTGCCGGCCTTGCCGGTTTTCGCCGACTTCCCGGCCACCTCCTTGTGCTCCTTGCACTGGATAAACAGGTGGCCGCGGACGTCCAGCACTTCGGCGCGCCAACGGCGGTCCTCAGGGGTTTGGGAACCGAGACGCTTCACCAGGGTCTCCAGCGACTTGTAGCGGGCGGTGAGCTCGGCGTCGTCGTCGACCTCCGTTCCAGCTGCGGCAGATGCGCTGCGGGAGGGCCGCGTGTGTTTGGCCTTCAGCGCGTTCTGGATCGCATCCTTGAACTGCTTGGCCGTAGCCGGAAGCGTCTGCTTGATGTCCAGCTCCAGATAGCTGCCCTCGTGGAAATTGACCTCCGACAAGATGCCGTTGAGGGGCAGGATCCGGCTGGTGATACTCCGGCGCTCCTCATCCAGCAGGTGCAGCAGCGTACTGAACGATTCGTGCGTGCGCTGGTTGAAGAACAGCCGGAACTCGGCCTCCTGGGCGGGTAGGCCATCGCTCACGATCGCGTGATAGCGCGATTCGAAGTCCCCGGCAGCCCCGATGGACGTGCCATGGTCAGCGCTGATGGCGCTGCCCCAATCACGCACGAAGGCCTCGAAAATTCGCGTCAAACGCTCGGCCGTCGCTTGGCTGCGCGATTCGGCGGCGTGCAGCTCGTCGAGCAGCTTGTTGCGGACGCTGTTGGCCAGGTTGTCGAGTTCGTACAGTTCGGATACCTCGCCGACGCCGGCAAAGTACGGTTCCAGCGCGGCCACGGTGGAGCTCGACGGCGGTGCTTGCTCAAGTTTCAACCTGGCGGCATCGAGCAGGCCGTCAGCCGTGATCATCTTTTGGTCGAGCGCTTTGTATTCGCTCTGCAGCACGGCCGCCGCACCTGTGGAGGACTGGTGCTTTTCCCGTACTGCCTCGATGTTGGCGCGTAACGGTTCAAGGTCCGCCTGGGCAGCCAACGCATCGGAAAGCCGCTGCTCAATCCGGGCAAGCTCGTCCGCGGCAACAGCTGCGGAGACCTGTTCCCATGGACGCTCATCCTCGGCCACCCTGCGAAGGGCTTCCAATTGCCGGGCCATCCCTTGGTGGGAATCCTCACGGCTTTGCGCCAATTCGGCAGCCTTGGCCAGCTCGTTTTCCAGCTCGCCCACGCGGGCCGCCACCAGTTCGAGCTTGGATGCGTTGTCAAAGCCGAGGACGTAATCCTGCCGGCTCGTGAAACGGTCGTCCTTTTCCACGGTGTGCCGGTTGCGTTTGACCACGCCACCCAGGCTGAGGCCCTTGTCCATCGCTGCAAGCTCGTCCGGGTTCTCCACGCACGGGTACGCGAAGTCCAAGGCGATCCGCTCGCGGATCCATGCCCCGGCGTCGGCGTTGGCGCCCGAGGTGAGGATGCTCAACTTAGTCAAGAGGTCGCCGTCGGACACGTCCTCCACAGCCAGCGCGCCACCGGCAACGGGCTTGGACACATCAACCGCACGCAGTGCACCCCGGACCGTGTTGTCGTTCAAGTACCGCGTAACCGCAGCGAAGTGCTCTCCCGGGACCAACAGCGTGGTGGCGAGGTTGCGGAGCGCACGTTCCGCGGCCGGACGCCACTGATCCTGGCCCTCGGCGAGGTCGATCAGCTCACCGCCAAACGGCATCCGTTCCTCGGGGATGCCGGTCGCGGCTGCGATCGCGGCCCGGTTTTCTATGCTCGACGGCGGCAAGAGGGACTTGCGCGACCGCAACGACAACAGCTCCTGCTCAGCCGCAGCCAGCTCGCGTTTCTTGGTCGCGTGGCCGTCGAAGGCCTCGAAACGGAGCTCCTTCAAAGCCTCCGAATCGTCCTTCAACTCCGCCGAACGGGCAGCCGCCTGCTCATGGGCCTGGTCCCAGCCCTCGGCCGACCACTCAAGGTTCAGCCCGGCATCGGCCAGCGCCTTCCGGGCAGATTCCTCCACCTGTTGGCGCAACTTCAAACTGACGCGGGCGTTCTCCAACGACTGCTCGATAGCCGAAATGGCGTTACCGCCGCGGTTGTTGTAATCCAGCTCCAGCTCACGGAGCTCCTTGGCCAAAGCATCCCGGACCGTGCGCTCGGCAGCGAGTTCCTGTGCCTTGGACTGTGCCAATTCCTTGAAACGCGCCAAGGTCTTGGCGTGGACGGTGACAGCAAGCTGCTGCTTGTACGCCTCAAATTCCTCGCCAGCCAACTCGCGAAGCCTGTTCGCGTCCAACAACGCCTGCGCATAATCCTTGTTCAGCCCAGGTACCGGCGCCAGCTGATCGCGCTGCTGCCGGACATCCTCCAACCGCTGCCGGATGGACATCAGGTTGCTGAATTCCTCCACCACATCATCAGCCGCAGCCAACGTAGCCGGAGCATCGAGTACCTGGTCGCGGAAAAACGTATTAACGCTTCCGCCAAGGCCTTTCCCGGCCTGGATGACGCGCAGCAGGGGAAGCGCCTGGTCAGAGTTGATGCCCAGGAGCCTACGGAACCGCTCCGCGAACGCCTTATGGACGTCGAAGACCTGCCCATCCGGGAAGATCGATTCCAGCGCGCCCTTGGTGAACCTCTTCCGGGCGATCCCCTCGATCGCTTCCAAGTCCAGCGGCTTGTTGTCGATCACGTAAAAACGACCGACGCTGGACTCCGTGCCATTCTTCGGCAAATCAAACAGCGCAGAGACCGTCACCTTCGTGCCTGCCGCGTTATCAAACGTCAGAGCGACGGCGGACCAAGTGGCACCAGGGCGTTGGAAGGCACTGGCCGAACCATCCCCAACAGCCTTATCACCGACCTTGCCGCGCATATAAGTGAACGTGGTCCTCTTGTCCTCCACAGCGCCACCGGAACGCTGCGCAGCAGCCTCATTCGAGCGCGGTCGGGCATCAAAGACACGGAGCATGGCATCGAACAGCGTTGACTTGCCGACGCCCGAATTGCCCGTCAGGAGGGTCCCGTTGCGATCCACGTGCATCGTATGGGCCCCATGGAAGGTGCCCCAGTTGACCACCTGCACGAGTGCCAAACGCATCTGGCCCGGGTTGGTGAGCTCGCCGAGCGGGAGCATGCTTGCGATGGTCACTTGGCTGGCTCCTGGTCGCTTTTTGGGTCACTTAACGCGGCGGTACCGGACACATGCTCTGCATGCTCGCTCGTACCTCCCCAACCGCCCCCTGACCTCGCAAGCTCGGTTAGGGAACCCTGCGGTTGTGGGCCCACCTTGGACGCATGCTGCCGCATGTCTCCGGGATCGCCGCTCGCTTCGGTGAGGTTCGCGCCCGAGGTAGACGACGCCGATGCCGCCCCGGGAGTGGCATCGGGCCTTCCGGAGCCGGGCGGCTCGCTGCTTGCAGCAGAGTCGTCCGGCGAAGGGGCGGGGGCGGCATCGGCGTCGTCGTCCCCAGCCCCGGGCGCGGCGTCGTCGTCCAGGTCGTCATCTGAGGTTGTGGATTGATTTGAGTCTGGGTCGATGTCCAGGACGGGCTCCGTGCCCGACTCGTCGGCGGCTACGGCGATGAGGGCTTCGATTTGGGCCGGGATGTCGCCGATGTTTTCGAACGGGAGAGCCAGGGGGAGGGCGTTGCTGATGGTGTAGGTGTCGTCCAAGGGGGTGGGGAGGAGGAGTTGGCGGGCCAGGAGTTTGGTGATGGTGCGGGTGACGACGTCGGAGTCGCGGAGCGCATCCTGCTGGCCGGGGGGAGTGTAATTGGCCACGAGGTCCGAGATCTCTTCGCGGGTGATGGTGGGGTCCGTCTGGGCTGTGACGTGGCGGTCAAGGAGGAGCCGCAGGCGCAGCAGGACGATGGTTTCCACACGACTCAGTGCACGCTGCTGCCGCAGGATGCTTGATCGTGAACTGGCGCCGATGATCTCAGGGTCAACGGGGCGGAGGACTGCGATCTTACGGTCGTGATCGAGCTGGAGGGTGAGGAACAGTTCCGAAAGGCGGCTGCGGAGGATGAGTTGGTTGTCCAGGAGGGTGGTCCAGAGCTTCTCGTCCCGGCCGCCGTCGATGTAGGGGCCTTTCAGCAGTTTGACCAGCGCGTGACGGACCTTCATCGGCAGCACGCCTGTGTCACCGGGGAAAAGCGCAGCGCCGTCAACGAACGTGTCCCGCGGGGTAATGCGGAATGGGTCGCCTTGGCTGGCGGGGGGCGCAGTTTCAGCCGGGACTTCAGCCTCCTCAAGGGTGACTTGCTCCTCCTCGGTGACGTCCGTCGTCGTGATTTCCTCAGTCATCAGAATCCTCATTCAGCGTGACGACAGGCAGGTACGCAGTGCGGATACTGCCGTCGATTTGTTCGAAGTCGATGTGTTCCCAGGCGGCCCGGTCGAACCCCGCGCCGCTGTGCAGCGCCCTGGACAGCAGGGATCGGACGGTGTTGATGTGTCGTTCCTCGGCGGGCAGGTTTTCCCATGCCTCGCCCAGGGTGGCTGCGCCGGCCATCGCGGCCCGCACAACGGCCGGCTTGGCCTTGCCGGTGCGTGCCGAGCGCACCCGGTCCGAATCGCTGAAGGCGATGGGGTCCGCCAGCCGGGGCGGGGTCGCGAACTCGTCCGGGTCAAAGAGCTTGACCATGGCCAACGACTCGAATCCGGCGTTATACAGGACGGGGCCGCGTACCAGGCCGGGACGGTCACGTTCGTAGGGCATGGACCGGATGGCTTGCTCTGCCTCAGCCAGAACCTTGCGCAGGCTGACGGACTGACGGACGTCGTCGCTCTGGATGTAGGTGTTCAGGCTTTCGGAGAGCTTGCCGTAGATTCTCTGGATCTGGCTGTGCTGGGTTCGCAGTTCAGCCACGAGGTTCTTCAGCGTTTCGCGGTCTTCGTGCGAAAGATCGTCCGCGAACTGCCGGCTGAGGACCTCGCCGATCGCGGATCGGAAACGCAATTGCTGCTGCGGGTCTTCCAGGAAGGCTGTGAAGGAGCGGAACGTCCTGCCCTCGGGACTTTGGCGCAGGCGTTTGTCGGCCTCCAGGACCTGGGCCATGGTTGCGCCCTTGCTCAGCGACTCCTCGATGATCTGGTTGCGGAGCTCGCCCACCAACTCCTCGATGCGGTCGCGCATTTTCTTGTAGTCAGCGGGAAGGCTGGCGGCGAGGTCAAGGATATTGCCTGCGGCCTCAACAGCTTCTTCGTCGTCCAGGAGGCCGTCGAATTCGCCGGAGCTAATGTCCTGGACGAGTTGCTGGCGCTCCTGGATTTCTTCCTCCAGTGCCTCCAAACGTGCGCTTTGGTCCGGGTTGGTCTCGTTGGCGAGCTTCTCCACATCGCCAAGCAGCGTGCCCAGGCGGGAACCGTTGAGCGTGGAGCGCTCGCTGGAAAGGCTGTCCAGGAATGCGAGCACACGAGCCGCTGCTTCGGTGACCTCGTAGACGATCTGGCCGGACTGGTTGCGGCGTGTCAGAAATTGCTTGCGCGTCCATTCGTCGCCGAAGGCTTTGCCGTTCTGCTGGCCGCCCAGCCCTGGTTCCTGGCGGCGGAGCTGCTCAAGGAAGGCGTCGACGTCGGCATGGAACTCTTCCAGCGGAAGCTGCGGCCGGGTGCGGGTGAAGGAAGCCTGCAGCACCGCGATCACCCAAGGTGCCGAACGTGTCAGGGCCCAGGCGGGACCTTTGGTCAGTTGCTCAAGGTCGCGAAGCCGGGCACTGATGGCGTCGGCGGAGGACATCGCTGAACGGGACAACTACTCTCCTTCAGCTGCTGCGAAACCTGGCTGGCAGCGGAAACTGCCCCGTACAAGGTTAACGCAGAGCGTCCCTACCCATCTAAGTAGCAGCAGAGCACGTTTACGGGCCCCTAAACGCGCTCTACTGCGACCTAGACTCCCAGTTGGGCGGGGCAGGTGCCGAAGCCGCACGCCGCCGTCGTACTCATTCCGTTACATACCGCCCGGTTCGGTTTCGATCCCATATCGACACGGCCGCGGCGCGATTCCGTGCTGGCCGAAAACCACGCCCACCCCTAATGTCGGATCATCGACGCAGCCACGCCGCGTCTACCCACGCACTGTCGCATAGGGGGAACCATGGATTTCGACTTCACTGCTCTGGAAACAGCCACCTACGTATTCATTGGAACGCTGGTCTTCGCCGCCATTTTGGTGGCGTTTATCGCAGCAGCGGCCATAGCAACAATCGTTCTGATCGGTGCCATGGGAATGGCCTGGTACACCGTCAAGGCAGTCCTGGGCGGCTTGGTGCATGGCATCAATTTTGCGTGGGACAGCCTGGTCCATCACGCAGGACAAGTGGAAATCCCGGCCGAATTCCAGCCCCAGGTTTCCTCTGGCACGGGTAGCTACCCGCGGGTAGCATTGAGGGACAGCTGAAGGGTTCCCACCCGAGGCGGACCCTGGCTCCATCCGGCACAACCGGCTAGAGGAGTTATTCCATGACGTCCGCTACTGACAACAGTCTCACCGCCGCAAGCGTCAACGCCACAGCAGAAGAAGCCCGCGCCGTCGCCGAGGCTGCCCGCGAAACTGAATGGAACCGGCCCAGCTTTGCCAAGGGCCTGTACTTGGGCAGCTTCGACCTCAGCCTGATCCATCCGTGGCCACAAGCCAAAACGGAGGACGTGGAGCGCGGCGAAGAGTTCATGGCCAAGCTCGATGCGTTCTGCAGGTCCATGTCCGGACGGGTGATCGAACGCGACGCGAAGATCCCGGATGAGTACCTTGCAGGCCTCGCGGATCTGGGCGTTTTCGGCATGAAAATCCCCCGCGAATACGGTGGCCTGGGATTGTCCCTGGTCTATTATGGCCGCGCGCTGGCTTTGGTGGGCTCCGTCCATCCGAGCCTGGGCGCACTGATTTCGGCGCATCAGTCCATTGGCGTTCCGGAGCCCGTCAAAGAATTCGGCACGCCCGAGCAGAAGCAGGAATACCTTCCGCGCTGCGCCGCCGGCGCCATCACGGCTTTCCTCCTGACCGAGCCCGACGTCGGCAGCGACCCCGCCCGGATGGGCGCCACTGCCGTTCTGTCGGACGACGGCCGGTCTTACCTTTTGGACGGCGTGAAACTCTGGACCACCAACGGTGTGATCGCCGAACTCGTGGTAGTCATGGCAAGAGTTCCGGCCCACACCGACGCCGACGGCACCACGCACAAAGGCGGCATCTCCGCGTTCGTCGTGGAGATGGACTCCCCCGGCATTACGGTGGAAAACCGGAACAGCTTCATGGGCCTGCGCGGTATCGAGAATGGCGTGACCCGTTTCCACCAAGTGCGCGTGCCGGTGGAGAACCGCCTGGGCCGCGAGGGCCAGGGCCTCAAAATCGCCCTCACCACGCTCAATACGGGACGTCTTTCCATCCCCGGGCTCTGCGTTGCGGCTGGGAAGTGGAGCCTGAAGATTGCCCGCGAATGGTCAAACGCCCGTACGCAATGGGGCCGTCCGGTAGGCAAGCATGAGGCCGTTGGAAAGAAGATTGCGTTCATCGCCGCCACGACCTTCGCGTTGGAAGCCGTGTTTGAGTTGTCGGCCGAGATGGCCGACGCCGGCCAAAAGGACGTGCGCATCGAAGCCGCGCTGGCCAAGCTCTGGTCCACCGAACTCAGCTGCCGGATCGCCGATGAACTGGTTCAGATCCGCGGCGGCCGTGGCTTTGAAACCGCCGAGTCCCTTGAAGCCAGGGGCGAGCGCGCCGTGGCGGCCGAGCAACTCCTCCGGGACCTCCGCATCAACCGGATCTTCGAGGGTTCCAGCGAGATCATGAAACTCCTCATCGCCCGCGAAGCCGTGGACGCGCACCTTGCCGCCGCAGGTGACCTCGCCTCAGCGGACGCGAGCCTGCAGGACAAGGCGAGAGCCGCCGTCGGCGCTTCAGGTTTCTACGCCCGCTGGCTGCCGAAACTCGTTGCCGGGGCAGGCATGGACCCGCGCTCCTACGGCGAGTTCGGGCGTCTGGGCAAGCACCTGCGGTTTGTTGAAAGGTCCTCGCGACGGCTCGCCAGGCAGACTTTCTATGGCATGGGGCGCTGGCAGGCGAAGCTGGAACACAAGCAAGCGTTCCTGGGCAGGATCGTGGACATCGGCGCCGAACTGTTCGCCATGGCAGCATGTTGCTCACGTGCCGAAATGCTGCTTCGTACCCATCCGGAACACGGCGCCACCGCCTTTGAACTCGCCGAGGCCTACTGTGAGCAGGCACGGGTGCGGGTGGACGAATACTTCGACCAGCTGTGGCGGAACACCGACGACGGCGACCACCACCTTTCGCGCAAAGTCCTCGCCGGGGATTACGCCTGGCTTGAGGCCGGAGTCCTGGACCAGTCCGAAGGCACCGGGCCGTGGATCGCCGATGCGTCCCCTGGTGCCTCAAGCAAGGAGAACCTGCACCGCAAGTATCGGTAATCCGGCGCGTTCCTTCCCATTTAGTCCCAGGCGCACCTCGCCGCGTCCGCAAGGATACGCGGGCTGAAGCTCCGGTTCGGCCGTTTTTGCCGTGGCAACCGGGAAGGAGCGTTAGCGCACGTCGCCGTCCACGTAGTACCAGACCTTGTCCTCGCGTACGAAACGGCTGAGTTCCCGCTGGACGCCCCGTTCCCCGTCGGACCGATAGTGCGCAGCGAACTCAACAGTCCCGGTGCTGTCCAGGGGCCCGCCCTTGGACGTGCCCAGGATGTCGAGCCTGCGCCAGTGCATGTCAGCGTCCAGTTCCAAGGAAGCCGGGCGGGTTGAGGCGTGCCACGTTCGCAGGAGGTACGCCGGGTCCAGAATGACGAATGCCGCATACCGGGAGCGCATCAGCTGCTCGGCTGTGGGTGCGTCGGCCTCACCGCGGTGGAACCGCCCACAACAATCGTCGTACTGCTCTCCGGAGAGGCAGGGGCATGCACCGTCGCGGAGTCGGCTGAAATCAGGGGTCACTGGGTCCCAATCTGAGGCTGAAAATGAGAGCTGGGCAACACATTTTCCCACGCCGTATAACAGCTTCGAAACAACCCTGCCCGAGGGTGGTGCGCGGCGTGATTCCGTCGGTGCTGGACCGTAGGCTAGATGTGCAAGCTGGGTGGGCAATGCGCGCATCGCAAAACGACAGCCAGGGGAGGCTACGTGGAGGATCCGACAACACTCGCCATCAACCTGACATATTTGGGCACAGTGGGGATGGCTATCCTCATGTTCCTGGGCCTGGGTGTGGTCGTCATCATCACTCTGGTAGTTGCCGGAGTGGGACGGCTTGTGTCGGTGATTCTTTTGGCGATGGTCGGCATCTTCCCCAAGAAGGAAACAGTCACCATCGTCCACTTGCCCCCGGCTCCGGAACGCGTACCCTCACCGGCGGGTGACGACGTCGATTACTCCAGTCGCGGTGTTGAGTCGCCGCTTGAAGATCTTGCCTACGTTCCTGCCGGATCCGCTGCCGAGCCCGCACACAATCCTGCTGCCGCGGAACCCAAGAAGGACCTCCTTGGCGATGTTCGACGCCGGGTCTCGGATGCCACTTCTGCCGTCAAGGACGGTGCGTGGAAGGTTCGCCCTAAAAAGGTGCCCAAGCCGGTCCACGTTAAGGAAGTGGTGGAAACGCAAACCGCCCACCACCCCTTGCTTGTGGCCGCCAGCAAGGAACCCCCCGTACTTGCAAAGGACTGGGCCGACGCCGTCGCGGAAGCTGACCGGAGGGCGGCCGAGCGCGCAAAGGCAGAGGAACCGCCCGCCATCAAGGTGACGGTCCGGGAGCTGGACGAGCCAACACCGCCGTCCAGCAAAGACGAACCGTCCGCCCCGAAGGCCCCGGACGCGCAGCAGTCTCCTGGCAGCGGTCCTGAAAAGTCCGGGCCTCAATCCAACAGGTCCGGCCAAGGGAACGGCCCCACCCAAGGGAACAGCCCGAAGAAATCAGGCCCGAACACTTCCAAGAATGGAAAGTCTTCGAGCCCCATCCGTAAAGGATCGCTCAGCGGGGCAAGCCGCAACTCCTAGGCTGCGAGCTGCCGGAACGATGCTCCGTGGTAGATCAGTGGCTTGGATTCGTGGTTGATGGTGGTGGCCTTGACCTCGAGGACAACGATCGCGTGATCCCCCGCCGGCGTTTCGGAGACAACTTCGCATTCGAAACCCAGCACCGCGCCGTCGATAAGAACGGCCCCCGAGTCGCTGACACTGGTGGACAATCCGGCGAAGCGGTCCCGGGTCTTGGAGGACAGCTGAAGGCAGGCAGCTTCCTGGCCCTCGGCCAGCACGGACACACCCAACCTGCTGGCCTGCCGAAGCTTGGGCCACGTTGTGGAGGAGTTCTGTACCGCGAACATCACCAACGGCGGTTCCAATGACACGCCCACAGTGAAGGACGACGCCACCAGTGCCTCCGGCGTGAAATCCACCATGGCACTGAAGGCAGCCACTCCGGACGGGAACTGCGCAAATGCAGCCTTGATGGCCGCCGTTTCTTCCACGGTCGTCTGTGTCATTGTGCTGTCCCCTATCGTGCGTTGCTTGAGTTCCTTTCCCATAATTCACCCGCTTCCGGGAACGGCAATATTTGTTGATTCGAAAGACATTTGTGTTGCCGCGTGTCAAGAAATGTCGCGAAGTAAGGCCCCTTCCATTACCTCGCAAGACGAAAAACGAAGAAGTTCTACCGTTTGCATTTCGGGGTCCCACGGCCCTGTGTAGCCTCGATTGGACATCCCTTGATGACGGTTGAGCCATCCACTGGCCCGCAGCTGTCAAACCACTGACCCACCACAGGAAGCCGACATGAGCCTCAACGAGCTACGAACGCTTGGACGCACTGGCGCCCTGATCAGCCCCCTCACGCTGGGTACTTTGAACTTTGGCACCGGGACCGCTCCCACCGGCCCTGCGGAGAGCATCCGCATCATTCAGGCGGCATTGGACGGCGGCATCACCAGCATCGACACCGCCGATATCTACTCGCAGGGTGAGGCCGAAGTCGTGGTGGGCCAGGCAATCCACGGACGGCGCGACGACGTTTTTCTCGCCACCAAATTCCACGGCCAGATGGGGTCCAATCCAGCGCATGCCGGAAATTCGCGCCGGTGGATCGTCCGGGCTGTTGAGGACAGTTTGAGGCGGCTGAACACGGACAGGATCGACCTCTACCAAGCGCACCGTCCCGACTACAACACCGATCTTCTTGAGACGATCACCACCCTGAACGATCTCATCCGGCAGGGCAAGATCCTCTACTACGGCACCTCAGTGTTCAGTCCGGCGCAGCTCGTCGAGGCACAGTGGATCGCGAACACCAACCACCTGACGCCCCCGGTGGTGGACCAAGTTCCCTATTCCCTTCTGGTTCGCGCCAACGAACGCGACGTTTTCCCCATCACCCAGCAATACGGCGTCGGGGTTTTGAGTTATGGACCACTCGACGGCGGTTGGCTGGCTGGCGGTTACCGCGTTGGCGCGGGCCAGCCCGAAAGCTCACGTGCGGCTGCGGTTCCCGGCCGCTTCGACGTGGCCGCTCCCTTCAACCAGGGCAAGCTGCACGCGGCGGACGCACTCGCACAACTGGCGGCCAGGTATGGACTGTCCCTCATCCAGCTTGCTGTCGCCTTTGCCCTGAACCACCCCGCCGTGACCAGTGTGATCATTGGACCGCGGACCGAGGACCATCTCACCGACTACCTGAAGGCCGCCGACGTGGTGCTCAGCGAAGCGGTTTTGGATGAAATCGATGACATCGTGGCCCCCGCCGTCAACTTCCTTGAGCGGGACGCCGGCACGGTCGCTCCCCATCTGGAGTACCCGGAACTTCGACGCCGCTAGGTTCCTTGCGCTGTGAGGCCCGCTCCGTGGCCTTCAGTCCTAGTGAAGCACGTCGGGCAGGGCGCACAATCGCCTATTGACGGCATTGGACCATGGCGTGATCCTTGTCCTAAGTGCTGCGGCACGCCCGCAGCGTCAGGTCCAGTAGAACGCCGCCTCCCATGTCCAAACCCCATGTCAAGCAAGAAGCGGCGAAAGCCGTCATCCCGGGACAGCCGACCGAAGGTCCCCTGACCCACGAAGAGTTGCAGCTCTCCGGCCGCAACCATTCAATGCCGCTCGAAGCCCTCCAAGACGACATCACGCCGGCGGGCCTGCACTATCTGCTCATACACTTCGATATCCCGCACGTTTCCGCCGAGGCATGGCGCCTGCGGCTCGGTGGCGCGGTTGATCACAGCTTGGAACTGAGCCTCGACGACATCAAGGCGCGGCCCTCTGTGACCATGCCAGTCACCATGGAATGCGCCGGAAATGGACGCTCGCTCCTGCAACCACGTCCCCTCAGCCAGCCCTGGGTGCTGGGAGCAGTAGGCACTGCGGAGTGGACCGGAACCCCTCTGGCACCCCTGCTGGAGGAGGCAGGGTTGGCGGATGACGCCGTCGAGCTTGTCTTTACGGGCGCCGACAGCGGTATCCAAGGCGGAGTTGAGGAACCATACGCCCGCAGTCTTTCGATCGCCGAGGCGATGCACCCCGAAGTTATGCTGGTCTACGCCATGAACGGCAACCCGCTCCCTATCCAGCACGGTTTCCCGCTGCGGCTGCTGGTGCCGGGCTGGTATGGCATGGCAAGCGTGAAGTGGTTGACGTCCATTGAGGCAGTGACTTCACGTTTCATGGGATTCCAACAGGCCGTGGCCTATCACTACCTCCAGGGACCCGATGGGCCAGGTTTGCCCGTGACGCACATTCGCGTCCGCTCCCTGATGGTGCCGCCCGGGATTCCTGACTTCTTCACCCGACGCCGGGTAGTGGACGCCGGCCCAGTCATGCTGCAGGGCAGGGCGTGGTCCGGGCACGGCGAGGTGGAACGCGTGGAGGTAGGAATCGACGGCGAGTGGATGCCGGCCCACCTCGAACCTGCTGTCGGTGACTTTGCTTGGCGTTCGTGGACCATGGTGTGGGTCGCGAGCCCGGGAGAGCACGAGTTGCGGTGCCGTGCGATGGACTCCTCGGGTGCGCTGCAGCCCAGCGATCAAGTGTGGAACTACCAGGGCATAGGGAACAACATGGCCCAGCGGGTTGAGGTGACAGTTCGGTAGGGCTTGTCCGTCCGGCTTCTCGAGATCGCTGTCAACGCCGGACTAGACTCGTTCAAATCATGAGTATCCCGTCTTCATCTCCAGCGAATGTCCGGGTGGATGCCTGGTTGTGGGCGATCCGCGCTTACAAGACCCGATCCGCGGCTACCGCTGCCTGCCGCGCCGGCCACATCCGCATCAACGGAAACCCCGCGAAAGCCTCGCAAAGCGTGATTATCGGCGACACCATCAGGGTCCGCGAATCCGGCTGGGAACGGATCCTCGAAGTAAGGCGACTGATCGCCAAACGCGTCGGAGCCGAGGCTGCGTCGCACTGCTTCACCGACCACACTCCCCCACGGCCCGTCGCCCCCAAGCTCGGCCTTCCCCAGCGCGACCGCGGCGCCGGACGACCCACCAAGAAGGACCGGCGGGACATGGAGAAATTGCGGGGTTAGTTTTCCACATACGGTCACCCGCTGACCCGCTGCTGGCTTGCGGCCGTTTAGCTTGGTTGAGTGATCCCTCTGCCCCCTGCTCCTATCGACGTGAACATCCATACTGGGCCGGTCGAGTGGTGGCAAACTGTTGCAGGGCTGGCGCCGTTGGCTGCGCTGGCCGCAGCCGTCATTGCTGCTTGGATAGCGTGGAAGTCGCTGCGGCAGAAAACGGCGTCCGATAACAGGGCAGAATGGTGGCAAGCGATACCAGATAAGAGGTCGACGATGACGGAGCCAATGAGAACACCGGCACACCACGGCGAACGCAACGGGGCAACCGACAGGATCGACCGCGGCGCTGCCGCGCGTGACCGCGGCGTGCAAATCGCAGCCGCCCAGCTACGCCTGGTCACAGACCGCCGGCTGGGAAAAGAAACTCCCGACTGGGTCAGGCAGCTCGCGGCCGAGAAGCCTCGGCGCGACGTCTCGTAGGCTGCGGGCAACATCACCACAAATGACAATAGTTATCCACAAGCGGCCCCCTTCGACGTGAAACCCTGCCTCTGCCCCGCCTAGACTGGCCGACACATCGCCAAACAGCTGCTGGGGGAGCCTGTCATGTCACGCCTTTTTGCCAATTCTTCACGTGCCCTTGTTCGAGGATCGGTCTTCGGACTCGGACTGACAGCCGCGTTGCTGCTCACTGGCTGTCAGGGCGGCCAGCCCGGCGGTCCTCCTTCCGAAACAAGCTCGACGACGGCGTCACCCACCTCAGGGGTTTTGTCGCCGCGTCCTTCGGCTACTGAATCTTCGGGGAGTGCTACTCCCGCCGCTGTCTACAAGCCAGCCGACGCGAAGGGCAAGGCAGAGAATGTGCCAGTTCCTGTGATGCCCGAGCTGGCGAAGGAGAACACGAAGGAGGGGCTGGAGGCGTTTATCAGGTATTGGTACGCGCAACTGAACTACAGCTATGAGTCTGGTGAGACAGGAACGCTTCGGTCCCTCAGTGCCGCGAACTGCTCTTGGTGCACCTCACTTCGCGAAAGTGTTGAGGCTGCATGGAAGGACGGTCGGTGGGTCGCTGGGGCGGGAATACTTACCGCTTCACTGGAAATGGATTTCGATCCTGCAAGATCCTCGCAAGTGGCCATTGTTCAAGTAATACAAGAAGCTGTTGAAATCAGAAACGGCGACGGCTCCCTGTATCAAGACCCCACGCCAGCGACGAATTCAGCCAGTCGGGCTGAATTCGAGTTCAAAGATGAATGTTGGATCATGGTCGATCTCGGCCTGATTCGTTGAGCCAATGGTGATCAAACTTTGGCTCCCCGCATCAACTTTTGTCATTGCTGCGGGCGTTATCCTCCTACTGCAGGGCCCCGGGGCCACCGCCAAGGAGCCCAAGATCGACATCGGGTACGTAGACAATGGACTTAACCTGACAGCCACGCACTGGAGGAAGGACCCTGCCACCGGAAGCTTCGTGCCGAAGCTGGACGGCCCGTCCGCTGCGGAAGATCCTAACCAGTACATGCCGGATGTTCACTGCCGCTCGGGAGGGTCAGACACTCCGGACAGGGGGTGCCTAACGATGGAATGCCCCGCTAAAACGCCGGGTGGCGAAGAAGGAACACCCGTGATCTGGAAACAAGCTCCAAAGTCAATCGCGAACCCGCAGTGGACAGACTACCCGGCGATCAGCGGACCCACCTGCCTGTACGACACCCAACCCGAAAACGTTCTCGCGAACATCGCAGCCCGGATCCTGAACGACTTCCGCCAACTCCCCGTCAACCCGGGAACCCTGCAAGCCCAACCCTTCCCCCACACCCTCAAAGGCGGACCAACAAACTTCTACACCACCGCCACCGAACAAGGCTTCAACGTCACCATCCTCGGCCAGACCGTCCACCTGAGAGCAACCCCGGCAAGCTTCACCTACACCTTCGGCGACGGCACCAGCCTCGGCCCCACCCCCGCAGCCGGCTATTCGATCCCCGAAGCCGACTGGCTCCTCAACGACACCCGCACCAGCCACAGCTACACGGCAACAGGGAACTACCCCGCCACCATCACCACCAGCTTCACCGGCACCTACTCCGTGAACAACGGCCCACCACTGCCCATCAACGGAACCCTGGACCTGACCACCCCACCAAAAACCATCCAGGTCTGGAAAACAGAAAAAGCACTCGTCGCCGACACCTGCCAGGAAAACCCCACATCCTGGGGCTGCCCCAACGCCGAAAAATGACGGAGCCCGCAGCTTCCCGACCCTCATTGAGACTAAAAGGGAGCCAAATCGCCCGAAAACAGCAGCCTTGGCCCGCAAAGAAGGTCAGGAAACCACAGCACCCAAAAGGAACACAGGCAAGGAGATCAGGAGAACCACGTGTCCGGCGGACCCATGAAGAGCAGGAAGCTGAACACGCCCGCGACGCCCACCAGAACAATCGCAACGGCCTGGATCGGGTATCTGAGAACCCAAGCTTGCAGCTTCTCCAGCCCGCCTTGAGGTTCCTCTCCTCCGGCAGCCAAGCGCCAATCGCCGGCAAGGAGGCCTCGACGGTCAAGCGAGTTTTCCACGGGAACCGTGGCATACGGGATCACGGCAGAGACGATTGCGAGCAGTCCTGTGCGGGCAGTCCATTTCTGGTTGATCCATGTGAAGGCTGCTGTCGCTCCATAGCAAAGGAAGACAAAGCCATGGATGCCTCCCGCTACGCTGACGCCCACTTCCGTGGTGTGCGTGACGTACTTGAGGAACAGCCCAATCAGCAACAGCGTCCACGTCACAGCTTCGGCAAAAGCAACGGTACGAAACAGGGTGCGGGGCAGCATGGAAGTCCTCAGCTGGGAAACGGGAGTCACGTCCAATTTACCGTGACAGGACAAACACGTTCACCCCGGCAGAGGAAGCGAGTCCCGGTTCCGGATCTGCGAGTCCCCGAATTCGACAGGCACGGGGGCAATTTCCATCGGCGGCTCATGGCGGGTCCGGGCCTTGCCAACGGCGATATGGGGCAACCAGCGGGGTGACCTGTAACCAAGGGCAGGTGAGCTCAGGATGAAGTCGTCGATGTTGTCCAGGCCCAGGTCGTCCAGAAGCACATGGAGCCCCTGGACCAGAAGGGCCTGATAGTCGTGCACCTCTTGGGGAACGTCCACTTCCAGGCCCATGAGGCGGCCACCGCCCAAGGGGATCAGTTTGTCCGACTTTCCCAGAAATCCTTGCAGTACGGGCAACCCTGTCAGCCAACCCGCAATCTCCGGAAGTACCTTCTCTGACCGCGACATTCCTTTGGTCCAGGCTTCGATGTCCTGGACCAAATCATCGAGGATACCCACGTGCAGCAACGTCATGTGCAGCCCTTGCGGCTTCCGAAGGAAGTCGACGTAATGGCTTAGTCCCTCGTAATCGGTTTGCCCGGCGCCTATGCGGAGGACAGGCACCTCGACAGTGATCCGGGATTCATGCGGTTTGCCTCCAGCGGGGTTACTGGCCGTCATGCATGACATTATGCGCCGCCCGCCGCTCCCATGGCAGGCCCCGAACAGAAGCCCAGTGCCGCCGTCGTGCTTGACGCCCTACTTCCTGGAGCGGGCTTGAACCAGATTCGCAAACGGCAGGCGGCCATAGGTCGCAACGAAATCAGCGTGGTAGGCAGCCTCGGCTGCGTTCACTTCCGAAGGAGGTAGTTCTTTCCACGCGATGATCAGGTCCAAGGCGTCCCTAAGCTGCCAGATGAGGCGGGCGTCCCAGACGACAGTGGGTCGCCCTCGGCCGTAATCCATGAACTCCTGGATCTGCTTCCGAAGCCCCCGGTTTCCCTGGCTTCCGGCGCTGGCTTTGCCCAGGTACAACAGGGAAGCATCGGGAACCCACTCCGCTTCCAAAGCGTCACGCTTGAGGGATGGGTCTTTCTTCTTGAAGGTTCCGGCGGTGCCCTTGTTGAGGAAAACGGGCTCGAAGCCGGCAGGGCAAAGCAGGGCAAAGACCCCGGGGCCCTGGGGGATGCGCATGACGTCGAGGTCGTCCAAGGCTCGGAAGCCCGTGAAACCTTCGGCGGTGAGGGACTTTTTGGTGAAGAGCATGGTCCATTGTGTCAACCGCGCGTCTGCGGTGCCGGGCTTGCGACCTTGAGTCCGGCAAGGCCACGGTGGAGACGTCGAAATTCATGGACGTCTTCCAAGCCTTGGGATTCGAAATTGCCATACGCAACAGCGAGACTGGCCTGGTCCGATGGTAAATGCCCGAGCACTCGCCGCGTTTATGGGTGGGACCCAATGCGGCCTACAACGAGTTGGCACCGTGCGGTCGTGAACGTGTTGTTCGGCGACGAAGGTGTGGTGAAGCTGTTCGGCATCCTCCGGTCTATCGAGGGTCATGCGCGCGTGAGCTAGGTCCCCGCCGCAATCAGCGGAGCGCCCCGGCCCCAAAGCGTGAAGCGAATCTTTCAGCGTTGACACAGCCTTGTGACCCGTGCCATATTCGATAACGTGAACCTGTCAGACAGCCGGACAGCCGGACAGCCAGCCCCTCAGGGCTCTTCCGCTGGGCATACGCCGATCTCGCGCATTTCCGCGGCTGAGGCTGTCTTCGCGGCACTCAGAAGGGCTATCGAGGGCGGCCAGTTCGATATCGGCACCAAGCTGAGCTCTGAAGCAACGCTGGCAGCCCAGTATGGCGTGAGCCGCTCGGTCATTCGCGAAGCCCTGCGGTCCTGCAACACGCTGGGCTTGACTGTGACCAAGACCGGCAAGGGCACGTTCATTGTGGCCAACAAGGTCGCCAATGACCTTACCTTGGGCCAGTACAGTGCGCGTGATCTGAACGAGGCACGTCCGCACATTGAGATTCCCGCAGCCGGACTGGCAGCGCAGCGTCGCACCGAGGAAGAACTTGAGCACCTGAAGGACATCGTCCAGGAAATGCTCAACGAAAACGATCCCGAAGCGTGGGTAAACCTGGACGCCAGCTTCCATTCCGCCGTCGCCCGGGCCAGTGGCAACCGGGTGTTCGCCAGCGTCGTCTCCGATATCCGCGACGCCTTGGCCCACCAATCCGAAACCCTCAACCTCGTCGCTGACCGGCAACACCGCTCGGACGAGGAACATGTTGCCGTGCTGAACGCAATCGAAGCAGGCGACGCCGAAGCAGCGAGCAAAGCGATGGCCGATCACCTTCAGGCCGTCAGCGTCGCACTGGACACGATCCTCAGCAAATGAACCACCCAAAGGACACCATGCCTCAAGCGACCGCAGCAGCAGCGGCCCAAACAGCACAGAGAACACCCAACCACGTCCCGCTCGTCGAACAGACCCGCGACGGCTTGGTGGAGAGCATCCACTATGGATCGCTGATCGCCCTGAACGCCGATGGCAGCAGTGCCATCGAAGCCGGCGAGCCGGACGCGCCGATGTATCCGCGTTCTTCCCTTAAGCCGCTGCAGGCCGTTGCCCTCCTCCGCGCGGGCTTGGACATCCCCCAGAACCTCCTCGCCCTGACGGCGGCCAGCCACTCGGGCAGCAAAGCGCATCGCGACGGCGCCGCCGAGATCCTGGCGCTTCACGGCCTGACCGAAGCGGCACTGGGCAACAGCACCGACCTGCCATACGGCGTCGTTGAGCGCGAAGAATGGCTCCGCGCTGGCAACGGCCCAACCCAACTTGCCCAGAACTGCTCCGGCAAGCACGCGTCCATGACCGCAGTGTGCGTTATTAACGGTTGGCCCGTGGAGGGATACCTGAACCCGGAGCACCCGCTTCAGGTCCTGGTTCGTGACACCATCACCGAACTGACCGGCGAGGATGCAGCCGCGGTGAGCACGGATGGCTGCGGTACGCCGCTTTTTGCCCACACGCTTCACGGCATGGCCGGCGCCTATGGCCGCCTCGCCGCCGCTGACCAAAGCACCGTCGAAGGCAAGGTTGCCCACGCCATGCGCCGCTTCCCGGAGATGGTGGCCGGGGAAGGCCGCGACGTCACTGCTCTGATGCGCGCAGTCCCGGGGTTGCTGGCCAAGGACGGTTTTGAAGGCCTCCAGTTGGTGGGCTTGCCGGACGGCCGCGGCGTGGCCGTGAAGATTTCCGACGGCGGTGACCGCGCGCGCATGCCCGTCACCGTTGAGGTTCTCCGCCAGTTGGGCGTCGACGGCGGCAGCCTGGACACGCTTCAAAGCCCACCGGTGTTGGGCGGCGGCCTTCCGGTCGGCGAGCTCCGCGCAGCGCAATTTTTCAGCAAGAACTAAACCAAGGACAGCTATGACCACCGTCGATCAGGCGATCCCCATCCGTTCCGAACACGACCTCCTGGGGGACCGCGATATTCCCGGGAACGCCTACTGGGGCGTCCACACCCTGCGGGCCATCGAGAATTTCCCCATCACAGGACAGCCTCTGTCCACCAACCGCCACTTGGTCCGCGGCCTCGCCGCGGTAAAGCAAGCGGCGGCCCGCACGAATCATGAGCTCGGCCTCCTGGATGCCGAACGCGCCGGAGCCATTGACCAGGCATGCCAGGACGTCATGGATGGCATGCTCCAGGAGCAGTTCATGGTGGACGTGATCCAGGGCGGCGCGGGCACCAGCTCCAACATGAACGCAAACGAGGTCATCGCCAACCGTGCACTGGAAATCCTTGGTCACCCCAAGGGCGATTACTCAAAGCTGCACCCCAATGACCACGTCAACCTGAGCCAGTCCACCAACGACGTCTACCCGACGGCGGTGAACCTCGCCACGATCTTCTCAGTGAAGGAACTCCTCCTCGCCCTGGAAGAACTCGAGTTGGCCTTTGCCGAGAAGGGCCGTGAATTCCGCACGGTTGTGAAGATGGGCCGCACCCAGCTTCAGGACGCCGTTCCCATGACCTTGGGCCAGGAATTCGGTGGGTACGCCGTGACCATTGGCGAGGACCGTGCCCGCTTGGACGAGTCCCACATGCTGATCCACGAGATCAACCTTGGGGCGACCGCTATTGGCACAGGCCTGAACGCGCCAGTCGGTTACGCAGATGCCGCCTGCCGTCACCTGGCCGAAATCACTGGCCTTCCGCTCCTGACGTCGGCGGACCTCATTGAGGCCACCCAGGATGTTGGCGCTTTCGTTCATCTGTCCGGCGTCCTCAAGCGTGTGGCAGTGAAGCTCTCCAAGATTTGCAACGACCTCCGCCTGCTGTCCTCTGGACCGCGTGCGGGTTTGGGCGAGATCAACCTGCCGGCTGTTCAGTCCGGCTCATCGATCATGCCCGGCAAGATCAATCCGGTGATCCCGGAAGTGGTCAGCCAGGTGGCGTACGAAGTCATCGGCAACGATGTCACAGTCACCATGGCCGCGGAGGCGGGCCAGCTTCAGCTGAACGCCTTCGAACCGATCATTGTGCACAGCCTGCACAAGAGCATCTCCCACCTGGAAGCAGCGTGCCGCACCCTTACGGCACGCTGCGTCCGGGGCATCACAGCAAACACCGAACGGCTACGGCTTACCGTGGAGCAGTCGATCGGTCTCGTCACGGCATTGAACCCCCACATCGGTTATGCCTCCGCCACGGCCATCGCCCAAGAAGCGCTGGCTACCGGCAAGGGTGTTGCAGAACTCGTCCTGGAGCACGGTCTGCTGACCGCTGCCCAGCTTGAGGAACTGCTCAGCCCGGAACGTCTGGCAAACCTGAGCAAGTAAGCCGAATCCGGCCAGTAAGCCCAGCGGCTCAAGAGAGCCGTCCCGCCCGATAAGGCACACCCCCACGAGGCCCTGTCCTGCGCTCCGGCCCCCGATCGGACGCGTCCAGGACACCCCCAACAGGACACCCCTAAGGATTCCAATGACCAACCCACCCATCACGGACCACACGGTCCCGGCCCAAGCGCATGCCAGCGAGAAAGCCCTCCACAAGGAGGACAAGGGCTACCACAAGGATCTGAAGCCCCGCCAGATCCAGATGATCGCGATCGGCGGTGCAATCGGCACCGGGCTGTTCCTGGGCGCCGGTGGCCGCCTCAACGCTGCGGGCCCTTCGCTCGTCATCGCGTATGCCGTATGTGGCTTCTTCGCATTCCTGATCCTCCGCGCTCTCGGTGAGCTCGTTCTCCACCGCCCCTCGTCGGGATCCTTCGTTTCTTACGCCCGTGAGTTCTTCGGTGAGAAGGCAGCTTTCGTTTCCGGCTGGTTCTACTGGATCAACTGGGCCACCACCACCATCGTGGACATCACAGCAGCGGCGCTGTACATGAACTTCTTCGGCAAATACGTCCCGTGGATCGGCGTGGTTCCACAGTGGGCATGGGCGCTTATCGCACTTGTCGTGGTCCTGAGCCTGAACCTGGTTTCGGTCAAGGTCTTTGGCGAGCTTGAATTCTGGTTCGCCCTGGTCAAGGTCGCTGCTTTGGTGGCCTTCCTGGTGGTAGGCAGCTACTTCGTCATCTTCGGCACCCCGGTGGAGGGCCAGGAAGTTGGCTTCAGCCTCCTCTCCGACAACGGCGGCATCTTCCCCAATGGCATCCTTCCCATGATCATCCTCATGCAGGGTGTGCTGTTCGCTTACGCATCGATCGAGCTCATCGGCACCGCCGCCGGTGAAACTCCGAACCCTGAGAAGATTATGCCCAAGGCCATCAACTCCGTGGTCTTCCGTATCGCAGTGTTCTACGTTGGCTCGGTCATCCTGCTCGCTCTGCTGCTCCCCTACACGTCCTACGAGAAGGGCGTCAGCCCGTTCGTGACGTTCTTCGGTTCCATCGGCATCCAGGGCGTGGACGTGATCATGAACCTCGTGGTCCTCACCGCCGCGCTGTCTTCGCTGAACGCCGGCCTGTACTCCACCGGCCGTATCCTGCGCTCGATGTCCGTTGCAGGGTCCGCCCCGAAGTTTGCCCAGCGCATGAACAAGGCCGGTGTCCCCTACGGTGGCATTGCGATCACGGCAGGTGTCTCGCTCCTCGGCGTTCCGCTGAACTACCTCGTCCCGTCACAGGCGTTCGAAATCGTCCTGAACGTTGCTTCCGTGGGCATCATCGTCACGTGGGCCACCATCGTCCTGTGCCAGATGCAACTCAAACGCTGGGCGGACAAGGGCTGGCTCAAGCGCCCGTCCTTCCGGATGTTTGGTGCGCCGTACACCGGTTACCTCTCGCTCCTGTTCCTGGTGGGCGTGCTGGTGATGGTCTTCATCGACTCCCCGCTCACCATGCTGGTCACGGCGATCGCATGCGCACTTATGGTGGTTGGCTGGTACCTGTGCCGCAAGCAGATCCACGAGCTTGCTGCGACCCGCGATGGCTACACCGGCAGCGCCCCGGTTATTGCCAACCGCCCCATGCGCGGCGGCGACTCCTAACAAGCCCCAATAGCGCCAGTTCCGAGTAACGCCCGACGGCGGCACCTGGGTTCCGTAACAACGGAACGCAAGTGCCGCCGTCGTTGGTTAACGAACCCAAGTAAGTCGCAGCAGATGCCGTTTTGAACACCCAAAAGGGCATCTGCTGCTACCTAGTTGGGTGAGAGCGCGCCAAAGCCAAACATCCGATGATTCGCGACTACTATGGACCCATGGCTGTCACAGATGAGGCGATTGGCAAGATCAAGGACATGCTGATCCGCGGGGAACTCAAGGCCGGGGATCGGCTTCCGCCCGAGAAGGAACTGAGCGAGCGGCTCGGCCTTTCGCGCAGTTCACTGCGTGAGGCGGTTAAGGCACTGGAGCTGATCCGCGTGCTCGACGTCCGCCGCGGCGACGGAACCTACGTCACCAGCCTCGATGCCAAGCTGCTCAACGAAGCCGTGGCATTTGTGGTTGACCTGCATCAGGACCGCTCCATTTTGGAACTCTTTGAGGTCCGACGAATCCTTGAACCGGCCACCGCCCACCTCGCTGCAGGCAAGATCGGACCGGCAGAGCTCATGGCGCTCCGGGCCACCATGGACGGCATCGACGAAAACACGGACGTCGAAGAACTCGTAGCCCACGATCTCGAATTCCACCGAATCATCACCGAAGCCGCCGGAAACGACTACCTTGGCAGCCTCTTGGAAGCCCTGTCCAGCAGTACGGTCCGAGCCCGGATCTGGCGTGGCCTGACGCAGGAAAAAGCCGTGGCCCATACGCTGGCAGAACACCGCGCTATCGCCGACGCCCTGGAACGCGGCGATGCCGAACTGGTCCGGGCCCTCGTGACTGTCCACATCAGCGGCGTGGAGAACTGGCTGCGGCAGGCGCTCTAGTCCGGGGAAGCCCTAATCCCTGGAAAGAGTTAGTCCTGTGGAAGCGGCGTGACCGGCAGCCCGTAGGCACGGATTGCTGTCGCCTCGAGCACGGCATCCTGTTCAGGGACGCTCAGTGAAGAGACGAGTTCCAACAACACATCCAAGGTCCTGCCGTAAGGCGCACCCAGTGTGCTGACCGGCCAGTCGCTGCCGATCATCAAGCGATCGGGACCGAAGGCTTCCAGCGCTTCGTCGAACAAGGGCCGCAACGAATCTGCGGAATACTCCACGCCGGGCAAGTGCAAGCCGGACAACTTGGCCACGGTGTTGGGCAGACGCCCTAGTTCTCGAAAATCAGCGCGCCAAAGGTCCATCGCAGTTGCGTCCGCAAGGGGTGGCTTGCCGAGATGATCCAGGACCACGGTCAGCTCAGGAAGTTCGCGGGCAAGCCGTACAGTGCCTCCCAGGTGGCGTGGGAAGGCATCGGGGACGTCGAAGGCCAGGCCGCGTGCGGCAAGCAAAGCCAGGGATTCGCGTACCGGGGGCAGGTCAAGGAAGTCATCCCGGGGATCATCGTGCACCAAATGCCGCACGCCCCTGAAGACGGAATGAGTGGCGAAGCGGTCCAGTTGGGACGCGGCTTCCGCGGGAGAGTCCAGTTGGATCCACCCCACGACGCCGAGTACCCACGGATTGCGCGACGCCACCCCCAGCATGCTCTCGGTGTCAGCAACTGAGTCGTCGGCCTGGACCAGGACCGCTCCCCTGACCCCCGCTGCGGCCAGGACCTCTTCGGCCTCATCCTCGCCGAAGCTGCGGAACAGCCCACCGTGCTGCGGGCCGAGCCATGAGTAGGGCCGGGCACCTCCCGTTACGAAGGTATCGAGATTCCAGAGATGCAGATGCGCGTCAATCACGCCGCAGGGCCTCCAACGCGTCCCACAATTCTTCGGGCACCGATTCCTGCATACGGCTGGCGTTCGAAGTGACCTGTTCAGGTCTGCTGGCCCCGACTGTCACATTCACCACGGCCGGATGCCGCAGGGGGAACTGGAGTGCCGCCGTCGGGAGTTCCACCCCGAAGTCGCGGCAGACTGCCGCGAGCGCACGCGCACGCTCAACCACTGCACGCGGTGCGCGGTCGTAGTTGTAATGCGCGTCGTCGGGGACTTCTGGACGGGCCAGCAGCCCGGAGTTGTAGACGCCAACATCCACGACGCCGGTGCGGTGCTCCACGCAGCGCTCGAGCAGCGGGGCGCTGGGCTGCTCAAGCAACGTGTAGCGTCCTGCGAGCATGATGAGGTCCAGGTCCGCGGCCTCGACACATTCCAAGGCTGCTTCCGCGGAGTTGGTGCCGACGCCGATGGCTTTGACCAAGCCCTCGGCGCGCAGTTTCTCCAGCGCTGGAAGGGCGTGGGAGATGCCCTTCTGGAGATCGTGGACATCGGGATCGTGGAGGTATGCGATATCCACATGGTCCAGGCCCAGGCGTTCCAGGGAGTCCTCGATGCTGCGCCGGATGCCGGCTTCGGTGAAATCCCATACGCGCCTGCTGGTAGCGGGGACGTCGAAGCCCTCGTCGTCCTTTGCCGAGCCGGCCGCTGCCGGGCCAGCCGTTGCCGAGCCGTCCGTTGCCGAGCCGGCATGGGGGTTGGCTTCCAGCAAGCGCCCCACTTTCGTGGAGATGACGAATTCTTCCCGGGGTTTGTCCCGGAGGACGGCGCCCAATCTCTGCTCGGACAAGCCCAGGCCGTAGTGGGGTGCGGTGTCGAAATAGCGGACCCCTGAATCCCAGGCCGCCAGGACAGTGGCCAATGCTTCCCCATCCGGGATGGCTTTGTACAGGTTTCCGATGCCGGCCCCACCGAATCCGAGCCTGCCGAGAGTCAGTGGTTCAGAGTTCATGGCAGTTCCCATACTTTCTGGATACCCGAATCGTTTCCGGAGTAATCGTCCTGAACCTCAAGAAGTTCTGCCATCCGGGCCTGCCAGGGAACGTTCGCCGGATGATCCGCGAGCGCATGGCGCATGGCTTGGTAGTCCTCGACGTCCACCACGTGGAAAAGGTCCAGCCCGCTGCGCCAGATCCGCCAATTCCGTACGCCGGCTCCTTTGAGGGCTTCAACGAGTTCGGGCGGGATGTTCGCGTGGGCGTCTGCGTATGCCTCTTCGGTTCCGGGTTTGAGCCGGGTGTGGAGGGCGATGCTTTCAGTCATTGAGATTCCCCGGCTTCAGGAAAAGTTCAAGCACGGGCACAGCGACGTCGGGCCGCTGGACGGGGAGCTTGATGGTCAGGGTCCCGGCTGGTTGGCCTCCGGGGGTCATGTTCATGGCCTGCTGTGCGGGGTCCACCTGTTGGAGGAAGACCTCGGATGCGTCGTTGAGGAGTTGGGCATACTCCACTTTGCCGGCCAGGTCCGGGAGATGGACGTATTCAAAGGGCCAGGCGAAGAGATGCACGTACAGGCGGTCCCCGCGCTGGGTGTAGCGGGCATCCGCAGGTGCTGTGAACTGTGAAGTCCCCGCGCCGTAAATCGAGCGGGAATGCAGTTCCATCCACTCGCCGATGCCTTCAAGGGAGGCGAGCGCCCGGGGGTCGATGCTGCCCCGGCCTGTTGGGCCTACGTTAAGCAGCAGGTTGCCGCCTTTGGAGACGCCATCCACCAGCATTCGGATGAGCAGGTCCACGGATTTGTAGTTGAGGTTGTCGCGGTCGTAACCCCAGCTGCCGTTCAAGGTCTGGCAGGCCTCCCAAGTGACGGGGACGCCGTCGACCATCATGGGTCCGGCCGGCTGGTACTGCTCGGGGGTGACGAAGTCGCCGGGGATACCAAGGCGGTCGTTGACCACTATGCCCGGCTGCAGTTCCCGCACCATGGCGAGCAGGGTTTCGGAGTCCCAGTCCTTGGCACCCTTGCCGCCCCAGAACTCTGCGTGTCCGTCTCCTGCGTAGGAGAAATCGAAGAACAGGTAGTCGATGGTGCCGTAGTTGCCCAGGAGCTCGCGCACCTGTCCGTGCAGGTACTCGCGGTAGCGTGCCATGTCGCGTCCGGCGTTGAGGTTTTCGACGTCGGCTGCGTTGCGTTGGGGGTGCACGCCGTCGATGGTGAAGTCCGGGTGGTGCCAGTCGATCAGCGAGTGGTAGAAACCGACTTTGAGCCCTTCAGCCCGCAGCGCGTCCACGTAGGGTGCAATCAGGTCACGGCCCGCTGGGGTGTTGGTGGCTTTGTAGTTCGTCAGGGCTGAGTCCCATAGGCAGAAGCCATCGTGATGCTTGGTGGTGAGGACCACGTATTTCATGCCGGCCCTGCGCGCGGCCCGTGCCCATTCGTGGGGATCGTAGAGATCGGGGTCAAAGCGCCGGAAGTATTTGGAGTACTCCTCCACAGTGGTTTCCTCGCGGTTCATCACCCACTCGTGCCGGGCGGGCAGGGCATACAGGCCCCAGTGTACGAACATGCCAAAGCGTGCCTCTTCGAACCAAGGTGCGTGCTGGATCAACGGGATACCTTCCGTGTGCCGGGATTTGGCAGTGCTTTTTGGAGCGTCAGGCCCGGATTGGGAGCCGCTCAGCGCTTCCCAATCCGGGCTGATTCTATTGGTAGAGGTTGGGCTTAATGGTCTCGGAGTCGATGTTCTTGGCGTCGTACCAGTAGAAGCCGGTATCGATCTTGCCCGGCAACTTCTCACCCTTGATCGCGGCAACGGCGGCCTTGATCGTCTCATAGCCGATGCCAACGGGGTTCTGGGTGACGGCGCCTGCCATGAGCCCGGACTTGATCGCGTCGATTTGCGCCTTGCCGGAGTCGAATCCGACGATCGTCAGCTTGCCCTTGAGGCCAAGCTCCTCCACGGCCTTGACGACGCCGATTGCCGAACCTTCGTTGGTTCCGTACATGCCTTTGAGGTTCGGGTTGGCGGTGATGATCGCCTTGGCAGCGTCTGCCGAGAGCAGCTGGTCACCACCGGCGTACTGGATGGCGACGATCTTGACGCCGGGGTTGTTCTTTTCGATGTATTCCTTGAAGCCGTCCCGACGGTCCGTGCCGGACTTGGACGTCTGGTCGTGGCCGATGATGGCGATCTCCCCTGATCCGCCAATCAGTTCAGCAAGGTGCTTGGCAGCCTCAGCTGCTGCAGCCTTGTTGTCGGTGGAAGCCGTGGTGGCCGGGATGGTGGAGTCAACGCCGGAGTCGAACGCAATGACCGGGATGTTCTTGCTCTTGGCCTGCTCCAGGAGGGGCGTGGCGGCCTGTGAGTCCAGCGCTGCGAAGCCGATGGCTGCAGGCGATTTGCCCAGTGCCGTGGTGAGCATCTGGATCTGCTGGTCGACGTCCTTCTCGGTGTTCGGGCCCTCAAAGCTGATCTCGACGTTGAATTCCTTGGCAGCCTTGTCCGCTCCTTGCTTGACGGCCTGCCAGAACTGGTGCTGGAAACCTTTGGACACGACGGCGATGTACGGCTTGGCGCCGTCGGCTGCTGCTCCGCTGGCGGAGGCGGATCCGGCCGGTGCCTCGCAGCCGGCGATGGCAACGGCACCTAGGGCGAGGCCGGTGAGGGTAAGGAAGGAACGGCGGTTGTGGATGGACTTGCTCACGATTGAAGACTCCCTTTTCTGAGGATGCGTTCTGGAGAAGATGCGTTCTGGAGAGGATGCGATTGGGTGGAGCGGAAGCGGGTGGTTGGAGCCGAAACGCAGCGGCTATTTGGTGGTCTCCTTCCTGCGCAGCATGTCCAGATAGACCGCCACGAGGATCACGACGCCGATTGCCACGTTCTGCCACTCCTGCGGCACGGAGATAATGCGCAGGCCGTTGGTCAGGACGGACATGATGAGGGCGCCGATCACCGTTCCGACGATGGAGCCTTTGCCTCCGGCCAGGGATGTTCCACCGATCACGACGGCGGCAATCGCCTGCAGCTCGTAGCCCATGCCCTGCCCCGGCTGGGCGGAGTTCAGGCGGGCTGCAATGATGACGCCGGCCAGGCCTGTGAAGGCTCCGGCGGCCGTATAGATCCACAATTTCCAGTTCCGCACATTGATGCCGGAAAGTGCTGTTGCTTCCTCGTTGGAGCCGATGGAAAAGGTGTAGCGGCCCAAGAGCGTCTTGCTCATGACGAGTCCGGCCAGTACGGCCACCGCGAAGAAGATGAATACTGCGTTGGGAACTACCAGGCCCGGGATGGGCTTGCCGAGGGCAAGGTTGGCGAAGCCTTCAGTGCTGGTGAAATAGATGGGCTTGGTTCCGGAAACCACCAGGGCCATGCCCTGTGCTACGAGCATCGTGGCCAAGGTGGCAATGAACGGTGGGATCTTCAGGAACGAAATAAGGAACCCATTGACGGCACCGATCACAGCACCCATCAGGATGCCGCCAATGACGCCGGCCCACAGCGGCAGCCCGAGATAGGTCAGGACCACGCCCGTCATGACCGAGCACAGGCTCATGCCGGTACCTACGGAGAGATCAATGCCTCCGGTAATGATCACGAACGTCGCGCCCAGGGCCAGCAACCCGATCACGACGGTGGAGAGAAGGATGTCCGAAAGATTGCTTGGCACCAGGAACCTTGAGTTCATCGCACCGAAAAAGATGACCAGGACAATGAGTGAACCGAAGGCCAGGAGCTGTTGAAGGGATGAACGGAACCGGGTTGCCAGGTCACGTACGGGCTTCTGTTCGGCGGGTCCGGGCTTTGTACCCTGGTTGCGGGACGCGGGGGTCTCTACAAGGCTCATGCTGTCATTGCTCCTGGTGTGGCGATGGCGCGGCGGGTGGCCAGCTCCATGATTTGTTCCTGGGTGGCTTCAGCGTTGCTGAGGAAGCCTGTGATCCGGCCTTCGGCCATAACGGCGATCCGGTGGGACATGCGCAGGATCTCGGGAAGCTCCGAGGAGATCATGATGATCGATTTCCCACCGGCGGCCAGTTCGTTAAGGAGCCTGTAAATTTCCTCCTTGGCACCAACGTCGATTCCACGCGTGGGTTCATCAAAAATGAGAATGTCGCAGTCCTTGACCAGCCACTTGGCGATCACGATCTTTTGCTGGTTGCCGCCGGAGAGATTGCGCGCCAGCTGGTTGATGGATGGCGTTTTGATCCGTAGCTTCCTGCTGTATTCCTCAGCGGTCCTGCGCAACGCCGAATCCTTGATGAAACCACCCGGCGCGTTCGCCGCGAGTGAGGAGAGCATGATGTTTTCCTTCACGTCCCGCTCAAGCATGAGGCCAAGATGCTTTCGGTCCTCGGACAGGTAGCCGATGCCCAGCTTCGCGGCAGCGGCAGGGTTCGGGATGGCCGCATCAACACCGCGTACCTGTAGCCGGGTGAACGTGGCACGATCGGCGCCCACCAGGGCCCGTGCCACCTCCGTCCGACCTGCGCCCATGAGCCCGGCGAAGCCAAGGATTTCGCCGCGTCGCAGTTCGAATCCGACATCCCGCAGCAAGGCTCGCGTCGATAACCCCTCAACCGAAAGCACGACGTCGTTACGCACCTCGGCGGGGACCGCCGTCGGGCGCTGTTCTCCCGAAATCCGACGCCCCACCATCAGGGAGATGACTTCCTTCATGGTGGTTTCCGCTGTATTGACGGTGTCCACGTACTCGCCATCGCGGATGACGGTGATGCGCTGTGAGATCTGCTTGAGTTCGTCCATCCTGTGGGAGATGTAGATGACGCCTGTGGTGGGAGAGATGAATCCACGGATGATCTGGTGCAGGGCGGCCACCTCGGCGTCATTCAGTGCTGCCGTTGGTTCGTCCATGATGATCACTTTGGAATCGTGGCTCAGTGCTTTCGCGATCTCCACCATCTGCTGCTTGGCGACCGTCAGCTGCCCCACTTTCTGACGGGGATTCAACTGCAGCCCGATCCTGTCCAGCAGTTCCCGGGCCTGATGGTTGAGGGCCCGTTCGTTCAGCACTCCGAAGCGCCGGGGTTCGCGGCCGATGAAGATGTTCTGGGCCACGGTGAGGTCCGGCATCAGGTTGAATTCCTGGTGGATGATGCTGATGCCCAGTTCCTGCGCGTGCTTGGGACTGTTGGGGACAAAGGCCGTTCCGTTCAGCTCGAAGGCGCCGCTGTCCGGTGTGTAGATGCCGGATAGAAGCTTCATCAGCGTGGACTTTCCGGCGCCGTTCTCACCCACGAGCGCAAGGACTTCACCATGGCGAAGCTCCAGCCCCATGTTGTTCAGGGCCCGGACTCCGGGGAAACTCTTGCTGACTCCATGAAGGGAGAGCAGCGGTGGTGCTTGCTGGGTCATGCGATCACTTCCTTGTGAGCGTGCACGTGCTGTCGCGGTACGTTATCGGGCCCAGACGGGGCCGTCGGGGAAGGCGTATTCCGTCAGTGTTTCACGCACCATTTCGTTGCCCGCGCCAGGAGCCGACGGCGGCCAGTAGACGCCGCTTCGGACGTCCACGGGTGTGATGAAGTGCTGGTGCAGATGGTCCACGAACTCGATCATCCTGCCTTCTTTGGTACCAGAGACTGCAACGAAGTCGAACATGGACAGGTGCTGAACGGCCTCGCACAGCCCCACGCCGCCGGCATGCGGACACACCCGGATCCCGAACTTGGCCGCGAGCAGCAGGATGGCAATGTTCTCGTTGACCCCGGCTACACGGGCCGCATCTATCTGCAGGACCTGGAGGGAGCCAGCCTGGAGCATCTGCTTGAACACCACCCGGTTCTGGACGTGCTCGCCTGTTGCCACGGGGATGGGGGCAACCCCGCGGGCAATGGCCGCATGCCCCAGGACGTCATCGGGGCTGGTAGGTTCCTCGATCCAGGCGATGTCATAGGGAGCCAGGTGGGCCATCCAATCGATGGCTTCCTGGACATCCCAGCGCTGGTTGGCGTCCACCGCGATCCTGGTGTCCGGACCCACCGCCGCCCGGGCAATCCCGACGCGCCGGATATCGTCCTCCAAGGAGGCACCCACCTTGAGCTTGATCTGCGCAAACCCATCGGCCACGGCTTCCTTGGCAAGGCGCGTAAGTTTCTCGTCGCTGTAACCCAGCCAACCCGGCGTCGTGGTGTAGGCGGGGTAGCCTTCAGCGCGGAGGGCTGCTTTGCGTAGCTCCTTTCCCGGCTCCGCCATCCGGAGGATCGCCAGCGCTTCATCCGGCGTGAGGGCGTCGGAGAGGTATCTGAAGTCCACCAATGCCACGAGTTCCTCGGGACTCATGTCTGCCAGCAGTTCCCAGAGCGGCAAGCCTGCCCGCTTGGCCTTCAGATCCCAGAGAGCGTTGACCACCGCACCTATGGCCATATGTATGACGCCCTTCTCCGGTCCAAGCCAGCGGAGCTGGGAATCGTGGGCCATCAGCTTCCAGGTGGCACCCATGTCGCCCAGGAGGTCCTCCACGTTACGGCCCAGAATGTGCTCCCGGAGGGCGTCGAGGGCTGCCGTCTCAACCTCGTTTCCGCGCCCGATCGTGAACACGAAGCCGTGGCCTTCATGACCGTCACCGGCATCAGTGCGAATGATCAGGTACGCGGCTGAATAGTCGGGGTCCGGGTTCATGGCATCGGAGCCATCGAGGTCCTGTGAGGTGGGAAAGCGGATATCGAAAGTGTCCACTGCGGTGACGACGCTCATTGCGCTCCTTGCTTGGCAGCTGGCGGTTGATCTAGGTAGAGCTAAACATCCGATGTCTACCTTGTCAATGGGTCACATTTCCGTATTATGTAGTGAAACAGCACACTAGAGCTCGGATGTTAGTCCCAAACGCACGGAGGAAGCCATGACCTTGAAATTCGCCAGGCTGGGTACGGCCGGAAACGAACAACCGGCCGTCATCGCCCAGGACGCCGACGGCACAGAGAAGTACTTCGATCTCTCGACGCTGACCAACGACATCGACGGCGTTTTCCTCGCCTCCGACGGTTTCACCCGGACCCGCGCAGCCCTCCAATCGGGGGAACTTGCGGAAATTTCCGTCGAGGGCATGCGCATCGGCGCTCCCATTGCCCGGCCCGGCTCGGTGATTGCCATCGGCCTGAATTACACCGCGCACGCCGCCGAATCCGGGGCCACGCCGCCCGAGGTACCAGTGGTTTTCCTCAAGCCGTCCAACACCATCAGCGGACCTTTCGACGCAGCGCCCATCCCGCCGTCGTCGGAAAAGTACGACTGGGAAGTGGAATTGGCAATCGTGATCGGCAAGGAAGCGTCCTACCTTTCCTCCCTGGACGAGGCCGAAGCATGCATCGTCGGCTACGCAGTGGCCAACGACCTGTCCGAGCGCGACTACCAGATTCCCGGAGCCGCCGGACAATGGACCAAGGGCAAGTCACTCCCCGCCTCCACTCCCTTGGGCCCGTGGCTTGTACCCGCCGCTGACGTTGATGCCAACAACCTCCGGCTGAGGACCCTGGTCAACGGCGAAGCCCGCCAGGACTCGAACACCTCGGACATGATTTTCGATCCCGCCACGATTGTCCACCACCTCAGCCAGTACATGGTTCTGGAGCCAGGTGATGTCATCATCACCGGCACACCCGAAGGTGTGGCCCTCTCCGGTAGGTTCCCGTACATCCAGCCCGGCGACGTCGTGGAACTGGAGATCGACGGCTTGGGCCGGCAGCGCCAGGAATACTACCGCGCGCAGGCCGGCACCGTTTCCGCCGTCCCTGCCCACATCAGCGCCTGATGGCAACCCCTATGGGCCAGGAATTCGAAGGCCTGGCAGCACTCGTAACCGGCGGGGCCTCCGGGATTGGTGCTGCCATCGCCCACCGGCTCTCCGCCGGTGGCGCGCAGGTCGCCGTCCTGGACCTGGCACCTGAAACCAGCCCGCACTTCGGCGTGGAATGCAACGTGGCCGATGACGCCTCGGTGCGTTCCGCCGTCGAGACCGTTGCCAGGCAGTTCGGCCGCCTGGACATCGTGGTCAACAACGCCGGTATAGGCGCCCAAGGTGACATCGCCGCAAACGACGACGACGAGTGGCTCCGGGTCCTGAACATCAACGTCGTGGGAATTGCGCGCGTCAGCAGAGCGGCGCTGCCCTACCTGCGTGAGTCGCCGTCCGCGGCCATCGTGAACACGTGCTCGATTGCCGCGACCGCCGGGCTGCCCCAGCGGGCGCTGTACTCGGCGTCGAAGGGTGCGGTGCTGTCCTTGACGCTGGCCATGGCTGCCGACCACGTCCGCGAGGGCATCCGCGTGAACTGCGTCAACCCAGGCACCGTGGACACTCCTTGGGTGGGCCGCCTCCTGGATTCCGCCGCTGACCCTGCAGCTGAGCGCGCCGCGCTCAATGCCCGTCAACCTCATGGCCGGATGGTGGACCCTGCCGAGGTTGCAGGCGCGGTCGCCTACCTCGCGAGCCCGCTGTCCGGTTCGACGTCGGGAACCTCCCTGGCCGTCGACGGCGGCATGCAGGGTTTGCGGCTAAGGCCGGTTCAGTAGGGGGTGCGTTGGTTGGGGATGGCTCCTGAGTTGGCTCACGGGCTCAGGTCTCGCGGACCGGCAGGCCGCTGAGCTGCGGTGTTGTGTCAAAAGAGAGATGGACAGTGGGACTTCGAACCTTCCGAGGCAGGCGCCGGAACCCCTGGCCTCGAAGCTGGCTGTGCCGACTGCTAGCCGTCCAGCCGATCCGGCGTGGTTATCCTGTCGTGCCCCTCGTCCATACTTGACGTTGGATGCCGAGTGACAATGGGGCGCTGGTTATCGTACCGATGAGAGCAAAGCTTACTACCACTTGCGCGGCTTCCTGTGTCGCCTACGGGGTACCCATCGGTTGTCGCTTGTTGTGGCATTTCGGTTTGTGCCAGGCACGGGTGAGCGTAGCGAGCGACGCCCTGTCTGCTCGGTCTGCTGGCAGATGCCCGGCGACTGACGGGCTGGAACAGCTGGGCAGCGACCGAAGGGTCTGCGGCCGATTCCATCCCACTGCACTGCAACCACCAGTTCCGTTGCCCTTGCGAAACTCGTCCAAACCCTCCCCGGTCCGCCTGCGCTCCCACGCGGTTCCCACTAAGAACCCAAGTGGGACGGTTCTTCACTGCACCTTGTCAAAGTGCTTGAGTAAGGCCGCGTCCCAGATGAGATGACGAGGCACGGATAGTCTGTGGTCGAGGTCCAAGGGAGGAAGAAGGGCCGCTGCGTGAACTCTTTTGTGGCCAGCGGTCAATACATAGTGTGAGCACAGACAGCGAAATCATCAGGCGGTCCCGGGACAGCCCCGCAGTTTTCGGGGAGCTGTACGATCGGCATGCCTCAGCCATTTACAGGTATGCGGCCAGAAGGGCAGGGGAATTCGCCGCGGACGACGTTACCTCGGAAACCTTCCTGGTCGCTTGGGAGCATCTGGAAAGATACGACACGAGCCGGGACGATGCCCGGCCATGGTTGTTCGGCATCGCTACCAACTTGCTTCGACAGCATCACCGGGCCGAAGCCAGCGTCCTCAGAACAGCCGCGAAAACGGCTTCAAGTGAGGCCATAGCCGATGACTCCGACCGGATCGCTGCTGAGGTCGACGCCAAGGTAGCCACCGGGAGAATTGCTCAAGCCCTCCGGGATATGGCTGCGATCGACCGGGAAACGTTGTTGCTCTACGCATGGGCTGATCTGACTTACGAAGGCATTGCCCAGGCCATGGGCGTTCCGGTCGGGACGGTTCGCTCCCGCTTGAACCGTGCGCGGCAAACACTTCAAGCCCAGCTCAACCTTGAAAGACCTACCGAAACGGAGAACCACCATGGACGACCTTCAGCTGCTCCGCGAGATGCGTAGCGATGTCGGCTCAGCACCACCTGCTACGTTGGCCCGGGGCAGGGAAAAAGTCATGGCCAAAGTGCAAGCGTCCGTCAGCTCAGCGTCTCAGCGGAAACCCACCGTTTCGCCTATTCGGTTCCGGCGACGTGCCCTTTTCGCTTCTGCCGCTGCCGCGCTGTTGGTCGGCGGTATCGTCATTGCCGATGTCGTCAGACCTGGAGGTCCGGGAACCACGGCAGAGGCGGCCGAGGTGCTGAACAACGCCGCTGCTGCAACCATTCAAACGTCCGACCCTGTGGTGGGACCCGGCCAGTATCTGAAGATCGCAACGAGGTCGGTCTTTGGAACGGGGGGGCAGGCTGCCAATGTAAGCGACGTGAGATGGGAAGAGACCACAAACAGTCAGATGTACGTGCCAGCCGACAGGGCAGATGTATGGGTCTGGAACCGGGAACCTCGCCTGATTTTGGACTCGCCGAGCGAGGAAGCCAAGGCTCTGCCAGACGAGGTCCGTGAGGCTCAGGAAGCCGAGTGGGATGGGCAGCCTGAGTTCGTCGGGATTCTGCGTTCCCCGGGAGGTGTCTTCTATGGGAGTGAGCCGACCGTCATCGTTGGTACGCCGTTAAGGGAGGCCGCGAGTCTGCCTAGGGATCCACGGGCTCTCCTGGATTTGATCTACGAACGCATCAAGGGCGCCGGGAAGTCTCCCGACGGTGAGGCTTTCACGGCAATCGCGGACGGCCTGCGGACAGGAGTCGTTCCGGCTGACCTGCGCGCTGCGCTGTACAAGGCAGCTGCTCTAATTCCCGGCGTTACGGTGACTGACAGGCACGCAATGATCGACGACCGCACAGGCATCGCCATCGGTATCGCATCATCTGACGGAGTGACGGGAGCGAACATCGTTATCGATCCTGCCTCGGGTCTGGTCATCGGGGTACAGTCCGTGTTGCTCAAGGACTATCCCGGATATCCCGCGGGGACCGTCACGACTTGGACCTCGCTGAGGACCTCAGTGGTGGACTTCGCTCCCTAAGCTGTCGCCCCAGAGAGATTTGCCCCACATCACGGCGGGGCGGTCGCCGTTGGGGGATGACCGCCCCAAGTGGACGGACTGAGCCCGAACGGTCCGTCCACCGGCCCTGCATGCCTACCTCGCGATGATGGTTCTCCTCACCGCTGGGATGAACCCCAGGGACGCTAAACCCCTTTAATCTGGCATAGATTTTGAGATTCGGAAATCTTTGACCGAAGGAGTGCTGGAGAGTATCCGGAAAGTGATTCTCGTTTGTCACGCCCTATGAACTTGTTTTGCGATTCGACAGCAACAGGACGCCGAACGTCGCGAGGCACGTTCAGCAGAACATCATTTCGTTAGAGGAAGAATCGTCGGCTTCACTTAGCCAGCCAATTCCCGCCCACGCGAAGCAGTATTGAGCAGTTTCCCATTGCTGCGGCGTCCTAGGCGAGTTCACCGGCAGAAACAGCGAGCCCGTTACTCCCGCTTTCCGCCCTTGTATTTTCCTTACGACGGCGGCTCCAGATCGCAAAAGGCGTGGCGAAGCCAGATTGTCTGAGGAACAGGTTAGAGTCTGCTCCAGTCGGCGTGGTCGACAACCAAATCTCAATTATGGGGGCAATATGCGGAAGTTAATCAAGGGCGGGATCTCTGGGATCTCGGCCCTGATTGCGGCACTTTTTGTCGTTGTGATCGGCGTGCAGCCGGCTCACGCAGGGTGGTACAACTATTTGGCTGGTCACCCGATGTACAAAGGCACTTCGCCTTGGTGTACCGGCAGTTATGTCATTAACGGCACGAGCGGGACTTTTATCCTGACGGCTGGCCATTGCTTTTCTGTGGGCGAACGGGTGTCCGGCACGGGCGCCCAGTTCGGCACGCTGGAGTACCGAAAGAACAACGGCACTGACGGTGACTCCGGGCTCGTTCGACCCGACGCCGGCGTCGACGTGTACCAGACCATTGTTGATCCGAAGACAGGGAATGCTCCTGGCAGCGGACATGTAACGGGAAAGATGCCCAGTGCTGATCAGACTCTCGGCACTGCGGTCGGCAAGATGGGCAATACAACAGGCTGGACTGAAGGAACGATCCAATACCGCTTTTTGGATTGGAACGGAGTTTACGTCTACTGCGCCAACTATGCCCGAGCCGGAGGTGATTCCGGCGGTCCCGTTTGGCGACAGGACAGCCAAGGTCTGCGAGCTGTTGGCATGCACGTCGGGGCCCTTAACTACAACGGTTCCGTTCTCGGTTGCTACATCCCCATAGACACTCTTTTGAGTCAGTGGGGAGCGAGCATGAACTTCTGGCCAGCGTACGCAGCTCGTGGGACAGTTTCAGAGGAAGAATTGATGCCTCCAAGCCCGAGCAACGAGCTCCCGCCCGTACTCACAGCCGCCGATGGTGTGCAGCTGATCCTGGACTAGTGGGAGTCTCCGGAAGCGGTAGCTGGGCAAACGTGTTTGCTCGCTAATACAAACTAAATATGGGATGTCCTCCTGGTTGCTCAGAAAACCAATGCAGCAGCTAGGAGGATATCCATTTAATGTGCTGTCAATTCGTCACGGCAACCTGCCCAGCTTGGCGGCTGATGCCAGCTGCCCGGCCAATATCCGTCCAGGAAGCGCCTGCCGCTTTCGCAGCCGCAACGGTCTTATCCAGACGATGCCCGGCCTGCCGGTGCTCCCTCGCCGCCGCCTCCACCCCAGGAATCGCTTCGGGCCTGAGTTGGCTCACGGGCAGTGGTCTCGCGGAGCGGCAGGCCGCTGACCTGTGGTGATGTTTGCGGATGTACAGTTTTTCACGCACTGATGGAACTTGATCTAGTGTCACGGTGTGGCATTGATCAGGAGGGTGCGGACGGCATCTGGCGCTCAGCGACCATCACCATCAACGGCACACGCAGACCTTCGCACCCGACATCGCCAACGAGCAACAAGCCATTCTCGATGCCATCCGGAGTCCAAAACTCACGCACTGAGCAAATGAGCCACGTCAGGCCGGATGGTGGACCCTGCCGAGGTTGCAGGCGCGGTCGCCTACCTCGCAAGCCCGCTGTCCGGTTCGACGTCGGGAACCTCCCTGGCCGTCGACGGCGGCATGCAGGGTTTGCGGCTAAGGCCGGTTCAGTAGGGGCGCTGTGATTGGGACTGCCTCGGTTGGGGCTGGTTTGACGTGGCGTTTCAGTAAAGCCCGTTGAAGATGTTCCAGCCCCAACCGACAGTCTCCATGCCCTTCCAACCACCGCGACCATCGCCGTAGTACATCACCAGATCGCCGGCGGCATTCACGCCATGGACATCATTGAAACCGTCCCGGTTGAAGTCGCCAGCACTGCCAACCATGGTCAGGACGTTCCAGCCTTGGCCGATCTGGCGCACCATGGTCCAGCCACCGTGGCCGTCACCGCCATACAGATACAGTCGTCCGGCTTTGTCTTTCGCCAGGACGTCCACGTTGCCGTCTCCATCCCAGTCACCAGGCCCGATGAGCAGGTCCATGACGTCCCAGCCTTGGCCGACTTTCACGCGAGGATTCCAGCTGCCGAAGGGCTTGGACGGATAGATGTAAAGGTCGCCGTTCGTCTCTGCGCTGAGGAGATCGTTCATTCCGTCCCCGTCGAAGTCCCCTGGTCCAATCGCAAGAACCGTCGGCTGCCACTCCCAAGTGGCTTGCGGGTACAGCGTATGGAACCCTCCGTCGCCCGTTCCCGGGTAGCGGTAGAGCGTCCCCGAGGTGTTCTCGACCATGAGGTCGGCGATGCCGTCGTGGGTCACGTCGCCCGGGGCGATGATCGTGGTGAAGAAGCCCCACCCCGGACCTACATAGCGGGATTCCTTCCACCCTTTGACGTTGTCCTTACCGAGGTACAAAATGAGTGCGCCGCCATGGGTACGGCCAAGCAGCTCAAAAACCCCACGGCCGGTGAAGCCAGCCGCGCGCACCGGTCCCTGCGCTACGGCCGGTGTTGCTTCCGTGACCAGTTCCTGGCCGGGGCACTTGCCGGGCGAAGCCTTGACTATTGCCGAGATTCGCCCGCCGATGTCGTCTTTCTCCAGGACGTAGAGATTCCGGTTGTAGAGCGGGTTCCCGTCTACGGGTTGGCCGTCCCGGAGCCATTGGACGGAGTAGCCAGGATCCCCGTCTCCTCCGCAGCCCGAAAAGTAGTCCTGGGCACCCTGAACGAACAGCGCCGAGCCGACAATAGGTGCACCGGAGATCTTCACGCCAGACGCATCCGCAGCGTGGGCAGGGGAAACGAAGCCCGAAACAACGAGCGCCGGACCGAAGAACAGCGCCGCAATGCTTTTGATGATCGAGTTCTTTGGTGACATGTTCGCCCTCCCCCTCAGTGGGCCTTGAATCAGTGGAGCCCGTTGAAAATGTTCCAGCCCCAGCCGATGGTCTCGACGCCCTTCCAACCGCCGCGGCCATCGCCGTAGTACATCACGAGGTCATCGGCGTCGACAGCTTCCGCGGGCGGAGCAAACGTTGTGCCAATCAGCAAACCCACGGATCCCCCTCTTTACGGCGTGGCCCAGCCAGGTGTTGCGCTTATCTTAGGTGCGGGAAACGACGCCGGGACGAAAGCGGGTGGCGACAGGCCGCCGTCGGGTGTTGGCTGCGTAACGCAACGGGCCTGCAACGTCCCAGGGCGGATGCTTCCCCTATGCTCAACTCCAAGGAATCAACGGCGATCCACCAAGCACACCCAGGAGAAACCCCATGACCAACTGGCGTATCAGGGACTTCCATTCGTCCGATCTTGACGGCATCCTGCACCTCTGGGAGTCACTCAAGGCTGATGGTGTTGAGCCCGTGTACGCACTCTCTGAGGTCCTTGCCTCGTGTGAGAAGGACCATGCAGTGGTGGCTGTCCAGGGCGATCAAGTGGTTGGCGCCGCGGTTGGACGTGCGGCGCATGACCAAGGCTGGGTCGTTTTCCTCGCCACGCTGACGGAGTTCCGTGGCAGGGGCATCGGCACTTCGCTGCTGTCCGCCGTCGAGAACCGCATGGCTCCGCACGGCCTCAACAAGCTGTCCGCGCTCATGCCGGAAACCGAAACCCGCGTGGAAGCGTTCCTGGGGCGCGGCTTCGTGGTGAAGAAGAACCTGCGGTACTTCGAACGGACCATTCCCGTGCAGCGCCAGGAGCTGGAACCGCTGAGCCTTCTCGGTGGCCGGATCCTGGCCCGCGACCTGTGGGAAAACGTGGCGGGCATGAAGCGCGAGAAGGAACTCTTGGAACGCCGTTTGGTCCTTCCGCTGGCTGAGGCGGACCTCGCCGACGAATACGGTGTGGTGCCGCCGCGCGCCGTCGTGCTTTTTGGTCCTCCGGGCACCGGCAAGACGACCTTTGCCAAGGCGATCGCTTCACGTTTGGAGTGGCCGTTCGTGGAGGTGTTCCCGTCGCGCCTGGCTTCTGACCCCAAGGGCCTGGCCGGGGCGCTGCGGGAGACGTTCCTGGAAATCGCCGAGCTGGAACACGCAGTGGTGTTCATTGACGAAGTGGAGGAGATCGCCTCGCAGCGCGCGGGCGATCCCCCGTCGCCGCTGCAGGGCGTCACCAACGAGCTCCTCAAGATCATCCCGGCTTTCCGCGAACAGCCAGGCCGCCTCCTGGTCTGCGCCACCAACTTCATTCGCGCCCTGGACACCGCGTTCCTGCGCCACGGCCGGTTCGACTACGTCATCCCCATCGGCCTGCCGGACGTCCACGCCCGCGAAGCAATGTGGCAGCGGTTCATCCCCGCCACCGTTGTGGACGACGTCGATATTGCCCAGTTGGTGGAACGCACCCAGGGTTTCTCGCCGGCAGACATCGAGTTTGCCGCGCGCAGCGCGTCCCAGCGCGCCTTGGAAAAGGCCGTGTACGACGACGGTGCTGCTTCGGGTGCGTCGTCCGCAGTCTCGTCGAACGGACGGAAGGGGCCGGTCACACAGGACTACCTCGACGCAATCGCCGATACCCGCACGACGGTGAGCGACGAGGTGTACCAGGAGTTCCTCGAAGACATCGATGTGCTGGGGCGCGTGTAAAGTTTGGCAACGGTAATCTTTGACGCATGTCCACAAACCCACTTCGCCATGCCCTGGCCCGCATGGGCGGCCGAGATCCCCACGAGAAGCACCGCACGGCCACTCCGCTGGAGCTGTTTTTCGACCTGACGTTTGTCATTGCCTTCGGGGTTGCCGGCAGCCAGTTCGCCCATGCTGTTGCAGAGGCGCATTTCTGGCCAGGACTCCTGGCGTTCGCGTTCGCCATGTTTGCCGTGATCTGGGCCTGGATAAACTTCACCTGGTTCGCGAGCGCCTACGACACCGACGACTGGGTGTTCCGTGTGGTCACCATGGTCCAAATGGTGGGTGTGCTGATCCTGGCCATGGGCATAGAGCCGGTATTCCACTCCATCATCGAAGGCAAGCACGTGGACAACGTGACCATGGTGCTGGGCTACATCATCATGCGTGTCGCCTTGATCTTCCAGTGGCTGCGCGCCGCCCGCCAGGATCCTGCCCGCCGAGAAACGTGTTTGCGGTATGCAAAATACGTCGCACTGGTACAAGTGGGGTGGGTCGCAGTCCTCTTGATCGATGCGAGCATCGCCACTACCTTCCTCATGGCAGCCCCGTTGTTCATCCTGGAGATGGCGGCGCCATACTTCGCAGAACGGAAGATCCGTACCCCTTGGCATGCCCATCACATCGCCGAACGGTACGGTCTACTGGCCATTATTGCCCTGGGCGAGTGCCTGATCGGCGCCATTGAAACGCTTCGCGCAATCGTTGCCCTCCACGGCTGGACCTTGGATGCTGCGCTGGTTGGTTTGAGCGGGACGGGCCTGGCCTTCGCCCTGTGGTGGATTTACTTCATCCTGCCCTCAGGTCCTGCCCTCCACGTACAGCGGCACCGCTCGTGGATCTTCGGCTACGGGCACCTCCCCCTTTTCGCAGCTATCGCAGCAACCGGCGCCGGACTTCACGTTGCCGCCTACTTCATCGATCATGAGGCACACATCCCGGCGGCTGGCGCGGTCGCCTCGATCGCCATCCCTGTCATCCTGTTCAAGGTCTCGCTGACTACGCTCTACAGCATTATGCTCGGCCCGGACCGGGAGCTTCTCTGGAGCTCAGCGCTGGTGGTGATCGCTTTGGCGGGAAGCATCGCCATGGCGGCAGCGGGCGCGTCCGTACCCCTCTGCATGTTGGAAATGATGGTGGTGCTTGGGCTCTCGATCATTTTCGATGAACGCCGTGGACACAAGGGACGGGCAGCAGCCCTGCGTCGGCTGGAGGCGGCGGCGGGCTGAGGGTGCACGGATGGAGTCGGTACGTTCGTGCCGGTTTTTCACAGGAATGCCTTGATTTGCCGCTGTTTCCGGGTGCAAACTTGGGGAATCGGCACGTTCGTACCGATTCACGAAGTGGGAGGACCTCATGCCAGCCAACAGCCTCATGGCAACTCTCGGTTCTGAAGTCCGCGCCCGCCGCGCCTCATTGAGCCTGAGCCAGCAGGACGTCGCCGATCTCGCGGGCGTCTCCGAACGGTTCGTCCGGTTCGTGGAAACAGGCAAGAGCACAGTCCAGCTTGAGCCCCTTGTGGCAGTGCTGGACACCCTCGGCCTGGAACTTTCCCTCCAACAAGCCGGTAGGCCTGGCGCTTCCTGGACAGCTTCCGAGCCAGCACAATGACCTTCCACCGCATCGCCGACGTCTACAAACGGGGCATCCTCGCGGCGCGCCTCGAACGGCATGAGGGCGGCACCAAGTTCAGCTACCTTCCGAAGTACCTCGACGCCGGCCTACCCGCCGTGGCAACGACGCTCCCTGTGAGCGCCGAGCCTGTTTTCACGCCGAGCGGCGCAGTACCGCCCTACTTCACCGGCCTGCTGCCTGAGGGCCGGCGGCTCAACTCCCTGCGGCGCAGTGTCAAGGCGAGCGCCGACGACGAACTCGCCCTCCTCATGGCAGCGGGCGGCGACGCAGTGGGCGACGTCCAGACGGTCCCCCACGGCGAGGCACTGGCGGAAGGGGGCGCCGCCGTCGTGCTTGATTCAAAACTGCCGCTGGACTTCGATGCGTTGCTGGGCGATTCCGGATTGATCGATCCCGTGGCGCTGGCGGGTGTGCAGGACAAGTTGTCTGCCGGGATGATTTCACTGCCCGTGGCGCAGGCTGGCAAGCGGTACATCCTTAAGCTCAACGCCCCGGAGTTCCCCTCTGTGGTGGAAAACGAGTTCCTGATGTTCCGTTATGCGCGCCGGCTGCGGATTCCGGTGAGCAACGTGCAGTTGGTGCACGACGTCGGTGGCAGGGCCGGTCTCCTGGTGGAGCGTTTTGATCGGGTCACCGCAGCCGACGGCTCGCCTCTGCGGCTGGCGGTGGAGGACGGCGCCCAGATCCTGGGGCTGTACCCCGCGGACAAGTACAGTGTTCCGTTCAGCGAGGTCTGCGCGGCGCTGGCCGGGCATTGCCCTGCCCGCCTTCCAGCACTGCGGAATCTGGTCATCCAACTCGCCTTTGCCTGGCTGACGGGGAACGGGGATCTGCACGCCAAGAACGTTTCCATGGTGGAGGCGCCCGGGGTTCTTGGCGCGCGCGAATTCACCATCGCCCCGGTCTACGACATTCCCTCCACAGTGGTTTACGGCGACAAGACGCTCGCGTTGGCCGTCGGCGGGAAGAAGACCGGTATCTCCCGAAAGCACTTCCTCGCCTGGGCCGCGAAGCTTGGGCTGACTGAACGGGCGGCATTGCATTCGGTAGACATCGCCCTCAAAGCAACCGGCTCCTTGATCAGCGACCTCGACGGCGGCGCCTCGCCCTTCGCGGCGAGGCAAACCAAGGAGTGGACCAAGGAGCTCAAGCATCGTCGGCGCCTGATGGAGGGCTGACTCCCGGGTTACCCAGGAACGATTTCGTCGAGCTCCGGAAGCAGATACGGGTTCACCCGCTGCAGGATCAGCGCCACTTCATCACGCGGCACGGCCCGGTAGAGCACCGGTCGGGCGTCGGCGTAGCGCGTCATGGGCGGCTTGTCGGGCCATTTCTCCGCCAGTGCCTGGACGCGTTCCGGCAGGGAATTGTGGGCATTATCGGCGATTTTGACCAAGGTGGCGTCGTGGTCCTCGGCCACAAACCGGATTCCTGCTTCATAATCGTCGGGGTCATCGTGGAAGCGGCGGGTGACACGTTCGATGATGGCGAGGGCGCGATCGGACACTCCCATGTCCAACAGGGCTTGCCGCGTGATGGGAGTATCCTCGGCGATGTCGTGAAGGTAGCCCGCAATCCGGATGTCCTCGTCAAAGTCGGCGAGCGCGTCCCCCACCGCCAGGACATGCTCCCGATAAGGGCGCTTGAGCTTGTCCTTTTGGCGGTTGTGGGCCACCTCGGCGAGTATCTTCGCCGTCTCAACGGTGAAGCGTGGTTCGGTCATGCGGGCCTCCGGATTGATGTAGGCACCGAACAGGAATCGGACCTCTCTTCAGGCTATCCGTAAAGTCCCTCGCAGCGCCTACCCAGGCACTGGCACTACTCCTGAACAGGTCCTACTCCTGAACGGCGCGGGCGGCGATGCCTACTGCGAGCGCCCTCGGCACGCGCTGCGCCAGACCGGCGGCGATCCGGTTGGCCCAGCCGGACACGACACTTGCCGGCGTTCCGGGGCGGTCCAGCGCTTTGAGCGCTGTTTGCACAACCTGCGCCGAAGTTTGCATGCGGCCAACTGCAGCCGATTCGCTGCCAAGGACATCGAAGAACTCGGTGCGGGTGGCGCCCGGGCAGAGAGCGAGTACACGAAGTCCTGAACTCTTGACCTCGTGGGCGACGGCCTCGGTAAAGCTGAGGACGAACGCCTTCGTGGCACCATAGACGGCCATGCCGGGGATGGGCTGGAAAGCGGCTGTGCTGGCGACATTCAACAGGGCGCCCTTGCCCGAAGAGAGCATGGCTGGCAGGAAGGCCCGGGTGATATCCACCAGGGCAGCCACATTGAGTGCGATCTCGGAAGCGATGACTTCCGGATCTTCCTCTACCAAGGGAGAGCGTGTTCCGAACCCGGCATTGTTGATGAGGGTGTCCACGGTGATTCCGCGCTTGGCCATTTCGTCCACGAGTTCGGCGCCAACACCGGCCCGGCCCAGGTCCATGGGAAGCACTGTGACGGCTACGCCATGCTCGGAGCGCAATTTCCCGGCCAGTTCTTCGAGACGGTCTGCCCGGCGGGCTACGAGGACCAGGTTGGAACCTCGAGCGGCAAAGCGGCTCGCGAATTCAGCGCCAAGCCCGGAGCTGGCGCCTGTGATCAATGCGGTAGTACCCGAATAGGTCATGGTCATGGCAAGTCCAATCTGTAAGCGCCGGCTCCGGATGAAGCCCGCTGACTCGATGTAGTCAATGCCAACATCGTAGGCACTGTCTACATTGTTGTCAATGACTACTTCTCCGCTAGACTATCGGTATGACGGACCAGCCCTACCACCACGGCAAGCTGCGCGAGGCCTTACTGGAGCGCGCCATGGAAACCATTGAGCAAGCCGGCGTCGACGGACTCTCCCTCAGGCAGCTGGCCAGGGACCTCAATGTCAGCCATGGGGCCCCGGCCAAACATTTCCGCGACAAGCAATCCCTCATCGACGCCTTGGCGTTGGCTGGGTTCGAATCAATGAACCATCGGATCCTCGCTGCCTCCCAGGCCGGAGATGACCTTCGTCAGCGCTTCGCAAGCGTGGCCACTGCCTATGTGGACTTCGCAGTCACCCACCCGGCGCTCTTGACCGTCATGTATTCCACCAAGCATCACCCCGGGTCCAGCACCGAGTTGCGGAACATCGGCGAGCAAGGAATCCATGTAGCCCGCGCCCTCATTGCGGAGGCACAGGATGATGGGGCCTTGGCCCCGGGCGACACCGAAACCCTGGCAATGGTGTGCTTCGTGAGCTTGCATGGCGCCGCGCTCCTGGCAGCAGGCAAGCAACTGGACGGCAACAGTGTTGAGGACGTTGTTGCTGCCACTACTGACACCCTGTGGGCCGGCATGGCGGCGGGAGTTCCAGCCGCGCAGCTCTCACAGACAGCGGGCGCCTGACCAGCCTGATGAGGGCCAGCCAGCCTGAGGGCCGGCCAGCCTGAGGGCCAGCGAGCGTGAGGGCGCAGGCAGGACTACGAAAGCCCTGCAATTGCCTCCCGGACGGCTGAACTGAGCAGGAGGTTGCGGCATCCAACTCCTCCCGGCTCGGCCTGTTGCGGGACGTATCCAAAGCCAAGTTCATACACCGGGTCCGCGAACCCCAAAGCCGCGCTGGCGCCGTCGTGCCCGAACGCGCGGTAGCTGCCGAAGGGCATGCGGCTGTGGGGCTTCATGAAGACAGTGGCAAAGCAACCGGCCTCGCCGAAGACGCGATCAATTCCGAACACTTGCTCAGCGGAAACCCTGCGGATGGTCTCCTCCGTCAGGAAGGGTGCGACGGCGTCCTGACCGCCGGCGGCCAACCCCGTTACCGCCGCAGCGTAGATCCTGGCCATCCCCTCAGCGCTGGAGACGCCTGCAACCGAACTCATACCCGCGGCGCGGACCTCGAGGATGTTCGGAAGATCCAGGATGTCGCCCTCTGCAGCATTGGCTGACAATCCGAAGTGGCTGGCGGGGTCTACCCAGGGCCAGGTGGGGTCGGCCGCCCAGCGGAAAGGCGCGAAGCGTTCTTCCTCAGCATCCGGTAGGCCAAGGTAGAAGTGGGCACCGGTGACGGAGCGGATGCGCTGTTCGAAGACCTCCTGGAGCCTGGAACCCGTGATTCGACGGCACAGCTCCTCCATGAAAATGCCGATTGTCAGGGCGTGGTAGCCGAACGCCGCACCGGGCTTCCACAGGGGCGGAAGTTTGGCGAGCTTCGCGGCCGCGAGTTCGGAATTGTTGACTTCCTCAAGGCTCACGCCGCCCTCGACGCCCAACAGACCGGCCTGGTGCGAAAGGAGTTGGGAAACAGTGACGGAGGCCTTCCCTTCAACACCGAACTCCGGCCAATATTTGACCACTTCCGCGTCGGGATCCAGCTCGCCGTCTTGAGCGAGCAGAGCCATAACAAGGCCTGCCATGCCCTTGGAGCACGAGAAAACACCTGTCACTGAATCTGCACGAGTATGGGGCCCGCCGCTGATATCCAGCACCTTGACACCCCGATGGTACGCCGCCAGCTGGGCGGAATATTCAGGGTCTTGTTCGAGGAAAGTTTCGAAGAGCCCGGCTACGGATTCGAACCCTGGGGCGATCACCTGTGAATGCATCCAGACAGCCTACTTGGCCTGCCTTCAGCTCTTGGGCGTTTTCCACACCCAGGGCTCCCTTGGCAGCCTTTCGGGGTCGAATTCGGGCACCGCATCCTGCAAGGAACCTGCCGGCAATCCCAACGACTCAAGGAGGAGGTCGCGCACGCGCACCGCTGAAACCCCGACGGCGGCGAGGTCGCCAAGCGTCACCGCACCGTCGCGCTTTGCCAGCCTCACGCCGTCGTGGTTTACAACCAGCGGAACGTGGGCATATTCCAGCACTGGCAAGCCCAACAGGGTGGCCAAGTACGCCTGCCGCGGAGTGGACGGAAGGAGGTCATCGCCCCTGACCACCTGGTCGATTCCCTGGGCGGCATCGTCTACTACAACTGCCAGGTTGTAGGCCGTGACGCCATCATTGCGACGCAGTACAAAGTCATCCACCACACCCACGTAGTGTCCGTGCAACTGGTCCTCAACAGCCCACTCAGCGACGTCCGACCGGAGGCGGATCGAGGCCGGACGCGACGCCCGGCGGATCTCGCGCTCGGCCTCGGACAGCCTGCGGCACGTCCCCGGATACGCGCCTTGTGGAGAGTGCGGCGCAGACGGCGCTTCCTGGATTTCGCGGCGCGTGCAGAAGCATTCGTAGGTGCGGCCCTGGGCAGTCAGGCGGCCAATTGCGTCCTCGTACAGCGGCCCGCGCTCAGTCTGACGTACGACGTCGGCGTCCCAACTGACGCCGACGGCCTTCAGGTCGCGGAGCTGCTCAGCTTCCGCGCCGGACCGGGCACGGTCCAGGTCCTCAACACGGAGCAGGAAGTCGCGGCCAGTCGATTTGGCGAAGAGCCAGGCGAGGATCGCCGTCCGGAGATTGCCTACATGCAGTTCCCCGGAAGGACTCGGGGCGAAGCGGCCTGCAGACGTCATGATCCAAGCCTATGCGTACGGGCACAACACAAGAGCCCCTCAGCTACCGCAACGATCCGGTGGCTCAGGGGCTCTTGCTGTGCTGCCCGTCAGGACGGGCGGGTGCAGAATGACAATGCTGTGAACAAGAGTCAATCAGCGGCTGCTTCCTTGCGGGAAACCTGTACAGGGGTCCGGGTGGTGTTCCAGGTGCCTGCTGCCTGCGGGATCCGGCGGTAGCCTCGCCCTGCTTCGTTGTCACCATTTCAACAGTACGCATACAGTAGGTGCAATAGACATGGCATTAAGTGGTCGATCTGACTAATCACAGTTGAATTTGTAGACAGGAAGTGGTCATTTTGCAGGAACTCGATGCGACAGACCGTAGGATCATCGCCGCACTCGATGAGGATCCCCGCGTCCCCATCATGGTCCTTGCCCAGAAACTTCACCTGGCGCGCGGCACGGTCCAGTCGCGGCTGGAGCGGATGACGGCATCGGGCGCATTGCGCGCCAACAGCAGCCGCGTGCTGCCCTCGGCACTTGGCCGGGGTGTGGCCGCCGCTGTCAGCGCCGAACTCGATCAAAGCCACCTCAACGAAGCCATCGCGGCGCTACGGGAGATCCCTGAGGTACTCGAATGCCATGCACCCGCGGGCGATACCGACCTCATCATCAGGGTGGTTGCCAAGAGCCCGGATGACCTCTACCGCGTCTCGGAGGAAATCAGGCTCTGCCCGGGAATCGTGCGTACATCCACCAGCATGTTCCTACGCGAAGTGATTCCCTACCGGACTACCGGGCTGCTGAAGGAGTAGCGCTCAGACCGGCGGTCCGATATTGGTCTTCAGGTTCTTCATCACCAACGTTGAAGTGAGTCGCTCAACAGCCGGGAGGGCTGCGAGTTCGTCGTCATAGAAGCGTTGATAGGCAGGGAGGTCGGCCGCGATGACCTTCAACAAATAGTCCGGCGAGCCGAACAGCCGCTGCGCCTCCACAATGTTGGGGCTTGCCGTCACGCGCTCCTCAAACTCCGCCATGATGGTGCGCTCCACCTGCCGGAGCGTGACGAACACAATTGCCTCGAATCCGAGCCCCACCGCTGCTGGATCGACGTCCGCGCGATACCCGCGGATAACTCCCGAAGCCTCCAGATCCCGGAGCCGGCGATGGCACGGAGCAACCGTCAATCCCACCTTCGATGCCAAGGCAGTGGCGGTCATTCGGCCATCCTCTTGAAGGTGGCGCAAAATACTTCTGTCAATGTGGTCAATCACGCAATGATCTTACCCAGATTGAAGGTTTTGGGGATAAATAAGGGAACACTTATCGGGCGATTTTCCCTAGAGTTTTCCTACCACTAACCCCCTGGAGAGATCGTGAACCCACAGCTGTTCCTCGCCTTCATGCTCGTCGCAGTCTCATTGGCCTGCACCCCCGGCGTCGACTGGGCTTACTCGATCTCGGCTGGACTTCGCCAGCGCAGCTTCGTGCCCGCTGTCGCCGGGTTATGCAGCGGATACGTGATTCACACCGTGCTCATGACGGCAGGTATGGCAGCCCTGCTGGCGGGAGTGCCAGGCCTGCTGGGGTGGCTCACGGTTGCCGGCGCCGCGTACCTGTTGTGGCTTGGCTTCGGGACCATCCGTTCCTGGCGAGGGGCCAGCTTTAGTGCGGAAGGCGCCGTCGTGCAGTCCGGAAACCAGCTCCGCACGTTCTTCCAAGGCATGGGCACCAGCGGCATCAACCCCAAAGGCCTGCTGTTCTTTGTGGCGCTGGTGCCGCAATTCGTCAGCCCGGAAGCCGCACTGCCTGTTCCTGTTCAGTCCGGGTTGCTCGGATTAACGTTCGTGATCCTCGCCGGCCTGGTGTACACCGGGGTCGCGCTGACCTCGCGGAAACTGCTCGCTTCACGTCCAGGCGCTGCACGCGTGGTGACGCTGGCAAGCGGGATCATCATGATCGGGCTGGGAGCAGTGCTGTTGACGGAGCAACTCCTTCCCATCCTGGTAAGCCGGGCCTAGCCGGCAAGTACCTCATCGAGTCGCTCGTACCCTTCGATCACGCCGTAATTCATGCCTGTGGCGAGGGCCATGTCACGCGCTTCCACCGATGGGTAGACCTCGTGGACGACGATCCTGGTGCGACCGTCAATTTCCTCGAACCTGGTGGTGCTGATGCCCACTTGGCCAGGGGCACCGTCGAATTCGAAGGTCATGATGATCAGCTCGTCGGTGTCCACGGTGTGGAAGACCCCGCGGAATCCGTACATCGCGTTTTCGTGGCCACTTTCGTAGTGCCAGCTGCCGCCCGTGGTGGCGTTGTATTCGGTGACGTTCAGTATCGCGTCCCGCGGACCAAGCCACTTGGCCAGGAGATCCGGGTCCACGTGGGCCTTGAATACCGCGCTGACTGGCGCATCGAATTCACGGACAGTATCGACGAACGGAACGCCGTCATCAGCAGTGATTGCTGTTGGATTGCTCATTTCAATTCCTCTTCATCTTGTTGTTGTGACCCCTGGAGGACCCCGGGGCCGGACTCGACCAGGAGTTCGTCGAGCTGCCGGAAGCGACGCTCGGCGATCAGTCGATATTGGTCTATCCACGCCGTCAGCTCTTCGAGGGCAGCTGCATCCAGGTGCACGGGCCTGCGTTGGGCATCACGGGACCGGGTCACCAGCCCTGCGTGCTCCAGGACCTGGATGTGTTTTGAGACAGCCTGCTTGGTGATCGCGAAGGGCTCCGCCAATTCGTTGACCGTTGCGTCTCCCCGGGACAGCCGGGCAACGATTCCCCGCCTGACGGGATCAGCAAGGGCCATGAAGGCCTTGTCCAGAGCGTCTGGATCCATAACCCTGCGCGACCTTTCTTTGTCAACCAAATGCTTTATCAATCACTTGGTTGATTACAAGACTACGCTCGCATCAGGGCGTGCACAATGCCTTATTCCCCGCTTAGCTGCCTGAAGTCGTTCTCCCACAAACGGCGCATCTCGGCGTCCTTGCGGATCACTTCCAAGGCCTCCAGCTCTGCCGGCGGGGCGGGGCGCTTGGACCGGGGAGTCAAGGTCCGGCGGCCCTGGTCCAACGCCAGAAGGGCGCGGTCCGTGAGGGCGTCATTGCGCAAGGCCAGGCTGGTCTTCCTGCGCCGAAGGACCTCCTTCAGCGCCGCCTGGGCCGATTCAAAGTCGCCACGCGCCCGTTGCGATCGAGCCCGGATCAGGAGCAATGCCGCCGAGAGATCATCCGTATTCAACAGCCCCTCCGTACACATCACCACATCCCGGTGCCGGCCCAGCGCAAACGCTGCGGTGCAGCGCGCCAGAGCAGAAGGCAACGACGGCGGCAAACCCACCACAGCTTCCAACGCCGACTCGATCATTCCCATCTCCCGAAGGCAATGGGCCAACGCTAGGAACACGGACTCCTCGCTGAACAAAACCGGGACTTCAATGCGTTCGGCCACCTCAACCCGGGTGACCACCTGCCCAAGGTAGAGAGCCGAGAACTGGCTCGCGTCGTCGTCGATCCTTGTTGTTAAGCCGCGCCGCAACAACTCCGACGCCCGCAGATAGCCGCCGTGTTTGTACGCCAACAGCCCCGCCATCACGTAACACAAGCCCGCCCACCCCGGGTAGACCCGACCCAGGGAGATCAGCCGATCAGGCTCAGTAGAGGTGAAAACGGCCTCGTGCATTGCTTTGGCCTGCTTGGTGGACAGGCGCTTCAAACGGGGAACATCGCCCAGCACGGAAAGGCGGGCAGGATCCCGGCCAGTCAGAACACCGGACAACACTTCGCCCACGCCATCGGCCAATCCACGGACAGTCGTGCGCACATATCCTTCGCGGAAGGGAGTGAGATCCCGGGTGTCATGGAAGATTGATTGGAAATCGCCGTTGGGAGCCTGGCTCATGAACCCATGCTAACTGCCACCTGACTGGCCATTCCCCTGCAATTGGAGGCATTTCAGGAGTATTATGGCGGCGTCGGCAAGGTTTTCCGACACCCTTGCCGCGGGACGGCTCTCCATGAGAAGAGCCGTGTAACTGCGTGAAAGGGAGGACTTCATGACCACCGCTTCGCACCCCACCGAACACCATCATGCGATGGGGTTGACTCTTCACAACACCGCCATGGGCGTTGGCATTGTATTTCTGCTCGTGGGTGTCCTGGGCTTCATCCCGGGTATCACCACCAACTACGGCGCCATGACCTTCGCGGGACATGAATCCGGCGCCATGCTGCTTGGTGTGTTCCAAGTATCCATTCTCCACAACATCGTCCATCTGCTGTTTGGCGTAGCCGGTTTGGCCATGGCCAGGACAGCACGCATGGCTCGCCTCTTCCTCATTGGTGGCGGCGCCGTATATCTCGTTCTGTGGATCTACGGCCTGATCATCAACCAGGAAACGGGCGCCAACTTTGTTCCGTTCAACACCGCTGACAACTGGCTGCACTTTGTTCTTGGCGTAGCCATGATCGGTCTGGGTGCTTGGCTGGGCAGGGATGTCATGGACGAGACAACGGCGGCACGGCGGAGGATGTAACGTCGCGGACGTCGGTTCAACGAACGACGGCGGTCGGACCCTGCGTGGGGACGGTCGCCGTTCTTTTTTGACTCCGCCGAGATGGCATTTAATGCCAATCCTTGGCTCTGGGATTGGCATCAAATGCCATCTCGGCGGGGCTCAGCGTGGTGCGCGCCCACCAAGGCGCGTGGTGACCTTGGCGGCGGCATCGGCGCAAGCTTCACCGAGGCTCGTAAGCGTGTCCTGGGAGACGCGGAACTTTGGTGCGGGGATGAGCACGGACGCCACAATGTTTCCCCTGTGGTCATAGACGGGCGAGGCCACGCCCACTTCCTCGATGGACGTTTCGCCAAAGTTCACCGTCCAGCCGCGCTTCGTCGAGTCCTCCAGGCGCTGCAGGTACGCCTCCACGGCTTCTTCATCGAGGCCCGGAAGAGTGACCGCACCGCTCCTGAGCAGATTCCGGACGCGATCCTTGTCCTCCGCGGCCAGGAAGACCTGAACAGAGGAACTGAGTGCCTCGTTGTAACGCACGCCCAAAGGGGCCAGGTGCTTGACCTGGTGCCGGCTGGGGATCTGCTCCACACTCATGGATTCAGTGCCGTTCCAGACCATGAGGGCGCTGGTCTCCCCGGTTCGCTCGGTCAATTCGCGCAGTACCGGATACGCCACGCGTCGCTCTTCGAGTTCCGCCAGGAGTGGGCCCGCCATGGCGATCATTCCCAGCCCCAAGCGGAACCTGCGCGAATCGACGTCGCGCTCCACCAAATGCTCTTGCTCCAACGTGGCCAGGATGCGGGAGACTGTGCTCTTGTGCAGGCCAATGCGCCCTGCGATTTCAGTGACCCCCAACAGCGGCTCTTCGGCACTGAAACTGCGCAGGACCGCGATGGCGTTGACAATGACCGAGGTACCTTTGGCTTCGCCGTTGCCTGAAACGTCGCTGGATTCCGTGGGAGTCATGGGTTCACTATATTTGGCTGAAGCTCGCGGACAGGGACAGGTTTCGGCCGGTGGACGCCGTGCACTGCGTCCACCGGCCGGATCACCTAGGCTCCGATGATGTTGTACTCGGGGCCGAACGGGAACTTGGTGATGTTCTCCGCTCCGTCTTCACCCACCACCAGGATGTCGTGCTCGCGGTAACCGCCGGCACCCGGCTGTCCGTCCAACACCGTAATCATCGGCTCCATGGAAACCACCATGCCCGGTTCCAGCACTGTATCGATGTCTTCACGAAGTTCAAGGCCTGCTTCGCGTCCGTAGTAGTGGCTCAAGACGCCGAACGAGTGGCCGTAGCCGAACGTGCGGTTGGCCAGGAGCCCGTGACCGATGTAGATCTCGTTGAGCTCGGCGGCGATGTCCTTGCAGACCGCGCCGGGCTTGATGAGTTCCAGGCCCTTCTTGTGGACCTCCACGTTGATGTTCCACAGTTCCAGTGAGCGGGCGTCCGGTTCGCCATAGAACAGGGTGCGTTCCAGTGCCGTGTAGTAGCCGCTTGTCATAGGGAAGCAGTTCAGGGACAGGATGTCGTGTTCCTGGATCTTCCGTGTAGTTGCCCAGTTGTGCGCGCCGTCGGTGTTGATACCGGACTGGAACCAGACCCACGTGTCACGGATTTCGGAGTCCGGGAACGTTCGGGCGATCTCGTGGACCATGGCTTCGGTGCCGATCAGGGCAACCTCGTACTCGGTGATTCCCGCCGTGATGGCGTTGCGGATGGCCTCTCCACCGAGGTCGCCGATGCGGGCGCCGTGCTTGATGACTGCGATTTCTTCGTCCGACTTGATCATGCGCTGGCGCATCGCAGCCTGGGCAACGTCCACCAGCGTGGCCCCGGAGAATGCGGCCTGGATCTTGTTGCGGTTGTCCAGCGGCAGGGAGTCATCCTCGACGCCGATGCGGCGCGGGTTGATGCCGCGGGTGCGCAGGACTTCCTGGATGGCGTGGATGTAGTTGTCCCGGCGCCAGTCCGTGTACACGAGGTTGTCGCCGTAGCTGCGGCGCCAAGGCATACCGGCGTCGATATTTGCCGTAATGGTGACGGTGTCATCCTTGGTGACCACCATGCCGTAGGAGCGGCCGAAATAGGTGAAGAGGAAATCGGAGTAGTACTTGATGGAGTGGTAGCTGGTGAGGATGACGGCGTCGAGGTCTTTCTCGGCCATGATGTTGCGAAGTCCGGCGAGTCGACGCTCGAACTCTGTGTCGGAGAAGGTCAGGGAAACCTTCTCGCCGTTGTTGAGGACTTTGAGTCGATCGAGCTTGGCCACATCGTTGATGGCCTCGTTCTCGGTGATGGTCATGGTGTTCCTTTCAATGGGTTGGTTGGTTTCAGTCCTGCTGCAGTGGCTTCTTGGAAGTCTCGGCGGCGAACAGGACTGCGATGAGGGAAACAAGGGCGGCAGCCACGAGGTACCAGCCGGGGGCCAGTTGATTGTGGGTCATGCCGATGAGGAGCGTTGCCATGAACGGCGCAGTACCGCCGAACAACGCGTTGGAGAGGTTGAAGCTGACAGCGAACCCTGTGTAGCGGACCTTCGTCGGGAAGAGTTCGGCCAGGAAGCTCGGCAGGGTGCCGTCGTTGAGGGTGAGCATTCCGCCCAGCAGGATCTGGACCAGCACGATCACCAGGAAGTTGCGCGTATCCAGGAGCATGAACGCCGGGACCGTCAGTACCACGAACAGTACAGACGCCGTGATGAGCATGCGCTTGCGGCCGAACTTGTCCGACGCGATGCCGGTCAGGAAGATGAAGCCGATGTAACTTGCCAGGGCGATGGTAGTGGCAAGGAACGATTCCGCTGCTCCGAAGCCCAGTTCCACGGACAGGTATGTGGGCATGTAGCTGAGGATCACGTAGAAGCCGACGGCGTTCAGCAGCACTGCGCCCGTGGCGATGATGAGCTGCTTGCGGTAGGTCTTGAACATCGCCAGGGCCGGAGCCTTGACAGGGGTCTCCTTCTCGGACAGTTCACGGAACGCAGGGGTGTCCTCGAGCTTGGTGCGGATGTACCTGCCGATCAAGCCCATGGGCGCCGCCAACAGGAACGGCAGCCGCCAGCCCCATTCGTTCAGCTGTTCCGGCGTCAGGACTGAACTCAGCAAGGCGGCCAGCAAGGAGCCCAGCAGGAGACCCGCTGCGGTACTGGCAGGCACGACGGCGGCATAGAGTCCGCGACGATTCGACGGCGCATACTCCACCAGGAAGGCGGACGCGCCGGCGTACTCCCCTGCAGCGGAGAAGCCTTGGACCACTCTTACGAGCAACAGCAGGATCGGGGCCATGACCCCGATAGTGGCGTAGCCGGGAATCAGGGCGATGCAGAACGTGGCTACCGACATCAGGACGATCGAGAGCGACAACGCCTGCTTCCGGCCCAGCCTGTCTCCGATGTGGCCCCAGATGAATCCACCGAGCGGCCTTACGAAGAAGCTGACGGCGAAGACACCGAAGGTCGCGAGAAGGGCTGTCTGCCGGTCCGACTCGGGAAAGAAGACGGTCGAGATGATGCCGGCCAGGTATCCGTAGACGGCGTAGTCGAACCACTCCACGAAGTTGCCGATGAAGCTTGCAGTGACTACGCGTCGGCGCGTGTCCTTGCTGACTGTGTGATTGGGGCCGGCTTCGGGAGAAGTGCCGAGTCCACCATTGGACTGATCTCCCGGAACGGCTGCCACAGAGGAAAGTTCATTACTCATGTGTCCACCAAGAATATTTGGGGTTGCATTAGAAGCAACGCTGTTGCACCAGACTACGTGTGGGCCGCGTCACGGTCAAGAGTGTTTTCAAAAGTCATTCAGGGGTTTGTTGGGCGCTTCGGGTATGTTCAGCGTTCGCGAGCCCGATCCTATGGTTGTTGCAGCCGAAGCGACTGAGTTGCACCAGTCGCCCCAACCCCCGGATGTTCTCTCACATCCAGCGGCCCTTTTCCGGACGCTCTCTCAAATCCAGCGGCCCATTGCGGGACGCTCTCCCACATCCAACGGCCCTTTTCCGGACGCTCTCCCACATCCAACGGCCCTTTTCCGGACGCTCTCCCACATCCAACGGCCCATTTCCGGACGCTCTCTCACATCCAACGGCCCATTTCCGGACGCTCTCTCACATCCAACGGCCCATTGCGGGACGTTCTCTCACTTTCATAAAGAAAGCCCGACGTCGGACACCCACGGTGAGGAGCGGAGTTCTGGCTCGCGGTACTGACTGTGATCAAGAACCGGGGCGTGGAGGACGTGTGCATCACTGTCTGCGACGGCCTCAAGGGCCTGCCGGAAGCGATCAACACCGTTTGGCCCTTGGCTGTGGTCCATACCTGCATCGTGCATCTGGTGCGGAACACTTTCCGCTACGCCTCAAGGAGGACTGGACCGAAATGGCCCGGACCTCCGCCCGGTTTACACGGCGCCGTCCGAGCCCGCGGCCAAGGAACGCCCTGGAGAGTTCACCGGTAAATGGGGCAAGCCGTATCCGGCGATCATCCGGTTGTGGGAGAACGCGTGGAGCGAGTTCGTCCCCTTCCTGGACTACGACGTGGAGATCTGTCGCGTCATCTGCAGCACGAACGCATCGAATCCTCAACGCCCGCTATCGTCGCGCAGTCAGGGCCCGCGGACACTTCCCGACCATCCCGGCGGCCGTTAATTGCCTCTACCCGGCCACCCACGCACTGGATCCCACCGGGAGGAGCAGAGCACGACGGATTGCACGATGAAAACCGGCCCTGAACGCCTTTGCCATCAGCTTCGAAGGAAGAATCACATAGCGCCAACACCCAATCCACCGTTAAGCGGACACTCCCACGGTGACTGCCGACGTCGGGCTTAGCGCGTGACAGCGAGTCAGATGCCGCCGCAGGATTTGAGAGAACATCGGCCAAAAGACCGTCGGACGTGAGAGAGCATCGGCCAAAAAACCGCTGGAAATGAGAGAACATCGGCCAAAAGACCGTTGGACGTGAGAGAACGTCCACCAAAAGACCGTTGGACGTGAGAGAACGTCCACCAAAAGACCGTTGGACGTGAGAGAACATCCGCCAAAAGACCGTCGGATGTGAGAGAACGTGCCGGCGGCGGAGCCGGCGGGGGCTCTAGAGGACCTTGCGGATCGTCTCTTCGAAGCTGACTACGTGGTGCAGGGCAAGTTCGGCGGCGCGGTCTTCGTCGCCATCGGCGATGGCTGTCAGCAATTCCGCATGCTCGGAGATGTGGCCTGAGACGGAGGGCATCCGTTCCAGCATGTAGCACCAGATGCGGGTAGCCAGGTTGTCATACCGGATCAGGACGTCTTCCAGATGTGCGTTCGCGGAGGCCTTGTAGATCAGGCGGTGAACCTGGATGTCGTAGCGCATGAGTTCCTGGGAGGAATTGTCCTGGCCTTCAAGATCGCGAATTGCACCAGCGACAGCGCGGAGTTCTGAACGCATTGCAGGGCTGGCCATGCGGGCGGCCTTCCTGGAGGCGAGTGGCTCCAGGAGCTCGCGGATCTCGGAGACCTCAGCGAGCTGGGTGATGTCCACGCCCGTGGCAAACGTCCCGCGCCGCGGGTAGGAGACCACCAGGTGGTCGCTTTCGAGACGCTTGATGGCCTCGCGGACGGGTGTGCGCCCAATGCCCAGCTCGGCTGCAATCTGGCCGTCGTTGATGGGGTCGCCGGGCTTGATGTCCAGCATGATGAGCCTGTCGCGCAGGAGCAGGTAGGCGTTCTCCGCCAGGGACGAACCCTGTGGAGCTGATTCCAGTGCTTCCAATGCTGCGCTCATTGCTCTCTCCCGTTGTCGCCAATCCAGTTTGGGTGGATTGCCGCAGACCTGTTGACGACCTTGTGATCTTCAACATACTATGGCAATAGTTCTAATATATCAGTTGCCTAACAGTCGGCCACTAGACAAGCTTTTGAAGGAGAACACCATGGTTGAACCGCTGATCCGCCCGCTCGCACAGGCGGACCCGGAGGTCGATCAGGCGATCGCCCTGGAACTCATCCGCCAGCAGTCCACGCTGGAAATGATCGCCTCTGAGAACTTCGCCCCCACGGCCGTCATGGAAGCACAGGGCTCGGTCCTTACCAACAAGTACGCCGAGGGTTACCCGGGCAAGCGCTACTACGGCGGCTGCGAACACGTTGATGTGATCGAACAGCTGGCCATCGACCGCCTGAAGTCCCTGTTCGGCGCAGAATTCGCCAACGTCCAGCCCCACTCCGGCGCCCAGGCAAACGCCTCCGCAATGCACGCACTGATCACCCCTGGCGACACCATCATGGGCCTGAACCTCGCCCACGGCGGCCACCTGACGCACGGCATGCGCATCAACTTCTCCGGCAAGCTGTACAAGGTTGTCCCGTATGGCGTCCAGGAGGACACACACACCATCGACATGGCGGAGGTGGAGCGCCTCGCCCTGGAAAACAAGCCGCAACTGATCGTGGCCGGCTGGTCCGCGTACTCCCGCCACCTGGACTTCGCAGAGTTCCGCCGCATCGCGGACCTCGTGGGTGCCTACCTGATGGTGGACATGGCCCACTTCGCGGGTCTCGTCGCAGCTGGACTGCACCCGAGCCCGGTCCCGCACGCCCACATCGTCACCAGCACCACCCACAAGACCCTGGGCGGTCCCCGCGGCGGCGTCATCCTGACGAACGACGCCGACATCGCCAAGAAGGTTAACTCCGCAGTCTTCCCCGGACAGCAGGGTGGCCCGCTGGAGCACGTCATCGCAGCCAAGGCCGTAGCGTTCAAGATGGCTGCCGAGCCGGAGTTCAAGGAACGCCAGGTCCGTGTGCTTGAGGGTTCCAAGATCCTTGCCGAGCGCCTCCTCCAGGACGACGTGGCCGCAGCCGGCATTTCCGTGGTCAGCGGTGGGACCGACGTCCACCTGGTACTCGCCGATCTCCGCCACTCCGTCCTTAATGGCCAGCAGGCCGAGGACACGCTGCACCGCATCGGCATCACGGTCAACCGCAACGCCGTCCCCTTCGACCCCCGCCCGCCGATGGTTTCCTCGGGCCTGCGCATCGGCACCCCCGCCCTCGCAGCCCGCGGCTTCGGCGCCGAGGACTTCACCGAAGTCTCGGACATCATTGCGACGGCGTTGATCGCCGCAGCGAACAGCGGCACCAACGGCGAGGGAACCGAAGCAGGCACCGATGGTGACGTCACCCTTGACGATGCGACCGCCGTCGAACTCCGCCGCCGCGTGAGCGCGCTGGCCGACAAGTTCCCGCTTTACCCACACCTCAGCAACGGCAAGGACGCCGCAGCTGAACTCGAAGAAATGATTGGAGCAGCCCAGTGAGCGCGGACCACCTCCCCGAACACCCCGACTTCCTCTGGCGCAACCCGGAACCGAAATCCTCGTACGACGCCGTTATTGTCGGCGGCGGCGGGCACGGCCTGGCAACGGCCTACTTCCTGGCCAAGAACCACGGCATGACCAACATCGCCATCCTTGAAAAGGGCTGGCTGGCCGGTGGCAACATGGCCCGCAACACCACCATCATCCGGTCCAACTACCTCTGGGACGAGAGCGCTGCGATTTACGAGCACGCCCTCAAGCTGTGGGAAATCCTGCCGGAAGAGCTGGAGTACGACTTCCTGTTCAGCCAGCGCGGCGTAATGAACCTTGCCCACACCCTGGGCGATGTCCGCGAAAGCATGCGCCGCGTGGGCGCCAACCGCCTCAATGGTGTGGACGCAGAGTGGCTGGAGCCGGACCAGGTCAAGGAACTCTGCCCCATCCTGAACACCAGCGACAACATCCGCTACCCCGTCATGGGCGCCACGTATCAGCCGCGTGCCGGCATCGCCAAGCACGACCACGTGGCCTGGGCCTTCGCCCGCAAGTGCGATGAACTCGGCGTGGACATCATCCAGAACTGCGAAGTCACCGGCTTCATCAAGGACGGAAACCGGGTTACGGGCGTCAAGACAACCCGTGGCACCATCAACACCGAAAAGGTAGGCCTCTGCGCCGCAGGCCACAGCTCGGTCCTTGCCGAGATGGCCGGGTTCCGCCTCCCGATCCAGTCCCACCCGCTCCAGGCGCTCGTGTCTGAACTGCACGAGCCGGTCCACCCCACGGTGGTCATGTCCAACCACGTCCACGTGTATGTGTCCCAGGCACACAAGGGCGAACTGGTGATGGGCGCTGGCGTGGACTCCTACAACGGCTACGGCCAGCGCGGATCGTTCCACGTGATCGAGGAGCAGATGGCAGCCGCCGTGGAGCTCTTCCCGATCTTCGCCCGGGCCCACGTGCTCCGGACCTGGGGCGGCATCGTGGACACCACACTGGACGCCTCGCCCATTGTTGGGCTCACCCCGGTGGAGAACATGTTCGTCAACTGTGGTTGGGGAACGGGTGGCTTCAAGGGCACTCCTGCGGCTGGCCTGACCTTCGCGCACACCATCGCAACCGGCGCCCCGCACAAGCTCAACAAGCCCTTCGCCCTGGAACGCTTCGAAACCGGAGCGCTCATCGACGAACACGGCGCCGCAGCCGTGGCCCACTAATAAGGACGGGAAAAGACATGCTTCTCATTTCATGCCCCAACTGCGGGCCACGCGACGAAACCGAATTCCACTACGGCGGCCAGGCGCACGTTGCCTACCCGGAGAACCCGAACGAACTCACCGACCGCGAGTGGGCCGAGTACCTGTTCTACCGCGAGAACACCAAGGGTGCATTCGCAGAACGCTGGGTCCACAGCACAGGCTGCCGCCAGTGGTTCAACATGCTGCGGGACACCGTGACTTACGACATCCACTCCATCTACGCGATGGGACAGCCCCGCCCGGATACAACCGGCGAGTACGGCCAGGCCGGCGGAGCAGGCCTCGCCCCCGGCGCCCCCACCACCCCGACGGCCACTGCCGCCCCCACCTCCTCGGAAGGAGTCTAGAAGTGACCAGCAAGAACGCACGCCTCGCCACTGGCGGACGCATTGACCGCAGCATCGCTTGGCGCTTCACTGTGGACGGCCAGGAATTCACCGGCCACCCCGGCGACACCATCGCCTCGGCGCTGCTGGCCAACGGCCACATCAACGCAGGCAACTCCCTTTACGAGGACCGCCCCCGCGGCATCATGGCCGCCGGCGTGGAGGAATCCAACGCCCTGGTCAAGATCGCTCCCCGCTTCCCGGGCCACGTTGCCGAATCCATGCTCCCCGCCACCGCCGTTTCACTCGTGGACGGCATGAACGTTGAGCTGCTCTCCGGTTTGGGCAAGCTTGACCCTGCCGAGGACAAGGCTGAGTACGACAAGAAGTACGTCCACACGGACGTCCTGGTGGTCGGCGGTGGTGTTGCCGGCCTGGCAGCCGCCCGTGAAGCAGTCCGCACCGGTGCCCGCGTCATCCTGATCGACGACCAGCCCGAACTGGGCGGTGCACTGCTCTCCGGTTCCACGGCCGAAGGCCTGCAGGAAACCATCGAGGGCAAGCCTGCCCTGGAATGGGTTGCCGATGTGGAAGCCGAGTTGGTCTCCGCCGAAGAATGCACCGTGCTGAACCGCACCACTGCCTTCGGTTCCTACGATTCCAACTACTTCATCGCAGCGCAGAACCGCACGGATCACCTGACCGTTCCGGCCGCGCCGGGCGTTTCGCGTCAGCGTATCTGGCACATCCGCGCACAGCAGGTTGTCCTGGCACCGGGTGCCCACGAGCGTCCGCTGGTCTTTGAGAACAACGACCGCCCGGGCATCATGCTCGCCTCGGCTGTCCGCACGTACCTCAACCGCTACGCGGTCGCGGCCGGTTCACGCGTCGTCATCAGCACCACCAACGACTCCGCTTACCTGCTCGCCGCAGACCTGAAGGCAGCAGGCGTGGCGATTGCCGCCGTCGTCGATGCCCGTCCGCAGATCAGCGCGAAGGCCGCTGCCGCCGTCGAGTCCGGTATCCGGGTCCTCATTGGCAGCGCGGTTGCTGACACGAGCGCCGATGACAAGGGCCGCCTCAACGGCGTCACCGTCCGCAGCATTAACGACGACGGCGAACTCACCTCGGGCGTCGAGCAGATCGCCGCAGATCTCCTTGCTGTTTCCGGCGGCTGGAGCCCGGTGGTGCACCTCCACAGCCAGCGCCAAGGCAAGCTGCGCTGGGACGACGAGCTCGCTGCGTTTGTTCCGTCCACGGTGGTTCGGGACCAGCAGGTAGTTGGCGCAGGCCGCGGCAGCTACGAACTCCAGGACTGCCTCGCAGAGGGCATCTCGGCTGGAGCGGCAGCATCCATCGCTGCTGGTTTTGAGTCCGCAACCACCCCGGTGGACCTGCAGGCACCTGTGGCTAGTGCGCCGACACGGCAGCTGTGGCTGGTTCCCGGCCAGGAAGGCGAACCTGGCGAGTGGCACCACCACTTCGTTGACTTCCAGCGTGACCAGTCCGTGGCTGACGTCCTTCGCTCCACGGGCGCCGGCATGCGCTCGGTGGAACACGTGAAGCGGTACACCTCCATCAGCACCGCCAACGATCAAGGCAAGACCTCCGGCGTAAACGCAATCGGCGTCATCGCCGCTGCATTGAAGTTCGGCGGCGCGGAAAGCGTACCCGGCGTCGGCGAGATCGGCACCACCGCCTACCGCGCACCGTTCACCCCGGTCGCATTCGCCGCATTGGCAGGCCGCCAGCGCGGGGAGCTTTTCGATCCCGCCCGAGTGACCTCCATCCACCCCTGGCACGTTGCCCAGGGTGCACTGTTCGAAGACGTCGGACAGTGGAAGCGCCCTTGGTACTACCCGCAGTCCGGCGAGGACATGGACACGGCAGTCCTGCGTGAATGCGCAGCAGTCCGCGATTCCGTGGGCTTCATGGACGCAACCACGCTGGGCAAGATCGAGATCCGCGGCACGGACGCCGGCGAATTCCTGAACCGTGTGTACACCAACGCCTTCAAGAAACTCGCACCGGGATCCGCACGCTACGGTGTCATGTGCACCCTGGACGGCATGATCTTCGACGACGGCGTGACCCTGCGCCTGGACGAGGACCGCTACTTCATGACCACCACCACCGGCGGCGCTGCCAAGGTGCTGGATTGGCTGGAAGAGTGGCACCAGACGGAGTGGCCCGAACTGGACGTCGTCTTCACCTCCGTCACGGAGCAGTGGAGCACCATCGCCGTCGTTGGTCCCAAGTCCCGTGCAGTGATCGCGAAGGTTGCCCCGCAGCTCGCCGAAAACGGCGGCCTGGATGCTGAAGCCTTCCCGTTCATGACCTTCCGCGAAACCACGCTGGCATCGGGAGTGCAGGCACGCGTTTGCCGTATCTCCTTCTCCGGTGAACTGGCCTACGAAATCAACGTTCCGTCCTGGTACGGGCTGAACACCTGGGAAGCCGTTGCCGCCGCGGGTGCTGAGTTCAACATCACCCCGTACGGCACGGAAACCATGCACGTGCTCCGCGCCGAGAAGGGCTACCCGATCGTCGGGCAGGACACCGACGGCACGGTCACCCCGCAGGACGCCGGCATGGACTGGATTGTTTCCAAGGCCAAGGACTTCATCGGCAAGCGCTCCTACCTCCGTGAGGATGCCAAGCGCGAGGACCGCAAGCACCTGGTGAGCGTCCTTCCCGTGGACCACTCGCTGAGGCTGCCCGAAGGCACGCAGCTTGTGGAGAAGGGCATCCCGGTCAACCCGGCATACGGACCCGTCCCCATGGAGGGCTTCGTAACTTCGAGCTACCACAGTGCCGCTTTGGGCCGATCCTTCGGCCTGGCCCTGATCCAAAACGGCCGCAACCGCATCGGCGAGACCCTCGTGGCCTCGGTGGGAGACCAACTGGTGGACGTGGTTGTTGGCGAAACCGTACTTTTCGATGCTGAAGGGACCCGCAAAGATGGCTGAAACAGCAACACCAGCAGAAACCGCACACGTCGACCGCGTACGGGGAGCCCGCCGCAGCCCGGCCGAGCACCTCGCTGACGCCTTCACCTCCGGCTCAGTGCCGGGCACGGTGACGCTCAAGGAAATCCCGTACCAGGCCATGGTGGGTATCCGGGTTGAGCGAACGTCCGACGCCGGTGCCCGCGTCGCCTCCATCACCGGCGGCTTGCCTGCCACTTGTGGTGAAGTGACGGAGGCCGGTTCCGTGAACACACTCTGGCTTGGCCCCACCGAGTTCCTGGTAGTCGCTCCGGAGGAGTCCCATGACTCACTCGGCGGCTCCTTGGTCAGCGATCTGACCAAGGCACTGGGCAACGGTGAAGGTCAGGTGGTGGACCTGTCCGCCAACCGCACCACGTTCGAGCTCTCCGGCAGCCACGCCCGCGCTGTGCTCGAAAAGACGTGCTCGCTGGACCTTCACCCCCGCGTCTTCAAGGCAGGCACCGCCGTCTCAACGGAGCTCGCACACATCCCCGTAATGCTTTGGAAGACCTCGGACGAGAACTACCGGATCTTTCCCCGGGCCTCGTTTGCCGATTTCCTGGGACGCTGGCTTCTTGATGCCATGCGGGAGTACGCCTCCCCCGAGGTCCCCTAATGGCACTGAGTGTGCTTGACCTGTTTTCTGTTGGCATCGGGCCGTCGTCGTCACACACGGTCGGCCCGATGCGGGCGGCAAAGCAGTTCACGGACGGTCTTGAATCGTCCGGCCAGCTTCCGGCCACGGTGCGCGTCCAGGCTGAGCTCTTCGGCTCCCTGGGCGCCACCGGCCGGGGCCACGGCTCCGACAAAGCCGTGGTGCTGGGGCTGCAGGGCCAATCACCCGAAACTGTCGACACCAAAACGGCTGATGACCAGGTGGCCGCAGCTGCCCTCGACGCCGAACTGCGCCTGGGTGGCGACCACCGGGTGGACTTCAACTGGGACGAGGACGTGGTCCTCCACCGCCGCAAGTCCCTTCCGGCACACCCCAACGGCATGACGTTCCGGGCACTTGACCACACCGGGGCAGTACTGCGTGAGCGCAGCTACTACTCGATCGGTGGCGGCTTCGTGGTGGATGGGGACGCCACGGGCACGGACAAAGTGGTAGCCGATGACACCGTGCTCCCCTACCCGTTCTCCACTGCTGACGAGTTGCTCGCTATTTGTTCACGCGAGGGCATGTCGATTTCCGATGTCATGCTGGCCAACGAACTGGTGTGGCGATCCGAGGACGAGCTCCGGGAGCGCCTCCTCAGCATCTGGGCCGTCATGCGCGAATGCGTGGACAACGGCTGCTCTGCCGAGGGAATCCTTCCTGGAGGTCTGAAGGTCAGGCGACGGGCGCCGTCGTTGTTTAAGAAGCTTTCCGAGACCGACGCCGAGCTGAACGGCGAATCCTCAGCGGACCCCTTGCTCGCCATGGAATGGGTAAACCTGTTCGCCCTTGCCGTCAACGAGGAAAACGCGGCCGGCGGCAGGATCGTCACCGCGCCAACCAACGGTGCCGCCGGAATTGTGCCGGCCGTGCTGCACTATTACACCAAGTTTGTTCCGGGGGCCAACGACGACGGTGTCGTGCGGTTCCTGCTCGCGGCAGCCGCCGTCGGAATTCTGTTCAAGATCAACGCGTCCATTTCCGGCGCCGAAGTTGGCTGCCAGGGTGAGGTGGGTTCCGCCTGCTCCATGGCCGCCGCTGGTCTTTGCGAGGTTCTGGGCGGGACGCCGGAGCAAGTGGAGAATGCGGCCGAGGTGGGCATCGAGCACAACCTGGGCCTCACGTGCGATCCCGTAGGCGGGCTGGTGCAGATCCCGTGCATCGAACGCAATGCCATCGCCAGCGTCAAGGCGATCAACGCTGCCCGCCTTGCCCTGCACGGCGATGGCAGCCACAAGGTGTCCCTGGACAAAGCCATCAAGACCATGCGCGAGACAGGCGCCGACATGAAATCCAAGTACAAGGAGACCTCCCGTGGAGGCCTCGCCGTCAACGTAGTGGAGTGCTAGCCATGACTGCCATCCAAACTGAAACCTCTGTTACCCCTGCCGAAGAAACCACCGTGGAGCACGTCCTTACCCTGGACTGCCCTGAAGGTCCCGGCATTGTGCACGCTGTGTCCGGCTTCCTGCTGGAGCATGGCTGCGACATCATCGACAACAAGCAGTTCGGTGACCGTGCCGAGGGCCACTTCTTCATGCGGGTGCACTTCGCTTCCTCCGGTGACGAATCAACCGTGGACACGCTGCGGGCTGCGTTTTCCCCTGTGGGCGAGAAGTACAACATGAACTGGCAGCTGGAACGCCAGGGGTCCAAGCGTCGCGTGTTGATCATGGTCTCGAAGTTCGGGCACTGCCTCAATGACCTGCTGTTCCGTGCGCGGATCGGTGAGCTGCCGATCGATGTGGTGGGCGTCGTGTCCAACCACACGGACCACCAGGGCTTGGCTGAGTGGCACGGGATTCCCTTCTTCCACGTCCCTGTCACCGCCGCGACCAAACCTGCGGCGGAAGCGCGTTTGCTGGACATCATCGACGAGTTGGACGTGGAACTCGTTGTGCTGGCCCGGTACATGCAGGTGCTCAGCGACGATCTCGCCCGCAAGCTCGACGGGCGCGCCATCAATATCCACCACTCGTTCCTGCCGAGCTTCAAGGGTGCCAAGCCGTACCACCAGGCTTACGCCCGTGGAGTGAAGACCGTGGGCGCCACCGCCCACTACGTCAACGGCGAGCTGGACGAGGGCCCGATCATCTCCCAGCAGGTGGTTGAGGTGGATCACACGTTCGGACCGGACGATCTCGTAGCCGCCGGTCGGGACACGGAGTGCAAGGCCCTCAGCAACGCCGTTCGTTGGCACTGCGAAGGGCGGATCATCCTGAATGGGAACAGGACGATTGTGCTGAAGTAAGGCCTTGCGCGCCCCATTTCGATGGTCCGCTACGCATTGGACGTATTAAAACGTCGTGTGCGCAGCGGGCCGTCGTTTTGGCGTTTAAAGGTTCTGCAGGCGAGCCAACCGCGCAGCCACATGCAGGGCCGCGAGCCGTCCCGTTCCACGCGGATCTCCCCCGCACAGCTCGAAGATCCGCTGCAGCCTATGGTGCATGGACTGCCGTTCCAGGTGCAGTTCGCGTGCGGCCTGGGCTGTGTTGCAGCCGGTGTCCAGCCAGACGGTCAGCGTCCGGAGGAGCTCGGATCGCCGCAGTTGGTCATGCTCGACGACGGCCCCCAGCTGCCGCTGAACGAACCCTTCCCGGGTGGCTGAGTCCAGATGTTCCTCGGCGAGGCGTTCCACGGCGAAAGCTTCAGCATCCACCACGCCACCTTCCGCCAAATCCAGGTCCAAGGTCCGGCGAGCCTCGGCCAGCGACCACGGGGCCTCATCGATCCCCTTGCCCACCGGGCCAAGCGCTATCGCTGAACCGGCCGGCGTCTCCAATGCCCTGAGCGCGTCCATCAAGGCAGCCCGGGTCGCAGCGCCATCGCCAACGGACGCGAGTGCGATCAGCTCCGCATTATCTGCATAGCTGGCGCTGTGCGGCACGTTCGCACGCAGCAATGAATCCAAGGCCGAGCGGAGATGCCCGGCACCCGTGGAGCGGATCACCAGCGCAGCAACAGGGCCATTGGCGGGAAAACCCGACGCCGGCCCGAGCTGCTGGAGCTGCCACGATTGGCTCCCGGAATTGATGGCCCGCATCAGTTCGATGCCCGCCAATTCCTTCAATCCCGGCGGCATCCGCTGCAACAGGGCCAGGCCAAGAATGTCCACGGACCGCTCTCCCGCCACGCGCGCGAGGCCGCTGTCGCCGTCGTCGGGCACTCGCAGCTCCAAGCGGGCGGCGAGGACGCCACGCACAGGCACATCAACTGTGATGAGCCCGCGGTCCTCCACCGGCGGCGCTGAGCCTGGTGCGGAACCTGCTGCGGAGCCTGCTGCCGAACCCAGGGTAAGGCCCGACGGCGATACCAACCGCGCGCTGGCACCCGTCCTTTCCGCCAGGACAGCCAGAAGTTGGTCAAGTCCGCCGCCATGGGCGAGTTCGGCGGCCATCGCGTGGCTGGTTTGGTCGCCGCGTTGAAGCTGTTCGACGGACTCGCTGACCAGGAGTGAGTTGATCTCCTGCATGACGGCGACGAACGGTACAACGTGACGCAATTCAATAACGGGTAGGCCTGCGGCTTCGGCGGCTTCCAGCATGCCGGCCGGCACCTGGGGCAGGGCCGGGCCCGTCTCCAGTGCCAGTGCCGCAATCCCGCGTGCCGCGAGTTCCCGGACGTATTCGGCTTGCCGCCCGGAGCTCTCAAGGGCAAGCGCCTGGCCACCGCTGAGGAGCAGTTCGCCACCGCTGAGGAGCGGAGCAATGTCCAAAACCTCGCTGGAGTGCACCCATCGGACGGGGCGGGTCAGGGCGTCCGCCACTGAATTAAGCAGGCGTGGCTCAGCGGCTTTGAGGCTTTCACGTTCCAAGGCCTGGCCCAGAAGGATAGGCATGACACTCCGTATGGTCGAATGCAGTTTCTTTAGACACATCGTATCTTGTTGCTGTGATCTGTGGCACATACGCTGAAAGAGTCCCTTTCACACACGGAGGCTCCCCCTCATGCAAGACAACCTCTCCCCTGCCTCACCCCAGCCAGGCGCATCGCAGCCAGGCGCATCGCAGTCAGGCTCATCGCAGTCAGTTCCGGCAACGGCGCCGGCCCATGACAGCGAAGCCTGGCTGCAGCCCATCCCCGAGTCAGACCGCACGCGCAAGGTCTCGGGCCAGTTCTGGATCTGGGCCGGCGCCAACCTTGCCCCTATCAACTGGGTGCTGGGCGCACTCGGAATCCACCTCGGCCTCGGCTTCGCCGATACTGTGTTTGTGCTCGTCCTCGGCAACCTCATCGGCATGCTGCTGTTTGGCTGCTTCGTCCTCCTCGGCCAAAAGACCAGTGCCACCGGCATGGTGCTTGCCCGGGCCGCGTTCGGCCGTCGCGGCAACTATCTCCCCGCCGCCATCCAGGCTCTCCTGGTCATCGGCTGGTGCGCGGTCAATACATGGATCATCCTGGACCTGGTCATGGCGCTCTTCGGAACGCTGGGCTGGGTGGACCCCACTGAAAAGAACTACGCCTGGAAGATCGGCGTGGCCACCGTCATCATGGCCGCCCAGGTTGCCATCGCCTGGTTCGGTTACAAGGCCATCGCCGCTTTTGAAAAGTGGACCGTTCCGCCCACCATCATCATCCTGGCCGTCATGTCCGCCGTGGCATGGTTCGGTATGAAGATCGACTGGGGTTACGCAGGTCCGGCCGGCAACATTCTTGAAGGATCCGAGCGGATCGCGGCGATGAGTGCGGTCATGACTGCCATCGGCATCGGCTGGGGCATCACCTGGTTCACCTACGCCGCGGATTACTCGCGCTTTGTCAGCACCTCGGTTCCCAAGCGCAAGGTCTACCTGGCCTCGGTCCTTGGCCAGTTCATTCCCGTGGTCTGGCTCGGTGTCCTCGGCGCGAGCCTTGCGACAAACAGCGGCGAGATCGACCCCGGCAAGCTGATCGTCCAGAACTTCGGAGTCCTTGCCCTTCCCGTCCTCCTCATGGTGTTGCATGGCCCCATCGCCACCAACATCTTGAACATCTACACCTTCTCCGTGGCCACGCAGGCCCTGGATATCAACATCAATCGTCGCAAGCTCAACCTGTTCGTGGGCGTCTTCTCGCTCCTCGCCGTGGTGTTCTTCATCTTCCAGGAGGACTTCGCCTCCGTACTGGACGCCTGGCTGATCGGCCTCGTGGCGTGGGTAGCTGCCTGGGGCGGCGTCATGTTGGTGCACTATTTCTGGCTGGAGAAGCGTTGGCCGGGCAAGGTGGAACGGCTCTTCGACGGCGTCGGCACACGCCGCCTCCCCGTGATCAACTGGGCCGGCATCGTCTCCCTGTTGGTCGGCATCTTCTGCACCTGGCTGTTCATGTACGGGCTGATACCCGTAATGCAAGGCCCCATCGCCGTGGCACTTGGTGGCTGGGATCTCTCGTGGCTGGCCGGCGGACTTACCAGCGCAGCAGCTTACGCAATCCTCGGCCCGCGGGCGCACCGGAAATACGTCCTCGCGGACGAAAACCACGTCTCCGCCAGTGCGTCGGCCGCATCAGCTACTCCCGTCGTTCCCGAAAGGACCACAGCATGAGCCAGCCCGCCTTCGCGGACTCCCTGCACCCGATCACCTGGCCAGAGGGCTTCAAGGCCGCCGCGTCCTTCACCTTCGACGTCGATGCCGAGTCCTGCACCATCGCCCACGATCCGTCCAGCACCCGGCGCATGTCCCTCATGAGCCACCAGTCCTATGGCCCAAAGATCGCAGTCCCGCGGCTCCTTCAGATCCTTGATCGCCAGGGCATCAAGGGAACGTTCTTCATCCCCGGCTTCACGGCGGAGAGCTACCCGGACGTGGTGCGCAAGATCGCTGACGGTGGGCACGAAATCGCCCACCATGGCTACCTTCACGAGCCCATGCAGGGAATCGACGCCGCAACCGAAGCCAGTTACCTGGACCGCGGCCTGGAGGCTCTCGCCAATGTCGCCGGTGTTCGGCCCGTGGGCTACCGGGCTCCGTGGTGGGAGTTGAACTGGCAGTCTCCCGCGCTGCTCGCGGACCGCGGCTTCCTGTATGACTCAAGCCTTCTCGACGGCGATGCCCCCTACCGCATGTCAGTGGCCGGGGATGATCCCCGGGACATCGTGGAAATTCCTGTGGACTGGGCCCTGGACGACTGGGAGCAGTACGCGTTCTACCCCGGCATCACGGGCAGCGGGGTCATTGAAAGCCCGGCCAAAGCCTTGGAAATGTGGACGCTCGAGGCCCAGGCGCACCACGCCCAGGGCAGCTGCTTCGTCCTGACCAACCACCCGTTCATCTCCGGCAGGCCGTCCCGGGCCGTCGCGTTGGAGCAGCTGATCGAACGGGTCAAGGGCCTCGAAGGTATGTGGGTCACCACGCTTGCTGAGATCGCACAGCACACGAAGGACACGGTTCAGGAAATCCACACCCACGCCCGGATCGACGTCCCTTTGTTCCCAGGAGCCGGTGCTTCATTCCGTCCAGCCCAGGTGCGGGTACCCAGCCTCCGCTAGTCCCGCCGAGATGGCAAAAGATGACAATCCCAGGCCCTGGGATTGTCATCTTTTGCCATCTCGGTGAACTAGGACAGCCACACCCCGATGACCCATGTGCTCGCGGCGGCACATGCGAGGCCGAACTCCACGAGAATCCCGATGCCGGTGGCCTTCAGCGCGGCGCCGCTTGAGCGGACGGCCGTCCGGAAGTCACGGGTCCGCTGGACTTCGCTCAGCAAAAGCCCGACGGCAAACCCCACCAGGAGCCCGATCACTGGAATCACGAACATCCCCACGACGCCAAGGACTATCCCAATCAGCACAGACCTGTTGGGAATCCCATGCTGTTTCAGCTTTCGCCCTGTGAGCACAGCACTGGCGGCCATCCCTGCCACCACGAACACCATGCCGATGGCGAAGATCACCCAGCCGAGCGTTCCCGCACCACCCCAAATGGCCCACGCGAGCAGGCTCGCCCCAATGAGGATGCTTCCCGGGAGGACAGGGATGATGGTTCCGGCCACACCCACGGCAATAGCCAGGCCGCAGAGGATGGTCACAACGAGTTCGGCGTTCATGGCCCCAGTCTAGGTGTGGCCCCTCCCCCCCCCCCCCCCCCCCCAACGTGCAACGCGAGGTCACTTACGGCCCATCCGACGGGGCAACACGGGCCGTATGTGACCCCGCGTTGCTCCTTAACAAACCGACGACGGCGACGCTCCCCTGCCTGGGAGTCGTCGCCGTCGTCGGTTTTTAGTTGGTTACCGCTACTCGGTCACGGCTGCGGCAACTGCCGCGGTGACAGCCGGTGCTACACGGGCGTCCAGGGGGCTCGGCACGATGTAGTCAGCGGAGAGGTCTTCCTCGGCCAGCTCTGCGATGGCTCGTGCAGCGGCGATCTTCATTGCCGGCGTGATGCGGCGGGCCTTGGCGTCGAGGGCGCCGCGGAAGATGCCGGGGAAGGCCAGCACATTGTTGATCTGGTTCGGGAAGTCGCTGCGGCCGGTGGCGACAACTGCCGCGTACTTCTGGGCAACCTCGGGGAGTACTTCGGGGTCCGGGTTGGACAGCGCGAACACGATCGACTGATCGTTCATCAACTTCAGGTGCTCTTCGTCCAGCTTGGAGGAGGAGACGCCTACGAAAACGTCGGCGCCGGTCAGCCCCTCGCCGGGACCACCTGTGACGCCGCGGGGGTTGGTCCGCTGCGCCATGCGGGCCTTGACGCTGCCGGGATCGGCCACGAGGTCGGCACGGTCAGCGTTGACCACACCCTTGGAGTCGAGCAGGATGACGTCCTCGATGCCAACAGCAAGAAGAATCTCGGCGATGGCAATGCCGGCGGCACCTGCGCCCGAGACAACTACTTTAAGGCCGGAAAGTTCGCGCTTGGTCACCTTGGCAGCGTTGGTCAGGGCCGCGAGAACCACGACGGCGGTGCCGTGCTGGTCATCGTGCATGACGGGGCAGTCGAGTGCTTCGATGAGGCGCTCTTCGAGTTCGAAGCAACGCGGCGCGGAGATGTCCTCGAGGTTCACTGCACCGAAGCTCGGGCGGAGGCGGACCAGGGTCTCGATGATCTCGTCCACGTTGGTGGTGTTGAGAACCAGCGGGATGGAGTCGAGGTCGCCGAAGGACTTGAAGAGGGCAGACTTTCCTTCCATGACCGGGAGGGAAGCGCTGGGGCCGATGTTGCCCAGGCCCAGTACGGCGGTGCCGTCGCTGACGACAACAACCAGGCGCTCAGCCCAGGTGTGGGTGCGGGCAAGCTCGGGGTTGGCGTGGATTGCGCGGCTAACCTGGGCGACGCCCGGGGTGTACGCGATGGAAAGGTCACGCTTGTTGTTCAGGGGAACGGTGCTGGAAATCGTCAGCTTGCCGCCCTCGTGTGCTGCGAAGATCTCTTCTTCGCTCAATACCAAGGCGTCGTTGTCAGTAGCGATTGTCTCAATGGACACGTCTTTGTCTCCTCAGGCTAGCCGTGGACCCACGGCATGGTTCGGGCAGGAACAGAACTGCTGGTTCGGACCAAGGGTGGCTGGCCCGGAAGGTGCATCTGCAGGTTGGGCTGCTAGCCGCTTCGGTCTTTCCAGCGTAGGGAAGCCCGGAGGGTACAAGATTCAATACCAAGAGAGACGATTCGAGAGTAAAACGTTTATGCAGGTCTAAAAGTGACTCAGCTCACGCGAAAAAACGCATTCTCAGGGGCCGGTGGTCTAGACCGGAAGAGCTATATGTCATTCCCCCGTCATGAGGCTGCATGCCTTCTTGAGGTCCTTTTCGGCTTCAAAGAGCGACAAGCGACGACACCGGACGGCCTGGACCAGACCACTGACCAGATGCAACAGAATCCTGGCCTTCGGTGCGTCATTTCCGGGCTCTTTGCTCAACGAACCCACAACTTCTTCGGACAAGAGGTCAATCTCCCGCAGCAGCTGGGCGGTATCGCTGTCCTTGCCGGCAGGCCGGATGAGGCAGTGCTCCACGCCGGGCTGCATAACCCTCAGGTGGAAGATCTCCATCATCAAACCTGACAGTGCATGGCCCTTGCCTTTCCTCTGGCGCACGCCGTCGCGAAGCTCGCGCAACTGCTGCCGGTAGACGGCCAACATGAGGTGCGCCGTAGAGGGAAAGTAACGGTAGAGGGTGCCCAGCGGAACGTCCGCTTTGGCGGCAACGTCCGACAAACTCAAGGTGTCGAATTGACGTTGCGCAAAGCCGGAGGCTGTCTTCAGGATGCGGGCATAGCGCAAAAGCTGCCGCGGGGTGGTAGGTGCGGCAGCCATACGGGGCAACCCCGTCGTCAGGTCAAGGGAGTACGGTTCCAGGGAAAACGGTTCGGGCATTTCCGGCGATCTCTTGGCAGGCTGGCAAGGAAACGGCCGGCTCAGGTCACAGGACCCGCGGCAGGCCGATCGCACCAATGATACGTGAGCAAAATGACCGTTTCCTGAGAGCGCCCTGCTTGCAACGCGTCCATGCCGTTCCCAGGATTCCCCCGCTGCGCCCCTAAACTGCAGGAAGCTCAGGTAAACCCAACTAGGTAGCAGTAGAGCGCGTTTTGGACGCTCAAAACGCGCTTAAATGCGACCCAGTTGGGTCCACGCACGGGAGGAAGACCACTATGGGGAATTTTCGACGCCGGATGGCAGCAGCGCTGCTGGCCGCCGCTGTGGCGGCCGTGGCACTTGGCCCCCTGCCGGCGTCGGCGGCCAGCAACGGGCCGGACCCCATAGTCAATGGTGAAGCGTTTGTCGGCAAGACGCTAACAGCCGAAATAGGCCCGTACACCTTCTATGGTTGCGGCGGCGGCAAGGGCCCCGACTTCACTGTCTACTGGACAAGGGACGGCTTCCTGGTGGCGGGCGAAACCGGGCGCAGCTACCTCCTGCAGCAGGATGACACGGGCGCACGCATGGCTGTGCACCTGACCGCCAGCAAGACTGCCTGCGGGGGTGAAACCCTTCACAGCGACGAGACCGGACCCGTCGCTGCGCCCAACCGGGCCAGTGGTTTCACGGGCCGCAGCTTCGAACTCCTGGCACGCGCAAGTGACGGCTCGTTGATGTTGTACGGGCGGACAGGCACCGCTTGGGACGCCGCCCGCACCGTGGGCTGGGGGTGGAACGTCTTCAACCTTGTCCTTTCCCCCGGCGACTTCAACGGTGATGGCAAGGGTGACGCGATCGCAGGGGATTCGGCGGGGACGCTGTATCTCTACGCCGGCGACGGAACCGGTGGATGGAAGCCCGCCCAGACCATCGGCAAAGGCTGGAACATTTTCGACTCAATCGTCAGCCCTGGTGACTTCAACGGGGACGGCAACAACGACATTCTGGCCAGGGAACCCGGCGGCGCCCTGTATTTGTACCCGGGCAATGGTTCCGGAGGCTGGCTGGCGAGGACCGCCGTCGGGCAGGGCTGGCAGGTGATGGACGCCTTGCTGACGCCTGGCGATTTCAACGGCGACGGCAAGGTGGACGTGCTTGCCCGTGACCGCAGCGGCTACCTGTATTTCTACGGCGGCAACGGGGCGGGCGGTTGGACGCGGTCGTGGCTCATCGGTGTCGGCTGGAATGCCCTCAAAGCTGCGGGTGCCGCGGGTGACTTCGACAAGGATGGCTTCCAGGACGTTTACGGCGTGGACCAACAGGGCCGGCTGGTGATCTATTACAGCGATGGCCGGACCGGCTGGCGCACATCCCAGTCCGTGGGCAACGGATGGGGCGGTTTCACAGCAATCTTCTAGCTGAGTCCCAGCCGCGGTAAGATTAGCCGCATAAGTCTGGGGAGGACACAATGAACGCTCTATCATGCCGTGTATCAGGCGTGCGCCGAGCGGTAGCCGGAATTGCGGCTGCGCTTATTGCCGCCGTCGCTTTCGCCCCGGCACCTGCCATGGCAACCATGGACCCCGCAGATCCCGTGGTTCACGGTGCGCCGTTTGTTGGCTCAACGCTCACGCTGGAGATCGATCCTGACTCTTACCGTGGCTGCGGCAAAGCGGCCGGCCCGGACTACCAGATTTACTGGACCCGCGACGGTGTTCGAGCCGGGGACCACTGGGAGTGGTGGAACTACAAGCTCGGCGAAGAAGACCGCGGCAAGACCATCGCCGCCCATGTCGCAGCCAGCCAAAACGGGTGTGAACCGCAGGAAGTCTCCAGCCAGGAAACAGCGCCCATCTCAGCATCCAACAGGGCCAACGGCTTCACCGGTCGGGGCGCCTATGAGATGCTGGCTCGCCGCACGGATGGCACCCTCATGCTGTATCCCCGGATTGGCGGCGCCTGGGAGGCCCCCCGGACCGTTGGTTCCGGCTGGAACGGGTTCAGCACGGTCCTCTCCCCCGGCGACTTTAACGGCGACGGCACCAACGACATCCTTGCGAAGGACTCCTCCGGAAGGCTCTTCCTCTACGCAGGTACTGGGGACGGCGGCTTCCTTGCCGGACGCCAAGTGGGCAGCGGATGGAACAGCTTTACGTCGATCGTCTCCCCCGGCGACTTCAACGGCGACGGCAACAACGACATCCTCGCCCGTGATTCCGGCGGACTGCTTTATCTCTACCCCGGCAACGGCAGCGGCGGCTGGCTGAACCGTTCACTGGCCGGCAGTGGTTGGAACGTGGTCAACCAGATCATCACGCCGGGCGACTTCGACGGCGACTACAACGTGGACATCCTGGCGAGGGACTCCGCCGGCAGCCTGCGCCTGTACAAGGGCAACGGCAGCGGCGGCTGGGCAGGCATGGCCGTGATCGGGCAAGGTTGGAACGGCATGGCAGCCATTGGCGCCGCCGGCGACATCGACGGTAACGGCAATGTGGACATCTATGCAGTGGACGGATCCGGCCAGCTGCTGGCCTACTACGGCGACGGCGACGGCGGCTGGAACGGCGCCCAAACCATTGGCTGGGGCTGGGGCGGTTTTAACGCCTTGTTCTAGGGGGTTGGGGGAGACCATGACGACTTTTTCTTCCGTGCGCCCAGCGGCTTTTGTGCATTCGGTGCGGTCGGGTTTTCACATCCTTCTAGCCATGCTCCTCTGCTCTGCGCTGGCAATTGCAGTCCCGCCGCCCCGCGCTACAGCTGGGGGAACAATCGTCCCCCTTCCCACCGTGGTTACCCGGACGTCGGCGGCAACGGCGGGTCCCGGGAGCATTGTCTCCTTGTCCTTCACACTGAGCGGTCCCGCGAAGGAAGTAGGTTTCACGTACGTCAATGAGGACACCCTGGAGCAGGCCACCCTCTACGGACCTGCCAGCCAGCTGTCCGGGCCTTACAGCGCGCAAGCCAAACTGCCGGTGGACGGGAGCGCCTTCCAGCGAACCGGGCGCTACAAACTCCTCAGCGTCAACATCATGCTCCCCTTGGGCCAGGGGGTAATCCGCTACGGGCGCGATGGCAACATCATCTTCCTTTCGCAAGGACTGGAAGCACCAACACAGCGGCCAGGGGCCTTGGACGGCGTCGACTTCGCCGTCAACAATCCCGGCTTCCCACTGGTGGACAATCCAAATATCAAGCCACCAACCATCACAGGCGTGGCACGCTACGACCAAGTGCTGACCACGGACAACGGCTCCTGGACCCAACCGCCCACCGGCTTCGCCTACCAATGGCTGCGCAACGGCCAGCCGATCCCTGGAGCCACGCTCAGCAATTACCGCATCGCAGAAGCAGACCTTGACCAGACCCTGTCAGTACGGGTCACGGCCACAAGGGCAGGCTTCCGGGCTGTGTCGGCATCCTCGCTCCCACTGACGCCCACGTCACCCATCACAGCTACCGCTCCCACACTCCAAGGCAAGCTGATCGTCGGAGAGAAGCTCACCGGCGTCTTCAACGAGGGCAGCGTCTCCGGCGGGACACTCGGCGGCCCCGTCATCATCAGGTACGAATGGGTGCGCAACGGTACCGCGATCAGCGGTGCCACGTCGAAGACTTACACCCTTCAGGCAGCGGACCGTGGCGCCGTCGTCGGCTTCCGGGCAGTAGTCCAAGCGGGCAATCCAGTGACGGCCACGCGTCCGTTTACGGTTTTCGGCCGCTCCGTAGTTCGAAACAAACCGCACACAACAGGTTTCGACGCCGGGGCCTCCATTGACCTGTTCGCGCGCGATGCTGCGGCGAACCTGCTCCTGTACCCCACCGATGGCGCGGCCCGCTGGCAAGCTCCGCGGACCATCGGCCTTGGTTGGGACGTGTTCGATACCGCCTTCAACGCGGGCGACTTTGACGGAGACGGTTTCAACGACGTCATCGCAAAGGACCACGATGGATCGCTGTTCCTGTACCCGGGCAACGGAACCGGCGGCTGGCTTCCACGCAAGCAGATCGGCTGGGGATGGGACGTCTTCGATTCGATCATCGCCGCAGGCGACTTCTCGGGCGATGGCAACAACGATGTCCTTGCCCGCACGCCTTTGGGCGCCCTGGTGCTCTACCCCGGCAACGGGACGGGCGGCTTCAAATCCCCTGGCGCCGTAGGCCAAGGGTGGGACGCCCTCAGCGAGGTCTTCTCGCCCGGCGACTTCGACGGTGACGGCAACCCTGATGTCCTGGGCCGTGACAGCGCAGGAAACCTACGGCTCTACGGTGGCAACGGCAACGGCGGATGGACCACTGCCCGGTCCATCGGCACAGGCTGGAACGTCATGTCACGCATTGGTGGGGCCGGAGATTTCAACGGAGACGGCTTCTACGACGTTTGGGCCATCGACGCCGGCGGCCAACTGAACATGTACTACGGCAGCGGCATCGGTGGATGGAAAGGCGCCGGTGTCGTTGGCTGGGGCTGGGGCGGGTTCACGGCGGTTTTCTAAGTCGATTTTGGTTGCGTTTTGAGTTTGATGCACGACACATTTCTGTGAAATGCGGTAATTCAATCCCAATTGCTGTTCCTGAAAGCAAGTGGCTGTAGTGTCAAGTCAATTGGCCTCGACAGGCCGCTCTGGCCTGTACTTTTTGGGGGAAACTTGGGACTTTTTGGGGGACAGTTGGGGTCTCATTCTGCTCTGCGCCTTCATGCCGCATTCAAAGCTGCGCAAACTCTTCTTGTAGCTCTTGTCTTGACTCTGGCGGCTTTCGTGGCGGCACCGATGGTGCCTGCCCAGGCGGCCGGCCCGGTGCTTTCGACTTTCGTTCGGACTTCCCCTGCGACGGTCGACGCCGGGGCCCAGGTCAGCTTCAACTTCACGACTTCGGTCTCGGCCAAACGCGTTGAAGTGGGCTTACGGAGTGCGGCCGGAACGCACATCCTGGCGTGGTCGTCGACCGGTGCCACGAGCGGAACGGTAGCCGGCACGGCTTCACGCTCTTCGTGGCCCAACGGCACCATCGAGGTCAGCTACATCCAAGTGATAACCACGGCAGGAGCGTCGCAGGTCTATTATCGCGGAGGTTCCGTCTACCCACCCGGAACGGGAACCTCACCCTTCGGGGATCCAGCCGCACGCGACTTCAAAATCAACAATCCCGCGCTTCCTTACGCTGCCGCCGTTCCGGTTGCCTTCACTCCCGCCAACACCACGTTCGCGCCGGGCCAGAACGCCGCCGTTCAAGTGAAGTTGTCCCAACTGGCCCAGGAAGTCCGGCTCATATACCGAGACCCGTCCGAAGTCACCACCTTTGAGCTCGGATGGACCGGGAATCCCGCTCCCGGACCGCAAACCGTTTCCGCGACAGGGGCCATCACAGCCGCGCAGGCCTCCGGACGCTACACGCTGGAGCGTGTGGTCATCAGTTACTTCGACGGTCTCGCCAAGGATACCTATCTTCGGGACGGCACCTTGGAGCGGACGTCACCTGTTCCACTTGGTACCGCGGTGCGGGCAGGACTTGCTACCGGTGATGTTGCGGTGAACAACCCCGCCAAGGTGCTGTCGAAACTTACTCCCACTGTCAATCCGAGCATCACCGGCGACCTGGTCTACAACACCAGACTTGGCATCAACCCCGGAACGTGGCCGGTGGAAGCCTCGTTGTCAGATTTTCAGTGGTACCGGAACGGCACACCCATCGACTACGCCGTCAATGACACATACCAGTCCAACATGTCCTTCGACCCCGGCAACATGATCTGGGTCAAGATGACTGCGCGGGCGGCTGGATATCTGCCCACCAGCGTGTCCACTTCGGCTTTCGGGCCAATGCCACGCCGCGTCTGGGTTGGAAATCTACGCATCACTGGTGACGCGTCCGTGGGAGGCCAGCTCAGGCTGGAACACGATGCTGCCGGCGTCGACCCAGTGGGCGGGCAGCCCAGCTACACCTATGTATGGAAGCGGAACGGGACTCCGATTCCAGGTGCCACGTCCCGGGACTACCGGCCAACGCTTGCCGACAAGGGTGTAGTCATCACGGCGGGAGTAACGGCTCGCTTCGACGCAGGCTCGGCGGTCACCGAAGTAGTGGACCTCAGGGGTCCCCTCTCAGACAAAACCCGTGGCAAGGGTTTCAACGCAGACGGCACAGGCGACATCTTCGCGCGTGATGCCGGCGGCAACCTCTGGCTTTACCCCAGCAACGGAAACGGCGGCTGGCTTGCAGCCCAGAAGATTGGCCAAGGGTGGAACGGCTTCAACGCCCTCCTTTCACCCGGCGACTTCGACGGCGACGGGAATGTGGACGTCATGGCACGGGACGGAGTGGGGCGGCTGTTCCTTTACCAAGGCAACGGCCAGGGCGGGTGGCTCCGCGCCTACCAGATCGGCCAGGGCTGGGGTTCCATGAAGGACATCGTGGCCCCGGGAGACTTCAACAGCGATGGAACGGCGGACCTGATTGCCAGGGACGCTTCAAACACCATGGTCTTCTACCCGGGCAACGGCCACGGCGGCTTCCTCACACCGCACGTCCTGAGCGGTGGATGGAGCCAGTTCGATACGTTCGTCTCACCGTCGTCGAGGATTGTCTTCGCCCGTGACAGCGACGGCAACCTGCGAAAATACGATGGTGACGGGAACGGCTACTTCCACGAGAATTCATGGACTCCCAACGCCTTCAGTTCTTACGCCGGCTACGGCTGGGGAGGCTTCAGCCGGATTGGTGCACCCGGAGATTTCGACAGCGATGGCGTCCCGGAAGTGTACGGCATCTACCCTGACGGGCGATTGACCATGTTCTATGGATTGGGCCACGTCGCCCTGAAACGCCAAGCCACTATCGGTTGGGGCTGGAACTCCTTCAATACCGTCTTCTAACGCACCTTGTGCTGGCATCTACTTCACTTCCCCGGGGGATCAATTGACTACAACTACGGCCGCCTCGCCCCGACGCAAAACCTCAGTGCATCGGTTCCTGGCTCTCTTCATGGGGCTCACGATGTCCGCCGTCGTGGTGGGACCAGGAACTGTGTTGACAAGTGCCCCAGCCGTGGCGGCGGAACAACCGGTGCCCCAGCTGACGTCCCTGAAACGCGTTTCGCCTGCGACTACCACCCCTGGATCCACAGTGCAGATAGGCTTCACCCTCGTCCAGCGGGCGGATCGCGTGGTCTTCACTTTCACGGATGAATCACTAGTAACGGAACACCGCATTGAATGGTCGGGGACGCCCGCCGCCGGCCCGCTGACCGCAACTGCATCAGCATCCGTCACTGCGGACGCGTTCTTCCAAGGGTCACACAAACTGCAGAGCGTGATTATCAACTACGGCTCGGAAACCCTGACGTACTTCCGTGGCACGCCCAGCCAATACAACTTTCCTGTTTCGTGGGAAAGCCTCGATTTCACCGTAAACAACCCCGCCAAGGTCCTTACGCCCAACAACAATCTGGATCCGCCCAGTCTTGGGATCAGAAAAGAGGCCGGGTACTCCTACTTGTCGTTCGCCGTCCAATATGGCACATGGTCCGCTCCACCTACGGCGTACACCTACGAGTGGTTCCGGGACGGAATCCGACAGTCTTCGGACGCCAGCTGGTTCCACGTTCCAGACAACCTCGCCGGTACGGGGTCCGGATTGACCTTGAAACTCACCGCAATGGCGGCGGGCCGCCTGCCGGAAACAGTGGAAACCGCTCCCTTCTACCTGGTGGACGCTGCTGATCCGCACCTGCCACCCAATGTCTCCGTACGGACCCCGTCAAGGCCGCGTTCGACGCCTCAACCATCAAAGGACTCCCTGCAGGAGCCAAGCCGACGGTCAGCTACCAATGGCTGGTGGACGTCGCAGAGCCTATTGCCGGAGCAACCGGCGCCACCTACAGCCCCAAGCCAAGTGAGGCAGGAAAGGAGCTCGGTGTGGCAGCGGTGGTGAGCTACGCCGGAAGTGTGGTGGGTATCTTCCGCAGCTCGAGCGACCCAAGGGTCAAGTTGCACTCGCTCCTGCGTGACTTCGACGGGGATAGCAGGCCTGACGTTATCACCAGGAAACCGAACGGCACACTCACCCTGTTCTCCGGAGGCGCCAGCGGCGAGTTCAAGAGCGGGAGCAAAGACATCGGCTGGGGCTGGGCCAACTTCACGTCCTTGTCATCCCCGGGTGACTTCGACGGCGATGGTGGCATGGACGTTCTGGCCCGTGATACATCCGGACAGCTATGGCTTTACCGGGGCAACGGACGCGGCGGCTGGCTGGGTTCTTCGGTCATTGGTACGGGGTGGGGTGGTTTCAGCGAGATCATTCCCGCCAGTGACTTCAACGGCGACGGAACAAGCGACATCCTTGCCCGCGATGCGCAGGGCCGGCTGTTCCTCTACCCGGGCAACGGTCGTGGCGGATGGCTCACAGCATCGCAGGTCGGGCAGGGGTGGAACGTCTTCAACAAAGTGTTCACACCCGGCGACTTCAGCGGAGACGGCGTCTCCGACATTCTTGCCAGAGGAACGGACGGGAGGCTGCATGCCTACTATCCCGATGGCAAGGGTGGCTGGTCTTCCTCACGGGTATTGCTGGGAAATTACGGGTCAAGCCGTTATATGGGGCCCCTCGGTGGTTTCAATTTGTGGGAGCAGTACAACTACTTCTTTAACGTGACGGACCAGGGTGCCTTCCGCGGCGAGGAGATGAGTCCCGACGGGTACTACTACCGCCAATCGCATGAGATCGGCACCGGCTGGGGTTACCTGACGGCGGTTTTCTAAGCCGATTTTGGTTGCGTTTTGAGTTTGACTTGTCTTTCGCGTGAATATTTGCCAGCAAATTCCCAGACTGTCGGTGTCGCCATGTACTCTCAAGTCACTTACACCCGCCGGCCATCTGTGACCGGCCTAATTTGGGGGAACCATGGGGAGCACTCCTCTGCGCCGCGTGCGCAGCTGGCTGGCCGCATTTTTGGGCAGCGTTATTTTGGTCGGCGGGCTGGGGTTGGCACCCGCAGCACATGCTGATGACACCTTCGCACCGGTACCTGTAGCGGTCTCCACGACGCCAGACGCGATCGGCGCTGGAGGGCAGGCAACATCACGCGTTACCTTCCAGGCATCCGGTCCGATTACCGACGTCTACGTCCTGTTCCGGAATACAGCAACGGGTAAACTCCACACGACGATGACGCAGGGCTCGTACAGTTCCGCTGATTCGACATACTCGTTCGACGTCTTCTTTGCACAGGGGACCCCGCCGGGAACCTACCTTGCCCAGTACATGCAGATTCAAACCGCAGCCGGCCAGGAAGTAGGTTACTGGCGCGACGGTTCCCTGATCCACAACCCCGGCAACCTCCCCACCTCCGGAACCGCGGCTGTGGCCTTGGACGCCTTGGACTTCAACTATGTGACTCCCGTAGACATCGATCGTCCCCACACGTCCGGCTTCTACCGTGCCGAATATTGGGATTCGTACACGATGAGCCTGTTCGTCCGGGACTCCTGGGGGCGACTCGGCCTGTTCCCGACCGGCGGAAACGGCACCTGGCAGCAGGCATATGAAGTCGGCTCGGGGTGGAACATCTTCAACACGATGTTCGCTGCCGGCGACTTCAACAACGACGGCGAGAATGACGTCATTGCCCGCGACATTTCCGGTTCGCTCTTCCTCTACCCAGCTGGCTGGCATGGTGGTTGGTACCCGCGACAGCAGATCGGTTGGGGCTGGGGGATCTTCAGCACCATCTTCGCGGCAGGCGACTTTAGTGGAGACGGCAACAACGACCTCCTTGCCCGCAAGTCTTCCGGTGAGCTCGTGCTGTACCCGGGCAACGGCCACGGCGGCTTCCTGGCTGCCTCGACAGTCGGCTGGGGATGGGGCGGCATGACTTCGGTGTTCTCCCCTGGTGATTTCGATGGCGACCGCAAGCCTGACGTCCTGGCCCGCGACGGCGCCGGAAACCTAATCTTCTACGGTGGCAATGGCCACGGCGGCTGGACTAGCAGCCGCGTGATCGGCCAGGGCTGGAACGCCATCACCAAGCTCGGCGGTGCCGGCGACTTCGACGGCGATGGCGCCAACGACGTCTGGGGCATCGACACCTCGGGTCAGATGCGCATGTACTACGGCAGCGGCTCAGGCGGGTGGAAGGGCTCCGCTGTGGTTGGCTGGGGCTGGGGCGGCTTCAACGCTGTTTTCTAAGTAGTCACCATCAACAGGACCCCGTCCCAAGGCATCGGGCGGGGTCCTTCAGAATTGCCATTCTTGTAGGGGAACCATGGAATCAGCTCTTGCTTCGTATCCAAGCGCACCAAGCCGCCGTCGTCGATTCTTGACTTTGCTGACCGCCTCCGCCGTTGCCTGTGCGGCTGCAGCCTGCACACTGGCCGGCCCTGCGGAAGCCGCGTCAAGCCAAGTGCCTACCGTAGTTGCAGCAGTTGCCCGCGAGATTTACATGGGCCAGCCGCAATTGAACGGCGACCCCAGCGTTGGAGGTCTGCTAAGAGCGGACCTGGAGGGATATGCGCCATTCGTCATACCCGAGGGTGGCACGCCGGCTTTCACCTACAGGTGGACGCGAGACGGTCAAACCATAGCAGGGGCAACCGGCTCGACCTACCGTGCAACCCGAGCTGACCAAGGCCGCGTTGTAGCGGCGTTCGTCACGGTTTCCTATGATGCCGAATCGAAATTGACCCTGCAGGCAGACTATCCGTTGCGGATAGCCGCCAAACCCCGGGCCCGGGGGTTTAACGGTGACGACACGCTGGACATCTTCGCCAGGGATGCCGCCGGACGACTGTTGCTGTACCCCACCGACGGCCGCGGCAATTGGCAGTCGGCCCAAGTGCTCGGAACGGGTTGGAACATCTTCAACCTGCTGGTATCGCCGGGCGACTTCGACGGAGACGGCACAGTGGACGTCATTGGCCGCGACGGTCAGGGCCGACTCTTCCTTTACCAGGGCAACGGCACGGGGGGCTGGAAGAAGGCCTTGCAGATTGGTCAAGGTTGGCAGGCGTTCAAGACAATCTCTGCTGCAGGTGACTTCAATGGCGACGGCACCAACGATCTCCTTGCCGTGGACCAGTGGCACCAAGCTATTCTCTACCCTGGGAACGGACGCGGCGGATGGCTGCAGCCCTACGGCGTTGATACTTATTGGATCAACCAGAACCCAGTCTTCACCGTGGGACACTTCGGTGGCCAGAACAAGCTCGGAATCGTGTCCCGCGATATCTTCGGGACCCTGGTCCTTCATGAGTCCACCCGCAACGGATGGTTCGATGGCCACACGGATGGCATCGGCTGGGGCTTCACGGGATTCACCACTGTGGGCTCGGCCGGTGACTTCAACGGTGACAACAAGATCGATGTCTACAGCATTGACTCCGCGGGACAACTCACCATGTACTACGGCAAAGGCTCCGACTATTTGACGAGTGGACAGCCTGGGATCCGCTGGTTGGGGCAATCCACTGTCGGCTGGGGCTGGGGAGGGTTCACCGCCGTTTTCTAGATCCGGGTCCTGGTCCGCCGGGTCAGGCTCTCTTCAGCATCACGTTCGCAAGGCCGCCTCGGCCAACTTTCTTCATGAGGAAATCTTGAACTCTCAACAACCCGCGCGCCCAAGCGTGCCAACCCGACTGCGTCGGCTGTCATTCCTTCTCGCTGTTTCGGCTCTGGCCGGTGCTCTCATCGCTCCGGGCCTGCCCGCCCAGGCTGCCGTTCCATCCTTGGCAGTGCCGATGCGCCAGGTGTACATGGCACCACCCGAACTCACTGGTGAACCTGCAGTGGGCGGCCTGCTGAAGGCTGATCTGAGCTGGACCACGCCAACGGTGGTGCCCGACGGCGGAACCCCTTCGCTTTCGTTCTATTGGACACGCGATGGCCAGGTCATTCCTGGTGCCACGGGCCAAACGTACCGGGCAACAATGGCTGACTACGGCCGGGTGGTGACTGCCTTTGCAACTGTCACCTACGATGCCGAGTCAACCTTGACCCTGCAAGCCCGTGAATCGCTGCGGATCGCCGCCAAGCCCCGGGCTCGCGGATTCAATGGGGACAACACCATGGATATCTTCGCCCGCGACGCGGCTGGCCGTCTCTTGCTGTACCCGACAGACGGGCGGGGACATTGGCAACCCACCCAAGTCATCGGAACCGGATGGAATGCCTTCAACCTTTTATTCTCACCGGGTGATTTCGACGGCGACGGCACCGTTGACGTTATGGGACGCGATGCCCAGGGTCGGTTGTACTTGTACCAGGGAAACGGGTCCGGCGGTTGGAAGAAGGCAATCCAGGTCGGTCAGGGCTGGAACGGATTCACAGCCATTTTTGGTGCTGGCGATTTCAACGGTGACGGCACGAACGATCTCATTGCAAGGGACGCATCGACCAACCTGGTCCTCTACCCCGGCAACGGGCACGGCGGTTGGCTGCCTTCGTACACCATCGGTTGGGGGTGGGGCCGATATGACTCCCTGATGAGCGTTGGCCACTTCGAAGGCAGAAGCGATTTGCAGGTTGCAGCGAGGGGCCAATACGGAAACCTGATGGTCTTTTCAAGCAGCCGCAATGGGTCCTTCGAGCGCTACACGGGATCGACGGTCGGTTACGGCTGGGAGGCCCTCGCCACGATCGGCTCTGCAGGGGACTTCAACGGTGACGACAAGATTGACGTGTTTGGCATCGACCGCAGCGGCCAGCTCACCATGTACTACGGCAACGGCGCGGATTACCTGGCCCAGGGACTGCCCGGTAGCTACTGGCTCGGCCAATCAGCAGTCGGCTGGGGCTGGGGCGGCTTCACGGCCGTCTTCTAGGCCTCTAGGCTTACGCCACGCTCTTGATCTTGACCACGAACACCGCACCCAGCAGCCCGATGACCGCGGCGGCCACATACAGCGAGACGTAGCCGCCCAAATACGTGACGAACGGGAAAGCGATAAGCGGGGCGATGACTTGCGGGAGCGAGTTTGCCACGTTGATCACGCCCAGGTCCCTGCCACGGTCCAGTGCCGTCGGCAGGACCTGGGTGATCAGTGCGAAGTCCACGGCAAGATAGGCTCCAAAGCCGAGGCCCAGGACCAGTGCCCCCGTGATGGCACCGGCCCACGTCGGCGCAAACCCGAGAATCAAGGACGCTACGGCGATGATCACGGACGACGCGATCACCAAAGGCTTCCGTTTGCCCATCCGGTCGCTCAAAGCTCCGCCGATCACGCTGGTGATAATCACCATGACCGCATACAGGCCTGTCAGGATAAGCACTCCGATCGCGGGTTCGATGCCCTCGGTTTCTTTCACATGCACGGCATCGCTGAGGAAGAACAGGAGATAGAGGGTGACCATGTGGTTGCCAATGTTTACCAACAGTCGCGTCAGCCAAGCCCAGGCGAAATCAGGATAGCGTGCTGGCGAAACCCAAAAGCCCTGGAAAAACCGCGCAAGACTGAACGGTGGGCGGGCCTGGGCTGGAAGCGGCTGGTCGTCATTCTTGAAAAGATAAAGCACGACGCCGGCAAGCAGCGCCGCTGCACACACCAGGTACCCGGCAGCAAAGTTTCCCGCTACGACGGCGGCAATCACCGCGCCGGCCAGGATGCCAACTGTCTGTCCCATCGCTGCCAAACCACCGACAGTGCCACGTTGCGGCACCGGAACGCGGTCTGGAATCGCAGCTGTAATGGCAGCGTAAGCGCCGTTGCATCCGGCCTGCACCAAGCACCACAGCACCGTCATGACCGCGACGTTCGGCGCTCCCGCCAGTCCTACGAGTGCTACAGCGCCCAGGATTGCTCCTACGAGGACCCACGGAACGCGACGTCCGAAGCGGGAGACGGTCCGGTCGCTAAACGCCCCGAACAAGGGGTTGGCAACCAACGAGACGGCGGCGCCGCAGCCCGTTACCAGAGCCAGGATCGCTTCCTTTTGTTCCTCATCGAAGTGAGCCGCCTGCTGGCCCAACAGCACCTGGATGGGGCCGAAGAACGCCGCATTGATGCCCACGTTGATGAGCACGACGCCAGTAATCCACAGTGCGCGGACCCGGTCCACTGGTTCGGCGAGGGCAGTGGCCGTGCCGCCCCGGACTATGGCAGGATCCGGCACAGGACCGGGCAGGTCGGACAGGCTCATGGCAGGTTCCCCCTAGTTTCAACGTCTGGATTCAGATTAGCGCGGGTGGAGGGCATGGAACCTAAGTTCATGTCAGTTATCCACATAGCCCTCGACGGTCCGTGCCGCTTACCTGGCGCACGCGTTAGTGTGGCCTCAAACGTAGTGAGGAGAAGGACATGAACGAGCAGATTAATACAGCTGATCTCTATGACGATCGGGGCGAGGAATTGGAATCGGTTGCTGTCCAGTTCCAGAACCTCGGCGGTCACACGCACTTCAGCGGACAGGTACGAACCATCAGGTGCTTCGAGGACAACGCCTTGGTGAAGACAGTCCTCGGGACGCCCGGCGAAGGAGCCGTTCTGGTGGTTGACGGTCAGGGATCATTGAGGACTGCCCTCATGGGGGACATGATCGCTGAAAGCGCGGTGGCCAATGGTTGGGCCGGCGTCATTATTAACGGAGCCATCAGGGATCGGGAAGCACTCGCCCGCCTCCCGCTGGGCATCAAGGCGCTGGCTAGCAACCCGAAGAAGAGCGCAAAGACGGGTGTAGGCGAGGTTGACGTCCAGCTGGTGATTGACCGCGTGAGAATCCAACCCGGAGTAATGATCTACAGCGACCCGGATGGCATTCTCGTGGAACGCTGACCCCTGGGACTGGCCGACTTACGAAGGTTGTTCAAGAAACATTCTTCTTCCGGGAATCAAACAGGCATTAGGATAGTTACTGAAAGCAACTATCCTGCTTAAAATCCACTTTTCTGCCACCTCTGGAGAAGATATGTCCAAATCTGCGCCCGTCCGGGCCGCCGGCGAGGTCCTGACGCATCGTCAGACGCTCACCGTCATGGTGGGACTCATGCTCGGCATGTTCCTGTCCTCACTGGACCAGACCATTGTGTCCACGTCCATCTACACCATCGCCAATGACCTCGACGGCTTGTCACTCCAGGCATGGGCAACTACCGCCTACCTCATCACTTCTACTGTGAGTACGCCGCTCTACGGCAAGCTCAGTGACATCTTCGGGCGCCGTCCGCTGTACCTGGCAGCCATCCTGATCTTCCTGGCCGGATCCCTCTATGCCGGGTCCGTCCATTCCATGACGGAGCTTGCCATCGCCCGTGGCGTGCAGGGCCTGGGCGCAGGTGGCCTTTTGGCGCTGGCACTGACAATCATCGGCGACATCGTTGCTCTGAAGGACCGGGCCAAATACCAGGGCTACTTCATGTCAGTATTCGGTATCTCCTCCGTCCTCGGTCCTGTCATCGGCGGCGCTTTCGCGGGAACATCGACCATCCTGGGCTTCGACGGCTGGCGCTGGGTATTCTTCATCAACCTTCCCATTGGCCTTGCGGCACTCACTGTGGTGTTCATGTTCCTTCACCTGCCTGCACGGCACGTGAAGCAGAAGATCGACTATTGGGGCGCGGCAGCCATCACCCTGGCAATCGTTCCGCTCCTTCTTGTAGCCGAGCAGGGCCGGTCCTGGGGTTGGGCATCGGGCGCATCCTGGCTGTGTTATGGCCTTGGCGTCGTCGGCATCGTGGCGTTCCTGTTCGCAGAGATGCGGGCCGGGGACTACGCTTTGATCCCCTTGCGTCTCTTTAAGAACGCAACCTTCGGTTTGTCATCCCTGCTGAACTTCATCATCGGCATCGGCATGTTCGGTGCCATCGCCATGCTGCCCATGTACCTGCAGCTGGTGAAGGGACTTACCCCCACCGAAGCGGGCCTCATGATGATCACGTTCACCGTGGGCATCCTGTTCGGTTCCATCAGCGCCGGCCGCACCATCTCGTCGTCGGGCGTTTACAGAATCTTCCCCATCCTCGGTACGGCAATCCTGACAGGCGCCGCGGCTGTGATGGGCCTGGTGCTCGGCGTGGACACTGGCCTTTGGGTTCCCGGACTCATCGCCGTGTTCTTCGGCGTCGGCTTGGGCTTCTGCATGCAGCCGCTGACACTTGCCATGCAGGTATCGGTGCCGCCCAAGGACATGGGCGTCGGAACCTCTACTGCGGCGTTCTTCCGTTCCATGGGTGGCGCCGTGGGCACGGCCGTGTTCATCTCCATGCTGTTCAGCCTGGCAGCGGACAAGATCGCCGATGGCATGAAAACCGCTGCTTCCAGCCCGGACTACCAAGCGGTCATGAAGGATCCGGCCGTGGCCGCAGATCCCGCGAATGCCAAACTCTTCGATTTCTTCAAGAATGGCGCCACCAACGATTCCCTGAACGACACCAGTTGGCTGCATGCGGCCAACAGCACCCTCACCCGGCCCATCACCGAGGGCTTCGCACAGGCAATTGACACTGTGATGCTCACAGCAGCTGGCCTGATGCTGATCGCGTTCCTCATCAGCTTCGCGTTGCCCAACAAGAAGCTCATGGACCCGAAAGCAGCAGCCAAGGAATCCGTCCCGGCGCACTAAGCGGTACGTGCTCTTCCACGACAAGAACGGCAGGCAGTCCGAGGATTGCCTGCCGTTCTTGTCGTGAAGCCATTGTCGTTCGGTGTCAGTGCATTTCAGGGCTTGAGATCAGTACGAGTCCTGGACAAGGCGTTGCGCCTGCTCAAGGTCATCCCGCAAGTCGCGGTCCTGAACGTCGGATGGCAAGGTGAAGCCTGCCTCCATCATGGCTCGCAGCCTGGGGCTGCTGAATTCGCCCGGACGCCTGCCTTGCGCGCGGAGCGCACGTGACGCACAAAGAAGCTCGACGCCGGCGACGGTCGCCAATGCGTGCGCAGTGGACTCCAACTGCGCCGCACCAAGAGTTGCGAAGCTCGCGTCTTCCTCAGCACCCAAGGACAAGTTGACGGTTTGCAGGCTTACGGGCTGGGCGTTGGCGCGAATACGGCCTACCGCTGCAGCGGCGACGTACTCCAGCATCATGACTCCGGACTGGCCTGCATCGTTGCCTGCCAGGAATGGGTGGAGGCCGGTGAAAGTGGGATCGCAGAGACGGGTGATCCTGCCCAACGTCGTAGTGCACGCGGCCCCAAGGGCCACCTGCAGGGCATCGATGCGCCGCGCCAGTGTGGACATATGGAACAGGCCGTGATGTGCCACGCCGTTCGTGCCATCTTCCACTGAGCCAAAGACCATGGGGTTCTCGTGGCCCGCCACGGACAAGCGCTCCAGAGCGATCCTCATCGATTCGAGTTCTTCCATGACCGCCCCCAGAGAGTGCGGCAACATGCGCAAGCAGTACGGATCCTGAATCCTTGCAGGCTTGCCGGATCCAGCCACCAATTCCTGCAGGGTCGCAGCGACATCAGCCATGGCGTCCGATTCAGTGGCCTTTGCGACTTCGGTGCCGAACGCTTCCGGATTGCCGGACATGGCCGTGAACGACAGAGCACTGATGGTGGTCAGGTTCTCCATCATCGTGACCAGCTTCTGGTGAGCCAGGATCGCCTGCCCGATGGTGAGGGCACTGGAACTGATGAAGGGAAGCGCGTCTTCAGTGGGCCAGGAATCCAAAGCCTTCGGCACCGGCGTGCCATCCATCGTGGGACGCTCACCCAAGAGTGTTAACGCGGTTCCTGCCAGGGCCGGCAGGTCTGCTGTGCCAATACCGCCAAATTCCCGCACTTCGGGCAGGGTATCCGCGTTCAGCATCTGCACGACGGCCTCGACCAGGTCCGGGTTGATTCCGGATGCCCCAGCCGCCAGCTGGGACGCTCTGACCACCAGCATGGCCCTCACCGTTTCGCGGTCAAGGGCTCGTCCGGCATCCACCGCATGGCTCCGAAGCAAGTTGACTCCGTGCTGGTCTGCGGACGCATCCGATGTATCCAGGGTTACGGAACGGTTAGCCCCCACACCAGTGGAGCGCCCATAAACCGGACGTCTCTGTGCCGTTGCGCGGGCTGAGCGCTGCGAGGCGGCCATGTGTTCGATCGCCGACTGCGCAAGAACCACCTTCTCGCCGCCAGCGGCAATTGCCACGATCTCGGCAAGCCCAAGGCGTCGTCCGTCGATCTCGACCATGGAATGATCCCTTCGTGAATTCGGTCCACCAACCAGGTAGCAGCTGATGCCGTTTTCAGCCCTCAAAACGACATCTGCTGCTACCTAGTTGGGGAGGGTGGGCTTACTTGTTTTCTGGGGCCACGCCACTGGAACCGAGGGTAACGGTCAGGGGTTCGTGGGTAGTCAGAGTCACTTTGTTGCCTACTTTTCGTTCATGGGGATGCGGACGCCGCGTTCGTTGGCGACTTCGACGGCGCGGTCGTAGCCGGCGTCGACGTGGCGGATGACGCCCATGCCGGGGTCGTTGGTCAGGAGCCGTTCGAGCTTCTCCGCGGCCAGGTCGGTGCCGTCAGCGACGGAGACCTGCCCGGCGTGCAGGGACCGGCCGATACCGACCCCGCCGCCGTGGTGGATCGAGACCCAGGTAGCACCCGAGGAGGTATTGATCAGGGCGTTCAGCAACGGCCAGTCAGCGATCGCGTCGGAGCCGTCGGCCATGGACTCGGTCTCCCGGTACGGGGACGCCACCGAGCCGGAGTCCAGGTGGTCACGGCCGATCACGATCGGGGCCTTGACCTTGCCCTCGGCGACGAGCTGGTTGAAGAGCAGGCCGGCCTTGGCCCGTTCGCCGTACCCGAGCCAGCAAATACGCGCCGGCAAGCCCTCGAACTCCACCCGTTCCTGGGCCGCGTCGATCCACTTGTGCAGGTGCTTGTTCTCCGGGAACAACTCCTTGATCGCCTCGTCCGTGACCCTAATGTCTTCCGGGTCCCCGGACAGCGCGACCCAGCGGAACGGGCCCAGGCCCTCGCAGAACAGCGGACGGATGTAGGCAGGGACGAAACCGGGGAACTCGAACGCCCGCTCGTAGCCGCCCTTGCGTGCCTCATCACGGATCGAGTTGCCGTAATCAAACACCTCAGCCCCGGCGTCCTGGAACTCCACCATCGCCTGCACGTGCCGGGCCATCGAGGCCTGGGCCTTCTTCGTGAACCCTTCCGGATCAGCCTCAGCCTCGGTGTGCCACTCCGCCACGGTGATGCCCTCCGGCAGGTACGACAACGGGTCATGGGCGGATGTCTGGTCGGTGACCACATCGAAGGTCACGTCCCCGGCCTTGTGGCGGCGGAGCAGTTCCGGGAACACCTCAGCGGCGTTGCCCACATACCCCACCGACCAGCCACGGCGCTCGGCCTTCGCGGCCTGGACCTTCGCGATCGCCGCGTCCAGATCCGTTTCGACCTCGTCCAGGTACCGCTTGCCCGCCCGGCGACGCAAACGGGTCTCGTCCACATCCACGATCAGGCACGCACCATCATTCAACGTCACCGCCAGCGGCTGCGCACCACCCATGCCACCACACCCACCAGTCAGGGTCAGGGTGCCGGCCAGGGGGCCCTCGGATGAGCCCTCGGCGGCGGGGGCCGGGTGGCGGCCCTCCGCGGCGAGCTTGTTCCCTACCGCGGCGAACGTCTCATAGGTGCCCTGCAGGATGCCCTGCGTGCCGATGTAAATCCAGGACCCGGCCGTCATCTGCCCGTACATCATCAAACCCTCGGCCTCCAGGCGGCGGAACTCCGGCCACGTCGCCCAGTCCCCCACCAGGTTCGAGTTCGCCAGCAACACCCGCGGAGCCCACTCATGCGTGCGGAACACACCCACCGGCTTGCCCGACTGGACCAGGAGCGTTTCGTCCTTCTCCATCGTTTCCAAGGTCCGGGTAATCGCATCAAACGCAGCCCAGGAACGCACCGCACGACCCGTACCCCCGTACACCACCAAATCATCCGGACGCTCAGCAACCTCCGGATCCAGGTTGTTCATCAACATGCGCAACGGCGCCTCGGTCTGCCACGACTTGGCAGTAAGCTCAGTACCCCGCGCGGCCTTAACCGGACGGGCACCAGTAGTGAAATCGGCAGTCATTCTTTACTCCTATAAATCCTGCAAACCAGCGGAAGCACGAGGGCCGGGTTTAGCCCAGGTTCTTGCTCTTGAGCCATTCCTTGGCGATCTCGCCGATGTCCTCAAACTTCGCTACGCGGCCGTTCATCTTGATGAGGTCCTCAGTGGTGAGCGCAGCAGAGACCTTGTCCAGTGTTTCCTTCACGGTATCCGTGGACTTCTTCTGGTTGATGACCGGCAGGATGTTCTCGGACAGGAAGAGGTTCTTGTTGTCCTCAAGCGCCACCAAGTTGTTCTCGGCCAGGGCGGGATCGGTGCTGAAGAGGTCGGCAACCTGGATCTGGCCGGAAAGGAGGGCGTTCAATGTCAGCGGCCCACCGGCGTCGAGCGCTGAAAATTCCTTGAACTCAAGGTTGTAGACGGACTTCAGTCCGGCAACGCCGTTGAGGCGGGTCTTCCACTCCGGCGGCCCGCCCAGGACGAGTTCCTTGGCGACCGGCTGGAGGTCCTCGATGGTCTTCAGCTTGTACTGGTCGGCGATGTCCTTCTTCACAGTGAGGACGTCCTTATCCTCCGCTTCCGAAGCCGTCAGAACCGTCAGGCCAGAGGGGATCTTGGTGGCCAATTCTTTGGTGACTTCCTCGGACGATACTGCCTTGGTGGCGGAATCGAGGTATTGGAGGAGCGCACCGCCGTACTCCGGCATGAGGTCGATGGAGCCGTCCTTGAGGGCGGGGATGGTGACCTCGCGGCTGCCAATGCTGGGCTTTTCCGTGACATTGACACCCTTGGCTTTGAGGGCCTCGGCGTAGATCTTGGCGACCAACTGGCTCTCGGGGAAGTCAGCCGAACCGACAATGATGCTGTCGCCGGAGCCCCCAGCTGCCGCGGTGTTGGATGTGCTCATAGGGTCCCCGCCGCCGCAGGCGCTCAGGGTGATGGCGGCGACGGCCGCAAGGGTGAAACCAGTCAAGTACTTCTTCATGTCAACTCTCCTGAAATGGCGCTTACAGGGCATGCAGTGGCCAGGTGGGGGGTGGGTGGAGGTGATTCTTGCGTGCTGGAAGTCCAGCGCAGTGTGTTGCTTAGACCGTGACGGGGGTCTTCACGGGTTCGGCTACTGGAACCGACTTGATGGTTCGCCGTGTCAGTCCGGGTGAGACAACGCGGCGGGTGATGAAGGCGAGGAGCTGGTCGAAGAACAGGGCCAGCAAAGCAACGAGGACAGCGCCGGCGACCATTTGGCTGTAGTCATTTTGGGCCTTCCCGTCGATCAGGAGCCGGCCCAGGCCGCCAAGCGAAATGTATGCTGCGATGGTCGCGGTCGAGATAATCTGCAGCAGTGCGCTGCGGACACCAGACAAAACCAGCGGAAGCGAACACGGCAACTGGACATCCGTAAGGATCTTCATGGTGCGGAAGCCCATGCCCCGGGCGGCGTCGACGGCGGCAGCATCCACTGCGCGCACGCCGGCATAGGTGTTGGTCAGGATCGGAGGCACCGCAAGGAGTACCAGGACGATGAGGCTTGGCAGGATGTAGCCCATCCTCGATGGGAACGCGGGCGAAATGAGCAGAACCAAAAGGATCAGCAGGCCGACGCTCGGCAGGGCGCGCAAGGCATTGGCCAGGCCGGCGATCATGAACACGCCCTTGCCGGTTACGCCAATGTAGATTCCCAGGGGAACGGCGATAACGGCAGCGATAGCCAGAGCGATCAGGGAGTAGAGGAGGTGCTCACCGATCAGGGTCGGGATGCCGTCTGCGCCGCTCCAGTGCGCGGGGTCGAACAAGTAGTTCACGATGCCACCACCTTGGGGGTCCACGGTGTCAGCCACCGGTTGAGAAGGATGATCAGCCCGTCCAGGATCATGGCCAGAATCACGCAGAGCACGATGCCGGCGATGATCGGCGTAAAGAAGCGGAGCTGGAAGCCCTGCGTAAACAGGGAGCCGAGCTGCGGGATACCCAACAGTGCGGCAACGGAGACCAGGCTGACGTTGGATACAGCGGCCACGCGAAGGCCCGCGCAGATAACGGGTACGCCCACGGGCAGCTCTACCTTCAGGAGGCTCTGGTACCCGCGGTAGCCCATCGCCTTGGCAGCCTGGACGGTGTCTTCAGGGACGGAGTCCAGGGCATCTGCCACGACCCGCACCAGCAGCGCAACCGTGTAGATGGTCAACGCCGCCACGATATTCAGCGGGTCCAGGATCTTGGTGCCAAGGACAAGTGGCAGCAGAACGAAGAGTGCCAGGGAGGGGACGGTGTACAGGAGTCCTGCGACGCCCACCAGCAGCGGATAGATCCTGCGGCTCCGGTGTGCCCACCAGCCCAGGGGCAAGGCGATCAGTAGACCAAGGACCAAGGGGATGACGGCCAGCAGGACGTGCCAGCCGAGAAGGAAAACAATGTTGTCGAACTGGCGGCCCAGCCACTCAAAGTTCATCGGGCCGTCTCCAGGTGTGGTTCAGCCTCGATGGCCTTGACGACGTCGGTGGCTGTCACGGTTCCGATCAGCTCACCATGCTCGTTGACAACGACACCGCGGCGGCTGGGCGAGGAGAGTGCAGCGTCCAGCAGTTGGCGCATCGTTCCCGAGGCAGCTGCCGGGATGCCGCTAAGGTTCAGGTTTTCACGCTTGAGCTCACCGTTGAGAAGTTCGGGCTGGGCCCACCCAAGAGGCTTCCGGCCGCCGTCGACTACCAACACCCACGCACCCGAAGCCTTGGCGCGGGCCTCTTCTCCGGAAGCGCCGAGCTGAACCACAGCTTCCTCACCGATGGCCACACTGCCGGCCTTCGTGAAACCGAGGGAGCGATAACCGCGGTCACGGCCCACGAAGTCTGCCACGAACTCATCCGCCGGCGAGGTGAGAAGCTCCGACGGCGTTGCCATCTGGGCAAGCTTGCCACCGACACGCATCACGGCAACCTGGTCGCCGAGCTTGAGGGCTTCATCGATGTCGTGGGTGACCATGATGATGGTCTTGCCGATCTCACGCTGGAGGCGGAGGAACTCCTCCTGCAACTGCCCGCGCACCACAGGATCCACGGCACTGAACGGCTCGTCCATGAGCATGAATGCCGGGTCAGATGCCAGTGCCCGGGCCACGCCCACGCGCTGCTGCTGGCCACCGGAGAGCTGCCATGGGTAACGTTTGGCGAAGCTCGCGGGCAACCCCACCCGCTCCATGAGTTCCAGGGCCTTGGTGCGGGCCTTCTGGCGGCTCTCGCCCAGAAGGACCGGCATGGTGGATACGTTGTCCACGATGGTCTTGTGCGGGAAGAGTCCTGCGTGCTGGATGACATATCCGATCCTCCGGCGGAGCAACGCTGCATCCATGCCGGAGGTGGGCTCGTCATCAAGATAGATGGTGCCGCTGGTGGGTTCGATGAGGCGGTTGATCATCCTCAGCGAGGTGGTCTTGCCACAGCCGGACGGGCCCACCAGAATGGTCAGCTTGCCGGTCGGGGCCTCCAGGTTGAGGCCATCGACGGCGACAGTACCGTCGGGGTACGCCTTGGTGACATTTTCAAATTTGATCATTTTTCTTCCATGCTTTCCTGGGGCACTTCATGGTTTCCGTCGGGTTCCACGAGGATGTTGTTCGCTACCTTCACCAGTTCCTCGCCAAATGTCCGGGCCTTCGCCTCGTCCAAGCGGTAACTGGGAACGACGATGCTGAGGGCAGCCACAGTGCGGCCGCCGATCACGATGGGCGCGGCAACAGCAGTGATGTCGTCTTCAACGCCGCTGCGCACAATGGCGTAACCGCGGCCGTTCTGCCCGCCGGTCAGGACTTTGCCAGCGGCGGACCCTTCCAGTGGGATGCTCCTTCCGACCCAACTGGTGTGCCGGACAGAGCGCGTACCTTCGACGATGGCGATGTAGATCCCGGTTTCCCCAGGACCGGGAATACTCAAATAGCAGGACTCGCCGGTTTCCGCGACGAGCCGCTTCATGTGCGGCGTGCAGAGCGACACCAGGGATTCCTGTCCCAAGGCGAGGGCTCCCAGCTGGATGACGCTGGCTCCCGGACGGAAATTGCCGCCCGGATCCCGTGTCACGAAGCCGCTGCCTTCCAGAGTGCGAAGGAGGCGGAGCGCGGTGCTGGCAGAAAGGTCAACCACCCGCGCAGCGTCACTGAGGCTGATGGAGCCGTCAGTGCAGACTGCGCTAAGGAGAGCCAACGCCCTTTCGACTGTGCGGGTGGAGGAATCTGCTGCCACTGCCTGACCTGCTTTCAAGTGGTCCAAGTCACCATGTCTTGCCACTAAGTAAAATTCAATTTTCATCAAATGGCAAGGCTTGGCTGCAGATTACTTGACATTCCGGGATTTGAGACGTCGCTTGTTCCTTTAAGGCGCGCACAGGTTTCGAGCCTGTTAATAGTTACTCGAACTCTTGCCATGTGGTGGCATCTGGTTTTTACTTGGTGGCAGTCTTCATCAATCGGAGGAACACGTGGAAACCGTCAATCAGCTCCTTGCCTCAATACAGGATGTGGGCCGCGATGCGGTGCGCGGAGGCTACTCCAGGGCCGTCTACTCGACACCCGAACTTGATCTCAGGCACTGGTTCATTGAGCAGGCAAAAAGCCGCGGCCTGGACGTTGAAACAGATCGCAACGGCATCATCTGGGCCTGGTGGGGAGACCCACAGGATGGCGCCCTCGTCACCGGCAGCCACCTCGATTCCGTCCCTGGTGGCGGCGCCTTCGATGGACCCCTCGGCGTCGCTTCCGCGCTCGCCGCCGTCGATCTCCTCAAAGCCCGCGGAGTTCAGCCGCCGCGTTCATTGGCCGTCACGGTCTTCCCGGAAGAAGAAGGGTCCCGCTTTGGAGTGGCCTGTTTGGGTTCCCGGCTCCTCACCGGCGCCATCGACGTCGACAAGGCACTGAACCTGCGCGACGCGGACGGAAACACCTTCGCCGACGTCGCGCGGGACAACGGCCTCGATCCCCGGCATGTCGGCCCTGATCCTGAGGCCTTGGCGCGGATCGGCGATTTCGTTGAATTGCACGTGGAACAAGGCAAGGGCCTGGGACAAGACGGGCCGGCCATCGCGGTGGGAAGTTCGATCCTGGGTCACGGACGCTGGAAGATCAGCGTCAGCGGCCAAGGAAACCATGCCGGCACCACCCTCATGGCAGACCGGGCCGATCCTATGGTTGCTGCCGCGCAGATCATCGTCGCCGTTCGCGATACGGCCGCCAAACAGCCCGATGCCCGGGCCACGGTCGGCCGTTTGACCCCCGTTCCCGGCGGCACCAACGTGATCGCCTCGCGCGTCGATCTATGGTTGGATGCCCGTCATCCCGACGACGCCGTGACGGCTCACCTTATCGAGGCCATCTACAGCACGGCGCAGGAAGTCGCCGCAGCCGAAGGGTGCACGGCAACCCTCACGGAAGAGTCCTACAGCGACACCGTGCACTTTGACCCGGGGCTGAGTCGACGCATCAGCGGCCTGCTGCCCGGAGCCCCGGTCCTGGCAACCGGCGCGGGGCACGACGCCGGCGTGTTGGCCGGATATGTTCCCTCGGCCATGCTTTTTGTCCGTAATCCCAGCGGAATCTCGCATTCACCGGAAGAATATGTGGCCGACGAGGACGCTTCGGCAGGCACCGTTGCCCTCGCGGATGTTCTGGAAGGACTCCTGTGAACGCGTTTTGGTGCGAAACGGCCATCATCACGTCAGACGATTCCGCCGGTTCGAAGGACCGCACCGCCGGACCCACCACGCTGACGGCTGCCGCCGGAGTACGCATCGAAACGCAAAACGGCCGGATTTCCAGCATTACCACCGGAGCTGAACCGCAGCCCGGCGACAAGAGGCTGACCGGAATTACCTTCCCGGCAGCTGCCAACGCCCACTCCCATGCCTTCCATCGGGTGCTGCGCGGACGCACCCACGACGGCCGCGGAGATTTCTGGGTGTGGCGGGAGCAGATGTACCGAAGCGCATCCGAGCTGACTCCGGAGAAATACGAGAAGCTCGCCACTGCTGTCTTTGCTGAAATGGTGGTCACGGGCTTCAGCAGCGTGGCCGAATTCCACTATGTCCACCACCAACCCGACGGCAGGCCCTACGCGGAACCCCATGCCATGGAGCTGGCCCTGGCGCGAGCGGCAATGTCCGCCGGGATCCGGCTCACTCTTCTGGACACCTTGTATCTGGCCGGAGGAATCGGTACGCCCCTCAATCCCGAACAGGCAAGGTTCGGGGATGCGGATGTGCACGCCTGGCTCGATCGCCTAAGCTCACTCCGGGCAGCTGTTGCCCAGCAATTTCCGCCGGAACTTGTCAGCGTCGGAGCTGCTCTTCACTCCGTCCGGGCCGTCCCGGAGGAAGACCTCAAAGTTGTAGCCAGGCAGCTGCCCGAAGACATCCCCCTTCACATCCACCTCAGTGAGCAACCTGCCGAGAACCAAGCCTGCCTCGAGGCCTACGGCACCACGCCAGCGGGTCTTTTGGAACGCCACGGACTCCTTTCCAACAGGCTGTCCGCCGTCCATTCAACTCACCTGACGCAGGAAGACATCGCCCTGCTCGGAAACGCAGGCGCCACGGTGGTCATGTGCCCCAGCACGGAAGCCGACCTCGCAGACGGGATAGGTCCCGCGCGGGAGCTTGCCGACGCCGGGGCAGCCATTGCGCTGGGCACGGACCAGCATGCGGTGATCGACCCATGGACTGAAATGCGCACGTTGGAACACGGCGAGCGGTTGGGCACAGGACAGCGGGGCAGGTTCTCACCTCAGGAACTCCTGCGGGCCGCAACCGAAGGGGGTGCCCGGTCCATGGCTACGCCCATTGCCGCGTCGGGCCTTGAGGTCGGCGCCGTGTGCGATCTCATGGTTATTGATCCGGCATCCACCCGCACTGCCGGGTCCCGACCTTTGCAGATGGCATTCAGCGCAACTTCCAGCGACGTCACCGAGGTCATCATCGCCGGAGAACTGGTGGCCTCGCACGGCGTCCACACACAGCTCGGCAGCCCGGGCAGTCTTCTGTCGGAGGCGCTGCAAGAGCTTTCCTAGCGTCATGATGCGCTCCTCCAAGGGGCGACGACGGCATGGTGCGTTCCGATCCCAACGCACCTGCCGCCGTCGTGCTTTGCGTTCAAGTAGTGACGCCAAAGGCAACCCTTCCGACCTTGAGAGGGCGTGTTTGGACCTTCCAGCCCACTCCCAGCTGCCAATCAGGAGAGGTGCGTTAATTTAGTGAATGCACGTCATCTGAACCGCCTTGACTGGAACTTGGCGGATATGGCGTGCCACACTGTGTAGCGCGTGTGCACCGGCGTCCCCGTCGGAACAGCCGACGACGTCCCGCACCGTGAATCCCACACCACCATTCCCAAGGGAGACCCATGTCCAATCCCAGCACCGAAGGCGTGCCACCAGTGTCCAGGAAAGTGATCGGCCTGGCCGTCGCTGGGGCGGTGGGTGGCTTCCTGTTCGGCTTCGATTCTTCCGTGGTCAACGGTGCCGTGGATGCCATGAAGGACGAATTCCTGATGAGCGAGGCCGTCACTGGCTTTGCTGTCGCCGTCGCCCTGCTGGGGTGCGCACTGGGAGCCTATCTTGCGGGCAAGGTGGCCGACCGCTACGGCCGCATCCCGGCCATGAAGATCGGTGCCCTCCTGTTCCTGGTGAGTTCCGTAGGTACAGGACTGGCTTTTGGTGTGTGGGACCTGATCTTCTGGCGCTTGGTGGGGGGCTTGGGCATCGGCCTTGCTTCGGTGATCGCCCCTGCCTACATTTCCGAGATTTCTCCCCGACACGTGCGTGGTCGCTTGGCGTCCCTTCAGCAGCTAGCCATCACTACGGGTATCTTTGCGGCACTGTTGTCCGACGCCGTCCTGGCTAATTCAGCCGGCAGCGCCGGCAGCACCTTCTGGATCGGCATGGAGGCCTGGCGCTGGATGTTCATCGCTTGTGCCGTCCCCGCTGCCGTGTACGGCTGGATCGCATTCCGCTTGCCCGAGTCGCCGCACTTCCTGGTGCTCAACGGCAAGGAAGGTGCCGCCCGCAAGATCTTCGACACCCTCATCCCGGGCGACGACACCGAACGGCACATCCGCGATATCCGCGAATCCATCCAGCAGGACCAGCTGTCCACCAAGAAGGGCTCGCTGCGGGGCAACACATTCGGCCTGCAGGCGGTGGTGTGGATCGGCATCATCCTGTCCGTGCTGCAGCAATTTGTTGGCATCAACGTGATCTTCTACTACTCAACCACGCTGTGGAAGGCGGTTGGATTCCAGGAGAAGGACTCCCTGACCATCTCCGTCGCCACGTCCGTGACGAACATTCTGGTGACGTTGGTAGCCATTGCACTGGTGGACCGCATTGGTCGCCGACCGATCCTTCTGACCGGTTCCATCGGCATGGCCGCCTCGCTCGGCGTCATGGCATTGGCGTTCTCCTCAGCTGTTGGTACGGGCTCCGAGATCAGCCTCCCGGGCGCTTGGGGGCCAGTTGCCCTGGTTGCGGCCAACGTCTTCGTGATCAGCTTCGGTGCTTCCTGGGGTCCACTCGTCTGGGTGCTGCTTGGCGAGATCTTCCCGTCCCGCATTCGGGCCCGCGCGCTCGGACTGGCGGCGGCCGCGCAATGGATCGCCAACTTTGCCATCACGCTCAGCTTCCCCATCATGGCGGCGGGTTCGCTGCCGCTGACGTACGCCTTGTACGCGGCGTTCGCTGCGGCGTCGTTCTTCTTTGTGATGTTCAAGGTTCCCGAGACCAACGGCATGTCGCTGGAGCAGGCCGAGACGCTTTTCGTCCCCAAGGGCGCGCCGGTGGCACCGCTTCCGGTTACCTCCCACGAGCAGTAGTCGGGGCAATCACACCAGGTGCGGCTCGTGCGACTTCAGGTACCCGCGGCCTCCGAAGGAAATGAGAATCGCGATCACCATGGCAACGGCACCGGCGAAGAAGGGCACCTGCGGCCCAAAGTGCTCGCCTAGCTGGGCGGCGGCAAAGGGGGCCAGCGCACCACCCATCCAACGCACAAAGTTGTAGCCGGCGGATGCGACGGGTCGCGGAGAATCGGAGACGCCCATGGCCAGTTCGGTGTAAATCGTATTGTTGATGCCCAGCAGGGCACCCGCCACGATCACAAGCACGACGACGGCAGTCACCGAGTGCCCGGCAGCAAGTCCCAGTCCGAGGAGATCGAGCATGAGCGCTGCCAAAGTGCCGGTCAGGACCTTAACAGCGCCGAAACGCTTCTGGAGCACGGGCGCGACGAACACCGAGAACACGGCAACGGCAACGCCCCAACCGAAGAACACTCCCCCGATGCCGTATGCATCCATGCCGAGGATGAACGGCGTGAAAGCGAGGATAGTGAAGAAGCCGTAGTTGTAGAACAGGGCACTTGCCGCGGTGGTGCTGAGGCCCTTGTGTCCCAGCGCGAGAAGCGGATCCCGCAGGCGTGACTTCCTGGCGGGAGCGGGCGTCTTGGGAAGCAAGGCCAGCAGCGCGATAAAAGCGGCAGCCATGAGGACCGCGGTTCCAAAGAACGGCGCCCGCCACTGCCAGCCGCCCAACAAGGCCCCGAGAAGCGGACCCAGCGAGATACCCAGGCCGAGCGCCGCTTCGTAGAGAATGATGGCCGTTCCGGTCCCACCACTGGCCACACCGACAATCACTGCCAGGGCGGTGGCGACAAAGAGGGCGTTACCCAAGCCCCAACCAGCACGGAAACCCACCAATTGCTCAACACTGCCGGACAAGCCGGACAACGATGCGAACACCACGATCACTGCCAGCCCGATCAGGAGCGTCTTCTTGCCGCCGATGCGCGAGGACACGAAGCCGCTGATCAGCATGGCGATCGCCGTCACCAGGAAGTAGCTCGTGAAGAGCAGGGAAACTTCGCTGGTGGAGGCCTCGAGGTTCTTGGCGATTGCCGGAAGAATCGGGTCCACGAGCCCGATGCCCATGAACGCGAACACGGCAGCCAGCGCAGTGGCCCACACGGCCTTCGGCTGCCTCAGGAATGAAGCCTTTTCAGCCGCAAGGGTGGTTTCAGTAGTTGTCTCGGCGCTTTCTGAAGCGTCAGCCAATTGGCGTGACATTCAAGGGCTCCTTGTCGATGCGTTTAGTTGTGGTTAGTTCTGGAATGAGCTGTTGAGCTTGCTGATGATGGGGAGCGCCGCGGCGAGTTGCTCGACTTCGTCGCTGCTCAGCTCCTGCAGCAGCCCGGCCACCATCGCGTTTCGCCGCTGGTTGGCGGACTCGACGGCGACCCTCCCGGCTTTGGTGATGACCACCTGCACGGCGCGGGAATCGTTGACGTCAGGCTGCCTGCTGACGAGCCCTGAGCGTTCGAGCTTGATGATCTGCTCTGTGGCGCTGGGGACCTTGATCCCCAGGTTCTTGGCGATGTCACCCACGCGGAGTCCGCCGTCGGAAATCATGGACAGCAGGCTGAGCTGCGCTGCGGTGAGTTCACCCTCCGGATCCAGGCGGCGGAACATGTACACGCCAAGGCGGAGTGACTCGCGAAATTCCTGAGCAATATGGAGAAGCCGTGGGTCTAAAGCCGAAGTGCTCGTCATACTTAGGTAGCCTAATAGTTAGGATACCTAAGAGTCAAGCGATGCAGCACGCAAGTGAGTCGCAGGTGAGCGCGTTTAGAGCCCTGAAAACGCGCACAAATGCGACTCAGTCGGGTTAAAGCGTGAGCTTCATGCCCTCATGGCTCGCGACGAAGCCCAGCCGTTCGTAGAAACGGTGCGCAGCAACGCGCGACTTGTCCGTGGTGAGCTGCACCAGGGAGCAGCCACGGTCCCGGGCCTGGTCGATGGCCCACTGGATCATGAGCGCGCCTACGCCTTGGCCACGGAGCACTTCAGAAACCCGCACGGCTTCGATCTGCGCCCGCCAAGAGCCCTTGCGGGACAGGCCCGGGAGATAGCTGAGCTGGAAAGTGGCCACCAGGTCGCCGTTCAGTTCGCCCACCACCAGGAGGTGGGCCGGATCGCCGTCGATCGCGTCAAAAGCCAGCTCGTACGGCACGAGGTCGTCCGGATTTTCACGCGCGGCACCTAATTGGTCATCAATCAGCAGCGCAAGGATGCGCGGCAAGTCGGCTTTAGTGGCGCGCCGAAGACTAAAGGTTCCGGAGCCGACGTCGGCAGTCATCAGGGCGGGCATGGCGGCAGAGTCTGGGGTCACCACCCCAGCATGCCATTTTGATCAGAACTCAGTATTGCTAAGTACCGGTACCTAGTTCTACTATGTAGCGGTAGCTAGTATTACTGAGTAGTGAAGGAGGTGTCCGATGGGCAAGCAAATGACAGAGATGCTCAAAGGCACGTTGGAGGGCATTGTTCTGGCCCTCCTCACCGGAAAGGCGGCGTACGGATACGAAATCACAACGCTGCTCCGGGCGCAGGGCTTCACCGAGATCGCTGAGGGCACCGTGTACGCACTGCTGGTCAGGATCGAACAAAAAGGGCTGGTGGACGTCGAAAAGCGACCATCCGAAAAGGGGCCACCCCGCAAGGTGTACACCCTCAACGCGCAGGGCGAAAAAGAACTGAAGGAATTTTGGAACACATGGAGCTTCTTGTCCGAACGGCTTGAACAGCTCCGCAAGGGAGGAAATTAACATGGCAGCAAAGTGGATCGAGCTGGTAACCGGATCGCTCGAGCAGAAGAAGCAGTACAAGCAGGCCAAGGCGCGGCTGGATGCGCTGCCTGAGCCCTACTCCTCCGTGGCGAACGCCTTCAACCGATACTTCATGTACTACGGCGGGGTCACCGAGGGGGACACGATCGTGCAGATGTTCACCGACCTCGCCGACCTATGGGAACGCGCCGCAGTCGACGGCACGCCTGTGAGCGAGATCGTCGGCGAGGACCCCATCGAGTTCGCCGAGGCCTTTGCCCAGGCATACGGCGGAAAGCGCTGGATTGATAAGGAACGCGAGCGCCTCACGAAGGCCGTTGATAAAGCGAAGGAGGCTGAATCATGACTGCTACCGCAATCCGGGTAGAGGGCATCGAGAAGTCGTACAAGGATCTCCATGTTCTGCGCGGCGTGGACTTCGAGGTGGCGTCGGGCAGCATCTTCGCCCTCCTCGGCTCCAACGGAGCAGGCAAAACCACCATGGTGAAGATCTTGTCCACACTGCTCAAAGCGGATGCCGGCACTGCCGCCGTCGAGGGTTTTGATGTTGCCACCGCGTCGCTCCAGGTACGGCAGTCCATCAGCCTGACCGGGCAGTTCGCAGCGGTGGACGAGGTGCTGTCCGGCAAGGAGAACCTGATTCTGGTGGCGAAACTGCGTCACCTGAAAAACGCGGCTCAGATCGCAGATGAGTTGCTGGCTCAGTTCAGCCTCACCGAAGCGGGGTCCCGCAAGGTGGCGACGTACTCCGGCGGCATGCGTCGCCGCCTGGATATCGCCATGAGCCTGATCGGGCAGCCGAAGGTGATCTTCCTGGACGAACCCACCACAGGCCTGGACCCCGAAGCCCGCCTCGAGGTCTGGCAGACCGTCAAGGATCTCGCCCGGAACGGCACAACAGTGCTGCTCACCACCCAATACCTCGACGAAGCCGAGCATCTCGCCGACCGGATCGCGATCCTGCACAAGGGCACGATCATCCAGAACGGCACGCTCGACGAGCTCAAGCGGCTGCTGCCGGCGGCCGAGGTCGAGTACGTCGAGAAGCAGCCCTCGCTCGAAGACATCTTCCTGGCGCTCGTCGGCGAAACGGCTGAAGAGCAGAAAGAACAGGAGGCATCCCGATGAGCACCCACGTCCTTAGCGATACCAGCGTCCTCACCGGCCGCTCGCTGCGCCACATCCTGCGCAGCCCCGATACGATCATCACCACCGCGGTCACGCCGATCGCGCTGATGCTGCTGTTCGTTTATGTGCTTGGCGGTGCGATCAATACCGGATCCGACGAGTCGTACATCAACTACATGCTCCCCGGCATCCTGCTGATCACGATTGCCTCCGGCATCGCCTACACCGCCTACCGCCTGTTCCTGGACATGCAGGGCGGCATCTTCGAGCGCTTCCAGTCCATGCCGATCGCACGGTCGAGCGTGCTTTGGGCGCACGTGCTCACCTCGCTCGTGGCCAACCTCGTCTCGGTCGCGATCGTCGTCGGAGTGGCCCTCCTTATGGGGTTCCGCACCGGAGCATCCGTGGGCACCTGGCTTGCAATCGCCGGCATCCTGGTCCTGTTCACGCTCGCCCTGACCTGGCTGGCCGTGATCGCAGGGCTCTCCGCGAAAACCGTCGACGGCGCCAGCGCGTTCAGCTACCCGCTGATCTTCCTGCCGTTCATCAGTTCGGCCTTCGTGCCGACTGCGACGATGCCCGGCCCTGTGGCCTGGTTCGCCGAGAACCAGCCAGTGACCTCGATCGTGAACTCCATTCGCGCGCTGTTCGCACAACAGCCGGTGGGCAGCGACATTTGGATTGCGCTGGCCTGGTGCTTCGGCATCCTGGTTCTGGCGTTCGCCTTCGCAATTGCCGCTTACCGACGGAAGATCGCCTAATCCCCCCGGCCTAAGCTCCCCTTTTCCACAGGGGAGCTTTCGCCGTGAGAGCCGATTAGCCATTGGTCAGACATTAGCTATAGCTTTATCGAAACAGATTTGTAACGGCCGTCACCATTTTGGTGGGCTCTTCGAAGGGTTCTTGAACTAATGTCCGACCAGACAACACAAGCGCAACTCCGCGCGTCCAGCAGGGACAGCGAGCCCCACCTGTCACGCTCGCTCAGCAACCGCCACATCCAGCTCCTGGCAATCGGCGGCGCCATCGGAACCGGACTCTTCATGGGCTCGGGCAAAACCATCTCCGTCGCCGGACCCTCCGTGATTTTCGTGTACATGATCATCGGCTTCATGCTGTTCTTCGTCATGCGCGCCATGGGCCAGCTCCTGTTGTCCAACCTGAACTACAAGTCCTTCAGCGACTTCGCCGGCGATCTCCTCGGCCCCTGGGCAGGCTTCTTCACCGGGTGGACCTACTGGTTCTGCTGGGTAGTCACAGGTGTTGCGGACGTTATCGCCATCGCCGGCTATGCCAATGAGCTGTGGCCAGGCGTTCAACTGTGGGTCCCGGGAATTGCGACCATCATCATCCTGCTTCTCCTGAACCTCCCCACCGTGAAGGCATTCGGCGAGACCGAGTTTTGGTTCGCGCTCATCAAGATCGTGGCCATTGTGGCGCTGATCGTCGTTGGCCTGGTCATGATCTTCACCGGCTTCCAGTCCAACGCCGGAACCGCAAGCTTCACCAACCTGTGGAGCCATGGCGGGTTCTTCCCCAAGGAATTCATGGGCTTCGTCGCCGGCTTCCAGATCGCTGTCTTCGCGTTTGTGGGCATCGAACTCGTGGGCACGGCAGCAGCCGAGACCAAAAACCCTGAGCACAACCTTCCCCGCGCCATCAATGCGATCCCCCTGCGCGTCATGCTGTTCTACGTAGGCGCGCTCATCATCCTCATGTCCGTCACCCCGTGGACCGAGTTCAAGGCAGGACACAGCCCGTTCATCGCCATGTTCTCCCTGGCAGGCCTCGGCATGGCGGCAACCGTGGTCAATCTCGTGGTGCTCACCTCTGCCATGTCTTCGGCCAACTCGGGCATCTACTCGACGTCACGCATGGTGTTCGGCCTGGCCAACGACGGCGACGCACCAAAGGTCTTCGGCCGGCTCTCCAGCCGCAAAGTACCCCAGAACGCGCTGTTCCTGTCCTGCGTTCTGCTGCTGGCCGGCGTCGTACTCCTCTACGCAGGCAAAGACGTCGGCGCCGCGTTCGACATGGTGACCACGGTGTCCGCTGTCTGCTTCATGTTCGTCTGGTCGATCATCCTTGCCAGCTACCTCGTCTACCGAAAGCGCCGCCCGGAGCAGCACGCGGCGTCACCCTTCAAGATGCCTGGCGGCATCCCGATGGTGTGGGTGGTCTTCGCGTTCTTCGCTTTCCTGGTCTGGGCTCTCACCACGCAGCCGGACACTCTCACGGCCCTGCTGGTGACGCCTATCTGGTTCGCGATCCTCGGCATCGCCTATGCGGTCGTGCGTAAGTCGCCGCTGCACCAGGCCCGCGTGGCCGAATGGAAGGCGATGGCTGAAGCAGAAACCGCGGCAGCGACAAAGTAGCAGCGGCGCTCTGAGAGCGTCTATGGGGCTGTGCCCGCTTCGCGATGCCCACCACGCCGCAGCCCCATAGACGCTCTCTCGCTTGGCGATCAATCTCACCCGCCTTCGCCGTCAACCATTTGTGGGGAGGAACTAGGCTTCGGCTTTGCGGTCCTCTATCAGTTTCTGGATCGCCGGGAACAGCGGGTGTGACGGCGGAAGTTCGGTGATGCGCTCGACGGCGGCAGCTGCGTCCAGCTCGGAGAGCATGTTTGCGAGTTCCACGGCTTCGTCGTCGGATCCGTCGTCGAAACGAAGGGCAGCCGACATCGCCTCCAGCAACGCGACCGGTGTGACACCACGCTCGGCGAGCTCAGCCGCCGGGCCAACAAACCGCTCGTGCCGGCCAAGCTTCCGCAGCGGTGCCCGGCCGACGCGGACCACGGTATCGGGCAGGTACGGGTTGGTGAAGCGGGACAGGATCTTCTGCACGTACGCTTCCTGCTCGGCCTCCACGAATCCGTGCTTGGCAACCAGCAGTTCCTTGGTCTCTTCCAGCACGGCCCTGACCTTCGCGGCCACGGACGGATCGGCCATGGCATCGGAGATCTTTTCCAGGCCCGCCGCGTAGCCGAAATACGCAGCAGATGCATGCCCGGTGTTCACTGTGAACAGCTTGCGCTCGATGTACGGGCCAAGTTCGTCCACGAACGTCGCTCCAGGGATCGCGGGGACGTGGTCACCAAACGGTGTGCGGTCGATGACCCACTCGTAGAACGTCTCCACTGTGACATCCAGGCCTTGGCCCGGCGCCTGGTTCGGGACAATACGGTCCACTGCGGTGTTGGCGAACACAGCCACTGAGTCCAAATTGGCTGCGGAGTCGTCCCAGGCCGCCCGGACTTCCACTTGCAGGAGGTGCGTGGCGTTGATGGCGTTCTCGCACGCCATCACCTGCAGGGGCGGCAACGATGGTTCCCGGGCTGCGAGTCCGCGAGCGATCACCGGTGCCACGAACTTCAGGATGTGCGGCCCCACCGCGGTGGTGACCACATCCGCCGTCGAGATTTCCTCCACAACGGCGGCTTCCTGCGTGCTCGAGTTCAGCGCACGGAACCCGTCCACGGTTTTGACCGCGGGGTTCTCGCCCACTTCATGGACCTCGTAGCTGCTCGCGGAGGCCAGCTGGCTGATCAGTGCGTCCGCAACATCGGCGAACACCACCTCGTAGCCCGCTTCGTGCAGCAACAGCCCCACAAAGCCGCGTCCGATGTTGCCTGCCCCAAAATGGACTGCCTTCACTATGCGTTGACCTTTCCGAACAGCTCCAGCACTTCCTCAACGGTGGTCGCTTCCTCCAACTGGGCCACCTGGGCCTTGTTGGTGAAGATCTTGGCGATCGAGGACAGGATGTGGAGGTGCTCATTGTTGAGGCCAGCGACGCCGACCACGAACTTCACTTGCTTTCCACCCCAGTCGATGCCCTCGGGGTACCGAACGATGGAAACTGCGGAGTGCCGGATGTGCTCCTTGGCATCGTTGGTGCCGTGCGGGATCGCCAGGAAGCTGCCCATATAGGTGGACACGGATTCCTCGCGTTCGTGCATGGCATGGACGTAGCTGACATCCACGGCACCGCGGTCAAGCAGGAGCTGACCGGCTTCGTCGATCGCAGCATCACGGTCGTGCGCCGTTCCGTTCAGCACAACGCTTTCGGGGAGCAGGACTTCTTTACCCCCGACGGCGGCAGCGGGCACAGCGGCATGCGCACCGTGGGCGGCGGCTGCTGCTGCTTCTGTTTCTGCTGCGCCGGTTGGATGGGCAGCGGCCGGACCTTCGGTGTTGCTCGTCTTGACCAGCTCCACGATTTCGTCGTACTTGGGACTGTTCATGAAGTTGTCCACGGAATAGTGCACCGCGCTGGATGTCTTCGGCTGGGCGCGTTCCGTGAGGTCCTGGTGCGTGATCACAACATCGTACGTATCGCTCAGGTTGGCGATTGCGGAGTTGGTGACCTTGACGTCCGGGAAGCCGGCTGCCTTGATCTTGTTGCGCAGCACCGAGGCGCCCATGGCACTGGAGCCCATGCCGGCGTCGCAGGCGAACACGATGTTCTGAACCGGCCGGGTCAGCACGGCAACGTCGCTGCGGCCTTCACGGTCGCCCACCAACGCCGATGAGACGGAGCTCTTCTTGCCCTTCATGGCTTCCATGCGGGACGTTGCGGCGGAGAGGTCATCCTCGCCCTTGTTCTTGGATGTACGAAGGATCAAAGAAGCGATGAGGAAGGAAACGGTGGTTGCCAGCACCACAGCCAGAATCACGCCGACGTAGCTGTCCCGCGACGTCTGGAAGATGACTGCGAGGATCGAGCCCGGGGCGGCCGGAGCCACAAGGCCGGAGTTGGTGATCGCCAGGGTTGCGATGCCGGTCATGCCACCGCCGATGGCAGCGAGGATGAGGATCGGCTTCATCAGGACGTACGGGAAGTAGATCTCGTGGATGCCACCGAAGAAGTGGATGATGGCAGCACCCGGAGCCGAAGCGCGTGCAGCGCCGCGGCCGAAGAAAATGTACGCCAGCAGGATGCCGAAGCCCGGCCCCGGGTTGGCTTCGAGCAGGAACAGGATGGACTTGCCCTGCTCCAGCGACTGCTGGATGCCCAGCGGCGTAAGCACGCCGTGGTTGATGGCGTTGTTGAGGAAGAGGACCTTGGCGGGCTCAATGAAGATGCTGGTCAGCGGTAGCAGGCCATTGTTGACCAGGAACTGGACCACATTTCCGGCGCCCGCCGTGAAGAGCTTGACCAGCCAGGAGAGGCCATAGAACCCACCCAGAGCCAGGATTGCGCCCCAAATGCCGGCCGAGAAGTTGTTCACCAACATCTCGAAGCCGGGACGGATCTTGCCGTCCCAGAGCCGGTCGAGCTGCTTGATGGTCCAGCCTCCCAGCGGACCCATGATCATTGCGCCGATGAACATCGGAGAACTTGTACCCGCAATGACGCCCATGGTCGCGATGGCTCCAACGACGCCACCGCGGACGTCATAAACCATCTTGCCGCCGGTGTAGCCAATCAGGATCGGGAGCAGATACGTGACCATGGGGCCAACGATGCCCACGTTGGGTGCGCCCTCGGCATTCGTGCCGAAGCCACCCAGCTCCGGGACTGGAATCCAGCCGACTTTGATGAACAGGGCAGTGATGAGGCCCCAGGCGATGAAGGCGCCGATGTTGGGCATGATCATGCCGGACAGGAAGGTTCCGAACTTTTGGACACCTACGCGCGCACTTGTGCGGGGCTTCGCAACGGTCTCTGTTGCCATGTGAATTCCTAACGTGTGTCCCGCAGCGGCGCGGGGTCAGTCGATATAGATCGAGAGAGAACAGCCTTAGGAGCTGCTGGAAATGCGGTGAAGCCACTCAAGGAACAGCTTCAATTCAGAGCTGGAAAGTTGGTCCGAATGCGAGGCCTGCAGTGCCGCATTCAGGGCGATTGCCGCAACAACCACGGAGGACTTACCGGAGTCCTCCGGTGCGGCGCCACGGGCGGTATCCGTGGAGACGGCGAAAATCATGGAATCCCGGGTCATCGTTGAGAGCTCGAGGTTCCTTTCTTCCACCGGTTCGGCGATGAGCATGAGCGTTACACCCACGTTGGCCGCGAGGATGCTTCGTGCCGCTTCGCGGGGCGGCACGTTGATCTGACCGGCGATGGCGGCCTTGTTCAGCATTTCTTCCAGAAGCGCTTCAGCATCGGCCACGATTGCTGGGCGGCTTTCCGGCCTGATATTGCCGAACATCACCAAATACAGGTGGGGTTGGCTCAGCCCGAACTGGACGTGGTTGTCCCACATCCGCCGGACATCTTCCAAGGGCTCCCCGGAAGGAGCAAAGTCCCTCTCCCCTGCCACGTACTCTTCAAAGCCGGCGGAAACGACGGCGTCGAACAGTCCTTCTTTGTCTCCAAAGTGGTGGTAGAGCGTTGGGGCCGTAACCCCGGCCAACGCTGTGATCTGGCGCGTAGAGACCGCTGACCCCTCCGAATTTGCCAGCAATTCAGCAGCTGCACGGAGCAACCGAATTTTTGGCGGAAGCTGGTCATCGAAACTCATAACCGCTACCCTAGCACCTATAGCGTTGCTATATGAAGTGGCTCACAACAGAATTTTGTAGGCTAATTTCGCAGGCTCGTGGTGCCGTCGCCGGTGGGTCTGAACCAACACGCAGGAACAGAGGATTCAGTGCAGAATTTCCAAGGAGTAGGGGTAAGCCCTGGCCGCATCATTGGTTCCGTCCGCCAGATGCCCAAACCGGTGAGTGAACCGCCGTCGGGCGAGCGGCTGGCCGCAGACGTCAGTCCGGAGGACGCCGTCGCGGGCTTGAAAGCCGCAGCGCAAGCCGTCCACGACCAGCTCAAGGGGCGCGCGGATTCCGCCTCCGGCGACGGCAAGGCCGTCCTCGAGGCCACCGCGCTCATGGCCAAGGACACCATGCTCCTGAAGTCCGCGGCCAAGCTCATCAATGCGGGCTCGTCCGCGGAACGGGCCATCTGGGAATCCGGTGCCTCGGTTTCGGAAATGTTGCACAACCTGGGCGGGTACATGGCCGAACGCGCCACGGACGTGCTGGATGTGCGCGCCCGCATCGTCGCCGAACTGCGAGGCGTGTCCGCGCCCGGCATCCCTTCTTCGGAGACGCCCTTCATTTTGCTGGCAGAGGACCTCGCACCGGCGGATACCGCCACGCTGGATCCTTCCAAAGTGCTGGCACTGGTGACCTCTGGTGGCGGACCGCAGTCACACACAGCGATCATTGCGCGCTCGCTCGGACTGCCCGCCGTCGTTGCGGCCCATGGCGTTGATTCCATTGCTGATGGCACAGAGGTCTACGTAGACGGGGCAGCCGGCCTCGTGGCTGCCCCGCCGTCGGAGGAGCAGCGCGCTGCAGCGACCGCCTGGGCGGAAACCTCCGCAACGCTCGCCGCCTTTGACGGAAACGGCACGACGGCGGACGGCCACCTGGTCCCGCTCCTCGCCAACGTGGGTGGAGCCAAGGATGCCGTGGCAGCAGCTGGCCTCGGCGCCCAGGGTGTTGGCCTGTTCCGCACCGAGTTCTGCTTCCTCGAGCGCGATACCGAGCCCTCCGTCGACGAACAAGCCGCCGCGTACAAGGCTGTGTTTGACGCGTTCCCCGGCAAGAAAGTAGTGCTGCGAACCCTCGACGCCGGCGCCGACAAGCCCCTCCCCTTCCTCACAGACGCCACCGAACCCAACCCCGCCCTGGGTGTTCGCGGCTACCGGACAGACTTCACCACGCCCGGTGTTTTGGAACGCCAACTGCAAGCCATCGCCCGGGCAGCTTCTGAATCCGAGGCCGACGTCTGGGTCATGGCCCCAATGATCTCCACAGCCGCCGAAGCTGGACGCTTCGCCTCATTGTGTGCTGCTGCCGGCATCCAAGCGCCGGGTGTCATGGTGGAAGTTCCCTCGGCTGCTTTGACCGCCGCCTCCGTGCTCCGGGAAGTTGGCTTCGCTTCACTGGGCACCAATGACCTCACTCAGTACGCCATGGCCGCCGACCGCCAACTAGGACCCCTCGCGGAACTGAACACGCCATGGCAGCCAGCTGTCCTGAGGCTGGTGCAGCTCACAGTGGAAGGTGCAGAGCAGGAAGCATCCGGCCGGGAAGGCAGCAGCAAACCCGTGGGCGTCTGCGGCGAGGCAGCCGCGGACCCTGCCCTCGCCGTCGTACTTACCGGACTCGGCGTCAGCACGCTGTCCATGACCGCGCGCTCGCTGGCCGCCGTCGGGACTGTCCTGAAGACCGTCACCCTGGAGCAGTCGCAGGAACTCGCCCGCCTGGCTCTCACTGCGCCCAGCGCCACCGAGGCCCGCGAGTGGGTCCGGGCCAAGCTCCCCATACTCGAAGAGCTCGGCCTCTAACCCGTTTTTCGTCCACCCATAAGGAGAAAACCATGCCAGAACGCACAGCCACCATCGCCAGCCGCTCCGGCCTGCACGCCCGGCCCGCTGCCCTGTTCGCCGAAGCGGCAGGTGAGCAGCCGGTGGAGGTCACCATTGCCATGCAAGGCGAACCCGCCGATGAAGCCCTGGACGCCGCCAGCATCCTCTCGCTCATGACGCTCGGCGCTGCTAAGGGCGACGTCGTCGTGCTGCGGGCGGAGGGCGACGGCGCCGACGCTGCCTTGGACGCGCTCGTAGCCTTGTTGGAGACGGATTTGGACGCGGAGTAGCCTTCTGTGCCCTGCGCCCGATTCGACGGCTTGCTGCGTACAAGACGGTAGGAATCGTCTGATCTGCAGCGAGCCATCGAATCGGGCTCGACTAGCTACGGCAGCGCAGTCACCACTACGTCCTGGTAGGCGGCACGTCCGTCGAACACGTTGACGCCAACCCTGCCGGAGACCAGCGCAGAATCCGTGACGTCGATCAGCTGCGTTCCATCCACGGACACCGTGATCCGGTTGCCATTCACTGCGGCATCCAGTGAGTAGCTCACTCCATGGCTCAGGGCTGCGGGCGTGCTCGCAATGACGGTGAATACGCCACTGACCAGCTTGAACACACGGACCTCGCGCAGGTTGGGGTCCAGGTTCACGTAATAGGCGCTCGATCCGTCCGCGGAGGATCTCAGCAACACCGAGCCTGCACCGCCGTACCCTTTCTCCGGCGCCAGGTCCCGGTTGAGGAGTTCGCCGTTGAACGGTTCGCCGTCGAACCGCACCGTTGCCTGCACCCTCGCGTTGGTGAACGCGGCTGCGCTCATGGCCGTCGAATCTTTGTCGAACGTACCAGCCAGGCCTGCGCCTGTGCTCTCCCATTTGCCGCCCGGGACCACGGCATACGCGCCCAGGTTGTGGCGTGCTGTCCCGCTGGTGGAAGGCAGAACGTCCGACGGCGGCGCGGTAGTCAGGCGGGCCGTGTCGCTGAGTTGGTGTACTTTGACGGACACCAGCCGTGCATTCCCTCCGGTAGCCGTGAAGGACAGGCCTGTGGAGGAAGGGTCCGGGAAGATCAGTGAGGTGACGGCGGCCGTGCCATCGCCACCAAACACTTCAACAGAGGACGCGTCTACCAGTATCCGGAGCTTCACGCGGCGCTCGGAACCCACCACGGTGGAGCTCCATGGCGCCGAGGAATTGTCCGCCGGAGACCCGGCGAAGTACCTCGTGAAGTCCTCCCGTCCGGAGGTGCCACGGTCCACCGTCAACGTTCCCGGACCGGCGTCGTACTTTACCGTTGTTTCCTGCGCGCCAGAGGTGCCGGCCCCTTTCCTCAGCCCGAAGGCAAAGGAGCTGGCCCCGCCGGTGGTGGGAATCCCGACCTCCGCCTCGAGCTCAAAGGACCTGCCGGACGCTCCCGCGAGCGCGTTCGCCGAGCTCGGCGTCACAGTGACATCGTAGGCCTGCCAGGTTGATGTCCGTAGAGACTCTTCCTCCACAACGGGAGTCTGCGTCAGGCGGAGTCCGGCGCCGGCAACATCAACGAGCTTGAGCTCGCGCGGGATGCTGAGCTGGCCGTTCCAGCGGCCCGTTGGCGGGCTGAACGCGTAGTCCCAATTGCTCATCCACCCGATCATGATGCGCCTGCCATCGGGCACACCGTAGAAGCTCATCGCTGCGTAGTAGTCCCGGCCATGGTCAGCCTGCAGGACCTGGGAGGCGGGAGTGTCCGGCGTAAATGCGGTACCGTTCCACGTACCCGTCACGTATTGCGCGGCCGAACCATTCGTGGCTCGGACCGCCCCAGTACTCCACCACAGCACCCAGCGCTTCACCCCGGGCTGTCCCTCCACAGGCATTTCGAAGAAGTCCGGGCATTCCCACACGCCCCCGCGGATCCAGTCGCCGTAGCCGAACGTGCTGGCGAAGGTCCAGTGGATGAGGTCTGTGGAGGAGTAGAAGCGGATGTGGTCTCCGGCGGCCACCACCATGACCCATTTGCCGGCCCCTGCATCCCAGGTGACCTTGGGGTCGCGGAAGTCCCAGCCGCCGTCGGGGCCGCCCGGGTTCTCCACAACCGGATCTGCCTGGACCGTCTGCCAGGTGCGGCCTTGGTCCTTGCTGTAGGCCGCACGGACGGACTGGTTTCCGTTCCAGGCGTCGTGATTGAAGCTGGTGTAGTAGGCAATGAGGCCGGAGCCGCCGTCGAAAAGACCACTCGAGTCAGAGGCATCCACCACGGCCGATCCGGACCACGACTCCCCCGCAGCCATGTGCGGGAGGGCGATGGGCAACTGCTTCCAGTGCATCAGATCCGAGCTGACGGCGTGCGCCCAGCGTCCGCGGTCCTGGTGGAACAGGTGGTACTCGCCCTCGAAGTACACCAGGCCATTGGGGTCCGAACTGCTGCCCGAGTTCTGGCTGTAGTGGTAGCCCGGCTGGTAGAGCCCGTTCATGTACTGATCCACGCTGTCCGCGCGGACACTCTGGAACCAGGCCGTTCCGGCGGTCAACAGGGCGAAACCGTTGCCAGATGCCGCTGGCACAGAGCCATTTAGCACGGCTGTGCCATTAATCAGCACAGACGCTTCGGTGCCCTGGACAGTGAGCAGGACACGGTTGAGTTGGCCGGCTTGGAAACTTGTGGAGGGAATGTTGCCGGAGTGCAGCAACGCCGAGGTGGTCCGGTTGTACAGCTTCGCCGTGCCCGCCCCGGGGTCGATCCTCAGTTCCACGCCGCCGGTGCCGTCGGTACCGCTGCGGGCAACCACTGAGGCCGTGGCGGGTGAGGTGACGGTCAGGTCCAAGGAGGCAACGACGTCGGACGCCACCGCCGGGACGTACCTCAGCGCGGTGCCATCCGCCGCGGAAGCCCGGAGGCCCTTGGCATCGGGCTCCCACGAGCCTGCAGCCGAGCGCCAACCCTGCAACGAAGTCTCGAGTCCTCGAAGTGTCATGCTCTGGAACACCGCGGTGCCGTTGTAGGAGCCCAGCCCGACATGGCCGGAAGCATGGGCGGCATCCGTGGCCGTGATGGCCGGCATGACGCCGTTCGGGTCCAGGAAATCGGTCTGCCAATAGACAGCCAGCTGGTTGCCGAGCGCCGTGACCCGCAGGCGGTACACCTTATTGAGGGTGATGGCTGTGCTGAACGTGCCGAGCGTGGCGTTGTCCGAGACCCGGTACAGGCGCAAGCGGCCAGCGTTGGGGTCGACCTCCGCGGCGTAACCGGACGTTCCCGACGCATTGGTTCGAAACAGTGCTGTGCCCACGCCGTATTGCGACGTGACCTGAACATCTGTGGAAAAGTCGACGTCTGTGGGCAACTGGCCGGTGGCCACGGCTCGGATATTGGTGTTCGCAGGGGCAACACCGCGGAAACCTGTGGCCGAGGCCTGCCAGCCGTTCGCGGTGACAGCCCAGCCGCTGATGTTTGCGTCGATGGTCCGCACACCGGGCGTGCCGAAAGACACCGATCCGTTGAACGCATGCAGGCCCACACGGCCTGATTCGTAGCGATAGTCCGTGGCGTCAATCCTCTTGATGCCATCGATCGCAACGTAGATCCGTGGTCCGTCCACATGAACATCCACCGTGTAGGCCTGCCCCGAATTCAGTGGCAGGGACACAGGCGTAACCACGTCCTGTCCGGTCGCGAGGTCGAACAACCTCACCCGGTCCAGGTTGGGATCGATCGTCGCTGCGTAACCCGCACCGGCGTCGGGAGTCGCTCGGAAGACGAGCGCCCCAACACCGTAGGGACTCCCGGCGTCGACCGTCACCGAAGCCGTGTAGCGGGCGGTTCCCGCCACGACCTGCTCGCTGACAGCCGCCGCATTTTGCCCCGAAGGCGCGACGGCGGTGTACCCGCCCTGCTCTGTCCGGGTCCACGAACCGCTGACTCCGACGACATCCGGAACGGGGCTCGTGGTGCTGTTGAGGGTGACGGGCACAGGGTCGAGGGCCACCGCCGGAGCAGTGACCCCCGTCCCAGCCAAGCCAACACCAAGGACCGCGGCCGTGAGGCCGGCAACTATTCTCTGATGCATTCAGATCGCCTTTGATCTCAGGGGTGAGAGAGCGTTCGCCAAAACCGCCCATGATGTGAGAGAAGATCGGCGAAAAGCGCTCGGGATATGAGAGAGGGATGGTTTGGGCGGCGGTGCTAGGGGAAGAGCGGGCGCGGTCCTCCCCAGATGTCGGCCATGGTCCAGGCGTCGAAGGTCAGGACGCGGACGGTTCCCTCAGCCGCCGAGAGGGTCACGCGCTCCCCGCCCAGCGTCGGGTAAACACGGGCAGTGAGCGGCTTGCCATTCGCGAAAATCTCGACGGCGGACCTGTCCACCAGGACACGAAGGCGCACGCGTCCGTCGGGCATCGGAACGGGGCCGGACTTGTCCTCCACATCCAGGGCCAGGCCCGCATCGGCTCGAGCCAGGCTGCTGCGGGTGCGGTCCAGTTTGAGCGTGCCGTTTTCGCCCTCAAGATCGCGGCTTAGTTGGACTACCGTCTCCTCAGCGCGATCCTCCGACCCCAACACGCCCAGCCGCAGCACCGCACCCGGTGCCAGCTGCACTTCCAGCTCAAGGTCCAGCTGGTTCCCGGACACTCCCGTATCCAGGGGCTTGCCGGAGCCCACCAGGACTTGTCCCGGAACGCTGACGTGATCCCGGCGGAGCTTCTCCACTTCAGGGACAGGCGCAAAAGCCAGGGTTCCGTCGTTGGCCAAGGTAGTGACGCGCGGCAGGCTCATCACGCCAGACCATCCGGCCTCCACCATCGCGGCGTCGCTACGCCCTTCCTGCATCCAGCCGAACATGATGCGCCGCCCGGACCCGTCCTCGAACGACTGCGGAGCGTAGAAGAACCGTCCGCCGTAGTCGAGCCGGTGCAGGGCTGCAGGCTGGAAGGAATCTCCCGAATAGCGACCGGTCCAATACAACGGGTGACGGGTCTCGCCGTCGTCCCACGCGGAGAAAACCAGCACATCAGGATCGGCGTCCGGCTGAACAGAACCGAGCGAGTCAGCACCCAAAGCACCTCCACCCGCCCTGAACAGGTCCACGCATTCCCACATGGTCCCGGTCCAGTCAGTATCGGCGGGATCGCCTTGGGATGCATCGCCAATGAACAGGGGCCCGATGTAGTCCCACGAACGCAGATCCGAGGACTCGTACAGGAACGCCGTGCCGCCGCGCCCACGAATGCCCGAGCCCACCAGTTGCCTCCACTTGGTTCCCTCGCGCCACACGCAGTGGTCCCTGTACGCTGTGATGTCCACCCCCGCAGGAGGGGCTGCGATGACCGGGTTCTCGGGCACCTTGCTCCAACTCAGGAGATCGGCAGATCCCACGGCAACGCAGGGCAGTTCGCGCTCACCGAGCCGGCCCGAATAGACCAAGGTGGGCGTACCGCCGTCGTTCACCAACACACCTGACCAGCAGCCGTCGGCGTCCGGACCCGCGGACGGTTCCAGGGCAACCGGCTGGTCCGTCCAGGTGACGAGGTCCGTGCTGGTGGCGTGGCCCCACTGGATGCGGTGGTGGAAGGCGCCCTCCGGGTTGTATTGGTAGAAGAGGTGGTAGGTGCCGTTCCACTGGCTCACGCCGTTGGGATCGTTGAGCCAGCCCGCTGGGGAAACGAAGTGGAAGCGGGGTCGGAGGGGGTCGGACTCGGCGCGGGCAACCAGCTCGTCCCGGGGCACGGTGGCGAGCGGGTGGGTCAGTTCAGTCATGCGGAAGCCTTCTTGTCAGTCTTTTCGGTCGCCACGGGTTCGGTAGCCACGGGTTCAGTCGCCAGCGCGTGTCCGCCGGCTCCAGCCCGCGGCTGGTAGAGGTGGCAGCGCACCCAGTGGCGGTTCGCGGGATCGCCCACCTGATGGCGCACAGGTTCGGTGGCGGAGCAGGCCTGGTGGGGATCGCCGTCGAAAGCGCAGCCCGTGGAGGCCATGACGGCCTGCCGCAGTTCAGCGCGGCGGACGGGATCGTAGGAGCCTGCGCGGGCCGGGTCCGGAACGGCAGAAACCAACAGTTGTGTGTAGGGGTGGGCGGGGTTTGCCAGCAGGTCAAGGGACTCCCCTTCCTCCACGAGCTCACCGGCAAACATCACCGCTGTCCGGTCTGCCAGGTAGCGTGCCGAGGCGAGGTCGTGGGTGATGTAGAGCATGGAGATGCCTTGCTCGTCGCGGAGTTTGCGCATCAGGTTCAGCACGCCAATCCGCACTGACACATCCAACATGGAGGTGGGTTCGTCAGCCAGGATGACCTGTGGCTCCACGGCGAGCGCCCGGGCGATCGCGACGCGCTGGCGCTGCCCACCCGAGAGCTCGTGCGGGTAGGAATTCAACATGTCGGCCTGCAGGCCGACGGTGCTCATGAGCTCCTCAAGGCGGCGCTGGGTCTGGGACTCCGAACCGCCCTTCCCGTGGATGGCCAACGACCTCCGCAGGAAATGCTCAATCCTGTGGGCCGGATTCAGCGAGCCGAACGGATCCTGGAAGACCATCTGCAGCTGTGATCGGAAGGCACGGGACGCTTGGAACCGGTCGCGTTTAAGGACGTCGACGCCGTCAACCAGGATGGCGCCGGAGCTCGGCTTTTCGAGCCGGGCAACACAGCGGGCCAGGGTGCTCTTGCCAGAGCCGGACTCCCCCACGAGCGCCACGATTTCGCCGCGGCCAATGGTGAGGTCCACGCCGTGCAGGGCCCGGACGGATTGGCGGGAGAACAGGCCGCCGATGGGGAATGATTTGCCCAGACCGCGGACTTCGAGGGCAGGTGTTTCGGAAGCAGCGGCTTGACGCGCCGCGCCTTCGATCGCAGGGGACAGTGCAGAGTGGCTCATGGTGCGACTCCTTCCAGAACAAGTGCTTCAGTGTCGGCACCAAACGGTGCCACGAGGTGCCCGGGCGCCACTTCGGTGAGGTCCGGGATGTTCCGGAACTTCACGCCGTCGGGCAGTCCCGTAAGCGGAACGCGGGGACCAGTGAGCGGCGGGAACGCACCCATGAGCGCCTGTGTATAGGGGTGACGCGGGTTGGCGTAGACGTCCTGCGCCTTGGCGGTTTCGACGATCCGGCCGCCGTACATGACGGCCATGCGGTGCGAGAGCTCCACCATGAGGGACATGTCGTGGGTAATGAAGAGGACGGAGAACCCGAGTTCGCGCTGGAGTTCCTTGATCTGCGCCATGATTTCCTGCTGCACCACCACATCCAGTGCAGTAGTTGGTTCGTCCAGGATCAGCAGCGACGGCTTGAGGGCAACGGCCATGGCAATCACTGCGCGCTGCCGCATGCCACCCGAGAGCTGGTGGGGGTAGGACTTCAGGCGCGCGGGGTCGATCCTCACGAGCTCCAGCAACTCGCCCGCACGGCGGAGCGATTCCTTGCGGGAGTAGCCCGCATGCGTAGTGAAGATGTCCACGATCTGCTCGCCGATGGTCAGCACCGGATTCAGCGAGTTCATGGCCGACTGGAACACCATGGCCACGTCCTGCCAACGGAAGCGCCGCAGTTCCTCCGGGCTCATGGCCAGGACGTCCTTGCCGCCGAAGCGGATGCTGCCGCCAACGATCTTGGCCGGGTCCTTCAGGAGCCGCATGATCGAGTTGGCAATGGTCGACTTCCCACAACCGGATTCACCAGCCAGCCCGAACACCTCACCGGTGCCGATGCTGAAGGAAACGCGGTCGACGGCGGTGGTTGAGCGGGTATCGCCCACGTACTTTACGGTGAGGTTCCTGACGTCCAGGACGGGCTCGTGGGAGCCGAAGGAGACTTGGGAGACAGTCACTTGGCCGTGCTCCTTTCGGTGGTTTCAGGTGTCTTGGGTGTCTTGATTTTCCGCAGCCGCGGATTGGTAACCTCGTCCACGGCGTAATTGATAAGTGCCAGCGCGAACGCGACCAAAGCGATGCAGACACCGGAGGGCACGAACACCCACCAGCTACCGGTCAGCAGGGCGCCTTCATTACCGGCCCAGAAGAGGTTGTTGCCCCACGAGACCGTGCTGACGTCACCGAGGCCCAGGAACTCCAGGCCAGCCTGGGCTCCGATGCCGTAAATGACGCAAGCCAGCAGCGTGCCCATGACGATCGAGGCCATGTTCGGCAGGATCTCGCGGAACATGATCCGGCCCGCCCGTTCACCGGACACCACGGCAGCGGCCACGAAGTCCTTGGAACGGATGGACAGGGCCTGCGAGCGCAGCACACGTGCCGAACCGGCCCACCCCGTGACCACGAGGACCAGGATCACTGTGCCAAGGCCCGGTGGCAGGAACGCGGCCAGGATGACCAGCAACGGCAGGCCGGGAAGGAGCAGGAAGACGTTGGTCACCAAGGAGAGGGCTTCGTCGATGAACTTGCCGAAGTACGCCGAAGCCAGGCCCACGAGGATGCCAACGAATGTGGACGCGAAGCCTACGGTCAGCCCGACGAACAAGGAACTCCTTGAGCCGTGGACGGTCAGCGCGAGCACGTCCTGTCCCTTGGCGGTGGTGCCCAGCCAATGCTCCGGGGAGGGTTCCAGTGAGGCCATCCCGGTGATGCGCGATGGGTCGCCGGGGAACAGCACGGGCGCCAGCAGCGCAAGGGCGATGAACACGAACATCACGGCCATGCCCAGCATGGCTTTCTTATTGGTGAGGAGCCCGTGGACGAAGCTGCGGTTTGGCTTGCGGACAGCCGGGGTTGGAGTTGGCTGCTTCAGAAGTGCGGTTGTCATGATCAGTCCTCTAGTTGCTGCGCACGCGCGGGTCGAGGCGGACGTAGAGGATGTCCACCAGGAAGTTCGCCAGCAGCACGGCGGCGGTGATGGTCAGGAACAGGCCCTGCATGAGGGGGTAGTCCAGGCCTTGGACGGCGTTGAGGAGTTGGTAGCCCACGCCGGGGTACGCGAACACCACCTCGGTGAGCAGCGCACCGCCCACCACGAAACCCAGTCCCATGCCGAAGCTCGTGACCGAGGGCAGCATCGCGTTCCGGGCTGCGTAGCGGAGCATGATGCGGCCCGGCCTAAGACCCTTGGCCTCGGCCATGGTGATGTAGTCCTCGGAGTTCGTGGCGATCATGGTGTTCCGCATGCCCAGCATCCAGCCACCAATGGAAACCAGCACGATCGTCAGCGCAGGCAGCACCAGGTGCGCGCCGACGTCGCCGATAAACTCCCACGTAAACCCGGGCTCCAAACCATCCGTGAACGCGTGGCGGATCGGGAACCAACCCAGCACCACGCCAAACAGGTACAGCGCACCCATCGCGAGCCAGAAGTACGGGAACGAGCCGATGAACACGAGCACCGGCGGCAGTGCCGAGTCGATCGCGCCACCCCGTCGCCAAGCGGCCAGGATGCCCAGCAGGTTACCCACGACGGCGGCAATCACCAGGGCGGTTCCGCCCAGCAGGAGGGTCCACCCGATCTGCGAGGAGATAACCTCTGTGACCGGTGTTGGGAAACGGGAGATGGAAACGCCCATCTGGCCCGTGAAGATGTTGTGCATGTAGTCGACGTATTGCTCCCAAATGGGCCGATCGTCCACGCCAAGAAGCTTGCGCAGGGCCTCGATCTGTTCGGGCTGCATTCTGTCCTGGGAGCGGGCAAACATGCGGGAGACGGGGTCGCCGGGCATGAAGCGCGGGAGCAGGAAATTCAGGGTGATGGATGCCCAGAAGGCGATCAGGTAGAAACCCAGGCGGCGCAGGATAAAGCGCACGGTTTCCCTCCATTCGGGAATTACGGAAAGTTTGGGGCACGCCCGGCGGCCGGTCCGTGGGACGGCGGCCGCCGGACGGCGGTGTGCAGGCCGGAGCCGGCGGGGCTGGGCCCACGCCGCCCGGGTTCCCTGGCCGAAGCGCAGCGAGGTTAGGGCGGCGGTGGGGACTACTTGCGCGGTTCCAGCGTGGTCAGCACCAGGACTGTGGTGGGTGACCGTACCGAGAGGGTTGCGTACGGGTTGCCCTCGGTGGGCCAGCCTGTGAAGCGGGTGTCATTGAAGGCACCCCATTCCGGGCCGGAGAACAGCGGCACCAGCGGTGCGACGTCGTTGTACTCTTCCTGGAGCTTGTTGGCGATGTCCTTCTGCTTGGACTCGTCGGACTCTGCTGCAAATTCAGCCAGCAGGGCATCAGCCTTGGTGTCACCGAAGCGGTGGTAGTTGTCGAACGTCTTGGTTCCTACCGGCTTCACTGTTGCCGTGCCCATGGAGGTGTTGAAGTACTTGTACGGGCTGGGGTCGTTGGCGCTCCACACGATGCCGGAATCGAAGTCGCCCGTCTCGTAACCCGCAACCACGGCAGCCCAGTCCGGGGAGTCAACCTTTGCCGTGACGCCAACCTCGGCGAGGTTCTGCGAAATCACGTTGGCTACCGAAAGCCAGTCGGAGGAAGACGCGCCCACGGAGATCTTGAACTCGAACGGCGAACCGTCCTTCAGTTTGCGCTTGCCATCAGCACCCTTGGCGTACCCGGCCTTGTCCAGCAGCTCGTTGGCTTTCTGCACATCCAGCTTGGTCCAGGTGCAGTTGTCCTTGACCTCGGAGTTCTTCCACTTTTCGTAGTTGCCGGAGAGGCCAGTGCAGTCGGCCGGCTTGGCGTAGCCGCTCATGCCGATCTTGGTCACCTGGTCGCGGTCCACGGCCATGCTCAGCGCCTTGCGGACCTCAACATCGTTGAAGGGGGCCTTGGTGGTATTGAGCTGCCAGTTGATCATGGCGCCGGTTGCCGGGAACCAGTACTGGCGGTGTTCCTTGTCCTTGGAAACAAACGTCTTTTCGATGTTCGGGATGTACTGCGGGGCCCAGTCCACGTCCCCGTTCGCAGCGGCGAGGTTGGCGCCGTCGTTCCCTGCAAAAGCGAGCATCTTGATGCCGGCGATCTTCTGCTTTTCCGGCTGCCAGTAGTTGGGGTTCTTCTTCAGTACGAAGGACTGGGCCTGGAAGCTGTCCACCTCGGTGTACGGTCCTGTGCCCACGGGCTTGGCGTTGGGGTCCTTCTCCGGGTCGGCCAGCGCGGACCAAATGTGCTTGGGCAGGATGCTGAGCTGTCCGACGTCGTAAAGCGCCGGGGACCACGGCTTGTTGAAGTTGAACGTGACCTTGTTAGTGCCATCAGCCGTTACGCTGTCCAGGTACTCGTAGCCACCCTTGATCTTCTTCTGAAGGCCGAACGTGTAAGCCACGTCGTCAGCGACGAAGGGCTGGCCGTCGGACCACTTCACGCCGTCCCGCAACGTGAAGGTGATCGATTTGCCGTCGTCGGCTGCCTTCCACTCTGTCGCGAGCCACGGCACCGTGTCTCCCTTTGCCGGGTTGAAGATCAGCAAGGACTCGTAGATGGATTGCTGGACCATCGGGTTGACGGTGGGTGCGAACGGGTTGAAGTTCTGCACGAACGTGCCCATGTCCTCACGCGGGATGGTGAGGAACGCGCTCGCGTTTGCTGCGGCGTCTGTGCCGGCGGTCTTGTTGACGGTGGCGGCACAGCCGGTCAGCAGCATCGCGCCCACCGCCAGTCCGGCCGCCGTGATGCGGGCAGACCTCAGGAATCGGGGTTGTGTCATGATGGTTATCTCTTTCCTATCTTCATCGTCCAAGGTGAAGGGGTGGGTAAGGGGTTTGCTCTTCGAGGTTGATTTCGCGGTCAGACCGAAGAGCGTTCTAGCAGCGGACAGTCGACCAATTGCTGGTCGGCAATGATCGGCTGTCCTGCTGTAAGAGCGGCGAGCGTCTGGACTCCCAGGGCTCCCATTTTTTGGAACGGCAAGGCAACGGTGGTCAGCTTTGGCCTTAGGTAGGCCGCGATGAGCTCCTGGTTGTCGAAGCCGATCACAGCGATGTCTCCGGGGATGGTCAGGCCCCGCTCTTTGATGGCGTCATACGCGCCCATCGCCATGCGGTCGTTGAGGCAGAACAGGGCGGTTGGCCTGTCCTTTTCCGGATAGCGGTCCAGGATTTGGCAGGCGGCGTCGTAGCCGCCGTCGGCCGTTGCGTATCCGGACACCACCAGTTCCGGGTCCAGCTCAAGTCCTGCGACGGCCAGTGCTTCGCGGGCACCTTCCAATCGCCCAACTGCTGCGGGAATGACCGGGTCAAGGTTGATGATTCCGATCCGGGTGTGGCCGGCTTGAAGCAAGCGCTCGACGGCGACCCTGCCACCCGCACGCTCATCAGGAACGATCGAGGGCAGTTTTCCGTCCGCGTCGAAGCAGTTGATCAGCACGGTTGGTACTTCGTTGGCACTCTGCGGAACGTGCACGCCCCGGTGAAAAGTGGCTGCGTAGAGAAGTCCTTCCACTCGTTGTTCCAGCAGCTTTTCAATGGCGGCATCTTCCAAGCCCTGGTTGGGTCCTACGGCATCGGCCTGGTCGGAGGGCGCGATGAGCAGGAACCGGCGATCAATCCATGCCTGGTCCTGAGCTCCTTTGATGATGTCGACGGCGAACGGTGCCGTCACGATCTCTGTGACGATCCCGTACCAATCACTGCGCTGGGATGCCAGCGCACGTGCTCCGGCGTTCGGGCGGTAGCCCAGTGCCTGCACGGCATCGTTGATACGGGTGCGGGTTTCCTCGGAGATGCTGGCATTTTCGCGGTTGCTCAGCACGAACGAGACTGCGGTCCGGGAGACGCCGGCGTGCTTGGCGACGTCATTCATGGTGACTCCCCGCTGCCGCACAGCCGCAGCTTTGTTGGGGCTGGTGCTTTTCGCCATTGAATGCTCCGGGTCCTGGTTCTGATGCCTGTTGGTAATGCGGAAGTTCGTAACGCGCGTTACTTGGAACGTGTGATTTAGGTTACGCGCGTTACCTGCTTCCTGTCAACGGGTTTCTTTTGCGCCGCCACCGCCCGATTCGACGACTCGCTGCGCAGAAGACGACTCCTACCGTCTTGCACGCAGCGAAGCATCGAATCGGGCTAGCTCCCTCGTCCCCCGCAGCCACAAGCCTCGTCCCGCGCAGCCACAAAGCCGGCACCGCGCTAGGCTTCTGCCATGGCATTGATAGCTCCCCGCGTTACAGCTGGCCTCCCGGCCGACGACGCCCGGAACCTGGCACGCTCCCTCCAGGACAGCAACGACATCACCGTGTTCGTCGATGGCACGGTCCACCGCCTCCCCGACCAGGCGAGGGACGCCGTCGTCGATCTTCTTGCGAGGCTGGGCCGCGGCGAAACCGTCACGGTCAGCAGCGTGGAGGAAATGCTCACGACCTCCCAGGCCGCGGAGCTCGCAGGCATCTCACACACCTACCTGCGCAATATGACCGACCGCGGAGAAATCCCAGTCGAATACCGCGGCACGCACCGGCGAATCCGCCAGGCTGCGATCATGGAGTGGCTTGAAACCCAGAAGCGCAAGCAGGCCGAGACCTCCGTGGGAGATAAAGGCGAAGACAATGGCCGCGATGACACCGGAAATGACGCACGCAGCGACTAAAAGCGTCGGAGTGATAAGGATCAAGCAACGATCCCAGCCAACGGGCCAGCACCTGATTACCCCGGGGTTACGCTTGTTTGGTGGGCAATTTCAAAGGGTGGCATATCGTGGCCGGGGTGGCCGCAATGGCCCTTGCCGCACCCTTGGGATCGGCCATGGGATTGAACTTCGTAGCCACCTTCATGTTCGCGTGCGTCGCGTTCGTCGCGGTCGCCATGTGGACAGAATCCAAGATCGCCCGACGCCGGGACGCGGCTGACGCTGCCGCCGCCCCCGACGCTTCGCGCGCCGCCGGCGACCCCGCCGAATCGGACGACGCCACCCGGGATTAGCATGCGGGCGGGTCGAAGAGCCCCAAACCCGAACCAGGGCTGTTTCAATAGCGGTATGGCTTCGACTTCCCGCTCCGTCGTTTGGCCCGCCGTGCACGATGAACGTCGTGCGCTGATCCAGGATCTGGAACCGCTCCCCGAGCCACTCTGGGAGACGCCTTCACTTTGCCCGGGCTGGGACATCCATGACGTACTGGCGCACGTTGTGGACAGCGCAAAGACCACCCGTTTGGGCTTCCTCAAGCGAATGATTGAAGCCCGCTTCGACTTCGACCGCGACAACGCCGTGGGGGTGGAACGCGAAAAGGCCAAGGATCCCGGCGGCACACTGACGGCGCTGCGCGCTGTAGTGTCCCGGACATCGGGACCACCGGCGGGGATTGCCACACGATTGGTGGAAGCGTTCGTCCATGGCGAAGACATCCGGCGCCCCCTTGGCATGACACGCAACTATCCGGCCGGGCAGGTCGCGTTGGCTCTTGCTTACCAGGTCAAGACAACAACAAGGATCGGCGGCGGCAAGGAGATAGCCGCGGGCTGGCGACTGGTTGCTACGGACACCGACTTCCAGCACGGCGACGGCTCGGAGGTTCAAGGACCGGCCATTTCCCTGCTTCTCGCTGTTTCCGGACGGCCAGTGTCTGAGGACGAGCTAACCGGCCCCGGGGCTCCGGTATTCCTGGAACAGGCCCGGCCTTGACGGGGCGCCGAAGCAAGCGGAGCACGCTGCTGTCTGCCGACGTCGAGGCCCGCGGTCTAGGTGGTCGGATTCTCTGGACGGAGGGCTCGCCTCCTCCGGGGACGCATGGGAGCGCGCAGCCCGCTTACATCCTTATCCACGGCATCGGCGTCTCGCACCGCTACCTTGCGCGCCTTCACGGCGTCCTGGCAGCGGGCGCACCCACCTTCTCGCTGGACCTTCCAGGTTTTGCGGGTACTCCCAAGCCCGGGCGGCAACTGTCCGTGGAAGACTACGGCGCGTTCATCGCAGAAGCACTGAAGGCCTGCGGCATCGAGTCGTACATCCTGGTAGGACACTCGATGGGCGTGCAGTTCGCCATTGAAGCGGCCCTCCATGCGCCTGAACGCGCCTTGCATCTTGTCCTCATGGGTCCCGTGGTTGACTCACGCCACAAGAACGTGGGGCGGCAGTCGCTTGCCCTGTTCCTGGATGGCCTTCTCCGCGAAAGCCCATCGTCCAACTGGATCGTGATCACGGACTACCTGCAATGCGGGCCCCGCTGGTACCTCACCGAGTTGCCGGTAATGATGAAGTACCCGACCGAGAAGCAGTTGGCCAAAGTCCGGACTCCCGTGCTGGTGCTTCGAGGGAGCCGCGATCATGTGGCCGGGCCGGAGTGGGCGCTTAAGCTCTCCCGCGCGGTGCCCCAAGGGCGCCTCGTTGAAATCCCCGGAGTTGGACACGTCGCCCAACACATGCGGCCGAAGGCCGTGGCCGACGCCATCATGAGCTTCGTCGCTGCCACCTCCCGCCAGAGTTAGGCACTGATGCAAGCACTGATGCACGACGGCGGAACCCGGCGTGGGTGCCCCTTGTTGGGTTTGCGATCTGGAGACTAGGCTGGCCGGGCAAGCACAATAGTAAGTTTGCTTAGGAAGGGTGACCATGACCAGCTATGACCCTGAGGACGATCCCCGGACCTTCGGAGTTTCCGGCGACGCCGAGCCAGCCGACACGACAGGCGACACCGCTGGCGTCACTGCCGGCGACACCGACGATGTCCACACGGATCCCGACATGCGCCAGGACGAGGACGACGATCCTGCAGCTTCCGCCAACCCCGATCCCCTGGACGGCAACGTCACGGGACTTGAGCCTGGAGGCGGCGTACCGCCGGGCGAAACCCCACCCGCGGAGGGCAGCATGAGCAGCGACCAAGGACACGAAGAGTAGCTCGTCCCCAAGCCGCTATCCCGTCGATGGCCAGCAACGTATCAGCGGCCCAGCAACGTATTAGCGGGGGCAACTCCGGTTACGGCAGACTCAGTATCTCCCCGAGGTCATAATCAGCTGGCTCCTCCAGCTGCGAATAGGTACAGCTCTCCGGAGTCCGGTCCGGCCGCCATCGACGAAACTGGGTGGTGTGCCGGAACCGGTCGCCTTCCATGTAGTCATAGGCAACCTCGATGACGAGCTCGGGCCGAAGGGGAACAAAGGAGAAGTCCTTGCCGCCGCTCCACCGGCTTTGCGCGCCCGGCATCCGGGAACCAGTAGCGGCGGCATCTCCTTGGTCGGCCCACTGACCCCAAGGATGCTCGCTGAACTCCGTCTGGTATGGCTCAAGTTCAGCCACCAGGCTTTCGCGCTTGGCCATGGGAAATGAAGCCACCACCCCCACGTGCTGCAGCTGACCGGCGTCGTTATACAGCCCAAGCAGCATCGACCCGACAACCTTTCCCGTTTTATGCCAGCGGAATCCGGCCACCACGCAGTCCGCGGTCCGTTCATGCTTGGTTTTGAACATGACGCGCTTATTCGGTTGATACGTCCCCTCGAGCGGTTTGGAAAGTATGCCGTCAAGCCCAGCACCTTCGAGCTGCACGAACCACTCCTGTGCTTGATCAATGTCCGTCACCGCCGGTGTTACGTAAACGGGCGCCTCAGCCTTGGCCAGTGCCTTCTCCAAGGCGGCGCGACGCTCGGAAAACGGCTTGTCCATGAGGTTCTCGTCTCCCAGGGCTAGGACGTCGAATCCGATGAAGGAGGACGGGGTGCTTTCGGCCAGCATCCGCACACGACTGTCGGCGGGATGGATGCGCTGCTGAAGACCCTCGAAGTCGAGCCTGTTCCCGGTTATGAGGACGATCTCGCCGTCGATCACGCATTTGTCCGGGAGATTCTTCCGAAGGGCTTCCACCAGCTCAGGGAAATACCGTGTCATAGGACGTTCGTTTCGGCTACCCAGGATGATCTCATCGCCATCTTTGAAAACGATGGTCCTGAACCCGTCCCACTTTGGCTCAAAATGGCCCACATCAGGGATCGAAGGAACAGACTTGGCAAGCATGGGCGAAATGGGCGGCATCACTGGGAGGTCCATACGACTATGTTCTACCTGCCGCCCGCGGCGGAAGCTAGTCTTGGGCCATGGATATCTTGGCCGTACTAGTGGCAGTGCTGGCAGCACCTGCCCTCATTGCGGCCCTTTGGTTCTGGGTCTTGCGCCAGAACAGCAAGGGTAAAGTCCGGCGCGGCGCCACGGGTGGGATGCTTGGTGTGGCCGACGAAATTTTCCGACCCGAGACCCATTACGCACACCAAGTCCAAAGGATCCAGTACGAGCTGCCAGCCCCGGCTCCGGCCCCGGAGCCTAAGTCCTAACGGGCCTTCGAGCCGGAAGGCGTCCCGCCCGTTACATTAATGTGACTTTGCTATGCCGCTCATGTACCGTCGAAGAGCGACCCTCATCTCCGCTGGGCCGCTTCCGGGTTGACGCCGAGCTCTGCCGCAAACCGGAATCCGCCAGACCCGCGGCAGAGACGGGGGACCCAGAGTTCCCGGGCCTGATTTTTCCCTAGGCCCTTGGGGTGAAGCCGCCATGTGCGGCCGGACGGCCTCGTCCGAACCCGACAGCTAACCTCGCAGGCGTTGAGAGGCAACCACCATGTCCCCAACCATGGATCAGCCGCGCCGCGCCCAAATAGCGCGCGAGCGTACCCAGCCAACCGGACGCCGTCGGGCCCAACCCAGCGGATCCTCCACCAGCACGCCGGAAGCAGAAGCAGGTTTAGCAGGCGCGACGCCGGAACCCGCCACTGCTTCTATTCCCGCTTCTGCTTCCAATCCCCAAACGGCGGCACCCACCACGCGCGCGGCCGCTCGGGCGGCAGAGCGTGAACGGGCAGCCCAGGCAGCTATTTCTGCTGAGACAGTCCCCACTGAAACTGCTCCAGCAGAAACAGCACCAGCGGATTCTGCAACAGCGGACTCTGCTCCGGCGGACCCTGCTCCCGTTGAGCCGGCAACTGCTGCGATTCCAGCTGTTCAGGCGCCCGAACCCGTCGCGCCCGAACCCGCAGCGAATCCCGAACCTGCCACCGCTGCCATCCCGACCGTTCAGGCGCCCGAACCGGTCGCGCCCGAACCCGCAGCGAATCCCGAACCTGCCACCGCTGCCATCCCGATCGTTCAGGCTAAGAGCCCCGCACAGCTTGCCGCAGCCGCGACCGCCGCCTCTGGTCTCGCAAGCCGGAAAGCCCTTCGCGCACAGGAATCCGGGAGCGGTACGGCCCGAAAGGCGGCAACTGCTGGCGAAACCCCGGCAGGCGGCGCCCCTGCCTTCGGAGCTTCGTCCCTGGGAGCTTCGTCCTTGGGTGGGTCATCCTTCAGCCATGAACCACACGCCGTGCTCACCAAGGCCGCATCGGTCAAAACAATGGGCCAGCGCATGGCGGTCGTCGCTGGGGCCTTGGGCTTGGTATTGACCGTTGGCACCATGAGCCAGGCCTTCGAGCTTCCCTTCTTCGGGCAGGAAACGCCGGCCCAGGAAGCAAGCGACGCAAAGACGGGTAGCGACAGCAGGCAGTCAACTTCGGCTACCCCTGCACCCAGCTCGTCATACGCCAGCGCCTCCGCGTCGTCGGCCACCAGCGAGGCCGGAAAGCCGGCAACCGTAGCAACGCAGTCGTCAGGAGAGGCACCCGACCAGGCGCCGTCGTCGTCCCTTCCGACTCCGCAAGTGTCACTCGCGGATCCTGTTTGGGTGCCTTCGGCAGTCCCGTCGGCTGTTGTTCCCGTCCCGGGCGTGACAACTCCTGTTCCAACCCAGCCGGCCCCGAGCCCGGTTCCGTCGGACACGGTCACCACCCCACCTGCCACGACGACGCCGACCCCCACCGGCACTCCGGCACCTACTCCGGCACCCACTCCAACACAGGCTCCGGCGCCAAAGCCAAAGCCGACCGGCAGTCCCAGCACCACCACACCGTCCAGCGATTCACCCCTGGACCTGGACGGCATACTTGACGGCGCCACAGGGATCTTGAAATGAGCACGCGGCTTCCCAGGACCAGCGCGCACGTCGGATGGCATGGCCGGTACTGCAGCAGCAGCCGCACTGCCACCTTCCGCAATCGGATGGGCCGCTGGAGCTGCCAGCGGTTGCGCCGGGCCTAAGGAATCACAGGAACCGGAATCACGACAACAAGATGAGGCGGGCACCCGACCCTGAACTGCTCCACCCGGGTGCCTGCCTCTTTTGTTTCGTGTGTCGCTTTTTCCCGGCCTCGATCGCTTCTATCCAAGCAGCCACGCAACCATAACCAACGCCCCGATGCACAGGACTGTTGTACAGAGGATGACATCCCGGGCCATTGTCATCCCGCGTCCGTAGGGAGAAGCGAATAGGAAGACGTTCTGTGCGGTTGGCAGTGCGGCCATGATGACGCTGGCCAAGAGGTGCTGACCCTCCAAGCCGAACACGAAGCGCCCCAGCGCCCAGACCACCACTGGCATGCCAGCCACCTTCAAGGTGGTGGCAACTACGGTCTCCACGCGGCCATCGCCCTTTTGGAGCGGCGCCTTGCCAGCCAGCGACATGCCAAAAGCCAGCAGAACCATGGGGACGGCCGCGCCGGCCAGCATATCGATGGGTCTCTGAACGAGCTCCGGAGCCTCCCACCCGGTCAGGGCCATCACCACCCCCAGGCCCGAGGCGATAATCATGGGATTGGAGAAAGGCTGCAACAGCATCCGTTTCCACGAGATTCTTGTGCCGCCCGCCACGCCCAGGACGCTCAGGTAGAAGGGCGCCATGATCAGGAGTTGAACCAGAAGGACTGGAGCAACGTGCTGCGCCGTGCCCACTGCATACAGGGAAACAGGAATACCGATGTTGTTCGCGTTGGCATAACTGCTTGCCATGGCACCAACCGCCGTTTCCGCGACCGGCCGCCGGAAGAACAGAAAGCTCAGCAAACAATAGAGAAGGCCTATGACGGTTGCTGACAGGAGCGCAAGAGGGGCGTCGACGCCGAAGGCGGCACGAATGTCGCTTCCACCTACCACCGTGAACAGCAGTGCAGGATTGGTGATGTAGAAAGCCGTCCGGGTCAGTGCGCTTTGTACATCCGGGGCCAGCACTTTGTAGCGGGCGGCGAAGTAACCCACCGCGATGACCGAGGCGACGATGAGGATCCCCGACACAACGCCGCCCACAGTGCTCCTAAGAATTCGTCAGAAACCGTTTTCTCAGCGTAAGTGACGCCTGGAGGACTGTCCAATTCCGGCCGTTCCGCAGCACACGTTCTACAACACTCGGCGGCCCAAAACACTTGGCGGCCTGAAACCCTGGATATTCGCTAGATCCGGGGCCGCGAAGCCCAGCGCTGTGCCTTCAGTGCAGCGTGCAACTCGAGCCTGATGGCCCCGCTCAACGGATCAGCTCCGATGAGTTGGCGGATCCGGCCAAGGCGGTTGTAGATGCTGCTCCTGTGCAGATGAAGTTTCGCTGCGACGTCCTGCACTGAGCTGTCGTTGTCATAGAGCAGTTCCAGCACGGGCAGGAGTTCGCCGTTCTTGTCCTGGTCCTCCAACGTCCGGAAATGAACGGAACCCGTGTCATCCCAACCGCCCGGCGCCTGAAGACGATCGAAGAGTTGATACACGCCCACCGCCCGGCTCTCCACCAATTCCCCCAGGGGCGGATCCACGGCTGCGGCCTGGGCTGCCACTTTCGATTGCCTGTAGGCGCCCGCCAGTTGCCGGATAACCTGGAACGGCTCACTGATGCCCAGGATCACCCGGTCCACTTTGCGGCCAGCCCGCTTTGCAAGCTCCAATTGATAGTGCACCAGAACCTGGGCGTGATCAGCCCGGCCACCGGATTCGCGGAACAGGACAACGGAATGGGTCTCCGTCCCGGCGCTGAACAGCGCGGCGTTGACACCAATGGTGGACTGCAACGCTGCTGTTCGGTGCGTTAGCGTTGCGGCAATGGGGTCGACGTCGGTTCCGCCGCCATCCGCGTCCAGGATGGTCACCAGTTGCCAAGGACCGCGGCCTTGGATCTCCTTCCAACCGGCCACCGCTGCCACTGCATTCGATTCGCCTGTGCAGGCCGCCAGAAACTCCTGCTCCCGCCTCCTTCTGAACTCCGATTCCGCGGTGTTTGAGTCCAGCAACAAAGCAGCCAACAGGTCCAGTTCGTCACGTACGCCGGGCAGTTCGGCGAGTATCGCCGTCGCGGTTTGCTCCTCAAGGTCCTGCTGCACCCACAAGTAGCCCACCCGGAAACCGCGCACCAGCAGCGGGACGCAAACGCGGCCGAGCATGCCCAGCTCGTCGTTCGCCGGAACAACAACCGGGCGCACCGCCGTCGCGATGCCGTGGGAGAGCTGCCAGGCACTGACATCGCTGGGCACGCGTTTGCTCAGGAGGAAGTTCACCCTCACGCGGTCTGCGTGCGATTGGTTGGAACTGTAGGCGAGGAGGACGCCGTCGAGGTCTTCCAGGGACAGCCCCCTGCCAAGCTTGAGCGCCACGCGTTCAACGATCTCCTCGACGTCCTGCTGCATCCAGAAAGCGTACCAACATCAGGCGACACCTGACGCCCCAGACCTCGACAAATGTCGAGGCGCATAGCAAAAGTTCCTTGAATTTCCGCGGTTTCCATTCAGGCGGGCTACAAGATCCATGTCGCCTGCCTCACAGCCGGATTTATTCTGGAATCACAGCCCACAGCAAATATCCGGCCGAAAAAGCCGCAAACGATGGAGCCAGCAAATGATCATCGGCGTCCCCAAAGAAATCAAGAACAACGAGTTCCGCGTAGCCATCACGGCCGCAGGTGTCCACGAGTTCCGCACTCACGGACACACCGTTCTGGTTGAGCGGGGTGCGGGCCTGGGCTCTGGCATCACGGACGAGGAATACTCGATCGCGGGCGCTGAAATCGTTGCCGACGCGGACGACGTCTGGGGCCGCGCGGACATGGTCATGAAGGTCAAGGAACCCATCAAGGCCGAGTACCACCGCTTCCGCAAGGGCCTCATCCTCTTCACCTACCTGCACCTCGCCGCCGAGCCCGAACTCACTGCCGAGCTCATCAACTCCGGCGTCACGGCCATCGCCTACGAAACGGTGCAGGAAGGCCGCACCCTTCCGCTGCTCGCCCCGATGTCCGAGGTCGCAGGCCGCCTGTCCGTGGTGGTCGGCGCTTCCTCGCTGATGGCACCGGCTGGCGGCAAGGGAATCCTCCTTGGCGGCGTACCGGGCGTCCGTCCGGCCAAAGTTGTTGTCCTCGGTGCCGGTGTTGCCGGAACCAACGCTGCCGCCATGGCGCTGGGCCTCGGTGCCGATGTCACCATCATGGACATCAACATCAACCGCCTGCGGGAACTCGACGCCCTTTACCAGGGCCGCTTGAAGACCGTGGCATCCAACGCCTACGAGATCGAGAAGTCAGTTGTCGACGCAGATCTCGTGATCGGCTCCGTCCTGATCCCGGGCGCCAAGGCTCCCAAGCTGGTCACCAACGAACTTGTGTCCCGGATGAAGCCGGGTTCGGTGCTGGTGGACATCGCCGTGGACCAGGGCGGTTGCTTCGAGGACACACACCCCACCACCCACCAGGAACCGACGTACAAGGTCCACAACTCGATCTTCTACTGCGTTGCCAACATGCCTGGCGCTGTTCCGAACACGTCCACGTACGCACTGACCAACGTCACCCTGCGCTACGCCGTGGCACTGGCCAACCTGGGTGTCAAGGCCGCATTCGACCGAGACCCCGCCCTGGCCGCCGGCCTCAACATCGCCGCAGGCCACGTGGCACACCACTCGGTTTCCGAGGCGCACAACCTGCCCCTCGTTGCCGACTGGCACAGCGTGGTTACCGCCTAGGCTTTGCCCCTTGCGGCGGTGACAAGTCGCCGGCCCGCTGTTCCGTTGCTGTCCAGCAACGGAACAGCGGGCTTTGCACGTGCTGGGCAGAAAATTGCTGGGCAGAAATCCCGTGCTCTAGCCGTTGCCGGGGGTGACTGGTTCCTCAGGGACCACGTGAGTGGGAACCGGCACAGGGCTATCCGATTGCCGAAGGGTCGGCGGGGTTACGTTGGGGGCCTCGATGCCCGGCGGGGTGATGGGTGCAGCGGGAGTCGGGATGCTGATGTTGCCGGGCTGACCATTCCCGGGAATCCTGGGTATTTCGGGCGTTCCCCCGTTGGGAGCCTTGGGTGAATTGGAATGTCCGGACGCGCCATTGGTGCCCCCTTGAGGCTCCTCGCCCGGGTTGGCGCCATTTCCCGAGGTGCCATTGCCCCCGGGGTTGCGGCCGGATGGGTATGGGGTTGCCGGAGTCACAGTGCGGCCACGCTCCTGCTCGGAGGGGGAACCAGGATTATGCCCCGATCCATTGCCTGATCCCGGCGTGAGCTGCGAAACTACTGAGCCGATTGTCGAGCCCAGATGTTGGAAAGCACCCGGGATGCCACCCTCGGAAGCAGCCGCGGCCGTAGCACCGCCTGCCAATGACACTGCCACAGCGAGCCCGGCGATCGCAGTGCGCCGCTTACGACGACGACGGGCCGCGAGTTCGTCAAGGGAAGTTAAGTCAGTGGATCCTTCGACGGACGTAAGTACCGCCGTCGGTGCACCCGCCGTGGCGCAGGCGACCTCCGCCGTCGTGCCTGTGCCGCTGGCCGCCCGGCCGCCGATCATCAACGCGCGGACGGACGCAGAGGGCGGCGGAGCGGTGCTGGCGAGGGAGCGCAGTTCAAGAAGTTCGGCACGGATGTCGCGGGCGTCGTCGAATCCGGAATCGGCCAACAGACGGTCAACGGCCTGCTCGCCTGTATAACCGTCGGCGCCACCGGTCCGTCGTCCGGCCGGGGTGATGTGTTCACTCATGGTGTGCCATTCCTTCGTAGTGCACTTTTCCTCAGTGCACTCAATGCCCTGCGCTGCAGTTGTTTTATTGCCCCTTGGGATTTGCCCATAATGGCCGCCGTTTCTTCCACGGAGAGGTCAGCCACCACCCTCAACGCCAGGACTTCGCGATGATCTGCGGCGAGGTCCTCCAGAAGTTCCGTGACGCCCAGGCTGCCGCGGCCAAATGCCTGGTCCTCGGCCGAGGGCGCCCGCCGCGCATCCAGCTCAGCCTCATACGGAGCTGAATCCGGGGTCCGTTCACGCTTGCGGTAATGGTCCACCATGCGCGCGTGGGCGATCGAGAACAGCAGGGTCCTGGCGCCTTGGAGGCCGCCCTGCAGGTCCGGCAGCTTCGGATACAGGGCGAGGAAGACGTCCTGTGTCACGGCCTCGGGATCGTCCACACCGCGGGCGCGGAGGTAGCCGAAAACCGGGCCGGAGAACTGGTTGTAGGCATCGGTGAAGAGCAGAGCGGGATCGTCATCGTCCGTCTGCACATATTCATCAGCTAATGGGTTTAGCACCCGTGGATGCCTCCATCCCGCGCAGCGCAGCGGCCTCTCTGGAGCACCCTCCCCGGTTCCTTCCCGGGGTCAGGACATCCGTTGCCACTGCCGTCTGTTACGTACTCGACCGTCCGTAAAGTGGTAGGGCTCCCCGTACCAGACGAAGGAGCCCCACCCTTAAACCGTAACCGCTGAGCGCTTAGCGGACCGAATCGAGGCCTGCACCGGGAGCGGCAGGAACCTCGGTGGGCACCTGCGTCGGCAGCGCCGGAGCGGCCGGTGTTGCAGGGACAGCGGGGACAGCCGGGGCGCCGTCCGTTCCCGGAACAGCCGGGACAGCCGGAACGGCCGGCACCTTGGCTGCAACGGAAGCGTCAGCGTCTGCGGATCCTTCAGCCTTCAGACCGGCAGCCTTGCCGGCGTCGACTACTGCCTGGCAGTGGGCTTCAACGTTGGCTTCGCCGCCTGCGGCAACAACCAGGGACTTGAAACCGGGGACCTTGGTGTCAGCCTTGAGGCCACCGTTGATGAAGGCAGTGCAGAGACCGAAAGCTTCAGGCGTTGCGGCGACGGCGTCTTCGGCCTTGGACTTCGCAGCGTCAACAGCGTCCGTTGCCTTGTCTTCGCCAGTCTTGGCGGCGTCGGTAGCCTTTGCCTGGGCGGTCTCGACGGCGTCAGTCGCCTTGGCCTGGCCGGCTTCGGCCGCGTCTGCCGCCTTCGTGGCGAGCGGTGCAGGTGCGCCGACGAGGTCGTGGGCGCTCTGCTGGATTTCGGTGGGAAGCGCGCCATTGAAGGCAGCGACACCGGTTCCGCCGGCAGCTACGGCTCCGGCAGCCAGGACGCCGGCGGCGACTTTGCTGGTGGCAAGGACAGTGAACAAGGACATAAAAGCCTCCGACAAACGATGTGGGGATTGCCCCGGCAGCGTTTGGGTCGCTGCCGGATGATCAGCGTGCGGACGTGGCCCGCACACCCTCTACATCGTTCCGGGCACCGTTGAGGTTACGCCTTCCTCAAAAAAATGTTTCCGGGCAGGACCTGCCTGAACAAATCCACACTCAGGAAGCCAATGCCCTGGCCTGTTCGATCAGCTTCAGCACCGCCACTGAGTCGGCCGGATCCACAGGTGAGGGAAGCGCGGAGGCCGCACCGCCGTCGTCGATCTTTTCGGCGAGGAGGCGATAGAACTCCTGGTAGGCCCCGCGCTCGGTGGCGACGGTTCGGCGCTTGCCGTCCAACTCAAGGGTCCCGTAGTTTTCGGCAGGTTCGACGCCGTACTCCGCGGCCGTCGGCAGTCCACCGCCCAGAATAAAGGGTTCCTGCGGATCGGTGCCGAACTTAACAAAGCCGCCCTTCGTGCCCAGCACGCGGAAGCGGGGGCCGTGGAGGTGGCTGTTGAGGTTCAGGGTCACTTGGCTGACGACGCCGGATTGGTGCTGGAGCGCGATGAAGACGTCGTCGTCGGCCTTCTCCTGCGGACGTCGTGCCATGATCTCCGCATAGGTGACGTGCGCGGGTCCGAAGAATTGGACGGCCAGGTCCAGCACGTGTGCACCGAGGTCGAACGGGACCCCACCGCCGTCCTCGGCAGTTGCGCTTGCCTTCCACGCTTTCGCGATCTCCGGCGCCCAGCGCTCCATTCCCGCTTCAAACCTGGTCACCGCACCCAGCGTCCCGGCGTCGAGCAGTTTCTTAAGCGTGAGCGCGTCTCCGTCCCAGCGGCGGTTCTGGTAGACGGTGAGGACACGGCCCGCTTGCGCGGCGAGTTGGATCAGCTCCTCACCTTGGGCACTGTGGACGACAAACGGCTTATCGACGACGACGTCGAGCCCGGCTTCCAGAGCGGCTTTCGCCAGCGGATAATGCGTGGCGGGCGGTGTTCCAAGGACGACGAGATCCAGTTCGCCGGCTAGCGCCAGGATGTCCTGCGGCGTGCTGACTACCTTTGCCTGCGGGTATCGTTCAGCGGCTCTGGCCTGTCTTTGGGCGTCGGATGTTGCAATGACGGCAAGCTCATACGAACTGTTGCTTGCAATGAAGGGCGCGTGGAACACGCTGCCTGATAGCCCAAAACCTGCGATGGCGGTGCGAATCGGCCTGGAAGTCATGCCCCAAGGCTAATTCAGTAAACCTCCCGGCGGTGCGCACTGCGGAAGGTCAGGATGTGAGAGAACGATCGGGAAAAGGCCGCAGGACGTGAGAGAACGATCGGGAAAAGGCGGCAGGACGTGAGAGAAGGATCGGAAAAGGCCGGGAGCCGCCCTGAACCGCTGAGCAGGTTCAGGGAAGCTCCCGGCCTCGTTGTGTTTAGGTCCTAGGGCAAAGCGTTACTTCTTGGCGCCCTTTTCCCAGCCGAGAGTGGTCCAGTCCGGAACGTTGGACAGGCTCTTGAACAGGGACGGTCCGTAGTTGGCCAGACCCGTACGTACAAACTGGATCTCCGGGCCGTTGAGGACGGTGCCCATGGAGAAGTACTTCTCCATGTGCTTCTTCTCTACGTCCATGGCCGCCTTGTTGCGCTCCTTGTCATCTGCGATGGTTGCCAGGCGCTTGATCTCGGCATCCAGCTCAGCGTCGCCCAGGCCGTTCTCGTTGGTGGTGGAGTCGTAGAACTGCTTCACGGCGTCGGTTGCGTCTGCACCCACGGTGTAACCGGAGATGGTTACGTCGAACTCGCGGCCACCAATGACCTTGCCGAAGTCGGCGTCTCCGCGCTGATCGATGGAAACATCCATGCCCGCTGCCTTGAGCTGGTTCTGCAGGGTCTGCGACGTTGCCGCCGTGGTGGGGTCGTCTCCGAAGTTGGTGATCTTGAAGGAAACAGGAACACCGTCCTTCGCCATGATGCCCTTGTCATTCGGGGCGTAGCCGGCATCGGTCAGGACCTTCTTGGCCTGCTCAGGGCCGGTTTCCTTCACGGGGTAGTTGTCCTGGTAGTACTCGGAGAAAGGCATGAGCATCATGGAACCCGAGCTTTCCTCGGACCAGTTCAAGCCGTTGAAGCGGACATCGCGGATGGCCTTGCGGTCCACTGCGGTGAAGATTGCCTTGCGTACGGCCACATCCGTAAGGGCCGGGCGCTTGGCGTTCAGGTTGAGGCCACCTGCGAACAGGCGCTGGCCGCGGCGGATATCGGAATCCTTGGTACCTTCGAGCTGCTTGTAGCGGCCCAGGGTACGGCCGTTGGCTGCGTCGATTTCACCATTCTTGAACGCGGCAATCGTGGCGCTTGGCTCCATCTGGCGCCAAACCACCTTGTCAAGGACCGGCTTCTGGCCCCACCACTTGTCGTTGGGAACCATAGTCACCGTTTTTGCGGTGGTGTCGTAGTTTTCAATCTTGAACGGGCCGGCCATCCATTCGGGGTGCATGTTGCCTGCGAAGCCCGTGTTGAAAATTTCAGGCGTGTTGATTGCCGGGTGGATCAGGCCGAAGAAGAGACCTTCCAAAGGGAAGACGGGCTGGGTGGTGGTGACAATGACTTCTTTGTCGTTGGCGCCGGCCTTGACCGAGTCCACGAAAGCGTAAGCGCCGGCCGAAACGATGTCGATCGACTTATCGTCGCCCTTGAGCATCTTCCACGTGTTCTCAAAGGTCTTGACGTCGATCGGCGTTCCGTCGTTCCAGGTCGCCTTGTCATTGACCTTGATGGTGATGGTCTGCTTCCCATCCTTGACTTCGCTCTTGACGTCTTCGCAGAAGTCCTTGTTGGGCTCTGCTTTGCCGTCGAAGTCCAGCTTCCAGCAGCCGCCGATGCCGCCGCTGTTGATGGAGGCCGTATTAACCGGAGTCATCAGCGCAGAGTTGTCTGCGCTGTTGCCCACATTGGAGAAGCCGTTAAAGTCAGGGCCAATGCTGCCTATGGCAAGGGTGACAGTGCCGCCCTGCTCCAGGTCCTTGGCTTCCTTGGCATTAACGCTAATGAGCTTGCTGATGTCACCGCCAGCTTCTTCGGCCTTCTGGGAGGCCGGACCCGACGGCGTTCCCCCGCCGCAAGCGGTCAGCATCAGCGCAGCTGCAACTGCTACGCCGCCGATCGTCGTGTACTTCTTCATGGTTTGCCCTTCATGTTTACGACTGGAAATCTTTACGAATTGAATACAGGGTTCAATCAATGAGTCATTTGTCGTCAGGCATGCACCACCAGCATGTCGGCATCTATTTCCCCGTCCGGGAAGAAGCATGCAAACTCCTGTTGACCTTCTGAAGCAAGTGGCGGCTCCAGAGTAAGGCACTTCTCCTGCTTGGCGGCAGGTAGTGCGGCGAATACCGGGCAACGCGTTGCGAAATTGCAACCCTTTGGCGCATCAAGCGGGCTGGGAAGGTCGCCCTGCAGGATGATGCGTTCACGCGTGCGTTCCAGATTGGGATCGGGTACCGGGATCGCAGAGAGCAGGGCTCTCGTGTAGGGATGCCGCGGATTGTCGAACACTTCGTCCACGTCGCCGGTTTCCACGATCTTGCCCAGGTACATCACGGCCACGCGATCCGAGATATGGCGGACCACGGAGAGATCGTGGGCAACCATCAGGTAGCTCAGGCCCAGTTCGGCACGTAGCTGGTCCAGGAGATTGATAACGCCGGCCTGGACGGAGACATCCAAAGCAGAGACAGGTTCGTCCAGCACCACAAGTTTCGGGTTCACTGCGAGCGCCCGCGCAATGCCGATGCGCTGGCGCTGGCCTCCGGAGAACTGGTTGGGGAAACGGTTGACGTGGTCCGCCTGCAGGCCCACGAGCCGCATGAGTTCCATAATGCGCTTCCGGACGGCGGCCTTGGGCATGCCCAGGTTTTCCAGCGGTTCGGCCAGGACTTCGTACACCGTGAAGCGTGGATCCAGTGCACCCGTGGGGTCCTGGAACACCATCTGCATTTCCTTGCGCATGGCCATCTTGGTCCTGGCGTCGGTGGCAACCTTATTGCTGACGCCGCCGATGACCACTTCGCCCACTTGGTCCGGGTGGAATTCCATGATTTCCAGGAGCGTGGTGGTCTTGCCGCAGCCGGATTCGCCGACGATCGAGAGGCATTCGCCTTCGCGGATGTCGAAACTCAGCCCGTCAACGGCCTTGACCGTGCCGATCCTGCGCTTGATCAGCGCGCCCTTGAGGAGTGGGAAGTGCTTCTTCACGTCCTTGAGCTCAAGGACCTTGTCCCGCTTAAGGCGAGCCACGCCGTCGAACTTTGAAACGGGCTTGGGCGGCGCCTGGAAAATCTCGTGGACGTCCGCGTCGCCCGATAGCTGGTCCGTTTTGATGCAGGCTGCCCTGTGGCCTTCGGAACCCGGCACCGAAAAGAGCTCGGGCTCGCCGTGCAGGCAGGCATCGCTGGCCAGCGGGCAACGCGGCGCGAACGAGCAGCCGGTTACGGGAAGCGTCAGGTTGGGCGGCGTGCCTTCGATCGGAACCAGTGACTGTTTGTTGGCGGTGTCAACGCGGGGCACGGCGCCGAGGAGACCCATGGTGTACGGCATCCGTGGGTTGTAGTAGATGTCCTCCACAGTCCCGGTTTCCACCGGCTTCCCTGCGTACATCACCATGATGTCGTCGGCCATGCCCGCCACGACGCCGAGGTCGTGCGTGATCATGACGACGGCGGCGCCGGTCTCCTCTTGCGCGGTGTGCAGGACTTCCAGCACCTGCGCCTGGATGGTGACGTCCAACGCCGTCGTCGGTTCATCGGCGATGAGCACACGTGGATCGTTGGCGATCGCGATGGCGATCATCACGCGCTGGCGCATCCCGCCGGAGAATTCGTGCGGGAAGGCTTTCAACCGGTCCTTGGGACTGGGGATGCCAACCATCCGCAAAAGTTCGACGGCGCGGGCTTCTTTGGCCTGCTTGCTCATGGTGGGGTTGTGGACGGTCAGGGCCTCGATGATCTGGTTCCCGACGGTGTAAACGGGGGTCAGCGACGATAGCGGGTCCTGGAACACCATGGCGATGTCGCTGCCGCGGTGCTTGCACATGGCTTTGTCGCTGAGGCCCAGGAGTTCCTTGCCCTTGTAGCGCACCGAACCGGAGATGTCCGCAGTCTCGGGGAGGAGTCCCATGATGGCCATGGACGTCACGGACTTTCCCGACCCCGATTCGCCCACGATGCCCAGGGTCTTGCCGGGCATGAGGTCGAAGTCCACGCCGCGCACTGCGTGGACCACGCCGTTCTCGGAATTGAAGCGGACGTTGAGGTCCCGGACGCTCAGGACGGCGTCGCCGGGGGCGTAGAGTCCAGCGTCGCGAAGCCGCTCTGCGGGCGTGTGGGAGATGTTGGTGCTCATTTGCGGGTCTTCTTTACTGTTCGTGCTGTGGTCCGCTTCGCGCGGCCGATCGAACTGGAGCTGGGGTCGAAGGCGTCACGGAGGCCATCGTTCATCATCGCGAGCGAACCGGTCAGGAGGAACATGACGGTCAGCGGAACCCAGAACATCCACGGGAACGAGGACACCTGGCCAGTGGCCTGGCCGATGAGGACACCCAGGCTGACATCGGGGAGTTTGATGCCGATGCCGATGAAGGAAAACGCCACTTCGGCCAGCACCGCACCGGTGATACCGCGGGTGAAATCGAGGACCAACAGCGAGCCGATGTTCGGGACGAGGTGGCGCCAGACGATCTTGCGGGACGGGACACCCATGTACTTGGCGGCTTTGACGTAGTCCCGCTGCATGAGGGACATCGACAATGAGCGCACCAGGCGGGCCGTGCCCATCCAGCTGAAGAACAGCAGCACGATGATCAGCAGGAGCCAGCTGGGAAGGTCCTTGAGTCCGCCGCCCCCACTGGTGGCCACGGCGACCACAAGGATGGCCGGCATCATGATGAGGGCTTCAAGGATGAACAACATCACGGCGTCCACTTTGCCGCCGAAGAACGCCATGGTGCAGCCATAGACGGCGGAAATCAGGACAGATACGCCTCCCACGATCAGGCCGATGAAGATCGAGATCCGAGTGCCTTCAACGATGAGCGCCAGGAGGTCGATCCCTGCTTGGGACGTGCCCAGGAAGTGATCCGGTGATGGTCCCATTCCGATGTTGAGGGGATCAATCGTGTCCTTGTCCCAGGGTGTCAGGAACCCGCCGAACAGGGAGAAGAGGAACAGCGCCAGGAAGATGAACAAACCGGCGACGGCGGTACGGTTGCGCATGAAGCGACGGAAGATAATGCGGGTCTTGCCGATGACGACGTCCTGGTCGGCAACCCTGGATTCGTCGATTTCCGCGATGGGGTCAATGATGTTCGTCATTACTGGACCCTCACTCGTGGGTCGACCAGCGTTGTGGCGAAATCGGCAAGGATGGCACCGATTGCGAAGATCACTGAGCCGTAGGCCAGCGTAGCCGTGGCGACGTTGACGTCCTGAAGTCCGATTGCCTGGATACTCCACAGGCCGATGCCTGGCCAGGCGAAGATCGCCTCGGCAAAGAAGCCACCGGTAAAGATCGCGGGGATGGTGAAGGCGATGCTTTGCGCCACAGGAATGAAGGAGACCCGCAGGGCATGCCGTCTGATGGCCTGGTTGCGGGTCAAACCTTTTGCCCTGGCTGTGCGGACAAAGTCGGCATTCACGTTGTCCAGGAGATACTGCCGCTGGGCTATCTGGTAACCGGCCCAGCCGAAGATGGTCATCGCGAAGGTGGGCACGGCGTAGTGGGCCACGAGGTCAACGAAAGCCGGCCAACCCGGCTCGATCCCCGGCGTCGAGATGCCGGTGACGAAAAAGATGCGCTGGCCTACGGTTTCGTTGACGCTGATGGCCCCCAACTGCACCAGGAAGTAGGCGATCGGCGCGGGAAGGATGTGCACCAGGTAGCTGTAGGACGTGATGACGCGGTCCTGGTACTTGTACTGCCGCGCTGCTGAATAAACGCCGAGCGCGACGCCGATGATCAGCGTCAGGATGATGGAGGCGATAAACAGCCTTGTGGAAACAAGTACCCGGTCAGCGAATTCGGCGTTGACGAATGCCCCGTTTGGGCTGCGGCCCCAGTCCCAGCGGGTAATGATGCCGCCGAGCCAGCCAATATAGCGTTCCCAGGGACTGGCGTCAGGGTCCAGTCCAAGGCCACGGAAGGAGGCTGCCACCTGTTCCGGGGTTGGCCGCGGGATCTTCTCTTGTTCCAGGACCGCCGGTTTGAGCGTTGATACTGCCAGGAAATAGCCCGCGCTCGTGGTCAGGAAGATCATGATCAGGTAGATGCCCGACCGCTTAGTCAGATATTTCAGCATGTCGGGCGGCTGCCCTGGATCGTGGCAAAGCTCAATGCTCGTCCTTCCGCGGTTCCCGGCTGTGGCCGGCATCAGCTACGAATTGGCATGAAGGGTGATGGCCCCCAGACCCCTCCACGTGAACACCGCCCTTTTATGGCATGGGTCACATTCAAGAGGAAACTACCACAATAACTGCTTCACGTTTCGCTCAAAGAGGCCCCGTTTCAAGCCTGCAGCCAGATTGTTATCTGTATTCGCGTCACGATCCCAACGTCCGCGGCACTGTGGCGCTTACGGCCTAGTCTCGTAGGTGGGCTAGGAAGATCGCATGAGGCGCGTGACCAGTTCGCGCCAGGAGTCCGTGAGCCTCTTCGGCGAGATGCCGTGAACCCTCACGTCGTTGACGATTCGTTCCGGATCCAGCGCGGAAAGCAGTGACATCGCCATGACCCACGGATCCGCGATGCCGGCCTCCCGCAGCAGGACCTCTACATGTCGGTGGGCAAGGACGGTGGCCGGCACGTCAAAGCGATTGCGCGCATTGGTTGCGGCGGCTTTGAGGAGCTCACCGTTTTCCAGGACGAAGTAGATACGGCCCTCGCCGAAGGCCACCAGGCGTTCGCTCGGCGTCGCGCCCGGGCCCAGTGGTGGCGGGCCAAACATGAAGCCGCGCTGGAATTCAGATTCAGAGTCGCTCAGAAGGGTCATCATCAGGCCGGCCCGGCTACCAAAGCGGCGGAACACCGTTCCCTTACCTACTTTGGCCTTGCAGGCGAGCGCGTCCATGGTGAGCGCCTCTACTCCGAACTCGTCAACCAGTTCGCGGGCAGCGCAGAGCAACCGCTCGCGATTCCGGGCGGCATCGCTGCGCTCATGCGGCGGACCGAAGGGCACGTCCGGCTGGATTGGGATCGAGCTCACAAGAAACATTCTAGACCCGGGAATAGAAACCGGACCGCAGTCCGTTTAGTATCAGTGAAGGTCCCAACACTTACAAAGGAGACACCATGTCAAAGAGCACCGTTCTTACCCTCGTCGGCAGCCTCCGCGCTGATTCCCACAACAAGAAGCTCGCCGAAGCCATCCAGCTGAACGCACCGGAGAACGTCGAAGTCCAGATCCACGATTCCCTGGGCACCATCCCGTTCTACAACGAGGACATCGACGTCGAAGGCCAGGTTCCCGCCGAAGCTGCGGCCCTGCGCGCCGCTGCAGCAAACGCCGACACCCTTCTCCTCGTCACCCCCGAGCACAACGGCACCATGCCCGCATCGCTGAAGAACGCCATTGACTGGCTGTCCCGCCCCTACGGCGCCGGCGCACTCAGCGGCAAGCCGACCGCCGTCGTCGGAACCGCTTTCGGCCAGTTCGGCGGAGTCTGGGCACAGGACGAGGCCCGCAAGGCTGTCGGGATCGCCGGCGCCAAGGTCCTTGACGACGTCAAGCTGGCAGTCCCGGGTTCCATGATCCGCTTCGCTGAACTCCACCCGAAGGACGACGCCGAGGTTGTCGAGCAGATCAAGGCTATCTTCGAGCCCCTGACTGCCGTTCAGGAAGAAGAAGCCGCAGCCTAGTCTTAGCGCTTTCCTTGCCCCCGCTCCGTGCCTGCGAATTTGCAGGATGGAGCGGGGGCATTTGCGTTTCCCGTGTCTACGGGACGCAGCGTGATCAACTCTTGTCCGAACCGTCACCGTAGCGGCATTTTGCTCCAAGTGACACGGGCCTAACGTTGAACTACAGGTGGACGGACAGGAGCGTGGGGCTGTCATGCGTGCCGGGCGGAGGCCAACAAGTACGACGGCGATCCCGGCTGCCTGCCTCGTGCTGGGTCTGCTGCTGGCCGGCTGCACTTCGGACCCGGGTCGTTTGCCATCGCCCGAGGCTGGTTCGCCTGTTCCCGTGGCGGGCCCCTCGAGTCCGGCGCGTGATGGCAATGCTGCCGCGGATGGGGCTTCCGGCGCTCCGTCTCTGCCGTCCACGACGACCGGGGGCACTGCGGACCGTGATTCGACAGCCGAACCTTCCAGCACTTCGGGCCCTGGGGGCAGGGGCAGTTCCGGCAGCTCCGGCAGTTCCGGCACGGGTACCCCTGGCATTGGGGCGACCGAAACGCCCAAGCAAGGTGACGCCGTCGAGCCTGTACCCGTCGCTACGCCGAGCCCTTCACCGACGGCTGTTGCTCCCGTCGCCCGGGCTGCGACCGTACCCCAGGACCTGAATTTGGGGCCGGCTGTCTACTACGTTGCCGTTGACGACGGGGGCTCAAGAGGTGTCCGCTTCGGATGCAACGACAGCCTGGTGCCGGTCCGGGGCGCCCTGGCGCCCGGCGACCCTTTGACGCTGGCCCTGAGCCGCCTGCTGGAAGCCGGCATGCCCTTGGACACCGGCGCGGGCCTCTACGATTCGCTGGCTGATTCCTCGTTGCACTTCGCGTCGGGATACGTCAGCGGAGCAACCGTGGTGGTGAATTTGAGTGGAACGCTGCGCCCCGGAGGAGTCTGCGACATCCCGCGCATTGAAGCCCAGTTGACCCACACCATCGTCTCCGCCAGCGGAGCATCCCGGGCCGAAATCTACATCAATGGCAAGACTTTGGCTGAGGCGCTGAGCCTGCGTTAGTGCGGTTTGTGCGGTTAGTGCCTCTCAAGCCGTTGCGATGGCCAGCACCCGCCGGAGCGCCCACGCCACGCGGAGCAGCGCAAGCACGGACGCGAAGGCGAGAACGAAGACAACCGCCTCCGGGATCCAGAGGCCCCTGGGACCATCGCCCTCCAGCACCACGGTGACGAGGGCAGCCACCACCAGCAGGCCAAGCCCCGGGATGGCGAACAGGAACACTTCTCCGATCTGGCGACGATGCAAGGCGGTGAGCTTCTCCAGGGGAAGCTCACGCTGCCCGGGCGCCGCCTTTTTGCCGAGCACGTTGATCAGCATGGAGACGCTGGTGAGCGTGAGGCCAGCGGTAGCACCAGCCAACGTAGCGAGGGTTTGGAATAGGGTTCGACGGGCACCTGGATCGACGCCCTCCAGCATCAAGGGCTGCTCCAATAGCCAGGCCAACCCAAGCCACATCAGCACAGCCACTACCGCCCACGCATAGTCTGCCGGCGGATGGAGCAGAAACCACCTCCACACCGTCCGGCGTCGCCCGGCGTGCTCTACGTCAACCTCGTACAAGCTCATGATCCGCGCTGCCTTCTGATCCCTCCGCTGGTTTAACATCCCCGGGCTTTGCCTTGGCGGCTTCCTCCTTTGTGGACGCTGCCAGAGCTTCCCGCACTGCCGCCATTCCACCTGCGACGATGTCCGGCACAGGGACCGAGTCTGCTGAGCCTCTGATTTCCGGCAGCGTGAGGGCGAAGAATGCTTCGTTGTCCCTGGCCTGCTTGTTCAGGATGGCGACTGCCTCGGCAGCGGACTTCCGGGGATCGTTGAACACATCGGGGTCCACCTCGACATGGGAGATGAAACGCTCTTTCAGCAGGTCAACCACCTCGCGGTCACCGGTCAGGGAGTCCTTGCCCTCGGCCACGACGTAGTCGAAGTGCTCTACGGATCCCGCCCTGCGGAAGAGGTCAATGAGCTGCTGAATGCGTTCCCGGATCCGCTGCTTGTCCCCGGCCCCTCCCGAACGGCCCACAGTGAGGGAAATCCGGAAGGTTCCCTCAGTCACCAGGCGTGAGGCACTCTCCAGAACGTCAGCCCATTCACCCTCCATCAACTTTCCGGAGAGGCGTTCAGCAGGAAGCGCGAACTCGAAGCGACTCACCTCAAGCCTGGTAAGGATCTCCTCGATATCCTCACGGACCACCGGGACCAGTCCGGGTTCAAGCCCCAGCATGCCTTCGAGGTACTCCCCCATCCTGGAAGCCCGGGGGCCGTTGCCACTGGTCAACACGGCGATGACGTTCCGCTTCAGGAAGGCAAAGTAGGTGGTTTCCAGAAGATGGTCACCCGGCTCCAAGGGGAGGGGCTTGCGGCGCCCAAGCGCATCCCCGACGCTGGGCAGGTTCGTATCGCGGACCCGATCCAGGAGGATCACCGGATGCGGTGAGAAAGATGCGGTCTGGGCAACCAACACCGTGCCGTCCATGCCGATGAAATGCCGGTCCGTCCCAGCTTCCTGGGCCTTCTTGAGTACCTCCGCAACGCGGCGCGCCGGAAACGGAGCGCGCAGGTCCTCGCCATTCAGTTGGTCAATGCGCCAGAACTGCACACTGCGTCTTGCCATCCGCCCTCCCCTGCCTGCGGTCTTTGCTACTGATTCCAAGCTAATGGCGGGGTCAGACATTAAAGCCGGGTTCCGGCGTCGTGCGCTTTCATCTGCCGCAAACCGCGCTGCTTAAGGCCTGTACTTGGGCCCTTGGGCGAAGAGCGCATCCATCTCGTCGTGGCTGCGGGTGCCTGCCAATCCTGCCCAGTTGCCGTCGCCCAGAATTTCCTTCGCCACCCGTGCGACTTTTGCGTAGGCAGCTTTAGCCGTATTGCCGCCGATGCTGACGCGCCGTATGCCGGCGTCGTGAAGTTCGAGTGGCGATGGCGCACCCACTCCCGCAAGGGCATTAAGGGGCGCGGGGATCTTGCTGGAGAGTTCGTGCAGGACGTGAAGGTCCACGACCCCGGGAACGAAGATGCCGTCCGCACCCGCCGTGAGGTAGGACTCAGCACGGCGCAAGGTCTCGTCGTAAGCGTTGTCCGAATATTGTCCGGAGAGGTATGTGTCGGTTCGGGCATTGATGAACAAAGGGATTCCACGCTCGTCCGCCACGGCACGGATCAAAGCGATACGCCGCGATTGTTCGTTGATGTCCGTCAGTGGCTCCGCAGCCGAATCCTCAATGTTGATGCCGATCGCGCCTGCATCCAGCACTCCGTGCACGGTGGCCCGAAGTTCATCGTCCGTGCGCCCGTATCCAGTTTCGATGTCGGCAGTTACCGGCAGTTTGGTTGCCCCTACCACCCGCCCGAGCGCCGCCATCGCCAGTCCCCAAGGCACGTGGTCCCCGTCCCGGAAGCCCAGGCTCCAGGAAACTGCCGAGCTTGAGGTAGCTATCGCCGTCGCACCAGCCTCCTGCACCACGCGGGCGGAAGCCGCGTCCCAGACATTCACCAGGACCAGCGGCGTGGGTCCGGCGTCGTGAAGCTTGTGGAAGAGTTCGGCTTTGGTCACGGATCCCCGGTGCAGTGTCATAGCTACATTCCAGCCCCTACCGTTCCCGGCGTAAAGGAATCCACGCAAACCGGCGCGTTCTTGAAAACATATGTTGCCTAATTAGCAACCTTCAGGAGTATCCTGTCACTGTGACCCACGAAACATTGGATGCCGGCACCAAGCTGCCCGCTGAAGCCATCGACGCCATTGAGCGGGCCGCCACGGCCGCCGCCCACCCGCACGAGGAACTGTTCTCCGCGCGGGCCGCCAACATCAAGCAGTCCGCTGTCCGCGACGTCTTCGATATCTCCATGCGGCCCGGCCTTGTCTCGCTCGCAGGCGGCAACCCGTACCTGCAGTCGCTGCCGCTGGAAAAGCTTGGCCAGACCGCCGCCAGGATCATCGCCGAAGAAGGGATGACCGCCCTGCAATACGGCGGTGGCCAAGGGACCGCTGAACTGCGCCAGCAAGTCTGCGAGATCATGGCCGCAGAAGGCATCATGGACGCCCAGCCTGAAAACATCGTGATTACTGCTGGTTCCCAGTCAGCGCAGGATGTGGCCACCAAGGTCTTCTGCAATCCCGGCGACGTTGTCCTTGTCGAAAACCCCACTTACGTCGGTGCCCTGAATACGTTCGAGGCCTACCAGGTGCAGGTGGAGCCAATCGAAATGGACGACGACGGGTTGGTACCTGAACTGCTTGAGGCCAGGATCGCCGCGCTCCAGTCAGAGGGCAAGAGCATCAAGTTCCTCTATACGATCCCCAACTTCAACAATCCCTCGGGTATCACCCTGGCAGAGTCGCGCAGGCAGCGGATCGTAGATATATGCCGCAAAGCGAATATCATTGTGCTGGAGGACAACCCCTACGGCCTGCTGCGGTTTGACGGCCACCCGATCGCACCGATGCGGGCTGCAAATCCCGATGACGTCATCTACCTGGGGTCCTTCTCCAAGATTTTCGCGCCGGGTCTCCGCATTGGCTGGGCCTTGGTGCCCGCCCACCTGCAGCGTCGGTTCTACCTGGCCTCCGAAGCAGTCACGCTTTGCCCACCGCCCCTGAACCAAATGCTTGTCTCCGCATATTTGCGTGACTACGACTGGCGGGGGCAAATCGAAACCTACCGCGGCCTGTACGCAGAACGCTGCAAAGCCCTTCTCGGCGCCCTGGACGAATACATGCCAGCGGGGCTCTCGTGGACACGTCCCGACGGTGGATTCTTCGTCTGGGTCACGTTGCCCCAAAACGTGGACACCTACCCTTTGTTGAAGAAGGCCATCGATGCGGGGGTTGTCTTCATACCCGGCGCAGCGTTCTCGCCGGCAGATGGCCCATCCAACAAGCTTCGTCTGGCGTTCAGTGCTGTACCGCCGGATACGATTGCCGAAGGCGTACGTCGTCTGGCCCCTGTTCTCGCAGAGGCCATCAAAGCCAACACTGAAGGAGCATCACTATGACCGGGGTTGTCATTGTAGGAGTAGACGGTAGCGAGACGGCGATGAGGGCGGCCAAGGCTGCCCAGCAACTGGCCATCGGGATTGGCGCCAGTCTTCGCGTGGTGAGCGCATTCGATAGCAACAAGACCGAGGTAGTTGAGATCGGGACCGATAAATGGATCGTGTCAGACGCTGCCGAAGCCGAAGCCGTCGCCCGCACAGTGGCGGAGCGCCTGGCTGATGAGCGCCTCGAGGTAACGTACTCGGCTGCCCGCGGCAAACCCGGTGAAGCCTTGGTCAAAGAAGCAGAAATGCTCGAAGCGCGGTTGATCGTGGTGGGCAACCGGCGCATGCAAGGCCTTGGTCGTGTCCTTGGCAGCGTAGCCAACACAGTGGCCCACAATGCCCCCTGCGATGTCTACATCGCCAAGACCGACCAGCCGTAAGCGACCTGAATCACGCCGCCGGGTGGGGAGCCTCACCCGGCTTTTGGCGTGATTTTGGCCTGTCCCCCGAAGTCATCGTTATAAAATTGAGATGCCCCCAATGGCGTGAGCCATCCTCCATCAACTGACTTCAGGGGACTTCACTTGCTTACTTTGCAGCCGCGCCAGCGCGTTGGACACGACATCCTGCTTGCCCGCCACGGCAAGAGCATCAGCACGATGCGTTTTGACCGCGCGAATGACCGCATCATCGCGATGCTCGACGACGGCTCCTGGGACAGCGCCCCCAACATGATTTCCCCCAGCCTGAACATGCCGGAAACTCTCACCAGCATCATGCGCAAGGACTGGCGGTTCCTCTCCCTTGCCTGCGTCGCAATGATCACCTTCGCAGCCATGGCTATGGGCATCAGCGTGGAGATGGCAAACCACATGTCCACCACGGAACTTCAGGCATTGCTGGTCAACTACCCCGCGTTCTAAAGCGGGGCCGCCCTTACAGCAGGTGCTGGCCTGGCCTCAGAGCATCCACTCCCGCAGCAGCCACCACAAACCCGCGATGACGGTACCGCCGAACAAAGACCCGGCGACGACTTGACCGAGCGTATGGGCGCGAAGCACCACCCGCGACCACCCCACGGCCGGAACAATCACCAACACGGGCAGCCAAGCTGGCCCAAACATCAAAACGGTAATGACTGCAGCGGCTGCGATGGCCGAAGCGTGTCCACTCATCTTCCAAAAAGCACTCACCACCGCAAGAACGGCAATGCCTCCGAGCAGCGCAATGATCATCAGTGAAACGCTCGTCGGACCCCTGATCAGCTGGAGCACCCCCACGCCCGCCAGCACGGAAATCAAGGCAAGCAACAGCAACGGTGGCCGCTGCCGGCGGTCGCTGACATGATGATCGGTGATTCTGCCCAGCCTGACCATCACCAGCACGTACGCCAACGGCAGGACACAGACGAAGAGAGCTCCCAGCAGCCCAAAACCCATGGTCCCGGGAAAGCCGGGTTCGATAGCCGGACTGATCAACAGGAGAGCCGTCACTACGATGGGCGGCTGGAAGGCTTCCGTCAGGACCCGGGCAACAACGGGCCAGGGTCCTGACAGCAACCGGACAGGCACATGACCAGAGTTGCCAGAAGCCACAGCGGTGTTCGACCCTGAAGCCGCCGTGTTGGCGGCCGGGCGATCAGTCAAGCAACGGCGATCAGTCAAGCAATAGGGCCGGTTCTTCAAGGATGGCAGCCACATCGGCCATGAAGCGGGCCGAGAGGTCGCCGTCCACCACCCGGTGGTCAAAGGAGCCACCCAGCGTGGTGATCCACCGCGGAATCACTTCCCCGTCCAAAACCCACGGCTTTTGCTTGATGGTTCCAAACGCAATGATGGCAACCTCGCCCGGGTTGATGATGGGCGTACCCGTATCAATGCCAAGCGCACCGATGTTGGTGATGGTCAGGCTGCCGCCCTGCATCTCGGCGGGCTGCGTCTTGCCCGCCCGGGCCTTGGTGGCGAGATCGTTCAGGGCGAGGGCCAGCTCCTTGAGGGAGAGGTCCTGTGCGTCTTTGATATTGGGCACCATCAAGCCACGTGGTGTTGCAGCTGCAATGCCCAGGTTCATGAAGTGCTTGATCTGGATCTCCGCACCGCCGTTGCCATCAGCGTTCTCCACCCACGTGGCGTTGACACTGGGGTTCCGCGCGGCCGCCCAAATGACTGCCTTGGCCAAAATAAGCAGCGGGGATACCTTGATTCCCTCGAAGTCCCGCGAAACCTTGAGCCGCTTGACGAACTCCATGGTCCGGCTCGCATCGACGTCAACAAAGATGCTGACGTGCGGTGCCGTGAACGCGGACTCCACCATGGCCTTGGCGGTCGCCTTACGCACACCCTTAACGGGTACGCGCTCGATCCTCTGGTCCTGCGGCTTCTTGGAAGCACCCCAGAAAGACTCCGCCTGATCCAGCTCAGCGTCACGCTGCGCCTGATAGCTGACCAGGTCCTCGCGGGTCACCTCGCCGCGCTGTCCCGTGGCTACGACGTCGGCAAGGTCAATGCCGAGATCGCGGGCGAACTTGCGCACCGGCGGCTTCGCCAGGACTTTGTTGACGAGCCCGCTGATGGTGCCGCTGATGGCGGCACCGCGTGATGCGGCGGTCTGGGCCGTTGATACTCCCTGCGCTGTGCCTTCTGGCGTCGTGACTTCCGGCGCTTGGGTGACCGGCGCATGGGTGACCTGCGCGACGGCGGCACGTGCCGCCGTCGGGCGATGAGGCACCGGCGCCTGGGCTGCTTGGGCAGCCAGAACCGCTTGGTGGTCCTGGACTGTACCTTCGGCGTTTTCGGCGACCGTAGTTGCCTCGCCAGCACCGGCTGGACGCTTGCGCGCACGGCGCTTCACGGCGTCGGCTTTGGGGCCGGAACCCACCAGCGGCCCGCCTGCCGGGCCGTTTTCGCCGTTGTCGGTATCAGCGGGAAGCTTGCCGTAGAGAGGGGCATCGGCCGCGGGAGCCGACGCCGGAGCCTGGGTCACCGGTCCTGCGTCCCCGGGCTGGTTGTCCGAAACGGCGATGATTGCCGTGCCGACCTCCACCGTGATGCCTTCTTCGACCAACAGCTCGGTGACCGTTCCGGCGAAGGGCGAAGGGAGCTCAACGAGCGATTTCGCTGTCTCGATCTCGCACAGGACGTCGTTGATTGCAACGGTGTCGCCGGGCTTGACTTTCCAAGCCACTACCTCGGCCTCGGTCAGGCCTTCGCCGACGTCCGGCAGGTTGAATTTCTTTACAGTCACGGTGGTCCTCGATTTCCGTCTGCCCGGCTGTGGAGCCGGACTGGATCAGGGCGGTTTAGTAAGCCAGGGAGCGGTCGAGCGCTTCGAGGATCTTGTCGATATCCGGCAAGTAGTCCTCTTCAACCTTGGCCACGGGATACGGCATGTGGAAACCGCCAACGCGGATCACAGGGGCTTCAAGGTGCAGGAACGCCCGTTCGCTGATCCGGGCGGCGATTTCTCCGCCGATGCCACCGAACGTGGGTGCTTCGTGGGCGACGATCAGCCGGCCGGTCTTCTTGACCGACTCCTCAACGGTGTCGAAATCCACAGGCGAGATGGAACGGAGGTCGATGACCTCGATGCTGCGTCCATCCTCAATTGCGGCGTTTGCTGCAGCAAGGGCAACCGGAACCAACGGCCCGTAAGCCACAATCGTGGCGTCCGTACCTTCACGGACCACGTGCGCTTTGAACGGGTCTTCTGATAGACCGGCATTCTCAACATCCACCTCGCCTTTGAGCCAGTAGCGGCGCTTGGGCTCGAAGAAGATCACGGGGTCCTGGCACTCAATAGCCTTCTGGATCATCCAATAAGCATCGTGCGCGTTGGACGGCGAAATGATACGGAGGCCGGCGGTGTGGGCGAACAACGCTTCCGGGGATTCGGAGTGATGCTCGATGGAACCGATGCCGCCACCGTACGGGATCCGAATAACCACAGGAACAGTCAGGCGGCCATGGCTGCGGGCATGGATCTTGGCCAACTGCGTGGTGATCTGGTTGAAAGCCGGATAGACGAAGCCATCAAACTGGATCTCGCACACCGGAAAGTAGCCACGCAAAGCGAGCCCAATAGCGGTACCAACAATGCCGGACTCAGCCAGCGGGCTATCGACGACCCGGTCCGCCCCGAATTCCTTGATCAGGCCGTCCGTCACCCGGTAAACACCACCGAGGTGCCCGATGTCCTCGCCCATCAAGAGGGACTTGGGGTTGCTCTTCAGCGATGCGCGGAGACCTTCGTTGATGGCCTTTGCAATGGTCATTGTTGCCATCAGTTAGCTGCCTCCTGGTCGGCTTCGAAGCCTGCCGAATATTCTTCGAACCACGCCTGTTCCTCCGCAATCAGCGGGTGTGCTTCGGCGTAGACGTTGGCGAAGGAATCCCGGATGTCCGGCACCTCAAGGCCATGCGTAGTGCTGCGGACATACTTGGCCAGCTCATCGCCGTCGGCCTGCACCTGCTCGAAGAAGGCCTCATCGGCGAGCCCCTCCGTACGCAGGTATTTCTCCAAACGCTCCAGCGGATCCTTCTCACGCCACGCGGCTTCTTCAGCCAGTTCGCGGTACTTGGTGGGGTCGTCCGCTGTGGTGTGTGCGCCAACCCGGTAGGTGTAAGCCTCGATGAGCACCGGGCCCCTGCCTTCACGGGCATGCTCAAGGGCCCATTCAGTGACGGCGTGGACGGCAATGACGTCGTTTCCGTCCACACGGATTCCCGGGAAACCGTAGCCCTTGGCACGGTTGGCCAACGGGACCTTGGTCTGGACTTCCGTAGGCACGGAGATGGCCCAGTGATTGTTCTGGCAGAAGAAGACAACCGGGGCATCGTAGGAGGCAGCGAAAACCATCGATTCGTGGACGTCGCCTTCGGAGCTGGCGCCGTCACCGAAGTAGGCAATCACCGCAGCCTTGGGATCATTGGAATCACCGGCAACCGCGAGCTTCTGGTCCCGCTGGATGCCCATGGCGTAGCCCACGGCGTGAAGCGTTTGGGCGGCCAGGACCAGGGTGTAGAGGTGGAAGTTGTTCCCCCGCGGGTCCCAGCCTCCATTGGAGACTCCGCGGAACTGCTTCAACAATTCGGCCAGGTCCACGTTTCGCACCAGTGCGACACCGTGTTCACGATAAGTGGGGAAAATGTAGTCCTGCGGCTGGCTGGCGTGGGCCGAGCCTATCTGGGCGGCCTCCTGACCGGTCAGGGGCACCCACAGTGCGAGTTCGCCTTGGCGCTGCAGAGCAGTAGCTTCCTGGTCAAACCGGCGGATTCTGGCCATGTCGGCATAAAAGACGCGGAGCTTTTCGGGGTCTATCCGCTTGGCATAGTCAGAGAAGACGGGATCGGTGCCTAGCTTTCCGTCAGGGCCGAGCAACTGGACCATCTCTACGGGTTCACCCGAGGCAGCTACAGCCGCTGAGGTTGCCGCCAGAGTTTCATCGGTCCCGGGGGGCAGTTGTGTCGAGCCCATTCCGTCTCCTTGCTTGCCGCAGCTAGTGCCGGGCAATGTCTGTCGCTGGGATATATGCCCATTCCGGAATGCATTCCGGAATGGGCATATATTTTGGCTTTCGTCCTTACTTTATCGGCAGTAAGTAGCGTAGGCGCATTTGTTAACCGCTAGGAACTGTGCGGAGCCTTTGTATAACCTGCACAGAGTTTCAGGAACCGTGTATTGGCTTCCACTTCGCCGATACTGACCCGCACTCCCTCGTTTCCGAAGGCCCGGACAGACAAGGCCTGCTCGGCTGCCAACGCTGCAAACTCGCCACTGTTCGCACCCAGGTTCAACCAAACGAAGTTCCCTTGGGCTTCCGGCACGAACCATCCGAGATCTCGAAGACCCGAAGTGACGCGGTCTCTCTCGTCCACCAGGCTTTGTACCCTTTCGACAACCTGGTCGAAATTCTCAAGGGATGTAATCGCGGCGCGCTCTGCAATTTGCGAAACGGCGAAAGGTGTAGCCGTGACGCGAAGGTGCTGGGTGAGCTGCGGGCCGGAAACGCTGTAGCCAACGCGCAGTCCCGCCAGCCCGTGGGCTTTGGAGAAAGTCCTCAGCACAACGACATTGGGGTATTTCCGGTAGAGCTTGATCCCGTCTACAGCAGCCTGGTCGCGGACGAATTCCTGGTACGCCTCATCGATCACCACCACCACGTTGGGTGGCACCGACTGGATGAAACGCTCCGTTTCCTCAGCCGTGAGGATGGGTCCCGTGGGGTTGTTCGGGGTGCAGAGCAAGATCACCTTGGTGCGCACCGTCACCGCTGCGGCCATGGTTTCGAGATCGTGACGGCCATCCGGAAGCAACGGGATCTGCACGCTGGCCGCCCCGGCAAGGCCCACACAAATGGGGTAAGCCTCGAAGGAGCGCCAGGCGTAGATCACCTCGTCCGACTTGCCGTCATCATTCTGGCCCGCAAAAGTGGCAAGAATCTGGTTGAGTGCGCCGAGGCTTCCTGCACCGGTGACGACGTCGTCAGCGGGGACGTCCAGGAAACCAGCCAAAGCATTGCGCAATTTGGTTGCCAGGGGGTCTGGGTATCGGTTGATGTCAGTCTGGTCTGCGATGGCCTGCAACACTGCAGGGATCGGAGGCAGCGGGTTTTCATTGGACGACAATTTGTAGCTGGTGAGGCCCTCAATCGCAGCGGGGGGTTTACCAGCCGCGTACTTGGGGAGCCTGTCCACGACCGGTCGAGGGAGTACGCCCTCCGGTGCGTTGTCAGTAGTAGTCATGGATTCAAGCCTACTTGTACCCCTGCGGCGTTTGGGTGTTCTCCCGCCCAACCTTCATCCTCCTCAAGTTCCTTCTCCTAGTAATGTCCCAGCCGAGCCACAGACGAGTGTGAAAGCATGGGCGCATGGGTTCATTCATAGTTCGCGTCCTGATCAATGGCCTGGCCCTGTGGGTCGCCAGCTGGCTGTTGGACGGACTGGAGATATCCTCCTCCGCCACTGAAAAGGCGGCAGCCAACGCGGGGATCACTCAAGGCGCGGATGCAGCAGGCATCGTCTTGGCTTACCTCTTTATCGGCCTGATTTTTGGAGTGGTCAACGCGTTCGTGCGCCCGCTGGTGAAGATTCTGTCCCTCCCTGTGACGATCCTGACCCTGGGCCTGTTTACGATCATCATCAATGCGGCAATGCTGTACCTGACAGCGTGGCTGAGCAGCTTTACGCCTGTGCACCTCACCATTGACTCGTTCTTCTGGACAGCCATCCTTGCCTCAATCATCATCAGCATCATCAGCCTGGTTGCCGGACTCATCCCAGGCGCCCGCAAACGCTAGAAGCAGTTCCCGTCGCTCGCGCTCCCGGCACCGTTTGGGCTGCACCCACCATCGCGCTGGACTTACCGCGCCCCGGCCACGGATCGTGTCTCTGGCAGATTGCGGTTACGAAGGCCCGGCCTCTTGTCCGGCAAGGGTGCCCGTTCCAGTTTGAAGTGCGTTACCTTCGCCGCACCGCCCACACCAACAACACCAGCGAACGCCGCTGTCGAAGCTGCAAGCGAGGCATCCCGACTCGCCGTGACCAATTCGGCACCTGCCGCGTAGTTCTCCAGGCGGTGACCGGGCCCCAGGCCTGGGTCCTCCCCCTCGGGTGTTTTGACGTCATTGTTCAGCGTGACCGTGACCCTGTCCTTGGTATCCGGGTTCACGCGGCCATCCGAACCCGGGACCCAGTCCTGGACGTGCTCCAGATGCAACGCAGCAATTCCCGGTTCCGAGCTAATGCCGCCAGCAGGAGCTCCAGCTGTGAGGACATACCTGAGGTCGAATTCGCTGAGGAACGCCTTGTTCCGGCTGAGGTTCATGGCGTGTGCCCCTCCTTGGCTATGCCCCACTGCTACCACCTGCTCGCCGGCTTCAGCTCCGGCTTCCCTCAACGCCTGACCAATAGCAGGCACCACTTCTTCCGAGTCATAACCGAGGGCTTCACCAACGCCGGGAATATCGAAAGGATTGGTATCTGGTGCTTCGGGTTGTGTTCCCGGAATCAACACCATCCACGAGGACGAGCCATCGTGGTGGAGCTGAATGATCTCAATCTCTCCATCGCCCCGGGCATGGAGTTGCTCGAGTCGCCGGATGCTTTGCGCCATGGATGGATCCACTTGCTCGATCGACTCGTCGATCTTCTCGATGCTCACCGGGCGCGGCCTCAGTCCGGGGACGACGGGTGACTGCAGAAGCCCACGCATGATGTCCCCCGCATCCATGCCCGGTGGAATGATGCTTGTGACTACGTTTTGCGTGATGTCCGGGCCAGGTACCCAGGGAGCACCTGACATCTTCATCTCATCAAGCCTCAATATCCGCGGGAACAGATTCTTGACCTCTGTTTGCACGTAATCGTGATGGCTGGACCGCACACTCGAGCTGACACCAACCAATTCCTGCCGTACCCTGCCTACCTCTTGACCACTTATGGCCACCGCATCGATCGCGGCGCACCCCGAGGCGTACGAGTCGAAGAGGTAGGACCCCAAATCTGCCTTCACCCGGCGGGCTTCCGCTTCCACACCAACCAACTGTTGGACCAACTCGTCAAGCAGTGCCGCTCCACGCAGGAGCTCTTCCAACTGGCAGGATATTCCGCCCACTCCGCCACGAATGCCCAGGATGCCATCGGGGGCGGGCGCCGTAGGTTGGGGGGCCGAACCCGCACCAACAGGAGCAACATCAGCCATCAGTTGCCCCTCCCACCGGAGACAGCTACGTTCTGGGAATGACGGAGAACGGAGGCAGCAGCGACTTCCAATGATTCCCGTGCACGCATTAACGCCGACGCGTGAAGGGCAATAGTTGTCCTGTATGCACTTCCGGCGGGAGACTGCCACTCCTCCAACTGGGTCCGCCGCAAGGATGCCAGCACGGCATCCGTCTGGTCCACGCACGACTTAATACGCCAAGCGAGCCTCTGGACCTCGTGGCTGCGCGAGGCACACTCCAGGGGATCGAAGGTGGGTGGGGTGGCTGCAGGCATCAGGCCGACGCTCATGTCCGTGTACTCCATTGATTGTTCTGCTGATCGGTAGGTATGACGCTACGGAGCCCGGAAACCGGGCGGAAGTGCCGCCGTCGGCTATGTGGATAACGCGCACGGCTGTCCACATAGCGCAGTCATCAACTCGGGCGCCTCCACGGAACATGAAAGAATAGGCACCATGGCTGAATCCCCTCGCGTGTCCCTCGCTTCCGAACCCCTCGCTCTTGGCGCCCTCGATGGCCGGTACCGTGCCGCCGTCGCGCCCCTCGTTGACTACTTGTCCGAGGCCGCATTGAACCGCGATCGCGTTCACGTTGAGGTTGAGTGGCTGATCCACCTGACCAGCCAGTCTGTGCTGCCTGGCGCGGGTCCCCTGACGGACGAGCAGGTTTCGCAGCTCCGTGCCATCGTCACCGAATTCAACGCCGCATCGGTCGACGAACTCGCCGAGATCGAGGCCGTCACTGTCCACGACGTCAAGGCAGTGGAGTACTACATCGGCCGCCGACTGCCCGCGATTGGCATCGAAAACCTGACAGCCATGGTCCACTTCGGCTGCACGTCGGAGGACATCAACAACCTCTCGTACGCCGTTGGTATCAAGGGCGCCGTAGAGAATGTCTGGCTCCCCAACGCCACCGCACTGGTCCAGCAGATTGAGGCCATGGCCGAAGCCAACCGCTCCGTGCCCATGCTGTCCCGCACACATGGCCAGCCCGCCACGCCCACCACACTCGGCAAGGAACTGGCTGTCATCGCGCACCGCCTGAACCGCCAGCTGGCACGGATCGCCAAGACCGAATACCTCGGCAAGATCAACGGTGCCACCGGCACATACGCGGCACACGTTGCTTCCGTCCCGAGTGCCGACTGGGAAGCTGTTGCCAGGACCTTCGTCGAAGGACTGGGCCTCACCTGGAACCCGCTCACCACGCAGATCGAAAGCCACGATTGGCAGGCGGAGCTCTACGCCGATATTGCCCGCTTCAACCGCATCCTGCACAATGTCTGCACGGACATCTGGAGCTATATCTCCATCGGATACTTCCGGCAGATTCCTGTTGCTGGTGCCACCGGGTCCTCCACGATGCCGCACAAGGTCAATCCGATCCGCTTCGAAAACGCCGAGGCCAACCTGGAGATCTCCAACGGCCTGCTGGACACTCTGGGCGCAACGCTGGTTACTTCACGCTGGCAGCGCGACCTCACGGACTCCTCCTCACAACGCAACATCGGCGTCGCCTTTGGTCACTCCCTGCTGGCAATCTCCAATGTCGCCAAGGGCCTCAAGGCCCTGGACGTGGCCGAGGAAGTCCTTGCGGGTGACCTCGACACCAACTGGGAGGTCCTGGGCGAAGCCATCCAAATGGTTATGCGTGCAGAGGCCATTGCCGGTGTGGAAGGCATGGAAAACCCCTACGAGCGCCTGAAGGATCTCACCCGGGGGCAGCGCGTGGACGGCGCCAGGATGCAGGAGTTCGTGCAAGGGCTCGGCCTGTCCGCCGACGCCGAAGCCCGCCTGCTCGCCCTCACCCCGGGCAAGTACACCGGCATCGCTGACAAATTGGTGGACCACCTGAAGTAGCAACAAACGCTGGACGACGGCGGGCCGGGGCGGGATGCCCAGGCCCGCCGTCGGCGTTTAAACAGGCCCGCCGTCGGCGTTTAAACTAGTGGGCACCCGGCGCGTTCCCGCCCGCTTTGTCACCGGGGCATGCCCTTCCATGTGCGGAGAAACGGCGTGTCGGGGCGTTCGCTTGCGTTAGCCGCTGATTGGCTTGAAGCAACTGGGCAGGAACGCACCGAGCAGGAACGCACCGGGCAGGAACGCATGGCCAAGACAGCAACGACGTAAGGAGCGGAGCACCCATGAAGCTCCTACTGATCAGGCACGGACAGACCCCCGGCAACGTGGCGGGTCAACTGGATACTGCCTTTCCCGGCCCGGGATTGACGGAACTCGGCGAGCGGCAAGCGGAAGCGCTCCCGGAGGCTCTAGCGGACGAGTCCATTCAGGCCCTCTACACTTCCACCCTGCTCCGGACCCAGCGGACGGTGATACCACTTGCCGCCGCAACGGGACTGGAACCGGAAATCCTGGACGGCGTCCATGAGATTGAGGCAGGAGCCTTGGAGAAGAAGACGGATCATGAATCGCATATGCGGTACATGAGCACGGTGTTCGCTTGGTCTGACGGCGACCTCGACGTTCGCATGCCGGGCGCTTTCAACGGCCATGACTTCTTTGCCCGCTTCGATGCCTCCGTGGAAAAGGTTGCGGCCGCAGGACATTCGACCGCCGCCATCGTCAGCCACGGCGCCGCCATCCGCTGTTGGGCCGGCCGCAGGGCAGAGGATATCGACACCCTCTTCGCTGAGACCCATCAATTGCCCAATACCGGAATCGTGGCACTCGAAGGTGATCCGGAATCAGGGTGGCGGGTCCTGCATTGGGACCAGATTCCAGTGGGTGGCCTGGCATTGGCAGACCAGACGGCCGAGGACCCAACAGGCGAGGCGCTCTAAGCATGTTGTGAGGCCTGTTCTGCGCGCCAAATTCCCACGGGAAGGCGCAGAGCAGGCCCCGCAACGCAGGAAATTCAGCAATTCTCCCGAAGCTTACGCGCAGGAAACACGGCGGTAACCACAGCTTCCTAGGCTTAAGACGCATAAACACCTCAGCGAAACCAAGCGAAATGAGGCATCGATGCAGACCAACCCCCGGCTCAATATCCGGCAGGTCACCTGGGCGAACCCGGTAGGCGCTGACCTCCGCGCCGCGCAACAGGCCGAACTGGACGCCCGGTTCGGAACCACGGATCACGAGCCCGGTCCCCCGCCCTCGGAAGCTGACACGGCCGTTTTTGTTGTGGCTTACGAGAAATGCTCCGGACAGCCGCTCGGATGCGGCGGCCTGAGGATGTTGGACGAGAAGACAGCTGAAATCAAGCGACTGTACGTGGTTCCCTACGCACGCGGATCAGGAGTTGCAAGCTCCATCCTCGCCGCACTCGAAGCACAGGCCCACTCACACGGATTCAGCGTCATCGCAGCTGAGGCGGGATCAGCGCAGTCTGATGGACGAAGCTTCTATGTAAGCGCCGGATTCGCCGAAGTTCCCAATTTTGGACCGTATATCGGCGTAAATGGGTCTTACTGCTACTCCAAGCGGATCAACTCCCACAGCGCTTCCCACACCGCGATGGCGTAAACACCTGAGCCCCGGCAGCAACCAAGCGTCGCGCAACATCAAGCACACACTGCGGTAGTCGGATAATCTCGGAAAATGGAAAAAGCAGACATCACCTTCCGCACGCGTAAATGGGTGCGGCCCGAGGACCTCAATGCCAACGGCACACTCTTCGGTGGAAGCCTGCTGAAGTGGATCGATGAAGAGGCAGCGATCTACGCCATCCTCCAGTTGGGCAATGGCCGCGCGGTCACCAAGTACATCTCCGAAATCAACTTCGTGAGCTCAGCCGTTCAGGGCGACCTCATCGAAATGGGACTGACGGCCAAACGCTTCGGGCGCACGTCCTTGACCATGCGCGCCGAGGTCCGGAACATGATCACCCGGCAGAGCATCCTGACCATCGAGGAAATCGTGTTCGTGAACATGGGCGCTGATGGCCGCCCGCAGCCGCACGGCTACACGGAAATCACATACGATCGCGACCGCATCCCCACGCACCACCTCACGGAGACCCTGCACGAGGACTGAACCCCGGCGTCGTGCGCGCACCCGACCCAGGGCTCCCGCCCAGTTAGCTCCCCCGGAGCCCTGAATGCCACCTGTCCAGGCCCAAGTTCGCCTTGGAATCCCGCGGAACCCCGTTAGGTCTGCGGGATGGAGTATCCAGTAAGTGGGCAGGAACGTCGGATCGTCCGCGTTAACGGGTGCTGGCGGCCGCGGGAATGCGGCCGCCAGCCTATGTTTTCCGGTGACGGGAGTGAGTGTCACCGGAACCTATGGGGCGCCTGATTCAGAAAATCAGCGCCGGTCGAACGTCAGCCCGCCGGGCACCTGGAACGTCGGCATGAGCTCAAGCATGCCCACGTTGACGTGGCGCGGCGTTTCGATCGCGTAATCCAGGGCATTGACGATGTCGTCGGTGGTCAGCGACTCATAGCCCTCGTAGTAGGTCTTCCAGGCTTCTTCCATTGCCTCGGGCGTACCGCCCATGTTGCGCCCGAAGATCTCGGTTTCCACCCGTCCCGGGCAGATCTCGGTAACGCGGATCCGCTTACCCACGGTGTCGTTTCGGAGTTGGCGGGAGATTTGGTGCACGGCCGCCTTCGTGGCGTGATAGACGGTGTGGCCGTAGAAGTTGTAGACGCCGGCAATCGAGCTGATGTTGATGACGTGGCCGAGATCGCGCTCCACCATACCGGGCAGGACCAGGCGCGTGAGCTGCAGCAGGCCGCGGAGGTTCACGTCCACGAGCTCGTCGATGTCCTCTTCGGACGAGTCCAGGATGTTGCCCGGCCGGGACACTCCGGCGCAGTTCACCAGGACGTCCACCTTGAGTCCACTCACGACAGCGGCCAGCGCGGTGGTGTCGGTCAGGTCCACCACATGCGGGACTGCTCCAGTGCGGTCGGCCAGTTCCGCAAGGCGTTCCTCGTTGCGGGCCACGGCGTGGACAGTCAGGCCGCGCTTGGCGAGGCGTTCAGCGATGGCTGCACCCATACCGGTCGAAGCTCCGGTGACGAGGGCGGTGGTGTAGTCGGAAAAAGACATTGGTCCTCCAAAAGGTGGGGATTGGTAGGGGCTCTTACATCCAGCCACGTGGCCGGACGTAAGAGCCGGAGGTCAGTGATGGCTAGGCGTCGCGCAGCGGTTCGTGGGCGCGGTCCTTGACGGTGCTGACGGCGATCAGCGTGCCCAAGGCCGTGATCACTGCGTAGAAGGCCGGCATGTAGATGTTCCCCGTGGATGAAATCAGCCAGGTCATGAGCAACGGAGCCGTGCCGCCGAACAGCGCAGAGGAGATGTTGTAGCCAAGGCCGTAAGCGGAGTAGCGGACCCGGGTGGGGAACAGTTCAACGATGAGGATGTGGATGACGGCGGTGTGGCCAGCGAAAACGACTGCCATGATGCAGGCGCCGAGGATTGCGAGGCCCATTTCACCGGTTGCAATGAGGGCGTAGGAGGGGATGCCGAGGACAGCCATGGCTATTGCGGATCCGGCGATGACCTTCTTGCGTCCAACACGGTCCGAGAGGGCACCCATGAAGGGGATGGCAATACAGATGACCACCAGGCTGCAGGCAGTGACCAGAAGGGCTTGGCCGATAGAGAAGTTCAGCTGCTTGCCCTTGAGGAACGTGGGCATGTAGGAGAAGAGGACGTAGTAGCCGGAGCCGTTCATGAGCGGAATGAAGAGGGCCAGGAGCATGGCACGGCGGTGCTCGGCGGATTTGAAGGCTTCCTTCAGCGGGTTCTTGGAGAGTCCGCCCTCTTCCTTGAGCTTTACGAAGTTGGGGGTATCGGCGATGGCCTTGCGGATGTACCAGCCGATGATGCCCATGGGGATGGCAACGAGGAACGGGATGCGCCATGCGAAGGAACCGAAGCCACCGCCGTCGATCGCTGCCTGGGTGAGCCACGGCGACATGGAGAACGCCACGAGCGTACCGGTAAGCAGCGCTGCGAAGGAGGCGATCTGGGCGTATGACGTGATGACACCGCGCTTGCCTTCAGGGGCGTGCTCGGCAAGGAAGGTCATGGCGCCGGCAGCTTCGCCACCAACGGAGAAGCCCTGCAGCATACGCAGGAGCACCAGCAGGATCGGCGCGGCAATGCCAATGGCCGCATATGGCGGCAAGAGCCCGATGCCTGCCGTGGCAACACTGATCAGGAGAATCACAAAGACCAGTAGCTTTTGCCTGCCGATCCGGTCTCCGAGGTAGCCACAAACAACAGCGCCGAGGGGTCGAACGAAGAACGAGACCGCGTAACCGGCAAACACGAAGAGCAGTGCATTGTCCGGGTTGCCGGGGGCCAGGAAGACCAGGGCCAGCGTTCCCGCCATGAAGGCGAAAATGCCGTTGTCGTAGAGTTCCACGAAGATGCCAACACAACCTGCGGTGACAACCTTGCGGGTTTGGCGGCCCGTGAGCCGCTCATGCTGCGCTGGCGCAGCGTTGGTGCTTGCGGTCATGACTTTTCCTTACTGAGATGAGCGTAGCAACGCCTACTGGTATGACGACAGGGTTTTTAGCTGCATGCCGCAACTGGTAGGTCCTGCCACTGGGGTCGGCATCCGATACCGAGAAGTCCGAAGACGGTGTTGACGGATTCGCGGAGGGTTTCCAGTTGGGCCCGCGAGCGCCTGTGGGCGGCAGTTGCTTCTGCCACTGTGGTTTTCCGAAAACGGACTTTGTCCCCTGGCCTTGCTTGGGCCAGGACATCCAGTCCGGTGCTGGTTACTACTGCAAGTACGGGATACCCGGCGGTGACGCCTCTTCCCCGGTGCAGTACCAGCAACTCTTCCCGTGAGGGAACCTCGACGGCGCCCACTGGCACTCCGCGGGACAGCACCTCACCGCTGGAAGTTCTTTCCGGAAGTTCTCCGCCGAGCCGCAGGCCGATGTGGTTGCTGCGGCCACTGACGGCGTATTCCGAGGTGAAGAGCAGTTCACCGGATTCGCCAAATTCGGCGACATCCGGCCCATCGGTCACATCGACCAACAGATCTGTTCCCATGCTTGGCCGTTCAAGGCCCAGCCTGAAGAGTGGAAGGTCAAAGTACGGCTGGCGTACCGGGCCAACACTCCTACGGGTGGGGAGCGTGGTTCCTTCCCGAAGCTGAAGTCCGAATCCCACCACGGTGTCCGGTGCGCAGCTGCCTAGCAGAGTTTCGGCTTCCAGCGAGCCGTGGATAGCCAGGTAGGCGCGGAGCCCGCGGTGGATTCCGCGGATGGACACCGCTTCTCCGGAACGCACCGAGACCGGTTCCCACTGACTGCACGGTCGTCCACCGACCGTGAGCGTGAGCGGGGCACCGGTGACGGCGATCAGGATGTCGGCGTCGGCCTTCATCCGAAAATCAAGGGCCGTGATCTCCATCAGGGGATCGTTGTCCGGATTGCCGGCCAGGATATTGGCGGCCCGGGCCGAGTACTGGTCCAGGGCGCCGTTGACCGGAAGCCCGAAACGCGGTCCGCGGGTCCTGCCGAGGTCGGTGACCACGGAGTTGCCCGGCTGCTGGATCAGGATTGCCCCGCTCATGGCTGCCCCTCCAACTCCAGTGGCTCCAATTCCACCCCAGCGAAGGTGTGGAAGTCCTCCGCGCGGATCTGGCGGAACCTGAGGATGTCGCCTGGCTTGTACGGGACCAGCGGTTCGCGCCGGATATTCAGTACGGACAACGGGGTCTGGCCGATGACGCACCAGCCGCCCGGGGCAACAGCAGGCGCGATAACTGCCTGGCGCCCGGCCACCGCCACGGCCCCCGCAGGCACGCTGAGCCGGGGATCCTTCAAACGCGGGACGGGCTTGGGGAACATGGGCCCGTCCATCATGGGCGAGCCCGCAGGCGCACCCAGGCAGCGGACTGTGTAGGTCTTTTCGGTGTGGAGGCGGATGACCTCGTCCACTGGGATGCCCTGGTGCTCAGCAACACGCACCAAATCCGGGCCGTATTCGCCGCCGTAAACCACAGGTACATCGAACTCCCGGGGCGCCCTCTGCGACCCGCCCGCGTGGGCGATCTCCAGGAGCCCGAGCCTGACGAACGCGCGAACCTGGCGGGCGGAAACCAGGATGGGATCGAACTCAACCAGCACGGAGTCGTACGTAGGAACCGCACCGTGAAGGCCCTCGGCGCCGCAGCTTTCCAGCCAGTCGGCCAAGCTGTGGACGGTCAGCCAGTTGTCTTCGCTGGCCTCCGAGATCGCCACGACGCGCAGTGCGGAGTCTCCGGATTCGTAGATCTCGGTCGGAGCCGTTGAGAGTACGGACATGTCAGGCCGCCTTCCTCTTGGCGTCCATGACCTCGGCCAGCGGGGTGACGCGCACGCCGGCGGAGACGAGCTCCGAGCGGATCAGACGGGCAAGTTCCACCGCACCGGGGTTATCGCCGTGGAGGAGGACGGTGTCGACATCGATATCCATGTCCACGCCGTTGGCGCAGCGGATCTTGCCTTCGACAACCATGCGCAGGGTCCGCTCCACGATCTCTGCCGGTTCGTGCAAGACGGCGCCCGTCTGGCTCCGGGGAACCAACGTGCCGTCTTCCTGATAGCCACGGTCCACGATGCCAACGATTGCCACGTCCAGTCCCGCGTTGCGCGCTGCCCTGGCCAGTTCGCCTTCCTGCGCCACCACGATGAGCTCGTTGTCCACAGAGGCAGCGGCTTCCGCCACGGCCTGTGCATAGTCGGCGCGGACGGCCACGAGGTTGCCCAGCCGGCCGTGAGGAGCAATGTGGGTGACCTTGGTGCCTTGGAAGGCGGCAAAGCCGTTCAGGGCGCCGAGCTGGTAGAGCACATCGTTCTGTACTTCCTGAGCACTCAGGCCCATGTCACGGCGACCAAAGCCACGCAGGTCCGGGAAGCTCGGGTGGGCGCCGATGCCTACGCCGCGGCGAACGCATTCAGCAACAGTGGAGGCCATGATGTCGGGATCACCGGCGTGGAACCCGCATGCGATATTGGCGCTTGTGACGATCTCCAGGAGCTCGGAATCGTCGCCAATGGTGTAGGCGCCGAATCCCTCCCCAAGATCCGCTACAAGATCAATTGTCGGGTTCACGTGGTTCTCTTTCCGTGGTTTTGCATTCAAGTCCGGGAAGGGCATAAATAATCTGCTCGAGGATTAGTTGAATTCCCGGTAAATGTCTGACGCTTATGGATTCCAAAGCGTTGCCTGAAGTTCTTTCCAAAAGTCTCGCACCGGTCAACCATGTTGCACAAAGACCTAATAGCTATCCCGTGATAGCTCTCCGTTATGACCTGCACCACCCTGTACTGTGGCAGGGGTCCCAGTGCTGCCCCGGATAGAATTTCCTTATGGCATGCCACCCGGGGACGTGGCTCTCTAGGAAGGCAGATCATGGACACACGAAAGCTTTCATACTTCGTGCAGATCGTTGATTCGGGAAGCATTACCAAGGCCGCCGCCGCCCTGCACGTTGCCCAGCCTGCTCTCAGCCAGCAAGTATCCGCACTGGAGAACGACCTCAAGCAGCGGCTCCTGATCCGGAGCAAGCAAGGTGTTGAGCCGACCGCAGCCGGGCATACGCTATACCGCCATGCCCAGTCGATCCTGCGCCTGGTTGAGCAGGCCCGGCAGGACGTTGCCACCTCCGGAGCTGCACCCTCCGGCAGGGTCTCCATCGCGATCGCGCCCTACAGCATGGCTTCCAGCCTGACGCCCCAGATCATCAGGGAAGTGGGACGGCGTTACCCGGATATCGTGGTCCACCTGACAGAGATTTTCGGCGGCGTGTTGAGCGAAGCCATCAAGAACGGCCGCCTCGACATGGCCCTCATCTACGAGCCCGGGAAGATCCGAGGGGTTCAGTTCACCACCATGATCGTGGAAGACCTTCACCTGGTGGTCCACCCGGACGTGGACCTCGCCCTCGGCAAAGACGGCAAGGACACCATCACGCTCGCGGAAGCGAGCACGGTGGGACTGTTCCTTCCCGAGAAGAACCACACGCTGCGGCAGCTCATTGAGAAGGGCCTGGCCGACCAGGACCTGCCGCTCCGCCTGGTGGGGGAAGTGGAGTCTGTCCCTTCGCTGATCCGGCTTATCCGAGCGAACCTGGGCGGCACTGTCCTACCCAAATCCGCTGCCGATGCCCTCTTCCCGGACCAGGATTTCAAGGTGTTGCGCATCATCGAGCCTGGCCTGCAGAGCAAGATCGCCCTCTGCACACCCGACCACGAGCCACTCTCCGAGGCTGCCTCCGCTGTGCTGCTGGTGGTCAAGGAGATGCTGCACCAACAACTGATCAACAAGTACGGAACCGACCCCGTGCAGCTACCGGCCCATCCATAACAAAGCCTTATCCGGACAGTCAGCTTTGGTCTTATTCAATGCCGTTTTAATTTCCTACTATCGAATTAGCAAGAAATTCGAAAGCAGCTCACGGATTCCGCGGGCAAGTTCAAAGGAATAAACGGTGAAAAAGATCAGCACGGCCGGATGGGTTTCCAATCCAACCCGCGGAACGATGAGCGCACGAACCGGATTTCACTGCCCACGGAATGGTTTTTGGCGTCCGATCGGTGGCATTGGTGAACCATTGTTCGTCTTCGAAGGAAGCCTGATGCCCGCCCACGCCGGCAGCAGCATCGAATGGCACCTCGTGGACACCCGCCCCGGACACTCCGGACTTGACTGACCCATCCGTCCCAGGCTTCCCGCGAAACCCGGCCAGCCGCCGTCGTACATCAACAAAAGCCGTAGCACCTTAAGGCGCCCTGCCACTGGCAAGGCGCCTTTATCATGCCCAAAAGAGTGCACACCAAAGGGCCGGCCGCAACGCCTTCCAAGACGCGCGACCGGCCCTGTGCGGACGGTTAGTCTTCGACCAGGAGGCCCTTCTCCTTGAGCTTCTCTGTCAGGCCGCAGAGCTCGATGGTGTTGCCGCCGTCGTGGTACAGCTTGATGAGTTCGCGCTCGTGGTCGTCGCGGGCCTGGGACAGTGCAATGACTTCCTCGGCCTCCTCACGACGGATAACCACCACGCCGTCGGCGTCACCGCGGAGGATGTCGCCGGGGTAGATGATTTCGTCGCCGAAGACGATGGGGTGGTTGATCGGGCCGAGGGTTTCCTTGACTGTGCCCTTGATGCTGACGCTGCCGGAGAACACGGGCAGGCCGAGTTCGATCAGGTCCTGGGTGTCGCGCACGCCGGAATCGGTGACCATCGCGGCGATGCCCTTGGCCTTCATGGCGTTGCCCAGGACGTCGCCGAACGTGCCGGCCTCGGTCATTTCCTGCGCCCCCACCAGGACGACGTCGCCTGCCTGGGCGTAGTGGATGGCGACCTGAAGCATGAGGTTGTCCTGCGGCGCACAAGCGACAGTAACGGCCGGGCCGCAGAAAGACATGGAACGGTCGATCGGTTTGATCCTGGAACTCAACGCGCCGCGGCGGCCCTGTGCTTCATGGATGGTCGCTGAGGAAAAGGCAGCGAGGCGGCTGACGACGTCGGCATCAGGGCGCTCGAACTTGGTCTTAACGTGGATCATTTGAGGGATCTTTCTGTGGGGCCTGGGACAGGGCGTTGACGGCGTCGCGGATTGAGTCCACGCCGGCGTTGATGGTCTCCAGCGAGGTGGCGAAGGAGATCCGGAAGTAAGGGCCCAAGCCGTAGGCCGAGCCCTGGATGACGGCCACGCGGGCCGCGTCCAGCAGGTAGAGCGTGAAGTCCTGGTCGTTCTCGATGACCTTGCCATCGGGTGCGGTTTTGCCGATAACGCCGCTGCAGTTCACGTACGCGTAGAAGGCGCCTTCCGCTGGAGCGACGGACAGTCCGTTGATGGCGTTGAGACCTTCGACGGCGGCGTCCCGGCGCTTGCGATACACCTCCACGCTGTCGCGGACGAAGGACTGGTCGCCGTTCAGCGCCGCTGCTGCGGCAGCCTGGCTGATGGACGAGGGGCACGAGGATGTCTGCGATTGCAGCTTGTTCATTGCCGCGATCAAGGGCGCCGGACCCACACCGTAGCCGAGTCGCCAGCCAGTCATGGCATACGCCTTGGAGACTCCATTGACCAGCAGGATGCGGTCCTTGAGCGCCGGTGCGGCGGTGACCAGGCTGGTGACGCGGCCATCGCCGAAGTGGATTTCGTCGTAGATCTCGTCGGTGAGAATGAAGACGTGCGGGTGCTCCTCAAGGACCGCCCCCAGTGCCCGCAGTTCCTCGCGTGAGTAAACGGCGCCGGTCGGGTTGGATGGCGCGTTGAGGATGAGCCATTTGGTCTTGGGGGTGATGGCCTGTTCCAGGGCAGCCGGTGTCAGCTTGAAGTCTTTGTCTTCGCCGCAAGGGACGATCACAGGCGTGCCGTCGTTGGCGAGGACCATATCAGGGTAGGAAACCCAGTACGGCGCGGGGACGATCACTTCGTCGCCTTCGTTGAGCGAGGCCATCAGGGCAACGTAGAGAACCTGCTTGGCACCGCCGCCGATGGTCAGCTGATTGGGCTCATAGTGATGCCCGGTGTAGTTCTCGATCTTGCGGAGGATCGCGGTCTGCAGCTCGGGCGTACCGGTCACCGAGGTGTACTTGGTCTCGCCGGCGTTGATCGCTTCGATGGCGGCAGCCTTGATGTGCTCCGGGGTATCGAAGTCCGGTTCGCCGACGGTCAGGTCGATGATCGGGATGCCTTCAGCTTTCAGTTCGCGGACCCGGGCGGCGGCGGCGACGCTCGCTGAGGTCTTGATGCGGGTGACCCTCGACGCCGGCACGTAGTCGGACATGTCTCCTCCAGGAATGTGGAACTCAGGACGCGCGGATTCGCGCATCCCCTTTTTCGAGACTAGGGATCCGCGGGCGCTGTGGATAAGACCTAATGTGCGTGGATCAATAAGGGACTCTTATGACGCGCTTCCATGCACTTTGCTTATGGGTTCACGCGGTATTGGTATTTCCTCCCGCGGCTGAAGGATGCCTAGATTCATAGCTCAGAAGTGTTCGCCACTCGTCGGAAAGGAGCCCATGCGAGCCGCAACCGTTTCCGTTCAAGCCCGGTCAGCTACCGGCCGCTACACCTACCGGGCCAAGGCGTCACGGTCAGAAGCCCCGTCTCATGCAGCGGCCAAAGGTGAGCGCGCCAGGCTCGCCCATGCACTTGCAGCGCATCGCCAGCTCCTGTCCCATGCTTCCAGCGCCATCAGGACCCTGACCGCGGCGCGGAACGACATGATCGCCCAAGCCTTGGAAGACGGGCTGACCTTGACCACAGTTGCCGCAGTCACCGGGGAGAACCTGCGGACTGTCCGGACCATCGGTTTGGCTTATGACGACCTCCACGCGAGCGGAGTCCCCCGCGATGCGCACGTGGCCAGGTTGAAGGCCAAGAGTGACGAGTTGAAAGCAGCTGGACTACATCGTGACGGGATCACGGAGGCACGCGAGGCCCTGATCGTCATGGCTCTCCGCACCCAGGTTTTCGATGACCTCGAACTCGCCTCGTTGACCGCGCTCACTCCTGACCACATCCGACGGGCATCCCGGGGCCTTGCGCGGTCGGCGTAGCGCGACGCTCCGTCGGAGTCCCACTGCCGGCCCGGCTAACTGGGACGGAACCTAAGCGCCCATCGTTGAACCCACGAGTCGTGGAGGGTAGAACGGAGGCATGACCGACGTGAACTCCTGGATGAGCCAATATATCCGCGCGTGGACCTCGAATGAGCCCGATGACATCCGGGCATTGTTCACTGAGGACGCCATCTACTACGACAAGCCGAACACTGAATCACCGTGGAACGGCCATGAAGAAATCGTGAAAGCATGGTTGGACGCCGGCGACACGCCCGATGATTGGACCTTCGAGTGGACGCTCCTTGGCCAGGATGGTGACACGGCTTTCGTCCAGGCCGTGACCACCTACCTCAACGGCGAGCCTACCTACGACAACCTTTGGGTCATCCGCTTTGCCCAGGATGGTCGTGCGCGCGAATTCACCGAGTGGTACATGGCCAGGAAGGAATCAACGCCGGACACCGAGCCCGACAGTACAACCGGGGAAGTGGCTCAGTAGCTGTCGCGCTCCGCCGTTTCGGACACAGGAATGAACGTCGAGGCGAACCCTTCCGAGGCGCGGGCCAGAACAGCAACATCGGCGCCCACCAGCACAAAGGAGGCACCGGCGTCGAGATAGGCGCGGGCGGTGGACTCATTGAAGGCATTGACGCCGGCTGGTTTGCCGGCCGCTTTGGCGGCTTCGAGGCAATGCTCGACGACGGCCCTCACCAAGGGATTTTCCTGCTGTCCCAGCAAACCCATGGAGGCCGCGAGGTCCGAGGGGCCAAGGAAGATGCCGTCCACGCCGTCGACAGACAGGATTTCCTCCACAGCCGAAGCCGCTGCCTCGGATTCAATCTGAACTGTGAGGCTGATCGATTCTGAAGCAGCAGCAAGGTAGTCGGGAACACGGTTCCAGCGTGACGCCCTGGCCAAAGCAGAACCCACACCACGTACACCCAGCGGCGGATAGCGGACGGCTGCCACTGCGGAAGCGGCTTCGAACGCAGAATTCACCATGGGAATCAGGAGATTCTGCACTCCGAGGTCAAGGTATTGCTTGATGACCACGGTGTCGTTGACCGGCGGCCGGACCATGGCCTGCACGGGGTAGCCACTCACGGCATGGAGTTGCGCAAGAATCGATTCGAGGCCATTGGGACTGTGCTCGGCGTCGATCAACAGCCAGTCCAGCCCGGATCCCGCACACACCTCAGCCACCAATGGGCTACCGGAACAAACCCACATGCCAGCCAACGGACGGCCAGCCTCTGAGAGGGCCGAATAGAAGGTGGGGCTCAGTCGAAATTGCATGTCACGACTCCCAACGGTCCGTAGTCCGCGTGCACGGTATCACCTTTGTACACCCACAAGGGCCGGGTAAACGAGCCCGCAAGAATAATATCTCCGGCCTTCATTGAGTCCCCGTGCGCGGCGATTTTGTTGGCCAGCCAGTGCACCCCGTTGGCGGGATGATCCAGCACTCCGGCGGCTACTCCGGTCTCTTCCACGGTCTGGTTTTTGTAGAGAATCGCAGAGACCCAGCGGAGATCGACGGCGTCGGGACGCACTGGTCGGCCACCTATCACCATGGCCCCCATAGCTGCATTGTCCGAGATGGTGTCCACGATGGTCCGGCCCTCCATTTCGATCCTGGAGTCCAGGATTTCGAGGGCCGGAACCACGTAGTCGGTGGCATTGAGGACATCGAAAATCGTGCAACCAGGCCCTTTGAGCCCGTCCTTCAGCACGAAGGCGAGCTCCACCTCCACCCGGGGGTGCGTGTACTGGTCCCATTGCACGGAGCAGCCGGTTTCCAGCACCATGTCATCGAAGATCGCCCCGTAATCCGGTTCGGTGATGCCTGTGGCTGCCTGCATGGCTTTGGACGTGAGGCCGATCTTCCGCCCCACCAACGTGCGACCGGCTTCCTCGTTCCGTCGACGCCACAGCTGTTGAACGGCGTAGGAATCCTCGACCGTCATGTCAGGGTAGCGGGCGGTGAGGCGCGCAACCGGCTTGCGGTTCCGGCCGGCTTCGAGCAGTTCGTCGGCAATTGCTTCGATCGTCTTCGCGTCCATCATGGTTTAGACCTGCGCCCCCAGCTTGAAGCCTTCAGCGGCCTCACCGGCCGCGCCTTCCGGCCGGGTGTAGGAGAAGCCGTCGGCGCCGACCGTGACAGCCATTTCGGATTTCTCTTCGCGTTCGATGACGGGCTGGGGTTTGCCGTCCAGGTCCAGGACCAGGGAGGCTTCGGTGTACCAGGACGGGACGACGGGGTTGCCCCACCAGTCGCGGCGCTGGTTGTCATGGACGTCCCAGGTGACGGTGGGGTTGTCCGGATCACCGGTGTAGTAGTCCTGGGTGTAGATCTCCACACGGTGACCGTCCGGGTCCAGGATGTAGAGGTAGAACGCGTTGGACACGCCGTGGCGTCCGGGTCCACGTTCGATGCGGTCGGAGATGCGCAGGGCGCCCATCTTGTCGCAGATCTGGATGATGTTGTGCTTCTCGTGCGTGGAGAACGCGATGTGGTGCAGGCGGGGGCCGTTGCCGCCCGTCAACGCAGTGTCGTGCACGGTCTGCTTCCGGTGCATCCACGCGGCGTAAGTGACGCCGTCGGAGTCCTTGATGTCTTCCGAGACACGGAAGCCGAGGTCTTCGAGGTACTTGCGGCCGCGCGGGACGTCCGGGGTGACCTGGTTGAAGTGGTCCAGGCGGACCAGTTCGCCGGCGGAGTAGAGGTCGTAGCGCTGGGTGAGGCGCTCCACGTGCTCAACGTCGTAGAAGAACTCGTACGGGAAGCCCAGCGGGTCCTCCACGCGGACGGAGTCGCCAACGCCTTTGGTGAAGCCTTCCTTGCGGCGCTCCACCCGGCAACCGAGTTCGCGGTAGTACGCTTCGGCGGCGTCCACCTCGGCCGGGGACTTCACGCGGTACGCGAAGGCAGCAGCAGCGGCAACCGGGCCCTTGCGGAGGACCAGGTTGTGGTGGATGAACTCCTCGAAGGAGCGCAGGTAGATGGCGTTCTCGTCTTCCTCGGTGACGTGCAGGCCGAGCAGGTCGACGTAGAACGCGCGGGACTTGGCGAGGTCCGTGACCACGAGTTCGAGGTAGGCGCAGCGGACGATGTCCGGAGCCGGGACTGACGGTGTGGGGATGGGGCCGGTGAAGGGGTTGCTCATGATGGTCTCTCTTCGTTGAAAGGGGTGGTTGTGGGGACCCAACTGAGTCGCAGTAGATGCACGTTTTGAGCGTTCAAAACGCGCACTATTGCGACCTAGTTGGGTACTAGGCGCCGAACTTGGGCGTATGAACGGAGCCGAGCGTGATGTGCACAGCCTGCTGGTCGGTATAGAAATCGATCGAGCGGTAGCCGCCCTCGTGGCCCAGTCCCGAAGCTTTGACGCCACCGAACGGGGTACGGAGGTCGCGGACGTTGTGGCTGTTCAGCCACACCATGCCGGCTTCCACGTTCTGCGAGAAGTTGTGGGCCCGGGTCAGGTTCTGCGTCCAGATGTAGGCCGCCAGGCCGTACTTCGTGTTGTTCGCCAAGGCGAGGGCTTCGTCGTCGTTCTCGAACGGCGTGATGGCCACGACGGGACCGAAGATCTCCTCCTGGAAGATCCGCGCATCAGGCGCGACGTCGGCAAACACCGTGGGTGCGATGTAGTTGCCTTCGGGCAGGTGGTCGGGTCGTCCGCCGCCGGCCAGGAGCCGACCTTCGGACTTGCCGATCTCCACGTACGAGGCCACCTTTTCGTAGTGCTCCGGGTGGACCAGCGCGCCGACCTGGGTCTTGGGATCGTGCGGGTCACCCACCACGATGTTCTTGGCACGGGCGGCGTACTTTTCGCAGAATTCGTCGTAGATGGCCCGTTCGACGAGGATGCGGGAGCCGGCCGTGCAGCGTTCGCCGTTGAGGGAGAACACACCGAACAAGGCGGAGTCGATGGCAGCGTCCAGGTCGGCGTCAGCAAAGACGACGCACGGGGACTTACCCCCGAGCTCCATGGACAGGCCCTTGAGGTTTGCTGCGGCGTTGCGGAAGATCGTCTGTCCCGTGGTGGTCTCGCCCGTGAAGGAGATCAGCGGTACGTCCGGGTGCTTCACCAGGGCGTCACCGGCTTCTTCGCCCAGGCCGTTGACCAGGTTGAACACGCCATCGGGCAGGCCCGCGTCCTTGAAAATGGTGGCCCACAGAGACGCGGACAAAGGCGTGAACTCGGCAGGCTTCAACACAACGGTGTTGCCGGTGGCCAGGGCCGGGGCGAGTTTCCAGGACTCGAGCATGAACGGAGTGTTCCACGGGGTGATCAGGCCGGCGACGCCGATCGGCTTGCGGTTCACATAGTTGATCTGCGAGCCGGGGACCTTCATGGCGTCGTCGAACTGTGCCACGATCAGGTCCGCGAAGAAGCGGAAGTTCTCGGCTGAACGCAACGCCTGGCCCTTCGCCTGCGTGATCGGCAGGCCCGTATCAAACGTCTCCAGCTCCGCGAGGCGCTCTTCCTGGGCCTCCACGGCGTCGGCGATCCTGTTCAGCACACGGGCACGTTCGCGCGGCTTCATCCTCGGCCACGGACCGTTGACGAACGCTTCGCGCGCGGCGGCGACGGCAAGGTCGATGTCTTCCTTCTGACCAGCCGCAGCAGTGGCGTAGTTCTGGTTGGACACCGGGTCCAGGACATCGAAGGTCTTGCCCGACACCGAGTCAACGAACTCACCGTTGATGAAGTGCTGGATGTGCGTGGGCAGGTTCTCGGGTACGTAATGCTTTGCTGTTGTTTCTACAGGGGTCGTCATCGTTGTCTTCCTCTTTCATCCGACGCGGGGTCACTTATGGCCCATGTGCGGTGCGTTTATGGGCCGTAAGTGACCCCGGGTTGCTTTTAGTTGGTGGTGGCCAGGTATGCGTCGAGGGTGGCGGCGCGGTGTCGTCGGGCTGCTTTTTCGATCGTGTCTGCGTCCGCTCCTGTTTCGATGAGCTGGAGCAGCGCCTCGTGTTCGCGCACCGATTCCTGGGCGCGGCCGGGAACGAAGCGAAACGTGGAGGACCTCAGGGAGGCCAGCCGGTTCCATCCACGATGTACCAGGTCCAGGATGTGCGGATTGGGGCAGTGCTCAAACAAGACACTGTGGAAGTCCTGGTTCAAAGCAGTGAAACGAACCGGATCGAAGTGCTCCAGGCATTCCCGCATTTCCTCGTTCACGGCGCGGGCCCGGGCGATCGCAACGGAATCAATCAACGGTGCGGACAACGCGGTGGCCGCACCCTCCACGATGCTTAGGGTCTGCATGGTGTACAGGTACTCGGTGGGATCAATTCCGGAGACGGTGGCGCCAACGTTCCGCTCGAACTTCACCAGGCCTTCGGCTTCCAAACGGCGGATCGCTTCCCGCACGGGGACCACACTGAAGCCCAGATCCTCGGCAATCTTCGCCAGCACCAGCCGGTAACCCGGCGTGTAGATGCCTTCCACGATCCTGGCCTTGACGGCGTCATACGCCTGTTGCGACTTGCTTTGGGCAGCGGCGCTTTCGACGGCGGTTTCAGTCACCTTGGGCTCCTTCCGGGACTTGCCGGCTCTGCCAGTCCGTTGCAACCCATTTCTCGTAGCGTGCCTGCCATTCCTTGTTCATCGGGTAAAGCCCATCCACGCTGTTGCCTTCCTTGACCATCTGGAAGATGAAAGCCTCTTCCTTTTCCTGCTCGATGCAGTCATCCACAAGTTCCTCGGCGATGGCTGGCGGGATCACCAGGATGCCGTCCGAATCGGCAACGATGATGTCGCCGGGCTGCACCGTGGCTCCGCCGCAGGCAATGGTGATGTCCGTATCCCAAGGAATGTGCCGGCGACCCAGGACTGCTGGATGCGGATTCGCGAAATACGTTGGCATCTCCAGCTCGGCCACTGCTGAGTAGTCGCGGACCCCACCGTCGGTGATGATCGCAGCGGCTCCACGGACCTGGGCACGCAGCGCGAGGATGTCGCCAACTGTGCCGGTGCCCTTCTCCCCGCGGGCCTCCATCACGAGGATTTCGCCTTCATTCACGGAATCAATCGCGCGTTTCTGTGCATTGAATCCGCCGCCGTGGGTCTTGAACAGATCCTCACGGTTGGGCACATAGCGCAGGGTCCGCGCGAGGCCCACTACTTTGCGGTCCGGGCGGGTGGCCTGCAGGCCGTCGATGCTTACGTTGTTCAGTCCGCGCTTGCGGAGCTGCGAAGAAAGCGTGGCCGTTGCGACGCTTTCCAGCTTCGCCTTCAGCTCGGGCGTCAGGACGGAGACGTCAGCAGGGAGCCCCGCAGCTTCACGGGATCCGTATGCCTCTTCCCGCTGGGTGTCATCAGTCTTGGGCTTGGCACCAAAGTCCGCGAACGGCGTCGTACCTTCCGTTACTTTGGTGGTCAGGCGGCCGCTGGTGAAGCTACCGCCACTGACCTCAACCTCGACGACGTCACCCGGCTTGGCCACCGAAGCCCCGGCCGGGGTGCCGGTGAGGATGATGTCGCCCTCTTCGAGCGTGAGCAGCTGGGAGAGGTCCGCGACGAGTTGGGTGAACGGGAAGAGCAGGTCTTCGGTGGTGTCGTCCTGGACGAGGTCGCCGTTGTGCCAGGTGCGGATCCGCAGGGCCGCGGGATCGACCGCGTCGGCGGGGATCAGCGCGGGACCCACGGGCGTGAACCCGTCGCCGCCCTTGGACCGGACGTTGGAGCCCTTGTCTGCGTAGCGAAGATCGTAGACACCCAGATCGTTGGAGGCGGTCACCCACTCGACGTGGCTCCAGGCGTCCTCGAGGCCAACGCGGCGTGCAGACTTGCCGATGACCAACGCAATCTCGCCCTCGTATCCAAGCAGTTCGCAGCCGACCGGACGTTCAACAGTGCCGGGAGCATCAGCGGAGCCGAGCGCCAGAGACGTGGACGGCTTCAGGAAGTACGACGGCTGCCCGGGAGTACGCCCGCGCTGCGCTGCACGGCTGGGGTAGTTGATGTGGACGGCAATGACTTTGCGCGTACGGGCCAGCATGTCCTGGTTGACTTCCCCGGTCCGAAACTCCAGTGTCACGGCGCCTCCTCTTGTAAATATCTGCTCGAACATCCATCAAGTACGAAATCGTATACGATAACTATTACCTTTGAAGCGCAAGCCGTCAACCCCCTTTCCCAAACGCATTCATCCGGACATAGTGGTTGTTTTGATCCCCAAAGCAGGGAAGGAAGTACGTGCCGGAAAAGAACGACCTCCAGTTGCTCAGGTTCGCCAACGGTTCCGAATGGGAGTCCTGGCTCGCCGCGAACTACGAACAAAGGGCCGAAGCCTGGCTCGTGATCGGCAAGAAGAACGCCGGTGCCCAACTACTCAGCATTGGGGAGGCCCTGGACGGCGCCCTGTGTTTCGGTTGGATCGACGGGCAGCGCCAAGGCAACGACGACTCGACTTTCCTGCAGCGATATTCGCGGCGCCGGCCGCGAAGCTCATGGTCACAAGTGAACGTCGGCAAGGCGGAGGCGTTGATCGAATCCGGTCGCATGCATCCTGCGGGATTGGCTGAAATCGACGCCGCAAAGGCTGATGGCCGCTGGGAAGCTGCCTACGTTTCCCAGGCCAACGCGGAGGTTCCGGAAGACCTCGCGGCCGCCTTGGCCAGCAACCCAGCAGCCCGCGAAGCATTCGAAAGCCTCGGGAAGACGCAGCGTTACCTCATCATCCTGCAGTTGCTCAAGGCCCGCACGGCGGACTCACGAGCCAAGGCAATGGCACGTTGCCTTGGGAAGCTGATGGGGGAAGCGTAATTTCTGCTGGATCGGCGCGCATATGACGAGGCGGCCTGCCAAATCATCCATCAAGAAATGCGTGCATCCCCTGCATGGACTCCCGTAGGGTACCCGCATGGACATCATCCTGGTACCCGGTTTCTGGTTGGACGCGTCATCATGGGCGGAGGTGACGCCGCCCCTTGTCGCAGCCGGGCACTCGGTTCACCCCCTGACACTTCCCGGGCTGGAGTCCGTTGACACGCCACGCGCCGGGATTGGCCTTCGCACACATATCGACGCCGTGGTGGACAAGGTGGATTCCCTCGGCGGCGATGTGGTCCTGGTGGGCCATTCCGGCGGGGGCGCAATCATCCACGGCGTTATCGACGCCCGTCCGGATCGCGTGGATCGGGCCATCTATGTGGACAGCGGGCCACTGGGTGAGGGCGGCGTGATCAACGACGAACTGCCCGACGACGGCGACGAAATCCCCCTCCCGCCCTGGGAAGGTTTTGAAGATGCGGATCTCATCGACCTGACTGACGACCTCAAGGAAGGTTTCCGTTCACGGGCCATCCCCGAACCGAAGGGCGTTGCCTTCGACCAACAACACCTTCACGATGTCCGGCGCTATGACGTCCCGGCCACCATCATCGCCTGCCAGTTCCCATCATCACTGCTTCAGGAATGGATGGATGCCGGGCACCCGTTCACGGAGGAACTCGCGCGGATCCGGGACGTTGATTTCATCGACCTACCCACCGGACACTGGCCACAGTTCACCAAGCCACGTGAACTGGGTGAAGCCATCCTGTCGGCCGTCGAGCGCGCGAAATAGCGCTCGACGGCGGGATAAGCCTTTCGGGGCAGAGCCACCCCTGAAACGCCGAGATTCTGAGGCGTGCCCGTAATGCGTCAGGGCTTGGCGGGCGTGTTGGTCGCGGGCCCTTCGGGCGCTGCACCGCCTTCGTCCGTCCAATCGCTTCCCGTCTGATCGTCGAGTGCAGGATCGGATACTACGTCCGACCTGACCGGTGGCGTTGAGGTGGAAGCCGGAGCGGAAGCAGAAGCAGAAGAACCCGTGCTGGAGTTGCCTTGGTGCCCGGACTTTGTCTCCAGGATGCCCGGAAACATGGTCTCCGCCTTCTCCAGGAGCTTCTTGCCCGCGGCGTACAGATTGTCCAGGATGTCCGGGACTGATTCCTGGACGGTTTCCGTGGCGTGATGGACGTTCTCTTGAACCTCCGGGTTCTTCCAGACCTTTTGGGCGCCTCCGCGAACGCGCCGATACACCTCCGGCCAAGACTTGGACCCCCACACATAGCCAACAGCGATGCCAGCGGCGAACAATGCTTTCCCTTTCACAGGACCCACTCCTTTCGAGGTGCTATTCCTACGACACTAGTCCGGCCTTCACCCACTGTCACGTGTGCTTTCAAGGGCGGGCGGTTAATGGACATTTGCTGAATTGAGAAAGAGGACTAAACTTTAATGCCAACCAGCGGAAATCCCGCAGGCTACAACCACATGGCAACCCGAGGAGTGAAAACCATGGGACTGGATGACAAGATCAAGAATGCCACGGAAGAAGCAACGGGCAAGGTCAAGGAAAAGACCGGCGAAGCCACTGGCGACCGGGACCTCCAGGCCGAGGGCATGGGCGACCAGGCGTCGGCCAATGTGAAGCAGGCTGGAGAGAAGGTCAAGGACGCCGCGAAGGACGCCTTCGGCGATAAGTAGCCGGATTTCACGGCCATACAACCCCGTCCAGGGGGCAAGGGGCCCCGACCGGCAAAAATAGCAAGGTTACTTGCTGTTGTTCCCGGGACCAGCTAGCGTTGCTGTTGTAGTACTACGGTCCGGCCCCTTGGACAGGAGTGCTTTTGGCTGCATTTAATAATTCATCGACGTTTGCAAAATAATGTCCCGCCCCATATTCCACTGGGCCCATTGTGGCCCTGTTACAGCGCTTATCCGCTGGAACTGACAACCGATGAACGGAACCGCTTCACCGAGTTCATGGAATTTCCATCAACAAGAAAGTAGGAGCAAAAATGGGTTTCTTTGGTTTTCTTTTGCTCGGCCTTTTGGCTGGGGCTATCGCAAAGCTTATTCTTCCGGGACGCCAGGGAGGCGGCTGGTTGGTCACCTTGCTGCTCGGCGTCGTCGGCGCCCTGTTGGGCGGCTGGATCGGCGGGCTGATCTTCGGCGAGGGCCTGACAGAATTCTTCGCCATTCGAACGTGGCTCCTGGCCATCGGCGGATCCATCATCGTTCTGCTGATCTACGGCCTGGCCACAGGAGGACGCCGGGCCCACCATGGCTGACGAAACCACGCCCAACACCAACCAGGACGACCTTGAGGGTCAATACGCAGAAGGTGATTACGGCGCTGCCGGCGCATCGCCCGAAGCCCTGAAAGAGGACGCCGGCGGGGACTACACCGCAGGTGACTACGCCGAGAAAACGGTCCCGTCTGCGGATGCGGAGCTCGACGAGCACAATACGGAGGACACGCCCGAGGACAGGCCGTTCTCGTCCGAGCCGGATGACGAAGCTTCCGGCTCGGGCCACCCTTAGGGCGCCTTCAAGAGTTTCAGCACCTCGTCAAGCGGCAAGACCCTCTGACGATATTCACGGGTAAGAACCCGGAGGACTGCCTCGGCAGCCTCCGGGTTCTCTGTTGCCACGGCTTCGGCCGCATAGATCACCCGAATGTTATGGGCGAAAGCGTCAGCAGCAGTCTGGGCAATGCAGTTGTGGGCCGAGACGCCGGCCAGAACCACAGTTTCGACACCCCAGTTCCTGAGGCGCATCCCCAAGTCCGTACCGAAGAACGCGCTGTCGCGGGTTTTGCCCATCTGCGGGAAGTCGGCCGTCACCAGGCCTGGAACGAAATTGGCCTGCTCGCTTCCCCTGAAGATGAAGCCTTGGTTATCGTCCAGCATGTTCAGGCTCCACGTGGACTTGTCCCGCTCGTGCTGAGTAGCAACCAGGAGCACGTTTGCCCCTGCAGCGCGCGCTGCACTGGTCAATGAGTTGCACGCAGCAACAACTTCTTCCTGACGCCGCTTCAGGGCCGGTTCCTCAAAAAAGGCGTTCTGCATATCGATTACCAGCACAGCAATCATGCGGGCATCACCTTTCCAATCCTGGGTCAGAGACCCTTGCCGCCTGTCACCGGAAGCACAGCGCCTGAGATGTAGGATCCTTCGTCGGATGCGAGGAGCACATAGGCCGGTGCCAGCTCAGCAGGTTGTCCGGCACGGCCCAGCGGCGTGTCCTGGCCGAAGGTGGGAAGCTTGTCCGGCCACTCGGTGGCGGGGATCAACGGCGTCCAAATAGGGCCCGGGGCCACTGCGTTGACACGGATTCCCGTAGGCCCGAGTTCCTCTGCCATGGCTTTGGTGAATGCCACTTGGGCGGCCTTGGTCATGGCGTAGTCCACCAGCTGGGCGGAAGGATTAAAAGCCTGGATAGACGCCGTGACGATGATCGACGCCCCCGGGCGCAGGTGCGGAATCGCAGCCTGTGCTGTCCAGATCAAGGAGTACAGGTTGGTTTTGAAGACCCGATCGAATTCCTCGGTAGGAATGGTCTCCAAACCCTCGCGGTTCTTTTGGTACGCGGCGTTCAGGACCACAACGTTGAGGCCGCCGAGCTCCTGCACCGTTCGCTCCACAATCTCAGCCGCAAACTTTTCGTCGCGCGCGTCGCCGGGCAGCAACAGCGCCTGCGCCCCGCACTCACGGATCCATTCCGCCGTCGACTTCGCGTCTTCTTCCTCCTCCGGAAGATAGCTAATGGCCACATCCGCGCCTTCTCGGGCATACGCGATGGCTACAGCGGCACCGATGCCTGAATCACCGCCGGTGATCAGGGCTTTCTTGCCCTGCAGGCGGCCGTGCCCCACATAGCTGGACTCGCCATGATCGGGCTGGGGGTTCAAGGGCTTGGTCAGGCCGGGCTGTTCTTGCTCCTGTTGGGGAAATTCGTCGGAGTGATATCCGCTGCGGGGATCCTTCGGGGCAGAGGTGAGGCGATGATCCCCACTTCCTTGCTGTCCACTGTGGTTTGGGTCGGCTTGAGTCATGGTTCTGGCCTTTCTCAGATGTCTGATTTCCGGCTTGCGAGGCTACCGTTGGCTGTACCCAGGCACATTGGACTCTAAACGCACGCAAAGGGCTAGGTCCGCAGCGTTTTGGCCTTCACCATGAGGAATATTCCGTAGGCGATCAGGCCCACGGCAACGGCGGCCAGAAGGTACGGACCATACGGTTGCTCCCTCAAAGCCCGCAGGCTTCCATCAAGTCCTGTGGATTGTTCTGGCTGAACGCGGACCGCGGCAATGACCACCAGCAGGCCTACGAGCAACAGGGCAATGCCTTTGGCGATGTAGCCCACCACTCCAACACCCGATTGGAACTTGCGGGTCGGCTCCTTAAGGGAGAGCGCGAGGTCCTTTTCGAAGGTCCTCATAAAGCCACGCACCGCGAACACAACGCCGGTGATCATGATGCCGGCGCCAATTGCGACAAGCAGGACTATCCCAAAGGGCGCGTTCATGAGCGTCACTGTTACATCGCTGGCAGACTCCCGACTGTTTTTTCCCTGCCCCATAGTGAAAGACAGGATGGTGGCCGCCAGGCCGGCAAACACGATTGCCTGGGCCACAGCGGAAAGCCGCTTGGATGGTTTGTTGTCCGATGCCCTGCGGTAACCGAGGGTTGCGTTGCCCAATTGCCACAGCGCCAAGGCAGCGCAGGCGCCGAAGCACGCCCAGAGCAGGATGGGACCCACCGGTTGGGCGGCCAGTTCGGCAACAGCGCCACTGACGTCGGCTTCACCACCGCGCCCAAAGGCGAGCTGAAACGCAATAACCCCGATGAGTAAGTGCAGGAGTCCGCTGACGGCGTATCCAGCCCTCGCTACAACAACCAGGGCACGTGAGTTTGAGGCTTCCTCGGCCACATCAGCGGCCTTCTTCATCTCCTCTTTGATAACAAGCCTCCTTATTATTTTGTGACTTGTCACCATGGTGCCACTCGAACGAGCACAAGACCACGGGGCGCAAGTGGCTTGCTAGAAGCCACACACCGACTGCGGCCAGATGCTCCGAAGCCCTACACCCAAAGGGTTGAACTGCTCGCGGACGCTGGTGACGGCACGGGCCTGGCCAGGGACTTCGCCTCCACGGCCGTCAGCTTCCCCGGTACCCGCGAGGGGGTCGGACTTCACGTGGGCAGCTCCGGTATTCAGGGACGTGGCTGCGATCTGGTCAGGCATTTCGGTGGTCCTTCCTGAGAGTTCCCATCAACTCCATTGGCTGATAGTTCAACCATGGGACGGGGCCCTCAAGAAGGACGCCGGGTCATCTCAAGATTCCCTCAAGAATCCGCCGTGCTTCGAAGGCAGGTTCAGAAGGCGAAAAGGACCTCCAGTTGTTGCCCCGTCGACAGGGTAACGTGCCCCCTTACATGCGTGCCGTCGTCGTTAATCACGACGTCGGCAGGAACCGCTGCGGGTGCCTCGCCTCCCAGGTAGACCAGTGAGGCGAAGATGCTGCGGCCGCCTGCCAAACGGCCTTCCAGGTATCCGCACGCAGCGTGCCCACCCAACGGCGAGACGCCCTCGGCCCGGAACGTGCCGTTGTCGAAGTATCCGTGCAAAGGCCATATGCCTGTGTAAAGTCCGCCGACTCCAAGAACGTGGTCATGCAGCTCAGGCGGCCGGGTATCTGCGAGCGCGTATCCGGCGTCGCGGACGCGCAGCCCGGACGGCGCAGGCCCTGGGTTGGTCACGTCCACGTTGGGCGCCTCAACCACGTGGACCCTGAGTTCATATCCGCTGGCAGCAGTTGTCGCTGTTGCCACCCGCCAGCGGGAATTGGCGGGATCCTCCTCGTCGCTCCAGACTGGCGCATGCCAGCTTGCGGCTTGGCGATGCCCGGCTTGGAGATGCCCGGCTTGAAGATGCCCGGCTTTGAGCCGGTGAATCCTCGCGCGACGGCTGGGTGTTCCAGTGGCATCGAGGACGGCGAAGTGGTTGTCCACGGGGTCCTTGGTGAAGAGCGGCGCGGTGTGGCTCGAGTATGCGAGGCGGCGGTAGTGGGGGTCGTCCGGTCCGGGGGCGTAGTACTTGTCGCTGCCGTGGTTGAGCACGCGGGCGATACCGTCCACGGCAGTGGAGTGGAGCAGGTAATTAGGGCCTTCTGCGTGTTGAACGGCGTCAATGCCCTCCAGGGGCGAGGGCTGTTCGACGGCGGTCCACACTGGATGGTCGGCGGGGAGGAGAAGTCCCACGAACGCCTTGGAGGTCCAGTACGGCGACGCTGGACCGGAGTATTCCTGGGTCATCGGCTCAAAGGCGCCGAGCCAACCGAGCGACGGCAGCCCGTCGTCGTAAGCGCCGCCATCGAGGAAGTATTTTGCTGCGCCGCTGGCGATGCGGCGGGTCTGTCCGGGGTTGAGGGGTGTCGCGCCGATGGCCTCCCCGAGGAACAAGGGAGCCACGGCGGCATAGCGGTAGATCAGGGAGCGGCCCTGGAAAACCGGGGCGCCGTTCCCGCCGAAAAAACTCACGTGATCGGCCAGGAACCTGGCGAGCCGCGACCTGTAGATTTCGGACCTTGCTTGGGCTTCCGGGTGCCGGTTGGCCGCAAACCCGGCCCACAACACCGGATAAAGATGAAGGGCCCAGCCGCAGTAGTAGTCGAAGAAATCGCCCGTGCCGTCGTTGTCCCCGTCCCGGTACCAGCCGCCGCCGACGTACCAGTCTTCGAGCCGCTTCAGTCCATGTTCGATCTGCGCCGCGTTGTGCTCGAATCCGGCGCCAGCCAGGAACTCGGCGATCAGGACCTGGAAGAGCACCCAGTTGTTGTCCACGCAGGTGCTCCGCGAGGAACCCTGCAGCCACTCGGCCACCTGGGCCCGCTCGTCCCCGGACAGTGTGTCCCATAGCCAGGGTTTGGTCAGTTGCAGGCCCAGTGCAATGGAGGCGGCTTCCACCATCGGCTGCGAGCGGTCACAAATGGGCAGCCACGCTTCAGAACTACCTGGCCGCGTCCCCTCAAGGAGGCCCGTCCTGTACAGGTCAAGATGGCCGTGCGGGTCGTTGCCCTGCTCTCCCGCCACCCGGAAGGCGGCCAGCATAAAGGTGCGCGCGAACCCCTCCATGCCGTCGGAAAAAACACCCGACGACGACGGGCGGCCGTTTAGCCGGATCAGTGCCTTCTGCGCGGAGAAGCAGGGGCGCACCGCGAGAAGTTGCTGATCCGCGAAAGCGACCCAGTGCTCGCGCGTCCATCCGGTGATGGGGCTGAGCCCGTAATCCGGTGCTGGCATCGTGAAGCCGGTGGCCATGGGTCTCCTGCGGGGGTGCGGACACGGTGAGCCCTAACCTTAGGCTCCTCATCGGCCTCACGGCGCGAGTTGAACAAAACTGAACGTGCACCTCTCGTCCGCGACCGAATGTTGCGTGATAGTTCATAATGAACAAACTGAACACTAGTGAACTTGAAGGCGGAAACCTGCATGCTGTCCGAGGATCGTCAACAGCTCATCCTGAGGGAATTGGCCCTTCACGGATCCCTGAACGCTGCCGAGTTCGCGGCCAAGCTTGGAACGTCCGGCATGACAGTGCGCCGGGACCTCGCACTACTTGCGGGGCAGGGCTTGCTCGAGCGGGTCCATGGTGGAGCTGTTCCCATCGGCGGCCGTGCTTCCGGAAGTAGTGCGACACCACAGCAATCAACGTCCTGGCGACCGGGCGGGAGGCGACCCTTGGCGACGATCGGCATGATCGTTCCCTCGGCGTCGTACTACTTCCCGGGGGTGATCCGCGGCGCCGAGGCGGCTGCCCAGGAAGCGGGTGTGCGGTTGGTGCTGGGCGTGACCAACTACTCAAGCGAGGAGGAACGCCGCCAGCTCCGCCGCCTGTATGAACACGGCGTGGACGGGATCCTGATCACGCCGAGCGAGCAATCCTTGGCTGGCACCGAAACGATGGACCTGTTAGCTGAAGCTGTGGTGCCTGTAGTCGTCGTCGAGCGTTCCATTGACAACGCACTGGACCACGGCCGCCTCGAAGCCGTGCGAAGTGATCACGTGCGGGGCGCGGAAATCGCCGTCAACCATCTTCTGGGCCTTGGCCACCGCAAGATCGCCATGTGCCTTCGCGAGAACAGCCCGACCGCGCCGCAGCTTATCGATGGCTACCACCTCGCCATGCAGCGTGCCGGACATCGCGACGTTGATTCGATGGTCCGTTCGATGTCCCGGGCCCTGAATGATCCCGAGGCCCATCGACTGGTGGTGGGCGGCATCCTCGATTGGTGTACAAAAACCGACGTCACAGCCGCGATTGTCCACACTGATGAGGACGCACTCCAGTTCGCCAGCGCCTGCCAGGAACGGCAGCTTCGCATTCCGGAGGACTTTGCGATCATTGCGTACGACGACGAAATCGCCGCTTTGGGGGCCGTTCCCCTGACCGCGGTGGCACCACCGAAGTACGACGTCGGGCATCAAGCCTTGGTGATGTGCCTGAACCGGATCGGTGCACGTCGTGGAAGCACGTCCGCGCTGCAGCGCGTGAACCTCTCGCCCGAGTTGGTGGTTCGGGACTCAACACAGGTGTAGAGCCCGCCTCATCGTTGTTTACTTCTGTTCACTTCGTTGTCTGTGTTCACTTTTGTGGCTTTCATTGTGCCTAGTCCAAGGTGCCCCCAGCGCACACCACGAGACTTCGCATCGTGAACTTCAAAGGAGAACAGAATGAAGCGTCGCCAGCTTCTGCTAGGAGCAGCCAGCATTATGGCAAGTGCTGCCCTCATCACCGGCTGTGGCAGCACCCCGGCAGCCACGCCAACGCCCGCTGAAGACCCGTCCGGGACCATCACTTTCTGGTCGTCGATGGCCGGGATGGACAAGGTGGCCGCAGCCTTTAACGCGAGCCAGGGCAAAATCAAGGTCAACTTCGAAACCGTCCCCAACGGAGCGAGCGGCGGCTACGCCAAGTTGTCCACAGCAATCACCGCCGGCAACGGCCCGGACGTTGCCACCATCGAATACCCACAGCTTCCCCAGTTCGTGAGCAACGGCCAGCTCCAGCCACTGGACGGGCTGATCAACAAAGCCGAAACAGTGGACAAGCTAACGGACGGGACCAAAGCCCTGGTTCAATTCGGCGAAGAGACATACGCACTCCCCTACGACGCCGCGCCGATGATCATGTGGTATCGCAAGGACATGCTGGACAAGGCCGGCGTCGGCGTCCCCAAAACCTGGGATGAATTCGAAGAGGCCGGCAGGAAGCTGAAAGCAGTAGCCCCGGAAGCACACCTGGCCAGCTTCAACCCCAACGAAGCCGCACTTACTGCCGCCTTGTCCTGGCAAGCCGGAGCCAAATGGTTCGGTACCGAAGGCGACAGCTGGAAGGTTGGAGTGAACGATGAGCCCACGCAAAAAGTCGCTGCTTTCTGGCAGAAGCTGATCGACCAAAAGATCGTCAAGGTCCAACAGTCCTTCAGCGACGAATGGTCGGCAGATTTGGCGAGCGGCGCCGTCGTCGGTGTTCTGGGCGCCAATTGGAGTGCCACCGGCATCCAGAAGCGTACCGAAGCAAGCGGCCAGAAAGGACAGTGGATCGCAGCGGAGGTGCCCAACTGGGGAACTCCGGCAGATGCGTTCTATGGCGGCTCGAGCTTCAACATCACCAAGAGCAGCAAGAACCCGGCCGCTGCGGCCAAGTTCATCGAGTTCCTCGCAACCAACCCGGACGCCATCAAAGCGCGCGGCAACACCGGTTCGGCTTTCCTCGCCTTCCCGGGGCTGACACCGGTTGCGCAGCAGGCATTCGATGCCAGCTACTTCGGCAACGACATCTACGAGGTCTTCGACAACGCGTACTCCACCATCACCCCGGGGTGGCAATGGGGTCCCAATTGGGACATCACCAACACGGCTCTCAAGGACGCCTATGGAAAGTTGACCACCGGCGGCAAGGTCGCGGACGCCGTTGATACCGCCCAGACCGCAACCGTAGCCGGACTCAAGCAGAACGGCCTCTCCGTCAAGGAGTAGGCCCGCACGGTGGGGCGGCCTCTTCATAGGGGCGCCCCACCAGCGAGGAGAATCATCATGGCCAACCAGGCACCTGCTACCTCCCGGAGGAAACCCCGCACGAAGTCCGGAACCGGCGGCCGCACAGCCGCTCTCTTCCTGACCCCGTTCTTCGCGGTGTTTACCCTGGCGATGGTGGCACCCGTCATCTACTCGATCGTGCTCAGCTTCTTCGCCCAGCAGAAGTCCGGACTCGGCTTCGGCCAGGCCAAGACCTCGTTCGTGGGACTTGAGAACTATCTGCAGGTCCTGCAATCGGAAAGTTTTGTGGGCGGCATAGGTCGCCTCATCATGTACTGCCTGCTGTACATCCCGTGCATGGTGGGCGGCGCCTTGGCCTTCGCACTGCTGCTTGATGCTGCCGCAGCGCGTGCCCGGAAGCTGTTCCAGCTCCTCGTCTTCCTCCCCCACGCGGTGCCGGGCGTCATCGCTGCATTGATCTGGGCCTACCTCTACACCCCCGGTGTCAGCCCGATCGTTTCGGTCCTGGAAACCGGCGGCATTTCCCTGGACTTCCTGGACAACCACATGATCCTGCCGTCCATCGTGAACATCGCGGTGTGGGAGTGGACGGGCTACAACGTCATTGTGCTGTTCACCGCGCTTCAGGCGGTTCCGCGGGAAACCCTGGAAGCCGCCCGGGTGGACGGCGCAGGCGAAATCCGTGCTGCCATCAGCATCAAGCTGCCGCTGATCCTGCCTGCACTTGGCGTCATCATGCTCTTTACAGTGATCGGAACCTTGCAGTTGTTCACGGAGCCGTCCATCATTTCCAAAGCAACGGCCTCCGTAACCAGCACTTGGGTTCCAAATATGTGGGCCTACGATGCCGCCTTCAACCGGCACAACCTCAACCAGGCCGCCGCGGCCTCCATCATCATCGCGCTCATGGCAGCGGTGCTGTCCTGGGCCGTCACCCGCTTCAGCTCAAGGATGAACAAAGCATGAGCACCTCAACGTTGTCCCGTCCAGGGGTTACCGGTCCGGTTGCGCCGTCGAGGAAACGCCGCCGGAGTCGTGGCACCCGCGGCGGCCTGGCAAGTGCGTTCACCGTGAACGCGCTGCTGATACTGGGTTGCGCCTACATGGTGCTGCCTGTCCTGTGGTTGTTCTTTGCCTCCACCAAGAACGCCGCCGACCTCTATTCCACCGGTGCTTATGCTTTCGGGCAACCTTCCTTTGTGGAGAACGTTGGCGCGGTTCTTGGGCAGGATGGTGGCGTGTTCCTCCGCTGGATGGCCAACTCCATGTTCTATGCCGCGTTCGGGGCCATCTTTGGTGGACTGGTCTCTGTCATGGCTGGCTACGCCTTCGATAAATTCCAGTTCCGCGGCAAGGACTCATTCTTCGGCCTGGTCCTTGTGGGCGTGCTGATTCCCAACACAGCCACAGTCCTTCCGATGTATCTGCTGGCCTCCGTATTTGGCATCACCAACACCATCTGGGCCATCCTCATCCCCGTGCTCTGCAACCCGTTCGGCGTGTACTTGGCCCGCGTGTATTCGGCGGCGTACGTTCCAGGCGAAACGTTGGAGGCAGCGCGCGTGGACGGAGCCGGACCGATCCGCTCCTTCTTTTCCCTGGGGTTGCCCATGATGATGCCGGGGTACATCACCATTGCGTTGTTCCAGTTTGTTGGCGTGTGGAACAACTTCATGCTCCCGCTGGTAATGCTCCAGGACCAGCAGCTGCTGCCTGTCAGCGTCGGAATTTCGATCTGGCAGGGATACTCACTCCCCCAGCCCGAGTTCACGCCGATGGTCATCACAGGATCACTTTTGTCCATCATTCCGCTGCTGCTCGCGTTCATCATGCTCCAGCGCTTCTGGAAATCCGGTCTCACGGCAGGGAGCGTTAAATGAGCCTGAACGTTGCCTTGGCCATGCCTGTCCACACTGCCCGGGCCGTGTTCCCGCCCCGAAGCCTGGACCCGCTGGAGCCTGCTTTGAACCTCCTCAGCCGGAATCCGATCGAGGACTTTGGTTCAGTAACCGGCCGGGCACTCCTGGCTGAAGCGGACATCCTCATCACTGGTTGGGGTTGTCCAATGATCGACGACGACGTGCTGGACGCTGCCCCACGGTTACGTTACGTCCTTCACGCCGCCGGAAGCGTCAAGCACCACATCAGTGGCCCGTGCTGGGAGCGGGGCTTGTTGGTGAGTTCCGCCGCGGACGCCAACGCCATTCCCGTGGCCGAATACACCGTGGCCATGATCGTCCTGGCCAACAAACGGGTCCTGCAAATAGCCCGCGCCCTGCACAGCACCCGGATGGAGGTCCTCCCTGAACAGCTCTTCCCCGACATGGGCAACTACCGCAAGCGCGTCGGAATTATCGGGGCGTCAAAGATCGGCCGTCACGTCATCCGGCTGCTTACCGCTTACGAGCTGGACATCGTGGTGGCCGACCCGTACCTGTCCGCCGCTGAGGCGGGCGCTCTCGGCGTCGAGCTTGTTAGCCTGGACGAACTGGTGGCGGGCTGCGACATCGTCAGCCTCCACGCGCCGTCGTTACCGTCCACAAAGAACCTGATCGACGCCGGTCGCATCGATCGGATGCGTCCGGGGGCTACTTTTATCAACACCTCGCGCGGCGAGTTGGTGGACCAGGACGCCCTCTTGGCCCGGCTTGAGCGCGGCGATCTATATGCTGTGCTGGACGTGACGACGCCGTGGGTGCTGCCTTCCCATTCCCGGTTCTACACGCATCCCAACGTGTTGCTGACACCCCATCTGGCGGGGTCGCTGGGTAACGAGCTGGAGCGGATGGCGGCGAGCGCAGTAGGCGAAGCTTTGCGGTTGTCCAGGGGGGAAGCGCTGCAATTTCCAGTGGCGGCGGAAGACCTGGCGTTCATGGCATAGCGCATTCCCGGCGGGCTCTCATGGTGCCGCGCCGACGGACCGTAATGTTGCGCAGATCACATTTGCTGCCTACGCTGGGGTGGCTGCAGCGTGGCAGCGAACGGATGAAAGGCAGCATATTGACCAGCGAGAAGCTCTCTGTAGTTGTTCGAGTCGACCTTGACGGAGCACAGATCCAGATCGCAGCAACAGGTCATGTGACCACCTCCAATCTCCACGCGCTGTATCCAATCGTTCAACGCACCAACAGCCTGGCCGACGGCAGGGACGTCGAGATGGACCTTACTGGCGCCTTGATCGAACCGGATGCACTTGAACAACTGCAGGGCTACGCGATGCTTCACGAGTTGCCGGTTCGGGTTGACACTGTTCCGGTGTTGGCAGGGGCGGGGCTGGCGGCGTGAGCTACGTCAGCCCTCAAGCCGAGGACTAACCTGACTGACATGACTCAGTCAGCGCGCGCATGGATCGGGACCATCGTCTTCCTGTTCCTCGCGCCTGGCATCGTGGCGGGTCTCATCCCCTGGCTCATCTCCGGATGGCGGCTTTACGACTGGGACGGTGGCACGTGGCTGGTGGTGCCGGTCGCCTGGATCGCGATCACCCTGGGGGTAGCTTTCCTGCTTCACGCCTTCGCGCTGTTCGCCCTTCACCAGGGAACGCCCGCGCCGGTTGCGCCAACCCGGACGCTGGTTGTCACCGGGGTTTATCGATTCGTGCGCAATCCCATGTACCTTGCGGTGCTCACAATCATCCTCGGCCAGGCGCTGCTCTTCGGCAGTTGGTGGCTCGTGATCTATGCTGCGATAGCCCTCATCGCCGTCGTCACTTTCGTGAAGAGTTACGAGGAACCGACCCTCACTGACACGTACGGTGAGCAGTACCTCGAGTACCGGCGCAACGTTCCGGGGTGGTGGCCGCGGCTGACGCCTTGGCGGGGGTAACGGACCGCCTCAACCAGCTCCCTGGCTCAGCCGAACGGCCGCCTCCTGCTGGACGCGGGCAGCCTTGCTTGAATAGTCGGCGATGATCCGGAGTTCGTCGTCGCTGTAGCCTTCCAGCAGCGCGGCCATCCCGGCCATGAAATCGGTGAAATAGGGCGCCGCGGCAGCAACCTGGTCACCTACGAGCTCGATCAGGACCTTCCGCTTGTCCTCGCCATGCTTGACCCGCCGGGCCACGCCTTTGCTTTCGAGGCGCTGCATGAGTCCGGTGACCGATGCGGGGGCCAGGCCTGAATGTTCCCCGAACTCACCCGCCGTCATTGGTCCGTGGCGCAGCAGGATATCGATGGCCTTGCCCTCCGTCGCCGAAAGGCCGCGCAGTTCAGACAGCGCGGTGTGGAACATGATCGCGGCAGTGGACAGCTCCCGGCCAGACTCATAAACAGTTTCCAGCAGAGCTTCGCGTTGCCCCTGATTCGTCATACTCCGAGGCTAGCAAAGTCTTTCGCTTGCCCGAAACGATTGACGGGCTAGCGACTCAGGATTATCTTTCTTTTAACCGAACGAAATAAATCCAAGAAGGAGCTCCCGTGCTGAACTGCGTTGTCATCGGATCGGGCGTAGCCGGCCTTTCTACGGCCCTCTCACTCCAGGAAGCCGGCCACTCCGCCACCGTTTTTGAAGCGCACAATGGACCTTCTGACGGAGTCGGCGCCTTCCTCACCCTCGCCGTCAACGGTTTCGACGCCCTGGACACTCTGGGACTCAAGGAGCACGCCGCGCAACTGGGCTTCAGCACTCCCCTTATGTCCATGTACCTGGGCAGCACGGGTCGCCACCTGATCGATTTCGATTTCGGCGGCACCCTCCCGGATGGCACCACGGCCCGGACCATGACCCGCTCGGAGCTGTACACCCTCTTGCGGGAGCAGGCAGTCCGCCGTGGGATCCGGATCGAGCACGGCAGGCGCTTGGCAGCGGTCAAGGACCGGCCCGACGGCGTCACGGCCGTTTTCGACGACGGCACCTCCGCCCGCGGCGACCTGCTGGTTGGTGCCGACGGGCTGCGCTCGGCGGTGCGGCCGCTGATCGACCCCGCCTCGCCCGCACCGCGCACCATCCCGCTGCTCAACACGGGCGGCATCATTCCGGCCAACACCGTCTCGTTGGCGCTCAAGGAGGTCGACCTGGGCGTGTCCCCGGGGCGCATGAAGATGGTGTTCGGCAAGCGCTGCTTCTACTGCTTCATGCCCAGCCCCGACGGCAGGATCTGGTGGTTCGCAAATCCCTTGCAGCGCTCCAGTGCTGATCCTTCTTTGCTCGGCCAGGAGGATCTCAGAGCTTGGTCAACAAGCTTGGTAAAGGCAGACCGGACACCGATGGCGGCCCTGATTTGTGCCACGGAAGACATCATCAAGCCGTATTCCACGTTCGATTTTCCCAGCGTCCCCCGCTGGCACCGCGGCAGGATGGTCCTGGTGGGCGATGCCGCCCATGCTGCGTCCCCTTCCTCCGGGCAGGGCGCATCGATGGCGATCGAGGACGCCGTCACGCTGGGCCGCGCCCTTCGGGGGGCCACGGGCGACGACAAAGAAGCCAGCCTCACTGCCCGGTTTGCGGCCTACGAGGCGGAGCGCCGCCCCCGTGCGGAGACGGTGGTTGCCTGGGGCCGCCGGAATTCCGAACCCAAGGTCAGGAACCAGTTCACCCGCGTACTCCAGGACCTGGCCATGCGTGCCATCTTCCGGGGACTTGCCCGGAAGGCGGCAGACAACTTCGAGTGGCTGTACGGCCATCACATCGACTGGAATGCGGTCCCCGGGTTTGCCGACAGATGACCACGTCACTCACCCGGAAGGAGTTGTGTCAGCTCCCCCGGCCGCTGCCTTCTCCATATAGGACGCCGAGACCCTCCGGTAAACGGGCGTCAGGAAGGCGATCAATGCCGCCGCAATGAGAACGAATCCGGCAATCAGGAACACGAGGGCGATCCCGCGGGACGTGCCCTGACCCAATAGTGGTTCGAGCTGGGCGGCACCCTCTGCGGAGCGCGCGTACGGAATGATCCAGAACTGGGCAAGCGGGGCAATGAGGAAAGCGGTGATGGGCGCTGCGGCGGACTCGAACGCCATGTCGAATCCGAATACCCTGCCTTGCCGGTTCAGGGGAACCACCTGCTGGATAACCGTCTGCTCGGCCGCTTCCACGATTGGAACCAAGGTCAAATACAGCCAGATGCCAGCCACGTACAGCCATGCCCATTCACGCAGGGTGAACACTGCACCAAGGAATCCCATGACGGCGACAACGATCAGCATGGTTCGCAAGGGGTTGGAGCCGAGCCCAAACTTTCCTACCAGCGCGCCACCCACAAGGAAGCCGGTGGAACCCACGGCGAAGAACGTTCCCCACATCTCAACGGAGAACATTTCCAATCCGTACGGATCCATCAACGCCATGTACACACCGCCCACGAAGTTGTTGAACGTGGAGAACACGATCAGTGCGAACAACCCGGAGATAGCCAGCACAGCGGCAAGTGAGCCGCGGAAGTCGAAACCGCCATGTGCGTCAGTGGCTGCCGCTTGCACCTCTTCGGGCATTCGCAACGTGAGCAGGTGCGCGAACGCCAGCGCCGTAAAAACCAGGGAGGCCACAATGGTCCAGCCCATGCCCAGCAGGCCCACCGACAGTCCGGAGAGGACGGAGGTGACAATGAACATGAGACCCTGCACCATCCCCACCATTCCATTTGCATTGGCCCGGCGATCAGGCTCAATGAGGATGGTGACGGTGGTGGAGAGGGCAATGTTGCGCAAATTCTCAACGACGGCACCCACGAGGATGATCAGCGTGAAAATCCAGAACCATGGCTGTGCCAAGTTCAGCAGAAGACTTGTAGGGGTGAGGAGAAACAGCACTCCTGACAGCACGAACATCACCAGGGTGAACCCGGCAGCGAAGCGCATCACGGCAAGCTTCCGATACCTGTCCACGAACGTGCCGAAGCTGATGCTGGAGAGTGCAATCAGCAGCATGTAGGCACCCCCGACGACCCCCGTGGCAATCACGTTGCGGGTTTCGAGATAAACCCAGAATGTCAGGGCGAACCAGAGATAACTTGTGGTGATATTTGCCAGGGCGGTGTTCACCAGGATCCCCATGAAGGTCCGGGATCGCTGTGCCGGAGTGCGCAGGGAGAGGTCGATAACTTCAGTAACCCCAGCCGGTTCCTGCTCGGTCATGCGTTCCAGTGTACTGACACCAATTGCCGCAGATAAGGGTTGGCGCCAACGCAAACCTTGTGACAATCCAACACGGCCAACCTCCGGGTAGGATCGGCAGGGAATCCTAAAGAAGCCTGGGGGAAATTCTTGATGAAAGGTGCAAAAGGCCAGCTCGCCTTCACCGACGACGTTAGCCGGGATCTGGAGTTGCGGGAGTACGGACTGGACCCCGGAGAAGATTCCACCCTGCTTCCCAACGCCGCCGTGATGAGTGCCCTCCAGAACCTCGTGCGCCTTGCCACTGAGCTTTGCGGCGCCCCTTTCGGGGTAGTCAACATCATTAGCGCCGAATACCAATACCAAATTGGCGCCTGGGGTGTGGAACCGGGCATGTGCTCTCGCGAAGATTCCATGTGTGCCAAGGTGTTCCTCTCCCGCGAGATCACCGTTATCCCTGACGCTTCGCTGGATCCGCGGTCCGCTGACAACCCGTTCGTGACCGGTGAATTGGGCCGGGTGCGGTTCTACGCTTCGGTTCCGTTGCAAACCGAGTCAGGATTCGTTCCAGGCACCTTGTGCGTCTTTTCTGACAAGCCCAAAGAGATCCGGCCTGAGCAAGTCGGCATGCTGGAAGTCCTGGCCAAGCAAGTGGTGGAGCTGTTGGAGCTGCAGCACCGCACAATCCAACTGGACCGCACGTATGCAGAGTTGAGGGAGAGCAACGCAAAGCTGGCTGGTTTCGCGGGCCGCGTCAGCCACGACCTCCGGATTCCGCTCACCACAATCCTGGGTTACGTGGAGTTGGTGGAGGACGATCCGGACGTCCAAACGGACAGCGCGGCAGCCAAATACCTGAGCCGCATCGGGGCAAGCGGCCGCCGCATGTTGGGGATGCTGGAAGACGTCCTGAGCTACTCAAGGGTGGGCGGTGGCATCCAGCCGCAACAGGTTTCACTTAAAGAGGCAGCGGGCGAGGTGGCCAGGGACCTCGGCATCGAGGACGACATCCTTGAAGTGCAGGACCTGAACCTCCAGGCAGACAAGGGCCAACTGCGCACTCTGCTGCAGAACCTGCTGTCCAACGCCATGAACTACCGCAGCCCCGAAAGGGACCTGCGTGTCCGGATCAGTGGAGTCTCCAATTACCACGGCGCCACCATTTTCGTGGCCGATAACGGTAAGGGCATCCACGCGGAGGATCGGGCCAAAGTCCTGGAACCGTTGGTGCGCCTGCGCCGCCAAGGCGACGGGCCTGGCTCCGGCCTGGGACTGGCCACCTGCAGCAGCATCGCCAAGGCCCATGGCGGTGAACTCACGCTCTCGGAAACTGCCGGCGGCGGAACCACGGTGGCAGTGAGCTTTCCGGCCTGACCATAGCGGCACGCAAGGCAAGAAAACGCTCGACGTCGACCTGCCGCCGTCGTGCGTTTCCGGCCTCAGGCGCTAGCCGCGGCCGTTCCCCTTACCTTTTTCAGGCTTGGTCTCGCTCTTTCCGCCGCTCTTGGCGTCCGCGAGATCCTGGGGATCGGTGCCTGCACCATCTTCGGCAGGCACGATCGCTTGAACGGCGGGCGCCGGAACGGGCTGCTGATCCTGCACATCCACCACCTCGACTGCAGGCGCCACCGCGGGCGCCGTTTCCAGGGGAGTCGCCGGCCCGCTGGGTTGGGACTCAATGACGGAGACACCGGGATCGGTCTGCCGCGTCGGTTCGGCTGAAGGTGCCGATGAAAAGACGCCATTGAAGACCAACGCCACAGCGACCGGAACGGCGAGGGCAGCCGCAACCAGCCCGGCGAGCACCTTGGACTTCTTGCCAAAAGCCCTTGGACCCGCAGCGGAAGCGCGCCTTCCCCCGGCTGAAGGAGCGGGCCCGGGGCTTGAGGTAACCACCTGCGGCGGCCGCGACGGCAAAGCCGGCTTCGCTGGAATGGCAGGCGCCGCTGGAACTACCGGCAGGGTTGCCGTTGCCACAGGCGGCAGCTTTCGACGTCGGCCGGCCAGGACTTCTTCAACGTCGCCCGCCGTAGGGCGTCGTCCGGGATCCATGTCGGTCATTGCCTGAAGGAGTCCGCGCAGTCCATTGGGTAGGTCTTCCGGGATCTCAGGTGCCCGGTGAAGGCGTGCCGAGGCCGTCTCTACCGGCGTTCCAGGGTATTCGGTCTTGCCAGTGAGGCACTCCAGGAGGACCAAGCCCAAAGAGTAGATGTCGCTGGCAGGCGTCAGGTGCAACCCTTGTGCCTGCTCCGGGCTGAGGTATTGGGCGGTGCCGACGGTGAAGCCCGTTGCGGTGAGGCGGTTATCGTCCATGACCAGGGCGACTCCGAAATCTGCCAGCTTCACAGATTCGGCTCCATCTGTCCCCTCGGAGACGACGATATTCGCCGGCTTGATGTCGCGGTGAATGACGCCCTGGGCATGCACCTGGGCAAGGGCGCCAGCCAGTCGCACGCCGATGCGGGTTGTTTCGGCATGCGTCAGAGGCCCATCGGACAATACGGCTTTCAGGTCACGACCCTCTACGAGTTCCATGACCAGGTAGGCGCGTTCTTCCTCATTGCGGGTATCCACGCCCGCATCGAAGGCTGCCACCAAGCCTGGATGGTCAAAGGCGGCCAGCAGCCGCATCTCGGTTTCCTGGCGGGCCCTGAATGAGTCGTCGCCGGAGCCAGGAAGGAAGATCTTGATTGCCACGTCCCGGCCAAGGAGCAAATCCGTGGCCCGGTACACCGTGGACATGGCTCCCCGGCCCAAAACAGGTCCCAGCAGATAGCGGCCATCAATAGCAGTCGCACTGGAATCGGTCACGTGGAACTCCACGGCCTCGTCTTTGTTGCCCACGAATTGTCACGCCCTTCAGGCCCACCTGCGTGCATCGGACCCTAACAGTGTCCGCTGCTACCAGGCAACGCCGCCGATCAAACTTTCACGAGAGCCGCGCGGCCGCCCTGTTCGGCGAAACCGCTACGGCTTGAGCAGTCCTGCGTCAAACAGCATCATCCGGAATTCACCAGATAAGTCATCAGGATACTTAGTATTGACCCGGAAGGGAAACGCGACCTCCCGCCGTCGGACGTTTTCCTTACGTGACGGACGAAACTGCGGCCCGGACGGCTGGAAGGCACAATGGAAGGCATGACCCTTACTACCTTCGCCCTCCTCCGCCATGGCCAGACCGACTGGAACGCGGAGCGCCGGTTGCAGGGGGCCACCGACATTCCACTGAACGACGTCGGCCGCGAACAGGCGCGTGAAGCCGTTGCCACTTTGTCCAATTACCAGTGGGACGCGATCGTTTCCTCGCCCTTGAGCCGTGCCGCAGAAACCGCTGATCTGATCGCCGAGGGCCTGGGCCTTACTGTCGCCCGGCGGGTTCCGGAGCTTATTGAGCGAAGCTTCGGACCGGCCGAAGGTCTCCAGGCTGGCCCGGAACTCGAAGCACTCCGCATCCCTGGCGGTTTCCGAGGCGGCGAGAGCGATGACGATGCAGCCAGCCGTGGCATTGACGCCCTGGAACAGCTGGCACAGGAATTTTCAGGACAGCGCGTCCTGGTGGTAACCCACGGCACCCTGATCCGGCTGACGCTTAGCCGGGCGATTGGACGCGCGCTTGATAGCGTCCACAATGCCGTGCTGAACCTCGCCCATCACCATGCCTCGGATGGCTGGAAGCTGGAGTACTTCAACGGCGAGCTGCTGACGGCTGACGTGGACAGCTGACACAACCGCGAAATTCAGCGAATCTTATTGACATTGCGCATGCCAGTTTCTGTATGCTCAAGAGGGTCAAGCAGTTGGCGCCATTCGCTCCGGTTCCCTGGAGGTCAGCTTGGCTCTCACACTTGTTGGCTCCCGACTCGTGACCACTGAAGCCTGCCGGGCCAACGCAATCACGCTGACGGCAAGGGTGACTCTCGCTACCGACGGCTGGTTTGAACTTCGCGTCATTCAAATACCGGGGCTGGTGCTCCACGTTTCCCGGCTGGAAGAGGCGGCACAAACTGTGCTCGACGCCGCAACTGCCTCAAGCGGCCGGAAGCCGGAAGAGTTCGACGTCCAGTTCCAATGCTGAGCAAGCCGGCCCGGGTTGGGTCAACGGGCCTCAAGCCGGCTTCGCAGTTGCTGTACGAAGTCGGGATAGGCCGCGGCAATCTCTTCCAGATCCACCGTTTGGGGAAAGTCGATCACGGGTTGGTGCCCGGCCAGAAAGTTGGCCGTCTCTTCAGTGATGATCTGCCCATCCTGGCCGTCCAGCCCGGCCTCGGCGAGGAACTCAGGGGTGATCCGGAAGACGGATTCCGCGGTCTGCCCTTCGGATTCCCAGCGCACCAAGTATTCATCCTGATTTACGAGTTCCACATCGAATGACTTCTCCATGGCAGCAGCCTACGTCGTGTTCAGCCGTGACCGCTGGTTGTTCACTAGGATGACTGCATGGCAGCCATCGAATCTGTAATTATCGAGGTCGCTCCCACCACGCAGCAGGTGGAGGCCTTCTACGCTGACGTTTTCAGCATGGGCGGCAGGGTTCAGGTGCGTCCATCCGAGGCGCCGACCACGGGCTTTCGTGGATTTACGATGTCGCTTGTGCTCTCCCAGCCAGCCAGCGTAAACAGCCTTATGGACAACGCCCGCGACGCCGGCGCGATGGTCATCAAGCCGGCCGCCAAATCGCTGTGGGGGTACGGCGGAGTCCTCCAGGCTCCGGACGGCACCATCTGGACAGTCGCCTCCTCGTCCAAGAAGGACAGCGGTCCGGCCAATATGAACATTGATGCGATGGTGCTCCAACTCGGAGTCGCGGATGTGGCTGCCAGCAAGCAGTTCTATCTCGAGCGGGGCCTCACCTTGGCCAAGAGTTTCGGAAACCGGTACGTCGAGTTTGATACCGGCACCATCAAGCTGACGCTCAATAAACGCAGCGCGCTTGCTAAGACCGCCGGGGTATCACTTGACGGCACCGGGTCACATCGCCTCCTCATCAGCGGCGATGCAGGCACCTTCACCGACCCGGACGGCTTCACCTGGGAATCACCGCTGGACTGAGGATACGAGCTTTTTCGCCCGGATTGCAGGCAAGAAAACGCACGACGGCGACCACCCGTCGTCGTGCGTTTTTGCCTGCCTTGGAAGGAGCTAAACCTCGGGTCGCGGACGCCTGTCGATGATGGTTTCGGGAGCATCGCGACGCTCCACGATATGGTCCGTACGCCGGGTGCGGCTTGCCATGATGATGGAAATGATCAGGCCCAATACGCCTACAGCCATCAGGATGTAGCCGATCAGGACCTGGTCCACGAAGGGGATGAGTCCGGGGGCAAGCGCAAAGGCCAGAATCGCTCCAATGGCGATCAGTGCTATGGAAGAACCTATTCTCATGTCGTGCTCCTCTCACTTCCGACCGGCCCGCGAACGGGTGATCACGGAACTGCGTCGATATCGTAAGCATACTTCCCAATTTGCGGCATGCGATAGATTGTGCCCGCCATTGTTCCCCTCCCGGCCGCCCCGACGTGGGCTGCGGATCAGTGCCCAAAACCTGCAGCAAACCGGGCGACGGCGTCCTCCGGAGTGGGCGGCGGACCAAAAACTTCGGCTTGCCGGCTCGTGTTGGCCACATATCGGCCCGTCTCGAACCAGGCGGACATGCTGGCCATGTCGCTTATCAGCGGAACAAAGCGTTCAGTGACTTTGCCCAGGCCCTTGAGCACAGGCGTTGGGACGGCCATGATTTTGATGTCCTTGCCGTCGGGCCCGCCGTGCCTGGACAGGAGATCCACCGCCTCGGACATGCTGACGGGCCGGGTCCAGCCGATGTCGATGCGTTCGCCATCGGTTATCTCCGCATCCACGGCATCGGCAAGGTATCCCGCGAGGTCGCTGGTGAGGACGAAGGTCAGCGGGGTGTCCTTGGAACCGATCCACATGACGCGGCCTTTCGCCAGAGGGTCGCCGCCCATCCCGGCGGTCTGGTCAAAGAACGCACCCGGACGAAGCGCAACGAACGGCACGCCCAGCTGTTCGAACGTATCCTCGGCTTGTTTCTTGTGCCAAAAGTGCGGCACCTGGGGTGTCAGATCACAGGTGAGGATGCTGATGAGGACAAACCTCGGGACACCTGTTTGTTTGGCCGCCACCGCCAGGTTGCTCTGGCCAAAGGTGTCGATCGCATTTGCGTTCTTGTCGTTCCGCGTATACCCGGCAGCAGTGGAAATAACTCCGGCCGCCCCGGTCATTGCATGGATCAACGACGCCACGTCAAGCATGTCGCCACGGACTACCTCGACACCTTTGGCTTCGAGCTTGCCGGCGTCGGATTTTGCCCGGACCAGCGCCCTGACGCTTTTGCCGCGCTTGAGAAGTGCATCAACTACCTGACTGCCAAGGTAGCCGGTGGCACCGACCACGAGGACAGGCTTTTCTTCAGCCATGATTTGCTCCTTGGACTCGCCGGGTTCGCTCCCAGGAACAGTCGTAGCATGCCTCGCGGCGCTGATTCCAGACTTCACGCAAACGCACGGCGGCGACCTGCCGCCGTCGTGCGTTTGACCCCTCCCCGATCAAGCCCTTTGGTGACCATCCGGTCAAATGGTGATGGCGATCTTCCCGCGTGTTTTGCCGGCGTCGAAGTAACGCATGGCTTCCGGAACGTGGTCAAGGGGATAGCTCAGGTCGATAGCCGGGACGATGGTTCCGGCTTGGAGGAGACCGGCGAGGTGCTCAAGGTCTTCCGAACGCTCAGTACCAACGATCATGGTCAGCTTTTGGCTGATGAAGGGGGACAGTGCCAGTGCGCGGAACTGCCTGTCCATGCCACCCGTTAGCGGCCCACCTTCTTCACCTCCAGTAAGAACCGCCGTCCCGCTGTGGGTGAGCGCCCGGCGAAGACGCTTCAGGTTGGGGTTTCCGGCGAGATCGATGATGACGTCATAGTGCTCAGAGCCGTCCGCGAAATCCTGTTTGATGTAATCGATGACGTGGTCGGCGCCGAGGGACAACACGTGGTCCGCCTTGCCGCCGCTGCAGACCGCGGTAACTTCAGCTCCTGCGGCTTTGGCAAGTTGCACTGCGTAGCCGCCAACCCCGCCAGAGGCGCCAGTGATCAGCACTTTGAGCCCCTTCGAGGTTTGCCCTGCCGGCGTCCCGACATCCATCCCACCTGCACGTAGAGCCTGAAGCGCGGTGCAGGCTGAAACGGGAACCACTGCGGCTTGCTCGAAGCTGATGTTTGCCGGTTTGAGGGCGAGGTGGCCTTCCCCCGCAACGGCATACTCAGCGAAGGAGCCCTTCCCCACACCGAAAACGTGATCCCCGACCGCGAAACGGGTTACGCCAGGCCCCACGGCTTCAATGATCCCGGCGAGGTCGAGCCCGGGCACGGGATTCTTGGGGCGCCGGAACCCAAAGGCCAGGCGCAGGGCGTAAGGCTTCCCTGTCATGATGTGCCAGGTCCCGCGGTCCAGCCCTGCAGTGTGGACCCGGACCAGCACCTCATCGTCCGCTATCTCCGGCTTGGGGATCCGGGCCAAGCGAAGGACGTCGGCGGAGCCGTAGGCATCCTGGACGACCGCCCGCATGGTGACTTCCGGGGTGGGCGCCACATCGGACGCAGACGATTCCTTGGCTTGCTGACCAGTGGTCATGGCCGTTCCTTTCAGGAGTTCAGCTATTTTTCGTACGCTGTACTAAAGACGCTACCGTACAATGTACTAAAACGGAACACCCAAAGGAGATCCAGTGTCCGCCGTACGCCCTGAGCGCCTTCCCCTTAGCCGCGAAAGGGTCCTCACATGCGCTGTGGAACTCGCGGACGAGTCGGGCATATCGTCGCTGACCATCCGCTCCCTGGCGCAAAGCATGGGCACCAAGCCGATGTCCCTCTACTACTACGTGGCGAACAAGGACGAAATCCTGGACGGCATCGTGGACATGGTTTTCAGTGAAGTTCCGTTGCCCTCGCCTTCCGGTAACTGGCGGGAGGAAATGCACGATCGGGCACACGCGATGCGGGCAGCCCTCACCCGGCATCCATGGGCGGTTGGATTGCTGGAAAGCCGCTCCGCCCCTGGGCCCGCAACGCTCCGACACCATGAGGCGACGCTAGCCACCTTGCGGGCAGCAGGATTTTCGGTCCAACTGACGGCCCACGCATACGCGGCGCTGGACAGTTACATCTACGGTTTCGCCCTACAGGAGGCAGCGTTGCCCTTTGAAGGTAGGGATACCGCAGCCGAAATCACCACCCCCATCATGGAGCGGTTCTCAACCGGGGAGTACCCGCGCATGGTGGAGATCGCCGTCGAGCATGTCCTCAAACCCGGCTACGACTTCGGCGACGAATTCGACTTCGGATTGAACCTGATTCTTGACGGCCTGGACCGGCTGATGGACGATGCCGGCGCAGCAGCCGAATAACCGCCGCATCCGTTGAGGTGCGTGAGGCAAAAGGGTACGGTCAGGGCATACTCGACGCCGTCTGATTTTAAGGATCTGATGCCATGGCCAGAATTGAGGACTATGCGATCATCGGGGACTTGAATACAGCCGCCCTGGTGGCACGCGACGGATCCATCGACTGGATGTGCCTGCCCCGCTTCGACTCCCCCGCCTGCTTCGCCGCCTTGCTGCATACCCCTGAAGCTGGCCGATGGCTCCTCGCGCCCACAGAGGCAGGGGCGCGGAACGACGGAAACTGTACGCGGCGGCGCTACCGTCCGGACACCCTGATCCTGGAAACGGAATGGGAAGTGGACGGCGGTGCGGTCCGTGTCACCGACTTCATGCCCGTCCGCGATGACGCTGTAGACCTCGTGCGGATCGTGGAAGGCCTGTCTGGCGAGGTAGCCATGCGTGGGGAGCTTATCCTCCGTTTCGACTACGGTCGCGTGGTGCCGTGGGTGCGCCACAACAAGCACGGAATCAGCGCCGTGGCGGGGCCCGATTCCGCCTACCTCACGACGCCCGCTCCACTCAAAGGCGTGGACAGGCGCACGATCAGTGAGTTCACAGTCCGCGCCGGGGAACGTATCCCCTTCGTGCTTCGCTGGGCACCAAGCCATGAACCGGAGCCCCGGCGAATCGATGCAGCCAAAGCATTTCACGCTACAGAATCCTTCTGGCGCGAGTGGATTGACCAAAGCGAGATGGAGGGCAAGTACAAGGAACCGGTGGAGCGATCCCTCATCACCCTCAAAGCCCTGACGTATGCCCCAACGGGAGGCATCGTTGCGGCTGCTACAACGTCCCTTCCCGAGCAACTGGGCGGTTCCCGCAATTGGGACTACCGCTACTGCTGGCTGCGCGATGCAACACTGACCCTGCAGTCTTTGCTTGCCGCCGGATATACGGAAGAAGCAGCAGCCTGGCGGGAATGGCTGCTCCGCGCTGTCGCGGGTGATCCGTCAGAGCTGCAGATCGTCTACGGCCTGGACGGCGCCCGCAGACTGCCGGAGGCTGAGATCCCGTGGCTTTCGGGCTACGAAAATTCCCAGCCAGTCCGAACCGGGAACGCCGCGGCCCCCCAGCTGCAATTGGACGTTTGGGGCGAGGTCTTGGATGGGCTCTCGCTGACCAGGGCAGCTTCCCCGCCGGGCACCGTGGACACGTCGTGGGACATTCAAGTGGCGTTGATGGAGTACCTGGAAGGGGCTTGGGACCAACCGGACAACGGGCTGTGGGAGATGCGCGGCCCCCGCAGGCATTTCACCCATTCCAAAGTCATGGCATGGGTAGCTGCTGATCGCATGGTCAAGGCCGTAAAAACCTCAGGATTACCCGGCCCCGGAGACCGTTGGGCGGCGCTGCGCACTCAGATCCATTCAGAGGTAATGACGAAAGGATTCGATGAAGGGCTCAACAGCTTTGTGCAGTCCTACGGAAGCAAGGAACTGGACGCCAGCCTGCTCTTGATCCCCCGCCTTGGCTTCCTGGGGCACCGCCACCCCCGCGTTGCGGGAACGGTGAAAGCCATTCAGGAAGGCCTCACCGAAGATGGACTGGTGCTGCGCTACCGAACCGAGTCCGGCCACGACGGCCTTCCCGGCGACGAGGGAGTGTTCCTTGCATGCTCGTTCTGGCTGGTGGATGTGCTACTGGGCCTTGGCCATGCCGGCCAGGCAACCGCATTGTTCGAGAGGCTGTTGACGCTCCGAAACGATGTTGGGCTGCTGAGCGAGGAATGGGATCCCAGAACCGAGCGGCAACTCGGAAACACGCCACAAGCGTTCAGCCACTTTCCACTGATCCACTGCGCCCTGCAACTCCATCACGGCGAAGCCCACGGCAGTGACACGCCGCTGCGTAGGCCGAAACACCCGGAGCAAGGTACCGACCAGCTCCCGCAACAGGCCATCTCCGAAAGCGGCCCGGGCACCGACCATCCGGCACCAAAAAAGCGCCCCGAAACCAGCCGCTGAAAACGCTGCAGTTACGATTCCGTTTTTTGATCGTCCGGATCCGGGGCTTCAGCCTTGTGCTTCGCTTCCTCCAGGTGTTGATCGAGCTTGCGCTCGGCCTCCCGCCGACGCTGGCCGATAGTCCTCATCTGCTGTGTGGTCGGAGATCCCGCATCGGCATCCTGCCACTGATCGCGTTCCTCTGACCCTGTGCCTGAGGGCACGCCCGGGCCCTTCTTCTCTTCATCGCCCATAAGGAAATCGTCCCATCGCCTGGGCTTCTGCGGTAGGACCGGCTGGCTGGACAAAGACCAGGTGGCAGTACGGGGCCCGACGGCGGCCTCCCGCCGTCGGGCGTTTTCACCACTCAGTGGCGCGGCAGCTGCCGCAGTTTTCAGCGGCGGGTATCGCGCGTGCCTTCAGTTTCGATGTTCTCCTTGCGGACTTCCTCACGCTCGACCGGCACGGTCGTAGTCACGTTTTCGGTGGTGATGTACTTGCGAAGGCGCGCCCGTCCGGCCGCTGTCCTTTCAGTCCCGACGTTGAGGCGCTCTTCAGAACGGGTCATGGCATCCTCGCCCGCGCGTGCCGTACCAGTCGTGTCAACGTCCATGCCGCCGACGGCGTCCACTCCGGCCCTTGTGCCCATTCCGGCGCTTGTTTCCATTCCGGCGTCTGTTTCCATTCCGGCGCTGGGGTCCGGGTAGTCACGCCGACCCTCGAAGGCACCCCGGTCCTGGATGCTGTAGTGGTTGTAGAGCCGCTCTTCTTCACTGGGATCGAGGTGCCCATCTTCGGCCACGCGGGGTGCGTCCTTGATGTGATCCTTGCTGTAGGGAACAACGACGTCGTCGCCCTCAAGGGTGGCCCCCTCCAAGGGAATGAATGATTCAGAAGTACCGAAAAGACCGGTTTTGACTGTTACCCATGTTGGCTCCCCCGTGTCGTCATCGGTGTAGAACGTTCCGATTGACCCAACCTTGTCCCCCTCCGTGGTCCGAACGTTTCCGTTGAGGCCCATCAGACGGTCAATGTTCTCCCTGGCGAGCATGATGTCTCCTTGGAATGTGATTGTCTTGCCTTTAGTGCCCGGCGGCCTGCATCACCAGGCGTAGATTCCGGAATCAGGACGGGGAATTGATTCAACCCGCTGACTTCACGGAACAGAAATACATAAGCATGCTTACTATTTTCTTGGCAAGACCCAATCGAAGATTCGAAGCCCTTGAGCGCAGACTTTTCCGGTTGCCGAAGAGAGTCCCTCCGGGAACCCCCATCAACCGGGACTCCCTCAGGCTGAATGCCCATGATGGTCTGGAACCATGACCACTGATACTTTGCGGGCACCAACAGCCCGTCGCCTGCCGCTTGTTACCTATGTGCTCGCCGCGGGCGTGTTCCTTATGGGCACCACAGAATTCGTGGTGGCCGGGATCCTCCCGGAGATCGCCCAGGACCTGGGTATCACGGTAGGAAATGCCGCGTTGATGATTACCGTCTTCGCGGTCGGCATGATCGTTGGAACGCCCACGATGTCGATTCTCACCCTCAGGATGCCGCGACGCGTCACCCTCAGCCTCGCGTTGGTGGTTTTCGCCGTTGGCCACGTCATCGTCGCCCTCACCACCGACTTCGCGCTGATACTCGGAGCCCGGTTCCTGACCGCTCTGGCTACTGGAGCCTTCTGGGCCGTCGCCGCCGTCGTGGGGGCGAAGACGGCCGGCGCCGCTTCAGCCTCCCGTGCTTTAGGCGTGGTTTTGGGCGGCGGCATGCTGGCCAACGTGATCGGTGTTCCGTTGGGGGCGTTTGCCGGCCAGTCGATCGGTTGGCGAGGCCCGTTCTGGATCCTCAGTGCCCTGGCACTCATGGCGGCGTTGGTCGTTTACCGTTTGGTCGGCGTCGAACCTTCCGCTGGCCCCATCCCCTCAGTTCGGGCCGAGATCGCCAGCATGCGTGACGCCCGGGTGTGGCTTGTTCTTTTGGGTTGCGCAATCGTGTGTGGATCATCCCTGGCGGCCTACAGCTTCATCTCACCGCTCCTCACACAGAACACAGGGATGGGGGCAGCGGCAATTCCGCTGGTGTTGGTGGGCTATGGCGTTGGAGCGTTCATCGGTTCCAACCTCGGTGGCCATTTTGGCGCACACCGCCCCTTCACGGCACTGTTCGTCTCGGCAGCAATGACGTTCCTGGTGCTCGGGGCTCTCTGCCTGCTCTCACGCAACGCCGTGCTGACCGTGATCCTCATCTTCTTGCTGGGCCTGTTCGGCATGGCAACCAACCCCATCCTCATAGGCAAAGCAGTCGGTTATGCCCACCATGCACCCACGCTCGCCTCGGCCCTCAGCACGTCTTCGTTCAACCTCGGCACAGCAGTAGGTTCGTGGATCGCAGGCTTCGCAGTCGAGTCCGCGCTCGGCGCAACTGGCCCAGTGCTGGTGGGTACCTGCATAGCGGCACTGTATTTTCTCCCACTCACCATCTTGTGGCGGAAAGAACGGTCACCTCAGCCGTCCGAGGCAGCCCTCTCAGGCTCAGCCTGAGCTGCCGTGCCATACTCGCTGGCAGCCCACGAGGCGAGGAGCTGCAGGCGCTCCGCCGAAGGCGACCCCGGTTCCGCACTATAGATCGTCAGGGTCAAGCCCGGCTCAGCGGCCATTTCCAAGCCCTCGTAGGCGAGCGTCAACTCACCTACAACTGGGTGATTGAATGTTTTGAAACCCGTCCCGTGGTGGCGGACGTTATGAGAACCCCAGCGTTTCCGGAACTCATCGCTGCGGGTACCCAACTCACCGATGAGGTCATGAAGTTCCTTGTTGTGCGGATCGCGACCGGCTTCGGTCCGCAGGATGGACACAGTCACCTCGGCGAACGCATTCCAATCCGGATAAAAATCATGGGCGCGTTCATCCAAAAACGTGTAGCGCGCTATGTTCGGCGGCTGGCCGGGCATGTCGTAGCAATCCTTGTAGAACGCCCGCGCCAAGGGATTAACCGCCAACAGATCCATCCGGCCGTTGCGAACGAACGCCGGGCCGGCAGTGACAGCATCCAGCGCCCATTGCAGGCTTTGATGCGGAACGTAGGACTTGGAGTTGCGCCGCCTGGGCGGACGGGCCACCGGACTGGCCGCGTGGGCGAGGTCGAACAGATGGGCGCGCTCGGCGTCGTCCAAACACAACGCCCTGGCGATGCTCTCAAGAACTTGAGGGGAGGCTCCGCTGATCGCGCCACGCTCAAGGCGCGTGTAATACTCCACGCTCAACCCGGCAAGCGTGGCCACTTCACTACGCCGCAGGCCTTTCACCCGCCGATTGGTCCCGGCGGGCAAGCCAACCCGCTCAGGGGCAACATGGGCACGGCGTGAGATCAGGAATTCGCGGACCTCGGCTCGATTATCCATAGCCTCAACGCTAGGCCAAGCAGGCATCGGGAGGGAGTCCCTCCCGATACCTGCTTCGCTTACCGCACGACGGCGACCTCCCGCCGTCGTGCGTTTTCCACACCCAATTCCGCGCCCAACATGGCCGTGTCAGTGTGGAACGTTAGGGTTGGTCCAAGACATCTGACGAGGAGAGCAATTGCCGTACATCGTTGACTTCAAGAACGTTTCTACCGAGGGCCTGGAGTCTTCTCCGGTTGCCGCGGCCCTCGCAGGACTGCGCGCGAACGAGGCCCGCTATTACAAGAACAAATACGACCATGACTTCACCGTGAGTCCCGCAAGTGAGGTGCCGGAAGTCGTGGATCGGGTGAGCCGGATCCTGAAGGAAGAGCGCGACATCGTCATCGAGTCCCGCCCCCTTGAGGCGACGGCCTTCGAAGTGGACGGCCTACGGATGGATTACGTGTTCTACGAGTCCGGGCTTTCCATCAACGTCATGTACAGCATCGAGGAAGGCGGGAAGCGGGCGGTCGGTTTCAAGCTCGCCGAGGGCATGGATGTTCCCGAAGAACTGGAACCGCGCTTCAAATTCGCCCGTCAGAAGTCCAAGCTGGCAGGGGTAATCCGGGGATCGTACTTCGTGATCAAGGGTCAATACTGACCGTTGGCTCTGACTACATGCCCTATCCCAAACGCGCCGGGACCCTCTATTCTCTTGACATGGGCGTTTGGGGAGCGTTGTACCGCACCAAACCCGGTTGCAAGAGCATCGGGCGCGGGTGACGCGTGGATCCCCAAGACAAGGTTCCTTCGCCGGACAATTACGCCGCATTCCTCGCAAGGTTGGACGCGGCAACCACAAGCCTGACCAGCCGGGCGAGGGCCCTTGACAAGGCATTGTCGGCGATCTCGCTGCTCTTGGGACGGTATCAACGGGCCCTTCGAGGCTGGGAACGGAGACTGGGCCGCGTCGATGAGGAACTAGACCGGCACTCCGGCGAGCCCCAGACGTCGGCTGCCCTTCATGAGCTCCAACGAACTGCCGTTCAGATGAGGTCAATGCACAGTGCACAGGTCCTGCGGCTCACGGAGAAACTGTCGCTCAAGCAAGGACAACGAGACGCCGTAGGCCGCTCGCTCCTCGAACTTGAAGTCATCAGGGCCAAACTGGAAACGTCCCGGAGGTTGTCACGGGACCGCGAAAACCTGGGCAGGGCCCTCTACGAGCTTGCGGGTACCGGCAGTGGCGCCGCGAAGATCCCCGATGTGGGATTGCGGAACGACCTTAGGGAAGCACGCGAGGCAGTAATTCTGGCCGAAGCACTCCTCGAAGTGAAGGGATCCTGACCATGGAAAACGCGCCGGATGCTGTTGAAATCGTGCGCTGGATGAGGAAACCCGGCGACAAACCCATTATCAAATTCGTCACTTTCAGCATCCTTGCCGTGATCCTGTGGCTGATCCTGATGATCTTCATGCCTGCCCTGAGAAACGCTGTCCCGGCGTCGATCTTCATTGCCGTGTTCGCCGCGATACTTACTATTCCCACCGTCGTCGCCCAGAGGAACCTGGTGCGTGGCTTGGCAAAACGGATCAACGACACCCTCACGGAGCTGACAGGCAGCCCCGACGACAAGATCTCCACGAAGCAGCTACGGAAATTGATCAAGAGCGGCGAGCAGCTTCCACTGCTGATCAATGGGGTTCCAGGTTTGCGGCTGCACGTGAAAAGGGTTGCAAGTGCCAAGGAAGATGGCTCCGAGAGACTCCTCGCGATCATCACCGTTGCCCCGGTGAGCAGTGGAACTGCGAGCTTTGACCGGCTGCTTGAGGCGGCGTTGTACGGATGACGGTTGGGCTGGCCTTCGCTGGCTCTTGGGGACTGAAACGGGGCTAGTAGGACAATGGTGCTTTTTTTGGCGCTGTAGCGGTCTGGATCTGGGTCCCCCAATTCGACTTCAGAAGAAGCCCGGTTCAGTGCTGACCGACACATTTCCAAGCGGGTCAGTCTGTTCTCCTGGCAATCCACGCCCCGCGCGATCTGTGGGCCCTAGATCTCTGATTCTGAACACATGGTTGATGCCTGGAAACGGTTGGGAAGCTTGTGGCACCCAAGGGCAGCGGCACTGCTTCCTAAAAATGTCAGACCCTGGTGAGAGGGTTTATTCATGGGAAGCATTGGGGAAATCATGGCGCGTCGGGCAGCGATGCCTGGCGTCGCGATGCGCCCCCCGGGCCTTCCCCGAGGAAGCCACGCCGGTCCTGCCAGCGGCCATGCCGGCTGTGAAAGCCCGACGGCGTCGGCTGCGGCAAGCGGCGATTCGGAGAAGCTCAGGGCCATGGCGCTGCTTCGCGGCATTGAACCGAAATCCTTCGCCACCCTTAGTGAAATGGACCGTGAAGGCGAGCCTGTTCACGGCCTGGAACCACTGCCCTTCGCCGGCCTTGGGGTCGATCCTGAAGTTGAAGTCGATCCAGGAATTAGGGTCGATTCTGAAGTCAGCCCTGTTTCCCCAGGACTGGGCGGTTCCTTGGGAATCGGCCGTTCCGCGGGAATTGAGGGTGCGCCGGGACTTGGGGATGCACTCGGACTTGGGGATGCGCTCGGACTTGGGGATGCGCTGGCGGACAGCGTTGGGGCCTTGGAAAGTCTGCGTTCCGTCACCGTGGCCGGTGCCCCGGGGTTCGGGTTTGCCGAAGCCGCGGGGTTCGCCGGGCGGGTGGAGGAGATCGCCCGCACCGTGGAATACCTGCAGGTCATCGCGGCGCACGCCGTGGAACGGACCCGTACCCAGGCCCAGCAGGCACGGCCCTCCTCCGCGGCGGGCACGGGATGGCAGACAGGCTGGACCAACCCCACACCCACAGGACCAAATCCCGCCACCGCCACAGCCACAGCTGCAGGATCCGATACTGCTGCTGGATCCGCCGCCGTTGCTGGCTTCTCCACTGCCGGCGGATCCGCCGCCGCTGCTGGCTTCAATACTGCTACTGGATCCGCCACCGCTGCTGGCTTCAATACTTCTGCTGGGTTCGGTGCTGCTGCTGCGGCGGACGCTGCTGCGGTGGCGGACGCTGCTGCGGTGGCGGACGCTGCTGCGGTGGCCGATGATGGCTACCGCAACGCCGCGGAATTCCTGCGGGCCCGTTTGCGGATCGGCATCAGCGAAGCCCGGCGCCGGCTCGCCCTGGCCTCCCAGGTCCTCCCCGGGACCGGAATCGCCGGGCAATACATCCCGGCCCGCCGCGAAATCCTCGCCCAAGCCCTCGAATCCACACAAATACCCACCCGGTCCGCGAGCATCATCAGCGCCGCCCTGGACAAAGTACGGCTCCTCACCGACGAAGAAACCCTCACCCGGATGGAACACGCCCTCACCCGCACCGCCGCCGGGTCCGACCCCGACTTCGTCCTGAAAATGACCAAACGCTGGAACGACCTGATCGACCAGGACGGCCCGGAACCCAGCGAAGAAATCCTCCGCCAACTCCAAGGCACCTTCATCCGCAAACCCCGCCACGGACTGCACCACCTGGAAATCTTCGCCACCACCGAACAATACGAAACACTCACCACCGCCATGAACACCGCCACCAACCCCCGACTCACCACCGCAACCACCGCAACCACCACAGCCACCGGAGCCAACGGAGCCACCGGAACCAACGCAGCCACCGGCGAAGGCAACGTCACCGGGGAAACCAACGAGAGCGTCGACGGGAACGTCGACGGTCAGGCACCCGGAACCGTCCACGGCAGTGACCGCGGGAGCGAACCAACGGGGCCGGACCTGGACCGGCGTTCCCGGGCCCAGAAACTCCTCGACGGCCTCGTCGGAGCCTGCGGCGTGGCACTGACCACCGGGAAACTGCCAGCCAACGGCGGACTCCGCCCCCAAGTCACCGTCACCATCAACCACCACGACCTCTTCCAACAACTCACCCGCACCGCCCCGCCCGGCGCAGCCCCCACACCACACGGCGCAGCCGCCACCCAGACCACACGACCTGGGCCTGGAACGGAAGACCCCCGTCCCGGCGCAGCCACACCGCCCGGTGCAACCGCAACACCACACGGCGCAGCCGCCTCCCCACCCGGCGCAGCCGCCACCCAGACCACACGGCCTGGGCCTGGACCGCAACACCCCCGGCTCAGCTCCGGCTCCGCCACCTTCGCCGGCCCGATGCACCCCAACACCATCCGCAAAATCGCCTGCGACGCCGACATCCTCCCCGTCCTGCTCGGCAGCGAATCCCGCGTCCTGGACATCGGGCGCACCACTCGGATCTTCCCGCCCCACATCCGCAAAGCCATCACCGCCCGGGACCAAGGCTGCGCGTTCCCCGACTGCACCATGCCCGCCCCCTGGTGCGAAGCCCACCACATCACCTACTGGTCACACGGCGGCACCACGTCAACCAACAACGGCACCCTGCTCTGCAGCCACCACCACCACCTCATCCACAAAGAAGACTGGCGCATCGACATCACAACAGGGGTTCCGTGGTTCATCCCGCCACCCCACATCGACCCCAAACAAACACCCCGACGCAACCACCACCACACACCCCTCAGAACATAAGAGTCCGCCGCGTCCAATTGCGCTCTGCTGCCTCGCCACAAGGGTGACCGGCCTCGCCACAAGGGTGACTGTCTCGCCACAGGGTGACCGCCCGCCGTCGAGCGCTCCTAAATTACGCCTCGACCCTAAGCTGAGCCTGCGACATAAGCCGGGCCCGCGACCCTAAAGCCAGCCGCGACGAAGCCTTACCGCGACGTCGGCCAGCCCGTGTACGACTCAGCCAGGTATGCCTTGGCGTGCTCCGACGAGACCACAGAGTGCAGCTCGCCCAGCTGGCGGGCGCGGTCAAAGTCGTCGGCGCCGGGAACGGTATGCAGCATGGAGGTCATCCAGTAAGAGAAATGCTGTGCCTTCCAAACTCGGTCCAGGGCGCGGTCGCTGTAGGAATCCAGCAGTGTGGAGGAACCGTTGGAATAGAAGGAGTCGAAGCCTTCGAACAAGACCTTCACGTCGTGTATCGCGAGGTTTAGGCCCTTGGCGCCGGTGGGCGGGACGGTGTGTGCTGCATCGCCGGCAAGGAAAAGATTGCCGTGGCGCATAGGAGTGTGGACGAAGCTCCGGAACGGTAGGACCATCTTTTCCAGGACAGGGCCTTCGTTAAGCTCAAAGCCATTACCGTTTACGCGTTTGCGGAACTCGGACCAGATGCGTTCGTCGTCCCAGTCGGCGACGTTTTCCTTGGGATCGCACTGGAAGTACATGCGCTGCACTGTCTCGGTCCTCTGGCTGATCAAGGCGAAACCATGCTCGGAGTTGGCATAGATGAGCTCGTCGGAGCTGCGTGGAGCTTGGGCCAGGATGCCGAACCACGCGAACGGGTATTCGTGGAAGAACCACTTTCGGTTTGCTTCGGGGATCTGGAAGCGGCAGTGGCTGCGGGACCCGTCAGCGCCAACGAGGAAGTCGGCCTGGATCTCGAACTCCTGACCGTCGGAATCGGTGAACCAAACTTTCGGTTTGCCCTCGAGATCGTGGACAGTGGTGTCCGTGACGCTGTATCGAACGTCGCCGTCGTCCGCCTCGCGTCGCGCAGCGAGGTCGGCGAAAACGTCTGTTTGTGGGTACAGCCACACGGATTCACCCACCAGCTCCTTGAAGTTGATGCGGTGGCTTTCGCCATTGAACCGCAACTCGATGCCATCGTGCCGGTCACCTTCGCGCAGCACCCGGTCTGAGACGCCGGAGTCCACGAGCAGGTTGACGGTACCGTGTTCCAGGATGCCTGCGCGAACTGTTTGGTGGATTTGTTCCCGGCTGCGGACCTCCACCACTACGGATTCGATGCCTTGCTTGGCCAGCAAGTGGGAGAGCATGAGCCCTGCGGGTCCTGCACCCATAATGGCGACTTGAGTGGTGACGGTTGTACGTGCCATGGTGTTCCTCGCTTCGTTGCGGTCCCGCCGGGACGGGATGAGTCTGGAATCAGTGTGGCGGGTACTGCGTGACGGGTGTTACATGAATTCCGTTGAACGGAAGGTCTACATTAGTCCCTGAGCTGCCGCCCTATTCCTCTAGCAGCGGTTTGCAACGCCGGAACAAGCGCCTGCAGGCGCATCTCAGCCAAGGGCACCACCACGCCAAGGGCCGCGACCGCTCGCCTCTTGCCGTTCATCACGGGCACGGCGATGCCCCACGTGTCCGGATCAACGACTCCAGCCAATTGCGCATAGCCCAGCTGCCCGGCCTCAGCCAACAGGTGGCGTACGACGTCGGAAGTCACCTTTCCTTCCGGGTCGTGGAACTGTTCGAGGTACTGCGCCTGCAATTCCCGGGACTGGTGTGCCATCAGCGCCAGGCCGGCGGAGGATATGTGGACCGGCATGCGTCCGGCGACGCGTGCTCGGTTGGCGACCGATCCTCGGCGCGAAAGCCGCTCCACAAACAGCGCCTCCCAGCCCTCAAGGACTGCCAGGTTCACGTTCTGGTTCAAGACTTGCTGAATATCCTCCATGAAGGGCATGGCCGCTTGACGGAGTGCGAGGGTGGGCGAATTTCTGTTGACGAGTTCCCACAATCGGAGGCCGAGCCGAACGCTCCCGCCAGCACCCAGTTCCAGCAGGCCATGCTCGGAGAGTTGACGGACCAGACGGTGGGCGGACGACAACGGGAGGCCGGACCTGTCGGCGAGTTCGGTCAGTTGCAGGGAGGTGGCACCTTCAGGAAAGGCTTCAATGACCCGGACTACGCGATCCACCACGGAATCACCTGATGCTGAGTTGGCCACGATGCGCTCCTTTGCTGCCGCTCCCCTACCCGACCCCGCGGGGGCCTCTTCCATTCAATGGTAGAACGTGCTTCAGATTACTCCCGCCGGTGATACAACTCTCATAACCGACCGGCCGTTCTGCTGGCCACTTTCCATTCCCAAAGAGAACTCCCGAGGACACTATGCCAACGATGCCATCTGCCCGCCGCTCACAATGGCCAGTCTGGCTGTGTTGGTTAGCCATGGTCTTGGACGGCTTCGACCTGGTGGTCCTGGGGTCGGTCATCCCGACGCTCATCAAAACCGGCGACATAGGCTTCGATGCCGTTGGAGCCACCTTCGCTGCAACTATTTCCCTGGTAGGCGTGGGGCTCGGCGCACTCTTTATCGCCCCGCTATCCGATAAGTTCGGCCGGCGGAAGCTCTTGATCGCCTGCGTGGCCGGCTTCTCGCTCTTCACGATCGGAGTCGCGTTCGCTCCCAACGTGGCGGTCTTCTCCATACTGCGCCTGCTGGCAGGCCTCGGGCTGGGCGCCTGCCTCCCCGCCGCCCTTGCGTACATGAACGATTACGCACCGGCGGGCTCAGCCGGAAAGTCGACCACGCGGACTATGACCGGCTACCACGTAGGCGCTGTGGCCACCGCGTTCCTGGCCATCCTTGTTGTCCCTGACTGGCGCCTCATGTTTGTCATTGGCGGCGTTGCCGGGCTGGCACTCCTGCCATTCCTGTGGGCGAAATTGCCGGAGTCACTTCCTGAAGCAGCACCCGCGAAGGTGGACGAAACAACAAAGGCGGCTACCGGCGTCGCGCATTCCACGGAAGGCAAGCAAAAGACCGGGTTCCGCGACCTGCTGCAGAAGCCCTATCCGCTGGTGGCCGTGGGCATTGGCATCGCGTCGTTCATGGGATTGTTGCTGGTTTATGGCTTGAACACTTGGTTGCCGCAGTTGATGGCAGCCGCGGGCTACACCGTGAGCACGGGCCTGACGCTGCTGCTGGTCCTCAACCTCGGCGCCGTGGCCGGCCTCGTTCTGGCCGGAATTCTTGCCGACCGGCACGGAACCAAGAAGATAGTGCTGCTGTGGTTCGGGCTTTCCGCAGTGTTCCTGGCCATCCTCAGCGTGAAGATCCAAAGTGAGTTCCTGCTCAACGCCGCGGTGTTTGTCACTGGCGTATTCGTCTTCAGCTCGCAGGTTCTGGTTTACGCATGGGTCAGTCAGCTGTTTCCGGCGCGGCTCCGGGGAACGGCACTCGGGTTCGCTGCCGGCGTCGGACGCCTTGGTGCGATCGTTGGTCCTGCCGTGACTGGAACCCTGGTGGCCGCAAACATTGCCTACCCGGCCGGCTTCTACGTGTTCGCCGCAGCGGGACTTTTGGCTGTCGCAGCGCTGTTCCTGGTGCCCCATCAGGTCAAAAGTCCTGAGCCCGTGCCAGCGGGAGAACGGTAACCGAGGCACGACGCTAGGTGCTCCGCTGCCCGTCCAACTTTCCGGGCTGTGGGTGAAGCGACTCGCGGGCCTTGCCCAGGAGTTGCGGTCCGGCCGCGTAGCAGCGATCGGTGTATTGCCGGAGCGCCGGGAGTGCCTGGACGGCGTAGTCGAAGTGTTCCTGACGGATCATCGACTCGATGGCCTTGCACTGGTCCTCTGTCTCAAGCGCACCCACCATTGCCGAGGAGATCTTGAGGCTCAGCACGGCGTCCATGCTGGCATCGGCGTCGTGTTGGCAGAGGCCGTTTGAGATTCTCAATAGTCTGCCCGGCAACATCGAAAGGTAAGTGGAGAGGAAGCGCAAGGCCGGGGTGGGGTCTCCCATCTCATCGGCCAAGGCCTGCAACCTGCACGGTTCCAGAGCCGGAACCTGACCATCTGCCTCGTCAGTCATGGCTGGCCGTTTGTGGCTGCGCGGCGTCTTCCGGCGTCGATTTGTTGGGGTCCCTGCTCCAGATGGAGGCGAGCATCCCGATGACCAGGATGCCGGGCGCACCGTACATCAGGACGTTCAGGACGAGTGGTTCGCGGAGGGCACGGATGGCGTTCCCGACGTAAGGGATGGTCGCGATCTGCTTATCCACGGTTTCGCCCTGCAGGGTGGCGATCCACGGATCGATGCCATTATTCGCATCGCCCTTGGTCTGGACAGCCACACCACCATCGGCCGTAGTGGTGATCTCAGTGATGCGATGCGTCTCCACCCGCTGGTCTTCCACGGGAATGTGGTAGGTGATGATGTCGCCCACCTTGACGTCGGCGATTGGCGTTGGAACGGTGACGACGACGTCACCCGGGTTGATCAACGGCGCCATCGATCCTGTCAGCATCGTGGAGGTTTGGTAGCCCAGGATGCGTGGCCCGATTGCCAGGAAGAGGAAAACCAAGGCCGCCATAGCCAGCATCGCGAAACCGAGGAATTTCATCGTTTTAGCAGCGATACGGCGGAACGCAGCGGCTTTCGCGGGGGTCTCGACGGCGGTCGCCGTCAGTGCCGCTGCTGAACGCCGGCCCTTGAGTGCGGTTCCGCTGATGCTGGTCAGTGCGCTCATGGTCCTGGCGTTCCTTCCGGTGTTGGTTATCTTCTGATTGAAAGTCTGGGCTATACGGCTCAGGCTTCCTGCGGGAAATCCTCAAGTCTGGCTCAGGAAATACCGGCGGACCTGATCGGGCAGGGGGGCGCCCGACCAGGCCCGGCGGGGCTCTGTGGTGAAACTGGGTGGTTCTACTGGTGTTACTTGGTGGTTTCGGTGCGTTGGGTGCCGGTGAAGGCGAAGGCGATGGTGCTGGTGGCGCCTTGGAAGGTGTCGTTCGCGGTGGTGGGGAACGCGGTGGTGACTTTGAGGTAGTCGGTTTTGGCCGGGGCCAGGGCGGTCAGGTTGTTCAGGACCTTGTTCGCGGTGATCACCGGGGCGGCGGCCATGACGGTGGTTTTGGTGCCGGTGCAGGTGTAGGGGGCTGCGGCGCCGGTCCAGGCGACGGAGCAGTTCTCGATGGTCAGCTGCAGGCCGTTGGTGACGTCGGTGGTGAGCAGTGAGGCGGTGGCGCCGGCGGAGGTGGTGAGGGTGACGTTGTTCAAGTCCGAGTTGCCGGTGTTGGCCAGGGTGACGAGCTTTTCGACTTTGTCTCCGGGCAGCAGGCCCGCGACGGGGACGTTGAGGGTGTTGTTCGCTCCGGTGCCCAGGGCGATGGTGACGGTGCCGGCGGTGACTTGCTGGCTGGCCGAGGTGGAGGAGGTGAACGCGCCGTAGGTTCCCATGCCGGCGACGGCGGCTGCGGTGCCGAGCAGTGCGACGGAAGCGAGGACCTTGCCGGAGGTGGTCTTGAGGCTGATGGCCATGGGAATCAGTGTCCTTTCGGGAGGCCACCGCTGCCGGCCGGCCGTTTCCTGTGCCAGCCCTGAGTGGCTGACAAGAACCACTGTGCCGGGCCAGGATCAAGAACCACTCCTGCAATCCATCAACACTTGCTCAGGAAAAGATCAAGGGTCTTTGTTCCGTTTCCCACCCCATGCCAGGCACTCTGGACTGATAATAAGCAACCTGATAATCCTGTAACGAAGGGTCAAAGCTAAACACAGAGGTGGGATCATGGTGGATCGCATTACTGATATATGGGGCACAAGGACTCCGTTTGAGCGAGAAGCTGAGTGGCCTTCCCGCGTGGATTACGCCCTCCAGGAAGGCCTCACTGAGGGCGATGTTGACCATTGGGTCCAATCCGCTTGCGTGCTGTGCAGCAACGGCTGCGGCTGCGATATTGCCGTCAAGGACGGGGTCATGGTTGGCATTCGTGGCCGTGCGGAAGACCGCATCAACAAGGGACGCCTTGGGCCGAAAGGACTCTTCGCAAGCTGGCAAGGCGTCTCGAACAAGGACCGCCTCACGCATCCATTGATCCGCGAAGGCGGCGAATTAGTCCCAACTGATTGGGACACGGCCATGAAGCGGATCGTGGAACGCAGCAAGCAACTCTTGAAGGAGAAGGGCCCCCTCAGCCATGGCTTCTACACCAGCGGCCAACTGTTCCTTGAGGAGTACTACGCCCTGGGCGTGATTGGGAAGGCTGGTATCGGGACACCCCACATGGATGGAAACACCCGTCTGTGCACCGCGACAGCGGCGTCCGCGCTCAAGGAAACCTTCGGAGCAGACGGACAGCCAGGCGCCTACGAGGACATCGACAATTGCGATGCAATTTTCCTTTACGGCCACAACATGCCCGAAACCCAGACCGTCCTCTGGGCTCGCATCCTGGACCGCCTGTCAGGACCCACACCGCCCAAACTGGTGTGCGTCGACCCCAGAAATACGGAGGCCGCGCGCTTTGCCGACGTGCACCTGGCGGTGCGGCCCGGCACCAATCTTGCGCTCATGCACGCCCTGGTCCGGGAAGTCCTGCACAACGGCTGGGAGGACCCCACCTACATCCAGGAACACACACTCGGCTACGACGAGCTGAAATCCACTGTGGAGGAATGGACGCCCGAGGCTGCTGCCGAGGTGTGCGGCGTCAGCGCCCACGACATCAGGAAGGCCGCCCGCATCTTCGGCACCTCGGATCGGGTACTGTCCACCGTTTTACAGGGCTTCTACCAATCGTCACAGGCCACGGCTTCCTCCTGCCAGGTCAATAATCTCCATCTGCTGCGCGGCATGCTCGGCCGACCCGGAGCCGGCCTACTACAGATGAACGGGCAGCCGACGGCGCAAAACAACCGCGAATGCGGGGCCGACGGCGACCTCCCGGGCTTCCGTAATTGGCACAACCCGAAACACGTTGAAGAACTGGCCTCCCTGTGGAACGTGGATCCCGCGATCATCCCCCACTGGGCACCGCCAACCCATGCCATGCAAATCTTCCGCTACGCCGAGCAAGGATCCATTAATTTCCTCTGGGTCTCGGCTACGAACCCTGCGGTCTCCCTGCCGGAGCTGCCCCGGATACGGGCAATCCTGGCCAAGCCGGAACTGTTCCTGGTGGTGCAGGATCTGTACCTCACCGAAACCGCCAGCATGGCCGACGTCGTCCTCCCCGCCGCCGCTTGGGGCGAAAAGACAGGAACATTCACCAACGCTTCGCGCGTCGTCCATATCTCTGACAAAGCCGTGGACCCGCCCGGGGACGCCCGCAGCGATCTGGATATTTTCCTGGACTACTCCAACCGAATGGGCTTCACCACCTTGGACGGCACGCCCTTGTTGACGTGGGAGGGTCCGGAGGACGCCTTCGAAGCTTGGAAAGAATGCTCGCGCGGGCGTCCTTGCGACTACACCGGACTGAGTTACTCGAAACTCCGTGGCGGCAGCGGGATCCCTTGGCCCTGCAATGAGCAAAACCCGGATGGCACCACACGCCTCTATACGGACGGGGTTTTTCCCAGCGATCCTGACTACTGCGAGAACTACGGTCACGACCTCTTGACAGGGGCCGAAGTGGAGCCGGAACCGTACCGCGCCAAAATGCCCAAGGGCCGCGCCTGGCTCAAAACAACCAAGTACCATCCACCGCACGAAGAACCGGACGACGACTACCCGCTCCGGTACACAACCGGTCGGACGGCGTATCACTTCCACACACGGACCAAGACGGGACGTGCCAGGACGCTGAACGCGGCGGCGCCACGGATGTGGGTGGAGCTCTCGGTCGAAGACGCTTCAGCGCTGGGGATCAAGGAGGGCGACATCGTCCGCGTATCGTCGCGGCGAGGTCTGATTGAGGCCCCGGCTCGAGTCAGTGGCGTCCGGCCGGGCACAGTTTTCGCACCTTTCCACTATGGATACTGGGACTCGACCGCACCCTCCAGCCCGGATGATTCTCCCAAGGATTCGCAGAAGACTGCAGCCAACGAGCTCACCATTACCGAGTGGGATCCGGTGTCAAAGCAACCGCTTTTCAAGAATGCGGCGGTGAAAGTAGAGAAAATCCGTGACGGTGATGGACCGGCTCCGGCGCCCAACACCACCGCTTCAAGGCAGGCAGGACAACAACAATGAACCTCAACATCTACCTGGGTTTACTGCATCAGGGTGAAGCGACCCTGGCTACGTCTTTCCGGCAAGTCTCTGATGGCCACGGCTCGGAGCCTGACATACATTTCCTCTGCCAGACTTTGGCCAAGCAGTGCGACAAGCACGGGGAACTCCTCCTCCCCCTTGTGCAGCGATACGGGAAGGACACATCCGACCACGAGCCCGAGCGGCTCCACGCCGACGGCTTGTCAGAAACCCGGAGCGGCCCTGTCGGCCTCCTTCGCGACCTGCAGGACCTGTATCTGCTGGCGAGCTTGGTTGACGTCACGTGGACTGTGGTGAATCAAGCCGGATCTGCACTTCGCGACGCCGGGCTGCTCGCCGTCGTCGAGCAATGCCACAAAGAGACGGAAGTCCAGCTCAGTTGGCTGCAAACCCGTATGAAGCAGGCAGCGCCGCAGGCGCTTCTGGTCGCAGACTAAGTCAGTAGAGGACTCACCAGCAGACTGGGTCAGTGGGGCAGCAGCCCCAGGATCGGGAGGGTGACCGCCGTCGAAATGGCCATGGCCGCGGTGTTGCCGATGACCGGATGGTAGCCCTCCGGCAGCTGGGCCGAAATCGCCCTGGCAATGGGAGGGGCCAGCACCGCTCCAAGCAATGCGCCGCCGATGATGCTCCACCACGAGCCGTCGTAGGCTAGCACGGCGGCAGGCGCCACTGAGACGAGTGAGGCGTAGGTGGCCGCCCACCCACCGTTGCTGAACCAGCCGCGCCAAAGAACCACGCCGATGGCCGAGGTGAGGGCCTGCGCGAACAGGATGTGCGGAACCAGGTTGGAACCGTACCCGGGCAGCGCAGGATTCAGCACGAATGCCATTCCGGCGCCAAGGATCATGCCCGCACTGGCGAGCGCGTTGGCGAAGAAATGGGTCTCGGTGAAGTCGGCGAGGACCCGGCGCGCCGCCCACGCTGCGTCCGTAAGAACACGGTTAACGCCCGACGGCGGCTGGATGGGTTGCGTCTGCGGAGCCGGTTTCCGTAGGACAAGCCAAGGCAATTTCCGGGCGATGAGGAAAGCCAGTACTGATCCCAGGGACATCGCAAGGACGTTCGCCACCACGGGCGGCAGTCCCAGCGGCGCAGTGAGCGTTGGGATCAGCAGCAACGCCAACGGCGTGACGGTGAAGGCGCCGAGTACAGCTCCGGTCACGCAGGTCCGCCAACCGGGTCCATACATCAGGACAATTGCCGGGGCCACGCAAACTAAAGGCACGAACGTGGGCTGCCATCCGTCGTCGAGCAACCGGCCGAAAACTACGTTGGAGAACAGCAGGCTAAGCGACGTCGAGGCCAGCACCCACGGCCACAGTCCGGTGCCATACGTCAGCTGACCCGACCAATTCTTGGCCCGCCGGCCAGCCCACCACGCCAACAAAGCCCCGGCAAGCAATCCGCATGCCGCCAACTCGGATTTGTAGAACAGGGGCTCAGTCATGTCGCCAAGGAACCACCTGACCGCTGCGAAAGGGGAGTTGGTGGCTGATGCAGCCCAGCCCTGGAACGCAGGGCCGAGCCGTGGCGATTGCTGCGCGAGCGTGTGGAGGACAAGTGCGAGCACTCCCGCGAGGATGACCGAAGCCAACGCGCCCAATGCTGTCCCGAGGGCGCCAAGTTCAGTTGCATTCTTCTTCGGGGCAGGACCCGGCCGACGGCGGGGCGCGCCATCGACAGCTGAGGTGAGCATCGTTGATAACCCTTAGCGTGCGATGTGGTGTAACTCGAAAGCAGCGTATCCGAGCTTTCCAGAGCGGCCCCATTCGTGTTGTTGCGGGGGATTTGTGACCGGGAGTATTCCGATAGAAGAGCTTCCCGTTGACACTAACGTTTCTTCGAGAGAACGTTAGTGTATGAGCCACGTAACTACTGCCCAGGCCGCGGCGCGATTGGGCATTACGCAGGTAGCTGTCCGTAAGTTGATCGGCACCGGTCAACTGATCAACTCAGGTGTCGTTGGCCGGGCCATCCTGCTGGACGCCGCCTCTGTGGAGCGATTGGCCCGCGAAGGCACACGCCATGGCCGGCCATGGACTGAGGCGAATGCCTGGACCGCGCTCCTCCTGCTTTCCGGGGAAAACGGGGTGGAGTGGGTTGACTCCACCCAACTTTCTCGGCTGCGACGCAAACTGAGCCGTATGGAACCGGCCGAATTGCCCATTCTGGCGCGCAGGCGGGCGGGCGTGCATCGATATAGAGCCACGGCCGATGTGGTCCAACGGCTAAGGGACCATGTCCTTCCCACTGGTGCCGCGGCCATGGCGGACCAGAACGTTGGCCAACGCTTTGGTCTCACTGGTGGTGGGGGAATTGTGGATGGTTACGTCATGTCCGGCGATGCAGGTGCACTTAAGGAAGCGTACGGACTAATCGACGATCGGGAGGGCAACGTAGTGCTGCGGGAAGTCACCACCAGCCAGGCGTTTACAGGGCGAGTCCCGCTGGCGGCCATTGCCTTGGACCTGTTGGAGTCCTCGGTCACCCGTGAGCGCAGCGCTGGACTCCGTGTTCTGAAGGAGCTTTTTAGTGGACGATGACCATCGTGTGACGGAACGAGTGCAGTGGGAGGCTTCGCCGCCCGCGGGTGGCTGGGGCCGGCCGTGGCCCCAATGCGCTGAACTGGCCCGCGCGTTGCCTTCTGATCAGTGGACGCTGGTTGGGGGACTTATGGTCCAACTGCACTCCGCCGTAGCGGGTCTAACCGTTTCGCGGCCGACCACTGACGTCGACATCATCCTTCACATGGAAACCGGCGCGGCAACCATGCCCGGCGTCGCGTCAGTGCTCCGTTCACTCGACTACTCGCCCAGGCAATCCATCAATGGCGATAGCCCCGCACATCGTTTCCTTCGCGGTAATGAGCAGATCGACCTCATGGTTGCCGACCATCTTGTACCCGGATTGGTTCCCCGTATAGGAGGCCGCAAAGTCTTTCAGGTGACGGGTGGGACCCAAGCCCTCCGGCGAACAGTAGACTGCCGGGTCTTCGTGGACCATCGGGGTCCGGTGTCCATAAGCATCCCGAACGCACTGGGCGCGCTGGTCCTCAAAGGCGCTGCGTATCAGGAGGATTCGCGGGAAAGGGGCCGCCACCTCGATGACGCAGCAACACTCCTGGCAACAATTAACGGGCCCTTGGAACTTGTGGCCGACATGGGAGGCAGTGATCGCTCGCGGATTCTTGGGCTCAACCGGGTCCTCGGCGATCCAGACCATGAATCCTGGAAGGTCCTTGACCCTGGCGATAGGGCACGGGCAATCAGCAACCTTGCGGTGCTCTGCGCCAATCCCGACCGCCTCCCTGTTAGGCGCCTTGGGTAGACAGCGCCGACGACGGAGGCCCCAACGCATTCGCGTCAGGGCCTCCGGGAGCGCGGTGAATCAAGCCTTCCGGCGGGTGACCAGTCCCCAGATGACCAGTACGATCAGCGCACCTCCGATTGCGAGCAACCACGTGGAGATCGACCAGAATTCGTTGATGCCAACCTTGAAGATGGCACTACCGATCCAGCCACCCAACACGGCACCCACGATTCCCAGCAGGAGCGTAGCGATCCAGCCGCCTCCCTGCCTGCCCGGCATGATGGCCTTGGCGATGGCTCCTGCGATCAAACCCAAAACAATCCAACCAATGATTCCCATTTGTTTCCCTTTTCTCGTACGTAAGCCTCGGTCAGGCACCAATACTTGGTGCCGCGGTCGGCCTGATTGCTAGCTGCCCGCTTGTGCGGCGACGTATCCCGACAACAGCTGGGCGGGCAGACGTTTTTATGGCTCCCCTGTTACTGAAGGAAGGATTCAATCTCCCCAACCGGCAGTCCGGCTACTTCAGCAAGAGCCCGGGGCTCGACACCGGCGTCGACGGCCTTCTTGAAGGCCAGGGCGAGTGTGTTCTGGGAAATGGCCAACTCATGTTGAAGGCTTTGGCGGCGAAGTGCTGCGACCCACACACCGCTGACCGGGTCCAAGGCGTCGATGTCCATTCTGAAACCGCAACCGCATGCCCACTCCGGCCATATTGGCTCCACTGTGATCCACTGCATGGAGTCATGGCCGGGTCCTGCGGAGATTGCCATGTGCGAACCGCAGTGGACGGGCCCCATCGGCAGCACCCCTTCCGCAGCATGGTCCACGGTATTCCCAGCGACTGGTGTGGAGCTTGGTTCACGCAGTGCGACTGTCATCGTCTTCTCCCACACATCCCTAGCAACTATCTTGGCTATCTAGTTATATGTGTACTTACGATTTAAGTCCAACCAGCCGGCACAGTTGCACGCGTCCGCCGCCAAAGAGCGGGCGCCACCACCACTGCAACGCCGACGGCGGCACCGATCACCGTTTCGATGATGCGGTCCCGCAACAGGAGGCCGGGATCAACCGGGGCTGCCAGCAACGTGGCTATCAGGGCAAGCGGAGTCACGAAGATCTGCGCCACAAGGTACTGGCGGGCGATAAACATCTCAGCACCGAACTGGCAAGCTGCTATCACCAGGACCATCGCCCAGGGCGCGGGATTGAGCCACAGGATGCCGGCAAGCAGCACCAATCCGATCACCGTTCCGGCGATTCTTTGGATGCCACGGCTCACTCGGTGGCGCGTCGAATGACCCACCAATGGAACCACCGCCGCAACCACGGCCCAATAAGTGTGGCCGAAGCCGAGCCGTTCCCCCACCAGAGTCGCGATGGTCCCCGCAAGGCCTGCGGCAATCAGATATCCGCCGCCTTCCAACCAGATCGCACGACGTTCCAACGTGGTGTGGCGGATGCGGGGCGGCCGCTTCCACGGGGTTCTGTGAGTTTTGAGCACCCGTGACGACATGCCGATCAGCAGGCAGAAGAGGGTGGTCCCTACCGCGACCAGTATGGCCTCCCACAAGGGCGGCTGAGCAGGGATGGATGCGATCGCAGCGAAGGCGAAGATGTGAAAGAGGGAGCCGCCTGGCCGCAACCTCCAGGCCGCGACCACCACGGAGCACGCGCCCGCCACGAGAGTGGTCGCAGCAGTCAAGAGCCACGAATACGCGGCGCCCTCGATGCCAATGGCTTGCGCTGAACGAGCCATGAGCGTCGCCAACAAAATGATAAGCAGCATGAAACCACCGGCACGCACTTGGCTTCGGAAGCGCACGCTGTGCGGTTCATTGCGGCCATAAATGCCGGTAAACGCACCGAACGAGGCAAACACCGCCAGGTCCAACCGCCCCATCAGGGTCAGCGTAATCAGCGGCACAAAGACTCCCACAGCGCAGCGGAGAGCCGGGTGATGGTCCTTGTTTCCCGGACCCATCATGAACATTTCCGCTACAGCCTTCAAGGGGCGGCTCGCCTTTCGTCGCAGGATCAAACGTACGACGGCGGCGCTGGCGTCCGCTTCAAGGCTACGCTCCGGGCGCTGGGCTACTCCGGCTTTGGGTACAGATAGTGCCCCTTATCACGAGGAATAAGGGGCACTATCAGTTGCGCACTACTTGTCGCTAGAAGCGGGAGGGTGCTCCCTGGAAGGGCCCTGTTCCGAGTGGGTTGCCTGCTACGTCCGTCAGGCCAGTGACGGGGGTGTAAGTCGGGAAGATCGTGGTCGACGTAAGCGTCGAGCCTCCGCTGGTCCCTGCTCCAAGGGTGATGGTGAGTGTATTGGCGGTGGGGTTCCAGGTAAGGCTTGAGCCGCTTGTGTTGTTTCCAGCGAAAGTAAGGGCGGTGGAGGTGTTGGTGTTGTAGTCGCCGCCGAGGCTGATCGATCCGACCCTCAGGGTGGTGCACGCCGTCCCGGTCACGGTCAGCACGTCACCGGCGCTGATGTTGACTACAACCTGGCTGCTACCGTTGCCGTTTTGCGCTTGCGTAGTGGTGTTGCTTGTCCACGCACCGCAGATGGTGTTGGCGCTGAGCGGCTCGGAGAACGTCAGGGTAACCGAGTCTCCTTGCTCTACCTTGCCAAGGGTGCCGCCCGAACGGTTGTTCAGCTGGACCCCCGTCACCGTTGGCGAACTCACGTCCTTGGTGGATGTAGCAACTCCCGCAGGACCAGTGTTACCTGCGGCGTCGGTTGCCTGTGCGGAGTAATTAATGGTCCCTGGGCTGAAAGCGCTCAGGTTCAAGGGGGTCGCTGCCCAGTTCCCGGAGCTGTTGACGCTGATGGTCTGGGTCACGGGCAGGGCTCCCGTTCCCGTTACGGTCAAAGTGACCGAGGACAAGGCCTCTGCCGTCCCGCTGACTGGAACAGCGGTCACGTTTCCGCTGTAGACATATGGTGGCGCCGTCACGGACGGGGCGAGGGGTGCGGTGGCATCCACGGCAGTAACTGCGCTTCGTGTGCTTTCAGCGCCCTGCCACTGGGAGAGTTTGGGCGTAACCGTGTAGTACCAGTTCCCCGTGGTGACACCGGTGTCCACGCAGCTCAGCCCGGCTACTGTTCCTGCACAGGTTCCGGCTGCCGCAACGGCCGTGCCGCCGGTGGCTGAGGCGTAACGGACGATGCTGTACCCGGTCACGGACCGGCCAGCCGCTGTCGTGCTTGCTGTCCAGGTGACCGTCACGCTACTTCCGGAAACGGCGGTAGTGGGCTTTGCCCCTTGTGCGACGGCGTCGGCACGGGCCGCACCGAAGTTGCTGCTAACGGAACTCCAGAAAGCACTGGCTGCGGGACCGCCCCATGAGACGAGGAGAATGCCGAGAATGATCACGAGGGCGCGGTTCCAAGCGCCCATCGTCACCCGCGTTGAGGATGATGAAGCAGCGGACTGGCGAAGCGGGCTCACTTCCGTACCTCCAGCGTGACGGGGACGTTGAATTGGGCGCCCTGGCAGGCGGAAAGTGAAGCCGCGCTCATGCTGGCCGCACCCTCAAGAGTCAGCAGGATGGATGTATTTGCCTGGATGGTCACAGGTTGGGGCAACGGCGCGGCGGGAGGCGTGAACGTCACGCCAGTGGTGGTGCAGCCGGGATGCGCGGCGTCTGCAGTCACGGCGCCGTTGGCCGCGATTCCATAGACGGTAACTGCATGGCTATTGGGGTTGGTTGCCCGGAGGATCACGTCGGCTGATCCACCTGGAACGAGGCTGGTCTGCAGGGTGTCGCCCGGGATGAGCGCATCCACTGTCACGGTTTGCATTGTCCCGTTGGTCGCCGAACCGCTGCCGATTCCGGTGGTAGCCCAGTAGGCGTAGGCAGTCCCTGCACCGCCCAGGATACAAAGGGCCACGGTGGCCGCAGTGGTGCGGGCGATCCGTCCGCTACGGGGCTTCCGGTTGAGCGTCTTCATGTCAGTTCGCCTGTCCCGTCCCGGAGTACGTGAGTTGGAGGGTCGCACCCTTGCAACCGTCCTGGAGCTGCAAGGTGTCCAGCATCCTCACTTGGGGCCATTTGCTGCTGTCATTCACGCCCAGCGAGGTCAGCGAGCTGGGCCCGGGAGGAGCTGCCAACGGGTAGCTCCCGGAGTATTGGGTGACCTGGTAGTCGGCACTGCTGCAGGGGAGGTTGGCCGCTACCGCTGCCGGCGTCCGCACCACTTGCGCAATCGAAACCGTCAGGTTGGTGATGGCGATGCTCTTGTTCCCGGGGTTGGAAATCTGCAGCTCCACTGCTCGGGACACCCCTGGCGCCAGGAGCCCACTCAATGAGCCGGTGACACCGAAGGTCCGTTTGACTTCCTGGACCTGCAACTGCCCGGGCGCCGCGTTCGACTGGACCGCGTTTTGGCCCGTGCCGCTGGCTCCCTTCACAGTGAAGTCGGACTTGCCGACCGGCGTTGTGGGAGACGTGGCGACGGTCAAAGCCACCTGCGCTGTGCTGCCGGATCCCAGAACCACCGACGACGGCGACCATGCGGCTGTCGCTCCAGCCGGAAGACCCGTAACGGTAAACGCTACTGGTCCGGTGAAACCGCCCGTGGAGGTGGCTGACACTGTGAAGGTGGTGGACTGCCCCTGATCCAGGCTGCGGCTGGAGGGCGACAACGCCACCGTAATCCCCTTGGCTACCTTGACCGGGCTGCCTTGCGTAGCGCTCTGCCCACTGCTTGCGGCGACAACCGCCACCGGAACAAGGGCCACCACGAGCGCAAGTATCAGCGTCCGGAGTGGTACGGCAGCTCGAGGGTTAGGCGCGGGGCGCTCTGGCCGGTGGTCCATGGAAGCTCTTTTCGGACGGAAGCGTTCAGTCGGGAGGAATGCGGAAGCCGGGGACCACCACTCGCAAGGTGGTCCCGGCATTCACGCGCTACTGGCTGGAGACGTTGACCGTGACGGTCGCGGACTTGCAGGCGTCCTGGTTGGCGGTGCTGTCGTTGAACTTCAAGACACCGCTGCCAACGGACGTTCCCGTGGCCCCGGCGGCGACGGTCGAGTTGCTGGTCACGGCGGTGACTTCGAACCATGACGGGAGGCATTCGGGGACGCTGGTGGTGACATTTGCCGTCAGGGCTCCGACTACCGTGCTGGACGTCGTCGCGTTGTCCGCGGTGTAGGCCACGTTGGTTTGGTTGCCCGGCGCCAGGCCGGCATTGAAGGTGGCGTGCAGTGTGACAGTTCCGCCACCGCCTGAGTTGGCGGCCGAGCCGGTGCCTGAACCCGTGGTGGTCCAGTAGGCGTAGGCAGCTCCGCCACCTACGGCTACCAATGCCACGCCTGCGACGGTGGCGGTGATCCGGCTCTTTTTGGAAAGCTTGCGCATGGTATACTCCTTGGTTGATCTTTTTCCGGGGAGCCGCATCGCAACCCCCAGCACCCGACCGTTTCCGGCGGATGAAGCGATGCCCCCAATAGTTCAGCCAGCAGTGGCACCGTGGCTACTCTTGGGTGTACGCCTCTTTTCCGCCCGACCAAGGGGTCAGGAATACGCTGAACCGGCAAGCGAGTACTCAGTTTTCGTATCGGGGACTACTTGGTCCCACTTTGCGTCATCCCAGCGCGGCATAGGCTTGTGCGCCCATCTGATAGCCCGCTTTGCTACACCAACGCTGGCCTGCGGCGAATCTGAGCATCCCGGCAGCGGTTGGATCAGGAGTACTCAGTTTTTTGACGGCCCGGTACCTGCCCCCAGGAGTCGCTGCGGGCAGGGCATTTCGGAAATTCAGCTGCCACTGAGCCAACATTGTGCCCATCTTGAGCAAAAACTGCGCTGGCGTTCGAAGATGTTCGGGGCTGACTGCATGCATTGCGGGACGTTTTAGTTGGGGCCCCTGCCCTTGCTTTTTTCGTTTCCGTGGCCTCTTTGGTCGGATTGGCCGCCGCCTTGGACCCCGTCCGCCGGAGATTCGGTTTCCTGCGCAACCTCAGTTGGCACGCTTTCCTGGCTGGCCGCTGGCGATGGAACGTCTCCTCGCCCGCTGCCAGAGTCGGACGGCGGCAGCTGAACGGTTTGCACCGGCCCCGGAATAAGAACTGTTTCCACTGGCCCAGGGGTGGTAATTGTTACCACTGGCGCGGGCGTTCCAACCGGGGAAGGAAGGCCGGATTCCTGCACAACCGGCGAAGGCGAGGTAACGTCTGCCGGCAAGGGTTCCTGACCAGATAATGCCACCGCGAGGGGGACTGCTATCGCCGCCGCGAGAAGGACCATCAACAGAGCTCCGAGCCTGCCGCCTCCCCTACTCCTGTGAAGCTTGGGGGACACTTCGGTTGTTGCCCCGATGGCGGGCGCCCGGGCAGGCAGTGGGGGCAAAAGCGCCGTAGCTGCCGGGTGTGCATACGCCTCCTGCCAAGGGCGACCCAGGAATTCTTCGATCTCCGCGGCAGTCGGCCTATTGTCTGGTTCGAGGTCCGTCATGGACTTCAGCAGTTCAGCTATGGGGTGATGGATCTGCTCAGGGATGACGGGGGCACGGTGAAGGCGCGCTGCAGCCGACTCAATAGGCGTCCCCGGATATTCAGTTCTGCCCGTAAGGCATTCCAAGAGCACCAGGCCGAGGGAGTAGATATCGCTGGCAGGAGTCAAGGGACGACCGAGGGCCTGTTCCGGGCTGAGGTACTGGGCGGTTCCCACCGTCATTCCGGTGGCAGTCAGGCGGCTGCCTTCCAATATTCGGGCCACGCCAAAGTCAGCGAGTTTGACGATGCGATCAGGGCCCGGAGTTTCCGAAACCAGGATATTTGCCGGTTTGATGTCCCGGTGAATGACTCCGCTCCCGTGAACTTGCACGAGGGCACCTGCAAGGGCGTGGCCGATGTGCGTTGTTTCCGCAAGGCTGAGCGGACCCTCAGCAAGCACCGAACGCAGATTATTTCCGGAAACCAGTTCCATGACCAGGAAAGCCTGCGGCGGGCCGGAAGTTCCGGCGTCCACACCGGCGTCGTAAATATGCACCAGGCCGGGGTGATCAAATCCTGCCAGCAACCGCATCTCTGCCTGCTGACGTTCCTCGAAACCCTCGTCGCCTGAGCCAGGGGAAAAGATTTTCAGGGCAACTTCACGCTGCAGGACTTCATCCCGGGCCTTGCAGACAGTGGACATCGCCCCGTGCCCGAGTAGCTCCAGAATCCGGTAGCGGCCGTTGAGAATGTCCCCGCCGCCTGCTGGATCAACGAAAGCTTCTCCGCCTGCCCTCACGGCCCTACACCTCTTGCGTCCAAGCGCGCTGCGCCGATTTACCCCCATTGATCCTGCGCTGCTATGCAGTTGCTAAGTAACCTTCTTACGGCAAACGTACAGCCTCCGGCCCACCTTGCCAACCATGAAGTCTGCTACTACTTTTCCGGGAAAAATCGGGGGAATTCGCGCCTAAAGCTTCGGTTACCGGAGTCCTTCGACGACGGGTTGTGGCGTTGGAAGTGCGTCCAAGGAATTGAAGCTGTAGAGCTGGATTCCCTCTATCCCTGGTCGGACAGAGAGCTCCTCAATGAGCGCGTCCGGCGTGTACCGTTCCCCGATCAGAAGCCTCCGTGCCAGCGGGCCTTTGCGGCTGAGGAATTTCAAGGAGGACCCCACTCCGATCTTGGTGGCAAGCGAGACCAGCTTTACCTTGGGCACGGCCCCTGCCACACCTGCCCACACTGGAAGGAGTACGCCCTCACGGCGGAGCATGGCCACGTAGTCCTGGATCCTGTCCGCCGAGAAACACATCTGCGTGACTATTTTCGTGGCGAACTCCTGTTTCTCCAGCAAGGCATCAACCAAGTGCAGGCTGGTGATATCCGGATGCCCTTCCGGGTAGCCGGCCACTCCAACGGCCATTTCGCCGGACGTGATCTGGGCGATGTCGCGCAGCAATTCCCCGCCTGTGGAATACGGACCCGATGGCTGCCCGTCGCCACCGATGGCGAATACTTCCGTGATGCCCGACGCCGAGCAGTCACCCAATATGGCTGACAACTCCTCGCGACTTTCAAGAGCCTTGGCAGCAAGGTGGGGAACCACGGTATAGCCGAGCTCCCTCAGCTGGACTGCAGCACGGAGTGTGGCACCGACACCATGCTTCGGCAGGCAGGTAATGCTGATTGCGGTGGACGTAGGCAGGGCCTTGCTGACGACGTCCACGATTCCCTCGGACGGGATGATCTCAACACGAACGGGAAGCACGATGTGTCCTTTTGCTGTGGCTTAGGCGTGGGCGGCGAGGATGGTGGAGGCTTCCTGGCGGGTGGTGCCGGAGGACTCGATGTGGGCCAGGGCGGCGGGGATTTCCCAGCCTTTCTTGCGCATCGCGGTGGCCCACAAACGCCCGGCCCGGTAGGAGGAGCGGACCAGCGGCCCGGACATGACACCGAGGAACCCGATCTCCTCGGCCTCGTGCTGGAGGTCCACGAACTCCTGCGGCTTGACCCAGCGGTCCACGGGCAGGTGCCGTTCGGACGGGCGCAGGTACTGGGTGATCGTGATCAGGTCACACCCGGCCGCGTGCAGGTCCCGCAGCGCTTCGGAGATTTCCTCGCGGGTTTCGCCCATGCCCAGGATCAGGTTGGACTTGGTCACCATGCCAAGGTCCCGGCCCTGGGTGATGACATCCAGGGAGCGTTCGTACCGGAACGCCGGGCGGATCCGCTTGAAAATCCTGGGCACGGTTTCGACGTTGTGCGCGAACACCTCGGGCTTGGAATCGCAGATCGCCTTGATGTGTTCGGGTTTGCCGGAGAAGTCAGGGATGAGCAGCTCCACCCCGGTGCCGGGGTTCAGTTCGTGGATCTTGCGGACCGTTTCGGCGTACAGCCACACGCCCTCATCGGCGAGGTCGTCACGGGCCACCCCGGTGACGCTGGCGTAGCGCAGCTGCATGGCCTGCACGGACCGGGCCACCTTGGTGGGTTCGAACATATCCACCGGGGAGGGTTTGCCGGTATCGATCTGGCAGAAATCACAGCGCCGCGTGCATTCGGACCCGCCGATCAGGAACGTCGCTTCCTTGTCTTCCCAGCACTCGAAAATGTTCGGGCAACCGGCCTCCTCACACACCGTGTGCAGGCCTTCCTTTTTCACCAGGTTCTTCAGACCGACGAACTCGGGCCCCATCTGGACCTTGGCCTTGATCCACTCGGGCTTGCGTTCAACCGGGATAGCCGAATTACGCTGCTCAACGCGCAGCAACTTACGGCCTTCAGGTGCCAGGGTCATGGGTTTACTTCCTTGTTGGTTGTCTCGTTTTGTCCGTTGCCACAACGCAGGTACGTGTCAGCATTCGACGACGTTCACGGCCAGGCCGCCCATCGCGGTTTCCTTGTACTTGGAAGACATGTCCTTGCCGGTCTCGCGCATGGTCACGATCACCTCATCCAACGACACCCGGTGCGTCCCATCCCCCCACAACGCCATCTTCGCCGCGTTGATCGCCTTCGCCGCCGCGATCGCGTTCCGCTCAATACACGGAATCTGCACCAACCCCCCGATCGGATCACACGTCAACCCCAGGTTGTGTTCCATCGCGATCTCCGCCGCGTTCTCCACCTGACCCGGCGTACCACCCATCACCTCGGCCAACCCCGCAGCAGCCATCGACGACGCCGAACCCACCTCGCCCTGGCAACCCACCTCAGCCCCCGAAATGGACGCCTGCTCCTTGTACAACACCCCCACAGCCCCCGCAGCCAGCAGGAACTTCACCACCACATCGTCCTTATCGGCCTGGGTGGCCTTGTCCATGCCCGGCGCATAATGCAACGCGTAATACAACACCGCCGGGATAATCCCCGCCGCACCATTCGTCGGCGCCGTGACCACCCGCCCACCGGAAGCGTTCTCCTCATTGACCGCCAACGCGATCAGGTTCACCCACTCCTGCCAATACTTCGGATCGTTACGGTCCTTGTCCTCCTTCAACAACCGCTCCAGCCAGTCCGGAGCACGACGACGGACCCTCAACCCCCCGGGCAACACACCCTCACGCTTCAAGGACGTCTCAACACACGCCTCCATCACATGCCAGATATGCAACAAACCCTCCCGGATCTCCTCCTCAGACCTGCTGGCACGCTCATTGATGAACATGATGTCGCTGATCCCCAACCCCTTCGAGGAACACCGGCCCAGCAACTCAGCAGCCGTCCGGAACGGCAACGGCAACTCCGCCTTCGTCTCCTCCAACTCCGCCCGCGCCGCGTCCTCCTCACCCTCCCGGACAATGAACCCGCCACCAACCGAGAAAAACGTCGCCTCCCGCAACGTGGCGCCCTCAGCATCAACCACAGCAAACTTCATCCCGTTCGTATGCCGCGGCAACACCGTCAACGGATGCAACACCATATCCTCCACCGCATACCGCAACTGCACCCCCGCACCAGCAACGCCAGCACCAGCAAGATTCAGCACACCCGTCTCCGCGATCGCAGCCAACCGCTCCTCCACCTCATCAGGCAGGATCAACTCCGGGTGGTAACCCTCCAAACCCAACAGCGTCGCAGTCATCGTCCCGTGGCCACGGCCAGTCGCAGCCAACGACCCATACAAATCAACCCGCAACCCCGCCACCGAACCCAGCACCCCGGACTCACGCAACTCGCCAGCGAACACCGCAGCAGCACGCATCGGCCCCACAGTATGAGAACTCGACGGGCCAATACCCACAGAGAACAGATCGAAAACACCAACAGCCATGGCTGGATCCCTTTCAGGGAGGAGTCAAACACAACAAAAATGTGGGGGCCGGGCCAAATCCCGAGCCAAGGCGGCCCGGCCCCCTGGAGGTCCCAGTGCGAACCTCCAAACCCGGTTTTGTGTGCGGCATTCGTTCCCAGCAAATGCCACACCCGGGAGATCAAAATCGAGTCCCGCCGATTCGTGGACTCCCTGCCAAACATGCCGTGCGCACGGCACACCCCGCAGCAACCCCACGAAACGGAAGACCAAAGCATCCTCGCGGCCCACCCTCGGAAGCTGCCCGTCCCAAGAAGGCGACCCGCCCCGGCGGCCCCTTCGGGGCCGGCATCCGGAAGCGGGCGTCCAAGGGAGCATCGCATCCGCTCAGCGGGTGCCTATGCGACCGAGCCCGCGGAGGATGTCGGCCCCGACGGGCCCACACACCGGCCAGCGTCGACGACCCAACCCGCAAGGCTCAGGCGAGGTTCGCAACTCCCGGGTACAGCGGATGCGCTTTCGCAAGAACCTCAACCCGGTGCCGCAACCCGGAAAGGTCCGCATCGGCGTCGGCAATCAACACTTCGGCGATGATGTCCGCAACTTCGCGGAAGGCCGCTTCCCCGAATCCGCGCGTGGCGAGGGCCGGGGTGCCGATGCGCAGGCCGGAGGTGACCATGGGCGGGCGTGGGTCGAACGGGACGGCGTTGCGGTTGACGGTGATGTCGATCGCGGCGAGGCGGTCCTCGGCTTGCTGGCCGTCGAGTTCGCAGTTGCGCAGGTCGACGAGGACCAGGTGCACGTCGGTCCCGCCGGAGACAACGGAGATACCCTTTTCTGCAACGTCGGGCTGGACCAGGCGTTCGGCCAGGATCCGGGCGCCGGCCAGGACGCGTTCCTGACGTTCCCGGAACTCTGCCGAGGCTGCGATCTTGAAAGCAACTGCCTTACCCGCGATCACGTGCTCCAGCGGTCCACCTTGCTGGCCCGGGAACACGGCCGAGTTGATCTTCTTGGCGATGTCGGCGTCGTTGGAGAGGATGATGCCGCCGCGCGGACCGGCGAGGGTCTTGTGCGTCGTCGACGTCGTGACGTGGGCGTGCGGCACCGGGGACGGGTGCAGGCCAGCCGCAACCAGTCCGGCGAAGTGCGCCATGTCCACCATGAGGTAGGCACCCACGGAGTCGGCAATCCGACGGAACTCAGCGAAATCCAGCTGCCGCGCGTAAGCGGACCAGTCGGCAACGATCAGTGCCGGCTTGTGCTCCTGCGCCAGGCGTTCGACTTCGGCCATGTCCACCGTGTGGGTGTCCTCGCGGACGCCGTAGGGGACCACGTTGTAGAGCTTGCCGGAGAAGTTGATCCTCATGCCGTGCGTGAGGTGGCCGCCGTGGGCAAGGTTGAGGCCCATAATGGTGTCGCCCGGCTTGATCAGCGCGTGCATCACTGAGGCGTTCGCCTGCGCACCGGAGTGTGGCTGGACGTTCGCGAACTCCGCACCGAAGAGTGACTTGATGCGGTCGATCGCGAGCTGCTCGATCACGTCGACGTGCTCGCAACCACCGTAGTACCGCTTGCCCGGGTAGCCTTCGGCGTACTTGTTGGTCAGCACGGAGCCTTGGGCCTGCATCACGGCAACGGCTGTGTGGTTCTCTGAGGCGATCATTTCCAGGCCGTCGCGCTGGCGGCCCAGTTCGTCGTCGATCTTCGCGGCGATGTCCGGGTCCAGCTCGGACAGCTGGGCGTCCAACGACGCAGACACAACCTGCTCGAACTCAGTCACGGCTGCGGCGCTCACAGTTCGCCACCGTTTGTTGCAGCGTATTCCTCAGCCGACATGAGCGGGCCTTCTTCCGTGGCCGCCACTTTGAACAGCCAACCAGCGCCGTAAGGGTCGGTGTTGATCAGGGCCGGATCGCTGACAACGGCGTCATTGATCTCGGTCACCTCACCTGTCACCGGCGAGTACAGGTCCGAGACCGACTTGGTGGACTCGACCTCACCGCAGGTCTCGCCTGCAGTCACAGTAGAACCGACCTCAGGGAGGTCAACGTACACAATGTCGCCCAGGGCATCCGCAGCAACCGCAGAGATCCCAATCCCCACAGGCCCGGCTCCATCCGAAGCAACCCATTCATGCTCAGCCGAATACTTCAGCTCGGCAACTACTTTGCTCATTCCAGTTCCTTCTCTCGTGGCTATTTTTGGCGCTTGTAGAACGGCAGCTGAACGATCTCGAACTGCTCAGCTTTTCCGCGGAGGTCCACCTCGACTACCGTGCCCGGTGTGAAATGCTCGACGTCGACATACGCCAGGGCGATCGGGTAACCGAGCGTCGGGCTCGGTTGGCCGGAGGTGACTTCGCCGATGAGCGAGCCGTCCTTGAGGACCGAGTAATGGGCGCGGGCTGCACGTCGGCCGGTTCCCTTGAGGCCGACCAGTTTCTGTCCGATGGTCGATCCGACGCCGGCTGCCTTGATCGCGGCCAGGGCTTCCTTGCCGATGAAGTCGCTTTCCTTGGCCAGGGAAACCACCGGGCCAAGTCCTGCGGCGTAGGCGTTGACGTAGCGGGAGAGCTCGTTGCCGTAGAGCGGCATGCCGGCTTCGAGGCGAAGGGAGTCGCGTGCTGCAAGGCCCGCGGGGATGAGGCCGTGGCCTTCGCCGACCTCGAGGAGTGCTTCCCAAAGGCCGGCTGCGTCAACGTTCGGGATGTAGATCTCGAAGCCGTCTTCGCCGGTGTAACCGGTGCGGGCAAGCAATAGGTCCTGCCCGTTGATCTCAACCTCAACAGCCGCGTAGTACTTCAGTTCGGTCACGAGGGCGTGCTGCTCTGCCGGAACCAAGGTCAGCAGAATGGCTTCCGCGTTCGGACCCTGGACTGCGATCAGCGACGTCTCGGCCGAGGCGTCCTCAACCACGACGTCGAAGCCGGCCGCCCGCTCCAGCAATGCTGCCGCAACTACCTTGGCGTTGCCCGCGTTGGGGACCACGAGGTACTGATCCACGCCTTCTTCGGGAGAAGGGCGGCGGTAGGTGATGAGGTCGTCGATGATGCCGCCGTCGGCGTTGCAGATAAGCGAGTACTTGGCCTTGCCCACGGCGATCGCGGACAACTTGCCCACGAGCGCGAAGTCCAGGAACGCCGCCGCGTCCGGACCGCTGACCCAGACTTCGCCCATGTGGGAGAGGTCGAAGAGGCCAGCTGCGTTACGGACTGCGTGGTGTTCGGCGAGCTCGGACTCGTACTTGAGCGGCATCTGCCAGCCGCCGAAGTCCGTGAACGAGGCCCCGGCTTTTTTGTGCTGCTCGTAGAGAGCGGTGTAGTTCTCAGTCATTGAGTCAGTCCTTTAGTTCTCGACGTCTGCGGTGTTGTCCTCGAACGCTTCAAGGGGTGGGCAGGAGCAGACCAGGTTGCGGTCGCCAGCAGCGCCGTCAATGCGTCCGACCGGCGGGAAGTACTTGTCCTGCTTAAGGTGGTGGACGGGGAACGCTGCCTGCTCCCGCGTGTAGTCGCGGTCCCATGCAGAACTCACGACGGCGGCAGCCGTGTGCGGCGCGTTACGCAGCGGCGAGTTCTCAACAGTGAAATCGCCGGTGGCAACCTGCTCGATTTCGGCACGGATGGTGATCATGGCTTCAATGAAGCGGTCGATCTCGGCGAGGTCCTCGGACTCGGTCGGCTCCACCATCAAAGTGCCCGCAACCGGGAACGCCAAGGTGGGAGCGTGGAAACCGAAGTCGATGAGGCGCTTGGCCACGTCCTCAGCCGTGACGCCGGTGCGGGCAGTCAGTTCGCGGAGATCCAGGATGCACTCGTGGGCAACAAGACCGCCTTCGCCGGTGTAAAGAACCGGGAAGTGCTCATCCAAGCGGGAGGCAACGTAGTTCGCAGCAAGCAGCGCGGACTTGGTGGCTTCGGTGAGGCCCTGGCCACCCATGAGCTTCACGTAGGCCCAGGAAATGGGGAGCACGCCGGCGGAGCCGTAGCGGGATGCAGAGATGGCCACGCCACCTTCAGACGAAACATTGTTCGCATCTCCGGGCATGAACGGTGCCAGGTGGGCCTTGGCTGCAACCGGTCCAACACCAGGTCCGCCGCCGCCGTGCGGGATGCAGAAAGTCTTGTGCAGGTTCAGGTGGGATACATCGCCGCCGAACTTGCCCGGCTGGGCGAGCCCAACGAGTGCGTTGAGGTTTGCGCCGTCAACGTACACCTGGCCTCCGGCAGCATGGATCGCGTCGCAGACCTCCCGGACATCGGCGTCGTACACACCGTGCGTGGACGGGTAGGTGATCATGATGGCCGAAAGGGCGTCCTTGTTGGCCTCGATCTTGGCTGCCAGGTCCGCGTGGTCGATCGTGCCGTCAGCGGCCGTGGCCACCACAACAACCTTCATGCCAGCGAGCACAGCCGAGGCCGCGTTGGTGCCGTGGGCAGAGGCCGGAATCAGGCACACGTTGCGCTGCTCGTCGCCGCGGGAAAGATGGTATCCGCGGATCGCAAGGAGGCCGGCGAGCTCACCCTGCGAACCGGCGTTCGGCTGGATGGAGACCTGGTCGTAGCCGGTGATCTCAGTGAGGTCGGCTTCCAGTCCTTCAATGAGCTCGCGCCACCCAGCGGTCTGGTGATCCGGAGCGAACGGGTGGATCGAGGCGAACTCCGGCCAGGAGATTGCTTCCATCTCAGCTGTAGCGTTGAGCTTCATGGTGCAGGAACCCAGCGGGATCATGGTGCGATCCAGTGCGAGGTCCCGGTCGGACAGCTTGCGGATATAGCGCAACAGCTGCGTCTCGGAACGGTGCGTGTTGAACACGGGGTGCTGCAGGAAATCACTGGTTCGGACCACGTCTGAGGGCAGCTCAAACCCGGAAGCGTCCTTCACCGGACCGGCACCAAAAGCGACGGCTACCGCAGAGAGGACCTCCGGCGTCGTGGTTTCATCGAGGGAAACGCCAACCGTGTCAGCATCGATGCGACGCAGGTTGATACCGCGGGCTTCGGCGGCGGCGATGACTTTGTCAGCCTTGCCGGGTACGCGGACAGTGAGGGTGTCGAAGAAGGATTCAGACACGAGTTCACGGCCGGCGGTCTTGAGGGCAGTGGCCAGCGTGCGGGCGTGGCCGTGCACGCTTTCGGCGATCGCCTTCAGGCCTTCCGGACCGTGGTAAACCGCGTACATCGACGCCACGATGGCGAGCAGTGCCTGCGCGGTGCAGATGTTGGACGTGGCCTTTTCGCGGCGGATGTGCTGCTCGCGGGTCTGAAGGGCCAGGCGGTAGGCCGGGACTCCGGCGTTGTCCTTGGAGACGCCGACGATGCGGCCCGGGAGCGTGCGCTCCATGCCTTCGCGGACTGCCATGTACGCAGCGTGGGGGCCGCCGAAGAACAGCGGAACACCAAAGCGCTGCGCAGTTCCGACGGCGATGTCGGCGCCCTGCTCGCCCGGGGGCGTGATGAGGGTGAGCGCCAAAAGGTCGGCAGCGACAGTGACCAGCGCGCCGCGCTCCTTGGCGTCAGCGATCACGCCGGAGTGGTCGAAAACGCGGCCCGAAACGCCGGGCTGCTGCAGGACGATGCCGTTGATCTCGCCGTCGGGAAGCCCGGCGGATAGGTCGGCAATCTCCACCTCGAAGCCGAGCGCCTCGGCGCGGCCCTTCACGATGGCGATGGTCTGCGGGAGGAGGTCGGCGTCCAGGACGGTCTTGCCGTCCTTCGCGGTTTTGGACTTGTTGGCGCGACGCATCAGCAGCACAGCCTCGGCCACAGCGGTGGCTTCATCCAGCAGCGAAGCGTTGGCCACGGGAAGTCCGGTGAGGTCCTGGACCATGGTCTGGAAGTTCAGGAGAGCTTCGAGGCGGCCCTGCGAAATCTCGGGCTGGTAAGGCGTGTACGCCGTGTACCAGGCTGGCGCTTCAAGGATGTTGCGGCGGATAACCGGCGGCGTGACGGTGTCGTAGTAGCCCTGGCCGATCAGCTGGATGGCGGTCTTGTTCTTGGACGCAAGCTTGCGGAGCTCGGCGAGGACCTGGGTCTCGCCAAGGGCGGCTTGAAGCGTCAGCGGCGTGGCTTGCCGGATGGAATCGGGGACCGCAACATCTACCAGGCCGTCTACGGAGTCGTAGCCGATTGCCTTGAGCATGGTGTCAACGTCGGCCTGGCGGCGGGCGCCGATGTGCCGGTCCGCGAAAGCGGTGGGGGTTGATTGAACAGTCAAGAGGAACTCCATGATTCAGGCGCCCTATGTGCGCCACGATGATGTGGGTTCCTCCCCGCTCTGTATTGGACCTGAGAGATTCCGCAGGAATGGTTGCCTGCTTGCACCGTCGGTGAGCCCAGTTACCTGGACTGCTTTCCAGAGTTGCCTCGCCGTGGCGGTACGTGGGCCTGAGAGATTCCTGGGGAGGATTTGCTCCTACGGCGCCTGACTGGATGTACCGGCAGGACTCTCCCGCCACAGATCAAAAGCATTGCGTCACGTCAGTGACACGGTTCACACCATAGCGGGTTATCTGGAAAAAGCGCAAGCAAGGGATACCTACCGGTGCATTGCCTCGTGGATCTGGAGAGCGAACCACAACTGGGCAACAGTGGAGGTTTCACCCATGTCCAGCCCCGTCAATTCGCCGATTTTTCGTATCCGATAGATGATGGTTTGCCGATGCGCGAACAGGGCAGCTGCGGTCTTTTGCCAGGAACGCTGCGAGTCCAGATAGGTCCTCAGCGTGACGATGAGATCGCCTTCCTGGCTCTGCTCGTAATCGAAAATCGGGCCGAGGAGACGCCGGACCAGCGCAGTTCCTTCCTCGAAACCCGTCAGCCCCAGCCACGATGGTCCCTGCGCGTAACGGGCCAAGCCAAGCTTGTTCGCCCGGGCCGATCCGAGCGCCCACAGTGACTCCTGCAGCGCGCGCTGAATGCCGGCCACTGCCGCCGGAGCGCTGATCCCGATCGCGGCATCCGCCCCTGCGCAATGCACCAAAATGTCGTCCGGCACATCAGCAGGGACCACGACGTGCAGCCGGTTGTTCCGCTTCAGGGAAGCCGACGCAACCCCGTGCCGCCACAGTTCGATGTGCACGTTAGCCAGCCTGTCGCCGTCGTCCGCTGCTTTATTGCCGGCGTCCGCGTAGAGCGAGGCGAGCAGGAAATCCTGGGGCGGAACATCAAAACCGGCCAGCCGGCTCTCCATCTCGGCCGCACCCAAACGTCCATCCATGGCCTGCAGCAGGAACTCACCCGCCAGCCGATGGCGGCCTTCAAGCGAGAGGACGATGCGCGAAAGCTGCAGTCCCAGCACCGTTGCGGCGTGCAGAAGTACGACGGCGTCCGGGTGCGGTTCGCTGTTGGGCAGCACCACGAGGAGCGCGTTGGCGTGGGTCGGGATGTCCATGGTCAGCACGTGCCGGCCCCGGATCCGGTGCCACTGGAAGTTCTTACCCGCCAAGGACACATGCCCGGAAAGCGGAGCCCATTCATCCGCAAGGAACCCCGGGACCGGCTGTCCCTCCGGGTGCCAGGGATGCAGGCAGCGGCGGTCCACCACGAACAGCTCCGCATCCAGTTCGGTGGCGAGCCGTTGGACCAGGCTCTGCCAATGGTCCTCCGAGGCGCCGGCCGTTCGGAGCAGGTCGTAAACCCTGGCCGTCTGCCGCAAGCGCCGGGACTCTTCGAGCAGGGAGGACTCGGCAACCGAGCGGGCGATCGCGATGAACGGCAGCGGGTAGGGGATGTTGATGAGCGGCAGCGGCAGCCGATCGCAGGCCGCCAGGAAATCCTGCGTCAGCGGCGGCGCGTGCATCTTCTCGCCGATGGCCAAGGCGCTTGCCCCGCTGTCCATCAGTGCCTCTGCGAGCGCCACTTGTCCCGCGGCATCGGCGGGAATCGAGAGCCCATTGGTCATCATGAGCTCGCCGCCTGTGACCCATTCCCAGAGCCTGGGCAGATCGGAGGTGTGGGCCCAGGTGATCCGGTTGTCGCGGCCTGCGTCACCGGCCAGAAGGCTGAGCCCGAGTTGGGGTTCAGCCACGAGTTCGGCGACCGTGATTGCCATCGGATGAGGTCCTGACTCTATGATTCCCGGGGCCCGTTCCGGACTTTTAGACATTCGTCTAAGCGTCTGGGCCATTTGTAGTCAATGTACCGCTATTCGCCGTGACCCGCGTCACCAAGAATGGAATTACTTACTTCCCGCTCAATGGCGAGCACCCCTCACACCAAGGAACCGGCAATGACAATCCACAAGCCCATCGGCCCTGTCGACGCAACCAAAGTCCCCCGGTATGCCGGACTCGGCACCTTCGCCCGCCTCCCCCAAATTGACCGCGTCCCGGACTATGACATTGCGATTGTCGGCGTACCGTTCGACGGCGGAACCTCCTTCCGGCCCGGCGCCCGTTTCGGTCCTGCCGCGGTTCGCGAGGCCTCGCGTCTCCTGCGCCCGGGCTACCACCCGGAGCTCGACGTCGAACCCGTTTACGAAGCCCAGGTTGTGGACGCCGGCGACATCGCCTGCACGCCCTACGACATCACCCGCGCTGTTCGTGAGATCGAGGAGCAGGCGTTGCCCCTCATCAGCGAAGACAAGCGGCTGATCTCGATCGGCGGCGACCACACGATTGCCCTGCCGATGCTCAGGGCCCTGAACAAGGTCCATGGTCCGGTGGCTTTGCTGCACTTTGACGCACACCTGGATACGTGGGACACGTACTTTGACCAGCCCATTACGCACGGAACCATCTTCCGGCGGGCGTTCGAGGAAGGCCTCCTTGTGGAGGACAAGTCGATGCACGTCGGCATCCGTGGCCCTGTGTATGACCGCAATGACTTCCTCAGGGACCACGAGTTCGGGTTCCAGATCATCCGCTGCTCGGACCTGGATGTCATCGGTGTCCCGGCGGCAATCCAGCAGGTGAAGGACAGGCTCGGCGACACCCCGGTGTACGTCTCCATCGACATCGACGTCCTGGACCCCGCATTCGCTCCCGGTACGGGCACCCCGGAGATGGGCGGACTCCACTCCCGCGAACTCCTGGCCCTGCTCCGCGGCCTGAACGGCATCAACATCGTGGGCGCCGACGTCGTGGAGGTCGCTCCGGCCTACGACCATGCGGACATCACAACCGTCGCTGCGGCCACCCTTGTTTTCGACCTTCTCGGCCTGATGGTGAACCGCAGCAAAGCCACTACAGTCCGTGAACTGGCTTCGACGTCCCGGAGCGCATCATGAATGCGCCCTTGGCCACCCACGAAGTTCCCCGGCTTGAGGACAAAACCATCCAGCCGATCCCGCTGAATGAGCGGCACGGCAAGGCGCGCGATCTCTTCACCATCTGGTTCGGTTCCAACATCATGATCATGACCATCGTGACCGGCGGACTTGCCACCACGGTATTCGGCCTCGGTTTCGTGCCGGCGCTGGTGGGCATCATCATCGGCAACGTCGTGGGCGGCATCTTCATGGCGCTGCACTCGGCCCAAGGCCCCCAGCTGGGCGTGGCGCAGATGATCCAGACCCGCGGCCAGTTCGGCTCCTTCGGCGCCCTCTTGATCGTGGTCATCGTGGTCATCATGTACGTCGGGTTCTTCGCCGCAAACCTCGTCTTTGGCGGAGAAGCAATGGCCGCGGTCAGCCCCGGCATCAGCGTGGATGCCGGCATCATCATCATCGGCGTGGTCAGCGTCATCGCCACGATTTTCGGTTACCGGCTCATCCACGCCTATGCCAGGATCCTCAGCGTTGCAGCGGGCCTGGCTCTGTTGCTCGCCTTCGTGTGGATCCTCGTTGTCCACGGCCTTCCCGCCAGCTTCCTTGCGGAGGGCAATTTCAACTGGGTTGGCTTCATGGGGACCATCTCCGTCTCGGCCCTGTGGCAGCTGGCCTACGCGCCCTACGTCTCCGATTACTCCCGCTACATGCCGCAGGGCACGGGGTCGGCACCGGCATTTTGGGCTTCCTACTCGGGCTGCGTCCTGGGAACGTTGTTCCCCATGATCCTCGGCGCCTTGGTGGGCACGCTCGCCATGACCATGAGCGCCGACAACGTCGAAATCGTTGGCAGCCTGGGTGCGTTGCTGCAGCCGTGGACCCTGATCATCGTGGGCATCTTCTGCCTGGGTGTCGCGGCGTCCAACGCCATGAACCTCTACTGCGGCGTCCTGTGCACTCTGACCATCGGCCAAACCTTCAAGCCGTCCTGGTTGCCACGCGCCAAGACCCGCAGCATCGCGGCCCTCATCCTCTTCGTCGTCGCAGTCTCCATCGCCTTGTTCGCCCGCGACAACTTCATCCTCTTCTACACCAACTTCCTCTCCTTCCTGATGTACGTCCTGGTCCCGTGGACTGCCATCAACCTGGTGGACTACTACCTTCTGCGGCACGGCGACTACCGGGTTGAGGACTTCTTCAAGCGCGACGGCGGTGTGTACGGGCGGTTCAATTGGGTCGCCATCGGCTCCTACCTGGCAGGCGCCCTGATCCAGGTTCCCTTCTCGGCAACCGCAATCTACACCGGCCCCCTCGCGGCCGCGTTGGGAGGGGTGGACATCTCCTGGCTCGTCGGCCTCGTAGTGGTTGCTCCCCTCTACTACTTCGCGGCACGCGTGTTCCGGAAAAAGACGGAAGCCGCCCCCTTTCCATCCCCTGCACTCGCAAACTGACCTATCTGAAAGCGAATTGTCATGACCCTCACAGACACTGCACACCCCGAAACCGTCCAGTTCACCGTTCGACGCACGTCCTCTGACCATGGCAGCAGCCTGCCTCCGCAGCTGCCCCTGCCTCCCGCAGGGCACTTCATCAACGGATCGTTCGTCCCGGGCTCCACCGGTCAGCTGATCGACGTCGTGGATCCCACCACCGAGCAGGTCATCGCCTCAGTGCAGGCGGGCACGGCGGACGATGTCGACGCCGCTGTAGAGGCCGCCGTCGTCGCCCAAAAGACCTGGGGGGCTACTACCCCCAAGGAGCGCGCGGACGTCCTGAACCTGATCGCCAACATTATTGAGGAGAACCGGCAAGCGTTCGAGCTCATCGAGTCCGCCAATACCGGCAAGCCGCAGGCAGTGGCCGAGGACGACGTCACCAGCACCATCGATACGTTCCGTTTCATGGCCGGCGCCTCCCGCACGCTGACTTCCATGGCCGGCGGCGACTACGCCACTGACCACACCTCCGTGATCCTCCGCGAACCCGTGGGCGTCGTCGGCGTCATTACCCCCTGGAACTACCCGCTGCTGATGGCCGCCTGGAAGATCGCACCGATTCTGGCCGCCGGCAACAGCATCGTCCTCAAGCCCTCCGAGCAGACCCCCTTGTCCACGCTGAAGCTGGCCGAACTGCTCGCCGGACGGATCCCGGACGGGATCCTCAACGTGGTCACTGGCCAGGGGCGCACTGTTGGACAGCGGCTTTCGGAGCACCCATCGATTGCTTTGGTCGCCCTGACGGGCAGCGTCGTTAGTGGCCAGGCCGTTGCGGAAACTGCGGCAAAATCCGTGAAGCGCGTCCACCTGGAACTTGGCGGCAAAGCCCCGGTTGTTGTCTTCCCCGACGCCGATCTTCGCGCCGCCGCCGCTGGAGTCCGCAACGCAGGATTCTGGAATGCCGGCCAGGACTGCGGTGCTGCCTGCCGCGTGCTGGTCCACGAGTCCGTGGCCGAGGAATTCACCGAGCACTTGGTACGCGAAGTCAGCACGCTGGTGGTCGGCGCACCCGAGGCTGGGGACGACGTCGAAATCGGTCCCATGATCTCCCGGCCCCACTTTGAACGCGTCAAGGAATCCTTGGCCGAAGCCCGCGAGGCGGGACTGAATATCGCGATTGGCGGCTCGGCACTGGAAGGTCCCGGCTACTTCATCGAGCCAACGATCATCTCCAACGTCCCTGCCGGCGCGCACATCGCAACCCACGAAATCTTCGGCCCCGTGGTCACTGTGGAAACCTTCTCTTCCACTGAAGAAGCCGTCACCCGTGCAAACGAAAGCCCCTACGGACTGTCCGCCTCCGTGTGGACCAAGGACTCCAGCCTCTCCCTGCGCATTCCCAAGCAGTTGGACTTCGGCACCGTCTGGGTGAATGCGCACCTGGTCCTTGCGTGTGAGGTACCGTGGGGCGGATTCAAGGGCTCAGGGTATGGGCGCGACCTCTCGCTCTACGCCCTGGATGATTACTCGCGCACCAAGCACGTCATGATCAACCACGGCGCGTAAGCCTTCAAACAAGCAACGGAGCTTAGCAATGACCACCAAAGACCTTTCCCGCGCCGCCACTCCTACGGCACCTTTTGGAACAGACATCACCTGGACCAACTGGGGCGGGAACCAGAGCGCGACGCCGGCCTTCACCGTCCGGCCAAGGAACGAACAAGAAGCGCTCGACGCCGTCCGTTTCGCCATTCGGGAAGGCCTGCCTGTGCGGGCGGTCGGCTCAGGGCACTCGTCCTCACCTCTTGTTCAGACTGGCGGCGTCCTGATGGACATGTCCGGGCTCTCCGCGATTACAGGAACTGACAAGGCCGGGCGTCGCGCCCGGGCCCTTGCCGGAACCACGATCAATGCCTTTGGAGATCCGCTGTGGGAGCAGGGTCTGGCCCTGGGCAACCAAGGCGACATCGACAAGCAGCAAATCGCCGGCGCACTGGCCACCAGCACCCACGGGTCCGGGAAGCACCTGGGCAGCTTCTCGTCCAACCTCCGCTGGGTGAAGCTCATCAACGGCTATGGCGACATCGTGGAAATCGGCGAAGGTCAGCTCCGCGAACTCCGGGCCGCCCAGGTGGCTCTAGGTACGCTGGGTGTTTTCCTGGAGGTGGAGCTGGCTGTTGAGGACAGCTACTACCTGCAGGAACAGATCACCTATCCCACCTGGGCTGAAACTGCCTCGACGTGGCAGGACGATCTTGACAACAACAGGCACTACTCGTTCCTATGGTGCCCGGAGAACGATTCCTGCGAGCTCCTGGATCTTCCTGGCGCACCCGGCCTGAGCATGGCCAACCGGAGCTACACCAAGCGGTATAACGTTGCTTCCATTGAGGACGAGCGCGGGATTTCGACCGTGGAAGGTGCCCGGCTTGACCGCTCGTACCGGATCTATCCTGGCGGCTTCACCACCCAGTTCCACGAACTTGAGTACTTCGTCCGCAGCGAGGACGGCTTTGCCGCCGTCGAGGCCATCCAGGAGCTGATCCGCAGCAAGTATCCCGAGCAGAAGTACCCCGTCGAGGTCCGCTGGGTGAAGGCCGACGACGCCTACATGTCCCAGTTCCAAGGGCGAGACAGCACCGTCATCACGCTGACCACCGAGCCCGGAACCGACTACTGGCAGTTCTTCCGGGACGCCGACGCCGTCCTGCAGGAATTCGAGCCGAGGGCCCACTGGGGGAAGATCCACTTCATGACACGGGGCCGCCTTGAGCGTCTCTACCCCGAGCTGGACACCTTCATCCAGGTCCGGCGTGAATTCGATCCCCGCGGAATCTTCCTGAACGACCACACCCGGGCCCTCGTAGGCTGATCCCACTAAAGAACCCGACGCTCTCTCACATCCACACCCCCAGGCGGCATCCCTCTCTCACATCCACACCCCCAGGCGGCATCCCTCTCTCACATCCCCTTGACACCCGTTTGAAACCTGCAAGTGGTAGTTTGTTCTCTGCCTAAGCCACACACCCGTACCCATCCGGAGGACATTCCATGCTTAAGGGTTTCAAGGACTTCATACTTCGCGGCAACGTGATTGAACTGGCCATTGCCGTCGTCATCGGCAGTGCCTTCACCGCTCTCGTAGCAGCCTTCACCAACCACATCATCAACCCCGTGATTGCTGCGGCCGGCGGCATGAATGCCGAAGGGCTTGGCTTCAAGATCTGGGAGAACAACCCGGCCACGTTCGTCGACTTCGGCGCGGTGCTGACTGCCCTTGTGACCTTCGTGATCACTGCGGCAGTGGTCTACTTCATCTTCGTGGCGCCCATGAACAAGATCAATTCCATGGTTAAGGACCGCCTCTCCACCGAAGAACCCGAGGAAGAACCGCTGCCTGCGGATACCGCACTGCTGGCCGAGATCCGGGATCTCTTGAAGGACGCAGCGGCCCACCGTGGCACGGACCGCGATTCGGACCTCGACCCGGACAGCGTCCGCTAGGTCCGAGCAGTAACGACCAAGCCCGAGCGTTCCTTCCCGGTTGCTTTGCAAAGCCCGGCGTTCCCACCGCGGGAACGTCGGGCTTTTGCGTTGCCGGCGTTCGGCACAAAGCCACTAAGTGGGCAGGAGCGGAGCACCGACCAGCGTGTCCCGAGAACGTGACGCGGAGGCAACCGTCCCGAAACAGGCGAGGGGCAGCATGAAACCATGAAGCCCAAAATGAGCTCTCCCGTTACTGCGGATCTTCGGTGCGATGTCTGCGGACAGTTGCCCGAACCGCCCAAGGCCCGGCTCACCTTGGCCAACATCGCGGTGATGCTTCCCATTGAACTGCTGGTTCACGCGGCGGTTGTGGAAACCCATCTTCCCTATGTGGCCAAAGTGCTGCTGCTGACCGTGACTGCCACAGTGCTGGTTATCTGGGTGGCCGAACCGTCGGCTGCCAAGGTCCTCCGGCGTTGGTTGCATGCGCCGGCCCTTCGCCAGCGGAACAAGCTGCACGCCGCACCTGCGTTGTGGCGGGCCCGAACCCTGCTGCGGGACCAGCCCGGGTCCCTGCAAAAAATCACCCATTCCTTGGCCAAGCTGGACACGAACATCCTCAGCATTCACGTTCATCCGATGGATGCCCCGGGCCGCCAGGGTACACAGGGCGCCCAAATAGTGCTGGACGAGTTCGTCCTCTCCGCCCCGGGCGAAGTCACCGAACATGAACTGCTGAAAGCACTCGACGACGGCGGCGGGCGTGAGTCACACGTGTGGCCAACCACAGCGCTTGCCATGGCTGATGGCCAAACCAAGGCCCTGAGCCTGGCCACCCGCATTGCCGGGAACCCGAATGAGCTTCCGCACGCGGTTGCCGAACTGCTTTCCGCCAAAGTGGTCCCCAACGACCCCGAGAACCCGGCACCCGAGGCGAGTGCCGGCGTCGAACGTTCAACGGACATCCTGAAGATTCCTACCGCATGGCATGGACCGCTGGTCTTTTCCCGACCAGGCGAGCCGTTCACGCCCGCCGAGTCCGCCCGCGCGCACCGGCTTGCTGAGCTCGCGGAGATTCTGGCATACAGTCCGGAAGCCTCCCCAAGTTCGGCATACCAGCGCTAGCCAGCACTCCTTCCCACTTACTACCCGAAAGCCCGGCATTTCCCAGGAAACGCCGGGTTTTCGTGCGCCAGGGCAGGAGCAACCGGGGAGGAGCGCGCGCAGGTAGATCTCACGGTCACATTTCGCCAACAGACTTTGTATACCAAATCCCTTGACAGTGCGGCCCGTCACATCTAACTTGGATTTTGGGATCCCAAAACGGGATCCCAAATAGACCCGCTACCGGCTGCGGCCCCCGCCACCAAAAGGGCAGGGACCGCAACAGTTGCCGCCGGCACGGGTTCGGCTGCAGCGATATCCACGCCCGGCTCATCCCCCCAAAGACATACCCCAAAGACATTCCACCTCTGTTGACTCCTCTGAAGGAGAAGCTGTGTCTCCCCAAAACACCCAACTGGCAACCCAGGAAAACCAGGAAAACGAGCCCAAAACCGCTAAGGACGGTGTGCAGCGACGCACGAACGTCCGCTGGAAACTGTTCATCCTGCTCCTGGTCCTGGTCGCCGTCAATTACATCGACCGCGGTTCAATATCCGTTGCGCTCCCCATCATCCAGAAGGAATTCAACCTCCCGCCCGAGCTTGTGGGGCTTCTGTTGTCGGCGTTCTTCTGGACCTACGCGCTCATGCAAATCCCTGTCGGCTGGCTGATCGACAAGTTCGGCCCCCGCAAGATGGTCACAGCATCCTGCATTGGCTGGGGCGCAGCAACTGCTGCTTCCGGCTTCGCGGGTGGCTTCCTGAGCATGTTCATCGCACGCCTTGGCATCGGTGTCACTGAGGCCGGCGTCATGCCTGCCGGTGGCAAGCTCAATGCCATCTGGATGCACAAGAAGGAACGTGGCCGCGGCGCCACCATTCTCGACGCCGGAGCTCCACTGGGCGCAGGTCTGGGCGGCATCCTCATCACCTGGCTGATCGCCTCCACGGGCAGCTGGCGCATGTCGTTCATCATCGCCGGTGCCGCCACGATTCTCATGGGCTTGGCCGTCTGGTGGTACATTCGCGACAACCCCCGCCAGCACAAGGGCGTCAACGATGCCGAAGCTGAGTACATCGAAGCCTCGCATGCCGAGGACGACGCCGAGGCAGCCAAGGAAGGCGCACAAGGCAAGCGAGCCCTTCTCCCCTACCTGAAGTTCCGTTCCTTCTGGGCAATGTGCTTCGGCTGGCTAGGCTTCAACGGCGTCTTCTACGGTCTGCTGACGTGGGGCCCGCTGTATCTGGCCCAAGCCAAGGGCTTCGACCTGAAGACCATCGGCTGGTCCACATTCGTGATCTTCGGTGCCGGCTTCGTCGGTGAAATCCTCGGCGGAATCATCGCCGACAAATGGCGCGCATCCGGCGCCTCCGCCAACCGCGTCATGCGAACCCTACTGGGATTCTCCAGCGTCGTAGTGGTGGGCGGCCTCGTAGGTGTCACCGTGGTCGCAGACCCGATCACCGCCGTCGTGCTTCTCTCTGTAGTCCTGTTCTTCCTGCGCTGGGTTGGCCTGTTCTGGTCCATCCCTTCCATCCTGGGCGGCCGCACCAACGCTGGCGTGCTCGGCGGGGCAATGAACTTCAGCGGCAACATCGCCGGGTTCGTCACGCCGATTGTGGTAGGCCTGATTGTCGGGGCCACCGGCTCCTACACCTGGGCGCTGCTGTACTTTGTTGGATCCGCGGTGATCATGGGCATCTCCGTCCTCGTCCTGGATTACAACAAGCGACTCCCGGTCTAACTCGCCTGACCGGGCCGGCCGGACGGTACTGAACCGCCGGATGGCCGGAAGCCCGCCTGGTCGCCGGGCGCACCGCCTCACACATCACGAAATGGAGCTGGAAATGCTAGCCGCAGAAGACACGAACATCACTGACCGCCCCCTCCGGGAGTCAGTGCGTGACACGCTCCGTTCAAGGATTTTTGAGGGGCACTATGCGCCCGGCACCAGGCTGGTGGAGCGCGACCTCGCCGCCGAATTCAACGTCTCCCGACTGCCCATCCGCGAAGCACTCCGCATGCTGAGGCAAGAAGGGCTGATCCGGGACCGCGCCGGCCGCGGTTCCGAGGTCAGCGGCTTGAGCGCCAAGGACGTGGAGGACCTCTTCGACGTCCGTCAATCCTTGGAAGTCCTTGCCTGCCGCTTGGCAGCCAAGCGCGCTACCGCCGCGAATCTTGAACACCTCGCCGGACTGCTGGATGAGGCCGACCGCTGCCTGGCCAAAGGCTCCATCCTGGAAGCCCACCGCGCCAACAGCGATTTCCACGATGCCATCACGGCCATCGCCAACAACGACTTTCTCCGCTCCGCGCTGGAACCACTCCAGGGACGCATGCACTGGCTGTTCCGCCACGTCAGCGACCTCCCGGAACTCATCCAGGAACACCGCGACCTCTACGCCGCGATCGCCAGTGGCGATCCTGACCGCGCCGCTACCCAGTCGGCGTCGCACATCGGCAAGTACCGCGAGCAGTTCCCTGACGATTCCAGCCACACTGAGCCCAAGCTGCAACGGAAAAGATCATGAAACTCCTGGTCATCAACCCCAACATCAGTGACGATGTCACGGCACTGATCGAGGCCGAGGCCCTGCGTTCGGCAGGACCGGATACCGAACTGATCGTGCGGACCGCCGGGCACGGCGTCGAATATATCGAAACCCGCTTCGAATCGCTGATCGCTGCTGGCGCTGTTGCCGAGCTGATCGCCGAATACGCGCACGACGGCGGAGCCAGCCTTGGGCGTGAACGCGGCGGTGCCGCTGTGGACGGCGTCGTTGTGGCTGCCTTCGGGGATCCCGGCATGCCCGCCCTGAAGGAACTGGTGGACGTACCGGTCATCGGGATCACCGAAGCCGCACTCTGCGCGGCAGCACTCCAGGGCCAGCGTTTCTCCATCATCGCCATCTCGGACCGTATCCAGGCCTGGTACCTCGACTGCGTGGAGCGGTTCGGTTTCGGCGGCCGTCTCGCCTCCATCCGATCCATCAACCAGAGCCTCAATTCGATCGGATCCGTGCAGGCCGACTTCAAGGAAACGCTCCTGGCACTTAGCCGGCAGGCGGTCGCAGAGGACGGTGCCGACGTCGTGATCCTTGCAGGTGCGCCGCTAGCAGGACTTGCCCGCGAGCTCGAAGGCCAGATTCCAGTGCCCGTGGTGGACGGCATCTCGGCCGGCATCCGCATGACGGAGGCCGTGGTCGCGTTGAAGTCGGGGGCACATCGCGGCGGCTCGTTCGCCGCGCCACCGGTCAAGCGCCGTCAGGGTCTCTCCGAAAACCTCGACGCCGCCCTGACCGTCGCACAGTCGGCGCACCTTTCCTCGTCCCCCACTCTCTAACGCTTCCCAAGAACAAGGAGGACAACGATGTCCCATTTCCCCGATCTCGTCATTGCCAACGGCACCGTGGTCAACAGTTTCGGCCGGCAGGCGGCCCACGTCGTAGTGGACAGCGGACGCATCGTCCAGCTCATTGACGCCACCGAACCCATTCCCGCGGCTGCCCGCACCATTGAAGCGCACGGCCAGCTGGTCATTCCCGGTGGCATCGATGGCCACTGCCATGTTGCCCAAGTGACGGGCCGATTCCGCACCCTGGATGACTACCGGACCACATCAACGGCTGCGCTGTGGGGTGGCACCACCACGATCATCGACTTCGGCATCCCCCGCGATGCCCAGGAGACACCGCTGGAAGCTGTGCTGAACAAGAAGCGCCTGGCCGCCGAGTCGCGCTGCGATGTTGCCCTGCACGGCTCGGTTGTCGCATGGGATGAGACGGTCCCGTGGCAGCTTGAGCAGCTTGCTGCCGAGGGCGTCCGGTCCGTGAAGATGTACACCACCAACCGCGGTTCAACCATGGCCGACGGCGACACCATCCTGAAGGTCATGCGCGAAATGGTGCGCTTGGATGGCCTCACGTACATCCATGCAGAGCACGATCCCATCATCACCGATTGCACTGACCAGCACGTCGCGGATGGCCGCATCGGCATCGAACACCTGCACCGTACCCGGCCTGAGCTTGCCGAGGAGATCTCGGTCAAGGAAACCCTGGCGATGGCCGAGTACACCGGAGCGCCCGTCTACTTCGTCCATCAGTCCACTCCGGGCGCCGTGGATCTGGTCACCGAAGCCCGCGAGCACGGCCAGGAGGCGTACTCCGAGACGTGCCCGCACTACCTGACCCTGGATGACACCGTCTACGGTTCAAAATTCCCCGAGTGGTACGCCTGCTGTCCGCCGATGCGGAGCGCCGAAACGGTGGCCGCACTCAAGGAACGCCTCGCAGCCGGGGCCATCCATACTGTTTCCTCGGACCACTCCTGCTACGATCTCTCGCAAAAACGCGAGCGCACGGACGACGTCCGCTACATGCTGCACGGCCTCCCTGGCGTCGAGACGCGCATGCCCGTGACGTTCACGGCATTGGTCACTGAGTCGGGCGGCTCTGTGGAGGAGTTCGTTGAGGTCTTCTCCGCCGGCCCCGCACGGATCAACGCCGTGCCGCGGAAGGGCGCCATCGTGGAAGGCTTCGACGCCGACCTCGTGATCTTCGATCCCGCCACACAGCAAACCGTCGACGGCGGTGCGCTGCACATGGGGACTGATTTCTCGCCTTTCGAAGGGAAGACGCTGAACGGCTGGCCCGCCGTCGTGGTCTCTTCCGGGCGAGTGGTCCTCGACGAGGACGGTTTCCACGATCCTGGCGCAGTCGGCCGTTTCGTCGCCCGGAACGGGTTCGCTGAACACCGCGACGCCCTCTCTGTTCCCGTCCTTCCCTCTGCCGAATCCCTCAGCGCCTAGGAGCAAGCATGCCTTCACACAACCGCCCCATCCGCATCGGCATGATCGTGCCCTCCTCCAACACCTGCCTTGAGCCGCAGACATACCGGATTCTGGGCGATCGCCAGGATATAACCATCCATTCAACCCGCATACCGGTCACGCGAATCGCCCTCGACGACTCCTCGGACAAGCAATTCGATTCCTCTGTAATGCGTGCCGCCGCCGAGTTGCTGGCCACGGCGAATGTGGACGTCATTGCTTGGAACGGCACCTCCGGATCCTGGCTTGGAGCTTCCCACGACCATGCCTTGGCCAGTGAGATCACCGACGCCACAGGCATACCGGCCACCACGTCCACGCTCGCCTACTTGGACGCGTTTTCTACTTTTGGCACCGAACGAATCGGATTGTTCACCCCCTATACGGCAGACGTGAATGAGGCCGTGATCGCGTCCTATGCCAAGGAAGGCATCAAGACGATCGATCACCGGCACCTCGACCTGACTGATAACGAATCCTTTGGCCGGGTCACGGATGAGGAGATGCTACCGGGTTCCCTTGAGCTGGCCGCCGCCCACCCGGACGCCTTGGTATACCTGTGCACGAATCTTTACGGAGCCAACATCACGGCCGAGGTGGAGGCCCGGACCGGCGTTCCGGTGCTCGATTCTGTGGCAGTGACTCTCTGGCATGCACTCAAACTCGCTGGCGCACCGCTGCTCGACGCCAAATGGGGGCGCTTGCTGGCTGAGTAGATGAGCTTGCCCGTCACGGCTCATTCCTCATCGATGCGTTCGAGCAGCTTGCCGAGCGCATCCCGGATGTCGTCATAGTCGTTCTGCGCCGCACGGCTCTCGGCAGAGATGACCGCACATCTGTGGATCTTCTTGAAGTCGCCGAAGGGAAATTTGTAGTGGCCCTTTTGGTCAGCCGGATGATCGTCGTCCACGCCGAGGTACCACTTGGAATACTCGGCTTGGCCGTTCTTCTCCAGGAACTCATTCTCGTCCTTGGTGGACGGGGCGTGCTCGCTCCAGTCATCCCGGACGTCCTTGACGATCTTGCCGTCACGGATCAGGTGCTTCGCGTTGTCGAAGGCTTTCTTGTTGAGTTTCACGGTCATGGCGCAACCTCGCTTCGATGTGGCGGTTCGGCATGGGTTGGGTAACTCGTACGGTTCAGCTTAGGACGACGGCGGATGGCCGGGAAGAGCCAGGGCCCCGCGCACTCCAAGGATTGCGTTCAAGGGATGAGCCGTACCCGGAGCCCTGTTCCGGGTTCCTTCATGACCAACCGACGTTCGATTGCTCCAAGTTGTTTGAGCCATAGAACTTTGCCGTCGGCAGTCACGGCCTCCACCCGGCCTTGGTCCACGATCTTGTTGCCACGCCAGATCTGCACATCCTGGCCAACGAGTGGCCTCCAATCAGTCACCCTCTTGCTTTGTGGTTTGTCGAAGCGCGAATCGGGCGTCGAATCCTTCATGTCGTCTTGCAAATCGCTGACTCCTAGCCATTCATCTTTCCGCAGTCGCCTTCTGGGCAGACTTGTGTACAAAAGATGTGGCTCTGCAAACCCGGATATGACGCGAATATCGGTGCCGAATTTAGGGGACCAATCCTCCTAGAGCGCCTTCACGGCGCCCAACACCTTGGTCAACGAATCCTTCGCGTCGCCGAAAAGCAAAGTGGTCTGAGGTTCGTAGAGAAGTTCGTTTTCGATGCCGGCGAATCCTGGACGCATGGAACGCTTGAGGAATACCACCTGCCGGGCCTCAGCTACTTCCAGGATGGGCATTCCGTAGATCGGCGAACCTGAGGTGGTCTTGGCTGCGGGGTTCACGACGTCATTGGCACCCACCACTAGGGCAACGTCCGCGGTCTTGAACTCCGGATTGATGTCGCTCATTTCCTTCAGCGATTCATAGGGCACGTTGGCCTCGGCAAGAAGGACGTTCATGTGCCCGGGCATGCGTCCGGCCACCGGATGGATGGCGAAGTCAACCTCAGTCCCGCGTGCTTCCAAAGCCAAGGCCAATTCAGCGGCTGTGTGCTGGCCTTGCGCAACAGCCAAGCCGTACCCCGGAACGATGATCACCCGCTGGGCATAGCCGAGCAGCACCGCAACATCTTCCGGGCTGGAGGACCTGACCGGGCGCTCACTCACGGCAGTGGACCCAGCCGTGGAGCCACCCTTGAAGGCACCGAACATGATTCCCGCAACGCTTCGGCCCATTGCGGCAGCCATGGCCCGGGTGAGGATGGTGCCTGACGCTCCAACCAGGGTTCCGGCAACCACCAGGAGTACGTTACCCAGCACCAACCCCGACGCGGCAACGGCCAATCCGGTGAAAGCGTTGAGCAGCGAGATGACAATCGGTACATCGGCGCCGCCCACCGGGAGCACCAGCAGGACACCGGCAACAAGACCAAGGATCAGCAGCACGAACGCGAGCAGCAATGAACCATCCAGTATCACCACCACCCCTGCGCCCACTGCGGCCAGCAGCACCACGGCCATCAGGACGGGCAGGCCCGGGAACGTCACCGGCCGGGTGGTCATCAGCCCTTGCAGTTTGGCAAAAGTGACGCCAGAACCCGCAAAGGAAACCGCTCCGACCAGCAGCGTGAACACAATGGCCAAGCGAACCCACGCATCACCTGTATGCGAGAGCTCCAGCAATGCCACGAGCGCAGCCGCACCGCCACCCACGCCGTTGAACAGGGCCACGAGTTGCGGCATCTGTGTCATCTGAACGCGGCGCGCCACAGGTGCGGCCACCACCGATCCCACGGCTATTGCCCCAACGATCCACGGAACGTTGTCCAGTTTCACCGAGACGAACGCAGTAACCACGGCCAACAAAGCACCGAATGCCCCGATGAGGTTTCCGCGCCGTGCAGTCCGAGGGGAATTCAGTCCCTTCAAAGCAAGGATGAAACAAGCAGCCGCTGCGAGGTAAAGGAGAGCCGTCCACGTGGGATCCAGAAGAGTCACCGGCCGCGCTCCTTGCCCGCATGTTCCCCGGAGGAGACAACTGACGACGACGGCCGTTGCTTCCCACGGAACATCTCCAGCATGCGGTCCGTCACCACGAATCCGCCCACAAGGTTGGCCGTGGCCAGGACTACAGCCAGCAGGGCGACTGCCAGTACCCACGGATCAGAGGCCTGGCCCGCAACGATAATGGCACCCACCAGAATGATTCCGTGGATCGCATTTGCCCCGGACATCAGGGGTGTATGGAGGGTACTGGAGACTTTGGAGACGACCTCGAAGCCCACGAAAACTGCCAGTACGGTGATCGTGAGCAGACTCATGCCATCCATCAATGCACTCCTTCACTGCCAGGGTTGGCCGCTGTGTGGGCACTTCCAAAGGGGCCGGTCTCACCCGCGAGCGCCGCGAGTGCTTCAGCTGTTGGCCCGTGCCGCACCTCGCCGTCGTGGGTGAGGCAGGTTCCCGCCACAACCTCGTCCTCAAAGTCGGGGGCCACCACTCCCTCCCTGGTCATCAAAGCGATCAGGTTGGCCACGTTCTTGGCGAACAAACGGGAGGCATCTGCGGGCATCGCGGATGCTGGGTCCTTGAGCCCCACCAAGGTCACTTCACCTTGCCCATCAGCGGTGGGGATGTGGATGTCCTGCCCCGGGATGCTGCCTTCCACGTTGCCGCCTGACTCAGCCGCCAGATCTACTACGACGGATCCGGGGCGCATCCCTTGGACCATTTCACGGCTCACCAGCAGCGGTGCGCGCCGACCGGGAACGGCGGCCGTTGTGATGAGGACATCTGCCTGCGCCACATGCGGGGTCAAGAGCGCACGCTGCAAAGCACCCCTGTCTGCGCTGAGTTCACGCGCATACCCTCCTGAAGCTTCAGCGGTTTCAAGGTCCAGCTTGATGAATGTCCCGCCCATGGAAGCCACTTCGTCCGCCGACGCCGGACGGATGTCATTGGCCGAAACCCGCGCGCCCAGCCTCTTGGCGGTGCCGATCGCTTGGAGCCCGGCCACACCTGCACCCAGCACCAGGACACGGGCCGGCGGAATGGTCCCGGCCGCGGTCATGTACAAGGGGAAGAACCGTGGCAGACGCGTCGCGGCCTCGAGGACGCAGCGGTATCCGGCCACCAATGCCTGTGAGGTGAGGGCGTCCATGGACTGTGCCCGCGAGATCCGGGGAACCAGTTCCAGCGCAAAGGATGTGATGCCACCGGCGGCGAGCGCCCGCACCGTTGGTAACTCCGACGACGGCGCCCCCAACCCGACGGTGACCGAACCAGGGCGGAGGGCTCCCGCCGTCGACGGTTCCATGGGACGCACGTGGCAGTAAACGTCCAGGGATCCGAGATCCAAGGACTGCACAACGGAAGCGCCGGCCTGCCGGTATTCGTCGTCGCTATGTCCGGAGGCGATCCCCGCCCCGGACTCGATCTCAACATCAAGGCCCAACCCGGTCAATTGCTTGACCGTTTCGGGCGTGGCTGCCACTCTGCGCTCACCGTCGAGTGCCTCGCGCGCTATGCCTGCTTTCACCCGCCACCCCTCTTCGGGAACTCTCCAGAACCAGTTGGCACGAGTCTATGGCCGCAAGGGTCCGGACGGGAGTAGGGGGTGCGCTATGTGGACAAGTCCATTAGGGTCGGTGGAAGCTGGGGCACCCAGCCTCCACACCGTCGACGAGCCGGTTCCGGCCGTGCCGTCGGGAAGGAACGCCGCCATGGACACATTCAAAATCGGCTATTTCGTCGGAAGCCTCTCCAGTACATCTATCAACCGAGTCCTCTCCAAAGCCCTCATCAGCGTGGCGCCTCCGGAACTGGAGTTCCATGAGATCGCCATCCGGGACCTCCCGTTGTACAGCTCCGACTACGACTCCGACTTTCCGCCTGCCGGCAGGGAATTGAAGGATGCGATCGCCGCGTCGGACGGCATCCTGTTCGTCTCCCCCGAGTACAACCGTTCCATTCCAGGCGCTTTGAAGAACGCCATCGACTGGGGATCCCGGCCGTGGGGCACCAACTCCTTCGCCCGGAAGCCCACCGGCATCATCGGAGCGTCGCCGGGCGGCATCGGAACCGCGGTGATGCAGTCCTCCATGCGCAGCGTGCTCAGCTTCCTCGACGCACCCCAGCTGAACGCGCCGGAGGCTTACATCCGCTTCGTCGCGGACGCGTACGACGACGACGGCTCGGTTAAGGACGAGGGCACGGCAGGGTTGCTGCGCCACTATATGGCGGAATACAGCGCGTTCGTCCAGCGTGTCCTGGCAGCCAACGCTCCGGGCCATATCGGCGATCAGGAACCGGATTCGGCCAAGCTCACGCGCTAGCCCCTCATTGGTCAGTATGCTTACTAGTACGAGGATTCGCGAACACGCCCTTTCCCAGAGGAGAAACGATGCTTCGTAGATTAGCCCTGGCAACCCTGGCACTGACCCTCTTCACCGGGTCCCTGTTGTCCGTCACTGCAGCAGCAAACGCAGCCGCTCTGCAAGGCCACGTGGCTGCCACCACCCCCACACCGTCGGCCTCGCCGAGCAACCCGTCCGGCCCGTCAACGGCAACACCCACAAACCCGGCTCCTTCGTCGGGTGGGCAAACCACGTCCAACCCGGCAACCAGCGGACCTGCCAACCCAGGGACTGGCGAGTCGGACCCGCAGGAACAAACCCGCACAGACGTGACACCGTGGATCCTGGCCGCCGTTGCTGCGATCATCGTCATTGCGCTGATCATCTGGGCGGTTCGAGGACGCGGCCGGAATGAGGAAGTGAGGGACGAGCCGCTCTAGGCGAAGCTTAGACGGGACCGGGCGCCCGGCGCGCTGTCTAGCGCGGGAAGCAAGTGCGGCCTGCCTCTGTTCCTATGGATACCTGATGACTTACCACATCTGCGCACGGGGACGACCCTTCGCCTCAACGGGATACCGGGCGCGCTCAAAGCATAGGCTGGTGATACCGTCGGCTAGCCCACGCGCTCAAACACCATCGTTGTCTGGATGCGGTCCCCGCCGCCGATCATCCCCTTGCTCCCGCTGCTCGCCGTGGTAATCGTGTGCAGCCGGTAGCCCTTCGCGGCCTGATCGTTGATGGCCTTCTCCAAGGACGTCAAATTGCCCGAACCGGTTCCCCACAGTTTCTCCTTGAGGATCACTTGCAGGACGACATACTGCTGCATGACACCGCTCCCTTCCGTTGCTGGTCAATTGGAGGCAATGCTACTCAACGCGGCGGCGGCCGTGGTGCCGTCTAACCGCGGACTGTCTCCGTCGTTAGCCTGCCAATGGCGCTGCTTTCCAGATTCTCCAGCAGGTGCCGCGGATTGTCGTAGACCTCCGCGGCGCCTGCGTCGCGGAGTTCTGCCTCGCTGATACCACCACAGGTCAGGGCAATAGCGGGAACGCCAATTGCCGCCGCAGCCTTCACATCCCAGACTGCATCGCCAACAAATACGACGTCGGCTGGCTCGAGTTCCAGCTTCTTCAAACACGCCAGGAGGATATCCGGGGCCGGCTTGCTTTCATCCGCGTCATTGGAGCTGGTCCACGCGTCGATGGATCCGCCGGCGTCGAGGAGCCGCCTGCTGACATCAAGGTCGCGCTCTTGGGCTGACGATGCCAGCCCAACCGCCAGCCCGGAGTCGGAGCAAGCGGCAAGAAGGTCCCGTGCGGAATCGAAGGCGCGCAGTGACGGCCAGAACGTCGAAAACACAGCCCCGTGCGCGGATTTGAGTTCCTTTAGTAGATCTTCCGGACAGTCCGGAACCAGGTGCTGGACCAGCTTGTCGCCACCCATTCCGACGCAGCGATGAATGCTGGAGATCTGGATGTCCATTCCTTCCCGCCTGAACGCCTGCCACCAGGCGAACGCGTGGAAGTAGCTGGAGTCGATCAACGTCCCATCGACGTCAAAGAGGACACCGCGTTTCTTGGAACTGGAGTTGGCTGGAGTAGACATTTAGTAAGTCTACTTATGACTACCATCCACGGAAACTCACCTCTGACTTCGACATATTGCGTAACGCCGGAAATACGCGTCTGCAACATCTTGTTGGCCTGATTATGACAACAATCGGAATCATCGGTGCAGGACACATTGGCAGCCAGGTGGCACGCAAGGCAGTGGAACTTGGCTACGACGTCGTGATCAGCAATTCACGGGGGCCGGAAACCCTTGCGGAACTGGTCACAGAACTCGGGCCGCGCGCCCGGGCCGCGACGGCAGCTGAGGCAGCAGCGGCGGGTGATTTCGCCGTCGTGACTGTTCCCTTGAAGAACTATCAGGACATCCCGGCAGAACCGCTCGAAGGCAAAATCGTCATCGACACCAACAACTATTACTGGGAGCGCGATGGTCGCATTCCCGCGCTCGATAACGGCGAGGCCACCACGTCAGGCCTGCTCCAGAAGCACCTGCCCACATCCAAGGTAGCCAAGGGTTTCAACCACATCTTCGCCAAAGACATCACCACCGACGGCACCCCTGCCGGCACTCCCAACCGCCGGGCATTGGCCACGGCCAGTGACTTCCCGGAAGCCGCCGAACTCGTGACCAGGCTGTACGACGAGTTCGGTTTCGACACCGTCAACATCGGGCCCCTCGAAGACAGCTGGCGCGTCGAGCGCGACCGCCCCGCCTACGTCATCCGTCAGAACGCGGACGAACTTCGTGACAACCTCGCCAAGGCAACGCGCACCCTCTGATAGGCGCGGACCATCTGATAACAGAACACGCACGACGGCGGCAGGCGGCTTACGCCTGCCGCTTCCTTTGTACTGGGGTGCCTGGGTGCTGCCACTCCATGAGGGCGGCCACGATTTGAGGCCGGGATTTGGGCCGGGATTTGCATCACGAATTGGCTGCTGGACGCACATGATGAGTGGCTGCCTCCCAGGAGGCCCCGCGCATAGGGCATTCCGGGAGGCAGTCGCGCCTATTAAGCCCCGAACCTGAGGAGTTGCTATGTCTACCCGAACTGAGAAATGGCCTGCAGGAACACCCGCATGGGTGGATCTGGGCGTCGACGATCTCCCTGCCGCGACGTCCTTCTATACCGAACTGTTCGGTTGGAATTACCTCTCCGGCGACGAGGAAGCAGGGGGCTACCTGCTGGCCCAACTCGACGGAAAGGCAGTTGCTGGACTTGGCCCTAAACAGGATTCCAACATGCCGACCGTCTGGACCACCTATCTTGCATCGGACAACGTAGACACCACGGCTAAAGAGGTAGGAGCGGCTGGCGGCCAACTCATTGCTCCCCCCTTCGATGTGATGGATTCCGGCCGCATGGCAATTGCTGCGGACAGTGTCGGCGCGGCCTTTGGCATCTGGCAGGCAGGCAGCCATATCGGGGCAGAGCGGGTCAACGAGCACGGCACATTGTGCTGGAACGAACTCCACACCCGCGACTACGCGCTGGCCCGCTCCTTCTATGCAGATGTCTTTGGCTACACCCACCCGGACATCGACCAGGACGGATTCATTTACGCAACCGTCAAACGCCCATCCGATGGCCGCGAAGTGGGCGGCATTCATCACGACACCGAAATTGCCGAGGGCGTCCCGAACCACTGGTTGGCGTGGTTTGCCAGCGACCACGTCGATCGAACTGCCGCAACAGCCTTGGAACTCGGCGCTTCGGCGTTGATGCCCCTCACGAACAGCCCCATGGGGCGGATGGCTATCCTGCAGGCACCGCAGGGAGAAATCTTTGGCATCATCGACGCACCCCGGACCAAGGACTAGGCCCGGAGTAAGGACTATGCCCAACCCAACGGCTACGTCAGGACAGCGTCCAAAGCTTCGCTGATGACCTCTTGGGCGTGTGCCGCTGCGAGCGGCGCCGCGAGACGGTGCACCGCCTGGAAGGTCCGGCGGACTTCCGGCCCATGCCATTCGGGCGGGAGGTAGTCCGCCGGGAGGTTGGGGTCCCGGTAAGGGAACTTGCGCCACAAGGTGAGCATCGGGATGTAGTAACGGAAAGCGTCGCGTCGCACCTCGGCCGTGGAATCAGCCAGGGCCGCCGCAGGGTCGGTGCCCACCAGGTCAACCCACTGCTGCTCCGCGCCCCGGTAGATCTCAAGGAACTCCGTGAATTGTTCATCGAGTTCCTTGAGATCCCACCATTCGGAGATCTTGGGCCGCATGGGGCCATCGAAAACGTAGTCGCTGCGGAAGAGGTCTACGAATTCGATCAGCCCGCCGGCAGTCAGGCGTTCGCGGGCCTGCTCCAGCTTGTGCGCCGGAGCGATCCATACCCCGGACGCCACGGACCCAAATCCCAGGCTGGACAAAGCGGACCTCAGCTGGTGCCGGCGGTTCCGCATCGACTCGGGCACAGAGAACACGGCGAGCACCCACGTATCCACGGGAGCTGGCTGTTCCGGGGCGAAGATCCGCCGATCACCTTCACGGAAAACATCGCTCACCGATTCGGCGATCTTGTACTTGGCAATGCCGCCCTCCCGGACGCTCTTCAGGACACCTTTTGCCTTGAGCCTGGAAACGGACGATCTCACACCCGGCGCGTCATAGCCGAGCGTACCGAGCATCGAAACCAGCGCGGAGACCGGCAACGCATCACCAGCATTCCGGCCATAAAGACCGAAGATGGTGACCAGGAGTTGCTGATGGCGCACCGGGGGTGCCGGGACGGCGAACATTGAAGGACCCTCATTTCCGCGCCATGGTGAGGCGCCAGTCATGTTCATCATAGGTGCGCCATAGATAACACAGATGACTTTAAGGCCCATGTTGAGCTTCAACATGGGCCTCAAAGTCATCCGGCGGGATGCTATGCGGCAGACCGCACAGCCCGCACGAAATGTTCCGGCCAAGGCTGGGACGCCGTTGTGCCGTTGGGGACGTGCACCGTGGTTACCGTCCCGAAGGCTGCCACCTCGCTGCCCTCCGACGACGCACCTTGAGGCGACCCAACCTGAGACGACGCACCTTGGTGGGTTCCGCCGTCGGGCATTCCGCTGGCCGTATCTTCAAGCGGGTGGCCCCGGACCTCGAAGGCCATGGTGAGCGAGGCCCGGCCGAGCGCGTGGATTTTCACCGTGGCGGTGACGCGCTGGCCGAACCAGAGCTTGGCCTTGTAGTTGATCACCTGCTGGACGCGAGGAGCGTTGGGAAAGTAGTCGGGCAGTTCCAAGGAGCGGAACAGCTCCGCCTCGGCAGCTTCCACCCATCGGAGGATGGCCGAATTGTGTTGGTGGCCGGAGGCGTCGGTGTCCACCCACTCGACCATCCGCTCAACGCTCGCTTCAGGAAACGCGTCCATGGTTCTCCTAGCGGGGGCTGACTGCTGCGGTCTCGTCGTCCGGATCCGCGACGCCGGCTCCCGCCTTGGACGTAACAACGGTCACCTCGGGTTGTGGCTTCGGAATCATTGCGACGGCGGCCGCGGCCACCACTGCGATACCGGCGAAGATGGCGAAGTTGGCTTCGAAGGGAAGCTTGGAACCTGCGATCCAGCCGCCGATCAAGGGTCCGGAGATTGCGCCGAGGCGGGCAAAGCTGAGGGCCCAACCCGTAGCCGTACCGCGAACTTTGGCCGGGTAGTAGTCGGCGATGTAACCGGTCAGGACCAGGGACGTGGAGATCGAGCCAACGCCGGCAAATGCTACGAACAGCAGGTTTACCACCATGGTGTTGGGGAAGACCAGGAGCATGATGCCCAGGCCGCCCAGGATGTAGAACACCACCAGGATGAGCTTCTTGCCGTATTTGTCTGCCGCGCGGCCCAGGAGCAGGCCGCCGATGGCCGAGGCCAGGCTGAAGACCAACAGGAATGTCAGGGATGAACCCAAATCGTAGCCGGCCTTCTTCATGATGCTCGGCAGCCAGGTGTTGAGCCCGTAGACGAGTACCAGGCCGCAGAACAGGGAAACCCAGAAGAACACCGTGGACCGCAGGTATTTCCTGGAGAACATGGTGGTGATGGTCTTCCACCACGGATCGGCGGTGTGTGAAGCGGGCTGCGCGACAGTTGCAACCGGCCGGTAGTCGACGATCTCCAGCTTGGCAGCCAAGGTCTTCGCTTCCTTCTTGCGTCCCTTGGACTCGAGGTACTCCAAGGACTCCGGGAGGAACTTCCAAATGATCGGCAGCAGGACAACCGGCGCGGCACCAATAGCAATCACGGCCCGCCAGCCACCAACCGGCAGCACGAACATTGCAGCAAGCGCGGCCGCAACGATGCCCAGCGAGTAGCCGGAATACATGAGGCCATAGTTGTAGGAACGCCTGTTGGGAGCTGAGTACTCGATGGTCAGGGCTGCGGCCACGGGGATGACACCGCCCATACCGAGTCCGCCGATGAGCCTGAAGAATCCAAACAGCTCGGGCGTCGGAGCCCAGGCCGCACCTGCCTGCGTGAGGGTGAAGATCACCATGGACGCCAACAGCATCTTCTTGCGGCCTACGAGGTCGCTCAGGGTCCCGATGAACAGGGCTCCGATAAGCATGCCGATCAAGGCATATGATCCGAGGCCGCCGAGGGCCAGCGGGCTGAGGTTCCATTCCTTGTACTCGGCCAGCGCCGGAAGCACTGCCCCCAGAACGCCGACGTCATAGCCCTCGGCGAGGATGGCGAGCCAGCAACAAATCAGCACCAACCCGGTGGTGCGCTTGGGCACGTTCCAGTCATTGACCGGTGCGGCGGCCATGGCTACTTCACCAGCGCAGACGCAGTAGCGGACGCGGGTGTCCAGCGGAGGTGGTTGGTTGTTTCTTCGGTGTCGGGTTCGCGGAGGAGGGACAACCGGGGGCGGACGGCGTCGGTGCGTGTGCTGGGGGGCTTGCGGCGGCCGGCGCGGAATTGCGGGATCCATGCGGCACCGGGGCCATGGTATTCCTGTTCAGCGGCGGCGTGCAGGGTCCATTGGGGGTCGTACAGGTGGGTTCGGCCCAAGGCGATGAGGTCCGCGCGTCCTGCCAGGAGGATGGAGTTCACGTCGTCGTAGCTGGAAATCGCTCCGACGGCGATCACGGCCACCCCGGCAGGGGCGGCGACTTCCTGGCGGATGCGGTCCGCGAACGGGGTCTGGTAGCTGCGCCCGAACGCGGGCTTCTCTTCCTTGGCTACCTGGCCGGTGGAAACGTCCAGCCCGGCAGCGCCGTGCTCCACAAAGGCCTTGGCGATCTCGACCGAATCGTCGGAGGTGTTGCCGCCTTCGATCCAGTCCGTCGCGGAGATCCGCACCGTGACCGGCTTGTGGGCGGGCCAGGCCGCGCGGACGGCGTCGAATACTTCCAATGGGAACCGCAGCCGGTTCTGAAGGCTGCCACCGTACTCGTCGGTGCGTTTGTTCGAGACCGGGGAGAGGAAGGAAGAGAGCAGGTAGCCGTGCGCGGCGTGGATTTCCAGGAGGTCAAAGCCTGCCTCACGAGCGCGGATCGTGGCGGCGACGAACTCATCCCGGATGGCGTCCATGCCTGCGCGGTCCAGCTCCGCCGGGGTCTGGTTTTCCGGGCCGTAGGGCACGGCGGACGGACCAACGGCCTGCCAGTTGCCGGTCTCGAGGGGCTGGTCGATGCCTTCCCACATGAGCTTGGTGGAGCCCTTTCGGCCGGAGTGGCCCAGCTGCGCGCCGATCTTGGCGGTGGAACGGGTGTGGACGAAGTCCACGATTTCCTTCCAGCTGTCGCGTTGCTCATCGGTGTAGAGGCCGCTGCAGCCGGGGGTGATACGCCCGGTTTCGGACACGCAGACCATCTCGGTCATGACCAGGCCCGCACCGCCAAGGGCTTTGGAGCCGAGGTGGACTTTGTGGAAGTCCCCCGGGATCCCGTCGGTGGCGGAGTACATGTCCATGGGCGAAACGACGATGCGGTTCTTCAGTTCCAGTTCCCCGATGAGGAAGGGCTGGAACATCGCCGGCGCTACCTGGGACAGGCCCTGGGATTCAGCGAAGTTGCGGTCCACGGCGTCGGCGAATTCGGGGTCGCGCAGGCGCAGGTTTTCCTGAGTGATGCGGCGGCTGCGCGTGAGCAGGTTGAACGCGAACCGGGTGGGGTCCTGGTCCTTGTACTGGCCGATCCGTTCGAACCACTCCAGCGAAGCCTGCGCGGCGCGCTGCGTTGAGGCGACCACGGGACGGCGCTCGGCCTCGTACGCGGCCAGGGCGGAATCCACATCCGGGTGTTCATGCAGGCACGCGGCCAGGGCGAGGGAATCTTCCATGGCCAGTTTCGTGCCCGAGCCGATGGAGAAGTGCGCGGTGTGCGCGGCGTCGCCGAGCAGGACCACGTTGCCCTTGCGCCAGCTCTGGTTCCGCACCGTGGTGAAGTTGATCCACTTGGAGTTGTTCGACAGGACCTCGTAGCCGTCCAGTTCCTCGGCGAAAATCCCGCGGATCTTCGCGATCGCCTTCTCATCCGAAACTCCGGGAGGGAAGACCTCGTTGGCGGTCTCGTCGAACCCCGCCGCTTGCCATACGTCCTGGTGCATTTCCACGATGAACGTCGAACCCTCATCGGAGTACGGGTAGCCATGGATCTGCATGACACCGAACTCGGTTTCCTTGACGAAGAACTTGAACGCCTCGAACACCTGGTCCGTGCCCAGCCACATGAACTTGTTGGTCCGCGGGTCCAGGTCCGGGCCGAACGCGTCCGCATACTGGGCGCGGATTTGGGAATTCACACCATCAGCGGCGAGCACCAGGTCATAGTTCGCCTCCAGGTCCTCGATGGCCGGGGCCAGCGTGGAGAACCGGACATCAACGCCCAGTTCGATGCAGCGGCGCTGCAGCAACTCCAGCAACTCCTTCCGGCTCATTGCCGCGAAGCCCTGCCCGCCCACCGTGACCACCTCGCCACGGAAATGGATGTCAATATCGGACCACCGCGCAAACCGCCGGCTCATGTACTCCGCGACTACCGGGTCCGCGTTCCCGATCCCGCCGAGGGTTTCATCGGAAAACACCACACCGAAACCAAACGTGTCACTGGCAGCATTCCGCTCCCACAAGGTGATCTCGTGCGAGGCATCCAGCTGCTTCATCAGTGCTGCGAAGTACAACCCACCCGGGCCGCCTCCAACAATTGCGATCTTCATGCTTATGCTCCTTCTCAAGCCTGGCTTTGGCCGGCGGGGGTAAGTTGTTGGGTTTGTGCTTCGCCTGTGGCGCTCTCGTTGAGGAGGCCATCGCGGAGCTTGAAATGCTGGAGTTTGCCGCTGGGATTCCTCGGCAGCTCGGTGACGAAGCGGATATCGCGCGGGTACTTGTACGGGGCGATGGTCTGCTTTACGAAGTCCTGGATTTCCTTACGCTTCGCGGCGTCGCCAATGACGCCCTCGCGCAGGACGATAAACGCGCACACAATGCTCCCGCGCTCAGGATCAGGGCGGCCGATCACCGCGTTCTCCACCACGTCCGGGTGCTGGTCGATGGCCGTTTCCACCTCGGGCGCGCCGATGTTGTAGCCGGAGGAAACGATCATGTTGTCGGAGCGGGCCTGGTACGTGAAGTACCCGTCCTCATCCATCGAGAACGTGTCGCCCGTGACATTCCAGCCATTCACGACGTAATTCGCTTGGCGTGCGTCGTCCAGGTAGCGGCAACCCGTCGGCCCAATCACGGCCAGACGGCCGGACTGGCCAGGGCCGAGCTCCTCGCCGTCTTGATCAAGAATGGTGGCGCGGAACCCCGGCACGGCCTTGCCTGTAGTACCTGGACGAATATCGTCCCCGGCAGCGGAAATGAACACATGAAGCAACTCTGTGGCGCCGATTCCATTGACCAGCTTCAGGCCGGTCGCTTCACGGACCGCTTGCCAGGTCTCCTTGGACAAGTGTTCGCCCGCCGAAACGGCAACGCGGAGGCCACGGAGCAAGTCTCCGCGCTTTTCCTTCAGGATCGCCCGGTAGGCAGTAGGAGCCGTGAAAAGGATGGTGGCCCCTGCAGCCGAAGCATGCTCGGCCAGTTCCACAGGCCCGGCTTTCTCCGTCAAAAGCGACGACGCGCCAAACCGCAGCGGGAAGATCACCAATCCGCCAAGCCCGAACGTGAAAGCAAGCGGCGGGGAACCGGCGAAGACATCATCAGCGGTGGGCTGCAGGATGTGGCGGGCAAAAGTGTCCGCATTCGCCAGGACGTCCCGATGGAAATGCATGGTCACCTTGGGCACACCCGTCGTCCCGGACGTCGGCCCCAGCAGGGCTACGTCGTCCGCAGCCGTGTCCACAGCCGTGAACTCCCCGCTCTTGCCTTCGCAACGGACGGTGAGGTCGCCGTCGTCGGGTCCTCCGTAGCTGAGGACGGTCACATCCTCTCCTGCCGCCGTCGCGAGCTCATCCACGAAGCGGTGATCGGAAATTGCGACCACGGGCTTGGTGAGCTGGATCAACGTGGCTACTTCGCTGGAACGCAGCATGGGCATCGTGGTGACCACCACGGCGCCCGCCTTAAGAACGCCCAGCCAGGCAGCAACCAGCCACGGATTATTCGGACCGCGAAGCAGCACACGGTTTCCGGGCTCCACGCCGAGGTCTTCGGTAAGGACCTGGGCAACCTGGTTGGAGTGCTTTTGCAATTCGCCGTAGGTCCAAACCGTGCCATCCGGGGTACGGAGCGCTGGCCGGTCCGGGCCGTACGTCTCGACGGCGTTGTCGATCAGTACGGCGGCTGCGTTCAGCCGCTCCGGGTAGTGGAGTTCGGGAAGGGTAAATTCGAGCGCCGGCCAAGTGTCGGCGGGCGGCAGGTGGTCGCGGGTGAACGTGTCCACGTGGGCCGATGGCGTCATGCTCATGGCCGTTCCTTTCAGTGGTGCATCAGTGAAGCTGGGGATGGTGTTGGGGGTAAGACTGTTCAGGCGCGGATCATGCCTTCTTGGGCGACTGTGGCGAGGAGCCTTCCTTGCCGGTCGAAGAAGCGGCCCATCGCCAGGCCCCTGTTGCTTTGGCCTGATATGGCCTCTTGTGCATAGAGGACCCAGTCGTCGGCGCGGCCATCGCGGTGGAACCACATGGAGTGGTCAAGGCTGGCGGTGGTGAGCCTGGGACTGGACCAGTTAAGTCCGTTGATCCGGAGTAGCGGCTCCAGGATCGTGTAGTCGCAAACGTAGGCAAGGGCAGTACGGTGCAGGTTGGCGTCGTCGGGGAGGCTGTCGAAAGCCTTGACCCAAATTGCCTGCTGAGGCATGGATCCACCCTCAAGCTCAATGTATACCGGTCCCGGAATATGCCGCATGTCAAAACTACGGCCTGTAGACCAATAGTCTGCGGCTGGGCCTTCTGTCCCGTCCAGCGCTTCCGCTGCGGAGCGCAGCGATTCAGGCTCGACGGCGGCAGGAGCCTCCGGCTGGAAGTCCGGACCATCTTCGGGAACCTGGAACGAACCCATCGCGGCATATACAGGCTTGCCATTCTGGAAACCGCGGACATTACGGGTGGAGTAGCCGCGACCGTCACGCAAACGTTCCACTTCATAGCGAACATGCGCACCGATGTCCACGGGTCTCATGAAGTAGCTGTGCATCGAGTGGAGCTGCCTGTCACTATCCACGGAAAGCATCATGGCCGCTGCCGCCTGGGCCACCATGTCGCCGCCGTAGGCTTTGGGCCACGGCACGTATTGGGTGGTCGCTTCATAGGCTTCGTCGAAAACCCGGGCCTCTGTTGGGGTGAGGTCCACAGCCCTGAGGAAGGTCTCCGAGGTCAAGGTTCCAGTGATCATGGTGGTTATGCCCGGCGGTAGTCAGCGAGGGTTTCGTCCGGGACGTCCTCGAGGTTGACCACGAGGTTCTCCGGGGTGCGGGCGGTCAGCCACACGAGCTCTTCGGTGACGGACATGTTTGCTTCGACGTGCGGCATGAACGGCGGAACGAACACCCAATCCCCGGCCTTCATGTCGATGAACTCTGAGTAGTTGTCGCCGAAGTAGATACGGCCGTGGCCGCGGAGCACGTAGCCGCCGGTTTCGGCTTCGCCGTGGTGATGGGGCAGGGAGCGGTACCCGGGGGTGTTGGAAACCTGGCCGAACCAGATCTTGGTTGCCGGAGTGTGCTGGATGCTTACTCCGGAGACGCGGATGCAATCCCCGGACTGGGCGGTGTTGGTGTCTTCTTCACCCGCGCGGGTCACTACGGGGACGACCTTGCCGTTAGCGCCGGCATAGATGGAGTTGTCGCCTTCAAGGCGGTATTCGGTGGTGGTCTGGCTCATGGGGTTCTCCTTTTGGCGGTGGGTCTTAGGCGTTGGCAGGGGGTTTTAGGCGTTGGCGGGGACTGGCGCCGGCGCGTGGATCCGGAACTGGTTTTCCAAGCGGCCGATGCCGTCGATTTCGGTTGCGAGGACGTCGCCGTCGTTCAGGAAGCGAGGCGGGGTCATGCCCATCCCGACTCCCCCGGGCGTTCCTGTGAGGACGAGGTCGCCGGGGCGCAGGGTGGTGAACTGGGAAATGTACGAAAGGAGCTTCGCGGGGCCGAACACCAGGGTGCTGGTATTGCCCTGCTGTACGAGTTCACCATTGACGTAGCCGCGGACTTCGAAGCTGTCGCTGGCCTCGTCCGCAGTCAGCATCACCGGCCCCACTGGTGTGGTTGCGTCGAAGGCCTTGCCTTGGAACCACTGCAGCGTGCGGTTCTGCCAGTCACGCATGGAGACGTCGTTGGCAACCGTGTAACCGGCAATCGCCTTCCGGGCCTGATCTTCGTCAGCACGGAACAGTTCAGAACCCACGACGACGGCGAGCTCGGCTTCCCAGTCCACGCGACCGCTGCCGTGGACTTCTACGACGTCCGCAGCTCCGATCAGGGTGTCAGCATATTTGGCGAAAAGGGTGGGGTACTCAGGAAGTTCGCGGCCCATTTCCTGGATGTGGTCCCCGTAGTTCAGTCCGCAGCAGATGACTTTTCCGGCACGGGGCAGGAGCGGGGCAAAGTCGGCTTCAGTTGCTGCGATGACGGGCTGCCCTGCTTCCGCTGCCTTCTCGGCGATCAACCGCCATTCCGGCTGGGCCAGGAGCGCGCCGACGTCGATGGCCGGCAACGCAAGGTACGTGTCGACGCCCGCGGCGAGTGCCGCCGTCGTACTTCCGCCGGAGGTGCGCAAGGTGGCAAGTTTCATGGGTTCTGCTCCTTCGGGATTCAATGTGTCGACTTTTTTACGATCGTCACATATGCTCAACGTAGCACGGCAGAAATGATCTGCACAGAGGCATTTCAAAAGTTTTTGCAGTTGCCACAACAAGGAGGAACAGCATGAGCCACAAAACAATCAACCCGGAGTCGCTTCCCAAGCCATCCGGCTTTGCGCACGGCATACTTGCCGGCAACACGGTGTTCCTGGGTGGACAGACTGCCTTGGACAAGAACATGAACATCGTGCCGGGCGGCATCGTGGAGCAGTTCACGCAGGCGTTCTCCAACGTCCTCACCACGCTGCGCGAGGCTGGCGGACAGCCCGAGGACCTGGTCAACGTGACGATCTACCTGACCGATGTAGACGACTACATCGCGAACGGCCGCGAGATCGGACGGATCTGGCGTGAAATGGCTGGCACACAGTACCCGGCGATGGCTGGCATCGGCGTCACCCGGCTGTGGCAGAAAGAAGCCATGATCGAAATCCAGGGCATCGCAGTTATTCCTGAGGGCTAAATCTCTGGCTCTTGCACTTGCGGTGACGGAGGATGTCACCATGGGAACCGTCACCGAATACTTGGCCAGCGTCAGCGAAGACAACCGGCAGATGCTGGAGCGGATCGTTGACATCGCCCGGGAACTCGCGCCCGACGCCGAGGAAGGCACCAGCTACGGCATGCCTGCCTTGCTTGTGGACGGCAAGGGCTTCGTGAGCGTGCTCGAAACCAAGAACCATCTGGCCCTGTACCCTTTTAGCGGCCAGATCCTGCCGGAGATGTCGGAGGAGTTGGGAGGCTACTCGTGGTCGCCGGGGACATTGCGGTTCTCTGCGGACAACCCTGTTCCCGACTCCATGGTTCGGCGGATTCTTGAGACGCGGCTGGCTGCGATCAGGAAGTAGGCGGAGGGACCCGCTGGCCGAGTCAGTGCTTCGCGGAAACGTCCTGTGAGATCGCGTTCGCCGTTGCGACGACTTCCTGCCGCACGGACTCGAGATACTTGTCCGGGTCCGGCTCCGCCGCGACAGCCTGGGCCTGGAGGGACACGTTGATAGCGGCAACATTGTCGCCATTGTTGTGGTTCCACACCGGCGCCGCGATGGACATCAGGCCGATTTCCAGCTCTTGATCGAGCAGGCACCAGCCTTGCGCACGGACATGCTCGACGGCGGCCCTCAAGTCTGTCGCATTGGCCACGGTTCGCGGTGTGATGGGCTTGAGTTCGACCCTGGCCAGGTATGCCTCGAGCTTGGCCTGTGGGAGACCAGCGAGCAGCACACGGCCCATGGAAGTTGCGTAGGCCGGGAAACGTGTGCCCACGGTGATGCCGACGTTCATGATGCGCTTTGTGGCTACGCGAGCCACGTAAAAGATGTCCTGCCCGTCCAGCACGGCCGCGGAGGTGGACTCCCCCAGCTTCAGGGACAGTTCCTCCAAGTGTGGCTGCGCCAACTGGGGCAGAGAGAGCGCCGAAAGGTACGAATAGCCGAGCTGCAGCACCTTGGCCGTGAGTGCGAAGGTTTTGCCGTCGGTGCGGACATACCCGAGCTCCACAAGGGTGTGCAGGAAGCGCCGCGCGGTTGCCCTGGTGAGGTCGGTCCGGGCTGCGACTTCGCTGAGGGTCATGACCGGATTGTTCGCATCGAACGCCCGGATCACGGACAGACCCCGGGCCAACGACTGAACGTACTGGTCGCTGGCCTGCGGGGTTACTGCCGATTCGCTCATGGTTACCAATCCTAGGGGGCGTTGTGGGGCCTACTCTGCATCCCCACCGCCTCCCTAACCTCGCAAGCTCGGCCAAGGAACCCGGGCGATGTGGGCCCTGCCAGGGCAATACCAAGCAGAGCGGGCCCCACAACCCGAGGGAGTCTTAGGCGCCGGGCTTCAGGGGCAGCGGGACCAATTCCTGGATTTCCTCGAACGTGCACCCGAACGTCTCGCGGACTGTCACACCATCGGGCCCCGTGAGGAAGACGGCCTTGTCGGTGTACACGCGGGTCACGCAGCCCACGCCGGTCAACGGGTAGGTGCACTGTTCCACGAGCTTGGACACGCCCTCGCGCGTCAACAAAGTCATCATGACGAAGACGTCCTTGGCGCCCGTGGCCAGATCCATCGCCCCGCCCACGGCGGGGATCGCGTCCGGGGCGCCCGTGTGCCAGTTGGCGAGGTCGCCGGTGGCGGATACCTGGAAAGCGCCGAGGACACAGATGTCCAAGTGACCGCCGCGCATGATCGCGAACGAATCGGCGTGATGGAAGTACGAGGCTCCGGGCAGCTCCGTGACGGGGATCTTGCCTGCGTTGATCAAGTCACCATCGACGTCATCCCCAACGGCGACCGGACCCATGCCGAGCATCCCGTTCTCGGTGTGGAGGGTGATGTTCTGTTCCTCGGTGAGGTAGTTGGACACGAGCGTCGGCTGGCCGATGCCAAGATTCACGAACGAACCAGGCGCGATGTCACGTGCCACCAGCTGGGCGAGCTCGTCACGTCCCAGCGGCTTCTCGGACGTCTGGATGCTTGTTTGGGTGCTCATGATCAGGCCACCTTCTTGTTTGAATCGGCAGAATCGACGCGGACCACACTGTTGACGTAAATCCCCGGCGTCACCACGTTCTCCGGATCCAAAGACCCGGTCGGCACAATCTCCGAGACCTGCACAATGGTGTGCTTGGCAGCGGCAGCCATGATGGGGCCGAAGTTACGGGCAGTCTTGCGATACACGAGGTTGCCCTTGCCGTCCGCCTTGAGTGCCTTGATCAGTGCGACGTCGGCGTGGATCGGCGTTTCGAACACCTGCCACTTTCCATTCAGCAGTCGCGTTTCCTTGCCCTCGGCCAACGTGGTGCCGTAGCCGGTGGGTGTGAAGAACCCGCCAATCCCAGCGCCCGCGGCACGGATGCGCTCGGCCAGGTTCCCCTGCGGGACCAGTTCCAGCTCAATCTCGCCGGCATGGAACTTGGCATCGAAGTGCCAGGAATCGGACTGCCGCGGGAAGGAGCAGATCATCTTACGGACCCGGCCTTCCTTGATCAGCAACGCCAGGCCTTGGTCACCCTGGCCGGCGTTGTTATTGACCACGGTGAGGTCCTTCGCGCCGCAGTCCATCAGGGCGTCGATCAGTTCGAACGGCTGGCCGGCGTTGCCGAAGCCGCCGATCATCACCGTGGAACCGTCCTTGATGCCGGCGACAGCTTCACCAACAGTGTCAATAAATTTCAGCATGATCCACCTATTCCGATACGCCCGCAGAAACGTTTTCCAGCACCACAGCCAGGCCCTGCCCAACACCGATGCAGATCGCCGCAACACCCCAGCGCTGTCCGGAGGTCTGCAGGGACCGAGCCAGCGTGCCCAGGATGCGGGTGCCGGAGGCCCCAAGCGGGTGGCCCATCGCGATCGCGCCGCCGTGGCGGTTCACGATGGACGGGTCGATCCCCCACGCGTCAACGCATGCCAGCGACTGCGCGGCGAACGCTTCGTTAAGTTCGACGGCGCCAACCTGGTCCCAGCCGATGCCCGCCTTTGCGAGGGCCTTGTTCGCGGCCTCCACCGGCGCGAACCCGAAGAACTGGGGATCGTTGCCATGGGCACCCCTGCCCGCGATGCGGGCCAAGGGATCCATGCCAAGGATCGACGAAGCAGCCTCCGAACCAATCCACGCAGCCGAAGCACCATCGGACAACGGCGAGGCGTTACCGGCGGTGACGGTGCCGCCGTCGGGCCCTGAAGACTCAGGCCGGAATACCGTCTTCAAACCGGCAAGCTTCTCGGCCGAAGAACCAGCCCGGATGCCTTCATCCCGCACCAGGTCCGTTCCCGGCACCGCGGAAACCAACGAATCGTAGAAGCCTTCGTTCCACGCTGCATCGGCCAGATTGTGCGAATCCGCAGCGAACTGGTCCTGACGCTCACGCGTGATCCCGTACTTCTCGCGCAGCCGTTCGGTGGCCTCGCCCAGGGAGATGGTCCAGTCCTTGTTCATGGCCGGGTTCACCAGACGCCAGCCGAGCGTGGTGGAGGCCAGCGTCATGTCCCCGGCGGGGTACGGCTTGGAAGTCTTCGGCAGCACCCACGGGGCCCGGCTCATGGACTCTGCCCCGCCCACGAGCATGAGCTCAGCATCGCCGGCATTGATCTGGCGGGACGCAATGATTGCCGCGTCCAACGACGAACCACAGAGACGGTTCACCGTGGTCCCGGGGATGGATACCGGGAGTCCAGCCAGCAGGGTTGCCATGCGGGCTACGTTGCGGTTTTCTTCGCCGGCGCCGTTGGCGTTGCCGAACACCACCTCGTCGATCCGTTCAACATCCAAACCTGGAGCCCGGCGGACAGACTCGCGGACCACATGGGCAGCGAGGTCATCGGGACGCACAGCAGCAAGTCCTGAGCCGAACTTGCCAAAGGGTGTGCGTACGGCGTCGTACACAAAAGCCTGGTTCATGGGTTTCTCTTTCTGCTTGCCCAACTAGGTCGCAATAGTGCGCGTTTTGGGGGGTCTAAACGCGCACAAGTGCGACCTAGTTGGGTTCGTTGGCGTCGATCTCGGCGAATACTTTCTGCGCCGTCTTGAAGGCCGAGTTGGCCGAGGGCACACTGCAATAGATTGCGGTCTGCAGCAGGATTTCCTTGATCTCGTCCCTGCTCAGACCGTTGTTGAGGGCCGCCCGGACGTGCATCGCGAGCTCCTCCCAGTGACCATGGGCCACCAATGCCGTGAGGGTGACGGCGGAGCGCATTTGCCGGCTAAGACCGGGCCGCGTCCAGATGCCGCCCCAGGCGATCCTGGTGATCATGTCCTGGTAGTCCTCGGTAAAGGAATCCTTGTTGGCGTTCGCACGGTCTACGTGCTCATTTCCCAGCACTTCGCGGCGGACCACCATGCCGGCGTCGTAAATGTCCTGCGCAGTCGCTTGCGGCTGCACGGCACCGTTCCGCTCGGCACCGTTTTGCTCAGTTGAAGAGCTCATCGTCCGTTCTCCTTCATGAAGGTCCGCATCAGCCCGGCCACAACTGCAGGCGCCTCCGCTGGCGCGAGGTGACCGACGCCGTCGAGCGTTTCAACAACAGCAAATCCGCCACCAGCGGTGATACCGGCGACAACAGCTTCAGCGAACGACGGCGGCGCAACCGAATCCTCGACGCCGGCAATCGCCTGGGTGGGGACGGTGATGCTGCCGAGTTGCTCGCGGACGTCGAACCCGGCGAGGGCTTCGCAGCAGAACGAGTAGCTGAAGCGGTCGGCATCGCGGAGTGAGTGCAGGAGGCGGCTGCTGATTTCCGGCTGGCGGTCCATGAACCCGGCAGCGAACCAACGCTCGGCGGAGCCCTGGATCATCACAGGCGTCCCCAGTCGGCGCACGGTTTCAGCGCGCTCCAGCCAGCCCTCGGGTGTGCCGAGTTTAGCGCCGGTGCACTGGACGGACAGGCTGCGGAGGCGGTCGCCATGCTTGATGCCGAGCTGCAGGCCGGTGGCCCCGCCCAGCGAGACGCCCGCGTAGTGGAACCTTGCGCCCGGGCTCACAAGGTCAACAAGATCGACGACGGCGTCCGCCAGTTCCGCGACATCGAAACCTTCCGTGGCAGCTGGCGAGATGCCATGGCCGGGGAGGTCCCAGCCGATGACGTCGTACTCATCACCAAGCAGCGCTGCCGTTTCGGTCCAGAGCACGGTGGAGGTGCCCAGCGATGGGCCGACCACGAGGAGCGGTTTGGCTCCCAGTTCGCGCTGCGGGGATAGCAGCACGGCCTTGACGGTTGGCTTAGCCACGGGTGGCTCCTTTCGATGAAGATCCAGTGAAGTCCGGGTAGGCGGCGAGAATCCGGCGGCTTATTTCGGCAGCTTCACCGAGGTAGCTCGCGGGGTCCAGGAGCGCTTCGAGTTGGGCGTCGGAGAGCTTGTCCGCGGGGACGGTTTCGCGCAGCAGCTTGGTGTAGATACGGGACTGCTCGGCGGCAGGAGCCTTGAGCGTTTCGTCGACGACGGCCTGCAGCTTCTGCTTTCCATCCGCACCCAGGAGAGGCGCGACGGCGGCCATCACACCTTCGCTGAGCAGCAGCGGTCCCGAGATTTCCAGGTTGCGGCGCATGGCCTCGGGGAAAGCGCGGAGGCCTTCGGTGAGTTCGCTGACGTGACCTGCGGCCCCCAAGGCCAATGCGAGCAGCTGACGCAGGGCTGGCCATTCGCTGTGCCAGGCACCGTCCGGGCGCTCATCGTTGAAGGTTGCCGCGGCGAGATGGAGCTGCGATGCGAGGCCTGGTGCCTGCAGCGCCGCACTGCGGACGAGCACGGACAGTACGGGGTTCTGCTTCTGCGGCATGGCCGAGGAGACCCCTCGTCCGGCGGCGAGCGGTTCGCCGAGTTCGCCCACTTCGGGCCTGCTCAGGAACAGCACGTCCGCGGCGATCTTGCCGAAGGAATCAACCAGTGCCGCGAGTCCATCGCCCAAGGATGTGACGGCCAGTCGGTTGGTGTGCCATGGAGCAGGAGCCGCTGCAAGGCCAAGCTTCGAGGCCAAAGAATCCGCCAATTCAAAAGGCGTGGTCTGCGAGGAAGCAGTCAGCTTGGTCCCCGAAGCCAGCGTTCCTCCGGCACCGCCGAACTGAACAGGCAACCGAAGCGACTCCAGCCGGGCGGCCGCCGCAGCAACCCCTTGGAACCACTGCGCAGCCCTGAGCCCAAACGTGTACGGAAGCGCATGCTGCGTCAGGCTCCTCCCGACGCACAGCGTTTCCGCGTGCTGTTCCGCCAAGGTGGCGAGCGCCGTCGTCGTGCGTTTAACGTCAACGAGCAATGCAGAAACGGCGCGGCTGGCGAGCAGCATGAGGGCGGAGTCCAGGACGTCCTGGCTGGTGAGGGAGGTGTGCACGGCGGTTGCCGCGCTCGAATCCATGGATTTCACCTTGGTGCGCAGGTCACCAAGCAGCGGAATCACAGGGTTGCCCCCGCCCTGGGCGCGTTCCGCCACAGAAGCGACGTCGTAAGAACCGGCATCGGCGGCTTCGGCCACAACTGCGGCGGAACCTGCAGGGACGAGCCCCGCTTCCTCAAGGACGGCAGCCCAGGAGGCCTCGACGTCGAGGATTGCCGCGATCACGGCACGGTCGCCCGTCAGCGCCGCGACAGCGGGCGACGCCGAGACGGGGCTAAGGAGGCCGAAGTCGCCGTCGGTCATGGCTGTGAGTCCGCGTTGACGCTGGTCTCGAGTGAACCGTCCTGCTGGAAGTCCAGGAACACGGTCTCGTCGCCGCCCTGGAGCCGGATGTCCCAGGTGAGCCCACCGTCGGGGTCGCGGCGGGCGATGAGCGTCTTGCGGCGTTCCGGGTCCAGGGAGCTCAGCAGCGGGTCGTTGGCCAGTGCTTCCACGTTTTCCGGCAGGTAGACGCGGGTGAAGAGGCGGTTCATGAGGCCGCGTGCGAACACGGCTACGGAGATGAACGCCGCAGCGCCCCGCTTCGTGGGGCCGGGGTTGACCGTGGTGAAGGTATAGACGCCGGAGTTACCGACCGAGCCGCGGCCCCATCCGGTGAACGTGTAGCCGTCGCGGACCAGGGAGCCCGTGCGCTGGACGATGTTGCCGTCGGAGTCCGGCTGCCAGATCTCAAGGATGGCGTCCGGGATGGTGTTGCCGGCGCCGTCGTAGACGGTTCCCTGCAAGCGGATGCTTCCGGGGCTGCCCGGAGCCAGGAGTTCGTTGTCCTTGTTAAAGGGAAGGGCGTAACCGTAGAAGGGTCCCACCGTCTGGCCCGGTGTGGGTGTCAGCTTGCTCATGTGCTTACTCCTCGTCCCCGGCGTCGCCGAATGCTTCGTTTTCCGTCCAGGTCCGCTTGGAGCCGGTCAGGATGATGTCCCACTTGTAGCCGAGGGCCCATTCGGGACTGGTGAGCTCATGGTCGTACTGTGCCACGAGGCGGTCGCGGGCGTCCTGGTCCACGATCGACTGGTAAATGGGATCCAGCGGGAAGAGCTGATCGCCCGGGAAGTACATCTGGGTGACGATGCGTTGCGTGAACTCCGAGCCGAACATGGAGAAGTGGATGTGGGCCGGGCGCCAGGCGTTCAGGTGGTTCTTCCACGGGTAAGCGCCGGGTTTGATCGTGGTGAAGCTGTACGAGCCGTCATCGCCAGTGATGCAACGGCCGACGCCGGTGAAGTTGGGGTCCAGCGGGGCGGGGTGCTGATCACGCTTGTGGATGTAGCGGCCGGCTGCGTTGGCCTGCCAGATCTCCACGAGCTGACCGGCGACCGGGCGGCCGTCGCCGTCCAGGACGCGGCCAGCGACGATGATGCGCTCACCCTGCGGCTCGCCGTTGTGCTGGATGGTCAGGTCCGATTCCAGCGCGTGCACATCCTGGTGGCCGAACGCGGGCGAGTAGAGCTCGATGGTTTCCGGGTCCGCGTGGTGCAGGTTCTTCGTCGGGTGCCGCAGGATGCTGCTGCGGTACGGTGCGTAGTCCAGGCGCGGCATGGTCTCCGGCGCCTTTCCGTTCTTCAAGGCCTCCGCATAGCGGTCCCCGATGCCCTTCATCTCAGCACTGAGATCCGCCTGGGTTTCCACTTTCCTGGAATCATGCGCTGCATGTGCCTCAGCGGGCGGCACGAGCTCCTCGGATTCGAGCGCTTGTGCAGAGTTGACTTGTGCAGTCTGTTCTTGCGGCACAGCCGGCTCCTTTCGATGGGTTGGATTGTTGCTTCAGGGTTTATGACCGGTGTAGCGAGTCGTATTGGACGGCGTGGCGAACCGGTGCATTGGGCGCTCCGTAGCCGTCGTAGTTGCCGCGACGTTCCACCATTTCGAAGAACACGCTGCCAACGGTGGCGGTGTAGAAGTGGAGGAATTCTCCGTTGGCGTCCCGGTCGTAAAGGAGGTTGAGCTCCTTGAGGGTTGCCAGGAAGCCGGGTTCGAGATCGAAACGGGCGTCCAGGTCCTCGTAGTAGTTGGCCGGAATCTCCAGAAACTCAAGGCCACGATCGCGTGCGGAACGGGCCGTTGCCACGAGGTCTCCCACGGCGAAGGCGATATGTTCCTGGTAAGTCTTGCGTGCACTCTGGGCCTGCTGCGCCGGTGCGAGATTCAGGACCAGCCTGACTGAGCCGTCCGAGGTCTCCATGACCTGCGAGCGCACCAGGCCGCTGGGGCTTGGGACCTCAGCGAAGGGCTGTGGCTCCAATGCCAGGGCGCTGGTGTAGAAAAGGACGGCTTCGTCGAAGTGCTGCCAGGGCTGGGCGAGGTTCACGTGGTCAATCACAGCGTTCTGCGGCGCTGCGGAGTGCTCCAGCCCTTCGCCGAACTCATGCGTCCACGCAGCGGTCCCGTCCGGGCTGCCCTGGCAGAGGAAGATTTCGGTGGAGTCCGGGGCGGAGATACCTTGGAAGACTTCCTCATCGGCCTGGACTTTGCGGGCAACCACCGGCGCCTTGAGTTGCTGGGCTCGAGCGGAGGCAATCACTGGAGAGTCGACGTCGAACCCTAAAGCGGCGATAGCCGGTTCCGAATGCGAAGCCGCTTGCTCGTTGATGATTACGCGGGCCTGGCCCATGGTCCACAGCTGGACGTCTTTGGTGCGGTGGCGCCCTTCGAATTCGAAGCCGAGCTGGCCCAGGAGCTTCTCGAGCTGCGCGGTGTCGTCGGCTTTGACCTCGGCGAAGTTGAAGCCGGCGGGCTCGTTCACCTTGGGCAGCGTTGCCAGTTCCATGGGATAACGACGGCGGGAGGCGCCACCGTTGACCGACTCGCCGTCCGCGGAGGTGCCCGCCAGCCAGTTGGCGCTCTGCTCCTCCAGCCAGATCAGGGAGCGCATGGCATCGACGGCCGTCCGCTCGGTGTCCGACTGGCGGAAAACGTCGTTGAAGACCTCAAGGGAAACCGGGCCCGTGTAGCCGGCGCGGACTACGTGGCCCATAAACTTGGCGAGCTCGAACTGCCCCTCGCCCGGGAACACCCGGTAATGGCGGCTCCACGAGAGCACGTCCATGGAGAGCTTGGGGGCGTCGGCAACCTGGACGAAGAAAATCTTGTCCGCGTTGATCTGCTCGATCGGCGCGGTGTCCCAGTCGCGGGAAAGGATGTGGAACGAGTCCAGGCACGTTCCGAGGTTGGGGTGGTCCACCATCTCGACCAGACGGTACGCGTGCTCATAGTCGTTCACGTACTTTCCCCAGGCCAGGGCTTCGTAGGCAACTTTGACGCCGTGATCCCCGGCCAGCTCGGCGAGTTCCGTTAGCTGGGAGGCGCGGAGTTCATCGTCGTCAATCGTTGCAGTAGCGACGTTGGAGCAGACCAGGATGGTGTCCATGCCCAGGCGTTCCATCAGGTTGAACTTGGCCTCGGCCCGCTTGAGGTTGGCCTTCAGCAGGTCCGGAGTGACGCCGTCGAAATCGCGGAAGGGCTGGTACAGATCCAAGCCGAGGCCAAGATCCGCGGCCATTTTCCGCACTTCCTCGGGACTCAGGGGCGAAGTGACGAGGTCCTGCTCGAAGATTTCGATGCCGTCAAAGCCCGCGATGGCGCAGGCCTGCATCTTTTCTTTCAGCGTGCCGGACAGGCAGACCGTCGCGATTCCGGTGCGCATCAGTGACCCGCCTTTGCCAGAGCCGGGGCTTCGGTGGCGGCGAGCGCATCCTCGACGGCGATCAGCTCAAGGAAGTGGGCCCGCATGCGGTCGCGATCGGCGTCGTGGCCCGTGAAGAGCCGGAAAGCGTCGGCAGCCTGACCGACCGCCATGCGTCCGCCGTCGAGAACCTTGCAGCCCTTGGCCCGCGCTTCGCGGACCAGCTGCGTCTCGATGGGGCGGTAGACGATGTCCGCAACCCAGTGCCGCGGTTCCAGGAGGTCGACGTCCAGCGGCAGCCCGGGGTGGGCGGCCATGCCGATCGGGGTGCAGTGAACCAAACCGTCGGCGAGGGGCATGATCTGCGGGAGCTCGTCCGTGCTCCGCGGCGTGACCGTGGCGGCCGGGAAGAGTTCGCCAAGTTCGGCGGCGCGCTCTGCCGCCCGCGCCGGGTCCATGTCCACCAGGTCCAGGGTGCCGACCCCGGCGGTGAGCAGGGCGTAGGCGACGGCGGAACCCGCACCGCCCGCACCCAGCTGGACCACGCGCTCCAGCTTCGCACCGGGGAGTCCGTCGGCGAGAGCCGAGCCGAAACCTGAAAAGTCGGTGTTGTGGCCGATGAACCGGCCGTCCTGAATGAGGACTGTATTGACGGCACCCAGGCGACGGGCGTCGTCGGAAATTTCGTCAAGGTGCTCAAGGACCAGCTGCTTGCACGGGTGCGTGATGTTCAGTCCGTTGAAGCCCATGCGCTGGGCCGCGGTGAGGAGATCCCCGACGGCGGTGGCCGGCAAAGCCAGGTCCAGCAGGTCGATGGGGCGGTACAGCAAGCGAAGGCCCTGCACATCGGCTTCGCGTTCGTGCATGGGCGGAGTCAGCGACGGCATGACGCCTTCGCCAATCAGGCCCACCAGAACGGACTCGGCTCGGTTGCTCATCCTAAAGCTCCTTTGACTTCAGCACCCCTGGCTTTTGGCACTTTCTGGGGCGCCAACTGCCCGGGTGTCTTCCAGATTACTACAAGTGTTCATATTCCGCACGCTTGTTCTTATCGCGAACAAACGCGATGTGCTGACCCAACTGAGTCGCAGTTGTGCGCGTTTAGCGGCCTCAAAACGCGCTTAAGTGCGACCTAGTTGGGCTAACGCTGGGGCAGGCGGGCCGCGAGTTCAGCCGCGGCTTCCTGCAAAGTAGGGACGTGGGCGATGAGCTCATCCATGGTGAGACGAAATACCGGAACGGCCGTGGCGAGTGACGCAAAGGCGTGGCCTTGGGAGTTGAGGACCGGTACCGCGACCGCGCGCATGCCGATCTCGTTTTCTTCGTCCATGACCGCGTAGCCCTGCCGGCGCACTTGCTCGATCTCCGCCCGGAATGCAGCCCGATCGGTAATGGAGCGCTCAGTGAGAGGCTCCAGGGGCAACTCTTCGAGCAGTCGTTCGCGTTCGGCGTCGTTCTCAAAAGCGACTATCGCCTTACCCACGGACGTCGTGTGCAGCGCACCAAGATGGCCAGGATCGCTGGTGACGCGGAAGGTCTTGGGGCCGTCCACCTTATTGACGGTTAGATGATGATTTCCGTCGCGCACCGAGAGGATGGTTGCTTCCTCGGTCCGCTCCGTAACGCGCTGGAGTACGGGAAGGGCCGTTGCCGCGAAGCCGTGGTGGTTGGAAACCCGCTGGCCCAGCTGGAAGACCCGCAATCCCAGATGATACCGACGTCCGTCGGGCTCGTAATCCACAAATCCGTCGCGCGTCAATGAACCGAGCAGCCGGTACGTCGTACTGAACGGAAGTCCCGCACTCCTGGCCAGATCCGCGGCACTCGCACCCTTGGGCTCATTCCCCAGCAATACCAACAGGCCCAGGGCCTTGCCGACCATGTCGGTCTTTGTGTCCTCTTTCACACTCATGCTTAGATGCTCTCACATCGTGAGAGCTATTTCTAGATAGTGGGGACAAGTCTTGACAAGTGACCCCAATCACGGCCACTATTGCTGTATTGCACAAGTAGCTCTCACCATGTGGTTACTTTGGGATTGATCCGGCCTCACCTCGCTCTGGTCTTCCCGCAGAAGCTAGATCCGCGACATCGTCGTCACAGAAGGAACACCATGAGCCACACAATGCCGTCAGCGACGCCAGGCACAGTTACGCCAGCAGGAACCCCCAAGAAGGCGGCACTCGCCAGCTTCCTTGGAAGCGCAGTGGAGTACTACGACTTCTTCATCTTCGGCTCCGCCGCCGCCTTGATCTTTCCGCACGTGTTCTTCCCGGACGCGGACACCAACGCAGCCATCATGTCCTTCGCGACCTTCGGCTTCGCTTATGTTGCCCGTCCTGTAGGTGCCGTCATCCTGGGGCACTTCGGCGACAGGATCGGCCGTCAGAAGGTCCTCATGTTCACGCTGGTCCTGATGGGCGCCGCCACCTTCGTGATCGGCTGCCTCCCGGACTTCAAGACCATTGGCTGGTGGGCTCCCGTCCTGCTGGTACTCGCCCGCCTCGCCCAGGGTCTTTCGGCTGCCGGCGAGCAGGCCGGTGCCTCCTCAATGACGCTGGAGCACGCTCCGGACAACCGCCGCTCATTCTTCACCTCGTGGACGTTGACCGGCACCCAGGGTGGCCAGATCCTTGCAGCCCTGGTGTTCATTCCAGTTCTCGCGCTCCCGGACGAGGTCAAGTACGGCATCGGCTGGCGCATCCCGTTCTGGCTCAGTGCAGTAGTTGTCATCGTGGCCTACTTCATCCGACGCACCCTGCACGAGCCGCCGGCATTCGCAGAGGCCAAGAAGAACAACCAGATCGCCAAGCTGCCCATCGCCGACCTTCTCAAGCTGCACTGGCGCGACGTCCTCCGGGTTGTGTGCTGTGCCTTCATCGCCGCGGTAAGTACCGTATTTGGAACCCTGGCCATCAAGTACGCCCAGGACGTGGCCCACGTCAGCGGCACCATCACCCTGTGGCTCGTTGTAGTGGCCAACATTGTGGCCCTCGGTAGCCAGCCGCTCTTCGGCATGCTCGCCGACAAGATCGGCCGGAAGCCCGTCTTCATCTACGGTGCCGTAGCCAGCGCCATCATGACTCCGGTGTTCCTGCTGACCCTCGAATCCGGCAACGTCCCGCTGATGTTCCTGGTTTCCGTTGTGTTCTTCTCCTTCGGCTACGCAGCCGCCAACGCCGTATGGCCGTCCTTCTACGGTGAAATGTTCAGCACCAAGGTCCGCTTCTCCGGCCTGGCCATCGGCACGCAGCTCGGCTTCCTCATGGCAGGCTTTGCTCCGACCATCGTCACGGCCCTGGGCGGCACCAAGCCTGGTGGCTGGGTCCAGATCTCCATCTTCACGGCAGTCATCTGCGTGATCGCAGCGGTCTCGGCCATGACGGCCCGCGAGTCAGCAAAGGTCCCGACGGCGGAACTCGGCTTGCACAAGTAAGGCCCGCCTGGCGGAAGGGCGCCCGCGCTGAAATCGCCGGAAAACCTCCAGTTCCGCTGGAAGTTTCCCGGCGATTTTCGCGCATTTCCAGCGAACTGGTGTCGCCGACGCCGGCAGGACCTACCGCGGATTCAGCACTACTGGCATGAACTTCCCGGCACCCGTTCCGGAGTACATCAGCAACGTGCCGTCCCCGGCAACTCCCACCACGGAGGGGTCCCCAGTACCCGTAAATCCGTTGCCGAGGGCAGCGATGCTGGAGAACATGTTCCACCCTGAACCGAGGTTGGAGCGCGCAAGGAAGCCGCCAGAGCCGTTGCCCGGATAGAGCCAAAGCCCGCCGTCACCGGTTCGGCCAAGGAGATCTTCCCTGCCGTCGCCGTTGAAGTCACCGGCCTGCAGGACCAGGTTGAACATGTCCCACCCGGTGCCGATCTGCTTGCGGGCAAGGAAGCCTCCGGAGCCATTGCCGGGGTAGACCCACAACACGCCGTCGCCGGATTGGGCAACGATGTCCGGCTTTCCGTCACCCGTGAAATCGCCCGGGGCCAGCAACTGCTCGAAGCCTTGCCATCCGGTGCCGATCTGTTTACGTGCCAGGAACTGTCCCGTGCCGTCCGTCGGGTAAAGCCACAGTGTCCCGTCGGAAGCCCGGGCCACAAGATCGGGGTGCGAATCGCCGTCGAAATCTCCCGCACTCAGCACGGACGTGAACTGGCCCCAGCCCCACCCGACTTGAACACGCGGAAGGAAGCTGCCCGATCCGTTGCCCGGGTAAAGCCACAACGCGCCGTCGGTTCCGCGCGCCAGGATGTCGGCGGCAGCATCGCCGTCGAAATCGCCTGCTTCCCAAACCTGACGGAACTGGTTCCATCCGGTCCCGATCGCAAGCCGATCCGCGAAGCCAATGCCGTCACCTGGATAGAGGGTCATGCCCCCGCCCGCTGCAGCGGTCAGGACGTCCACCCGCTTGTCACCTGTGAAGTCCCGGCCGCCAACGATGTCACCTACCCCGTTCCAGCCAGTTCCGACGGCGGCACGCGGCAGGAAGCCGCCCTTACCATCGCCGGGGTAGACGTAGAGCGTGCCGTCGCTGGCCCGCGCCAGCAAACCCGGGGCACCGCCGCCGAACGAACCTGATGCTGCGAGGCTGCTGAAGGAATCCCAGCCCTGGCCGATCTGCGTTTGGGCGAGGAAACCACCTGTGCCATTGCCTGGATACAACCACAGGCGCCCATCCCCACCGGCGGCGATCAGGTCGCTCCGGCCATCGGCGTTGAAGTCCCCCGCCGCGACCAACTGCGTGAAGCCCTGCCAACCAAATCCGATCTGGCTCCGGGACAGGAATCCGCCCTTGCCGTTGCCGGGATAAAGCCACAATGCGCCGTCGCTGGTTCGGGCAAGGATGTCCGCGAAGCCGTCACCGTTGAAGTCCGAGGTCCCCAGCACGGCGTTGAAAATGCCCCAGCCCGAGCCGATCTGCACGGAATCATCAAGCCGGTTTCCAGGGAGGCCCCTGAACAAGAGCAAGGACCCGTCGGCTTCGCGCGAGATGACGTCGGCCAGCTTGTCGCCGTCGAAGTCGCCCGCAGAGAAACGCATGCGTGCCTTGAGTTTGGGATCGGCGTTGATGGTTACGGTCGCCGAGGTTGTGGAGACAGAGTTGATGGTGACCTGGGTGCCCGTGTACGTGGTGAAGGTGCTGCCGGCTTGCCACGCGTGATTCGTGGCGTAGTACTGCTCCTGGAACGGGATGGTGGATGGCATGAGGATCAGCGAAGACGCGATGGTAGCGCCGCCGCGCTGGACGATCTTGACTCCCCTGTTGCCGGCTGGCCTGCCCTCGTCCCCAAGGTAGCTGTCGTACCCCACCGGCTGCCTGAGTTCCAGGTAGTACACCTCTTTGCTGACCGGGTCCGTGAACTTGATGGCGCGCTGCGCGTCCGCGCCACCCCATGGCTTGAGCGTGTAGCTTTTGACGCCGGTGGCCACCCCGACATCGCGGATTTCGTCGCCGCGGCCCAGCCCTGCGTAGTCCCAGAAGCTGGAGCTCACCACCGGTTGGGCGTACTGTGCCGCGCCCATGAGGTCCGTGGTGTCTCCGTATTCACGGATGTAGCAGGAGCTGTCTGTGAACCGCCCGGTGCTATCCACGCCGACGTCGGATGCGCCGCTATAGCACTGCAACGCATCGGCGTGCATTAGTCCGATCACGTGCCCGAACTCGTGGCTCATGACGTTGTTGGAGAACTTGCTGATTTGCGGCATCAGCACCCGCCCGCTGTAGCTGCCACTGCTGTAGCCGACGCCCAGGGCATTCCCGGAAAGCGTGGACGTCGGAATAAAGATCACCAGCGCCGTGTAGGGGCTTGCCGTCCATTTCAACTCGCTGGTGATGGTGGACATGATGGTGCTGTAGCTGTCGGTCGACTTGGCTTTGGATTGGAATCCGGAGACCTTGCTGTCCACTGTCATGGACAGCTTGTTGTCCGTCATGGCTTTCCAGTAGCTGCTGGTGGCCCCAACAGTCTGCTCGGCCGCTGACATGGAGACCGGGTTGGTGTTATCGGCAAGTTTGGCCGTGACCAATCGAACCCGGATATCGCCATTGGGGCTGGTTGCTGCTGCCCCCTCGCCGAGAAGGGATTCGACGTCGGTGATCTCGCCACTGCTGGATGGCGCCTGTCCGGGTGGCGTCTCAAAGACGTGCTCCGAATGCGGTGTCCCCTCAAAGAACCGTACGTTCGGATTATCCGGTGTGGGTTCCGGCACTGCCGAAGCAGGGGCCTGGACGAAAAACAGGCCGGTGGCGAAAACCACCAAGCCTGTGGACACCGCGATTGCACGTCGCAAAAAACCCATCAAATCTCCCGGGGACGGAGTCTGTGGTTCCTGTGAGTCTCAAGAACCGTGTTCAGGTTACCGTCGCGCCCGCGCGGGTCCGCGGAAGCAGCCACAAAGCGAAGGTGAGTCCTGCCGCCGGTTGCACCTATCGCCGTCGGACGTCACCCGAAACGCAAGCATCCCGGAATGCTAACCGGACCCTAACCACGCCGAAATACTCCGGCAACAATGCCCCGCCACACTGGAATAGCCGGCAAGTGCAGGCACCAGCTCCAGTTCAGGAGGACACCATGCTGAAGGAAGTCACTACTCACACAAAACGTATACGCGCGATCAGCCAGCTCCACCGCGGAGACGAGATCGAGGCCCGCATGTCCGTTGGTCCCGCTTACGATGACGTGGTCATCCGCCGCGGACGGGTCCAGGAAACAGCGCCTGGAATCGGCGTCGTCTGGATCATGGACCACGTCTCCGGGATGAGGAAAGCCATTAATACCGACGAATGCAGTGTTTGGCGCGTCGCCTGAACCCCGGCTTGACCCCAAATACCCGCTTAGCCGCCGGCCACGGACTGGATAATCAAGACCTCCTGACCGGCCGCAACCTCCGTATCAAGACCTTTCAGACGCCGGACCTCATCGCCGTTCACGTAAATATTCACGAAACGGCGGAGGGCACCGGTTTCATCACGCAAACGCCTGGCCAGAACCGGATATTCTCCGGTTACCGAGTCCAGCAACTGTCCAACGGTCACAGCCCCGTCGGCGGACGCAGTCAGATAGGACTGTCCGCCGACGAGTGGCTGCAGGACACCCGGCAACACCACCGTAAAGTCAGCCACAACGGGCCTAACCAGGCACCGGAGCGCTGGCTGATTCTTCCCGCGCCCCGCCACTGCGGCTTCCAACCACGACGACGGCGGCACGCACGCACAGTACGTCCGGCAAGTGCGAGGCCACTTCAGTAAAGGTCTCGCCCTCGTCGGCGCTGGCGTAGACATCCCCGCCGCGGGTTCCGAAGTACACGCCAGTCGGTTCGGCAGTGTCCACGGATGCGGCATCGCGAAGCACAGCGTTGTATTCGTGGTCCGGCAGACCGGTGTGAAGCTCTCTCCACGTTCCGCCGGCATCCTCGGTGCGGTGCACGCTGAGCTTGCCGTCCGGTGGGATGCGTTCGCCGTCGGCCTTCAGTGGGATGACCCAGGCTGTGCCCTCGCGCCGGGGATGGGTCAGCATCACGAAACCAAAATCCGCGGGCAGTCCCTCTGCGATGGAGTTCCAGTTCTCGCCGTCATCGTCCGTGCGGTACACGCCATGGTGGTTCTGCGCGTACAAACGGCCCTCGACGGCGGCATCCGCAGCAATCTTGTGAACGCACTGGCCAAACTCGGGATTGGGATCAGGCATGAAGTAGGCCGAGATTCCCTTGTTGCGGGGCTCCCAGGAGGTCCCGCCGTCGAGCGATCTGTAAACGCCGCCCGTGCTCATAGCTACATGGACCTTCTCGCCGGACGGATCCACCACGATCGAGTGGGCCGCCGCGCCACCGTACCCCGCACCCCACTCGCTGCGGTGGGGGTGGTCCCAGAGCCCGCGGTTCAACTCAAAGTGCTCGCCGCCGTCGGTTGATTTCCACACTGAAATCGGTTCGCACCCGGCCCAGACCACGCCAGGGCGGGACTCGGTGTCCGGGTAGATCTGCCAGATGCGTTCCAAGGCAGCGTCTGCACCGTCCGGGAACTTGATGGCGCCCTGCTCGGGCTCGGTCCAGGTGGCGCCCAGGTCATCGGAATGGGCGACGGTGGGTCCCCAGTGCTCCGAACGCACCCCCACCATGATCCTGGTCTTGCCGTCCCTGGTGTCTATCCCGATGCTGGGGATCTCGCTCATCAGGAAGTGCGGGCCGGAGAGGGACCACTCCTTGCGATCCGGGCTGGTTGCCAGCCACAAACCCTTCTTGGTCCCAATCGCCAGGACATAACTTTCTGCGGTATCTGCGGTAGCCATGAACCCCATCGAACCATCAGGGCGCATGGGTGGCAACGGGTTCCTTGGAGCATGTGGATAACCGCCCTGGTTTGAAGCCGACCATAGACGAGACTCGCGTCACGTTTCGGCGCTCCGCGCACTAGATATTCGTGAAGGTGTGTTTCAACCGGGCAACCCTTCTGTTCGCTGGCAAGCGCGCCACTGAACTGGGTCACTTTAGATTGGGGAAACAGATGAAAAGGCTAGACAGCATGAGCGATAGGGCCACTTCCATTAAGAACTATGGCTACACCATCAGTTGGTGAGTTCGTGAGTATATTTGCGCAATCCCTAGTTCGACTGTTCGGGGGGAACGGGTAACACATGACTATTGATTCAGCACGAAAATCTCAAGGTGTAGGTCAGCGCCCAAAACGCGGATTGAAGGCTTTCACAAAAGCTTCTGTGATAGCTGTCCTGCTGGGGGGCACGCTCGGATTCGGTGCGGGCGCCGCATACGCCACGAATACGCAGAGTCTAATCGGCCAGTTCTCGACCGGTGGGAGGACATACCAAACGTTGGCCGCGCTTGATACCACGTGGGACGGCGGTCGCGGGAAGGCGGCATCCTTTATTTACGCCCAAGGAGGTGACGTCCCCGTCGGCTGGATTTATGCACGCGGCCGTGCCTTTATTGGTGGAAACTTCTGCGATGAGGGGTGGGATGTTTACAACGACATAGTCGCCCACCAGCTTGATAACGGTGTGTGGCTTTCATGCGGCTATGGGGCCTACCAGTCCTATGGAGTCGTCGGTGCCTGGAACGGCAACGGCTACAACTACTACTACACTCACTGGACACCGGCAGCCTACGGGGGACTCTAGGCATGAAATCATTTACTCAGCATCGCAAGGCCTTTGGCGTCGCGGCCACTACCATCGCTATTGCAATCGGCGGTGTTGTCGGGTTTGCCATCACCACGGCAAATGCCGGGGCACCGACTGTCCAAATTGAACAAGGAGACAAGGTGGACTTCCCCAAGAACGCGCGAGGTGAGACCTACGGGTCCGCAATGGAGGCGCGGACACCGGCCGACGAACCAGATCTCATCAGATCCGTCGGGGACGACGGAAAGATCGGCTATCTAAAGAAGGCTGATCTGGATCAGGGAACACCTAAGTCGCCGGAAGAAGCCATTCAGATGCAGAATGCTCGGAAGGACGGCGCTGGCCGCGTCTTGAAGCTCTACGCTGAAGACGGCACGACTGTCATCAGTCAACGCACAGTCGGCAAAGCCGCACCGTAGGATAGGTACAGATAGACGAATCCGTTTGACGTAGGCAGCCACCCTTCGGCGGCAGGGTGGCTGCTTCGTGTTGTCTGCAGTTGGCGTCTGACGCATCGGGTTCATTGGTGGCTAGCGTGGACGCCAGGCTCGGGCACCGGCCCGCCGAGAAAGGCAACCACCCGCCGTCGTAGTACACGGAAACACTCCGTGCTGTGTCACACCCCACCCGTACTCTGTCTATATGGCCCGTTTTGCCCTTGACATTGATTCCGTCCCCCGCCCTGGCCGTTCCCAGTCCCTTCTTGATGCGGTGAACCAGCGCGTCGTCATCGCCGATGGCGCCATGGGCACCATGCTGCAGGACCGGGAACTGTCCCTGGACACGGACTTCCAAAATCTTGAAGGCTGCAACGAAATCCTCAACGACACCCGCCCGGACGTCATCGCCGACATTCACGACGCCTACTTTGCCGTGGGGATCGACGCCGTGGAAACCAATACTTTCGGCGCGAACTGGTCCAATCTCTCGGACTACGGCATCGATGACCGCATCGCGGAGCTGGCGTACAAGGGCGCGAAAATCGCCCGCGAACGCGCCGAGGCAGCTGAAGCGACGGACGGCCGCGAGCGCTGGGTCCTGGGGTCCATGGGTCCGGGCACCAAGCTCCCCAGCCTCGGCCACACAAGCTACGACTACCTCAAGAAGACCTTTGCCCTGCAGGCCGAGGGCCTCATCGACGGCGGAGCCGACGCATTCCTCATCGAAACGAGCCAGGACCTCCTGCAGACGAAGGCCGCCGTGAACGGTTGCAAGCAGGCGATCGTTTCCCGCGGCGTCCGCCTCCCTATCTTTGTTGAGGTGACGGTGGAGACCACGGGAACCATGTTGATGGGTTCCGAAATCGGCGCTGCACTCACCGCCTTGGAGCCGTTGGGCGTCGATGCCATCGGCCTGAACTGTGCCACGGGTCCGGATGAGATGAGCGAGCACCTGCGGCACCTTTCCAAGCAGTCCTCTGTCGCTATCGCCTGCATGCCCAACGCCGGGCTCCCGATTCTCGGCGCGGAGGGCGCGCACTATCCGCTCTCCCCCTCGGAACTCGCCACTGCGCACGAGCAGTTCGTGCGTGAATTCGGCTTGGGTTTGGTGGGCGGCTGTTGCGGTACGACGCCGGAGCACATGGCCGCCGTCGTCGAACGTCTTGAGCCCTTCCGCAGCAACGTCAACACGCCCGACGCCGGGACCGTCACCGGCAGCACGAAAAGCGCCGGCGGCCGGGTCCCCACCGAGCGGGAGGCCGGCGTCGCGTCCCTCTACCACCACGTTCCGTTCGACCAGGAGTCCGCTTACCTTGCCATCGGTGAGCGCACCAACGCCAACGGTTCCAAGGCGTTCCGCCAAGCGATGCTGGAAGAGCGCTGGGACGACTGCGTGGATATTGCCCGCGAGCAGGTCCGGGTCGGCGCGCACCTGCTCGATGTTTGCATCGATTATGTGGGGCGCGACGGCGTTGCGGACATCAAGGAGATCGTCTCGCGTTTCGCGTCGGCCTCTACCCTCCCGTTGGTCATCGACTCCACAGAGCCGCCTGTGCTGCAGGCCGGACTTGAGCACATCGGCGGCCGCCCAGTGGTCAACTCGGTCAACTACGAAGACGGCGACGGCCCCACCAGCCGCTTTGCGCGCATCATGCCGCTTGTGAAGGAACACGGCACGGCCGTGATTGCCCTGACAATCGACGAACAGGGCCAGGCCCGCACCACCGAAGGCAAGGTGGCCATCGCTTCCCGCCTCGTAGACGCGTTGGTGGGCGAATGGGGAATGCGCGTCGAGGACATCATCGTAGATGCCCTGACGTTCCCCATCGCCACGGGCCAGGAAGAAACCCGCCGGGACGCCATAGAAACCATTGAGGCCATCCGCCAGATCACCACGAAGTACCCCGGCATCCAGACCACCCTCGGCGTCTCGAACGTGTCCTTTGGCCTGAACCCTGCCGCGCGTATGGTGTTGAACTCGGTATTCCTGCACGAGGCCGTCCAGGCTGGCCTGTCCAGCGGCATCATCGACGCCGCGAAGATCGTCCCGCTTGCATCGCTGCCGGACGAACAGCGCAAGGTGGCCCTGGACCTCGTGTGGGACCGCCGTGAGTACGACGCCGACGGCAACGTCACCCATGACCCCTTGGCCATCATGCTTGACCTGTTCGCGGGCGTGGACAGCGCCGCGCTCAAGGACCAGCGTGCCGCGGAACTCGCCGCGCTGCCCACCGGCGAACGCCTGCAGCGGCGCATCATCGACGGTGAAGGCAAGGGCCTCGAGGAGGACCTCGACCTCGCCCGCAGCGAAGGCATGACCCCGCTGGGCATCATCAACGACCAACTGCTGGAGGGCATGAAGGTTGTTGGTGAGCGCTTCGGCGCCGGCGAGATGCAGCTTCCGTTTGTGCTGCAATCCGCTGAGGTGATGAAGAACGCGGTCGCACTGCTCGAGCCGCACATGGAGAAGTCGGATTCATCGGGCAAGGGCACCATGGTGATCGCCACCGTTCGCGGCGACGTGCACGATATTGGTAAGAACCTCGTAGACATCATCCTCACCAACAACGGCTACAAAGTGGTCAACATCGGCATCAAACAGGGAATCGCCGAGATCATGGCCGCCGCGGAGGAGCATGACGCCGACGTGATCGGGATGTCCGGCCTGTTGGTGAAGTCCACGGTCGTGATGAAGGAAAACCTTGCCGAGCTCCAGTCCCGGGGCTTGGCGAAAAAGTGGCCGATCATCCTCGGCGGTGCGGCACTGACGCGCGCCTACGTGGAGCAGGACCTGGCAGAGCAGTTCGAAGGCACCGTCAGGTATGCCAAGGACGCTTTTGAGGGCCTCTCCCTCATGGAACCGTTGGTGCAGGTGGCCCGCGGCGCTGACCCGGACGCGGTGGGCCTCCCGCCGCTGAAGAAGCGGATCCACAAGAGTGGCCCGAAGTTCACGGTGACCGAACCGGAGGCAATGCCCGGCCGGTCCGACGTCACCGCCGAAAACCCTGTCCCCGCTCCCCCATTCTGGGGCACGCGGATTGTGCGCGGCGTCGCGTTGCACGACTATGCTGCTTTGCTCGATGAGCGCGCAACCTTCATGGGCCAGTGGGGGCTCAAACCTGGGCGGGGAGACGACGGCGCCTCCTACGACGAACTGGTGGAACTTGAAGGCCGGCCCCGTCTGCGGTACTGGCTGGACCGGATCCTTGCCGAGGGAATGCTCGACGCTTCGGTCGCCTACGGCTATTTCCCCGTTGTGTCCGAGGGCGAACAGGTGGTGGTGCTGCACCACGGTGAGGACGACGACGGCGTCCTCGGCATCCCCGGTCTGCTCGCCCCCGATGGTGGTTCAGGCGGACCCATCGGCACCGAGCGCCTGCGCTTCGACTTCCCACGCCAGCGCCGGGACCGGCACTTGTGCCTCGCCGACTTCGTGCGCTCCCGGGAATCGGGCCAGATCGACCTCCTGCCGATCCAGCTGGTCACCGCCGGCTCGAAGATCGAAGAAGTGACTTCCAAGCTTTTCGCGGGAAACCACTACCGCGACTATTACGAGCTCAATGGCCTGGTCATGCAGCTCACCGAGGCACTGGCTGAATTCTGGCACGCGCGGATCCGTTCCGAGCTGGGTTTCGCAGCCGAAGAGCCCAAGGACAAAGCCGGTTACTTCAAGCTCGACTACCGCGGTGCACGCTTCTCCCTGGGATATCCGGCCTGCCCGGACATGGAGGACCGCCGCAAGGTCACGGAGTTGCTGAAGCCCGAACGGATGGGCGTGATCCTCAGCGATGAACTCATGCTCCACCCGGAGCAGTCAACGGATGCTTTCGTGTTCCACCACCCGGAGGCCAAGTACTTCAAGGTGTGAGTTGGTGCGGGTCTGTGGTTTGGGGGTGTTGGGGACGGCGGTCATTCTTCATGCCCGTCTTCCTGGACCCCGCGTCCTCAGCCCGGGTAGTTCGAACGCCCGGGCCGGAGACCGGCTTCGCCCGCCTGAAAGCGGCGAGGATAGCCCGTCCCACCGCAAAGATTCCGATGATGGTAGTGATGGCGCGCAAGGTGTCCCATCCCGCCGTCGAGGTCAAAAGGGAGTAGAGCAGGAAGCTGCTGAGGTTGGTGGCCAGTGGGGCGCCGGGCACGTACGAAATGCCGGTTCCGGCACCGACGGCGAACGGCCAGAACCACAGGTTGGTGAGCAGACCGAAAACGTAGGACGCCACGACGCCATAGCCGCAAAGCATCCATAGTTCAGCCCGTCCGCGAACCCTGCGCGGCAACAGGCCCGCCCCCGCCGCCACCCATGCGCAGGCGAAGATCTGGAACGGCGACCAAGGGCCGATGCCGCTCCACAGTGCGCTGGACACCGCGATCGTGGCCGCGCCAAGGAGCATTCCGAATCTGGCACCGAAGGCGCGGCCAGCCAGGATCAGCAGGATGAACACTGCTTCGACTCCCCCGACGCCGGTGCTCGCCACGCGAACTGCCGAACCGACGGCGGCCAGGACGCCCAGCAGGGCCACGGTGTGTGCGGAACGGACCGAGCCGTCGAGGGCCACGACAATGCCCACAACGGCAAGCGGTGCAATCGCCAGGGCCGCGAAAGGCACAGCCGCGGCCGCATCCTCGGGCAGGGCCGCCGCGAGCAATGGCCAGCAGAACGCTCCCAGGGCCAAAACGTTGGCAGCCGCGAGAATCGCGATCTCCAAGGCCCGTGGCAAACGGAGGTAGTGAGCCCCCTTTGGGGTAGCAGCATTTGCCGATCGGGTGTCTTTTGCCCCGTCGATGAACTGGGAGGCCTCAAGGTTCTGGATGGCTCCGGGCTGCTCTGCTGCCGTGGGTGTGGAGGTCGCCGGGCCGGCGTCGCTATCGGATGGGAGTACGGCTTCGGTTTGGGGGGCAGGCGCCACGCCGTCGTCCATCTGCACGATCCGGGCGCCCAGGCCGTGGGCGAAATCGAGGTCATGCGTGGCGATCAGGACGGCCGCGCCGGTGTCCGCCAACGCGAGCAAGGCGGCCGAGACTCCTGCGCGGGCCTCCGGATCGAGCCCACGGGTGGGCTCATCAATAAGGAGGACCTGGGGATCATCGGCGGTCTGAAGGGTGATGGCGAGGATACGGCGCTCTCCGGCCGACAGGTCCCGCGGGTGCTCGTTTCCTATCGGAATCCGGACGTCACCACGCAATCGGGCCAAGCGTGCCGCTGCCGGTTCTGGCACGGTCCTGTCCGAGCCATTCCCGCCGGATTTACGCCGGGCGCGCGCTTCGCGTCTATCTGCCGCCCGCAGTTCGGCAGCCACCGTGTCCCGCGTGAAAAGGTCGTCAGAGGCGTCCGGAACCAAGGCGACCCGGCCGCCGTCGACAGTGCCGCTGGTTCCTTCTCCGAGCGCGATGGCCACCAGGAGCGAGGACTTCCCAGCCCCGTTGGGGCCGACCAAGGCAACCACTTCCCCACGGCCCAGGGCCAGGGAGGCTTCGCGGACGAGCGGCTTGCCGTTACGGTGCACCGCCAGCTTGGCCGCAGTCAGCACCGGCGGGTGTTCCGGTGCGGGTGCGGACGCCATTGACTGCGCCAATCCCGGCGTCACTGCCGGCGCCGGGCGGATCCCAAGCGGACGCGAAGGTGCTGGCGCCGCGCCTGCTACCAAGCCGCCGTCGTGAATCCTCCACCACGAATCGGCGACCGGCAACAGCGGCTCCGCCCGATGCTCAGCCACAATGATGCAGATGCCGGATCCACGGGCGAGGGTGTCGAGTACGGCGATGACGCGGGCGCGGGCCGTGGCGTCGAGGTCAGCAAGCGGCTCGTCAACCAGGAGCAGGGCCGGGCGCTCCACCACGGCGGCGGCGATTGCCACGAGCGTTGCCTCGCCAGCCGAGAGGGAGTTGAGGTTCCGGTCCAGGAGCGCAGACACTCCAATCCACTCCGCGACCTCCACCGTGCGGGCCCTGGCGATGGCGGGTGCAACGCCGCGCAGTTCAAGGGAAAGCGAGATTTCGTCTCGTACGCGGGTGCTGGCGAAGGCCGCGCGCGGGTTTTGCAGGACAACGCCTACGACGCCGGCAGTATCGCGCGGCGGTGCTCCGGCACGGTCCACTCCGGCGACACGGACCGTGCCAGTGAGTTCTCCGCCGTCGACGTGTGAAAGCAGTCCCGCTACACCCCGCAGGATGGTGGACTTACCGGAGCCGGTGGGTCCGGTAATTATCGTTACTGTCCCGCGGTCTGGCTTGAAGTTTTCGACCTGCAGCCGCGTATCACCGATGCGGAATTGGGCATTCCTGATCTCAAGGGGCAACCCGGGATCGCTGGCGGGTTGATGAGCCGCCTTGCTCCCGAAGCCGCGCAATTCCAAGGCTGCGGCCACGCGGCTCGCGTGCTCAAGAGTTCGCTCAAGTACGGGAACAAGGGCTCGCGGGCCCAGGCGTTCACCCCGCAGCCGGAAGGCCAAGCGGACGGAGGCAACGGCGTCGGCGAGCGCGGGGAGCGCAGCCCAAGCCACCACGAGTGTGCGGGCTATGCCCTGGAATGGACCGCCGCGGGCCAGCCGCATGAAGCCCCCTGCCACGTCCACGAAGGAGTTGAGCAGTCCGAAGGCGAAGATGATCCCGGCAATCGGCAGGGCTGAAGCAACCGCCTCCCACAGACCAGGCGATGTTACTGGGCCGAGGAAGACCACGTGGGCGTATGGGGCGGGCAGCCGCACTGACGGCAACTCCAGCAGCACGGGCCCAACGGTGCCCGCGCCGTTGAAAAGGATGCGGTAGATGACCCGCGCCGCTATGAACACGACGGCAAGCGCCGCGGCAGCGCGTAACGGCGCGGGTCGAAAGGTCATGCCTTGGGTGCGGCCGGTGCGCCGTCGATGGTGTACAGCAGTTCTAGGCTCTCACCTGGCTTCACCTGTTGGGTGGCGAGGCCTTCCTGGGCGTAGGCCCAGTCACCGGAGGCGGGCTTGACCCAAATGGACCAGTAGGCAAAGGCCGCGGGCATCTTGCTGCATTCTTCGCGGTATGTGCCGCCCTTGTGGGTGATGTCGAAGTCGGCAGCCGGCACGCCGTTGACCCGGCACACCAGTTCGGTGGGGTACTGGGTGGTGCCTTCGGTCTTCACCTTGGCCTCATCGAGCACTTTGGCAGCGGTCGTCGGCGCATCCACTGCCACGCAAACGGTCTTCTCGGCGGCGGGTTGCTTCAGGGCGCCGGAATCGACAATGACCTTCACGCCGCTGCAGGGCCCGGCAGCAGTAGCTGAAGCGCTTGCTTCAGAGGCGGGGGCGGAGGCGCTTGGCTGGGTGGCGGCCGGCGTGGAACAGGCAGCGAGGGTAATCAGGAGACCAGCGGCGGCGAGGGAGTTCGCGGCGGCCGTGCGGATCTTGGAAAAAGTCACGATCCAAGGGTAGGACGTTGCTTGGCTGGATTTGGATGTGCCGGGTTGTGTGACGTTCAGTGGCGATGCTCTGGCGCTGAGACGCTCAACAAATCTCGAAGAAATTGTTGACAATTGACAGTGGCCGATTTAGATTCATAGTGAATGAAAAACCTCCACTCGCTCGCATCAGAAGGCCCATTGCCCGAAGCGAGCGAGCGGCCCCTCCCGCTGGACCTCCACTGAAAGGACCCACCATGGCCACTACAGACTCCCGCCCGAAGTACATCTCCTTTGACATCTACGGCACACTGATCAACTGGGATACCGACTCCACTACCCGCCGCCTGCTCGCGGGCCGTTTGCCTGAAGAGCAGTGGCCTGCGTTCAAGAAGGTTTTCCGCGGATACCGCTTCGACGAGGTTCTTGGCGACTACAAGCCGTACGAGCAGATCCTTCAGAATTCCTTCGACCGGGTCTGCAAGTTTTTTGGCATAGGCCCAACCCCGGGCGCAGGGGCAGAGTTCGCTGACGCTGTACGCGGTTTTGACGCCCACGACGACGTGCCGGCGCCGCTTAAGCTCATGGGCGACAACTACAAGCTGGTTGCCCTATCCAACGCCGACGACAGCTTCCTGGAGATCAGCATCCCCAAGCTCGGTGCTGACTTCCATGCCGTGCTGACCGCCGAACAGGCCCAGGCCTACAAGCCGCGGTACCAAGCCTTTGAGTACATGCTCGATACCCTGAACGCCAAGCCGGAAGATTTCCTTCACATCGCCTCGCACACGCGGTACGACATGCACCCGATGCACGACATGGGCTTCCGCAACCTTTGGGTTCTGGACCGCGGCTACGACCCCATCACCGGCGGCTACGACTACAAGAGCGTTAAGTCCCTGGACGAGATCAACAAGCACCTCGGCCTCTAAACCGCTTGCCGGCTCTCCGTCGATGAAAGGGTGAAATGAGCGATTCTGCTTTTATCCAAGCAGTGGCATCAGAGAGTGGACTCCTGGCGGAACATCCGCAGCTCGCTGACCCCGCCGTCCTGGAGCTGCTTGAACAGTTCTACGGCCTGAAGGGAACGCTGGTTAGGATTCCCACCGAGAAGGACGAGACTTTCCGGCTCCGGGACGGGGACGAAACGTATCTGGTGAAGATCTCTCCCTCGGATGAGGACCCAGTGATCGTCCACCTTCAAACGGCCTGCATGGAGCATTTGGAACGGACTGCCCCCGAACTTCCAGTCCAGCGTCTTGTCAGGAGCCTTGGCGGAGAGCCGCAGGTCCTCATTTCGGCGCCTACCGGAGCCTTCGACCGGGTATTGCGGGTGATGCGGTTCCTGCCCGGGGACCTGCTGGCCAATCAGGACGCGTCCGCTGGCCAGTTGCGATTGGTGGGCTCAAGCCTGGCCCGCCTGGGGATTGCGTTGCAGGATTTCGAACATCCCCGCGCGGACCGTTTGCTGCTCTGGGACCTTAAGCATTTCCACCGGATGCGCCCCCTTCTTGACTATGTCGATGAGAAGGAAAAGCGCGTTCTCGCGGAGGACATTTTCGATCAGTTCGACGAAAAGGTGGTTCCGCTCCTCGGCACGCTGGCGTCCCAGGTTGTCCACGGGGATTTCAGTCCGTTCAATGTCCTCGTCAATCCCGGCAGGCCTGATTACGTCACCGGGATTATCGACTTCGGGGACGTCGTCCGAACGCCTGTCATCTTCGACATCAGCGTCACCATGGCCAATCTCCTGGGTGCCGACCCGGCCAGCCCCTGGGAGCAAGCACTCCACGTCATGAACGGTTATCGAAGCATCCGCCCCCTGCCGGGGCAGGAGTTGGAAGCCCTGGTCGTCTCTGCCCAGGCGCGCCTGCTGCTGCGGGCCCTGATAACCCAATGGCGCGCAAGCCAGTTGCCGCAAAGGCGCGACTATCTCCTCTCCCACTCAAAGCCGGACTGGGACCGGCTCGCGTCCACCGCCGCGGCCCCGGCACCAGAACTTTCTTCACACCTTGAACCGACCCCTTAGCTTCCAGGAGAAAACATGGGCACTTCCCCAATCCGCAAGCCCTCCCGGGCCATGATCAATGGCTTCGATCCCAGCCGCCTGGACGAGCTCCCGGACCAGATACAGAAGAGCATTCGACGCCGGGACAAGAGTCTGGGGCCCGGCTACAGACTGTTCTACGACGAGCCCCTGGAAATCGTTCGGGGCAAGGGTGTCACGTTGTTTGACCGGGACGGCAATGAATATCTCGACGTCTACAACAACGTTCCCTCTGTAGGTCACGGCCACCCGCGTGTCATTGAGGCTGTCCACCAGCAGATGCAGACGCTGAACACCAACACCCGCTACGTCCAGGAATCCATCCTGGATTACTCGGAACAGCTGCTTTCAACGTTCCCCGCCGAGCTTGGCCATGTCATGTTCACTTGTACTGGATCTGAAGCCAACGACCTCGCGATGCGCGTCGCAAAATATGTGACCGGACAGCAAGGCATCATCGTCACCGCCGGCGCATACCACGGCCTTACTGCCGAGGTCTCGTCGTTCTCACCTTCATTGGGCAAGGGTGTGCCCCTGGGTGCGAACGTGCGGGTCATCGACGCCCCCGACGCCCTGCGCTACTCATCCGATCAAGGCTCGCTGCAGGATCACCTGCGTAGCCAGGTGCGTGCAGCCATCGCAGACCTTCACCGGCACGGCATCGGAGTGGCTGCTTTCATCGCCGACAGCATCTTCTCCTCCGACGGCGTCTTCGCTGGCCCGACAGGCTTCCTCCGCCCCATCATCGAAGAGATCCATGCCGTGGGCGGCCTGTACATTGCAGACGAGGTACAGCCAGGATTCGGCCGTACCGGTGAGGAATGGTGGGGCTTCCAGCGCCACGGAATCGTCCCCGACATCGTGACCATCGGCAAGCCCATGGGTAACGGCATTCCCGTCGCGGCAGCAATCTTCAAGCCCGACTTGCTGCAGGAGTTCGGCAGGAACATCCGCTACTTCAACACCTTCGGCGGAAATTCAGTAGCCATAGCGGCGGCCCAGGCCGTCCTGGACGTCATCCGGGACGAATCACTCATGGAGAACGCCTTGAAGGTTGGCGGAAAGATCCTCACTGGCCTGGAGGACCTCACCCGGAATCTGGACCAGGTGGCAGAGGTACGTGGAAGCGGCTTCTTCATCGGCGTCGACCTCGTGACCGATCGATCCACCCTCGCACCCAATGGGGAGGCTGCCGCCGGCATAGTCAATGCCCTCCGGCAGGACCGGATCCTGATCTCGGCTTGCGGAGCCCAGGGCAACGTCCTGAAAATCCGTCCGCCAATGCCCTTTTCCAGTGACGATGCCGATCGCCTGCTCGAAGGAATGGGCCGTGCCTTCAAGGCTCTGCGCTAGGTCGCAACAACAAACAGGGGCGCAACAAACAGGCCAGCCTGGCGCTCCCACCAAATGCTTGGGGATTGTGCCTTCCACCGTGAAAGCACTCTGTGTATTACACCAGCCGAAATCACTTGAAAGGTTGCACCATGAAGACGACACACAAGATCCAAACAGCTGCTGCGGGGCTCGCTGTCCTGTTGGCCCTGACTGCATGCGGTGGCGCCGCAACAGGCACTGAAGCGACGGAGATTCCGAAGACACAGAACACCCGTGACATCTCAGAGGGTGTCCAGCCGGACGCAGACGCGGTGGCGTTGCTGCCGAAGGCCATCAAAGACAAGGGCGAACTGACGGTCGCGATGGACCTAAGCTCCCCGCCGATGACGTTCCTCGCCGAAGACAACAAAACCCCCATTGGCGTGAACCCGGATCTTGCCCGCCTGGTAGCAAAGAAGCTGGGCCTGAAGCTGAAGTTCGAGAACACGGCGTTCGACACGATCATTCCCGGCATCGACGGCGGCCGCTTCGACTTCACCGCCACCACCATGTCCGCTACAGCCGAGCGGCTGAAGGTGCTGGACATGATCAACTATCTCAAGGGAGGCTCGGCCGTAGCCGTAGCGAAGGACAACCCGCTCAACCTGACCAATGACACGCTCTGTGGCAAGAACGTTGGCGTGACCAAGGGCTCAACGCAGCAACTGAAGCACCTGCCCAATGTCTCGGAGTGGACTTGCACCTCCCAGGGCAAGCCCGCCATCAACGCGATCACCCTGCCCAACGTCCAGGAAGCCCTGACACAACTGGACTCCAAGCGGATCGACGCTGTGTTTTACGATGCCAGTGCCCTGGCGTGGGCCAACGATCAGCAGCCCAACCACTTCACCACCTTGCAGCCGCGCATGGATACCCGCACTGATACCAATGTCGCCATGGGCGTGAAGAAGGGGTCCCCCCTGACCCCGGCACTCCAGAAAGCAATCCAATCCGTCCTGGAATCCCCCGAATACAAGAAGTCCCTGGACTACTGGGGCCTGGGAGAATCGGCTATTACTGAGGCCAAGATCCGCTAGTACCGGCCCCCTCACGTCCCGGCTTCGCTCTGATATCTCATTAAGGTTGTGCTATGCGTACCAATCCCACCGCAAGGGACCACACCAAGGCTTGGGTTCTTGATGCTGTCCTTTCAGAGGCGCCCTTGACGCGTACCAGGCTCATCGAGCTGACACGATTAAGCCAGGCCACGGTATCCCGGAAGGTGGATGAGCTTCGTTACGACGGTCTCGTCGTCGAACAGGGAGTCAATGCGGTTGCGCGTCGTGGCCGGCCCTCCACCTATCTGGATGTGCCCGGCACGGCGGGGCATGTTGTGGGCATCTCGTTCGGAGCACGGACCACTTGCATCCTGGTGACGGACCTGCGGGGCCGCGAGGTCAGGCATGTGATCGTGCCCAGCTTGGAGGGCGGCGATGAAGAAGCCATCGCCGGGTGGTTGCTGGACCTGGTTGTGGATACCAGCGATTCCGCCGAGGGACCACTGCGCCAAATCGTCGCCGCCCTGCCTGGCCGTGTCCGGACGGGTACGGCAATTCTTCAAGAGACGATTGAAGATCGATTGAAGGCTCCCGTGGTGCTTGAGAGCGATGCCAGCGCATCCCTCCGGGGGATCCTGAAGGGTGACGCGACCATAGGAAACGCCGTTCTCTTCATGCTGAGTACGGAGCTGAGCTTCGCCAGTTGCACTGATCATGAAATCGCACCGGGCCGGACTTCGGCTTTCGGCCACCTTGGTGAGGTTCTGTTCGCCGGTGTTGGCAACGAGACACTCGAGGGACTGTTAAGCACAAAGGGACTCCTCCAATTCGCAAGTGGTCGGGGACTGGACCTGGACGACATCCAAGCGCTCTGGTCCCAACCGAAGGATGCGGCGTCCCGCGCGGAGGTGCTTGAGGCATTTACGACGGCGGTGGTCGCCGCCGTCGGTGCCGTTGCCGTGACGCTTGACCCGGAGTCCGTATATTTCGTGGGCCGCCTGAGTCCGCTCGTGGACGAAATCCTTCCTGAGGCACTCAGGCGTCTGGCGCAAATCCTTCCGGTAGTCCCCGGGATCACCGTGGTGCCGCAAGTCGTCGGACTCTCGGTGGCCCAGGGAGCGGCCTATGCGGGACTGGCGTTGGTCCAGTCCCGGCTCCGGGAATCTATGCTCGAAGCCCAGTAGCAACCACGGAATGAACCCGCGCGGTCTTTGGATAGTTTTCTGCTTCGCGCTGCTCCGTAGCGGGGAATTCAAAGAGATCAATCATCAATTGCTGCTCGTAGGCGAGACCCTGTGGGCTGGACATGATGACGTGTCCGTCAACGGAGAACTCCGCCCCGGTCCCGGACCAGCGCACACCGTATGTGTGCGGCGTGGTGGCATCAATGGGCAGCTGGATGTTCCGGACGTCGGTGGTCAGCCGGGGATCGTGGTGTGCCTTGATCCCGACTCGAACAGTGCTGCTGTCTGGCGCGATCTTGTCACCGAAAAGTTCAGCGATGCACAACTCCCCGGAGTCGGCCGGACTGGACTCTTCAAATCCCACCAACCATATTGCGAGCATGCAGGTCGGGTCCGCGCTTGCGCTCACCCTTACCTGGACCTCTCCCGTGACTGGGGTCCATAACCGGCGTGTCGGCTGGGGAGTCACCACCTGCAGTCCATCGAGTCGGTGGCGGTGTGTTCCCCGCGTGGTCCCGAGGCCCCCGGAGAAGGTTCCCGTTTGGAGATTACTGACCCGAAAGGGACCGTCGGCTTCACGCCAGGCAGGCTGGTCGGCATCAATACGCAACCGCAATCCGTCAACGTCGAAATCGTAGCGGGCCCGGGACCGGTCCGGCTCGGTCCATTGGGGAAGGTAGTGCTCAACCCAAAGGGCAGGGTTCAGTGCTGAATCGGTAAAGCGCTCATCAATGATTTCTCCGGTCATCAGCAAATCCTAGTTGAATAGGCCCAGCACTTTTCGGGACCAATCCGTTGACAATCTACAACCAACCCGAGTATTGTCGACAATCGACGGTACTTCTCAACGTGCTCTCGTCGACAATCGACGAGATCAAACAAAATCAAACTGGAGGAAAAAATGGCATTCGACATCAAGCCGAAGTTCGCAACGTTCGACATGAACGGAACACTGATCAAGTTCGCTATCGCCGACGCGACCCGTGCGGTCCTGGGCGAACGCCTGCCGGCGGAGCTCGCCGATGAATACCTGCAGGCCACCAAGGCATATCGGATCGATGAGTGCATGGGCGATTACAAGCCCTTCCACCAAATCATCGCCAACTCCATGGAACGCGCCTCACGCAGGCTCGGCCTTGAATACCGCGCGGCCGACGCAAGGGCGGTTTACGAAATTGTCCCCACGTGGGGCCCGTACCCGGGCGTGACCGAGGCCCTGAACCGCCTGGCCGAGGCAATCCCCCTGGTCATCATCACCAACAGCGACACCGCGCATGCTGAGCGGCTTTCGGAAAACCTCCAAGCTCCGTTCGCAAGCGTCATCAGCGCCGAGCAGATGGGCATGTACAAACCCCGTCTCGGAGCGTTTGAGTACATGTTCGACAAGCTTGGCGTCACGCCCGACGAGATTGTGCACGTCTCCGCGAGCCCGATGTACGACCTGCGGTCCGCAGCCACCTTGGGCATCAAGAACAAGGTGTATGTAGATCGCGGCTTCGAACACGACGAGCACTGGCTCGGCTACGAGCGGATCACCGACATTGCCGAGCTCCCCGTCCTCTTCGGCCTTCCGCGTCCTGCTGCTTCCTAAGAAGGACTCGTTTACAGATGAGCGTCACTACGGCGGGCTCGGCTTTGGATCGACTCCGGGCCATGGGCCTGGAGCTTCCAACCCTTGCTGATAGCCCTTACTACGTGGACCACCGCGCGGTGGGTTCCAGCATCCACATCGCTGGCCAACTGCCATACAAGGACGGCGTCCTGCTGGGCCAAGGCGTCGTCGGCCGGGACGTGGGGCTGGAGACAGCGCGGGAGCTCGCCCGCCATGCCGCGCTCAATTGCCTTGCCGCGGCTGTGCAGGCGGTAGGAGACCTGGACCGGGTCCGGATCGTGCAGATGCTGGTGTTCGTGGCCAGCACGCCGGACTTCGGCCTGCAATCGCGGGTCGCCAACGCGGCCAGCGAATTGCTCATCGAAGTGTTGGGAGAGAACGGCCGGCACGCCCGCACAGCAATCGGCGTCGCCGGGCTGCCGGCCAACACTCCTGTAGAGATCCAGATGATCTGCACAGCCGCTTAGGCACGGACATGTTGGCGGTAAATTCATGAGGAGAACAGCGTGAACCGTATCCAGGGAGCACTCAACGCTCTGGTCGAGCGGGTCGACACCCCGGCGCCGATCGTGCTGGTGGACGTTATGCAGGACAATATCGACCGCATGCAGGCCTTTGCTGCCCAGCAGGACTTTGATGTCAGACCGCATGTAAAAACGCACAAATGCGTCGAAATCGGCCGTCGCCAGGTCAAGGCCGGAGCTGTGGGAATCACCGCAGGCAATGTTGGTGAGGCCGAAGTCTTCGCCGCAGCCGGCTTCGACAATATCTTTATCGCCTACCCCATCTGGCCTTCGGGAACGAAAGGCCTTCGCATCCGCAAACTTGCGGTAACTACCCGGCTGCGGGTCGGCGTCGACAATTTCGCGGCGATCGATGCCCTTGCTGATGCGATGGGATCCGAGGCCGAACGGCTGCAGGTTGTCATCGAGGTGGACTGCGGTGCGCGTCGTTCCGGCGCGCCGCCCGAGTTCGCCGGCGAACTTGCCGCCGCCGCCCGGAGGCGGGGACTGGTGCCGGTGGGCGTCTTCACCTATCCAGGTCATGGAAGCGCCAGCCCGGACGCCCGCCAGCGCGCCGCCGTGGACCAGGAAGCCGCGCTCACCACAGCGGTGCGGAGCTTCAGCGCTGTGGGCATCAGCGCAGAAGTCGTCAGCGCGGGCTCAACACCCACCATCGAGTACGCCACGAGCAACGTGATCACCGAGATCAGGCCCGGCGAATACGTGTTCAATGACTTGAACAACATGCGGCTCGGGGCCTGCACCGAAGACCAGATCGCCCTGTTTGTCGCCGGCACAGTGGTCAGTGACTGGGTTCCCGATCAGGTCATTCTCGATGTAGGCACCAAGGCACTAGGCCGGGAAGGCAGTCCCCAGATCGGCTATGGCGCTGTCCCCGGGACGTCGGCCGTTCTCTCCAAGCTCAACGAATACCACGGCTTCCTCCCCCTGCCTGCCGGCGATTTCCACCCCGGCGTCGGCAAGGTTCTCCCGATCGTGCCGAACCATGTTTGCCCCGTCGTGGTCAATTTCGAGGAGTACATCGTCACTGACAGCACGGGAACATCGCTGGAACGGTGGCGGGTGGATGCCCGCGGATTCCTGAGCTGATTCGTGGGAACCGTACGTCCGCCCCAGCCCGCAACCAAGCAACTTACCGACCAAGGAACGACCATCATGAGACTTGATAAGACCACTGCCGTCATAACCGGCGCCAGCAGCGGAATCGGGGAAGCAGTGGGTTCCCACTTCCGCCGCGAAGGCGCCCGGCTGCTGCTCACCGGCCGCAGGGAGCAACTCGACAGCGCCCACACCGATGACGTGTACGTCCCTGGAGATCTCAATGACGAGGCATTCGTCGAAAGCCTCGCCCGCCAAGCCGCCGAAGCGTTCGGCACCGTGGATGTCGTCGTCCTTAACCATGGCCTGCAGGTAAGCGGCCCGCTGACGGAGATGGCGTATGAGGATGCCAGGAATGTGCTCCACAGCAACCTCCTCAGCGCCTTCCTGATGATGAAGCACTTCGCACCGTTGATGCCTGCTACGGGAGGCTCGTACGTCCTGGTCAGTTCACGGCTGGGCATGGTTGGCAAGCCCGATGAAGTCCTTTACTCCGCGGCCAAGGGCGGCCTCATCATGCTCGCCAAGGGAGCCGCAATCGAGTGGGCCTCACGCAACATCCGCGTCAACGTCGTCGCGCCGGGACTGACCGTCACCCCCGTCATCGAGGCCTCGTTCCAGCGCAGGCCCGATCCCGAGGCCTACCGGGCAGAACGCGAGGGGCAGATCCCGCTCCGGCGCCTGGCCACTCCGGAAGAAATTGCCGACGCCATACTTTTCATGGCGTCCCCGGAATCGTCCTACATCACGGGCGCTGTACTGCCCGTCGACGGCGGTTACACCGCTTTCTAAGCATCGCACCGCCTTCCACTGGCTCACCAACTCCCCACAAAGTAGGACAAGATGAAAGCCCTCACAGCAACACCCCGAAACGGAGACCTCGGCTTCTGGATGGCCGGACTCGCAGAAAACCGGCCAACGTACCCGCGTTTCGAAGGCGAAGGCTCCGTGGATCTGGCAATCATAGGCGGTGGCTACACAGGCCTCTGGGCGGCATACTTCGCCAAGAAGCTCGAGCCCTCACTCTCGGTGGCGGTTTTTGAAGCGGAACAGGTCGGGTACGGAGCCTCCGGGCGAAACGGCGGCTGGCTTTCGGCGATGCCCCCAGGAAACCGGGCCACCTTCGCCCGCGCATCCGGACAAGGGCTGGACGCAAGCCGGGCATTGCAGCAGGAGTTCGTGACCGGCGTCGACTCTGTCCTTAATATTCTTCAGGCCGAAGGTATCGACGCGGACCAGCACAAGGGCGGTGCGCTCGTCGCTGCCCACACCAAGGCGGGGCTGGGCCGGCTGGTAGCCCGGCGTGACGCCGACTGGAAGTACGGGTTGAGCGAAGACGAAGTCCACTTGCTCGACCGGGACGAATTCCAGAGCAGGATCAACATCTCCACCGTCCACGGCGGGCTCTTCTACAAGCCCTGCGCCCGCATTCATCCGGCAAAACTTGTCTACGGCCTGGCGGACACCCTGACGTCCATGGGGGTGGCGATCTACGAAAACAGCCGGATAAACAGCATCGACGGCAAAACCCTGACCTTGGCCAATGGACGGGTCGCGGCGGCCAAAACGTTCATCTGCACGGAAGGGTACTCCGGTCAGTTGCTGGGCAGCAGGTCCTTGATACCGATCAACTCCTCGATGATCGTGACCAAGCCACTCTCCGACGAGGCCTGGCAGCAGATCGGCTGGAACGGGCTTCAGTGCCTCAGCGATTCCGCACACACGTTCATCTATTCGCAGCGGACAGCGGACGGACGCATCGCCATTGGCGGCCGGGGAAGGCCCTACCGCTACGGCTCCGGAACGGGCGCCGCCGGTGCCACAGCCCAGTCAACTGTTGACTTGATCTCCACGAAGCTTCGGTCCTTCTTCCCGGGCATCCACCTCGAAGTGGACCACGCCTGGTCCGGAGTCCTGGGCGTCACCCGCGACTGGAACGGCGGCGTGCAATGGGACCAGGCATCCGGAATTGGCTCGTCCACGGGCTATGCCGGACACGGCGTTACAGCCGCCTATGTGGGCGGGCGGACACTCGCGGAATTGGCGTTCGAACGGCAAACGGAACGGACCACGCTCCCCTGGGTTGGGTACCGCGCACGGAAATGGGAACCGGAACCCATTCGCTGGATGGGTGTTCACGGCATGTACCGGCTTTTCGGTCTTGCTGATCAGTGGGAAGAGCGCAAGGATTCCACCAAGACGTCCCTCCTGGCCAGATTCGGCAGCAGGCTCGCCGGACTACACGAATAGAGAAACGCCCCCGGAGGCACACCATGAAGACCATAAGCAAGATCCAGGCTGCAGCCGCAGGGTTTGCACTGCTGCTAGCCCTCACCGGGTGTGGCGGGGCGACAAGCACGTCCCCAACAGATCCGAAAACGGCCGATATCTCCGTGGGTGTCCAGCCCGACGAAAAGGCCGTAAGCCTCCTGCCGGCGTCCTATAAGGACAAGGGCGAACTGACGGTCGCCATGGACTTGCACTACCCGCCGACGACGTTTCTTGCTGAAGACAACTCGACGCCGATCGGCCTGAACCCGGATATCGCCCGCCTGGTAGCAAAGAAGCTCGGCCTGAAGCTGAAGTTCGAGAACACCGTCTTCGACACCATCATTCCTGGCATTGACGGTGGCCGGTACGACTTCACCGTCACCACCATGGCACCAACGCCGGAGCGACTGAAGGTCCTGGACATGATCGACTACTTCAAAGCCGGCAACTCAGTGGCCGTGGCCGCGGGAAATCCTTTGAAGCTCACCAACGAAACCCTGTGTGGCAAGAATATTGCCGTCACAGCAGGCTCCACAGGCCAACTCAAGCGACTCCCGGCCCTCTCGGAGCAGACCTGCACTTCCAAGGGACAGCCCGCGATCAACGCCGTGACCCTGCCCAACGTCCAGGAGGCCCTGACACAGTTGGCGTCCAAGCGGATCGACGGCATCCTCTACGACACAACCTCCCTCGCCTGGGCCGAGAAGCAGCAGCCCAAATCGTTCACCATCCTGACTCCCCAGGTCAACGTCGGCTCCAGCGACTTGACGGCCATCGGCCTGAAGAAAGGCTCTCCCCTGACCCCCGCCCTCCAGGCCGCCGTCCAGTCCGTCCTGAACAGCCCGGAATACAAGAAGTCCCTCTCGAATTGGGGCCTCGAATCCGGCGCTATCACCGATGCCAAGCTCAACTAGGAGACGTACTCCCCTCATGCAAACCATTAGCCACAGAAGCATGGGCTTTGCCCCCGAAACCCGCGAAACCCGCGCAACCCGTCAAACCCACGAAACCCGTCAAACAGCAGACACCCTGCTGTTCATGCATGAAGATTTCGAGGTGCTCTGAGCCATGGACGGAAAACTCGCCGTCATCGGCCTGGGCAGCATCGGAAGCATGGCACTCTGGCAGGCCTCGCGCCTTTCCGATTCCGTGGCCGGCTTCGAAACACACACCCCCGCCCATGGACGCAGCGCCGTAGGCGGGGACACCCGGCTGTTCCGCATGATCTACCGCGGCAGCCCCGCGCTCTATCCCATCCTGGAGCGCTCACGGGATCTCTGGGCGGAACTCGAGGCAGAAACGGGACAGGACATCCTCACCCGCTGTGGCGGGCTCTCCATCGGCACCACCGATGGGCCATACCTCCGCAGCGTTCTGGAGACTACCCGGATCAATGGGGCTGCCCACCGGATCCTGAACCGTGAGGAAATGGCCGAACGCTACCCCCAGCACAACCTCCGTGCTGACGACTCCGCGGTGTTCGACCCGAACGCCGGCGTCCTGCGGACTGACCGGGCGGTAACGGCAGCGATTGCAGCTGCACAGGCCAACGGGGCAACGGTCCTTGCCAACACTCCTGTAACCAGCATCCGGGAAACGAACGACGGCGTTGTGGTCACCTCCGGGGACACCTCCTGGACCTTCGAGAACGTCATCGTCGCCTCCGGGGGTTGGTCCCGGCGGCTCATGCCTGATGACCTGAAGGCGCACACCGAAACCCGCAGGGTTTTCCTGAGCTGGTTCGTTGCCCGCGACGCAGCGCAGTTCACCCCGGAGAAGTTCCCCACCTTCAGCCGGATGTACGAGGACCGCTCCATGTACGGGGCACCCGCCGTTGACGGCGTTACCGTCAAAGCCACCCTGGACGGCCGGGGCACGGTGACAACGGACCCCGATGCTTTCCCCAGGGAACTCTCAACAGCCGAAATTGCCGACACGTTGGAAACCGTCACCGAGTTCCTGCCCGGCCTGGTTCCCAGCATCGTCCGCTCCGATGCCTTCCCGGACCTCTACAGCGAGGACCGCAATCCACTGGTGGGCTGGCTAGGTGGGTCAAGCAGAATCTACTGCGCCACAGGCTTCTCCGGAGGCGGCTTCAAGAATGCCACCGGCTTCGGCCACATCGCCGCGTACGAGGCGCTCGGTAAACAGTCGCTCGACGGCCTGGAATTCGTTCGCCCGGAACGGTTCAGGACGAGCTAAGCCGGTATAATCGACAATCGACAAGGGAGGCGGAAAATGGACCGCAAGTTCACGTGGCAGGAACAGCGGATGACGACGCCGGACGGTGTCTACCGCGTTCTCCGCACCGCCATCCTGAACGGAACTGTGCCGCCCGGTGAACAACTGCGCGAGACGCATATCGCCGCAGACCTCGGTATCAGTCGATCCCCGCTCCGTGAAGCGCTGACAAAGCTCGAGGAAGAAGGGCTGGTAGTCAAGGTCCCATTCCGGGGGTCCTTCGTCGTAGAAGTCAGCGCTCGTGACGTCGCAGAAATTGCATCGATCCGGGTACTCGTCGAGCCCTATGCTGCGGAGCTCTCAGCCCCCACCCTGCGGGGTCCCGAGCGGCTCCGGCTCAAGCAGACCATCGAGGAACTGTACCGGGCCACCGACACCAATGACATCCCCGGCAGCATTGACGCCCACCTTCGTTTCCACAGGCTCTTCTACGAATTTTCGGGGAATACCGCCCTGCAAAACATGTGGAACGGGTGGGAGAACAAGCTGCGCCTGTACCTGGCGGTCGATCACCGTACCTACAGCGACCTCCACGAAATCGCTGTTGAGCATGAGAAATTGGCTGAACTGGCGCTGGCCGGAGACTTCGATGCCTTCCGCCAGGAAATGGTCAGTCAATTCCAGAATGCCCTCCACGAAGAGCCCCTACAGCAGAAGTAAGCGGGGCAGACGTAAACCGGCTTTCCGCGACGCTGGCCCGGCCTTAGTCCACGAACTCCGACTGCGTCTCAATGAAGTCCCAATCCTGCACCGTCAGCACCCCACTGACTTTGTCCGGATGAGGGCCGCCGGCCTCGGCAATATGCTGCAGGACCTGCAACGGAAGTTCCTCGGCACGCAGGTTTTCGCGTAGCCACTCCTTGCTGTCCAAGTGCAGGTCCAGCCACCACATGAAGATTTCCATCACAGACCACCTTCCTTCGGATTAACCGTAGGCCGGGGCCGGGTTGTCTACAAGGGCTGCCCGTCTGCAGGTGTCGCTGCATAAGTGCAGGGCTTTCAGGGTCTTGTGGGGAATCCGGCGAAGGGCCAATCTGTACCTAGGACGCTGGCGCACAGGTTTCAAGAGTCCGTGCCGACGCCCGCTCGCACAAGGGATCAGCGATGGACTGTGACATCGAGCTGGAGATCGATACCGGCTCTGCACGCGGCGAATACACGGTGCACGTGGTCCGCGCTCCGGCGGGAGGCCACGCTTCGGGGATGTTCACCTTGGACGTTGAGGGCATCCTGGACCGGCTGCCCCAACTTGAAGCGACCGTTCTTGCCTCCGCGGTGGCTGCGCGCCGCACCATGCCCGTGGCCGAGATGGCAGTCCGCGAAGTTGGCCAGCAGTTGTTCCAGGCGTTGTTCACCCGCGAGGTCTACGGCACGTACCGGGCCAGCCTGGGCGCGGCCCAACACGCAGGGCAGCAACTCAGGGTGGTCTTGCGGCTTGCCGCCCCGGAATTGGCTACCATGCCGTGGGAGACCCTCTTCGACCCCGAAACCGAGACGTACTTGTGCCAAACAGAACCCCTGTTGCGGCATATCCCTGCCCCTGACTACAACCAGAATCCCTTGGACGTTGCTCCCCCGCTGCGGATCCTTGGCATCGTCGCGTCGCCACGGGACCTTCCTACCCTCGATGTCGATGCCGAGAAGGACCACCTGAGCAGGGCGTTGGCCGGTCCTGTAGCCGAGGGACGGGTGGAGCTGGTGTGGTCCAGGAGCGGAACATGGGACGACGTCCAGTCCATGCTGCTTGCCGGCCCGTGGCATGTGGTCCATTTTGTGGGCCACGGCGATTACGATTCCCGGACCGATGAAGGCAGGATCGCCTTGGTGGGGCCGGATGGCAGGGCCGCGATGGTCCGGGCGGTGCGGCTCATGGCCTTGCTCAGTGTTGCTGCGCCGCGCCCGCGGCTGGTTGTGTTGAACTCGTGTTCCTCAGGCGAGATGGGCCAATCGGACCTCTTTTCCGGCACCGCTTCCTCGTTGGTCAGGAGCGGGATAGGCGCCGTGGCGGCAATGCAATTCGCCATCAGTGACTCCGCGGCCATCGCCTTCGCCCATGGCTTCTACGCTGCGATCGCCAACGGCCGGACTGTGGACGAGGCGGCACGGGTCGGCAGGATCTCGGTCATGGCCAGCCCGGACGGCACACTCGAATGGGTCACCCCTGCCCTCTACGTCCGCGGCGGTTCCACCCAACTCTTTACGCTGCGGGGCACACCACGCTCAGCGGTTTCGGAAGCACGTTCGACGCCGGCACCCACCTCGGGCGGGCAGGCCGGCCAAGCTGGGGTCCCGACGCCGGCACCCACCTCGGGCGGGCAAGCGTCAGTCCCGCTGCAGGCCCCGGGAAGCTCGGGCGCGGGAGACGGCGCTGCCGCGAAGGCGGCACAAATCAACGCCGACCAGGCCATGAAGCGAGCCCAATTACGTGCCCTTTATGTCCAGGCCTCCGCGGAGTTAAGGGCACGGCGTTTCGAGCAAGCCGTTGAATTGTTTGATGATCTCCTGACCTTGGAGCCCGGCTACCGTGACGCCACGGCGCTAAGGGAGAGCGCGCAGCACCGGCTGGACATGTCCCGCACATACCGTGAAGCACTCGCCGCTGAAGAGGCAGGCGATTGGCTGGCCGCGGCGGACGGCTTTGCCCTGGTGCAGGAAGATCCGGAATTCCCCGAAGCAGCAAGGCGTCGTCAGGACTGCGAGCGCCGTCAGCGCATCTCCGATCTCCAGGGCGAACTCCGCTACCACTCGTCTTTGGGCTCGTGGGGAGCCGTGGTGGATGTATCAGCTGAACTTGCGACGCTCGATCCGGCCGCGGCCGACCCCGACGGACTTGCGAGCGCTGCAAGGGCCGAGATCGAGAAGTCGAAGCCACCAGAACCGGAGCCTGCAAAGCAGCCGTCCCCGGAAAGAGGTTCATATACGGCTGCGGACCTGCCTCCAGAACCCCGGCGGTCAGAGCCCCGGCGGCCAGAACCTCAGCGGCCAATGGCGACCCCCGCAACGCGGATCCCGGCACCCACCCAGGTCCCGGCGTCGGGCATTCCATCCGCGAAACCGCCGCAACCAGCACTCGCCTGGACACCGCTCGCGTGGGCCGGTGCCGCCTTAGCGGTGGCTGGTGGCTTGGGGACGTGCATCGTGGTGTTCTTCATGTGGTTCGACGAGGCTTACTGGCAGGACAACGGCGGCGACATCGTGCTCCGGATCCTGTACGGCCTGCTGGCACCACTCGGTTATCTGCTGCTCATGGTCGCCGGGCTGCCTGGACGGACCGTACCAGCGCGTCTTGCGATGACCGGCGTCGTGCTTTCCGCTGCGATCTTTGGGCTCGCCGGCTTGAACTACACGGTGGAAGTGACCGCGGTCGTGGCCAGTTTTATCCTTGCCACCTTCGGACTTTGGGCGGGCATCCTGGCCCTAAAGGACCCGGTCGGGCGGACGTTTGCGTGGCTCCTCCTGCTGCCCACTGTGTTGCAACCGATCATCTGGATCCAAGGGAAAGGCGTGTTCATGGAGAGCTGGTACATGTCGCAGGCGCTGCCGTTGCTGCTGCATTTGATGCTTCTTTGCGCGGTGGGCGTGGTGTTCGTCGTGATGGCACGGCGGCTGCGGACCGTCCCTGAAGCAGGACCTGCAGCGGGACCTGAAGCGGGGCCTGCTGCCAAGGCGGGAACGTCGCCGTGAGCCGGCTGGTTGAGTTCACCACCGACGACGGCGGCACGGTAGTTGTGGAGGTCGCGAGCACGGCCGGGAGCATCGTGACCCGGGGTGGCGATCATGCGGGGGATCATTCCGGGGTTTTCGCGAGGGCGCAGCAGACGTTCCAGCGGGCCCTGGAGCATGTCCGACCCGCCGTACAGGGCGTGATTGATGAGCTTTTGAGCCTGGAGAACCGGCCTGACGAGGTCAGCGTGGAGTTCGGCATAGACCTCCACGCCGAGGCCGGGGCGTTCATTGCGTCCGCCAGCACTGCATCCAATTTCAAGGTGCGGCTGACGTGGAACAAACCGCCCCAAACCAACTAGGTCGGTGAGCAGACAGCCTGTTCAAGGACTGCTCGCGGCGCAACAATAAGGTATGGCTGCGGAGAATTTCAGCGGACGGATTCCTTTGGTTGTGGGCGTCCTGCCCGACCAGCATGTGGAGGTGCTGCAAACGGCCCGGACGCTGGCAGAACAACTCGGCGTGCCGCTGGTTTGTGCGTACGTGGACGAGGCCAGCTACCTCGTGGAATGGGACCCTGCGCGGGAGACACACCGAATGTCGCTTCATCCGGAGAAGGATGACGAGGACGTCGCAGCTGTTCGCAGTGACCTGGGCAAGCTCATCGGCGAGGCCATGGATGGCGGCTCAGCGGATTGGACTTTGCGGTTGCTCGCCGGAGACCCCGCACGCGCATTGGGCCGGCTCGCCGAGGATATCCATGCCTCGATGATCATTGTTGGAACGCCGGAACCTGGCTTGGGCCACCGCATTTCCGAGGCTTTGAACGGCTCTGTGGCGGCATGGCTGAGCCACCACCAACGCCGGCCCGTGCTGATTGTGCCGCAGAGAAAGCCCCAGGAAGCTGGCCGTAAAAACTAAAGCGAAAGTACTTATTCGAGGTGGTGGCAATGCCGTCGCGCCCAACGTAGAGTGATTACTGCAGGACGGCGAAAGCACCTGCTCAAAGACCGCTCCGGAGTGCGTATCCCCCAATAACGCACTCCGGAGCTCTTTGTTTAACACTCAGAGGTGGCCGCAGCTACCTCATGAAGCAGCTACCTCATAAAGCAGCTACCTCACGAACGTGTACAGCAGCGCCGCCATAGCGAAGCCCACGATGGACAACACCGTTTCGAGAACCGTCCAGGTCTTCAGGGTGTCCTTGACGGACATGTTGAAGTACTTGGAGATGATCCAGAAGCCGCCGTCATTGACGTGGCTGGCAATGATGGAGCCGGAGGAGATGGCCACCACGATCAGGGCGAGCTGCGGCTGGGAGTAACCGGAGGCAAGGCTTGGGGCCAGGATGCCACCGGTGGTTACGATCGCCACGGTTGCCGAGCCCTGCGCAATGCGCATGCCCGCGCTGATCACGAAGGCGGAGAGGATGATGGGCAGGCCAGCCTGGGCGAGCGAGTCGGCCACAGCCTTTCCTACACCGGTAGCCGAGAGAACTGCGCCGAAGAAGGCACCGGCGCCAACAACCAGCAGGATCATGCCCACTGGACGCAGCGAGGAGCCGGTGATTTCGCTGAGTTCGGCGGAGCTCATGCCGCGTCGGATGCCCAGGAGCCACATGGCCAGCAGCACTGCGACGGTCAGCGCGATGGCCGGGTTGCCGAAGAACTGCAGGACGTCCCGGAATACACCGGGAGGAGCGAAGATGTTGCCGAACGTGCCGCCGAGGATGAGGATCATGGGGAGGCCGATGGCCAACAACACCAGTCCAATGGACGGCTCGTGGCCCTTGGCTTCCTCGGCCTCGGGGACAATCCGGTCCTCGGGAACATTGACCATGACGCGCTTGCCGATCCACGTGCCCCACAAAATACCGGAAGCGAACCAGGCCGGGATACCGCAGATGAGGCCCATGAGGATGATCCAGCCAAGGTCAACATGGAAAAGGCCGGCGGCAGCGACGGGTCCGGGGTGCGGTGGCAGGAAGGCATGTGTCACGGAGAGGCCGGCCAGCAATGGAAGTGCGTAGAGTGCCAGCGACTTGCCACCGCGGATTGCAGCGACGTAAACCAACGGCGCCAGGACGAAGATACCGATATCGAAGAACACCGGGATACCCAGCACAAAGCCGGTGATGCCCATCGCGAGCGGGGTGCCCTTTTCGCCGAAGATCTTCACGAGCCTGCCGAGCAGCACTTCCGCGCCACCGGACCGTTCGAGGATGGCACCGAGCACTGTGCCAAGGCCGATGATCACTGTGATGTGGCCGAGGATGCCAGCGAAGCCCTTCTCAATCAGGGCGTCACTGCTCTTGGTGGCCGAGCCGACCAAGGCTTCCACTGAGACCCCACCCACCAACGCCACGATCACGCCGGTTCCCACCAGGGCGATGAACGGTTCGAGCTTGACCTTGATGATCAGGAACAGCAGGAGGGCAATGCCCGCGCCTGCCAGGAGGAGCAGGCCGGCGGTGTCGTGCCGCAGCCATTCGAGGAATTCATTCATGGGGGTTTCTTTCTGGGTGAGTCCTACTTGAGGGTGCCGGTAAACGCGGCGGCACGGGCCGCGATGTCTGCCCAGTTGCCTGCAGCTACTGCTGCGGGCGGGACCACGCTGGTGCCGCAGCAGACTGCGGCAGCACCGGCGTCGAGGTAGCTCTTGGCGTTGGAAGCGTCGATGCCTCCTGAAGGCAACAAGCGGATGCCCGGGTAGGGGCCTTGCAGGTCCTTCAGATACGCCGGCCCAAGCTGTCGGGCAGGGAAAATCTTGACGACGCCGGACCCAAGGTCAAGTGCCTGTGCCACTTCGGTGGGCGTCATGGCTCCGAGGCTGAACGGGATGCCGGCGGCCACGGCGACGGCTGCAACCTCGGGCCGGATGCCTGGTGTTACCAGGAACCTGGCTCCAGCGTCGATCGCTGCGCGGGCTTGGTCTGCGGTCAGGACCGTGCCGATTCCGACGGCGGCACCGTGGTCCGCCGCGGTCTCTGCCGCGCGCTTGACGTGCTTGAGCGCATCCGGGGTGGTGAACGTCAGTTCCACGCTGCGGATGCCGCCGTCGGCCAGTGCCCGGCAGAGATCCGCGGCGTCCGTGATGGACGGAGCGCGGACCACGGCGAGGGTGCGGTCGGCTTCGAGCTGCTGGATGAATTCTTCAGGAGTCATTGGGTGGTACTGCTTCCTTCTCGGGTGAGTCCGTCACGGCTTCGACGCAGGGCACGGCCGGCGCGGGCACCGGTGGGCCGGCCGCCGTCGATCGCTGCTGCGCCGTTGACGAAGACGTAATGGATGCCGCTGGCGGCTTGGCGGGGATTCTCAAAAGTGGCTTCGTCGCGGATGGTTTCCGGGTCGAAGAGCACGACGTCGGCCGCGTAGCCTTCGCGGACCAGGCCCCTGTTGTGGAGCTTGAGTCGTGCGGCGGGACGGCCCGTCAGGTGGTGGACCGTTTCCTCGAGGCTGAGCAATCCGAGATCGCGGGAGTAGTGGCCGAGGTAGCGAGGGAAGGTTCCCCATGCCCGGGGGTGTGGCTTGGCGCCGACCAGGAGGCCGTCGCTGCCGCCGGTGTGGGTGCGGTGCTTCATGATTGCCTGGACGTTTTCTTCGTGACCCACGTGCTGGAGGATTCCGGTGCCCAGGCGGTCTTCGGTGAGGATCCGCACGAAGACATCGAACGGTTCCTCGTTGGTCTCGGCGGCGATCTCCTTGATGGTTTTCCCGACATAGCCTGCAAGCGCCGCGTTCTGGACTCCGCTGATTTCGAGGGTGTCCCATTCGGCAACTACGCCATGGCAGCCGTCCGAGCCGTAGATTTCCACGGCTTCCCGGATGCGTGCGCGGGTTTCGGGGTCGCTGAGACGGACAAGCGTCGCTTCCGTGCCCCCGGACGATGCCCAGCTGGGGAGGATCGCGGAGAGCGTCGTGGCTCCGGGGAGGTAGGGGTAGGTGTCCAGGGTGATGTCCACGCCGTCATCAAGCGCGCTATCGATCAGCTCCAGGAGTTCGCCTGCCCGGCCCTTGTTCTCCGCGAAATTCATGGTTGCGTGGGAGAGGTGCAGGGCGCAGCCTGTCTCCCGGCTCAGGCCGATCATCTCGGCGTAGGCATCCAGTGCGCCCTTGCCGTAGGAACGGTGGTGCGGCGCATAGAAGCCGCCCAGCTCGCCGACAGTCCTGCAGAGGCCGGCGAGTTCTTCGGTCTGCGCGTACATGCCCGGCGTGTAGGTCAGGCCGGAGGACATTCCCACGGCGCCTTCCTGCATCGCCGTGCGGATCACGTCTTGCATCTGCTGCTGTTGCTGCGGGGTGGGATCACCTTCGGCGAAACCCATCACCATGGCCCGGACGGTTCCCTGCGGGACGAGGTAAGCGGCGTTGGTTGCGATCCGGCCTGTAGTGCCATCGTCGTCGGTGCTTTCGTCATCCAACCGATCCAGGTACTCACGCACGGTCCGCCAATTCCAGTCGAAGTCCGCCGGGTTGTCGTTCCAACCAGCGATCTTCTCCCGCACACCTGCAAGCGTGGCATCATCCACGGGTGCGTACGACAGGCCGTCCTGACCCAAGAGTTCCGTGGTGACGCCTTGGCTGAGCTTGGCGTAATGCTGCCGGTTAACAAGCAGTTGCAGGTCAGAATGGGCGTGCATGTCGATGAAACCAGGGCTCAGGACCAGGCCCGTGGCGTCGATGGTGCGATCGGCCCCGGTCTCGCCTGCGGTGAGGGTTCCGGCGTCGACGACGGCGGCAATCACCGCGCCGTCCAGCAGGACATCTGCCGGGCGGCGGTCCGCTCCGGTTCCGTCCACCAAGGTGGCGTTGCTGATGAGGGTCTTCATTGCGTTCGTCCTAGAAGAAGGTATGGATGAGGTCGACGACGGTCTGGTCACGGTTGGTGTCTGCGAGTACCGGAATGACGGTCCATTTGTCGAAGGCTGTGCACGGGTGTGACAGGCCCAGCCGGATGACGTCGCCGGGACGAACGGTGGTGGTTTTGGCATCGAAGGTCATGAAGGAATGCTGATCGTTGACCGAGGTGATTTCGGCCCCAACCAAAGGCTCCATGGCTCCGCCGAGAACCGGTCCGATGAACTGCGGCTCAGGCAGGCCTTCGTCGAACGGGAGGTCCCTCTTGCCGGCGTCGAGGATGGCAAGGCCCGGCTCTGTCTGCGAAACCACGCGTGCCCAGCCGTGCATTGCGGCATGGAATGGTTGATCGCCTTCTCGGGAAAACGGCGAGATTCCGCGGTAGAAGCCGTCGTCGTGGATGATGTAGGCGCCGCTGCGGATCATGAGGTCCACACTGGGGCCTCCGGTTTCGGCACCCGTGCTAATTGCGGGCGACAAGATAGTCACGACGTCGTCGAAGTAGGCGCTGCCACCTGCCGTGATGATGACTTCGCTGGAGCCGTACAGCCCGCCGGCCAGCAGTTCCTCGTGAAGCAGCCGCATGTCGGTGAGGTATCCGCGGACGGCGCCCAGTCCGGCGTCGTCCGCGGTGTGCGCGAGCGAGCCTTCATAACCGCTGACGCCTACCAAACGCAGGTTCGGTGAAGCGGAGATCGCGCGGGCAACCTGCATCGCAGCGTCAACGCCCCGGGCGCCTGTCCGGCCGCCGTGGGCCCCGAGCTCCACGAGGACATCCAGCACGGCGTCGCTCCCGGTGAGCACGCGGTTAAGAACTTCCACGGTTTCCACGGAATCCACCCAGGACAGGATGGGAGCTTCGGCAGTGGCGTTGGCTGCGACCCACTCGATGGCGTGCGGATCCGTGAGGCTGTTGGCGAGCTGAAGGTTTGCGACGCCGAACTCGCGGGCTACGCGAAGCTGCGCGAAGTTGGCCAGGGTGATGCCCCAGGCGCCGCGGTTGAGCTGTTCAGTCCAGAGCTGCGGAGCCATGGTGGTCTTGCCGTGCGGGGCAAGCAGCACGCCGTGTTCCTTGCACCAGTCAGCCAGGCGATCGGCGTTGGCCTGGATCGCCGTGTTATCAAGTGTCAGCAGTGGCGTCTGCAGATCGCCCAGGGTGTGCTTGGCGGCGAGGAATTCGGCGTGCGTGATCCCGTTGGCGGTTGCCGGAACGGCCTTGTGCCGCCAATCAAGCTGACGGTTTGCAAGGCCGGCCACGGCGTGTGCCGAGATGGCTTCGGAAGTGTTCACGGGTTCATTCCCTTCGCGGGGCTGCGTTTTTGAAGCTGCGGTGTGGGGCTGTTCAGTATGCGATTCTCAGTTGCGTTGCGTATTTTGCAACGCTGGTTGCAAACCTGTTGGTGATATGTCTAACATGGTGGCGGACGGAGAGTCAAGACCGCTGAGAAGCGCACAACTAGTGGGAGAACGATGCTGTCAGCTGTATGCGTTGGCGAGACGATGGCCATGCTCACCCCAGCCCAAGCTGTTCCCCTGCACCAGGCCACGGAGCTCCACTACGGGATCGGCGGTGCAGAGTCGAACGTTGCCATGGGATTGGCTGCCATGGGCCTGGACACGCACTGGGTCAGCCGGGTGGGCCACGATGGCTTCGGCACTCGCATTCTGGACGACCTCCGGGCGCACGGGGTGGGAGTCACCGGCGTCGAGGTGGACGAATCCCGGCCAACCGGCCTCTACGTGAAGGTCCCCGCCCAGGAATCAGATCCCGACGGCGGCAGTTCGGTTTTGTACTACCGGCAAGGTTCCGCGGCGTCGGCCATGGGACCCGGCACACTTTCCAATCCCGCCGTTTCCTCACTACTAAAGAACGCCGCCCTCATCCACCTGAGTGGTATCACCGCTGCCCTGTCCGCGGAGTGCCTGTCTCTCTTGGAAGCCTTGCTGGCCGAACCGCGGAACGGGCGCATCGTCAGCTTCGACGTGAACTGGCGAGCCGCCCTTTGGGCAGGCCAAGACCGGTCCGTCCTGCAGCGCCTGGCGAACCGGGCCGACGTCGTGCTTGTTGGAAAAGACGAAGCCGAGCACGCCTTCGGCACCACAGATGAAGCCGAACTCCGCCGTTTGATGCCGGACCCTCAAGTGCTGGTCATCAAGAATGAGGCGATCAGCGCAATCTCCCTGGACCGGAGTGGCACGCGGGAAGAGGTTCCCGCACTGTCCGTCGCCGTCGTCGAGCCTGTTGGCGCCGGCGACTCGTTCGCCGCCGGTTACCTCAGCGGCATGCTGTTTGGGCTCGGCCAGAAAGCGAGCCTGCGCAGGGGGCACGTCGCAGCCGCCTGCACCTTGACTGTTCATGGCGACCGCGGTCCGCTACCCGACGCCGGGGAGCTCGCGGCCATCCTCGATTCTTCGGATGAGGACTGGGCTGCTATCCATGTTGAAGAGGGACATTTCAACACCAGAACCGGAGCGTGACATCTTGAGCCAGAGCCTCATGCGGGCCATCGACCTGCTCGCAGAACTCGCAGCGAAGCCCGCCACCCTTGACGAGCTCTCGTCCAAAGCATCCGTGCACAAGACCACCGTGATGCGGCTCCTGCACGCCATGGAGGAGAAACGGTTCGTGGTGCGGGACGAAGAGCAGCGGTTCATGCTGGGTTCCAAACTGTTCGAACTGTCATCGCTGGCCCTGGAGCAGCGGGACATCCGCAAGGTAGCGCACCCGCACCTGGCCGAACTGAACGGGCGAACCGGGCACACCGTGCACTTGGCCGCATTCGAAGGGAATGAGGTGGTGTACATCGACAAGTTCGAGTCGCACCACCCCGTCCGCATGTACTCACGCATCGGCCTGACTGCATCGCTGCACTCGGCCGCTGTGTCCAAAGTCCTCCTCGCTGACATGCCGCGCAGCCGGCAGGAAAAGATTGCCGCGGGGCTGGACTACGTAAAAGTTACCGAGAACACCCTGACCTCGCCGGAGGCCCTGCTGGCCGAACTCGAGCAGGTCAGGGAACAGGGCTGGGCCCACGACAACGCCGAGCACGAAGCATTCGTGCACTGCATCGCGGCCCCCATCCGCGACGCCAGCGGCGCCGTTGTTGCCGCAGCCTCTTGTTCGGTACCGGTAGTAATGCTCAGCTATGAAGGCTTGCTTGAGCTGCTGCCCGACCTCAAAGCCAGCACCGAGGCCATCTCGAATGACCTCGGCTGGATCAGCCACGAAAGGAACTCAGCATGAGTGAAAAGACCGTAGTACTGACCGAAAACGCCCCCGCCCCGGCGCACGTATTCTCCCAGGGCATCAAGAAGGGCGGCATGTTCCAGGTCTCCGGCCAGGGCCCCATGGATCCCGCCGCCAACCAGTACATCGGTGAGGGCGACGTCCGCGTCCAGACCCGTCGCACGCTGGAGAACGTCAAGGCCATCCTCGAAGCCGGCGGGTCCTCCGTTGAAGACGTCCTCATGTTCCGCGTCTACCTCACCACCCGCGATGACTTCGCCGCCATGAATGAGGTTTACGGCGAGTTCATCCGCGAGAACGTCCCCAGCGGTCTGCTGCCGAGCCGCACTACTGTCTTTGTTGACCTCCCCCACGAGGTCATGCTGGTGGAGATCGACGCCCTGGCAGTTACTGCGTAGGCTGCCTGGCTGCGCCACTCACTTTCGTTAGAGGCACAGTTTCGGGCTGGCGACACCCATATTCAGGCGTCGCCAGCCCGTTTCTGTGTCCCCAGTGATTTTGCGCGGCCTCGGCGTTCTCTTGGGCTAGGGAGCCGGGGTGTCGCTCTTGTTCTTGCGGCGGTTTTGGATCCCAAGGATGAGGAAAGTGATGCCCATGCCCAGGAATGCGATCCAGGCAGGGTTGACTATGATCGCCATGGCCACTGCGACAATGAGGAAGACGATTCCAAGTGGAAGCAATGCCGAACTCCCGTACTTGTCAGCTCGGGTGTTCCGTTCCACGGTTGGCTTTCCGTCATGGCTCATCTACGCGAGGCTACGTGGGCTGGTGGGCGAGGCGCAAGCGTTGGGCGAGTGCCGCCGTCGAGCGTTTTCTTGGGGGCTTGTTTGAGTGTCGCTTCCCGACCCACTTTGACTCCCAGTGCGTGCCGACACGCCGCATTCCCCCGCGCCTCGAGAGGCCCGCGGCGTGAAAGAAGGTCAGGAAGGCACACGGCTGGGGGCGCGGTGCGGGTCGCATGATGACAGGATGGGCTCGTGACGACGCCGAGCATGAGCCAAGCCCTCCATACTTATCTTCAGGAAGTCTCGGGCCATCGGCTGGGCTCACTCGCATCCCTGATACCCCAAAGCTTCGCCCACGTGATCCGTGTACTGAGCCCCGCCCTGGTTCCCGGCGGCAGAAGACTGCATTGGTCCGATCTAACAGGCGATGCCATAGCGATTGGCTCAGAAACTCAATGGAATGAAGTAGTAGCCGCGGCGTCGCCCGATCTGGGCCCCTACCTTGAACCCGACATGGGGACCATTAATGGGCACGTGGCGCAGTCTCTGCTTGCAATTCTTTCAAGGCATACGTCCTCACAGGAAGCCACGTTCCTTGTCTGGGAGGGATACAGCGGTCTCAAAGATGAGGTGGCCCGTTCGCCAACTGTGACAGCGGGCCTTGGCCGGGTGATGCATGTCCGTCATGGGGCACTCAGTCTTGCCCTTGACCCTATCGACTCACCGCCCAACAGGCTCGCGATGACGTGGTTGCCTGACGATGGAGCATGGTTTGTGGGGAACGACATCTACGCCAGATCGGTATTCGTGGGAGGTTCGGCGGAGTGCATCGGCGCCGTCCTGAGCCAAGCGGACCTTGAAGCCTACCCAGTGGGAGCAGGCTACTCAGTGGCTCCTGAGGATTTCTAGCGCGAGGTGCGGTGCTTCCTTGACCCACTTTGACTCCCAGTGCGTGCCGAGACACCGCATTCCCCGGCGCGTCGAGAGGCCCCCGGCGTCAAAGAAGGTCAGGATGCCACACGGCGAACCACCGACGGCGGGACCGCCGGAACCCGCTGGCGCTTGGCGTAGATCCTGGCTCGTTGGCTGGATAGAGCCAGGAGCACCAGTATGTCCGTGGCCAAGCCGGAAAGGCCTGCCTCAAGCGTGAGATTGGTGGTCCCCGTGGAGGCGTCGATGGCCTGGACCACGATCGAGATGGAGCTGAGTGCCATCGCAATCACGCGGGCGCCGTTGCTTCCCAGGAATATCCGCCATGCAAGGAACACTTCGCCGAGCCCGAAAACCAGGACGATCATAGCTATGGTGACGATTGCCGCCGTCGTGGTTTGTGGATCAAGGTTGGCGTCCTCGACGGTGATGTTGCCACCCGAGCCCAGCAAAGTGACGGCCAAAGCAAGTGCAGCAAGGGCCCGGATGACCACGAGGAATGCGCCCGTCATGGTGGGTGCGGGGCGGCGGTCGCGGCTGTCCGTCCGACTGGCTGGCTGGTCGGCGGGGACGGGCACGCGGCGGGCGTCGATGATGGGCAGGTCGCCGTCTGTGGAGATGGAGTCCCCTCCTCCATTGCGCGAGTGGTATCCGGTGGAAAAGTCCTTGATGACGCGCACTGTCACGGCAGGTTCAGCCGCGGACACCGTTCGTACGATGTGGTCCCGCTCCACGTCGGTATTCTGCTCGATCTTGTGCGTGATCTGCAGGGTGAACAGCGAGAAGCCAACGCTGCGGTCGTAGGTGCCGGCGGCGAGCCAATCCACCTTGTGCCCGCCGGGCAGCATCCAGCCCTCGGGGCAGCGCCAAAAGCGGACGTGGTGGCGTTTGCCGGGGTTGCTGTCCACTTCCTGCTGGTAGGCGAAGTCCTGCTGGCGGTCAAAGAGGTAGAGGGGGCTCACGGGAGCCTGTGTGTAGCTCTGCCTCAAAAGCGTAGAACTCACGATGCGCCGGCTGCTGGCAAAGGTCACGTCGTCCGCGATGGTCCACCCTGCGGCACGCATGATCGCGTGGATCTGCGGCTCGGTGCCCATCAGGGCCACGTTCACCGGGTCACCGAGCAGTCCGTCGCTGGTCCGGGCCCGGCCGATGAAGTAGCCGGGAACGTAAATGGTGGTCAGGATGCGGTGGAGGCGAGGCAGCAGCAGGTAGGCCAGGAAGGCCCAGAACACAAAGGAGAACCACACCTGGCCCCACCCCAGATGAAAGCTCTCCCCCACCAGAAGGAATGCCAGCCACACCGCAGCTGCTCCACCCAGGACGAAGAACGCGTGGTCGAGCCGGCTGTCCGTGACTCCTTTGTTCGGCGCTTTGTACATTCGGAACTCCCCCTGGGTGCACGTGCTCCTTAAGCTTCGCCTCCTGGCCTCCGCGTGTACACAGTCCCGGGCATTAAGGTTCGACGCCGGAACTTGGCCAGGTGCCGTCGTCGAACTTATAAGGATTCCACTTGTGTCATTGACTCACCATTCCACTTGTGTCATTCTTTTCTTAGAAAGCGTGACCGGCATCACGCAATGACCTGCTGATGGAGAGAACAATGAAGCTCGAACACATCCTTCTTGGAGTCCTGCTGGAGCATCCGAGCACGGGCTACGACATCAAGAAGTACCTGGACACCCATGGCCGCTTCCTGCGTTCCAATACGCAGATGAGCCAGGTTTACCGCTCGCTCGGAAGCATGGAGAGCCAAGGTTGGGTGACCCACAGCGTGGACCCCCGTCCCGGCGCGCAGGACGCAAAGACCTACCGCGTCACTGACGAAGGAGCCACCGTGTTCCTCGATTGGCTCACCGGCCCGTACCACCCGGCCAGCCGTTTCCAGGACCCCGAACTCGCTGCACGGTTGTCCTTTGCCGGCTTCATGAGCGCTGAGCAACTCCTCCGGATTCTCGACGTCGAAATCCACACCCGCCAGGACGAAATCGCAAGGTACCGCAACCGCGACCGCAGGGAACAGTGGGCTCCCACCATCGCCTTCGACACCGAGCTGGCCGAATCCGTGGGAGAGCGCCTGCACCTCATGGGTGCGAGCGCCATCGACGCACACGTTGCCGGACTGATCAGCCTGCGCAAAGAGCTTCTGGATGGACAGCTCTCGTCCCGTTCGCTCACCGCAGTACCGGCGGAGCTGCAACCATGAAGGCCATCATCCTCATGTTCGATAGCCTCAACAGGCATATGCTCTCCCCTTACGCGGCGGACACGTTCGTAGATGCCCCCAACTTTGCCCGCCTGGCAGCAAAGACGGCGACGTTCGACAACTTCTATGCCGGTTCGATGCCCTGCATGCCGGCACGCCGCGAGATGCACACCGGCCGCCACAATTTCCTGCACCGCAGTTGGGGCCCGCTGGAACCTTTCGACGATTCCATGCCGGAGATGCTGGGAAAAGCAGGAGTGCACACGCATCTCGTATCAGACCACCCACACTATTGGGAGGACGGAGGCGCCACCTATCACCCGCGCTACACCACCTGGGAGTTCTTCCGTGGCCAGGAAGGCGACCCGTGGAAGGGTGTAGTAAATCCTTCCGGCGGAAGCCAGGACTGGCGTGCGGGGATGAAGCGACAGGACCTCATCAACCGCAGCTATATGCCCACCGAGGCAGACCACTCCCAGACCAAGACCGTGGACGCCGGCCTGCACTTCATCGATACGAACCATGAAGCAGACAAGTGGATGCTCCAGATCGAGCTTTTCGATCCGCACGAGCCCTTCTTCACCCACAGCAAATACAAGGCTTTGTACGAGCATGATTACGACGGCCCCGAATTCGACTGGCCGGGATACCAGAAGGTCACCGAACCTCAGGATCAAGTGGAGCACGCCCGCTACGAATATGCCGCTTTGGTCTCGATGTGCGACAAATCGCTTGGACGGGTCCTGGATGCCATGGACCAGTACAACATGTGGGAAGACACCCTCCTCTTGGTGAACACAGACCACGGCTTCCTACTGGGCGAACACGGCTGGTGGGCCAAGTCCGTTCAACCATGGTTCAACGAACTCGTGCACCTGCCAATGTTCCTGTGGGACCCTCGCACCGGCGGCAAGGACACCCGGCGTGGAGCCCTCGCCCAGACCATCGACATTGCACCAACCATGCTGCGTTTCTTCGGCGTCGAACCTACGGAGGACATGCAGGGCCAGGACCTGGCCGCCATCCTGCAGGACGACCACGAAGTACGTGAAGCGGCCCTGTTCGGTATCCATGGTGGCCACGTCAACGTCACTGACGGCCGCTACGTCTACATGCGTGCCGCCGTCGATCCTTCCAACGCCCCACTGGAGGATTACACGCTGATGCCCACCCACATGCGGTCACGGTTCTCCACAGCCGAACTCGCGCAGTGGGAACCTGCGGAAGCGTTCAGCTTCACCAAGGGACTGCGGACAATGCAACTCCAGACCACCTCCATGATGAACTCATGGGTCCACGGAACCCTCCTGTTTGACCTGGAAAAAGACCCGCACCAAACGAACCCCATCATCGACGACGAGCTGGAACTGCGCCTACTGAAAACACTGGCCAAACTTATGCACGCCAACGATGCACCGGAAAGCCAGTTCCAGCGGCTCGGAATTCCTTTCGATTCCGAACCCACAGCCCAGCACCTGCTCGCCGACCGGCAAGCGGACAGGGCGCGGCTCGCTTTGGAACCCCTGCCTCCGATCGACAGCTTCGCCGACGGCGGAGCTGCCCTGACACTGCCCCTTCTGGAACTGCTCCAGGACGTCCGCGGCCGCGAAGCCTTGGAGAAGCACCTCCCCGACCTCATCAGCACTGAACTGGTTAACATCCCCGCCCAGCTCAGCCTCTACCAGCTCGCAGCCGTCATCCCGGTTTCCTCGAGCGCCCTCGGGTCCATTGCCGAGGAACTGGCTGCCGTCCCCACGGCGTAACTCCAAGCCAGTGACACATCCCCAACCCAGCCTGACAATGTAGACAGGACCTACAGCCCATGACCACCCAACCCAGCCCTGCCCTCGCCACGGAAGCTCCAGCAGAAGGAGCAGCCCAAGCCAGCAAAGTTCCCCACCGCTGGCGAAACCTCGCTGTCCTCACCGGCGTTACGGTCGTGGACAACACGGAAGCCGGCCTCAGCGCCACCCTGTTCCCGACCATTGCGGCGGCCCTGAAACTGCAGAGCAGCCACCTCGGCCTGCTGGCCGCACTCGGCAAAATCATTGCCGTCCCAGCCGGTCCGGCGTGGGCCTGGCTTGCCGGGAAGATCGGCCGACGGAAAGCGCTGATCGCCACCACCCTGGCCGGTGGAGTCTTCGGCATAGCAGCAGGTTTCTCCCAGGACTTCGTTCAACTGTTGATCCTCAACACGCTGATGTCGGCGTCGATCATCGGTGGAAGCCCGATCGCCAACGCCATCATCGCGGACTCCTTCGATGACAGCCAGCGCGGCAAGGCTGCGGGCTACTTCTACGGGTTCATGAGCCTCATCAGTTCCTTCATTGCCCCTCTCATCGCATTGTTCACGGGTATTACTGATGGCTGGCGCTTCGGCATGTGGACCATCGGTGGCATTTGCATCCTGGCCGGCCTGCTGGTGGCACTGCTCCTGAAAGACCCCGGAGTGGGAGCGTCGGAGAAGCAACTCGCAGACCTCAGCGGCCGCGAGCGCCTCACCCCGAAAGTCACTGTCCGCTCGGTGGCCTCCCTGTTCCGGATTCCCAGCTTCTCCATCATGATGCTCTCGCGCCTGCTCTCCGGGCACCTCCTCATCGCGATCTTCGGTATCCAGTTCCTCGTGGTGGAGCGGGGCTTCACGAACGCGGTGGCGGCCATCGTCCTGGTGCCGTTTGGGCTCGGCTACTTCGCCGGGACCGCTGGTGGCGGCTGGCTCGTCGCGCTCCTGGACCGGGTCCTTCCCGACAGGGGCCGGGTTGCCTACCTGCAGGGCGCCCAGGTTCTCTTCGCCGCCGTCGCATTCTTCGCAACCCAATTCGACTACGACAACATCGGCATCTACAGCGCGTTCTGGGCCCTGATCGGCTTCGCCCAAGGAGCCAATCCGCCCGCCAACCGTCCGATCGTCGCGGCCGTCGTCCTCCCGGAACTTCGTGGCCAGGCCTTCGCTATCTTCCTGACCGTTTTCGAGACCATCGGGTGGGCCGTCTTCTCCCTCGGAGCGGGCGCCCTGGCCTCAAGCCTCGGAATCCAGGCCGTGTTCCTCTGGACCCTGGTGATCCTCATGCTGGTCAACGCAGCAGTCCTCACCGCCCTCTACTTCTGCTACCCACGGGACGTGGAGCGTGTCCGGAATGCGTTGGAGCAGCGCCGGCAGGAAGCACTGCACCAGGGCTGACTTAGGCAACCGTTCGGGCTCGACGTCGGCACTCAGGTGAGTGCCGACGTCGCGGTTTAACTTGTGGCGAGGTTTCCTACGCTGAGTTGTTTGTGGTCGATGAGCCACTCCAGGGACTCGCGGACCGCTTGTTCCGGCTCATACCGGGGTGCATAACCCAGCAGGGACTTGGCTTTTTCAATGCTGAAGCAATGGTTGCGTGACAGGTGGCTCCAGCTCGTATCCGCGTGCCCAGGTGTGGTGGTTCTGCGGAACTCCTCCCAACTGACTGGCTCGAAGCGAGGTTCCTTCCCGAACCACGACGCAGCGATCCCGACGTATCCGCGAACTGTCAGGGCGGTGGGAGCAACAATGTTGAAGTCCTCCGCGGCGGCCGCTTCACGTCGCTGGATGGCTTTCTCGAAGGCTTGCGCGACGTCGTCGGCGTGCACGTGATGCATCAGCTCGGTGCCACTTCCGGGAACCTTTAGCGGCCGGCCTGCGGCGATCGTCTCCCACACGGATGCGTCGAGGTTTCCAAGCGGTCCGATCGGCTGCCAACCAGGTCCGACGATGTGACCGGGGTGCAACGACGTAGTAGCCAGTCCGCCGGAAGCCGTCTCTTCCTTCAACATGCGGGCTATAGCTCGCTTCTGGATGCCGTACTCATCGGTTGGGGCCGCAGCAGTATCCGAGCCCTCCGCGATGGGCAGCTTCATGCTGGCGCCATACCGCCAAATAGAACCGCAATGCAGGAGGTGGCCTACCTCGCCGCGGAGTCGGTTCACCAGCGCGGTGGCGGAGTCGAGCGTAAAGCAGACCAGGTCAATCACGACGTCGGCACCCAGTTCCACGATCCGGTCACCAAAGATGCCGTCCCGGTCCTCCTGCTCCCGGTCCGCTGTGACCTGGCGGACCTGCTGCCACTCTGGTGTATCGGTGTAGGCCTGCCGGATTCCGCGGCTGATGTTGGTCACTTCATGGCCGGCGTTGACGAGCCTGGGCACGAGGAACGAACCAATGTGGCCACTGCCGCCGATGACAACTATTTTCATGGGTAACCTTCGCTTTTTGGGCGTGCTTGGGTTGGAGTTCCAGAGTAGTTCCTCTATGCAGGCGCGGCGTGGGCGGCCTCACTTAAGCGGGGACTGCGGAGACATCAAGCGACGATTGGCCAGCAACCTGACGACTCACTTCTCCCAAGCTCGACAAACCCCATGCCCTCGTGACTAGCATGAATACTCCGGGCAAGCCCGGGTACGTGACCTCTTGAACGACCCCCTCGGACGGTCGGCGTTGACGCGGCGACCACGTAAAGGAGAAAGCTGTGCGGGAGCCTGTAGTCAGCGAGAGCCTGTCAGAAACCAACGGGAATCCAGAGGAAACAACGGAGGATCCGCAGGAAACGCAACCCGAGGAAACCGCCACAGAGTCACCCGAGATCACGTTTGACGAACAGTTCTATCCCGCCCGCCCGAAAGCCCTCCGGCCGATCGCCCGACGCCGGCAATTCTTCGCAGCCAGGCCCTCCTTGGAATTCGATGGGCGCAATCCGACGTATGTGGACTGGCTTCGCAACCAGTCGATGCTCGGCGATGCCAACACCATGGCCCGGCAACTCTCTGGCCAGGCCAGCATGTGGCAGAACGCCTACGCCCGACCAAACCCGCGGGCGGCAGTGGAGCGTGCGCCTGTGTGGTTCACGGCCTACCCTCTCTCCTTCATTACCCGCGAGGGTCAGTCATTTCTGTCCGCGCTGGGAGAGCCGGGCCTCTGGAAGGCGTTCCGGGAGATCGGCATCCGCGGACTCCACACTGGCCCTGTAAAGCTGGCCGGAGGCATCAGCGGTTGGTCCCAGACGCCCAGCGTGGATGGCCATTTTGACCGCATCAGCATGGCGATCGATCCGGCGTTCGGTACGGAGGAAGAATTCCGCCGGATGTGCGAAGTCGCCGCAGATCATGACGGGACGGTCATCGACGACATCGTGCCCGGCCATACGGGCAAAGGCGCCGACTTCCGTCTTGCCGAGATGAACTTCCGGGACTACCCGGGCATCTATCACATGGTGGATATCCCCGAGGAAGACTGGCACCTGCTGCCCGATGTTCCCGAGGGCGAAGATTCAGTGAATATCAGTCCCGATACCGAGCAGGCCCTCCAAAAAGCGGGGTACATCATCGGCAGGCTCCAACGCGTGATCTTCTACGAACCCGGGGTCAAGGAGACCAACTGGAGCGCCACCAGGCCGATCGTGGATACCACCGGCAAAACCCGTCGCTGGGTGTATCTCCATTACTTCAAGGCCGGGCAGCCATCCATTAACTGGCTGGACCCTACCTTCGCCGGGATGCGGTTGGTGGTGGGCGATGCGTTGCACTCCCTCCTGGACCTGGGCACCGGTGCCCTGCGGCTGGATGCCAACGGCTTCCTCGGCGTGGAGAAGAGCGCGGAGGAACAGCCGGGCTGGTCGGAAGGCCACCCCCTGTCCGAGGCAGCGAACCAGCTCATTGGCTCCATGATCCGCAAAGTGGGCGGGTTCTCCTTCCAGGAACTCAACCTCACCATTGATGACATCAAGGCGCAGTCCGAGTCGGGCCCGGATCTTTCCTACGACTTCATCACCAGGCCCGCCTACCACTATGCGCTGGTCACCGGTGACACCGAGTTTCTCCGACTGACCCTTCGGTTGGCCATGGAGATCGGTGTGGACCAGGCCTCGCTGGTGCACGCACTGCAGAACCACGATGAACTGACCTACGAGTTGCTCCACTTTGCCGCTGGACACAGGGAAGACATCTTCGAGCTTGGCGGCGAAGAACTGACAGGCGCCGAGGTTGCCGAGAAGGTCCAGAGCACCCTGCGGGAACGCCTCACCGGTGAGAACGGGCCCTACAACGCGGTCTTCACCACCAACGGCATCGCCTGCACCACGGTCAGCTTCCTCATGGCTGCGCTGGGAATCAAAGACCCGGACTCGATAACGCAGGAGCAAGAGGCCCAGGTCCTGGATGCCCACGTGCTCCTGTCCATGTACAACGCGCTGCAGCCTGGGGTCTTCGCGCTTTCCGGATGGGACCTCACCGGCATCACCGCGTTGGATCGGGAAACAGTCCGGGAGCTCACCTCGCAAGGCGACACCCGCTGGATTAACCGCGGCGCCCACGACCTCATGGGCACCAGCCCCGACGCCAAGACCTCCCTCGCCGGCATGGCGCGGGCCCGGAGCCTCTACGGTCCGCTGCCTGAACAGCTCAAGGATCCAGCCTCCTACGCCCGGCGCCTCCAGCAGATCCTGAAAGTACGGGAAGAATCAGGGATCGCAACGAGTACCTTGCTGGACGTGCCCGACGTTTCCAACCGCGGGCTGCTGGTCCTGGTCAACCAACTCGGCAGCGGCGAGCTTGAAGTCACCGTCCTGAACTTCTCCGACCAGGACATCGCAGGCAGCATCCAGTCCTCGCACCTTGTCCCTGGCGCCAGCGTCCACGATCTCTTCAGCGGCGAAAACGTGGGGCAAGTGGATGACCTTGGCAGCTTCTTCCTCGAACTGCGGGCGTTCCAAGGGACCGCTCTGGTACTGAAGGAAGCCGACACCGAATAGAAGCCCCGACGTCGGCACTCGCGTAAGTGCCGACGTCGGGGTTAGGTTTCCTGCCGCCTCGCCACTGGAGCCAATCGCTTCACCTTGATAGCTTCGAAGCCATGGCCATCAAACTTGAGAATGTCGGTATTGCGGTACGTGACATTGAAGAAACCATCGCCTTTTTCACCGACCTCGGCCTGACAGTGGTTGGCCGTGACACCGTCAGCGGCGAGTGGGCCGATACCGCCGTCGGGCTTGATGGCAACCACGCGAAGATTGCGGTGCTGCAAACCCCCGATGGTCAGGGTCAGCTGGAACTCTTCGAATACATCCACCCTGATGCGATCGAGACGCACCCCACCCGTCCGAACGACATCGGAATGCACCGGGTGGCCTTCTCCGTTGACGATATCGATCAAGCCCTTGAGATAGCGGCGAAGCACGGATGCACTCCGCTACGCGGAGTGGCCACATATGGAGATATCTATAAGCTCACGTATCTGCGCGGACCCAGCGGAATCCTGGTGATGCTCGCCCAGGAATTGAAGAAGAAGGACTGAGGACCATATTTAGCGGCCCACATTGATCTCCTTGGCGAACTCGTTGAGAGCCGCTGCTACAGCTTCCGGATGGCTCAAGCTGGCATAGTGACCGCCCGGGATCTCCACCGGTTCGATTCCTAGCCGATCACGTACTTGGCGCCTCATGAATGATGGTGGAAAGAACAGGTCGTCACGGCACAAAATCGCCAGGGTAGGAACATGCGGATGCCGGCCGGGCCAAGGCGCGGACATCCACGCACCTTGCTGGTCGCGCTCTTTGCCGATTGCCTGCTGTGCCAAATCCTCGGGGACCAGGTTGAAGAATGCTTCTTCAGGGATGGACTCCCGATCATGCCCCGTATTGGTCCACCAGTCCCCGAACGTCTCGCCCGGCATCGGAATCATTGCCGAGAGGTACACAAGTCCGTCGGAGCGGAGGGCGTGGCAGGCCAATGGCGCTGTGAAGCCACCCAACGAGTGCCCAACAACGATGGTGTTCTGAGCGTCGCCTACGGCTGCAGTCACTGCCCGCGTGTAGTCCTCAAGCCCTGCGCCGGCATCTTCAATGGGCAAGTCGACAGCGATGACGCCATGCCCGGATGCCTCAAGCAGGGGCTTAACCAGATGCCAATCCCACGCTGTGGAACCGCCACCGTGAATCAACACGAATACCGCCATCATCCCTCGTTTCAACTCACGCAGTGTGTGCTGTCACCAGCGGATCGGGCTTCTGCAAGCTGACGCCGGAAGCAGTTTCGACCGGTAGGCCATTCCTGATCCAGTACTCGATGCCACCAATCATTTCCTTCACCGAATATCCCAGTTCGGCGAAAGCGAGCGCCGCGAAGGTGCTGCCGTTGCACCCGGGACCCCAGGAGTAGACCACGACTTTCGAACCCGCCGGGATCCGCCCAGCAGCCAAAGCTGGAATCTGGGCAGTCGGTATATGTACTGCTCCCGGAATATGTCCGTGATCCCACGAGGACTGCCTACGCGTATCCACCACAAGCAACGAGCCCGGCTCCGACTCAGCCACTTCCATGACGTCGATTTCGCACTGCAACTTGGCGCGAAAAAAGGCGGCGGGATCGAGCGTTAGGCCGGTCGGTGAGGTTGTCACGTATCCTCCGTTGAGAAAAGCGATTCTGCGGACGATCTCCTTCCGCCCCAGAGCAAACACTACGCGAAGCCTGGGCGCGTTCCCATTTCTCGAAGACATACGCCCAATACCCCCAGGGGGTACTTGATCTTATACCCCCAAGGGGTATACATTCGATGTATGAGCAATGCAGACCTTAGCTTCAACCACCTGAGCGCGGACCTCCCGACCATCGAAGTCGACCTTGAGCACGCCGCACCACACGGGTACACCAGCAACAAGGACGCCTACCTGCGCCGCCTGAAACGCATCGAGGGGCAGGTCCGCGGTATCGCGCGCATGGTGGAAGAGGACAAATACTGCATCGACATCCTCACGCAGGTGGCTGCTGCCACCAAAGCCCTGCACGCCGTCAGCCTGGGACTCGTTGAAGAGCACATTGGCCACTGCGTGGTTGGCGCCGCCTCCGAGCCCAATCCTGAAGCCCGCGCCGAACAGATCGATGCCAAAGTAAAGGAGGCCACCGATGCCATCGGGCGCCTGCTGCGGTAATTCCGCCAACACACATCACACCATTCAACTCACCACCAAGGAGCGCATCATGAGCCAGACCATCCAGACAAACGTCAACGTTTCCGGCATGACCTGCGGCCACTGTGTTTCAAGCGTGAGCGAGGAACTCGAAGCACTTAACGGCGTGGAGGACGTCTCCGTGGACCTCAACCCCGGCGGGCTGTCCACCGTAACCATCACATCCACCAGCCAGCTCTCGCCGTCCGAAATAGGCGAGGCCGTCGCAGAAGCCGGCTACTTGGTGGTAGCCAACGAAGCCTAGGAGTCCTCTTGACTAACCAGGAGACCTTCAATCAGCCCGAAACCCGGGTCATCGAACTGGACATAGAGGGCATGACCTGCGCCTCGTGCGTCAATCGGGTTGAACGGAAGCTCGGCAAGCTCGAAGGCGTCGAAGCCAGCGTCAACCTTCCCCTGGAATCAGCCCACGTCACCGTCCCAGCCACGGTGACAGACCAACAAATCGTGGACACGGTCAACGCCACAGGCTACAAAGCCAAAGTCCGCCAACCCCCAGCCCCCCACACCAGGGAACACCACAATCGTGGCGTTCAGGGTCACCAACCAAACTCCGTCACCGAGCTCACGAGTGACCTCCCAGATCACAAGGACCACGCAAAAACGTCCACCAACAATGGACACGCGGCGCAGGCCGAACCGCCCCAAGCCACGGAACCCGGAACCGGACACGACCACAGTGATGCGTCCGGCGCCATGCGGCAGCATGCGTCCAAGGGAGGAACGACCGAGCATGCAGAGCATGGCGCCGGGGGCGTCACGCAAGGCAACCACGAGCATGCAGAGCATGGCACCGGCGGCTCCGCGCCAGCAGAGCATGCCGAGCACGCGAATCACACAGATCACATGTCGCACGGCCCAGCGGCGTCAACACTCCGCCCACGCCTGATCACGGCGGCGGTACTGACCGTGCCCGTCTTCGCGATTTCCATGGTTCCTGCCCTGCAGTTCACCAACTGGGGCTGGATTGTGGGTGCATTGGCGCTGCCTGTGGTCAGCTGGGCTGCGTGGCCGTTCCATAGGGCCGCCGCTATCAATGCCCGGCATCTCGCATCCACCATGGACACGCTCGTTTCCATCGGGGTGATCGCGGCCTACCTCTACTCCGCGTGGCAGTTGTTCGCGGATCCCAGGATGACGGAGCACCCGGGCATGGAAAGCATGTCCGGTGGTGGGCTGTATTTCGAAGTCGCCGCCGTTGTCACCACATTTCTGCTGTTGGGACGGTACCTGGAAGCAAATGCGAAGGCCAAGGCCGGCGACGCTTTGAAAGCCCTCCTGAATCTTGGCGCCAAGGATGCCACGATTTTGGTGGACGGCCGGGAACAGAAAATACCTGCTGAAGAACTCCTGGTAGATGACGTCATCGTGGTCCGCCCTGGTGAGAAGATCGCGACCGATGGTGTGGTGATTGACGGCGCGTCCGCCGTCGATGCCTCTCTCGTGACTGGCGAATCTGTTCCGGTCGAGGTCGGTCCAGGGAGCCCTGTTACCGGCGCTACCATCAACACCTCAGGCCGCCTTTTGGTCCGGGCCACGAGGGTGGGTTCTGACACGACCCTCGCCCAGATGGGCCGTTTGGTCAGTCAGGCGCAGACCGGAAAGGCGCCAATCGCGCGGCTTGCGGACAGGATCAGCGCGGTGTTCGTGCCGATCGTGCTGGTGCTTGCGTTGGTGACGTTCGTTCTGTGGCTGTTCTTCTCGGGCGACCTCAACGCGGCGTTCACCGCTGCAGTTGCCGTCCTGGTGATCGCTTGCCCCTGCGCCCTTGGCCTCGCAACTCCCGTCGGGCTGTTGACCGGAACGGGCCGCGGCGCTCAGCTGGGCATTCTCATCAAGGGTCCGCAGGTGCTGGAGGACACCCGGCATGTGGACACCATCCTGCTGGACAAGACCGGCACCGTGACCAGCGGAAGGCTTGCCGTGGACCATACGGTCGCCCTCAATGGCCACTCCCGGGCAGCAGTCCTGACACTTGCCGGTGCGGTCGAGTCAGCCTCGGAGCACCCCATCGCCCATGCGATTGCGGAAGCAGCCAAGGAAGCAATGCCCGACGCCGGCGCTCTCCCCGGTGTGGATGGCTTCAGTTCCGCTCCTGGCGGCGGAGTCCGCGGAACCGTGGCGTTGGACGGGACTAAAAAAACGGTTGTGGTTGGGCGCTCGGGCTGGCTTGAGAAGAACGGCATCGCCCTCGATGCCAGCCAGCGGGACGAGCTCGCAGCTCAGGAGAATAGCGGCGCAACTGCAATTTGGGTGGCTGTGGACGGTCAAGCTGCCGGAATCGTCAGCCTGAGCGACACCATCAAGCCAGGCTCCGCAGCTGCGATCCAGCGACTGAAGGATCTCGGTATCCGTCCGATGCTCCTGACGGGTGATAACGCCGCTGTCGCCGCCCAAGTAGCTGCCGCCGTCGGGATTTCCGCTGACGACGTGTTCGCTGGCGTCCTGCCGGAAGGCAAAGTCGACGCAGTCCGGAAGCTTCAGGCCTCCGGCGCAACGGTGGCAATGGCAGGCGATGGCGTGAATGACGCCGCTGCCTTGGCCCAGTCGGATCTGGGAATCGCGATGGGGTCCGGCACGGACGTTGCAATCGAAGCGTCTGACCTCACCGTGATGGGCAGCGACCTGGGCCAGCTCGTTCAGGCTATCGAGCTCTCCCGCAAGACGCTCTCCACCATCAAGACCAACCTGTTCTGGGCCTTCTTCTACAACGCGATCGGCATCCCAGTGGCAGCCATCGGACTGCTCAATCCGATGATCGCAGGCGCAGCAATGGCGGCGAGCTCCGTGCTTGTCGTCGCGAACTCCCTGCGGCTCCGCTCATTCGGGAAGTAACCCATCCGCGTAGCAGCACAGGGCGCTCCGAGCTCTCAGAACGTCATGTGCTGCTGCGCAGTTTGAGGACTTGTGCCCGGGCTAAGCCGTCCCGAAGCGGACAGCAGCCCGGGCCTTTGCCTTGGCGGCTTCCTCGTCACGGTTCTTCGCCGGGCCATGGCTCACCAGCGAATCCAGCAAATGCTGCGTGATGTGGGCGATCTCGTGGACGGCCTCAGCGAAAGCTTCCTCGTTGGCTTTGGACGGTTTGGTGGAACCGCTGATCTTGCGCACGTATTGCAGCGCGGCGGCCTCCACCTCTGCCGACGTAGCGTGTGGTTCGAAGTTATGAAGAGTCCTGATATTCCGGCACATAACCCCATGCTAACTATGGGCAGCGCTCCATGGGGAGGGGTGCCCATCGACGCCTTTTCGAATCACACGATAGGTTTTAGCTATTGGATCTTCCGGATGAGCCGGAGGCCGCTGGGGATGCCGAAGAGCTCGGGTCCGAACAAATGAAGGAGAATCTCATGGCTATTTGGGGTGCAGATGTTGATCAGCTTCGTCAGCTCGGTAACAAGCTGAAGGCTGGTGCCGAGAACATCGAGCAGCAGCGCTCACAGCTGAAGGGCGCCCTTGACGGCACCGACTGGAAGGGCCCGGACGCCGACAAGTTCCGCGGCGAGTGGGACAGCCAGCACGCTTCCAACCTGAAGAAGGTTGCCGACGCCCTTCGCGAAGCCGGCGACCGCGCTCAGAAGAACGCTGAGCAGCAGCAGCAGGCTTCCAACTAGGACCGTTGGGAAACCCCGGACGCTACGGCGTCCGGGGTTTTCGCTTCTTAAGATCCAAACTCGAAGATGCCCTTAGTCCCGCGGGACCTTGGCGACGCGCCCCGACGGGACGGGTTCGACGTCGTTCGCGTGATCCAGGACGCGGGCCCGGGCAGCCTCCTCAGCGGTCCGGGCGGCCTTACGGTCACCTCGCAATTCGTCCACGCGGACCAAGACCACACCGCCCACAATCAGAAGCCCACCCAGCAACTGGATGGTGCTCGGCAATTCACCCAACAGCAGCCAAGCCCAGATCACGGCGAACAGCACTTCCGTCAGGGACACGAAAGACGCCACTTTGGACCCCAGACTGCGTGCTGCCATGATGCCGGAGACGTAGGCGAGGACGGTCGCGAGAATAACAAGCCCCACAGCTGACACCCACCAGGGTATGGTCCAGGGGCCCAGGGCCGTATCAGCGGTACTGAAAGTCATGGGGATCAACCCCACAGCACCCACCAGCCACATGACCAGCGCGCCCACCAGCAGACCGCCCGAGGCAAGCACGAGAGGAGGAAGGGTGTCGTTTTCCTTGGCTGTAATGAAGAAGTAGATCACCAGGCACACGGCGGCAGCCATGCCCCAGAGGACGCCGATGAAGTCCACCTTCACAGCGCCGGTGAGGTCGAGCACAAGGACTAGTCCACCCAACGAAAGCAATGCGCCAGCGGCGGTAAGGGCCCGAGGGCGGCGACGGCTGGCGATCCACAGCCACAGCACGATCATGACCGGCGCAAGGTATTCGAGCAGCAGGGCAACCCCCACGGACAACCGGGCTACTGCATTGAAGTAGAACAGCTGGCAACCTGCGACTCCGATGAGCCCAAACAGCAGGATAGTCAGCCAGTTGTCCTTGAGCTGGTGCCAGCGGCCGCGAAGAACCACGACGCCGGGAATCGCCAGGATCAGCGCAGCACCGGTGAGTCGCACGGCAACAGCAGCGCCAGGTGACCAGCCGGTTTCGAGCATGGACTTGGCGAACGAACCGGAGGTACCGAAAACCGCGGAGGAGAATAAAGCGATGCCGAGTCCTGAGGCCAGGAAACCTTTTGCATCAGCCTTCGTCTTTGTAGCTGACACAGCAGCCTCCTGTCAGGAGTAAAGTGGGCTTATGGTCATGACAGTACTCCCGAAACATGTAAGGAGTCAAAGTGCATTTTGCGCCTGACACCGAGATTGCACTACGCACCGTCGTTAATCTCGTCAACACAGCAGCCAACGGCGAGGATTCGCTGGCATCAGTAGAGGACCTCGACGCCTTTTTGGAGGCCGAAGAATTCTCGGGTTCGAGGACACATGACGAAGCAGAATTGCGCAGCGTCAAGCGGCTGCGTAGCGAGCTGGCATCACTCTGGGCCGCCGATGAGGACACCGCCGCAAAGACCGTGAACAAACTGCTCATAGACGCGCAGGCACTCCCGCAACTCGTCAAGCACGATCACTGGGACTGGCATCTCCACGCCACTACACCCGAAGCACCATTGGCCGACCGCATGGGCACAGAAGCTGCCATGGCAATCATTGACGTCATCCGCAGCCAGGAAATGGATCGCATGCGTATTTGCGCCGCAGACGATTGCGATGCGGTGGTCCTGGACCTCAGCCGTAACCGCTCCAAGCTCTATTGCGACACAGGCAACTGCGCCAACCGTGCACACGTCGCAGCGTATCGGGCGCGGAAAGCGGCCGTGGGCGAGTAGATCTCCTCCCCGCGGAAAATGCAGGGCACCACTGCGGCCCCACTCTGCGAAAAAGCGCTCCCCCACCTGTAGTGAGGAAGCGCCGGAAGGTTAGTGGCCGCCGTCGGGCGTTTCAGCCTCGTCTGCAACGGAACCGGGAGCGGCGGGACCACCATGCCCGGGCCGCTTGGAGCTGAGGTTGACGCCAGAGCCCTTACCCAGGTGCTCGGCGTTTTCCTTGTGGCTCATGGAGAGCATGGCAGCCACCACGAGGCTCACGATAAACGCGATACCAGCGCCGGTGAAGGCGAGGTCGAACCGCGGAGCGCGTGCGCTGCCGCCAGACGCGAAAATGAGCACGGCAACGAATGCCAGTACTGCGAAGAACGCGGAGAACATGAGGGGTCCCTTGACCGAGGTCCGCATCTTGCGCGGCTCTCCTGGTGTCTGGTCTGCCACGATCATTCCTCCAATGATGGCGGGCCTGTTCGGCTCCCCGCCGGTCTGCAAAAGTTCTACAACGAGTAGAACGTCCAGCTACTAGTTTACGGCCTCCGGGGAAGCACCCGGCGCAGTGGCCTGGTTGCCCGTGTGAGCATCGTGCCGGAGCGTCAGCCCGGAGAGAATCCACAGCACACCGGAAAGGATCGCTCCGCCACCGGCAACACCCAGAAGTGCGTGCGCGCCGAGCGATATGAAGAACGGCAACGCCACAGCAGTGCCCACAGCGATAACACCGGATACCAGCCAATCACGGGTCAACGAGTCGCGATTCCGCAGTGCGTGGACCAGTTCAAGAACGCCAAGTACCAGCAACGCGGCGGCGGTAGAAAGCGCGACGCCGGCATCTGACTGAGTGACCAACGCCCCCACACCGCCGATCGCGACAACCACCGGGACTGCCGCAGGCAGAACGCGCGAGACCCACAACGAACCCGCTGTTGCGAGCAGGTACAAGCCAACGGCCCAAGCCAGCACCTGCACCGAAGGCGATCCCCAGAAGATGGTGACCAGGCCGAACACCAACGCAACCACTGCCCGGGTCAGCACTGGTTTCCAGAGCCCGGGCACGGACGCAGGAGGTGTCTGGGAAGGAGTCGTGGGGAGAGTCACGCATCCAGTTTAGTGCGAACCAAGCACTACCCATTTGTCCGTGCGCGCGCGCAGTCCCAAAGTGACCCCGCGCGCCAGCATGTAGCCCAGCGCAAAGACGACCCACAGCCACACCAGCCCCGCCGCGCCGTCGGGCCTGGTCAGGTGGACGGCCGTCAGGAGCGGCAAGTAGACCGCAAGATTCACGACGCCGGCAATCGCCAGATAGCGCGCGTCACCGGCACCGATGAGGACGCCGTCCAGGACGAAGACGTAGCCGGCCAAAGGCTGTCCGACTGCAAGGACCCACAGGGCGACGGTCAATGCCTCACGCACACCGGCGTCGGACGTGAAGAGGTAGCCGGCCCACGGCGCAGCCACAGCGAGCAGCACGCCGGTTATCACCCCGAACCCCAGGCCCCAGCGGATCATGGTTCGCGTCAATACCCGGACGCGGACAGCATTTCTGGCGCCCAGTTCCTTGCCGATCAGGGCCTGCGCCGCGATGGCGAGCGCATCCAAGGCAAAGGCGAGGAACGAGAAAATGGTCATGGCCAGCTGATGGGCTGCGAGGTTCACGGCGCCTTGGGCAGTGACTACCAGGACTGTGGAGAGGATGGCGAGGCGGAGGCTTAGGGTACGCAGCATCAGCCATGAACCAACCTTTGTCATGGCCCGAATGCCATGCCAGTGGGGTTTGAGGGAGACACCATGCTGCCGGGCGTTCCGGCCAACCATCACCAGATACACAGCCGCCATGGCCCATTGCGCAATGCTTGTGCCGATGGCCGAACCAGTAACGGACAGATCCAATCCGTAGACGAGGAACCAGTTCAGCGCGATGTTCAGCGCAAATCCTGCCGTGGCAACCACCAAGGGTGTCCGCGTGTCCTGAAGGCCGCGGAGCACGCCCGTGCCTGCGAAGATGAGCAACATCGCGGCCAGCCCGGGCATCGACCAGCGCAGGTAATCCACTGCGAACCCGCGAACCTCGCCCGTCGCGCCCATCAGGCCCACGAGCGGTTCAGCAGCGACAAAGCCGGCGACGGCGAGACCCGCACCGAGGATCAGAGCCAGCCACACGCCGTCGCGCCCTGCCGCCAAAGCCTTGCCGAGCTTGCCGTCGCCAATCGCCCGGGCGACTGCCGGCGTCGTCGAATATGCCAGGAAGACCATAAGTCCAACAGCAGTGTGCATCAGCGTGGATGCCAGCCCAACGCCGGCGAGCTGATCCACGCCCAGGTGGCCCACAATGGCGGAGTCAGCGAGGAGGAACAGCGGCTCGGCTATGAGCGCGCCGAACGCGGGTACTGCCAGGCGCAGGATCTCGCGGGCATTGGAACGAGTGGTGATGGTTGTGGTTTGAGGCACTAAACAAGCCTAGTCCGCTTGGGGGCAGGTAAATTTGGGGCCGTGTCACACAAGCATCCCGTTACAGTTTCCGTCGCCCGCACCATCCTTCCGGGGTACACCCGGCAAGCAAATGCCTGGGCACACGCTGGCCAGGAACTGGCGCGCGAGTGGCCCGGATATCTGGGCTCGGGATGGGTCCGGAGTGGGGCCGGCTCGAACGAATGGCACATGCTGTACCGGTTCGCCGATGCTGAAACGCTGCATGGATGGGAGCAGTCCGAGGAGCGGCGCTGGTGGATCGACAGCGCGCGGGAAATGATGGAGACCACGCGGGTTGAGCGGCGTACAGGCATCGAGGGCTGGTTTTCGCAGCCCGGCGATGCCTCCGTGGTTGTTCCGGAAACTGTGGTGCCACCGCGTTGGAAACAGGCGATCAGCATCTTCCTACCGTTCTTCCCTCTTAGTCTGTTGGCCAATTTCCTGCTGCACCCTTTGACGCTGGGCTGGCCGCTGGTGTTCCAGGTGCTGCTCAACATCGTCATCCTGACGCCGCTGATGACGTACATCTTCCTGCCCATCACGACGCGCCTCCTCCAGCCTTGGCTGCAGGCAAAACCACGTGGGTTGAGTCACGGAACTTCTTAATTAGTTGACTCTTCAACTTATCTCCGGGAAGGTTGAAGGCATGAACAAGTCCAGCTTGAGCACTACAGCCCTGACCGTCCTGCGCGTTATTGCAGGTTTTCTCTTCGCCGCGCACGGTTGGCAGAAGTTCAACGAATTCACCATCGCCGGCACCCAGGCCTCCTTTGCACAGATGGGCGTGCCGGGCGCTTCCGCAGTAGCCCCGGTTGTTGCAACCCTCGAGCTTGTGGGCGGCATCGCCTTGATCCTCGGGCTCCTGACCCGGGTGTTCGCGGCCCTCCTGGCCATCGACATGCTCGGAGCACTGTTCCTGGTTCACGCTCCGGCCGGCGTCTTCGTCGCCAACGGCGGATACGAGCTGGTCCTCCTCTTCGCCGGCGCCGCTTTGGCCCTCGCCCTGGCTGGAGCAGGCAAGATCTCCGCCGACAACGCCCTCTTCGGCCGCTCCGCCAGCAAGCTCCGCGTCCTCGCGTAGTTTGCCCCCAACCCCCGATGTTCTCTCACATCCGAGCCTGAATAGCGGAACGCTCGCTCACTTTCGTCAAGAAAGTGAGCGAGCATCGGCGTTAAGGGGTCACGATGTGAGAGAACGTCGGCGCTTAAGGGTCACGATGTGAGAGAACGTCTAGCCTTCGACGCCGGTCAGCTCGTTCGGGACGTGCTCAAGCTGCACGGACTTCTTCACCTTGCCTGTTTGCAAGTCCACCGCGTGAATAGTTTGCGTCGCAGGTTCGGTGACAAACGCCGTCGAGCCTTGAACGAAAAGCGTGGGGCGCGGGTCCTGCCACGTGGTGGATTCTTCCCACGCGGCGACTACGGGGATCGTCGAGGTCACTTCTCCCGAGAGCGGGTCTATAACGCGCAGGCCGCCGTCAGTTCCGAGCACCAGCGCTTCGCCGGCCGGTCCGCGGCCCAGCGAGCGGAACGAGTAGCTGGTGCCAATATCCACAAGCCGGAGGGTTGCGGTTTCAGTGTTGACCAGGGAAATCCGCGTGGGCCGTTCCAGCTCAGCGGCTTTGTCCACTTTGTAGTCGCCCAGGATCACCGGCGACTTCTCCGAGCCCGCCTGGTTGCCCATGCGCCCATATGCGTCCGGGCTTGCGACCTTGGTGATGGCACCGTCCTTGTGGATCAGCATGCCATTCTCGCAGCCAACCACCACAGCTTCGCCTGCAGCAACTGCCTCGCCGTGCACACCAGGGCAGTCTTCGTTGCGCACAAGTTCTTTACGGTCCTGCCCCTTGCCGGCCTCCAGGACAGCGATGCCGGTGCGGCCCTCGTCGTTGCCCAGGGTGACCAGCAGCTTGCCATCTTCCAACTCCACCGCGACGCCGTGGTGAGTCTCGGCAGTGGTGTAAACGTCCGTGACGGGCAGCTTGCCGGCCTCGACAGCGTCGCCCAGGGCGCTGGATTCGAAGGTTTCCACCTTGCCGGAGCCGTCACTGAACAGCACAGTCTTATCCGCGTGCCGCACGACGTGACCTGCCTTGCTCGCCTCGAACGACAGATCCGTCAGCCTGGGTTCGGCAACGTAGTGATGGCTGTGGTCGCCGTGCGGCTCGGTCCAGGCGCCGGCGTCGAAAACGCGAAACGCGTCGCCCGTGGACACCAGGACATGCCGGCCGTCACCTGCAGGGTTGAGGCGGTTGAATCCGTCGAGCTCCGCTTCGCCGCCCACGGGTTCGAGCGTCTTCGCGTCCACCACAGCGATGCCGCCGTCGTACGTGTAAACGAGCCGAGGCGAAGGAGCGCCCGCTTCCTTTTCCTTCGATGCTGCTGCATGGGATTCGGTAGGCGCTTCAGCCGGGCTGGCCCCGGGGGCAGCGCACGCGGTGAGGAGAAGCGCAGAAAGCCCGACGGCGGCAAGCGGCCGGGCGCTTCTGCGGCGCCTTGTTCGGGTGGTTGGGCGTGGCGAAGTAGGGGTCGGGTGATGAGTCATGGATTAAATGATATTGATTCTCATTTGTGTATCAAGTTCGCCTGGGCCGTCCGTTTCGAATCGGTCGGGCAGAAGGTCTGGCCAGCCGGACGGCGGGCGCACGACGTGGACACGTAACAGAAACCCGCCAACAGTAAACTTCGAGCATGAGCGAGTCCCCCAGCAACTCCGTAACCCTCCGCTTCCTCGCCGCCCCCATGGACGTGGGCCACAGTGGATCCGTCGACGCCGGCACCGTCCTTGAGTGGGTGGACAAGGCTGCGTACGCGGCGGCCGTTGGTTGGGCGAAGTCCTATTGCGTCACGGCCTACGTGGGCAACATTCACTTCACGGATCCGGTGAACAGCGGCGACATGGTGGAGGTGACGTCCACCATCGTCTACACCGGCCGTTCCTCCATGCACATCCACACGGTGGTCAGCTCGCGCGATCCCAAGGGTGGACCGGAGACAATGCACAGCCAGTGCATGGTGATTTTCGTGGCCGTCGGACCTGACGGCAAGCCGATTCCTGTGCCACAGTTCGAGCCCTCCACTCCGGAGGAGATTGAGCAACGTGATCACGCGCTTGCCCGCATTGAAGTCCGCGAGCAAATCGTCAAGGCGATGAACGCCCAGGAATATACCGACGCCGGCACCGCCGAACGCGTGACGTTGCGCTTCATGGCGTCCCCCACTGATGTGAACTGGGGTGGCAAAGTCCACGGTGGCATCGTCATGAAATGGATCGATGAGGCCGCCTACGTTTGCGCCTCCAGGTACTGCGGCCGGGATACTGTGGCGGTGTTCTCGGGCGGCGTGCGCTTCTACCGGCCGTTGCTGATCGGCCACGTAGTGGAGGTGGAAGCGCGGCTCGTGTACACCGGGGCAAAGGGAATGCACATCGCCGTGCACGTCCGCTCCGGCGATCCGAAAACCCGCGAAATGAACCTGACCACGTATTGCCTGACGGTCATGGTGGCCCGTGACGAAACCGGAACAGCCGTACCCATTCCGCCGTGGGTGCCGGTGTCCGAGGAAGACAAGAAACTGCACGCGCACGCCAGGGAATTGCTGGAGATCCGCGGCAGGGCCCCCGGAAACCGGCTGCCCGACCACTTGCTGAAGGCAGGCGGCTACCAGGAGGCATGACTTCGGCTCCGTTAGGCCCGATGGAATAGACCGCGTTGGCCGCGGGCGCGAAACACGCCCGCGGCCAACCCTCGGTCTAGGCCTTGTAACCCGTCGGCGGTGTGAGAACGCCGCGCTCGATGAGCTTCTCGATATTGGCGGCCCGTGTTGAGTCTTCCCGGGCAAGCCAGCCCTCGGCCGGGGGCGCGTCGAGGTACTGGTTCTTCGGATAGATCGGGGTGTCGTAAATGACCCGGTACTGCTCCGTGCGCAGGTCCTTGAACTGGTTGTACAGGCCGTTCGAGAGACGGGCACGGCGCAGCGCCTCGATGTCGATCGTGGTGCAGACGAACGAGTCGCCCGAGGTCCAGCCCTGCTGCTTGGTCAGGATCTGGCCGCGTGGACCGACGATCATGGACTGGCCGCCGAACAGGTCCTGCATTGACCCGTCGTCACGGACTTCGGGCCCCAGGTTCGGAGCGACGACGTACGCCGAGTTGAACATGGCGTGGGCCCGGTTCTGCAGTTCCCACATGCCGTTCTGCACGGCCGGCTCGATCAGGGTGCCCCGGATAATGATCTCGGCACCGTTCATCGCCAGCCCACGCGGCACCTCGGGGTACACACCCTCGTGGCAGATGGCGTACCCGATGTTGCCGATCTCGGTCCTGGCCACAGGGAAAATGGCGTCCATTGCATTGCCATCGCCCTTCTTTTCAATCCATTCGTCCCAGACGTCGTGCGGGTTCATGTTGCCAAGCATGCCGCCCTCGTAGGCGTCACTGGTGGCTTTGTAGCGCTTGTAGATAATTTCGCCCTGCGGATCGATGATGAAGGCGACATTGAAGTGGCGGTCCGGGAAGTCCTCGTCCTTGACCATGTACAACTCAGCAGCGATGTAGGTGTTGAGTTCCACGGCCTTTTTCGCGAGTTCGTCCGTCTCCGGACCGGGGATTGTCACGGCAAAGTGACGCTCCTTTTCGCGGTTCCCTGGCGTGTTGGCGATCATGCCCTGGATTGCCATTTCGGGCAGGACGACCAGCTTGACCGGAGAGCCTTCCCAGGACCCGACCATGACTGCCGTGTCGATGAATTCGTTGATGCGTTTGACGTTCGCTACGCCGTCGCCGGGATTTTTCACATTGATGGTCCGCGGCGAGACTGCGACGACGACAAATGGATCGACCATTGTTTCTTTCTCTTTTCTCTTCTTTGAGTACCTGAGTTAGCGCTAACTCACAGTATTCCGGTTTAGTTAGGGATTGCAAGAACTAGGGGTGGTCCGGTTCTTAGGGGGTGGACCAGAGGTCCTTTGATGGCCCTGGTCAGGAGTTAGGCCCCGGGTATGGCGGGGCAGGCGGCGCTTTGTGTTAGCGCTTGCTTCGCGGCGGTGCTGTGGTGTCGCGGAGTATGAGGCGCGGCTCCAGCAGGGGGATGTCTCCCTCGGCTTCCTCTTTGATCATGGCGAGGATACGGCTTACAGCGATATGACCGATTGCTTCGAAATCCAGCTTTACGGTGGTTAGTGCCGGGCGAAAGAAGGGTGCTTCTTTGACGTCGTCGAATCCCACCACGCTGACATCGACCGGAACGTCGCGCCCGGCCTCGTCCATGGCCTTGATTACTCCCAGCGCGAAGGGGTCGTTGGCGGCAAAGACCGCCGTGACGTCCTTCTTTGCGGCGAGTTCACGGCCGACACGGTATCCCTCGGCGGCCGACCAGTCGGAAGTTGGCAGCGGCGTCGGAACGACTCGTCCGGCAGCCCCGAGCTCGGCTGCCCATCCCTGGACCCGGGCAGATGTTGCCATCCAGCCCGGCGGGCCTTGGACGTGCCACACGGTTTCGTGTCCAAGGTCCAGCAGGTGGCGCACCACCATCCGCGCACCACGCACTTCGTCAACAGAAACGCTTGTCGGGCTGGGCTGCGATCCTTGCTGGAAGGTCACTACGGGAACACCGACGTCGAGGCCCTCAAGCACCGTGATCGCATCCAACAGGGGCGCGAGCACGATCACGCCGTCAACTGTGTCCGAATTGATGGATTCGAAGGCAGCCCTAATATCTTCCCGGCGAAGACTGGCCAACGTGACTAAACGCGTCGCATAGCCATGTTGCCGGGCTTCCTCGGAAATACCGTACAAGGCCACCGTTGGTCCGAGGACCGACAGTTCGAAGCTGACAACGCCGATTGTCATGGTCCGGTTGCTGGCGAGAGCCGCTGCCGCTGGATTGCGGCGGTACCGCAGCTGTGCGATGGCATGCTCAACGCGTTGACGGATGTCCGGGTCCACGTTGGTCGCTCCCCTGACAACCCGTGACACCGTCTGCTGGGAGACCCCGGCGAGCCGGGCAACATCGGACATGCGGGGGGCCTTTGACCTGGAGGCCAGCCGCTCCCCGCGCCCGTTGGAGTTCCGGGCTTCTGAAGGTGCAGGGGTCGTGGACACCACTCCATTATCCCCGGTCACCCTCGACGAACCCCTGAACGCGACGCCGGGCGTTGCGCCGGCTGTCACGGGCGCCTGTACCGCAGGACTTCGGGATGCTGGTCGTACGGCCACTCGGCCCCCTCCACCATGTACTTTCGGGTTGTGTAGCTGCCGTCCATGGTTGAGGCCAGCGACGGGGGTCCGTCGAAGCCGATGACACCCCAACCGACCCGGTTCTCGTTGCCTCCGTAAACCGGGTCGCCGTAAAACCCCTGACGGGTGTTGAGCACCAGCAGCGGGAAGAACTCCAGAAAGTCCTCGTTGACCGGTTGGTTGCCCGCCGGCGCGCCGCCAAGACCAGCTTCGGAGTGCTCCAGTGAGAAAGCGTTCGGCTTCTCCGCGCCCGATAACGTCTCCAACACCGCGTCCTGGTCATCCGCCGGAAGTTCGAGGAACCCGACGTCGGCACGCTCCTTCGCCAGCCGGTCCAACTCCACAACGCCTTCACGGTAAAACTCCCGGCGCTGCTTGATGCGCTCCTGCCACGCGGCCTCGTCGCGGCCCTCCATCCGGAGGAACCCGTTCCCGTCAGCAGCCGGGAAGATGAACTGCGTTCCCGCCAGCATCCGGTCAATGAAGCGCACAACCTTGGCCTCACGCGCGCCCGGATGATGGTCAGTGGGGATGATCCGGGCCGTTGCGGCCTCGATCGTATTCCACTCGTGCTCGGTGAAAAAGACCGGCCCTTCGACGTCGCGTGTTGAGATCGGTACCGTAGCCCATTCCGCCTGTCCCATGTGAGATCTGTCCTTTCGTATCCTGTGTGGGGTGCAAATCAGTTTTCTGACCAGCCGTGGCGGTCGACCTGGAGGATGCGGTCCGAGCACCGCCAAGCGTTGGCCATGATCGTCAGGGCCGGGTTGATGCCGGTCGCGGTCGGGAAGAAGCTCGCGTCGAAAACATAGAGGTTTGGTACCTCGTGCGAGCGGCACCAGCGGTCGACGACGGACGTCGCCGGGTCGTTGCCCATGCGGGCGGTGCCCAGTTCGTGCGAGGTATTGCCCGTGATCCGCTCCATGTTGACCGGTATGACCTTCTTCGCCCCTGCGGCCTCGAGGATTTCCCCGTTCTTGGAAACCTGCCAGCGTTCCTGGGCAAAGTCGTTGGAGTGGGGCGTGTGGGTAATGCGCGCCACGGGCAGCCCCCAGGCGTCTTTGACGTTCGGGTCAAGGTCGACGCGGTTGTCCTCAACCGGCAAATCATGCAGCAGGACCCCGATTTTCATGCTGTGGTTGAAAAAGTCGCGGTCCGCGTCCTTCGCCGCCTGGCCCCAGGTCGGCCTGCCGGGGAAGCTCCAGTTCACAGGGTGCCCGATCATCGAGGGGAAGATCAGAGACCCGAGAATATGGCCCCGGCTCTCGTCCGTTTCGTAGAAGTCGAACGAACACAGGCTCATGTAGTGGCCCGCCCACCCGTACAGCGGATCATTCACCTCACGGTCAAACAAGCCAACCGAGAAAGAGTATTGGTGGAAGGTCGCGTTCTTGCCAACCATGCCGTTGCCGTTGCCGAGGCCGTCCGGGAAGAGCCCCGACTTGGACATGAGCAGCAGCCGCGGGGTTTCGATGCCGCCGCCACAGACGATGACGGCTTTGGCGTGTTGGACGAATTCGTCGCCGTCCTCGTCCTGGTAGCGGACACCGGTGGCGCGACCGTCCTTGCCAACGAGTATCTCGCTGACGTAAGAATCTGGGCGGAGGTCGTAGCGGCCGGTCGCTATCGCGTCCGGGATAAAGCTGATCAGGGTCGATGACTTGCCGGTGCCCGGATCGGGGTACTGCTGCCAGAAGCCGTTCTCGCTGAAGGGTTGCCGCCCCCGGTAAGGTTCGGTGACCATGCCCTGCGGCATCGGGAAAGTGCCGTGGCCGAGCTTGGACATCGCGGTGGCGAAGGTCCGCCCGATCTGGCTCAGCGGTGATGGCTTGGTCGGGTAGCCCCGGCTGCGCCACGCTTCCCACTTGTTCGCCCCCGCCAGGCCCGACGTGCCGAACTCCCACTCAACGCGCGTGTAGTACGGCTCCAGTTCGTCATAGGAGATGGGCCAGTCGACCAAGCTCGCACCCGGCACGTCGCCGTGCAGGCTGCGCAGCTTGAAATCGCTCTCGGCCATGCGCGGCACCATGCCGCCCCAGTGGGTGGTACCTCCGCCGACAACCTGCGGCGTCGCCGAGAAGTTGGTGATTTCCGCCTCGACCTTGTCGTTCGGACGATAGGTCCGCGGCTTCACCTTCGGGTCCTGCCAGATGAAATTCCGGTTGAGGAACTTCAGCTCGTCTCCCGAGGCGTGCTCAGGCTTCAGCCATGGCCCCCGCTCCAGGCCCACCACCTTCAGGCCAGCCTCGGACAGCACCTTTGCCGCTGTGGCCCCGCCGGCGCCTGCGCCGACGATGACGACGTCGACAGGCTCGGGCTGCTTCTTCCTGGTCATTATTTTGGTTTCCTTTCGTAAAGTCCTGCTTCGCGCACTGGCGTTCAGACCGTCACGGCTTCAATGCCGTTGCGGCCCACGCTTGCAAGAGGCAGGAGCTTGTCCCAGAGTTCCTGGGGGATGTCGTGGTTAAGCAGGTGGAGGGTCTCCTCGACGCGGTTCGGGCGGGACATTCCAACGATGGTGGATGCCACGCGCTCGTCGCGCACGGAGAACTGCAGGGCAGCCGCTGCGAGTGGGACACCGTACTGCCCGCACATCGCCTCCATGCGCAGGACCCTGTCGATCGTCGCCTGATCGACAGGGGCGTAGCAGTATCGCGGGACGGCCCGCGGGCCCTTGACGAGCATGCCGCCGCCGAAGGGGGCGGCATTGACGAAGGCGACTCCGCGGCGGGCTGCGTCCTCCAGGAGCGGCTCGGCGGTCTGTTCGACGAGGGTGTAGCGGTTGTGGCTGATGACGGCGTCGAACGCGTCCGTCTCAAGATACTGCAGCTCCAGGTCAATCGGGCCTCCGGCGACGCCCAGGCTCTGGATAACGCCCTGATCCCGAAGATCTATGAGGGCTTCAAGGGGGCCTCCCTTGGCCACACCCTCCTCGAACGAGATCTTTTCGGGGTCGTGCAGGTAGACGAGCTGGAGCTTATCGAGGCCCAGGCGCTCGAGGCTTTCCTCGACGGACCGGCGGACGCGGTCACCGGAGAAGTCGGTGCTGCCGGGAACGGGGTCGACCTTCGTGGCGACTACGTATCCCTCGGGGATGCCGCCCCGCTCGGCGATCGCCCGGCCAATCCGTTCTTCACTGGCACCCCCGCCGTACTCATTTGATGTATCGATGAAAGTGAAGGGCCCGTCAAAGACGCGGTGAATCGTGGCGACGGCGGTGCCTTCATCGACTTCGTAACCGTACTGGGCGGGAAAGCTGCCCAGCGCGCTCGTGCCTACACAGATATCGGAGACAGTCAGGCCGGTGCGGCCCAGGGGACGAATGGACATAATTCCTGCTTTCTGGAGCTGAATGGGTTGACGGTTTGGGTCTTAAGCAACCCGGGGGCGCCGGAAATGTTTGGAGAAGAATCCGGAAATCCTCTGGACGCCGCCCGCGCTGGAGAGGAAGACGGCGAGGATGATCACTGCACCCTTTATGAGCAGCTGCGGTTCGGAGGAGATTCCGACGAGGTTCATGATGTTGATGATGGTCGTCAGGATGAACACGCCGATCACTGCGTTTAGGGGGTCGCCCTTGCCGCCCATCAGGGAGGCGCCGCCCACGACGACGGCTGCTATCGCGTCGAGTTCGTAGCCTACGCCGATGAGTGAGCTGCCCTGCCGTAGCTGGGCCGCCGCAACAAGTCCGGCCAAGCCGGCAAGAACGCCGGAGATGGTGTAGGTGATGATCAGGTTCCGCGCGACCGGCAGGCCCGAAAGCCGCGAGGCTTCAGGATTGCCGCCAATCGCGTAGAGGGAGCGGCCGAACGTCGTGTATTTGGCCACAAGCGCCGCCACCACGGCCACGATGATGAAGATCAGGACCGGGTTGCGGATACCGAGGAAGCTGCCGCGGGAGAAGGCCTGAATGAGTCCCTGGTCGCGGATCTCGATCAAGCTTGTCGACTGGATGATGTAGCTGAAGCCCTTGACGGCGCTCATCATGGCAAGCGTTGCGATGAAGGGCGGAATGTTCAGCCAAACCACGAGGACGCCGTTGATCAGTCCTGCGACAGCGCAAGAGGCCAGTACGAACACGACGGACGCGCCAGCGGGCATTCCGGCCTGCAAGGTGAGTGCGGTAAGGACCGTGGACATGGCCAGGATCGACCCCACAGACAGGTCAATGCCGCCTGTCAGGATAACGAAGTATTGTCCGATGGCCAGCACGACGACGATCGATGCGGCCGTGATCACGTTTTCGGCATTGCGGAACGTCAGGAAGTCATCGGAGACGTAGTAGCCCACCGCGATGATCGCGAGGAGGACCAGGATCAGATAACTCTTGGGCAGGGCGCGCAGGGCGCTGCCCCGCAGCCGCGAGGTGATGCTTGAGGATTGGGACGTGGTGTCACTGCGCTGGGGCAGGGGCGACAGGGTCCGGGACATGGTTGTTCTCCTGTGTAGAAAGTCTGATGGATAGCGCCGTCAGGCGAAGCGTTCGAGAATGGCGTTGCCGGAGGGGTCGATGTCATCGTGTGCGAGTTCTGCGACGACCCGGCCGCGGGCCATGACGAGGACGCGGTCGCACATCATCGCCTCGGTGATCTCCGAGCTCGCCACTACGACGGTTCCTCCGGCCTGCGCGAACTCGCGGATGAGTTCGTACATGTCCTCCTTCGCGCCGACGTCTACTCCGCGGGTTGGTTCGTCGCACACGAGGATGCGTGACTGGCGGACAAGCCAGCGGGCCAGGATGGCCTTCTGCTGGGTTCCCCCACTCAGCGTCTTGAGCGGCTGGTTCACCCCGGAGACCTTCATGCCGAGTCGTGCCACCATCTCGCCGGCCACGCCGCGCTCCCGCCGGGACTGGATAACGCTCAGCCGGCTGAACTGCGGAAGGCTGGCCAAGGTGATGTTGCCGGCGACGCCCATGTCCGGGATGAAGCCTGCGGCTTTCCGGTCCTGCGGCAGCAGCCCGATCCCTCGGCGGATCGCATCGCGCGGGGCACGGAAGTCCACTGCTTTCCCGTCGACGCGGATCTCGCCTGAGGTCCGGCGCCGCGCACCCGCGATGAGGCCAGCGAGTTCTGACTGGCCACTGCCGATGAGCCCGGAAATGCCGAGGACCTCGCCTTCATGCAGTTCGAACGACACCTTGTCCACGTACCCCTCCTCGGAGAGGTCGCGGGCTGAGAGGATGACGCTCTCCCGGGGGCCTGCACCGAGGCTGGGTGAGCGTTCCCCGCGCAGGGCCGCCTCGGCAATGGAGCCTTCAAGGCTCTTGCCGACCATTGCCGTGACGACATCGGCGGGTTTGGAGTCTGCAGTCTTCAAATCCGCGGCGTTCACGCCATCGCGCAGCACAGTCACGGCGTCGCAGAGCGAGAAGAGCTCGTCCATGCGGTGCGAGATGTACAGCAGCGTCACACCCTGCTCGGACAGGGACCTCAGGACCGTGAAGAGCCGTTCGACGTCGGGCATCGGCAACGTGGACGTGGGTTCGTCCAGCAGCAGCACCCGGGCGTCCTTGTGCAAGGCCTTGGCCAACTCCACGGCCTGCTGCTCCGCGGTGGAGTAACTTGCTACGGGGCGGCGAACGTCCAGGTCGAAACCCACCCGGTCCAGGGCGGCCCGCGCCTGGGCCTGCATCCGCTGCCAGTCCACGGCCGCGCCGCCGCGCAGTGGCAGCTGGCCCAGGAAGATGTTCTCGGCCACGGACAGGGAAGGAACGAGCGAGAGCTCCTGGTAGATGGTGTGAATACCTGCCTGCTGGGCATCCATTGGATCCCGGAAGCGCTGGAGCTCGCCACCAAGGCGTATGCTCCCCGAGTCCGGTGATTCGGCGCCGGAAAGGATCTTGACGAGCGTGGACTTGCCGGCCCCGTTTTGTCCGGCCAACGCGTGGATCGATCCTCGGCCGACGCTGAAGCTGACACCCTTCAGCGCCTTCACGCCGGGGTAGGACTTGGTGATGCCCTCGAGTTCGAGCTCTGGGGCGCTGAAATGGGATTTCCCCACGGTCCCGGTGGCTGATGCCACCGGTGCCTGGTTGTTGGCGGACATAGACGTTCCTTATCTAGGACTTTCGGGGCCGGGAGGGTTTCGGCGCAAGATTGCTGTCCGGACCGGCAGGTTCTTAATCTTTGGCGCGGACGTACGTGTCACCGGGGACGTAGTATTTGGCCGCGTCAGCGGGCGTCACCACGGTTGTATCGATGTACTTGGTCTTGCCGGGGCACTGGGCCTGGTCACCCTGGATGGCGGCAACTGCCATGCGCACGGCTGCGGCTCCCTGGTCCCAAGGCTGGTTGGATGCATCCGCCTGGAGCGGTCCCTTCGGGTTGTCCACCATCTCCTTGATGGCGCCCATGCCCCCGTCGTAGCTGGCCATGATGATCCCGTCACCCCACAGGCCGGCCTGCTGCAGGCCCTGGACGATGCCGCCGTGCATGACATCGCTCATGCTGTAGACGACCTTGAGGTCGGGGTTGGCGGTGGCGACGTCACGTATTGGGGCCAGGGCCTTGTCCGGTTTCCACTCACCGTACTTGGTGTCAAGCTTGACGGTGGTGACACCGGGGTGCTTCTCCATAATGCGGTTCCATCCGGCCATGAAACCGTTGAACCGAAGGTCGCTCAGCACATCTCCGGGGAAGCCGCCGATACCGACGAGCTTAATCTCGCCCTTCTCTCCGTACTTCTCCAGCGCGCGCTGTGCAGCTACCTCACCGGCGAGCGAGCCGGTGTGCTCCTGATCCTCGGCAACGTAGCAGAACATGTCCGGAACCAAGGACTTGTCCACGCTCGAGTTGACCGTCACAACGGGTATGCCCGCGTCCTTCAAGGCCTGAATCGAGGGACCAACGCCAAGCGGATCATTTGGGTTCATAACGACCACGTCCACACCCTTGGTGATCAGGGTCTGCACGTCGGCGTTCTGCCGGACTGTGTCACCGTTGGCGTCCAGCAGCTCCACACGCGCGCCGACCTTGCCGGCCTCGGCCTGGCCGCCCTCAACAAGAGTCTTCCACCAGTCACTGCCGCTGATGCCGCGCTGGCTCCAGCCGATGACCAGCCCCTTGCCGCTTGCCTTCTCCCCCGCGTCGTCCGCGGCAGCGCCGCCCTTACAGCCAGCCAGCCCAAGCATGGAGACCGTCAGGACAGAAGCACACAGTGCCGCTCTGCCAAGTCTCTTGTTTCGACGAATTCCAGTTGTAGTTCTCTGCATGAACAACACTCCCTTGTGTTCGTGATCACCCCAACTTTGGGGCACGAGAGTCACGTTACAGTCTGAGTTAGCGCACTATCAAGAGGCTGGAGGAAAATTTAATGAAGCTGGCGTTTTCCGAATAAGTCCTGCAAAATAAAGGGAAAGTCAGAGGTATCCGCTGATCAGGTCAGTGATAAGGATCCTGATTTATCGCTAACTCAGACGTATCTTTCTTCCCGCGGACGCATCGAAGCGGCCCGCGGCCAACCAGGTAGGACAGATGTGCTGGGACCTTGACGAGAACCCGCCCCCGGAGCAACGGGAACAGTTGCGGCATCCTGATTTGGGGCCAGGCGATCGGCTCCACGCGGGCGCGGGACCGAAGACCACCTTCGCCAAACCTGCCGCAACCGTCATTGATCGTGTATCGATGGTGGATGTTGCCGTACGGGCCGGAGTTTCGACGCAGACCGTGTCCCGGGTGGCGAACGGGAGCCGCGATGTGCGAGCTGACACCAGGCGGCGCGTCACTGCTGCGATGAATGAATTGGGATATCGGCCCAACAGTGCGGCACGGGCGCTGAGGCGCGGAAGTTTCCGGACCATCGGCGTGATCACGTTCTCGCTGTCGTCCTTCGGGACCATGCGTACGCTTGAGGCAATCGCGCTGCACGCAGCCCGGCAGGACTTCGCCACCACACTGATCCCCGTCACGGCCCCCACCCAAGCCGGTATCCAGGGTGCGTTCTCACGCATCGGCGAACTCGCCGTCGACGCGGTGATTGCCATCATGGAGGTCCACCTCCTCGAGGCAGCGACAGCGACTCTGCCCCCGGGAGTGAGGGTCGTCGTCGTCGATCCCGACGCCGGTGAGCAGTACAGCGTGGTGGACACCGACCAGGCCGGCGGCGCCCGCAAGGCCGTCAAACACCTCCTGGACCTCGGCCACGAAACCGTCTGGCACGTCGCCGGCCCCGAAGCGTCCTTCGCCAGCGAACGCCGCGCGGCCGCCTGGCACGCGGCGCTCACCGACGCCGGCAGGCCTGTCCCGCCGCTGCTGCGAGGCGACTGGTCAGCGGACTCCGGCTACGCCGTCGGTCTGCGGCTCGCCGACGAGCCCGGCTGCACCGCGGTATTTGCCGCGAACGACCACATGGCGCTCGGCATGCTCCGGGCCTTCCGCGAAAAGGGGAAATCAGTTCCAGGAGACATCAGCCTGGTCGGCTTCGACGACGTCCCCGAAGCGTCCTCGTTCACTCCCCCGCTCACCACGGTGCACCAGAACTTCGCTGACGTCGGCAACCAGTGCGTCGACAACGTCCTACAGCAGATCCGAACCAAGACCACCAAACACGGCGTCACCCTCATCCCCACCCAGCTCGTTGTCCGCCAAAGTACCGCTGTGCCTCCCAAAGCAGCGCCCCCGGTTCAGAATTTACGAAGCGACGCGACACATCCACCGGAGGGCCCCATCATCGAACAGGAGACATGAAACCCGTTACCACGTGGTGAGCTTCCCGTGCTTATCCAGCTCCTGAATCTTATGGTTTCTGAGCCGGGTAAGCAGCCAGCTTTCCGCCTTCCCTATCCGGCGTCCCCTCAAAGACAACAGGTCCACCGATACGAGCCAATCCGTATAGGGGTAAGCCTCCAGTTGTAGCTCGATCAGTTGGCCGCCGTTTATCTGGTCCACGATCAGCTGCCGTGGCAAAGTTGCCCACCCCAAGCCCGCCGATGCCATCGAAATGAGAGCCTCATAGTTATCGGCACGCCACACCTGTGCGGACTGCAGGTATTCAGTGGTCGGCAAGCTGGCAGCATGCGCGGTGTAAACAATGTGCCTGTGCGCGCGTAAGTCGTCAAAGCTCACAGTGGTCTTCGCCGCCAACGCATGCCGGGCATGGGCGACGTGGGTGAGGATCAGTTTCCCGAGTTGATGAAACTGAATTTCCCGGGGATACCGGGGCTGGGCAAAAGCAATCCCCAGGGCGGCCTCACCGCGTTGGACCAAGCCGGCGACGTCACCGTGTTCAGGATTTCGGATAACAAGGTCCGTGTGGGGAAAGTTCTCGGCGAATTCCACCAGAATGGCCACCAGGTTCTGGTACGGGATGCCTGCCGCAATGGTGAGGCTCGCCGGGTCGCCTTCCGACATGGCATCCGCGTGGCTTTCCAATGCTTGGCATCGATCGTAAACAATTAATGCCTCGACCAGCATCGTTTCGCCGGCTGGGGTCAGGGTGGGAATACGTGTCGTCCGATCAAACAACTCCAGCCCAAGAGCTATCTCCAGGTTGGCCACGGCAGCACTGATGGTGGACTGGCTGCGCCCTAATGCTCTGGCCGCAGCGGAGAAGGAACCCCACTTGCAGCTCATCACGAAAGCCTCGACCTGCTCCAACGAGTACCGCATCATCACTCACCTATCGTCTGTTCCGATAGTAAATCACTTCTTCTGCAGCGTTTGGCGGCATATCGTTGCATGAACCCGGGCACAAAGGCCCGTCGGAACCACGAAAAGACCTCACCGCCAATGTCTCTGGCGCCGTTGAGGTGAAAGGACCAGCATGAACAACGACCTCGAATATCTCCGCCGCGCCATCATCGTTTCCCGGAACGCCCGGGACAACGGCAACCACCCCTTCGGCGCAATTCTCGTAAACGCCAACGGCAACATCGTCCTGGAAGCTGAGAACACCGTGACAACCGAGAACGACGTCACAAACCACGCCGAAACCAACCTGGTGCGTTTGGCATCTCGGTCCATCCCCCACAATGAGCTTCCCAGCCACACCCTGTACACATCCTGTGAGCCCTGCGCCATGTGTGCGGGCGCGATCTACTGGGCTGGCATCGGCCGGGTGGTCTATGGCCTGGCAGAAACGGGTTTGCTGGCGATAACCGGCAGTCATCCGGAAAACCCCACTCTGTCTCACCCCTGCAGGCTTGTATTCGCCGATGGAGGCCGCCCCACCGAGGTCTCGGGCCCGCACATTGAAGAAGAAGCCGCGAAACCACATGCCGGCTTCTGGAACTAAAAGAACGAGGCACCATTTCCCTCAGAGCCGTGCAAGGATGGCCCTGGCCAAGCAATGAGGCGCCTGTCTGGGGCCGAAACAGACCCTAACTCCGGAGCGGGCTGTCGAGCTGCTCCAGCGGGACGTCAGTAGTGATTCAAAAGTCGTCCTTGCCCCCGACTTCCGGATCACCAGGGAGACGGCCCACAGTATCTGCGCCAAGCGCGGACGTTAGGAACCCTCTGCGCTGCCGAGTAAATCCTCTTGGCCCAGCCGAGGGACGTCTACTCGTCCTATTTGGGGGCCGATAACCGACGTTCCGTCCAGCCTGGGAATGAACTACGACCGCGGGCTCCTGCGGCAGAAGCTCACGACTGCGTCCTCTGCGGACTCACGGACGAGCGTGCATTGCGGTCTGCATGGACGAGCCATCGGGGCCGTCCATCGATCAAGTACTCACGTCTGCTTTGCCTGGCGCAGGTACTGGTAAACAGTTTCCCGGCTGATGCCGTAATCGTTGGCCAGGACAGATTTTGGTATTCCGCTGTCCGCCCTTAGCACGAGCTCGGCGGCGCGTTCGGGGCTAAGGCTCCTTTTGCGTCCGTGGTAGGCGCCGCGTTGCTTGGCGAGGGCGATGCCTTCTCGTTGGCGTTCCTTGATGAGGGAGCGTTCGAACTCGGCGAAGGCACCCATGACCGAGAGCATGAGGTTGGCCATGGGGGAGTCCTCCCCGGTGAAGAGGAGGTGTTCCTTGACGAACTGCACGCGTACTCCTTTGCGGGTGAGGCCCTGGACCAAGGAGCGCAGATCGTCCAGGTTGCGGGCGAGCCGGTCCATGCTGTGCACGACCACGGTGTCGCCTTCGCGGGCAAACCGCAGAAGTTCAGCAAGCTGCGGCCTTGCCGTGTCCCGGCCGGAGGCTTTATCCGTGAAGACGCGATCCAGGACTTCGCCATCGAGTTGGCGTTTCTCGTTTTGGTCGAGAGTGCTCACTCGCACGTATCCGATTCGTTGACCATTCACCGGAATCCTCCCGCCGCCGTCCCTTTGAGTTTGAGAGTCCTTGGCAAGCAGCGTCAAGACATTCATGTCCCAACGGCGTCAGAGTGGACAGGCTTCAACGAAGCACCGGGTTCCCGGCCGGCGCTCGAATAGTTCCGGGTTCCAATCGCTTCGGCCAATTGTCCAAAGAACTTTGGACAATTGGGCGGCCAGGCAGGCGTTTTATGCCTTGGCGTTGCCGTCGTTCGGGCCGGCTTCCTTTGCGCAGCGGGTTGCTGCGCAAATGGCTGAAATCCTTGCCGTACGGCGTAAACAGCAAGGGCGATCGCGGGGGAGAGGGCCTGAGGTAGACTCTCAAAAATAAAAGTTAGTTGAAGCTTCAAGCATTAACACGACATAACGTCGGTTATCGGCGTTCAAACAACGGGAGTAGAAGCAGCTGCGAGAACTCCCGCCCCATGACGAATCCAGCGTTTCCGCAGGTCAGCCGGGCTTTGCCCGGCGCGCGCATTCCTCACGCCAACGACTGAATTTGCCCTCGGATCGCTTATGGCTATAGGTTTCCTGCATCTAATGCATGTTTCCATGGTTTAGGGGTCGTGGTGGGTAATACCGTTCCGGGTTTCGTCCCGCGGATGCTGGTGGATCCGGACATTGGGCTGTTCCGGGCTGATGAACGGGTTTTCACTGCCATGCTCGATGGCTGGCGCGCGCAGATGCTGGCACGTGGCCTCACGACTCAGACCATCAAGCAGCGCGGCCAGCTGCTGGAGCGTTTTCAACGCTTCACGGGTGAATTCCCATGGCAATGGCGCCACGCCGACATCGATGACTTCCTGGCCGATCTGCGCTCGGGCGAGAAACCGATCAGCCTGAAAACGTTGCGCTCGTACAGCAACGCCGTGGCGATGTTCTGCTCTTATCTGACGCATCCTGGCTATGGCTGGGGCGAGTTCTGCGAACGGACTTTCGGCGATATTCCGAGCCAGATCTGCTTCGAGTGGAATATGCCAAGGCACACCACCGATGATGCCGTCCCGGCGAAGAAGCGGTCGTTCACCAAGGCGGAACTGCAGCGACTATTCGACTACATCGATGACCTTGTCGACCGGGAATACGCCGCTGGCAGCAAACGATGGCTGCCCCTTTTCCGCGACTCTGTGGCGTTCAAGGTCTGCTATGCCTATGGGCTTCGCCGACGTGAGATGACCATGCTGGACCTGGAAGACTTCGGCCCGAACCCGCACGTCAGTGACTACGGCCGGTTCGGAGCAGTTCAGGTACGGTTCGCCAAGGGAACGGCAGGCTCAGGACCCAGACGGCGCACCGTGCTGACCGTTCCGGAGTTCGACTGGGTCGTGGACCAGCTCAAGACCTGGACATCCGGAGGGCTGCGGCAGCAGTTTCCGACAGCTGAACGGTCCTCGGCTCTTTGGCCGAGCGAGCGGGGTGCCCGGATGTCCCTGGGCTCTTTCGGGGATGCGTTCGCCGCTGCCCGGGATGCCGTCGGCTTGCCCCAGGAGCTGGGTCTGCATTGCCTCAGGCATTCCTACGTGACCCACCTGATCGAAGCCGGCTATGACGCGGCCTTCGTGCAGACTCAGGTTGGCCACTCCTACGCCTCGACCACCGGGCTCTACACGTCGGTATCGTCGGACTTCAAGCAGAAATCCGTGCAGCAGATGATTGCACGCCGCATCGCGAACTTGGAGGACCCAGATGCCTGAACAGCGCCGGATTGGCTACCGCTGGAACTTGCGAGCCCTGATGGCAAAGCAGAACCTGTGGAAGACCACCGAACTGATGCCGCTCCTGAAATCTCGTGGTATCAACCTTTCCGAAAGTCAGGTCTACAGGCTGGTCACATCGACTCCGGAGCGCATTCCGGCCAAGACATTCGCGGCGCTCTGCGACATCCTGGACTGCACACCCAACGACCTGTTCGAACCATTCGTGGAGATGCGCGCCGCGGCGACAGCCAATGCCCCGAAGCGCAGTGAAGACCTCGGCATCCAACCAGGCAACCCCATCGCACGACGTGTCCGCCTCGTCGCTTCTGAGGACGGTGAGTAGGCCACGCAAAGCAGAGGACCCGATCCGCTGGCCGGTTCCCTGCAGTCGCTGCGGTCAGCACCATCAAACCGTCGCGCGCTGGCCAGACGGCGGCGTTTGCGGCTACTGCTATCAGCAGGCAAAGCGCACCCGTGGAGTCTGCGCCTGCGGCCATGAAGGTGTTCTTCCGGGAATTATCGATGAGGAGCCGGCATGCCGCAGCTGCTCGGGCGTTCGGCTCAACGTTGACTGTGTGGGCTGCGGCGCCGAAGACGAACTTTACAGTGGTGGACGCTGCTGGACCTGCGTCCTCGGCGACATCGTAGACGACCTGCTTACAGACCCAGCTACGGGAGTCATGGCCACGGAACTGATCCCGCTGGCGGCGGCACTGAAGTCAATGAAACGGGCCAACAGCGGCATGACCTGGATCCGGCAAAAGCACGTCACGGCCTTCCTTCGTAACCTCGCTACCGCACCCAAAATCAGTCACGACACCTTCGATGAACTGCCCGACTCCCGCACCCGCGAGTACGTCCGAGGGCTCCTCATCGAGCACGGGGTGCTCCCCCAGCGAAATGCGTTCCTGATTCGCTACGAAAGCTGGGCCACCCAAGCCATGGAACGCGTCAGCGACCCACAGAACCTTGACGTGATCCGCCGCTACATCCGATGGCATCACCAGCGACGCATGAACCTCATGGACGAAGTCTCCCGCGGCACTTTCCTGCGCGCCAAACAGGAAGTCACCGTCGCCATCGACCTCCTGAACTGGCTCACCGGTCATGACATCAAACTGCCGGAACTGCAGCAGTCCCACCTTGATGTATGGCAATCCGAGGGGCCCACGACGAGACGCATCGCTGAGCGCTTCCTCAAATGGGCCATCAAAACCAAGGCCGCCCCAGCGGGGCTCACCATCGTCCCGCACCGCCGCGGCACCAGCCCAAGACTCCCCAAGATCGGGCAAGACAAAGCGCTCCAACAAATCATCCACACCAACGGACCGGAGACCCGTGACCGGGCCGCCGCGATCCTCATCCTCGTCTTCGGACAACAAGCCGAAAACATCGCCCGGCTGACCTGGGACGACGTCACAGTCACTGAAGACTTAGTCACCATCCAACTCGGAACCACCAAAATTGCGCTGCCGGACCCGTTAGCCCAGCCATGGCGGGAGCTCGCCGCAAACCCAGGCCACGAACTGACCGCAGCACACCCCAACACCAAGTGGGTATTCCGCGGAACATCACCCGGACGCCACATCCACCCAGGGCACCTCACAACCCGACTCAGCAAGCTCTTCAACACCCGCGCCGCGCGACTCGGAACACTCCACGAACTCACCAAACTCGCACCCGTGGCCATCATCGCCGAAACCCTCGGCTACTCCCCGACTACCATCGAACGCCACGCCACCGACTCGGCATCCGCCTATGCCCGGTACATCGCAGCAGTAAACGAGTCCGTCCTGCACGAAAGCCCGAGAAACTAGAACGGCTCCGTCTCGCTTGCGTCCGTGAGGACATACCTAAAGCTGCCGGCCCCGACGATCCCAGTCCTGGCGACGGGCTTCTTCCTCGTCCCAGAAATGACCGTCGTAGTGGCGCACATAGAGCAGATAGGCGGTGAAGACCGCGCAGATAATCAGCATTGCCAGCATGAGGTAAAGAAAGGGACCCCAAGCTTGATTCCACCGGAATGCAATTTGCACGATTGCGTTTACGGCCATGAAGGACACCATGACCAGCTGCCAGCGAAATCCGCCCCGCGTCATACGCGGCTCAAGGCGCTTCCGACCCTCAGGCATATTCGGAGCCTACAGCCGGAGGAGCTTTCTGTCATGAGCTAACACCGGCCCCGCCACCGAGCAGTATGAGTGCCGTTCACCGTCGGCAAATCACGGAGGCGGCTACTCCCGTCCCATGAATACCCGTGCATGCCAGTTAAGTAGGACGAGTAGAAGTAGATGAGAGAACCTGCCTTACGAACTCCGCGAGGGAGCCCTTCGCGAAGTCGGAGCAGCAATCACTGCACATCCTTTCGGTGGCTACCAATCGAGTTCATCATGGCGGTCGTCAAACCGATTCAGTGCGCGATGGTGGCCTGAAGTGCTGCACCGACTATGCCGGCATCATTGCGGAGCGTGGCAGGAAGTACTGCGGTTCCCAATTTGAGGTTGGGTAAGTAATCGTTGGCGTGCTGTGAATGCCTCCACCGATGATAACGAGTTCGGGCGAGAACAAAAAATTCCAGGTGTGACAAGCATCGCTGCAGCACGTCGCTGTACTCCTTCCAGGAAAGTCCGTCCCTTTCGCGTGCCACTGCTGAAGCCCGCTTTTCGGCCGCAACACCATCTACTTCCAGGTGTCCGAACTCGGAATTGGGGACGAGCTGACCGTTGAGGAACAACGCAGATACAATGCCAGTCCCCAGCGTGATGGCTAGGACCGAACCGTCTATGCACATGCCAGCGCGGTAACTGATTTCGGCATTACCTGCGGGATCAGCGCCGTTTACAGCCTGTACCGGCCGACACAGCCGGGCGCTTAGGAGTTGGTTGATGTCAGTGTTCAGCCAGCTTTGCTCCATGTTCGCCGCAGAGTGCACAACGCCATGCCGGATTATGCCGGGAAATGTCACACCTACCGGTGCAGACGCAGCCGGAGCCTGCGGGTGGACTGAGATACATTCGATCACCAAGGAAACTGCCGCGGCTACTGCTTCGGGGGTCGCCGGGTGCGGAGTCGGTACGGTCACCGAGGAGTTTTTGCCTTGATTCTTGTCTCCCAGCCCTCCTTTGATACCCGTGCCTCCAATGTCAACGCGGATAAATGCAATGTCCATGCGCTTGGTACCGAAGAAGTGTGAAAACCGTGCACTAGCGTATCGCCGGGGACTGCCGTTGCCGCCCCGGCAACCTTTCTGCCGAGATCGGTAGCCCCCACGAGTCGTTGCTGCTGAAGGCGGCGTCGAAGCTGGTTTGGGAGGCGGGGAAGTCGAATTTCTTCAGGGCGGCGAGGGCTTCGGGGGCGCCATGCAGGCGGTCCATGCCGGCGTCTTCCCATTCCACGGAAATGGGGCCGTCGTAGCCGATCGCGGTGAGGGCCCGGAAGGAGGATTCCCAGGGCACGTCTCCGCGTCCGGCGGAGACGAAGTCCCAGCCGCGGCGGGGATCGCCCCACGGCAGGTGCGAGCCGATCACGGTGTTCCTGCCAGTGGGCCGGAGCTTGGTGTCCTTGCAGTCCACATGGTAGATCCGGTCCTTGAAGTCCCAGATAAAGGAGACAGGGTCAATGCCTTGCCACATGAAGTGTGAGGGATCCCAGTTCAGGCCGAACGCGGGCCGGTGTCCGATGGCTTCGAGGGTGCGGACGGTGGTCCAGTAGTCGTAGGCGATCTCGGAGGGGTGGACTTCGTGGGCGAAGCGGACACCGCATTCATCGAAGACGTCCAGGATGGGGTTCCAGCGGTCGGCGAAGTCCTGGTAGCCGGCGTCGATGACCTTTTCGGGGACGGGCGGGAACATGGCGACGTATTGCCAGATGGAGGAGCCGGTGAACCCGACGACGGTGTCTACTCCCAGTGCGCGTGCCAGGCGGGCGGTGTGTTTCATTTCTTCGGCGGCGCGTTGGCGGACGCCTTCGGGTTCGCCGTCACCCCACACGCGCGATCCGACGATTGCTTCGTGGCGGAAGTCGATGGGGTCATCGCAGACGGCTTGGCCTTTGAGGTGGTCTCCGGAGATGGCCCACACCTTGAGGTTGTACTTTTCCAGTATGGCGAGTTTGGATTCGACGTAGCCGGGTTCGTCCCAGCGCCAGGCGTCCAGGTGGTCTCCGGAGATGGCGATTTCCAGGCCGTCGTAGCCCCAGCCTGAGGCAAGGCGGGCGACTTCCTCGAAGGGGAGGTCGGCCCACTGGCCGGTGAACAGGGTGTACGGGCGGGGCATGTCAGGCTCCTTGCGTAGCGAAGGTTGGTTGTAGGACAGGCGTGACAACACCGCGGTTGTCGGCCGATTCCTCGATGACGGTCAGGACACGTTGGATCTGCAGTCCGTCTTCGAATGACGGCGAGGGCGGGGTCTGCTCCTGGATGGCGGTGAGGAAATCCCGGATCTGGTGGGTGAAGGTGTGTTCCCAACCGATGATATGGCCCTGCGGCCACCACGCCGCCAGATAGGGGTGCTCGGGTTCGTTGACTAGAATCCGGCGAAACCCCTGTTCGCGGACTGGAACGGTAGCGTCCAGGAAACGGAGCTCATTGAAGTTTTCCAAGTCAAACGCGAGCGAACCAGCAGTGCCGTAGATCTCTATGCGAAGGCTGTTCTTTTGGCCGGTCGCGACTCGAGACGCCTCAACTGACGCACCGACGTCCCCCGTCAGTCCAAGTGTGGCCCAGACAGCATCATCTACCGTGACATCTTCGGGGCCGTGGGGCCCGGGACGTCTTGCGACGAATGTCCGCAGTGTTCCGGTGGCCTCGGTAACTGTCTCATTGGTGAGATGTTGGATTTGGTCGATGGCGTGGGAGGCGATATCGCCGTGGGCGCCGGAGCCGGCGGTTTCCTTGCGGAGCCGCCAGGTCATGGGGGACTCGGCGTCGGAGAGCCAGTCCTGAAGGTAGGCGGCCCGGACGTGGCGGACGGTGCCGAGCCGGCCTTCGGCGATCAGTTCGCGGGCCAGTGCAAGAGCGGGGACGCGGCGGTAGTTGAAGCCGATCATCGACTGCACGCCGTTCGCGCGGGCCGTTGCCGCGGCTGCGGTCATGGCTTCTGCCTCGGCGATCGTGTTCGCCAGCGGCTTTTCCACGAGGACGTGTTTCCCGGCAGCGAGGGCGGCAACAGCGATTTCGGCGTGCATCCAGCCCGGAGCGCAGATATCGACGATGTGGATGTCGTCCCGGGCAATGACGGACCGCCAGTCGGTGGCGGACTCTGCCCAGCCGTACTTGGCGGCCGCCTCCGCAACGGATTCGGCGTCCCGGCCGACGAGGACTTTCTGCTCGAAGGCGGGGACGTCGAAGAAGCTGGCCACGTTCCGCCACGCATTCGAGTGGGCCTTCCCCATGAACGCGTAGCCAATGGCGGCCACACCCAGCGGGGCAGATGCTGGGCGGTATGCCGGGGAAGGCGTTTGGTCGGATGGGCGGACTGGGGTGGTCATGGTGTGGTTCCTCGCTGATTCTTAGAGCGTGGCGGTTTCCGGCGCCCAGTCCTCAGGGACGGGTTCGGAGGAGGGCGCGTTGCTGGTGACGTCCACGAATGAGCCCGATTCCACGGATTCGGAAATCGAGACCATGGTGTCCAGCACGTGGTAGGCCAGTTCGCCGGTGGCCCTGTGTGGAGTGCCGGAGCGCAGGGCACGGGCCATGTCCAGCACGCCCAGGCCGCGACCGTTGGCCGGTCCGGTGGCGGGGATGATTTCGGGTTCTTCCGCGCCGGGTCGCCAGAGCTTGAGGCCGCCGTCGAAATAGTTCGGGTCCGGCAGCGAGAGCGTGGCCTCGGTGCCGGTGATTTCCACGAACCCCATTCGCTGGCGGGGGGACTCGAAGGAGAACACGCTGTGGGAGGACGCACCGCTTTCGAACTGCGCCATCGCGGAGACATGGGTGGGGACTTCGACGGCGAATTCCTCGCCGGCCTTCGGACCGGAACCGATGATCCGGGTCGCCCTTGCGGAGGAGCCGACGGCGGCAACCCTGCGCACCGAGCCGAACGTCTGGATCAGGGCAGTGAGGTAGTACGGGCCCATGTCGAACAACGGGCCGGCGCCGTGCTGGAACAGGAACGCCGGGTTCGGGTGCCAGGATTCCGGACCGGGGGTCTGGAAAGTGGTCATCCCCGTCAGCGGAGTTCCAATGTCGCCGCACTCGATGATGCGGCGGGCGGTCTGCAGGCCCGCACCCAGGAACGTGTCCGGCGCCGTTCCGAGGCGGATGCCGGCGGTATCTGCTGCCTTGAGCAGCCCCAGTCCGGACTCGCGGTCCAGGGAGAAAGGCTTCTCCGTCCAGATGTGCTTGCCGGCGTTGACCGCAGCCGTGGCGACCTCGACGTGTGCTGCCGGGATGGTCAGGTTCACGATGATTTCGACGTGGGGATGGTTCAGCGCCTTTTCCGGGCCGCCCCACTCGGGGACGCCGCATTCCTTGGCGCGCGCCTCGGCGGCGTCCTCGAAGAGGTCGGCGATGACCAGAACCTTCAGGTCCGGAAAAACCGTGAGGTTGTCCAGGTACGCCTTGCTGATGTTGCCTGCTCCGATGACGCCGACGCCCACCGGCCCCCGAAGGGAAGACGAGGTGGACGGACTGGATGCTGCGGGGATGCTCACGCGTTGGCTCCTTCGGTAGCGCCCGTACCGGCGCTGGCCGCGTTGCTGTTCAGGAAGGCCAGGCTCTGCGCGATGCCGTCGAAGATGTCGCCGGAGTAGTCATCGAATTCCACCACGCCAACTTCGAGGGATTGTGCCGCGGCGATCACCTCCAGGACCGGGACGTTGCCCTGCCCTGCTGCTTTTTGTGCCTTGTTGTCCTTGTTTATGGGACCGTCTTTGATGTGGATGAACTTCACCCTGTCGCCGAGCTTTGTGAGGATATCCACGGGGTCGTGGCCGCCCACGGCCACCCAGTAGGTATCCACCTCCAGGATTACCGCGGGGTCGAGGTACTCGGCGAGGTATTCCAGCGCCGTTCGCCCGTCAACAATGGACTCGAGTTCCCACTCATGGTTGTGATAACCCACGCGAATGCCATACTCGGCGCCTTTCTTCGCAGCGGCGTTGAGCTTGGCCGCAGTGGACTGGATGGTTTCGGCGTTCTGCCATTGGTCCGCTGGCTGGTAGGGGTCAATGACGGTGCTGATGCCCAGTTCCTTCGCCGCGGTAAAGATTTCATCCTGGTCCTGGGAAAGCAGCGGCGCATGGCCGGAGGGCGCCGTGAGGCCGTTGTCCTTCATCGCGGCGCCGAGCTCCTTGGTCGTAGCGACGAAGTTGTAGGGCTCAACCTGGGTGAAACCGATCTCCGCAACCTTCCTGAGAGTTGCGGGGAGGTCTTCGGAGATGGCATCCCGGAGGGTGTAGAGCTGAATTGAATAGGACATTGTTCTTCCTTTTGCGGGTGGTTCTGAAACATCGGGGTTAGCTGTTGTTTCGGCGAACCCCGGAAGCCTGTTTCGGCTGTTACGGGGCGTTATTTCAGTCTTTTGATGTGCGGATTGCTGCCTCATCCCTTGACGGCTCCCTGCATAACGCAAGCGACGAGTTGCTTGCCGCGGATGAAGAACAGCACCAGCAACGGCACGACCGAGATGAGCACGCCGAACATGATGAGGGCGATGTCTTTGAAGAACGACCTTGTCGGTAACGTGCATGTTGTTCTCCTTTTAAGCAGGTGGGGTCCAGCAACTTCAGGAAGAGGCGCCCGGAGCTTGCGGTTCCATCCGCCGGCGGGGATTTCGCGGTTGTGGCCAGGGGCATCCAGACGCCGTCAACATTGAATTGGCCGAGCACGGTGTCGCGTCAGGTGAAATCCCAAACGCGCGGCTTCGGTTGAATCTGTGCCCAGGAAGACACGCCACATGCGGGTGTAATCCCCGCGCTAGACGATCACGTCGTTTCTAATCCTTACTCAGGTTGGCCACGAGGGCGTCCTCTGTGTGAGTAGTAGGCGCCCGGCTCTGATCGGGCCTGCTGTCGAGTGAGAACTCGCGCAGGGTTGGGATGGTTTTTGATGCGCAGAGTTGAGAGAACCAGTGGGAGCTGAGTTTCGGGGTCCGCTGGAGGGTGTCGTAATCGACGTGAATGATGCCGAATCGCGGTCCGTATCCGGCGGCCCACTCGAAGTTGTCCAGGAGTGACCAGACCAGGTAGCCAACAACGTTGGCCCCGCGGTGGCGGGCGCGGTCAGTTGCCGTGACGTGTTCGATGAGGAAGCGGGTACGGTCAAAATCTAGGACAACGTTGTTGCCGTTCAACGAGGTGACGGTGTCGGGAAAAGCTGCTCCGTTTTCCATCACCATGATCGGCAAACCAGGATGTTCAGCAGAAAGTGCCACGAGGTGGTCTTCGAGGCCTTGGGGTTCAATCCCCCAGTCCATCCCGGTCCGCTCGAGGTCTCCTCGTCGAAGGAACTCAATTCTTTCCGAGCCCGGGAAGGCGGTGCCGCCGTCTTTTTCGGTTTCCGGGTCATAGGCGGGGTTCAGGCGTACATGCATGACTTCGTAATAGTTCACGCCCAGGAGATCGATCGGTTGATGACTGGTTTCCAAATCCCCGGGAAGGACGAAACTCCAGTCCGTGAATTTCCGTGTGTCGGCGAGAAGGTCGGCAGGGTACTGCCCGTTCAGCATGGGCCCGGTGAAGACGCGGTTCGCCACCGCGTCGAACTGGCGCGCAGCTTCTGCGTCTTCCGGGGTTTCAGCGGCTACGCGGAAGATGTTCAGTGCCACAGAGATTTGCGCGTCGTTCCGGGTGATGGTTCGCCGGAGCGCTTTGACGGCAAGTCCATGCGAAAGGTTGAGGTGGTGCGCTGCGATGAGCGCATCTTCATGGCTTGTTCCACCGGGTGCAAATGCTCCACTGCCGTATCCGGAGAAGGAGTTGTTCCAAGGCTCGTTGTGGGTCGACCAGATATAGACGCGGTCACCGAGAGCAGCGCCCATGATCTCTGCGTACTTTTCGAAGGCGAAGGCGGTCTTGCGTCCGCGCCAGCCGCCGTACTTGTCTTCCAGCGCTTGTGGAAGGTCCCAGTGGTTGAGCGTTACGACCGGTTGGATTCCGCGCGCCAGCAGACTGTCAACGAGGCGTGAATAGAACTGTAGGCCCTCAGCGTTCACCTCGCCCTCACCGGTCGGCATGACGCGCGACCACGAGATCGAAAACCGGTAAGCGGTTAGGTTCAGGGCCTCCATCAACCCGAGATCCTCCTCGACACGGTGGTAGTGGTCGGCGGCGACGTCTCCCGTGGCGCCCCCTTCGGTCTTCCCTGGAGTGTGGCTAAAGGTATCCCAAATGGAGGGGCCCCGTCCCCCTTCGGTTGCGCCGCCCTCAATCTGGTAGGCGGCGGTCGCGGCGCCAAGAATGAAGGAGGGCGGTAAATCGATGTGTCCGCTATCGAGGAGACCGTGGTACATGGTCAGTCCTTTCGCGTCGGTCGCGTGACCGCGTTGGTTCCGCGGCAGCGGCTGGTTCATGGCAAATCCGCGGTGAGGGTCAGAGACTTTGATTCAGTCAGGTATGCCCTGCTGTCCGTCACGTCCGCAGTTCCGCCGGTAACGTCCAGCAGAGTGCGCAGTGGGCGGTCGTCCGAAGACGCGCCGACTGAAATGGACATTGGGCCTGGCTCAACGATCCACCTGCCTTCAAGCGAGAGGTAGGCCAGGAGCGCCAGCTGCAGGGTGAAGACCAGTGTTGCTTCCTGGCTAGGCTCCAGCGTGATGCGCTGGAAGCCGGCAAGTTGAAGCGCAGGTCGTGAGATTCCGAGTGCTTCGTCCTCGACGTACAGCTGGACCACTTCGGTGCCGGTGCGGCTGCCGCTGTTGATCACCGTGACCGTCACTTCGACCTCTCCGTCCGTGGCGACTGATGGCGTGCTGAGGGCCAGTGCTGAGTACGTGAAGCGGGTGTAGGTGAGACCGTGCCCGAACGGAAACAGTGGTGTGGCGGCCTCATCGACATATCCGCCATGGTCGTCGCCTTCGCGGCGGCGGTAGCCGCTGCCGAATCGTTGGCTGGAGTGGATTGGTACCTGACCGCTTGATCGGGGCATGGTGTACGGGAGTCGTCCTTGCGGCTCGCTGGCGCCAGTGAGAACGTCCGTGACGGCGCGGGGGCCGAATTCGGAGCCATAGTATCCGAGTACGAGCGCGTTCAGTTTTGGTTCGATGACGCCCAGCGCGAGGGGCCTGCCTGAGAAGAGTACGCCCACCATCGGTGTGTCCAGGGTATGGAGCGCATCGACGAGTTTGCGCTGTGATTCAGGAAGTCGCAGATCGGAGGTGTCTGCGCCTTCGCCTTCGGTGCGCTCGGCGAAGAACCAGCGGGCCAGTCCGCCGAGCGCCAGGATAATGACATCTGCGCCGCGCGCCGCGTCAACCGCGGCCGGGATTTTGTCGATGCCGCCGTCAACGTCGCAACCTTCGGAAACCACTACCGTCGCATTCGGCAGTGCGGTCCGCAGGGCCTCGCTGAGCGACGCGGCGTCGTACTGGACTCGTGCGTATTCGTCCTCGCCCATTGACAGGAGATCGCCGATCTCGCCTTCAACGTAGGAGTTATCGGGCTGGAACGTACCTTCATCCACTCCGACCATGGAGCTGGCCACTCCACTGCGCAGAGCGCGGGTCAGGGCGATGAATGCGGGAAACGTATATGGTGCAAATGCGGTACCCACCGCATCGGCGTGAGGACCAATGATGGCTATGCGTTGTGCATTGCCGAGGGGCAGGACACCGTCGTTCTTTAACAGCGTGACCGACTCGTGCGCCAGCCGCGACGAGAGCTCGCGGCCCTCCTTGGCAATTGACATCACCGTGACCTGATCGGTGGACACATACGGATTCTCGAACAAGCCGAGCTCGAACTTGTGAGTGAGGACCCGCAAGACCGCCTCATCTACAAGTGCCTCACTGATCTCCCCGTCCTGGATGGCGGAGATAAGGGCTTCCCCGTACCCGAAGGGAGCCGGTAACTCTACGTCAATGCCAGCGCGAAGTCCCAGCACCGCTGCTTCGCGCGCATTGCTGGCGGCCCGGTGGTGGACGACCAGGTTCTCGATTGATCCCCAGTCGGAGACCACTGTCCCGTCGAAGCCCAGTTCGTCCCGCAACAGGTGGCGGAATATCCGCGAGTCAGCGGCAGCGGGCACGCCATCCCAATCGGAGAGGGAATTCATGACCGAATCCAGGCCGGCCAGTGTGATGGCGGCAGCGAACGGACGCGCATAAACCTCCCGGAGCTCTCGCTCGCCTAGGGTCACGGACGCCATGTTTAGCCCTGCGTCACTCATCGCGTAACCAAGGAAATGCTTGCCAGTGGCAATCACCCCATCCTTCAGCGACGCTCCACGCAGATTGCGGATGAACGAGACTCCAAAAGCGCTCACGAGGTAGGGATCCTCGCCATACGTCTCGTGTACTCGCCCCCACCTTGCATCTCTTGCAACGTCAAGGACCGGCGAAAGCGCGTGGTGGAAACCAACCGAGCGCATCTGCCGGCGTGTCAGGGCGGCCATCTCACCGACCCCTTCTGGATCCCACGTCGCCGCAAGGCCGATCCCTGTGGGGAACGAGGTAAATGACGGTGCGTTGACACCATTCAGTGCCTCGACGTGCATGATGGCGGGAATCCCCAGACGGGTATTCTCTACCAGGTATCGCTGAACCTCATTATTGAGCCGCGCGACCTCGGCAGCAGTCCGCGGGAATCCCCCCATATGGGGTTCCACGTACCCGATCCCATCACCGAGCTTGGTGGCGGCGATTCCGGGGCGAATGCCATCTGCGTCGAACAGCATCGTCGGCACCAGAGAGGTGAGTTGTGCAACCTTCTCCGAGATTGTCATTCGTTTGATCAGATCAACGGCCCGAAAGCGCGCTTCCTCCACGTATTGCTCCTAAAGTTTCTTGCTGTGTGGCTCACCGAGGTGGCCTCTCGCTTGGACGTTGATCAGCCCGAGGCATCTACTGGTGTGGTGTGGTGTGGTGTGGCGGCCGGGCCGGTTGCCAACGTCGGGGAGGAGTCGCTACCGGCCGCCGACGTATCTACTTGGCCCGGACTTCAGCCCTTGACTCCGGAGGAGACGGTGGAGCGGATGAAGTAGCGCTGGGCGAAGAAGAAGATCGACAGCACGGGCAGGATGTACAGCACGGCAGCAGCGGCCTGCACGGTGGGAATGGTGTTCCCGTTAGGGTCCTGGTACCACGCGGTAATGGCCACCGCGAGGGTCGTGTGGTCCGTGTCCAACAACAGTGCGGGTCCAATGTAATCGCCCCAGGTCCACGTGAACGACAAAAGGAACGAGGTAATCAGCACCGGGCGGGAGAGGGGAAGGAAGATCTGGACGAAGATTCTCAGCCAGCCGGCACCATCCATAATTGCCGCGTCTTCGAGTTCGCGCGGGAGCGACGAGAAGAACTGGCGGAAGAGGAACACCATATACGGTGATGCGGCCAGCCCCCACAAAATCCAGGGCCAGTAGGTGTTCACCAGCCCGATTTGCGAGAAGAGAACGTACGTTGGCAGCAGCGTCAGAATCTGCGGGATCATCATGGTTGAGAGCAGAACCAGGAACAGGGCCTTTTTTCCGGGGGCCCTTAGCCGGGCGAAACCGAAGCCGACCGTAGCGCTCGATATGGTTATCAGCACCGAATACGTTGTCGCGAGGAATAAAGAGTTGGCCGTGTAGGCCACAAAGTCCATTTGGGTAACGGCCTCGACGAAGTTGTTCCATTGCGCCTTATCAGGCAGGACCTGGATCGGAAACGAGGCCCATTCAGCGGGTGTCTTCAGCGCCGCAAGTATCAGCCACAGGAATGGGCCGATAAAGAACACCGACAGGAGCAGGATCAAAATGTAGAGGATCGCCGGGGGCCGCTTGTCCTTCCGGACCTTTTCGGCTTTCCGGATATGTTTGGCCTCGGGTGCCAGCCCGGCGGGTGTTTCACGCTCAGTCGTGGTCATCGGGTTGCTCCTTCTTTCTCGGCTTCCGTGTCGACTTCGTAGTACACCCATGACTGGCTCGAGCGCAGGAAGAGCAACGTCAGACCGAGGATGATGAGGAAGAACACCCACAGCATTGCCGATCCGTAGCCGAAACGGTTGCTGAGGAAGAACTCCTTGTAGACCTGCACCATGTACAGGTTGTTGCTGTCCGGCACCCCACTGACCTTCGAGATACCGGCCGAGCTGGTCAGGAGCAGGGGCTGGATGAAGACCTGCAACGCCGCGATCACGCCCGTGATCACCTGGAAGAAGAGGATGGGCGAAATCATCGGTACTGTCACGTGCCGGAAGACAGACCATCGTCCCGCGCCGTCGATGGTGGCCGCTTCCTCGAGCTCGGCCGGAACGCCCTGAAGAGCGGCGAGCATGATGATCATGCCTGCGCCCAGACCCCAGAGCATCAGGATCACCAGAGCGTAGAAGGCGGTAGGGTCCAGAAGCCACGCGATCGGCTGGATGCCGACGACCCCCAGGATGGCGTTGAGGATTCCTGAATCCCTGTTGAAGACAAGCTTCCACATGATTGCCATGGCGACAACCGGGACGACTGAGGGCAGAAAGAACAGAGTCCTCCACAGTCCCAATGCCCTCAGCCGCCGGTTGATGATCATCGCCAGGCCAAGAGATCCGCCGATGGTCAGCGGGACAACGATGGCAGTGAACAGCAGCGTCCTCAGCAGCGCCATCCACGCCTCGCCGTCACTGAACAGTTCAACGTAGTTATCCAGGCCAACCCACTTGAAGCGCGGAGAGCTGCCGTCGAAGTTGGTAAGGCTCACAAGCAGCCCGAACACCATGGGCAACGCCGTCAGCAGCACGAAACCTATTACCCAAGGCCCGACGAATGCGTAGAACGCTTTCTTGGGGTAGCGGGACCACTTGCGTGCCATAACTGTTAGCCGATCTGCTTCTTGCCCTGCGCGAGGGCTTTGTTCAAGTCATCAGTGAGCGCCGAGCATGCCTGGTCTACGCTCAGTTCACCCTTGATTGATTTCTCAAGGTACGTCTTGATCGTGGCGTTCAAGAGATCTGTCGAGATGTAAGGCGAGTCGGGCAAGGGCTTCGCATACTGCAGTTCATTCTGCGCGACCTGGTACGCCTGCTTCTGGAATGGAAGATCCTGCGGCAACTTATCGCTCAGCGACTTCAGCCCCGGAAGGCCCCAACCACTCGCGGCACGCTCCTTGGCCGGCGTGCCGGCCATGTAATACTCCATGAGCTTGAAAGCTGCATCCTTGTTCTTCGCCTTCTCCGGGATCCACCAACCCTGCCCGGAGAACGTCGGCGCGACACGGGTGTCTCCCATTACAGGTGAAGGAGCCATTCGGACAGTCTTCAGCGCATCGGGGGCGGCGAAGTTGCCGCCATACCAATAGCCATCCTGACTGATCGCCATGCGCTGTGCGGCGAAGGTCGAGTAGTCAGAGCCGTCCGGAAGCGGGTTCAGGGACGTCGGGCCCACCCCTGATTTCCCGAAATCGACGTACCACTGGAAGGCGCGCTTGGCGGCGGCCGAGGTGAAGTCGATCTTGGTCAGGTCTTCGTTGTACAGCTGCCCACCTTGCTGCATTACCATCGCCGACATGGGCTGGGAGAGGGACCAGTCCCATTCGACGCCCAGTCCGAAGGTCCTCGTTGTTGTGCCCTCGGTGACAGTGAGCTTTTTGGCGATTTCCAGGAGGTTGTCGTAGCTGGTTGCCTCGGTGTCACTCAGGTAGGGGACGCCGGCTTTGTCGAAAAGGGCGGTGTTGTACCAGAGTGTCGAGTCCTGGCTCCAGTCTTTGACGACGCCGTATAGGGGACCTTCGCCGCTCTTGGTGCCGTTCCAGCGGAAGCTGTTGTTGACGGGCTGAAGGTCGTCTTCCTTCAGCACATCACTCTTCTTCAGGTATGGGGTGAGGTCCGTAGCCAATCCCCGCGCGTTGAAGTTGGCGCTGCCGACGGCGGCGCCAACAGTAATGTCGGGCGGGTTGCCCGAAGCAAGCATGGTGTTCAGCCGGGTCGCATCGAACAGAACCTGGTTGATCTTGATGCCAGGGTTGTTCTTCTCGAACTCGGCAACCTGTTCCGCGCTGAGATCCTTGGCTCCGACCATGACGGTCAAAGTGGTCTCCCCCGACGGGCTGCTGGCGCCACCGCCGCCGGCGGTGCACCCGGCAAGTAGGGCTGTTGCTGCAATGAACGAGCCCGCGACAAAGGTACGCCGCTTGAGTGTTGCTGCTGGTGTAGGCATGTCTACCTCCTTGTGACATGGGGCGCCCGGAACTGGGTCGCCGTGGTGATCGTGATCATCATTACACGAAAACGAAACAGTTGCTACAATTTTATTCAAGCAGTTTCAAAGGGCCGGTGTTGCCCAAGGCGCCGGGCTATAGTTAGTAAGGTCACTAGCATGAGTGAACAGAAGAGCCCCGGCGCCCGGGGTCCGTACGCAAAATCGGCGCAGCGATCGAGTGACATCCTCGATGCCGCCGCCACTGTGTTCGCAACACACGGCTACCACGGCGGCTCATTGCGGGACATCGCGCGCTCCCTCGACCTCAGCCTGACCAGCATCGTCCACCACTTCGGGTCCAAGTACGAGCTTCTCGAGGCCGTGCTCGAGCGGGCCGACAGGACCACTCCCGGCAACGAAGAGTTCGACTTCGACGCCGCTTGCGCCGAACGCGGGGTCGCGTCCGCCACACTGGAGCGGGTGGAGTCAAGCATCGAGCGGCCCGAACTGCTGCGCCTCTTCGCCATCCTGGCAGCGGAATCCTCCACCCCCACGCATCCCGCGCATGACTGGTTCGTCGCCCGCTACCGGCGCAAAACGGAAGAACTTTCGGCCGCCTTCACCTACGACCAGGCCGCAGGCCGAATCAGCCCAACCCGAGACCCCCACACCCTTAGCCGCCTGCTCATAGGTACCTGGGACGGCATACAGCTGCAATGGCTGATCGACCCGACCGCCGATATGACCAGGTCTATGAGGGCATTCTTTGAATGGGCCCTTCCGGAATCGGTGAAGGATCTCCCTGGCGTTCCGAACCGATCTGCCGCCCGGTAATCTGCCCGATCCTTCTTTCCCCCGCTCCAGTGCCGCGTGGTTAGTGCGGCCTTAGCGGAACCATAACTCCGAAAAATGTAGCAGTCGTTCAAATTTCGTCGTAAGGTGGGCGCTGTCGCTTGTGCTGTCGCGACGACATCGTGACCCCTCAACGAGGAGATCCTTCCATGAGCGGGCCGGAACCGGGCAGCGTGCGTGTGGATCGCCCGCACGGCTCGCAGGGGTAGTGGTGAGTTCGCTGCGGGACGGGTAGTGAAGTCCATTTCCACGATCGCTACGGCAAAGACACTGCCGGACGTGCCCTCGCCTTCTCACTAAAAGCACAATAACTCGCTCCGATCTCGGGGTTCGGCGCGTCTTCGCCGAAACGAAAAATAAAACCGCCCATCCAGGAGAGGATCCACATGACCCACCTAAATCTGGCAACAACACCTGACGGAATCCAGTACCGCGACCTGAACGGGAACGGGATCATGGACCCCTTTGAGGACCCGCGGAGAACACCCGAAGAGCGCACCGAAGACCTTCTCAACCGGCTCTCGTTAGACGAAAAAATCGGCCTCATGTTTCAGACCGTCATCGAATCAGGACCAGGCGGCTCCTTGCTGGAGACAGCCGGGCACATCAGCAAATCACCAACCTCGGTAGTGGTTCTGGCGAAGAACATGACCCACTTCAATGTCCACGGACTCGACGACGCACGCGAAGCCGCCCGGTGGAACAACGCCCTGCAAAAACTCGCAGCTCAAACGCCTCACGGAATTCCCGTCACAATCTCCACGGACCCTCGCCACGCATTCGCCGAAAACGTCGGCGTCGGATTTTCCGCAGGCCCGTTTTCGCAATGGCCGGAAGGGCTGGGCCTGGCCGCGATCGATGAACCTGAAACCACCCGCCATTTCGCCGAGATCGCCCGTGCCGAATACACTGCGGTCGGAATCCGTGCTGCGCTTCACCCGCAAATCGACTTAGCCACCGAGCCCCGATGGGGGCGGCAACTGCAAACTTTCGGTTCCCGCCTCGATCGGGTCATAGCCCATACGGCCGCCTACCTGGACGGCTTCCAAGGCGCCACGCTCGGTCCCGGCAGCGTGTCCTGCACGACTAAACACTTCCCGGGCGGGGGACCGCAAAAGGACGGCGAGGACGCCCACTTCCCCTACGGTCGCGAACAGGTGTACCCGGGCGGCCGATTCGAAGACCATCTGGCACCTTTTAGGACTGCCATCGAGCATGACACCGCGGCCATCATGCCGTACTACGGGATGCCGGTGGGTCTTGAAATAAACGGACAACCGGTGGAAGAAGTAGGTTTCGGCTACAACCGCCAGATACTTCAGGAACTCCTGCGCGAGGACCTCGGCTTTGAAGGTGTCATTGTGACGGACTGGGAACTCGTCAACGACAACGTTATTGGCGACCAGGTCCTACCCGCCCGGGCCTGGGGAGTAGAACACCTCGACGCCCGGGGCCGCATGTTGAAAATCCTTGAAGCAGGAGCGGACCAGTTCGGCGGCGAAGAATGCGTCGAAATCCTCCGCAGCCTGGTCGATGAAGGTCTCGTCGCGGAATCCCGGATCGACGCTTCGGCTCGACGACTGCTGCTGGTGAAGTTCCGGCTTGGGCTTTTCGACAACCCCTTCGTCGACGAAGATACAGCGGCCCGCGTCGTTGGCAGCCCGCAACACCGTGCCGCGGGCGAGCTGGCGCAATCACGCTCCGTTTGTGTCCTCGAGAACAAGCTCCACGGAACTGAACCGACCCTTCCCGTTGCGCCGGGCCAACGTCTCTACATAGAGGGAATCGATCCCGCCATAGCCGGCACGCTCGGAACCATCGTCCCCACGCCGGAGGAAGCAGATCTAGCAATTATCAGAATCGCCGCACCATTCGACGCCAGAGACGACCTTTTCCTCGAATCATTCTTTCACCAGGGAGGGCTTGAATTCCGGCCCGGCCTCATCTACCGACTGAACGCGATATCCTCCCGCATACCCCTGATCGTGGATGTCGCCCTTGACCGTGGCGCCATCCTTACCCCGATCTCAACGATCACATCCGCGCTCACGGCCAGTTTTGGAGTATCCGATTCTGCACTATCGCGGGTCCTCAGTGGCGAAATCACACCAGTCGGACGGCTGCCAATCGCACTGCCAATGGCAATGAATGACGTCCGGACCGTCGCTCCGGACACTGGCCTCGCAGCCGATAAATGTCTTTACCCGGCCGGACACAAAGCACTTCTGTAAACGGCTCCCTCGGGGCCACCCACCCGTTCATCCCGACGCCCCACCAGTCCAAGGGCTCTTGACCCCGGCTCCCCTGCAACTGCTGGATGCTGCATCGAGCTTGGCATGCGTCCGCCGTAGCGCCCCTCGCTTCGCCTCGCACCGCCGCACTCGGTGCGGTGAAAGGAACACATGGAAATCACGACCGGAGAGCTGGAACAGCCCGGCATGCTGGAGGTACAGGTCAAGGACGCCTCTGAGGTGGATAACGCTCTGGAAGAGGCGATATCCGTCGTGCAGAAGGCCGCACGCAAGCACCGGATAGGGATCCTCGTGACACGGATCGAGACGGGCAGATATATCGTGCGTGCTCATCCCGCTGTCCCCTTCGGGTTGATCCGCCAGCGACACGACGACGCCAGTAGATAGACCCCAAGGCAATCGGCATACCCGGAAAGCACGTCCGGAACACGACTGCGCCGACCCCGACGACACAGACAATGGCGGGTTCACAGGTTCCGCGCTGAACCTCGGGAGGCAGATCAGGGGCCTCTTCCTCCGGATCGGGGCCTCTGACCCCCGCGCCCTGCGCAAGAACCCCACGCATGTCTTCAGCGCTTCAAATCAACGTGCGCAGGCAAGCAAACAAAAGAAATTGTTGCACCCGTCACAATTTCGGGTTACCTTTTCACCACCGAAGCAGAACTCGCTGCCGCCGCCTTACCCGGCCGCGGCGGAATGGCACGGCTGCCCCCACCCGGGGTCAGAAACCATCCCAGCGCACCGGAAGCTGGCTCGTATTTCGAGCAGTCACCTTGCGGCCGAACGCGCTGTTGGCAGTCACTTACTCGAAGGAAGTCGCCCCAATGAAGACGCGAAAAACTCTAGCCATGCTCGCCACGGTCAGTCTTGGCCTGACGATGTCGGCATTCGCCAGCCAGGCTGCAACCGCCACGACGACGCCAAGCCCAACCTCAGACGCGCTTCCCGCAGTGGGGGCCGAGGGTGGCATCGGCTCGCTCCGGGAGGAGGCCGCGAAGGCTGGCCTCATCATCGGATCCGGTTCAATCAAGGGCATGACATCAACGGCCGATGGCCGGCCCTCGAACTACCTGGCAGAACCTCAGTTCGCGGAGGTGCTGGCCGAGCAGTTCAACAGCCTGTCCCCCGAGAACGACCTGAAGTGGCAATTCGTTGAGCCGCAAGAGGGCATCTTCGACTTCGAGGGCCTGGACCGACTGGCAGCCTTCGGTAAAGCGAACGACATGCAGGTCAAGGGCCACGGCCTGATCTCGGGTTGCTGCAACCCCGATTACCTTGTATCTAAGGTCAATGACCCTGTCGCGTTCCGCGCCGCCATGGTCAATCACTTCAATACGATCATGAAGCGCTACAAGAACAAGATGGACCGCTGGGACGTCGTAACCGAGGCGCTGGAGACGATGGGTGGGGGCCTTCAGCACAACGACTTCTACAACGCCCTCGGCCCAGGCTACATCGCAGACGCGTTCCGGATCGCCCATGATGCGGACCCGAAGGCCAAGCTGTTCCTGAACGAAAACCTTGTGGAATCACTCCCAGGGAAGCGGCAGGAACTGTACGACCTCGTTTCCGGTCTCGTTGCCGACGGGGTGCCGATCAACGGCGTGGCCTTGCAGATGCACGAAACACTCCAGGGGCCTCCGCCCGGAGCCATCACCGAGATGACCAACTTCTTCCACGGCCTGCGACTCGAAGTCTCCATCGCGGAACTGGACGTGCACACATACGACCCCGTCTCCCAAGCAAAGATCTACGGCAACATCGTCACTGAGGCGCTCAACGCCGGCATCAAGGAAATCAGCGTCTGGGGCTTCACGGACAAGCACCTCTACACATGGCTCCCGGGAGCGAAACCGTGCCTGTTCGACGAGAACTACAACCCCAAGCCGGCGTACTTCGCCGTTCGTGATGCCCTGCGGAACTACGTGGAGAAGACGGAACCACTCAAGTACCCGCTCGGCAAACTACCCAAGCAGCCTGTCAGCAAACCCTCCAACACCAGCGACTTGCAACTGTAGTCCCAAAATGGACGCGGCAGCTGATTGTGCACCGGCCGCCCGGTGACACCCGTTGTGGTGCGTGGTCGCACTAACGCACCACAACGAGTGTCCTTCCTGCACAGCGGTAGAGCATCCAAGGGGTGATGGCGCCCGGGAAATCTCATCCCCTCGTAGTAGTAAGCCTTCAGTCGAGTCGGCCGGCAGCGAAATGGGAGCTAGGGTCTAGTCGACGCTGGGAACCCACGCCGTCGCCAGGAAATTGGAATCCGTCCGCCGCCACCCAATGACGCTCTCCGGCCCGGGTAGGACTCACGCCGGGCTCACCCTGGTAACGCGCAGGTTGGAGAGGTGCGACGACGGTTCTCCGGACTCTCCGAGCTTCAGCCCCGCGCTATGCACACAGTCCCGTGCCGCGGCCAAAGCATAAGTATCAGAGGAAGCGTCTTGGCCAGAAGCCCCCGCCTTGGTTATTTACACCCCAAACTGACGTCAAGGTGGTCTGACGTGGGGCGGACTTGGCTAGCGGCGAGACTCTCATATTTATCAGGGGTCCGACCAGTCAGGATGTGTGCATGCCTACCGAACGGCTCGAAGTGGACTCATCAAGTCCGTGTTCTTTGGGCTACTTCCCTGTTCGCGGGCCCTGCTCCATCTCATTTTCTTACCATTCGACTGTCGGGATGAGATGGAAGAAGATGATGAGCGGCCGTCCGGGAAACCGAATTCAGTTCGATTCTGACGCAAGCGTCGGCACCGTGACTGTTCTATTCGAGGTTGGTGACGGTACTGGAGTGCACTTCGCCGGTGGCCTGATCGACGTCGAACCGTCGCAGGTCCCGCGCCCGACGGCCTCAGCGGCCAGTTGGGCGAGTTTCAGCGCGTTGGCGGCGCAGTCGGACTCCGCCCCTCTCAGATAGCAGTGGTCGATGACGGCGTCCGGGACGATCCTGCCGCCCAATGGTCGGGTTGTTCAGCCTTCCGGACCACCATCGTTGCCGCGCTCGTTCGACCGCGCTGGACCGGCTGGTCTCGACGTCGACCACATCGACTTCCTCGGGAGCTTCGTGCGGCCTAATGGCTAAGAATCGCAGAATGTTCGTAAAATGGGATGAGTTCTCTCTAAGTCATCCCTGCATTCGGTGACCGTCAGTAGTGCTAATTGTCGCTACGGCGTGGAGCGCCTTGGCGATGGTTGGTGGGGCGAATGTTGGCTTGAAACACTCGCCCCACGGAACCGTAAGTGGTTCAGTTCAGCCTGCGCATGGCTTTGCTGGGGAGCTAACGACTTCGCAGTGCAGGATGCCAGCCGGGGAAGATCGCCCGGACCTGTCGAGATACGATCCGGGTACTCTTTCCAATGGGAGCCGCAGCGGAAGAGGGCTAGTGCTGGCATTCCCGTCACTGGTCTGCCCTACAGGGTTGATACTTTCGCCTGCTTCGGAGGATTGGGAATGTGCATGCGCTCGGAGGCCAGCATGAGGTTCGACGCATTTGCTGCCGTGAATGCGGATTCTATTGCACCGTCAATCCACCCGGCCCAGCCGGAGGCCAAGTCTGAATTGGCGAAGTGAACGCGCCCGTGGGGTACTTGAAGATGGTTGGAGTACTTCATGACTTGGCCTGGCCGGTACGCCATCCACGTTCCCAAAGAGAATTCGTCTTTGTTCCAGTCGTGCGAGTCCACCGCGAGGACGGTTGCTTCGGGGAGGAATTGGCGTACGGCATTGGTAACGGCGTCCAGGTCCGTTGCATCAATGTCAGCTTCGGCGCTGGCGAAGCAGCAAAGGTAGGTCCCGTCTTCGGTTGTGTATTCCGATGCAATCCATTTGAATGTGGTGTCGATGCCGATGCCGTAGAAGTCGTTTTCCAACTTGGGCACAAGTGCCCAGACTTTCACGGACTGTCCTGCTTGCTTTTCGGTGGCCATGGCACGGTGCGCGTGGGGGAGTTCGGGGACGAAGTTGATTCGTTCCCAGGTGTTGACGGGGGCGGTTACGATGATGGACCTGGCGAGGATCGTCTGGCCGTCCCGGGTAACGACTCGTACTTGCGCACCCTCATCCGCGATCGATGCCACAGCCGTGTCGTAGCGCACCTCGGTTTCAGCTTCGGCGAGGATGTGTTCGATAAGACTCTTCGTTCCCCCGACGAATTTGTCAGTCAGCAGGGTGTACCAGCCCACGGAGCTTCCGAAGCCGCTCACCCAGGAGATGACGTGAAGGGCGGAGAGCTCTTGAGGGTAGGCGCCGAAGTAGAAGGTGGGCCAGGCCAGAAGGAAGTCGCGTGTCTTGGCCGGGACGTTGAGGGCATCAACGTAAGCCGAGAACGGTATGTCCAGGTCTTCCAAACCTGGTTGCCCAAGGGGTGCTTCATAAAAGCGGATGCGGTCTGCGTCCTTGTCGATCTGCACGATGGCGTGCTCGAGCGCGGCCCATTCGTCGGCTGGGATGGGGAAGGCCGTGTTCAGCATCTCACCGTTGAGGCCCCAGCCAAAGTTTGATGCCACGGGGCTTTGGAACGTCTGGACCTTATAGCGTTCCAGCTCCGCCTGTACGAACTTCTGCTGGTCGGGGGCAATCCAGGTGCCGCCGATTTCAACTCCCTGGTCTGTTCCCTGGAACTTCCTGTACCAGGTGCGTCCGCCGAGGCGTTCGCGGCCTTCGAGCACAAGCACGGACTTCCCGTCAGCCCTTGATTCGCGGGCTGCGATTGCACCAGCGAATCCACATCCAACGACAACGACATCAAATGACTCCATTTTGGTCATCTCCTCTTTGTTGTTACTTCAGCGACGAGCCAGCCCGTCAACAGACTGTTCACGGCGATTGTTAATCGGACGTGGCAGGCTGGCGGGGTCCCGGCTGATGGTTTTGAGACCACAGATGGCCTCAACTCTTGGGTTCATAGTTGGCAAACACTCATAGTTAAGTCCGTCTGCCGTTTGGCCGATCTGCGACAGCCTTGCTGCAGCGGCGTGCTGGCTAGTAGTTCGCTGCATCTTCGCGAAACAGGTACACATAGACTGAACTATCTATGACCGAACTTCACGTGTTTCCGCACGCCGACTTCGATCTCTCGCGGGGCAGGGCCAAGGAACCAGCGTGGCCCACACCCATCCATCAGTGATCTCCTTCAGTAGCTCTTAATGTGATTCACCTTACGCCTAAGCGAGGACCCTCCGAATAGTACGTTTGCAAGAATTTCAGTGCCATATCCGGCATGTGTAACAAGTTATTCGCAGTTGGGTCCACGGTGGCTTTCTGATCCACCGTACTCAGTGAGGCGCGGTCATACGATGTGACAACTTTGGCCCTTGTCGACGTGGAAACGCGGGACGAGTATCGACATGCTCTTCTATGAGGGCTGCATCCGTGACAGGAGCCTTTTGGGGCACGTCTGGTTGGCTGATTTCTTGTACCTGCGCATGACTGAGGGCCAGGCAAACGCTTGCGCGTCGACACTGGCCCTTCAGCGGGAGGTGTTCGTCGATTTGAGAGGCCTCGAGGGGCAGCTGGCCGGGTTAGGCTCCCTGCCGGCCGATTCGGGCGTAGACCCCGGGGTTCTTTCTGCGATAGATCAGAGCGAGAGCGATACCTGCTATGAGCGAACCATAGAACAACGTCAGAAGTATGCCGGCCAGGACCTCATTGCCCCCGATCAAAAGGGCTATGTTCTGCGTACCGATCACGGCCACCACGGCAAACCCGATAGCGGCCAGACCTGGGGCCAGCAAGCTCCTCCATACCCCCACCTGATACTGCGGATTCCGGCGGAAGTAGACGATGACAGCAACGCTGGTGAGAAGCATCAGGAGGATCAGCGGATAAGCAGCGATCCCTTCGAGAATGCCGAACAAGGACGTTCCATCTACTCCGGCAATTGCCAGTACCGCGATGAAGACCAGAGCGACAAGACTCGTGGCAAGTGAGGCCACATGGGGGGAACCATGCTTCACGTGGATCCTCCGTAGAGATGCATGGAACACGTGGTCCATGCTCAGGGAGTACATGTACCTGGCACTGATATTGTGCGTGGCAATCATGGCCGCGAAAATGCTGGTGCACACCAGGGCCAGGACGACATCGAAGGCGATCTTGCCAAGGTAAAGTGCGACGGCCCCGGTGGCGGTTCCGCTCGGGTCTTCTGCAGATGCGGCAACGACGCTGCTTGCCCCCACTCCGGTGATAAGGGCCCAGGCACTGATCGCATACATGGATCCCATGGACAAGATGGAGATGTAAGTTGCCCGCGGGATCGTACGTTCTGGATTGCGCGCCTCTTCGCGGAAGACTGCCGTAGCCTCAAAACCGGCGTAACACATGACGCCCAGCAGAGCAGCCAGGCCCACGTTTCCGGAGAAAATGTTCGACGGCAGGAAAGGCGCAGCGCTCACACCCTCGGGCCCGCCATTGACGAACGAAGCCACGTCGAAGGCAACGATGATGACAACTTCGAAGATCATGAAGACGGTCAATATTTTGGCCGAGAGGGAGATTTCAACGTAACCGAGCACTCCGACGATGGCGATCAAGACGAAGGTGTACACCCACCATTGGATGTCAGGTCCTGAGAACACGTCTGTGACCAACGACTCCAGGGATACGCCACCAAATGCGAACGCGCCTGCGAGGAAAAAGAAGTAAGCCAGAAGGGCCAGGAACGATGCGCCGAGTCCGAGCGGTTTGCCGAGTCCTGCAGTGATATATGCGTAGAACGCACCTGGATTGGACAGGCGCCTGCCCATGCTCGTGAATCCGACAGCGAAGCAAAGCACTAACGCGCACGCCGCCAAGTATGTGACGGGGGTTCCGAGTTGATTCCCGGAGCCGATGATGAAGGGTATCAGGCCCACGAAGACAGTAAGAGGCGCATTGAAGGCCAGGACGGTGAAGACAATCCCCGATGTTGTCAGATTGCCGGTAAGCCGTTTCGTCGCCACTCCCTCAGGCGGCGATTCAGGGATTTCTTTCTGTTCATTCACAGTTGTCATTTCTATGCTCCAAAAATTATGGCCGGGGTAAGCCGGGCCTTGCTGCGGAGGGAATGCAGTCGATGCCGGCATGGCTGGCCGGGCTGCGTCTCGACATGTTGTGTGCGCTGCCTACCCGTACGCTCCTCAGGATCAGCTGATGCTCGTGTTCTCTAGGTCGGCACCGGCGCCGTTAGTGGTGTACCGGCTGATCGAATGTGCGCTGGGTCTCATTTCTTACATCAAGAAAACCACCTGACCTACAGCAGACCAATAGTGGCAAGTTACATATCTTTGATTTTTTTCATACGGATGTCTAAAGCTAGCCGTGCGTTGCGGCAGGCCTGGTTCAGGCCACGGGTTTGGGACTTCGGCGCTGGGACATGGGAACGATCCCAGAGTGATGGGCTCGGGTGTCGAGGCTGGATGGCTCCAACATTTCTTTGCCACGGGCTCACCCCCACCACAAAATCGACGGATCCGGCATTGATATGAAAAGGATTATCTTTTGTGGCATTTTCAGCATGGCTGCAGTGGTCTTGCTCGCGTAAGTTCGAGTCTGTTCAGCTACCGGATATGGCTTGTCTATCCGATGCTCTCTTGTCAATTACCCGAGGGCGCTTCCTGGCCGCCCAGGCCGCGCACCGAAATCCTCTAGGAGTACTGTGGAGCACGTCACCACCCGCGAAGTGATTCTTTCCCTCAGCTGCCAAGACACCGTGGGCATCGTCCACGCCGTCTCAGGCTTCCTGGTCGAACACGGTTGCAACATTCTCGCCAGCCAGCAGTTCGATGACTCGTCGATCAAACGGTTCTTCATGCGCGTCCAAGCTACCTACCCTTCCGAGGTCGCCGTTGGTGAGCTGAAGGCAGCCTTCCAGACGACGGCGGACAAGTTCGGCATGAACTGGACCATGTCCGACGCAGCCGACCGGCCCCGGGTCGCACTCCTTGTCTCCAAGGCTGAACATTGCCTGAACGACTTGCTGTTCCGGTGGCGGTCCGGGCAACTCAAAGTCGATTTCCCTTTCATCGCATCCAACCACCAAACACTCCAACCCGTGGCCGAAGCGCACGGTATCCCCTTCTTCCACATCCCTGTGACACCCGAGACCAAAGAGGCAGCAGAAGAAAAGCTTCTTGCCTTGATCGCCGAACACCAGGTCGATCTGACCGTCCTGGCCCGTTATATGCAGGTCCTCAGCGATGACCTCTGCAGCGAACTTGCCGGCAAGGCCATCAACATCCATCACTCTTTTCTTCCCGGCTTCAAGGGTGCCAAGCCCTATCACCAGGCGTTCGACCGCGGCGTGAAACTGGTCGGCGCCACGGCTCATTACGTGACCGCCGAGCTTGATGAAGGGCCCATCATCGAGCAGGAAGTGCTTCGGGTTGGACATGACTACAGCCCGGCGCAACTGGCAGTCACCGGACAAGATGCTGAACGGCTAGCCCTGGCACGTGCCGTGCAATGGCATGCCGAACAGCGGGTCCTGCTGAACGGCAACCGCACTGTCGTTTTCAACTAACGAATCACCCTTGCGCCCCTCGCGGTGCACCGATCAAACAGAAGTGAGAATTCCTATGGACCGCCTCGTCGACCGCTCCATCAGCGCCAAAGCCTTCACCGAGACCTCCCGCGATCCGCTTCCGCCCCGGGTCCGGACCGTCATCGTGGGAGGTGGGATTGTAGGAAGCAGCATCGCCTATCACCTGGCTGCTGCGGGCGAGAGCGACATTCTCTTACTTGAAGGCAATGTTCTCGGCAGCGGCACCTCCTGGCACGCGGCAGGCCTCGTAACCGGCGCCCGAGGATCATCCACAATGACCAAGCTCTCAAAGTACGGCTTGGAGTTTTACACCCAGTTGGAGCAGATGTCCGGGATTGACGTGTCCTTCCAACGGTCCGGTTCCCTCAGCGTCGCCCGCACGCCCGGCCGCGTCGATGAACTCCTCTACGCCAAGGACGTAGCTGATCAGCAAGGCGTCCGCACGGAGTGGCTCACAGAAGACCGTTTCCATGAGGTGTGGCCGTTGGCCAGCCACGCAGGCGTCCTTGGTGCGCTTCTGCTGCCGGATGACGGACACATCAACCCGGGCTACGCCACCATAGCCTTCGCCAAGCTTGCCCATCAGTTGGGCGCCCAGATCCGTGAGAGTGTCACGGTCGAGAAGATCCTGCGTGAGAACAACAAGATCGTTGGCGTCCTCACTGACCAGGGCGCCGTCCACTGTGATCGTGTGGTCCTCGCCTGTGGCTTGTGGACCCGGGATTTGGCCGCAACAGCTGGCGTTCACGTGCCGCTGTACGCAGCCGAGCATGTGCACGTCAGGACCGGGCAGATCGATGGAGCAGCGCCGCAGCTGCCGGTATTCCGGGACCTGGACAGCAGCTACTATTTGCGCCATGAACAAGGCCGGCTGCTGGTAGGTGCTTTTGAACCCGACGGGCTACCCCGCCCGGTCGAGGATATCTCCACAGCAGGCTTTGCCGAATTCGACGCCAACTGGAACCACTTCGCTCCCATCCGGGCGAAGGCTGAAACCACGGTGCCCGCCCTGGCGACAGCTGGATATGACCGCTTTCTCAACGCTCCCGAGAGTTTCACCCCTGATGCGAATTTCGCCCTCGGAGAGACCGCTGAGGTATCGAATCTGTATGTCGCAGCCGGTTTCAATTCCCAAGGCATCATTTATGCCCCCGGCGTAGGCAAGGAACTCGCAGAGTGGATTATCTCAGGGACGCCCCGTTTCGATTCATCCAGCGTAGACGTGCAGCGGTTTTCCCGGCACCAGAACAGCCGTAGGTACCTCAAAGCCCGCACCAAGGAAGGGCTTGGTCGGCTCTATGCCATGCACTGGCCAAACCTTCAAATGGACACAGCTAGGAACGTACGCCGCACTCCCCTGCACTCCAGGCTGGCCGAACTCGGAGCATGCTTTGGCGAGGTCAACGGTGGGGAACGCGCCAACTGGTACGGAGACCCCGGCACGTATCCGGCCTACGACTATAGCTACGGCCGCCCTGGCTGGTTCTCCCGCGTCGAGGAGGAACACAAAGCCGCCCGCGAAGGAGTCGTGCTCTTTGACCTGAGCCCCTTCGCGAAATTCGAGGTGGCCGGGCGTGACGCGCTGGCTGTTTGCCAGCAAGCCTCTACCGCCGACGTCGACGTTGAGGTGAACAAGGCGGTCTACACCCTGTTCCTCAACGACTCTGCAGGAATCGAGCTCGACGGCACCATCACGCGCCTCGAAGAGGAACGCTTTCTCGTTGTCACTCCCTCCTTTACACAGCAAAAGACCCTTGCCTATCTGAAGCGACTGGCCAAGGGCCGGGCCGCCTCGGTGTTCGACTGCACAGCCGCCCTGGCCACGATCGGAGTCATGGGACCGAAAAGCCGGGAACTGCTTTCCCGGATTTCACCGGAGGACTGGTCCGACGACGCCCAGGGATACACCCATGGCCGGACCGTTGAAATTGCCGACGGCTACGCCTACAGCCTGCGGGTCAGCTTCGTAGGTGAACTCGGCTACGAGCTGTACCCCAGTGCTGATCTTGCAGTGAACATTTTCGATGCCCTCTGGGACGCCGGCCAGGACTTGGGCATCCGTCTGGCCGGATACCACGCCCTCGATTCGCTCCGAAGCGAAAAGGGATTCAGGCACCTTGGACACGACATCGGCCCCATTGACGATCCCTACTCGGCCGGTCTTCGCTTCACCGTTGCCCTGGATAAACCCGGCGGCTTCGTTGGCAAAGAGGCGTTGCTGAAACTCGATCCCGCCACACCCGAGCATCGCACCGTGTATGTTGCCATCGACGATCCCGAACCGGTCTTTGTTCACGACGAAACCGTCTATTGCAACAACATTCCCGTCGGCCGGATGACCAGCGGAAGCTACGGCCACACACTTGGCCGTGCGGTAGGCATTGCAGCAATCGACCCCGAAACGGACCTTACCGGTTCATTCGAAGTCCAATGCAAGGGCCGACTGTACCCGGCCACCGTCTCGCGCCGTCCGTTCTATGACCCCAAGGGTGAACGTCTGCGCGGCTGACACCCGAGGCAGTCCGCAGTTCCCCTCAGGGAGCTGCGGACTCCCCCGTCAAGGGCCCGGACAGCGGAGCCCTATGAGCCACACGAAAGGACTGACCATTGTCAGAGAATCTGATGGAACGTGAAACATCCGTTGCCCTGCGCGGCACGGGCCGCGTTCTCGACGGCAAAGCAACCGCAGCAAGCATCAAGGCAGAACTGGGCGGACGCGTCGCTGCGCTCAAAGACGCCGGCATCGCTGTCGGGCTGGGCACCGTTCTGGTCGGAGACGACCCGGCAAGCCACTCCTACGTAGCTGGAAAGCATCGCGATTGCGCTGAGGTCGGGATCGAATCCATCCGCCGGGATCTTCCTGCCGACATTTCACAAGAAGACCTCGAAGCAGTCCTGTTAGAGCTCAATGAGGACCCTGCCACCACCGGGTATATCGTCCAGCTTCCCTTGCCGGCACACATCGACCAGAACGCCGTCCTGGAAAAGATTGCCCCCAACAAAGACGCCGACGGGCTGCACCCAACCAACCTGGGCCGACTCGTGCTGAACGTCGGAGAAACCATCGATTCGCCCCTCCCCTGCACGCCGAGCGCCATTGTCGAGCTGCTCGAACGGCACAACATTGCCCTGACCGGGATGGAAGTGCTCGTGATCGGGCGCGGCGTAACTGTCGGACGGCCCTTGGGCCTGTTGCTGACACGTCGTGCCATCAACGCCACTGTGACCCTGGCACATACGGGCTCAACTGACCTTGGCAGGCTGATCGCCCGCGCGGATGTAGTCATTGCCGCAGCGGGCGTGCCCGCTATCGTCAAGACCCCCCAGCTCAAGCCAGGAGTGATTGTTCTGGACGTGGGAGTGTCTCGGAGCGTTGACGAGGCCACCGGTAAGTCCAGGCTGCAAGGTGATGTCGAGACCGGCGCCGAAGCGGTCGCCAGCTGGTACTCACCGAATCCCGGTGGTGTTGGTCCCATGACCCGGGCCATGCTCCTCGTCAATGTCGTGGACATAGCCGCACGAACAACTCCGAACGGACAGTAAACCAGAAGGAATTCGTCGTCGGCAGGCGAAGCTCGCAACAAAGCTCACCCACATAAACCCTGCGCAAGCCCACGACGAACAGCGACGGCTCAAGAAAATTGAGGTCATCGCAACAGATGCCCCGCCCCTTAGGGAGCGGGGCATCTCTCGTCTCTGCCCGAGCCTGCTGCTGTGACAGGAGGCGTTTAAACCGCTGCAGCGCCGGCCGTTCCAAGGCCGGCGCTGCAGGTTCGGACTTTCAAATCGCGTAGAGGGTCAAGGGATCGTCTCGCAGGTGCAGCGACCGGGACCCCGGTTCGTTGCGGAGCCAGATAATGCTTCCATCCTCAAAAAGCGTATCCACGAGTGCACGGGTGACTTGGCCATCACCGTTATCCACCTGAACCGGTTGACCCGGGCTGAGGTCCGTCCAGTCGGAGATCTCGTTGACCAACGGGCGGTTCACTGTGCCCATGTCTTCCCCTTCGTCCCGGTCGTGTCAGGGCCGATCCAGACGGTCTTCATGTTAGTGAATTCGCGGATGCCTTGGCGGCCGAGTTCGCGTCCATACCCCGATTTCTTGATGCCACCAAAAGGAAGACGCGGGTCAGAGACCACCATTCCGTTGACGAAAACCGCTCCGGCATCCAGTCGGCGCACGACTGCCTTTGCTCTGTCCGTATCTCGGGTCCACAAGGAAGCGGCCAGTCCGAACTCGGTCTGGTTGGCCAGTGCGATTGCTTCTTCGGTGGACGAGACGCGGGTGATAGCAGCTACCGGGCCAAAGGTCTCTTCGTCAAAGGCGGCGTGCCCCGGAACGACCCGGTCGATGATCGTTGGCGGGTAAAAATACCCGAGCCCCTCAGGCAGTTCTCCACCCAGCAGGAGCCGTCCTCCTGCCTCCAGGGTGCGCTGGACCTGATCGTGAAGTGTGGCGCGGAGGTTTTCTCGGGCCATGGGTCCCATGTCGGTGGCAGGGTCAAACGGATCGCCAAGGATAAGTTCCCGAGTCTGGATCACGAACTCGGCAACGAACTCGTCGGCGATCTCTTCATCGACGATGAAGCGTTTGGCGTTGATGCATGCCTGTCCCGCGTTGGTGAAGCGGGCCCTAACTGCGGTCCGTGCGGCGTCCTTGATATCCGCATCGGATAAAACGATGAACGGGTCGGACCCACCGAGCTCCAGGACCTGTTTCTTGAGGGCCGCTCCGGCCTGGGAAGCGACGATGGCGCCGACTTGAGTGGAACCGGTGAGCGCGACCGCGGCGATCCTGTCGTCAGCGATAATAGCAGCGACCTTCTCTGGTTCGATCAGGACCGTGGCACAAAGACCAGGGGCCAAACCCGCCTTGTCGAGAATGTCCTGTACGGCCAACGCTGAACGGGGCACGTTGTTCGCATGCTTGAGGATCGCGCCGTTCCCGGCCACTAGCGCCGGGAGCGCGAAGCGGAAGAACTGCCAGAAAGGATAGTTCCATGGCATGATGGCCAGCACGACGCCCAGCGGCTCGTAGACCACACCGCTTTCCTTGACGTCGGCGTCTATGCTTTCGAAATCCAAGAACCTGACGGCGTTTTGGGCGTAGAAGTCCGCGGCGACGGCGGACTTTTCAATCTCGGCCCGAGCCTCGGAAATAGGCTTGCCCATCTCCAACGTGATCAGGTGCGCGTATTCGTTGACGTTTTCACGTAGGATCTTGGCTGTGTTCCGGAGGATCTGTACGCGATCCTCAACGGATACCAGCCGCCAGGCCTTCTGCGCGTCAACGGCGGCAGTAAGGATCCCGTCGATCTGGAAGTATGAGTGCGTATCGAACGTTTGAAGTTGTTTGCCCGTAGCCGGGTTGATCGTGGAGATCATGGGATTCTTCCTTTGGGAAAGGGGGATAAACGTCCCGGTGTTGAACCAGTCCGGGCAGCCGTGGGGAAAGTACTGCCGCCGCGTTCTGAATAGGTATTCCAGTCAAGACACGGCGGCAGGAGGTGCTGGATTCACCAGCACCGTTGCACCTGGAAGGTCATCCATCCAGTCCTGTCAACAAGTTTGAAAACTTGTTGTGGTCCGATGACCTCATGTGTTGCGGGGTCAGGCTCCAGCGGCTACGTAGCTGTGGGAGTTCTGGACGGCAGCTTCTTCGCTGCCCTGTGCACCACGCCAGGCTTCCTTGTCCTTATAGGGGAACCACCAGAAGTCGTGGCTGGAAGCTGCCGGATCGATCATGACGAGTTTGGTGTGACGGAAGGTGTCGAGCCCTTCGGCGCCCAGCTGGCGGCCAATGCCGGACATTTTGCGGCCACCGAAGGGTCCTGCATCGTTGTCGAGGATCGGCGCGTTGACCCACACCATGCCGCTAACGATTTCGTTGGTGGCTCGGGTGATCTCTTCGATGTCCTTGGAGTACAAGGTAGCGCCGAGACCGAAAGGCGAGTCATTGGCGATCTTCAAGGCCTCTTCGAAGCTCGAGACCTTATAGACCGGAGCAACGGGTCCGAACACCTCGGTGGTGAAGATGTCCATGTCCGGGCGCAGGCCCTCCAGGACTGTGGGCGCGTAGAAGAACCCGTCCTGCAGCTCCCCGCCGAGGTTCAACCTGTGTCCGCCGATGGTGACGGCGGCGCCTTGCTCAACGGCCCGGGCGACCAGCTGCTCTACGCGGGCAACCTCACGTGCGTTTTCCATCGGGCCGAAATCGACCTTGTCGAGGCCGTGGCCGATCCGCAACCGCTTCACGTTAGCGACAAACGTTTCCATGAACTGGTCGTAAACGTCCTCATGGACAAGGATCTTCTCGGCAGAGGTGCACACCTGGCCGGCGTTGAAGAAGGACGCAAAGGTAGCCGCGCGGGCTGCCACGTCAATAGGGGCAGACGGCATAACCAGGAAAGCATCACTGCCCGAAGCTTCAATCAGATGCGGCTTGAAGTGCTCAGCACAGGCCCGTGAAACAGCCTGGCCGGTCGCAACACTTCCGGTGAAGGCAATCATGTGGGTGTTCTTGTGGGAGACGAGCTGCTTCGCCGTGTCGGCACCACCGGAGACACACTGGACCAACCCAGTAGGCAGGTTCCGGAAGACCCGCATGAAGGAAAGAGTCGTCAGGGAGGCGTTTTCCGAGGGTTTGACGATCACAGAGTTGCCCGCTGCCAGGGCAGCTGCCGCGGACCACATCAGCAACAGAATGGGGAAGTTCGCAGGAAGGATGCTGACCACCGTGCCCATGGGCTCCTTCAAGGTGTAGTGGGTCTGGCCGACAACAGAGGTGCCCAGAACCGAACCAATCGAGTGCCGACCGAGTTCTGCGTAATAGTCCACTGCAGAACCTGACCAAGCCATTTCGTCAGAGCTTTCCTTATACGGCTTGCCCGTTTCACGGGTCAGTAGTTCAGCAATTTCGGGTGCGAGCTTCTTCATCTCCGCTGCCACTTTGTGCAGCATCTCGGCACGATCCAGTGCCGTATAGGCGTACCATGCCTTCTGCGCAGCGTTGGCGGTAGCAACGACGGCTTCAATGTCGTCGTGGCCGACCTCAGCCATTTGGCCGATGACTCTATTGTTGGAAGGGTCCACGACATCGCGGCCCTGCGATACGGGGATGTACTCTCCGTTATGGAAGAAGGTGTTGCTAACTCGAGCGAATTCGAGATTGGCATTCATGAGTGGTTCCTTACGTTGTTCATTGGTATAGGCAAAGAGTGGTTGGGGCGCTGCCGGCGGCTCTACTGTGCCCGGACGATCGAGTAGGACTTGACGAGCTCTGTTTGCACGCTCCAGCGGCCCGCCCAGCCCTCAGGGAGAGCCACAATTGTCCCCGCCCGCAGGTTGGTTTCCTGCCCTTGGTCATCGATAAGTTGGCCCTGGCCGTCAACGATGTGAATGAACTCCCTGTAGCCAGTCAGCTTGGTGGTGAATTCGCCAGGAGTGACCTTCCAAAGGCCGGCTTCCGTGCCAGGATCGCCGTACAGGACCAGAGTGCTTGCCGAAGGGGCACCGGAGAGGACGCGCTCCGGGCTTATAGGCACCTGCTCGGGCCACTGGATATCGTCTGTAGTTGCTACGGCCGCGTTCATGCGCTGGCCGCCTCAACTTTGAGACCCTGGACAGCATTCCTGATCCTGACCGCCGCTCGTTCGCCGCTGCGGAGTGCGCCTTCCATCAGGCCGGTGAAGTCAGGATCAGCGTACTCGCCGGCGAAGAGGAGGTTGCCTACCGGGCGTTCCAGTTCTTCCGCATCAGTTCTTCCTCCGCCTGGGGCGAAAGCTGCATAAGCGCCGCGGGCGAGAGGATCGTTGCGCCAAACCGTGGCGACGGCGTCACTCTCACTGAAGTCCAGTTCCGGGCGAATGTGCCGGGCATGGGTTATCCACGCGTTGAAATCCCCGTCGCCTTGTGCCCGGTCCAAAGCGCCAGGAGAGCCCATAAAGGAATTGAGCACAGGAGTGACCGAACCGGTATTGTCCTGCGCAGTCCATGTCCAGAAGCGGCCGTTCGTTGACATCACCGCGCTCGTTGCCGGGACGGATCGCAGCGGGAGGTGAAGCTTGGCCGCATCCCCTTGCAGTACCCGGTTCAGTGCGCTGGTCTTCCATTCCGGAACCGACAGGGCAAGAGTCGCTTGGTCCCGCACGATGGACAATGGGAGCGCCACGACGGCGGCGTCGAAAGTCGCGCTGCCTGCCGATGTTTCCACGAGGACTTCTTCGCCGAGGTCTGTAACCGCGTGAATGGTTTCCCGGTAGTGCACCGAGTCGCCGAGACGGGCAGCCAAGGCTTTAGGAAGCTCCTGGTTTCCGCCGCTGATCCTCCAACTCGGACGCGGCTCGAAGGATGCAATGTGCTCAAGAGTGTCAGCGCTGACTTGATCTGCCGCGACAGCGGTGGAGATTTCGATACGAGCGCGAAGTGCATCCACGAGCCGATCATCGCAGTCCAAACGTTGCAGGACCTTTTCTGCGGACGGTGGTGAGGGGTAGGTTCGGGCGATGGCGGCAGCTGCTCGGCCTGCTTCTACCACGTCTTGCGTGCTGATGTCGGGGGTGTCCGCCAGAGCACGAACGTAGTAGCTCATGCCGGTGTCAACCAGGGACAAGCCGGTCAAATCAAGCAGGCGCCGCATCGTCGTGTAACCATGCAATACGAACTCGGCGCCCCGTTCGATAACGCAGGGTTCTTCGCGCCCGGCCGTGATTGATTCTGACCAGACGCGCCCCCCGGACCTGTCCCTGGCCTCAAGAACGGTCACATCGAAGCCATCGGCTCTTAGCTGCGTAGCAGCTGCCAAGCCTGCAAGTCCAGCTCCCAAAACCGCGATGCGGGAACCCTGACGAAGGGCGCTCATGATGCAACGTTCATCGTGTGGACCAAAGCCGTTCGCGCTTGGCCACCGATTCGCCATACTGCGGTCCGCTGCATGGAGAAAGGTGCAGTATCTGGTGACATGTCGGAGCCATCTCCTTTGACGATTCTATTTGTTGTGTGACTCACACTAGTAACCGCAACGCAAGAGAAGTATGGTACAGACGTAAGAAATTTGATGCTTATTAGTGTTGCAGTAAGGTTTTTGCATGGAACAGTCAGTGTTGACCGTCAACGATCTCGTTAGCACTCAAAGCTTGGGCACCCGCGTACTGGCCGGAGCCGCCGGCTTGGAACGCCAGGTTCTCTGGGCGCATAGCTGCGAACTTAACGACCCGGCAAGGTGGCTCGGTCCGCATGAATTGCTGATGACCGTCGGGCTCTGCGTCCCGCATGGTGCCAAGGAGCAGAGCACCTTCATTCAAAGACTCAATGAAGCCGGGCTGGCAGGCGTCGCACTAGGTGACCACCCCAGCCTGCCCCCGTTGACACAAGAACTCCTCGACGAGGCCGACAGATTGGGATTCCCGGTCCTGCTGACAAACGAGGAAACACCGTTTGCCGCGATAGGGCGCACGGTTGCAGCCGCCACGGCCACCACCCAAACACTCCAGGTCCTCAAGCTGAGCAAGCTCTACCAGCTCTCGACCTATGCCCATGCGGACCCAGCACGCCTGATGGACGACCTGCAGGCACTCTTTAGGTCCAGGCTCACCGTACTTGACACCCAGACCGGATTGACGATCATACAAGGACCGCCATTGCCCACGCTGACATCAACGGCACGGCAACGCTCTTATACACTTCCTGGTGAGCGTGGCGTGAAGTTAGTAGTTGCAGAATTCCCCGGGGAAGAGGTCAGCAGCTTCCTGCTCATTCACATCCTGCAGGTCGTTGACGTAGCCGTGAGTCAACTTTTGACCACAATCCGGGAAAGGGCCGATCGCTCTAAGGTCATGCTTGAGGCGATTCTGGAAGGACGGATACCTGAGAATATCGACGACGTCCTCAAACCGAATGCGATGGCGGAGGGATACAAACTAATAGCCATCAAGACCGAAGACGGTCCGAAAACAGCGAGGGCAGTCTCGATTGCTGCCCTGCCTGTACTCACCGGAACAGGGCGGCACTCCTATTTCCTAATGGTGCCGGAACCGGCCCTTCCGGATACACGCAAACTTCTCGAAGATCTCGGGATCCGCGCCGCAGCATCCTCGACATACCTGGATATCCGCGATGCAAAAGTCGCAGCCGAGGAAGCACACAAAGTCTTGTCCTCCGGCGGGACGAACGACAACTGGGTCGACTTCACCGGCGTACCTGTATCGCTTCTGGCAAGATCCAGGAAAGAAGCAGACAGTATTGTCCGGCAGGTACTCGGAAGCCTTGCAGACCTGGACCCGAAAACGACGGCCCTAAGGGAGACCCTCTTTAGCTTCCTGAAGAATGACCGCCGCTGGAACGAAACTGCCGCTGAGCTGGGCATCCATCGACAGACACTGTCTTACAGGCTTGCCAAAATAAAAGAGACAACCGGGCGGGACACCTCTACCTCTGCAGACTTCGCCGCACTCTGGCTGGCATACCAAGCATGGCTTTCCTACCCACCAAGCGCTGCACAACAACGACCAGCGCTTCGCCGGTAAAGGCCCCAGCTACTGCGATCGCCAGCCAGTTGCCCGTAATCCCTAGCTTGCTCCTCGTGGCTGACCTTCCCCGAAAAGACGGGCCTGTTCGACCAGTTCCGTCATCCAGGGTCGATGGCCCTGTCGAAACGTCAGACCCTCGGGCAGGCCTTGAGCGGTAGCCTGGGAGCCGATGACTTCAATAGTGATGGGACCTCTGCCTGTCGGTGCGTTGATGATGTGCAGATCGCCAAATGACTCCGGAATAGCCGGGTCCATCCACAAGCCCCCTCGGGAAACATGGGCGTCGTAGCGCAGCAGGCTCATGACCAGGTGTATCGGCGTCGTGGCAGCCCACGCCTGGGGCGAACAAGCGGCGGGATAAGGTATGGGCTGCGGAAATTCATCCCGACCGAATCCGCAGAACAGCTCCGGAAGACGGCCATCCGAATACTCAGCCGCCTCAAACAGAGCTACGGCTATACGCTGTGCCTCGGCCACGAATCCATATCGCACGAGGCCGGTGGCTATGATCGCGTTGTCGTGCGGCCACACGGAACCATTGTGGTAACTCGCCGGGTTGAAGGCCCCCATGTCACTCGCCAAAGTCCGCACCCCCCAGCCACTGAACATTTCTGGCGACATCAGACGGTCGACAACGAGGGGCGCCTTATCCTCATCCACGATCCCCATCCACAGGCAGTGGCCCATGTTCGATGCGCAAGCGTCAACCTGCCGTTTCTTTGCATCCAGCGCAATCGCGTAATAGCCGCGTTCCGGCATCCAGAACTGTTCGTTGAACTGCTTCTTGAGTCGCGCAGCCTTTTCCGCCAACTCGGACCCCAGAGAGTCATCGCCGGCGTCGTAAGCCATCCAAGCACGCGAAAGATATGCGATATAGACGTAGGCTTGGACTTCGCACAGTGCGATGGGAGGTTCCGCGAGAGTCCCATCGGCGAAGTTGATGCCGTCCCACGAGTCCTTCCAGCCCTGATTGATCAGTCCCCGCTCGTTAAGACGCTCATATTCAACAAAGCCGTCACCGTCTTTGTCACCGTAATCGCGAATCCAGGACAGCGCGCGATCCGCATGCGGCAGCAGGGCAGCTACCGTATCGGAGGCAAAGCCCCAACGACTAAGCGCCCCTATGGTGTTCACGAAGAGGGGCGTGGCGTCCACACTGCCGTAGTAAACGGATTTACCACCCAATGACAATCCACTTGAGACACCGAGCCTGACTTCGTGAAGAATCTTTCCAGGTTCTTCCTCCGTCAGCGGGTCTACAGCCTTGCCCTGGCGGTCGGCAAGGGTCTGCAAAGTGCCAAGGGCGAGAGAGGGGTCCACAGGAAGCGCCATCTCAGAAGCCCACAACGAGTCACGTCCAAATAGAGTCATGAACCAAGGGGCGCCAGCCGCCACAACAACCCGCTCCGGTTGATCAGGATCTTCAATCCTCAGAGCGCCCAGATCGTCATAGCTCCGCTGTAAAGTGCGTTCAACAGAACTGTTGCCCATACGCATTGCCGGGATCTTGGCTACCCACTCCTGTCGGCGGCGATCCTGGGGGGATAAGCCCTTTTCATCCGATCCCCTGAACGGTAGTGCCTCCCTTCCCTCAACTGCGGGGACAACGGTCAGTCCAGTGGTCCAGGAATCGCGCGGTGAAACGACCGCCTGATAAGTCACACTCCGAGGCTCGACGACAGCACCGGCGGTATTAATGTCAACGCCCCTGCGGACCTCTTCCCAAGCCGCCCGAATTTGTAGTGAATTTTCGTTCGCTTGGTGGGTTTTGTCCCAGCGGTGCTGAATCCTCGCCTCCTTAACCTCGAACAGATCAGCAAAATCCGCTTCTACGCTAAACCGAATGACACAATGGAACGGCTCCGACGAATAGTTGCGCACTGTGATCTGCTCCAACATTCCCTCACTCACCTCCCGCAGTCGTTCGACAATCAGAGAGCTGTCCGCATGGCCGTCGGTTCGAGGGACACGGCAAATAAACTGGGCCCTATAGGGTTCCTTTCCCCCCGCTGCCAAAGGCTCAAGAGCCAATCCGTTGATCGTGAGATTCCAGCAAGAGATGATCCGCGTGTCATGGACAAACAATCCGTGCGGAAGTGCCGGATCCATGTCCCCATTCGGAGAAGAGATACAGAAGGACGAACCCTCCACCAAGGTAACGGCTCTGGATCCGGGCGTACCTGCCAATGTATCGGCATTCCATCCAGCCACGTGCAGTCCCTTCAACGGCTGGTCAGTTGGGTGCCAACGGAGAACCTTCGAGTCCCGCTCAAGCCTTCGTCCTTCGTCGCTAAAATCGACGCTACGCCTGACTTCCTCCCGGCACCATAGCTCGATGAGGTGCGACTGAGGCTGGCAGTTTCCCTCAAGACAAGATGGCATTGATGGCGGCATCCGACCAGCGACGAGGGCCAGCCGCCGCACGAGGTTCGTTGTCCTGGGCGGTAAGTTCCCACATGGGAGGTGAACGACCGTAAAGTCCCACGGCTAAACCCGTAATACATGGGAACTGGCTACACCCCAACCTGACGTCGGCCACGCCTCGATAGGACGTCAGGCAAGGATCCAAACCGCAATTCTCTGACACCCCACGAACGGTGTCTTAGCCCCTAACCTGACACCCTAATCAGAGTCACCTGTTCAAAATAGGCGCAGCGGCACACCCGGCAGCGGAGGAACGGCGGGCATCTTTCCATCGGCGGGCACCTTCCCACCGAAGCGCCACGGCGTACCCGGCGCCAGCCGTGACTATCCCTACCCCACCAGATTCTCCGCCGCACCATCCATGTGGGAAATGATGGTCTCCCGCGCCTTCGCGGCATTACCGGTTTCGATCGCAGCGACAATGTCGTGATGGCGGCCTACGCTCATGTTCCGCGTGGCGCGCTCCAACCCGGCAAACATGATGGACATCCGGATGGAGCCCTCCAGGGATTCCCACGAGTGCAGCAGTGTCTCGTTTCCGGACAGGCGGCAGAGGGTGCGGTGGAATTCGAGGTCGGATTCGATCCGTTCCTCCAGGGATGCCTTCGCGGCCTTGTCCATATTGTCGACTGCGGCACGCAGTTCCGCGAGCGCGGTCTCCTTGTCCGGCATCTCGCTAAGGGTGCGGGCGGCGAGTGATTCAAGGACTCCGCGGACAGCGAAGATGTCGCGGATCTCCTTGACGTCGAGGTGCCGCACGGAAAGCCGACCCCGGGCACCGGCGGAGACCAGGCCTTCCTGCTCCAATTGACGCAGGGCTTCCCGGAGTGTGCCTCGGCTGATCTGCAGCATTTCAGACAGTTCGGTTTCCACGAGGTGCCGGCCGGGCTCAAGCTCACCGCTGGTGATCGCACTACGCAGAGCGGCGAGTGCCTGTTCGCGCAGGCTCTTCTTCTCCAGTCCCAGCAGGGATGCGGTGACGGCCATCGTGTGTGTCCTCAAATTCTATTGGCGACTGCTAACAGTCCGGTGTTAACTGTTGATACTACGGGCAGCGGTGCGGGACCGGCAGTAATTGCCGATCCCGCACCGCTGTCAGAGCAAGAATCAGCCCAGTTCAGCCAGCACCTTGGCTACGATCCGGTCAACAGACAAGCCGTAACGTTCGTGCAGCGTTGGCAACGCACCGGCGTCGAGGAATTGGTCCGGAAGCGCGATGGGAACCACGCGCTTGCCGAGACCGGCGGTTACGACGGCGGACGCAACGGTTTCGAACAGACCGCCAACAACCGTGTGGTTTTCCAGCGTGACGGCCAGGCGGTCGGTGTTCAGCTCGGCCAATACAGTGTGGGAGTCGAACGGCTTGATGGTGGGCGCGTGCACCACGGCGACATCCACGTTGTGCTTAGCAAGCGCATCCGCAGCCTGCAGGGCACGCATGGTCATCAGGCCTGAGGACACGAACACCACGTCGTTGCCTCCTCGCAGGACTTTGGCCTTGCCGAGCTCGAACGTGTAGTCGTACTCATCCAGGACGGTGGGCACGTTGCCGCGCAGCAAGCGCAGGTACGTTGGCCCGTCCGAGGCCGCAAGCTGCGGGACAGCCTGCTCAATGTCCACCGAGTCGCAGGGATCCACGATGGTCAGGTTGGGCATGCCGCGGAAGATCGCCATGTCCTCGGTTGCCTGGTGGCTCGGTCCGTAGCCGGTGGTCAGACCGGGAAGCCCACCAACAATGTTGACGTTGAGGTTCGGCTCGGCGATATCCAGGCACAGGAAGTCGTACGCGCGGCGGGCGGCGAACACCGAATACGTTGACGCGAACGGAATAAGTCCCGTCTCCGCCATGCCTGCTGCGGCTCCGAAGAGTAGCTGCTCCGCCATGCCCATTTGGAAGAACCGGTCCGGAAAGGCCTTGGCGAAGATGTGCATGTCCGTGTACTTGCCAAGATCGGCGGTGAGTCCAACAATCCTGGAGTCAGCCTCAGCTGCCTTGACGAGCGCGTGCCCAAACGGCGCCGAAGTCGTCTTCTGGCCGGGGTCCGCGAAGGACGCGATCATGGCCGAGGTCTTCAGCTTCGGCTTGGCCGGCGAACCCGGCGAACCCGCCGAACCAGCCAGGCCGGCCGAACCCGCCACACCCGCCGCCGTCGTAACTGTGCTCATACGGAAGCCGTCCCTTCGTATCCTGCGGTCAGCTGCTCGCGGCAGATCTGCCATTCGTGTTCTTCAATGCGCATGAAGTGCGCCTTTTCGCGGGTTTCCAAGAGCGGCACGCCGCGCCCAACTTTGGTGTCGCAGAGGATCACTGATGGCCGCCCGACAGCAGCTGACTGCGAACTGATGTTGTCGAACGCTGCCAGCAGCGCACCGACGTCGTTCCCGTCCACCCGCTGCGTGTACCAACCGAACGCTTCCCACTTTTCGGTGACCGGCTCGGTGCGCAGCACGGTATCCGTGGCGCCGTCGGCTTGCAGGGCGTTGATGTCCACCATGGCGGTGAGGTTCCCGAGCTGGTGGTGGTGCGCGCCCATGGCGGCCTCCCACGTGGAGCCCTCATCCAGCTCACCATCGGAGAGGAAGTTGATCACGCGGGACGCGGAGCCCTGAAGACGCAGGCCCAAAGCCATTCCGACGGCGATCGTCAGGCCGTGTCCCAGCGAACCGCCGGAGATCTCCATGCCGGGCGTGTAGGTGGACATCCCGGACATTGGGAGGCGGGAATCGTCGGAGCCGTACGTTTCGAGCTCAGCGACAGGTACGATTCCGGCTTCGGCCAATGCTGCGTAGTGGCCGATTGCGTAGTGACCCGTGGAGAGAAGGAAGCGGTCGCGTCCCTCCCAGTGCGGGTCGTCGGCACGGTATGTCAGCTGGTCGGCGTAGACGGCAGCCAGCATGTCAGCCGCGCCGAGGGCCTGGCCAACGTAACCCTGGCCTTGGACCTCGCCCATGGTCAGGGCGTGGTGGCGGATGCGGTAGGCGGCGGCACGGATGCGCTCTACCCGCTCGGCCGCGGGAGCGGCCGTGGCTGTTTCAACTGATGAGAGAGTCACTGGTTTCCTTTCGGAGCCGGGCGCGCGCCGATGGGGAGTACGCGCCCGACGTCGATGGCTGCTTAGGCGTTTACCGTCTGGGGAGTTTTGCTGGCGGCTTCTTCGGCGAGCGCACGCTCACGCTTGCCCCAGGTTTCCCGGGTGATGAGTGCTGCCCACAGGCCGATGGCTGCATAGAAGCTGAACAGCAGCGCCGGTCCCATCCAGCCCATGCTGACGAACAGCAGGGTGGTGATGAAGGGGGTGAAGCCGGAGACCATGGCGGAGATCTGGTATGACAGCGAAGCTCCGGATGAGCGGGTCTTGGCCTGGAAGAGTTCGGGGAACCATGCTCCCTGGGCTCCGGCGAGGGAATTCTGGCACACGGCGTAAGCGACGACGATTGTCGCGATGATCAGCAGGAACAGGCCCGTGTTGACCAGCATGAACATCGGGATTCCGAAGACGACGGCGAACGCGGTGGACCAGATGTAAACAGGACGGCGACCAACGCGGTCCGTCAGTTTGCCCCAGAAGTAGGTGGCGAAGATACCGATGCCGGCTGCCACGCAGAGCGCCACCAGGGTTTCAGTCTTGTCCGCCAGCTTGTTGGTGTGAAGGTAGGAAATCATGTAGGTCACGGACACTGCGTAACCGGCGGTTTCGGCAATACGGAGGCCGATGCCCCGGACAATGTTGCGCCAGTCGGTCTTGATGACATCCACGATGGGAGACTTCACGATGTCGCCCTTGGATTTGACGTCCTCAAAGACCGGGGACTCGGGAACCTTGGAGCGGATGATGAGGCCCACGGCAACCAGCACGATGCTTGCGAGGAACGGTACGCGCCAGGCCCATTCGCTGCCGAGTCCCACGCTGCTGAGGAAGACGAGGTTTGCGAGCAACAGGCCAACCGGGAAGCCGGCCTGCACGATTCCCGTGAACTGGCCCTTCTTTCGCCACGGTGCGTGCTCGTAACTCATGAGGATTGCGCCGCCCCACTCGGCACCGAAGGCCAGGCCTTGGATGACCCGTACGATCACCAGGAGCGCGGGAGCCAGGAGGCCCACCTGCTGGTAGGTGGGCAGAAGGCCGATAGCGAAGGTTGCCAGGCCCATCAGGATGAGCGAAGCCACCAGGACCGGCTTGCGGCCGAGCTTGTCGCCGAGGTGGCCACCGATGATGCCACCCAACGGACGGGCAGCGAAGCCGACGCCGAGGGTCGCGAAGGAGGCCAGGGTGCCAGTCACCGGGTCGGCGCCCGGGAAGAACGCTGTACCGAAGTACAGTGCAGCGGCGGTGCCGAAACCGATGAAATCGTAGGTTTCGATGACTGCGCCAACGCCCGAACCGACGGCAACGCGCTTTGCTTCCTTGGTTCCATGAACCGGACCACGCATGGTCAGAGCTTCATTGCTCATTTGTGTATTTCCCTTTCGAAGAGTGAGGCGCTTCTTAGGCAACTTCACTGTCGACAGTCAACATAATACGTCAACTGTGACGGAGGACACCAGCAATGTCAACAGTCAACTTCAAAGGTTGACTGTCAACAGTCAACCCGGCTAACGTGGTCTCCATCACTAAGGCCTTCTCCGGCGAGGGCCCTAACTTGAGGATCAACGACGATGTTCCATCACCGACTGGGCTGTTCTTCCATCAGCTTCCGACACCAGGATTTGGCGACTGCCCTGAAAGCCATGGGCGCCCTCGGCTTCGAAGAAATCGACCTTGGCGCGCTGCCCGGCGTTTGCGACCACGTGCCCTACGTACTGGACGCTGAGGCAGTCGAGACGGTCGCCGCCGTCGTCAATAACGCGGGCCTGCGGGTCCGCTCGGTAAACGGCGACGTCGGGGACCTGAACGCATTGCTCGACGGCGGTGCGCAGGAAGCGCGCGATCGGCACCTGGAGATGCTGCTCGCCTTGGCGGCAAAGACCGGCGCGAAGGCTCTGGTCCTGCCGTGCGGCGCGATCGACCATGACCCGGTGAAGAGCTTGGAAGAGGACATCGACGCTGTGGCAGCTCAACTGATCCACGCGTCTGCCCGCGCCAAAGAGTTCGGCGTCGAGCTGTGGACCGAATCCCTGCACTACTACCGGTTGTGCTGGAACACGGAGCGCGCCCAACTGCTCGCCGACCGCCTGGCGGGCTCCGACGTCGGAATCGTCATGGACTTCAGCCACATCGTCGCCTCCGGAGGCGACCCCCTGGACTTCGTCAATCGTTTCTCCGCCAGCATCAAACACGTCCACTTACGGGACGCTGTGCCCGCCACGGAAAACGAACCGGGGAACATCAACCTCAGCATCGGCAATGGCAAGGCCGACTTCCCTGCCGGACTCGCAGCCCTGCGGGAAGTTGGCTACACCGGCCACTTCTCCCTGGAGCTCGAAACCAGGGACGTCACCCATGATGAACGCCCGGCAGCCGCAGCCAAAGCTGCCAATTACATCACAGACCTCATCTGAACTTTTTCCACCAACCACCATTCAAGGAGCACCATGACCACCATCCAGCGCACCGCCGTCCTCACCGGAGCTACCTCCGATCGCGGCATCGGCCTGACCACCGCCCGCCGCTACGCCAACCAAGGCTGGGGCATCGTCATTCTGGACCTCGACGGCGAGAAGTCCGCCAAGGTTGCCGCCGATATAGCCAACGAATTCAACGTCCCCGCGTTCGGCTACGAAATCGACGTGGCCAACGAAGCCTCCGTCACCGCAGCCCAGGCAGCCGTCGCCGCGGAAGTTGCCGCCGGGAACCTCCCGCCCGTGGGCGCCCTTGCCAACATCGCCGGCATCACCTCGCCCATCCCGTTCCTGGAGACCACCCTCGAGCTGTGGCACAAGGTCATGGACGTCAACGCGACCGGTACATACCTCGTCACCAAGGCATTCCTTCCGGACATGATCGCCAACGGCTGGGGCCGCATCGTCAACATGTCCTCGGTCTCCGCCCAGCGCGGCGGCGGCGTGTTCGGCAAGGTTCCCTACTCCGCGGCCAAGGCTGCCATCCTCGGCTTCACCAAGGCACTTGCCCGCGAAATCGGCGAGACCGGTGTGACCGTCAACGCCATCACCCCCGGCGCCGTGGACACCAACATCCGCGTCGGCAGCACCGAAGAGCAGGAAGCTGCCATCAACGCAGGCATCCCCTTGGGCCGCAACGCCACCACCGAGGAAGTTGCCGCCGTCATCACGTTCCTCTCCTCCGAGGACTCCGCGTACCTGACGGGCACCACCATCGACATCAACGGCGGCAGCCACATCCACTAGTTCGAGCTGCTCGAAGGAAACCCAGGACCCACCATGACCAGAATCTTCAACGATCCCGCCGACTTCGCTGACGAAGCCCTCGCCGGTTTCTGTGACGCCCACTCGGACCTCGTCCGCCAGGTAGAAGGCGGCGCAGTCCGCCGCAGCCGCCCCGCAGCACCGAAGGTCGCCGTCATTACCGGCGGCGGCTCCGGACACTACCCGGCCTTCGCAGGCATCATCGGACCGGGTTTCGCTGACGGCGCCGTGGTGGGCAACATCTTCACTTCGCCCTCCACCCAACAGGCCTACTCCGTGGCCAAGGCTGCCAACTCCGGCGCCGGCGTCGTCTTCACTTACGGCAACTACGCCGGGGATGTCATGAACTTCGGCATGGCCAGCGAACGCTTGAACACCGAAGGCATCCCGGCGGAAAACGTGCTGGTCACGGACGACATCGCCAGCGCCTCCCCCGAGGAGATCGAAAAGCGCCGCGGCATTGCCGGGGACTTCGTGGTCTTCAAGGTCATGGGTGCTGCCGCGGAGGCCGGGCTGAATCTCGAGTCAGTGGTCCGCGTGGGACGCAAGGCCAACAGCCTTACCAGGACCATCGGCACTGCATTCAGTGGCTGCACCTTCCCTGGCGCCGACCAGCCATTGTTCAAGCTTCCCGAGGGACAGATGGGCCTGGGCCTGGGTATCCACGGCGAGCCTGGACTATTCGATACCGAGCTGCCGTCCGCCGTCGAGCTTGGCCAGGAGCTGGTGAAGCGCGTGCTGGCTGAGACGCCCGGGTCCGGTTCAACGCGGCTGGCCGTGATGCTCAATGGATTGGGTTCAACGAAGCACGAGGAACTGTTCGTTCTCTGGCGCACTGTGGCTCCCCTCCTCCGCGAGACTGGCTACACGCTGGTCATGCCGGAGGTCGGCGAACTGGTGACCAGCCTGGACATGGCCGGCGCTTCGCTGACGCTCACGTGGCTGGATGATGAACTTGAGCAGTACTGGACCGCTCCCGCGTTGACGCCGGCGTACCGTCGTGGGGCTGTTGGCTTCGAGGCTGCTTCGTTCGAAGACCCGGGCGTCGACGCTTCTGCCACTGACGCTGTTGACTACTCCTCCACCAGCGAGTCGCGCGAATACGCTGGGCAATGCCTCTCCGCCCTGGACGCTACTGCCGCCCTGTTGCGGGACTCCGAAACAAAACTGGGCGACATGGACGCAATCGCTGGCGACGGCGACCACGGACGCGGCATGGTCCGCGGATCCGCGGCAGCCCTCGCAGCGGCATCTGTTGCTTATGCACGTGGAGCCGGCGCTGGCTCCTTGCTCATTGCTGCCGGAGACGCCTGGGCCGACAAGGCCGGCGGTACGTCGGGAGTCCTGTGGGGTGCCGGACTGCGTGCCTTTGGCGAGCGGCTGGGAGACGCAGAAACCCCGACGCCGGTAGTCCTCGCCGAATCTGTTCGCGCCTTCGCGGACCGCATCACGAGCCTCGGCAAGGCGGACCTTGGCGACAAGACCATGGTGGATGCCCTGCTGCCGTTCGCTTCGACGTTCGCGGCGTCCGTTGCTGCCGGATCCATGGCCGAGGAGGCCTGGTCTTCCGCGGCTGACGTCTCTTCCAAGGCAGCTGCGGCCGCGGCAGAACTCCGTCCGTTGAAGGGCCGCGCCAGGCCGCTGGCCGAGAAGAGCATCGGCACGCCGGATCCAGGGGCGACGTCGCTCGCCATGGTGTTTGCCGCCGTCGGGCCGCATTTCACCGCAGTTCCCGCCACTGCAGGCAACTTCGCAGCAAGCAACTAGGAGAATCACATGCGCATCATTGTGGGCGCCGACGAAGCAGGCGTTGAGTACAAAGACCGGATCCTGGCCGACCTTGAGGCTGACTCCCGGGTCACAGAGGTCATCGACATCGGAGTAAACCCTGCGGACGAGGACTTCAGCAAGCCCTATCCGTACGTGGGCATCGCGGCCGGTGAAATGATCCGCGACGGCAAGGCCGATCGGGCCATCCTGTTCTGCGGCACAGGAATCGGCGTGGCCATCGCCGCCAACAAGGTTCCGGGCATCCGGGCTACCGCTGCACACGACTCCTTCTCCGTGGAGCGATCCATCCTGTCCAACGACTGCCAGGTCCTCACCATGGGCCAGCGCGTTGTGGGCGTGGAGCTGGCGCGTCGGCTCGCCAAGGAATGGATCGGCTACGCGTTCGACCCCCAATCCAGCTCGGCCGCGAAGGTCAGGGTTCTGAGCGACTTCGAGGGCTGCTAGGCCTTCGGGGCGCTCCTGCCTCGCGCTAAACTTGACCATGACCGGTGCCCGTGCCCGTCTCCTGGCTTGGTTCTTCGCCCTGGCCGTCCTCCTTTCAAGCTGTTCGTCCGCGAACGGCGTGGACGAGGCCGCCTCCAACCAGCCGCAACCAGTCGAGTCGGCGCAACCAGCCGACTCCGCGCAGGCAGCCGGAGGGGAAGTCGCCCTCGCCACTCAAGCACCCCCGCCGGCGTCCCCCAGCCCGACTTCGGTGCCGGCACCAGTCCCGGCACCTCTCCCGGCACCAGTCGCGACGCCTCAGCCGTACTCCCTTAACCTCTACCAACAGGGCGACTTCGTACCGCAGTACACGTTCGACTGGTGCGTAGCGGCGAGCATACAGATGATGCACAATCTCATCGATGACACCGGCGGCGGTACCTGGGCCGGCCGCGCCCAGCAGAACGAGCTATGGGACATGGCGCGAATGAGGTCTTCCGATTCATTCAACGGCGCCAACCCGTTCGGTTGGGCAGCAGTGCTGACCGCGGTGGGAATGGGCCCCTACCAAGTTGTCAGCATTGCCGACTACGACGATGCCCTCCAGACAGCGGCGCGGGCCATGGCCAGTACGGGCCGCCCGGTGGGGCTGGTCATGTGGAGTGGTCGCCACGCCTGGGTAATGAGCGGATTCGAGTCACTCGGCGATCCTGCCCAGTTCCCGGAAATTCCGGTGACCGCAGTACGCGTGCTGGATCCGCTGTACCCGTACGGCAGCGGACAATGGGGGCCATCGCCGGCCCCCAACAGCCTGCTTACCCCGGATCAGCTGGCGACACAATTCGTGGTCCGGGAGCCGCGACGCTGGAGCAGTGCGCTCCCCGCCGGGTACCTGCTGGTGCTTCCCCGGCCCTGACCAGCCCGCCGGGGCCCCGCGACTGCAGCTAGAACCCGCCGCCACCACCGGCATCGCCAGCCATGTTGGCGAAACGCGAGTAGTGACCCTGGAACGCCACGACGATGTCCTTGGTGGGGCCGTTACGGTGCTTGGCGATGAGGATGTCGGCTTCGCCTGCACGCGGCGATTCTTTGTCGTAGACGTCTTCCCTGTGGAGGAGGATGACCATGTCGGCATCCTGCTCGATGGAGCCGGATTCACGGAGGTCGGAGACCATGGGGCGCTTGTCCTGGCGCTGTTCGGAACCACGGTTCAGCTGCGACAGCGCAATGACGGGGACCTGAAGTTCCTTGGCGAGCAGCTTGAGGGCACGCGAGAACTCGGAGACTTCCTGCTGGCGGGACTCCACTTTCTTGCCCGAGCTCATGAGCTGGAGGTAGTCGAGGATCACGAGTTTGAGGTCATGCTGCTGCTTCAGCCGGCGGCACTTTGCCCTGATTTCCATGAGCGACATATTGGGGCTGTCGTCAATGAAGAGCGGGGCATCGTTCATTCGGCCCATGGTGGTGGCGATCTTGGACCACTGCTCGTCCTTGATCGTGCCCTTACGAAGGTCCTGCAGTCCGATGGTCGCTTCGGCGGAAAGCAGGCGCATCGCGATCTCGTTCCTGCCCATTTCGAGGGAGAACATGACTGTGGCCAGGTTGTTCTTGATAGCGGCGGAGCGGGCGAAGTCCAACGCGAACGTGGACTTACCGACGGCAGGGCGGGCAGCGATAACGATCATCTGGCCCGGGTGGAGTCCATGGGTCAGTTCGTCGAGCTCATAGAAACCGGTGGGAACGCCAACCATGCCTTCGCCGCGATGCCCGGAAGCTTCGATCTCGTCCACGGTGGACTCCATGACGTCCTTCAACGCCACGTAGTCTTCGGCAGTACGCTTTTCAGCAACCGCGTAGACCTCGGCCTGTGCCTGGTTGACGAGGTCTTCCACTTCGCCGTCCTGGCCGTAGCCCATCTGGACGATCTTGGTGCCGGCGTTCACGAGTCGGCGCAACACTGCGCGCTCTGCCACGATCTCGGCGTAATAGCCTGCGTTGGCGGCTGTGGGAACGGTTTGGATGAGCTCGTGCAGGTAGGCCGGTCCGCCGATCCTGTTGATCTCTCCGCGCTTGGTCAGCTCATCGGAGACCGTAACTGCGTCGGCAGGTTCGCCGCGGCCGTAGAGGTCAATGATCGACTCGTAAATGGTCTCGTGGGCGGGACGGTAGAAGTCGTGGCCACGGACAATTTCGACGACGTCTGCGATTGCGTCCTTGGACAACATCATGCCGCCAAGGACTGACTGCTCAGCGGGGATGTCCTGCGGAGGTTTCCGGCTCGAGTCCGAAGCGCGTGCGCCCTCGATTGAGTCCAAGTGCGTAACTGACAAAGCCGTCCTCCATTTGTGTACCGCTGCAGAGAGTTAGTCCTCAGTGGTGCGTAAAGCGCAGGTGTACCTGGGATGGATTGCCCGAGCCTCCGGACCAGCCGAGTGCTCCTGTTATATCCATGGGGGTCCGACAATTTTCGGCTTTCCCCAATTTCCACAACTTATCCACAGAAGTCTCCCCAAGCACGTTTGCGCGCGGCTGCCTGAAGGTCACTGAGAGGGCAAATTCCATACTGAAACAGGTACCCGAGCCACGTTAGCGGTGCGCAGTCCGGGCGCAAAGTCCACTGTCAAGCCCACATGTGGATAACCTGTGGAATACCGCCCCCGCGTTGTGCACAGTCTGTGCGTTACCCTGTGGATAGAGAAATTCTTTTTGCGGCAACTAGCTTCTGACCTGCGGAAACACTCATCACAGCCTGTGGAGCAAAGAAAGTTTTGGTGGAAAATCATCCACAGACCCGGCACGGCCGGCTGGTCGTCGTAGCCCAAAATCCATGCTAAACATGCCGCAAATGTGATGCGTCTTACAAAGAGGGCCCTAATTTGACACTGTCCTCTCAGAAGTCTATGCCGGGAATGGAATGTGCTGTGGATAACCAAGTTCTGGCATAAGCTCTAAGCATGGGGATGAACTTTGGTGACGTGCTGATGATTGCCCTTCCGCTAATTGTCCTCCTGGGCCTGCTGTGGGCGCTTTCAGCGGCTTTTAAACCGCGCGACACAGGCCTTTCGGATGCCGAGCGCTATCAACACGAACTTGCGGCCCGGTCCGCAGCGCACCAAGCCTCCCAGGTTCAGGCGGCCCTTGCTGCCCGCGCCAAAATCGAGGCTTCCACCAAGCCAAGCCAGAACGAGGCCCAGCACACCCAGCAGACGGAACAAAGCCGCGCTGCTCATCAGGCTCAAGCAGCCAGGACGGCCGGCGCCCAAAGCGGGCACCAGCCAGCGGTGCTTCCCAATGGCCAGCTCAATCCCCAGCTCGCCTTCGACTTGCAGAACCTGGTCCGCAGCGGGCGCAAGATCGAAGCCATCAAAGTCTTCCGCCAGGCAACCCATTCAGACTTACTCACTGCTAAGAACTACGTAGATCGGCTCTGACAACGCCATGGATTCCTTGTTTATCCCGCTCGTAATTTTGATCGCGGTCATTGCGGGCGTATTGCTGCTTATGCGTTCCTTCAGCAAGCGTTCGGCCGAGACCAAGGCCGGCGCCGCTGCGGCCAACCCACCCAAGGATCCAGTGCAGTTGGCGAAAGAATCGGCGGCGAAGCTGAACGAGGAACAGCACAGGCGGCTCTACTCGCTTATTGCCCAGGGCCAGGGCATGGCAGCGATCAAGCTGTATCTGCAGGCCACCGGTGAGGGTCTACGGGCATCACGCGACGCCGTGGGCGCTCTGGCCGCACACCCCCAGCCCTTCACGCCGGAGGCGCAGCCCAAGGATCTCTTGTCGGACGACGACGACGAGCCCGAGCGCTTCCCGTACCGGTACCGGGCAATAGTCAGCAAGGGCGATGTAACGCGCGAAGTGAGCAGCAACATGCTCAACGACGAGATCTACGGACGGATCCGTACCTTGGCAAAAAGCGGTGATGTGGAGGGCGCAGCATTGGCACTGACACGCCACTCGGACATCACCATCAAACAGGCCCGTGAATTCATCGAGCTCCTGGAAGACTAACGGCGGCTAGAAATCGAAAAGGTCTCCCAGGAAGCCTTCCTTCTTCTTGCGTTTACGGCCATAGTCACCCCTGCGCTCATAATCCCGGCGGTCATAGTCGCGTCGATCGCCGCGGTCATCGTAGCGGGGTTGTTGGGGCCGCGATTCAAAGGGGTTGTAGACGGGCGGCGGTGCGATCGGAGGGTGCGGCGGGGCCGGCGCCTGCCTCGCAGGGGCCGGCATGGAGTCGGCAGCGACGCGATCAATGATCTTGTCCAGCTCACCGCGGTCCAGCCATACACCCCGGCATTGCGGGCAATAGTCAATCTCCACGCCGCTTCGTTCGCTCATCACCAGGTCAATGGAATCCACAGGACACTTCATGCTTGGCCCAACGATCGGACCCGGTGAAAAGTTCGGACTACCTGCCGGCTGAAATGCCGGCCAGCAGCTGTTCGAAGGGCAGTGACTCCAGCGCCGGGGCCTTGCGGCCCGGCTGGGCGCCACTGAGCAGTTGCACGAGTTCGCCGGCCGCCCGGTCCACTCGCGCTGAGAGGGGCGAGCCGCCGTCGTCGTTTCCCCAGTCCTGGGGCCCGGCGAAGACGCCGGTGGCAGCCGTGCGGGTCCTGAGGTAGCTGAACAGCGGCCGCATGGCATAGTCCAGGACCATCTGGTGGCGGTCGGTGCCGCCTGTGGCGCCAAGCAGTACGGCTTTGCCGTCGAGGGACTTGGGGTCCAGGACGTCGATGAACGACTTGAAGAGGCCGCTATAGGACGCGCTGAAAACGGGACTGACGGCGATGATTCCGTCTGAATCCTCGACGCCGGCGATCACTTCTGCGAGGCGGGGCGCGGCATAGCCGGTCACGAAGTTGTTGGCGATGTCCACCGCCAGGTCCCGCAGCTCGACGACGTCAATCCTCACCTCATATCCTGCCGCGCGCAACTGCCGCTCGGCGGAGGCGGCCAGTTGGTCCGCCAGCAGGCGGCTCGACGACGGGACGCCGAGTCCGGCGGAAAGGACGGTGATGCGGCGGGTTTCCATGGCATTCTCCTGTTGCTCGTTCATTCCCAGCTTACATGCATATGCATCTAAATGAGTGAACGAGGGAGCATCACGAACTATTCCCGCAGGTACGGTCACAGCTGAAGAGCCAGGTCCCATCCGGACGTCGAGCGACGAACGACGGTAAAATTAAGGCTAGAGGTGCATGGCGATGTCTATGGCTTTTGTTGTTGTCCTGGTCTTGTTGGGTGCGGCTTCCCTTGCCGCGGCGATAGGCACGGTGGCGTTGGTGATCCGCGACGGTCGCGGGGAGATTCCACTGGAACCCCCGGTTCGGCCATGGTCAGCGGGACACCTCCCAAGCCGGCCGTACTCCACTCTTCCCCACATTTAGCTCACTTCGACCTGGCGGCGTGCGTGGACAGGAAGTCGAAGGTCTTGTCCCTGGCATCGCGCGCCTCGGCGAAGTTCAAGTGGAACTGGTACTCATGCGGCAGTTCGGGATCGTGGTCCGCGGCCCAAAACAATTCGGTCACCGGAACACCCGCTTCCTTCAGGCGATTGCTGTAGGGAACCGACTGAAGCCACGTCAGACCATCGCCGTTGCCGCCGCTGATGAAGGTCGGCGGGAAATCCTTGGTTACAAAATCAATGGTGGACATGGTGCTGCCCGCATATGTGGAGGACCAGTCCTTCGTTCCGGTGTAGGCCCACAGCGAGGTTTTGAAGCCCCACGCAACCAGGCCATTGAGGTCGGCCATGGCCCGCAGGTCATACACACCGCAATGCAGGATGGTGGCCGCGAGGTCCGATTTCTGGAGCGCGGGCTGGATCCCCATCAGGTTGGCATACTCGGGGTTAACAGTGAGAGTGGTCATTTGGCTGGCCAACTGCGCGCCTGCTGAATCGCCAGCCAGAACAATCCGGGTGGTGTCCACGTTCAATTCACTGGCGTGCGCTTTGATGTAGCCGAGCGCATCGTTGATGTCCCGTATCGCGGTGGGGTAGACGGCCTCCGGCGCGATCGGGTAGCTCACCCCAATGGTCGTGTAGCCCTCGGCAGCAAGAATCCGAAGATAGGGTTCCACATCGCCTTGAGCCCCCGAGATCCACGCACCGCCATGGATCCAGACGATCGTCGGGAGCGCCTCGGTAGTGCCGGCAGGACTGAAAACATCGAAAGTAGAACCGGGCTTATAAACGACACCGGCCCGCTCCTCCAACGGAGTGTCCGGGACGTAGGGCGCCATCTCGTCAATGGTGGACTGCGCTCCGCGCTCAAAAACACTGCGAATCAACATGGCGGAGGGCCAAGGAGTGGCCGACAGGGCAAGCAGGATGACCAAGATCAGAATGATGGCGAGGTCGAGTTTCCTCACTCGGGCAGGACGCCGTCGTTTGGCCTGCACAGCTGCCCTGGAACCGGGACCTAAAGGGGAACCACCTCCCTCATCCGTCCGGGCTGTTGCCGCGCCAGTCACGTTGGCTTGAGTCGATTCCAATGGCCCCATTACACACTCCCCCAGTTGGTGCACCTGTGGACCATGCTAAGTCTGCGGGGCTGGATCATGAAGGACCGGCCACCCAATTGGCTCAGTCTAATTTGTCGAAGAGGCTTGCAATATGAGTTTAAACTCATAATATGGGATCAGTGATGTGGCCTGTCTCACGGCGCGCATCAATTCCAAGCCTTCAGAGTGGAAGGCCCAACGATCGGATTCCCCCATGTCAGACATTGCTGTTCTGATCAACACAGCTGTAGCGGTCTTGGCCGCCGTCGTGCTGATCGTCCGCTTCAGAGTCAACCCCGTCATCTCCCTGGTCATCGCCTCCGTATACCTGGGCCTGGCCGTCGGCCTCGGCGTCGAAAAGACCGTCAAAACCATCACCTCCGGCTTCGGTGAGATCATGGTGGACGTCGGCCTGCTCATCGCCTTCGGCGTCTTAATGGGCTCCATCCTCAATCAGAGTGGCGCCATCCGGCGCCTTGTGGAGCATCTGCTCAAGACTTTTGGCCCGAAACGCCTGCCTTACACGATGGGCCTGGCAATAGGCACACTCCTCCAGTCCATCTTCCTTGACGTCCTGCTCGTCATCTCAGCCCCGCTGGCCCGCAAACTCGCCCCGAAAATCGGAAAGCTGGGTACAGCCCGCATGGCAACCGCCATGGCCATCGCCCTGGAATGCGGCATTGTCTTTACGGTTCCGGGCGTAGCCTCGCTGGCCTTGGCAGGCCTCCTCAACGTTCCACTCGGCAAGATGCTGCTCTTCGGCCTGTTGCTGGTTATTCCGATCATCATCATTTCCATTGCCATCATGACGTTCCTCTTCCGCCGCGGTTTCTGGAATGAAACCAAGGACGAGGACCACACCTTCGTGGCCGAGGAAGACAGCGAGGGCGAGGAGCCCACCAGCGGCCCCCTCCCCGCAACAAATACCGCCGGCAAGTCCGCAGTCGGCTCCAACACGAAGCCAACCGGCGCTGCAGTGGCTGTTGCCGAACGCGAGAGCAAAGAGAAGCCGCTGATCATGCTCTTTGCACCGCTCCTGACTTCCCTGATCCTCATCGGCGCCGGAGCCATCCTGCAGATTTTCAAGATTGATCTGCCCTGGCTCCAATTGCTTGGCGAACCCGTCATCGCCCTTCTCATCGGACTCATTGGTACGTGCCTTGTCACCCGTGCATCCATCGGGCAGAAGAAGGTTGAGGAGGCCATCACTGTCGGCTTCAAGGAAAGCGGCCAGATCCTGATCCTCACCGGTGTGGGCGGATCCTTGGCGGCCACGGTAAAGGCCGCCGGCCTCGGCGATATCCTTGGTGGCTTCTTCTCAGCGAGCACCGTCGCCCCGCTCCTGGTGGTCTGGGCCATCGCCGCAGTGCTGCACATCGCCGTCGGGTCTGTCACCCTGTCCGCCATTACGGCAGCCGGCCTGCTGGCACCCATCGCTCCCGCGATCGGCCTGGATCCAGTACTGCTCGCCCTCGCAGCCGGCGCCGGATCGCTCTTCATGGTTCACGTCACCAGCAACACGTTCTGGCTCCTGCAGTCCCTTTTGGGCCAGAGTGTGAGGGGTGCATTGAAATCGGTCACCGTGGGAGTTTCGGTAGCCTCGGTGGTCGCGATCTTGCTGATCCTGCCCATGAGCCTGCTGTTCTAATCGCCCCGCCAACCGTCCCATCACGAAGCACGCACGAGAGAAGACCATGACACACCAAACAATCGCCCCATTGGACGGCGTTCGAGTCCTCGAACTCGGCAATTACATCGCCGCTCCCACGGCTGGCAGGCTGCTCGCCGATTTCGGTGCTGAAGTCATCAAGGTCGAGCGTCCAGGCACCGGAGACGAGCTCCGCAATTGGCGCCTCCACAAGGGCAACACGTCGATGCTCTACCGCACGCTGAACCGCAACAAGAAGTCAGTGGTCCTGGATCTCCGAACGGAAGCGGGCCGGCAGGCCGTGTTGGCGCTCGTTGCAAAATGCGACATCCTGCTGGAGAACTTCCGTCCTGGAACGCTGGAAAAGTGGGGCCTCGGCCCCGAAGTCCTCAACCAGGCCAATCCGGACCTCATCGTCACCCGCATCTCTGCCTTTGGGCAGACGGGGCCACTGTCCGAGCGGCCCGGTTTTGCCGCCGTCGCCGAAGCGTATAGCGGGTTCCGCAACCTGGTGGGCGATCCGGACCGCGCGCCCGTCCGCGTGGGCGTCTCCATCGGAGACTCGATCGCGGGCCTTTACGCCGCCTTCGGCTCCATGATGAGCCTGTACCAGCGTGAAGCACGACGCCGGGACTCGGCTGGCGCTGTGCCGCTCACCGAGCGCATCATCGACGTCGCGCTGAACGAGGCGATGTTCTCCATGATGGAATCGCTCATTCCGGATTACCAGGCCTATGGCGTGGACCGGCAGCGCGTTGGCGGCCGCATGGAAGGGATCGCTCCCTCCAACGCCTATGTCTGCAAGGACGGCGCCAGCATTGTGGTGGCCGGCAACGGGGACTCCATTTACCAGCGGTACATGGAAACCATCGGCCGGGCGGACCTCGCCAAGGATCCCGAGCTGCAGAGCAATGCAGGACGCTGGGCACGCCGCGAGGAACTGGACCAAGCCATCGGCGAATGGTCCGCGCAGCTGACAGCTCCTGAAGCTTTGGCAGCCCTGGACGCCGTTGGGGTTCCGGCTGGTCCCATCTACACAGCCGCGGACATCAGCACGGACAGCCAGTACGCGGCCCGCAACATGATCCAGAAGTTCGACGTTTCCACTGGCGAGGAGATCCTTCCGGGGGTAGGTTTCCCGGGCATCGTTCCCGTGATCGGAGACCAGTCCCTGCCCATCCGCAACCTGGGACCGGATCTCGGCGAAAACACTGAAGAAATCCTTGGCGGGCTCCTTCACTTGGATGCTGCGCAAATCGATGCGGCTTCGGGCCGCGAGGAGGCTCTCCGACCATGAACCGCTTTGAAAGCCCCCTTGCCACAACACTGGGCAACACCATCCTGCGGGACGTCACCCTGAGGGACGGGCTTCAGCTCACCGGCAAACTCCTGCCCACTGAGCAGAAGATCGAAACGGTGCGTGAGTTACTGCGGCTGGGCGTGCCGGCCATTGAGCTGGGATCCATGGCCCGGGCTGACCTGGTCCCCACCATGGCGAACACCTTGGAAGTAGTCCAGGCGCTCACTCCCGAGGAACTGGAAAAGTGCTGGATCTGGGTAGCGACACCCGGCCACGTTGCCAAGGCATCTGCTGCGGGCGCACGGAATTTCCAATACTGCCTGTCTGCTTCCGATTCACATAACAAGGCGAACATTGGCCGCACCACGGACGAAAGCCTGGGGGCTTTGCCCGAGGCGGTTGAGTACGCCCGGGCAGCCGGAGGCCAGATACAACTCTGCATCGCAACGTCCTTCACCTGTCCTTTCGAGGGCTACGTGCCGGAGGAGCGGATCCTTTCGATCGCCAACGATCCCCGGGCCGAGGGCACCACGGACATCGTCATTTGCGACACCTTGGGGCAGGCCGTTCCCGCCCAGGTGTCCAGCCTGATCACGCGGGTACGGGATGAATCCCCTGCCCGGCGGATCGTCTATCACGGTCACGACACCTGGGGCTTGGGCGTGGCCAACACCCTCGCTGCAATCCAGGCGGGCGCCGCTATGGTGGACGGCGCTTTGGGCGGCCTGGGCGGTTGCCCGTTCGCGCCCGGCGCCAGCGGCAACACCTCCAGCGAGGACATCCTGTTCGCCACACGTCCCGAATGGCTCACGCCGGACGTGTTTGGCGAACTCGTGGTCCTGTCAGAGAAGCTGCTTGCCGAGCTGGGCGAGCCCAACCGTTCAAAGGCTGCCCAAGGCGCGCGCTCCCGGGCTGCAGCTTTCGACTGGGTCATCCCGTCCTCCACAGGGAGCAACTAACCGTGGGCAACCACTTCCTTGTCACTACGGCCATCCCTGAGCCCGGTCTGCAATTGCTCTCCGACGCCGGCCAGGTCACGGTCCTTCCCCAGCCACCTGATTACGCAACACTTTCAAGCTTGTGCGCTTCGGGAGACTACGACGTTGTCCTCACCCAATTACGCGACGTCATCGACGAACCACTGCTGGCCGGGGCGCGGGTGAAAGGCGTTTCAAACTACGCCGTAGGCTACAACAACATCGACGTCGAAGCCGCCACCCGGCACGGCATCCTCGTTGGCAATACACCCGGCGTCCTGACCGACGCGACGGCGGATATCACCATGCTGCTCATCCTCGGTACTGCACGCCGCGTGGTGGAAGCCGACAGGGTTGTCCGCGAAGGAAAGTTCCTCGGATGGGAACCGGAGTTCATGCTCGGGCGGGACGTCTCAGGCGCCGTCCTGGGCCTGGCTGGTTTCGGCAGGATCGCCCGCGCCGTAGCTCGGCGGGCCCTGGGTTTCGGCATGGAAGTGCTCTTCGCCCCACGGCCACCCGGCGACCGTCCGGTCTCCGACCAGGAACTCGGTGAGTTCGCAGGAAAGGTCCGGCAAGTGCCTTGGCTCGAGCTGGTGAAGCGCAGCGACTTCCTCTCACTGCATGTTCCGCTGAACGAACAGACCCGACACCTGGTAAACGCCGACGTGCTGGCGCGGATGAAGCCCGATGCCATCCTCATCAACACTGCCCGAGGTCCCGTGGTGGACGAAGCCTCTCTCGTGGAGGCCCTCCGCGCCGGTGTCATCGCCGGGGCTGGTTTGGACGTGTTCGAGGACGAGCCCCGCCTCTCGCCCGGACTCGCCGACCTGCCAAACACGGTTCTCCTGCCACACGTCGGCAGCGCAACCGTCCCTGTCCGCGCCGAAATGGCCAGGCTCAGCGCCCTCAACGCGATCGCAATCGCCGAGGGCAACCTGCCACTGCACGCCGTCAACCCTCTCGCCAGAGCATGAGCATTCTGGTTGCCCCTGACAGTTTCAAGGGCACGTATACGGCTGCTGAGGTTGCGTCTGCTATCGCAGCAGGAATTCACGACGGCGGCGGCTCGGCTACTCAGCTACCTGTCGCCGACGGCGGTGAGGGGACTTTCGAAGCACTCTGCCGCAGCCTTCGCGCCTCGCCGGTGAGTGTCGACGTCGTCAATTCTTGGGGCGAGCCGCTCCGGGCGATTCTGGGGATGGCACCCGACGGGACCGCCGTCGTCGAGGTGGCGCAGGCGAGCGGGATATCTGCCGCGCGGAACAGCCCCCAGGACAGTATGTCCGCCAGCACCTATGGGACGGGGCTCCTGATTGCTGCTGCCGTGGACCTTGGAGCGTCGAGTGTTCTGGTGGCGGCGGGCGGCTCCGCGACCACAGATGGAGGCCTCGGAGCCGTTCGAGCCATCAAGGAAAATGGGGGCCTTGGCCGCGCCAGGATCACTGTGCTTTCCGACGTGACCACCTCGTTCCTGGATGCGCCAAGGATCTTCGGACCGCAGAAAGGCGCCGATCCCGCCACGGTTCAGCTGTTGGAAGAACGATTGCGGCAGCTCGCCACGTCCCTTCCTCGAGACCCTTCAAACGTGCCGCGCACCGGCGCGGCCGGAGGGCTATCCGGCGGCCTCTGGGCGCACTTCGGCGCAGAACTCGTATCCGGAGCGGAGGCGGTGCTTGACGCCTCCGGTTTTGACAGGCTCCTTGAATCGGCTGAGGCCGTGGTGGTTGGTGAAGGCCGGCTGGATTCGCAAACCGGAGAGGGAAAGATCATCTCCGCCATCCTCAAACGCGTTCGGAAGAGTCCGCGGGAGATCCCGGTGGTGGCCGTAGTGGGGTGCGTCGCAGACGACTTGGGCAGATATGCGGAGAACTTTGCTTCGGTGTTGGTAGCGACTGATGCCGAGGCGATGCGGGCTGCCGGGCTGGCCGTCGCAAGGCTCTAGCTTGGCTTCCCCGCTCCGCCGGCTGCCATCAACTCCAGCCGTTTTAGTGTCTCGCGGTTGCGGACGGTGATGATGGGATCCCGGAGCACCTTCGGCACCACCTTTCCCGGGCCCCGGGTGGCGTCCTCAGCCATGGAAACGCGGCACTGGTTGCCACCCAGATCCTTCAAGGTAATGCGCACTTTTGCCTCACCTACGGGCCAGCCACGGGCTAAAAGTTCCAGGCTCCGTCCAGGTTCCACGGCGGTGACGCTGGTGCTGTCGTTGAGAAGGAGCGGCCAGGCTCCCACGGAGTGATGCAGCTTTGAACCGACCTGTGGCCAATGATCATCCACCGCACGAATCCTTGAGGCGCCAACTACCCACCCGGAGTAGAGCCAGCCATCGGCGATGACATTCCAGACGTCGGCGGCAGTTGTGTTGAACAGCTGGGTAACGGTGGACATGGATTTCCCTTCTGTGTGCCTTCGGCATCTGTGGTGAGACTAAGCTAAGCATGCTTACAAATTGACTGCCATAGCCCGCCTACACTGTTGGCATGGTCATCAGGGAGTGGCGTTACTGGGCGGCATGCGTAGCTCTGGTGTCCATGCTGCCTCTGGCGTCATGTGACGGTGTCCGCCGCCAGGAACCGCCGACCACCTCCAAGGATCAGCCCATCATCGTGGAGGTCAATCAGTCCCGCGACCAATACGGCAAGCAAGCCATCCTCATACAGCTCACCAACACCACAGACAATCCCCTTACCGTGAGTGGTGCGCGGCTGAGCTCCCCGTTGTTTGAGAAAGACATTATCTGGGAGCCAACAACGGGCGTTCTGGAGCTACCACCCCGGCAGCCCAAGAGCCTTCCCGCCAATTTGCCTGCTCCGCATTGCAGGCAGTTATCTTCTGAACCCGTCAAGGCCGTCGTTCAATATTCGGAACCAACTCAGGGACCCACGGAAACCTCGGTTGAGGCGCGGGATCCGTTCAACGTCCTGCCCCGGAACAGCGACGAGCTGTGTTTGGGAGCCGATGCTGCCTCCGTAGCCGCCATCGTCTTGGACCCCGCCCTTGAGGTGGCCCCGGATGGCCGCACCGCCGTCGTGCGTCTTGTCATCACCCCTGTGAGCACCCCCGGTCAGTCGCCCCAAAAGCTCATGATCAAGTCCATCGACGGAACCACCCTGCTGGCCGAATCGCCTGCGGATCCCTGGCCCCGCGACATCACGATAGCCTCTGACGCGGCCATGCGGGAGTTACCCGTGACGATCCGTCCGGCGCGATGCGACCCGCATGCAGTGGCCGAGGATAAGGTGGGAACGCTGTTGCCGCTGAGGATTTCGGTGGGCGCACGGGAAGGCGTGCTGAAGGTTGCAGCACCGAATGAGTTACGTGGGCGTATCTACGACTTCGTGACGGCGGCCTGCGGTGGAAAGTGAGGGTTCGCTTGATGTCGATTGCCGGAAGGACAGACGTCACCCCGAAGCTGGCTGCGCTCCGGGGTGAGCCGTTCAATCCCGCCTTATCTATTTGTCAGTACTCGAAGTGACGGTCCCCTCTGAGAAGACGAACTCACCTATGACCGTGACGCCGTCGAGGTCGTAGACCGGGATACTCACCGGACCCTTCGGTCGGTTTGCCTGCCAATGCAATGCTTCTTCTGGCGACTTGAATAGCGACGGATCGCCACTTGCTACTTTTCGTTCGCTGTTCTTGACGTACCCAATTCGATCGTTGGTTGCATAGGCCCGAATCAGGTCCGGTTCAACGGAAACCCCCTCGACCTCAGTTGGAAGCCCATACGTTTGGCCAGCGGCATTTTTCTCGAAGGGGGCGTCACTCAACACGACGGCGGGCGATTGGGGCGATACTTCGGGAGTGACTGTGGGCTGGGATGTAGCGCTGGCAACTCCGATTCCGGCACCGCCGAGAAGAATTGCTCCTAAAAGGACAGTTGTGGTTCGGGTTTTCAACAGACGTTTCATTTGCCGCTCCGAAATCATGGGTTCTGGACTTTCCCTGGAATAGTCGAGTACTGGTTATAGGAGCTTGACCACGTGTTCCAAGCCATGGTTTCACCGTGGCTGTAGAAGTACCGCATTCCTCCACCAAAGTTGTAGTAAGCCGTGTACCCCCGCCACTCGCCAGGGCAGAGGGTGACCTCGGTGTAGTACCAAGGACCTTCAGACCTCAGAGCAGCGCCAGTGCCGCTCGCCGAACTCTCAAAGAGCTTCGCTTTAGCAGCGATCGAACCTGCTGAGACACAATGCGTGTCCGGTCCGCTTCTCGTTTCTCCCCAAGCCTGAGTACTTTGCACGATGACGTTGGCCTGATTCCAATATTGAATTCCGCTAACCGTGGAGACACCTCGATCTCCGGGCGCATTACCCGCGTGCGCAGCAGTGGGCAACAGTGCCAGGGCTGTCGCTAGGCTTCCTGCCAGTAATGTTTTTTGTAAGAGACGCATAAAATCCTCCAATGCCTCGAATTCAAAACTCGCCCTACTACCTAAATTCCCTATATACGTTTTCGCACAATAGAATACGGCCGTCACTGCCTCACTCCGCCCGCGTCACCAGGCCAACACTGACGTGCCGACACCTACTAGGTGTGCGCGCACACGGAAACGTGACGCAGTTCTAATTACCCAGGATCGAGGAGAATTTTTTTTGCGGCATCATCGAGCCGGAGTTTCCCTCAAGAACTGGCAGACATAGGCCGCGCTGGAAGTGCGGCCTATGCGCTCGAATGGCATGTCGGGCCAGCTTGACCGTTAGTGCCGCAGCGTTGAGATTTGATCGATGGCAACACGTAGAATTTCATACGCATTGAACGGCGATTCTTGCCTAAGAACCGGACGAGCAGAACACGTTCCAGAGACTCACTATGAACGAGTAGACCGCCGAATCCATGTAGCCGATCTTGCAGCCCAGTGAAGCTGGCCTTAGCCCACCGTAGCCAAGGCGGCCGGAGCGCATTCCACCCTGACTTTCACATTGGCTTCCACCGTCTTCACTTCACCGTCCATCTGGTATGGCAGGGGTTTGAGAGTAGTGAATTCGTAGCTGCTCACGCTCGGCTGATCACCCAGGCCCTGGGTGGTTGCGCGGAGGGCTGTCAGCAGCACACGCCATTTGGGCATGTGTGGAAAGACGATGACTTCGAATTTTCCGTCAGAGGGGTGATCTTCGGCCTCGCTGAGTGTGGCGTACTTGGCCATTTCGGGGATGTTGGCGAAAACCAGGCTGTCGAATTTCCTGCGTTTGCCATCGGATGTGCGGATGGCGAATGGCTCGAATTTTGAAAACGTCTTAATGACGGAGACCATTTCAGTCAGGGCTCCCTTGCTGCCCTTTTCGAGCTCAGTGGCCACAACAGGTGTGAGACCAAATCCGATATAGGAATGCGCATATTCCAAAGGCTGGCCTTCTTTTTGGCCTGTGTGAATGCTCAAGAGGTCAATCTTCCGGACGTGGCCCTCAGCAATAGCTTCTTCCAGTGGCTTGGTTCCCGTGATCCGTCGGTGATCGTTGGCGTTGCCCGCAGCCATGACCGCACACACGGCTTGCGGGTTCCCGGCCTGCATTACTCCGTTGACAACCTCGTTATAGCCACCGTCACCACTCACGGAGACAACCAGGACGTCGCCTCCCTTTGCCGCCGCCGTCCTGGCCAGCTCAACGGCATGTCCAGCGTGTTCAGTAGGCTGCAGGGTAATCTCTGGCGCGTAGGAGAGCATGTCCTTCAGCTTGACCTGTAATTGCTCAGCCAGTTCGGGTGCATCACCTGTGCTGTTGGGATTGAAAATAATGGCGATCGATTCAAAATTCCGTGCAGAATGCATAATGTGCTCCTTGCGTGTACGCCCGTTTGGTTACTACCCGTTAGCTCTTAATAGCCCTTACGACTCCCCCGGGAACCGCCCGCCGATGAGTCTGGTCATGTGTTCCGCTGTTGCGAGCAAAGGTTCCACCCACGCCTGGCACGTCTCCAGCGGCATCCGCAGCGTCGGGCCGCTGATGGTGACTGCTCCCACCAGGGCAGCAGCTGAATCGAACACAGGCGCCGATAGCCCGGAGGCACCGTCTTCCCGCTCCCCCACGGTAATAGCAAAGCCATCCGCCCGCGTCTTCTTGACTGCTGTCTCCAATTCCTCGGAACTGGTGATGGTGTAGTCCGTGATCGGCTCCAACGGGTCCTGAAGGACAGCCTCCATCAGTTCAGGAGACCAAGCAAGCAGGACCCTTCCCGCCGAACCCGCATGAAGCGGGATGATCTTGCCAAGGTGCATCTCACGCCGGAGCGCGTGACGGGTATCTGCCATGGCGACGCAAACGCGGTAGTGCTGTTCTGCTTTGAAGAAGCACGCAGTCTCACCGGTAGTATCGCGCAACGTCTTGAGCAGCGGGCTTAGAATGTCAACCACTTCCATGCCACGGGTGGCCGGAGCTGCCCAATACGCCATCCGCATGCCAATGCGGTACGCGTCGCCTTCCCGGTCCAGGAATCCTTGGGACGTCAGGTTGGTGACGAGACGCTGCACCGTGGAGGTCGGCATCCCCGTGTGCTCACGAATGTCGCTCAGCTGCAGCACCGGCTTCGACAGGGAGAAGGCGTCCAGGATGGACGTGATCTTGCCAAGGACAAGCAAAGGGTTGCCGTTGGCCTTCGCGGAAGCATCGGATGCTGACATAAGTCTCACGCTAAACGCTCGCCCGGGGGGACGCCAATCCATCCCCCAAGTAGGTAGCAGATGATGCCGTTTTGAGCGTTCATAAGGGCATCAGCTGCTACCCACTTGGGGGGCTAGAGCAGCACGGTGCCCTGGATGCACGTAGCCGATGCCCCTCCGATCCAGATGTCACCGTCCTCAGCCTTCACATGGATGCGCCCCGCCCTGCCCAAGGCAGTGCCCTGCGCCGCCACGTATTCATCAGGTGCCCGCCCCGTGCCGATCAGCCACTGCGCTGCACCGGCGTTGAAACTTCCGGTCACGGGATCTTCCACCATGGCGTCGCCCGGAATGAACGTGCGCACTTCAAAGTCGACGTCGGACCCAGGCTCGTGTGGGCCGATCACCCCGACCTTGAGGTCACCCATTGCCACGAGATCCGGTTCGATCGCCAGGACCTGTTCTGCAGACTCAAGCAGGACACCAACCCACTCCGGGCCATTTACCAGCCATGATGCGTCCAGCAAGGCGTCCTCCGAAAGCCTCAGACCGGCTGCCAGCTGGGAACGAACGGCAGCGTCCACTGCTTCGAAGCGGGTCAGTGGTGGTGCAGCGAAAGCCAGCCTTCCGGCGTCGTGCTTCACTCGAACCAAACCTGCGCCGCATTCCTGCACCAGCACGCCATCCGTCTTGGGCTCTCCACCGGCCTGCAGCCAGGTGTGGGCGGAACCGAGGGTTGGGTGCCCGGCGAACGGGAACTCCTCGCTGCCAGTAAAGATGCGCACACGGTAATCGGCACGCGGATCCGTGGGAGGAAGAAGGAAGGTGGTCTCGGAAAGGTTGGTCCAGTTGGCGAAGTGCTGCATTGTCTCGCTGCTCAGTCCCTCTGCATCAACCACAACTGCGAGGGGATTACCGCGATACGGCTGGGCCGAGAAGACGTCGACCTGGTGGAAGGGGCGGATACGCAAGGATTCTGAAGTCACCGCTGCAGGCTATCACTGGGTGGCCGGCCAACCGCGTGTCTGCGAAACTACGACCATGGCAGAGAACAAGACCCAGCCCACGGGCATGTCCGTGGATGAATTCCTGTCCGCGGTGGAGCACCCCGGCCGGCGCGCCGACGGGTTGGAGCTGCGGCGGATGATGCAGGAGATCACTGGAAAGGAAGGCGTCATGTGGGGGCCGACGATCGTCGGATTCGGCAGCTACCACTACAAATACGAGAGTGGACGCGAAGGTGACTCCGCCGCCGTCGGATTCTCACCGCGCAAGTCCAACCTGGCACTTTATGGCCTCACGTACGGTCCCGACGCGGATCGACTACTTCCTGAGTTGGGGAAGCACAAGACCGGGGCTGCATGTTTGTACATCAACCGGCTGGACGACGTGGACCGTGAGGTCCTCGCAGAAATGATCAGGACGGGCTACCAACACGTCATGTCGGAGCTCCACACGCCGACCTCGTAAGCAAAAGGACCCCCACCACCGGAAACCGGTGACGGGGGTCCTTCTTAGCAGTCAGAGACTACTTCCCTGCTACGACCTCGAGGTCGATAACAGCGGAAACATCCTCGTGCAGGCGAACGTTGGCCTGGTACGAACCGACAGACTTGATGTGGTTCGGCAGTTCAACGTTGCGCTTGTCGATGGCGCCAAGGCCAGCGGCCTCAACAGCAGCAGCGACATCAGCAGGCTTGACAGTGCCGAAGAGACGACCGGACTCGCCGGCCTTCACCTCGAGCTTGACCTTCTTGGAGGACAGAGCCTGAGCCTGTGCCTGTGCAGCTTCAACAGAAGCGTGGGCACGAGCAGCGCGGGCAGCCTTGATGGACTCAACCTGCTTCTCGCCACCCTTGGTCCAGGTCAGAGCGAAGCCGCGGGGCAGCAGGAAGTTACGTGCGTAACCGTCCTTGACCTCGACAACGTCGCCAGCAGCACCGAGACCGGTTACTTCGTGGGTCAGAATGAGCTTTGCCATGTTAGTTAATCCCTTCCCTTAGCCGCGGCCAGCGCCGGAGTAAGGCAGCAGAGCAACTTCGCGGGCGTTCTTGATTGCCTGGGCGATCTTGCGCTGTTCCTGAACGGTAACGCCAGTAACGCGACGAGCGCGGATCTTTCCGCGGTCGGAGATGAACTTGCGCAGCAGTGCTACGTCCTTGTAGTCGATGACAGTGATGTCAGCGGCCTTCAAGGGGTTGGACTTTGGTTTGGGCTTACGGAGTTCAGCCTTAGCCATCGTGGAGCTCCTTTTCTATGGAGCCCGTGGATATTGATCCACGGGATGGTGGTGTTCGACGGCGGTAGTCGCCCGGGTGCCTTGCGGCAGTCCCGGCGGGTTCCGGCGTCGGACTTTTTCTTGGTGTTTAGAAGGGAGGTTCGGAATCCGGGCCGTTGCCCCAGCCGCCTGCATTGCTGACACCGGGCGTAGCCCAGGGGTCATCCTGCTGTGCGGGCTGGTTGCCGCCCCAGTTTCCACCGGAGTTGCCGCCCTGGCTTGCACCAGCTGCAGCGCCTCCTCCAAAGCCACCGGCGTTACCGCCACCGAAGCCACCCTGGCCACCGTTTCCGGCGCCGAACTGGCCACCGGAGCGCTGGGTACGGTTGACTTTGGCGTTTGCGTAACGCAGGCTCGGGCCGATTTCATCGACCTCAAGCTCGATAACGGTGCGCTTCTCGCCTTCCTTGGTTTCGTAGGAACGGCTCTTCAAACGGCCGGAAACAATGACGCGCATGCCCTTGGTGAGGGACTCGGCCACGTTCTCGGCAGCTTCGCGCCAGACGGAAGCGCGGAGGAACAGGGTTTCCCCGTCCTTCCACTCATTCGACTGACGGTCAAAGGTCCGGGGAGTAGAAGCGATGGTGAAGTTCGCTACTGCTGAGCCAGACGGGGTGAACCGCAGCTCCGGGTCATTGGTGAGATTACCGATGACCGTAATAGTCGTTTCGCCTGCCATCTACTGCCTCCTTGTTCGTTCCTGCGGTGTAAAGATCTGGAAGGGGCTGATTACTCAGCAACGACCTTCTGGTCTTCGGGGCGGATGATCTTGGTGCGCATGATCGTCTCGTTAAGAGACAGCTGGCGGTCAAGTTCCTTGGCGGTAGCCGGCTCAGCGGTGAAGTTCACCACTGCGTAGATACCTTCGGACTTCTTCTTGATGTCGTATGCCAGACGGCGACGGCCCCAGATGTCAACCTTTTCGATGGTTCCACCATCGGTGGTGATGACATTGAGGAACTTCTGAAGCGACGGCTCTACGGTACGCTCTTCGACCTCGGGGTCGATGATTACCATCAATTCGTAAGGACGCATATGTGAACCCACCTCCTTTGGGCTAAGCGGTTACGGTATTTCCGTAACAGGAGGTTCATTTGCGATGCTGTGGCTCGCTCCCCCGCCGAAGACTCGGAAGGAGGGCGCAACACAGACTTCAATATCTTAGTGCATCTCCTGCACTCAAAGCTATTCGGTGGAATCCACGACCGGAACCTGCCAATCGACGTATGTGGATAACTGAGTCCAGCGACCGTGAATACTGGGAGCATGACCGTCCTGAAGTCCACCATCCTCTTCATTCTTGCCGCCGTCGCAGAGATAGGTGGCGCCTGGCTCATCTGGCAGTCGGTCCGTGAGGGAAAGGCCTGGTGGTGGGCCGGTCTCGGGGTGGTGGTGTTGGGCATCTACGGCTTTGTCGCGGCGTTCCAACCCGACGCCCACTTCGGCCGCGTCCTCGCCGCGTACGGAGGGGTCTTCATTGTCGGTTCCCTCGCATGGGGAATGCTCGTCGATGGTTTCCGGCCGGACCGCTGGGACGTGGTTGGCGCAGTGCTCTGCATTGTGGGCGTCGGGATCATCATGTTCGCGCCGCGGCCCGGCTCTTGACCGGAGCCTCCAATCAAAGCCGGGAAACGACAAAACCCCTGGAAGATCAGCGATCTTCCAGGGGTTTCCTGTGCGCGGAGGGGGACTTGAACCCCCACCCCCTTTCGAGGACTAGCACCTCAAGCTAGCGCGTCTGCCATTCCGCCACCCGCGCAGGGTGATTCGGAGAAACAGTGTTTCGCTTTTCTCCGTAACAGCGACAAAGACACTAACACGAGGATGCCCATTTCGTGGATTCCTGCATCCCGATACGCCGGATTGAACGGGGAACCCGGGCTAGGGTGGGGGCATGGATGCACTGAGAGTGAGGCGCAGCCGGGTGCGTTTCGTTGTCATGGTGGCTGCCGGTGCCGCGGCCTTCGTGGTCACGGGCCTCGCAGGCAGCTGGGTCGACGCCCCGGCGGTCGGCTGGGCCACGGCAGCGCTGATCTATGTTGCCTGGGTGTGGCTGGTGATAGCGCGGATGGACCCCTCTGAAACCCAGCAACACGCAACCTCCGAGGACCCTTCCCGCGGGGTTACCGATGTACTGATCCTCATCGCAAACCTGGCCAGTATCGCCGCCGCTGCCGCAGTGATCGTCAACTCGCACACTGAAGGTACGGACACCCGCTTTTATTCGGCTGCGCTCTCCCTTGCGTGCGTAGCCCTGTCCTGGATGCTTGTCCAAACCCTCTTCACCCTGCGTTATGCCGAGCTGTACTACAGCCCTGAAGCCGATGCCGGTGGTGAAATGGGCGGCATCAGCTTCAACCAGGATCGCCCGCCGCAGTACACCGATTTCGCGTACCTCGCCACCAGCCTTGGCATGACGTACCAGGTCTCAGACACCAATCTGGGCAACCACCGGATCCGGCTCGAGGCCCTGAAGCACAGCCTTCTGTCCTACCTGTTTGGCACGGTCATCCTGGCCGTCACCATCAACCTGGTCATCGGCTTGGCCCAGTAGCCCACAGAAGTTCCCGGCGCCCGAAATGCCCGGTTCCCGGGCGCGCCCAGGCGTAGGCTACTTGCCATGAAGCCCCGGCTGATTTGGGTTGCGGCGATCATTTTGGTGGCCGCGATCGGCGTAGTTGTGTGGTTCGCGGTGGACAAGTCGCGCGTGTGCCCTGCCATGGGAAACGACACTCCCATCGAGCTGAAGATAGGCTCGACGCCGAGCCGCGTCCAAGCATGTTTCGGAGACGGCTGCACACCGCGGCCCGTCCAACAGCAGACGGATGGCCGCTGGCTCGTCCCTCAGGAGCCTCCGTATCTACCTGCCGGGCGAACAGCCTCCCCGCCTGCCGTGGTGGCCAAGGTCCGCGTTGTGGTCAAGGAGACAGGCAAACGCCAGCGGGACGCAGTCTTCGACATCCCTGCCATACCGGGTGTTCCGGATACCACCGGCGCACAATGCCCCGGACCCATCCAGTACCTCCCCGTTGAGGTGCCTTAAACACGAACGGGGCAGCCGCCGTCGAACGCTGACGGCGGCTGCCCCGGACGAAAAGGACGCTTACGACGCCGGTCCGGAACCTAGCGTGACGCGCTCGGCTTCCCCGTCATCCACCGGGGCGGAAGGGGTGCCGCCCTTGCGGTATCGGAACACGCCAATGACGACGACGACCGCGGCAAGGGCCAACGAGAGGAAGAGCGATTCCCGCGTGGATTCAAGTATCACCATGCCGATGATGAGCGCGACGATGCTTCCAATCGCGATCCATGTGAGGTACGGGAAGAACCACATCTTGAGGTCCAGATCCTTGGCGGCGGCGCCCATGCGTCGGCGGAGGATGAGCTGCGAACTGGCGATGACCAGCCACACGAACAAGGCGATGGCGCCGGAGGTGTTGACTAGGAACAGGAACACGGTGTCCGGAGCGACGTAGTTCAGGCCGACAGTGATGAACCCAACCACGGTGGAGGCAAGTACTGCTGCCGCAGGCACGCCGCGCTTGGAAATCTTCGTCCAGGACCTGGGGGCGTCGCCACGCTGCGAGAGCGAGAAGAGCATCCGGCTTGCCGTGTACAGGCCCGAGTTCAGGCAGGAGAGCACCGACGTGAGGACCACGATGTCCATGATGGTCCCGGCACCCGGGATTCCGTAGAGCTCGATCACGGCAACATACGGGCTCTTGGCGACCGAAGCGCTGTTCCACGGCAGGAGTGTGACCACTATGGCAATGGAGCCGATGTAGAAAATCAAGATGCGCCATACTGTGGACTTCACAGCCTTCTTGACTGCGTCTACGGGGTTTTCGGATTCACCCGCGGCGATCGTCGCAATCTCGGCACCAAAGAACGAGAAGACCACCACGAGGATGCCGGCAAGGACCGCACCCGGACCGTTGGGCATGAAGCCTCCCTGGTCCAGGAGGTTGGCGACGCCCGGCGCGGAAACGCCAGGGATCAAGCCAAGGATTGCGGCGATGCCTGCGAGCAGGAATATGACGATTGCGGCCACCTTGATGGACGCGAACCAGAATTCGAACTCGCCGTACGACTTCACGGAGCCAAGGTTCGTCAATGTCAGGAGCACCATGAGCACCAGCGCCCAAACCCACTGGTCGACGCCCGGCACCCAGCGATGCATGATGGCAGCGCCGGCGGTGGCCTCGATGCCGAGCACGATGATCCAGAACCAGGCGTAGAGCCAGCCAATGCTGAACCCGGCCCAGCGGCCCAGGGCCTTATCCGCGTATGTGGAGAAGGAGCCGGTTTCCGGGTTGGCGGCAGCCATTTCGCCGAGCATTCGCATGACGAGGATAACCACCAGGCCAGCAGCCAAGTAGGCGACGAGGATACCCGGGCCAGCCTGTTGGATAGCGGCTCCGGAACCCACAAACAGCCCAGCACCAATCACGCCGGCGATGGCGATCATGGAGAGGTGTCGTGGCTTCAGGGACTTTGAAAGTTGTTGGTCAGCGTGCATGGGTCGGCGCCGTCCTTAGTGTCTTTGGAGAGGGGCCCGAGTTGATGTGCAGCGGGCCACATGGCTTTCCCACAGTAGCCATCCGCGCAGGGCAAAATCCTGTGCGCATGTACATTTTGGCGGTCCCAAAAAAGGAAATATGCACAAAAAGTATGACTATAAGCATCTAAAGTTTCATATAGGAAACTTTAGAAACTCCCTTGAAATGACTCTTTGAGGCTTTGTGAGCCGCGCCCGGGAAATCAGACCTCAGTGCGGAAGAACTGCTCCGCCACGGAGGCCAGCCGGAACGGGTCCTCCACACCACACAATTCCCGAGCCGAGTGCATGGACAGCAGGGGGATGCCGACATCCACTGTCCTTATCCCCAGCCGCGTCGCAGTCAGTGGACCAATGGTGGAGCCACAAGGAAGGTCGTTGTTGGATACATATTCCTGGTACGGCACATTTGTTTCCCCGCACACCCGCGCCCAAAGCGCAGCCCCCGTGGCATCGGTGGCATAACGCTGGTTTGCGTTGATCTTCAACAGCGGCCCACCGTTGAGTAACGGACGGTTGACGGGATCGTGCCTCTCGGCGTAGTTCGGGTGGACGGCGTGGCCGGCGTCAGCGGAAACACAGAACGACGCCGCCAAGGACTGCCGCCGTTGGCTCACCGAGGCGCCAAGACCGTCAGAGATTCGGGTCAAAATGTCCTCAAGGATGGGCCCGCAGGCACCGGAGCGCGAGTTGGAACCGATCTCTTCATGGTCAAACGCCGCGAGGACAGCGATGGGGCCGTCTTTCGGCCCGGCTTTCGCGTGTTCGATCAATGCCACCAGGCCAGCGTGTGTGGAGGAAAGGTTGTCCAAACGGCCGGAGGCGAAGAACTCACCGTTGGCGCCGAAAACCGCAGGTGCCTGCGTGTCCGCCACGACGACGTCGTAACCGCCGATATCTGCTGGATCAACAGTGGCGCCCTCGACGCGCCCGGCAAGCAGGCCCAAAAGATCTTCGTTGGCCGGATCACCGAGCCCGAAGACCGGATTCATGTGCTGCTGCTTGGACAGAAGCAGGCCGTTGTCATTAACCGCACGGTCCAAGTGGATGGCGAGTTGCGGGAAGCGCAGGAGCGGGCCGGTTGCGGTCAGGTGCTGCGTGCCGTCGCGTAACACCAGGCGGCCGGCCAGTTGCAGCTCACGGTCCAGCCAGGAGTTAAGGAGCGGCCCTCCGTACACCTCGACGCCGGCCTGCAGCCAACCGAACTTCCCGGTGGTGGGCTTCGGCTTCAGCTTGAAGGAGGGGGAGTCCGTGTGGGCACCCAGGATATTGAAGCCCGTGGTGGGACCGGCACTTTCGGGAGTGACCCACGCGATCAGGGCGCCGTCGCGGATGACATAGAACTTACCCGCGCCACCTTCCCAGGACTGCAGTTCATCCAGCGCGGTGAAGCCGGCGCCATCAAGCCGCCTGCCGGCCTCGTGCACTGCATGGAAGCTGGACGGCGAAGCCGAAACATACGCGCCGAGGTCCTGGATGTGGTCAGCTGCTGCGGGGGCATTCGAAGGCATGCCCCCGAGTCTAGCTGCGCTTGTTGACCGCTTCGCATCAAACCGTGACGTTCAGCGCGGCTGTGTAGCCTCCTTGGACCGAACCGGACATGGTGGCCAGCTGATATATGCCTCCATCGTCACCAAAGACGTTGTCCCCTGCCAGCGTGCTTCTTGCAAAGTTTCGGGCACTCGACTCGTATCCCGGCGAACCGTACACGTCCTTGCACGCGGCCTCAGCCAGAGCGATCTGGGAAACCGCCAACACCTGCCCCGCCGCGGAAGTGTTGCTCATGGATTCAAATACCTCAAAGTGAATATGAGGCCACCGCCCGCTGTAGGCGCCGGGGTAGACAGTAGTGAAAGTGACTTGGCCGTTGCTGTCGGCCTCCTGGACGCCGCGCAAATAGTTCTCGTTCTTCAGCCCTGAATCGTAAAGGGAATACTTGCCGTTCCGGTCGCAGTGCCAGGCATAGACCGCCGCACCTGCCAGCGGTGAGCAACCGTTGGCGTTGTCCAGCAGGGTGAGGGTGAAAGTCAGCGGGACGCCTTCGGCCTTGGTGGTAGAGCTGCCGAAGCTTGAAGTGATGTCCTTTCGAACTACTCCCGATGTCTCGAGCACATTCGGCCCGTTGGAACCGTCGCCGGGATAGGGGCCGAGGGTTTCCTCCGGGATCTCGACTCCGCATTCGGCGAGTGCGCGCGTCACGGTACTGGTAGCGGAAGGTGATACGGCCGCCGTCGTGCTTTGTGTTGCGGTAGCGGCAGCACTGGAAGACGACGACGGCGATGCGCCGCCACCTCCGGAACCCGGCGTACAGGCAGCCAGGGCCGCTGCCGTCCCGGTGGCGAACAGGACCCCGAGCGTTCGCCGACGGCTCAGGAGCGTGGAGAGATCGAATTCGAGGCCGCGATCGTGGTCTGGATGAGGCTGCGGGAACGTCATGCGTCCATCAAACCCACGGGCGCTGTGACTTGTACATGCCAAACCCGTGGTGGAGCTGTGAAAGCGGCGACTATCAGCCTCCAAGGGCCTTATGTGCAATATAAACATTTGCATATGCTTGTAATGCTCGTCACCTTGTGCCACGATTGCTCCCAGTAAGCACATCCACGGAAGGCATCGCCCCCATGAACATTGAATTGAAAGCCGTGCGAAAGCTGCGCATCCACTGGCCCATCCCGCTGGACACGATGACGCAACTGGCCAGTGGCGATCTGGGCGCCCTGGAATCCGACGCCGGCATCGCTTCCCTGCTGCAAGCACTCACCGCAACGCCGGAGCTGGGAGGCTTCGGCAATTACCACCACGTCTTCGAGTCCTCGGCAGGGTTCGAGGGCTTTACAGTCGCGGAAGGCGCCAATCCCACTCTGGGAAGCGTTGGGCAGAGGACCATCTCGCCGACTTTTGTCTTCACCACATACTTCGACGACTCGCTCCCGGACCAGGCCGTGCATGAACTCGTCCAGCGGATCGTGGATATCCACCCGTGGGAAGTTCCCGTCATTGAAGTCTCCGGGCCGCTGAGTGTCTCCAGCAGTGCCCACGCTCCTGCCATTGAAAGCCGGGTGGCCTGATGGGTTCCCAGTTATGGCAGCAGCTCGCACCCCTGCTCGAAGGCAGGACGTACACCGATCTGACGCATGCGTTCCATTCTGGTCAGCCGCGCTTCGCTGCCTTCCCGGATGAGTCCCGCGAAGCCCTCTTTGACATGGAAAAGGGGGACGGCTTTACTGCCCACCGGTACTCGATCGTCGGCCAATGGGGAACCCATGTGGATCCGCCGTCGCACTTTGTGCGGGGCGGCCGAACACTGGACCAGATACCCGTGGAACAAATGCTCTTGCCCTTGGTTGTCCTGGATATCAGTGACCGTGTTCGCCTCGACGAAGATGCCACTCCAACACTCGCCGACGTCCAGTCCTGGGAGGAGCGGAACGGGAAGATTCCGGCAGGTTCATTTGTGGCGCTCCGGACTGGTTGGAGCCATCGCTGGCCTGATGCCCAAGCAATGGCAAACAAGGACCAAGCCGGCATCAGCCACACTCCCGGCTGGTCACAGGAGGTTCTGGAATTCCTGATCGAGACCCGTGCCGTGGCGGCCGTGGGCCACGAACAAACGGACACTGATCCCGGCGTCGCCACCTCCCAGCAGGACTTCAGCTTGGAAACTTATGTCCTGGCCCGGGACAAGTGGCAGATTGAACTTCTTGCCAATCTGGACAACGTGCCCGAGGCCGGCGGCGTCCTGGTGGCAACATGGGCCAAGCCCTTGGAAGGCAGTGGATTTCCGGCCAGGGTTTTCGCCATCCACTAGGACGCGCCCGTTCGGCCCACCGTCAGAGCCGGTCCCCCGGGGCCTGTCCCCGGTGCCGGTCCCGAAGAACCTTCCGCCCAAAAGCTAGAATCAATCCATGTCAAAGACCTCAAGCATGGGCCGGGGCATGATGGCCATCCTTGCGGTCGGTGCCCGTCACGCGCAAGGATACGACGGCGGGACGGTCGCCGACGTCGCGGCCGACCTGGACAAGGACCGCAGCCAAGTATCGCGAAGCCTCAAGGGTGCCTTGCAGGAGGGATTCCTGGCCCGGAGGGATCAGCGGAAGTACAGCTTGGGTTGGACTATCCTCACGGACGCCCAACTGGTCGCTGAACAACGGCTGAAGACGGACGGGCTGACCGCGCTCGAGGGTCTCGCTTCTGAAACCAACGAGGCGTGCTTCCTTGGCGTGCTCAGCGGCAACAGTACGGTCACCATCGGTGAACAGGTGCCAGCCAGCGCCAACCTCGTGGGATCGTGGCTTGGACGTCCGTATCCTGCCTATTGCAGTGACGCCGGCCAAGCACTTCTGTGGGACGCCCCGGACGAAGAAGTCCGCAAGATCTTCGAATCTGTTGAGTTCGTGAAGCATGGACCCAATACGCCTTCGTCTGTGGAGGACTTCCTGGCGCGGCTCAAGGAAGCTCGCGTGCGCGGCTACTCAATCGTGGACGAAGAAGCTGAGCCGGGACTTTACTCACTGGCCGCCCCCGTACGCGACTTCAAAGGAGAGGTTGCTGCAGCCCTACAGATAGTGGGCCCCAAGTCCCGCATTGAGCCCCACCGCGAAACTTACGCAGTCGCCCTCCATGCTTGGCAGGAGTGGCTTGAGTCGATGGTTGGCGGACGGCTTCAATAGCCGCCAAGAGCTTAAGTCCCGGAACCGAGCCGGTGCGCTGCCGAATGCAGCAGCGGGGCAAGCTCCGTAGCGGCCCCCTCAAGATCGGAACGGGTACCCAGGATACTGAGCGCAGCAAGGATGCCGCCTGAAGGATCCCGGACAGGTACGGCCAGTTCCCATACACCGTATTCGAACTCCTCAGCAGCCAACACAAAACCCCGGGACCTGTCGCGCTCCATGAGGGCGTCGACTTCCGCTTGGGAATGCGCTGCAGCAGGCCCGCCGACGCCGATGAAATTGACGTCATTAAGCAGGGCTTCCAGTTCGTTCCGGGAGTGGTCCCACAGCAACGCCCGCCCGGAACCCGTACACCACACGGGCGTGACCATTCCCGGCTTTGCGAACCCGCCCAGGACTGAATTGTTGGTGGAGGAACGCAGCAGCAGAACCCTGACACCGTCCCGCACTGACAGCCGGGACCTAAGTCCCAGGGACGAGACCAACTCTTCCAGCTCCGCACGCGAATCATGGACCCAGCCAACATTGAGGGAGGCGGCCAGGCTGAAGAACCGAGGTCCCGCACGGAAAGGCCCGCGCTCCAGCCGCTCAAGCAGCCCCAAATCGCACAGTTCCTGGGCCAGGCGCGAAACCCTGCTCTGCTCCATGTCCAGCTCGGCCGCGAGTTGGGATACGCCAAGTAACTGACGGCCCTGCTTTTCGCGGTCAGTAACCAGCCGAACGAGACGAAGCCCCTGCGCCAACGACGACGCCTCCGGTGACACCTCCAAGAATCCCGCTCCTTCCGCCAAGCGCTCACGCCATTCTCACACGCCCATGTCAGCGGCAGGAATCAGGACCTCATGGGCAGGACGATGGACGGCTTCGCGGCCGGACTCTCTCTGAAGTCCGGCCGCGAAGCCCTGTGCTGGATTCGTCAGGCGACCTGCTTAACCGCGTGCCGCCCGTGCCTGAAGTGGAAGTAAATGTAGCAGGCGGCTACGAACGGAATACCGAAGTAGAGAGCAGCAACCTGATTTGGATCGAACGCGATGCCTACCAGTGAGATCAGGCAAAGAGTGAATGCCAGGATGGGAACCAGCGGGAAGAACGGGGCCTTGTAAGCAAGCTCGGCCACCTGCCCACCCTTTCGGACGAAGGCCCGGCGATGGAAGAAGTGCGATGCCGTGATTGACATCCATACGCCCACCACAGCGAATCCGGCCACGGAAACAAGGGCCAGGTACACCGTTTCCGGTGCAACCACGCTGCTGATCAGCGATGCCAGCCCGCCAAGCATGCTTACAGAAAGGGCAACGAGGGGGATACCGCGCCGCGTCAGTCGCTTCAGGGCCTTTGGTGCGTGCCCTTCATCAGACAACGAGTACAGCATGCGTGCACAGGAGAACAGGCCACTGTTTCCGGCGGACAACAGTGCCGTGATGATGACGAAGTTCATGATGTCGGCCGCGTAGGGGATACCCACAGAGGAGAACACTGTGACGAACGGGCTCTCATCCAGTCCCACCTGATCGAAAGGAACAGTTGCTGCGATGACGGCAATGGCACCGACGAAGAAGATCAGGAGGCGGACGACAGTGCTACGCATGGCCTTGGGGATGTTCCGCGCAGGATCGGTGGTTTCTCCGGCAGCAACCCCGATGAGTTCAGACCCGGAGAAGGCATAGAAGACCGCCAGGGCAGTAACCAGTACTCCGGAGAAGCCGTTGGGAAAGAGTCCGCCTGAGGTGTTGAAGTTCTCAAAGAGGAACGGATGGTTACCGGAGTCCGCGAGGGGCTGGAATCCAAGGAGTGCGGCTCCGCCAAGGACGATCAAGGCAATGATCGCCCCCACTTTGACGATGGAGAACCAGAATTCAGATTCTCCGAAGAACCGGGAGGAGATGGCATTGAATCCGAAGAGGACTGCTGCGAACACAACGCACCACACCCAGACTTCGACGCCAGGGAACCACCGCTGCATGAGCAGTCCTGACGCCGTGAATTCGGAGCCGATCGCGACCGCCCAGCAAAGCCAATAGAGCCAGGCCGTGGTGAAGCCCGTGGCCGGACCGATGGATCGTGCGGCGTAAATGTGGAAGGCGCCCGATACCGGGTAGGCGATCGCGAGTTCTCCAAGGCAGGCCATCACCAGATAGACCACGAATGCCCCCACGAGGTAGGCAATGACAGCACCGAGCGGGCCTGCCTGGGAAATCGTGTAGCCCGAACTGAGGAACAGGCCCGATCCGATAACACCTCCCATCGCGATCATGATGAGGTGCCGCGGACCCATCGTTCGGCGGAGGCCGGTTTCGGCAGGAGCGGTGGACGAGGCGGGAGCCGTGGACGAGGCGGGAGCGGTGGACGAGGCGGGAGCGCCGGGAGAAGCGGGAGCATCAGGTAGATGGTCCAGTTGCAGGGGTGCTGAAGGTTCCATGTGGTGTCTCCGGTTAATGACAGATGCGAACGGTACGCCTGAGGACATCCGGACTTAAGGTGCCAAAGAGGGCGTCTGTAGTGACGAAGATAACACATTTTCGCCACATATGGTCATTAAAAACATTTGTTAATGCATATGTTGCACGCTAAGTGCCTAACGCATTAGTAGTCCGGGTTGCTCGGCACAACAAGTCCGGTCTCGTACGCGTACACAACCACTTGCACCCGGTCCCTCAGTTGCAGCTTGCTGAGGATGCGGCGGACATGGGTCTTAACAGTTGCCTCGGATAGGAAGAACTTATGGGCTATCTCCGCATTGGAAAGCCCCTCGGCGATGGTCGTGAGGATCTCGGTCTCGCGGGGTGTGAGATCGTCCAATAACGGATCGCGGTGTGGGCTGGGCGATTGGCCGGGCACGCTGCCGCCGCGTACGTACGTCTCCAACAACCTCTGCGTTACGCGGGGGGCCACAACGGCGTCGCCGCTGGCCACAAGCCGCACAGCATGCACGAGTTCAACCGGGGCCACATCCTTAAGCAGAAATGCAGAAGCACCCGCCTGCAGTCCCGAAAAGGCGTATTCATCCAGGTCAAAGGTGGTGAGGATGATGACCCGGGCATCGGAACCGGCGTCCGAAATGCGGCGCGTCGCTTCTATGCCATCCATGGTGGGCATTCGGACGTCCATGAGCACCACATCCGGCTGCAGCTCCTCAACCTTCCGGACGGCCTCGTTCCCGTCTGATGCCTCGCCCACCACATGGAAGTTCACTTCACCTTCAAGAATGAGTCGAAAGCCCATCCGAAGCAGTGGCTGGTCATCCACCAGCAGGATCTTGATGACGCCCTGATCTACCACTATTCCCCCTTTTCGCCGTTCCAGTGCAGCTCGGCGTGGACCGCCCAGCCTCCCCTTTTACCCGGACCGGCAGTAACGATTCCAGCATAGATTCCAGCCCGTTCACGCATTCCGGCAATGCCTTGCCGTGTTCCCAGGCTGTCCATCGACTCGCCACCCTCCCGGGTTCCACGGCCGTCGTCGTGCACGTCGATGGTGACCAGATCGCCGTCGCGGGCTACCTGCACGTCCACGCGGCTGAGCGAGCGTCCGTAGCGGAGGACATTGGTCAGCGATTCCTGCACAATCCGGTACACGGTGAGCTCGAAAGCAGGATCGGCCGGAAGCGCGGGGCCAGTGTGCGCGTAGTGCAGCGGCAGGCCGGCCGTACGGAAACCATCCAGCAGCTTGGCGAGGTTAAGCCCGGACTCGAGCGGAGTCAGTGGCGCCGGGCGGCCGGAATCGTCGCGCAGGACTCCGAGCACCCGCCGCATGTCCGCAAGCGCTGCCCTGCCCGTTCGGGACAGCTCACCCAGGACGTCGCCGGCGCGGTCGGGGTCCTTCTTGACCACCACTGCCGCACCGTCCGACAAACTGATCATTACCGTCAGGGAGTGAGCCACGACGTCGTGCATTTCCCGCGCAATCCTGTTGCGCTCGGTGACCTTGCCCAGCTGCGTTGTCCGCGCCGCCCATGCGGCGATCTCGGCCTCATGCTCCCGCCTCTGGCGGACCGAGATACCAATGCCCGTAGCCAGCAGGTTGGACAACATGATGGTCACGGCGGTGGCGATGTTGTTGATGAGGTGGAAATTCTCGGGGACGTCCTGCAGGGTGTTCATACTGCTGGGACTTGTCCACATGAAAAGGTACAACAGGCTGAGCGGCAGGCTCGCAGCGCCAAACACCACCAGCGAAATTGGCCGCTTCCGGGTTGTGGCGACCGCGTAGAGGGCAAACCACAACCCCGCGGACACGTTCGAGCCCCACGGATTCAGCACAGTGGCCAGGACTTCCAGAACCACGACGGCGGCAACCACCTGAAGCGGGTAGCGCCGCCGGAATGTCAGGACCGTCGCGATCAGCAGCAAGAGCCCGACGACGAGCCACTTGCCCTCGATGATCGAAGTAATGATGGTGGGCAAGGCCAAAAGGACGTAGCAAAGGACAACCACCGCATCCATCGCACGGGGACGTTCGAAAAAATAGCGACGGATCCGGCCCCTGCGGCGCTGGGCAATTTCAGCGAAGGACGCGTCAGCTGTTACAGCCGGCGCGTCCTTCACTTGGGAAGCTTCAGTCATGGATTGAGCCTAAACGGCCTAGACATCCCGCTTTTTCAACAGGACCATGGCCAAGGCCACAGGCACCACAACCCAGGCGCCGAGAACCAGGGCGGCCTGCCAGACTTCCAGGGTGTCAGGAACATGCTCGACGGCGGTCATCGGGTTGATGGTGTTGCCCGGAAGATACTTGCGGGCTTCCACGAAGAAATCGCCGGGAATGAGCTGGAATGCAATCGGGGCCACAAAGAACAGGCCCACGAGGCTCATGATGCCTCCTGCCGAGTTGCGGACGATGGTTCCCAGTGCCATGCCAATCGCTGCCACGGCCGCCACGTAAATGCTGTTGACGAGCAAAAGCTTTACCGATTGCGAGCTGCTGAGGTCCAGCTTGAGATCGTAGTTGTCCACGATCGGGAGTGACACGAGGCCGGCTACGAAGGTGGACACAGCCGTCAACAGGAAGGCACTGACCATCACGACTATCAGCTTGGCCAGGAACGGCGAGAGCCTCTTGGGGACCGCAGCGAACGTGGAGCGCGCCATTCCCGTAGTGAATTCCGAGCTCATGAGCAGGACGCCCAACGAACCGAGGATCAACTGGGCGAATGCGATGCCGGAGGTGGGAATGCTGACTGCGATGTCGCCGCCCTGCGCAGCAATGGCTGCGGCGGCTTCGGGATCCCTCGCAGCTTGCTCGGCGAACTGTCCCGTACCCCAAGCCGAGAGTGCTGCGAAGCCAACCATGACCAACGCCGTGGATGCCAGGAGAATCAGCGTGGACAACAACGTGCGGAACTTGATGAACTCGGAGTTCAGTACGCGGTGGAAGGCCGGTCCCGGCCCAACGGAGTTGCGCATGGACTTGCGGTCCAAAGTGGTGGTGCTCATGTCTATTTCCCTCCGGCCTGAACGGGAACAGAGGTCCCGGCGGTGATGTGCGAGTGGTATTCCACCTCGTCCTTGGTCAACTCCATGTACGCCTCTTCGAGACTTGCCTGGAGCGGGGTCAGCTCGTAGACCATGATCTGGTTCTCCAGGGCCGTGCGGGCGATTCCGCGAGGATCCAGGCCCGAAACTTCCAGCAGCTCACGCTCGTGGACTTCCACGGATACACCCGTGCCTGCGAGCAGTTGCATGAGCTGCTCCGGCTGGTCCGTGCGGACTCGTGTGCGGGCGTGGCCCTTGCCGGTGATGATCTCTGCGATGGGTGCATCCGCAATGATTTTGCCGCGGCCAATCACGATCAGATAGTCTGCAGTCAATGCCATTTCACTCATGAGGTGGCTGGACAGGAACACGGTGCGGCCCTCGGAAGCGAGGTACTTGACCAGGTTGCGAACCCAGACCACGCCTTCCGGATCCAGGCCGTTCACGGGCTCGTCCAGGATGATGGTCTGCGGATCACCCAGCAGCGCTGCCGCAATGCCCAGGCGCTGGCCCATGCCGAGCGAGAAACCTTTCACCTTCTTCTTGGCGACTTCTCCCAGCCCGGTCATCTCGATGACCTCCCGCACCCGGCTCTTGGGGATGCTGTGCGTCGCGGCCATGGCGAGCAGGTGGTTGTACGCCGTGCGGCTGGTATGGACCGCCTTGGCATCCAGCAGCGCACCGATTTCACGCAGCGGCGCAACGTGCTTGGCGAACGGTTCACCGTTCACGGTCACGGAACCCGCGGTGGGAGTGTCCAGTCCCATGATCATGCGCATCGTGGTTGACTTGCCGGCACCGTTCGGGCCCAGGAAACCCGTTACCCGTCCGGCTTGGACGGTGAAACTGACACCGCCGACGGCGGTCTTCTCGCCGTAGACCTTCGTCAGGCCTGTTGCTTCGATCATGGAAGCGTTCCCTCCTCGGAGCACGTGTACGTGCAGATGAGTTGTTGACTGTACTGACAACGCTAGTCACAGAGGGTGCGGAAATCGCCTGTCTCAGGGATGATTCAGGGTCCAGTCAGGGTAGTCCTCCCGGATGACGCTACGAAGCCGGATGACGCTACGAAGCCGGGTCCACCGGCAGCGGACAATACACGCGTAGCTCGTGGCTCTTGACGGTGAACACGGCACTGCGCACCCCTGGCTTGGGCTCACCATCTACGGCGAGGACCAACGGTTCTCCGATCGCCTCAATGGTGACGGTAGTTGCCTCGGTCAGATGCGTGACTTTGGAAGCAGCAACGGTGCCTGTCATGACGGCCCAAAGGAGCCGGGCACGGGCAAATGGTTCATCCGCAGTGATCATGCGGAGATCGAAGACGCCGTCGTCCAGCACAGGGCGTCGAAGTGGGGCATGGTCGCTGGGGTAGTAACGCCCACGTCCCAGGTACAGAATCCACAGCTTGTGCTTCACGCCGTTAACGGTGAGCGTCGTGGGCGAGTTCACTCCGAAAGTCCGCAGCGATGCCACCAAACTGGCCAGGGGTTTACCCATGGCAGGCTGCAGTCGCTCCCGGCGTCGAACGAGGTTCGGATAAACACCCACGCTGGCCGTATTCAGCATGGCGATCTCACTGGACTCAGGGTTGTCAGGCAAACCTCGATGGACGGCAACATGCCCGAAATCCACAAGCGCGGCCTGCCCCTCTGTGACTGCCTTGATTGCGGCGTCAATGGAATTGGTCCCGAGGTCACGGGCAAAGTGGTTGAGCGTGCCACCCGGCAATACCAGAAGAGGCAGGGAATGCTCGACGGCGATAGCGGCCGCGGTGCCAACCGTCCCGTCACCACCCCACACGCCAAGCGCTACGGTGCCTGGCCGGGCTGCGGCTGCTTCAATCTCAGCGGCGACATCCTCGCCCTCAGCGATTTCATGAATATGCGCTTTGGGGAATACCTCCTGTAGCAGTTCGCCGGTTTCGGGGGAGTAGGAACCGCCCAGGACATTAACAGCGATGCTCAGCCCCTCGCCGTCGGAAATTCCCGGGGCCCCTGCCGGCGTCCGGCGGGGTTTGGGTTCGGCGGGCTTGGCTGGCCACCACGTGCGTGTCAGCAGGGCAGCACCCGCGCCAAGTGCAGAACCAAACACGACGTCTGACGGCCAGTGCGCACCTGTGTGCACACGGGAATACGCAACGCCCGCGGCGATGGGCGCAAGTACGGCGCCCAGGACGGGCGAAACCATCCCTGCTCCCACGACAAAAGCCACGGCCGAAGCTGAGTGTCCGGATGGCATGGAGGAACTGACCGGCTGCGGGTGTACGAACCTGAAAACGGGCAGGTGTTCCGGCAAGGGCCGCCGCCGGGGGAGCGCCGTTTTGAAGATGAGGTTAGTGACCCCGGAGGCCACGCCCAAGGCAAGCAGTCCATGCAGGGCTGCTCTGCGCGGTTTTCCTGGAACCGTGGCCATGATTCCCGCGATGCCAAACCAGAGCTTTCCTTTGGTGGCCGCTGCTGAGAGCCGCCGGAAGAGATCATCATGTTCGCCTTGCGGCTGGCGCGAAACCGCCCTGACAAGGAAATGATCGAACCTTGCCACGTGCTTGGGGCCTTTGCCCAGGAAACCTCGCATTCCACCACAGTAGCGCGAGCCCGGCGGCAGGACCCGGCGGCATTCCAGAACTCCAGCAACCTTGCCCAACGGCCGTGACTACGATGAGTGAATGATTCGCGTCCTGCGTCCACGCCAGCGGCCCAGCTGGCAGATTGTCACGCCTGCCCTGCTTTTGCTGTGCGCGTTCGCGGTACCGGGAGGCATGATTGTGGCCGGTCAAGGGGAGCCCGCCTTCAATAGAATTGATACAACATGGCAGGCCTATTCCTTCACCCTGCACGCCCCGTTCTGGGACGCGGTAAACGTGGCGCTCAACTGGGGCGGGTATGTGGGCATGCTGGTGCTGCATGGTGTTTTGGCGGCCGCGCTACTCCTCTGGCGACGTCCCAGGGCTGCTGCCTTCTGTGCACTCGCCGGCCTTGCTGCCCTGGGCCTCACTCAACTGGCCAAGGCACTTGTTGGGCGTGATCGGCCTCAAGGCGCCAGGGTCCTCTCTGATACAGGCTCATACCCTTCGGGGCATGTTTCCGCGACCACCGCCTTCCTCGTCGTGATGGCGTTGCTCATCGGCCGGCAGTGGGCGAAAGTGGTGGCAGTTCTTGGCATACTCGCGATGATGGTCAGCCGAACCTACCTGTCCGCTCACTGGTTAAGTGATGTCCTCGGCGGTGCGTGCCTAGCAGCCGGTGTCGTCCTGCTGTTGTGGTGGCCGTTCTGCAACATATGCATTCAGGAGAATGAAACCGCTGGCCGGGCGGCTATTTGGCGCGCAAGGGCCGTGCAACGCCAGCAAGAAGCAGGGCAACAAGAATAGGCAATCCGATCGCCAGCAGTGCCATGTGGATTCCGGTTTGGTCACCGAGGTAACCCAGAAGCGGCGGGCCGGCCAAGAAAGCCACGTAGCCAATGGTTGAGACCACGGAAACGCGTGCCGCTGCGTGCTTGGGATCGTCGGCCGCAGCGGACATGCCCATGGGGAAGGCCAACGCCGCACCAACGCCCCAAAGTGCCGCACCAAGGCCGGCCAGCACCACGTTGCCGGCGAAGACGAACAACGCCAAGCCCAGCGCGGCCGCTGCCATACTGGCACGGAGTACAGCCACGCGGCCGAACCTGTCGATGACCTTGCCGCCGAGGAACCGCATCCCGGTCATGGCAGCAACGAAGAGCGCAAAGAGCAGGGCGCCGGTCGCTTCGGAGGTACCGAGTCCATCAACGGCCGCCTTGGCAATCCAGTCATTGCCGGCCCCTTCCGTAAGGGTCGCACCCAAAACCACCACACCGATGAGCAGCGTCCGGCCGTCCCGCCAAGCCGTGGGTCCCTTGGGAGCCGGCGCACCGTCGTCGAGCGTTTCAGCCACTGACGCTTCGTGCGGCAGGAAGTAGCGCGGCACGGTTAGTGCGAGGAGGACAGCAAGTCCGGCGATCACAAGCAGGTGCTCAGGGAGGCCAACACCAAGGTGCGAGAGCCCCGCACCGATCAAAGCGCCCACAAACGCCCCGCCGCTGAACGCTGCGTGAAACTGCGGCATGATGGTCCGCTTGAGCCGGTGTTCGACGTCGGCACCCTCGATGTTCTGGGCTACGTCCCACAGCCCAATGCCAATACCGAAGAAGAAGAGGGCGATGGCCGTGGCCGGAACCGATGCAGCCATGAGGGAGAAGGCAATCGCAGCACCTGCGGCACCCGCCACGATCCCGGCGAGGCGAACCGTGCCGGCTGTACCGATTCGGCCCACCACCCACCCTGCTGACGGCAAAGCCATCAAGGACCCGACGGCGGTGCAGAGCAGCAGGGTGCCCATCTGGCCGGACGTCAGGCTGAGAGCTTCGGTGACGGCGGGGATACGTGCCGCCCAGCTTGCAAACACCAGGCCGTTCATGGCGAAGATCAGGAACGTCGCCACCGCCGCAGCGTTGACGTTGGTGGTGCTTCTGGTGCTGGTGGTCATGCAATCACAACTTCCACAGAGAGTTTGTCGAGCCGGGCAAGATCTTCGGAGGATGGCTTCAGGTCCGTCACGATGACGTCCACGGCCTCTATCGCGGCAACCAGGGCGACCGCGCTGGCATTCCACTTACTGCCGGAGGATGCAACGATGACCCGCGACGCCGATTCCAGGCCGGCGCGCTTCACCGCGGCGTCGTCAAGGTCATGGGCCAGCAGTCCGTCCTTGAGGTTGAGGGCGCACGGCGTGACCACCGCGGTGTCGAATCGCAACGAGCGTATGTTCGCCTCGGTCATGGGTCCGCGAAAAGACTGTTCGCCCGGAATGAGGCTTCCGCCGGGGAGAATGAGCTGCGGCCGGCGGCCCTCCTTTGCGTGGGTCAGTGCCTCGACGCCGTGCAGGGACATCGGCATCACCGTGAGTTCACGCTGGCTCAGCCGCCGAGCAATTTCCGTGGCAGTGGATCCGCTGTCCAACCACACGTGCTCGCGGTCCTTCAGCAGAGCGTCAACAGCTGCTGCGATCTTGAGCTTCGCCTCGTGGTCTTCCAGTTCGCGCTGCCCATAGCCCGGGTTGTCACCACGCGCTACCAAACTGCGGGCGCCGCCGTGCACCCGCTTCAGTACTCCGTTGGCCGCAAGAATTTCCAGGTCGCGGCGGATCGTGGCGCCCGAGGCTCCAGTGGCTGCTACCAATTCGTCCACTGATACTTCTTCGCGTTTGCGCAGCAGCTCGCCAATGAGCCGATGGCGGTCAGGAGTTCCCATAGTTCAACGGTATCAGGCCGACGCTCATTTAATCATAAAATGTGATCATTTGATCACCGATGCTCTCTCACATCCCACCCTTAAACCCACGATGCTCTCTCACATCCCACCCCCTTAACCCCCGATGCCCTCTCACATCCCCCCCTTAAACCACGATGCTCTCTCATCAACTGAGAGAGCATCGGGCGAAAAGGGCAATGATGTGAGAGAACGTGCGGACTAGCGGGCGCGCTCCACGCGTTTCTCATCCCAGACGGGTTCCTCGGACTCGTAGACCTTGCCGTCGGAGCCGAAGATCAGGAAGCGGTCGAAAGACTTGGCGAACCAGCGGTCATGGGTGACAGCAAGGACCGTTCCCTCGAAAGCATCGATTGCTCTCTCCAGGGCCTCGCCGGAGTGCAGATCCAGGTTGTCGGTAGGCTCGTCCAGGAGCAAGAGGGTTGCTCCGGACAGCTGCAGCAGGAGGATCTGGAACCGCGCCTGCTGGCCACCGGACAGGGACTCGTACTTTTGCTCTGATTGGCCGGCCAAACCGTAGGAGTCCAGGGCACCTGCGGCAGCTTCGCGGGGCAGGCCCGATCGGTGTTCATCGCCACGGTGCAGGATCTCCAACAAGGTCCGGCCCAGCAGATCCGGGCGAACGTGCGTCTGTGCGAAGAATCCCGGGCGGATACGGGCGCCCAACTTCACTGTTCCTTCGTGCGGCACTTCAGCAATGACAACGTCCGACACCGGCAAATGCTCCCGCTCAGGGTCGGTGCCTCCGGTGGCGAGCAAGCGCAGGAAGTGGCTCTTTCCGGAACCGTTGGAACCGAGTACGCCCACACGGTCGCCGAACCAGATTTCCGTGGAGAACGGCTTCATGAGCCCAGCTAGTTCAAGCTTCTCCGCCACGACGGCGCGTTTGGCTGTTCGCCCGCCCTTGAGGCGCATCTTGACGTTCTGCTCGATTGGCAGCGCCTCGGGCGGCCCAGCTTCCAGGAACTTGGCAAGACGCGTCTGTGCCGCCTGGTACCTGTTGGCCATGTCGGACCGGAACGCAGCCTTGTTCTTGTACATGTTGACGAGTTCCTTGAGCTTCACATGCTCCTCGTCCCAGCGTTTGCGGAGTTCCTCGAACCGGGCGTTCCTGTCGGCACGCGCCTCCACGTAGGAGCCGAAACCGCCACCGTGGATCCAGGCTCCGGCGCCGTTTATGCCTGGTTCAAGCGTCACTATTCGTCCGGCGGCGTTGTTGAGCAGCTCGCGGTCGTGGCTAATGAACAGCACGGTCTTCTTGGATTCGTTGAGCTTTGACTCCAGCCAGCGCTTGCCGGGGACGTCAAGGTAGTTATCCGGTTCGTCCAGGAGCAGGAGTTCATCCGGGCCCGCGAACAGGGCTTCCAGCACGAGGCGTTTCTGCTCGCCACCGGACAACGTGGAGGCACGTCGGAACTGTGCTTTGTCGAAGGAAATTCCCAAAGCCGCCATGCAGACCTCGTCCCAGACGGTCTCGACGTCGTAACCGCCGGCGTCTCCCCAATCCACGATCGCCTGGGCGTACTTCATCTGGGTGGGTTCGTCGTCGTGCTCCATCATGGCGAGTTCGGCCTCTTCAACCGCTTTGGCAGCTGCCGCCAGCCCGGCTTGGGCCGTGGAGACCAGCAGGTCCCGGACGGTTGATTCATCCCGGACCTGGCCCACGAACTGCCGCATGATGCCCATGTTCCCGGACTTGCCTACGACGCCTTCGTCGGGTGTGAGGTCGCCGGAAATGATCTTGAACAGCGTCGTTTTGCCGGTTCCGTTGGGCCCAATCAACGCCGTCTTAGTGCCATCAGGCACCTTGAAGGTCACGCCGTTGAGCAGCTGGGTGCCGTCGGAGAGGAAGTAGTCGATGCCGGAAACGTCAATATGGGCCACCGCCCAATCTTCCCATGCCCAGGTATTAAGGCCCGACGGCGGAACTTGGCCTGGGTGCCCCGAACGAGCTAAGCGTCAGGCTTCCGCCGGGCAAACTGCGGTGCATGTTCGGGTCGTGGGCCGAAGGCAATCATCCGTGCGGGCAACTTCCGGAAGCTGGGAAAATTACGGAGCACAATGAGCAACAGCTTGGGTGGCTTTGGCTGCTTGCCCGCCATGACCTGTGCGAAGATAACGCGATGCAGCACCCGCTGAAACGTCTGCACAATCACGGTTGGAGGCCAGCGCCGCTTCTGAACGGCGGCGAGGTGGTGGTCGTCCAGCGTTTTACTCAGCAGCGGCGAAGCAATGATCCGGGCCGCTGCGACGGCGTCCTGCACGGCCAGGTTGATCCCCACCCCACCGGCGGGGGACATCGCATGGGCAGCATCGCCAATAAGCAGCAGGCCCGGCTTGTGCCACTCGGACAAGCGGTTGAGCTTCACGTCCAACAGGTGGAGATCATCCACGGAGCGGATGTTGTCCACACGGTCTGATAGGTCTGGCCGCAACCTTGCGACGCGTGCACGAAACGCTTCTACGCCTTCTGCCCGCAACTTCGGATCCAGTCCCTTGGCCGCGAGGTAGGCGATCTGATAAAAGTCCTTGCGGGTCAAACTCAGCAGAACGTCCGAAGTCCCGAAACTCGGGGCAATCGACGCCACGGGATCCCTTTCATCGGCGTTCCTCGGAAGCCGGAACCACCACGTGTCGAACGGCACCGGAAATTCGCGTGGGACCAAACCCGCCCGTGCACGAAGCACCGAACTACGGCCGTCGCACGCCACCGTCAATGCAGCCTTCAGTTCGCCCGTCCCCAGGTTTTCGCCGGTGAGGGGGTCCCGGGTTCTGTACGCCACACCCGATACTGCGCCGGACCCGTCGCGGAGCAGCTCTGTGACCTCAGTGTTCATCCGCAACGTGAACGTGGGTTCCTGCTTGGCTGCCTCCACCAGAAAGTTCAGCAAGTCCCATTGCGGCACCATTGCCACATAGTTGTACGGCTCCTTGAGGAGCCCGAAATCAGCGAGGATCACGGAATCCCCGGTCCCTGCAGGCAGCTGGAAGTTACCCAGCTTGCTCTGCGGTAGCTGCCGGAACCCTTCGCCCAACCCCAATTCGTCGAGGAGGCGAATGGTGGAGGCGTGCACAGTATCGCCACGGAAGTCCCGCAGGAAGTCGGCGTGCTTCTCCAACACAGTGACTTCAACTCCGGCCCGGGCAAGGAGCAAGCCCAGCACAATCCCGGCCGGACCTCCGCCAACCACAACGCACTGCGTGCTGCTTTCCATAGCTTCTCCCGATTTAACCGGCGGCGGTGAGGAACGACTTCAACAACGGTCCGCTGGTGGTTGCCCCCAGGCCGCCGTCTTCCACGAACACAGCAACCGCCAGGTCTCCGTGAACGGCAACGATCCACGCGTGGGTCTTGGGCGGGTCCTCATTGCCGAACTCAGCAGTACCCGTTTTTGCCCCGACGGGCGCTCCCGGCACCTGGGCGAGGAATCCAGCATGCCCGGAGGTAACCACCGCCCGCATCATGTCGGATAGCGCGGCCGCTTCTTCCTTGGTGATCGGCTTGCTTGAGGGCGGTGACGCGGGCGCTGCGCTAACGGAAGCGGACGACGCCGGCGCGCTGCCACTTTCCGTGGGCGTAGCTGCCGCGCTGGAGTTCCCGGTTTCAGGGTTCAGCACGAGTTGAGGGGACACCGGAGCGCCGTTGCCAACGGAGGCTGCCATGATCGCCGCAGACAGTGGGGAGAAGAGCACCTTCCCCTGGCCGATCATGGATGCCGCGTGCTCGGTTCCCTCTGCGGCGCCGGGGACTGAACCGAGGAAGGCGTCGGCGCCCAGCTTGGGCGCTTCCACGGCCACGCCCAATGCCATGGCGGCAGACTCGAGCTGGTCCTGGCTGACCGTGTCACGGGCATTGATGAAAGCGGTGTTGCAGGAATGGGCAAAAGCGTCCCGCAGCGTTACGGAACCCAAGGAGCTTTCCGGGTAGCCCTCGGAGTTCTTGAAGGTTCTGCCGTCTACTGTCAGCGTCGGGGTGCATTCGACCTTGGAATCAGGCGTCGCGCCGTCGCGGAACAGCGCCAGGGAATCGACGATCTTGAACGTGGACCCCGGAGCGTATTGGCCAAGCATCGCCGTGTTGTAGCCGTTGCTGCCCGGACCGGACGCGGCCGCCAGAACAGCTCCGGTAGAAGGCTTAAGCGCCACGATGGCGGACGCCGGTCCCACCCCGGCAAGCGTCTCTTCGGCCAGTTGCTGCAGCTTCAGGTCAAGCGTGGTCTTGAGGGTTGTTCCGGGCACAGGGAGGGACGAGAAGAATACTTTGCTTGCAGGGGTCTCGCCTTCCGACTTCGCTTCCTGCTTGGCGACCACCTCCACGCCGTCCTTCCCGCGGAGCAGAGAATCGTATTTCTGTTGAAGGCCACCGGTTCCTGTGGTGTCCCCGGCCCGCAAGGCGCCGTTGGACTTTTCGATCTGCTCTGCACTGGCCTGGCCCACACTTCCCAGGAGTGCCCTGGCGAAGGTGCGTGTTGGTGCCAACGCCATGGAGTCCAGGATGCTCACGCCGCCCGGAATGGCAGTGATCTTTGCTTCGGTAATTTCGGGGGTGTAAGCGCGGAGGACGATGCCCTCCACGAAAGCCTGTGGACCCGAGGCTCCCACCTGCTTGGCATACTCTTCAACGTCAAGGCCGAGCAAAGCAGCCATTGCCCGCGCGGCGGAATCCGCCTGATCAGCGGCAAGCTTGGTTTTGTCGATACCAACGCGGAAAACCGGACGGTCTTGGACAATGGGGGCATCCCCTGCGCCGAGGATCTGTCCGCGCTGGGCAGGAACCGTCTTGACGGAGAGCGTCTCGCCGTCCGAAAGTTCCGGGGCAAGGAGCTGGGGATTCCATTGGACAGCCCATTTATCGCCGGACTTTTTCAACGTGGCCTCGGAGCTGTACTCCCATTTTGCTGAGCCAATGTTCCAGCTGTAGTTCAAAGGGAAGGTGGCGGTCTCGCCGTCGAGCTTCACGTCACCTGACTGAACCGATGGCTTGGCATCGAGTCCCTCAAACACCGCTTTGAGTTGATCGTTGGCCGCGGAAGCGTCCTTGCCCTCTACGGCGAGTGAACCGACGTCGAGCGCGGCCAGAGAGGAGGCGAGCTGCTTCGCTGCACTTTCCGCACCGGCGCGGCCGTCATCGCAGGCCGTCAGCGAACCAACCATCACCAGCGCTACCAAGCCAAAGACAAGATTCCGTGTTCTCATTTTCCCCATTTGCGACATTATGCCCCGTTCCCCCGACAGTTTCTCTCCGCGACCACAACCCGGACCCGCCCCACCCAAAGGAGCTGGGCGGGGCGGGCTCTGGAGAGTCAGATTACGGGGCACACGTGAACCTGGCATCACCCCAGACACCGTGCGCGCCGTTGATGGATCCGGAGGGGTCCACCACGAGTTCCACGTATGCCGCACCCGTCAGGTCTACGGAAACGGCTTCCGGAGCGAACCCGGGCGTGTACGTTCGCGACTGGTACTTGTTCACGCCGTCGGTATTGACCTTGAAGATGATGTTGCCACCGAAGCCGCTTTCCAGGCCCACTTGCGAGGTGAACGACGTGCATTTTCCGCCCAGGTAATACGTGATCCTGGAGGCCGCGTGAACGCCCAGACCCTTTGCGAAGGAAGGCTGCTGGCCTGTTGCAGGATCGGTGTAGTTGATGGTGAGCGGTTTGTCCGGTGACGACGCCGAATCCTTGTTTGCCACATTCTTGCCGATCACGCCGTAGCCGTTGATGGCCTGGATCCACGGAGTTTCAGACGCGTACACCGATCCGTGCGGCACGTCGGGCAGCGGCTGCGAAGTAACCTTCCAGTCAAAGAACTTCACCCGCGTGTCTGTGGGCAGCGTGACGGAGGCAAGTTCCTTCGTGGGGTTGAGCCGGACCGTGTTGGAGAACGCCTGGTACTTGTATTGCGTGTATTCCGGGGACGGTCCGTTGGCGTTGTTGCGGCCTTGTTCGGACACCGCAACCACGGCGCCATTCAGGACCGAGGGCTGCAACCAGTTGGGAAAGAAGATCGACTGCCTTTCCATGCTTCCATCGGCATATGTCAGGGTCAATTCAGGGCTTGTTCCATTGCCAACAGCCGCTGATCCGAGAACAGCCAGGTGTGTTCCCTTGCCCTTGACCGCAATGGTCTGTCCGGACAGTGCAACCGAGTTGGGGACATCGGGGCCCACCGCTGGCCACGTGTAGTCCACCTGCTTGGGCGTGCCCGCTTCCACTGTCACAGTGCTGCCCGGCCGTACGCCGCCTGCCGGGATGGGAGCGGCAGCCAGCTGCTCGGCAGCGAAGGTGGCCCCTCCGCCGTCGAAGTTTCCGAGCGCCTTCCCCGCCACTGTGGTCACGGAGACGGTGTTATATGCAGCTGCCAAGGAGCCATAGGCGACGTAGATCTGGTTGCCCCCAGTCACCGACTGCTCGCTTGAGTCAGAAGCAGCGTACGACGCCGAGACCCGCACGGTCTGCTGACCCGCCTTCGCGGTGGGGCCGGGCTTGATGACGAATGTCGCTGTGGCTGTCGCGCCGCCCTCAACCTTCGCGGCAGTTGCCCCCGAAGAAGAGATGACGGTCCACCCGTCGGGCAGCACCGGCGTCAGCACAACGTTTGTCTTGGCCTTGATCCCGGTGTTTACGAAAGCTGCAGTGACGGTGGTTTCCTGGTCCTGGAATACTTGCTGGCCAGTGCTTACGCGCACCTCGGCTGCCGTATCTTCCTGGCTCTTGCCGCCCAGGGGTCCGGCCTGCTGAAGCTGGATGGTGGCTGACTGGCTGGAGGCGATCACACCTGTCTTCACGAGGACGGTACCGTTGTTGGCCTCATCGAAGAACCAGCCGGCGGCAGCGGCATCGTAGGCGTCCCTGGTGCCGTGCCGGGCCAGTGTGGTGCCTCCAATTTTGACGTCTTTGGGCGCCGCACCTGCATGGACCCTGAGCTGGTAGGGGCGGGCGGCAGCTTTGCCCGTGTACTCGCCCTTTCGCTCACCGATAGTTACCTTGACGCTGCCGTTGCCCGTGCCGGGTGCCTCCACGGCGAGGAGCTGGGTGGAAGACTTTCCGTCCTTGAATTCCCGCGTAACTTTGTCATCTTCGTACAGGGTGAAAGTGTTTTGCCCCTTGGCGTAGATATCCAAAGTAATCATGGAATCTTCGGGAACCAAGGACGCGTTGCGGGCCACGATGCCTTGTGGGATCACCGCACCTGCACGGACGAATACCGGCAGCTTGTCCAGTGGTGCGTTGTAGCCGTTGAGGATCTGGCCACCCTGGTATAGCTTGCCTGTCCAGTAGTCCACCCACTGCTCGCCGGCAGGAAGGAAGATGCCGTTGCGGACGTCGGTCTGGGTAAAGACCGGGGCCACCAGGAAGTCGGATCCGAGCATGAATTGGTTATTCGCCTCGGCGCCGTAAGACCACTGTTGGTCAGGGAATTCGAGGGCCATGGAACGCATCATTGAGACGCCTGTGTCAGAAGCGTTGTGCGCGAGTGAGTAGATGAAGGGCATGAGCTGCTGCCGAAGCTGAAGGTATTGACGGTTGATGGCAGTGGCCTTGTCGCCGTAAAGCCATGGACGCTTGTCCGTCGCTGCCCAGCCGGACATCGAGTAGAGCGCCGGGGCGAAGGCCTTCCACTGAAGGTCCCGGACGTAAGACTCCGGGGATCCGCCGAAGATGCCATCCACGTCGCCGGTGGTGAACGTCAGACCCGAGTTCCCGGCACCGGTGAGGGCCGGGACCTGCCAGCGAACGGCGTCGAGGTTTCCTGAATGGTCACCCGTCCACTGCATGCCGCAACGCTGCGAGCCGGCCCAACCTTCAACCATCAAGGACGTGCCGCGGGCGTTCGAGTACTGCTCGATCCCTCCATGCGCAGCTTCGCAGCCGGTAAGTGCCTGACGGTAGCCCTGGCCCACCCAAGCGACGTCGAGCTTACGAAGGCGGACGCCGGCCTCGCCTACTTCGTACTCTTGGTTGGTGAGGGAACGCTGCGTCCAGAGACCCACTTTGAGGTCTGTTTCGTCCTCGATGTTGCTCACGGTTTCGGGAAGTTGCTGATACTCGCAACCGTAGCCGTCATTGACCAGCATCCAGCCCGCGGGCATGTCGTTCTCAACGAACTTCCGTGCCGTTTTGATGGCGTCGGGCGTGCGCTGCTTGGCGCCGTCGGGATCGCCGAATCCAGACGACGAATAGCCGGGGTTGGAGCGGTTGTAGCAATCGGCGTCGCCGTATTCCAAGGCGTAGACCGGCGGCATCATCGGCTTGCCGGTCAACGTGGTGTAAGCGTTCAGGGACTGCTTGTAGTCGCCCACGAAGTAGTAGGCGTCGAAGCGCTTTTCCTCATGGGTGGTGGTGGGTTGGCCACCAAAATTGTAGGAGCCGCGGGCGAACGTGTCCCGCAGGACGCCATATCCCTTGGAAGACATATAGTACGGAACCGCATTGGGATAGCCGTCGTCGTCCCAGTCGAAATTCCGGGCGATGTTGATCAGCGCGCCGGTGTGGACGGAGCGGCCGTTTTGCATGCCGCCGCCGATGAACTGCTCGCCGTCCTGCGGAGCCAGGTGCTGTGTTGCCGAGTTCGCACCAAAGGTGATGGGGGCGGACTCTTCGAAGACCAGGGCTCCATCGGCCCTCAGCAGCCGGAGTTGGGTGGTGGCCTTGTTGATCTCGACACTGATCTTGGCAGTCTTCAGGACCAGCCAGTCACCGTCCGTGACTGTTGGTGCGCTGCCGGGGAACTTGTCCTTCCCCACCACGATGTTGGCAGTCCGTGCCGGGTCCCCTTGATCGGTGTTGGCGGGGTCGGTGAACTTGCCGCTGGGATCGGCTTCGAGGCGGAAGTTGCCGTCGTCCAGGAACGTGACGCGGATGGCGCCTCGCTCGGTTGAGAGGTCGACGACGTTTCCGGACTGGGTGAATCCGGTTACCGCTCCGAGGGGTACTCCCGCTGCATCGACAGGTACTTCCGGGGTGACTGCCTTGATGGCGGCGGGGTCGCCCGGAGCGGCATTTACTGCCGTTGCGAAGGTCAGGGCGGGGATGCCGCCAGCAAGCAGAAGCGACGCCAATCCGAGGGACGCTGCTTTCTTGAGGAAAGAATTGCGGACGCATCCAGGGCTGTTGGGCGCAGCACTGGATAAGCCCTTGAGGGGTGCGGACATGGGGGCCAACTTTCGACGAGTGACTTTTTGTGATCTAACTCATGGCGAAACGTGCACTAATCGTCACTTCAAAAAGGCAAAAGGTCAATCGTTTAACAAAGAATTTCTTCGCCACTGGGGACGGCACTTGCTTTGTCGGGGCCTCATTGGGACGTCTAGTGTCCCTCAGGCCGCCTGGCCGTCAGTGGCCGTCAGTGGCCGCGAATGATCCTGCGTTGCGCCGCCACCGCTATCGCCGCCGTTCGGTTATCAACGCCCAGCTTGGAGTAGATATGCACCAGGTGCGTCTTCACTGTTGCCTCGGAAATGAACAACTGCTTCGCCATGGCGCGGTTGCCCATTCCGGTGGCCAGGAGTTCCAGCAACTGGACTTCCCTCGGGCTCAATGCAGGTGACGGATTCCGGATCCTGCCCATGAGCCGGGCCGCCACTTCCGGTGCCAGCGCGGTTTGACCGGCGGCCGCGGATAACACAGCCTGCTGGATCTGTTCAGGCGGGGCGTCCTTCAGCATGTAGCCACTGGCGCCGGCCTCAACAGCGGCGAGGATGTCAGCGTCCGTGTCGTAGGTGGTGAGGATAAGGACGGGCGGCGGGGGAGTCCCGGCCAGCCCTGCTTTGATCTTGCCTGTGGCCGTCACGCCGTCCATACCGGTACCCATTTGCAGGTCCATCAGCACCAGGTCCACAGGCTCACCCAGGGTGTTCAACCTGCCCAGTTCGGCCAGCGCCGCGTCACCGTCCGCGGCCTCGGCCACCACGCTGACACCAGGAAAATCGGCGAGCATCGCCCGGAGTCCGGCCCGCACAACAGGATGGTCGTCCACCAGGAGGATGCGGATGTCACTCATGCCCCGCCCTCCCGGGCAGGCAGCGGCACCCGAAGGGCAACCACTGTTCCCTCGCCAGGCGCCGATTCGATATCCAGGCTGCCATCCAGCGCAGCCAGGCGTTCGCGAAGGCTTTGAAGCCCGATGCCGGTGCCGTCGCCGCGCGCTGTACCGGCCGCCGTCGACGGTTCAAAACCGATGCCGTCGTCGAAAACATCCAGGGTTACCTCCGAGCCGAGGAAGGACAAAGTCACGACGACGGCACTTGCGCGGGCGTGCGCCCATACGTTTGCAAGGGAAGCCTGGGCGGCCCGGAGCAGGGTGGTCTGGTAAGCATTGGGCAGGTCCAAGGGCGTGCCCACGAGCTCGAAACGGCAGCGCAGTGCGGTTCCCCGGGCGGCTGCTTCGGTCTCGGTCTTTTCGCAAAGCCTCCGCAAGGTATCCACCAGACCAGACTCTTCCAAAGCGGGCGGCCGAAGATCACGGACAAAACTCCGGGCCTCGGCAAGGTTGGCCGATGCGGTCTCCTGTACGATCCTCAACCGTTCATTCGCGGTCTTCAGGTCCCCCTCGTCCAACGCTTTCCCCGCAGACCTGCCCATCAGGATGATGCTGGAGAATCCCTGCGCCAAGGTGTCGTGAATTTCCCGGGCCAGCCGTTCGCGCTCTGTCAGGACCCCGGCGTCGTGCTGGGTCTTGGCCAATTCTGCCCGTGTTCGTCGGAGATCGTCAGCAACAATACGTTGGTGCTCGGCCTCCAGGAACAGGGCACGGTATGCCAGTCCCGTGACCACAGCAAAACCAGCCCCGAACATGGGTCCCAGGACCATCGCGAGCTGCAGACCGCCGTCGGCCGGGCCCCGGCTGTGAAACCAGAGGGCACCAATCAGCAGAGCCGTGCTCACCACGATTGCCGGCAAGGCGAGGCGTCGGGGGAGTATGTGCAATTGGAGGAAGAAGAGTGGGAAGGCAACCCATGTGAAATCGCCGCTGACCAGCAGAAGCAACAGCCACAGGACCATCACGGCACCAAGCCACCAGCCTGAGTAAGGTGTGGGATCGAACCGGGTGGCATTGCCCGCGTGGCGTTTCTCGAGGACGGTTCCCGCGAGGTACACCAGGGCCAAGGCGGCTGACAGTGCCAGTCCAGCAATGACCGCCAACGGCGACGGACTGCCCGCAGTGCCTGCCAGGAGCCGCACCACTGCCACCAGCAGCAGCACGGCGAAGCCAACATGGAGACTTATCCGCAGCACACGGAGGATGGTGGCGGTGCCGGTAGGAGTCTCCTGCATGCGTCCCAGCCTATCCCCGCCCGTCACTCCACTCCCTCGAAATTCCGCGTCCCGAGGCAGGAATCAACCAATCGGATGATGGCCGGTTCAACCCCTTGAAGTGGGCGAATCCATCAGGTTCCCGATGTGCCCGGATCCATTGGACGGAAGAGTGGATTCAGCCGGGACCAAGCCCGCATCCAAGCAAAGGATTCTGATGTTTCTAGCCATCCGCGACATCCGCTTCGCCAGGGGCCGCTTCGCGCTCATGGGAAGTGTTGTGGCCCTTATTACCCTGCTGCTGGTCATGCTTTCGGGGCTTACAGCCGGACTCGGAAACCAGTCGACATCGGCTATTGAATCACTGCCCGCACAGCAGATCGTCTTCGGTACACCGGCGGGCGGGGAGCCGAAGGCCTCCTACACCGAGTCTGAGGTTTCCAATGCCCAGCTCGAGGCCTGGCGGGAGCAACCCGGCGTTTCATCAGCACACGCAGTCGGCATCAGCCAAACCCGCATCCAATCCTTGGCTGGCGGTGGTGCTCCGAACGGGACCGCAAATGTCGCAGTCTTTGGCGGTTTGACGGCTCCTGCCCCCGTCCAGGACGGGACGGTCGTGATCGGCAAAACCGTGGCCAAGGACCTGGGGCTCCAAGTCGGCAGCCGTGTCCGCGTCGGCGGGACGGAGCTGACTGTTTCAGAAGTTGTGCAGGACCAGTGGTACTCGCACACCGGCGTGGCCTGGACGACGCTCGATACCTGGCGGAAGATCGCCCACGCTCCTGAGGGCACCGCCACGGTCCTGGCCGTAAATTACGACGCCGGTGCTTCAGTCAGCGTTGATGCCGCCAACGCTGCGGCCGGCACGGTGAGCATGGATCCCGTCGGCTCGTTCCAGGCTCTGGCCTCGTACAAGAGTGAGAACGGTTCGCTCATGCTCATGCAGGCATTTCTTTACGGCATCTCTGCCTTGGTGATCGTGGCCTTCCTTACCGTGTGGACAGTGCAGCGGACTCGTGACATCGCGGTCCTCAAAGCACTCGGCGGCTCTTCCAGGTACGTCCTCCGTGATGCGTTGGGCCAGGCCGCAATCGTGCTGCTGACCGGAGCAGCATGTGGCGGTTTGCTGGGCTTGGCGGGCGGACTTTTCGCGGCCAGCGCAGCGCCTTTCCTCGTCACGCCTTTGACCACCTTGGTGCCCGTTGCCGGCGTCGTTGTCCTGGGCCTGGGCGGCGCTGTCCTCGCGGTCCGCAAGGTCACCAAAGTCGACCCACTGTTTGCCCTCGGCGGTAACTAGATCTTGAACATTCCCAGAAAGGCATACATCGTGACCTCTGCTTTGAACCTCATCAACATCACTCTGGAGTACCCCGACGGCGATTCCACGCTCAAGGCCCTGGAGGCTGTAGACCTTGCAGTTGGGCGCGGCGAGTTCCTCTCCTTGGTGGGTCCGTCCGGTTCCGGCAAATCCTCGCTGTTGGCTGTTGCGGCCACGCTCGTGAAGCCCACCTCCGGACTCGTCGTCATCGATGGCCAGGACGTTTCCGCGCTCAAGGATGCCGAACGCACAGCCCTGCGGCGCGACAAGGTGGGCATCATCTTCCAGCAGCCCAATCTTCTTCCGTCCCTGACCGCCGTCGAGCAGCTGCTTATCCGGGACCACCTGCGCGGCAAGGCTGTCCGCGGAGCCCTTGGCAAAGCGCATGAACTACTGGAGATCGTGGGCTTGGCGGCATCGGCGAACAAGAGGCCGCACCAGCTATCGGGCGGGCAGCGTCAGAGGGTGAACATCGCCAGGGCGCTCATGGGCCGCCCCACCGTGTTGCTGGTGGACGAACCTACCGCAGCCTTGGATCACGAACGCAGTGAATCGATCGTCAGGTTGTTGCGGCGGATTACGGACGAGTTCTCCACCGCTACTGTGATGGTCACGCACGACACCGAATTCCTGCCCCTCACAGACTCAGTGGCCACCATGCGTGACGGACAAATCAGCCCCGCCATCCACCCGTCCGTTCTGCCCAACTAGGTCGCAGTAGAGCGCGTTTTGGACGTTCAGAACGCGCTTAACTGCTACTTAGTTGGGTGAGCCGAGCAACAGATCGTCCTGCGCCTCGTCGTACGTATCGCGGGCTTCGAGAATCGTAGGGACGTGGCTCTCCGCCCACTGACGTAGAAGGGTGAGGGGCTGCAGGAGGGATTCACCCATCGGCGTTAGTTCGTAATCCACCCGCGGCGGCACCTGGGCGTGGACGGTCCGGGTAATGAGCCCATCGCGTTCCAGGGCACGCAGCGTCTGCGTCAGGACCTTCGGCGTGACAACGTGGACCATCTTGCGCAGCTCCGAGAACCGCACGGGCCCGTCACCGAGGACTTGGATCACCAAAGACGCCCACTTGTCGCCAATTCTTTGGAAGATCACGCGGGATGGGCAATTGGGATCCAGGATGTTCCCTGGCAGGCCATTAGTATCCATGAGGTAACTCAGTTCCTTTGAAGCTATCAGTATCCAATAGATACCTTCGTGTTATCGCAAGGATAGCAACCCAAAGGAGAGTCATGAAAATCGCAGTCTACGGCGCAACGGGCATGGTCGGCAGTGAAATCGTCAATGAATCCATCACCCGCGGCCACGAAGTCACGGCAATCTCCCGCAAGGGCGCCGAGATCACCGGCGCAACGGCCCAGGCAGCCGATTTGGCCGACGCGGAGGTCTTCGCCTCCATTGCAAAGGACCACGACGTCGTTGTGCTGGCTACGGGCCCCAGCCGCACCGGCGGGGACCATGGAGAGTGGCTCGATGCCATGGCCACTGCATACAGCAACGCCGAAGGAACCCGCCTCATGATCGTTGGCGGTGCAGGCACCCTCGAGGTGGATGGCGTCCGACTTCTCGATTCCCCGGACTTCCCCGAGGCATACAAGGCGGAAGCCACCACCGCCGCGAAGGCACTGGAAGCGGTCAAGCAGACTCCCGAGGACGTCGACTGGACGGTCCTTGCCCCCGCTCCCGTTATCCAGCCCGGTGAGCGTACCGGCAAATACAACGTGGCCAAGGACACTCCTGCCGGCACCACCATTTCCTCGCAGGACTACGCCGTCGCCATGCTGGATGAAATCGAAAGCCCGGCCCACCGCCGGGCACGCTTCACGGCTGCAAACTAACGCTTCGCGGCTGCAAACAAGCTAACCGATAGTCAGGCCGAGCCCGGGTACCGGCATCTGAAATATGTCCTTGAGGGCATGCTTCGCCGCATGGTACCCGGGCATCCCTGTAACACCAGGCCCGGGCGGGGTGGATGAAGAACACAAGTAGACGCCCGGCATCGGTGTACGCCACGGAACATTGGACACTACTGGCCTCTGCACCAGACCCCGCATATCCAACAAACCTGCGCTGAAGTCGCCACCCACGTAGTTTTCGTTGTACGCGGCCAGATCAGCCGCCGTCGTGGTCTTCGAGGCAACCACCACATCCCGGAAGCCTGGGGCGTATCGCTCAATCCGTGCAGTGACAGCCTCAGCCATGTCCACATCTGAGCCAGCCGGCACATGGCAATACGTCCACAGAACGTGTCGCCCGGCCGGTGCCCGCGACGAGTCCACGAGGGACGGCTGGGAAACCAGCACGTAGGGCTCCGTTGGGTGTTTGCCCATGTCCACGAGGTTCTCGGATTCGGCCATGGCCATTCGCGAACCGCCCACGTGAACCGTCCCCGCCCGCCTCAGGCCAGGGGCAAGCCAGGGAACAGGTTCGGAGAGGATGTAGTCGACTTTGCAGGCTGCATTCCCGAAGCGGAATGCATCCAATGCCCGACGATAGTTGCCGGGTATTTCAGCACCACCCAGACGAGCGAGCGTCGGAGGAGCAACATCCAGGAGGATGGCTTTTGCCGGCCTGACCTGGTCGAAAGAATCCACGCGCTCACCGGTGTGGATGGTGCCGCCGTGGGCAATGAGGTCCTCGGCCATTGCACCTGCGATAGCCGCGGATCCGCCCACAGGCACCACCCATCCGCCGGCGTGGGCCAGGACGGCGAGCAAGAGTCCGGCACCCGTGGAACTAAGCGCGGGCTGGGAACCCAACGCGTGGGACATTACGCCGGTCAACAAAGCCGGAGCAGCTTCTTCACGGAAGCGCCGGCCCCAGAACGGTGTTCCTTGGTCAAGGGTCGCGAGACCAAACAACAGAGCAGCAAGGGGATCCTTGGGCACGCGGAGAAGTTGGTTCGACGTAAAGTCCACGACGCCATTCACGCGTGACAGGAGGGGCGCAATCAGGCGACGATACGCTGGGCCGTCCGCCCCCAGCTCCATGGTGGTCCGTTCCAGCGACTGGTACGCGAGGGCGGCACCTCCCACGTCCAACGGCGTGCCGTGCTGGACGTCAGGCACGCGCAGCTCAATGCGCTGAGACAGGTCGAATTCCTTGAAGAAAGGAGACGCCAATGCCATTGGATGCACCGCGGAGCATACATCGTACAGATATCCCGGTTCGATCAGCTCGCTTGTCCGGGTCCCGCCTCCGATGGCATCGGCGGCCTCGTACAGATGCACCTCCAGCCCGGCGCGGGCCATGGTCACTGCCGCGGCCAGACCATTGGGACCAGAACCAACGACGGCGACATCAGCCATCGCTACCCACCTCCGACTGTTGGGGTGCTTTGGGTGCGGCAGGCTCAACCATTGAACGCCAGGGCAGAACCGACATGGACGGATGAAGAAGGTTAATCCTGAGCCAATCCCTGGTGCCTTCGAAAGGCCCGCCATGGGGATCGTCTTCGCCCAAAGCGCGTAGGGGATCCTGCGATGGATCCAGGATATCCATCACCACCCTGGCCATCAGGTACGCCGTTGCAACCATGTGCAGCGCCACAGCCAGGACGTAGTAGGACATATCAATGTTGTGCTGCACGGATCCACCGCTGGTGGCCATGCCCAGGTACATCCATATGGCAGCCCAGTGCAGGCCTTCAGCCGCCTGCCAAACCAGGAAGTCCCGCCAGCGCGGTCTCGCAAGGGCAAGGAGGGGAATGAGCCAGATGACGAACTGGGGGGAGTACACCTTGTTTGTGAGGATGAACGCCGCCACAATCAGGAAGGCCAGCTGGGCGATGCGGGGGCGCCTGGGCGCCGTCAAAGCCAGTGCACCGATCAACGCGCACGCAATGACAAAGAGGTTCAGCGCAAGCGAGTTGATAGTGGCGGCGTCAAGTTGGGTCCAATGAAGCCGATCGGCCACGAGGTTGAACGCGAACCACGGCGAGCTGTATCCGGCGGGCCGTTCCTGGGTGAATTCAAAGAAGTAGCGCCATCCTGATGGGTTCATCGCGGCGATCGGCAGGTTGACGGCCAGCCATGCCGCGGCAGCTGCAGCGGCAGTCATCCAGAAGGTCCGAAGACGACCAGTGCGCAGCGCCAACACCAAAATGGCACCGAGAATGAGGACGGGGTACAGCTTGGTGGCCGTTCCCAGCCCGATGCAGATTCCCGCCAGGATCAACTTGTCGCGGGAGAAGAAGTACATGGCCAACGCGAGCAGGGCCACAGCCCACATGTCCCAGTTGATGAACCCCGCAAGCACAATTCCGGGGGCCAGTGCCACCATGGCGGCATCCCAGGGGCGACGCTTGTTCATCCGGGCGGTCAGGAGGACGGTAATTATCCATACGGCAACAATCAGCATTGCGTTGACGTCGAAGTAGCCCAGAATGCGTTCCGTGCCCGGCCCTTGTCCCGGTACGAGCAGCGCGGTCAAGCCTGCGATGATCCCCATGAGGACCGGGTACTCAAACAAGCTGCCCTGCGTGAAGAAGGGGAACACGCCATCGCCCAGGCCACGGTTGCGGAAGAGCTCAGGGAAGTCGGAGTAGCACGTGGCGTAAAACTGTGTGGGCGTCTCCCAGCCATTGACGCGGCAATAGTCCTTCGCCAGGACGGCAAGCAGGGCAGCGATCACTGTGAGGACAACGAGGACGCGTTCAACCGTGAACGGCGCGGGGGAGATCTGTCCTGGAGCAGAGTGGCGGCCCAAGGGCCCGCCTACAACCTCCGTGAAGTTACGAAGCAGGGAGTCGCTGCGGCTTGGAACCACAAAGCGGGCACGTTTTCGCTGCCGGTGCGGCTTCGTCTCCTGCATAAATCGAGCTTACCGTCAGGCAGCTTGGGTAACGCCACTGGAGCAGCTCTGGCCGACCGTTAAAAGGGGGAAGCCCACGCGTAGCCGCGTGGGCTTCCTGTGGTTCAGCATGCATGTGCGGCACCGGAAACTCCTTCGGAAGGGCTGAAGGGCATCAACGGATGAGTCCCATCTGGTGCAGAACGACGAAGACGTCTTCACGGCCTTGCTTGAGCAACTGGTCGTTGAACAGCGTGCGTTCCTTGGGAGCATCGCTGCTCTTGTAGAAGCGCAGGTCCTTAGGGCGCTTTGGCATGTGGTTCACCTCCTTTCATTGCAGAAAATTGCCGGAATTGGGCACAACAAATAGAGCCAATTGAATTCAGGGAAATCAAGGCATAAAAGAGCGCACAAATAGCCCGACGCTAATAAGGGGTGTGAGCAGACCTGTGCGGGAGCAGCGAATGACCGTGCACAATTGCGTGTGCTTCCTGCAGTCGTCCCCAACAAGAAGCTGGTTCCGAACTTTGGGGAAACTGCGCACCCGTGGCTTGTTGCGTGGGTCTGCGCCTACAACTGACCGCTCAGAATGCCACCCTTGAGGGGTGGCCATGAAGACCGCCGGCGTTGGAGCCGGTCCGGTGGTTCAGGGAGTGGTCAGTGGTTCGAAAAATGCTTCGAAAAATGGCGTCGATCAGCGCAGGAGGCCGGGGTAGCAGTGACGGTCACATTCCATCCGCTAGTCAAAGTAATCATTTTTCCCAACCTCCTTTTCCGCTGTGGCATTACGTCCCGACTGATTAACCGGGGTAATGCGCGCCTTGTTCCCGGCGGGTCGGTCTGGGAACAAGATATAAGCTACCCCATGAATAGGAGTCTTGGCCAGTGCAATTCGCTATTTAGCCAAAGTTTTTCTAAATTCGCGTTTCAGAGACCCCAACGGACAATCGCAGGCGTCCGCTTATCCCATCCAAGCGTGCAAACTTTCGCAGTTCCAAGAATGAAGTGACGACCTTCCTTGGCGTCCATTTCCAGCCACCGCGCCGTGAGAATACGGGAGAAATGCCCGTGTGCCACTACCAGGACATTGTCCATGCCCGATTCCAGGACACGTCCAATGATCTTGTCGGCGCGGGCGGCCACTTCGTCCAGCGTTTCGCCGTTGGGCACGCCGTCCGTCCAGATGAGGTAGTCCGGATTGTCCTTGCGGATGAGGTCGGAGCTGACGCCCTCGTAGTCTCCGTAGTTCCATTCCACAGCCAGCGGTTCGTGGACAGCATCGGGAAAGCCTGCAAGTTCAGCCGTGCGGCGGGCGCGACGCAGTGGGGAGGTCAGAACGAGATCGAAGTCGATGCCCTCAAGGACTTTGCGCGCTTCGACAGCCTGCTGCTCACCCTCGACCGTCAAGGGAAGGTCGGTCAAGCCTGTGTACTGGCCGCTCTTGGACCATTCCGTCTCGCCGTGGCGGAGGATCCAAAGTTGCGGACGCGGGGAGATCGCGGCGTTCATGAGGACTCCTTGGTTTCTGCGGCGGTTTCGGTTGAAGGTTCGACGACGGCGGACTCGGGTTGCGCTTCCCACCACGCCAGGAGCTTCTTCTCGGCTTCCTCAGGGGACAGCGGTCCGTGTTCCATCCGTTCTTCCAGGAGGAACTTGTAGGCCCTGCCGACGACAGGACCCGGCTTTAGCCCCAGGAGCGCCATGATCTGCGCTCCATCGAGGTCAGGCCGGACAGCCGCCAGCGATTCCTGCTCCAGGAGCGCAGAGATTCGATGCTCAAGGTCATCGTAGGCGAAGGACAAGCGGTCGGCCTTGCGCTGGTTACGCGTGGTGACGTCGGATCGTGTGAGCCGGTGCAGGCGTTCCAGCAGCGGACCGGCGTCGGTCACGTACCGGCGTACGGCGGAATCCGTCCAGCCGGCGTCTCCATAGCCATAGAACCGCATGTGCAGTTCGACCAGCCGGGACACGGCTTTGATCGACTCGTTGTCGAAACGCAAGGCTTTCATTCGCTTGGCCGTCAGCTTGGCACCCACAACGTCGTGATGCCTGAAGCTCACCGCGCCGCCCGGTTCGAACCGGCGCGTAGCCGGCTTGCCGACGTCGTGCATCAACGCGGCGAACCGAAGCACAAAGTCCGGGCCCGGTACGGGACCGTCCGCACCGGTTTCCAGCGCCGCGGCCTGTTCGAGTACCTGCAGGGAGTGCTGGTAAACGTCCTTGTGGCGGTGGTGTTCATCGGCTTCCAGGCGGAGCGCGGATACCTCGGGGAGGACAAACTCAGCCAGCCCGGTATCCACCAGGAGGTCGATGCCCACGCGCGGGTGCGCGCCGTTAATCAGCTTGACCAGTTCATCGCGGACGCGCTCGGCGGCAATGATCTTGATGCGATCGGCCATCTGGGACATGGCTAGCCGGACGTCGTCGTGAACCGACACGCCGAGCTGGGACGCGAAACGGGCCGCCCGCATCATGCGCAGGGGGTCATCGGAGAAGGACGCCTCAGGCGCGCCGGGAGTGGCGAGCTCGGAGGCGTGGAGGTCCCGGACGCCACCGAAAGGGTCCACCAGCTCCAGGCTCGGCAGGCGCAAGGCCATGGCGTTGATGGTGAAGTCGCGGCGCAGCAAGTCCTCCGTCAAGGAGTTGCCAAAGGCGACCACGGGCTTGCGGGAGTCAGGATCGTACGCCTCGGCGCGGTACGTGGTGACTTCGATCTGGAAGCCGTTCTTCTTCATCCCGATCGTGCCAAAAGCCCGTCCGATTTCCCAGAAGTTGTCCGCCCACTTCTTGATGACGGAGATCGTCTGGTCGGGCGTCGCATCCGTGGTGAAGTCCAGGTCCGGGGACGTCCGCCCCAGGAAAAGGTCGCGCACAGGTCCACCAACCAAGGACAGCTCGAAGCCGGCGTCGACAAAGCGCTGCCCGAGGTCGAGCACCACCGGATCGATGGTGAAGTTAACTGAAGAGCTGTCCAATACGTGCGCCATAGTTCCTTAAGCTTGGCAGATTTTTGTGCAGCATTGGGCCACAGTTGCATCCGAAAACCAGCGGACCCGTAACGCGTGTCTCCTGCCGTCCATCTTGTGGCCATGTCCCGGTCATCACTCGAGGGCAAGAGTCGTTAGAGTGGACTTCATGGCCAATCCGATCCCGAGCGCTCCTGGCAGGAGGACGAACGCACCGTTGCCGTCGGCAATCGGCGCCCACGTCGCGCCTGCCCCGCAGCACCCGGTCCAGGCCTCGCTTCCCACTGTGGAGGAAGTCTCGGCTGGCGGTGTCGTAGTAGACACGTCCGACGGCGAACTCCGGGTTGCGATTATCGCCCGCCTTAATAGGGGTGGCCGGCTTGAATGGTGCCTGCCCAAGGGCCATCCGGAAGGCCGGGAGAACAACGAGGAAGCTGCTGTCCGCGAGATCGCCGAGGAAACCGGCATCGAGGGCAACATCCTTGCGCCCCTGGGAAGCATTGACTACTGGTTCACGGTGAGCGGCCACCGGGTCCACAAAACCGTCCACCATTTCCTGCTCCGGGCCACAGGCGGCGAGCTCACCATCGAGAATGATCCGGACCAGGAGGCCGTGGACGCCGCGTGGGTGCCGATCCAGGAATTGGCGCGCAAACTGTCCTTCCCGAACGAACGCCGCATCGCTGACCTGGCACGGGAAGTGCTGCCAGAACACCTCTGACCCGGCTACGTGGGACGATAAAGGCGATGTCTGAAGCCAAAACCACCCAGTCCGTTCAATCCGGAGAAGCACGTTCCAGCGCCATCATGGCGGCAGGAACGCTGGTTTCCCGGTTCCTTGGCTTCGCCAAAACGTGGATGCTCGGCGCTGCACTCGGCCTGGGTTCAACGGTCAATGACACGTTCATTAACGCGAACAACCTTCCAAACCTGATCTTCCTGTTGGTAGCTGGCGGCGTGTTCAACGCTGTCCTGGTCCCGCAGATCATCAAGGCCAGCAAAGGTGCGGACAGCGGCGCCGATTACATCAGCCGGCTCCTGACCCTCGCTGTGTTGGTGCTGCTGGCGCTGACGGCCCTCGTGACCCTCGCCGCGCCCGTCGTTATCGATCTCACCACCCAGGGCTACTCGGACCAGCAGAAGGCCCTGGCGGTCACTTTCGCGTTCTGGTGCCTTCCACAGATCTTCTTCTACGGCCTGTACGCGCTTCTCACACAGGTCCTGAACGCGCACGGCGCCTTTGGCCCTGCTATGTGGGCTCCCATCTTGAACAATGTGGTGGCCATCGCCGGCCTGGGCATGTTCATCTGGATCCTGGGTGCCAACTACACCAACCCGCACACACTGGATAATTGGGGGCCCACCCAGACGTTCCTGATTGCCGGATTCTCCACGTTCGGCGTAATCGCCCAAACGGCCATCCTGCTGATTCCCGTCATGAGGCTGAAACTGGGCCTGCGGCCCCGTTTCGGATGGCGCGGGGTTGGACTTGGCCAGGCCGCAAAGTTGAGCGTGTGGACGCTTCTGACTGCCGCCGTCGGGCAGTTGGCGTTCCTGTACGTCATGAAAATTGCCACGATTCCCGGTGCCGAACGGCTCCGGCTGGACAATTCAGGCCAAACCACAGCGGCCTCCACTCTTCCAGGAAACGCCGTCCTTGAAGTTGCGAGCCAGCTCTACCTGCTGCCGCATTCGATCATCGCCCTGTCCCTGGCCACTGTTCTCTTTAACCGCATGACGCGGGCGTCCCAGGATGGCAACAAGGCCGAACTGCGCGACGCGCTCTCCCACGGACTGCGAACCATGGCCGTCGCAACAGTTTTTGGAGCATTGGCGCTGTTCGCGCTTGCAGGCCCTCTGGGCATGTTCTTCTCCGGTGGAAAGCCGCAAGACGGCGTCATGCTCGCCCAGACGCTCACCATCCTTGCTTTGAGCACGCCGTTCATGAGCGCAAACTTCATGATGTCGCGTGTCTTTTACGCCAACGAGGACGCCCGCACACCCCTTTATGTGCAGCTTTTGCTCGCCGTCGTTTATGTGGTGGGCGCCTTCTTCATCCAGTTCCTTCCCGTAGGCCAGATCATCTACGCGATCGCCGTCCTGTATACCTTGGGCAACATACTTTCCGTGGTCATCAGCGTGTGGTTCCTCCGCAGGATGCTGGGACATCTGGACGGCCCGCGCATCGCCAACTCGTACATCCGCATGGGCTACGCCGGCCTCGGCTCGGCGATTGCCGGTGCTCTGGCGCTCTGGCTTCTGGGCAGCTACCGTGCCGACGGTTTCGCCTGGAGCAGCCGGCCGGCAGCCTTGGTGACCGTGGTCGTCGTCGGGCCCGTGATGCTGGTGGCCTATCTACTCCTGCTTCGCCTCTTCCATGTCACCGAGTTGCGTGATCTGATGCGTCCGCTGATGGGCCGCTTTGGCCGCGGCGTACCTGCGGTTGCGGGGGCGGCTGCTGAACCCACGACGGCGGCACGCGCCACGGTCTCGGATGATACCGGATTGATTCCGCGTATCTCGGGCGAGTTCGATGCTGCGTCCTTCAGGGCCGGCCCGGCACTCGAACCGGAGCCCGCCGCCGAGGCTCCAACCAAAACTTCAGACTTTTCCGACACCTCCAGCTCTGAAGGACCGCACACGAACTACCTGCCGGATGAGGACGTACCGAGCACGGCCAAGGGAGGACGGTTCCACCCGCAGGTCCCGTTGCCAGGCAGGCGAACCTACCAGGGCGACCCCGGCCACAATCCCTACTTTCCCGCCAACGGTGACGCCGGACAGCACACCAGGCAGAAGCGGAAGAAGTGAACCGGTGCCGCCAACGTGGGCGGCGGGCGCCAATCGGCTAGGCTAGAAATGAATACAGGTAGTTGCAAAAGCGGTACAACCGGCTTGCCGGGCGGCCCGCGTGCAGGACCCGCAGCTCCCGGACAGCCTAGGAGGAACACGTGTCCCACCCGATCGACGTCGGATCAGTGCTTGGCGGCCGCTATAAGGTCACGGCCACCGTATTGACCTCGCATGACCAAGATCTGGTGCTCGACGGCGTGGACCAGGTCCTCAATCGCCCCGTCAGCATCCTCGTTGCCGGTCCCGGAAATGCCGAGCAGGTAGCACAGAGCGCCCGCGAAGTCGCCACGGGGGAGCGCCCTGGCCATGTCCAGATCCTGGACCTCGGAGTCAGCGACAACACTACGTATCTGATTACTAACCACAGCACTGCGCCGGACCTCCTGGACTTGGTAGTCGCAACCCACCCGCCGTACGTGGAACCGTTTTTCACGGAAACCCTCGGCAGCGAGATCTTCGGCCAACCGCGTACCTATGAGCCCGAAACCTATGACGGCCTCTACGAAGACGATGAGCACGAAGCCGAGTACATCCAGTACGACGAAAACGGCTACCCGATCCAATCCGAATCGGATGCTGCCCACGAGGCGCCAGCCACGCAGGCCAGCAACCTGCCGCCTATGCCTTCCTCCAGCCCGTCATCGGCCAAGGGTGGTCTCGCCGGAAAGCTCGCTGCTGCTGCGGCTGGCGCCAGTGCAGCGGGCGTTGCTGCCGCTGCCGCGCTGAAGAACGCCGGGTCCAAGAACCACGACGCCGGGGCTGCCGCTAATGGCGCTGCCGGTGCGGGGGCTTCTGGTGCCGGGGCTTCCGGTGCCGGAGCTGCCGGTGCTTCGGGTGTCGGTTCTACTACGGGAACCCAGCCTCGGACGCAGGCTGTACAGTCGCCGTCGTCCGGAGCTTCGCCTGCTACCACGCCCGTTGCCCCGGTTCAGCCGCCTACGCAAGCCGTCACTTCGCAGCCCGTGGCTTCACAACCTGTGAAACCGCAGCCCGCACCGACTCGCGAACCTGCCGGGGAACCAAAGGTTTCCCTCTGGTCTGAAGAGGACTACGGCCTCGCTGCCGGTGGCGCAGCTCAAGCCGCTGGAGGAAGCTCCGGCCCTGGTTACGATCGCGCTCCTACCAGCTTCCCGGCGTCGGCCGCTGCCACTGAAGATTACGAAGATGAAGAAGTCTACGAGGACGAAACTCCGGAACGCGAGCCGCGGTCCATGCGTTGGCTGGTCGGCGGACTGCTTGCTGCCGTATTGATCGTGGGCCTTGTCCTGGCGGTCACCAACCTGGGAAGCCTCCTGCCGAGCGGAGCTCCGGCGGCCTCGGATAAAACAACAGCGTCATCGCCATCAGCAGGCACCGAATCCGAAAAGCCGACGCCCAGCGAGACCGCTGCTCCCGCGACGCCTCCGGCCATCGATGGCATTACGCGCCTCGGCGATTTCCCGTTCGCTGCATCGTTCGACAAAGACCTTCCCAAAGCATTTGATGGGAACCCGGCCAGTTACTGGTCCGACATGGAGTTCGCTTCCGCCAACTGGGGTGGACTCTCGGGTGAGATGCCCTTGGTCGTGAAGCTCAAGGAGCCCACAGAGGTCAAGTCAGTGGTGCTGAACCAGTTGGGCGGATCGGGTGGAAGCATCAGCGTCTACACCAATGACCGCCCGGCCATGGATGGCGCCAAGCTCGTGGGCACCAACAGCTTCACGTCCCCGGAACTGACAATGCCGCTGGCTGCGCCCACGCAGACCCAGTACGTCATAGTGGTAATCAAGACTCTGCCTAAACTGGCTGCTCCCAAGACCCAGTTCGGATTTGGTCTGCGTTTGGCCGAGGTCACGGTCCAGTAGTTCCGTTTTCGCTCCGCTTACCCAACTAGGTAGCAGCTGATGCCCTTTTGAGGGCTCAAAAGGGCATCAGCTGCTACTTCCTTTCGCATGCGCGGTGCATTGTGACTGGATGTGGCCACCAGTCATCCGGCGTCCCCGCTTCGATTGGCCGAGCCTCCAGACGGTACCCTGAATGATGGTGGGTTTTAGGCCCTCCAAATCCAACGGAATATTTGGACCGTTGCAGGGGTTGAGTCAGGTGGCTGCCCCGAAAGCCGCAGCATCGACTAAGGAAGAGGTTCACGCCACGTGAGCATTGCAGAAAACAGCGCATCGCAGGTGCGTGACGTCATCATCGTAGGTTCAGGCCCCGCCGGTTACACAGCCGCCGTTTACACCGCCCGCGCCAACATGAAGCCTCTGCTCATTGCCGGTTCCGTCACTGCAGGTGGCGAATTGATGAACACTACGGACGTTGAAAACTACCCAGGCTTCCCCGAAGGCATCATGGGTCCCGATCTCATGGAAAACTTCGAAAAGCAGGCGGCCCGCTTCGGTACCGAGATTCTCTTCGAGGATGTCACCGAATTGGATCTCGACGGCGACATCAAGTCGGTCACCATTGGCACGGGGGAGACCTTCCAGGCGAAGGCCATTATCCTGTCCACCGGTTCGGCCTACCGTGAGCTTGGACTTGAGAACGAAAAGCGCTTGTCCGGGCACGGCGTTAGCTGGTGTGCAACCTGCGACGGTTTCTTCTTCAAGGATCAGGACATTGCGGTCATCGGTGGCGGCGACTCGGCCATGGAAGAAGCGCTCTTCCTTACCAAGTTCGCCAAGTCCGTTACAGTGGTCCACCGACGCGACACCCTCAAGGCTTCCAAGATTATGGGCGACCGTGCCCAGGCACACGAGAAGATCAACTTCATTTGGAACACGGCTGTAGAGGATGTCCTCGGCGGTGACAAGGTCACAGGCCTCAAGCTCAAGAACCTGGTGGACGGTACCGAATCCGAACTCGACGTTACCGGCGTCTTCGTGGCCATCGGCAACGATCCCCGCACGGAACTCGTGAAGGGCAAAGTTGATCTGACCCCCGAAGGAACCATTGCTGTAGAGGGCCGGACTTCCCGTACCAACATCAAGGGTGTGTTCGCCGCAGGCGACGTCATCGATCCCACCTACCGCCAGGCCATCACGGCCTCGGGCTCCGGTTGTGTGGCTGCCCTCGATGTCGAGCACTACCTCGCAGACCTGCATTCCTGAGCTTTACCAGACCAGCAACCATACGAAGGGAAAAGTTATGAGCAACGCTAAAGACGTAACTGACGCAAGCTTCAGCACGGACGTCCTGGCTTCCGAGAAACCGGTCATCGTGGACTTCTGGGCAGAGTGGTGCGGACCCTGCCGCAAGCTCGGCCCGATCCTCGACGAGATCTCCGTTGAATACGGCGAGAAGGTTGACGTCGTGAAACTCAACGTCGACGACAACCCTGCCATCGCCGCCGAGTACGGCATCACGTCCATACCCGCCGTCTACCTGTTCAGTGGGGGAGAAGTGAAGAGCACGGTCATCGGCGCCAAGCCAAAGCAGTTCTTCGAAAAGGAATTCGCGGACGTCTTGTCCTAGCTTCCCTTAGTTAGTCAGTGAAAAGCCGGCGGCTGTCCCTCCTGAAGGAGTGGGAGTCGCCGGTTTTTTGTATTTAAGCCAAATGCATCCCATAGCGTTTGTTATTCGACGTTTGATTGCTCCAGAGCCCTTGAACGTCCGCTGAAGCCAACGATTTGGGTTCCCCTTACCTCGGGTAGGCAAACACGGCCCCTCTCTCACATCCCCACCCCACCGCGCGCATCCCTCTCTCACATCCCCACTCCACCCCGCGCATCCCTCTCTCACATCCCCACCCCACCCGACGCATCCCTCTCTCACATCCCGACCCCACCCCGCGCATCCCTCTCTCGCTTCCCGACCTACTGAGTCATGGATCGGGTAGTCCGTGTCCGCTGATGACCCCCGGGACACTTCTCGCGGGGTAAACAAAGAGGCAAAGCCAACTCCCACTCCAGGCGGAAAGCTTCGGATTATTCATAGTCCGACGGGAAGGATTCCGCTCATGCAACCAATCAGTCGTGCTTGGGCTGCTTCATGGGGTGCCGGAACTTCTGGGAATTTCGGACATTTTCGAACTAGTCCGGGCACTTTTCCGTTGGCCGCATGCCGATGACACGCGTGCAAAGCCTTGCGAATCACCGGCATCATTTGAATTTCAACTCTTCGTAGCGGTCCTGGATTCGCTAGCACCCAGCCTCGACTCTGAACGCAACGCCTTCGAGGACCCTGCGCTCATGTCACGCAACACCCACGAGTCTCAGACGCCTGGGGCTCTATCAACTTCTTCCGCCATGACTCATTGCATCATTCACTCCGTCCGGATGGAGTTGTGTTTCCGCGACGGTGAAGTTGGGATTTCAGGGCAACGATTTTCATGCCCGCAGACGCTCTTGGAAGCATCTTCGACCCGAACTGGCGACCTTTTCATCGCTGCCCTCTTCCTTTGTGGGCCGCTCCTCGGGACATGTTTCACGTGAAACGGCATTCCTTCTCCCTCACTTGCGTTTCTCATAGCGACTGGGGCTCCGAGCGCGCCACCATTGGGATCATCATCGTGAAGGTTGCCCCGTCTTGTTTCACGTGAAACATGGGCATGTAACGTCAGGAAAGTTGATAGTTCCGGAGGATCCAGAACCGGCAAAGATCGCCCAAAGGGGGATCTGTCACAGTAGTAAATTGACGCCTGTCTCTTCACCGCAGCACAAATAGTCCGACGGAATGGCCGCATCTCTGAGGTTCCGATCTACGCTACCTGATGAGCGTCCGACCCTTGTGCCGCGTAAGAGAATTGCTCTCCAATCTGATGCATTACCTCAGTGCAAAAGTTCGTGTGCGAGCGGTTGTGTTGTCCAGGATCAACGGAAAAAGCTTGTTGGATATGACACCAGCCTCAGGCTTACATCGTATGTGCTGTTCTTCGTGTGTCTACTCAATCCTCAAGTGACAAGTAGGCTGCCCTCGTCCCGCGCGGAAAACCCCCATAGACCGGGCATGCGTCTGCGAACGGGCCGCCGGTCCCAGAAGCGGCCTTCGCGGACAAATGGCCCAGTCTCTTCGGCCAGCCACATGTGAACCACTCCTGAGGACAATGACTCCCCGAGGCTCGCTACGCCCTGCCTGTGCTCGGAGGGCCCTCCAATACCTGCCCTCCCGGGGGACTGGGCGATGAATTTGAGGGCAAATTGTGGTCTCAGGCACGAAATATCTCAAGTCCCGCGTCCACTCTGTGAATACTCTCGTCGAGGCCGCGTTCGCGATGGGCATTCGATCCCGTGCTGCCAACTATGCCCGGGACTCCCGTCATTCCACATATAGTCCCGCTGCACTGCACCGCCGACGCCGCTTTCGACCTGCGGATGGGCTGGTCCGTCTAACTTTGATTGATCCAGAAACTCTCCCGACCCCGGAGATTTGTTTCACGTGAAACACCGACATCTATCACGTCACTTTAGGTATTTGCATCCAACACACATCGCTCTCGCCTTTGTAGCCTAGGCGACTTCTCACCGCTAGCGAGCCCCAAGATATGGCCCTACATATGAACGGACGTGTCCCGGATGAGCGGACCGCCGCAACTCAAATAGACGCACACAGCGGCGAAAGACGCCTTCACGAGACGAATATACGTCCACGAATACCGCTGCCCACACCGTCTCACCCAGCCAAGCAGGAGCCCCGGCCGTTTCCAACCCTAGCGATTGACGGGCTTCTTATAGCGCCCCCTTCCTTTTCGAAGCCTAGGGGAGGCCAACTACCGATGGTCGATCCAGCCATCGGCTTCCACTCCACATCCACATAACCTGGGAATGGGCACGAGACGATCCCTTCTAATGGAGTCTTGCTGCTGGCGGATGACCTTATCCACTATCCAAATCAGGGAGCAACTTCACTGGCGCCAAAACGGTGCTCGGCGGCACTGAAGATTCATTCTCCGGAACCGAGCATTCCATTTGATCTAGGGGCAACCAACAACCACGTGGAGCAGGGGCTGTTTCACGTGAAACATGAACGGATCCGAATGAAGTTAGTCAGGAACCTGACTGTATTGCTGCATAATGGCCGGAACTAAGACTCATAAGTCGACCGCCTAAGAAGCTGCAGATGCAGAATGCCGCCTGGGACGCCAGCATTCCTAATCCGGAGGACAGCAGCAAGCAGACCTTCCCTTCCTACCTTCCATCCGTGCTCCTGATCTTCCGTCCAGTGTCGCCAACTCACAAGATCGTCGCTCGAGCCCTTCTTGTCTCAACCACTAGCGCGGCTGGGTAGCAGCCGGCATACCCCTACCTGGAGTTCCCTGGCCCGGCCTCGGCAGATCAGCATGCCTGCCAATCCACCGCTCTACGCCAATTCTTTCGTGGAGCCCCTGTAGGCAGACGTCGGATCAAAGGTGCCCCTGCTTCGAGACGATGCCTGGATCTGAACGCTCTACAGCATCACGCCCCGTAGGCTGCGACCCTCGAATGGTGCCGACTATCCCGTCTGAAGAGTGACGCGATTCGTTTGGCACTCCATCGGCCTCCACAGGCCCGCGTGGGAGCGTTTCGTAGATCGACTCAGGATGCCTTCCAATCAACAGGAGGTTCCCAAGAGCACCATGTCAGGTCACGACACTAGCGAGGTCGCAGAGGACAAACGACCAAGTTGTTCACAAAGTTATCCACAGGGTTTTCCACTGGCCACCAGGCGATCCAAATGTCATTTGCCGAGCTCCCGGTACAGCTCCCCGCGGTCCGTCACTTCCTTCCCCCTCCTGCGAGTTTGAAAGCTTTGATGTTGCCGCTCCATTTGACTGCACCACGGTGCATCAAATTCCCGCAAATCAAAGGGTTTTGTGATCATGTGACATGAAATACACGCGGTCCCGTAGGGGATCGTTTCACGTGGAACATTCTGCACTTGGTGCGGAAAGAGTCGCGTCACGGCGGCGGGTGCTCGGAAGCAAGTTGCTGGTGATTGGAGCCAGGGAAACCCGAACCAGCGACAGGGTTATCCCCAAAGTTATCCACAGGCTTATCCACTGCCTAAATCCGCCGATACACATGCCCCTTCCTGCCTCTTTCAGCCTTCGAATGATCATGAGACACCTTGGAATACGTTTCACGTGAAACAAGAGAATCTTGCCGGTGCGCCTAAATGACGGTCCGCCCTTGTTCGTTGAAGCTGGCGTCAGAGACGTAGTGGCACCGGACCCACACACCTCGAAATGTGGCTGAGGCGACAAACAGCACGGCGCCCATTCGGTCAAACGTACAACATCAGATCTATCAACCCGCGACGACAATCAAAGACTCCAACGCTAGGTTCCGCCATGCGCCAACACGCACCCAGGCGGCCCAGTGCCGATGCCGGGGGACACTCCAACCGGCACCAAAAAACCCAGCGCGTCTCGGGCCGCGCGGGGAATGTTTAGACGTTCGACAGCCGAAGCCGGCACGGGAGGGAAGCGCACCATTCGACACACCCCAACGTCCGCATAGGCATTCCTGCTGTCGAGGATGGACATGGGCGCCCCGGGACCGCTGGTTCGGCCGTGAGAGGCGCCGCGCCATCTCGCTCACCAATCAAGGAAGATCGATGTCGACCAGAGGGCCACCGAACTTGGAACACCTCTTCGTGGCAGGGCGCTGAACCTCTCCGGGCCTCAATTGTCGTCCCAGCCATATGGAACAAGGTACGTTCCGCTGTTCTATGTCGGGGTCTCGCCGATCCATCCGTATAGTCAGTACACAGCCCATATAGAGCGGGCAGCGCCTCCGGGATACGGCCCCCAGTGGGCGAAAGATGAGTTCAGATTTGGGCGGCAAGTCCAACGGCAGGAGAAGATCCTAAACTCACGCGAAAACCGAAGTCCCCAACTCCTGGCCAGCCAGTGCGTTCCCTTGAGAATTTGTGCTGTGATACTTCACCCGTCGTTGGCATAGACAGAAGGTCAAGGCAGGATCCGATCGCTACGCCGCCGCTAGGCCGTTTTGTCTGAAACCATTGCTCCGTTTCCGCTACAAGAACGCACGGGAACCGTGGGGGCATGGACCTATTGGATGGCCCGTCTGCCCATTGAACTATAGATCACCAAAAGGGGTAGTTATCTCGCAGATGAATCCTCCACATAGGGCAAGCACATCTTCTGTGCCAGGAGCTCGCTGATAACGGTGCGCCCAGACGTTGGAAGTCGTAGATGAAGCCTCCATCCGATCGCTGATAGGACCGGAGGTGTTTCCGAATAACATGTGTGTAATTCGATCCAATCGCTCGGTGGCAACGCTTTCGTTTGGCCGCTGTAATTAACGCCGCCAGACCCCCAGGGAAATAGGTGTTTCACGTGAAACACGTAGCAGTCTTCATCTCCTCGACGATCAGATGCCAAGCCTTTCGATTCGTCTCCGCATTGTCGGTTTCTGCTAAAGGAGAATAGCGTATTCACTACATCGACGAGGATCGTCCATCCAACCAGCCCAGGGGCGCGGCACGGTTTCACGTGAAACAAGGCCAGCGGTACATGATGCTTCCAACGCGCGCGCCTCAACGAAACAAAAGCGCCGCGGAAATCGCATGATCGAAGGACTTGATTTGTCCGGGGCGGTCGACTCGGCCAAAGCGGTATTTGACGGGAGCACTCCAGAGAAGTGTTTGCCATTCGGCGCGGCAGGGCCGCACGACACCTAAGGGAACTCTAATGTAGGCCGTTGTGTAACGGCAGCGAAGGGGAAGCAGCAATAGTGAGGCAGCGCCAACGCATACACCACCGGGCAACCGAACCACGCGACGCAGGGACACAGGGACACAGGGGCACGGGACACGGGACACGGAAACAAGGAAACAAGCTAGGGTGCCCCGGGACATCGTAGATGGTGGGCCTTCCGTTTCGTTTACATCTCTTTGATTCCAGCGCGACTTACCGGAGTTCAGAATGAGAAATCTGCGCCTTACAGGCCAAGAGCGTGAGTAGAACGGAGGGCAATAGAGCCTGCGCATTCGAATGCTTCCCGACCGGCGCGTTTCACGTGAAACATAGAATCCAAATAGTGCCCCGTCCATGGCTCCCAGCCGCGAGTGGTCTTCTTCAAGAGCGCTACGCAGGGCCCCAGAACGGCCGCACAGTGGCATCAGAGCGCGCTCCAGGATCGAGCCCCCAATAACACGAGTCCGTGCCCGAAGTCGCAGCTTCAGGCAGCCCTAGAGCGACATAGCCTGAAGAAGGGCCAATAGCGAACTCCTCTGGAGCTGCTACGAGCGAACGACCGTCCAAGTATCCAAACGCGTAGCCCGAAGTATAGAGAAGAGAGACCCGCTGGCCGCAACGTAGACGCTGGTTTCACCCGAAGCAGGCACATCCCTGGCCGTCTTGGAACCACCAGCCCAATGTTTCACGTGAAACTCCACAAGAAGCAGGTGGCACCACCCCAGAAAGCCCACGCCCTGTCCTCGAAAACAAAAGCCACGCATTAGAACACAAAATGGGGTCTGCCCGCAGGGCAAACCCCATTTAGTTGGTCGGGAGAACTAGTCGTCAGATCCTGGTCCCAAAACATCCATAATTCGGTTGAGATCCTCCACGCTGGCAAATTCAATGCTGACGCGGCCCTTGCGAGCACCCAAGGTAATCTTCACGTTCGTATCTAGGCGGTCGGATAACGAGGAAGCCAGGTAGTCCAGTCGCTCATGCCGGGCATTGGGCTTGGGAATAGCACTCTTGGCCGGCGCGGCTGGGTCCTGATACAAAGCTACGGCTTCTTCAGTGGCACGGACGGACATACCTTCAGCAACAATCTTCTGTGCAAGGCGCTCCATGGCGGCCGCATCCGGCAACGCCAAGAGTGCACGGGCGTGGCCTGCTGACAAGACGCTCGCTGCCACACGACGCTGCACCAACGGCGGAAGCTTCAAAAGACGCAGTGTATTGGATACCTGGGGACGGGACCGACCAATACGATCGGCCAACTGCTCATGTGTAGTTCCGAAGTCTTCCAAGAGCTGCTGGTATGCGGCTGCCTCTTCCAAGGGGTTCAGCTGGCTGCGGTGCAGGTTCTCCAGCAACGCGTCCCTAAGGAGATCATCGTCAGTGGTGTCACGTACGATGGCGGGGATTGTTTCCAGGCCGGCGGCTTGGACGGCACGCCAGCGGCGCTCACCCATGACCAACTCGTACGGTTCCCCACCCTTTTCGGTTGAAGTACGTACAACAATTGGCTGGAGGACTCCGATTTCCTTGACGGAGTGCACCAGTTCGGCCATGTCGTCTTCATCGAAGACAGATCGAGGCTGCTTGCGGTTCGGATGAATGTCCGTCACCGGTATCTCAGCGAATCTCGCTCCCGGAACCTCAACCAACTCCACCTCAGGCGGAGCAGCTGCAGCAGGGGTCGAAGACGGCGTCGAACTCGTCCCTGCGCCTGAGGTCTTCACCGAGGTAGATGAAGGGCGCTTAGCCGATGGCTTGGAAGCCGGGGCCTTGGCTTCGCTGGACTTGCTTGCAGCAGGTGCCTCGGCCGCAGACTTCGATGCTTCCTTCACAGCGCCGGCACGTGAACCATCTGCTCCACTCAGCGTCGCGGATTCGGCCGCCGGAGCAGGTGCAGGAGCTGTACCTTCGAGCGGTTCCAGAGGCTCCGCTGTCTTACGGGCTTCCGGAAAGAAGAGGTCCACTGGGCGTGAAGGCGCAGCGCCGTTTCCCTGGGCACCCGCAGGTGAGCTAGGAATGAGAGCCCCAAGACCCCTGCCGAGGCCCCTTCGCTTTTCGCTCATTGATTCATCCCTCCGATGGAATAGCCGGGTGCGGACCCGCCCAGGCTGTTGCAGTGTTTCAAGAATTCTAGCGTTCAGCGATTTCGGCAGCGGCTTCCATGTAGGACAGCGCGCCGCTCGATGAAGGATCATAGGTCATGACAGTCTGCTGGTAGCTCGGCGCTTCAGAGATGCGTACCGAGCGGGGAACCACAGCGCTCAGGACCTGTTGAGGGAAGTGTTGGCGGACCTCGGACGCAACCTGTGCCGCGAGGTTGGTTCGGCCGTCGTACATGGTCAGGAGAATCGTCGAAACCACCAGGTCAGCATTGAGGTGCTTCTGGATCATCTCGATGTTCTTCAGGAGCTGGCTCAAGCCCTCCAAGGCGTAGTACTCGCACTGGATGGGAATCAGGACTTCGCTGGCGGCGCAGAACGCATTGACAGTCAACAGACCCAGGCTCGGAGGGCAGTCGATAAAGATGAAGTCCAAACGTCCCTCACCGTTTTTCTCGCGCTCTTTGGAGTAGACATCTATGGCGCGGCGAAGCCTCTGTTCGCGGGCCACCAATGAAACCAACTCGATTTCCGCGCCTGCCAGGTGGATCGTCGCCGGGGCGCAGATGAGGTTGGGAATGTCAGGGCACGGAGCCACTACATCTTTCAGCGGGAGGTCGTTGATCAGGACGTCGTAGATGCTGTCGACATCTGCGTGATGCTCAATGCCCAGGGCTGTAGATGCATTTCCCTGGGGATCAATGTCAATGACCAGAACGTTGAGTCCTGCAGACGCCAGTGCAGCGGCAATGTTGACGGTGGTGGTCGTCTTGCCAACGCCACCCTTCTGATTGGAGACCGTGAAAATCCGGGTCCGATCAGGTTTGGGGAGTTCGCGTCCAATCAGCCGCTCGCGCCGGCGCGTCTCGTTGGCCAGTTGGCGAGCGATAGGGCTCGAATCATCGATGGAGTCCATCACGTTGTGAACCTCATCCGTCAGCGTTTCACGTGAAACTGCAGCATTATCAACTGAATTCGGTCGCACAATGGCGGATTGAAGTGATGCCGAAGGTGTGGCCATGGCCCGCGCGGACCCCAAGGACATAAAGGGGGGGATCCGTTGCGTGGAGGTTTCGCTACTGCCCACTGGTCACACTCTCACTCTCATTCGGCGCTTGCTGCCGTTCTCTAGCCTAACTGCTCAGCCGCCGACACGCGGGAAACCGAGCGGCGACTAGCCCGTCTTTCCGGGCTTGTTGACGATGATCCTCACCACGGTGGTGGGTTCCTCCAAAAGCTCCTGTCCACAAACCACAACGGACGTTTCCACGCCGCCAAGTTTACGGATAACCTTCTTGGCCTTCTCAATTTCTTCGGCAGCGCTGCGGCCCTTGATTGCCACAACCTCCCCCTTGCCCTTCAGCAGGGGGATAGTCAGGCCAGCCAGGTTGGAAAGAGCAGAAACTGCGCGTGCCGTAACGACGTCTGCGTCCACCAATCCCACGGCCAGTTCGGCGCGGGTTCGCATAATGGTCACATTGTCCAGGCCAAGGTCGTCCACGACTTCCTGAAGCCAGATGACTCGACGCTCCAGAGGTTCGATCAAAGTTAATTCAAGGTCTGGGCGGGCAATTGCAAGGCACAGCCCAGGAAGTCCGGCACCGGACCCAACGTCTGCCACGTGGCTGTCCATGGCAATGGCTGACTCGATGACTGCACAGTTCAGGACGTGGCGGCTCCACAAGCGGGGGATCTCACGAGGACCAATCAGCCCACGTTCGGTTCCGGAGGTAGCCAAATGTTCTACATAGCGCTTGGCGAGATCCAAGCGCTCCCCAAAGATCTTCTCTGCTGCCTGCAGTTCAGTTGCGGTAATTTCAACCATGAGCTGCTAGTCAGCCGAGACCACGATGTGACGGCCGGCGCCCTCGCCCTCGGATTCAGAGACGAATCCGAGGTCAGCGACGGCGTCGTGAACGATCTTGCGCTCATAGGCGCTCATCGGCTCCAGGGCAACGGTCCCACCGGATTCCTTGACCTTGGCAACGGCGTCTTCGGCGATCTGCTGAAGTACGCTGGCACGTTCCTTGCGGTAACCGTTGATGTCCAACACCAAACGGGACCGGCTTTCAGTCGCGGAAAGGACGGACAGACGGGTCAGCTCCTGCAGGGCTTCGAGGACTTCACCGTCGGGACCTACAAGGCTATCCAGGGCAGCGGACTCTTCATCGGTTCCGATGGAGATGTAGGTACGACCGTTCCGGACCTCAATGTCAATGTCGCCATCAATGTCAGCGATATCAAGAAGTTCCTCGAGGTAGTCGGCAGCAATGTCGCCTTCCTCTTCCAGGCGGCTGGCTGTCTTGGACAGCGACTCTTCCTGGGTGTCGTCCTGTTCCTCAGTCTCGGCGGCAGTTACATCTTCAGTGCTCTCAGCAGACATTACTTCTTCTTCCTGTTCTTACGTTGTGGCTGGACGCGCTGGGCCCTGATCTCGGCCGCAGCAGCAGCCGCGGCAGCCTCGGCGTCGTCGTCGTCCTTCTTCTTGCCACCCAGCAGCGGAGGCAGGCCCTTCGCGGCGCGGCGCTCTTCCAGTGCCTTCGCGGCGGGCGAGCCAGGTGTGGGCATGCGGCGGATAACGAAGAATTGCTGTCCCATGGTCCAGAGGTTGGTGGTGGTCCAGTAGATCAGGACACCGATGGGGAAGTTGATGCCACCGATACCGAATACGAGCGGCAGGATGTAGAGCATCATCTTCTGCTGCCGCATGAACGGGCTGGCCAGAGCTTCCTCGGACATGTTCTTGGCCATGATCTGCTTCTGCGTAATGAACTGCGAGGCAGTCATGGCGAGAATCATGATGATGGAAAGCATCCAGACGGCGACTTCCGTACCAGGTACCCCACCGTGAAGCAACGATGCGGACAGCGGGGCGCCAAAGATGCTGGACTGATCGAACTGAACAACCTGTTCGTGACTCAGCGCACCAATGCCTTGGCCGGCGTTCTTGGCGGTCGAGATACCAGACAGCACCTGGAACAGTGCAAAGAAGAACGGCATCTGGATCAGCATCGGCAAACACGCCGAGAACGGGTTGGTGCCGTGCTTCTTGTACAGGGCCATCTGCTCCTGTGCCATGGCCTGGCGGGAGAGCTGATCGGTCTTGCCCTTGTACTTGGTCTGCAGCTTCTTCAAATCAGGCTGCAGCAGCTGCATGCCCCGCTGGGCCTTGATCTGCTTGACGAACACAGGAATCAGGGCGGCACGGATCACCAACACCAGGCCGATAATGGAGAGGGTCCACGTCCAGCCGTTGGCGGCGGGCAGGCCGATGAAGCTCAGCCCGTCATGGAAGCCAACCATGATGACCGACACCAACCACTTGAACGGGAACATGATTGTCCCAAAGAAGTCATCCATAAGATATCCCTATTTTCCTCAGGCCGCAGTGCGGCCTTCTTCATCAGCCTGAGCAGCCAGGAACTGGTCCGGGTTGTTCAGTACAACAATTGTGGGCGTCTGGCCTTGCGGCCAATGACGATGGCCGGCGGGGACATGGTCCACTCCGCCAGCATTCCAAGGATGGCATTTGGCGAGCCTCTTGGCTGCGAGCCAGCTACCCTTCATGGCGCCGTGCACCGTCACCGCTTCCAGGGCATACGCCGAGCAGGACGGAAAGAAACGGCAAACCTGGCCGTACAGGGGTGAAATGACCTTGCGGTACATCTTCAGCAGGAGAATCAGGATATTTCGGGGCAGGTCCCAGATGAACTTACCTACCACCACCCACAGGTTGCCGTGGGGAACCTTGCCGACGGGCTCGCTTAAACCAGCAGGGTCGCCTGAGGAAGGAACGACGGCGGTGCTTATGTCATGCACGCGGTGTCCCTTCCCTTGTGGTGCCGTTGTGTTCTGGCGAAGCACTGCGTGGAACTGATCCACCCAGTCGCTTCGTCGTCACTGCCAATGCGGCGTTGTAATCCGAGAGCAGTTGCTCCCAGCTGGCAGATGCAGCTGCGGGCAGTGCCCGGACCACGACCGCCAGGCCCGTTCCATGCGTGTGCAAGGACAGTGCGCCTGCTTCTCTCAGTCTCCTCTTAACGAGGTTCCTGGTCACGGCGTTCCCGACGGCTTTGGAGACAATGAAGCCGATTCGACTCGGCTCCGCGGCCCCGATAGGGGCCGTATATAACACTAAGTTCCGGCGTCCATTGCGGACGCCGGAACGTACAGTTGTTGAAAAGTCGGTAGACGTCCGCAGACGGTTAGGGGTGGCTAGCACCGTCGAACCCGCAAAAAGACCCTGACCGACAAGTCAGTTATTTACGCCGACAGTTCGACGCGGCCCTTGCCGCGACGTGCAGCCAGGATGGCGCGGCCGGCACGGGTGCGCATACGAAGGCGGAAGCCGTGCTTCTTGGCCCGACGGCGGTTATTCGGCTGAAAAGTCCGCTTGCTCACGTTAGTTACTCCAGTGGATCAAAGGTGCGCCCACCCGATCAAAAGGGGAAGAACTGGCCGACGCTAAGTTTTGTATGTGCCTGCCGCCGCTGCCTGCCGCACGATAAACGTACGTCGATGCAGCTGATCACAAAAGCGGACACAAAGGACTTCACAACGTTAGGGCAAAAAGGCACCCTCAGTCAAACCGGGAGCCATTCCTACCGCTATCCACAGCTGTGTCAACGGACGCTTCACAGCCTGTGGATGAAGTGGCTCACAAGGCCCAAATCAGAACCACAACCGTGTAATTATCCACAAGCAACTTCCCAGCTATCTTCTAGCGATTCCATCCCCTAGAGTGGCTCAGTAGCCCATTGTCCACCCGCTGTGCATAACTCTGTGGATTAACCCCGGAAACATCGCCAGTCGGAGACACTTCGGCTGCCAGCAACGCCGGCAAGCAAGTATTTAGGAACTGATTG